>NZ_PKQP01000020.1 GCF_002887735.1 Stenotrophomonas bentonitica
GAAGCGAGCCGCCTATTATGTCAGGCTTTTCGTTTCCGTCAACACCTTCTTTCGAAGAAGTTGAAGTCCTGATCCTTCGCGGTTGCCGCCTTGCGGTGGCCCCTGCGTCGGGGGAGGGAAAGTATGTCCCTATCCGCATCGTTTGTGAAGGGGGTAAGCGACTTTTTTTCACGTCGCCTCCCTCCCATTCATGCTGGAAGGGGGCCGGATCGCCCGGACCCCTTGTGCCACTTAGGCCGCGACCAGCAGCACGCGTGCGAAGGTGCGCTTGCCGACCTGCAGCAGGCCTTCAAAACCGGGCGCGAACACCTGCTGGGCGTCCTCCACCACCTCGCCGTCCACCTTTACCGCACGCTCTTTGAGCTTGCGGGACGCTTCGGAGTTGCTCGGGGTGAGCCCGGCAGCGGTCAGCAGCGCACCAATCCGCAGGCCTTCGGCGGGAATGCTCACTTCCTGCAGCGGCAGCAGGGTCACATCGCCCTGCCCGGTCACGGCGGCATTCCAGCCGGCGATGGCCTGCTCGGCCGCGGCGGCGTCATGGAAGCGGGTGGTCAGCTCACGCGCCAGGCGCAGCTTCACCTCGCGCGGGTTCAACCCGCCCGCCTCGACCTGCTCACGCAGCGCCTTGGCCTCGGCCTGGCTGATATCAAAGGAGAGCAGCTCGATCCAGCGCCACATCAGGTCGTCGCCGATCTTCATGGTCTTGGTGACGATGTCGATGGCCGGTTCGCTGATACCAATATAGTTGTTGAGCGACTTGGACATCTTGGCCACGCCGTCCAGGCCTTCCAGCAGCGGCATGGTGAGCACGATCTGCGGCTTCTGCCCGTAGTGCCCCTGCAGGCCGCGGCCCATCAGCAGGTTGAACTTCTGGTCGGTACCACCCAGTTCAACGTCCGCTTCCAGCGCCACCGAGTCGTAGCCCTGCACCAGCGGGTACAGGAACTCATGCAGGGCAATGGACTGCTGGGCGGCATAGCGCTTGGCGAAGTCATCGCGCTCGAGCATGCGCGCCACGGTGTGCTGGCCGGCCAGGCGGATCATGTCGGCGGCGGCCATCTTGCCGAACCACTCCGAATTGAAGCGCACTTCGGTCTTCTCGCGGTCCAGCACCTTGAAGACCTGGTCTTCATAGGTACGCGCGTTGGCCAGCACGTCTTCCTTGGTGAGCGGCTTGCGGGTGACGTTCTTGCCCGAGGGGTCGCCGATCATCCCGGTGAAGTCGCCAATCAGGAAGATCACCTGGTGGCCGAGGTCCTGGAACTGGCGCAGCTTGTTGAGCAGCACGGTGTGGCCCAGGTGCAGGTCCGGTGCGGTGGGGTCGAAGCCGGCCTTGACCCGCAGCGGACGGCCGCTTTCCAGACGCTGGCGCAGTTCGTCGGATTTGAGGATCTCATCGGCGCCTCGCCCGATCAGGGCAATGGCTTCTTCAATGGAGGACACGTGACAACTCCCGGCAATGCCTTATTTATATGAATGACGTTAAGTACAAGTTAACCGCAGGTGCTTCACAAAAGCCAATAGGCACAAGGGTTTGACGCGGTATTTATACCTGTCTATGTTACCGACGTTTGGGCCCGCGCTCCCGGGCCAGCCAGGAACAGACCGACGATGCTCAATTCCGATCAAGGCCGCGCGCGCAAGCAGCGCTTCAAGGAACGTCTCCACGTCCTCCACGACACCGCCCTCCATCGGAAGCTCAAACAGCATCTTCCCGCGGCCTTCAACCAGCGCTGGACCCGCCGCCACTGGATGCACGCCAGCCTGTTCGCCACCATCGGCGCCCTGGTGGCCACGATCGTCCCGGGCTTCTCGCACACCATCGACTCGCCCTACTCGGTCAGCCATTCGACCCTGGCGCTGCCGTTGCCGCCGCTGTCGCTGGAACGCCAGCAGCAGACCCCCGGCGACAGCTGGCAGGTGCTGCGCGTGCAGCGCGGCCAGACCCTGAGCAATCTGTTCGACCAGGCCGGGATCCCGGCCACGGTGATGCACCAGGTGCTGGAGCACCCCGGTGTGCGCGAGTCGCTGACCAAGCTGCGCCCCGGCGCGGAGATCGCCTTCGACCTGCCGCTGTCCGGTGAGTTGCGCACGATCCGCTTCGACCGTGATGCCGACAACCGCGTCGAGCTGTCCCTGGCCGGCGACAAGATCACCGAGACGGTGAGCAAGCGCGAGACCTCCACCCGCCGGGTGGTCGCCAGTGGCGAGATCACCAGTTCGCTGTACGCCGCCGCGCGCAAGGCCGGGCTGTCGCCCTCGGCGATCGCGACGATGACCGACGAGATCTTCAAGTACGACATCGACTTCTCCAAGGACCTGCAGCCCGGCGACCGTTTCAGCGTGGTGATGGACGAAACCTGGCGCGAAGGCGAGAAGGTGGACACGAGCAAGATCCTCGCGGCGACCTTCAGCTCGGGTGGCAAGACCTACAGCGGCTTCCGCTTCGACCGCAACGGCAAGTCCGAATACTTCGATGCCAGCGGCCGCCCCCTGAAGAAGAGCTTCATCCGCATGCCGATCCAGTTCGCGCGCTTGAGTTCGAGCTTCGGCGCGCGCAAGCACCCGGTGCTGGGCAAGATGCGCATGCACAAGGGCGTGGACTACGCCGCGCGCACAGGCACCCCGATCATGGCCGCCGGCGATGCCCGCGTGCAGTTCGCCGGCGTGCAGCGCGGCTACGGCAACGTGGTGATCCTCGACCACGGCCGTGGCCACACCACGCTGTACGGGCACATGTCGCGCTTTGGCAGCATCAAGACCGGCCAGCGCGTGGCCCAGGGCACCGTGATCGGCTACGTCGGCTCGACCGGCATGGCCACCGGCCCGCACCTGCATTACGAATTCCGCGTCAACGGCGTGCACCGCAACCCGCTGTCAGTGACGATGCCGCCGCCGGAGCCGCTGCAGGGTGCCGAGCTGGCCGCCTTCCGTGCGCAGACCGCGCCGGCACTGGCGCGCATCCAGGGCATGGAGAAGCTGATCTACGCCGACGCCAGCCCGGCCCCGGCTGCCACGTCGGCCGATACCGCCACCGCGAAGGCAGGCAAGCCGGTCAAATCCAACCGCGGCTGATCGCATCGATTGACGGCGGCAACGGGTTGCGCGGAAGCTGCATGCAACCCGTTGGACCGCCTGGCCATGACCTCTGCTGTTGATCCCACCACCCCGCTCTACCTGGGCCTGATGTCCGGCACCAGCGCCGACGGCATCGATGCCGCGCTGGTGCAGTTCCCCGCCGAGGGCGGCTGCCGCTTTGTGGATGGCCTGACCCACGCGTGGGATCCGGCGATCCGCGCCGAACTGATCGCCCTGGGCGAAGGCGGCACGATCACCTCGCTGGACGCGCTGGGCCGGCTCGATGCCGAGGTCGGGATCACGTTCGCCGCGGCTGCCAACCGGCTGCTGGACAGCGCGCGCATCGACCGCACCCAGGTGCACGCCATCGGTTCGCACGGGCAGACCGTACGCCATCGGCCGCTGGCCGATCCTGCCTTCACGATGCAGATCGGCGACGCCAACCGCATCGCCGAATTGACCGGCATCACCACCGTGGCCGATTTCCGCCGCCGCGATGTGGCCGCCGGCGGCCATGGCGCGCCGCTGATGCCGGCGTTCCACCTGACGATGCTGGGTGACAGCGACGAAGACCGCGCCGTGCTCAACCTGGGCGGCATCGGCAATCTCACCTTGATCCCGCGCCAGGGCACCCCGCGCGGCTTCGATACCGGCCCGGCCAATGCGCTGATGGATGCCTGGTGCCAGCGCCACCGCGGCGAACCGTTCGACGCCGACGGGGCATTCGCGGCCAGCGGGCAGGTCGATACGGCGCTGCTGGCGCGGTGGCTGGCCGATCCGTGGTTTGCGCTGCCGCCGCCCAAGAGCACCGGGCGCGAGCAGTTCCACCTGGACTGGGCGCAGGCGCAACTGGGCGAGGGACAGGTCTCCGGCGCAGATGTGCAGGCGACCCTGCTGGAGCTGACCGCCGCGACGGTGGCCGATGCGCTGTTGGCGCACCTGCCGGGTGCGCAGCGGGTGCTGGTCTGCGGCGGCGGCGTGCGCAACCCGCAGCTGCTGCGGCGCCTGGGCGCACGCCTGCCGGGCGTGGTGATCGAGTCCAGCGCGGTGCACGGGCTGGATCCGGATTATCTGGAGGCGATGGGGTTTGCGTGGCTGGCGCAGCGCACCCTGGCCGGGTTGCCGGGCAATCTGCCGAGCGTGAGTGGTGCGCGGGGGCCGCGGATTCTGGGGGCGATCCACCCGGCCTGAGGCGCCACGGCGGCGGGCGCTGCGTGCGGCAATGATCGCCGATGCGCGGCTCGGCGCGTGCCGCCGTTACAGCCCCTGCGCGTCCGGCAGCGCCTGCAGTGCCGCGATGGCATCGGCGAGCGCATCGACTTCGGGATCGTGGAAGCCGCTGCGGACCTCCAGTTCGCTGGCGAACAGGCCTTGTTCCAGCAATGCCACGCAGGTGTCCTCGCGGGACCAGCCACGCGCCACTGCGATGCGGCGGATACGTTCCAGCAACAGCGGGTCCATATCCCGCAGCAGTAGATCAGCCATCGTTCTCCCCGTTGGCGCGCCGCCATCCCCGCAACGACTGTGCCGGCATGATCCATCAGGCTCTGCCGGCACGCAAACCACTCAGGCCGAGCTGCGGTCCCGGATCCGTGGCCACAGCCAGATCAGCAGCAGCAGGGTCGGGATGACCGTCGTGGCGCTGAGGATGAAGAAGGTGCTGTACGAGCTCGCCTCCACGATGTAACCGGAGACGCCGCCGACGAACTTGCCCGGCAGGTTGGCCAGCGAGACCAGCAGCGCGTACTGGGTGGCGGTGAAGTTGCGGTCGGTCAGCGAGGACATGAAGGCGACCAGCACCGTGCCGGCGAAGCCCTGGAACAGGTTGTCCGCGCTCAGCGCCGCATAGAACGCCCACAGTTGGCCCGGATTGTGCGCCATCAGCAGGAACGCCAGGTTGGACAGCGCCACGCCCAGCGCGGCGACCAGCAACATGCGGCGAAAGCCGAATGCAGCCACCGCGATGCCGCCGAGGAATGCACCGCCGATGCCCATCCACACGCCGAACAGCTTGGAGACGGTCGCGATGTCGGCCTTGGTGAAGCCCGAATCCAGATAGAACGGACCGGCCATCACCCCGATCACCTGGTCCGGGAATTTGTAGAGCCCGACGAAGGCCAGCAGCACCAGCGCCAGCACCACGCCATTAGTGCTGAAGAAGCTGGCGATCGGCTGCCAGAACGCGCCGAAGAAATCGATCCGGCGCTGGATGCGCACCTCGGGCTGCTCCGGCTCGCGGCACAGCAGCGTGGTGATGATCGGCAGGATCATCAACGCAGCCATGGCCAGGTAGGCCACGATCCAGCTCTCGAACTGGGCCAGGTACAGCGCGCCCGCGCCGGCCAGGATCAGGCCGATGCGATAGCCCAGCGTGTAGGTCGCGGCAAGCGCCGCCTGGGCACTCTCGGGTGCGATCTCGATGCGGTAGGCGTCCACCACCGAATCCTGGGTCGCGCCGGCGAACGAAGCCACCAGCACCCACAGCACCAGCGGGGTGACGCCGAGTTCGGGCCGGACGAAGGCCAGCGCGAACAACCCGCCGGTGACGCCGATCTGCGAGGCCAGCAGCCACGAGCGGCGCCGGCCGAGGAAGCCGATCAACGGGAACGCGTAGCGGTCGATCAGCGGCGCCCAGACGAACTTCATCAGATAGAAGAAGCTGGCCAGGCTGATCAGCCCGATGCTGCCCAGGTCCAGGCCGACATCCCGCAGGCGGGTGGACAGGGTCTGCGAGGCGATCAGCAGGAACGGCAGGCCGCTGCCGAAGCCCAGGAAGGCCATCGTCAGCGCCGAGGGCGTACCGAAGGCGCGCTTGATCCCGGCCCAGCCCTTGTAGGACACCGGCTCGACCGCTTCGGTCATGGGGCGTAGTCCACCGTGAACGGCGCATGGTCGGAGAAGCGTTCATCGCGGTAGACCGAGCAGCTGCGCAGGCGGTCACGCAGGCCCGGGCTGACGAACTGGTAATCGATGCGCCAGCCGACATTGTTGGCGCGCGCCTGGCCGCGGTTGCTCCACCACGTGTAGTCCTCGCCCTGCGGGTGCAGCAGGCGGTAGGCATCGGTCCAGCCCTGGCCGGCGGCGATGTCCAGCGCCTGGTCGGCATCCACGCACTGGCCGTTGAGCCAGTCGCGTTCGGGCGGCAGGCAGCCGGAGTTCTTCTGGTTGGATTTCCAGTTCTTGATGTCCAGCGCGGAACGCACGATGTTCCAGTCGCCGCACAGCACGTAGTCGCGGCCACTGGCCAGCCAGCCGGCCAGGATCGGGCGCAGCCACTCCATCACTTCGTACTTGAAGCCCTGGCGCAGATCGCCCGAGCTGCCCGAGGGGATATAGAAGGAGACCACGCTGAGGTTGCCGTAGCGGGCTTCGATGTAGCGGCCTTCATCGTCGAACGGGGCCCAGCCCAGTGAGGTGATCACCTGGTCCGGCTCGCGCTTGCTGTAGATCGCCACGCCGCTGTAGCCCTTCTTGGTGATGGCGTCGCGGTAGAAGCAGTGGTGCCCGTCCGGGCGGAACATCGGGTCGGTCAGCTGGTCTTCCTGGGCCTTGGTTTCCTGGATGCACAGGACGTCGGCGTCCTGGGCGCGGAACCACTCGAGAAAGCCCTTGGTGGCGGCGGAACGGATGCCGTTGGCGTTGAAACTGATGATGCGCATGCTGACCCGGGTCTGGAACGATACCCGCAAGAGCATACCGTTTCGGCCCTTGCAGGGGCTGGCTGGAAACGGACGGCATTGCCGCCCGCGGCCATCTGGCGAAGCCGTCTCGCCAGCCCGTGCGACACCGGGCCGCAGGGCCCGACGAGCGGAAAAGTGCGGGCATGCATTAGGATTTGCGCTCCAAATGAATTGAATCGAGTCTTGATGAGCGACCATCGCCACCGTTTCCTGCAACTGGCCCTGACCGCCGATGCCCTGCGTTTCGGCCAGTTCACCCTGAAGTCCGGCCGTCTGAGCCCCTATTTCTTCAACGCCGGCCGGTTCGATTCCGGCGCGCGCATGTCTCAGCTGGCGGCCTGCTACGCCGATGCCGTGGAAGCGACCGGGCTGAAGTTCGACGTCGTGTTCGGCCCGGCCTACAAGGGCATCCCGCTGGCCACCGCGACCGCCTGTGAATTCGCCCAGCGCGGCCGCGACCTGCCGCTGTCGTTCAACCGCAAGGAAGCCAAGGACCACGGCGAAGGCGGCAACCTGATCGGCGCGGACATGAATGGCAAGCGCGTGCTGATCGTCGATGACGTGATCACCGCCGGCACCGCGATCCGCGAAGCACTGGCGATCATCAAGGGCGCCGGTGGCACCCCGGCCGGCATCGTGGTGGCCCTGGACCGCCAGGAAATCGCCTCGGAAACCGACCGCCGTTCGGCCGCCCAGGCCGTGGCCGAAGAAGCCGGCATTCCGGTGGTCGCCGTGGCCACGCTGGCCGACCTGCTTGATTTTGCCTCCGGAAATCCGGAACTTGTGGGCTACCGGCAGCCGCTGGAGGACTATCGTTCCCGCTACGGCAGCCGTCCTACGCGTTGAGAGCAGGGGGCTTTCACCATGTCCAGGTTTGCCACGTTCACCGTTGTCGGCCTGTTGATGGCCGTGCCGCTGTTGCCTGCCCAGGCGCAGAAGCGCGCGGCCGACGCAGCGCCGAAGAAGCTGTACTGCTGGAACAAGGGCAGCGAGCGGATCTGCAGTGATGCCCTGCCCCAGGAGGCGGTGAACAGTGCGCGCGAGGAGTTCAACCTGCGCAGCGGCATGCGCAGTGGCGAAGTGCAGCGCGCGTTGACTGACGAGGAACGCGCCGATGCTGCGGCGCAGGCCGCGCAGCAGCGCCTGGACCTGGCCGCCGAGCAGACCCGCCAGCGTACCGAGCAGGCGATGCTGGCCACGTACGAGAGCGAGGACGACCTGCGCCGGGTGTTCGCCGAGCGCAGCGGCATCCTGGACAACAACATCCACACCGCCAGCTACAACGTGGCCAGCGTGCGTGATGCGCTGGTCACCCTGCTGGCCAGTGCGGGCAACCGCGAGCTGGATGGGCAGCCGGTGCCGGACAAACAGGCCGAGCGCATCCGCCAGCGGCATGCCGAGCTGGTGACGCAGCGGCGCATGCAGGCCTCGTTCGAGCAGCAGCGCCGGGCGCTGGACGTGGAGATTGAGAGCACGCTGCAGCGCTATCGGTTGCTCAAGGGTGTGGGGAGCGATCCGCGCGGGTAAGGTGGATGTGCGATTGCGTTGAAACGAAGGCGGCCTTTTGGGCCGCCTTCTCTGTTTTCGTCCTCGCGGCAGGCCCGGAGCGCGCTCTGAACTTTTCCGCAAGCAGGAGCGGTGAGTTGGTCGGGCGCTGGGACGCGACGCCCTTGCCGGCGACGCCCCCGGCGTCGGCCTGCGGCCGCCCCCTCCTCCTTGATTTCGCCCACAAGGGCATCGCGCCCCACGTGTACAGACCACTGGCGGCCAACAGCAAGTTCGCTGTCTCGCACGCGTATCGCACGCTGAGCTCCGTAGCGGCCGGCAGGTCCCTGGGCAAAATCAAGGAGGAGGCCGTCGCCGCCAGGCGGCGGCCGGGGGACATTTGCCGAGGGGCCTGCCGGTCGCTGCGGGGCGTAACGCTCGCGGCAGGGAAGCACCTTTTTATGCACTTTTTACGCGGGGCGCCGGTTTCGGGCGTGGAGCGTTTATGCCGTGCAGGCAGACCATGAGCGCCTGACGTGGAGTGGTTCCACCTGGACGTCCCATGAGCCCGTATCTGTCTGTCTTTCCTGCCGGTGCCCCGCGCACCGTGCGCTCCCTTTCCCGCGTTTGAGGCCACGACCATGTCTGCCTGGCTTTCCCTGCTGTGCGGCGTGCTGGTGCTCGTTGCCGCCGCCTATCTGCTGTACGTCGTGCTTCGGCCCGAAACCTTCTGACCGGAGCCGACCATGACCGAGATCCTGTTGATCCTGCTGGCCAGCATCGTGCTGGCCTTTCCGCTTGGGCTGTACCTGGCCCGGGTGATGCGCGGTGGCCCGATGCGTGGCGATGCGCTGTTCGGGCTGGTTGAAAAACCCCTTTACCGGCTGCTGGGGGTGAACCCGGCGCGCGGCATGTCCTGGCGTGGCTACGTGGGCGCCTTCCTGCTCAGCAACGTGGTGATCGCGGTGCTGGTGCAGGCCGTCTTCATGACCCAGGCCTGGCTGCCGTTCAATCCGGACCAGATTCCCAACATGCGCTGGGATACGGCGCTGCACACCATGGTGTCGTTCCTGACCAACACCAACCAGCAGCATTATTCCGGGCAGGCGCAGCTGTCGTACTTCTCGCAGATGACCGCGATCACCGGGCTGCAGGTGGTGACGCCGATGATGGGCCTGGCGCTGGTGGTGGCCACCCTGCGTGCGCTGTTCGGCGCGCGCCCCGAGGATGTGCCGGCCGACCAGGCTGCGCTGCTGAGTGCGGACCGCCGCGTCGATGTGGGCAATTACTACGCCGATGTGGTGCGCTCGAGCGTGCGCTTCATGCTGCCGCTGTGCCTGCTGTGGGCGGTGCTGCTGACCAGCCAAGGCGTGCCCGCCACCCTCGCCGGCGGTCCGCAGGCCGCGCCGATCGACGCCGCGGCCGGCATGGACACGCAGAAGCTGCCACTCGGGCCGGTCGCGGCGATGGTCGCGGCCAAGCATCTGGGCACCAATGGCGGTGGCTGGTACGGCCCCAACAGCGCGATGCCGCTGGAGAACCCGACCCCACTGTCCAACGCGCTGGAACTGATCAGCATCCTGCTGATCCCGATCGCGGTGATCTTCATGCTCGGCGCCTTCACCGGGCGCAAGCGCATGGCCGGGCTGGTGTTCGGCTGCATGCTGGCGATGTCCAGTGTGTCGATCGCCGCCACGGTGTGGCTGGAAGGCCACTCGGCCACTGCGGCCAGCCCGCTGCTGATGGAGGGCAAGGAAGTGCGCTTCGGTGCCGATGGCACGGGCTTGTGGGCCGCGATCACCACCCAGGTGTCCAACGGTTCGGTCAACGGCATGCATGACTCGCTCAGCCCGCTGGCCGGCGCCGTGCCGATGGTCAACATGCTGGTCAATGCGATCTGGGGCGGCATCGGCTGCGGGCTGCAGCAGTTCATCGTGTACCTGCTGCTGGGCGTGTTCCTGGCCGGGCTGATGACCGGCCGCACCCCGGAACTGTTCGGTCGCAAGCTGGAAACGCCGCAGGTGCGCCTGCTCGCGCTGCTGGTGCTGCTGCAGCCGATCACCATCCTGGGCTTCACCGCGTTGACCCTGGCGATCCCGTCGATCACCGGCACCTCCAACCCCGGCTTCCACGGCATCAGCCAGGTGTTCTACGAGTACACCTCGGCGTTCGCCAACAACGGCTCGGGCTTTGAAGGCCTCGGCGATGCCACGGTGTGGTGGAACCTGAGCTGCACCCTGGTGCTGCTGCTGGGCCGCTACCCCGTGCTGGTGATCCCGTTGATCGTGGCCGCGCAGCTGGCGGCCAAACGGCGGGCGCCGGAATCGGCCGGCACGCTGCAGATTGAAACCCCGACCTTCGCGCTGACCCTGATCGCGCTGATCGTCATCCTCACCGTATTGCAGTTCATGCCGGCGCTGGTGCTGGGCCCGGTCGCCGATCACCTGTCGCTGACGCTGCACTGAGACCGCCTTCCATGAGTACGTATCCGTTGAACGTTTCTTCCCATCGCCGCCAGCGCCTGCTCGATGGCGCCGGCTGGCGCCGTGCCCTGCGCGACGCCGTGATCAAGCTCTCGCCCCGGCACCTGCTGCACAGCCCGGTCATGGCCGTGGTGATGGTCGGCACAGTGGTCAGCGCCCTGGTCACGCTGACCGGCAATGCGCCGCTGGGCTTCGGCCTGGCGGTCACCGCGATCCTGCTGCTGACGGTGCTGTTCGGCAACTTCGCCGAGGCGGTGGCCGAAGCGCGCGGCCGGGGCCAGGCCGCCTCGCTTAGACGCGCCCGGCAGGACCTCAGCGCGCGCCGGTTGGCGGCCGCGCATGCCGGGGCCAGCGAGACCCAG
Source organism: Stenotrophomonas bentonitica (assembly GCF_002887735.1). GTDB lineage: Bacteria > Pseudomonadota > Gammaproteobacteria > Xanthomonadales > Xanthomonadaceae > Stenotrophomonas > Stenotrophomonas bentonitica_A. Next base: position 11,089 of record NZ_PKQP01000020.1, read on the forward strand.
GTCCCGGCGGCCGAACTGCGCCCGGGCGACCATGTGATCGTCAGTGCCGGGGAACTGATCCCGGCCGATGGCGAGATCGTGCAGGGCTTGGCCACCATCAACGAAGCGGCGGTGACCGGCGAATCGGCCCCCGTGCTGCGCGAAGCGGGTACCGACCGCAGCGGCGTGATCGGCGGCACCAAGGTGCTTTCCGACCAGATCATCGTGCGCATCACCGCCGAGCCGGGCCACAGCTTCCTGGACCGGATGATCGCGCTGGTGGAAGGCGCGAACCGCCAGAAGACCCCGAACGAGGTCGCCCTGACCCTGCTGCTGGCGGCGATGACGCTGACCTTCCTGGTGGTGGTGGCGACGCTGCCGGCGATCGGTGCGTTCGTTGGTGTGCAGGTCGATCCGCTGCTGTTGATCGCGCTGCTGGTGTGCTTGATTCCGACCACCATCGGCGGCTTGCTGCCGGCCATCGGTATCGCCGGCATGAACCGGGCGCTGGCCGCCAACGTGCTGGCCAAGTCCGGCAAGGCGGTGGAAGTGGCCGGCGACGTGGACGTGCTGCTGCTCGACAAGACCGGCACGATCACCCATGGCGACCGCCAGGCCACGCACTTCCATGCACTGGCGGGGATTGATGCCACGCAGCTGCGCGAAGCGGCGCTGCTGTCCTCGCTGGCCGACCCGACGCCGGAAGGAAAATCGGTCGTGCGTCTCGCGCGTGAGCAGGGCTGCACCACCGCCGAGCCGGACCGTGCGGACTATCTTGCGTTCTCTGCGCAGACCCGCATGTCCGGTGTGGATCTGGACGGCGGCCGCCGCATCCGCAAGGGCGCTTCCGATGCGATCACCGCGTATGTGCGTGAGCTGGGCGGGACCGTGCCGTCGGAGCTGCCGGGCCGCGTGGAGCAGGTGGCGCGCAACGGTGCCACCCCGCTGGTGGTGTGCGAAGGCCGCCATGTGCTGGGCGTGATCGAGCTGTCGGACGTGGTCAAGCACGGCATGCGCGAGAAGTTCGCGCAGCTGCGCGCGATGGGCATCCGCACGGTGATGATCACCGGCGACAACCCGCTGACCGCTGCGGCGATCGCCGCCGAAGCCGGTGTGGACGACTACATCGCCGAGGCCCGCCCCGAAGACAAGCTGGCCCGCATCCGCGCCGAGCAGGCCGGTGGGCGGCTGGTGGCGATGGTCGGCGACGGCACCAACGACGCCCCGGCGCTGGCCCAGGCCGACATCGGGCTGGCGATGAACTCCGGCACGCAGGCCGCCAAGGAGGCCGGCAACATGGTCGACCTGGATTCGGACCCGGCCAAGCTGCTGGCGGTGGTGGAAGTGGGCAAGCAGCAGCTGATCACCCGCGGTGCGCTTACCACGTTCTCGCTGGCCAACGATGTCTCCAAGTATTTCGCGATCCTGCCGGCGCTGTTCGCCTCAACCCTGCCGGCGATGGCGGCGCTGAACGTGATGCACTTGTCCAGCCCGCGCAATGCGGTGCTGGCGGCGCTTATCTTCAATGCGTTGGTGATCCCGGCGCTGATCCCGCTGGCCTTGCGCGGGGTGCGCTTCCGCCCGGCCACGGCCACCGCGCTGCTGCGCCGGAACATGCTGGTGTATGGCCTGGGCGGCGTGCTGCTGCCGTTTGCGGCCATCAAGTTGATCGACCTCTTCCTTGTCTCGGTATTCGGCGCATGAACCGCTCGCTTGCTACGTCCGTCCCCCGTCCGGCGCGCAGTCGCGCGGCCGCCTCCCTCCACCTGCAGCAGGACAGCGCCTGGCGCCCGGCCCTCGTGCTCGGCGTGAGCAGCCTGTTGCTGCTCGGCCTGGCCTATGCAGTGGCCACGACCAGCGTGAGCCGGCTGCTGTTCCCGGCGCAGGCCGATGGCAGCCTGCTGATCCGCGACGGGCAGGTGCGTGCCTCGCAGCTTATCGCCCAGCCGTTCGTCGGCGATGGCTACTTCCAGGCGCGGCCCTCGGCGGCCAACTATGACCCGATGGCCGCGGCCGGCAGCAACATGGCGCGCAGCAACCCGGCGCTGCAGGAACGGGTGCAGGCGGCGATCACGGCGGTGGCCGCACGCGAAGGCGTGCCTGCCGCGCAGGTGCCCGGCGATCTGGTAACCCAGTCCGGCGCCGGCATGGACCCGGAGATCTCCCCGGCCGCCGCGCAGGTGCAGGTGGCCCGCGTAGCACGCAGCCGTGGCCTGCCGGCCGAGCGCGTCGCCGCGTTGGTGCAGGCCAACACGCTGGGCCCGCAATGGGGCGTGTTCGGCCAGTCCCGGGTCAACGTGATGACGTTGAACCTGGCGCTGGAGGATCTCAAGGCCCGACCGTGATGCCGGGATCGCGCGAAGCGGCGCACAATCCCCGCCCATGAGCGACTCCCGTACCCGCCAGGCCGATGCCCTGGTCGACACCCTGCAGCGCGAAGCCGGCGGCAAGCTCACTGTGTTCCTGGGCGCGGCCCCGGGGGTAGGCAAAACCTTCAGCATGCTGACCCGCGCGCATGAGCAGCTGCGCCGCGGCGTGGACGTGGTGATCGGGCTGGTGGAAACCCACGGCCGCGCCGAGACCTCGGCACTGCTGGCGGGCCTGCCGCAGGTACCGTTGTTGCAACGCGAGTACCAACAGCACGCGCTGGAAGAAATGGATCTGGACGCGGTGCTGGCGCGTCGCCCGGCCCTGGTGCTGGTCGACGAACTGGCGCATCGCAATGTGCCCGGCAGTCGCCATGAACGGCGCTGGCAGGATGTGATGGAACTGCTCGATGCCGGCATCGACGTGTGGACGACGGTCAACATCCAGCACCTGGAAAGCCTCAACGACGTGGTCATGCGCATCACCGGGGTGCGCGTCAGCGAGACCGTGCCGGATGCGGTACTCGACCGCCTGCACGACATCGTGCTGGTGGACCTGCCGCCGCGCGAACTGATCGAGCGCCTGCAGCAGGGCAAGGTCTATGTGCCGGAGCAGGCGGCGCAGGCGCTGCAGGCATTTTTCTCGCCGGCCAACCTGACCGCACTGCGCGAATTGGCGATGCAGGAAGCCGCCGACCGCGTGGACAGCAGCCTGCGCGAGACCCGTGCCGCGCGCGGCGAAGGCAACCTGCCGCTGCGCCGCCGCGTGCTGGTGGCGATCGATGGCGGCGGCCAGAGCGAGTACCTGGTGCGGGTCGGCCGGCGCATCGCCGAGCGGCGCGATGCGCCGTGGACGGTGGTGACGGTGCAGGCGCGCGCGCACGACGAGCAGACCCGGCGCGAGATCGATGCCGCCTTCGCCCTCGCCCGCCGCCTCGGGGGTGAGGCCGAACTGCTGCATGGCTCCAGCATCGCCGATGCGCTGCTCGATCACGCCGCACACAACGGGGTCTCCACGCTGGTGCTGGGCCGCACGCGCGAGCGGCCGCTGGCGCGCATGCTCAACCGCACGCTGACCCAGCAGCTGATCCGTCGTGGCGCACATTTCGAGATCACCATCATCGGCACACCACAGGCGCGGGCGCGGGCGCGGCGGTCGGGGCTGTTCATTCCCAGCCGCAGCGCCGGCAAGGACGCGCTGCTGGCGCTCGGCGCCACGGCGGCGGCCTGCCTGGTGGCGCTGGTCGCCGAGCGCTGGATCGGGCTGTACGACCTGTCGATGGTGTTCATCGTGGCGGTGGTGATGGTCGCCGCGCGCAGCCGCACCAGTGCGGCGGTGATCGCCGCCGCGCTGTGTTTCCTGGCCTACAACTTCTTCTTCATCGCGCCGCGCTTCACCTTCGCGATCAGTGCGCGCCAGGGCGTGATCACGGTCTTCCTGTTCCTGGCCGCTGCCTTGGTGGCAGGGCGGTTGGCCTCGCGCCTGCGCATGCAGGTGGTCGCGTTGCGCGCGGCCAACCGGCACGCGCATGCGCGCCAGGCACTGGGCCGGCAACTGGCCAGTGCGGCGAGCAACGAGCAGGTCGCGCAGGCCGGCCGCGAGGCACTGGAACAGGCGATGGACGCCCCGGCGTGGCTGCGCATCGGGCAGTACACCAGTGCCAGCGGCAGCGCCGCACCGGGCGACACCGATCTGGCCGCGGCCGACTGGGCGCACCGGCATGGCCAACCCAGCGGACGCTTCACCGATACCCTGGCCGGTGCTGGCTGGTGGTTCCTGCCGCTGCTGGACGGCGACGACCGCGCGATCGGCGTGGCCGGCATGCGCTTCCCGCGCGAGGCACCGCGGCTGACACCGGAACAACGGCAGCTGGCCGAAGCGATGGTGGACGACATCGCGCAGGCCGCGCTGCGCACCCAGCTGGTGGCCGATCTGGAAAAGGCGCATGTGAGCAACGAGACCGAGCGGTTGCGTTCGGCGTTGCTGTCCTCGGTCTCGCATGACCTGCGCTCGCCGCTGGCAGCGATGATCGGCTCGGCCGACAGCCTCTCCAGCTATGCCGAGGCGATGGACGCCAGCGACCGGCGCGCCCTGCTGGACACCATTCTGGTGGAAGGCGAGCGCCTGGACCGCTACATCCAGAACCTGCTGGACATGACCCGGCTGGGCCATGACGGGCTGCAGATCAACCGCGACTGGATCGGCGTGGACGAGCTGGTCGGCTCGGCCGCGCGCCGCCTGCAGCGCTATCAGCCCGATGTGCTGTTGAAGCTGGACATACCCGCTGAGCTGGCGCCGATCTGGGTGCATCCGGCGCTGGTTGAACAGGCCGTGTTCAACGTGATGGAAAACGCCGCCAAGTTCTCCCCGCCCGGCGCGGCGGTAGAGGTGCAGGCACGGTTGGTCGAGGGCGAATTGCGCATCGACGTGCTCGATGCCGGACCGGGCATCCCGGACGAGGAGCGCGCGCGCATCTTCGACATGTTCTACAGCGTGGAACGCGGCGACCGTGGCCGGCATGGCACCGGGCTGGGCCTGACCATCTGCCAGGGCATGATCGGCGCGCATGGCGGCAGCGTACAGGCGCTGCCGGGCCGCGACGGACGCGGTACCCTGATCCGCATCACCCTGCCCTTGCTGCATCCCCACCCCGCCGATGACAACGACGATTCCTGAGGCTTCCCACGGCGTGCCCCCGGCGCGCGTGCTGGTGATCGACGATGAAGCGCAGATCCGGCGCTTCCTGGAGATCAGCCTGCGCGCGCAGGGCTACCGCGTGTCCCAGGCCGCGACCGGCCAGGCCGGGCTGGAAGCACTGGTCGGCGAAGGGGCGGATCTGGTGATCCTGGATATCGGCCTGCCCGACATGGAAGGCCATGAGGTACTTGGCGAGCTGCGCCAGTGGAGCCAGGTGCCGGTGATCATGTTGACCGTGCGCGCCAGCGAGACCGAGAAGGTGCGGGCGCTGGATGCCGGTGCGAACGACTACGTGACCAAGCCGTTCGGTACGCAGGAGCTGATGGCGCGTGTGCGGGCACTGCTGCGCTCGCGCACGGTCTCCAGCGAAGGCGTGCTGCCGCAGTTCGATGATGGCCACCTGCATATCGATCTGGTCCGGCGCGAAGTGCACCTGGACGGCGCGCCGGTGGCGTTGACCCGCAAGGAGTACGCACTGTTGTCGCTGCTGCTGCGCAACGCCGGGCGGGTGGTGACCCAGCCGCAGATCCTGCAGGAGATCTGGGGACCGACCCACCAGCACGACACCCACTACCTGCGGATCCTGGTCGGCAAGCTGCGCCACAAGCTGGGCGATTCGGCGCTGGATTCGCGCTATCTGTTCACCGAGCCGGGCGTGGGGCTGCGCTTCAAGGGGTGATCGACGGCATCCACGCATGGCGTGGATCTACATGGGCATGGCATGGATGTACATGCGCGTGGCGCAGATGCACGGTAGTGCCGGCCGCTGGCCGGCTCCACGTCACGTTCAAGGAATGCGAAGCGCCGGCCAGCGGCCGGCACTACCGCTGATCGCCACGGTCGGTACCCACAGATCAGAAGCCCAGTTCAACACCCGGCAGCAGCGGTTGCAGCTGCGCGCGGAACAGTGCCTTGATGCGCTCCAGTGCCGCCTCGTCGTCGGCTTCGAAACGCAGCACCAGCACCGGCGTCGTATTGGATGCGCGCACCAGGCCCCAGCCATCGGGGAAATCGGCACGCAGGCCATCGATGGTGGACAGGCGCGCGCCCGCGAACGGCGAGTCCTCCACCTGCACCGAGGAGACGAACAAGGACACCAGCGCGTGCGGGGTACCCGCATCGACCGGCACCTTCAACTCCGGGGTGGAGACGCTGTCGGGCAGCTCGTCGAGCACCTCCGACGGCGTCTCATCGCGCTGGGCCAGGATCTCCAGCAGGCGCGCGGCGGCGTACAGACCGTCGTCGAAGCCGAACCAGCGTTCCTTGAAGAAGAAGTGGCCGCTCATCTCGCCCGCCAGCTCGGCGTCGGTCTCGCGCATCTTGGCCTTCATCAGCGAGTGGCCGGTCTTCCACATCAGCGGGCTGCCACCGTTGCGCAGCACGTAGTCGGAGAGCTTGCCGGTGCACTTCACGTCGTAGATCACCAGCGCGCCCGGGTTGCGCATCAGCACGTCGGCCGCGAACAGCATCAACAGCCGATCGGCATAGATGATCTTTCCTTCGCGGGTGACCACGCCAAGCCGGTCGCCATCGCCATCGAAGGACAGGCCGATATCCGCGTCGAAGCGCTTCACGGTCTGGATCAGGTCTTCCAGGTTGTGCGGATCGCTCGGGTCCGGATGGTGGTTCGGGAAGCTGCCGTCCACATCGCAGTACAGCGGAATGACCTCGGCGCCAATCGCCTCCAGCAGCGGCTGGGCCAGCTCGCCGGCAACACCGTTGCCCGCATCGGCCACCACCTTGAGCGGGCGGTCCAGCTGCACGTCATCGGCAATGCGCTGGATGTAATCGGCATTGACCTCGCGGGTCTGGAAGCTGCCCGGTTCTGATGCCACGTGCAGCTGCCCATCGCGGATGCGGTGGTACAACTCGGTGATCGCATCGCCGGACAGCGTCTCGCCGCCGACCACGATCTTGAAGCCGTTGTAGTCCGGCGGGTTGTGGCTGCCGGTCACCGCCACGCAGCTGCCGGCGCGCAGGTGGTAGCTGGCGAAGTACACCACCGGGGTCGGTGCGAGGCCGATGTCGGTGACGTTGCAGCCGGCGCGGCGCAGGCCTTCGATCAGGCCGGCGGTGAGTTCGGGGCCGGACAGGCGGCCATCGCGACCCACCACGATGTCGCGCAGGCCCTGCACCTGCAGGACCGAACCGATCGCCTGCCCGATCAGGGCGGCGACCTTGGGGGTCAGCTCGCGGCCGACCACGCCGCGGATGTCGTAAGCGCGGAAGATATCGGGGGCAACGGATTCGCCCGGCACGGACGGCGGCGGCGGTGCTGCCTCGTCGCTGGTGTCGACGGCCTCCACCGCAAGCGGTGCCTGGGCGAGGCTTTCGCTCAGGGTCGGGCCGGCGTCGGCGGCACCGTCATCCGCACCGCGGCGGCGCGGCAAGGGCACTTTGCCTTTGCCGAGCACCAGCAGCACCGCGATCAGCAGCAGCAACAGCGCCACGATCGCACTGGAGATCGCCCCCAGTCCCAACGGGCCCGGTTCGATGTCCGGCACCGCCGCAGACAGGCGCAGCCCACTGGTGCCGATCGGGCGCGCCAACGCTTCAGCGCCGCCGGACAGCGCGCGGCTGCCCTGTTCGACTACGTTGTGGTTGCCCTGGCGCAGTGCGAGGTAACCGTCGGCGGGCACGGCAACCTGATCGAACACGCCGGTCAAACGCAGCAATGGCTGGCGCACGTAAACGACCGCGGCACCCTGCGGGCCCAGATCGACGGCGGCCGCCAGGCCGAGGCGCTGCCCACCGGCATCGCGGACGACGCGGGCCACCGGCTTGTCATCTGCGATGGCGGCTTCGAGCAGCGCCAGGCGCGAGTAACCGAAGGCCTTCGGATCGGCGTAGGCCGCATCGAGATCGGCGGTCAGGACCTGGACGTCTTCCACGCCCGGCCAGCCTTCGCGGATGGCCACGGCCGCCCCCTGTGCGTTGCCGCTGGCCAGTGCACTGGCAACGGGCCCGGTCTTGAGCACCTTGCCGAACCTGCCCAGCTGACCCGTCACCGCCGTCTGCAGCCCCTCGACCACGCGGTCACGCGACTGTTCAAGCTCGGCGCCGACGGCCGCCTGGCGCCATTGGCGCACACCGCTCCACCCGAACCAGCCCGCCAACAGCACCAGCAGCACGGCCAACAGCGGCACCGAGCGCCCTGTCGTGAACCGCGGCCGTCCTTCCGCCTTCGCCTTGCTCATCAAGCTCCCCTGTCAGCGCACCCCGGTATGGCCGAATCCACCCGTTCCCCTGGCGCTGTCGGTGAAAGTATCCACTACCTGAAGCGCCACGCGTGCAATCGGCAGCACCACCAGCTGGGCGATGCGATCGCCGGGCTGCAGGGTGAACGGCTCGCGCCCCCGGTTCCAGGCGCTGATCAGCAGCGGGCCCTGGTAATCAGCATCGATCAGGCCGGTGCCGTTGCCCAGCACGATGCCGTGGCGATGGCCCAGGCCCGAGCGCGGCAACACTACCGCGGCCAGGTTCGGATCGGCGATATGGATCGCGATACCGCTGGGAATCAGCGCCGTATCGCCCGGCTGCAGGGTGAGCTCGGTTTCCAGCGCCGCGCGCAGGTCCAGCCCGGCGCTGTGTTCGGTGGCATAGGCCGGCAGCGGCCATTCGTCGCCGAAACGCGGGTCCAGCAGCTTGACCTGCAGGGGCTGGAGGGAGGAATCGATGGTCATGCGTGCAACCTCTGGGCAATCAGGGACAACAGTTGTTCGGCCAGCACGGCCTTGGAGGTGCCGGGGAACACCTGTTCGCCGCCCTGCCAGTAGGCCGTGGCCGCGTTTTCATCGCTTTCGAAACCGCCGGTGCTGATCCCGACCTGGTTGGCGATCACCAGATCCAGGCGCTTGTCCACCAGCTTGCCGCGCGCGTACTTCTCCACGTCGTGGGTTTCGGCGGCGAAGCCGACCACCAGCTTGAGCGCGTTGGTCTGCGCGGCGACCTCGGCCAGGATGTCCGGGGTGCGCACCAGCTCCAGGGTCAGGCTCTGGGTGCCGGCGGTCTTCTTGAGTTTCTGCGGGGCGACCTGGCGTGGGGTGTAATCGGAGACGGCGGCCGCACCGATATAGATGTCGGCCGGCAGTGCAGCGAGCACCGCTTCGCGCATCTGTGCGGCCGAGCGCACATCGACACGCTGCACGCCCGCGGGCGTGGCCAGCTGGACCGGGCCACTGACCAGCACCACCTGCGCGCCGAGGCGGGCGGCGGCGGCGGCCAGGGCATAGCCCATCTTGCCGCTGCTGCGGTTGCCGACGTAACGCACCGGGTCGATGTCTTCATAGGTGGGACCGGCGCTGATCAGCACGCGCAGGCCCTTCAGTTCACTGGCGGCCGGCGGCTCGGCCAGGGCCGGTGCCTGCAGCGTGGCCAGCGCGGCCACGATCGCGTGCGGTTCGGTGAGCCGGCCGGGGCCGGATTCGCCTTCGGCCAGCGGGCCGTCTTCCGGCCCGATCACCTGGGCACCGCGCTCGCGCAGCAGGCCGATGTTGGCCTGGGTGGCCGGGTGCAGCCACATGCGATGGTTCATCGCCGGGCACACGGTCAGCGGCGCGGTGGTGGCCAGGCACAAGGTGGTGACCAGGTCATTGGCGTGGCCATTGGCCAGCCGCGCGAGCAGATCGGCGGTCGCGGGCGCGACCACGATGCGGTCGGCCCAACGCGCCAGCTCGATGTGGCCCATGGCCTGCTCGGCCGCGCTGTCCCACAGGGTGGTGCGGGTCGGCTGGCCGGACAGTGCCTGGAAACTGAGCGGGGTGACGAACTGCTGGGCCCCGGCGGTCATCGCGACCTGCACCTGGGCCCCGGCATCGCGCAGGCGGCGCACCAGTTCCAGCGACTTGTAGGCAGCGATCCCGCCACCAACGCACAACAACAGCTTCTGGCCTTCCAACGGGCGCGCGGCCGCCGGAGAAGCCTGGGGGGAGTCAGCCACCTTGGGTGTTCCTGTCGAACCGAGGCGATTAGCTTACCCGATGGTCTGTAGGCCGCCTGATGCGCCAGCGGCATAAGGAGGCAGGTTTTCGTCATAAGCAACCACCGGACTGGGCACGATTTCCTGCATTTACCGACACGATGGCGCCCGGTTCACCGATGGTGGCGGGGCCGGCAGGGAGTGGAGACTGAGGGCATGTCGATCCGAGACTGGCCCAGTGCCGAGCGTCCCCGCGAAAAGCTGCTTGCCCAGGGCGCCGGCGCCCTGTCCGATGCCGAGCTGCTGGCGATCTTCCTGGGCTCGGGGCTGCGCGGGCGCGATGCGGTGGAGACCGCGCGCGACCTGCTGCAGTCCCACGGCCCCCTGCGCAACCTGCTTGATCTGCCGGCCACCGCGCTGGCCGCCCTGCCCGGCCTGGGCCCGGCCCGCAGCTGCAAGCTGGTGGCCGGGCTGGAACTGGCGCACCGGCATCTGGCCGCCGAGCTGGCCCGGGGCGACAGCCTGCGCGACCCCGCCGCCGCCGGGCGCTACTTCAAGCAGCGGCTGCGGTCGCGTCCCAACGAGGTGTTCGCCGCGCTGTTCCTGGACAACCAGCACCGCACGCTGGCCTGCGAGGAGCTGTTCAGCGGCACGGTGGACGCGGCGGCGGTCTACCCGCGCGAGGTGGTCCGGCGCGCCCTGCTGCACAACGCGGCGGCGGTGATCGTCAGCCACAACCACCCTTCCGGCAGTGCCGAACCCTCGCTGGAAGACCGCCGGATCACCACGCTGCTGCAGCAGGCCTTGGCCCTGGTGGACATCCGCCTGCTCGACCACGTCGTGATCGGCGACGGGGCCCCGGTATCGATGGCCGCGCGCGGCTGGATGGGCATCGCAGCGGCCTGATCCGGGCGGGAAACGCCGCCGCTCGGCCCCGGTTCAATGGATCGGGGTGGCTTCTGGGCTAAAATTGCCGATTCCGCCGCTCCAGTCCCAAAGCAGGCCTTGTGAAAAATCTCCTCCGCGCCCTGATCAGCCAAGGCATCGAAGCCTTGCGCGCCAACGGCACTCTGCCGGCCGATACCCTGACCCCGGAATTCGTGGTCGAACGCCCGAAGACCCGTGAGCACGGCGATTTCGCCACCAACGCCGCGATGCTGCTGGCCAAGCCGGCGCGCAGCAATCCGCGCGCCCTGGCCCAGGCGCTGCTTGATGCGCTGCCCAAGAGCGATGACGTGGCCCGCGTCGAGATCGCCGGCCCGGGCTTCATCAATTTCCACCTTGCCCCGAGCGCCTACCAGCGCGAAGCGGCCAGTGTGCTCAAGGAAGGCGCCGATTACGGCCACAACCTGAGCGGCAATGGCCGCACCGTGGGCGTGGAATACGTGTCGGCCAACCCGACCGGTCCGCTGCATGTCGGCCACGGCCGCGCGGCGGCGATCGGTGACTGCCTGGCACGCCTGCTGGAAGTGAACGGCTGGAACGCCAAGCGCGAGTTCTATTACAACGACGCCGGCGTGCAGATCGAGAACCTGGCGCTGTCCACCCAGGCACGTGCGAAGGGCCTCAAGCCCGACGACGCCGGCTGGCCGGAAGCGGGCTACCGCGGCGATTACATCGAGGATGTGGCCAAGGCTTACCTGGCCGGCGCCACCGTGGAACTGGAAGGCCATTCGGTGGTCGGCGAGCGCGACCCGGACAACCTCGATGCGATCCGTCGCTTCGCCGTGGCCTACCTGCGCAACGAGCAGAACCAGGATCTGGCCGCGTTCGGCGTGGATTTCGACATCTACTTCCTGGAAAGCTCGCTGTACAAGGACGGCAAGGTCGAAGAGACCGTCGCCCAGCTCAATGCGGCCGGCCACACCTATGAGGAAGGCGGCGCGCTGTGGCTGCGCTCGACCGACTTCGGTGACGACAAGGACCGCGTGATGCGCAAGTCCGACGGCACCTACACCTACTTCCTGCCCGACGTGGCCTACCACCTGAGCAAGTGGCAGCGCGGCTACGAGCGCGCGATCACCGAGCTGGGCGCGGACCACCACGGTTCGCTGGCGCGCGTGCGCGCCGGCCTGCAGGCGCTGGACGTCGGCATCCCGAAGGGCTGGCCGGAATACGTGCTGCACCAGATGGTGACGGTGATGCGCGGCGGCGAGGAAGTGAAGCTTTCCAAGCGTGCCGGCAGCTACCTGACCCTGCGCGACCTGATCGAAGAAGCCGGCCGCGATGCGACCCGCTGGTTCCTGATCGCGCGCAAGCCCGATTCGCAGCTGACCTTCGATATCGATCTGGCCCGCCAGCAGAGCAACGACAACCCGGTGTTCTACGTGCAGTACGCGCATGCCCGCGTCTGCAGCCTGCTGCGCCAGGCGCAGGAGAAGGGCCTGGGCTACACGCCGGCCGAAGGGCTGGCCGGGCTGTCCTCGCTGGGCGATGAGGCCTCGCTGTGGTTGATGGTGGAAATGTCGCGCTTCCCGGAAGTCGTCGAGGCGGCCGGCCTGGCGCTGGAACCGCACCTGATCGCGCAGTACCTGCGTGAATTGGCGCATGCCTTCCACACGTGGTATCACGGCACGCAGGTACTGGTGGCCGACGAAAGCGAACGCAACGCCAAGCTGACGCTGGCCTGCGCCGCGCGCCAGGTCCTGGCCAATGGTCTGAACATCCTGGGCGTATCCGCCCCGGAAAAAATGTAAGCAGTGGAGAAGCAGTAAATGGCAGCACGACGCGGCAAGAGCCAGGCACGGCGCAACAGCAACCAGGGCACCCCGGGATGGGTGTGGCTGGTCGCGGGTGTGGCGATTGCGGCCGTGGTGTTCCTGGCGGCACCCAACCTGTTCAAGAACGACGGTGACGGTTTCCTGCGGGTCGGCCCGCAGCCGGACCCGAACGCCCAGCCGGCCCCGGTGAGCGATGCCGACACCGACGTCGGCACCGAGCTGCCCAAGCCGGGTGCCGCCAAGCCTGCCGAGCCGGCCAAGCCGGCGGCGACGCAGTACGACTTCTACACCCTGCTGCCCGGCAAGGAAGTGGAAATGTCCGATGCGGAGCTGGCCGCAAGCGCACGCGCCGAAGACCAGCGCCGTGCCAAGGCCGAAGCGCAGCGCGCGCAGGCCGCGCTGGAAGGCCGCCCGTTGCCGCCCGCACCGGCGCCGACCAGCACCGCCGCGACCACTTCGCCTGCGGCGGTGAGCACCGCCCCGCTGCCGGCTCCGGTGGCGGAGCGCCCGGCGGCGACCACGGCTCCGGC
>NZ_PKQP01000021.1 GCF_002887735.1 Stenotrophomonas bentonitica
GGTCGAGATCGTGATGCCACGTGCCTTTTCTTCCGGCGCGGCGTCGATCGCGGAGTAATCCTTGAATTCGCCACCGAAGCGCTCGGCACCGATCTTGGTCAGTGCAGCGGTCAGCGTGGTCTTGCCGTGATCGACGTGACCGATGGTGCCGACGTTGACGTGCGGCTTGGTGCGCTCGAACTTACCCTTTGCCATTGTTGTATACCTTGGATATCAGAAAAGAATGAGGTGGAGTCCTGAGCTTATGCTCAGGACTTCTTGACCACGGCTTCGGCGATGTTCGACGGAGCCGGCTCGTAATGGTCGAATTCCATCGTGAACGTTGCACGACCCTGGGTCTGCGAACGCAGCGAGGTCGCGTAGCCGAACATTTCACCCAGCGGAATCATCGCATTGATGATTTCAGCCGAACCGTCACCGGTCACGCTCGAGCCCTGCAGCATGCCGCGACGACGGCTCACGTCGCCCATCACGTCACCCTGGTAATCGCTCGGGGTCACGATCTCGACCTTCATGATCGGCTCCAGCAGGACCGGCTTGGCCTTGGAGAAGCCCTGCTTGAAGGCCATCGAGGCGGCCAGCTTGAACGCCATTTCCGAGGAGTCGACGTCGTGGTACGAGCCGAACACCAGCTTGACCTTGACGTCCACGACCGGGAAGCCCGCCAGCGGACCGCTGGTGATGGTTTCGCGCAGACCCTTTTCGATCGACGGAATGAATTCCTTCGGAATCACGCCACCGGTGATGTCGTTGATGAACAGGAAGTCGTCCTTGATCAGCGGCCCGATCTTCGGGTCGGCACGATCTTCGGCGGTGATCGGCGACAGCTCGATCACGACGTGACCGTACTGACCCTTACCACCGGACTGCTTGGCGTGCTTGTAGTCCGACTTGACGTCCGCGGCCTGGATGGTTTCGCGGTAGGCCACCTGCGGCTTGCCGACGTTGGCTTCAACGTTGAACTCGCGCTTCATGCGGTCCACGATGATGTCCAGGTGCAGCTCGCCCATGCCCGAGATGATGGTCTGGCCGGATTCTTCGTCGGTCTTGACGCGGAACGACGGATCTTCCTGCGCCAGACGGCCGAGGGCCAGACCCATCTTTTCCTGGTCGGACTTGGTCTTCGGTTCGACGGCCATCGAGATCACCGGCTCCGGGAACACCATGCGCTCCAGGATGATCGGGTGGTCCTGCGAGCACAGGGTGTCGCCGGTGGTGGTGTCCTTCAGACCCACCGCCGCGGCGATGTCACCGGCCAGCACTTCCTTGATTTCTTCGCGATCGTTGGAGTGCATCTGCAGGATGCGGCCGATGCGCTCCTTCTTGCCCTTCACCGAGTTCAGCAGCTGGTCGCCGGCGTTCAGCGTGCCCGAGTAGACACGGAAGAAGGTCAGCGCGCCGACGAACGGATCGGTGATGATCTTGAAGGCCAGGGCCGAGAACGGCGCCTTGTCATCGGACTTGCGGCTCAGCGCAACGGTTTCATCGTCGACGTCGGTACCGGTCACGTCCGGCACGTCGATCGGCGACGGCAGCAGCTGCACCACGCCGTCCAGCATGGCCTGCACGCCCTTGTTCTTGAACGCCGAGCCGCAGTACATCGGCACGATGTCGGTGGCCAGGGTGCGCACGCGCAGGGCTTCGACGATTTCGGCCTCGGTCAGCTCTTCGCCGCCCAGGTACTTTTCCATCAGCTCTTCGCTGGCTTCAGCCGCAGCTTCGATCATGTAGGTGCGGGCCTCTTCGGCCTCCGCCTGCATGTCCGCCGGGATCTCCAGGTACTCGAACTTCATGCCCTGCGAGGCTTCATCCCAATGGATGGCCTTCATCTTGATGAGGTCGACCACGCCCTTGAAGTTGTCTTCGGCGCCGATCGGCAGCTGCATCGGGACGGCGACAGCACCCAGCTTGGCCTTCAGCTGGCCAACGACCTTGGTGAAGTTCGCGCCGGTGCGGTCCATCTTGTTGACGAACGCGATGCGCGGCACCTTGTAACGATTGGCCTGGCGCCACACGGTTTCCGACTGCGGCTGCACGCCACCGACGGCGCACAGCACGAAGACGGCACCGTCGAGCACGCGCAGCGAGCGCTCCACTTCGATGGTGAAGTCGACGTGCCCGGGGGTGTCGATGATGTTGAAGCGGTGCTCCGGCAGGGACTTGTCCATGCCCTTCCAGAACGCGGTGGTGGCAGCGGACTGGATCGTGATGCCACGCTCCTGCTCCTGCTCCATCCAGTCCATGGTGGCAGCGCCGTCGTGCACTTCACCGATCTTGTGGCTCTTGCCGGTGTAGAACAGGATGCGCTCGGACGTGGTGGTCTTGCCGGCATCGATGTGGGCCATGATGCCGAAATTGCGGTAACGCTCGATGGGAGTGGTGCGGGCCACGGGAGCCTCTCAATTTCTTGGAATTCGGATGGCCGAACGCCGCCTTTCGGCGGCCTTCGGATTGGCGCGGCACCCCAGGTGCCGCGGGGCAGCACCTAGATGGTGCTGCCGTGCCTGTTTTGCAAGGCCGTCAAACTCACCAGCGGTAGTGCGCGAAGGCCTTGTTGGCTTCGGCCATGCGGTGGGTTTCTTCGCGCTTCTTGATGGCGCCACCACGATTTTCCGAGGCGTCCAGCAGTTCGGCAGCCAGCTTCTTCGGCATGGTGTTCTCACCACGCTTGCGCGCCGAGTCGATCAGCCAACGCATCGCCAGTGCCATCTTGCGCGAGGAACGCACTTCGACCGGCACCTGGTAGGTGGCACCACCGACGCGGCGGGACTTGACTTCGACCGACGGAGCCACGTTTTCCAGAGCCTTTTGAACCAGCTCGACGGAATTCGGGTTCTTTTCGCCGATCACGTCCATGGCACCGTAGACGATCTTTTCAGCGACCGACTTCTTGCCGCTCAGCATCACCATGTTGATGAAACGAGCGATGGTTTCACTTCCGTGCTTCGGATCCGGCAGGACAGAGCGCTGCGGCGTATTACCTTTACGAGACATGTGTACTTTCCCTTAGCTCTTCGGACGCTTGGCGCCGTACTTGGAACGGCCCTGGCGACGCTTGGCAACGCCGGAGGCGTCCAGCGAGCCACGCACGGTGTGGTAACGCACACCCGGCAGATCCTTGACGCGACCGCCACGGATCAGGACCACGGAGTGTTCCTGCAGGTTGTGGCCTTCGCCGCCGATGTAGCTAATCACTTCTTCCTGGTTGGTCAGGCGAACCTTGGCAACCTTGCGAAGCGCCGAGTTCGGCTTCTTCGGAGTGGTGGTGTACACGCGCGTGCAGACGCCACGGCGCTGGGGGCACTTATCGAGGGCCGGGGAGGCACTCTTATAAGTGGTTGCCTGCCGCGGCTTGCGGACAAGCTGATTGATCGTCGCCATCAGTATGTTCTTCTGAGAGAGGCCAATGAAAAGACTGGCCATGAATGCGGAAATGTGCGAGCAGGCGAAAGACCGGCCTGCTGAGACAGACGATTGTAGCAACCCGGCGAAAACGCAGTCAAATGCGCACGCGCCAAGCCAGCCCTGATCCCGGGCCGTTACAGGGGAGCCTTTTCCATGCCCCCCGTTCAGGTTGTCAAGCCGGTCCGTTGAAAGACCGGCGGGCATCCTACCTCATCGGCAGGCGGACGACCAGTGGCCGGTGCCTGCTGATTTGCCGGGAGGGCCACCGACCGGAGTCGGCGCCCTGCCCTGCCGCGGGCCCGGCCGGAGCCGGGTCTGCGTATTACTCGTCGCTGCCCGGCGCCTGGTCGGCGTCGGTCGATTCCACCGCCACGGCGGCCACCGGGGCCACCTCAGCCACGGCCGGCGTGCTGCCGGACAGGGTCTGCATTTCCGAGTCGGTCAGCCCGGAGGCGTTGCGACGACGGTTGGCGTGGTAAGCCAAGCCCGTACCGGCCGGGATCAGACGGCCGACGATGACGTTTTCCTTCAGGCCGCGCAGGTTGTCCGAGGTGCCGCGCACGGCCGCTTCGGTCAGCACGCGGGTGGTTTCCTGGAACGACGCCGCCGAGATGAACGATTCGGTCGCCAGCGATGCCTTGGTGATACCCAGCAGGACCGGATCGAAACGGGCCGGCAGCTCGTTGCGGGTCGCCAGGCGGGCATTTTCCTCGATGACGCGCTGGCGCTCGGCCTGCTCGCCATTCAGGAACTTGCTGGTGCCCTGGTCGGTGATCTCAACCTTGCGCAGCATCTGGCGGGTGATCACCTCGATGTGCTTGTCGTTGATCTTCACGCCCTGCAGGCGGTACACGTCCTGGATTTCCTTGACCAGGTAGGCCGCCAGCGGTTCGACACCCAGCAGACGCAGGATGTCCTGCGGGCTCGGCTCGCCGTCCACGATGGTTTCGCCCTTGGTCACGTGCTCGCCTTCGAACACGATCACCTGACGGTACTTCGGGATCAGCTCTTCGTGTTCCGAACCATCGGTGTCCTTGATGATCAGGCGCTGCTTGCCCTTGGTGTCCTTGCCGAAGCTGATGATGCCCGAACGCTCGGCCAGGATCGCCGGATCCTTCGGCTTGCGCGCTTCGAACAGATCGGCCACGCGCGGCAGACCACCGGTGATGTCACGGGTCTTGGACGCTTCCTGCGGGATCTTGGCGACCACGTCACCCACGCCGACGGCGGCGCCGTCCTGCAGGTTGACGATCGAGCGCGGCGGCAGCAGGTACTGGGCCGGCAGATCCGTGTTCGGGATGGTCAGATCGTTGCCGTTCTTGTCCACGATGCGCACGATCGGGCGCAGATCCTTGGCCTGCGAACCACGACGCTTCGGATCGGTGATTTCACGCGATGCCAGGCCGGTCAGTTCGTCGGTCTTCTCGATGACGGTGACGCCGTCGATGAAGTCGATGAAGCGGATGAAACCGGCCACTTCCGACACGATCGGGTGGTTATGCGGGTCCCAGTTGGCCACGGTCTGGCCAGCCTTGACCGCATCGCCGTCCTTGGACGTGATGGTCGCACCGTACGGCAGCTTGTAACGCTCACGCTCACGACCGTGGGCATCGAGCACCGACATTTCACCCGAACGCGAGACCGCCACCAGCGAACCGCTGGCGTGCTCGACCGACTTCAGGTTGTTGAACTTCACCGAACCGGTGGTCTTGACGGTGATGTTGTCGACCGCAGCAGCTCGCGACGCCGCACCACCGATGTGGAACGTACGCATGGTCAGCTGGGTACCCGGCTCACCGATCGACTGCGCGGCGATGACGCCGACCGCTTCGCCGATGTTGACGATGTGGCCACGGGCCAGATCGCGACCGTAGCAGTGTGCGCAGACGCCGAACGGCGAGGCGCAGCTGATGGTCGAACGGACCTTGACCGACTGCACCGAGGCGTCTTCCAGCTTGGCCACCCACTGCTCGTCGAGCAGGGTGTTGCGGGTCACGATCGGATCTTCGTCGTTGCCCGGCAGGAACACGTCCTCGGCCACGACACGACCCAGCACGCGGTCCTTCAACGGCTCCACGACGTCGCCGCCTTCCACGATCGGGGTCATGGTCAGGCCTTCGGTGGTACCGCAATCCACCTCGGTGATGACCACGTCCTGCGCCACGTCGACCAGACGACGGGTCAGGTAACCCGAGTTCGCCGTCTTCAGCGCGGTATCGGCCAGACCCTTACGGGCACCGTGGGTGGAGTTGAAGTACTCCTGCACGTTCAGGCCTTCACGGAAGTTCGCCTTGATGGGCGTTTCGATGATCGAGCCATCCGGACGCGCCATCAGGCCGCGCATACCGGCCAGCTGACGGATCTGCGCCTGCGAACCACGGGCACCGGAGTCGGCCATGATGTACAGCGAGTTCATCGACTTCTGGTCGATGGTCTCGCCTTCGGCATTGACCACCTTCTCGGTACCGATGGTGTCCATCATCGCCTTGGCGATGCGTTCGTTGGTGCGCGACCAGATGTCGACCACCTTGTTGTAGCGCTCGCCGGCGGTGACCAGGCCCGACTGGTACTGCTCCTGGATTTCCAGCACTTCGGCTTCGGCCTCGGTGAGGATGCCGCGCTTCTCGTCCGGGATCAGCATGTCGTCGATGCCGATCGACACGCCCGCGCGGGTTGCGTAGGCGAAGCCGGTGTACATCAGCTTATCGGCGAACACGACCGTGTCCTTCAAGCCCAGCTGACGGTAGCTGGAGTTGATCAGGCGGCTGATGTTCTTCTTGGTCAGCTCGGTGTTGGCCAGCGCGAACGGCAGGCCTTCCGGCAGGATTTCAGCCAGCAGGGCGCGACCGATCGTGGTGTCCACGATCGAGGTCTTGTTCTGCTTGTTGCCTTCCTCGTCGGTCACCACTTCGGTGATGCGGACCTTGACGCGTGCGTGCAGTTCCACCACGCGGTTGTCGTAGGCGCGCTTGACTTCGGCGATGTTGGCGAAGGCCATGCCCTCGCCCTTCTTGTTCACCAGCGAGCGGGTCATGTAGTACAGACCCAGCACGACGTCCTGCGACGGCACGATGATCGGCTCGCCGTTGGCCGGCGACAGGATGTTGTTGGTGGACATCATCAGCGCACGCGCTTCCAGCTGGGCTTCCAGCGAGAGCGGCACGTGGACGGCCATCTGGTCACCGTCGAAGTCGGCGTTGAACGCGGTGCAGACCAGCGGGTGCAGCTGGATGGCCTTGCCTTCGATCAGGACCGGCTCGAAGGCCTGGATACCCAGACGGTGCAGGGTCGGCGCACGGTTCAGCATCACCGGATGCTCGCGGATGACCTCTTCCAGGATGTCCCAGACTTCGGCTTCTTCGCGCTCGACCAGCTTCTTGGCGGCCTTGATGGTGGTGGCCAGACCACGACGCTGCAGCTTGGCGAAGACGAACGGCTTGAACAGCTCAAGCGCCATCTTCTTCGGCAGGCCGCACTGGTGCAGGCGCAGGTACGGACCGACCACGATGACCGAACGGCCCGAGTAGTCCACGCGCTTGCCCAGCAGGTTCTGGCGGAAGCGGCCCTGCTTGCCCTTGATCATGTCGGCCAGCGACTTCAGCGGGCGCTTGTTGGTGCCGGTGATGGCACGGCCGCGACGGCCGTTGTCCAGCAGCGCATCGACCGATTCCTGCAGCATGCGCTTTTCATTGCGCACGATGATGTCCGGCGCGTTCAGCTCAAGCAGGCGGCGCAGGCGGTTGTTGCGGTTGATGACGCGGCGGTACAGATCGTTCAGATCGGAGGTCGCGAAGCGGCCACCGTCCAGCGGCACCAGCGGACGCAGGTCCGGCGGCAGCACCGGCAGCACGGTCATGACCATCCACTCCGGACGGTTGCCCGACTCGAGGAAGGCCTCGACCAGCTTGATGCGCTTGGTCAGTCGCTTGAGCTTGGTTTCCGAACCGGTGCTGGCGATTTCTTCGCGCAGGCGGGTCATTTCCGACTGCAGGTCGATGGTGCGCAGCAGTTCGTACACGGCCTCGGCGCCCATGGCGGCATCGAAGTCGTCGCCGTGTTCCTGGCGGGCCTGCAGGTACTGTTCTTCGGTCAGCAGCTGGCGGCGCTCCAGGGCGGTCAGGCCCGGCTCGGTCACCACGTAGGCTTCGAAGTACAGCACGCGCTCGATGTCACGCAGGGTCATGTCCAGCATCAGGCCGATGCGCGACGGCAGCGACTTGAGGAACCAGATGTGCGCGACCGGCGAGGCCAGGTCGATGTGACCCATGCGCTCGCGGCGCACCTTGGCCAGGGTGACTTCGGTGCCGCACTTTTCGCAGACCACGCCGCGGTGCTTCATGCGCTTGTACTTGCCGCACAGGCACTCGTAGTCCTTGACCGGTCCGAAGATGGCGGCGCAGAACAGGCCGTCACGTTCCGGCTTGAACGTACGGTAGTTGATGGTTTCCGGCTTCTTCACTTCGCCGAAGGACCACGAACGGATCAGGTCCGGCGAGGCCAGCGCGATCTTGATCGCGTCGAAGTCCAGCGTCTGACGCTGCTGGTTGAAGAGGTTGAGCAAGTCTTTCATGGTGTTTCTCCGAAAGGAGGAAATCTTGTCGATGGGGCTGTCGGTTCAGATGTGGCGGCGCGGCTGCCGGGGCAGCCGCGCCTGCGCGATCAGTTGCCGTCCAGTTCCATGTTGATGGCCAGCGAGCGGATTTCCTTCACGAGCACGTTGAAGGATTCCGGCATGCCCGCGACCATCTCGTGCTCACCGTCGACGATGTTCTTGTACATCTGGTTGCGGCCCTGCACGTCATCGGACTTCACCGTCAGCATTTCCTGCAGGGTGTAGGCCGCGCCGTAGGCTTCCAGCGCCCAGACTTCCATTTCACCGAAGCGCTGGCCACCGAACTGCGCCTTGCCGCCCAGCGGCTGCTGGGTGACGAGCGAGTACGGGCCGGTCGAACGGGCGTGCATCTTGTCGTCGACCAGGTGGTTCAGCTTCAGGTAGTGCATGTAGCCCACGGTGGTGTGGCGATCGAATGCCTCACCGGTGCGGCCGTCATACAGCTGGGTCTGGCCGCTCAGCGGCAGGTCGGCCAGGGCAAGCATGTGCTTGATCTCGGCTTCCGTCGCACCGTCGAACACCGGCGTTGCCATCGGCACGCCGTCGGTCAGGTTGGTGGCCAGGCGCAGCAGCTCCTCGTCGCTGAACTGGGTCAGGTCGACGTGGTTGGCGTGCTGGGTCTTGTCGTGGTTGTAGACGTCGTCCAGGAACTTGCGCAGGTCGTTGATCGCGGCCTGGGCTTCCAGCATGCCCTGGATCTTGCGACCCAGGCCCTTGGCGGCCCAGCCCAGATGCACTTCCAGAATCTGGCCGATGTTCATACGCGACGGCACGCCCAGCGGGTTCAGCACGATGTCCACGGTTTCGCCCGAGGCCATGTACGGCATGTCTTCGACCGGCACCACGTTGGAGACCACACCCTTGTTGCCGTGGCGGCCTGCCATCTTGTCACCCGGCTGGATGCGACGCTTCACGGCCAGGAACACCTTGACCATCTTCAGCACGCCCGGGGCCAGATCGTCGCCCGCGGTGATCTTGCCGCGCTTGTCGGCGAAGCGACGCTCGAATTCCTTCTCGTGCGCCTGGATCTGCTTCTGGGCACGTTCGATGGCTTCGGAGGCGTCCTCGTCCTTCATGCGCAGCACGAACCAGTCAGCCTTCTTCAGGCCGTCCAGGTACGCGTCGGTGACGGTGTCGCCCTTCTTCAGGTTGGCACCACCGTTGACCACCTTGCCCACGATCTGCGAACGCAGACGGGCGTAGATGGCGCCTTCCAGGATGCGGAACTGGTCGTCGAAGTCCTTCTTGACGCGCTTGATTTCAGACTCTTCGATCTGACGGGCGCGCTTGTCCTTCTCGATGCCGTCGCGGGTGAAGACCTGGACGTCGATGACGGTGCCGTCCATGCCCGGCGGCACGCGCAGCGAGCTGTCCTTCACGTCCGAGGCCTTCTCGCCGAAGATCGCACGCAGCAGCTTCTCTTCCGGGGTCAGCTGGCTTTCGCCCTTCGGGGTGACCTTGCCGACCATGATGTCGCCGGCGCGGACTTCCGCACCGATATACACCACGCCGCTCTCGTCCAGGCGGTTCAGGGCCTGCTCGGAGACGTTCGGGATGTCGGCGGAGATTTCCTCCGGCCCCAGCTTGGTGTCACGCGCAACGCAGGTCAGCTCTTCGATGTGGATCGTGGTGTAGCGATCCTCTTCCACCACGCGCTCGGAGAGCAGGATGGAGTCTTCGAAGTTGTAGCCGTTCCACGGCATGAAGGCGATCAGCATGTTCTGGCCCAGGGCCAGTTCACCGATGTCGGTGGACGGACCGTCAGCCAGCACGTCGCCACGCGCCACCACGTTGCCCACTTCCACCAGCGGACGCTGGTTGATGCAGGTGTTCTGGTTGGAGCGGGTGTACTTGATCAGGTTGTAGATATCCACGCCGGCGTCGGTCGCGTCGGTGATCTCCACTTCGTTGACCTTGACCACGATGCGGCCGGCGTCGATCTGCACGATCTCGCCGCCACGACGGGCGTTCACGGTCACACCCGAGTCACGGGCCACGGCGCGTTCGATACCGGTACCCACCAGCGGCTTCTGGGCACGCAGGGTCGGCACGGCCTGACGCTGCATGTTGGCGCCCATCAGTGCGCGGTTGGCGTCATCGTGCTCCAGGAACGGGACGAGCGCGGCAGCGATCGACACGGTCTGCATCGGCGAGACGTCCATGAAGTGGACTTCCGCCGGCGGCTTGAGCAGCGACTCACCCTGGAAGCGGCACGGCACGAACTGCTCGGTGAGCATGCTCTTGGCATCGGTCAGGGCGTTGGCCTGGGCGATGACGTACTCGTTTTCTTCGATGGCCGACAGGAATTCGATCTCGTCGGAGACCTTGCCGTCGGCAACCTTGCGGTACGGGGTTTCCAGGAAGCCGTACTGGTTGGTGCGGGCGTACACGGCCAGCGAGTTGATCAGGCCGATGTTCGGGCCTTCCGGCGTTTCGATGGTGCAGACGCGGCCGTAATGGGTCGGGTGCACGTCGCGCACTTCGAAGCCGGCGCGTTCGCGGGTCAGGCCGCCCGGGCCCAGGGCCGAGACGCGACGCTTGTGCGTCACTTCCGACAGCGGGTTGTTCTGATCCATGAACTGGGACAGCTGCGAGGAGCCGAAGAACTCCTTGATGGCCGCAGCGACCGGCTTGGCATTGATCAGTTCCTGCGGGGTCAGGCCTTCGGATTCGGCCATCGACAGGCGTTCCTTGACCGCGCGCTCGACGCGGACCAGGCCCACGCGGAACACGTTCTCTGCCATTTCACCGACCGAACGCACGCGACGGTTGCCCAGGTGATCGATGTCATCGACCACGCCGCGACCGTTGCGGATCTCGGTCAGGACCTTGATCACGTCCAGGATGTCGGAGGTGTCCGCGTGCTCGGCGACCAGGCGCTTGGACTCTTCGTCGTTGCGCTCACCGAAGTACTTGCGGTCGTACAGCACGGCTTCGCCGGTGACTTCCTTGCGGCCGACACGACGGTTGAACTTCATGCGGCCGACCGTGGACAGGTCGTAGCGCTCGAAGGTGAAGAACAGGTTGTGGAACAGGTTCTGCGCGGCGTCCTTGGTCGGCGGCTCGCCCGGACGCATCATGCGGTAGATCTCGACCAGGGCTTCGAGCTGGGTCTTGGTCGGATCGATGCGCAGGGTGTTGGACAGGTACGGGCCACGATCCAGATCGTTCACCCACAGGGTGCCCACGGCATCCACGCCGGCCTTGCGGAAGGCCTGCAGCTGCTCGTCGGTGATTTCGTCGTTGGCCTGGGCCAGCAGTTCGCCGGTGTTCGCGTCGACCACGTCGTGCGACAGGATGCGGCCGACCATGTACTCGTCCGGCACGGCCAGGGCAGCGATGCCCGAGGCTTCCAGCTGCTTGACGTGGCGCGCGGTGATGCGCTTGCCCGCTTCCACGATGACCTTGTCACCGTCGGCCAGGTCGAAGTTCAGGGTCTCGCCACGCAGGCGCTCGGAGACCAGCTCCAGCTGCACGCCTTCATCGGGGTTGATGTGGAACGTGTTGATCTCGAAGAACTCGGCCAGCATCTCTTCGTTGCTGTAACCCAGCGCACGCAGCAGGATCGACACCGGCAGCTTGCGGCGACGATCGATACGGGTGAACAGGGCGTCCTTCGGGTCGAACTCGAAGTCCAGCCAGGAGCCGCGGTACGGGATGATGCGGGCGCTGTACAGCAGCTTGCCCGAGCTGTGGGTCTTGCCACGGTCGTGGTCGAAGAACACGCCCGGCGAACGGTGCAGCTGCGAGACGATCACGCGCTCGGTACCGTTCACGATGAAGGTGCCGTTGTCGGTCATCAGCGGGATTTCGCCGAGATAGACTTCCTGCTCCTTCACGTACTTGATGGCCTTGGTCGACGACTCGCGGTCGTAGATCACCAGGCGCACGGTCACGCGCAGCGGCGCGCCGTAGCTCATGCCACGCTGGCGGCACTCGCGCTCGTCGAACACCGGGTCGCCGAGCTTGTAGCCGACGTATTCCAGGGCGGCATTGCCGCTGTAGCTGGAAATCGGGAACACCGACTTCAGGGCCGCATGCAGGCCGTGGTCCGTGCGCTTGGCCGGATCGACGTTTTCCTGCAGGAATTCACGGTAGGAATCGACCTGGATGGCAAGCAGGAACGGCACTTCGAGGATCGAGCGCTGCTTGCCGAAATCCTTGCGGATACGCTTCTTTTCGGTGAACGAATAAGACGTCATGAGGTATCACCTTGGCTGTGCGGATCGTGCGTCCACGACCCGAGGGGAAACTGAAATTGTCAGTTGGAAGTCGCTGGTATTGCCGGCACCAGCACGCCTTCTCCCGCTACTTCCAACTGCCAACTCGTCTGCATCCACTCCCCTGCCCGCGCGCTTGTGCGCCGCTGTGACGGGGGATGACCGCAGCCCGTGTTGGGCTCGTACTTCGGGTGTTGCGTGAAACGACCAAAGGCCGGGGGCTTACGCCCCCAGCCTTGGCTGCATCGCCGTGTTTCGATGGCGAGGCAAGGAACTGCTTACTTGACTTCGACAGTCGCGCCAGCAGCTTCCAGGTCCTTCTTGAACTTGGCAGCGTCGTCCTTCGAAGCGGCTTCCTTGATCATGCCGCCGGCTTCTGCCAGATCCTTCGCTTCCTTCAGGCCCAGGCCGGTGATGGCGCGGACAGCCTTGATGACTTCGACCTTCTTGTCGCCGGCCGACTTCAGGATGACGTCGAATTCGGTCTGCTCTTCAACAGCGGCAGCCGGGCCAGCAGCAGCAGCTGCGGCGACCGGAGCAGCGGCGGAGACGCCGAACTTCTCTTCGATGGCCTTGACCAGCTCCATCACTTCCATCAGGGACTTCTCGGCGATGGCGTCGACGATCTGTTCGTTGGTAAGGGACATTTTGATTACCTTTGGATAATTTTCTGGGTTGAGGTTCCGTTCGGAACCACGGAAACGTCGACTCAGGCGGTTTCGGCGACCGGCTCGGCAGCGTCAGCGGTTTCACCGCCATCCTGCTTGTCGGCCACGGCCTTGACGGCGCGGGCGAACATGGCAGCCGGCTCGGACAGGACGCGGGCCAGCATGGCCAGGGCCTGATCACGGGTCGGCAGCGAGGCCAGCACGTCGACATGACCGGCCGGGAACAGTTCCCCGCCGATGGCCACGACTTTTGCCTGCAGCTTGTCGTTGGTCTTGGCAAAATCCTTGATCAGGCGACCGGCTGCGCCGGGCTCCTCGAGCGAGAACGCGTACAGCAGCGGACCGACGAGTGCGTCTTTGGCGCATTCGTATTCGGTACCTTCCACTGCACGTGCCGCCAGCGTGTTCTTGACAACTTTCAAGAAAACGCCGGTTTCGCGTGCCTGCTTGCGCATCGCGGTCATCTGGGAGACCGTGGTGCCAGCGTATTCGGCTGCGATCAAGGAGTGAGCCTTGGCGGCGACGTCTGCCAGCTCGGCGACTACTTCTTGCTTCTGGGACAGATTGAGAGCCATTGCACTCCTCCAATTGAACTCCGCTTACGGCTCCTGCCGTGTGCGGTCCTGGGCGGCATCCGTCCTGGACGCCGGGAACATCAGGTGATGTTCCAAGGGTGGGCCGTTCTAGACCTGGATGGCCAACCTGGGAGAACCCAGACGTGCGTAAACCAGAAAAACTCCAGAAGGGCACCATCTACGCAGGGTGATTCCCGGGGGAATCGATTAAGCGTTCGGTACTGCGCCGGCGGCGACTCCCTGCCAATGCGAGCATCCCTGCCCGTCGCCGGTATGTACTGACCGCGCCTGCGGTCTTTGACGGCTATCTCCGCGGGGCGGACCCCACTCGGATTGCCTTCAAATATCGCGGGTACCGGACCGGAGCCCGGTACCCGCTTGAAACGATTACTTCAGCGACAGCGACGACTGGTCGACAGTGACGCCCGGGCCCATCGTCGAGCTGACCGAAACCTTCTGCAGGTAGGTGCCCTTCGAGGTGGCCGGCTTGGCCTTGATCAGGTCCATCAGCAGCGCCTGCAGGTTCGACTTCAGCGCGTCTTCGGCGAAGTCGGCCTTGCCGATGGTGCAATGGATGATGCCGGCCTTGTCGGTGCGGTAACGCACCTGACCCGACTTGGCATTCTTGACGGCTTCGCCCGGGTTGGCCGAGACGGTGCCGACCTTCGGGTTCGGCATCAGGCCGCGCGGGCCGAGCACGGTGCCCAGCTTACCCACGACGCGCATGGCATCCGGGGTCGCGATGACGACGTCGTAGTTCAGATCGCCGGCCTGCATCTTCTCGGCCAGATCGTCCATACCAACGGCTTCGGCGCCAGCGGCCAGGGCTTCGTCAGCCTTGGCACCGGCCGGGGCGAAGACGGCAACGCGCACGCTCTTGCCGGTACCGGCCGGCAGCACGGTGGAACCGCGCACCTGCTGGTCGGACTTCTTGGCGTCCACGCCCAGGCGCACAGCAACGTCGAAGGACTCGACGAACTTGGCCTTGGTAGCGGTCTTCAGGATCTTGATGGCGTCCTCGAAGGCATATGCCTTGCCCGGGACGACGGCGGCCTTGATGGCCTTCTCACGCTTGGTCTGTGCCATCTTCTTAACCCTCTACCACGAGGCCCATGGAACGGGCAGAACCGGCGATGGTGCGCACCGCGGCATCCAGATCGGCAGCCGTCAGGTCTGCTTCCTTGGTCTTGGCGATCTCTTCGAGCTGCTTGCGGGTCACCTTGCCCACCTTCTCGGTGTTCGGACGCTTGGAGCCCGACGAGATGCCTGCAGCCTTCTTGAGCAGCACGGCAGCCGGGGTGCTCTTGGTGATGAAGGTGAAGGTACGGTCCGAGTAGGCCGTGATGATGACCGGCACCGGCAGACCCGGCTCCAGCTTCTGCGTGGCGGCATTGAAGGCCTTGCAGAATTCCATGATGTTCAGGCCACGCTGACCCAGCGCAGGACCAACCGGCGGCGAGGGGTTGGCCTGACCGGCCTTCACCTGCAGCTTGATATAACCGACAACTTTCTTTGCCATGAGTATGCTCTCCGGGTGCTAGCGCCTTGCGACAACAGGCTCCCCATCGGACCGGGAATCACGCGTCCCGGCATCGCGTTTTGAATTCACGCAGAAGGCCACCTTGCGGCGGCCCTTGCTTTTTGCCAGCTTCCTGGCAGGAAGCCGCGCACTATATCAGGTTTTTTCTTCCCCTGCCGCATGGCAAGGGGTGCCGGGCTGTTCAGGTTCCGGGCGGCCGCCCGGAACCCACTGCCCTCAGGCTCAGACGGCCTTTTCGACCTGGCCGAACTCGAGCTCGACCGGGGTGGCACGACCGAAGATCAGCACCGAGACGCGCAGACGGCTCTTCTCGTAGTTGACTTCCTCGACCACGCCGTTGAAATCGTTGAATGGACCTTCGGTGACGCGGACCATCTGGCCCGGCTCGAACAGCACCTTCGGACGCGGCTTTTCGACACCTTCCTGAACGCGGTCCAGGATGGCGGCAGCTTCCTCGTCACGGATCGGCAACGGACGGTCGGCGGTGCCACCGATGAAGCCCATCACCTTGGACGTATCCTTCACAAGGTGCCAGCTTTCGTTGTCGATGCGCGGAATGCCGTTTTCTTCGTGGGTCTCGATCTGGACCAGCACGTAACCCGGGAAGAACTTGCGCTCGGAACGGCGCTTCTGGCCGGCGCGCATTTCAACCACTTCCTCGGTCGGGACCAGGACGTCACCGAAGCGCTCCTGCATCTCGTCACGCACGATGCGATCGCGCAGAGCCTGCGCCACCGACTTTTCGAAGCCCGAATAGGCGTGAACGACGTACCAACGCTTCACTGGTTTCTCCTTATCGACCCAGGAACCACTGGGTCAATTTCTGAATCACGAAGTCAAATCCGCCCAGCAGCAGGCTGAGGATGATCACCACGACGATCACCACCCAGGTCATGCGAATGGCTTCCTGGCGCGTCGGCCAGACCACCTTGCGCAGTTCGAAACGCGATTCGGAAAGGAATTCCCGCGTGTCGCGACCCTTGCCGGTCAGCAGGAACACGCCGAGGCCGGCCACCAGGCCAACGACAACGGCCAGACCGCGAAGCGGACCGGCCCATGCACTCTGTGAGGCGTGCTCAGGAGCACCGAACCAATACCAAGCAAAAAGACCCGCCAGCACGAGGATCGCTGCGGCGGCGTACTTGACGATGTCACCTCCAGTGGAGGCGTTGTCTTTGGAATGCTCGATCTTGCTGTTCATCCGGCTCTGGCTGCTGTGGCGGCATAGCCGCTGGAAGGGAGAAGTGGCACGCCAGGAGGGACTCGAACCCCCAACCTGCGGTTTTGGAGACCGCTGCTCTGCCAATTGAGCTACTGGCGTACTGAAAAAACTTGCCTTCCCTAAGACGGCGAAGGCGGACCGAGGTTCCCGGCCCGCCACTCGCGAGACCGGCAGCGCAATGCAACCGCCGGTATAACGCTGTTACTCGAGGATCTTGGAGACCACGCCGGCGCCGACGGTAC
>NZ_PKQP01000022.1 GCF_002887735.1 Stenotrophomonas bentonitica
GAAATTCAGTCGCTTAGGCAGCTTTTGGCCCTGTACGTAATGATTCCCTGCCGACCCTCTGGTCGGGCGAGTTCGATGCACTGCATCCTTTCGGCATTGGGCTGGCGCAAGGCAGCGTCGACCTAATTGCCACTTATGAGCGTCTTTTGAGCCTGGTGCAACTGCAGGCGCCTGCGAAGCTCAATCCACAGGTGCTTCAAGGCTATATCAGCGCTGCAAACGATATCGACCCCCGCTTGGCCATGGTGATGTTGGAGCGGGTGCTAGATCATCCCTTGTTGCGGACCTTCTTCATCTACCTGCTCAGCGCCATCAAGATTGGCCCATGGGGGTTCAATATGCTGATTGAGTTGGCTCGAGGGGAAGAGTTCGAAGCGTGGCGGTTTGGACAGCTTGCCTATGGCCGCATGCACGAGTCCCTTACCGACAGCGAGCTCGCGGAACTGTTCACCATATTGAACCAGCGCCATGATGGCTTCTACACCACGCTTAGTGTGCTAGAAATGCGATTCTTCGCGGGGAGGGGCGGAAACTACGTGCCGAGTGAAGATCTCCTTTCGACAGGGCGCGACGCCATTCGCGCTCTACTCGGGGGGAAGCGCGGACAGACTGAATTGAATCGCATCCGAGGGACCAAGCGGATCGCCCAGCAGTGCCTATCTGAGTCTGCTCCAGAACAGGAAGTCGAGGAGATCGTGAGGTTGCTTTGCGAAGGGTTGGATGATCTTAGAATTCGCAGCTCTGATTTCGAAGTCCTCATGACAACGCTATTCCGCAACTTCCCGGAGATTGTCCTTGGAGAGATCTTCACGGGCGACGATAGGGAGCGTCGTTTGATTGATCGCGTTTTCAAGTGTCGTTTCGGAGGTGCTTCGCCGTCACTCAATAGTATGCCGGTGGATCGGTTGATTACCTGGTGTCGAGGTGATCAAGATCGGATCGTGGGTGTTGCCGCAGCGACCTGCGCCTACTCAACTGTAGAGGCAACCGATATACCACTAGAACATCCCAAACGCGTTGTCCTCAGTGCGTCCATCAAAGGCTTGCTGGAAGCCGCAGTGGACAAGCAATGCATCGTCGATGTGATGTTTGCCGGAATCCAGCCCATGAGTTGGTCTAGCTCGTTGGCTGACATCATAGAAATTCGGGCCAAAGCTTTTGCTGAGCTGCTGGAGCATCCATTGGCCGAAGTTAGGAATCTTGTGGCGGAGAGGCTTGAACGGATCGAGCTCACAGTGCGAAGAGAGCGACAGAGGGAGGCGGAAGATCACAGTCGACGGGAACAGCGCTTTGAATGATGCGTATGGGTGAGATGGAGCCGGCTAGTCATCTTGGTGTTGCGCCCCGCATAGATACTCGGTCCTGTTGGCTCATTGTGAATTCGATGTACATAGATGAAAGGACCCTGTGCACACTGATTGGTTCTACGCGGGCACAATCAGCTGTGGCCGAACAGCAACAGGGCGGCAACTCAGGCGGGACTGTCACTCAAGCAGCTTGGGACCCAGTAAGTCCTTGGTAGCAGGTCGCCGAAGAACCGCCGGATGAACGCTGTTCTTCGGCGTATCCCTGTGGTGACAGACGGCGCTTTGCGTGGTCCAGCCGATATGGGGCCAGCTGGCATCGCCAGGTGAGCCGCTCCAGGTTGTGACGCCTAACATGGCCCAGTCGGATCTGCTGGGCCGTGGGCGTATGCAGGCCGGCTACCTCAACGGGCAGCGGGGCAGCGTGGGTGCAGGCTGCGCTCAAAGATCTAGGAGAGATCTGGACCAATGGTGTCACTTCGACTAGCGCCAAGATTCGACTCTGCCTCTTTTCCAGGCTCCGCGCGAATCCTGGGAGTGACCGGCTAGAAGATATTGAAGTCTCTCCCGATTTATCCGATGCGCCCAGGAAGGATGGGCTTTAGGTTCAGCCTTGGCTCCAACAGCGATGGACCGAAGCAGGCTCAAGGCCAAACATGGATTCGGGGTGTCTATCGTGGTAGGGCAATGGCTGCTTCCGACGCATAGCGGTCGTTCCAGTTCTTACGCCAGAAGGGCTGCGTCAGCGATAACAGCCTGTAGTTTAGCGTCTAGGATCGAAGCGGAGTATGGATGGCCTTAGACCGAGTATCCGCCCTTCGCCGTTCTTAGGAGAGTTTGCCCGCAATTACTCGGCTGCTCTATATGCCTGCTTGCGAACACATTAACGGCTAAGGACTCTTTCCCATAAGCGGCGGTGAGTTGTTCCAGGCCAGCCGGCGTCACAACGAGGTAGCAACCCTCGCCCCACAGAGAATCCGCATCGATTCCAACCGGGCCAGCGTCACGCCACCAGTGAAGCTCTGCGACCACCGTTCCGCTCGCATCGAAGAATACGCTCGGTGTCTCGTCATGAGCGCGCCAGCGAAGCCCCTCAACCCAGTTTGGGCATAATGCAAACGGATTGGCCGCTGTGTCAAAGCCCATGTCCACGGAGCAGACAACTCGCCTTACCAGCGTTGGTGCCAGATCATTGTCGAGTGGGACGTACTGGCCTAGCCAAACAGCGATGGGCAGCTTGGCGTAACAATCGTCGAACTCTTCACTATCAGTCTCTGCCCAAGGTGCTCTAAAGCGGTAGAAGCGGTGCTCTGACAGTCGTGCCTTGTGGATATGGAAGCGAGACACCTCGGCCACGACTTGGCCGTCGCAGTGCGCCAGGAAAGGGGCAACATCGCCGTCAACCTCGTCAATCCACTTCTGCTCTCGCTCGGACCAACCGGCACTTCGGTCAATCAGCGGCCTTCGAATCCACTCGGGACGAACTCGCGGGAGCATCAATGGCCGAGGCGGAAGCGGGTAGCCCAATCTCTCCAACAGCATCGGACTGTCCCGGCTCTCCAACTTGCCGGCCAGGCGCAGCTCCCCTGCGACGTGGCGAAGGGCAGCAATGGCGATGTAGGCGTGTGGCTTCATGTAAGTGATCTGCATATCAAGGACACGAAGCTGAGCCTCAAGCTCTTTGACACCAGAGGGCCCGAAGGCCTCAAGTCCACCCCAATCCTGGATGAACATCGCCGCGCGACGGCGAACTGTCATCTCCTCGATGTCTGCCGCCTTTGCAATGTGACGTGCCGTCGAGCGCAACATACGAGTCCAGCCAAGCGGCGATTCGACGCGCATTGCACCAGTTCTCTCGTCCGTGAATGCCTGGTCGCTCTCTGGCAGGTCACTGAATTCGAGGAGATAGAAGAGCGGCAGTGGCGTCGCGTCAAAAGAGACAGCCAGCCCCCACCGATGCGACAAGAGCGTGGCTGACTCGGCTACTGCAATGTCACGGTGACTGACCATTGCAGCTACGGCGCGGCCCAATACGGGCTCGAGGTTCGCGCTGTCGGCAGCGAGCAGCGTTCCGAGTGCCTGCAAGGGGGCGTCCAAGTCACCGTCCATAAGTCGCCGGATAAGGGATGTGAACAAAGATTGACCCTGTCCGACTTGCCTTGCCAAGCTCAGGGCGCAATTGCGCGCGTGCCGCTGAACCTCTGCAATGGGAAGTCGATAGGCAAAGTGCAGCAACTCCTCCAAAAGGTCCGTGTCGCTGAGTGGTAGCTCGCTCGACTGGAAGGGTCGCCCCAACTGGAACTCGCGAGTGCAGGTCATCTGCTCCTCAATCAGCGACCAGATAGCCGGCCAATCTGGCGTCAAGCTGATGACCGGCAGTATCGAATCCAGCTCTGTGAGCAGTGCCTGGGTATTCTCCTGGCCCGTTGTCACTGAATCGACTATGTTCTCGAAGGCCGCAGGGCATGTGGATGATCCGTGCAGAAGCTTCTTCGCCTTAAAGTAGAAGAACTTGCCGCCACCCATCCCTTGGCTCCAGGAACTCCAGGGGTCGTTGCTTGTCTCGTAGCCTTGCATAAGCTTCTTGGCGTAATCGACCTCATCGGCTGCAGCAAACCGCTTCACCATCAGGAAACGGCAGCGTGCGTTGTCCTGCAATACCTGCCAGCGCTCAAAGACCCTTCGCGCCAGATGAATCGGAGCTGTGTCTGCCAGCTCTTCGAAACGGTCCGGGGCGTTGTGGTTCAGCTCGTCGCTATCTGCTTCAAACGCGAGTTCAAGATCCGCGAGAGTAGCTTCCGAGGCGTACTTGTTAGACGTATACGAGTGTCGAGGCTCCGGCGCTTCTGGCGTCCACCGGGCGATGGCGGCTTCGAGCTCAGGCGACGAGAATCCATGCTTTCCGGAAGCCTTGTGAATGCGCTGGAGCAGCGTGATTCTCTCGTGCGCTCTGCTGGCTACCTCGACCGCCCCAAGCAGCATCAGAGCGAGCGGTTCAATCTGGTCAGGGCCGGCTGCGTCCGCGGAGGCGTCGATGAAGTCACCAACATGGGACGGATCCCGGTAGTGCGGTTCCATATAGAATGGCAGGCAGAGACCGCACCAGACGGTCGCGCATGCCAAGACGAGTTCAGGGTTTCGCCTGACCATCCCCGTCATGAGCAGGTCGACACGATTCGGCCAGCCGATTAGATGCCAATCCGCCAGTGTCTTTGACACCTCGAAGCCGAAGCGAGGTCCAACCTGCATCGCTTCCTTAATCAGTGCCATGGTAAGGCGACGCGCGGCCGACGACCCTTCCGTTTTGGTCATGCCACCGACCTGACGCATCAGGTCTGAGACCCGCTTGACACGGTTTTCCGGGTCAGCCGCGTTCGCGAGAGCTAGAGTGTTTCGCCAGATCGCGTACTGCGGGTCTTTCTTGGGAGCCAAGGCATAGCCAAGGCATTGCTCAGGAACCGTCGCCAGCAACTGATTCGCCCGCTCTAACTCCCCGACCGCAGCCAACCCGATGGCTAGATTCGCTAGCCCGTCGATCTGCTCGCTTGGTGTACTTTCTTTAAGCTCCGCCACGAGGGCATTAAGCCGATCCGCCGCCGCCGCACGATCACCGTCAACGCGATATGCATCGACAGCCAATCTGCGTCGCAGGTAAGCAGTTCCCTTCGACGCCGATGAAGCGATGGCTGAGTCAACCTCCCGAAGTACCGCGCGATACTCAGTCTCACCGCGCTCGGCGCCGAGCCTCAGCAGCGCTTGCACGAGCGTGGGGATCGCTTTCAAAGACTGCTGGATACGGTATGACTCGCTGCCGCCTTCTGATGCGAGACGTAGGACATACCCAAGGGACGTGCGGGCTATGCCTTGGATGCCGCCTGCCGATAAGGACCCGTTGACGCCGGCAGCGCGAGCTAGAAGCACACCTATCGTCGAAGCGTGCTGTTGGAGTGGATGAAGGAAGGTGTGCTTCGACGGTGTCACGCTTGGCAGTGGCCTCTTGAGCAGCGTGCAAAGCCTCGCGTGATGCATCACTGCGCCGACCAGATTGCCCAGCCCAGCCAGGTCCGTCTTGTCGTCGCACATGGAGATCATCGGTGCGACCAGCTTGTCGAACAGGGCCTCGGCTAGGTCACGACGGCCAGCTTCGAATGCGATCAGCGCCATCCGTTGACGGTAGCCGTTTGGTACCTCCCCGAACCGGGGAAGAGCGACGGCACTATCAAACAGCGCAAGCGCTTGCCCAACGTCGCCACGTCGACTGGCCGCAAGCCCTGCGTGAACCATCACCGACGGCTTATCTTCGTTGGCTACTCCGAGCTTGCTACATAGTTCTTGAGGATCGGAGCCAACCTTCTGACCTAGCATCGCCTTTGCGGCTTCCCTCCTAAGATGCAGCCGCAGCGCTACGGCAGATTGCGGATCCACCGTTTCCGGCTCCCTTAGACCCTCTGCGGCGAGATGATCAATCGCTATCTGGATCTGCTCGGTGTCTCGGAAGTGGACGGCGCGCATTGCCCATCTTTCGAATTCCTTGATGTTGTGCTGGTGCCCGTAGTTTCTGAACTTGGGCGTATGGAGCTGCGATAGTGGTTCGAGGCTTTCAAACAGCTCCTTCGCGCGGTCGAAGTCGCCTCGCGCTAGTAGGGCGTCGACGACCTCGTAGCCCTGGCTGGGGAAGTCCTGCACGAGGGAGACAGCTGCTTCAATGTTCCCCACCGCCAGCATAGCCAGCGGGAGTTGGTTGGCGTACTCAAGGGCTGATTTGCGCCGATCCACTTCGTCACGACACAGCAGCAGTCGTGTAAAGGCGGTCGCGTCGTGCGTTTCACGCACTGCCAGCAGGGCGAGGCGGATGTCGGCGTGAATCTCGGCGATAGAACGCCCGTCAGCCAGCTGCTGCCTGAAGCGAGCGGGCATCGCCAATGCCAGTACATCGGCACCGTCGCCGGCACGCGCGCGGTAGCGCAGCTCAAGCCAGTACTGTGCCGATTCAGGTGGCGCGCTCTTCGCCAACTGGGCAAGGTTGCGGTATACGCGCTGCGAGTATTCAGCGTCGACGCTCCCGAGGCGGGTTCGCGGTTGAGCGATGACGAACAGCCTAAAGCTGTTGTGGAAGACGCTCCATCCCCGGGATGAACTGCGGAGCAGGTGCTGCGCAATGACCAGGGCGCGTTCAATCGAGGACTCCTTGACCATCGTGGCCAGCAGTCGCAGGTCCATGGGTGCCTCAGCCCGAGCGATGAAGCCCAGCACATCCATGGCATCGACATCGTTTGCGATCTCGCGCCAAGCAGCTGAATATACAGTCTCAATATCGCCGTCGAACGGCATCCCGCCGCTAAGAAGGTGCTTGCGACCAGCTTCGTCAGCGTGCAGCAGTGCCTGAATCAAGTAGCGCGTTGCCAGCGGGTGGCCATGCGTGAGATTGCTGAGATCCAATCTTGGAATCTCGGCAGGCAAGCCTAGCGCATCCGCCATCCAGGTGAGTTCCTCGCGACCGAGAGGCCCCATGAGAACCTGTCGCTCGCTCTTCTCCGCTTGCGCTCTTACGGCGGGCTTCAGATTAGCGAGATCCAACCGTTGCGTGCCGAGCACGAACACGACCCCATTTGGGATTGCCGCGGGAAGAGGCAGCTCTCCCAGAAACGAATTGGTCGGCCGTTCTTCGCGTGGCACATGGTCTAGCCCGTCGACAACGATGATTGTACGGATCCCTTCGCGAGTGAAGCGCTCACCAGCCTGCCGTAGCAGGACGCCGAACTGTTCGCGGCGCTCAGATAGCGAGTCATCGCGAAGACGAAGCCCAACTAAACCGCTGTTCCGCAGCTGCGTACCTACGTCGGTCAGGAAGTTGTCGGCCTCCCCACGACCCACGCCTTGAGCCGCGCCCGGCACGTACGCTAAGTAACGAACGAGCCGGACACTTGCTTCAGTGGCCAGCGCAACCTGCAGGAGAGTGGATTTTCCGGAGCCAGGTGGTCCTATGAGTGAGACGTAGCCGTGATTGGAGGCATGAAGCGCTGCTAGTAGCTTGACCTCAGTGTCCCGATTGCGCTGGACATAGGCGCCGACCGGGAACCGATGGATGAGCAAAGTCTTGGCGGGATCGCGCCATCCAAGCTCATGAAGCAGCTCGTCACGCGTCCACCTGTCCTTGTCGCGTTCATCGGCGACTAGCTTGGGCAGCACGCTGGCAATCTCGCATGCCTGTCTCGCCTGCTCCGCATTCAGCTTGTGCGACTGGATGAAGTTCGCTGCAGCTCCGCACACCACGCGCAGGGCATGCATGAACTGTTCGAAGTCGTCATCATTTAAGCCGGCTTCGCGGCGCAGGTGGTCGATCAGTCGGCTCCATCCTCGCGCGGACCAATCCGACAGCGACCGATTTGGATGCTGTTGGAACTCCTCGAGAAATGCAGCGCTGTGCCGTAGCCTGCCGTCGCCTGGCTTGTCGGTAACCGATGGAAAGTCGTTGACGACCAAGTGAATCTCGACGCGACTTCCTGGGTTGTCCTTGGACAGGCACTGCCAAGCTTGAACTAGGGGCTTCAAGAGACCATTGGCACCAGTAAACAGCGTCTCAACAGTGAAAGTGCCTGGGAACTTGGACGTCTTGAACTGGTGACCGACCACCAATCCATCGAATCCTAGTACCAGGTCGTCCGCAATGCCCGCGTTGCGGTCAGCGACGCCAATCCAAAGCAGCTCGTCGCGCTCAAGCGCGGCATAGATGGCAGCGCCCGCGCGCTCGTACTGGCCGACGTATCCACGAAGCGCTCGGCGTTCGCCCTCCGCCGGTGCCGTTGCGGGAGCTGTAGCAGCGGATGGCTGCGAATTTTTGGGCGCTTTCGAGGCCATAAATATGGATTGGGTAGTGGGTGCGAACCTGAGAAAAGGGAGCCGCTCCAGCATAACCCGGGGGCGTCGAGCACCAGCGGGTATGCCGTCGCCGCATCGAGCGGCATTGTGAATCGAAGTATATCCGTCGTCGATCACATCGGTCACTCGCACGGACGCGAGAACGGCTGTTCAGCCCATGGCTGACATTTGTCCGTAGGAGCTGATCGGACGCATGTGGCCGCAGGCGGACATCAACGGAACAAAGGGGGGGGCAGGGGGAATTATCGGGGGTGAAGCATGGCAGCTGTCGGCCCGAAACGGAGGCTCGACTTACACCTTCCAGACTTTGCTAATCACGGGCACATCAGCTTTATCGAGTCTAGGGAGATAGGCAATCAGTTTGTAGCCGCCAGGTCGAAAGTGGTCGAGACGAAGCTCCGCTTCTGCTTGCAATCTGGTGCCGTCCGGACCTTCGACCATGACCGCATAAACGGGATTCTTCTTGCCATGCGAGAGCGGCAAATCGGACGGCAGGGTCGAGTGGCCATTGCCTTTCGCACCGCCAAGC
Source organism: Stenotrophomonas bentonitica (assembly GCF_002887735.1). Classification (GTDB taxonomy): domain Bacteria; phylum Pseudomonadota; class Gammaproteobacteria; order Xanthomonadales; family Xanthomonadaceae; genus Stenotrophomonas; species Stenotrophomonas bentonitica_A. The sequence goes on from NZ_PKQP01000022.1 coordinate 8,713, forward strand.
ATCGCAGGATCTTTGGTGTAGCCGCGCGCGATTTACTGGAGACGGCCGACTCAAGCATCGGGCACAGATCACCCGATCTCCGTGACGTGAGGGCCGACTGCGACGGGAGATCATCAGAGACCGACAGTGATAGATCGCAGCGAAGCCGCGACGATCAAAGGATACTTCTACTAGTTTGACCGCACGATTGCCTAGGACTCAGCGCTCGTCGTGTCTCCATACCGCCCTATGGGGCGCTCGGCACTTGACCTTGCGGCAGCTTCCAGCATTCGAGCCGCCGGATTCGTTTCGGCCGCACCGGCCTGATAGTAGCCGATGACACTGACCACCGATCGGTGATCGGTCATTGCCATAATGGCTGGCAGGGCAATTCCTTGCCTAGCACCTTCCGTTACGAAACCCGATCGTAGGCTGTGACCGCCAAAGCTCCCCACCAATCCGGCAGCGCGGGCGCGATTCTGGATGATGGTGGCCACCGACTTGGGTGACAAGCCGGCCCCAACTTTCCCGCGTGTCAATTGGCGGAAGAGGGCACCCTCCTGCAGTCCAGCCGCTTCGATCCAGGTGCGAAGCGCTTCGGCCGGTGGACCTAACAAGGGCTTGTCCGGCGAGCCGCCTGCTTTGACGCCCTCCTGAAGCGTTTTGCCGACGTCCAGGTGGTAGAGGTAGCCGCCGTCGATCGGCGCAAGCTTGCTCAAGACGGCATGGGCCGTCTCGCTCCGACGGCGCCCACCACTGGCGAAGGCGAAGTAGAGCAGGGCACGATCACGTTTCCCAACAAGATCGTCCTCACAGGTCGCAATCATCGCCATCAATTCGGTCGCAGTGATCGCCGTCTTCTTGCTCGGCCGCTCGCCGCGCTTATGTGCGGCGCGACGGCCCTTGGCCAGCAGCTGCCGAACCTCGCTGCTTTCGCAGGGATTGGCCAGCTTGAGCAATTGATGGGCGCTGGAGAGCACCGCAACGCGGTGGACGATGGTCGACAGCTTGAGCGGTCCTTGGCGCTGCTTGAATTTGCCTTCCACCAAAAGCGCATCCAGTGTCGGCGGCAGCTCCCAGGTCAGGGCATCGCCTGAGCGCCGGGCCAGATGATCGATGATGAACTGGATCACGCAAGACGCGTCGACCGGCATGGCGATGACCGCTCCGTAGCGGCCTTGGTACCAGGCCGCCCAGTAGCGCAAGGCGGTGGCGTAACTGCGCGTGGTGCTGGCCGAGGCCGCTTCGGCGAAGACTTCGCGCACCGCGTCCGCCGAGGACTGCGAGAGCTGCGCCACAGTCGGATTGGCAGGAGCCGCGGTGGTCAGAGCTGGAAGAAGGTCGCTCATAAGTGGTTGAAAGTAGGGATTAAAAATAGCCTGAGTTCCGATAAATATATCTTATCGGAACCGTATATGTCGCACTTACTAAGATCACGGAGACACGTTCGGTGTCAGTCTCGAAGGATCGAAATGGCCGTCTATGTTGTCACCTGGAATTTGAACCGAGAAGCCAACTACGACGCAAAGAGGACTGCGTTCCTCAAGCACCTGGAGCGCTACCAGAACGTAGCAGATCCTGATCTGGAGTCGGTCCGCTGGGTGTCCGGGGATATGAGCGCTCACGATCTATCTGCCGATCTTCAACAGAAGCTCGATAAGAATGACGGGATTTTTGTATCCCAGCTTGTCCGTGGCGAGTACCAAGGCTACCTCAGCAAGGCGACATGGGAATGGATCAGTCAGCGCCTTGACTGACACCGCCGAAGTCCAAGGGGTTCTGACGTGGTTGGGGCTCGGGGACCGCGACACCGGAGCCAGCAAGTGAATTGTTCGCTTGGACTCTTCAAAATTGGAGGGTCCAAGCCGCTGAGCTAGCTCAGAAATGAAGCCGACGGTCATAGCCGTCTCCCAAATTAGATGCTCTCGAAAGCGCGTGGCTGCAACGCCTTGGCAACATCATTGGAGATGCAACAGATTCGCGACGCACCATTGGTGATGCACCAAGATCACAGCGAGTCATTGGGACTGCACGTAGCTCAGCGCATCAATTGCTACAAGTTGCCGCGCAAGCTGCCCCAAATTCGCAGCGCTCAACACCTCGGAGAGGCAAGAGCGATGCCAGCAGGAGGCGGATCAGCCCTCCGTAGTACCGCGCAATGTTTAACATAATATACATTATGCGAAATGGATGATGCGCCGTCTTTTGCTGGTCTGCCTCTCGATGTAGTTCCGCTCCCCTTCCCAAGACCCACCATGGACGAGACAGCGAGACATGGCAGAAGCTAGGCCGTAGCCGACACAAAACCCCATTCGCACCCCTGGCTACCGCTCCCGACATCGCTGCCAGTCGCCTGCAGCAGCATGGACCTGCTCCCATCTGTTCGTCATCAGACAATTCTGCCCCGTTGAGGTAGAGATTCTGGTTCGCGAGGCAGACATTGTTGGACCGCCGTAAGCCATCGCAGATATTTCTGGGTGTTAGTTGTCTGGATGAACAAAGTTCCGCCCTTTGATCGCCTGGGTGCGCCGGGTTCAAATGCAGCTGTCTGACGCGGACAAGTTGCCCCTTTCACAGCTGAAACTGCCCCATTCTGCTCCGGAAACCCGCCCATCTTTCCGCGAGTCTTCGGACAAGCCGCCCCTAATTTGGCGGAACTACGCATTACTTGCCCCGAATTCTTCTGGAGCTCGTTGGTCGCAGGACCTCCAAGTAGCTGCCTTGCTGTGGGCCAGCTTTCAGATGCAGCCATATCGCCCGCAGAGTTCAGCCATAGAGCCCTCAGCCTACGTTAGATCGGGTGCCTTTCCGGATAAATTTCCTGCAAGTTCTTCCGATTTGGGGGCTAAAATTGTAGTGCGACATCGTCTTGGTCTTCCTAGTGGGCAATGCAATGAATTCCCTGTCTACCTTGCAACAGATGAGCATCGTCGCAGGCGTCTTGGTGGCGCTTGTTGTTTCCATTACCGTGGCAGCAGTCTGGCTGGCCAACCGCCAAAACGCAGCATACGATCGAGAACTGGCAGGAGGGAAATGCCCTTGTTGCGGCAAACCGCTGGATGCCTGACGTTCAAGCGACGTTTCCCCCACAGGTTGCCTTAGTAGAGCGTGTGGCATCCTTGTGGGAGCTGTTCATTTACCAGGCAGGCATTCTATGCGCGGGCATATACCTTCGGAAACATCTGCCTTCGCTCAGGCCAGATCGAACGCCGCGCGGGATTGGCTCGATATGGCGGCGTTCGAAGCGATACTGAGCCCGAGTGCCGTCCAGGGCCGCACCCTGACGCAGTGCCTGCAATCTGGGAGCGTTCTGGGCGTGTGGATTGGGGAACTGAAGCTGTTTCTCTTTCCTCCATGGCAGCTGGACTCTACTGGGATGCCTTTGCCAGTGCTCTCGGAGGTACTGTCGCTACTGCGTGGCCCATATGGCGTTTCAGCCGGCGGCCCGACGTCAGGTTGGGAGGAAATCGAATGGCTGATCGCTCCGCATGCTCGATTGTGCGGAGGCAGTCCAGCAGAGGCTCTTGCCCTACATCCAGCGCTCGTGCTGGAGGCGGCGAAGCAAGATTTTTCCTCCTGGAGCGATGACGCACGCTGGTAGGCTCGCGGGAACTCAACTGCCAGCTAACCCGGAATCGCGACGTGTCCCCCATGCATATGGAGAAAGCAGCTGAGGGTTCGAGGATAACCCTGCTTCTTCAGGCCTGCTTGATGACGTCTCTTTGCTGGAGTAGGATCGGCCAAGGCAGGGAAACGCTTTTAAGATCAATGCGTTACTTCGCATAACGTAGCTTATGTTAACGGCCGCCGCCATCAGACCTCTGCTTACGCGGTGCCCATAACTTGGCCACCCAACGATCCACGTTTGCATCTCAAGGCTGCGGTGGCACGGGTGCCCATCAACCGCTCTCTGGCGATAGCGCCGCCACCGAAGATGACGCCCAGATTTGGGCCTTCTGCGGTCAACCCGCAGCGAGCCCAAGTTAATTCGCGCCGGCGCAATCACCAGCTGCACCCAGGAACGGCCAGCGTGGCGGCTGCATATACAGCACCGGTCCGCTCCCGCGAGCCAATCAGATCCCGCGAGGTGGCGTAGACGATTCTCATGGCGGGATTATTTTGCCTTGAATCGCCCAGGATTTTGTAGACAGTCGTCAGCCG
>NZ_PKQP01000023.1 GCF_002887735.1 Stenotrophomonas bentonitica
GGGCAGCAGGTCGCGCACGTTGGAGATCTTCTTGTCGTGCAGCAGCACGTACGGATCGTCCAGGTCAGCGGTCTGCGACTGCTGGTTGTTGATGAAGTACGGGGACAGGTAGCCGCGGTCGAACTGCATGCCTTCGACGACGTCCAGCTCGTTTTCCAGGCCCGAGCCTTCTTCAACGGTGATCACGCCTTCCTTGGTCACGCGGCGCATCGCTTCGGCGATGATGTTGCCGATCGATTCGTCGGAGTTGGCCGAGATCGTACCGACCTGGGCGATCGCCTTGTCGTCGGTGGTCGGCTTGGAGATGTTCTTCAGCTCGGCGACGGCGGCGATCACGGCCTTGTCGATACCGCGCTTGAGGTCCATCGGGTTCATGCCGGCAGCAACGGCCTTGGCGCCTTCGCGGATCAGGGCCTGGGCCAGCACGGTGGCAGTGGTGGTGCCGTCGCCGGCGTCATCGTTGGTGCGGGAAGCAACTTCCTTCACCATCTGCGCGCCCATGTTCTCGAACTTGTCAGCCAGTTCGATTTCCTTGGCGACAGACACGCCGTCCTTGGTGATGGTCGGGGCGCCGAAGCTCTTTTCGAGCACGACGTTGCGGCCCTTCGGGCCCAGGGTGGCCTTGACGGCATTGGCGAGAATGTTGACGCCGCGCAGCAGGCGCAGCCGCGCATCATTATCGAAAAGGATCTCTCTGTGCGTCATGACCGTTCCTCCGCAATAAAAACGCATGCCGGAGGGGAGCCGCCAGAACCCCCGGCATACGCCGACTCCGGCAGCAACACTTTCGTTCCGTCCACCGCCTTCATCGAAAGCCGAACCCGACCCTGCATGTCCACTTCCAGGACCTTGACCTTCACCACATCCCCTTCCGACAGAACGGAATTCGGGTTTTCCACTCGCTCGTCAGAAATCTGCGAGACGTGCACCAGTCCGACCTTGCCCGGCGCGATGGTGACGAACGCGCCGAAGTCAAGCACCTTTGCCACCTTACCTTCGTAGACCCGACCCGGTTCGATTTCGGCCGTGATCTGTTCGATACGCCTGCGCGCCGTGTCGGCGGCTCCGCCGCTGGTCGAAGCGATCACGATCGTGCCGTCGTCCCGGATATCGATCTGCGTGCCAGTTTCCTTGGTGAGCGCCTGGATGGTGGCCCCGCCCTTGCCGATCACCTCGCGGATCTTGTCCGGATGGATCTTGATCGTCAGCAGGCGCGGTGCGAACTCCGACATCTGCTCGCGCGGGGCCTGGATGGCCTTGGCCATCTCCCGAAGGATGTGCAGTCGCCCTTCTCGCGCCTGCGCCAATGCCACCTCCATGATCTCGGCGGTCACGCCGTCGATCTTGATGTCCATCTGCAGGGCCGAGATACCGTCGATAGTGCCGGCGACCTTGAAATCCATATCGCCCAGGTGGTCCTCGTCACCCAGGATGTCGGACAGCACCGCGAACCGATCGCCTTCCTTGACCAGGCCCATGGCGATGCCTGTCACAGGCCCCTTGACCGGAACGCCCGCAGCCATCAGGGCCAGCGAGCTGCCGCACACTGAAGCCATCGAGGAAGAACCATTGGACTCGGTGATCTCCGACACTATTCGAATGGTGTAAGGGAATGCTTCCATCGACGGCATGATCGCGGCGACGCCACGCTTGGCCAGACGGCCGTGGCCGATTTCGCGTCGCTTTGGGCCGATCATCGGACCCGTCTCGCCGACGCAGTAAGGCGGGAAGTTGTAGTGGAAAAGGAAGTGTTCCTTGTACTCGCCGGTGACGGCATCGATGACCTGGCCGTCACGCGTAGTGCCGAGCGTGGTGGTCACGATGGCTTGGGTTTCGCCGCGTGTGAACACCGCCGAGCCATGAGTGCGCGGCAGCACGCCGAGTTGGATCGAGATCGGACGTACGTCTTCGAGACCGCGACCGTCCAGCCGACGCCGATCCTGCAGCACCATGCGGCGCACAGCGGTGTACTCGAGGTCGTCCAGCTCCGCGCGGACTTGGGCGACCTCCCAACCCGTTGCCGAGGTCGTCGGTGCAGCTAGCGCAATCAACACTTCATTTCTGATCGCCTGCACTCGTTTCTTGCGTGCGATCCGGTCGGTGATCAGCAAGGCGCTGTTGAGGTTGTTTCCAATCTGTGTGCGCACCGTATCGGCCAGGGCCAGGTCGCGTGGTGGATGGCTCCACTCCCACTTGGTCACCTTCGCTTCTTGGGCGAGTTCCTCGATCGCTTCGATCACGGGCTGCATGGCGTGGTGGCCAAGCGACACCGCCGCCAGCATGATCTCCTCCGAGAGCACGTTGGCTTCGGACTCGACCATCAACACGCCGTGCCGGGTGCCGGCGACGACCAGATTGAGGTCGGAGGCCTTGAGCTCTTCGGTGGTCGGGTTGACCAGAAAACTGTCACCGTGGCGGCCGATGCGGACCGCTCCAATCGGCCCCTTGAACGGCAACCCCGACAAGCGCAGCGCGGCGGAGGCGCCGACCATGGCTGGAATATCGGGATCGATCAACGGATCGACGGACAGCACGGTCGCAATGACCTGGACCTCGTGGCGGAACTGATCGGGAAACAGTGGTCTTACCGGCCGGTCGATCAGGCGCGAGGTCAGGATTTCCTTTTCGGTCGGGCGACCCTCGCGCTTGAAGAAACCACCGGGGATACGACCGCCTGCGTAGAAGCGCTCCCGGTACTCGACGGTGAGCGGGAAGAAGTCGAGTCCATCTTTCGCGCGCTTGCTGCCGACCGCGGTTACCAGCACCACCGTATCGCCCATGCGGACTATGACCGCGCCGGACGCCTGCTTGGCGATCTCGCCGGTTTCGAGGGTGAGTTCATGCGCCCCGAAGGCGCAGCGCTTCACGACCGGTAATTTAGCCGGTGCATTCGTCATCAGATTCATTATGTTTTCCTTTCATCAACAAGGATATGCCGACCACCGCAGAGGCGGCCCAATGGGTGCCGCGCGGACTCAGCGACCGGCGTTTCGGCGCATGTTGTGCTGTTTCGCCTCGGCCAGTTCCTCGGTGCACTCCAGGCAAAAAGGCGCGGCGGGATCGGCCATCAAACGGCCATGCCCGATTTCGAGTTCACATCGGCAGCAAATGCCGTAGCGCCCCGATTCGTAGCGATCCAGCGCCGCCTTGATCCGATCCAACTGGATCATCAGGCGACTGCTGCCCGCCTTGGCCATGTGCTGCTGGGAGATGGCGTCGATCCTGCTGACGCGGCCTTGCGTGGTCTGATCGAGGGCGACGGGTTGGCCCGCGTCTTCCAAACCGGCGAGGGTGATGCGAATGTCCCGCTGCTCCTCTACGAGCATGCTGAAGAATTCGTCCAGACTTTGAACGTGTACGGACATGGTGACTCCTCATCTTGGTAGGCGGTATGCCGGGAGCGGCATCCGGAAGCGGGCATTGCGCCCGCGGCCAAGAAGTGAGCGTTAGATTGGAGTGGTCATGAGAGAGCCTCGTCTTGACCCTCTGAACCGCACCCCATTGTGCGGAAACCACATCACCTAGTAGAGCTTGAGGCCATCCTCAAGATCGACGAGACAGGCGGAGGGGTGTTGTATCGTGAATTTCACTAAATCATAGCATGTCAAGTCCCCCGTCAAACGACGGGGGATTACCTCGGGCCTTCTGGGCGCTGATAGCCGCCACGAACCCCATCCTTGGACAGCACCCACTGCCACAGTTGCAGGTCGCGGGCGCGGAATGCACCGGCGCAGGACAACAGGTAGTAGCGCCACATCCGATGGAACCGTTGCCCCAGTTCGTCCTCGAAATGAGGCCATGCCTGCTCGAAGTTGGCATGCCACGCCATCAATGTGTTGTCGTAGTCGGCGCCGAAGTTGTGCAGATCCTCGACGACGAAGAGCTCGTCGCAAGCATCACCGATCTGGCCAATCGACGGCAACTCGCCGTTCGGGAAAATGTAGCGATCGATCCACGGGTCGGTAGTGGACTTGCGCCGGTTCTTGCCGATGGTGTGAAGCAGGAACAGGCCGTCATCGGCCAGGCAGCGATGAGCTACTTCCATGTAGCTGCGATGGTTCTTGCGACCCACATGCTCGAACATGCCGACGCTGGCGATGCGATCGAAGCGCTCGTTGATGGAGCGGTAGTCCTGCAGCCGGAACTCCAGTGGCAGGTCGGCATAACGCTCCGTCGCCCATGCGGTCTGCTCCTTCGAAACCGTCACCCCCACGCACTCAACGCCGTAGTGCTCGGCGGCGTACGCCATGAAGCTGCCCCAGCCACAACCGATGTCGAGCACCCGCATGCCGGGCTCCAGGCGCAACTTGTGGCAGATCATGTCGAGCTTGGCTTCCTGCGCCTCCGCCAGGTTCTTCGCATCGGCCCAGTAGCCGCAGGTGTAGGTCATGCGCGGGTCCAGCATTGCCGTGTAGAAATCATTCCCGAGGTCGTAATGGGCCTCGCCGACTTCCCAGGCCTGTCGCGATGTCTGCCGATTCAGCAGCTTGGCCCGTAGCGAATGAAACATGAGCCGCAACGGTTTGACGTGGCGATCGAGCCGCGCACGCAGGATGCGATCGAACAGTTCGTCCAGCCGATCGCACTCCCATGCGCCGTTCATGTAACTTTCCCCAAGGCCGAGATTGCCCTGTGCAAATACGCGCTCCGGGACGCCATCGACCAGCAACCGGATATCCCATGGGCGATCACCGCCCAGTCGAACATCAGCGATCTCCAGCAGTTCGTCCATCATTCGATGGAGGTGGTTTCGATTGATTGTTTCAGTGGATTTATGCTTGGTTGATGCTTCGGTCATTTGACTTACTGCCGGTGGTTGGCGTCAACGGAGAAGGAGCACCGGGACGCGGCAGGTGCGCAGCATCGTGGTGGTGGTGCTGCCGACAATCAGCTGGCGGATACGCGAGTGGCCATAGGCCCCCATGACCAGCAGATCCACATGCTCGTCACGGATGTAATGGCCGATCACCTCTTCCGCTTCGCCCGGTCGCACCGCGCCGGCCGCAGACAATCCGGCCGCGGCCAGCGTGTCCAGCGCCCAGCGCAATGCGGCTTCGTTTGTGGCATTGGTCGCTCCGACGGTGAGCACACGGATATCGAGTCCACTGAACAACGGGCTGGCCGCCACCATTTCCACGCCCTTGCGGGTCGTGGCGCTCCCATCGAACGCGATCAGCACGCGTTCGATTTCCGTGTAGCTGCGCGACGCCACCAGCAATGGGCGATGGACTGCACGTACCACGCGTTCCAGTTGGCTGCCCAGGTGTCCCTTGGCGAAATCCGCATGCTCGCCACGCTTGCCAAGGACAAACAGGCGTGCATCGCCTTCCAACTCGATGAGGGTGTCCACCAAGGACCCATGCCGCATCCGCGTCTCCGCCTCGATGCCATGGAAAGCGGCCGCAATCCCCTTGGCCTGTTGCAGCACTAGGCGGCCTCGTTCTTGGCCCAGCTTGCTGCGGGTCTCGTCCAGCAAGGCGAGCCCTTCCAGCAACCTGGGCTGGGCATCCGCTCCGAGGTTCCCACTGAAGTCCGCGGTACTGGCCGCTTCCGGATGGCGGTCAAGCACATGAAGGTATTCCAGCGGGGCTTCCAGTCTGTGCGCTGCCCAAGCGGCGTAATGCGCCACGCTCTCGCTGTAAGCGGATGCGTCGGTGGCGGCCAATACACTGCCGCTGTGATCTATATGGGAGTGTCCAATCTTGTCTGTCATGGTTGCTTCCTCAGTGGCCCATCAGCCGCTCGACGGCGTCGGGCTTGTCGTGGACGCCCAAGCGATCCACCAGCGTCGCACTGGCTTCGTTCATTCCTAGGATTTCGACCTCAGTACCTTCACGCCTGAACTTCACCACAACCGTGTCCAGTGCGCCCACCGCGCTGAGATCCCAGAAGTGGGCACGGCCCACGTCAATTTGAACGCGCTCCAAAGCCTCGCGGAAATCGAAGCTAGCAATGAACTGGTCAGCCGAGGCAAAGAAAACCTGCCCGGTCACGGTGTAGCACCGCAGACGCCCACCTTCTTCAGAAGTGGAGCCGATATGAAGCACCTGGCCTACCTTGCGAGCAAAGAACAGCCCCGAGAGCAGTACGCCGATCAAAACGCCCTTTGCCAGATCATGGGTGGACACCGTCACGATAACTGTGGCGATCATCACCACACTAGAAGTCTTGGGATTTGCCTTAAGTGCCGCCAGTGAACCCCAGTTGAAAGTGCCAATGGAGACCATGATCATTACAGCGACCAGCGCCGCCATGGGAATCAGCTTTACCCAAGGGCCTGCAAATACCACCATCAACAATAGGAATACGCCCGCGGCCAGTGATGAGAGGCGACCACGACCGCCGGACTTAACGTTGATGACAGACTGGCCAATCATGGCGCAACCGGCCATGCCGCCAACAAAGCCGGATGCGATGTTGGCTATGCCCTGACCGACCGCTTCGCGGTTTTTGTTGCTCGGCGTATCGGTCAGATCATCGACGATCTTTGCAGTCATCATCGATTCCAGCAGGCCCACGACCGCCAATGTGGCGGAAACCGGGAAAATGATCTTCAGTGTCTCTAGATTCAAGGGAACATCAGGCAACAAGAACACCGGCAAGCTGTCGGGTAGTTCGCCCATGTCCCCCACGGTGCGGATATCAAGCTTGAGCAGGAGCGCGACTATCGTCAGGACCACGATGGCCACCAGCGGCGAGGGAATGACCTTGGTCACGCGTGGCAACAGATAGATGATGGCCAACCCTGCGGCGACCATCGCATAAACGGTCCAAGGGACGTTGGTTAGCTCGGGGAGCTGCGCCAGGAAAATCAGGATCGCCAGCGCATTGACAAAACCGGTGATGACCGAGCGCGAGACGAAACGCATCAACGCCCCGAGCCTAAACGTGCCAGCCAAGATCTGCAGCATCCCGGTTAGGAGCGTCGCTGCCAACAAATACTGCAGTCCGTGCTCCTTCACCAAGCCAACCATCAGCAGCGCCATGGCCCCGGTAGCTGCCGAGATCATTCCCGGACGACCGCCGGTAAAGGCGATAACCACTGCAATGCAGAATGAGGCGTAGAGGCCCACCTGGGGATCAAGCCCGGCAATAATTGAGAACGCAATGGCCTCAGGAATTAGAGCGAGCGCAACAACTATGCCGGCAAGCAAGTCGCCACGAATATTGCCGAGCCAGTCCTGGCGCAGTCGAGTAAGCGTAGTCAAAACAGAATATCCCTAGTCCCGACTGGTCGTCGGGCCAACAGTGTGATTTACGAAATAACAACCCTAAGCCCGCTTGCGGGCTTGATCCGATGACAGGATTTAGGGCGGCGTAATCACTATGGGCACTGGCTCGGGAGTAGAGTTGGGTCCGCTGTTGTTTGCGGCCGCTGGCTGGAGAGCCTAGCACAATCTGCATAGTTGCGTCGAATGATGGACGATTGGCCGGCCACCTTTGAAACGTGCGTGTTCTGGGCCAGGTGACTATCCTCGATCAGTACATTGATGCCGCCACCCGCGAGAACACTGTGCGCAGCTACGCTTCGGCGTTACGGCACTTTGAGGTCGAGTGGCAAGGACACCTTCCGGCCACCCCAGACAGTGTGGCGCGGTACTTGGCCACCTACGCGCAGACCCTGGCCACCAGCACGCTGCGGCATCGCCTGGCGGCGATCGCTTTTTGGCATCGGGATCACGGATTTGTGGATCCCACCCGCTCGCCACTGGTGCGCAAGGTACTTAAAGGGATTCAGACCCTCCACCCGACCCGGGTCAAGCAGGCTGCGCCACTGCAGATCCGGCGGCTGGTCGAGCTCGATGACTGGCTGGCCGCAGCGATTGCTGCGGCCCATGCCCGGGGCGACGGGGCGGCGGCGCTTCGCCATCAGCGGGATCGCGCGTTGGTGCTGCTCGGATTCTGGCGTGGCTTCCGTGGCGATGAACTGCTGCGTCTGGAAGTGGCCCATCTCACGCTGGTGCCGGGACAGGGGATGACCTGCTTCCTGCCGCGCAGCAAGGGCGATCGCCAAGCGGCCGGCGTTACCCATAAGGTGCCGGCGTTGTCGCGGCTGTGTCCGGTAGAGGCGACCCAAGTGTGGCTGCAGGCGGCAAACGTGCAAGACGGGCCGGTGTTTCGGGCAATCAACCAGTGGGGCCACGTAAGTGCCGAAGGGCTCCATCCCAACAGTTTGGTGCGCCTGCTGCGCGAGTTGCTGGCCAGTGCCGGCTTTGCCGATGCGGGGCTCCACAGCAGCCATTCGCTGCGCCGCGGCTTTGCTAGTTGGGCCAACGATCAGGGCTGGGACATGAAGGCGTTGATGGAGTACGTGGGCTGGCGCGATGTTCAGTCGGCCATGCGTTACCTGGACGGGCGTGACCCGTTCGCCCGGGATCGCATTGAAGCGAGCCTGCCCAGCCCAACCGCGCCAGCTCCGGCGATGGCGCTGCCGGCGCCCGAGGTCAAATCTGCCCTGCAGCTGCTCCTACGCATGGTGCTGACCCCGTTTGCCCGCGCCGGCCGCGGCGCGGCCAAGGCCCGGGGCAGAATCGAAGAGATCTGCTTGGCCCCGTTCCAAGCGGTGCGGCTGAACACCGCCAGCAGCGAGTACCGGTTGACTGTTCCCACCGATCCCGACCGGGATCTGGATGAAATCCTGGCCACGTTGCTCGATGACATGCACCGCATGGCCGATACGCACCAGTGCTTCCTGGAAGCGTCGCTCAGTACAGACGACGGCCGGCACTGGGACTGATCCCCCTCACACCCTCCGGATCCAATGGCTACCCTTCACGAGACCGCCTACCCGCGACTGAAGCCTGATCCCACCGCCAAGGAACTGGAGGAGATCTATACCCCGACCGCCGCTGAGATTGCATTCGCCAAGCAGCTGACCACCCAGCCGGGTCCGCAGCTGGCGGTACTGATTCATCTCAAGCTCTTCCAACGCTTGGGCTACTTCACGGTGTTGGCCGACGTACCCGAGCGGATCCGGAAGCACATCGCCAAGGCCGCCCGACTCGGGCGCGTATTGGACACCGACCAGCTCGAACGCTACGACGCTTCCGGCAGCCAGCGCCGGCATATGCCGCAGCTTCGGCAATTCATCGGGGTACGTCCCCTGGATAAATCGGGCTTGGCTTGGCTGGACACCGTGGCCACCGGAGCAGCCCAGACCAAGCACACCATCCCGGACATCGTGAACGTCCTGCTCGAAGAGCTGGTGCACCATCGCTACGAACTGCCCGGTTTCCGCACTCTGGAGCTGGCCGCCATCGGCGCCCGTGAGCGGGTCAATCTGGGCTACTACCGCAGCATCAGCCACGCACTGACGCCTGCCACGCGCACGCTCATCGACGAACTGCTGCGCGCACCGG
>NZ_PKQP01000024.1 GCF_002887735.1 Stenotrophomonas bentonitica
TATCGGCCATGCGGTGCATGTCATCGAGCAACGTGGCCAGGATTTCATCCAGATCCCTTTCGGGATCGGTGGGAGCAGTCAACTGGTACTCGCTGCTGGCGGTGTTCAGGCGCACAGCCTGGAACGGGGCCAAGCAGATCTCTTCAATTCGGCCTCGGGCCTTGGCCGCGCCGCGGCCCGTGCGGGCAAACGGGGTCAGCACCATGCGCAGGCGCAGCTGCAGGGCCGATTTGCCCTCCGGCGCCGGCAGTGCCATCGCCGGTACCGGCACGGTTGGACTGGGCAGGCTTGCTTCAATGCGGTCCCGGGCAAACGGGTCACGCCCGTCCAGGTAACGCATGGCCGACTGCACATCGCGCCAGCCCACGTACTCCATCAAGGCCTTCATGTCCCAGCCTTGGTCGTTGGCCCAGCTGGCAAAGCCGCGGCGCAACGAATGGCTGCTGTGGAGCCCCGCATCGGCAAAGCCGGCACTGGTCAGCAACTCGCGTAGCAGGCGCACCAAGCTGTTGGGATGCAGGCCCTCGGCGCTCACCTGGCCCCATTGGTTAACCGCCCGAAACACCGGCCCTTCGTGCAGGTCGGCCGCCTGCAGCCACGCCTGGGTCGCCTCCACCGGACATAACCGCGACAGCGCCGGCACCTTGTAGGTGACGCCGGCTGCCTGGCGATCACCCTTGCTGCGTGGCAAGAAGCAGGTCATCCCCTGTCCCGGCACCAGCGTGAGATGGGCCACGTCCAGACGCAGCAGTTCATCGCCACGGAATCCCCGCCAGAACCCGAGCAGCACCAGCGCTCGGTCTCGTTGATGGCGCAGCGCCGCCGGCCCATCGCCCCGGGCATGTGCCGCAGCGATCGCCGCGGCCAGCCAGTCATCGAGCTCGACCAGCCGCCGAATCTGGAGCGGCGCGGCTTGCTTGACCTGGCCCGGGTGCAGGGTCTGGATGCCTTTGAGCACCTTGCGCACCAGCGGCGATCGGGTCGGGTCGACAAAGCCGTGGTCGCGGTGCCAAGAGGCGATGGCCGCCAGACGTTGGCGGAGGGTGCTGGTCGCCAAGGTCTGCGCATAAGCGGCCAGGTACCGGGCCACGCTGTCAGGTGTCGCTGGGAGGTGGCCTTGCCATTCAACCTCGAAGTGCCGCAGCGCCGACGCATAGCTGCGCACCGTGTTCTGGCGCGTGGCCGCATCGAGGTAGCGGTCCAGTTCGGTCACTGGCGCGTGGCCTCCACCGAGGTCGTCTGGCGCAGCGTCGACAGGATGGTGCATTCCGCCCGCTGCCCGCCATGGCAACTGGCAATCACCCGTTCCAGCTCGCTGGCCATGCGCTGCAGGTCGGCCATGCGGGCGCGCACGTCGGCCAGATGGCTGCGGGCCAACCGGTCCACGTCCCCGCACGAAAGCTCCTCATCGCCGGCCAGCTGCAGCAGGCTGCGGACCTCCTCCAGGCTGAAGCCCAGGTCCCGGCCACGCGCAATGAAGCGCAGCCGCTCGATGTCGGCCGGGCCATAGACCCGGTAGCCGTTGCCCGTGCGCCCCGGGCGCGGCAGCAACCCGATCCGCTCGTAATAGCGAATCGTCTCCAAGTGGCATCCGCTGGCGTCGGCAGCCTCACTGATTTTCATTCGTAGTACGCTTGACTCCGTAGTAGCTACGGACTTTACGCTGAACCCGTATCCGCCGCCACTCCGGCCGCGGCGCTGCATGTGACGACCATGCCACTGCCCATCGCCTTGATTCGCTACTGCTTGATTGCCTTGCTGATCGGCTGGGTTCTGCCCGCTTCTGCTCAGGCGGAGCCTGCCGCAGCAGACCTGCGCCAAACCTGGCAGATGCTCGATTACATCGCGGTCGACTACCCCGGCGCGGTCCAGGCCGGTCGCGTAATTGCCCCCAACGAATACGCCGAAATGAGCGAGTTTGCCGGCGCCGTGCGCAGTCAGCTGGCAGCATTGCCCGGTGGCCAGAACCAGCAGGAGCTGACGGCCCAGGCCGACCGCCTGGTCCAGGCGGTGGCAGAGAAGGCCGACCCGGCGCAAGTGGCAACGTTGGCGCGCGGGCTCGGCACGACGCTGTTGGCCCGCTACCCGATCGGCGCTGTTCCGGCGAGCGCGCCGAAGACCTCCCAGGCCGCGTCCATCTACAGCCAGCAGTGCGCGGCCTGTCACGGCCCCACAGGTCACGGTGATGGCCCCGCCGCGCAAGCGTTAAGTCCGCCGCCGATCGCGTTCACCGATGCCACTCGCGCCGCGCAGCGAACGCCGCTGTCGTTGTACGAGGTCATTTCCCAGGGTGTGCCGGGTACCGGCATGGTCAGCTTCTCTGGGCTGTCAGAAAGTGATCGCTGGGCGTTGGCATTCTATGTGGGCAGCTTGGGGTACTCCTCGCAAGCCAAGGCTCAAGGTGAGGCGTTATGGCGCACCAGTGCCGAGGCCCATACGCACATTCCCTCGCTCGAAGCGCTGACACGCACGCGAGAGGCCGATCTTGCCACCACGATGCCCGCCGATCAGGCAAACGCGATCATCGCCTACCTGCGTTCGCAGCCACAGGCAGTAAACGAAGCGGTACCAGGAGCCGATCGCTTTGCGGTGGCGCGGCAGCGACTGGCCGCCAGCCAGCGCGCTTACGCTGATGAGGACCTGGCTCAAGCCAAAAAGCTTGCGCTCTCGTCCTATCTGGATGGTGTAGAGCCGCTTGAACCCACGCTGGCCACGCGCAATCCGTCATTGCTGCGAGAGATCGAGACGGCCATGGCAGGCTACCGCGCGCAGCTGGATCAGCATGCGCCCGCGGCTGACGTTGCCGGGCAGGCAGCGCAAATTGCCCAGCTGTTTGATCGCGCGGACGTGGCGCTGCAGGACACCCGAATAGGCGCCAGCACCGCGTTTCTAGGCAGCTTTACCATCTTGGTACGCGAAGGACTGGAAGCGCTGCTGATCGTGATTGGTATCGTGGCGTTCTTGCGTAAAGCCGAGCGGTCTGATGTGTTGCCGTATGTGCATGCGGGTTGGATCTGCGCGTTGTTGGCAGGCGCAGCTACCTGGGCAGTGGCCACTTACTTTGTTGATATCAGCGGTGCGAACCGGGAAGTCACTGAGGGCGTCTCGGCCTCGTTCGCTGCCGCTGTCCTGCTCAGCGTAGGCATCTGGATGCACCAAAAGAGCCTTGCAGGGCGGTGGCAGGAGTACCTGCACGCCAAGCTGACGACTGCGCTGACACGGCGCTCGGCTGTTTTCCTGTTCATGCTGGCCTTTGTCGCGGTGTACCGCGAGGTGTTTGAGACGATCTTGTTCTACATCGCGATGTGGAGCGATCAGGCGTCCACCGCCATCCTCGCAGGCCTGGTGGCGGGAATCGCGGTGTTGGCTGCGGTGGCGTACTGGATGCTGCGCATGAGCAGGCGGCTGCCGATTGGCCGGTTCTTTTCGATCAGCTCGATTCTCATCGCGGTGATGGCGGTCATCCTGATCGGTAAAGGCGTGGCCGCGTTGCAGGAAGCGGGCTGGATCTCTCAAACACCGCTCGCGTTGCCGCGCATCGAGTGGATCGGCCTGTATCCCACCTGGCAGTCGCTGCTGGCGCAGGTATTGGTAGGCACCGCCGCCATCGTGGGGTTCCTCGCCAATGCCCGTTCCGGTGTGCGTAGACAGCCAGGCGCAAACAAGCAATGAAACAACACAGCAGAGGACCAAGACATGAGTGATTGCGGGTGCCACCACGAAGCCAAGAACAAGGAGGAGCGACGCATCCTCTGGATCGCCTTGGTCCTGAATGCAGCGATGGCCGTGATCGGCGGCATTGCCGGCTGGATTGCCCATTCCACCGGGCTGCTGGCTGACGCGCTGGACATGCTGTCTGACGCCACCGCCTATGCCATTGGCCTGGTCGCTATCGGGCGCACGGCGCGCTTCAAGGCCAACGCCGCGTGGGTCAGTGGCAGCGTGCTGCTGGTGCTGGGCGTAGGCGTGCTGGTCGAAGTCGGCCGCCGGGTGATGTACGGCGCCGAGCCGGTCAGCGGTTGGATGATCGGTACCGCTCTGGTCTCGCTGGCCGTGAACCTGAAGGTGCTCCGTATGCTCGCCCCCTTGAAGTCTGGCGAAGTGCATCTGCGAGCGACCTGGCTGTTTACCCGCGCCGATGTGGTGGCCAACGTTGGGGTGATTCTGGCCGGCCTGTTGGTGTGGTGGCTGGCCAGCCCCTACCCGGATTTCGTGATCGGCGCCCTGATCGGCCTGTATGTGATCAAGGAGGCTTTCGAGATCTTGGGTGATGCTCGCCGGGCGCGTGCCGACGCGCGCAAAACGCCTGCATGACAGCGCTTGGCCGGCTGAGCTGTGGCCTGCGCTGGCTGCTGCTGGCGCACTTGGCCGTGGGCCTTGTGACGCAGCCGGTGCTGGCAGTGGTTGGCGAGCTCCATGCTCAAACCCATCTGGCCGCGGCCGACCATGACCCGGCAGTGGCATCACCAGCTTCCGAGCGTGGCGTAGACGCCGCGCTGCACCGGCTACAGCAGCTGGTGCTGTGCTGTAGCCAGGCCGCGCCGGCTCCAGAAATAGTGTTGGCCATTGCTCATATCGGCCGGCATTGGCCGTCGGCGACAGCCCATGCGGACAGATATCGGCATGAGCACCTGCTCGCGCCGTTCCGGCCGCCGATCGCAGGGTGATGCGCGCCGGCGTGCGCCGGATCCCTGTTGGCTATCGAAAATTCTGGAGTACTTCATGCATGTGCGATTGGCGGCCCTGGCCGCGTGGCTACTGTTGAGCGCGGCGGCAACGCCGGCGACAGCAGAAGAGCTGATGACCTTGGACGACGCGTTTGCACGCGTGGCCCAAACCCACCCCGAGCTGCGCCTGGTCGATGCGCGAGCCACGGTGCTCGCTGCCGAGCGCGACCAGGCCGTGCAGCGGCCACCGTGGACGTTGGGGGCGGAGGTTGAAAATGCGCTGGGCACGGGCGCGGCCCGTGGCCTGGACAGCGCGGAGTTGACCTTGAGCCTGAGCTCGGTCCTGGAGCGCGGCGGCAAGCTCGACGCCCGCCGCACCTTGGCCCAAAGCCGGATTGATGCACTGGCCGTGCAGCGCGAGACCGGGCGGCTGGACCTGCTCGCCGAGACGGCGCAGCGCTATTTGGCCGTTGTCGGTGCCGACCGGCAACGCAGCCTGGCGAACATGGATGTCGGCCAGCGCCAGCGGACCGTCGCCGCTGCCCGGCAGCGCCTGCAGGCTGGCGCGTCTCCCGAATCGGTGATGCTCACCGCACAAGCAGCACTGGCGAGAGCAGAATTGACCCGTGATCGGGCCGAGCAGCAGCGCATTGCCGCCCGGCAGCACCTTGCTGCCCTCTGGGGCGAACGTGCTCCGAGCTTCGAGGTGGCCGCGGCGGATCCCATGACCCTGCCGGCGATCGCGTCCATGCAGTCGCTGGCCGAGGAATTGGAGCGCACTCCCGAGTTGGCGCAGTTTGCCGATGCCCGCCGGATCGCGCAGGCACGACTGCAGCTGGCGCGTTCGGCGGCCTCGCCGGACTTGTCGTGGCAGCTGGGCGTGCGCCGCCTGCAGGAGACTGACGACACCGCGCTGGTGGCCAGCCTGTCCATGCCACTGGGCAGCCGCAGCCGCGCGCAGCCGGAGATCCGCGCCGGCGAAGCCGAGCTGGAGGTTCTGACGATCGAGCGCGAGGCCAAGGGCCTGTCGCTGTATTCCACGCTGGTCGAAGCCCATGGTCGCTACACCGTGGCGCAGGCCGAGGTGGCACGGCTGCAAGGCGAGGTGCTGCCGAAGTTGGCCCGGGCTGAGCAGGCCGCCGAGCGCGCCTATCGCGCCGGCGCGATCAGCTACCTGGAATGGGCACAGCTGCAGTCCGAACGCACGGCCATGGCCCAGCAGCAGCTGGACGTGGCGCTCGATGCGCAGCGCGCCCTGATCGAAATTCAACGCCTGACCGGCCAGGCGCTTGTCGCGCCGCCGGCGGCTGCTTCCACCGGAGAGACCCCATGAATCGCTTTTCCTGGACCGCACTGGGCATGGCCCTGATGATGCTGGCCGCCTGCAACGCGTCGGCCCCCAACGAAGCGTCCGAAGGCGGCGCCGCCGCTGAGGGCGAAGAGCACGGCGAGCACGAGGAAGCGCCGCTGGAAACCAAGATTGCCGCCAAAGCTGCGCAGGCAGCGGGTATCCAGGTCGCACCGGCAGGCCCCGGTGAGATTGCTGACGAGCATGAGGTGCAAGGGCTGTTGACCCCGATTGACGGTCGCATCGCGCAGGTCACGGCACGCTTCCCCGGACCGGTCCGCTCCGTGCGTGCGGGCGTGGGTGATCAGGTACGGGCCGGCCAGGCACTGGCCACGGTAGAGAGCAACCTGAGCCTGACCACCTATACCGTCACCGCGCCGATCAGTGGCGTGGTCATGGCGCGCACGGCCGCCGTAGGCATGGCCGCCGCTGAGGGCGCGCCGCTGTTTGAGGTCGCCGACCTGTCCACGCTGTGGGTGGACCTGCACATCTTCGGCGCCGACGCCCAGCACATCGGTGCTGGCGTGCCGGTGACGGTTACCCGCTTGAGCGATGGCGTCACCGCACAGACCACCTTGGAGCGCGTCCTGCCCGGCACCGCCACCGCCAGCCAAAGCACCATTGCGCGCGGCACGGTGGCCAACACCGATGGCCTGTGGCGGCCGGGGTCGGCGGTCAAGGCGCGGGTCACCGTGGATCGCCAATCGGCAGCGTTGGTGGTGCCGATCACGGCGCTGCAGACCGCAGAAGACCAGGACGTGGTCTACGTGCAGCAGGGCGAAACCTACCACACCCGGCCGGTGAAGCTGGGGCGCCGCGACGCCGAACGCGCCGAAGTGCTGGAAGGCCTCAAGGCCGGTGAACAGGTGGTGGTGGCCCAAAGCTTCCTGATCAAGGCCGACATCGAAAAGTCCACCGTGGAAGAAGAATGAGGCCCGCCATGCTCGAACGCCTCATTGGGCTGTCCATCCGCCATCGCTGGCTGACGCTAGTGCTCACCGCTGCGCTGGTTGCGCTGGGCGTGTGGAGCTACCGTCACCTTTCCATTGACGCCACACCCGACATCACCAACGTCCAGGTCCAGATCAACACCCAGGCCCCGGGTTACTCGCCGCTGGAGGCCGAACAACGGGTCACCTTTGCCATCGAAACGGCCATGGCCGGTCTGCCCAAGCTGGACTACAGCCGCTCGCTGTCGCGCTACGGGCTTTCGCAGGTCACCGTGGTGTTCAAGGACGGCACCGACCTGTACTTTGCCCGCCAGCAGGTCGCCGAGCGCCTGCAGCAGATCGCTTCCCAGCTGCCCGACGGATTGGACCCGGAAATGGGGCCGATCTCCACCGGGTTGGGCGAGATCTTCATGTACACCGTGGAGGCCGAGCCCAACGCTCGCAAGCCCGACGGCACCCCGTACACCGCCACGGACCTGCGCACCCTGCAGGACTGGGTGATCCGGCCGCAGCTGCGCACCACGCCCGGCGTCACCGAGGTCAACACCATCGGCGGCTTCGAGCGGCAGATCCACATCACCCCGGATCCGGCCCAGTTGGTGGCGCTGGGCTTTACGTTGAACGACGTGGTCGCCGCGGTCATGCGCAACAACCAGAACATCGGTGCCGGCTACATCGAGCGCAATGGACAGCAGTTCCTGGTGCGCGTGCCTGGCCAGCTGGCGAATCTGGATGCGATCGGCAACATCGTGCTGGATCGCCGCGATGGTGTGCCCATCCGGGTGCGCGACGTCGCTAGCGTGGGCGAAGGCAAGGAGCTGCGCACGGGCGCGGCCACCCAGAATGGCCACGAGGTCGTGGTCGGTACCGCCTTCATGCTGTTTGGCGCCAACAGCCGGGAAGTCTCCCAGGCGGCCGCGGCCAAGCTGGACGCTGCCAACGCCAGCTTGCCTGCCGGCGTCCATGCCAAGGCCGTCTATGACCGCACGGCGCTGGTGGACCGCACCATCGGCACGGTGTCCAAGAACCTGATCGAGGGCGCGCTGCTGGTGGTGGTGGTGCTGTTCCTGCTGCTGGGCAATGTGCGCGCCTCGTTGATCACTGCGGCGGTGATTCCGCTGGCGATGCTGTTCACCATCATCGGCATGGTGCGTGGCGGCGTGTCGGGCAACCTGATGAGCCTGGGCGCGCTGGACTTCGGCCTGATCGTGGACGGTGCGGTGATCATCATCGAGAACTGCCTACGCCGGTTCGGGGAGGCGCAGCACGCGCTGGGCCGCCAGCTCAATGATGAAGAGCGCTATGACCTGACCGCCTCGGCCACCGCCGAGGTGATCCGTCCCAGCCTGTTTGGCCTGGGCATCATCGCCGCGGTCTACCTGCCGATCTTCGCGCTGTCCGGGGTGGAAGGAAAAATGTTCCACCCGATGGCGATCACGGTGGTGCTGGCCCTGACCGGTGCCATGGTGTTGTCGCTGACCTTTGTGCCGGCAGCGATCGCCAGCTTCCTGCGCGGCCGTGTGGCTGAGCACGACAACCGCCTGATGCGCTGGTCGCGCGCCCGTTATACGCCGCTGCTGGATTGGGCCCTGCGTCGGCGCGTGGTGGTGCTGGCCGGCGCGGCCGTGCTGGTGGTGGGCTGTGGCGTGCTGGCCACCCGCTTGGGTTCGGAGTTCGTGCCGAGCCTGGATGAGGGCGACATCACCTTGCAGCCCATGCGTATTCCCGGCACCAGCTTGGAGCAGTCGGTGGCCATGCAGGAAACGCTGGAGAAGCGCCTGGCCCAGTTCCCGGAGGTGGCCAACATCTTCTCCAAGATCGGCACCGCCGAGGTGGCCACCGATCCTATGCCGCCGTCGATGGCCGACACCTTCCTGATGCTCAAGCCCCGCGACCAGTGGCCCGACCCGCGCAAGCCCAAGGCCGAGCTGGTGGAAGAGCTGGAGGCGGCGGCCAAGGAAATCCCGGGCAGCAACTACGAGTTCACCCAGCCCATCCAGATGCGCACCAACGAGTTGATCTCCGGCGTCCGTTCGGACGTGGCGGTCAAGGTCTACGGCGACAACCTTGACCAGTTGACGCGCCTGGCCAGCCGGGTCGAGCGGGTCATGCGTAGCGTCCCCGGCGCCGAAGACGTCAAGGCCGAGCAGGTCTCCGGCCTGCCGCTGCTGACCATCACGCCAGATCCGGCGGCATTGGCACGGTATGGCCTGAACCCGGGCGATG
>NZ_PKQP01000025.1 GCF_002887735.1 Stenotrophomonas bentonitica
ATCAGGCTTCAGTCGCGGGTAGGCGGTCTCGTGAAGGGTAGCCATTGGATCCGGAGGTTATGAGGGGATCAATCCCAGTGCCGGCCGTCGTCTGTATTGAGAGACGCTTCCAGGAAACACTGGTGCGTATCGGCCATGCGGTGCATGTCATCGAGCAACGTGGCCAGGATTTCATCCAGATCCCGATCGGGATCGGTGGGAACAGTTAACCGGTACTCGCTGCTGGCGGTGTTCAGACGCACTGCCTGGAACGGAGCCAAGCAGATCTCTTCAATCCGGCCCCGGGCCTTGGCCGCGCCGCGGCCCGCGCGGGCAAACGGGGTCAGCACCATGCGCAGACGGAGCTGCAGCGCAGATTTGCCCTCGGGTGCCGGCAGTGCCATCGCCGGTACCGGCGCGGTTGGACTGGGTAGGCTCGCTTCAATGCGGTCCCGGGCAAACGGGTCACGCCCATCCAGGTAGCGCATGGCCGACTGCACATCGCGCCAGCCCACGTACTCCATCAACGCCTTCATGTCCCAGCCTTGGTCGTTGGCCCAACTGGCAAAGCCGCGGCGCAACGAATGGCTGCTGTGGAGCCCCGCATCGGCAAAGCCGGCACTGGTCAGCAACTCGCGTAGCAGGCGCACCAAGCTATTGGGATGGAGGCCTTCGGCGCTCACCTGGCCCCATTGGTTGACCGCCCGAAATACCGGTCCTTCCTGCAGGTCGGCCGCCTGCAGCCACACCTGGGTCGCCTCCACCGGGCACAGCCGCGACAACGCCGGCACCTTGTAGGTAACGCCGGCCGCTCGGCGATCGCCCTTGCTGCGCGG
The DNA here is from genome assembly GCF_002887735.1 of Stenotrophomonas bentonitica. Taxonomy (GTDB): domain Bacteria; phylum Pseudomonadota; class Gammaproteobacteria; order Xanthomonadales; family Xanthomonadaceae; genus Stenotrophomonas; species Stenotrophomonas bentonitica_A. The sequence goes on from NZ_PKQP01000025.1 coordinate 816, forward strand.
CAGGAAACAGGTCATCCCCTGTCCCGGCACCAGCGTGAGATGGGCCACGTCCAGACGCAGCAGTTCATCGCCGCGAAAGCCACGCCAGAATCCGAGCAGCACCAGCGCTCGGTCCCGTTGGTGGCGCAGCGCTGCCGCTCCGTCGCCCCGCGCGCGTGCCGCCGCGATCGCAGCGGCCAGCCAGTCGTCGAGCTCGACCAGCCGCCGAATCTGAAGCGGCGCGGCTTGCTTGACCTGCCCGGGGTGCAGGGTCTGGATGCCTTTGAGCACCTTGCGCACCAGCGGCGACCGGGTGGGATCGACAAATCCGTGGTCGCGGTGCCAAGAGGCGATGGCCGCCAGGCGTTGGCGAAGGGTGCTGGTGGCCAGGGTCTGCGCATACGCGGCCAGGTATCGGGCCACGCTGTCAGGTGTCGCTGGGAGGTGGCCTTGCCACTCGACTTCAAAGTGCCGCAGCGCCGACGCATAGCTGCGCACCGTGTTCTGGCGCGTGGCCGCATCGAGGTAGCGGTCCAGTTCGGTCACTGGCGCGTGGCCTCCACAGCGACCGGCTGCCGCAGGGTCGACAGGATGGTGCATTCCGCCCGCTGCCCACCGTGGCAACTGGCAATCACCCGTTCCAACTCGCTGGCCATGCGCTGCAGGTCGGCCATGCGCGCCCGCACGTCGGTCAGATGGCTGCGTGCCAGCCGATCCACGTCCCCGCACGAAAGCTCCTCATCGCCGGCCAGCTGCAGCAGGCTGCGGACCTCCTCTAGGCTGAAGCCTAGGTCCCGGCCGCGCGCAATGAAGCGCAGCCGCTCGATGTCGGCCGGGCCATAGACCCGGTAGCCATTGCCCGAGCGCCCCGGGCGCGGCAGCAGGCCGATCCGCTCGTAATAGCGGATCGTCTCCAGGTGGCATCCACTGGCGTCGGCAGCCTCACTGATTTTCATTCGTAGTACGCTTGACTCCGTAGTAGCTACGGACTTTACCCTCACCTGCTGTGTCATGCCAGCGGCCCGCCCGGGCCCGGCTTCCCTGCGACTGGAGATGTTCCGATGAGTGATTGCGGCTGCCACCACGAGGCCAAGAATGCGCAGGAGCGGCGCGTCCTCTGGATCGCCCTAGCGTTGAACGCGGCGATGGCCGTGATCGGCGGCATCGCCGGCTGGATTGCCCATTCCACTGGCCTACTGGCCGACGCTCTGGACATGCTGTCCGATGCCACCGCCTATGCCATTGGCCTGGTCGCTATCGGGCGCACGGCGCGATTCAAGGCCAATGCCGCGTGGGTCAGCGGCAGCGTGCTGCTTGTGCTGGGTGTGGGCGTGTTGGTTGAGGTCGGCCGTCGCGTGATGTACGGCGCCGAGCCGGTCAGCGGCTGGATGATTGGCACCGCCCTGCTGTCGCTGGCGGTCAATATGACCGTGCTGCGCATGCTGGCGCCGCTAAAGTCCGGCGAAGTGCATCTGCGAGCCACCTGGCTGTTCACCCGGGCTGATGTGGTCGCCAATGTTGGCGTGATCCTGGCCGGCCTGCTGGTCTGGTGGCTGGCCAGTCCGTACCCGGATTTCGTGATCGGCGCCCTGATCGGCCTGTACGTGATCAAGGAGGCCTTCGAGATCTTGGGTGATGCCCGCCGGGCACGTGCCGACGCGCGCAAGACGGCTGTATGACCAGGCTTGGCCGGCTGGGTTCTGGCCTGCGCTGGCTCCTGCTGGCGCACTTGGCCGTGGGTCTGGTGGCGCAGCCGGTGCTGGCACTGGTCGGCGAGCTACATGTTCAAACCCATCTGGCCACTGCCGACCGCGGCCCGGCAGTGTCGCCGCCAGCTGCCGAGCGTGGCATAGACGTCGCCCTGCACCGGCTTCAGCAGCTGGTGCTGTGTTGCGGCCAAGCCGTGCCGGCACCTGAGATCCTGCTGGCCGTGGCGGACATCGGCCGGTATTTGCCCGTACTGAACGCCGATACGCCGACGTATCCGCACGCGCACCCGATTGCGCCATTCCGACCGCCGATCGCAGGGTGAGGTCCGCCGGCATGCGCCGGCACCCTGTCGATATCGAGAACCTTCGGAGTACTTCCATGCATGTGCGATTGGCGGCGATAGCCGCATGGCTGCTGTTGGGCGGCGCAATGGCGACGCCGGCGTCGGCCGCCGAGTTGATGACCTTGGACGACGCGTTTGCGCGTGTGGCCCAAACCCACCCCGAGCTGCGCCTGGTCGATGCTCGGGCCAACGTGCTCGCTGCCGAGCGCGATCAGGCGGTGCAGCGCCCACCGTGGACGGTCGGTGCAGAGGTCGAAAACGCTTTGGGCACTGGCGCAGCCCGCGGCCTGGACAGCGCGGAACTGACCTTGAGCCTGAGCTCGGTCCTGGAGCGCGGCGGCAAGCTCGACGCCCGCCGCACCTTGGCCCAGGGCCGGATTGATGCACTGGCCGTGCAGCGGGAGACCGGCCGACTGGACCTGCTCGCCGAAACGGCGCAGCGCTACCTGGCCGTGGTCGGTGCCGATCGGCAACGCAAACTGGCGAACATGGATGTCGGTCAGCGCCAGCGGACCGTGGCGGCCGCCCGGCAGCGCCTACAGGCCGGCGCCTCACCAGAATCGGTGGTGCTCACCGCCCAAGCTGCACTGGCGCGGGCCGAGCTGACCCGTGATCGGGCCGAGCAGCAGCGAATCGCCGCTCGTCAGCATCTGGCCGCACTGTGGGGCGAACGTGCTCCCAGCTTCGAGGTGGCTGCGGCCGATCCCATGGTCTTGCCGGCGATCGCGTCCATGCAGACGCTGGCCGAGGAGCTGGAGCGGACTCCGGAACTGGCGCAGTTTGCCGACGCCCGTCGGATCGCGCAGGCACGACTGCAGCTGGCGCGTTCGGCGGCCGCGCCGGACCTGTCCTGGCAGCTGGGTGTGCGTCGCCTGCAGGAGTCCGATGACACCGCGCTGGTGGCCAGCCTGTCCATGCCGCTGGGCAGCCGCAGCCGTGCACAGCCGGAGATTCGCGCCGGTGAAGCCGAACTGGAGGTGCTGGCAATCGAGCGCGATTCCAAGGGCTTGTCGCTGTATTCCACGTTGGTCGAGGCCCATGGCCGCTACACCGTGGCACAGGCCGAGGTGGCACGGTTGCAAGGCGACGTGCTGCCGAAGCTGGCCCGGGCTGAGCAGGCCGCCGAGCGCGCCTATCGCGCTGGCGCGATCAGCTACCTGGAATGGGCACAGTTGCAGTCCGAATGCACGGCCATGGCCCAGCAGCAGCTGGACGTGGCGCTCGATGCGCAGCGCGCCCTGATCGAAATTCAACGACTGACCGGCCAGGCGCTTGTCACGCCGCCGGCGGCCGCTTCCACTGGAGAGACCCCATGAATCGCTTTTCCTGGACCGCACTGGGCATGGCCCTGATGCTGGCCGCCTGCAACGCGTCGGCCCCCAACGAAGCCTCCGAGAGCGGCGCCGCCGCTGAGGGCGAAGAACACGGTGAGCACGAGGAGGCACCGTTGGAAACCAAGATTGCCGCCAAAGCGGCGCAGGCGGCGGGTATCCAGGTCGCGCCTGCAGGCCCCGGTGAGATTGCCGATGAGCATGAGGTGCAAGGGCTGTTGACCCCGATTGACGGGCGCATCGCGCAGGTCACTGCACGCTTTCCCGGACCGGTCCGCTCCGTGCGAGCCGGCGTGGGCGATCAGGTACGCGCCGGCCAGGCACTGGCCACCGTGGAGAGCAACCTGAGCCTGACCACCTACACCGTCACCGCGCCGATCAGTGGCGTGGTCATGGCGCGTACGGCCGCTGTGGGCATGGCAGCCGCTGAGGGCGCACCGCTGTTCGAGGTAGCGGGCCTGTCCACGCTGTGGGTGGACCTGCACATCTTCGGGGCCGACGTCCAGCACATCGGTGCCGGCGTGCCGGTGACGGTCACCCGCTTGAGCGATGGCGTCACGGCGCAGACCACCTTAGAGCGCGTCCTTCCCGGCACCGCCACCGCCAGCCAAAGCACCATTGCGCGCGCCACGGTGGCCAACACCGATGGCCTGTGGCGGCCCGGTTCGGCGGTCAAGGCGCGGGTGACTGTGGATCGCCAATCGGCAGCGCTGGTGGTGCCGATCACCGCGCTGCAGACCGCTGAAGACCAGGACGTGGTCTACGTGCAGCAGGGCGAGACCTACCACACCCGGCCGGTCAAGCTGGGCCGCCGCGACGCCGAACGCGCCGAAGTACTGGAAGGACTCAAGGCCGGTGAACAGGTGGTGGTGGCTCAGAGCTTCCTGATCAAGGCCGACATCGAAAAGTCCACCGTGGAAGAGGAATGAGGCCCGCCATGCTCGAACGCCTCATTGGGCTGTCCATCCGCCATCGCTGGCTGACGCTGGTGCTCACCGCTGCGCTGGTTGCGCTGGGCGTGTGGAGCTACCGTCACCTTTCCATCGACGCCACGCCGGACATCACCAACGTCCAGGTCCAGATCAACACCCAAGCCCCGGGCTACTCGCCGCTGGAGGCCGAGCAACGGGTGACCTTTGCCATTGAAACGGCCATGGCCGGCCTGCCCAAGCTGGACTACAGCCGCTCGCTGTCGCGTTATGGGCTCTCCCAGGTCACTGTCGTGTTCAAGGACGGCACCGACCTGTACTTTGCCCGCCAGCAGGTCGCTGAGCGCCTGCAGCAGATCTCTTCCCAGCTGCCCGAAGGGTTGGACCCGGAAATGGGCCCCATCTCCACCGGGCTGGGCGAGATTTTCATGTACACCGTGGAGGCCGAGCCCAACGCTCGCAAGCCCGACGGCACCCCGTACACGGCCACGGACCTGCGCACCCTGCAGGACTGGGTGATCCGGCCGCAGCTGCGCACCACGCCGGGCGTCACCGAGGTCAACACCATCGGCGGCTTTGAGCGGCAGATCCACATCACCCCCGACCCGGCCCAGCTGGTGGCGCTGGGCTTCACGTTGAACGACGTGGTCGCCGCGGTCATGCGCAACAATCAGAACATTGGCGCCGGCTACATCGAGCGCAATGGCCAGCAGTTCCTGGTGCGCGTGCCAGGTCAGCTGGCCAATCTAGAGGCGATCGGCAACATCGTGCTGGACCGCCGTGACGGCGTGCCCATCCGGGTGCGCGATGTGGCCAGCGTGGGCGAAGGCAAGGAGCTTCGCACCGGCGCGGCCACCCAGAATGGCCATGAGGTCGTGGTCGGTACCGCCTTCATGCTGTTCGGCGCCAACAGCCGGGAGGTCTCCCAGGCGGCCGCGGCCAAGCTGGACGCCGCCAACGCCAGCTTGCCTGCCGGTGTACATGCCAAGGCCGTCTATGACCGCACCGCGCTGGTGGACCGCACCATCGGCACGGTGTCCAAGAACCTGATCGAGGGCGCGCTGCTGGTGGTGGTGGTGCTGTTCCTGCTGCTAGGCAATGTGCGCGCCTCGTTGATCAC
>NZ_PKQP01000026.1 GCF_002887735.1 Stenotrophomonas bentonitica
AACCAAAGGATTATGAGGCCTCTACAGGGCTTCCATGACCTTCCATGACCGGCCCCATTTTAAGCTAAGTGGTTGATTTTCTCAGGCTATGCGACCACCTGCGCCCATCATCGTCCACCTCTTTCCACGGACAAACGGTCACCGAGCGGTCACCAATGGGCGCAATGAAGGGAATGCTTACAGCGAAGGGGCTCGCCGCTCTGCCGGCGGGCGAATGGGCCTCCGATCCGGCCCCGCGCGGAGCGGGCTGCCTGGACGTTCGCAAGCTGGCAGGTGGGCAGCTGCGGTTCTACTACCGATATACCAAGGCCAACGGCCAGCGGGACCGCCTGCTGATCGGCACCGGTCTGGCACTGACCGCGGCACGCGAGTCAGCGGCGGCGTTGTCCCGCCGGTATCAAGCCGGCGAACGGGATCTGCGCGACGCGATCGCAGCCGAGGCCGCTGCAGCGGAACGAGCGAAGATCGACGCCTTGGCCGAGTCGACGCGCCGCTCCGGAGCAACCCTGGGCGCGCTGATGATGGCCTACGCCAAGAGCTTGGAGGATGCCGGCAAGGTCTCCGCCGCAGCAACTCGCGCTGCCATCAGGCGCCACATTGAGGAACCGTGGCCGGCCCTATGGGCGCGCCCAGCTTCTGAGCTCGAGTTAGATGATCTGCTCCCAATCCTGTCTCGCATGGTGCGCGGCAAGAAGCTGCGCGAGGGCGGCAAGATCCGTTCGTACCTGCGCGCGGCCTATGCGGCGGCGATCGCGGCAAAGCAGGATGCCGCCGCCCCTGACGCACTTCGCGCCCTCAACGTGTCCAGGAATCCTGCGCGCGACCTTGCGACCCTGGACAGTGGGCAGCCGCGCGACCGGGTGCTTTCGGTGGCGGAGCTTCGCGCGTACTGGCGGAGGATCGAGGCCATGCCCGGACGGCAGGGCGCGCTCCTGCGCTTCCACCTGCTGACCGGCGGCCAGCGCATCGCACAGCTGATCCGGTTGCGGTGGTCAGATCACGCTCACGACGCCGACACCGGTACCGCGTCCGTGCGCCTGCTCGACATCAAGGGCCGGCGCCGGCTCCCCAGAGTGCATCTGGTTCCCTTGCTGCCACGGATGGCCGTGGATCTCGCCACCCTGCGCGGCGATGGTGACGGGCCACACCTGTTCTCGCTCACTGCCGGGACGACGCCCGCCACCTATGACGAGTTGCGAGGAATCATGGACCCGGTCGTGGCAAACATGGTGACCGCGGGTGAGCTGGCATCACCATGCACGCCGGGTGACCTGCGCCGCACGGTAGAGACGCGGCTTGCCGCGCTGGGAATGTCCGAGGAAGTACGTGGCCACCTACAATCCCACGGCCTGAGCGGCGTCCAGAAGCGGCATTACAACTTCTTCGAGTACGACGCAGAGAAGCGCGCCGCTGTGGAGGCGCTGTTCGAACTCCTCACCGGTGCAGGCGCAACTGTTGTGCCGATGCGAAAAGGACTGGGTCGCTAGAACGCCTCTTGGAGTTGCCGGCGCGGCGATGGCGTAAGCGGCGGCGGAGGTGACACGGGCAGCGGCGGCGGTTCGGGAGCGATGAAAGCGGGTGCCGAATCAAATGCACCGGCGAAATCACTCTGGGGCCCTAACGCGTCCATAGGTGAAGCAGCTTGGCACTGGAAAACCCATCGCCAAGACGCCCACAAGACGCACAGCGCCCCTCGTTCATGGCGACGGCTCAGTTTCCTGCTTGGGCAACCCCTTGCGGATTGAGAAAACACGCTGTAGTTGGCGAAGGGAATCGGACCCTCGTCAGCAGCTTGGGAAGCTCGTGATTATTTCCGTTAAATCAGAAACTTAGGCAGGCTATTCGCTCCGCAATCGAGATTTACGACCGCTTGTTTTCACCGAGAAAGAACCCCGGGCAGCGACGATTGCGGAGCGCCATTGCCGCCCCGCCAGAGTTAGGGCAGCACATGGATTTCCTTGGTCCACGTGGGTGTCACGTCGCCTTTTTCATACACCTGCAGGGTGACTGGACCGGGACGCCCGAAGTGCATGTCTAGCTCGGCCGGCCCGCCTCTTGCAGTGAAGGTCTGCACCGGACCGGTTGCGGGATTTCCCGCGCTGTAGCGGTTACCTCTCCAGTTGAGAGGGCCAGGCGCCAGCGAGTAGAACCACCCGCCCATGCTCGGAACTGATGGCATCGGCATTTGTCCCACAGGAGGTGCGGGCTCAGGTTCCCCCTGAATTACCACTACCAAGCTGGTGTCATCGGGCACGACCGCACTCAATGCAACATGTTGCCCCTGCTTGATCTGGACAACTCCGGGCGCAAGAAGGTTGGGGCCTGCTTCGCCCTGCACCGGGTACTTAATCTTCTTGAAGCGCCGCATCTTTCGCGCCAGAAACAAGCAAGCACCAGCGACACCGCCGACCAAGCCAATCACATGCACACCGGCCTGGAGCCAATCCATTACCTTCCAATTTGCGATCTCGCCTTCCATAGCACCTTCCGTGACCTAGAACCCATTGTGGCTGACGGACCGGCTCCGCGCTGGCCAGATCGTCTGGCTACTGGCTGGCCAGCGCAAAAAATCAGTAGACTTTCTCTACAACGATAAGAATGGGTCGGGTGTGGAGCGCGTCAGAGTAGGTGACCGTCGCATCCACTTCGGCACTAGGCTTGTAAGTTACTTTCGCCACATCACGCGAATCGGCGAAAACTACGCGCGTTCGATTATCAACGACCTGCGGGATAGTTCCAGCCCAGCCG
>NZ_PKQP01000027.1 GCF_002887735.1 Stenotrophomonas bentonitica
CCGCCTAAGCCATAGTTTATGGCTGCGAGGTGTCTACGGAACCCTGGGCGATTCATTCCAACTCAAACCATAAATGCGCGTGTAGTGTTTAAAAGTAACAAATACGGGAAAAGCGAGACATTTCGCACATCGTAAAAATGAACGCAGAATAAATTGGCGGGCGCTTGCCTTAAGTAATCTATCTTAAGAAGGCAGTTAGGCAATCTGAAATCGGAGCGCTTCAAGCCGAGCGAGATCTACGGCGGTGGTCTTGCGATTTTGAGACAAAACAAGCGCTAGGGCCGGTGGCTGGCGGTCGTTCCTAAGTAGCCTGACTCAAGCCCAAGGCGTAAGCGTCTGGCGGGTGCGTCAACCGTCTCCTGTCACGGAGAGGGAATGTTGACAGCCACTGACCAGGCGCTAGGTTGGTGGCAGGAGCACACCATGAACTACACCGTCTTTAAACAATGCCATTGCAGTCCTGCTCGTCTGCCTTTCGTCGAGGGACTTACGGTTGGTATGCCATCTATCGTCCGGACCTCCGGCACACATGCTAAGGCTCTAAGGTCGCGCGCGACTCGCTGTCTAGCCAACCATCAATTCGATACGCCTCTACGGGCAGTCAAACGGCGTGACCTCGCGGCGCTTATTGAGATGCTTGATCAGTTACACGAGGCTGCCCGCTGTGATCGAGCGCTCACCGAGGCCTGCGAGGGCGGTTTCCTGGAAGCTGTGCAAGTGCTTATTGGCCGAGCGAGCACGTCCTGGAGGATGGAGCGCGCGTTTCTCTTGGCCGCCGAGAGAGGTCACACGCGCCTGGCTTTGTTGCTGCTTCGCATAGGACTGCCAGATGTCGCTCGATTTTGCTCGAGAGGAGCTGCACTGGCGTTGCCGTGGGGTCATCGCACTACGGCGAGAGTCCTGGTTCGCGTTGCTCTCTCCACACAGTCGGATGATCAGCGAGCCTTTATAGGGCTCCTTTCTATAACGAACAGGACGGGCGACGCTCACCTAAGCCAAGCGATCCTTGAGAGATCTCTGATCCCTAATGCGGCATACGCAATGCGCGCAGCACTCCTGACGGGGCACTGGGAGTGCGCAGCCGTAACCTGGCGCTATCTCAACGACGAAGGTAAAGCTTATATCGAGCGATACTATGGCCGTGAGATGGCCCAGATGGAAGCTTGGCTGGCGCGCTCACTTTTGTTGCACAGCACGCCCCCGGTTAACCCAAAAGTGCCCTTTATCTGCCGGGTGTAGAACTCCATGGCGAGCGGGGCCGGGGCACTTCGTTCAAATTCTCCAACGTATCCTCAGGCTTGGCATTAATTAGTGTTGAGGCAAGATCTGAGACTTGCTGGGAGATCGAGTCGGGGTCGAACGCATTATTCTCATTATATGAAGGCCAGTCACTCGGGAGCGAAACATCTCTGTAGTCGTCCAGCCCCAAAGAGGATAGATAATTCTCCATCACGCTTAAATCTTCCGCGGCGTGCTCACCGAAGTCTAGCTGGTCTGAAATAGATGCCAGTGCTTCTGTATTTTCCACCCATTGTCCTTCGCGCCGCCCTGTGATCAGCCATGAGATCGTCAATGCCGTCTGAAAGGCTGTGTAGTTCCAGTCCAGCATGCTTGTCGAAAGAAATTGATAGGGCTTATCGAGCGGAAAGAGAAGGATGGCTTGGACTTCCTTGATGCGTTCAGTTTGCTCCGGTGTGAACATGCTTGGTCCTTTATGGGCGAGTCCAGAGCCCCGAGCATACAGTGGCCACGCGTTGCCTGCTCAGGCGCACAGACCAGAAGGGAATGTTGCGATTGATTGGGGATTGGGTGCGCCTCAGAGCGGCGTTGGCTTGAGATGGCGACTGCGTGGCTTAGCAGCTGGTAGTTGGCTTTCACGCTAGGAAGCGGCAGGATCGCTTCCATTCCGGATGCCAGCAGGTATAAATCGGCTCTTCTTACACTGCCACCCCATGCTGTGTTGGCTTGGAAGGGCGACGTCAGTGAGCGTTTGCAGCTGGGAGCTGTTCCCGCCCACAACGGCTACCATCAGCTTTCCTGCGGTCTCTTCGCAACCGGGATGATCTCGTTGAGCTCGCCGAGAACAGCATGCCCGAGGTCAGGGTCAAAATCTCCAGCAATCATTACCATAATTTGGATCACCATCATCGCAATGGCTTCAGCGTGGTTTAGCACTTCGATGATGAGCTCTGGTTGGAACGCGGGGCCGACGCTCTGAATCGCCCAGGGT
>NZ_PKQP01000028.1 GCF_002887735.1 Stenotrophomonas bentonitica
TTGGCGGCCCCCCGCGCGTCGCGCTGCTCGACGTCGTGCATGGCGTGCTCCTCAGGTCCGGCGGCCGGATGCGCCGAAGCCTGCCCTGCGTCGACGACAGCCCGATGGCGGTTTGACGACGGGCCGATGACGCTCGCGGGGTTCGGACGCCCGTCGCGCCCATCGTGAGGGCGCGTGCGGCTGGCGTGCCGGTCGGGGTAGGTGCCGCCGCGGGCGGCCGTTTGTCACGCTGGTGGAACACTGGGCGGTGACGCTGGGCCTCAATCCCGTCACACCGGGCCCTGCGACGGGCACGCAGGCTTAACCACGGGCAACCCTCGCTGGCGCACAATGCAAGCGCGCGACTTGCCGTGTATCATTCGCGCCCATCTTTCCATCCGAATCAAAGGATATTACGCCTGATGTCCAGCTACCTGTTCACCTCCGAATCGGTCTCCGAAGGCCATCCGGACAAGATTGCCGACCAGATCTCCGATGCGGTGCTGGACGCGATCCTGACCCAGGACAAGCGTGCGCGCGTGGCCTGCGAAACCATGGTCAAGACTGGCGTGGCAATCGTCGCCGGTGAAATCACCACCAGCGCCTGGATCGACCTGGAAGCCTTGACCCGCAAGGTGATCCTGGACATCGGCTACGACAGCTCCGACGTCGGCTTCGACGGCGCGACCTGCGGCGTGCTGAACCTGATCGGCAAGCAGTCGCCGCACATCGCCCAGGGCGTGGACCGCAAGAAGCCCGAAGAAATGGGCGCTGGCGACCAGGGCCTGATGTTCGGCTATGCCACCAACGAGACCGACAGCTACATGCCGGCCGCGATCCACCTGTCGCACCGCCTGGTCGAGCAGCAGGCCAAGATCCGCAAGAAGAAGAACTCGCCGCTGTCCTGGCTGCGCCCGGATGCCAAGAGCCAGGTCACCCTGCGCTATGAAAACGGCGCCGTCTCGGCCATCGACGCGGTGGTGCTGTCGACCCAGCACGCCCCGGGCGTGAAGCAGAAGGACCTCATCGAGGCCGTCCGCGAAGAGATCATCAAGCCGGTGCTGCCGGCCAAGTGGCTGCACAAGGGCACCAAGTTCCACATCAACCCGACCGGCAAGTTCGAGATCGGCGGCCCGGTGGGCGACTGTGGCCTGACCGGCCGCAAGATCATCGTCGACACCTACGGCGGCTGGGCCCGTCACGGTGGTGGTGCGTTCTCGGGCAAGGATCCGTCCAAGGTGGACCGTTCGGCTGCCTATGCTGCCCGTTACGTCGCCAAGAACGTCGTGGCCGCCGGCCTGGCCGACCGTTGCGAAGTGCAGGTCTCCTACGCCATCGGCGTGGCCGAGCCGACCTCGATCTCGGTCACCACCTTCGGCACCGGCAAGATCAGCGATGACAAGATCGAAAAGTTGATCCGCAAGCATTTCGACCTGCGCCCGTACGGCATCATCCAGATGCTGGACCTGATCCACCCGATGTACCAGCAGACCGCGGCCTACGGCCACTTCGGCCGCAAGGCCAAGGAGTTCAGCTACACCAACGGTGCTGGCGAACAGGTCAATGCGACCGCCTTCTCCTGGGAGAAGACCGATCGCGCCGCCGCCCTGCGCGCGGATGCAAAGTTGAAGTAAGAAACGGGCCGCGAAAGCGGCCCTTTTCTTAGGTTCTTCACCCAACTCCGGGGAAGGCCGCCCGGATCTTCAGGAAGAAGTACGCGTCGTCTCGGTATCCGTAGGCGACGCGCTTGATGACCTTGATCTTGTTATTGATGCCTTCCACCAGGTTCGTCCCGAGCGGCCATCGGCAGTGGGCCAGGATGCCC
>NZ_PKQP01000029.1 GCF_002887735.1 Stenotrophomonas bentonitica
GACCGGGTAGCTTTGGGCCTGCGTGTCGCCATGGACGATCTCAGGCTGGATGTCGGAAGTGTTGGCCAACAGACCGTCGAGGATGTAGATGCCCTCGTGCACGCCACAGGGAATGAAGTGGCTGAAGAGCGCCACGTATTTATCGGACACATGGTAGTAGCCGATGCCACCGTAGCCGCCGTAGCGGATGTGATACTCCGACAGCAGGTTGTCCTCGTAGACGCTCCACTTCGTGCCATCAGCTGATGCGCTCTTGCCGCTGCCCCAATAGCCAGGCAGGTCGAATTTGTTGTAGGTATTGATGACCTCCACGATGGCCTTCTCAAGCACATCCTCGGTCACGTATTTCAGGTTTAGCCAAGCGACTTGGCGCCGGCTGAAGCCCTTGATCGACCGCGCCGTCTGCGTCGGCCCCAGGTTGCAGCCATAGCAAAATAGCGTGGTGATCACACGTCGGGGCAGATCTTCGACCTGGCTCTCGGTGCCGGCGATCGGGCGGAAGAAACGGTGCAGATCCAGCCATTGGCTGGCATCGATCAGGACATCGACGATGCTGGATTCTGGAAGCCGTTCGGCGATGAGGCGATCCACGGTGGTAATCGCGCTGGAGACTTCGGCGCGTTGCCCCTCCGCAGCACCAGGCGCCCATCCAGGATGTCCGCATGTACGTTCTCCGGGAAACGCGCGTCGACCTCATCGGCCAGGGAGGTCAGTTGTGCACGTAATCCCGCCACGAAAGACTCGGCGTCGGTGGGCAGGCCTGACACCTGGCCGTAGGCTTCCAGTTCCTGGGCCAAGGTGGCTTCATCGACCAGCTGCTCACGGTAGTCATCAAACCGTTCGCTGCTGGGAATGAAGAGATCTCCGGACTTCAGTTCGTCCTTGACCTGCACCAGCACGGCCAGCTCGAAGTACTTACGGTGCATCCAGCCGGCGCCGGCTGCACTGGC
>NZ_PKQP01000003.1 GCF_002887735.1 Stenotrophomonas bentonitica
GCGCGAAAGTGGAGCTTGACTCGCTGATACAGCTTATCTTCCGATTGATCACGCTTTTCAACCGCTGCTGGAATCTTCCGTGACGTCTCAGGCGACATTACCTCGATGTCACCATCTGCCGACATTAAATCCAATCCCACTCCCTGAGTACGCGCCGGAGTAAGCATGTCGACGCCAGCTTTGGCGGCAGCGATCTTTTGCTGATTCGTCATTGACTTTTCAAGCGCCTCAGCGAATTTCTCAGGGCTCTTTTCATACGCCTCAGCGCCAATGGTGACGATGACGTTGTTGTCACCATTGACAGTGACCAGCCCGCCAACGGGAGCTGCCGGCGTCGAATCCTTCTGATAATAGGCAATACCCACAACAGCGATTCCGACAAGGAGCGAGCCTGCTACCCAGCCTTTCACCACCGTCTCTCCCTTATCGTTCTTGGACACAAACTTGGCTCGAATCGAGCCGATGAACTTGTCGAAGTGCTTCTTACTGCCAAAGACCAAACTGACGACCGTTTCTTCAATCAACGATCCCTCTTCCACAGACGCAACGGTGAGCTCAGCTCGCTTGACCGTGGCACCGGTCAGTACACGAATCGCCTTGGGAAAGCGCGTTGTGACCAATCGTTCCATGCCGCGCAAAGAAGCGACAACGTCGTCAACGCTGACAGGCGCGGCCGTGTTGAACCGAATCTTATTTTCCAGATATACAACATATTCCTGCGCCATCCCTGCCCTGCCACGTTCAATAGGAAAGCGGCAGTCTAGCTGAACCAGTTGTGAGTAGGCGAGCCAAACCGAGGTTTAATGGCTGGCCCACTAGCCTCCATCAATGAATCACCCTTGCCTTGGAACCAGCTTCGGGGTCAGTTGTTCAGGCTGCCTGAGAGTCGTCGAAGGGTTGCAGCCGGTTGGCGATACCGTCAAACCGCGCGGCCTCTGCCCGCAGCCGGGCCGCCCCGCGCCGGCGTGTCGCCTTCGCCCGCCAGTCGCCACTGTGATTGCTGTCCAGATCGTCGGCCTGCTGCCATAGCGATGCCGCCTTCGCGCGCGCCCAGCGCGCCTTTCCCATGCTCTTCTGATCCATGCAGCTACTGTCGCCGCCGGCGGTCGCACGCGCCGATACGGAGGCAACGCCGGCTGACTGCCTACCAGGTACGGTTCTTTCGCTGGGCAGCGCGGGCCACTTCACGCTGATCGATCTCCAAGCGAAGCCGCTGCTGATGCCTGACCGCCCACAGCTCCGACCCGATTACGCCCTGCTCGTAGCTGGTGCATAGCCGGCGTCCGCGGTGCTGATCGTCAAGATGACGGTCCACCTCGACCCACCAGATCTTATCGTCCACCCGCTGCGACAGGCGCAGCACCTCTGTCATGCCGCAGTAGATGGCATCCGGGAGTTCATCAGGGCGGCTGGCGACCGAGCGCCAGCGGAAGTCGGGAGGAAGCATGGCCGCAGGATATGACCGACCGGTCGCAGGTATTGATACAACGGAAAAGCCCCGCCGAAGCGGGGCTCTGGATCAGGCGGCCCTGGAGGCACCTAGGCCAACGAGGTCGAGAAGTTCGACGAACCGATGCTGGTAGTAATGAGGCTGTGTCTGTCGAGGGCTTTCGGGCGAAGTGACATTCTTCCCGAATCGACCGCCCGCGGCCGTAATCGACCAGAACTTCTTTGTACCCGTCCGGGTGGAGGAGCGGGATACGTGCTCAAGGATGCCTGCCGCCTCGAGCATCTTGTTGACCCGCTGGGCGCTCATGCCGATCTTGAAGTCCTCGAGCAACCGGGTCAGCGGGAAGGTCACGTCGCTGCTCGTGGCATCGGAGCCGTTCGATGCGTCCACCGCATACTGCGGCAGAAGGTCTTGATGGCCAACCTTGCTGCCTAGCCGCTGGTACATGCCCAATGTGACAGAGGGGGCAAGCCTAAGCGCGCGAGCTGCTGATTCAATCAGCGCACATCCGTCACCGACGAGGCCAAGGGGCTGTGGTTGCTGGTAGCCCCCAGTCTTTCGAATGCTCGGCAAGACCTCTTCAAAGATCCAGCGCTCGAAACGCTCTGCATCCGGCAGTCGGCTATTAGCTACCAGACGGAAAAGATCTGGCTCGCTGATGATCCGGGCCTCCTGGATTCGGCCCAAACCATCGACGATGGGGTGGCGTTTCACCACCCCACGGCAGTGCTGCTTCATCGCATTGGTGGGATCGGCATATCCGAGCGCTTCAGCGACGTCCTTCCCCACAAACCACGGGGCGCCGCCGATTTCCACAGCACGGACGCTGATGGACTCGAAGCGGAACGGAAGCACCGGCGTGCCCGGGTGATTTTTTGCCGAATTCGGCACAACAGGGATAGCCGCCAAGGCGGACGGGTTGTTAGTAAGGCTACTCATATCAACGAAATCCTTATGAAATCATGGGTTTAGTTAAAAATGAGCGGCGCGCTACACTGGCGTATACCCATTGACATAACCGTCAACAGAGTTCTACTATTTTTCCTGTCCGGGGGTGGAAGCCCGGGCAAGACGCCAAGCTCAGCTTGCCGCGTTAAAGGGGAAAAAAACTTCAGGCCCGTCTGATTAAGCCCAGGCGGGCCTTTTCTTTGCCGGCGGAAAATGCTTCCGTGCCGACAAATCGAAGATAGTGAGGCTCTTGGGGGGCGTCAACGGCATTTGTAGTGAATTTCCCCAAACCCTTGCGGCGCAAGGACCCGTCAAGACAGGCGACCTTCAAACGGCCCGGACCTGTCGAAAACAATTGCGCAGTCAAGTGAAAGTGTGCTGCGAATTTGCAAACAGTCAGGGGAGCGGCAGTCGCCCTTGGCCAGCTGGGTGCAGACCATGCGAAGGCCCGGAGCACAGGCAGGGGATGGTTAGGCGCGGGCCGAGTCGACCGGACCCCGATCAGACGCGGCGGTCCGTCAGGGCCGCCCGAAGGCACCGACTAGGCCTGTCAGATGGTGCCGAGATCCCGCACGAGCGCCTCACCTCGCTGCAGGAAGGCCGCGATGAGCCGCCCGCCGGCGACGTGCCGCCCCTCCTCTTCATTCACATAAGCGGCCTGCCGGCTCCCAGCGGCGAGGATCGCGTCGGGATGGAAGCTATCGGGGAGATCCCGCAACGGCTGACCTGGCGCAGCTATCCCGCCGACCAGCGCGGCGATATGGGTGGGCTGCTCAACAACTGACTTCGCGTAGGCGGTGCCGACGATGCGGCTTTGGGCCTTGGACCAGCCCACCACAACAATCTCCGCCTGCAACTGAGCCAAGTCCATATTGGCGTCCTGGGCCGCCTGGACGTATTTTGGCCAGAGCTGGTCCATGACGGGTCCGACCTCTCGCATGATCTGTTCAATGCTGAAGGCCTTCCGAAAACTCGCCTCAAGACACAGTTGATAGATGCGGAGGAAGAACTGCCCGGATCCCCGCCCAGCAACGACGATGTTGTGCTGGGGGATCAGCAGCAGCTTGGCACCCTCTGAGATCTCCCCGCTGACCGCGTCTTGAGCAAGGGTATCGACGGCCACGAATGCTCGCTCCGGCGTCATCAGGACATTGAGGATGCTCATGGGTGGCCGTAAGGAATAGGTCTCGCAACTATGACCTGCGGCCGGCAGAACTGTCCAACTGGGCTGCCGAGCTCAGGCCGTGTGGAGGCGGTCGGAGGCTCGTTCGGCATGGACACGGGCCAAGCACATGCCCGGCACCGACCAGCGGCCCTCATCATCGCGTTCCACATCCCAATCCGGGCCGGCCAGCGTTTCATCCAGTCGATGAGGCTTCCTCGCCGTCCGATAGATGGCGTCGGCAACGGCCTCCATTTCGGAGCCAAACCACCGGTAGCCATTGACGCAGATCGCCACGGGGTGATCGGAGGGATGGGGATAGCTGGGCACCAACTCCTGCAGCTGCCGCGCGGCCTCTCGGACGGTAATCTGGCGAAAATCCGGGGCGGCCGCCCAATGGTCGAGAATTCTCTCGGCGCCGGGCGTCATGGCGATCTCCTTCACTGGCCGGGCATCGGATAATCACGCGGGACCGGTCAAAGTGATGCGAAAGAAGCGTCCCTGACTGGGGCACGGGATCACACAATGTGCGGCCGATTCGTCCAGACCCCGATCCGAAACGCTGACACCCTGGGCTTCCCCCAGCTGGTCGGCGACCTCATGTCGATCCCTGAAAGCTACAACCTGGCGCCGACGCAGCGCGCGTCCGTGATCCTCGATCGCGGCACCGGCCTCCAGGTCACCCGCTTGGCGTGGGGCCTGCTCCCCTTCTGGGCCAAGGCCAAGAAGCTGCAGGGCTCCACGATCAATGCCCGCATCGAGACGGTGGCCACCAAGCCGGCCTTCCGGTCGGCGTTCAAGAAGCGCCGCTGCCTGATCCCCATGGCCGGCTACTACGAGTGGTCGGTCAACGCCCAAGACAAAAAGAAGGATCCGTGGTTCATCCACGCGACCGGGCCGTTGCTGGCCGCCGGGCTGTGGGAAGACACCAGCCCCCTGCTCGACCCGGACAACCTGGGCACCTTCACCGTGATCACCGGTGACAGCAGCGGAGTGTCGGCCGATATCCACGACCGCATGCCGGTGTGGTTGCAGGCCGGCCAGGCCGATGAGTGGCTGGCCGCATCGCCCGAAGATGCCATGGCGATGCTGATGGCCAGCGAGCCGCCGGCGATGGAGGCCTACCGCGTCAGTCGCGCGGTGAACACCCCACGCAACAACAGCGAGGAACTGCTAACTGCAGTCGCGTGAAGGGTGCCCGGCAGTCGTAGGCTAGCCACCCTTTCAATCCAACCAGGATGCGAGACGGGCGCCCAGGTAGCGATGCTCTCGCGGACCCGGATGGACGTCCAGCGTAGCGGCGCTGAAATCGTTGGCCGACAGGCTCAGCGCACCAAGCACCGCGTCGTCGTACAGCAGCTCCGTGGACACATACGCTGCCCCGCAGGCATATGCAGCCTCGCGCAACGCACGCTGGGTGTATCGCCAGTTCCCGTTGGTGTGGCTGGTGTGCAGATCGTTTGCGTTCGGGCGGAAGCACCCCATGACCAGCACCGCGGCGCCGGCCGCCTGGAATGCCTGACAGATCGCGATGACGTTGGCGCGAGTGGTGGCCTGGCCGAGCTCGTTCTGGCCGAAACCGATGATGACCAGATCGCCGGCGGTTACGTCAGCCACCGCCGCCCCCAGCCGCACGCTGTCCTGCCCCTGATACGTGGCGTTGGCAGAGGTGGTGCCGGGGATACTGCGGTTGCGCATGGTGACCGGACCACCATACCCAGCCTCCATGGCCCTGATCAGCTCCCACACCATGCCGAAGCGCGTGTGCACTGCTCCCGCGCCATCGCCGTTGTCGTACACCGGTACAGCCGCCAGAACGTCGGCTCCATACGGCGGATTCGCGAGCAGACCATTCACGTCCTTGGTCCGGTCGTGGAACTGGGTGTTGGCCGTCGACCGCACAGCAGCGAGGTTGTACGCCCCGCCCATCTGGGCGAAGTTGCTGTCTCCGTAGGGAAGAACGACCAGCCCCTGCCCCTTGCGCAGCTTGCGCAGCACCGGTCGCAGGATGCGTTGATTGCGGACAAGTTCGGCCTGCGCCTCCGCCAAGGAACGTCGCTTCACCCCCTCGGGTGCGTTATCCCAGAGCGGCACAATGATGCGCGCCTGCACATCGACCGCGAACAACGGCAGCTGCCCGACGCCGGCGACGGGCACGAACTCGCTCGCATCGCGAACGCGCTCTTCGCCCGTGATGACGGAAACCACTCCGGTCAACGGCGTGTAGACGATCAAGTCATAGCGCCGAGCCTTCCATGCATAACTGACCAGCACTGCACGCTCCGCCCCTGTGGTTCCCGGCAGGGAGAATGCACCTAGGGCGGGAATCGACCAATAGTCCGTCTCCGGCACCAAGCTCCCACCGCTGCCAACGTCCTTGACCGAGACCGTAGTCAACGCCGCATGCGCGACACGATCGCGCAGATAACTCCAGGTCTTTGCGGCGCCACCAGCCGGCCGAAGGGTGATGGCCTCATCAGCCACCGATCCACCGGTGAGCGGCGCAAGGGACAAGGATGCCTCGATTACACGGCTGCCACCGCTGCGACCGGCCTTGCCCTTGACCACGATGCTGTTCCCCTGCCACTTGGCAGACGCTTCAGCAATGACGTCACCGACCCATGCCTCCTCGGTGCCGGCGCCTTGGTCAATCTGGTAGCCAGTGAGCGTGAAGTCATATGCAAACCGGTAGGTCGTTGAGCTGGCGCCGTTAGACCAAGAGGATACGGGACCGCTGCGCCAGAACTTGCGGTACTGATCGGCGACCAAGCCCGAGACACTTCGGTAGGTGATCGCGCTGAGCAGACGCGCGCCCGCAGCATCCTGCGCTTCGATCACCAGGTAGTACATCGTCGCCGCTGCGATCGCGAATCGCGGCAACGGGAAGTTCACCGGGGTCATCGACGGGGCGCCCGGGACCACGCCCAGACTGTCGACGCTGGCCTCGTAGGTTCCCACCAGTACGTCGCCGGTGAAACCCGGCGCCTGGTCCTGCCACGCTGCTCCACGCGGGCGGGAATAGAGCGACGCAACGATCTTGGCCGTACCGTTGTCGACGATAAGCGGTACGGTCGCGCCATCAACCTCTGTGCCCGCAGACACATCCAAGCCGCCCACGATTCCGATCGCCCAAGTGTAACGACCTGTCGGGAGTGAGAATTCGTTCTCGCCGGCCAGACGCGCCACTGACTGGGGTCCGCGAGGGATCACCTGGTTGATCGCTGCCTCGAACGCTTCGAGTGCCCGGGAGCGAGCATCAAGCTCAGCCGACCGGATCAACTCGGCCGCTCCGAGGTTCCATGCGATTGCCGACCCTGCCCCCATGTTGCTCCAGAAGCCAGCACCGGGGGTCGAGCGGTAGTAGCCCATTCGACGCTGCGTGAAGCCAGTTGCGCTCTGGTACCCCATACCCATGCCAACGGAAGTGCCAGCAGCGCTCCTGGAATCGAGAGTGACGAGGTAGGTGTACCCTTCCTCGGCGATCACTACTGGGACGGGAATCCACACAAGCGCCGCAAGCCCAACGGTCAACCCAAGCTCTGCGATGGGCATCGACTTGTTGGCTACAAGAATGTCACCCGCAAGCCCCGGACCTGCGCGATCCTGCGTTGACTCTGTCAGCGATCGACGCCAAATCGACACTTGCAAGGTAGCCGCGTCCGCCACAACCTGAAGCTGCGCCCGCACGCCATCAAAGCTGACTCCTGCAGCAATGTCGGTCCCAACATCGAATGCCTGCGTCCAGGACGAATAGCCAATACTCGATGCCACCAGAGCCGTAGGCGTGCGCGCAACGCGTAGCTGGTACTGGCTGGAACGTACTGCGTCCGTGAGAGGGTCGATCTGTCGGATTGCTGGCAGGGATTCACGCTCCAAACCGAGCAGGTCACTGGCCTCAGCTTTGCTGGCCAGCATGTCCTCGCGGAGAAACTGCCAAGCCGAACCATCCCAACGGTACTGGCCTGCACCAACCCCAGTGGCGACGAAAGCACCCTGCCCTTCGAAGGTTCCTGCCTTCGCCTGAAGCTCGCTCAAGGTCGCCGTGTAAATTGCGTTCGTGGACTGCCCTGCCTTGAGCGCGTCGATCTCAACCTGCGCAGCCTTCGGGGTGGGCAAATCAACAATCGGAAACGCAGCGAGGGAATCCGATGTACGGACCACACCCACGAGAGCGTCGGCCCTTCCGGCTGGCCGCTTGGGAAGATCCGCCGCCGGAATGATCTGTCGGCCATCAATCGTCGTCATCGTCTCTCCTAGAGAACAGCCGAGGCATCGACGGCCCCGGTATCAATGTTGGCCAGGGCCAGTGCCTGGCGGATGCTCACGTCCAGCAGCACCTGGTCGGACCAGACCACCAGCTGCGGCGGCTCCCCGAGAAGTGCCAACAGCACGTCCCGGGCGACTTCGTCGGCCTTGGCCGGTCGGGGGTCGCTGTGCTGGAACTCGCGCTCGATGGCCTTGCCGTCCGTGCCGATCAGCGGCAGCCCGGCATCGGTGATGGCCCGGGCCCACCCACGGAACAGGATCTGCCCTCCCTGCAGCGTCCTGGTGCAGACGACCGCCACCAGGTCTCCGGTGTCCAGCTCGACCACCGTCTGACCGGACTCGGCAGCGACCCCGTCTTTCTTCACATAGCTCATTTCAACACTTCCTCATATGCGGGATTTCTGACGCCGCCGCTCCCGCCGCCGCCGCCGATGCCGCCACCGCCGCTGCCACTGGAGCCGGCGGCGGGGAACTGGATCTGCAGGGCACTGATGGCGACGTTGCCATTGGCGTTGGCCGACTCGACCACGTTGGTTGTTACTCGCAGCTGCTTGCTGCCGCCCTGCAGCAGCGGGTCGCTGTAGTACAGGTAGACGGTGACCTTCTGACCTGCCGTGCCGGTCAAGCTGGCGCTGCTGGCTGCGTAGGAGACCTGCACCGAGCCGATGACCAAGGTGCCTGCGGTCACGCTGATGGTGGCCACCGAAGCGCCGTCGGCGTCGCTTGCCGCGGCGAACGTCACCGAGGTCGCCATATCCCACATCGACTGCTGGTTGCCGACGTTCGGCAGCGCCGCCGCGCCCACACGGTTGGTGTCAGGCACATTCACCGCCACGTCGATCCATTCCGAGGATCGCCCGTTGACGCCGATGGATCGCATCTGCAGGTCGTAGGGCGTGCCCCGCTGCAGCTCACGAACGACAAACACCTGCCCTGCCACCTGGCTGCGGTACTGCCACGCCGTGTCCGGCGCGCCTACTTCGCGGAACCGAAGCTCATACGACGCGATCGCGACGGTCACTGGAGCATCTCCACTGTGTTGTAGCCATGGCGCGGCGCGGTGCCGATTCGGACCACTGCGGTGGGAATGCCGGCATCGTCCACCTCATCGTTCACCGGGTCCGACACCGCCACGGTGACCTTGGGCGCCGCCGGGACGCCGTAGTCGCGGCCGCTGATCTCGCTCACGATGCCCTCGGGCGGATTCTTCCAGTAGGCGTCCACGCGCTCGTCGTACGCCACAGCGGTAAACGAGGACGACAGGTCTTCGGAGTAGCGCACGCCAGTGATGATCAGCGTGGTCATCTCCAACCCGCGCTCGCCCACCACGACACGGTCACCGACCACGGCCGAAGCAGGCCGGCTATCCGTGTAGAAGGTATCGCTGAACGCGCTATGCGGCCGGCAGTTCACCTTCCGCTTTGCGCCGCCCGCCGTGCGCGTCTGAATGCCATAGAGCTTCAGCGGGTCGGTGTAGATCTCCGTGTCCAGCTTCACGGTGGCGCCGTCAGTACCTTCCGGAGTGCCGTTGACCACACTCACGATGCGGCCCCAGCCGGTGCCCCATTCGGCCACATCGTGCGCCACGTCCACGACATCGCCACGGACGATCCCAAGCCCAGAGATATCGGTGGTGAAGCTGTAGACCGTGCTGCGGTAGAGACCCTGTGCCATGTGATACCTGGCAACGCGCCACGCCTGCTTCGCCAGCATGGCCCATTCCAGCCGCAGCGTTTCGAACAGGGTCGCCACCGGCTCGGTGGAGGGGTTTCCCCGTGCGTCGACGCCGCGATAGCTGTAGCCGTCCTGGACGACGATGATCTCGTCGTCCTGCCAGTCCGCATCCGGGTTCTTGAACTGCACGCGCAGAGCGTGGGGCAGCTTGATGAACTGCCGGCTGCCGTTGAATTCCTTGATGTCCAGAGGCGACAGCTCGGCGGTGGCAGCGGAACTGTTCCGGTCGAAGACAACGCAGTAGCGACCATCCCTGTTGCCGATGTCACCCAGGCCGCAGGCCAGAACCTTGCTCAGCAGATCGCGCGCGGTCATCTGAGCATCGACCACCATCCGGCAGTCCAGAGCATTCGCCGAGCAGTGCGCGGCGAAGTCGGCGAACGAGTTCAGGTCGATGCGGGACGCAGGCACATGCTCGGCCAAGGCCTGGCACCGCGTCATCAGCCAGTAGGCGATCCATGCCGGATTCCGCGTGTACTGGTCGCTCCAGGTGTTGGTGCTGCGGTTGTAGACCGGCACCATCGACCGGGCCAGAACGCTGAAGGTCTGCAGGGTGCCGGACAGCTGGTCGGTGCCCTTGACGCGCACATTCAGCTTGGACGTTCCCGTCGTGCTCGGGGACGTATAGCGGACGCTCCGGAAGGAGGTCCAGATGGCGCCATCGGCCCAGGTCCGATTGGTCTGGTTCTTGCGCGCCACGCGGGTGACGCGCACCTCGTACTGACCGCTGTCGATGTCCCATGCGATACCCGATGCGAAGGGATCACGGGTTTGATCCCAGCTCAGGTAGAGGCCCGGCGCCGGCGGCGTGGTCGGGTACTCGCTCGCCCCAGCAGTCCAGGTGCCGAGCAGCTTCGATAGCCGCGGCGCTGGGGGCGTCAGCCAGATGGTTGTGCCAACCCGGCGATACTCCACACGCCACAGCACCCACATCGGCCAGCCCTTGTTGAGGGAGTCGCCAAATACCTTGAGGCCGTTGGAGAACAACAGGTCGAGGCTGATTGCGTCCACCCCTTGCGCGGTAGTGCGCAGAACCTGGTCGCCTTCGGAATTCATCGTCGCGTTGACCGCCTGCTCGTCAACGTCGTTGGTGTACAGCTTCGGGGCTGCACCACCGGGCCAGGACAGCTCCCACTGGAAGTCCTGATAGCTCTGCACGGGGGTATCACCGATGCGAAGATCGGAGATGTTCAGCGCCCCGAAGCCGAGGTCGAACATGCAGCACTGGTAGGCGTCGTAGCCCACAACGTCGGTGTAGGGAATGGCAGCGTGCGTCGGGAAGAACCGGTGTTCGCCAAGGATCAACGGGATGGCGCCATAGGGGTTGATCTGGTTGGAGCTGCCCGTCAGGGCATTCCATGACCGCTGGGCTTCCGAACCACCCTCGGTCGACATTGGCACGGCAACCAGAGCATTCACTGCCAGAGACGCGACGAGCGTGATGCCTGACGCGATCGCATTGCCCGCAGCAGCGCTCCAACCCGCGCCCTTGGCCAGCGAAGCGCCCCAGCCCGGGGCGTAGTACGCCACCACGATCATCGCCACAGCGGCCAGGATCTGCCGCGCGCCGCCCTTGGCCAGTCCCTGCCGCAGCACGTCGACACGCACGCCGGCCTTGGGCCGCAGGCGGCCCCAAGCCTCGCGTGGCACCACATATCCACCGACCCGGACCACAACGTCGGCTGAGATCTCCGCGCCGCCGGCGGCGTCACTGAGCATCTGCAGCAGGGTCTGCCCGGGCTGGGCATAGACCACGCCTGGCGCATCGAACTCGTGCCCCCGCAGGTGCAGCGGAACCTCATTCATCATTCTTCCCCATGTATCGATAGAAGCCAGCGATGCGCGCCTCCCACATGGGGGAGCCCAGCCGCTCGATGCGGCTGGTGCGGCCCAGCTCCACGTGCAGGAACTCGCCGCTGCCCATGCACACACCGACGTGCCAGGGCCTGCCTGCGCTGTTGAAGACGACCACGTCGAAGCGCTCGGGCATCTCAACCTCGGCCCAGGCGGTGGCATCGGCAGGCGCTGCCACGTCGGGCATGGGGATGCCCTGCTCCGCCAGCACCATGCGAGCGAACTCCCGGCAGAACTTGTCGCCCCGGTAGGGGATGCCGATCCACTTCCTCATACGAACAGCCCGGGCGAGTTTGACGGCGTGTAGCTCTGGGCAGGCACGCCCTGGTTGAGGAAGTCTTCCTGATAGCCGATCTGCACACCCAACTCCATGATGTCGAAGTCCACCTGCAGCACGGCGAAGTTGAACGGCCCCATCTCCACCACGGTGGGCTGGCTCGCCAGCACGGCCTCCAGACGCACCTGCGGGCGCGGTCCCTGCAGCGCCTTGATTTGCCGGGTGATGTCGCGGTCGACGTTGTCAATGCGCAGTCCGACGTTCGGCGTCGCGTCGTCCGTGTCGTCGGGGAACGATGCCTCGAACGGGTACGGCTGCCAGACGGTACTTCCCCGTACCACGGGCTCGGTGTTGTTGACGATCCGGATAGTCTGCAGATCCGGGTGGGTGATGGTGAGCAGGCACAGCCATGTTTCGGCCGTGTCCTCCGCCAGAATGGATCTGGCGGCTGCGGCTGAGAGGACGCGTGGCATCAGGTTGTCGGCCAGTTGTTGGTGTCGTGGATGTCGAGCAGGAACTGACCGTCTGCGTTGGCTACGATCAGCAGGCTGAGTTCTGCCCGCCACATGTCCTGCCATTTGACGTAGCTGGGTCGCGCCGTGAACTTGTAGATAGCCCGGCTCTGCCCCGCGCCAGACCACCGCCAGTCCCACCAGTAGAACGGGAGCACGCGCCGGGCGCTGATGCTGTAGAAGTCCAGCAACGTCTTCAGTTGCGACGGCTCCAAGTAGAGCCGGCACTTGAACGCTTCGAGAGAACTGGTCCGGACCGGGCGCGTCTTAGTCCCCGCCCCCATGGTCGATCGCATGACGTCCTCACCGTGTGGCGCGTAGTCCAGGCTCTCGTTCTCGGGGTCGGGGATGCTCGATGGCATGTAGAGATCAACCACCTCGGTTCCCCCTGTAGGCCAGCCCGTATCGGCTGCGGAAGTCGTTGTCGAACGATCCGCCACGGATCTCGCCACGGATCAGATCGCGCAGGGACACCCTGATATCCAGGTCACCGGACGGGCCCATCTCTGCCTGAACCCCGCTGGAGTCGCCTTTGGCGCCATCGATGTAGACGTTGACAGCCCCGCGAGCCATTGCCGCGGCAGCAGCGCGCGGTGCACCCACCACGCCACCATTCGCATACCCGCGCAGGCCCAGTCGCATCGCCTCCACAATCCCGACGCCACCAGCGCGCGCGACGTCGGCCTGGGACCAGACCACCTCGCCCGCGTGAACGATGCCGCGCGGATCATGCTTGGCGCCGTCGCCGGTGTAGCCGCCTTCAGCCTTGCCGTTCCGCATCAGGCGCTGGAACAGCTCGTCGTTGATGGTCGACGTGCCCTGGGTGACAGCCGTGTTGCCTGCGGTGTTGATGGAACCGGACTGCGCCGCGAAGGAGCCGCTGATCCAGTTGCCGATGCCCACGATGGCCTGCTTGATCTGGATCCGGGACAGATCGGCCAGCACCGACTTCGTCAGGTCCGAGAAGCTCAGCTTGCCGGTGGTCGTGAACCGAACCCAGGCGTCCTCGAATCCGCCGACTACGCTGGTGACCGTGTCGCCCATCTGCTCGGCGTAGTTGCTCGCCTCCTGCTGATAGTTGGCCCACGCAGCGGCCGCCCCAGACAGCCAATTGCCTTCAGCTTGGCGCAGCTCCTCATAACCGTCCTTGATCAGCTGCAGCCGGTCGAGCGTCTTCGCGTGAAGAAGCGCCTTCTCCTCCTCAAAGGTCACTTGGTCGATCTGATCAGCGTTCCGTTGAAGGCTCAGTTCCCTGAGCTTGTCCGCTTCATCTGCGATCGCGTCGTTGATGCGCTGCTGAATCTCATACTCGCGATCACCCATCCCGACGCGTTGTGCCTGGGTTGCCAGCTGTCGTGCAAGAGCTGCGTTGCTGGCATCGAGTGCTCCAGCGTAGGCCTTGACCGCATTCTCACGAGCCTTCGCGGTCTTTTCCTCCTCGGTCTTGAGAACATCCAGAGCCGCGGCGCCCTCGATGCGCACCTTTGTAAGCCGTGCCTCCAGTTCGCCGATCTGGCGGTTCACACCGATTGCTTCCTTGCCCCCCACCGTCTGCTTTTGCAGATAGTCGATCTGCTGCTGCAATGACCTTGCCTGCGCTTCAGTGCTCTCCTGTGCGAATTCGCGCATCCGACTGTAGTACTCGGAAGCAGTAATTTCGCGTGCCGAGAATTGCGCACGCAGCAGTTGTGTGCCGGCAGTAATCTGGGCCTGCTCAGCGATCAGGTCATCTTTGTAACCATGCAAGCCTGCAGCGCGCGCCGCCGAACCGTTTCCGGCCTTCGGCTTCTCTTTGTACTTCCTCTCGATCGCGGCAACGGCTGCCGATCGGCGTTCTTCGATTGCCCGGACCTCATCCAGTAGGCCGGATGCCTGTGCCGTGCGACGGGCAACCTCAGCCTCGCCATTGATGCGTTGGACCTCTTCGCGCTTCTTGTCCTCTTTGCTGGCCTGAGCGCCGATGATGGTGTCCATTTCGGCGACGAAGTCCGTCGATGCTGCTTGCGCAGCCTTGACCTCCGCGTCTTTCCGCTCCTTGATCAAGTCGGTGGCCAGTGCCTTGATTTTGGCAGACCGATCCTTCACATCCTTCTCGAGAGCCGAGATGACCATGGGATTTTGAGCCCTGGGGTCATCCGATGCCGCCAGTGCATTCAGCCGGGCAAGGTCACGACGGTTGTCGGCAAGCATCTTCTGCAGCTGGTCGGCCTGTGGTCCAAAACCCATGTTGTTCTGCATCACTGCCCATGCTCTGCTGGACTTCACCATCAGCTCGTCCCAGCCGCGACCCAACCAATTTTGGCTTGCCCGGACTTTGGCCAGTGCCATGACGGTTTCGTCGGCAGCAGCGCGGGTGATGACAGTGGCAGCGTCTTGGTTGCGCCCCTGCTCCTGCAGCGCCTTAACCTGCTCATAGAGCGCCACGGTCATGAAGTTGACCTGCTCGTTAAGCTTTTGAGCGTTCTTCAAAGGGTCTTGGGCGAGCTTGCCGTACAGCGCGACGGTGTCCTCGATGGCCTGGCCTGTCACTTCTTTCATCGCCACCGCTGCCGCCGCTACATCCTGCATATTCTGGACTGCTATACGGCCGTTGGACCCGATGGCCTGCGCTACCTCGGCACCAGCACCAGCAGTGACCTGCATCGCCTCACTCGTGCGCTGCGCCAAGGTTGTCAGCGTCAGCGTCGTAGCTGCCGCCTCGTTGCGCGATAGCACCAGCGCCTTGGTGTACGCCTCGGCCTGCTTCTCTGCGTCGTACCACGCGAAAACCACGAGCCCTACAGCGGCGGCGGCCACCGTATACGGGTTGACCAAGCCCAGCAATGCGGACGACACGCCCTTCAATGCCGGCTCGACGCCGCCGAAGCTGTCCTTGATCTGGCCACCTTGCTGCACCAGCACCGTGAAGAACGGCATGCCGCCCTGCAAACTGGTGAAGATGTCGGTGAACTGCGCAGGCAGCTGACGCATCGCCTGCGCGGTCTGGCCGGCGGAGACGCCCAGGTCGGTGATGTTGTTCTTTGCCGGCAGCGGCCGGGCCGCCTCGGTACGCACCTCGCGCAGCTGCCGGGTGAGCACACCCAGCCCCTGCCTGATGTCGGCCAGGTCCGCACTGATGCGGACGCGCAGATTCGCTGAAGGATCAGCCATGAGTAGCTCCTTGTTTTTGCTGCGCCGGGGCCTTCCCGCTCAATGCGGCCAGGTACTTCTGCCAGTCCGCCGGCTCGGCACCCATCGCCATGCGAGTGGCCACGGCGAACTGGGCGACGCGATCGAGGTCATCCTGAGCGGCGGCCTCCATGAAGCCGCGCAGCTGCGCCAGGGTGTATGTGATTACTTCCGGCAAACGATGGCCGCGGGCGATCAGGAACTGGACAACGTCGCCGAGTCCGTACTGTCTTCCGCCAGCGGCTTGGCCTGCATCAGAAGACGACGCAGGCGATGGGCGAAAAAATCGCGATTGAGCCCGACGACTGCCTCGAGCAAGTCGGCGACTTCGTCCAGGGTACCTCCGGCGATCCATTCCGCGTCACGGCTAACAGCAACGGCCAGTGCAGCAGCAAGCTCTGCGCTGTCCTGCTCGAGCAGGTCGAGCAAGATGGCACCGGTGGCGGCAGCCGGTGCCGTATCGACCGCGCCGGCCATCATCGCCATCCGGGCGATGATGGTGCGGCTGGCCGTGATGAAGGGCCCGATCTGCAGCAGGCGAAGAGGAGTTACCTGCACTAGTTCGCCGCGAAAGCGCACGGTACGAGTCGGCGGGATGATCACGTCCAGATCCGCCATGGCTTACTTCTCCTGCTGCCAGTAGAAGTAGGCCGACTTGTCGGAGCCGGTGGCCTTGGCGGCGTCCTTCACGAGCTTGCCCGGCACGCTGCCGGCGCCGTACTCGTTACCGATCAGGCCCATGCTCTCAATGACGCCGCCGGACACCTTGTGCGCCACCATGCGCACCATCTTGCCGCCGCGGGCTTCGTTGGCGCCGTAGAACTGCATCTCGTAGTACTGCTGCGAGGTGACGGCGGCCTCGACGTGGCCCAGGTCCGCGTTCTTGTAGGTGACCTTGACGTTCGGCGTGCCCGCAGTCGTCGGCGCCACGATGGCCGAGCCAGCCGGGATGAACAGCATGCCGCGCTCGAAGCGGTAGTCCTTGCCGGCCACGTAGGTATCGGTGCCGGTCACGGGCTTGACCGAGGTGATTTCGCTGGCCAGGCGCAACAGCGGCGAGAAGCGCTCCGGCGTCGCCACCACCAGCTCGTCCGTCACGGTGCCGGCGGCGATGCTGCTGGCCTTGCCACGGGTGGCGCGCGCGAAGTTCTCGGCGTTGAAGTCGTGGAAGGTGTAGTTGAGGTTGTAGCCGGTGACGCGGTCGACGCTGTTGGCCGTACCGCCGCCCGGGTTCTGGCTGTCGGCCAGCTCCAGGGTGGTGGTCTGGGGCGCGACGGTGTAGGCGGAAACGTTGCCGACCTCGAGGAAGGGGTTGTTGCTGTTCCACAGGCGGATCAGGACGATGCCGCTGCCCAGGTAGCTGTAATCTTCGGCCATGGTGGCTCTCCAGTTGGGTTGCCGCTGTGCGGCGGGTTATTTCTTGGGGATGTGGGACTGGTAGGTGAGCAGTGCGCCCACCCAGCCGGCGCTGGCCTTCTCCGGCATCAGCGGCTCCATGCCGACGTACACCGGCACCTGGATGCCATCGGGGAAGTTCCGGGCCACTTCGCGGCTGTCCATGGCCGCCTCGATATCGGTCACCAAGTCGTCCAGCGCCTGTTGGTAGCCCTCCGTGTTGGCTGGCACCTTGGCGATGACGCTCACTGTCGTCAGACGGTGTGTGGTGGCCTTGGAGGGGGCCTCCGGGCGCTGCTGCTTCTCGATCACGGCCGTCAGCACTGCCTGGATGTCCTGGTCGCCCGGTGTCGGTTCCAGCGTCCACCCGACACCGGCATCGGTCAGGTAGCCGTTCTTGGTGCTGATCAGCTGCAGCGTTGTGCCCATGGCGACCAGCAGCTGGCGCCGAGGGCTGGGGATTGGCTCAGACACTGGCCACCTCCCACACCGCCGTCGACTCGTCGGCACGGATCTTCTGCACCAGCTTGAGCCGGCGGCCGGTGCCGTCGATTCGTACCACGCCACCGGTGCGCGGAGTGATCTCGGCCAGCTGCAGCGTGACCCGGTCGATGGTGGTCGCGATCGGCGCCACATCATCCGCTGTGAACTGCTCGACGCCCTCGTCCAGCAGCACCGTGCACGGCACCCCTGCGGAGGTGCCGGGCTCGTGGTAGTGGGCAGCATCGGCAACGCCGGCTGCGCGGAAGGCTCCGAACGCAATTGCGTCGAGGGCCTGCATGAAAGCTCTCTGGTTCAAGGCAAGGGCCTCGCGGTTTCCATGGCCTTCTCCAGCTCGCGCTTCAGGAAGAACGGCATCAACCGCCTCCAGGTGTCCTCGGCCATGCCGAAGATGTCGTATCGCGGGGTGTAGGCGGCTGTGTTGGTGAAGATGAAGATGGATCGGACGCCGGATCCGCGCCCGATCCGCTCATAGATGCCCGGGCGCAATGAACCGCGGCGCTTGGTGATCACGAAGTACTCGCCATCACGGTTGTTGCCCCTGCCCCGTCGCCGCTTCCGGCTGACAGTGGTCTGGTTCTGGTATCGGTCTCGCTGAGCGCCAAGCTGCGACAGAATCTTGGTGACTTGGCCGGCCGGCACGTTGCCGAACTGGTTCTCCTGGGCGCCGCGCCCCATTACCGCAAACTGCGTCGGCGACAACAGGCCTCGGCTTTGCAGCAGCCGCTCGAAGCCCTTCCGGCGCCTTTGGCCGCCATCCACCTCGGCCAGAAGGTACTTCGCCGGTGGCGTGCCCTTGAATGCCTCGTCCCGAATGAAGATTTCTGCGTAAGGCTGCGCCCTGGTTGCCTTGCGGTACATCGCCGCATTGACCGTTAGCGGCGTCGGCCGGTCGAATACCCGCGGCGCCTGGCGCTTCCAGCGCTCGCGGATCTCGTAAGCCACCTTGTTGGCGGCCTGCGATGCGGCGTAGGGCAGTTGGGACTGTTCCAGCTCGGTCAGCTGTCGCCCGAAGGCATTGTCGGGATCGACCCCGATCCTGATCTGGGCCATACAACCTCCTGCCCGGCCCGCCGAAGCGGGCCAGGCACCACTGGTTTACTTCGAGCCGGCCTTCAGGCGGATCACCGCATCAGGTCGGGTGTTGATGTTCAGCGGGTTGGACTGGCTTTCCAGCTGGATGCCCTTGTTCATGCGCATCGGGGCGGTCTTGGTGTAGTACGGCAGGCCGATGCCGCGCACCGTTTCCAGGTAGTCCGCCGGGGCGAAGCGGGTCAGGAACATGTCCGGCACACCCAGCGGGAACGCGATTGCTTCGCCTTCCGCCAGGGCGAGTTCACCACCGGTGTTGCCCTGCAGCTCTTCGAAGGTGATATCGCCGAAGACAAAGCCCTTGCGAACGTCATCGCGCAGCGCGGCACCGTCCTGCCAGCGCTCGTAAGCCTTTTGCACGTCCGGGTGATCGGTCAGTGCGTCGAAGAAGCCAGCGCTGCAGAACACATGGATGCCGGTGTACGGGATGCCGCCCAGCTTTTCCTCGATGGAGCGCTTTACGGCCATGCATTTCGCGCGGACCTTGCTGGTGTCCTTGTTCAGCTCCATTGCGATAACGGTCTGCTCGACACCGAATTCATCGTAGAAGTCGATGATGATCGAGCCGTCGGCGTCGAGCAGCTTGCCCTGCAGCGCGCCCATGCGGTGGTACTCGATGGTGAAGTCAAGGTCGCGCTTGTGCACCACCTGAAGCGCATTTACCACGGCGGCAACGTTGTTGCCTTCCGGGTCGGCCGGGTCATAGACACCTAGCAGCTGGTCAGCCATGACCGTCGAGTTCTGCGGCAGGTGGGTGGTTTCCAGCAGCTTCACCTTGCCACGCTCAAGGCCCTTGGGCTGGCCGGGAGCACCGCGCGGGACGTTCGGGACCAGCACCAGCTTGGTACCGTTGATACCCACCTTGACGATGGTGGTGCCGACCAGGCCCTGTTCCTGGAACAGGCCCATATCGGCCAGGCGGGTGGAGATGCGCGGCAGGTTGTTGATGTGGGCGTTCAGGGCATCGAAGCTCAGCACGCCCAGCGCCAGAAGAATCTGCAGATCCATGGTGATTTCTCTCTCGAAATGGGATACGAAAAGGCCCCGCCGAAGCGGGGCCAAGGGTCAACGGTTGAAAGTGGCTCTGCTCGACGGTCAGCCGCCGGAAGCTTCGATGGTGATGGTGTCGCTGACGGCTTCGTCCAGGTCGGTGGCGGTCACCTTGAGGGTGTAGTCGCCGGCGGCGCTCAGCGTCGCGGCATCCCAGGTGATGACGCCGCCCACAGCGGCCTTCGCGCCGCCGCCGGCCAGATTGCCGGTGCCGCTGGCCTTGGCCAGGGTGGCGCTGACGGTGCTGCCGGTGACAAGGGCGCCGAAGACGTCCTTGACGTGCGCCACGATCGGGCCCAGCGCCACGCCAGCGGTGCCGGTCAGCGGTGCGGACACGAACACCAGGTGATCGGCGGCGTTCGACGCGATCGGCTGCTGGGTCCAACGGGTGATGATGCCGGACTCGGCCAGGCTCAACGCGGCCAGCAGCTTCTGGTCAGCGGTGACCCCGCTGGCCCAGCCCAGCTTCTCGCCGAACACTTCGGCGTCGCGCGCGATCGCCGCGCCCTTGACGGCCAGCGCCGCGGAATCGGTGCCAGTGTCGATCGGGCCGTACAGCACCTTCACTGCGTCGGTGCCGTTGGCAGCGACGGTGTTGTCTGCCTTGAGCAGGGTGCCAGCGGACAGCATGCCCTGCCCGGCCGGCAGACGGATCAGTTCGCGGCTGCGCTCGCCGCCCGCTTCGGACAGCAGGAATTCGCCGGTACGGGTGCCGGCCAGGGAGATTTCCATCGTCAGTTACCTCGTTGCTTGTAGATGTGATTGGGATTCAGCTTCGCCTTGTTGTCGGCGGCGCGTTGATCGGCCATGGAAGCCGGGTGTGCGGTGACGACCTGGGTGCTGCGGCCTTCCTCCGCCTTCATCGACAGCAGCTGTGCACGCACCGTGTCGAGGTCGGTGTTCTTCTCGATGAAGCTGGCTGCGAGGGTGTCATCGCCTCGCAGCGCTGCTGCGCAGGCGTCCTGCACGGCGGTTGCGTACTCGATGGCGCAGGCCGCCGGCTCGGCCTCCTGCAGCGGGCGCCGCAGGAGGGCCACCGCGAGTGCCGGCGGCAGCTCACTGGATGCGACTGCTGCCGCCAACGCTGCCGCCGGGTTCTCCACCACTGCTGCAGCCGGTGCGGTGGCCGCCTCGGGCACCGCACCGGCTGCCGCTGCCTCCGGCTCGTCGTCCGGGTCGGGATTGCCCGGCGAGGGCGGCGGCGGTGCTTCGGCGGCACCGAGGTGTGCGATCAGGTCGTGCCAGGTGCCGAGCCGGGTAGCGAAGCCCACTGCCACGGCGGCCTGGCCGCGGTAGCAGGCCGCCTCGGTGGCGCGCACGGCCTCAGCCTCCATGCCAAGATTCCTCGCCACGGTGTCCACGAACATCGTGCGCATGTCCTCCAGATCGGCCATGGCCTCGGCGTGCGCTTCCTCGCTGAGCGGGAAGTTCGGGTTGAAGTCGATCTTGCGGGCGCCGGCGAACAGCGGGGTCACCTTCAGGCCGATCTGGGCGTTGTTGACGCTCCAGTCGTGGTGATAGCAGACCACGCCTACCGACCCGACGCCGCCGGTGCGGCTGATCCAGATCTCGTCGCACGCAGACGCGAGCGCGAAACCGGCGGAGTACGCATGGTCATCGACCAGCGCATAGACCGGCTTCCGGCCGCGCGCCTCGAAGATGTGGTCGACCAGGTCGAAACAGCCCGACGCCATACCACCCGGCGTATCCAGCCGCAGGATGATGGACGTCACCGCATCATCGTTGAGCAGTTCGTCGAAGGTGTCGCGCACCGCTGCGTAGCTCACCGGCCCCGGGCCGCTAGCGCCGGGCATCGGCCGGTTCACCATCGCACCGGACAGGTTGATCACACCGATCAGGTTCTGGGCGACGCCCACCGGCTGCCCATCGGTGCCGGACACTTCGAAGCGGTCGGCCTTCAGCACGCTGTCGTCGCTGGTGACCTTCCCTTCCAGATAACCGCCAACCAGTGCTTCACCGATGGCCGGCTGCACCAGCAGGGGCTGATTGAGGACCGCGGCGGCGAGCGAGGCCACCACGGGCGCACGGCTGCCGCGACCCAGCATTCGGGCCAACAGGCCAGGCTTACTCGTCATCGTCATTCCTTTCATCGTCGTTGGCGCCAGAGGCGCCGGGTTCGTCGTCCTGCCGGGCACCGGAGGCGTTCGTTCGCCTCGGGTCGCTGTCGTAGCGAAGCCCGGCCGCGTCTGCGCGCTCGTTGTCCTGCGCCTGCTCGGCATCGACCTGTTCGGGATCCTCGCCGGCGCTCAGCACCACCTTGCTGCGCGACTTCAAGCCCGCCCGCACCGCCTTGATTTCGGAGGTCACGTCCTGCACCGGGTGGCTCCAGGGCCAGCCCTCGGGCACCCACAGGGTTTCGGTCACGTCATCGCGCAGGGCCGCATAGCGCGGCACCTTCAGCAGACCCGACAGCACCGCCTGGTCGATGAAGGCGTCGCGGACCCGCTGGCAGAACATCGGGATCATGAAGAGCCACTGGTCCTGCTCGATCACCCGGCGGAACTCATTGAGGATCAGGCGCAGTGCGCGGTCGGAGACGTTGCGCAGGTCGCCGGTGAGCACCTCGTAGGGCACGTCCTGGCTGGCGCAGATCGCCAGCAGGTGCCCACGCAGGAACTCGGCATAGTCCGAACCAGCGCTGGGCGGCTCGGCGAACGTGATCTTGCGGCCGGGTGGCAGCTCCTGCATCGTGCCCGGCTCGAGACCACCGATCGCGGTGCCGTCGGCATCCTCACCGGTGATCAGATCCCCGACGGCATCACCGTCTTCGCCATCCGCATTGGCATCGGTGGTGATGAAGCCGGCGAACAAGTTCGCCAATGCCTGCCGTTCCAGCACCGCATCATCGAGGCGGTCCAGGTTGAACATGCGCAGCAGCGCCGGCGCCGAGCTCGGCACGCCACGCATTGCACCTGCCCGGTTCGGCCGGTACAGGTGCAGCACCTGCTCCGCCGGTACGCGAACCAGCTCGTTACCGTTGACGGTCAGCTGCATGTCTCCGGGGTGTTCCCGGTACATCCAGTACGCCACGCGTCGGCCGATGCTATCGACTTCGATGCCCTGCCGGATCACGTTGCCGTTGCTGGCGACGCCGTTGTAGTACTGCGGGCATTGCTCCGATTCGATCAGCTGCACCTGCAGCGGCACCGGCAAGCCGTCTTCGGGTCGCCGGTAGCGGATGCGGGCAAACACCTCGCCAGCCTCCTTCCACTCCCGCCAGGCCAGCGCCTGCAGCCCGCCCCAGCCGAGCACGCCGTCGGCATCGGCGTACTTGCCCCAGCGCTCCCACAGTTTGGTGAGCTTCTTCTTGTGCTCCTTCGTGCCCCATATCGGTTTCGCCTGGATGCCGGTGGCGATGCCGTTGGACACGCTCTTGTTGAGTGCACTGACCATCCACGGGTCATTGCGGGCAAGGTGCCGCGCCCTGGCGAGCAGCGTGGGCAGGCCCAGCAATGCAGCATTGGGCCCCAGCGAGGATGGCCGGAAGGTGCGGAGGCGGCGGCCGTTGCCGGCGGCGCGGTAGCTGCTCTCGGCGGTATCAGACATTGCCGGTCCCCGATTGGTAGAGGCGCACGATGCGTCGACGCCGTGGTGCCCCTGCGGCCTGGCTAAGCTCATCGCGCATCTGCTTCAGCAGGCGACGCATCTCAACCAGGCTCTGGTAGGTCACGGTGCGGTCGGCATATCGGACGCTCAGCACGCCGGCCGCGATCGCGGCCTCCAGTTGCTCGACTTGCTTGTTGGTGAATGCCATTTCAGCGTCCCAGATACTTGCTTCGGATGACGCGGCGGGTGCGAGTGCGCGGCATTGGCGCCAGCGCGACGTCATCTGCCCTCACGTCTGGGTTGTCGTCCCACGGCGCGGCCCATGGCGGCGGCGCGGTCCAGTTGATGGCCGGAACTTTCAGCCACAGCGCCATGCCCTCGGCATAGCCGCACAGGTCGAACGCCTCATTTCGTCGCTTCGCTAGGTTCTCCCAGCCCTTTGCCGTCCTCGACTCGGCCGTCAGCTCGGCGTAGAACGCTTCCGGCAGCCAGTCGGGGAAGTGGTAGTAGCCCGGGCCGGGCTCTGCTCGCTTCACGTTGGCGTCCACGGTGTCCTTGAGCCTGTCCACGTTTAGCAGCAGCTGCGGCACATCGCCCTTCGACCCTGATTTGCGGTCCCGGCGCTTACTGCTGTCGGGGAAGGTCTCTCGGAACAGCCCGCCTTCGCGGCGCGCATCACCCTTGATCAACCTGACCCGGGCGTGCAGCTTCCGGGCCTTGAGCGAACGCCAGAACTCCAGCGCCCTCACCGATGTGCCGGATTTGCCACCCCAGTCGACGCCCACTGCGTGGACCGGCATGCTGCGGCCGGTGCCATCGTCCAGCGGGTAGCGGCGGCTGATGACCTTCTCGACCAGCCGCTCCCAGTCTTCCAGGTACTTAGGCGGATCCAGCGGCAGGAAGCCGCCCGAGCCGTCCTCGCGCTTGGACGTGCGCAGGGTGAAGGAATCCACCACCCAGCGCTCCAGCTGCCCGGATTCGCCGATGCCGAAGCCCAGCACCAGCACGACGAATCGGTTGGCCTGGACGTCGACCTCTCCCAACAGGAAGCGCACCCCAGCGGGCACAGCGCCAGCCGCCCATACCTCGGCGCGCTCCTGCATCTCGTTCGGATCACTGGCGGACCGCGCTGCCATCGGGACGTAGTTGATCGCCCCGTCCACGTTGTGCGTTGTCTTCAGCGGGCGCTCTTCACCGGTGGTGGCGAAGGTACGCAGCGCCTGGAGGTAGCGCTCTATCAGCGATTCCCAGGACTGGTACGACGCGGCGACACCGCCGAGCCAGTAGCTGGCGATGCGCGCCTCCGGCCGGTCACCGGTGACCGTTCCGTCGGCGTGCACGACCTGGCCCTCCGCAGCCCACACACCGCTGCGGTTCATCCCATTCTTCCACCGGTGCTGCAGGCCGACGCCGCAGTGCGGACAGTGCAACAGCGAGTAGTGCCGCGCCATCTTCTGCACGTCATCCAGCACGACCCGCTCCAGCAGTTCCTCCATCGGTGGCAAGGCGAATCCGTCATAGCCTGGCGCTGCCTGAAACCGCTCTCCGCACTCAGGGCAGGGCCAGTACCAGCGCCGCCGGTCACCGCGCGCATACAGCGCGGCGATGCCGGCGGCCGGTGGGCCTTGATGCGGGTGCAGTGGCTTCCAAGCGCCGTCGGCGTAGTCCGTTGCCGGGCTCGACTCGGCCACCACCATGCCGGCCGACATGTAGGTCTGCGTGCGCTTCAGGCCCAGGCCGAAGCACTCATCGATCGTCAGGTCGCCGGTGTAGTTATCCACGTCCGTCATCAGGACGTCGTGGATGTCCTTGCCCGACAGGACCGACACCGAGGGCCAACCCATGCGCAGCGACATTCCCGACCGAAAGAACTTCAGCAGGATGTTGTCGTCGTGGGCGCGCGGGCTCAGCCGGGAGCGTAGTTCCGGACTGGCGGCGATGCTGCGGGCGATACGGGTCTTGCTGTAGTCCTCGGCCGCATCCTTGGACATCTGCACAACCATGGCGTCGGCCGGGTTGCAAGTGATCAGGTAGGCAAGGCGCGCATCGATCAGTGAGATGGTCTTGCCCGAACGTGCCGGCCCTATGAACACCACTGCTTCGTAGTGCCGGCTGCCGGTCGTATCCAGCGGCTCGACCATGTAGGGCGTGGTGTCCGGATCCCAAGAACCGGCGGCGCCGGCGGCATTGGCCACCTGCAGCACCCGTGCACCTTCGCTCACCCTGATCCGGCGCGGCGGCCGGATCATCTCGGCAACGCCTTGGCGCACGCTACGCGCTGTCGCGTACGTCGTCATCGGTGATGCCCTCGTACATGGATTGGCGGACGCGATCGCACTCGTCCTGGACCTTGACTACCTGCTCTGGTGTGAGCCCGGCCTTTCGCTCGAGAACATCAGGGAGCGTGTCGAAGAACTGCACGACCTTCTTCACCAGCTCGGCGTAGTCGGCCTCGACCTCTGCGGCCGGGACCAACTGCCCGATGGTCGATTCGACCTTCAGGCGCTCGTTCTCCGACTGGTAGAAGGCGCGCCGCTCCATCGGCGGCAGGTCGCGTGGATCCACCACACCTTCAGCGCCGAAGGCCGCAGCGCCAGGATTCACCAGCGCGGAGGCAGCATCGGCCAGGCGATAGACGTCGTGCCCAGCCCGCTTGGTCAGCGGGGGAACGCCGGCCTCCTTCAGGCGCTTGCTGGCAGTGCGGCGGTCCATTCCGAACTCATCAGCCAGCCGGGCCACGGACCAGCCTTTGGTGAATTCGTGGATGTCAGCCATGTCCTACCCGATGCACAGCCTATTCAGGCGTGAAAATGCGGTTTCTCCCGAGAAAATCCGCCAAAAAGGAGACCTGTGGTGGAGCACCCTAGAGGCCGAAATACTGTCTTTTACCGGGGTCCGAATTCCCCCCGGTGGCTGTGGATAACCCCGGGGGCCCCGCCCCGTTCAGCTTTCTGTGGATATCTTGTGGATATCGCCCATTTCCGTTCAGTTTCATCTTCCCAGAGAGCATTGTGAAACTATTCCGTGAAACATTTCTGCCGGACTGGGACAAAGGCAGTGTCAAGCCGCTAGGCGCGGCACAGGCACTCATGGGCCCTAGTCGGGCACCGGCTTGCCCTGCACCTGCTCAATGGCATCGAACTGTGCCTCGTAGCGTTCCAGGCATCGCTTGCGGCCGTTGCTCACGTCGAACACGGCTGAAGGCCTGTCGTCGCGCACCCAGCTGCAGCGTTTGGTCAGCGCGGCGTCGATGGGGACATAGGTAGCTACCGGCACCTGCAAGATGGCCGGTGCCGGAGGGTTTTGCTTGGGCACCGCCGACTGGCAGGCGGTCAAAAGAGCGGATGCGGCGATCACGATGAGTCGCATGTCAGTACCCCTTCAGATCCGGGCAGGCGGAATCAAGCAGCTCCAGCGCTGCCTTGCAGGTGTCAGGTCTCTGCTCATACCTACCGCGCCAGGTGGATGCCTCCTTCTCAGACGCCTCGATCTTTCCGGCCAGGCTCTGCAGTGCAGCCGCGCTCTCGGCCTTGAGCACTTCCAGCTTCTCGGCCTCAGCTCGGAGCGCGATGGCAATCTCGGCCAGTCGTTGATCACGGGTGTCCACGTCAGCCTGCAGCCGGGCAGCGTCCGCTTTCCAGTCAGCCTGGACCTTGATGACTTGGGCGTTCAGATTACGGATCTTCTGCTCTTTCTCCCAAGCCGTCAGGCCGGAGACCAAGCAACCAAAGGCCAGTACGGCACACACCAACTTGACCTTGCTCCCAGGTTTGCCCAACCAGCGCAACGCGTCGGCAGCGGCACCCACGACCAGCGCCCACAGCGCGCCCAAGAATCGAATCAGCACGCTCATGGCTTCTCGCCTCCGATGGCGCCGGTGGCTCTCTCCACCATGCGCACGTAGCCGGGCAGCAGCCGGCGAATCAGGACACCGGAGAGACCGGCCAGCGGCAGCTGTGGGGCGCCAGCCAGTGCCGGCCAGATCGACGCGGCAACTGCGATGACCCATGCTGCCACGATGGCGTAGGCCACCACTGCCACTGCCAGCGCAGCCCAGCGCGCAGCCGTCTGCAGGAGTCGGTGGCCACGCCTGCGGTTGGAATCAGCGGCTACTCGCTCTGCATCCTTCTCCGGCAGCAACAACACGCCGATCAGCGCGCCGGCCATTGCCACCAGCAGCACGGACTGCGGCACGCCCAGGATGATTCGCTCGGCCTCGCGCAACGCGTCAGCCGTCGCCGGCGCCACCACCGCAGCGGTGAACGTCCCAACGAAGGTTTTCAGGGTGCTCATCGGCTCGGTCACGGCGCCACTGCCCCGCCAGCCTTGCGGTAGGCAGCCAGCAGTTTTTCCAGAGCGTGCTCCGGCTGGCCGTAGCCAGCGCCCGGCAGACTCGCCCAGCTGTTGCGCACGGCCTTGATGGCGTCGGTGATGCGACCCGCCTGGATCAACGGCAGAGCGCGGCGTTCGCGGATCAGCTGGATGGCCCAGAGATCCTGCGAGAGGGGCCCGAAGTCCGGCAGCTTCAGCAGGGCGCGGTAGTGGGCATAGTCCTTCAGCATGAACTGGTAGCGACCAGATGCGTTGGAGGTCAGGCCCTTGCTGTTGATGGCCTTCGACTTCCGTCCGCGGGAGAACGGGTGCACCGAATAGTCGGTGAAGATCTCCGGCACACGGTCAGCACCGGTCACGATCACGTCGTAACCCTGGTTTTTCGTTGCCGGGCTGGTACTCGTTCCCTCCGACCAGGCCAGCATGTCCAGGAAGGCGACGACGTTGGTGCCGCCGGCCTGTTGAGCGTTGATCTTGGCCATCAGGGGTTCCTGCAGAAGGGTGCCCGCCCCGCTGCCGGCTAGGCGCGAGGGTTGATCCGGACGGGGGATGCGGGCGTAAATTACGGTGCTTGAATGCACCTGGTTCCTCCCAACAGCAAGGTCAGGAAGAAATGCTGAAAATCTTTGTTGATACGTGCGTTTGGCGCCACTGGCTCTCTTGGATAGCAGGCCGAATCAGCGACCTATCACCGCACTGCGCAGATGCCACCGCATTCGATGACGTTGTCATGGCCATTAAACTCGGCCATGTGCAGGCCCGGCTTCTGTACGACGAACGGGTAATGCTTGAGCTCGGTGAGGCGCTTGCTACTGAGGTGCGGAGGCGAACCGAAGGCCACTCAACCCGCGTACCTATCCCGCTCACACGAGCAGATGGCTCGTTCAAGCTCGACGGAAGCATCCTATTTGGAGGCGTCCACGGGGGAAGCTTGGACGTGATGCTCACGGCGGATGGCGTCGACCATGAACGCTTGATCCATGAAGCCGCCGTGCGAGCACAGTCAGCCGGCACGTTCCTGTACGACGAGACGATTCGGCGAAAGGAATTTGACGTGGAACACCTAGAGGCCTCCTTGGAGGCACAGGCCGACTACTTCGTCACGTCCGATGTCAGAACAATCATCCTTCGCCTTCAGCGGCTATCCGAAAGGTTTCCCAACGACCAAGCGCTGCAGGCGGTCACCAGAACATTGCGCCGACCCACGCAACTGAGAGGAGAGCTCGTCTCGTCAGCATCCGGGTTTCGGCCGTCCTGAAACGACGAACCGCAGGTCACTGGACCTCCCGAGTCCAGGCCTGCGGCCGCCATAACCTTTCAGATTCCGACTGCTGCCCTCACAGCTGTCGCACGCCGGCGCTTCTCGCGATACGCATTCTTCCGATGTGCCTCGATAAGGCGCTTCATAGCGAAGACCTTCTGCAGGTCCACATCCTCAAGGGCCCATTCCTTGACTCTCGACATATGCGCCTCGATGGCGACATTGAGTGCCTGCTTGTGCGTTACGTCAGCCCAATCGAATCGGAACCACTCCCCATTGGATCCAAACGGGGCCAGTTCAACGTGGAGTTCCTTCTCAATCAACCTGGCTTGGGCACGACTCATGCACTTGACCATGCCCGCCTTGACTAACGGGATTGGACACCCCGTCTGGATAGCGCCGATCCGTGAATAGGGATCGTCACTTACTCCTATCTTGACGTACATGGGGCCTTGCGCGTCGCGGGCCATCAACACATACACGTAGCATCGGCCGAGGGCCCAGCGACCATTGCAGTCGTACACCCCGTTACGCGCTTTCTCGCCCATGGTCCCAATTGGACAACAACTCCGGTTCCCGCTGCAACTGCGGTAAGGTTCCTTACCGCAGTCGGGCGAATGCGGTAAGGTTCGCGGCGACTGCGGTAATGTTGCTTAACGCCCGGGCCTTCTATCAAGGAGATCGAACATGGCTGAAATGCTTCAAATCACTCGCACCCGCAAGCACACCACTGGAAAGGCATCCTCCTACACGACAGTAATTTTGGCTGATCAAATTGCGTCATTCGAGTACCGCCCAAGCGTCATTTCTCTGTCGGTTTACATGAAATCAGGGCAGACCCACGATTTCACTTCTCTCACGAAGGAACAAGGTGACGATCTTTATGCGTTGCTGATGGGCTCTCAGCATGATCTTGGACACAAAGCGGTCAGCTTTGATATCAAGACTGGTTTCTGACTTGATTGTTGCGGGACAACAATTTGTTGTTCCGCCACATATTTAGTCTTGACCATTGAAAACCCTGCTACTGAACTCCTTCCGCCCATCATCCAGTGCCTGTCGCAGCGTTGCAGCAGCGATCCCGTACACGCGCAGGTAGTCCCCCTTCCGCATCTTGGCCGCCTTGGCAGCATCCTGTGCGGCGATCTTCCCTTCGGGCCATACCAGGTCGTTCACCGCGTCCTGCAGCACCAGCCTCATGCGCCAGCGGTCAGCCGGGTCATCCATCCGCAGCGCTGGCTTTGTGCAATTGCGTCGCTGCCACTGAATCTGCCGCATCACCCGCCTGGCCAGGGAGCGCCCCAGCGCGGACAGGGACACGCCCTGCCCGCGCAGCGCCACCGCCAGCACGGCCTGCTTGGCCACCGAGTCACGCATCATGCCGACGGCGCCGGCGATGTCGGCAGACGTCAGCGGCGGCATGGTTGACCGGCCGTCCGCTGGCTCGCGGAAGCTCCCGCCTACCAGCATGCGGGCGATCAGCTCGAGCGGATCTCGCTCCAGGGTCGGCTCTGGCACTGGCACACGGCCATGCACCACCCTGACTGCCGTCGGCGCCGGCATGTAGATCGGCCGCTGTGTCCACGCCCTGCGGGCGCCCTCTTCCGCATCTGCGCCAACATGCAGTTCTCCACGCGCGCTGCAGCGCGCGCAAACCACCTGCGCGGTGCGCCGGCTGCCGGCACTGCCCCGCGCGCGCATGCGAACTTCCTCGCTGCCGCAGTTGCCGCAAGGCGTCAGGGCCACTGCGGGCGCCTCCACTGCTGACATCAGGCCACCTCGCAGTTGCTGACCCAGCGGGACCGGCCATCCTGCCAGACCTCCCACAGGCTGCCGTCGACCTGGCACCTGATGGGGCCCTCCTTTCCTTCCAGATACAGGTGGTGGGTTGCCTCGTCCAGGCTGAAGAATTTGGGAATCATCGGGAGGTCTCCATGGTTGTAACGTTTGTTGTTTCCAGGGCCACGCCCTGCTGTTGAAGGAACTGCTGGGCCAGCGCGCGCAACTGGTTCTCGCCTACGTCCAGACGCTCCATCAGGTGTTCCCCGGGGCTGCGCACGCCCTCGATCTGCTCGCGCTTAACCCCGAGAACGTCCGACACGATCGGGTCGCTGCCGCTGTCGGAGAGCAGGAAGTACGCCATGACCGGCTCTGCCTGGCCGTCGCGGTGCACACGGCCGATGCACTGCTCGTGGACGCCAGGCGACCA
This sequence comes from Stenotrophomonas bentonitica, assembly GCF_002887735.1. GTDB lineage: Bacteria > Pseudomonadota > Gammaproteobacteria > Xanthomonadales > Xanthomonadaceae > Stenotrophomonas > Stenotrophomonas bentonitica_A. Next base: position 30,779 of record NZ_PKQP01000003.1, read on the forward strand.
GTCCAGTTCACCGAACACCACGGTGCTGCACACGTGCTGCAGCCCGTCGATGCCAGCACCAGAGCGGAGGCTGATCAGCATCACCTGGCTGTCCCCGGCAATGAATGCATCCTTCGCCGCCTGCTTCTGGGTCGGCGACTCGCTGCCGGTGTACATGACCGGGTTGTACGCAGCAAGCTTCTCCTGCCAGATGCTGTAGACCTCCCGGTGCCACCCGAACAGCAGCACCTTCTGGCCGCTCTCCAGCAGCAGCCTGACGAACTCTGCCACGTAGGGTGCCTTGGCCACGCCAGTAGCCTGCCGCAGCAGCCGGTCGAACTCACCGGCGGCCTGCATCTTCTCGCCGCGGTACTGCTCGTTTGCCCGGAGGATGATCCGCGCCAGCGCTGCGGCGTCGCCGGTGATGGCGTCCAGCGCCTTGGTGTCGGCCTCCACCTCATGCGGGATCTTCGACAGCGCAGGCAGCTCGCGCCCTACTTCCTTGCGGGTGCGGCGCAGCATGATCCCCTGCCGCCGCAGGTACTGGCCAAACTGCTCTGCGTCCTGCAGCTTGGCCTTCTCCCCCGGCGCGGAGATGCACCATTCCCGCAGGAACTCGTCATAAGTGCCCAGGCACCCCGGCAGCAGCGGGTCGACCACGTGGAAGAATTCGCACCCGTAGTTGTAAATCGGGGTGGCGGTCAGACCCATGCGCAGTCGTGCTCGGCTGGCCAGGTGGCGGCAGGCGCTGTGGATGCTGCTGTCCGGGCTGCGCAGCTGCTGGCATTCCTCGAACACCACGTACTGCGCAATCTCCCCCAGCGTCTCAGCCCAGCCCCGGAGCTTGTGGTAGCTGACCAGGATCACGTCGGGCAGCGTGTCCCACAGATCCTTGATCCGCTGCTTCGGCTGACGCACGAGCGGGTACGGCGCGCCCTTCCTGATGTGGTGCACGCGCAGCTGCGGCGCGAACTCGGCCAGCTTCTCCGGCCAGTGGTTCGGCAGCGCCGCCGGGTACACCACCACCGCCGGCAGGTTGCCCGCGGCGGCCATGGGGCAGATGCCGGTGACCGTCTTGCCGAGGCCAAGATCGTCGGCCAGCAGCAGGCCACCACGAATGGACAGCTGCGCCCCCGCCACGCGCTGATACTCACGCGGCGGCTTGGCCAGGGTGAACTCCGGGATCTGCACGCGGCCGGCCAGCAGTTCGCCCAGGCTGCGCTCCATATCCACATGCTCCGCGGCCAGCAGCTGCAGCGCGCGCTCGGTGTCGGCATCCATCGAGAGCGGGTAGCGCTGCGTGAACCACTGCAGCTCCCGGCTGTTCTCGGGCGTGGCCGACAGGTCGATGTGCTCAGCGGCGTGCTGGCGGACCCGGGGAAACACGCGCTTCATGCGCGCACGCACCTGCGGCTCGCAGATCACACGCCAAGTGCTGCCGGCGGCGCTGTACAGGAGGGTGCCATAGGTCGTTTGCATCACAGTGCCTGCCTCTTCAGGCGGATGATGTTGAAGGGCTTGCCGTGCCAGGCCGGCCGGGCCACGAGCGGGCGTTCCCCCCAGCGCTCTGTGGTGACCAGCAGCACCCCGCGCACCTGCGGCAGGTTGATGTAGCGCCCGACCTGCCGCAGGGCATCGGCGAGCGAGCCGGCCACCTTCACCTCGATCACCAGGCCATCCAGCCAGAAGTCAGCGCGGTTGCTGGCGTCCAGCCGGTACTCGCGCACGTGCGCATGGCCCGCGCGATCCAAGACAGTGGCCAGAACCTCGTGCAGCTGGACCTCCGACCCGTAGCGATACCCGAACCCGGCCAGCAGCCGGCCAATGCCCTTCAGCTGCAGCTGCTCTTCCATGGCAGTGCCCGGCTTCATCGGTGCCACCTCCCGCTGCGTGATGATCGGACCGCCCATCACTTCACCCCCAGCGCAGCGCGCGCCTTGGCGTATTTCGCCCGTAAGCGAGCTGCCGTTTCAGGATCCAGCAGGGCCAGTCGCGATTCGTCGCTGTTGTCGGCGATATCCGCCAGCTTCACCTTGAGCGACAGGGGGTTCTGCCGAATGTTCCAGTAGTAGAACGCCTCGCTCTTGTTCACGCCGCGTGTCAGATCGAACACAGCCTCCACCACGTCCTGCGGGAACAGGATGACGCTGGTCGCGAAGGCCGGCTGATCCTCCAGTACGTCGTGGAGCCATGCCACCATTTCGGCGGCGTCATCGCCGGCGACCGCCGCTGCGACCCGAGCCACATGCTCGATGTATGGCCGGCCAGCCTTATCGGTTTGGGTGGCATGTGCCTCTTCCGCCAGCCAACGAGCCTCATTCACCAATGCGTTTTCCATCAGGTCACCTCCGCAGCCAGCTGTAGCCCGCTCGCCGCGTCGGCCTGCGCCCAGGTCATCTGGTCCCGGTCGATGCTCTCGGCCAGCCGCGACAGACCCTTGGCGGTGACCAGCACCTGCTCGTGCACGCGATCCGGCTCACCATCCCGGCGCTGCACGCTGGCCTTGTGCGCGAGCACGCCCTGCTGCAGTCGGGTCTGGTAGGCCAGCCAGTTCTTGCTGCCGGCGCGGCGGTAGATCCAGCCGTGTTCAGACAACCAGGCGAACAGCTGGCGGGGCTGTACCTGCAGCATCTTGGCCGCGGTGCTGATGTTGAAGGCGCCATCGGCTTGGGTCAGCCGCAGCAGCGCGCGGACCTGTGGTTCCTGGTACTGCACGCGCGCCTCAAGGATCTCGGCCTTCTCGCTGTAGGACAGCAGCAGCGCGCGCAGCGTCGCCGGATCGGTCAGCGCCTGCATCGGGTCAGGTGCGGGAGTGCCGGCAGCCAGCGCGTCGTACGCACGGATCACCTGCAGGCTGAAGCTCGGGCTGATCCACATCGCATAGGCGTAGACCAGCTCGCGCACCACGTAGCTGCCGCCATAGCGGCCGGCCACGGAGTGCACCGGGTAAACCCGGGAATCCCCGGATTTGACCAGTTCGGCCACCAGTTCCTCGGTCTGCTTCAGGCGCTGCCAGTCGCTGGGCTGGTGCCGCTTGGCGCCGCCGGAGGCCTGGTGCAGATCGTTCAGGCAGAACCTTCCCACGTCGTCGCGGCGCACGCTGGCGCCGCCAATCATCATCACGTTCAAGAGAACACCTCCGTTTTCCAGCCGCCGCCTGGGGCGCGCTGGACTGCCAGGAACCGGAACGGATACATCGCCGCGGCCACCTTCACCTTCACGCGGGCGTCTTCCTCCCAGAAGCCCTTCACCTCATGCGCCTCCAGATCTCCGGCTGCCGTCATCACGAAGAAGTCGATGGTCAGGTGCGTCTTCTCGGCCAACTTCAGCTTCACGGACTCGAAGCGGAACCACGCGATCGCGCCAGCGGCCAGCTGCAGCGTCAGGTGTGCGGCGTAGGCCTCTTCGGTCTTGTTCATCTCGCCCGGCACGTGGCGCGGCCTGCCGCGCGAGACCTTGCCGGCGGCGTTGCCGCTCGCCAAGGGCTGCGCGGCGGCCGGGGGCCGGTAGGCACGCGCCGCGGAGGGTTGCGGTGCCACCGCTGTGCTGGTTTCGACCAGCCGCCGCATGCCCTCTGGCATCTCCTGGGTGGTGGCGTAGCGCAGCGAGCGGCGACCCTTCGTCTTCGGAGCCATCAGGCGGACGCCTCTGAAGCAGCCCATACGCGCATCGCGCGCTGTCGGAATGCCTCGAAGTCGTGGCGCGCACGCTGTTGTGTGGCTTGGTGCTCACGGTCCATCTGCTCGAGCATGCAGTCGAACTCGACGTTGAGCAGGCCCATCAGCTGCTGCATGGTCAAGCCACCGCGGGTGCGGTGCGTCGGTGCCGGTGCCAGCTGCGGCATGGCCAGCTGCTGCTGACCCGAGGGGGGAAGCGGCATGCTGTCCACGCGGCCTGTATCGCTAACTGCCCAGGTGGCTACAGGCCGACCGTCGCGGCCACTGGCGCGGTTCTCGCAACGACGAACAAGCCCCTCGCGGTCCAGCTCACGCAACAGCCCGGCCGCGGCAGCGGTGGTGAGTAGCATGGCCTCTCGCGGCGCGCCTGCCTCCAGTGCCGCGTTGCCCATCAGTTCCAGTGCCTCAGCTGCGGTGCTGTCGCCATGAATGCCCAGGCAGAACAGCACCAGCTGCCGCTGGTAGGCGCGGATGTCAGTCGGCTCCATGCATGTCTCCAAATCCCAGCTCAACGGCGGCCTGTGCCATGGCGCTGCGCGCCGCGTCGCGATCGCGCACCACCTGCGGCTCGGGCTTCGGCGCGGGCAGCGCGGCCACCGGCGCGGGCACGGCGCCGCCGTCCATGACGTGCTTCACCGCCCGCTCGTAGGCGTTAGCCACCATGCGCTGCTGCACCGCGCCGCTCTCGGCTGTGGCGTAGGCGTGCAGGTCCATTTTCGACCGCACCAGCACGGTGAATCCGCTGTGGGCCTGGCCGGGCCGCATCTGGCCATCAACTTCGGCCAAGGCCGGGACGCCGAGGCACATCGCACGGAACTGCCCGGGATTCGGCGGCCACTGGAGGGCGCTGCGTAGGCAGTTGGCCAGGCCGTCTGCTACCTGACGCGGGGTGATGCCTGTCAGCACCTGGAACCACAGTTCTCCTGCGGTCGTCAGGCCACCGGCGTTGTTCACCGGGGATGAGCCATTCTCGCGCACCCACTTCCCGGGGAACATGCCAGCCATGCGCTCCCATACCGTCCACAGGGCACTCACCGCGCGCTGATCCGGGTCAGTGCTGGACGAGTTCGAAGTCGGCGTCGATGACGTCGCTGCCTGGTCCGCCAAAGCCGCCAGCTGCCGAGCGCTGTTCGAATTTGCGCCGCTGCTCTGCGACGTGGTCGGCAGAACCGAGCTGAGAGTTTGCATTGGGGCCTCCGGTGGTGGTGGTGTTCGTCGGCGTTGCGCCGGCGGCTTTTCGGCTTCGAGCGGTCTGGATTGCCCAGGGGAAGGGCTTGGCGACAGGCGGGGAACGGCTCAGTCCCTCGGCTGCGGTGTCACCCAATTCCTCCGGGGTCACACCTTCGGCCAGCGCGGCGAGAAGGTCGGGATGACTGGGGTTGGTCGAGTGGCAACCGGCCTGGCGCATCAGCAGGCACGCACGCCCGGCATCGGTCACACCGCTCAGAGATCTCTGAGTGTGCAGTGATGTATCTGGAGTAATAGATATGGGGTCTGGGGTCTGGTTACCCGTGTTCACACCTGTGATCACACCCCCTGTCACGCGTGACAGGTGTGACATGTCACGGTCAGTCACGCGTGACATAGCTGCATTAGTCACGCTTTCGCTGTGCGTGACATGCGTGACATGGAGAGCCTTAAGCTCAGCCATCGTTACCAGACCCTCCGGAACCACGCCCACGGCCCGCAGATCCTCGAAAAGCATCGTTCTGCGTGCACGGGTCCGTGCTTGGCGCTCCGTCTCATTACTCTTCCGCGCATCACGTCGCCCTTTGCCCTCGGCAATGCGGCCCTGGGCTTTGGTGATCTGCTCGTCACAGCGCTTGCTGTGGCGCAGTCCATCGTCACCCACCGGGAAGTAGCGCTCGGCGACTTTCTTGACCGCTGCCTTGTCGCCCCCGGTGATAGCGCCGGCGATGATGTACAGCTCTGCCAAGCTCTCCGGTAGCGCCTGCTCTTCTGCGTAGTAGGCGAGCATCAGCTTGAAGTAGGCGCCGTGCTCGATCAGGGACAGCCGCGTTGTGTCCTTAAGGTAGTCGCCGGGGTACATCTCGAAATAGATCACACCCGATCCCCCACGCCGCGCTGCAACTGCGCCTCCTTGGGACGGCCGGCGAAGGGCGCACGGGCGTCTGGCAACCTGCTGCGAGCAGCAGCAGGATCGTGCACGTCCTGAAGCGCAGTCAGCCACCGGTAGGCGGTAGCGCGGGAGAGGCCAAACTGCGCCTGGAGCGCATCCACCTGCAGTGGCTGCGGCTGTTCTTTAGCCCACAACACCACGTCCACCATGGGCAGAAGCTGCACCAGGTTTTCAGGGATACGGCGGCCGGCGGCTTCGAACTCGCCGACCACGGCGATCGCCCAGCTCACCATGACTGCCGAAGTCATGGGCGCCCACCACTGACCGCGCGCGGTGCCAGATCCTGCAGGTGGCCGGTGACGTAGCGCTTCGCGGTGATCAGCTCGGCTTCCAGCTGCCCCATCTCGTCCAGCGCGCGGCGCAGTTCGGGGATGTCCTTCGGGCAGATGCGGCCGTCGGCCAGGATGTTGGTCAGCGCTTCCAGAGTGTGGCCAAACTCGACCGACAAACGGGCCACAGCCAGCACGCCAGCATGCGGTTCCATCATCGGGATCCGAGCGCCCAGGAAGCCATAGCGCTGGGCCAACTCGCGTGAGCAGGCGTCGCGCCACTGCGGCGGCAGCGCGCGCACCCAGGACTCTTCCAGATCCACTGGCATCTTGACCGTGCCATTGCGGATCCGGCCAACCAGCTGGGCGTTCGCCTTCAGCGCGCGCTCCATGCTGTCGGCGTCATCGCCCGAGTGGAACTGGACGTTGCGCTCGCTGGGGGCCACGTCTGCCTGGTATTGCTCGGCGATTGCCTGAGCCAGGCTCGTATCGGTGTGGCCGCTGTTGCGGATAGCGTCGGTCGTGTGGCGGAACACCACCGCTGATCGCGGTTCTTGGTACTGAGGATCAGGCTTCATTTACGCACCTCGGGAGGCGATGCAAAGTGGTCGCCATGGACAGGACGACCCACAAATTGAGTTGGGGTAGCGCACTCCCGGCGTTAAGCTTGTTGTGCCAACAACACAGCACGCAGGGAGTGCGCCATGGAAAACGATCAGGTTTTCAAGATTCCGCTGGAACCTCAGCCCGGAAAAACAACCACCATCAACAACCCCAACGGACGGGACGTGGACGTTACGGTTCACTTCCACTCAGGCTCGTCGGTTACTTTTCTTCTGCTGGCGAACGGATCTTTTTCGTTCATTACTCAGGGCGACGTGGGCGAGATCGACATGCATGTCAGGCCCACGCTCTCCGGGCCCACGTCCGTCAGCTGAGCGAATGGTGTAGTTGCCCTCTGGTGCCTCTTCCAAGGTCCAACCAGGGGGCATCGAAACGGCCACATGCGAGCCAGCTCGAGTCCTCCTTGCAGCGGGGGCTTGCGGTGGTGAGCGAGACGACCCGGCTTGCGGTGGAAGGCCCGAGGAAAGAACAACCTCGCTGAGCTGCCGGGGGGTCATTCCGTCAGCTAAGGCAGAAGCGAGATCACTGGGTTGCGACGAGTGGTGGAGAGCTCCAGTGCGCATCGCTCATGCCCCCTCTACCGGGACGATGCGATCTGCGTCTGGGTCAGGCTCGGACCCGGCGCTCCCACCGAAGATGTCGGGCCGTAGTTCGTGCCTAGACACTTGGGTCATCGCCTCAATCGACAGAATGTGGTGGGCAGCAACGGGCCTCCGGCCCGTCCGCCATTGAGATACCAAGGCCGGATGGACCTTTAGCAAACGCGCCAGCGCGCCTTGTCCACCTACCGCGTCGATGGCCTTCTGGATCGGTGTCACGGTCTGAGTCAGTGCGTTCATGCGCCAAACATAGCAGTGCTATTAACGCATGTAAATAGCAACGCTGTTCGTCTTCCTGAACCCCTTCAAATAGCATCGCTATATGCCTAGGCCAGCCAACCCCAAGACCACCGAAGGCCGCTCGATAGCGGAGGCCATCACTCGCTCTGGCCTTACACAGGCAGTGGTAGCTGAGCGCCTGGAAGTTACCCCCAGCTTCATCTCCCAGTTCGCGACTGGTCTTCGCCCGGTTCCTTGGGACAAGGCTGAAGCACTGGCCGATGTGCTGGGTCTGCAGCCCCAAGAAATCAGCGCCGAATACGCACGTCTGATGGATCGTTTCGGCACGTCTCAGGTTGCGAGACTTGACGCCGATATCGTGAACTCCGCCATCGCTGTGGTGCGCAAGGCTCTGGATCTGGCCACAGGTGAGACATTCGATGTCGAGCAATCCCCCGATCTATTTGCCCAAGCGCTGCGCGTAGCACTTGCCGCAGATTTAAGAAAACAAGGGAAGGGGAACGATGGATCTCGATCAGGAAATGGACAAGCTGGCGCAGCTAATCGCACTGCGCGCGCAGCGGAAGATGGGCGTGAAGCCCATGCTAACGGCGGTAGGAAGCGCAAAGCCGGCTGATGCACGGCCATCCATGGCGTCTGGCGCCAGGCCTGCAATGCGCATGGATGTTGTCCTGCGCGAATCCCATTACCGCATGATTCGGCACTTCCTGCGCAGGTGGGGCGCACCAATGCAGTTGCTCATCGACCAGGCATGCTTCGGGTACATGGGCATCGAGCACCTACCTGATGATGATCTGATCCAGCTCCACAAAGACCTGGAGAGGGCCGAGGACTGCATGCGGGACGGTGTCAGTTTCGAAGATGCAGGGCTGCTGCGCAGCCGCTACGGATGAAAGGAGAACCACGAGTGCGAAAGTCCTTGACTGTCATGACCCTTCTTGCCATCTCGCTGAGCGGCTGCGCCAATGCCGGGGGCGACAACACCGCGGCGCGCGCAGCAGCTGCGCGCGCAGCAGCCTCAGCGAATGAGGCTGCTGCAGAGGCCCAGCAGGCGATGGACACTCTCCGATCGTCTACCGCTGAATTGTGCGAAGGCGAGTCGACAGCTGCTGAAAGAATCATGTCGGCGAGGCAGGCCGGGGTGGCGATGTCGACCGTGATGGCTGCCGCCACAAAGCAGGGGGAACCCTACATAGGGTACGTACGCGAAGCGTATGAAATGCCCCGCCTCTCAACCGATTCGGCCAAGGAAGTCGCTCAAGGCGAGTTCCGTGATAACGCGTACGCAGGCTGTTTGAGGCGCTGGGAATCCTGATTTCTTAACGAATTCAGAAATTTTTGCACCGAATTAGCCTGTATAAACAGCATCGCTATTGTAATGGTTAGATAGCAGCGCTATTGTTTCCGCCAACGGCAATCGCCGGGACGGAGACCAAGCAATGCCTTTGACCAACAGCAACCTGCGATCAGCCCGCCTCGGCCTTATCGCCCTCGCCTGCTTCATCGTCTTGGCCGTTGCGGCCTGGGCCGTTCCCGGCGAAGCGCCGGCAGCGGATGCCGCTGAGGACGCCCCCGACAGGCTGGTGATCACCAGCCCGCGAATCTGCGCAGCCTTGGCCGTGTACGAACTGGCCGCCGCCGACGATTGGGCCCTGCGCGCCACGGTGGCAAACACCAGCCTCAACGCTTTCCGCGACGCGAGTCGTGTCCCCGACTGCGCGCCCGGCATCACCAAAGCCCTCACCCAGAACTTCCAGCCTGCACGCTGGCAGCTAGCCCTCGACGCGGCCGATGCCGTGCTGAGCGGTTCTTACCAGGTTTCCCCCGCGGCATGCGTCCGGGCCAATGCAGTTTTCCCCCTGCTGACCACAGACGGCAAATTGCCGAGCACGCCCGCCGTGCTGACCCGGGCTCAGTGCGTGATGCACGACCTGGCTTTCATCGAGGTGGCGCCGTGATCACCGCCCTTCGCACTGAGCCGCGCGCCGCAATGGTCGGCGGCGCCCGCCTGCCACTCAGTCCGACCGAGTCGAAGGTGCTGCAGCTGATCATCGATGCGGGCGAAGCTCCCATCAGCCGCGCTTCGCTGGAAGAGAAGTTGTACGGCGCCAACGCCCGCAAGTCGAACACGGTGGAAGTGACCATCTGCCGCCTGCGCCAGAAGCTGGGCCAGCACGGCTACCGCATCAACGCCACCCGCAACCGCGGCTACACGATCAGCCAGGACGGTGCCGCATGATCGCCGCCATTACCTACCCTCTCGCCGAGCGCGCGGCTGGAGCAGCGAAGGCCGTAGCCACCGCCGCGGCCAGCATGGGCTTCTCTCCCAATCAGGCAGCAGCTGCCGCAGACGTTGCCGCCTTCGCCGTGCTGAATCGCCGAGCCAGCGCGGGCCGGGCCATCGCTGACGTGCGAAAGAGCCTGCGCCGCATGCTGCTCGCCAAGGGCGGTGACTCGTGACCGAGCACGACTTCATTGAACACATGCGCATCGGCATCCCGCCCCTCGCGAGCCCAATCGCGCTTGCAGCACACCGCTGCGAATGCGACCCGACCAACAACCATGTCTGCGACGACTGCGAGGCCATCGACCACGCGCTCCGTCAGCACGCCAGGAGCGAGGACCACATCGAATGAAAGCCCCTGCCATCAAGCTGCCGGCACCGGCCCTGTCCCAAGACCAGCGCGCGGCATTGGATCGCGCCAAGAGCCCGCGCCGGCACCCGTATCGCTTCCATCAGGGCAGCGGCCAGGCGGAGCGAGAAGCCGCCGAACGCCGCGAACGCATCTCCCCAGGCGTGCACAGGCTGGTGCGCTGATGGACGGCCTGCATCTTTTGGGAGGCGGTCATGACGCCCTGTTCGCCAGCACCGTCCGACCGACTGCAGAGCAGCGCCTGGAGCGGTACCGGGCGGCACTGGTCGCGCACCCCGATCGCTTCCATGGGCTGCGCGTGCAGTTCGGCGAGATGCACCAGCGCGCGGTCAAGGCCGGCCACCGCATCAACTACGCCGGATGGCAGAAGCGCATGCCGGCCCTCTGGCCGCGGACCCAACTTCGCTGAGACGTCGCCGAAACGTACCTAACGACATTCACCCCATCCGGATCGACCGGATTAACAACGACCTCGAGGGCACTCCCGATGACCCACACGGATTTTGAATCCGGTGCCGTTGCGCGCACCGGTGCAGCAACCAACCCGACAACGCCGGCAGCGCGGAAAGCGCAGGGAGCCAATGAGCACTCCCACCAGCCGGCGGACGACGCCCCGACCATCGTTGTCGATTTCGCCCGTGAACCCGAATTCCCTGAGAAACCGAATGGCGATGCTCCCAAGGTCGAAATCGTTCGGGCCCAGGTGTCCGCCTATGTGGACGGCTACGGGCTCGCTAAGAGCACCCTCCCCGCTCGCATCGTGGTGAACGCTGCGGACCTGAGGCACTGCGTCCGCCGGATCCTGAGCCGCATGCAGCGACCACGCCGAGATAAAGCCAAGGCCGATTGGCTGGAACGCCGCAAGGCCGGATCGAAGGAGAAGTGGCGCGACGCGCGCCCCGCACCGCTCACCGCCGCAGCACTGACCTGGCGCGGCATCCCGATAGAAGGCGTCGGATACACCCGCCACCGCGCCGTCGACAAGACTTGATCTGGAGATCACATGTTCCTTCGCAACCTGATCCTGTTCCGCTTCCCAATCGCCACCGACTTCTCCGAAGTGGATGCACTGCTGCCGCAGCTGCAGCTGAAGCCGGTCGGCCCGCTGGAAATGACCTCCCGCGGCTTCATCTCGCCGTTCGGCCGGGAGGAAACCGCCGTACTGTCCCACCGCATCGGCGACTGGCTGTGGCTGACCGTCGGCACCGAGAAGAAGATCCTGCCTGGCGCGGCGGTCAACAACCTGTTGGCGGTAAAGATCGAGGAAATCGAGCAAATTGAGGGGCGCAAGCCTGGCGGACGTGAGCGTAAGCGCATGAAGGACGACCTCCTGCACGAGCTGATGCCACGCGCCCTGGTCACTTCTGGCCGCACCGACGTGTTCTTGGACTTGAAGCGCGGAGTGGCGTTCGTGGATAGCAGCAGCCGCGGCAATGGCGAGAGCGTGATCTCCGATATCCGCGCTCTGCTTGGCTCCTTCCCAGCCATGCCACTGAACGCGGAAGTCGCCACACGATCGGTACTGACTGGCTGGATCGCTGGCGAGCCCCTGCCGGAATACCTGGCCCTTGGCGAAGAAGCCGAACTGCGTGATCCCGTCGAAGGAGGAAGCGTCGCGCGCCTGCAGAAACAGGAGCTGCTGAGCGATGAAATCGGCCGTCACCTGGACGCCGGCAAGCAGGTCACAAAGCTTGCCCTGGTCCTTCAGGACAACCTGTCCTTCGTGCTGGGCGACGATCTGATCGTGCGCAAGCTGAAGTTCCTAGACGGGGCGCTGGACAAGCTGGCTGCCACCGACCAGGACGGTCGGCGCGCGGAATTGGACGCGCGCTTTGCTCTGCAGACCGGCGAGCTGGGCCAGCTGTTCGACGTGCTAGCTGCTTCCTTCCGCGTCAGCAGCGCGGGTGCCTGAGCATGCAGACGCCGACCGTCGCCTCTACGGTGCGCGCCATGCGCCGCGCTGGCGCCGCCGGCGAGCCCGTGCCGGCCGAGGTTGCCGCTGCCTGGGCAAAGGTTTTCATGGAGCAGCTGTATGGCTCGCAGAAGCCGGTCAGGTATGAGTGCCGGCGACGCGGCAGTAGAGAGCCATGGGAAGAGGCCGAGCCCGAGGACGTGGCCAACCCGCGGCGCCGGAATCTGATCATCCGCGCGCTCTACCTGCACCCGCCGGTCGGAAAGCAGCAGCACCGCTGGCCGCCCGGAAGCAACGGTGACGGCAGGTGCCTGGACTGCGACGAAGCCGAATGGCTCGCAGGGCCGGACTGCCGGCCGCACGCCCCGCTCCGCGACCACCGCTCCTCCATGCCCTTCCGCATCACCTGGCTGATCCAGCCGCTCGAACAGCTCCACTACCTCGCCAAGAACCTCAACCCTTTCGACCGCGACAAATGGCGAAAGGAAGCCACATACCTCATCGACCGCATCAGAGACCACGAGAAGGGAAGCCAGCCATGACGACCGAGATGCACAAAGCGCCATCTGTGGCGCAGAACACCGGCACTTCCGGCGATAACGCGACATCTGTGGCGCGTTATGACCTCAGCACCAGCGAGGGCGGCCGCCGCTACGTCGCGGACTTCTTCGCGCGGGAGCTTCGTCGCCACGACTTCGCCCGCTACATCACCACGACGCTGGCCGCCGACTTCGCCTGCGCGCTGGCGCAGCACCTCGCCGCAACTGGCAAGCAGCAGGGTGGCGAGGTGCAGGGGGATGCGCGGGCGCAGTTTGAGGCGTGGCATTGCGAGAAATTCAAGACCCGCTGGCAGACTGGCGCTCCGACACGCGACATGCACAACGGCGTGCATGCGGAGAAATATGGCCCAGCCGAACAGCAGGTTCGGTGGGAAGATTGGCAAGCCGCCTGGCAAGCCGCCCTCGCCGCCCGCCAGCCGGGGGCGCAGCTGCCGGTTGCCAGTATTGACCCTCGGCACCTGTTCCTTATGGCTGGCAAGGACGGAACGCTTAGCGGCAATGTGCTCAGGTTCGGTGCGTCCATGCAGCCCGGGGATGCTCCACTCTACGCCGCTCCTCCTGCGCAGGGCATCGACCTGGGGCCGGGCGTTCAAGCCATCGCAATCGAACGCCAACGGCAGATGGCGGCCGAGCGCTTCACCTCTACACACGATGAGCAGTACCAGCGGGGAGAACTGGCGAAGGCAGCCGTTGCATATGCGCAGCTGGCCGCGATGGAGTTGGACGCCGGAACGCGCGGTCACATAGGTTGGCTCAACCCACCGGCCATTTGGCCGTGGGAGGCCCACTGGTGGAAGCCGGTTGATGCGCGCCGCGACCTGGTGCGGGCGGGTGCGCTGATCGCCGCACAGCTGGACCTGATCGACCAGCGCGATGCAGCGCCGGGAGTGGGCAATGGCTGATATTTCCCGAATTTCTGGAGTTGCCTTGCATCCATCTGGAAGACTAATCGGTCTCGCCAGAGCGATTGATCGCAAGTCGCACGCGAGCGCCTGCGCACGCTTGGCGGACAACAGTCAAATCATCGATCACCAGCGGGAGAGTTCGCAGAAGACTGTCGTGCACTTCTTCAAACCATTCGGACATGTCCCCCGCACCCGATTCGAGATCCATCTCCTGTATGTAACCAACCATTCCAATCGCACGGAGGAGTCGCCCGCTGACGCCACGATCAAGATAATGCAGGCGTTCGATTACCGAATTGGTTGCCGGAAATCTAATGCGCCCGACATCTTCGAACACCTTTCCGCGATAGGCCTTGTCCAATACGAAAAGTGCCTGACCAAGCTCGGCTCCGCGAAGCAAAATTACTACTTCCCTCATGACATCCACATTGTTCGAGATTTCAAAGTGGATCTGCATGAGTACCAGCAACTCTTCAGTCTCTTCCCGATACATGCGCCGCTCCCGTTCGTACGCATTTCTCGCAGACTCCGTCGCAGCAATTCGTGTGGCTTCGCCACTTGCTGCATTGGCGGCTATGCCCAATTTCCAGACTGCAAACGCCGACGCGGCGGTAACTCCGACTCCGATCCAGGCGATTGCGAGCGCCCCGACAGCCACCAAAGCTGTAGCGAGAGTGGCACCCGCTCCCCACGCTTCCCACCAAGGATGGCAAGCCTCTCCAAGGGCCCAGCATTGGCTAATGCCGTCCAATGTGCTCATTCGTTGATCCCCCCGGAGACTGGCCGGCATTTTGCCACGTGTGCCGCCATCGCAGCGCGGCCAGTCACTCTGGCTACCGTCAAGCCGCCGCGTAACCGGCGCACTAGGCTGCGCCCCGATACCGAACACAAGGACTGCTCCCATGGCTGATGGCTCCCGCTCCTTCAACTTCCCCCTGCCGCAGCGCTCGCGCCTGCGCACCGGTGAGATCGTGGTCGATCTGTTCGCCGGTGGCGGCGGCGCCAGCGAGGCGCTGAAGCAAGCGCTGGGCCAAGACCCGGCGCTCGCCTACAACCACGACGCACTGGCGATCGGCATGCACGCGGCGAACCACCCGCTCACCAGCCACCACCGCGAGGACATCTGGCATGCGGATCCGCGCGTCGACGTGGCTGGCCGCCCGATTGGCTGGTTCCATGCGTCCCCGGACTGCACCCATTTCAGCCAGGCCAAGGGCGGCCAGCCGCGCAGCCGGAAGACACGCGCCCTGTCTTGGGTGGTGCTGAAGTGGATTGGCATGCTGCTGCGCGCCGATCTGGTCAACGGCACCAATACCGCCCCGCGCATCTTCTCGATGGAGAACGTGTGGCAGATCCTGACGTGGGGCCCGCTGATCGCGAAGCGCTGCAAGTCCACCGGGCGCGTGCTGAAGATGGACGGCACCGTTGCAGCGCGCGGCGAGCGCGTGCCGGTCGAGCATCAGCAGCTGGTGCCGGACAAGAGCCGCACCGGCCGCACCTGGCGGCAGTTCGTCGCCGCGCTGCGTGCGCTGGGCTACGCGGTCGAATGGCGCAAGCTCGTGGCGAGCGACTACGGCGCCGGCACAAGCCGGGAACGCCTGTTCCTGCTGGGCCGTCGCGACGGCGAGCCGATCGTGTGGCCGGCGGCAAGCCACGGCACCGCGCCGGGCCAGAAGCCGCGCGTATCCGCCGCCGATTGTCTGGACTTCAGTATCCCCTGCCCCTCCATCTTCGGACGGAAACGTGACCTCGCGGATGCCACCATGCGCCGCGTCGCAAAGGGCGTGATGCGGCATGTGCTGCAGGCCGCTGATCCCTTCGTGGTGCCGGTGCCGGCGAGCTGCGCGGACAACAGCGAAGCCGCGGCAGCCTTCATTGCCGAGCATGCCAATGCCAGCAATCAGCGCACGATGGCGGGCGACGAGCCACTGCGCACGGTTTGCGCCGGGGTGAAGGGTGGCCACTTCTCAGTGGTGACGCCGATCCTCGCCGGCGTCGGCGGGCGCGCGGGCCAGTCCGAGCCGCGCTCCGGCGCCGACCCGCTGTACACGATGACCGCGAAGGCGGATACCGCGCTGGTGGCGCCGGTGCTGGTGCAGGCCGCGCACGGCGAAGGCCGACCAGGCGGAGTGCAGCGCTGGGGCATTGGCAGTAAGGACGCCCGGGCTCCTGTTGGCACTGTCACTGCCAGCGGCAGCGGTGGTCATGCCGTGGCGGCTGCGAGCCTAGTTACCCTTCGCAACAACATGGCTGGCGCCGATGCGCAGCAGCCTCTGTCGACCATCGCAGCGCAAGGCGGCCACCATGCTCTGGCCTGCGCTCATCTGACCGCGATGGCACAGAACGTCGTGGGCAATGATCTCCGCGACCCGGTCCCGACCGTACTTGCCGGGGCAACGCGCTTTGGCGTCGTATCAGCATTCGTGGAGCAGGCCAATGGCGGCTTCTACCAAGGTGCAGGCAACGATGCCCGCGAGCCGGTCAGCACCATTACTGCCACCGGCAGCCAGCAGCGACTGGTCAGCGCAGGCCTGGCCGAGCTATCGCCGGATCAGGAAGCCGGGGCACTGCGCGTGGCCGCATTCCTGGTGAAGTACTACGGCACCGGCGCCAACGTGCCGAGCCTGACCGATCCCGCCGACACCATCACCACGAAAGACCGGCTGGCGCTGGTCACGGTGGTGATCAAGGGCACGCCCTACGTCATCGTGGATATCGGTCTACGCATGCTGAAGCCGCACGAGCTCTACCGCGCGCAGGGCTTCCCGGTGGGCTACATCATCGATCGCACGGCCAACGGCACCCCGCTCACCACCAGCGCCGCGGTGCGCATGGTCGGCAACAGCGTCAGCCCACCGCCGCTGCGCGCTCTGGCCGAGGCCAACCTGGATCCGGTGGCCATGCCGCTGGTGGAGGCGGCCTGATGGAACAGATCCACCAGGCCAAGCAGACAGCGCGCGTGATGATCGGTGAGGTGCGCTCCCGTCGGCAGCCGTGCCTTGCACTTGGAGACGTCCCATGAGCCCCGGCCTCAAAGCCGCATCTGTACGCGCCGCCTTGCGCGGCCCAGCCCCCGCGCACGTCACAGTGCGCGACATGATCCGCCGGTACTGCCGCGAGCATGGGAAGCAGTTGGCCTGCCTCGCCCCCGCATGGGACTGCAAAGTGCTCAGCGTGTGGCGCGTATTCGGCCGCAGTCGCCCTCTGCTTCCGCGCCAGGTTGAGGGAGTGATCACCCTGCTGCAGCTGGACGAGTTTGACGCCAACGATCTGCGCCTGCGCGCCGCGCGCGAAGCGGGCTGGAACATTGACCCGTCGATGCTTCTGCAGGGCGATGCTTGAGCAATCGCCGCAGCACGTCGGATCCACGAAATGCATACCAAGGAGAAATAGCCTTGAACATCGAGCACATCACCACGGACAGCCGATCTCCGCTGGCCCACCAGCACCGCACTGCGATCGCGGTTGCAGCAGCGCTTGAAACCGCTCTGACCAGTTCGGAGCAGTCCGCCGGCGGCGGCTGGTCTCTGACATTCACGTTCGTCGGAGAACCGCAGCTGCAGGCCGCCCGCGATGCCTGGCGCGCTTACGCCGTCGCCACGATCGACACACCGGCTCCGCTCACGGCAACGGCGAGCCAGAGGCTGACTGCCCAGATCGGTCTGGCCCTCTTCGACGATCCAACCATGGACCTGATGCAGATCGCAAACCAGTTGGGGCGCGCACGTGCCGGATCCCAGGGCGCGCTGCTGCCGGAATTCACATCTGACGCAATGGAGGCTCGTCATGGGCGCAGCTGAAAACATCCCCGAAGTCCTGCTGAAGCTTGAGCAGGTTGAAGCCCAGACCGGGATGAAGAAGAGCTACATCTACCGCGAGATGGAGAAGGGGACGTTCCCACCCAAGCACAAGATCGGTGGCGGAACCCGCTGGTATCAGAGCGATGTTCAGCGGTGGATCCACGCACGCCGTCGTGCCCCTCTTTGGACCCCGGAGAACGCGGTGCAGGTGGCGGCCAACTGTGACGGCAGCGGAGCCTAAACGGTCACCGAGCGGTCACCGGAGGGCGATGGCTTGACGACGAAGGCACTGCGGTTGATCCTAAGTGTCTGATTCGATGGTGGGCCCAGAAGGATTCGAACCTTCAACCAAAGGATTATGAGTCCTCTGCTCTAACCGTTGAGCTATAGGCCCTTGCGGCCGCACAGTGTAGTGGAGGCCAGTAGGCGCTTTCCACTGCACCCCTCACATCAACCGAAACGCTGACCCATCTCCTGGACCCGACGCGCATTCTCCGTTGCCAGGTCACGCAGCACGCTCGAGCGCAGCAGCGCCGAACCCGCCACACGCTGCCAGTAGTCCACCGCCAGCGGCGCCGCCCAGTGCAGGTGCGCTAGCTCGCCGCTGCGCTCCGGCGCGATGGAGCCGAGTGGCGTAGCGGCACGCAGCACCCCCGTGCGCGAGGGGGCCAGTGACATCGGCAACATGTCATACGCGGGCGCCAACGGCAGCGGGCCGCGATCGACCAGGTGGAAACCCAGATTGCCCTGATGCATGTCGCTGTTGCCGATCAGCCGGCCGAACGCGTGCAACCTTCCCATCGCGGCCTGCGCGTCGCGATCGACCCAGCGCTGCGTCAGCAGCGCGTCGGCAGCCGTTCCCCAGTCCACGGTCACGTCACCGACGAAGGCCGAGGACAGCGCCAGCAGCGAGACGAAGCCACGCCGGCCGAGCACGTCGACGGTGCGGTCGAAGCGCTGCACCTCCAGGAACGTATGCGTGTCGGTCTGGAGGATCTCGGACGCCGCTGCGGGCACGCCCGCGTCGCGCAGGCACTGCAGGGCCAGGTGCTCGCAGACCAGCAGGTCCGCCCAGCGTTCGGCGGCCTCGCCTGCGGTGGGCTGCGCGAACTTCACCAGCGCCGCATAGCGCCCTCCCTCATGCTCCACCGTGGCGGTGAACTTCGGTTGCTCGCCACCGGGCGACGATCCGACGTCTTCGCCTTCCAGGGCCGCTGCGGCGCGCTCGGGATAACGACGTGCGCGCTGCCCGGCCAGGACGTGATCGCCAGGCGCATCGAGCGCGCGCAACGCCATCTGCACGGCATCGCCGCCGAGCAGGAGGTCACCGATCCCGGTGCCGCCTGCACGTACCAGCGCCTGCAGGGTGTCACCCAATTGCCAGCGATTGAGGTCGTCGGGGATGCCCAGGTCACGCCCGCGACGATGCGCGAACATGCGCCCGAGGAAGCCCTGTGGGCGCAGGTCATCCAGATACCACGGCAGCCCCGGGAAGTGGCCGTCGACGGTCTCGTTGGGCGAACGGGTCAGATTGGGGCGTGCGGCGGTGGTCGACACGTGGAAGGACTCGCCCGTGAGTGCCACGACCGAGCCCAGTTCTTCAAGGGTGGCGTCCGGGCGCAGACGGAGCAGCGGCCACTCGCTGCCCGCGGCGGTCTGCTGGCGGACGGCATAGGCCGTGGCGCGGGTGCGGCCCAGTCGCACCACGCGGTCCCCGGCCTCGGCGACAAGACGACTCAACGTTGTCCGGGTAACTCCCAGGCGATCGACGAGATCGGCAGCTGATACGACCTCGCCAGCAGGCAGGTTGTCGAACAGCGTCTGGAGCTGGACGGTACGGGGACGGGCCATGGCCTGAGTTTCGGGACGAGTTAAGTTACGAATCTATACGCCAATCTTCGGCGAACCGCAACCCAATTAAACATACAAGCCATTGATTTAAATAACATCACCCCGGAGAACACCGAGAAAAAATCCGTAATTAAGTTACGAAACACGCAACGAAATCACCAAATCAGCCTAGCGATCCCGACCCCTTCGAACACCCCTCCATCCGCTGCGCCGCCGCTAGGCTCGAGTACACCACGCGGCGACACCCGCCCCAAACAACAAACCCCGCTTGCGCGGGGTCTGTCGGGTTTCAACGCGATGCGCCGGTATCGATCAATCGATATCCAGGAAACTGCGCAGCTGCTCGGACCGGCTCGGATGACGCAGCTTGCGCAGCGCCTTCGCTTCGATCTGGCGGATACGCTCGCGGGTGACGTCGAACTGCTTGCCCACTTCCTCGAGGGTGTGGTCAGTGTTCATGTCGATGCCGAAGCGCATGCGCAGCACCTTGGCTTCCCTCGGGGTGAGGCCGGCCAGCACGTCACGCACGGTTTCAGACAAGTTGATGTTGGTGGTGTTCTCGATCGGGGACTCCACGTTGGTGTCCTCGATGAAGTCGCCCAGATGGGAATCCTCGTCGTCGCCGATCGGGGTTTCCATCGAGATCGGCTCCTTGGCGATCTTCATCACCTTGCGGATCTTGTCTTCCGGCATGTCCATTTCCTTGGCCAGCTCCTCCGGCGTAGCCTCGCGGCCATACTGCTGGAGCATCTGACGGGAAATGCGGTTCAACTTGTTGATCGTCTCGATCATGTGCACCGGGATACGGATGGTGCGCGCCTGATCGGCGATCGAACGGGTGATGGCCTGGCGGATCCACCAGGTCGCATACGTGGAGAACTTGTAACCACGGCGGTATTCGAACTTGTCCACGGCCTTCATCAGGCCGATGTTGCCTTCCTGGATGAGGTCGAGGAACTGCAAGCCGCGGTTGGTGTACTTCTTGGCGATCGAGATGACCAGGCGCAGGTTGGCTTCGACCATTTCCTTCTTGGCCTTGCGCGCACGCGCTTCACCGTAGGCCATGGCGCGGCTGATTTCCTTCAGCTCGTCCAGTTCCAGCCAGGTGGTCTTCTCGATGTCGATCGTCGCCTGCTGTTCGGCGATGATCTGGTCCTTCACGTCACGCAGGGCCGAGGACCACTTCTGCTTGCGCTTCAGTGCGTCTTCCACCCACTCCAGGTTGGTCTGGTTGCCTTCCCACGAGCGGATGAAGTCCTTGCGCGGCATGCGCGCGGTCACGGTCGCCAGGTTCAGCACGCGGCGTTCGTGGGACTTGATCGAGGCCATGACGTCGCGCAGCTGCTTGACCAGCACATCGGTCAGCGGCAACGGCAGCTTCAGGGTCACGAACACGGCGGCCATGTCGTCGCGCAGCTTGGCCAGCGGCTTGCGGTCGCCCTTGGCAGCGGCCTTCTTGAACGCGGTGTACGCATCGCTCAGGGCCTGCATGCGGCGTGCGACTTCTTCCGGATCCGGACCGGTCGGGCCGGCCTCTTCCTCGACGTCGTCGCCGTCGTCGTCTTCATCGGCGTCTTCGTCAGCCTCATCGCTGGTGTCTTCGGCCACGGCCGGGGCCGGGACTTCTTCGACCAGATCGTTGAAGCCGACGATCACTTCGGCCAGGCGCTTCTTGCCTTCCTTGTGCGCGTCGTAGTCGGCCAGCAGCGATTCCACCGATACCGGGAAGGTACCGAGTGCGGCCTGGACCTGGCCCAGGCCTTCTTCGATGCGCTTGGCGATGGCGATTTCGCCTTCGCGGGTCAGCAGCTCGACGGTACCCATTTCGCGCATGTACATGCGCACCGGGTCGGTGGTGCGGCCACCTTCGGTGTCGAGCGCGCTCAGCGCGGCG
The DNA here is from genome assembly GCF_002887735.1 of Stenotrophomonas bentonitica. GTDB lineage: Bacteria > Pseudomonadota > Gammaproteobacteria > Xanthomonadales > Xanthomonadaceae > Stenotrophomonas > Stenotrophomonas bentonitica_A. The sequence continues at coordinate 51,883 of NZ_PKQP01000003.1, forward strand.
GCGGCTTCTTCGGCCGCGGTGTCATCGACTTCGCGGTTGCCGGTGTTGCCATCGTTGAGCAACAGGGTTTCTGCATCGGGAGCAACTTCATGGACATCAATGCCCATGCCGTTGATCATGCCGATGATATCTTCGATCTGCTCCGGGTCGACGATGTCGTCGGGCAGATGGTCATTGACTTCGGCGTAGGTCAGGTAGCCCTGTTCCAGGCCCTTGCTGATCAGAAGCTTGATGTCGTTTTGCTGGGCAGGACGTTCGTTGGCCATGTAGTGCTCGCGCCACCGGCTGGGAGAGGGAATAGAACCTAGCATTATACCAGCCCGGCGCCCCGCGTTCCCGGGCGGTGGTCCCGGGGGCTAGGGTCTGAGCAGGAAGGTCACGGGACCATCGTTGACCAGGCTGACAACCATATGGGCACCAAACTGGCCGGTTTCCACCCCCGGGGCATGTTTTTGTCTGCAGATATCGACCAGTCGATTGAATCCGCGTTCAGCCTCCGCCGGCGGCGCGGCGGTACTGAAGCCCGGCCGCATCCCGCTGGATGTATCGGCCGCCAGGGTGAATTGGCTGACCAGCAGCAATCCGCCGCCGGTGTCGCGCAGCGACAGGTTCATTTTTCCGGTCTCATCGCCAAAGACACGGTAACCAAGCAGGCGATCGGCCATCCGGGTGATCTGGGCCTCGGTGTCGCCCGGCTCCATGCCCACCAGGGCCAGCAGGCCGGGCCCGATCTGGCCCACGACGGCCTGCTCGACATGGACGCTGGCTTGGCTCACGCGCTGGATCAGGACAAGCATCGGCAGGGCTCCGCAACTGAAGGCGGCCTACCTTAACGCGCCCGCGCGCCGACAGGCTGGCCGCCAGCGGCTAGACTTCGCAGCGATGAAACCGCACACCACTGCCCGCCTGGCGTACCGCGCCGCTGCCCTGTTCACCCGCCTGCCCTGGTCCTGGCTGCGTGCCGTCGCGACGCTGCTGGCCTGGCTGTGGATCCGTCTCAACGCCCGTGAGAGCCGCGTCACCCGCCGCAACCTTGAGCTGGCCTACCCCGAACTCAGCGATACCGAACGCGCGGCGCTGCACCGGAACGTGCTGCGCTCCACCGCGCTGCAGGCGATCGAAACCCTTCGCCTGTGGACCCAGCCGCGCGAGCGCAACCTGGCCCGGCTCACCGAGCGCCACGGTGAGGCGCTGTACGACGCCGCCCTGGCTGCCGGCAACGGCGTGATCGTGGCCGCCCCGCACTACGGCAACTGGGAGCTGCTCAACCAGTGGCTGGCCTCGCGCGGCCCGATCGCGATCGTCTACAAGGCCCCGGATGAAGCGGTGGGCGATGCCTTCCTGCAGCTGGTCCGTGGCGGCGACAACGTCCAGCAGGTCCGGGCCGAGGGCCCGGCCGTGCGCCAGCTGTTCAAGGTGCTCAAGGACGGCGGCGCCACCGGCATCCTGCCCGACCAGCAGCCCAAGGCCGGCGACGGGGTGTTCGCGCCGTTCTTCGGGGTGGAGGCGCTGACGATGACCCTGGTCAACCGGCTGGCCGAGCGCACCGGCGCGACCGTGCTGTACGGCTGGTGCGAGCGGATCGGCCCGGACATGGACTTCGCGCTGCACATCGAGGCCGCTCCGCCGGCCGTGGCCGATCCCGACCCGCGTACCGCCGCCAGCGCCCTCAATGCCGGGATCGAACGCATCGCCCGGCGCGATCCGGCGCAGTATCAGTGGACCTACAAGCGCTATACGCTGCGTCCACCGCAGAGCGGCGAGGACGATCCCTACGCCACCGAGGACCATCCGCACTGACTGCGACGCAGCGTCGCGCCCTTGGCGCGATTGAATCGGCGCTTTCCGTCCCCACTGTGGAAACCACGATGTCCCCCACGGCCCCTGCCATGTCTTCTGCTTCTTCCCTGTTCGGCGACCCGGCCGCGATCCGCTGCGAGCGCGCGGTGGCCGAACTGCGCGCCGGTCGCCCGGTGGTGATCGACGATGGCCACGGCCAGCGCCTGGCCTTCATCGCGCTGGACAGCAGCACCCGCACCAGCTTCACCGCCTTCGCCGCCGCCGCGGAAGATCGCCACTACCTGTTCCTCACCGCCACCCGCGCCCGCGTGCTCGGGGTAAGTGCCGAACGTGGCGCGCGCGTGCCGCTGGCCGGCATCGACTTCGATGCCCTGCCCTCGCTCAGCTACCTGCGCGACCCGGGTGCGATGCCGCCGGGCTGGACCGGTGGCGAAGCGCTGGACGATGCCGCGGTGGAGATCGCCCGCCTCGGCCTGCTGTTGCCGGCGATGGTCGGCGTGCTGCTGACCGCCGATGACCGCCGCTTCGACGACTGTGCGCAGGTCTCGCTGTGCGACCTGAGCCAGGGCGCCGAACAGGCCGCGCATGCGTATGAACTGGTGGCCCGCTCGCCGGTGCCGCTGCGCGAGGTCGGGATGACCGAATTCGCGGTGTTCCGCGGCGGCGTGGCCCAGCGTGACCAGGTCGCGATCATCGTCGGCACGCCGGACCTGTCCGCCGTGGTGCCGGTGCGCGTGCACTCCTCCTGCCTGACCGGCGATCTGTTCGGCTCGCTCAAGTGCGACTGTGGCGACCAGCTGCGGCGTGGCCTGCGCAAGCTCAAAGAGCTTGGCGGCGGCGTGCTGCTGTACCTGGACCAGGAAGGCCGTGGTACCGGCATCGCCGCGAAGATGCGCGCCTACGGGTACCAGCACGACGGCCTGGACACGATCGACGCCGATGCCCAGCTCGGCTTCGGTGCCGATGAGCGCCGGTACGGCAGTGCCGTGGCGATGCTGCAGGGCCTGGGCGTGACCCGCGTGCAATTGCTCAGCAACAACCCCACCAAGGCCCAGCGCCTGCGCAATGCCGGCATCGACGTGGTCGATTGCGTGCCGGTCACCGGCGACATCACCGCCGAGAACGAACAGTACCTGCGCACCAAGGCCGAACGCGCCGGCCACCTGCTCGATGTGGATGCGCTGATCCAGGCCGCGCAATAGCCCACGGCAACCTGCTACCGTCTGCGCCACGGGCGGTTGCACCTGCACGCATGCGCCCGGCCCGTTTCCAGCCGAGCGCCCTGCCTTGTCCGATCTCCTCGACACTCCCGTGCCGCCGCCCCTGCCGCCGTCGCCCGCCGCGCCGGACTGGCAACCGCTGCCGCTGCGTTCGGCCTCGCTGGCCGCCTTCGGTGGCGCGATCGCCGGCGCGCTGCTGATCGGCGGTGCGTTCGGTGCGCTGTGGGTGGTGTTCGATCTGCCGGGGCGCTGGTGGGGCGCGGCCGGCGTGGTGCTGCTGGGCGCACTGATCGGTGCCGCGCTCGCCTTCCGCCGCCAGCGCCGCACCTATTGGCGGCTTGATGCCCAAGGGCTCGGGCTGCGCCGTGACCTGCTCTGGCAGAACGAAACCCGCGTACCGACTTCGCGCGTGCAGCACCTGGATCTGCGGCGTGGCCCGATCGAACGCAGCGCCGGGTTGAGCACGCTGGTCGTGCATACCGCCGGCAGCCGCTTCAGCGCGGTCACACTCAGTGGCCTGGACAGCGCCGATGCCGAGCGCCTGCGCGATACCCTGGCGCACCAGCTGGACCAGGACGACGACGCCCTGTGAGTATTCCGCCGCCGCTTGATGCCGCGCCGGAGCAGCGGCTGCATCCCTGGTCGTGGCTGTTCGTACTGCTGATGCAGCTGCGCCAGGGCCTGGTGCCGTTGATCGCGCTGGTGGTGTTCGGCCAGCGCGGCGACCGCGATGAGTTCTGGTTGTCGATCGGCCCGGTGATCGCCGTGGTGGTGCTGGTGGCGTACTCGGTGCTGCAGTACCTCACTTACCGCTACCGGATCGGGGCGACGGCAATCACGGTGCGCAGCGGCGTGTTCGCGCGCAATCGCCGCGAGATTCCCTTCGCCCGCATCCACAACGTGGTGGTGCACCAGAACCCGTTGCACCGCCTGTTCGGGGTGGCCGAGCTGAAGCTGGAATCGGCCGGCGGCAACCGACCCGAAGCAGAGATGCGGGTGCTCAAGCTGGACCAGGCACTCGCACTGGAGCGGCTGGTCCGCCAGCGTGGCCAGGCAGCGCCGGCCGCGGCCGAGGGCGAGGCGGCGCTTGCCGAGCCTGCCGAGGACGTGCTGCTGGCGCTGGGCCCCGGCGAGGTCATCCGCATCGGGCTATTGTCCAACCGCGGCTGGGTCGTGGTGGTGGCAGTGCTGGGTGCGATGCTGCAATTGTTCCCGCGTGGCAGCGTGTCCGATGTGATCGAAGCAGGCGGGCGCCAGGCCTTCGGCTATGCCAGCCACCTGCACCCTGGCATGTGGCTCTGGGCGATTGCCGCAGTGCTGGCCGTGGCCGGTTTCTGGGTGCTGCTGCGGGTGCTCTCGGTGGTGCTCGCGCTGCTGCGCTATTACGGTTTCCGGCTCAGTGAGCACGAGCGTCGGCTGACCGTGGCCAGCGGACTGTTGACGCGCATGCGCACCAGCGTGGCGCGGCGCCGGATCCAGGCCTGGACGCTGCGCGAGACGGCCCTGCAGCGCTGGTTCCAGCGCCGCCAACTGCGCATCGATATCGCGGCCGGCAACCCCGGCGAAGGCGAGCGGCGTGACCTGCGCGAACTCGCGCCGCTGGCGACGCCGGCCGTGTGCGATGGGCTGGTCCAGCATCTGCTGCCGCACCTGCAGTGGCCGCCGGCGCGCTGGCAGCCGGTTCAGAGGCGCGGCTGGTGGCGGCTGTACCTGGGCGCGCTGTGCATCGTTCCGCTGCTGACGGCGGCGGCGATCTGGCAGGGCGGTCCGTGGGGCGCGCTGTTGCTGCTGTGGTTGCCGTGGTCGGCATTCCGCGCGCACCGGCAGATGGACCGCATCGGCTATCACCTGGATGACGACTACGTGGCCGTGCGTGGCGGCTGGTGGCAGCGCTGGTGGCGCTTTGCAGAGCTGGACAAGCTGCAGGCGCTGCGTCTGACCCGCTCGCCGCTGGACCGCCGGCTGGGCACGGCCAGCGTGTGGCTGGATACCGCCGGCGCGGGCATGGGCACGCCGCTGGTGCTGCAGTACCTGCCGGAGGCCGAAGCACGCGCGGTGTACGAGCAGCTGGGCCGGGCGTTGGCCAAGCGCCGCCTGCGCTGGTAGGAGAGCATCCACGCATGGCGTGGATCTACCTGGTGATGAGCATCCACGTCGATCTGCCCGGTAGTGCCGGCCGCTGGCCGGCTCCTCGCCATCCCGGCAGGCATCGCAAACCCTGCCTTACCGCTTCGCCGGTCCCCAATACCCGAGATCCCTGCGGATCTGCAGGCCGCGCGTCCACGCACCGAACGGTTTGCGCTTGAGCGTGCCGAGTTCGCCGGACAGGAAATCCTCGGTCGCGGCGATAACCCGCTCGGAGGAATAGCCATCGCGGAACGGGTGGATGGTATCGGCGTAGCGCCGGATCTCGGCCATCAACGCCGGCGCCGGATCCAACGCCTGGGCCAGCATCGCGGGCAGCTGCGTGGCGTCGTCGAAATCGATCATGTGTGGCTGCGGCACCCGGTTGCGGAAGGTGACCACGGGTTTGTGCTGCACGATGAACTCGGACACGATCGAGGAGGTGTCCGAGACCAGCACATCGGCGGCGCGCTGCGCGGCCATCACCTGTTCGGGCTCGATGAAGCGCGCATGCGGGCCAGCCAGCGCGCGGTAGCGATCGAACAGCTCCGGCGCGCACTTGGGGTGCAGGGTCAGCAGCCAGTAGTGATCGCCGCGGGCGATGTCGGCCGCGATCTGGTCGTACAGGTGTGGCGCCGCGCTCAAGCGCTCGGTGAAGGTCGAACCGAACAGGATCACCGGGCGGCCCTGGGCCGGCACGCGCAATCCCGCGCTCAGGCCGCCGTCATCGCGGAACAGCGGGTCCAGCTTGGGCCAGCCGGTCTCGGCCACGGCGAAGTGGCCCTCGCGCGCGGCCAGCTCGCGGAACGGGGCGGTCGTGGCCGGGCCCTGGGTGCAGTACAGATCGAACAGTCCCCGCACCCGGAAGTGGCCACGGGCGCTGTCGCGCTTCTGCACGTTGAAACCGTGGAACACCTGCACCTTGGCCCCGGCGATGAACGGCGGCACCCAGTTGGCGGCACTGAACACCGCACGTGGGCGCAGCGCCAGCGCCTCTTTCAGGCCGACGTTGGGCACGCCGGGCAGCGATGCGCCGGCGGCGCCATCGGCGAACCAGGCCGACACCGATTGACCGGATGCGTGCAACGCCTGCGCCAGAGGGGCGAGAATGGGCAGCGCATAACGCTCCGTCGCAAACAGCAGGTACTCGGCCATCATGTCCTCCTCGACCGCTCCCACTGAACGGCCTCGCATTTCGGCCTGCATTATCGCGTTCAATGAAGCCGACCGCATCGGCGACTGTCTGGCCTCATTGGCCTTCTGCGACGAGATCGTCGTGGTGGACTCGCAATCGACCGACGCCACGGTGGCGATCGCGACGGCGGCCGGGGCGCGGGCGCTGCAGCGCCGGTTCGATGGGTTCCGCAGCCAGAAGGCGTTCTGCGTCGAGCAGGCCACCCACGACTGGGTGCTGTGCCTGGATGCCGACGAGCGCATCAGCGACGCCCTGCGCGAGGCGATCCTGACCGCGCAGGCTGCCGGCTTCGCCGGCCACCACGGCTACCGTTTCGCGCGGTTGTCCGCGTATTTCGGCAAGTTCCTGAAGCATGGCAATGCCTACCCGGACCGGGTCCTGCGCCTGTTCGACCGCCGCCATGGCGGCTGGCGCGGCAAGCGCGAGATCCATGAGGCGGCCAGCGTGGATGGCGCGGTGGGCACCCTGCGTGGTGATCTGATCCATTACCCCTACCGCTCGCTGGAACAGCAGCTGCTCAAGACCCAGCGCTACGCGCGGATGATGGCCGAGCACGAGTTCGCGCGGGGCAAGCGCGCCACCCTGCCCAAGCTGATCCTGGCGCCGGCGTGGCGGTTCTGGCGCGGGCTGCTGCTGCGCGGCGGCTTCCGCGATGGCTGGCACGGGCTGGTCTACGCCTATGTGCGCGCCAACTACGTGCGCCAGAAGACCATCATGCTGTGGATGCTGCAGAACGGGCAGCCGGTCACCGACCCGCCGCGGAATCAGCCCGACGCCTGAGCCTGGGCCTGGGCCCGCGCCAACGCCAGGCGCCGGGTATTGCCCTGGACGATCGACAACCCGGCCAGCAGGCCGACGATGGTGACGTAGAAGCTGGCCGTGATCTGGTGCGCGAACATCGACTGGGTGATCCCGCACAGCACATAGGTCACCACCACCATGATCCCGGCGGCGGCCGGGCCACGGAAGGTCTGCTCGCCGCTGCGCCGGTGCAGACCGGTGAACACCCACAGCGGCACGCCATAGATCGCCAGCAGCAACAGCAGGCCCGGGGCGCCCTGGGTCGCGGCCCATTCGGCCAGATCGTTGTGCGCATGGCCCAGGTGGCAGCGCTGCTCACTCGGATCATCCCTGCACACCGGCAGGCGCTGCATGGCGCTGTCGAAATGGCCGATGCCCACCCCCGTCAGGGGATGGTCGAGGAAGGTTTCATAGGCCACCTGCAGCCGCTCCACGCGCGCTCCGGCGGACGAGTCGCTGTCGCCGCGCTCCATCCGCACCACGTCGTGCTTGAGCTCGGTCAGGCGGACCTGTTCGCGCAGGCTCGGGATGGTCAGGGTCAAGGTGCCGGCGATCGCCACCAGTGCCAGCAGCACGCCCAGGCGCGCACGCCCGGTGCGCCAGCGCAGGCTCATCGCCATCACCACCAGGAGCGCCAGCAGCGCCAGCCAGACGCCGCGGCTGCCGCTGAGCACGATGGTCACGCAGCCGGCGACCATGCCCACGATCACCCAGGTCCAGCGCTGGTGTGGCCGGCAGAAGACCAGCAGCACCATCAGCACCAGCACGATGTCGGCCAGCACGATCGCATTGGTGCTCAGGTCGGCACGCGGCGCGCCCCCGGCCACCTGCAGGATCGACAGCACCATCGTGCCGAGCAGGCCGGCCAGGGCACCTGCCCACAGCCAGCGGATATCCGGCCGCAAGGCACACACCCACAAGGCGATCCACGGGATCACGACGAACCGCGACCGGTTGTCGATATCGCGCAGCCCCTGCTCGAACAGATGGATCGAGAGCAGCGCGAAGGCGATCGCGGCCACCACCAGCCAGGCCAGCACTTTCACCGGCCGCCCGGCCAGGCCACGCGCGCGCCACAGGTAGTCCGGCGCCAGCAGCGTGCTCAGCAGCAGAAGGATGCCGTACGGCAGCAGGTTCTGCGGCAGGGTCAGCACCAGGGCGGGCATGCAGAACAGGCCCACGGTGGCGATCCAGTGCGCCACGCCGGCACGCCCCTGCAGCGGCGGCAGGGAAACAGGCGTGGCCGGCTCGGATCCACGGGAAAACATCATTGCCAACCTCGATCGCCACACGCAGGCACGCAGGCCCGTGACTGCACTGGACGCGACCGGCGCCCACGGTCCTGCGGTTCCCGCCCGGGCAGGCCGCCAGCAGTGCAGACCTCACTCATCGCCATCGATCCGGTGCAGCGCGCGTTCGCGCTCCTGCTCTTCGGCGCTGGCCACGCAGGGCCCATGGATATCGCCCGGCCTCACCAACCACCAACGGCGACGGTTGGCAACCCCGGCCAGTTCGGCGCTGGTGCGGTCCACGCAGGCCAGCAGCGCGTCTTCCTGCACCAGCAGCCAGCGCTGCTGCGGCTGGGCCGCCTGCCAGGCGACACCATCGACCAACTGCCGGTCCCAGCGTCGGTTGAAACCGAAGGTGGCGGCGTCCCGGTCGGCCATCAGCAGATTCTGCTCTTTCCAGGCGACCAGGCCCAGTTCGGCGTCTGGACCGATGCGCTGGCCGACCTGCTGCATCAGGCCGCGGGCGGAACTGGAGTCGTTGAACAGCGGGTAGCCGATCAGCCCGAATGCGACCCAGGCCATGGTCAGCGTCGCCACCACGGCCAGGTGGAAGCGGCGCACGCCGGCGATGCACAGGGTGAGCACGGCCCAGCAGCCGAGTGCGACCGCGACCCAGCCCAGGCCGGAGGTCACCGCGGTATCGATGCCACGGTCGAGGATCAGTTTGCGTTCGAAGCCCGGCTGCCCGACCAGCATGGACATGCCGATGCCGAGCAGGCCGGCCGCCAGCAGGGCCACGAAGCCGCCCAGCAGCCACTGGAACGCACGCTTGCGCAGCAGCCCCGGCAGCAGCGGTGCCAGCGCCAGGCAGAACATCGGCAGCGCCGGCAGGATGTAGACGTCGCGCTTGCCGTTGGGGATCGAGAAGAACAGCACGATCAACAGCCACCACACCAGCGGCAGCAGGTAGCGCGCATCGCGCCGCTGCAGGCGCCGGCGCCAGGCCGGGATCGCCCACGGAATCGCCAGGAAGCCGGGGATCCACATCGAGGGCATCGTGCCCAGGAAGTACCACCACGGCTGGTGGTGATCCCAGGACTGGGCATAGCGTTTGGCGGTCTGCCGGAACAGGATGTCGTCCAGGTAGGCCCGGTACTCGGCCGAGCCACTGCCCAGCGCGGTCACCACCATCGGCACCAGCCACAGCGCGATCGCCAGCACGAACGCCAGCGGGCCTAGCCAGAAACGCCAGTCGCGGCAGTGCAGCTTGACCCGCGGCCAGCCGAGTACGGAGGCCACCGCCGCCGGAAGGATCATCAGCAGTGCAATCACGCCCACGCCCTTGGTGATCACCCCGAGCCCGGCGGCGAACCAGCCCAGCCACCACCAGCGCCACGCAGGGCCACTGAGCAGATGGCGCAGCAGGCCGTAGTTGGCCAAGGTGATGAAGAACACCACCAGCGGGTCGATCTGGGCCTTCTTGGACTGGAAGGTGAAGTGCAGCGCGAACAGCAGCGCCCAGGCGGCATACAGACCGACCCGCCGCGTCCACAGCCGGCGGCCAAGGTCGTAGACACAGGCCAGCGTACCCAGCGCGGCCAGCAGCGAGGGCAGCAGGAACGCCACGCGCCAATCACCGATCAGCGAATACAGCGCAGCCTGCGACCACATCAGCATCGGTGGCTTGTCCGAATACAGCTCGGTGCCCCGGTGCGGGAACAACCAGTCGCCGCTGTCCACCATCTGCTTGGCGACCAGTGCGAAGCGGGGCTCGTCGGACGGCCACGGATCACGCATGCCCAGGCCTGCCCCCAGCACCAGCAGGGCCATCAGGGCAAGCAGCCAGAACTCTCGGGATGCGCGGTTTTTAAGCATGGGGCGGGATTCTAGCCGGGTTCGGATCAACCCTTCTTTAGCAGACGCGCATAGAAGAAGCCGTCAGCACCGTCCTCACCGGGCAGGCGCTGGCGCCCGGCCCAGGAATCGTGGCCATACGCGTCACCCAACGGCAGGAAGCCCGCATCACGCGTGCGCTGCAGGAAGGCCTCGACCTGGAATTGATTTTCATCGCGCAGGATCGAGCATGTCGCATACAGCAGGGTTCCGCCCGGCGTGAGCATCGACCAGCACGCATCCAACAGGCGTGCCTGCAGGGCGATCAGTGCCTCGATGTCGGTGGGCCGGCGGTGCACCAGCACGTCCGGCTGGCGGCGGATGATACCGGTGGCCGAACAGGGGGCGTCGAGCAGGATGGTGTCGAACAACTGCCCATCCCACCAACTGGCCGGCGCAGCCGCATCGCCGGCCAGCACCTTCGCGTTCTGGCCCACGCCGGTGCGCGCGAAGGTGTCGCTGATGCGCTTGAGCCGGCGCGCATCGATATCCAACGCCGACAGCTGCAGGGTCGGATCGCGCTCCAGCAGATGGGCCGCCTTGCCGCCCGGTGCGGCGCAGGCATCAAGCACCCGCGAACCCGGGCGCGGCGCCAGCGCATCGGCCACCTGCTGGGCAGACAGATCCTGCACCGACAACGCACCATCAGCGAACCCGGGCAGCGCCGAAACTGCGACCGGCACCGGCAGGCGGATCGCATCGGCCCCCACGCTCGATGCTTCGGCGGCGATACCGGCGGCCTCCAACTGCTGCAGCATCGCGTCACGACTGCTGTGCTGGCGGTTGACCCGCAGCCACAGCGGCGCGGCCTGCAGGCTGGCGCTGAACACGGCTTCGGCCTCGTCCGGCCAATCCTGTTCGATCTTCTCGGCCATCCACAGCGGGAAGGCGTCGCGCGCGGGCAGCGGCGGAATGCCTTCGCGCTGGGCGCGGCGCAGCAGTGCATTGACCATGCCGGCCTGGCGATCACGGCCCATCGCGCGCGCGGCGTCGACCGTGGCCGAGAGCGCGGCGTGCGCCGGCAGTTCCAGCGCGTCCAGCTGGGCGAAGCCGACCAGCAGCAGCGCGCGCAGCTCGTCTTCGCGCACGCTCAGCGGCCGCGGCATCCACTGCGCCAGCGCCGCGTCATAGGCCGCGCGGCGGCGCAGCACGGCAAAGCACAGCGCCTCCAGCAGCGCGCGGTCGCGGCTGTCGTCCAGGGTCGGCAACGCGGTGGCCAGCTCGGCCTTGAGCGAGCGGCCGCGGCCGATCACCTGGGCCAGCACGCGCGCGGCCAGCACACGGGTGGGTACCCCGGGGGCGGTATGGGCGGTGTACGCGCCAGCAGGCTTGGCGGGACGGGGCGTCGTCATCTCAGGCACCTGCCACGAGGTCGCGGCGGGCATTGAGGTAATCGGCGGCGGTGATCGCCTTGCCGCCCTCGCGCTGCAGCACGCGCAGGCGCAGCGCGCCGTGACCGCAGGCGATGTCGATGCCCTCGCGCGAGGCGGCCAGCAGCGTGCCCGGCGCCTTGCCCTGGTTGTCATCCAGCGCGATCGCACCATGGATGCGTACACGCTCGCCGACCAGCATCGCCTCGGCGACCGGCCACGGATTGAACGCACGCACGGTGCGCGCCAGCGCGTCGGCGTCCTGCGCCCAGTCCAGACGGGCTTCGGCCTTGTCGAGCTTGTGCGCATAGGTCACGCCCGCCTCGGGCTGCGGCTGGGCGATCGGCTTGATGCCCGCGCGCAGCAGGCCCAGGCCGTCGGAGAGCACCTGCGCGCCCAGCTCGGCCAGGCGGTCGTGCAACTGGCCGCCGGTATCGTTGGCACCGATCGCGATGTGCTGCTTGAGCAGCACCGGGCCGGTATCCAGTCCCGCCTCCATCTGCATCAGGCACACGCCGGTCTCGGCGTCGCCCGCCTGGATCGCACGCTGGATCGGCGCGGCACCGCGCCAGCGCGGCAGCAGCGAGGCGTGCACGTTCCAGCACCCGTGGGTCGGGATGGTCAGCACCGCCTTGGGCAGGATCAGCCCGTAGGCCACCACGACCATCAGGTCCGGCGCCAGATCGCGCAGCTGCTGCTGCGCTTCGGGGGTCTTCAGGCTTTCCGGCTGGAACACCGGGATGCCGCGCGCGATCGCTTCGAGCTTGACCGGCGACGGTGCCAAGCCACGGCCACGGCCGGCCGGGCGATCGGGCTGCGTGTACACCGCGACCACTTCATGGTGGCGGGCGGCGGCACGCAGCGAGGACACGGCGAACGCCGGCGTACCGGCAAAGACAATCTTCATGGCGACCCCACTAACAGAAAGTAAAACGGCGCCGGTGTCCGGCGCCGCGCAACAGGACCCGTCGCGCGGTCAGCCCGCGCGGCGGTCTCTGCCCTCACCTCAGGCAACGTGCTTGCGCTGCTTGGCCAGCTTCTTGCGCACCATCTCGCGCTTGAGCGGGGAGAGGTAATCAATGAACAGCTTGCCGTCCAGGTGGTCCATCTCGTGCTGCACGCACACGGCAAGCACGCCGTCGGTGGTCAGTTCCTGGGCCACGCCATGGCGGTCCAGGTAACGCACGGTGATCTGGTTGGCGCGGGTGACGTCGGCAAAGATGCCCGGCACCGACAGGCAGCCTTCCTGGTAGACCTGGCCGCCTTCGTTGGCGACGATTTCAGGATTGATGAACACCATCGGGGTGTCCTTCTCCTCACTGACATCGATCACCATGAAGCGCTTGTGCACGTCCACCTGGCTGGCGGCCAGGCCGATGCCCGGGGCGTCGTACATGGTCTGGAACATGTCGTCGATCAGGGTCTGGAACGCCGGCGTGGTCACGTCGGCGGCATCGATCAACGCAGCCTTGGTACGCAGGCGCGGATCGGGAAATTCGAGAATGGGCAGGAGGGCCATGGCAAATACCGGTAGGGGGCGCCGGTCGAAGCGGCGTACAGGGCGATTCTATCGCCAACGCTTGCCCCGCGCCCCGGTTTCTGGACTATAGTGCGCGAACCTGTTGGGGAATCAGGCACCACATCTATGTTTGAACGAACTCGTACGGTCGTCGCCGTGGCGATGCTGACCGTTGCTACCTATGCTACCGCCGTGGAAATGAATGGCGGGCACCCGGATACCTATGTCGTGCGCAAAGGGGACACGCTGTGGGATATCTCGGCGCGCTTCCTGCAGAAGCCCTGGCTATGGCCGGAGATCTGGCAGGCCAACCCGCAGGTCAAGAATCCACACCTGATCTACCCGGGTGACGTGCTCAGCCTGGCCTATCTGGACCGCGTCGTGGCCCAGCCCGGCCCGCGCCAGGAGGCCCCGATCAACGGCGTACCGCTGGAGCAGGTCGAGCCGTTCCTGAAGCAGCTGAGCGTGGTCGACGAGGTCAAGTCGCTGCCGTATGTGGTCAACCTGGAAGACAACCGCCTGCGTGCCACCACCGGGCAGACCGCCTATGTGCGGGGCCTGGAGAACGCCCAGGTCGGCCAGCGCTACGCGGTGGTCCGCCCGACCGTGCAGTACGCCCTGCCCAAGCCGACCGAAGACCTGAACGCCCGCGGCGACACCACGCCCGGCAGCGGCAATGTCTGGAAAGCCTTCATCGTGCCCAGCAAGCGCCACCAGACGCTGGGCTACGAACTGGCCCAGATCAACGTCGGCACGGTGAGCCGCGTGCAGAGCGGCGATGTCGAGGTGACCTCGCTGGTGCTGCAGGGCCAGGTCGACGGCCGCGAAGTGCGCGCCGGTGATCGCCTGGTGCCGGTCGAAGCCCGCCCGTACGATCTGCAGTTCGTGCCGCACGTGCCCGCCCCGCAGACCGCCGATCTGGATGTGCGCGTCCTGGCGGTGGCCGACACCTTCACCTCGGGCGGTCCGCGCGATGTGATCGCGATCTCCGCCGGCAGCGCCAACGGGGTCGACAACGGCACCGTGTTCTCGCTGTGGCGCCAGGGCCGTCACGTCGCCCACCGGATGGACTACCCGAACTCGTCGCGGATGGACGATTCGCTGACCAGCGGTGCCGGCCGGGTCACCCTGCCGGACGAGTACGCCGCCCACGCGATGGTGTTCCGCACCTTCGAGAACGTCAGCTACGCGCTGGTGATGGAAGGCGTGAAGCCGGTCCACGTCGGCTATTCGGCACTGCATCCCGATAAGCAGTAAGCGCGGCGGAATCCTACCCTGCCCTCCGACGGCGCCCTAGGGCGCCGTCGTCGTTTGCGCCTCAGGGTAAGCGGATGCCCATCTGCTGCCCTGCCTCCTCCACCGCCCTGCTCACCGTCGTCCTCGCCGGAGGCGCCCTGCCGCCCCGCCTGCGCCTGCTGCGCCAGTTCCCGGACGCGGCCGCGGCGCTGCGCGCCGGTCCGGGCGCCTGGCGCGCCGCCGGATGCAGCCCCGCGCAACGCGCCCGCTTGGCCTTGCCGGACGAAGGCTATCTGGCCCACGGCCTGGCCTGGCTGGCAGACGAACGCCACCACCTGCTGGCCCTCACCGATCCCGATTACCCGGCGCTGCTGGCCCAGATCGAGGAACCGCCCGTGGCGTTGTTCGTGGACGGAGACCCGACGCGCCTGTGGCATCCGGCGGTGGCGGTGGTCGGCAGCCGCTCGCCCTCCCCCGGCGGCCGCGAGCACGCGCACGCCTTCGCCACCGCGCTGGCCGGCGATGGCTGGTCGATCATCAGCGGCCTGGCGACCGGGGTCGATGCCCAGGCCCATGAGGGCGCCCTGCAGGTCGCCCGGGGCATGACCGTGGCCGTGGTGGCCACCGGTCTGGACCAGACCTACCCGCCCCGGCATGCCGCCCTGCATGAACGGATTGCCGCCACCGGCGCGGTGGTCAGCGAATACGCGCCCGGGATGCCGGCGAGCCAGGCGCACTTCCCCGCACGCAACCGCATCATCGCCGGCCTCAGCCTGGGCACCCTGGTCATCGAGGCCGCCCAGCGCTCGGGGGCCCTGATCACGGCCCGCTGCGCCGCCGAGGCGGGCCGCGAGGTGTTCGCCCTACCCGGCTCGATCCGCAACCCACGGGCCCGCGGCTGCCACCGGCTGATCCGGCAGGGTGCGGCGCTGGTCGAGGAGCCGGCGGAGGTGACCGCCGGCCTGACCGCCCTGGCCCAGACCCTGGCCGGGGCCTTGCGAACCCGATTGGACGCCCCCACTGAACAGGCACGACCGGCGCCCGAGCGCGCCCCTTCCTACACCGACCCGGACTACCAGTGCTTGTGGAAAGCCCTGGATCACGACCCAACGGGTATGGATTCACTGATCCAGCGCAGCGGATTGACGGCGGCCCAGCTGTCGGCCATGCTGCTGGTCATGGAACTGGATGGAAAGGTAATGGCCGCCCATGGTCGCTACTGTCGAAAACCCTAGTTTCTTCACCTCCACAGCGTCGTTGACGCAGGCCGAGGGGCAATGAAAGAGAGCATTCTGGATGTCCTGCTGTACCTGTTCGAACACTATTTCAGCGAAGACGCGGACCTCATCCGCGACCGCGACTCCCTCCAGAACGGCCTGATCCAGGCCGGCTTCAGCCCCACCGAGATCAACAAAGCCTTCGATTGGCTGGACGCGCTCGCCGAGCAGCGCCCGGCCGTCGTGCTGGGCCGTGTCAACGGCCCGGTGCGGATCTTCCATGGCCCCGAGCTGGACAAGCTGGACGTGGAAAGCCGCGGTTTCCTGATGTTCCTGGAGCAGCACGGGATTCTCGACGCCAGCCAGCGCGAGCTGGTACTGGACCGTGCGATGGCGCTGGACCAGGACGAGCTGGACCTGGACGACCTCAAGTGGGTCGTGCTGATGGTGCTGTTCAACCAGCCCGGGGCAGAGGCTGCCTACGCCTGGATGGAAACCCAGATGTTCGTGGACGAGCCGGAACCGCTTCACTGACCTTACACTGAGCGCCTTGCGCATTCAGGAGCGGGCCGGTGGACCAGTGGTTCTTTGCAGAAGGAAACAGTCAGCAGCGCGGTCCGCTGCCTGCTGACGAGCTGATCGCGCTTTACCGTTCCAGCCGCATCGGGCGCGATACGCTGGTCTGGCGCGACGGCATGGTCCAGTGGCAGCCGCTGGAAACCGTGGCGGCCGAGATCGGCCTGGACATCGCCCCCGCCGTCGAGGTGGTGGCAGAGCCGGTTCCCGGCCCCGCCGTGCCACCGGCGCTGCCCGCCGCGCCCGGCGTTCCCGTCACCCCCGTGTCCCCCGCCAACCCCGCCGCCGTTCCCCCACCCCGCAAGGGATTGAGCGGGTGCGCGATCGTGGGCATCGTTGCGGCCGTGATCGTGGTGCTGGTGCTGATCGTCGGCGCGGTCCTCGCCTCGTTTGCGCTGCCCGCCTATCGGGACTATGTGGCGCGGGCCAAAACCAGTGAAGCACTGGTGACGCTGGCCCCGGTCAAGCTCGCGGTGGCCGGGTTCCACAGCGCACATGGCCGCTGCCCGGTCAACGATGACGAGGGCTTCCAGCCGGCCGAAGGCTATGCCGACGGTGCCATCAGCACCGTGCGGATCGGCCGTTTCAACAACGGCCACTGCGGCGTGGAAGCCCAGCTCACCGTGCCCGGCAACGCCGCGCTGGATGGGAAGCTGCTGTGGTTGGACTACAACGGCGCCGATCATTGGGAATGCAGCGGCGAGCCCGATGACAAGTACCTGCCGCAGGAATGCCGCGGCTGATAACGGACACACGTCCATGGATGCACCCAACAGGGGATTGAAGCAATGACTGAGTGGTATTTCGCCGATGGCCAGGACCGACAGGGTCCGTTGAGCGCAGACGACATGCGCCAGCGCTTCCAGCGCGGTGACATCACCCTGGCCACGCTGGTGTGGCGGGAAGGGTTCGCGCAGTGGGCGCCCCTGTCCGAGGCCGTCGAAGAGCTGCAGCTGCAGAACCTGGCCTCTGCGGCCAGCAACCTCGGCAGCGGCATCGACCTGCGCGGGGATTACACCGCCATCGACAACGGCACCGCCCCGCTGCCCGGCACCGGCGGTGGCACTTACTCGCCGTACACCGCGTCGGCCGCGGCCACCGGCTACGCCAACGCCGCGGTGGTCAACGGCCAGGACGTGGTCTATGCCGGGTTCTGGAAACGCTACGCCGCCTACTTCATCGATTACATCCTGCTCACCGTGGTCACCCTGCCGCTGAGCATGATCATCAACCTGACGGGTGCCGGCTCGGGCAACGAAAGCGTGCAGGTCGCGCTGACCCTGGTGGTGATGCTGCTCAGCATGGTCATCAGCATCGGCTACTACGCCGGCTTCCACGCCTCGCGCGGCGGCGCCACGCTGGGCAAGATGGCCGTCGGCATCAAGGTCGTGCGCGGCAACGGCGAGCGGATCAGCTTCCTGCGCGCGTTCTGCCGCTACCTGGCGACCATCGTCAGCAGCCTGATCCTGATGATCGGTTTCATCATGGCGGCCTTCACCGAGCGCAAGCAGGCCCTGCACGACATGATGTGCGACACCCTGGTGGTCGACAAGTGGGCCTTCACCGAGCATCCCGAGCTGCAGCAGCGCGGCCTGGGCACGGTCACCATCGTGATCCTGGTGCTCGCCGCGCTGGCCATGGTGGCCCTGTTCGGCGTGATGATCGCCATGATCGGCGTGATCGCATCGATGTCCTGATCCGGGCAATCCTCACACCGGGCCGCTTGACATGAGCCGGCCCGGCGTGATTCCACTAATAGGCAGAAAGCTGAACGCCCGGCCCACCCCCGGGCGTTCGGTTTATGTATATCGCCCGCGCCGCTTCACTAATGCGGCCATTTGCTCCACCCTAGCGGCCCTCCCCGGGGCCCTGCCCATAGAATCCTGACGCCATGCCCAAGCACCTGCTCATCGTCGAATCGCCCGCCAAGGCCAAGACGATCAACAAATACCTCGGCAAGGACTTCACCGTCCTGGCCTCGTATGGGCATGTGCGCGACCTGGTGCCCAAGGAAGGTGCGGTCGACCCCGACAACAACTTCGCGATGCGCTACGACCTCATCGAGAAGAACGAAAAGCACGTCGATGCCATCGTCAAAGCCGCCAAGGGCGCCGACGACATCTTCCTGGCGACCGATCCGGATCGCGAGGGGGAAGCGATCAGCTGGCACATCGCTGAAATCCTGCGCGAGCGCGGCTTGGTCAAGGACAAGCCGATGCAGCGCGTGGTCTTCACCGAGATCACCCCGCGCGCCATCAAGGAAGCGATGGGCCACCCGCGCGAGATCGCCGGCGACCTGGTCGATGCGCAGCAGGCACGCCGCGCGCTGGACTACCTGGTCGGTTTCAACCTCTCCCCGGTGCTGTGGCGCAAGGTGCAGCGCGGCCTGTCCGCCGGCCGCGTGCAGAGCCCGGCGCTGCGCATGATCGTCGAGCGCGAAGAAGAGATCGAAGCCTTCATCGCCCGCGAGTACTGGAGCATCGATGCGCTGTGCGCGCATCCTTCGCAGCACTTCAATGCGCGCCTGATCAAGCTGGACGGCCAGAAGTTCGAACAGTTCACCGTGACCGACGGCGACACCGCCGAGGCCGCGCGCATGCGCATCCAGCAGGCCGCCCAGGGCGCCCTGCACGTCACCGACGTGGTCAGCAAGGAGCGCAAGCGCCGCCCGGCCCCGCCGTTCACCACCTCCACCCTGCAGCAGGAAGCCTCGCGCAAGCTCGGCTTCACCACGCGCAAGACCATGCAGGTCGCGCAGAAGCTGTATGAAGGCGTGGCGATCGGTGAGGAAGAAGGCACGGTCGGCCTGATCTCGTACATGCGTACCGACTCGGTGAACCTCTCCCAGGACGCGCTGGCCGAGATCCGCGACGTGATCGCGCGCGACTTCGGCATCGCCTCGCTGCCGGACCAGCCCAACACCTACCAGACCAAATCCAAGAACGCCCAGGAAGCGCACGAAGCCGTGCGTCCGACCTCGGCGCTGCGCACCCCTGCCCAGGTGGCGCGCTTCCTCACCGACGACGAGCGCAAGCTGTACGAGCTGATCTGGAAGCGCGCCGTCGCCTGCCAGATGATCCCGGCCACGCTCAATACCGTCAGCGTGGACCTGTCGGCCGGCAGCGAGCACGTGTTCCGCGCCAGCGGCACCACCGTGGTCGTGCCCGGCTTCCTGGCCGTGTACGAGGAAGGCAAGGACAACAAGAGTGCCGAGGACGACGATGAAGGCCGCAAGCTGCCGGCGATGAAGCCCGGCGACCGCGTGCCACTCGAGCGCATCCTGGCCGAACAGCACTTCACCCAGCCGCCGCCGCGCTTCACCGAAGCGGCGTTGGTCAAGGCGCTCGAAGAATATGGCATCGGCCGCCCCTCGACCTACGCCTCGATCATCCAGACCCTGCTGTTCCGCAAGTACGTGGAGATGGAAGGCCGCAGCTTCCGCCCGTCCGACGTGGGCCGCGCGGTCTCCAAGTTCCTGTCCAGCCATTTCACCCAGTACGTGGATTACGACTTCACCGCCAAGCTCGAAGATGAGCTCGATGCGGTGTCGCGTGGCGAGGAAGACTGGATCCCGCTGATGGCGCGCTTCTGGGAACCGTTCCACAAGCTGGTCGGCGAGAAGAACGAATCGGTCGACCGCGCCGAGGCCAGTGGCGCGCGCGAGCTCGGCACCGACCCCAAGACCGGCAAGCCGGTCAGCGTGCGCCTGGGCCGCTTCGGGCCCTACGCGGCGATCGGCAGTACCGCCGAAGATGCCGAGGACAAGCCGAAGTTCGCCTCGCTGCGCCCCGGCCAGTCGATGCACACCATCTCCCTGGAAGACGCGCTGGAGCTGTTCCTGATGCCGCGTGCGCTCGGCCAGGACAAGGATGAGGACGTCAGCGTCGGCATCGGTCGCTTCGGTCCGTTCGCCAAGCGCGGCAGCACCTATGCCTCGCTGAAGAAGGAAGACGACCCGTACACGATCGACCTGGCCCGCGCCGTGTTCCTGATCGAAGAGAAGGAAGAGATCGCGCGCAACCGGATCATCAAGGAATTCGAGGGCAGCGAGATCCAGGTGCTGAACGGTCGCTTCGGCCCGTACATCAGCGACGGCAAGATGAACGGCAAGATCCCGAAGGATCGCGAGCCGGCCTCGCTGACCCTGGCCGAGGTGCAGAAGCTGATGGAAGAAACCGGCAAGCCGGTGCGCAAGGGCTTCGGCAAAAAGGCCGCCAAGAAGGTCGTGGCCAAGAAGGCACCGGCCAAGAAAGCCGCTGCCGGTGAAGCGACCAAGAAAACCGCAACCAAGAAGGCGGTGAAGAAGGTCGCCAAGAAGGCCACGGCGAAGAAGGCGACCAAGAAGGTGGCCAAGAAAGCCGTGAAGAAGGCGGTCAAAAAGGCCTCCTGACCCCCTCGGGCAGGTCACGTCACGTGAACCTGCCTGTGGCCGGGTTGACCCCTCCCGCCACGGCGGGAGGATAATGCGGGCCATGCATCCGGCCTGCCTGCCATGAACGAACTCACTGTGGACACTGCCCTGCCCGTGCTGCGCGCTGGCGGGGTGATCGCCTATCCCACCGAAGCGGTCTGGGGCCTGGGCTGCGACCCCGCGCACGAGGCGGCCGTGATGAAGCTGCTGCAGCTCAAGCAGCGGCCGGTCGAAAAAGGCATGATCCTCGTCGCCGCCGATCCGGCCCAGCTGGAAGGGTGGGTGCGGATGGACGTCCTGCCCCTGGAGCGCCAAAGCGCGGTGCTGGCCAGCTGGCCCGGCGCCAATACCTGGATCCTGCCCGCCGGCGTTCGCGCGCCGCGCTGGATCACCGGCGAACACAGCGGCATCGCCGTACGGATCAGCGCCCACCCGCTGGTCGCCGCGCTCTGCCGTGCCTGGGGCGGGCCGCTGGTCTCCACCAGTGCCAACCTTGCCGGCGAGCCGCCGGCACGCACGCGTGCCGAGCTGGACCCGCGCCTGCTGGCCCTGCTCGATGGCCTGATCGATGGCCAGACCGGTGGCCTGGCACAGCCCACGCCGATCCGCGATGCGCTCAGCGGCCAGGTGTTGCGCAGCTGAGCCGCCTTTTGCGCGCAGGCAGGCAAACCCGCACACTGGCTGCATGATCCTGCGCCCTGCCCTGTGGTTGGCCCTGCTCGCACTGGTGGGCCCTGTGCTGCCCGCTGCGGCGCAGAACGACAACGTACGCATCTATCGCTGCGTTGGCAGCAACGGCGCCGTCTCGCTGCAGGATGCCCCGTGCCGCGAGGGCCGACAGCAGGTCCGCGACCTGCAGCGCCCACGCGACCCGGCCCCGCAGGTCGTTCGCAGCGACCGCGCGCCCGAGCCGACGCCTGCGCCGCGCGCGCCCGAGCGCGAGGTGCGGTATGTGCACGTGCAGCCGCCGCAGCCGATGTACGAATGCACCACCAGCGAGGGCGACAGCTACGTCAGCGACAGCAATGAAGGCAATCCGCGCTGGGTGCCGATCTGGACCGAGGCCTATCTGCCGTATCCGCCTGGCCCGAGGCCGCCCTCGGGCAGCCATCCACCCTCACGGCCGTTGCCACCGATCATGCCGATGGGCAGCGGCTCGGTGCGCAGCAGTGGAGGCTCGCTCTCCGTCAGTGGCGGCGGCTCACGGGTCGGCGGCAGCATCAACATCGGTGGTGGCAGCTCGCAGTGGGAAGGCGGTGGCTATCCGTACCCGGGCGTGGGGAACAGCGTGGTGGTACCGGCCGGCAACGTGCTGGTGCGCGATGAATGTCATGCCCTGCCCGCGCAGGAGGTCTGCTCGCGGTTGAAAGACCGGCGCTGGGACCTGATCCGCCGCTACAACAGTGCGCTGCAGAGCGAGCGTGACGCGCTGACCCGCGAGCAGCGCGGGATCGATGCGCGCCTGGACCAGGACTGCGGCGGCCACTGAGCGCGCTGCGCTCTACACTGATGCGATGAAACGACGGTTCCTGCTGCCCCTGCTGTTCGTGTCCTTGCCCGCTGCGGCAGACGAGGCGGTGTTCTTCCGCTGCACCGATGCAGGCGGCAACCTCACCATCCAGAGCGTGGCCTGTCCCGCCGGCAGCGAACAGCGCATCCAGCGGATCAGCGCGCCGGTGCGTGGCGCCGCCGTGGCCGAGGCAGCGCCGTCCGTGCCCACCACCGCGCACACCATGCCACCGCTGCCGCAGGCGGGCGATGAGGACAGTGGCCTGCTCGACAGTGCAGCCCTGCGCCCGCAACCGCCGGCGGCCGAGCACGACGCTGCAGGGCCGCCCAAGCCGCCGCTGCCGGACATCTACCAATGCATCTCCGCAGAAGGTGTTCGTTACCTGCATGAGCGCGAACCGGCCCCGTCACGGTGCGAATCGCTGGCCCTGACCGGGCTGGGTGGCAGCCAGGCACCAGGCAATGCGGCCAGCTGCGAAGTGGTCCGCGATGCCTGCGAGCCGGTGGCCGAGGCGCAGCGCTGCAGCAGCTGGCAGCAGCGCTTCCGCGACGCGCGCGGCCGCGAGCGCTTTGCTGCGCCGGAGAATCAGGCCGCTGCAACCGCCGAGCGCGCGCGCCTGGAAGCGGTGCTGGCCGACAGCGATTGCCCGGTCCCGTGACCCGGTTTGCCCGCGTCGTGACTGGATTGACCGTGCGCCATGACCGCGTGCTGCCGCGCACCCTGTGAGCTGCCACGCACTGTGTGATCGGTAGTGCCGGCCGCTGGCCGGCTCAGAACCCGTAGCGCAGGAACCCGCCATCCACCGCGATGCACTCACCGGTGACGTAGCTGGAGGCCGGCAGGCACAGGAAGCCGACGGCGGCAGCGACTTCTTCGGGCTCGCCGATGCGCCGCATCGGGGTGCGGTCGATCACCTGCTCGTAGTAATCCGGATCCGACAACGGCCCTGAGGTCCGCCGGGTGCGGATGTACCACGGCGCCACCGCGTTGACGCGGATGCCGTCCTCGGCCCACTCCACGGCCAGGTTGCGGGTCATCTGGTGCATGGCGGCCTTGGTCATACCGTACACCGCGCCGCTGCGTACGTGGGTCAGGCCGGAGACGCTGCCGACGTTGACGATGGCCGAAGCCGCATGCCGCGCCAGCAGCGGGTGCGCGTAGCGCGACAGCTCGAAGGCCGAGAACAGGTTGGTCTCGAAGATCCCGCGCCATTCGTCCTCGGTGTATTCGGTGGCCGGCTTGCTGATGTTGCCGCCGGCGTTGTTGACCAGGATGTGCAGCCCATCGCTGTGGTCTTCTACCCAGTCCAGGATCTCGCGGCGGTCTTCGTCATCGGAGACGTCGGCGGCCAGGCCGTGGATCTCACGGTCCGGGAAGGCATCGGCGAGCTCGTCGCGCGCCATCTCCAGCGCATCGGCATCACGGCCCACGATCAGCAGGTCCGCACCGAAGCCCAGCAGTTCGCGCGCGATCGCCAAGCCGATGCCGGCGCTGGCGCCGGTGATCAATGCGGTCTGTCCATCCAGTCGCCAACGTTGCGCGCTCACGTGCCTCTCCTGCGGTAATCCATGGAATGCGGCACCGGTCGTGCTGCCCGGATAGGATAACGCGCGATGGCCGGCACGCCGGGCGCCATCACGCGCGGGGCGCGAGGCGGTGGGACACTGGTCCTCTGCCACCGGCTCACCGAGGGAGGTTGCCATGACGATCCGTACTGCCCTGCCGCTGCTCGCGATGCTCGCGCTGAGCGCCTGCAACCGCCCGGTGCCCCCGGCACCGGACACACCGCCGGAACCGCAGGCGACCGCACTGCGCGATGCGATCCACGATCCGATCGACGGCGCCAAGGGCGTGGGCGATACGTTGCAGAAGACCGCCGACGCTCAAGCCGCCGAGGTGGACCGCGCTACCGGCGAGGCGCCACCGCCCAGCCCCTGACCCCATCGGCCGGATGGCAGAACGCCCGGCACAGGCCGGGCGTTCGGGTGTCACACAGAACCGCTGAAGCCGCTTACAGCCCGCAGAAGCAGTACACCAGCGTCTTGACCGGCGCGGCGTTGTTGCGCGGGTCACGCGCGGCCTCTTCGACAAAGCGCAGCTGGGTGTCCAGCTCCGGCATCGAACGGGCCAGCATCAGCCGGGCCATGCCCGATTCGCCCAGCATCCAGGCACCGGCATGGCTGTTGGCGAAGCCGCTGAGGAACTGCGCGAACGGCGTGGCCGCCTTCTCGATGTAACGCACGCGGAACTTGCCGGCCTCGCCGAGCTTGGCACGGCTGGCGGCATCGGCCACCGCGGCCTTCAAGCCACCGAAGTCATCCACCAGGCCGCGTTCCTTGGCCTGCGCACCGCTCCACACCCGACCGCGGGCGACTTCATCGACCGCTTCCACCGGCTTGTTGCGCGCGGCGGCGACCTTGCCGGTGAAATCGGCGTAGCCCTTGTTGATCACCGACTGGATCACCTGGCCCACGGCCGGATCCATCGGGCGGGTGATGTCGAACGCACCGGCGAAACGGGTGGTGCCCACGCCGTCGGTATGCACGCCGATCTTGTCCAGCGAGCGCGCCACGTTCGGGATCATGCCGAAGATGCCGATGGAACCGGTGATCGTGGAGGGATCGGCGTAGATGCGATCAGCGTTCATGCTGATCCAGTAACCGCCCGAGGCAGCCAGGTCGCCCATCGAGACCACCACCGGCTTGCCGGCTTCCTTCAGCGCGACCACTTCGCGGCGGATCTGTTCGGAGGCGAACACTTCACCACCCGGCGAGCTCACGCGCAGCACCACGGCCTTCACGTCCTTGTCGTCGCGCGCTTCGCGCAGCAGCGCCGAGGTCGACTCGCCACCGATGCGGCCGGCCGGCAGATCGCCACCGGAGATTTCACCGGACGCCACGATCACCGCCACCTGCGGACGCGAATCCACCGGCGAGCGACGGCCGTCCAGCACGCTCAGGTAGGCGTCGAGATTGACGTTGCGGTAGCCACCGTCGGCGTCATCGTCGGCGATGCCACGCTCGGTCAGCAGGGTGTCCACTTCCTCGCGCGTCTTCAGGCCGTCCACCAGCTTCTGCTGCAGGGCGAACTTGGCCAGGTCGCCACCGGCGGCAGCGATCCCTTCGGGCATGGTGTCGATGCCGGCGGCCAGCTGTGCCGGATCGAGCTTGCGTGCCTTGGCGATGTCGGACAGGTAGCGCTGCCACACATCGTTCATCCAGAACAGATCGGCTTCCTTGGCCTGCGGCGAGGCGGCATCGAGCACATACGGCTCGGCGGCCGACTTGTACTCGCCCACCTTGAACAGGTGCACGTCCACGCCCAGCTTGTCCTGCAGGCCGGTGCGGAAATACTGGCGGTAGCGGCCCAGGCCCTCGAGCACCACGCCGCCCATCGGGTCCAGGTAGACCTCATCGGCCTGCGAAGCGAGCAGGTACTGCGACTGGCTCATGTTCTCGCTGAAGGCCACCACCTGCTTGCCGGCGGCGCGCAGCTCCTGCAGCGCGACGGTCACTTCGCGCATGGAAGCGAAGCCGCTCGGCTGCAGCTTGTCCAGCTCCAGCACCACGCGCTCGATCTTCTTGTCGGTCTTTGCTGCCTCCAACGCGCGGATCAGATCGCGCAGCTGGATCTCATCGGCGTCTTTGTCACCCACTGCCTTGCCCAGCGCGCGGCTGACCGGATCGGCGCTGAACTGCTCGACCAGCCGGCCTTCCGGTGCGATCACCAGGGTCGTGCGGTCCTGCAGCGAGGCCTTGGAGGTCGCGTTCTTGCCCATCGCGACGATGAACAGGATCAGGATCAGGAACAGCAGGCCGAAGAACACCAGGTTGAGGATCAGCCGGCGGGTAAAGTTCATCACATCCCACAGCCCGATGAAGAAGCTGGCGACGGGATTGCGACGCGCGGGTTGGTTCATGGGGGTAACTCCAGAGTGGCTTCTTGCCGTGGTGCCAGAATAGCCGGTGCCGGGCGCGCCGGCATCGGACACAAGTCAGGGTGTCGAAGGGAGACCGGCGCGGGCGCTGCTCACGCGCAGGCGCCAGCCCATCAGGATCGCGGCGGCGGTCGGGCCCAGGATGAGGCCCAGCCACATGCCCTGCGGGCCCATGCCCAGGCCGAGCCCCAGCCCGGCGCCAAGCGGCATGCCCAGGCCCCAGTACGAGAACATGGCGATGAACATCGGCACGCGGGTGTCCTTCAGCCCGCGCAATGCGCCGGCCGAGAGCACCTGGATGCCATCCGGGAACTGGAACGCCGCCGCGTACAGCAACAGCGTCGAGGCCAGTGCGGCCACGCCCATGTCGGCCGTGTAGACGCCGACGATGGCGTCATGGCCAAACAGCAGCACCAGCGCGGACAACGTCTGCGTGCCGAGGATGATCACGAGCCCGGCGATCGCCGCGCGGCGCACGCCCAGCCCGTTGCCGCTGCCGACCGCATGGCCGACCCGTACCGTGGTGGCCTCGGCCACGCCCATCGGGATCATGAAGCACAGCTGCGCGACGTTGATGGCGATCTGGTGCGAGGCGGCTTCGGTGGCGCCGAGACGACCGATCAGCAGCGCGGTGACGATGAACAACCCACCTTCCATCAGCACGGTGATGCCGATCGGCAGGCCGGTCCGCAGCAGGTCCCAGATCGCCGACCAGCGCGGCGCTTCGAGATGCGAAAACAGCTGCAGGTGGGCGAAACGCTTGGTCTTCCACAGATAACCGGCAAAGCACAGCGCCTGCAGCCACATCATGATCGCCGAGGCCATGCCCAGGCCTTCGGCGCCCAGCTCGGGGAAGCCGAGCTTGCCGTAACACAGCACATAGCCCAGCGGCGCGAGCACCAGCAGGCCGCCAAAGCCGAGCAGCATCGTCGGCAGCGTCCAGTGCATGCCTTCGCTGAGGTAGCGCATGCAGAAGTACAGGGTCAGCGCCGGCCCGCCCCAGCGCACCGCGTGCAGGAACGCGGTTGCGCCCGGCACGATGTCCGGCGCGATGCCGAACGCGGGAAGCAGCGGCGGCACCACCGTGAGGAAGGTGAACATGATCAGGCCCAGGCCGAGCGCCAGCCACAGGGCCTGGCGGAACAGCGGGCCGATCTCGCGCTCGCGGCCGGCGCCATGCAGCTGCGACACCGAAGCGGTCAGCGAAATCAGCGTGCCGATCGGGATCAGCATCGGCAGCCACAGCAGCGCCGTACCGATGGTGACGGCGGCGAGCGTGTGGGTGCCGTGGTGACCGGCGATCACGTTGTCGACGAAGGAAATCAGGCCGGTGGAGACGTGGCCCAGAACCAGCGGCAGCGCGAGCAGACCGGTGGCGCGCACTTCCCGGGAGAGGCGCGGCGTGGAGGAAGCGGTAGACATGGGAGTCACAGACGGCAACTACGGTCGCGCGCGGAGGGCACAGGCACCGGGTTGCGGCCCGCCATCTTACGCGCGCGGCCGGGGAAAAGCCGCGCTTTCAGGTAAACGGGCCGAAGCCGTCAGTGGCCCACGTTCTCGCGCAGCCAGCTGTCCCGTGCGGCCGGCGCCACGCCAAGGAATTCGGCGCGCACGCGGTCGCGGTCCTGCGGTGGAGTGCGCTGGGCGACCAGGGTCAGCTGGGTGAGCTGGGAGGGCGTGAGCTGGCGCAGCACCGCCAGCGCGGTGGGGCGCTGCTCGGCCGGCAGATACCCGAACAGGCCCTGCAGCTTGGTGAACTCATGCCCGAGCTGTGGGCCAAGCAGCCAGCCGTCGCGGAAGCGCTGGTCCTGTTCGGCGAAGCGCTGGCGAAGCGCCTGCTGCTGGGCCGGCGGCAGGGCCGCCACGCGCGCCGCCGCGGCGCGGACACGGGCACGCTCGCTTTCGGTCATGGCCTGCCAGGCGGCATAGCGGCTGCGCAGCTCGCGCAGCTGGGCCGGATCCAGCGCCGCAGGCGTGGCCGGGATCGCCGGGGCGGTGGCACTGGCAGGCGCGGGCACCGCCAGCGGCACTTCGACCCGGTTGGGGGCGGCGATGGCCGCACTGGACAGCCCAAGGGCGATCAGCAGGAAGGCAGGCTTACTCATCGGCGGCAGCCGTCTCCAGGCCGGCGGTGGCGGGTTCGGGGCGGCTCGGCTGGGCCTGCGATTCGTCGACCGGGACCGGGCCGCCGGCGGCGAACCAGGCGTACAGATCGGCATCGCGGGCGGTCGGCAGATCCGGATCGGCCAGCATCGCCGCATCGCTGGCGGCGTACGGCGAGGCAGCCGGGGCCACGCTCGGCAGATCGTCAGCCGGGAGCGCTTCAACCTTCACCGGGCCCGCATCGGCAACCGCGCCTTCGGGGGTATCCATCACGGGGTCGCCAGCCTGGCGGGCGTGTTTCCACCAGGTGGCACCGCCCAGCAGCACGCCGACGGTCACGGCCACGATCAGCACGCCCTTCCATGGGAAACGGCGGCCGCGTTGGCGCCTGACCGGGCGGCGCTGGGCGGGGGCATCGGACTTGGCCGGGGTGCGCCAGGACGCTGCGTCCGATGGCTGGCTGGCCGGGGCGGCCACGGGTTGCTGCAGCCGCTGCAGACGGCTGGCGGGCAGATCCCGGATGCGCAGCTGGACCTGCTCGGCCAGGGCGCGCCAGCCAGCGGCATCGGGATTGCCATGGGCATCGCGCGGGCAGGCATCGGCCAGGGCGTGCTGGTAGTCGGCCATCGGCAGATCCAGGACCTGTGCGGCAGCGGCTTCATCCAGCCCACCGCCGATCCGCAGCACGAACGCCAGCCGTGCCGGCGGGGCCAGCCCGGCCAGATGCGCCAGCGGCGCCGGCCACTGGCCTGCGGCCGGGTCCCGCAACGGTGCGCGGTGCACCAGCAGCGACCAGAACCGCTCTGGCCACTGGGCCATGGGCAGGTCGCTGGCGATCCCGGCAAAGGCGCGCATGACCGCGACCAGGGCCTGCTCGGCCACGGTCGGGTCGCCGCACTGCAGCTCGGCCACGACCAGGGCCCGGCGTTCAACGCCACGAAGAAATGCCGACAGCGCGCCGGCTGCGGTAGAGGAAACAGGGGCGGGCGCAGCCGTCATAGCAACTCCATCATTGTGGGGAAATGATAGCGATTGCGTCACTGCTGCGGCGCGCAGATGTTCATTTCCTGTGAGCGGCCACGGTCTGCAAAGCGTTCTGGTGGAAAAGGTTGTGCACAGCACCACGAAAAACCGGGGTAGAACCGCAGGTGAGGCCCACGTCAAGTCTGTTTCAACTTTGTTTCACAGCTATCTTGTTGTTTTTATTGATCATTGTTTCTTGGCTATTTTTTGACCAACCTAAGGAGAACATCGGAAGTTCCTGACGCAAGGCGGTCACATACGCAATGGCACACAGACTTATCCACAGAAGATGTGGATAAGCCTGAATCTCCAATCAAGTCGGATATTTAGGTGGGATTTATGATTCGGCGCGCACCTGGTTGAGACGGTGAATGGGCGTGATCCGGGTCCACCTGCCCCGCTACACTGGCCCGATGACCTCCTCGTCTTCGACCCTGCGCGTCGCCCTGCCGGTGCCGCTGCCGCAACTGTTCGACTACGCCCCGCCGCCCGGGCCGGTCCCGGACCCGGGAATGACCGGGCAACGGGTACGGGTGCCGTTCGGCTCCCGCGAGCTGGTGGGGGTGGTGGCCGGGATCGGCCAGGTGGAGGATCCCGGCAGCCTGCGCGCGGCGATCGAGTGGATCGACACCACGCCGCTGCTGACCGGCGAGCTGTGGCGCTCGCTGCAGTGGCTGGCGCGCTACACCCATGCGCCGCTGGGCGAGGTGATCAGCACGGGCCTGCCCGGCCCGCTGCGACGCGGTGAAGCAGTGCCGGACACCCATCAGTGGGGCTGGCAGCTCACCGACGCCGGGCACGACCCGCAGCCGAAGTTGCGCAACGGCACGCGCCCGCAGCGATTGGCCGAGTGCCTGGCCGAGGGTGTGGTGAACGAAGACCGCCTGGATACGTTGATGGACGACTGGCGCAGCGCCGCCCGCTCGCTGGCCAAGCGCGGGCTGGTTGAACGGATCGCGCTGGCCCATTCGCCGGCCGTGGCCTCGCCCGCGGGCGGCCCCGCGCCCAACGCCGAACAGGCCGACGCGATCGCCGCGATCACCGCCGCCGACGGCTTTGCCGCCTACCTGCTGGATGGCGTCACCGGCAGTGGCAAGACCGAGGTCTACCTGCAGGCGATCGTGGCGTGCCTTGCGCGTGGCAAGCAGGCGCTGGTGCTGGTGCCGGAGATCGGGCTGACCCCACAGACGCTGTCGCGCTTCCGCAACCGCCTGGGCATACCGGTGCATGTGCTGCACTCGGGCCTGAACGACAACGAGCGTGCCCGCGTGTGGGCGGCTGCCGCGCGGGGTGAAGCGCAGGTCATCGTCGGCACGCGCTCGGCGGTGTTCACCCCGCTGCCGAATGCGGGCCTGATCGTGATCGACGAAGAGCACGACGGCAGCTACAAGCAACAGGACGGCATCCGCTACCACGCGCGGGATTTCGCGCTGGTGCGCGCCAAGGCACTGGACGTGGCGGTGGTGCTCGGCAGTGCCACGCCGTCGCTGGAATCGCTGCACAACGCGCATGCCGGCCGTTACACCCACCTGCGCCTGAAGCAGCGCGCCGGCGCCGCGCGCCCGCCGGTGGTGCGCGTGCTCGATGTGCGCAAACGACCGTTGCGCGATGGGCTCTCGCCGGAAGTACTGGCCGGCATCACCCAGCATCTGCAGGCCGGGCACCAGGTGCTGGTGTTCAAGAACCGCCGCGGTTATGCGCCCGTGCTGCTCTGCCATGACTGTGGCTGGACCGCGCCGTGCCAGCGCTGCGATGCGCCGATGACCGTGCATGCCGGTGGCCGGCGCCTGCAATGCCACCATTGTGGTGCGCGCCAGTCCGCGCCGCTGGCGTGCCCGGACTGCGGCAGCCTGGCGCTGCAGCCGCAGGGCATCGGTACCGAACGGCTGGAAGAACATCTGGTCGAGGCCTTCCCGGAGTTCCCGGTGATCCGCATCGACCGCGGCACCACCGGCAAGCGCGATGCGCTGGAAACCCAGCTGGCCTTGCTGGGCGATCGCGCGGGGATTCTGGTCGGCACGCAGATCCTGGCCAAGGGTCACGACCTGCCGAAGCTGACCCTGGTGGTAGTGGTCGGCATCGATGAAGGTCTGTTCTCGGCCGACTTCCGCGCCAGTGAAAAGCTCGCCCAGCAGTTGATCCAGGTCGCCGGCCGCGCCGGGCGTGCGGTGGATGCCGGCGAGGTCTGGCTGCAGACCCACCACCCGGGGCATCCCCTGCTGGAGACGCTGGTCAACGGCGGCTACCACGCCTTTGCCGATGCGGAGCTTCAGCAGCGCGAGGCGGCCGGTTTCCCGCCGTTCGCGCACCTGGCGCTGCTGCGTGCCGAAGCGCAGCAGGTGGAGCATGCCAACGCGATGCTCAGTGCGGTGCGCGCGTTGATTCCCGACGATGCCGCGGTGGAACGCTACGGCCCGATGCCGGCACCGATGCCCCGCCGCGCCGGCTACCAGCGCACCCAGCTGCTGCTGTCCTCACCCGCGCGACGCCCACTGCATGGCGTGCTGGACCAGGTGACGCCGCAGATCTCCGCGCTGCCGCAGGCTCGCAGGGTGCGCTGGTCGCTGGATGTGGATCCGATGGATCTGTACTAGGCCGGCATGTGCTGACCGTTTGTCGGCACGAGGTAGTGCCGGCCGCTGGCCGGCACCCCGATCAGGTCAACGCCGTCATGACCCCACGCTGGTACGCCGGCCGCTGCTTCAGCCGTTCGTACCAGGCGGCCAGATGCGGCAGGTCCGGCCGCTGGATCGGCATCTCGAACCAGGCATAGATGAAGGCGCCCAGCGGGATATCGCCCATCGCGAACTGCTCACCGGACAGATACGGCTGCCGCGACAAGGCCTCATCGGCCATGGCCAGCAACTCGCCCGAGCGCACCAGTGCGGCAGCGATGCGCGCCTCATCCCGATCAGCGGGCGCGGTCCGCAACGTGCCCCAGAACAGATCGCGGAACACGCCGGCGAAGGTCGAGGTGGTCCAGTCCATCCACTTCTCCGACTGCGCGCGCGCCACCACGTCCTCCGGGTACAGCGTGCCCAGCGCGTAGCGCGCGCAGAGATAGCGCACGATCGTGTTGGATTCCCACAGCGGCAGGCCCTGGTCCTCGATCACCGGCACCAGCCCGTTCGGATTCATCGCGCGGTACGCCGGCGACTGCGTGCCACCGAATGCACCGCCGACTTCGATCGACTCGTAGGGCGCACCGATCTCCTCGGCACACCACAGCACTTTGCGCACGTTGCTGGAATTGCGACGGCCCCAGATTTTCAGCATGATCGGACTCTCGTATCGGGCGATGCGCGGCACGGGGCGCGCGGTGCGGATACGATACGCCCAACGGCGGGCTGTTACTTCGTCGCCTTCGCCGCACTCTTCTTCGGCAGCGCGCGCACATACGTCGATTTGCCGTCCTTCTTCATCTCGAACAGGCCGGTCGCGGCCAGCAGATCGCTGAGTTTGCCGTACCCGTAATTGCGCGAATCGAAGGAGGCCTGGTTGCCGATCTGGCTGCCGACCGGGCCCAGGTGTGACCAGCCATCCTCGGCTTCGGCCGAGGTCACCGCGCGGCGCAGCATCTGCACCAGGCGGGTGTCGTTGCGCAGCTCCGGGCCGCTCTTGCGCGGGCGGGTTTCCTCGTTGTCCTGCTCCACTTCCTGATCGGCCGCATGCGGCTGACCCAGGGCTTCGATGTAGGTGAACTTAGAGCAGGCGTTGACGAACGGCTCGGGCGTTTTCTTTTCGCCGAAGCCGTACACCTTCACCCCGTCGGTCAGCAGGCGCATCACCAGCGGGGTGAAATCCGCGTCGCTGGAGACGATCGCAAAACCGTCCAGATTGCGGGCGTACAGCATGTCCATCGCGTCGATCACCATGGCCATGTCCGAGGCGTTCTTGCCGCGGCTGTAGGCGAACTGCTGGATCGGGCGGATCGCGTATTCGTGCAGCACCGATTCCCACCCTTTCAAGCGCGGACTCTTCCAGTTGCCGTAGGCGCGGCGGACATTGGCCACGCCATAGCGGGCGACTTCGGCCAGCACCGCATCGATCTTGGACGAGGGCGCGTTGTCGGCATCGATTAACAGGGCGATGCGCTTTTCCGGTTCGGACATCTCGGTCTCCTGGGCGGGATCGGATCGGCCATCGGGCAAGTGCGATGGCCCCTGAACCCAGTATCGGCCATCGACGTGAACATCGCGCTTCACGTGCGACCATGGGCCGCATCACGAGACGACCTGCGCCGCCCCCCGCCGGCGCCCGCCAAGGAGTGAAGCATGACCCGCGATCCCACGCCCCACCTGCTCATCATCGGTGGCGGTTTTGCCGGCCTCTGGGCCACCCGTGCCCTCGCCTCGGCGCACGTGCGCATCACCCTGGTGGACCGTCGCAACCACCATCTGTTCCAGCCGCTGCTCTACCAGGTGGCCACCGCCGGCCTGTCCGCGCCGGATATCGCCGCACCGCTGCGCCACATCCTCGGCGACCAGCGCAACGTTGAAGTGCGGCTGGGCGAAGTGACCGACATCGACAAGGCAGCGCGCACCGCGACGCTGGCCGATGGCACGCAGATTACGTACGACACCCTGATGCTGTGCACCGGCGCCACCCATGCGTATTTCGGCCACGACGAATGGGCCGCCGATGCGCCGGGCCTGAAGACGCTGGACGATGCCATCGCGCTGCGCCGCAAGCTGCTGCTCGCCTTCGAGCGTGCCGAGGCCGAACCCGATCCCGCGCGCAAAGCGGCGTGGCTGAGTTTCGCCGTGGTCGGTGGGGGCCCCACCGGCGTGGAACTGGCCGGCACCCTGGCCGAGATCGCGCGGCACACGCTGCGCAATGAGTTCCGCCATATCGATCCCGCCTCGGCCAAGGTCCGCCTGGTCGAAGCCGGCCCGCGCGTGCTGTCGACCTTCCCCGAGGTGCTCTCGCTCAAGGCACGGCGGCAGCTGGAAAAGCTGGGCGTGGAAGTGCTCACCGGCACCCCCGTCAGCGACATCACTGCCGAAGGCTTCCAGCTCGGCGAGCGCTTCGTCGAGGCCCGCACCGTGGTCTGGGCCGCCGGTGTCGCCGCCTCACCGCTGGCACGTACGTTGGACGTGCCACTGGACCGCGCCGGCCGCGTGCCGGTGCAGCCTGACCTCACCCTGGAGGGCCACCCGGAGATCTTCGTTGCCGGTGACCTGGCGGCACTGACCCAGGCCGACGGCAAGCCGGTGCCCGGCGTCGCGCCGGCGGCCAAGCAGATGGGCAAGCACGTGGCCACCACCGTCCAGGCACGCCTGGCCGGCAAGCCCGCGCCGGGTGCGTTCAAATACCAGGACTTCGGCAACCTGGCGACCATCGGCCGCATGGCGGCGATCGTCCACCTCGGCCGGCTGCAGCTCTCCGGCGTGCTGGCCTGGTGGTTCTGGCTGGCCGCGCACGTGTTCTTCCTGATCGGCTTCCGCAACCGCGTGGTGGTGCTGTTGAACTGGGCGGTGGCGTACTGGAGCTACCAGCGCAGCGCACGGATCATCTTCGGTGATGCACAGGACGATCGCCGGCCGAAACGACCGCCCACGCCCTGATCATCCCTGCGACAGACATCCCCAGCCATCCACCTGGCCGCTGTAGGAGACCGCCTCGCTGGCCAGCAGACCTTCGAAGCCGGCGATGTTCTGGTGGGTCGGCAGCATCAGCGGATGCACCACCACCTGCCAGGGGTAGTCGTCGTTGCCCTCGTAGGCGGCGAAGGACACCTTCTGCTCGTTCTTGAGCAGGTGCACGGCGAAGGCGATGGCCACGTCCTGGGTCGGGAAGATCAGCGCGAAATCCACCTCGCGCGGAATCGACAGATCGTCGCCATCCTGCAGCATGTTCCAGAGCACATCGCCATTCTCATCTTCCGGGTACAACGACAGATCGCGGGACATGGCACTCCAGGGCTTGGGCAAGCGGATCAACGAACGAGGGTCGATGGTATGCCGCCAACGAAGGCCCGAACAACCCGCACGCGCGGCTACGAGGGATCGGGCAGCGCCATCCACGCCAGCTTGCGCTCGCGCGGTTGCCGCTTCAGCTGCCACTCGGCCTTCGACGCGGCTGCGCGGTCCGGGTAGGCGCGCATCGCCAGCACCTTCACCGGTGGGTTGGCCCGCGTGTATTTCGCCCCTTTGCCGGCGAGATGGGCCTGGAAGCGCGCGTCCACGTCGTTGCTGATACCGGCGTAATAGCTGCCGTTGCGGCATTCAAGCAGGTACAGGTACCAGAGGGCGGGTTCAGCGGGCATACCGGGATTATCCCCCGGCACGGGCCCGGCGGCTGCTAGAATCCGCCCCGGATGCAGGAGAGAGGCGCCGCGCTGGCGCCCGCCGAAGGCGCAGGCTCCCATAATCGCTCAGGCCGGTGGCTCGATACGCCACCAACCATGCATCCGACACGCCGATCTGGAGAGAGGTCTTCAATGACCCGCCGAAGGGGCACGTGGCCTTGGCCACCGAACTCTCAGGCAAAAGGACAGCGGGAGCGGCAACGGAATCCCACCCCCACGACAGTGCAGCGGCGCTGGCGTGATGCGTGTGCGTTTCCGTCCCCGCCTGACGTGCTTTCCGGAGCCACCCCCATGCTGCTCTCCCTGATCTACCTCATCGCCATCTCGGCCGAAGCCATGACCGGCGCGCTGTCGGCCGGCCGCCGCCGCATGGACCTGTTCGGCGTGGTCATCATCGCCTGCGTCACCGCGCTCGGCGGCGGCTCACTGCGCGACATCGTGCTCGGGCATTACCCGCTGGGCTGGGTGAAGCACCCGGAGTACCTGGGCTTCACCATCTGCGCGGCGCTGATCGCGACCTGGGTGGCGCGCTGGATGCACCACTTCCGGCGTACCTTCCTGGTGCTCGATGGCCTGGGCCTGATCGCGTTCACCCTGATCGGCTGCGCGGTCGCACGCGAGGGCGGGCACACCGTGCCGATCATCCTGATCGCCGGCATGCTGACCGGTGCGTTCGGTGGCGTGCTGCGCGATGTGCTGTGCAACGAGGTGCCGCTGATCTTCCAGAAAGAACTGTATGCCGTGATCACCCTGCTCACCGGCGCGGCCTACCTGACCCTGCTGGAACTCGGCGTGTCGCTCAACGCGGCCACGCTGTGGTGCCTGGGCGGCGGCTTCCTGTTCCGCCTGCTGGCGATCCACTTCAAATGGGAAATGCCGAAGTTCGTGTACCGCGACGAGGTGCATTGATGCACGCGCAGGCATGACCAAGGTCACGGGAGCTTGAGCGGCCTGGCCCTGTATCATGGCGCTCCCGTTCCAATCGAACGGCATCCAGCCACGCGGCGGTGTTCCACCCGCTGCCCCGCCAGACACCCTCTCCCCCGTTGACCTGCCGCACTCGGCCGGTCCCCATGGACGCACTGCTCCGGTGGAGGGTGCGCAGGATGCGTATGTCCGCTTCAACGCCCGCCTCGTCTCGCCGTCGTTTCGCCAAACCGCTGTTGATCGCTGCCGCCGTCGGCCTGGCCGCGATCGCCGCATGGAAGCTGCTCTCGCCCGCGCCTGCCGCCAGCCCCGCCGGTGGCCCGCAGCCGACCCCGGTGCGCGTGGCCACTGCGACGCAGGAAGACCTGGTGGTGCGCCTGAAGGCGCTCGGCACGGTGACCCCGCTGCATACGGTGAGCCTGCGCAGCCGCGTGGATGGCGAACTGCTGCGGCTGGCGTTCTCGGAAGGCCAGCACGTCAAGGCCGGCGAGCTGCTGGCCGAGATCGACCCGCGCCCGTTCCAGGTACAGCTGTCGCGTGCGCTGGGCACCCAGCAGCAGAACCTGGCCGAGCTGGACAACGCCGAGAGCCAGCTCAGGCGCTTCACCGAACTGCAGACCAAGCACTTCGTCTCCGCGCAGGACCTGAGTGATCAGCAGAGCAAGGTGCGCCAGCTGCAGGGCCGTCGCCAGACCGACCAGGCGGCCGTGGATGAAGCGCGCCTGCAGCTGCAGTACACCCGCATTACCGCGCCGGTGGCCGGACGCATGGGCCTGCGCAATGTGGATGTCGGCAACCTGGTGCGCAGTGGCGATACCGAACCGCTGGCCACGATCACCCAGACCACGCCGATCAGCGTGCTGTTCACCGTGCCCGAGCCGGACCTGCCGGCGGTGGTCGCCGCCGCCCGTGCCAATCCACAGCTCACCGTGGAAGCCTGGGACCGCGAGGAGCGCACCGCGCTGGGCGACGGCGTGCTCTCCAGCCTGGACAATCGCATCGATACCGCCACCGGCACGCTCAAGCTGCGCGCGCAGTTCGCCAACGCCGATGAGTCGTTGTTCCCCAACCAGTTCGTCAACGTGCGCCTGCAGGTCAGCAGCAGCGATTCGGTGGTGATCCCCAATGCCGCCGTGCAGTTCGGCAGCAAGGGCAGCTACGTCTACGTGATCGCGGCCGATGCCACCTCGCACCTGCGCAACGTGGTGCTCGGCCCGGCCGATGGCGAACGGGTTTCGGTGCGCGAAGGGCTCAAGGCCGGCGAGCGCGTGGTGGTGGAAGGCATCGACGGCCTGCGCGAAGGCGCCAAGGTCGAGGTGGTGGAGCAGGACCCGCCGCGGACCGGCGCATGAACCTCTCGCGCCCCTTCATCGAGCGCCCGGTCGCGACCACGCTGCTGATGGTGGCGCTGCTGCTGTCCGGCGTGATGGCCTACCGCCTGCTGCCGGTCGCGGCACTGCCGCAGGTCGATTACCCGATCATCCAGATCACCACGCTGTATCCCGGTGCCAGCCCGGATGTCACCACCAGCGCGGTCACTGCACCGCTGGAACGGCAGCTGGGGCAGATCCCCGGCCTGAAGCAGATGTCCTCGACCAGTTCGGGCGGCGCTTCGGTCATCACGCTGCAGTTCTCGCTGGAGGTCGCGCTCGGCGTGGCCGAGCAGGAAGTGCAGGCCGCGATCAACGCCGCCGACAGCTTCCTGCCCGATGACCTGCCGGTGCCGCCGGTGTACCGCAAGGTCAACCCGGCCGATACCCCGATCCTGACCCTGGCGGTGACCTCGCAGGGGCTGTCGCTGCCGCAGGTGCACGATCTGGTCGATACGCGCATGGCCCAGCGCCTCTCGCAGCTGCCCGGCGTCGGCCTGGTCAGCCTCGCCGGTGGGCAGCGCCCGGCGGTGCGCATCCAGGTCAATCCTTCGGCGCTGGCCGCCAACGGCCTGAGCATGGCCAGCATCCGCACCGCGATCGGCACGGCCAACGTCAACATGCCCAAGGGCAGCTTCGACGGGCCGACCCGCGCGATCATGCTCGATGCCAACGATCAGATGCGCTCGGTGGCCGAGTATCGCGCCCTGATCCTGGCCTGGAAGGACGGCGCACCGCTGCGCCTGGGCGACGTGGCCACCATCGAGGATGGCGCCGAGAACCGCCAGCTGGCCGCGTGGTCGGGCACCACCCCGGCGGTGCTGATCAACATCCAGCGTCAGGCCGGCGCGAACGTGATCGCCGTGGTCGACCAGGTGCGTGCGCTGCTGCCGCAGCTGCAGGCCTCGCTGCCGGCCGGGGTGGATGTGACCATCCTGAGCGATCGCACCGAATCGATCCGCGCGTCCATCCGCGGCGTGCAGCACGAGCTGCTCATCGCGATCGCGCTGGTGGTGATGGTCACCTTCGTGTTCCTGCGCAACATCCCGGCCACGATCATTCCCAGCATCGCGGTCCCGCTGTCGCTGGTGGGCACCTTCGGGGTGATGCTGCTGGCCGGCTTCTCGCTCAACAATCTCACCCTGATGGCGCTGACCATCGCCACCGGCTTCGTGGTGGACGATGCGATTGTCATGCTGGAGAACATCGCCCGCCACCTGGAGCGCGGTGCCACGCCGATGCAGGCAGCACTGAAGGGCGCCAGGCAGATCGGCTTCACCCTGATCTCGCTGACGCTGTCGTTGATCGCGGTGTTGATCCCGCTGCTGTTCATGGCCGATGTGGTCGGCAAGCTGTTCCACGAGTTTGCGATCACGCTCGCGGTGGCGATCGGCATCTCGCTGCTGGTCTCGCTGACGCTGACGCCGATGATGTGCGCGCGCCTGCTCAAGGCCGGTCATGCCACCCGCCGCGATGCGGATGGGCAGGAATCGGCGCAGCAGGGTGACCCGTTCGATCGCGTCGTGGCGGTCTACGATCGCCAGCTGCACTGGGTGCTGCAGCGCCAGCCGCTGATGCTGGCCGCCACCGTCGCCACCCTCGTACTGACGGCACTGCTGTACGTGTGGGTGCCCAAAGGCTTCTTCCCGGTGCAGGATGCCGGGCTGATCCAGGGCATCAGCGAGGCGCCACAGTCGATCTCCTTCCAGGCGATGGCGCAGCGCCAGCAGGCGTTGTCGGCGGCGTTGCTGGAGGATGAGGACGTGGCCAGCCTGTCCTCGTTCATCGGCGTGGACGGCAACAACGCCACGCTCAACAGCGGGCGCCTGCTGATCGAATTGAAACCGCACGCACAGCGCGCTGCCGATGCGCAGGCGATCATCGCGCGGCTGCAGCAGCGCGTGGCGCATGTCCCGGGCATCAGGCTGTACCTGCAGCCGGTGCAGGAGCTGGGCATCGAAGACCGGATCAGCCGGATCCAGTACCAGTTCACCCTGACCAGCCCGGATATCGCGCAGCTGGAGACGTGGACGCCGCGCCTGCTCGAGCATCTGCAGCAGGCACCGGCACTGGCCGACGTCGCCAGCGATCTGCAGAACCAAGGGCTGCAGGCACACGTGGTGATCGACCGGGTCGCCGCCGCGCGCCTGGGGATCAGCGTGGAGACCATCGCCGATGCGCTGTACGACGCGTTCGGGCAGCGCCAGATCTCGACCATCTTCACCCAGGCCAACCAGTACCGCGTGGTGCTGGAAGCGCGCCCGGACGTGGCCTTCGGCCCGGATGCGATCGCACGCCTGCACGTCACCGGTCCGGACGGACGGCAGGTGCCGCTGGGCGGCATCGCACGGATCGAACAGCGCCCCGCGCAGCTGCTGATCAACCATGTCGGCCAGTTCCCGGCGGTGACGTTCTCCTTCAACCTCGCCCCGGAGGCATCGCTGGGCGAAGCGGTGGAGGCGATCGAAGGTGCACGCGCCGCGATCGGGCTGCCGGCCAGCGTCGAACTGCGCCTGCAGGGCGCGGCCGATGCGTTCCGCGCGTCGCTGTCGAGCACCTTGTGGCTGGTGCTGGCCGCGGTGGTGGTGATGTACCTGGTGCTGGGCGTGCTCTATGAGAGCTTCATCCATCCGATCACCATCCTCTCCACCCTGCCCTCGGCCACCGTGGGTGCGTTGCTGGCGTTGCTGGTCAGCGGGCGCAGCCTGGACCTGATCGCGGTGATCGGCATCGTGCTGCTGATCGGGCTGGTCAAGAAGAACGCGATCATGATGATCGACTTCGCGCTGGAGGCCGAGCGCGAGCACGGCATGGCGCCGCGCCAGGCGATCCACCAGGCCGCGCTGCTGCGCTTCCGGCCGATCCTGATGACCACGCTGGCCGCGCTGTTCGGCGCGATCCCGCTGATGTTCGCCAGTGGCTCGGGCGCGGAGCTGCGCCAGCCGCTGGGCCTGGTGATGGTCGGTGGGCTGATCGTCAGCCAGGTGCTGACCCTGTTCACCACGCCGGTGATCTACCTGTTCTTCGACCGCTTCCGCCAGCGCCCGGCGCCGGTGACCGACGGGGCTGACGAGGCGCTGGCGTGAGTCCGCTGTCGCGGGCGATCGGCTGGTTCGTGCAGCATCCCGTCGCCACCGTGCTGCTGGCGGTGGCGGTGGTGCTGGCCGGCCTGCTCGGGCTGCGCCTGCTGCCGGTCGCGCCATTGCCGCAGGTTGATTACCCGGCGATCAACGTCAGTGCCAGCCTGCCGGGCGCGAGTCCGGAATCGATGGCGGCCAACGTCGCCACGCCGCTGGAGCGTGCCCTGGGCACCATCCCGGGATTGACCGGGATCGACTCGGCCAGCACCCAGGGCTCGACCCAGGTCGAGCTCAAGTTCGCGCTCGGCCGCAACGTGGACGATGCCGCGCGCGACGTGCAGGCGGCGATCAATGCCGCGCGCGCGCAGCTGCCCAGCGGCATGCCGGGCATGCCCCAGTACCGCAAGGTGAATCCCTCGCAGGCGCCGATCATGGCGCTGGCGCTGAGCTCGGACAGCCTCGCGCCGGGCCAGATCTACGACGTGGCCTCCACCGTGATCGCACAGAAGCTGGCGCAGATTCCCGGCGTCGGCGAGGTGCAGGTGGGCGGCAGTTCGCTGCCGGCGGTGCGCGTGTCGCTCGATCCCAATGCCCTGAACCATCACCGCATCGCGCTGGACGACATCGCCGCGGCGATCCGCAATGCCAACGCGCTCAAGCCGCTGGGGACGGTGGCCAGCCAGGCCCAGCAGTGGCAGCTGGAAGCCACGCTGCAGCTGCGCACCGCCGCCGAGTACCGCCGCCTGATCGTGGCGATGCGCGACGGCCGCCCGGTGTACCTGGAGGATGTGGCCGGAATCAGCGAAGGCGTGGAGGATCGCTACGCCAGCGGCTTCCACAACGAGCGCCCGGCGGTGCTGCTGATCGTCAGCCGCCAGCCGGAGGCCAACATCATCGAGACCGTCGACGCCATCCAGGCACAGATGGACACGCTGCAGGCGCTGCTGCCGGCCAACATCGACATGCAGGTGGTGATGGACCGTTCGCCGGTGATCCGCGCCACCCTGCGCGAGGCCGAGCTGACGTTGCTGCTGGCGATCGCCCTGGTGGTGCTGGTGGTGCTGGCCTTCCTCGGCCACTGGCGCGCGGCGCTGGTGCCGACCGTCGCCATCCCGGTCTCGCTGCTGGGCGCGCTGGCGATCATCGCCCTGCTCGGGTTCTCGCTCAACACGCTCTCGCTGATGGCGCTGATCGTGGCCGCGGTGCTGGTGGTCGACGATGCCATCGTGGTGCTGGAGAACATCGCCCGCCATCGCGAAGAAGGCGCCTCACCGATGACCGCCGCGCTGCGGGGGGCGGGGGAAGTCGGCGCCACGCTGCTGTCGATGAACATCGCGCTGGCGGTGGTGTTCATCTCGATCCTGTTCCTGGATGACTTCGTCGAGAAGCTGTTCCGCGAGTTCTCGCTGACCCTGGTGGCGGCGATGGGTGTCTCGCTGCTGGTTTCGCTGAGCCTGACCCCGATGCTGTGCGCGCGCCTGCTCGGGCAGGCACGGCCCGGCCCCGGCAATGGCCTGCAGCGCGCCGGCACCGCGCTGTTCGAGCGTCTGCGCGGCGCCTATGTGGGCAGCCTGCA
Source organism: Stenotrophomonas bentonitica (assembly GCF_002887735.1). Classification (GTDB taxonomy): domain Bacteria; phylum Pseudomonadota; class Gammaproteobacteria; order Xanthomonadales; family Xanthomonadaceae; genus Stenotrophomonas; species Stenotrophomonas bentonitica_A. The sequence goes on from NZ_PKQP01000003.1 coordinate 94,310, forward strand.
GACAATGCTGCGCTGGCTCGCGCTGCCGCTGCTGCTGTTCGCCGGTGTGATCGCACTGAACGTGTGGCTGTTCCAACAGGTGCCCAAGGGCATCGTGCCCAAGCAGGACACCGCGCAGCTACGTGGCTTCGCGCGCGGCGACGACGGCCTCTCGTTCCAGGTGATGCAGCCCAAGATCGAGGCCTACCGCAAGCTGCTGCTGGCCGACCCGGCGATCAGCGACATCATCGGGTACATCGGCGGCCGCAGCGGGGTCAACAACGCCTTCATCATGATCAAGATGAAGCCGCTGGCCGAGCGCAAGGTCTCCAGCCAGCAGGTGATCGACCGCCTGCGCGCCAACATGCCGAAGATTCCGGGCGGCGGCATGTTCCTGTGGGTGGACCAGGACATCAAGCTGGAAGGCAGCGGCGACAGCGGCCAGTACGAGTTCCAGCTGCTCTCCGGCGAGCTGGAACCGCTGCGGCAGTGGACGCCCAGGGTGGCCGATGCGCTGCGCGCCCTGCCCGAGCTGGTCGACGTGGAATCCAAGGGCGATGAAGGCATGCGGCAGGTGGTGCTCGACATCGACCGCGATGCCGCCGCCCGCCTGGGCGTGGACATGCGCATGATCGCTTCCGTGCTCAACAATGCCTTCAGCCAACGCCAGGTTGCCACGCTGTACGACACGCTCAACCAGTACCGCGTGGTGATGGAGCTGGACCCGCGCTACACCCAAGATCCTTCCACGCTGGAGCAGATCCATGTGATCGGCAAGGACGGCCAGCGCCTGCCGTTGTCGTCCATCGCGCGGTGGGAGTACGGCATGGCGCCGGACCGGATCTATCACAGCCAGCAGTTCGCCTCGGTCTGGATCGAGTTCGCGCTGGCGCCCGGCGTCACTCTGGACCAGGCGGTGAAAGCGGTGGACCAGGCCATGGCCAGGATCATGCTGCCCACCCATCTGCAGGCGCGGCTCAGCGGCGAGGCCGGTGGCTTCGAGAAACTGCGCGAGCGCCAGCTGTGGCTGATCCTCGGCGCGATGCTGGCGGTGTATCTGGTGCTGGGCGTGCTGTACGAAAGTTTCGTGCAGCCGCTGGCGATCCTCTCCACCCTGCCCTCGGCCGGCGTAGGCGCGTTGCTGGCGCTGATGGCCTTCGGCAACGAGCTGAACCTGATCTCGCTGCTCGGCCTGTTCCTGCTGGTGGGCGTGGTGATGAAGAACACCATCCTGATCATCGACTTCGCGCTGTCGGCCGAACGCGAGCGCGGCCTGTCGTCCTACGAGGCGATCTGCGAGGCGGCACGACTGCGGTTCCGCCCGATCCTGATGACCAGCGTGGCCGCGTTGCTGGGCACGTTGCCGCTGATGCTGGCCACCGGCGAAGGCTGGGAGATGCGCCAGCCGTTGGGCATTGCCATTGTCGGTGGCCTGCTGGTCAGCCAGTGGCTGACCCTGTACACCACGCCGGCGATCTATCTGGCGTTGGCGAAGCTGCGGCGCGCCGCGTGATCATCAACGGGCGCGCTATGCAACAGGCAACATCATCGTCCTGCCATCCATCGGCGACGCGATGAAGCCATGCTTGAGATAGAACGCTTTGGCAGTGTCGTCGAACGCATGACACAACAAGGCGCGCGCGCCGATGTGCCCGCAGACCTGCATCGTGCGTTGCACAGCGTCTTTCAGCAGTCCCGCGCCGACACCCTGGCCGACCCAGTCGGCATGGACGGCCAACCTGCACAGCACGATGACCGGAATGGGGTGCGGCATGTTCCGGCGAAGGCGACCGGGAACCAGCTGGTGCGAAACGCCGCCGGCAGCGAGCGCGTAATAGCCCACCACATTGTGTTGCGCATCACATACAACAAAACACCGCGATGCCCCCGATGCCTGGTTCTGGTGGGCACGCTCCATCAACCACGAGGTCAGCTCCGCCGCGCTGCATCGAAACTGCTCCAACCGATGCGCTTGAGCCAGCGCATGCGGCACAGACAACCGCAACGCTCAGCGCTCCCAGGGTGCAGGCGTGCTCAACAGTTTCCTGATGGCCGCGTTGTTTTCCAGCGGTGCATCCAGCAACGCATTAAAGCGTCGCAGCTGCTGAGGATCCAGGGAGAACTGTGTCTGGTCCGCGAGTACCTCCCGCGCCTTCTCACAGGCAGCATCCAGAATGAACTCGGTTCGGCTCACCCCGGTAACCTCAACGGCGCGGTCGATCAGCGCCTGCTTGTCGGCGGGCGCCCGGAAGTTGATGACTTTGCTGGCGAGGGCCACGGGAGGCGCTCCGGAGGTCTGTGCATACAATGTACACACAACTGGATGATCGCTCAACGGCTCCCCCCTCTTCTCAGATCGTAAGGCAAGGGTAATCCGTTGGCTCTCCATGGAAAATCGGGAGTTTCCCCGGAAAACCGTAGGCCTGAGCGCCCCGCGAATGGGGGCGCCCCCACCCGTTACGCCGCCTCGCTGATCCGCGCCGCCCGCCGTGCCCGCACTGCCTCGGCAAGGCTCTCCAGCACCGCCAGCGAGCTGTCCCAGCCGATGCAGCCATCGGTGATGCTCTGGCCGTAGGTCAGCGGCTGGCCGTCCACCAGGTCCTGCCGGCCGGCCACCAGATGACTCTCCACCATGACGCCGACGATGCGCTCTTCGCCATTGGCCAGCTGCGCGTTGATGTCGGCGATGACCTTGGGCTGGTTCTCCGGATTCTTGCTGCTGTTGGCGTGGCTGGCATCGATCATGATGCGTGCGGCCAGGTGCGACTTGGCCAGCGTCTGGCTGGTCGCTTCCACGTGGTCGGCATCGTAGTTCGGCGTCTTGCCGCCGCGCAGGATCACGTGACAGTCCGGGTTGCCGGCGGTGGCCACGATGGCGGTGCCGCCTTCCTTGGTCACCGACAGGAAGTGATGCGGGTTGGAGGCCGCACCAATCGCATCGGCAGCGATCTTGATGTTGCCGTCGGTGCCGTTCTTGAACCCGACCGGGCACGACAATCCCGATGCCAGTTCGCGATGCACCTGGCTTTCGGTGGTCCGCGCGCCGATCGCGCCCCAGGCGACCAGGTCGGCGATGTACTGCGGCGAGATCACGTCGAGGAATTCAACGCCGGCCGGCAGGCCGAGCTTGTTGATGTCGCGCAGCAGACCGCGCGCCACGCGCAGGCCCTTGTTGATGTTGAAGCTGCCGTCCAGGTCCGGATCGTTGATCAGGCCCTTCCAGCCCACCGTGGTGCGGGGCTTCTCGAAGTACACGCGCATGACGATTTCCAGCTCGTCGGCGTAGGCATCGCGCAGCGGCTTGAGGCGCTGAGCGTATTCGATGGCGGCCACCGGGTCATGGATCGAGCACGGGCCGATCACTACCGCCAGGCGGTCATCGCGGCCGTGCAGGATCTCGTGCAGGGCCGTGCGCGAGGCGCTGACCGTATCGGAGGCTTCATCGTCGCAGGGCAGCATGGCCAGCAGCTGGGCCGGCGGGGTCAACGGTTCGATCTTGCGGATGCGCAGGTCATCGGTGTGCGGGGGCATGGGGGAAAACTCCTTGGAAGTGGGGGTCCCCAGCGCGGCGGCAACAAAAAAGCCGCCAGGTGCGCTGGCGGCTTTCGGGAATGCGTCTGAAGGTTTCTTCAGGGTGAGCGCATGCCTTCCTCCGCCGGTGGCTTCGGAAAGTAATACCAAAAGTAGGAATTGGCGGGGCGTGCGTTCATTGGGGAGTATTGATAACACAGGGGTTTGGAGGTGCCAACTGTTTCATTCGCAACTGCGGCATCGGTTCAGGCCCCTCCCCGCGAGCGGTGCGCTCACCCCCGCGGCAACGCCGCCAGCTCGGCCAGGTGCTGCTGCAGCGTGCCTGCTGCCCCCACCGCGTGCGTCGTGGTGAAGTACTCGTGCCACCCGGTAGCGCCGATCGCGGCCAGCAAGGCATCGGCATCGAGCCGTTCGGCGCACTGCCACACCGCATAGAACTGCTCGGCCGTGGTGTGCGGAACGTCCTGTTCGATGCGGCCCATCGCCACCGGCGTGATGCGGGCCGGATCCACGTGCTGCATGCCGGCGCCGATGCGGGCGAAGAACGCCCCGCGCGACACCGGGTCCAGCGCGGTCCAGGCGGGGGTGGCGGTGTAGAGCTCGATCAACATGTGCGACATGGCATTCCTTGAGGTCAGAGCGAGCGCAGTGCGCGCTTGCGGATATAGGTGTTGGCCGGATCATCGGCGTGGTGCTGCTGCCATTCGCTGCACAGCGCGCGGACCCAGTCAGGCTGGCTTTTGCCCGCATCGTTCAGCCAGTTGCCGACCGAATCCTGCACGTAGCGCGAGGCATCGCAGCACAGCGCCTGCAGCAGCGGCAGGGCGTGCTGTGGTTCCTGCTTGAACAGCGCGATGTGGGCTGCCCAAACACCCCGCGGTCGCAGCGCTTCGCAGGCGAAGCGGCGCACGTTGGGCGAGGCGTCGGTGGTCCAGCCGTGCACGTGCGTGAGCACCCGCAGCGGTTCGGACACGATATGCGGACGCACGGCCAGCCACGCCCACTCGCGCACGCCGAAGTGTGCGTCATCGGCCAGCGCGCGCAGCGCATCCAGCTTGTGCTCCAGTGACAACCCCGGGTCGCTACCAATCAGATAGCAGGCCCAGCCACGTACCGTGTCACTGGCATGGCGCGACCACCGCGCGTGATCGCCGTGTCCGTGCACGCGCAGCAGCGTGGCGGCGCCCTGCATGCGCAGGGTGATGCCGCGCTTGGCAGCGTTGCGCATCGGGGTGATCGCCGACGCGGGCAAATCAGGGGCGACATTGGCCATCAGCTTGGCGAAATCGACGGCCAGCACTTCGGTCAGATGCGTGGCTTCGGCTTCACCGCGATCCAGCTGTCCGCGTCGCTCGCGGGTGACGGGCGGTTTCATGCGGCACGTCCTGCGTCAGTGCGCGACCACACGCGTTGCAACAGCGTGCTAAGCGTGCGCCGTTCCCTGGGGCTGATGTCGGCGAACAGCGAGGCGATCCAGTCGGTCTGCTGGTCGAACAGTTGCGCAGCGAGTGCCTGACCCGCCGGGGTCAGCCGTACATGGATGCGGCGTTTGTCATCCGGATCACTGTGGCGGCTCACCAGGTGTTCGCGCTCCAGGCCATCCAGCAGGCCGGTAACGGTGGCACGGGTGACGCCGGCGCGCTCGGCCAATTGGTGGGGCGACAAGGCCGTATCCGCACCGCGCAGCAGGAACAGGAGCACGAAACGCCCTTCGCTCAGGCCCAGCGGTGCCAGACGACTCGCGCAGTCCTGGTCGATCGCGCTGGCCAGCGACAGCACCTGGAAACACAGCGCCAATTCCCCCGTATCCGGCTGGCCACGTCGCGCCAGTTCGGTCAGGAAAGCCTGGTGTTTGATTTCCAGCATGCAGGCGGATCCGGAATAGTACGGCGGCTAACTATACCGCTCCTGCGACTTGTCTGACACCCCGCCGCGCTTTACCTCGCCCCGATGACAGGCGAAGATCCGGGCCAGGATCAACCACAAGGATGCGTAGATGACCCCTTCCCAAGCTGACGCGATCGCCGAGGCCATCCTGCGGCCGGACGACAAGCGCGAGGCCGTCCAGCAACGTCAGCGTGCGCAGGCGCAGCACCTGGCGCGGCAACGCGTTGCCGCCGCCGTCAGCCTGGTCGGCATGGCGCTCGGCGCGGCGGCAGCGATATGGCTGCCCATGGCGTACGCGCAGGGAATGTTGGTGGGCGGCGCACTGTCCTTCCTGCTTGCGCATCTCGGCCTCGCTTGGCGCGAGCGTCGGCGCGCGGGGCGTTCTCCGGCCTGACACATGCCGCGCCGCCCCGCATGGCGGAGCGGAGGGCATGCCTACCAGCGCGTGCCGGCCGGCAGCGCCCCGTCATGCGAAGGAAAAAACGGCAGTACGTACTCGGCCAGTTCCTGCAGCACCTCGCCCGCCGGGCGCTGCGAGAACTGGATGCCCAGCGCAGCATGGTTCACGCCGGCACGCTGCCACTCGCCCAGCAGATCGATCAATCCGTTGCGGCCGGTTCTCAGCGTGTAGCCGCTATTGAGCGGCGTGCGGGGATGGTTCGGGTCCTCGACCAGATCCAGCCATTCGTTGGTGACATGCGGGCGGAAGCCACCGTCGGGGATGAGACGGCGCCATGCCTGGATCTTGTCGGCCAGGCGCCGCGGTCCGCCCGCGTGATGGGTTGCCTCGGGATAGGTCAGCCAACCATCGGCATGCTGCCCGACCCAGTCCAGTGTCTGGCGCGAGGTGCCGGTCACCAGCAGGGGAATCGCCCCGGCCACCGGCTTGGGCAACAGCTCTACGCCCTGCAGCGCGCCCAGTGGCGAGTCGATATGCAAGGGACCGTGCTGCATCAGCTGCCTGACGTACAGCACCGAATCGGCGAAGCGGTGGCCGCGGTCGGCATGCTCCAGACCGTACGCGGGGAACTCGACCGGACGATCGCCGGAGGCGATGCCCAGCACCAGGCGCCCACCGGACAGCTGGTCGATGGTGGTGGCCGACTTGGCCAGATCGATCGGGTGGCGCAGCGAGAAGATCGCACTGCCCGTGGCCAGCGCCAGCCGCTTCGTGCGTGCCGCCAGGAAGGCCAGATAGGTAAACGGATCGAACACCTGCCCGGCATCGCCGAACAGAGGATCGAACAGCGGCACATCGCGCACCCAGGCCGCAGCGAAGCCGTCACGGTCGAGCTGGCTCACCAGATCCGCCTGCCCGGCCAGCACCTGCATGTCGCCTTGATAGAAGCGCAGGGGCAGGAACACACCCAGCGTCAGCGCCCCCTCGCGGAACATGCGCTGGTAACCGGCATGGCGGGCGAACGTCGGTGCGGATGCGCCGGTCAGTGGCGCCTGCATCGGGGTGATATCAGTCAACAGGGTCATCGTGGTCGTTCCTGGGTCAGGGGCCGGTGGCCGGTTCGGGGAGCAGCACCCCACGCTGTACGGCGGGCCGCTGCGACATGCGCGCGTGCCACGCACTCAGGTGCGGGTAGGCGCTGAAATCGAAGCCGATGAGCCGGGCGATATGGGTCCAGCCATAGCCGGCGATATCGGCGATGGAGTACGCCTCGCCTGCCAGCCATGAGCGGCCTGTGAGGCGCTGGTCCAGGGTGGCGAAGAACTCGGCGCTCAGGCGCCGGTAGCGTTCGATGGCGGGTGCGTAGGGCGCGTCGGCGAACATCTCGAAGTGCACGCGCTGCCCAAGGATCGGCCCGACGCTGGCCGAGTGGAACATCAACCAGGTGATGGCCTCCGAGCGCGAGCGTGGCGCGTCGGGCAACAGCCGTCCGCTCTGCTCGGCCAGATACAGCAGGATGGCGGCGGATTCGAACACGGTGATACCCGTCGCCTCGTCGACCAGCACCGGAATGCGGCCATGCGGATGCAGTTGCAGGAAATCGGGATGGCGGTGCTCACCTTCGTCGATGCGCACGTGATGCAGTACGTAAGGGAGGCCGAGTTCTTCCAGCGCGATGGTGATCTTGAAGCCGTTGGGCGAGCTGTCGGTGTACAGGTGCAGCGAAACGGGGGACACAGCGGTCTCCTTGGCAGGCGGAACAGCGGGCGGGGGTCGCGTAGCAGGGCTGGATCAATGCAGCTGGACTAAACGACATCGATTCAACATGATCACGATGCTACGCAGGCCAACGCGCTCTGTAGAACGATTCTTCCTGCACTGCCAAGAGAGAAAATCTAAGGTCATGAGCGCCGTCCTTCCCCTGCTCGCACTGCGCGCCTTCGTCGAAACCGGTCGTCATGGCAGCCTCAAGGCCGCTGCTGCGGTCATGGGGGTCACGCCGGGGGCGATCAGCCAGCAGCTCAAACTGCTGCAGGCACGCACCGGCGTTGTGCTGTTCACCCGCACCCCTCACGGGGTCGCACTGACCCCGGCCGGCACACAGGTGCACCCTGCCCTGCTGCGCGCGTTCGATCAGATCCAGGACAGCATGGCCACGCTGGACGCCATCCACGCGCGGCAGACCCTCACCCTCAGCACCGTGCCCAGCTTCGCCGCCTCTTGGCTGGTGCCACGGCTGGGCCGGTTCACCGAACGCCACCCGGCGATCGAAGTGCGTGTGGAGGCCTCATCGGCGCTGGCGAATCTGCGTCGCGATCGCATCGACATCGCCATCCGCCACGGTCTCGGCGAGTATCCCGGCCTGGTCTCACGCCCGCTGGCGGCGCCGGTGCTGTTGCCGGTGGCCTGCCCGGCACTGCTCGCCGACGGTCCACCCATCCACTCGGCGGTGGACTGCCTGCAGTACCCGCTGCTGCAGGATTCAGACCGCAGTGACTGGTCGCTGTGGCTCCGCGCGCTCGGCCTGCCATCCGATCCGCGCATCGAACGTGGCCCGGCGTTCGATGATGACGTGTTGCTGATCCGCGCCGCAGAAGCGGGCCAGGGCATCGCGCTGGTGCGTGACCTGTATGTGGAATCCGAAGTCGCCAGCGGACGGCTGGCCGTCGTACTGGATCAGCCGTGGCCGACGCGGTTTGCGTACTACGCCGTCACCCTGCCCGGCGCCGAGGAGACCCCGGCCATCGCGGCATTCCTGCGCTGGCTGGAGGATGAGATCCAGGCGCCGACCAGCGCGCTGTGAGCCCGTGATGCGCGCACAAAAAAACCCCGCCTTCCGGCGGGGTTTTTCGTACTGCGGTGGCGGATGGCAGGTGCCGACCGATGGCCGGCCTCTACATCAGAAGTCCATGCCGCCCATGCCACCCATACCGCCCATGCCGCCGCCAGCTGCGCCAGCGCCGTCATCCTTCTTCGGGGCTTCGGCAACCATCGCTTCGGTGGTGATCATCAGGCCAGCGATCGAGGCAGCGTTCTGCAGCGCCGAACGGGTGACCTTGGTCGGGTCCAGGATGCCGAATTCCAGCATGTCGCCGAACTCGCCGGTGGCGGCGTTGTAGCCGAAGCTGCCGGTGCCTTCCTTGACCTTGTTGACGATCACGGACGGCTCTTCGCCAGCATTGGCCACGATTTCGCGCAGCGGGGCTTCCATCGCGCGCAGGGCGATCTGGATGCCGTGGTTCTGGTCTTCGTTGGCACCCTTCAGGCCGCTCAGCGCGGTGACCGCACGGACCAGGGCAACGCCGCCGCCCGGGACCACGCCTTCTTCAACGGCTGCACGGGTCGCGTGCAGGGCGTCGTCGACGCGATCCTTCTTTTCCTTCATTTCGATTTCGGTCGAGGCACCGACCTTGATCACGGCAACGCCGCCGGCCAGCTTGGCCACGCGTTCCTGCAGCTTTTCACGGTCGTAATCGGACGAGGTGTCTTCGATCTGGGTCTTGATCTGGGTGACACGCGCTTCGATGTTGGCCTTCTCGCCGGCGCCATCGATGATCGTGGTGTTTTCCTTGGAGACCTGCACCTTCTTGGCGCGGCCCAGGTCCTTGATCGTCGCCTTTTCCAGCGACAGACCGATTTCCTCGGAGATCACGGTGCCGCCGGTCAGCACGGCCATGTCTTCCAGCATCGCCTTGCGACGATCGCCGAAGCCCGGTGCCTTGACGGCCACGACCTTGACGATGCCACGGATGGTGTTGACCACCAGGGTCGCCAGCGCTTCGCCTTCGATGTCTTCGGCGATGATCAGCAGCGGCTTGCCGGCCTTGGCGACGCCTTCCAGCACGGGCAGCAGGTCGCGCACGTTGGAGATCTTCTTGTCGTGCAGCAGCACGTACGGATCATCCAGGTCAGCGGTCTGCGACTGCTGGTTGTTGATGAAGTACGGGGACAGGTAGCCACGGTCGAACTGCATGCCTTCGACGACGTCCAGCTCGTTGTCCAGGCCCGAGCCTTCTTCAACGGTGATGACGCCTTCCTTGGTCACGCGGCGCATCGCTTCGGCGATGATGTTGCCGATCGACTCGTCCGAGTTGGCCGAGATCGTGCCGACCTGGGCAATGGCCTTGTCGTCAGCGGTCGGCTTGGAGATGTTCTTCAGCTCGGCGACGGCGGCGATCACGGCCTTGTCGATACCGCGCTTGAGGTCCATCGGGTTCATGCCGGCAGCAACGGCCTTGGCGCCTTCGCGGATCAGGGCCTGGGCCAGCACGGTGGCAGTGGTGGTGCCGTCGCCGGCGTCATCGTTGGTGCGCGACGCGACTTCCTTCACCATCTGCGCGCCCATGTTCTCGAACTTGTCAGCCAGTTCGATTTCCTTGGCGACAGAGACGCCGTCCTTGGTGATGGTCGGCGCGCCGAAGCTCTTTTCGAGCACGACGTTGCGGCCCTTCGGGCCCAGGGTAGCCTTGACGGCATTGGCGAGAACGTTGACGCCGCGAACCATGCGGGCGCGAGCGTCTTCACCGAAACGAATATCTTTGGCAGCCATTGCGATTACCTTTTTATGTAGAGCCGGGCAATGCCCGGCTGCTTGAACGGGAGGAAGTGCGGAAGCGCCGGCACGGGGCCGGCCGCATCACTCAGCCGACGATGGCGAGGATGTCGTCTTCGCGCAGGACCTTGAACTCGACGCCTTCGGACTTGTAGCTGCTGCCGGCGTACTGGCCGTAGATGACCTTGTCACCGACCTTCAGCGACGGCGCGCGCACGCTGCCGTTGTCCAGGGGCTTGCCCGGGCCGACGGCCACGACTTCACCCTTGGTCGACTTTTCCTTGGCGGAATCCGGGATCACGATGCCGCCGGACGAGATTTCGTCGGCTTCGATCGGCTTGACTACGACGCGGTCATGAAGCGGCTTGATGCTCATGTGAGACCCTTTTAAGTTGTTGATTGGTCTAGGAAAGTCTGGCGATGTTAGCACTCGCACAGGGCGACTGCCAGCCACGCTCACGAAAAAACCCGACGGTGCGGGACAGAGCAGAGATGGTGCTGGCCCCTGCCCTTTCAAGGGCAGCCGATCGGATTTTTTTGCCGGCCGGTCGTCGGACGTGAATGTTTGACGCAGTTCTCAGTGCGAAAGGTCGAATCCGACAGGGTGGCGGATGTGTCATCTGGATTGCGTAGATTCGAGCGGCACTGACCAATCACAAGGAGCCGTAGATGAGGTTGCTGACGCCGCTGTCCCTGGCCTGCCTGCTGGTACTGGCCACCAGCCCGGCCCGGGCCGATGTATTCATCAATGAACTGCATTACGACGACAGCACCCCGGCCGGGGATGTCGGCGAGGCGATCGAGGTGGTCGCCACCGCCGGTGAGGACCTGTCCGGCTACCGGCTCTACCTCTACAACGGCAGCAATCCCTCGGCCGCCGCGGTCTACGCCAATAACGCGGTCCCGGCCGGCACCGCCAGCTGCGGCAGCGCGCGGCTGGCCACGGTCAGCTACCCGACCAACGGCCTCCAGAACGGGCCCAACGATGGCATCGCCCTGGTCGATGCCAGCGGCAAGGTGGTCCAGTTCCTCAGCTACGAGGGCACCATCACCGCGGCCGGGGGACCCGCGGCGGGCCTGACCAGCCAGAACCTCCCGGTCAGCGAGACCAACAGCACCGCCCCGGGCACCTCCCTGCAGCTGACCGGCACCGGCAGCCAGGACGCGCATTTCACCTGGGCCGAATCGGCCGGGCAGACCTTCGGCGCCTGCAACCACGGCCAGAGCTTCAGCGGCGGCGGCGGCCCGACCGGCCCGAATACCGCGACCTCGGTCACGGCGACCACCCCCGAACAGGGCGCCAGCACGTTCCCGGCCGCGGCCGACCTGGGCGTCACCTTCAGTGAGCCGGTCACCCTCTCCAGCGGCGCGTTCGCGCTGAGCTGCGGCCAGTCCGGCACGGTCGCGCTGAGCCATCCGACCACCGGTACCCGCTTCACGCTGGCCACCCACACCGCGCTGGTGGCGGGGGAAGCCTGCCGCTTCGATATCCGCGCCACCCGCGTGAAGGATGCCCAGGGCGCGCGCCCGGCCGCCGATACCCGCATCGCGTTCACCGTGGCCACCGCCACCACGCCCGACCCGGGCAATCCGGGCAACCCCGGCGAGTACTACGCGAAGGTGAACACCTCCAGCCCCAGCCAGCTGCGCTGCTCGCTGCACGAGACCATCAAGGGGCACACCGCGTATCCGTACAGCGGCTCGGGCACCAGCACCTGGACGATCCTGGAGATCGCCGACGAAGATCCCAACAACAGCGGCAACATCCTCGATGCCTACCGCAACCGCAGCTACACCAAGGTCAGCGGGCGCGCCGGCACCGGCAGCGGGCTGACCTACAACCGCGAGCACACCTGGCCCAACTCACTGGGCTTTGCCAGCACCAACGGCGACAAGGGCCTGCCCTACGCGCCGTATACCGACACCCACATGCTGTACCTGACCGATGCGCAGTGGAATGCGGACCGCGGCAACAAGCCCTATGCCAAATGCGACAGCAACTGCGGTGAGCGTGCGACCGAATCCAACAACGGGTCCGGCGGCGGCAGCGGCGGCTACCCGGGTACCTCCAACTGGGTGCGCACGCCCGATGGCAATGGCGGCTCGTTCGAAGTGTGGGGCCATCGCAAGGGCGATATGGCGCGTGCGGTGATGTACATGGCGATCCGTTATGAAGGCGGTAAAGATGCGAAAACCGGCCAGTCCGAGCCCGATCTGGAGCTGACCGACGACCGCAGCAAGATCGTCAAAACGTCGGCCTCGCCTGCTTACATGGGCCTGCTCTCGACCCTGATCGACTGGCACCTTGCTGACCCGCCGGATGCGGCAGAACGTGCTCGCAACGAGGTGATCTTCAGTTTCCAGGGCAACCGCAATCCGTTCATCGACCACCCCGAATGGGCCACCCCGGCCCTGTTCACCTCGGCCAGGCCGGCCACCTGCCAGCTGGCCAACTGAACCCGGCCGACCGGCGCCCCCTCGCGGCGCCGGTCGGACCATTGGCCTCCAGCGGTCCTATACTCGGCGGTCATGTCGATTGCCGATCCCGTCTTCGTGCTGTTCACCACCTGCCCCGACGTGGCCTGCGCCACGCGGCTGGCACATGCGCTGGTGGACGAACGCCTGGCCGCGTGCGTGACGCGCCTGGACGGGGCGCACTCGACCTACCGTTGGCAGGCCGAGGTCACCGAGGACCATGAGGTCCAACTGGTGATCAAGACCACCGGCAGCCGCCTGGATGCCGCGATCGCGCGCGTGCAGGCCCTGCATCCGTATGAACTCCCCGAGTGCATCGCGGTCGAAACCCGCGCCGGCCTGCCGGCGTACCTGGATTGGATTCGGGCGCAGACCCGTGAGGAAAGTGATTGATGACGCTGTTTCGTCGTGTTGCCGCGCTGTGCGCGTTGCTCGTGGTCTCCCTGCCGGCCTGGGCCGTCAGTGAAAAAGACCTGCTCCCGGTCGATGAGGCCTTCGGGCTTACTGCGCAGGCGCGTGACCGCGATCGCGTGGAGATCAGCTGGAAGATCGCCCCGGGCTATTACCTGTATCGCCACCGCACCACGGTCAAGGCCGAGGCCGGCTTCGATGCCGAGGCGCTGCAGCTGCCGGCCGGCAAGAAGCACCACGATGACTTCTTCGGCGAGGTGGAGACCTACCGCGAGCGCCTGACCGGTGTCCTGCCCGGCAAGGCCGCCGACGGCGCCGACACCGTCACGCTGGAAGTGCGCTACCAGGGCTGCGCCGATGCTGGCGTGTGCTACCCGCCGCAGAAGCGCACGCTGCAGGTGAAACTGCCGGGCGGTGGCAGCGGCGCGGCCAGCACCGCCCCGGCTGCCGCCAGCGCTGCTGCCTCCCCGTTCAACAACCCGCTGGCCGGCAACACCGGCACCGGCCTGCGCCTGCCCGGCACCAGCACCACCCAGGCGCTGCCGCTACCCTCCGAGCGCGCGTTCGGCTTCGATGCGATCGTCGGCGATGGCAATACCGTGCTGCTGCGTTTCACCCCGGCGCCGGGCTACTACCTGTATCGCGACCGCACCTCGCTGGCGCTGGAAGGCGCCCCGGGCATCCGCGCGGACAAGCCCAAGTGGCCGGCTGCCAAATCGCACCGCGATGAACACTTCGGCGATGTCGCGGTGTATTTCGACCAGATCGATGTACCGCTGCCCCTGCGCCGCAGCACCGCCGGTGCGACCGACGCCACGCTGGTGATCACCTTCCAGGGCTGCCAGACCGATGGCATCTGCTACCCGCCGATGACGCGCCGGGTGAAGCTGGCGCTGCCGGCCGGCACGATCAACGCCAAGGCCGATGAGGTCGCGCAGAAGACCGAGGTCATCGCCCCACTGCCCAATCGCGACAAGCGCGACCAGGCCCGCAGCGACGCCGGCAGCCAGCCGATGCTGATCCGCCCGAACGAACCGGCGCTGGCCGTGCCCGGCGATACCGCCACCCCGCCCGATGCCAGTGCCGACAACGCGCAGCGCACCCCGCCGCCGGTGGCACCGGCCGCCGCGCCCGGCAACCTGCTGGTGCTGCTGCTGTTCGCCGTGGCCGGTGGCCTGATCCTCAACCTGATGCCGTGCGTGCTGCCGATCCTGTCGCTGAAGGTGCTGGGCGTGGCGCAGAGTGGCGAGAGCCGCCAGCGCGCGCGCAGCCATGCGCTCTGGTACACCGCCGGCGTGCTGGTGGCCTTCGCTGCCATCGGCGCCCTGGTGATCGCGCTGCGGGCGGCCGGCCAGGCCGCGGGATGGGGCTTCCAGTTGCAGCACCCGTGGTTCATCGCCGCGCTGGTGTACCTGATGTTCGCCGTGGGCCTGAGCCTGTCGGGCGTGTTCACCCTCGGCGGCAGCCTGGGTGGCATGGGCCAGTCGCTGGCCTCGCGCAGCGGTCCGGTCGGCGATTTCTTCACCGGCGTGCTCGCCTGCGTGGTGGCCAGCCCGTGCGTGGCTCCGTTCATGGGGCCGGCCCTGGCCTACGCCTTCGCGGCACCCGGCCTGCAGGCGATGCTGGTGTTCCTGGCGCTCGGCCTGGGTCTGGCGCTGCCATTCCTGCTGATCGGCTTCGTGCCCTCGCTGGCGCGCCGCCTGCCGCGCCCCGGTGCGTGGATGGAAACCCTCAAGCTGGTGCTGGCCTTCCCGATGTACGGCACCGCGATCTGGCTGCTGTGGGTGCTGGGCAAGCAGCGCGGCGTGGACGCCATGGCGCTGGTGCTGGGCGGCCTGGTGATCCTGTCGCTGGCCCTGTGGTGGTTCGAACGCAGCCGCTGGCGCAGCCAGCGCGTGGGCGGCCTGCTGGCCCTGCTGTTGGTGCTCGGCGCGCTGTACCCGATCTGGGGCGTGACCCGCCTGGATCCGCCGGCCAAGGCCGCACAGTCGGCCAGCGACAACGTGGTGGAGTACTCGCCGCAGATGCTGGACCGCCTGCGCCAGGACAACCGCGTGGTGTTCGTCAACATGACCGCCGACTGGTGCGTGACCTGCAAGGCCAACGAGCGCGCGGTGCTGGGCACCGACGCCTTCCGCGATACGTTGCGGCGGACCAACGCGGTCTACATGCGCGGCGACTACACCAATGTCGACCCGCAGATCACCGCCTTCCTGGATGAGCACAAGGCCGTCGGCGTGCCGCTGTACGTGGTCTACGGCCCGGGCGCCCCGCCCACCGTGCTGCCGACCGTGCTGACCCAGGCGCTGGTGGAAGAAGCGCTGCTGCGGACCGCGCGATGAGCCTGCGGCCACCACGGCGGACGGTCGTGGTGGTCGTGATCGCGGCCGTGCTGGGCATCGGCGCCGGCGTCTGGTTCGCCGGGCATGACGAGCGCCCGGCCACTGCCCCGCCACCGCCACGGCCGGCGGTGGTCGCGGCCCAACCGGGGGATCCGATGCCGGCGATCACCCTGCCGGACCTCCAAGGGAAACCGCAGGACCTGGCCAGCTTCCACGGGCGTCCGCTGCTGATCAATGTCTGGGCCAGCTGGTGCGGCCCCTGCGTGGAGGAAATGCCCGCGCTGACCGCCTTTGCCGATGCCCAGGGCGCTACCGGCGTGCAGGTGCTCGGGCTGGCGCTGGATACGCCCGAGGGCGTGCGCGATTTCCTGACCCGCGTACCGGTCGCCTATCCGATCGTGCTCGATACCCCCGGGCCGGCCGATGCCAGCGTGCGGCTGGGCAATGCGCAGGGGCTGCTGCCGTATTCCGTGCTGATCGACGCGCAGGGGCGCATCGTGAAACAGAAGCTGGGGCCGTTTGCGGCCGGCGAAATCGAGGCCTGGGCAACGCCCTGACGCGCTTGGGCGAAGTGGCTGTTTGATCGGGGGCCCTACGGGCCCGACCTGGGCTATTGACCGCCTCCGGCCTGCGCCCAACAATGACGAGATCCATTCTCATCCACCGCCGGGCGCGCTTCGCCTTGCCGCCGGACCGCCCCAATGTTGAAGACCATCATTTTCCAGCTGCACTGGCTGCTGGGCATTACCGCCGGCACCGTGTTGGCGGTGATGGGCCTGAGCGGGGCCACGCTGGCCTTTGAAGACGAGATCATGCGCGCGGCCAACCCGGCCCTGGCGCAGGTGGTGCAGCGGCACGCGGCGGGCGAGCAGCCACTGGCCCTGACAGAGCTGCTGCCACGGCTGCAGCAGGGCATGCCACAGCCGCTGCAGCGGCTGCGCGTGGACGCCACCGGGCAGCGCCTGTCGGTGGCGCGTTTCGAAGGCGGCCAGGCGAATTGGCGCTATTTCGATCCGTACACCGGCACCGTGCTCACCGAGCTGAAGGGGCTGGACTTCTTCGCCTTCGTCGAGGATCTGCATCGCCACCTGGTCAGCGGTGAGCGCGGCAGCCTGATCACCGGCAGCTGCGCGATCGCGCTGGTGTTCTTCTGCCTGTCCGGCCTGTACCTGCGCTGGCCGCGGCGCTGGTGGCACTGGCGCACCTGGCTGGCGGTGGAGTGGGCGCGCAGCGGGCGCAGTTTCCTGTGGAGCCTGCACTCGGTGGTCGGCACCTGGGTGCTGCTGGTCTACCTGATGATCGCGCTGACCGGGCTGTGGTGGTCGTTCGACTGGTACCGCAAGGGCGCAACCGCATTGCTGGGCGGCCCCGCGGCCGAGCAGACCGCGCCGCGCACCCGTGGCGGCCCACTGGACCTGCACAAGGTGCAGACCACGCTGTACGCCTTGGAAGGCGTGCGGCGCGGGTACATCGACCTTCGTTTCCCGGCCAGGCCAGGCCGTGCGCTCACCAGCCGCGTGCAGGGAAGCAACACCGCGCACGACCGCGCGCAGGACATCCTCCAGCTCGATCCGTCCACGGGTGCCCTGCTCTCCTACGAGCCTTACCGCAGCAGGAACGTTGGCGGCAAGATCATCGTCAGTGTGTTCGCGCTGCACTCGGGCAGCTTCTTCGGGCTGCCGGGGCGGATCATCGTGATGCTCTCCAGCCTGGGCATGCTGGTGTTCTTCATCACCGGCTGGATGCTGTACCTGGACCGCCGCCGCAAGAAGCGCGACGTGCGCGCCTCGCGCCTGCCGCTGGCGACGGCCATCGGCACCGGGCAGCCGTGGCTGGTGGCATTCGCCAGCCAGAGTGGCTTTGCCGAACAGCTGGCCTGGCGCACGGCTGCACAGCTGCAGGCGGCCGGCCTGCCGGTGCACGTCCGCCCGCTGGCGCAGGTGGATGCCACAGTGCTGGCAGACACGGAGACCGCGTTGTTCGTCATCAGCACCTTCGGCGATGGCGAAGCACCGGACGCCGCGCGTGCCTTCGAGCGACGCGTACTGGCGCACGCCGCTGCGCTGCAGGGAATGAGGTATGCCGTGCTCGGGCTCGGCGATCGCGAGTACGCCCGCTTCTGTGGTTTCTCGCGCCAGGTGGACGGCTGGCTGGCGGCGCAGGGCGCGCAGCGGCTGTTCGCCAGCATCGAGGTGGATCGCACCGATGCGGTGCCACTGGCGCAGTGGCAGCAGCAGCTGGCCCTGCTGACCGGCGTTGAGGACCACACCCCGCTGCCGGCGCCGGTCGCGCTGCAGCCGTGGGCACTCGGTGCGCGCACCGTGCTCAATCCGGGCAGCGCCGCCGGGGCGATCTGGCAGGTGGAACTGCACCCGCCGGCCCACGCGCACTGGCAGGCCGGTGACATCCTGGAGATGGCGCCCCGCCACGCGCGTGCCCACGTGCTGGCGGCACTGGCCCGCAACGGCCTGGATCCGCAGGCACCGGTGACGGTCGATGGACGGATCACGACGCTGCTCGAAGCGGCTGCCGCGCGCGTGCTGCCGGAGGCTGTGGAGCCACGTGATCCCGCCGCCGCAGCCGATGCCGCGCGCTGGCTGGCGCGGCTGCCGGCGCTGCCCCATCGCGAGTACTCGATCGCCTCGGTACCGGCCGATGGGGCCGTGCAGCTGGTGATCCGCCTGACCGCGCTGCCCGACGGCCGCCATGGGCTGGGCTCTGGCTGGCTGTGCGTGCATGCCACCGAGGCGGAGAGCATCGCGGCCCGGGTACGTCGCAACACCGGCTTCCATCGCCATCCCGAGCATGCCCCGATGCTGCTGATCGGCAACGGCACCGGTATCGCCGGCCTGCGCAGCCTGCTGCGCGAAGCGGACGCACAGGGCGACCGCGGGCACTGGCTGGCGTTCGGCGAGCGCACCCGCGCGCACGATTTCCTCTATCGCGAGGAGATCGAGGCCTGGCAGGCGAAGGGCCACCTGAGCCGCGTGGACCTGGCGTTCTCGCGCGATGCCGAGGGTGGCGGCTATGTGCAGGATCGTCTGCGCGCCGCACCGGAGGCACTGCGCGCATGGGTGGATCTGGGTGGCAGCATCTATGTGTGCGGCTCGCTGCACGGCATGGCCGAAGGCGTCGATGCGGTGCTGCGCGAGGTACTGGGCAACGATCCGGTCGATGCCCTGCTCAACGACGGACGCTACCGTCGCGATGTGTACTGAGCAACGCCCGGCCGCTCAGGGGAACCAGCGGCGCAGATAGCGCGCCGTCGCCCCCTGCGTGGCCCGGCTGACCTGTGCCGGCGTGCCCTCGGCCACGATCCGCCCGCCCTCTTCGCCAGCCCCCGGCCCCACATCGATCACCCAGTCCGCATCGGCCACCACGCGCAGGTCGTGCTCGACGACCACCACCGTGTTGCCGGCATCCACCAGACCGTGCAGCTGCGCCATCAGCTTGTCCACGTCGGCCGGATGCAGGCCGGTGGTCGGCTCGTCCAGCACGTACAGGCTGCTGCCGTGCTGGCTGCGCTGCAGCTCGGTGGCCAGCTTGATCCGCTGCGCCTCGCCGCCGGACAGCTCGGTGGCGGGCTGGCCCAGGCGCAGATAGCCCAGCCCGATATCCCGCAGCAGCTGCAGCGGCCGCTGCACCGGTGGCTCGTCGGCGAAAAACGCCAACGCCTCCTCCACCGTCATCGCCAGCACCTGCGCGATGTTGCGGCCGTTCCACTGCACCTCCAGCGTCTTGGCGTTGTAGCGCTGGCCGTGACAGGTTGGGCACGGTGCGTAGACGCTGGGCATGAACAGCAGTTCGACGTGGACGAAACCCTCACCTTCGCAGGTCTCGCAGCGCCCGGCGGCGACGTTGAAGGAGAAGCGGCCGACGCTGTAGCGGCGCGCCTTGGCCGAGCGCGTGCCGGCGAACAGCCGGCGCACATGATCGAACAGGCCGGTATAGGTGGCCAGGTTGGAGCGCGGCGTGCGCCCGATCGGCTTCTGATCCACATTGACCAGCCGCTTGATCGCCTTGGCCCCGTTCAAGCGGCCACGCGTGCGTTCCATGCGGCTGGGCTGCGGCAACTCGCTGTCGGTTTCCTCGGTCAGCGGCTCCTGGCCCAGGTGTTCGCCCACCAGCTCCACCAGTGCCTGGCTGACCAGACTGGACTTGCCCGAGCCGGAGACGCCGGTGACTGCGGTGAACGCACCAAGCGGAAAGCGCGCCTCCACGCCATGCAGATTGTTGCGGTGGACGCCCTGCAGGCCCAGCCAGCCGGACGGCGCGCGCGGCGTGCGGCGCGTGCCGGTGGTGTCCTGGAACAGATACGGCGCAGTGACCGAGGCTTTGACCGTGCGCAGGCCGTCCGGCGGCCCGCTGTAGAGCACCTGGCCGCCATGCTGCCCTGCGCCGGGGCCGACATCCACCAGCCAGTCCGCGCGGCGCAGCATCTCCAGATCATGCTCGACCACGAACAAGGTGTTGCCGCCGGCCTTGAGCTGGGCCAGCGCGTCGTACAGGGCCTCGCCATCAGCCGGATGCAGGCCGGCGGTAGGTTCATCCAGCACGTACACCACGCCGAACAGGCTGGATCGGATCTGCGTCGCCAGGCGCAGGCGCTGCAGCTCGCCCGGCGACAGCGTCGGGGTCGCGCGGTCCATCGACAGATAACCCAGGCCCAGCGACTGCAGCGTGCCGATCCGCTCGACCAGATCGTGCGCGATGCGCTGTGCCGCGATGCGTTTCTCTTCGGACAGATCCGGCGTGCGGCGTACATCACTGCCGCCGGCATGCGCATTGCCACCGGCGGCGACGCGCTTGGCGGTGGCCTGCCGGCCTGCGCTGCGGCTGCGTGTGGCCGTGGCGGCCGGTGCATCGAAGTGACCTTCGGCCGCAGGACGCAGCGCCTGCGCCATCGCACTGAGCGGCAGCTGCGACAGCGTGCCGATGTCCATGCCGGCGAATGTCACCGACAGCGCCTCGCGCTTCAACCGGCGGCCATCACAGACCGGGCACTGGGCGCCGATCATGTAGCGGGCCACGCGCTTTTTCATCATCGCGCTCTGCGTGGTCGCAAAGGTGTGCAGCACATAGCGGCGCGCACCGCTGAAGGTGCCCATGTAGCTGGGTTCTTCCTTGCGCCGCAGCGCGGCGCGGGTTTCGGCCGGGGTGAAGCCGGCGTAGACCGGCACCACCGGTTGTTCCTCGGTGAACAGGATCCAATCCCGCTGCTTCTTGGGCAGATCGCGCCAGGGAACATCCACGTCGTAGCCCAGCGTGACCAGGATGTCGCGCTGGTTCTGCCCGTGCCACGCCGGCGGCCACGCGGCGATGGCGCGCTCGCGGATGCTCAGCGACGGATCGGGCACCATCGATTGCTCGGTCACCTCATACACGTAGCCCAGGCCGTGGCAGTTCGGGCAGGCGCCCTGCGGCGTGTTCGGCGAGAAGTCTTCGGCGTACAGCATGGGTTGCCTGGCCGGATAGGTACCGGCGCGCGAGTACAGCATCCGCAGCAGACTCGACAACGTGGTCACGCTGCCGACGCTGGAGCGCACGCTGGCGGTGCCGCGCTGCTGCTGCAGGGCCACGGCCGGTGGCAGCCCTTCGATCGCATCCACATCCGGCACGCCGACCTGGTCGATCAGCCGGCGCGCATACGGCGACAGTGATTCCAGGTAGCGGCGCTGTGCCTCGGCGTAGAGCGTGCCGAACGCCAGCGACGACTTGCCCGAGCCGGAGATGCCGGAGAACACCACCAGCGCATCGCGCGGGATCTCGACATCCACATTCTTCAGGTTGTGTTCGCGTGCACCCCGGACGCGCACGAAGGCATCCGGGGCAGTGGGAGGCGACGGCCGGCGCGTGGATTTCTTCATACGTGGACAATAGCGAACCACAGCGCCGGCTCACCGCCGGTGAAGAACGGTGAGCGCGGCCTTGACGCAGCCTCAGGCCGTCGCCCGCACACGCGCCGGCGGCGGTGGCGTCACGACGAAGGCATCCACCGCTTCGCCCAGCAGCGAGGCCTGGCGGTCCAGGGCGCGCGCCGAGGCCGAAGCCTCTTCCACCAGCGCCGCATTCTGCTGCGTGCTGCCATCCATCTGCAGCAACGTCTGGCTCACCTGCTCGATGCCCGCCGTCTGCTGCTGCGACGCGGCTGAAATGCTGGCCATGATCGATGTCACCCGCTGCACGCTGCCGACGATCTCACCCATGGTCGCACCCGCGTCATCGACCTGGCGCGTGCCGGCATCGACCTTCTCTACCGAGGCGTCGATCAGCTGCTTGATCTGGCGCGCAGCGTCGGCACTGCGCTGTGCCAACAGGCGTACTTCGCTAGCCACCACCGCGAAGCTGCGCCCCTGCTCGCCGGCCCGCGCCGCTTCCACGGCGGCGTTCAGGGCCAGGATGTTGGTCTGGAACGCGATCCCGTCGATCACCCCGGTGATCTCCCCGATCCGCCGCGAGGACAGGGCGATATCGGCCATGGTGGTGACCACCTGCGCCACCGATTCGCCACCGCGGGCCGCAACTTCGGCCGCGCGGATCGCCAGTTGGTTGGCCTGCTGCGCTGAATCCGCGTTCTGCCGGACGGTGGCCGAGAGCGCCTCCATCGACGAGGCCGTCTCTTCCAGGTGCGCCGCCTGGCGCTCGGTGCGATCGGAGAGGTCGTGGTTGCCGGCGACGATCTCCCCGGCGGCATGGTTGATCGCCAGCGACGCCTGCTGGATGCGCGCGACGATGTCGGTCAGCTGCATCACCGTGGCATTGGCATCGTCGCGCAGGCGGGCGAACACGCCGTGGAAGTCACCGTGCATGCGGACGCGCAGATCGCCCTGCGACAGCGCCGAGAGCAGCCCCTGCAGCCCGGACAGATTGCTCTGGAAGGTATCGAGCAGGTGGTTGATGCTCAGGGCCAGGGTTTTGACGAAGCCCTGCTTGTCGTCCACCGAGATGCGCCCGTGCAGTTCCCCCCGTGCGGCGGCGTCCACCAGTGCGGCGACTTCGTTTTCCACCGTGGTTTCCAGCGCGCGGCTGCGCCACTCCACCGCTGCGCCCAGCAGCTGGCCGTGGTCCACGATCGGGGTGATCACCAGCTGGTAGCGGATGCCCGCGTGCTCGATCTCGCGGCTGGCGCGCTGGCCGGCCTGCAGCGTCGGCACCAGGGTGGCGAAGGCCGGATGCAGGGCGGCAGCCGGTTGGCCGCTCCAGTCCGCGTGCGTGAGCTGCAGTTCGGCCAGCAGCGCCTGGTTGAGGAAACCGATCTGCCCCTCACCGTCGAGCACCATCACCCCGGTCTGTGCGCAGTCCAGCGCCTGGCGGGCACGGGTGTTGTCGCGCGCGGCCGCGCGCTCGGCGTCGATCCGCTCACGCAGGCGGTGCTGCATGTGGCGCAGGCGCGCGGCCAGCTGGCCGATTTCATCGTGCGGATTATGCAGGGGCAGGACGGTGTCGAGTCGATCCTCGGCGATGTCCTCGGCAAAGCGCAGCGTATCGGTGATCGGCTGGCGGACCGCGCGCAGCACCAGCAGCAGCGTGGCGATCAGCACCACCGCCACCAGCAGCAGGGTCAGCGCGAACACGACCCCCATGGTGCTGGCCCGCGCGGCCTGTCGCTCACGTGCCGCCGCCAATGCCCGCGTCTGTGCCTGTTGCAGCGCCTGCAGACCGGGGCCGATCTGGGCGGCGGTCTCAGCCAGTGACTGCGCTTCCACATCCAGCCCGATGCGGGCAGCGGTATAGGCCAACAGCGCGCCCTGGTAGTCGTCCATCTGCGTGCGCAGCGCGTCCTGCGTGTCTGCGCCCAGCCGCGCCTGCGCCAGCGCCAGATCAAACGGCAGCTTCTGTTCGCTGGCACGATCGGTGTGCGCCGAATCACCGGTGAGCAGCAGCAGGCTTTCCTCGCGCCGCATCTTCTGCAGCAGGGCCATCAGCACCGGGCTCGCGCTGCTCTCGACGCTGGCTTCCAGCGTGGCGGCCGCGGCCTCCAGCTGCGCACGCAGGCCGGCATCACCGCGCCCCATCTCATCCACCCGGGCATTCAATGCGGTGATGCCCTCGGCGAAGTCACCCGCACGCACCGCCAGCTCGCGCAGTGCCCCGGCACTGCCGGCATCGTGCGGATCGCGCTGCAGGTGCGCCAACGTTGTCTGCAGGCGCTGCTGCGCGGCCTGCAGGGCCTCCCGGTCAGCATCTTCGAAGGTGCTGGCATACCGCGTCTGCAGCCGCCGTGCATCGGCGATCTCGGTCGCCAGCGTGGCGGCCCGTGCCGCCTCCTGCTGATGCGCCGCGAACGCCTCGGCGGCGCGCTCGTTATCATGGCGCGTCCAGCCGTACACGACGGCCACCGCGAACAGGCCCAGGCCGCAGATCAGCAGGCTGGCCCTGAGTTTTTGTGCCACGCTGAGACGACCGAGCCCGGCCAGCCGGGACGGCGGGGCCAGACGGAAGCGGAACCGGTCGCCCAGGCGGGCGACGAACAACGACAGGCGGCGGGGGACGGCCGACATCACGTACTCCAGGCGGAAGGACGCATCGATATCGGCGGGTTTTGGATGAACTTTAGGGCCCATCTCAACCAGCGGCCATGGCGTCGCCAGCGGCTCCCGTTGTAAGCGAGCCAGACGACGAAGTGATGACGGTCCGGCGACGAGCGCCCTGCGGCTCGGGGTATCCCTCGCAGGGACAGCGCCTTCACGGCGATTGCGCTGAACTAGCGCTGGGGTCGCGGCCGGGGCCGCTGCAGGCGCCGGTGCGCGCCACCACACCTCGGGCCGATCACGACGCACCAACGCCATACCGCACGGAGAGAGACCGCCATGAATGCCGCCTTCAAGATCTTTCTGCTCGCCGGTGCACTGCTGTACGGCCTGCCGGGGCTGGTGTGGTGGGTGAACCATCGGCGGGCCAAGCGCGCACGGCTGGCCCAGGGCGCGATCAGCGTCGAGGTCCGCGCGCCATGAGCGGAAGCGAAAGCACCCGGGCGCCCCTCACTGAAGAACAGCGGCAGATCCTTCGCGATATCAACGCTACGCGTCCGGTCAGCGATGAGGCGGCCAACTGGGCCGTCAAGGCCGGCTACGCCGCGCAGGCCGAAGATGGTGACATCGACCTCACCCAGGCCGGTCGCCAGCGGGTGGACTCCAGCACGCTGTAGGGGGCCACTGCCCTCGCCCGTCATTCCGTGCGCCGGAGGTCATCCGTCCGAATGACACTTGAAGGGCGTTCCGGCCCGTGCGAAAAGTGACGCCCGCTCTGGTCCGATTGAAGCAGGCACTGCCGATGAAACGCTTCCCCGCTGTTGTCGCCGCCGTGCTCCTAGCCGCCGGCATGCTCGCGCCCCTGGCGGCATCCGCTGGCGAGGAGGCCGAAGATGCCGCTGCCCTCACGCGCACCATCACCGGATTGGATGACCAGGTCTTCGACGCTTACAACCGCTGCGACCTGGAGACCTTTACCCGCTACTTTTCGCCTACCGTCGAGTTCTATCACGACAGCGGCGGGGCCACGTTCGATCGCGACACGGTGGTCTCCAACACGCGCAAGTACATTTGCCACAAGGTCCGCCGCGAACGGGTTCCCGGGACGCTCAAGGTCTACCCGATCAAGAACTTCGGCGCGATCGAGGAAGGCGAGCACCGCTTCTGCGAGGTGGCCACCGGCAAGTGCGAAGGCAGCGCGAAGTTCGTGATGGTCTGGCAGCACAAGGACGGGCAATGGCAGATGACCCGGGTGCTGAGCTACGGCCATCGCGCGTTGACCGTGGCTGAAAAGGCGGCGCTGGAGACGACAGGACAAAAGTGAGGCCTGGCAGGGTCGGTCCGCACTGTCACCGTGCGCCTGAGGGATTGCCGGTACCACACCGCACTGACCGCTGATCCTGTCAGGCCGCCACGGCATCGATCCGCTGGAGGGGAGCCGTACCCTACCCGATCCGGCAGGCACGTCCCGCTCAGCGCCGACGTGAGGTCGCGCGCGGCTGCAACGCGTCCAGGGCGCCAGCATTGCGGCGCGCCCAGTCGTAGATCAGTTCGATCGGTTCGACCAGTTGCCGCCCCAGCGGGGTCAATGTGTACTCCACCGAGGGCGGCACGGTGGGGTACTCGTTGCGCAGCACGATCCCCGCATGCTCCATGTCACGCAGCGTCTGGATCAGCATCTTCTTGGAGACGGCCGGCAGGCTGCGGTGCAGCGCGTTGCTGCGGGCGGTACCGTCATGCCGCACGGCCAGGGTGTGCAGCACCATCGAGGTCCACTTGGTGCTGAACAGCTCCAGCACCCGCCGGGGGGCGCAATCCTCTCGCCAGTGCTCTTCGGGAGTACCCGTTTTCATGTGTGGTTACCGTTTGGTGCCTTCTTTCGAGGCGTATCTGGATATCCTAAGGTGTGCGCCTGTAAAGCAATGAAAGAGGCGACATCGTGAGGCAGAAAGCGTTGGTGGTCGGTGCAACGGGCATCGTGGGCAGTGCACTGATACAACGGCTGCTGCAGGAGGGCTGGGAAGTTCACGGCCTGGCCCGTCGGCCCGATTCGCTGCCCGCCGGCGCCCACGGCGTCTGCGCCGACCTGCACGATGCGCAGGCCACGCGCGCCGCGCTGTCCGGACTGGCACCCACGCACGTGTTCATCACCACCTGGTCCCGGCAGGCCAACGAGGCCGAGAACATCCGGGTGAACGGCGCGATGGTGCGTCACCTGCTTGGCGCGCTTCAGCCCGCAGGCACGGTGCAGCACGTAGCGCTGGTGACGGGCCTGAAACACTACCTCGGCCCGTTCGAGGCCTATGCGCAGGGCAACCTGCCGCAGACGCCCTTCCGTGAAGAACAACCGCGCCTGCCCGTGGACAACTTCTACTACGCACAGGAAGACGAGGTGTTTGCCGCCGCCGCCCGCGATGGCTTCCACTGGAGCGTGCACCGTCCGCACACGGTGATCGGCGCGGCGGTGGGCAATGCCATGAACATGGGCACGACCCTGGCCGTGCACGCGAGCCTGTGCAGGCACACCGGGCGCCCGTTCCAGTTCCCCGGTTCGCTCGCCCAATGGGAGGGGCTGACCGACATGACCGATGCCGGGCTGCTGGCGCGTCATCTGCTGTGGGCCACGCAGACACCGGCCGCCGCCAACCAGGCCTTCAACGTGGTCAACGGCGACGTGTTCCGGTGGCGCTGGATGTGGGGCCGGATCGCGGCGTGGTTCGATATCGAGGCCGTACCCTTCAGTGGCCACGTGCGGCCGCTGGCGGCGCAGATGGCCGACGATGCCGCGCCCTGGTCCGCACTGGCCGCCACGCACGGTCTGGCAGAGCCGGATATCCATCGGCTGATCTCGCCCTGGCACACCGATGCCGATCTCGGGCGCCCGCTGGAGGTGATCACGGACATGTCCAAAAGCCGCCGGATGGGCTTCCTGGACTACCAGCCCAGCGACGATGCGTTCTTCGACCTGTTCGCCCGCCTGCGGGCGGCGCGCCTGATCCCCTGATCGAGCCGGAGCCACGGGCGACCGACGGGATCCAGCCCGGGCAGCGGGGGCGAACGGGGGGTGTTCCAAAGCGGCGCCCGGCAGCGATACCCTATCGTTGCCGCCCCGTGTCGCCTGCAGTACGGGCCACCGGGTTCCGGAGCCGCCCCCCGCCGATCGCAGGTACCGCTTGAGTTCTTCACCTTCCCCCGGCTCCCACCGCGAGCGGGATTCCGAGCGCGTCAAGATGGCGCTGGCCGCCGGCGCGATCATCGGCACCTGGTTCTGGGACGTGGCCCGGGACAACCTCACGGTGGATGATGCCCTCGCCCTGGCCCATGGCCTGGACCCTGCCCTGGCGCGCACGGAACTGCGGCTGGAACAGGTGGTCGCCGCCGTTCATCCCGACGACCGCGCCGGCCTGGCCGATGCGATCGCCGAGGCGGTCCGCCGGGGCGGTCGCTATGCGCACCAGTACCGTACCCGCGGCCCGGACGGCGCGTACCGCTGGATCGAAGCGATCGGCCGGGTGGATCTCGATGCGCAGGGAGAGGCCATCGGCTTCCCCGGCGTGCTCATCGATATCGACGAACGCCGCCGAATCGAAGCCGAGCGGGACCAGGCACAGACCCTGCTGCGCTCCTTCGTCGAGGCAGCCCCCGGCGTGGTGTATGCCAAGGACCGCCAGGGCCGGATCCTGATCGGCAACCGCGGCACCACCGACCTCATCGGCCTGCCGCCGGAGGTGTACGTGGGCCGCACCGATGCCGAACTGCTGAACGACCCAGCCCAGGCCGCCACGGTCATGGCCACCGACGAGCGGGTCATGGCCAGCGGGCAGACCGAGCAGCTCGAAGAGGAAGTGAGCTTCCCCGATGGCCGGCGCGCCTACTGGCTGTCGACCAAGTCACCGTTGCGTGACGCCGACGGCACCGTGGTCGGCCTGGTCGGCACCTCGCTGGACATCACCGACCGCAAGGCCGCCGAGGCGCGCCACCTGGAAGTGGAGGAGCGCTATCGGCTGGCCGCCCAGGCCACCAACGATGCGATCTGGGACTGGCGGATCTCCGATGGCCATGTGATCTGGAACGAGGCGCTCACCACCCTGTTCGGCCATCCCCTGGCCGAGACCACGGCGCAGTGGTGGCTGGACCACATCCATCCCGATGACCGTGCGCGCGTCGATGCCGACATCCATGCGGTGATCGAAGGCGGCGGGACGAGCTGGAACAGCGAATACCGGTTCCGGCGCGCCGATGGCAGCTTTGCGCCGGTGCTCGACCGCGGCACCGTATTGCGTGGCGGCGTGGGTGAGCCGCTGCGGATGATCGGCGCGATGCTCGACCTGACCGTCCGCAATACAGCCGAAGCCGCGCTGGCCAAGAGCGAGGAACGCCTGCGCTTTGCCACTGAGGCCGGTGACATGGGCTTCTGGGATGTCGATCTGGTCCGCGATGAACTGATCTGGCCGGCACGGACCAAGGCGATGTTCGGCATCTCGCCCGGGGTGGCAGTGACGTTGCGCGACTTCTACGACGGCATCCATCCCGATGACAGCGAGGCAACGTTCGCGGCCTTCGCCGCCGCGGCCGACCCGGCCCGGCGCGCGCTCTACGACGTGGAGTACCGCACCGTCGGCAAGGAAGACGGTGTCGTGCGCTGGGTGGCGGCAAAGGGGCGTGGCCATTTCGAAGGCGACCGCTGCGTGCGGGTGGTCGGCGTGGCGATCGAGATCACGGCGCGCAAGCTCGCCGACGCACGCCTGCAGGAATTGAACGAACACCTCGAGAGCCGCGTGCTCGAAGAGGTCGCCGAGCGCACGCGCGTGGAAGATGCCCTGCGCCAAAGCCAGAAGATGGAGGCGGTGGGCCAGTTGACCGGCGGCATCGCGCACGACTTCAACAACATGCTCGCCACCGTGATCGGCCCGCTGGACCTGCTTGCGATGCGCATGGGCGACAGCGATCCGCGCGCCAAGCGCTATATCGACATGGCCATCGACGGCGCGACCCGGGCCGCGCAGCTGACCCAGCGCCTGCTGGCGTTTTCCCGGCAACAGCCCCTGCAGCCGGTGCCCTTGGACGTGAACCACCTGGTGGCGGGCATGTCCGACCTGCTGGTGCATTCGCTGGGCAGCAGCATCCGCCTGGAGACCGTGTTGGCCGCGCAGGTGTGGTGCACCTTCGCCGATGCCAATCAGCTGGAGAACGTGATCCTCAACCTGGCCGTCAACGCGCGCGACGCGCTGCCGGGCGGCGGGCGGCTGGTGGTGGAAACGGCCAACTGCCGGATCGCCTCTGCCGCAGACGCCATGCGTGCCGACGTGCCCACCGGTGAGTACGTGCTGATCACGGTGGCCGACAACGGGGGCGGCATGCCACCGGAGGTGATCGCCAAGGCCTTCGATCCGTTCTTCACCACCAAGAAGGTCGGCCAGGGCACCGGGCTGGGCCTGTCACAGGTGTACGGCTTCGTCCGCCAATCGGCCGGGCACGTGAAGATCCATTCCTCGCTCGGCAAGGGAACGACGGTGGCGCTGTATCTCCCGCGCCGGGAGGGGGAGATCGACGCGGGTCCTTCGACAGCACCCGCGGACAGTCGCCCGCTGAGCGGTGGCCGCGAGCTGGTCCTGGTCGTGGAAGACGAACCGGGCGTGCGACAGTTTTCCATCGAGGCGCTGAGCGAACTGGGCTACCCGGTCCTTGCCGCCGACGGTGCGGCCGGCGCGCTGGCGCTGCTCGAGCAGCATCCGGACATCGCGCTGCTGTTCACCGATGTGGTGATGCCGGAGGTCAACGGCCGGCAACTGGCCGACGAAGCCCTCAAACGGCGGCCCGACCTGAAAGTGCTGTTCACCACCGGCTACAGCCGCAATGCGCTGGAACACGATGGGGTGCTGGACCCCGCAGTCCACGTGATCGGCAAGCCGTTCACGCTGGAAGATCTGGCGCTTCGGGTGCGTGCGGTGCTGGCGGAGGTGCGGTGATCCCGACGCCGGCATGCCGTGCTGGGACAGGGATCGCACGCGAATTTCAAACAACCGCTTGAAACACGCGTAACTTCGCCGAACTGGACACGATCCACCAGTTCCGCCAGACTCCGCCCTTTCCTGTTGTTCGGCACCCATGGCGAAACTGCTGGTCCTGCATGGCCCCAACCTCAACCTGCTCGGCACGCGCGAGCCGGGGGTCTATGGGCACACCACGCTGGCGCAGATCGACCAGGCCCTGCTGGCCCAGGCGCAGGCCGCCGGCAATGCTCTGGAGAGCCTGCAGTCCAACGCCGAGCACGTGCTGGTGGACCGCGTGCAGGCCGCCCGGGACGACGGCACCGCCTTCATCCTGATCAACCCGGCGGCGTTCACCCACACCTCGGTGGCCCTGCGCGATGCGCTGGCCGCGGTGGACCTGCCCTTCATCGAGATCCATCTGTCCAACCCGCATGCACGCGAGCCCTTCCGCCAGCACAGTTATTTCAGCGACAAGGCGGTCGGGGTGATCTGTGGGTTCGGTGCGGACAGCTATCGCTACGCGATGGATGCAGCGCTGACCCGGCTGGCGGCCGCTTCGGCGTGATGACGCTGCCGCGGGTCCTGGCCAGCGTCGCGCTGTGGGGCTGCCTGTGCGGCGCCGCCATCGCCGCTGATCGCAGCGCGGAAGGCATCGACTGCGCGCAGCCGAGCGGCACCATGGAATCAGACCTGTGCGCCTCGGATGTGGCCAGCGAGGCCGATACCGAATTGAACACGGTGTATGCCCAGGCGCGCCAGCAGTTGCGCAGCCAGGCTGCCGAAGGCGCCTGCACGCACTGCGCCGATGCCGAGAAGCAGCTGGTCCTGGCCCAGCGCGCGTGGATGCAGCTGCGCGACCACGACTGCGACGCGGTCTACGCCTTCAACGCCGATGGCACCTCGCGCAATGGCGCGCAGATGCATTGCCTGACCACCCTCGCGCGCGACCGTACGCGGCAGCTGCGCGATTTCTACGAACTGCTTTGACCCGAGCGCACCGCGCTTTCCCCTCTCCACTGACATCAAGACCACAGAGGCCCCTATGGATCTCCGCAAAATCAAGAAGCTGATCGACCTGCTGGAAGAGTCGAACCTCGCCGAAATCGAAATCAAGGAAGGCGAAGAGTCCGTGCGCCTGTCGCGCGCGCCCGTCTCCGGCTACGGCATGGTCCAGGCCCAGCCGCAGATGATGATGGCCCCGGCACCGGCCCAGGCCGCTGCCCCGGCGATGCCGATGCAGTCGCCGACCGAAGCCTCCACCGGTGGCACCGCCAAGGCCGGCAACGCCCTGCCCGATGGCCACGTGCTGCGCGCGCCGATGGTCGGCACCTTCTATGCCTCGTCCTCGCCGGACAAGCCGGCCTTCGTGTCGGTCGGCCAGGCCGTCAAGGCCGGTGAAACGCTGGCGATCATCGAAGCGATGAAAATGTTCAACCCGATCGAAGCCGATGTTTCCGGCACCATCGTCGCCATCCTGGGCGAAAACGGCCAGCCGGTCGAATTCGACCAGCCGCTGTTCGTGATCGGCTAAGGATTAGTCCATGCTCGACAAAGTCGTTATTGCCAACCGAGGGGAGATCGCGCTGCGCATCCTGCGCGCGTGCCATACCCTGGGCATCCGCACGGTGGCTGTGCATTCCACGGTCGACCGCAACCTCAAGCACGTGGCCATGGCCGACGAGTCGGTCTGCATCGGTCCGGCACCGTCCTCGGAGAGCTACCTCAACATCCCGGCCCTGATCGCTGCGGCGGAAGTCACCGACGCGCAGGCCATCCACCCGGGGTACGGCTTCCTCTCGGAGAACGCCGACTTCGCCGAGCGCGTGGAAGAATCCGGTTTCATCTTCATCGGCCCCAAGGCCGACACCATCCGCCTGATGGGCGACAAGGTGGAAGCGATCCGCGCGATGAAGGCGGCCGGCGTGCCGTGCGTGCCCGGCTCGGGCGGCCCGCTGACCGACGACATCGTGGCCAACACCAAGATCGCCCGTGAGATCGGCTACCCGGTCATCATCAAGGCCTCCGGTGGCGGTGGCGGTCGTGGCATGCGCGTGGTGCATGCCGAGGCCTCGCTGAAGGCGGCGATCGAGACCACCAAGTCCGAAGCCAAGGCCGCTTTCAGCAACGATCAGGTCTACATGGAGAAGTTCCTGGAGAATCCGCGCCACGTGGAGATCCAGGTGCTTGCCGACGGCCAGGGCAACGCCATCCACCTCGGTGAACGCGACTGCTCCATGCAGCGCCGCCACCAGAAAGTGGTGGAAGAAGCGCCGGCACCGGGCATCACCGCCGAGCTGCGCGACGAGATCGGCAAGGTCTGCGTGGAAGCCTGCATCCGCATCGGCTACCGCGGCGCGGGTACCTTCGAGTTCCTGTTCGAAGACGGTCGCTTCTACTTCATCGAAATGAACACCCGCGTGCAGGTGGAACATCCGGTGACGGAGATGGTGACCGGCATCGACCTGGTCTGCGAGCAGCTGCGCATCGCCGCCGGCCAGAAGCTGAGCATCAAGCAGAGCGACGTGGTGCTGACCGGCCACGCGATCGAATGCCGCATCAACGCCGAAGATGCCGAAACCTTCGTGCCGAGCCCGGGCCAGATCACCGCGTTCCATCCGCCGGGTGGCCCCGGTGTGCGCGTGGATACCCACATCTACAGTGGTTACCGCGTGCCGCCGAACTACGACTCGATGATCGGCAAGCTGATCGTGCACGGCCCGGATCGCGAGACCGCGATCGCGCGCATGCGCGTGGCGCTGAGCGAACTGGTCGTGGACGGCATCAAGACCAACGTCGCGCTGCAGCAGCGCATCATGCGCGACAAGGGCTTCCAGGCCGGTGGACAGAACATCCACTACCTGGAAAAGCGCCTGGCCGAACGCAAGAACAAGTCGATCGCGTTGACCTGATCGCTTGCGCGGGACGCTGGACAGCAGAAAGGCGGGGATTTCCCCGCCTTTTTGTTTGCGCGAACCGAGCTGCCATGGCCCGCGATGCCGGTGGCGCCAACCCGGGGTTGGTTGACCCGAGCCATGGCGAAGGCACGCCGCGGCCCCGCAGGGCGGGGCATGCCGCGCGTGCTTACCGCTTGGCGGTATCGGCCGCGGTGACCTGCGAATTCTTCACCGGCTCCACGCCCAGCGACGAGGTCGGATCGACGATCACCATCGTCTCGGTGGAACCATCCGGCCACACCACCTGGAAGGTGCTACCGGTCGGCAACGAAGCGAACGGCATGCCACTCTGCGCGCGATACACCGCAGCGACCTGACTGGCACCGGCACGACGCACTTCGGCATCGGCCTTGACCGAGGTCAACTGCACCTTGGACAGGCTTCGGTAACGATCATCGTAGGTATCGATCATCACCAGGCCCACTGCTCCGGCCGAGTACGCGACGAACAACGCGACCCAGAACCAGAATTTCGCACCGTGCAGGATTCGACGGTAATTCATCGCCCATTCCTCTGCTTGACCAGCTCTTCGACCAACACGTTCATTTTCCCCGCACCTTGCCGCGATACCGCGGCGTCATACACAAAAGTGGCAAAGTCCTGCCCACCGTTCTGCGAACAGATCCCTCCGTTCGCGCAGAAATTGTTCATCAGCACACTGTCCGGGCCGCAGGCCATGCCCAGTTCGCAGGCCGCCAGCCGCCAGGCCAGTTCGCTGAACTGATCGCCGGCCACCAGGCCGCTCATCGCGCTGTCCCCGCTGGCGCGCTGACCCATGCCTGGCGCGAGCGCCATGAAGGCTTCCGGATCGCGCGAATCCATCACGCGCTCGACCAGGCCGCGACGATAGGCCGGGGCGGTTTCCAGCGGATGACCTTCGGCGAACAGCGACGCCTCCGCAGCCAGGTTGCCGGCCTTGGCCGCCTCCAGACGCTGGGTCAGGATCAACGGGCGGCCGAGATTATCGCTGCTGACGAAACCCGCGCAGCGGCGCGACACGCGCTCGCGCGCGGCGACCATCGGTGCCGACGCGCTCATGCCCATGCCGGTGAGCAGGGTGTTGTCGAGCTGGTAACCGCCCGGGTCCATCGCGTACATGGCGCAGTAGTCGTACACCCGGCTCACCATCCACCCGGCCTCGGCGTTGCCATTGGCGGCCTGGAACTGCAGCCGCTGCGCGTAGGCGAACAAGTCGGTGTCGCCTTCGATATCCGCGCGCAGGTCCAGCGGAAGGCCCGAGGCCACCGCGGTGCCGCGCTCGCTGCCGAGCAGACGCCGGGCCAGCTGCCGCGCTTCGGCCGGAACCGCGCTGGTGGCCTCGCCGGCCTGGGGCCCATCCACCTGCGAGGTGGCCGGTTCGGCGTGCAGCACCCGATCGCCCGCGCGATAGCCCACCACCCCCAGCAACGCCAGGGCCGGTACGACCAGCAACCAGGTTTTCAGGGTCGGCACGAGCGCCATGGGCAGGACGTCACAGGCTGTCAGCGGTTGACAGCAGAACGCTCAGTTTAGCAAGCGCCCGCGAGGCTGTCTGAACCGGCTGTCAGGCCAATCTTACCGGCCGGCGAGACGCCCGCGCCGCGCGGCCGCCGGGACCATCGGCCCGCACTGGTCTAACATGCACGGTTTTCCGCCGGTCCCCTGCCCCCATGCCCTTCCTGGAACTGACCTTGCACTGCACCGAAGCCACCCAGCCGCGCTATGAGAATGCGCTGGACGACGTGGGCGCGCTGGCGGTGACCCTGCTCGATGCCGATGCCGACACCAGCAACGAGCGCGCGATCCTGGAGCCGGGCGTGGGCGAGACGCCACTGTGGAACGACCTGGTGCTGACCGCGCTGTTCCCGGGCGACACCAATGCGCTGGCCCTGCTGGCCGCGCTGGACGCCTTCGATCCGGGCCTGGACTGGGCCAATGCCAGCTTCCGCGCCGTGGCCGACGAAGACTGGGAACGCGCCTGGATCGACCAGTTCCAGCCGATGGCCTTCGGCGACCGCACCTGGATCGTGCCGTGGAACCACGACCTGCCGGAGGCCGCGCAGGCCGAGGATGCCGCCGTGGTCCGCCTGGACCCGGGCCTGGCATTCGGCTCGGGCACCCACCCCACCACCGCGCTGTGCCTGCGTTGGCTGGACGGGCTGGCCACCGAAGGCGCGCTGGCCGGCAACACCGTGCTCGATTTCGGCTGCGGCTCGGGCATCCTCGCCCTAGCGGCGCTGAAGCTGGGGGCTGCCCGCGCGGTGGGCGTGGACAACGACCCGCAGGCGGTGATCGCCACCGGTGACAACGCCGAGCGCAATGGTCTTCAGGACCGGGTGCAGGTCTATCTGCCGGAGGACGAACCGCAGGCCACGTACCCGGTGGTGGTGGCGAACATCCTCGCCTCGGCCCTGGATGCACTGGCCGATGTGCTGGCCGCGCGCGTCGCCCCGGGCGGTCGCATCGCGCTGTCGGGCATCCTGCACGGGCAGGAAGGTGAACTGCTGGAGCGCTATGCCCCGGCCTTCGAGCAGCTGGCCGTGGCGCAGGATGGCGACTGGATGCGCATCACCGGCGTCCGCCGTGCTTGAATAGCCCGTCCCCTGCCCGGTCCCGTGCCCATGTCCGAGCCTCCGATGCCGCCGCGACGCCCGCTCGCCACGTTCCTGCGTCCGTCTGCGCCGGCCCCGGCCGAACCGGCGGATCGTCCGGCCGCACCCGATGACACGCCGCCTGCGCCGTCGATGACGTCCGTGGGCGATCGCATCGCGCCGCTGGCGGTGGAACAGGTGATCGATGCACAGCCGCTGCATGCGCCGCAGCCGTCCGCGCCGGCACCTGGCATCGGGGTCGACTCCGACGCTGATGCCGCACGCCGGTTCATCGCCGACGCGGCGCCCGCAGCCGCGGCGGTCGGGCAGGCGCCATCGCCTTCGCCCTCGACAGCGCTGCCGGATGCCGGGCGCGCCCCGGGCGGGGACGCACCCACCCCGGCCACGGCTGCCCTGCCGCCAGCCGACGCGATCACCACGCCGAGCTTCCTGCGCCTGCCCGGTGCGCGCCTGCGCACGCCGCGCTGGCAGTGGGGCATGGTTGCCGGGCTGGCCGCGCTGCTGCTGGTGCAGATCGCGGTGGCCGACCGCGCCCGGCTGGCTGCCGATGCCGGCACGCGGCCCTGGATTGCCGGGCTGTGCAGCGTGCTGCGCTGCGCCTTGCCGGCCTGGCGCGAGCCGACCGCTTTCAGCATGCTCAGCCGCGATGTACGCCCCGTTGCCGGCGTGGCCGGCGCGCTGCAGGTGCAGGCGAGCATCCGCAACGACGCACGCTGGGCCCAGTCCTGGCCGTCGCTGCGGCTGTCCCTGTCCGATGCCGATGGCCGCGTGATCGGCACCAATGTGTTCGCGCCGGCCGACTATCTGGATCGCGCGACGGACCCGGCCGCCACGCTGGAACCGGGCCAGAGCGCACAGATCGCCTTCCGCGTGCGGGAGCCTGCGGCGTCTACGGTCGCATTCACCTTTGAGTTCCTCTGAGGCACCGCCGGGCTGCCAGAGCGTGGCAGGCGGCCCACGCACGCGCTAGACTGACCCCATCATCATTCCGCCGTGGGCTGTTGTCCGCCCCGGCTCTTGCACCGGGAAACTCCTTGAACGCTGTCCTTTCTCGTCCTGACAACAGTCGTGGCGCGCCCAAGCCACCCCTGCGCGAACACGTGGCCCAGTCGGTCAGGCGCTACCTGCGGGACCTGGATGGCTGCGATGCGGACGATGTCTACGAGATCGTGCTGCGCGAGATGGAAATCCCGCTGTTCGTGGAAGTGCTCAACCATTGCGAAGGCAACCAGAGCCGCGCCGCTTCGATGCTCGGCATCCACCGCGCCACCCTGCGCAAGAAGCTGAAGGAATACGCCATCACCACCTGATGCCGGGCCGGGCGCGCGCATCGTGCCCGAGGAAAAGAAGGCCGGATCGAGCACGCCTCGGTACCGGCCGTCGTCGTTTCAGGGGCCCGCAGGCCGTCGTGGTGACCACCAACGCGGCCATGCCAGCGCCACTGGCCTACAATATGGCCCCGCTCCGCTTCGATCTCCTGCCCCCATGAGTTCCGATCTGCTGCCCGTGCGCCGGGCCCTGCTGTCCGTTTCCGACAAAACCGGTCTGATCGACCTGGCCCGCGCCCTCGCTGCGCGCAACGTGGAGCTGCTCTCCACCGGCGGGACCGCCAAGGCGATCCGCGAGGCCGGCCTGGCAGTGAAAGATGTCGCCGACGTCACCGGCTTCCCGGAAATGATGGATGGCCGGGTCAAGACCCTGCACCCGATGGTGCACGGCGGCCTGCTCGGCCGCGCCGGGCTGGATGACGCCGTCATGGCCGAACACGGCATCGGCGCGATCGATCTGCTGGTGCTGAACCTGTATCCGTTCGAATCGGTCACCGCCAAGGCGGACTGCACCCTCGAAGACGCCGTGGAGAACATCGACATCGGTGGCCCGGCGATGCTGCGTTCGGCCGCAAAGAATTTCGCCCGCGTGGCGGTGGCGACCGATCCGTCGCAGTACGACGAACTGCTGGCCGAACTGGACGCCAATGACGGCAAGCTGTCGGCGGCCAAGCGCTTCGCCTTTTCGGTCGCCGCGTTCAACCGCGTGGCCCAGTACGACGCGGCGATCAGCAATTACCTCTCGGCCGTGACCACCACCGACACCGCCGTGCCGGTGCGCGCGGAGTTTCCGGCCCAGATGAATTCGAACTTCGTGAAGGTGATGGATCTGCGCTACGGCGAGAACCCGCACCAGAGCGGCGCGTTCTATCGCGACCTGTACCCGGTGCCGGGCACGCTGGCCACCTTCCAGCAGCTGCAGGGCAAGGAACTGAGCTACAACAACCTCGCCGACGCCGATGCCGCGTGGGAATGCGTGCGTCAGTTCGACGTGCCGGCCTGCGTGATCGTCAAGCACGCCAACCCGTGCGGCGTGGCCGTGGGCGCCGGCAACGGCGATGCCTACGAGCTGGCCTATGCGACCGACCCGACCAGTGCCTTCGGCGGCATCATCGCCTTCAACCAGCCGCTGGACGCGGCCACCGCCAAGGTGATCCTGGACCGCCAGTTCGTTGAAGTGCTGATCGCTCCGGATTACGAGCCGGCCGCGCTGGAATACGCGACCAAAAAGGCCAACGTGCGCGTGCTGCGCATTCCGCATGGCGAAGGCCTCAACAACTACGACACCAAGCGGATTGGTTCCGGCCTGCTGATGCAGAGTGCCGACAACCGCGGCATGAGCCGCGACGAACTGACCGTGGTGAGCAAGCTGGCGCCGACCGAGAAGCAGTTCGCCGATCTGCTGTTCGCCTGGAAGGTCGCCAAGTTCGTCAAGTCCAACGCGATCGTCTACGCCAAGGACAACCGCACCATCGGTGTCGGCGCCGGCCAGATGAGCCGCGTGTACTCGGCGCGCATCGCCGGCATCAAGGCCGCCGATGCGAACCTGGTGGTGGAAGGCTCGGTGATGGCCTCCGATGCGTTCTTCCCGTTCCGCGATGGCATCGATGCCGCCGCTGCCGCCGGCATCAAGGCGGTGATCCAGCCGGGTGGCTCGATGCGCGACAACGAAGTGATCGCCGCCGCCGATGAGCATGGCCTGGCGATGGTGTTCACCGGCGTCCGTCACTTCCGTCACTGATGCTGGCATCGACACGGATGTCGTCCTCGCTCCGCAATCGCCTCGCAGCGGTGGTCATGGCCGTTGCTGCGGGGCTGCTGGGCTGCACGCCTGCCAGTGAACCGGGGGCGTCTTCCGAGCCCGCCAAACCGCACCGTGTGCTCAACACCACGGCGCAGCCAGAAGACACGATCCGCGTCAGGGGCGATCACACCGAGCGCCTGCAGGCCTTCCTGCGCCTGCGCTATGGCGACAAGGCCGCACTGGATGCGCCGTGGAAGGATGCGTGGGAGGACACCGAGGTGGAGGCACTTCGCCCGGTCACCCGCCGTGTGTGCGCGCGTGACACGGCCACGGCCGACGGTCAGGAACAGACCCTGCTGGCGGTGTGCCAGACCCTGGACGATGCCGCCACGGTCGAGCCGGGCCGGGTCGATCTGTACGTGCTGCGCGTGGGTACGGACGAGGAAAAAACCAACCGGGGCGGCTTCTTCGCGCAGCTGCCCGCCGATGATCCGCTGCTGGTCATGGCCCAGCGCCTGCAGGGGCAGTACGGGCGCCACGGTTCACCCGGCACGGTTCAGATCGCGCAGCTCGGCCCGCAGCGCCGCGCGTTCCAGATCTCCCACGAGGAACACCGGCGCGGCCATCGGCGCGTCTGGCGCAGCTACATCGCCGAACACAACCATCGCCTGCGCGATGTCGCCCGGTACCGCGATCACCTCGACAACCTTGCCCTGCACGGCTGTGACGGCAATCCGGCCGACTGCGGCGAGGGCGTGTTCGCGGTCGACT
This sequence comes from Stenotrophomonas bentonitica, assembly GCF_002887735.1. GTDB lineage: Bacteria > Pseudomonadota > Gammaproteobacteria > Xanthomonadales > Xanthomonadaceae > Stenotrophomonas > Stenotrophomonas bentonitica_A. The sequence goes on from NZ_PKQP01000003.1 coordinate 133,739, forward strand.
TCAACACGACCGTGGGCGACAGCAACGCCGTGGAGGGCTACTGGCCGCTGACGGTGCGTGCCAGCGGCCACGACTGCACGGGACCTGCGACCGCGTTCTACCACCTCATCTTCGATGCCCGGCAGCGCGCGTATCCGGTGCCGGACGACCTGCAGCGCGACGGCTGCGCCGACAGCTGAGGCCGTGGGTTGCCACGGCAGCCGACCGCCCGAATGCGCCCGCCGCCCGCACCGCGTAAAATCACGTTCCTGCCCTCTTACGCGAGAACTGCATTGAAGATCCTGGTCATCGGCGCTGGCGGCCGTGAACACGCCTTGGCCTGGAAGCTGGCCCAGTCCGCGAAGGTCCGCGAGGTCATCGTCGCCCCCGGCAATGCAGGCACCGCGACCGAACCCAAGTGCCGCAACGTGGCCGTCAAGGTCACCGAGCTGGACGGCCTGCTGGCACTGGTCGGCACCGAAGGCATCGGCCTGACCGTGGTCGGCCCGGAAGTGCCGCTGGTGGCCGGTGTGGTCGATCGCTTCCGCGCCGCCGGCCACCGCATCTTCGGGCCCACCGCCGCCGCCGCGCAGCTGGAAGGCAGCAAGGCGTATGCGAAGGACTTCCTGGCCCGCCACAAGATCCCGACCGCGTTCTACGCCGTGCACACCGAGGTCGAGCCGGCGCTGGCCTACCTGCGCGAGAAGGGCGCCCCGATCGTGGTCAAGGCCGATGGCCTGGCCGCCGGCAAGGGCGTGATCGTGGCGATGACGCTGGCCGAGGCCGAGGACGCGGTGCGCGACATGCTCTCCGGCAATGCGTTCGGTGATGCCGGCGCCCGCGTGGTGATCGAAGAATTCCTGGACGGCGAAGAAGCCAGCTTCATCTCGATGGTGGACGGCAGGACCGCGCTGCCGATGGCGACCTCGCAGGACCACAAGCGTGTCGGCGACGGCGACACCGGCCCCAACACCGGCGGCATGGGCGCCTACTCGCCAGCCCCGGTGGTGACCGATGAAGTACATGCGCGCGTGATGCGCGAGGTGGTCAACCCGACCGTGCAGGGCATGATCGCCGACGGCATTCCGTTCACCGGCTTCCTCTATGCCGGCCTGATGATCGATGCCAATGGCGCGCCGAAGGTGATCGAATTCAACGTGCGCTTTGGCGATCCGGAAACCCAGCCGGTGATGCTGCGCCTGCAGTCGGATCTGGTGGATCTGGTCGAAGCGGCGATCGACGAGCGCCTGGATACCGTGGAGGCGCAGTGGGACCCGCGCCCGTCGCTGGGCGTGGTGATGGCGGCCTCGCCGTATCCGGAGACCCCGATCACCGGTGACGTGATCCACGGCCTGGACGCTGTCGCCGCGACGGCCAAGGTGTTCCATGCCGGCACCACGCTGGACGCGCAGGGCCAGGTGCTCAGCGCCGGCGGCCGTGTGCTGTGCGTGGCTGCACTGGGCGGCACGGTGGGCGAAGCACAGCGCAACGCCTACGCCGGCGTCGGTGCGATCCACTGGGCGCATGAGTTCCACCGCGGTGATATCGGCTGGCGGGCGATCGCGCGCGAGCAGGGCTGAGGCGGGTCAAGGGCAGCGACGGCTGCCGTACAGCGCAACGGCCCGGCATTGCCGGGCCGTTGTTCTAGAGGACGGCGTCGAGGCCTTTCCGGTCGATCAGGTTCAACAGTTTCAGCGATGGCCCACTGGGCTTCTTGTCGCCCTGCTCCCAACTGCGCACCGTTGAAACGCTGGTGTTGAGAACGCCTGCGAATACCGGCTGGCTGAGCGCAAGCGACGTGCGAAGTGCACGAATCTGGGCGCTGCTGTACGCGGGCACCGGCTCCAGGCACAAGGCGTCGTAGCAGCTCAATCGACGCCTATCGATGACCCCATGCGCGTGCAGGTGCACGGCAGCATCGTGCACGGCCTCCAGAAGTCGGCTCTTCGCGCGCCCGCGTTCAGAGGTCTTTGTCATGACAGATCTCCTGCAGGTCGCCGCATTTCACGGCGTGATCCAACTGTGTCGAGCTCATTCCAAGAAATTCCGAGGCATACAATTGGAGCGCATCCCGTTCCGTAGCACTGATTGTCGCGCGCTCGTTCTTCTCATAGCCAAACAGGAAGAACCAACTGGTGCCCACCGGGGCCGCGATGATGGTCCGGACACTCCCGCGCTTACCACGACCAGGCAACCGCACCCGCTTCTTGAAGATGCCACCGCCCAGGTCAGCATCCACCAGGCCTCGACGCATCTCATCGACCGCGCGGCACAGGGCCTCGGCGGTGAGCGCAGACCTTCGCAGGCTGCGGTTGAAGCTCCGGGTGCGGAAGACACGTTGCATGATCATACCGTGCCACTGAGTGGTACGGCGTGAGCATCAGCACGTGGCGTGCCCGGCTGTCGGAAAGATCAGTGGGCAAACACAGGTGCAGCGCTGCCAGAATAGAAAAGGCCCGGCATCAAACCGGGCCTTTTCGCGTGACCACGCCAGTCACTGCATCACGCAGTAAACAGCGCCTTCATCTTCTTCAGGGCATTCGCTTCGACCTGGCGGATGCGTTCGGCGGACACGCCGTACTCATCGGCCAGCTCCTGCAGCGTCACCTTGCTGTCCGCGTCCAACCAGCGACGGCGGATGATGTCGCGCGAACGCGCATCCAGTTCGGCCATGCCTTCGCGCAGCAGCTGCAGCTGATTGTCTTCGCTGTCCATCCGCTCGTACGCCATCGAAGGATCTTCTTCGTTGGCGCGCAGGTAGGCAGCCGGCGACGGCGGCGCATGATCGTCATCGTCATCGCTGGAGAGATCGAAACCGATATCGCGACCCGACAGGCGCGACTCCATCTCGAGCACTTCACGCTCGGACACGTTCAGGTCCTTGGCCACCGCGCTGACTTCGGCCGCGTTCATCCAGCCCAGGCGGGTCTTGGACTTGCGCAGGTTGAAGAACAGCTTGCGCTGCGCCTTGGTCGTGGCGACCTTGACGATGCGCCAGTTCTTGAGGATGAACTCGTGCATTTCCGCACGGATCCAGTGCACCGCGAACGACACCAGGCGAACGCCCATGTCCGGGTCGAAGCGCTTCACCGCCTTCATCAGGCCGATGTTGCCTTCCTGGATCAGGTCGCCCAGCGCCAGGCCGTAGCCGTTGTAGCCACGGGCGACGTGCACCACGAAGCGCAGGTGGGAATGGACCAGCTCGCGCGCGGCGTCCAGGTCCAGCTCGTCGCGGAAGCGGCGGGCCAGATCCTGCTCGTCATCGACCGACAGCACCGGGATCTGGTGCACGGCACCGATGTAGGCGTCCAGCGAACCGAGCGCACTGGGAATCGGGAGATTGTTTGCCACAAGGGCAGTAGAGGTGTTCTGGCTCATAGCACTCATCTTAGCAGTCCCGGAATTGGACTGCTAAAGGGGAAAGAAGTTCCAGCGTTCTGTTCATGGGATGCTGGTACAGATTGCCCGTCTAACGTACCGCGAAATGATGACAGTGGCGAGAGCCTGGAAACGAGGCATCAACCCCCATGAAATCAATAGGATAGGGTGATGAATTGGGTGATATCACGTGTTTTCTGGCTGAACAGGATGCCGGATGCGCCCATTCAGCCCGGAAAGGTTGTCGGCAGTTCAGCCAGGCATGGCCTGGCTCTACCCCCTGCGCCACCGCTACGCGTGGCAGGCCCAAACCCACCGACGCCTGGTAATAGCCCGCCATGTTCAACCCGCAAGCGGCAGGTGGCGCACTCCATCATCGCGATGCTGGCCGTCCAGATGACGACCGCCAGTGATTACGCCGCCGGCTCCAGCGCAGCGCGCGGCGGCAGCGACCAGTCGATGCGGCCGTGGCCGCGGCGCTGCAGGTACTCGTTGGTCATCGAGAAATGCCGGCACCCCAGGAAGCCGCGATGCGCCGACAACGGTGACGGATGCGGTGCCTTGAGCACGCGGTGCCGGCCGGTATCGATGACCTTGCCCTTCTGCTGGGCGTAGCTGCCCCACAGCAGGAACACCACGCCCTCACGCTCGCGGTTGAGGGTATCGACCACGTGGTCGGTGAAGCCCTCCCAGCCGCGCCGCTGGTGCGCACCGGCGCTGCCCGCTTCCACGGTCAGCACCGCGTTGAGCAGCAGCACGCCGCGATGCGCCCACGGCAGCAGGCACCCGTGGTCGGGGCGCGGAATGCCCAGATCGGCCTCGATCTCTTTGTAGATGTTGAGCAGCGACGGCGGTACCGGCACGCCCGGCATCACCGAGAAGCTCAGGCCGTGCGCCTGGCCGTACCCGTGATACGGATCCTGGCCGAGGATGACCACCTTGACCTGGTCGAAGGGCGTGGCATCGAAGGCGGCAAAGATCTGCGGGCCCGGTGGGAACACCTGGGCTCCGGCCGCTTTGCGCTGGCGCAGAAAAGCGGACAACTCCCGCATGTCCGGCCGCAGCAGGTAATCACCGATACGCGTCTTCCAGCTCGGTTCGAGCTGGATGCTGGGTACTACATCGTCATTCATCGCACTGCAGGCTTGTCGTTGAGGCGGGACAGACGCAGCTGGAACAGCACCTTGGTGATGAGCAGCCGCTCTTCGATCGGCTTCTGCACCAGATCGTTGGCACCGGCCTGGAGCAGACCGGATTGATTGTGCGGGTTGCCGTCGCCGGTCATCACCAGCACCGGCAGGCGGCGCTTGCCGTAGCCGAAGTCCACGCGCACGCGCTGCACCACATCGCGGCCACTGAGTTCGCCCTTGAGCGTGACATCGGTGAGCACCAGATCGATGCGGTGACTGCTGCGGCCGAGCGACTCGGCGGTGAGCAGCGCGAAGGCGTCTTCGGCCGTCAGCACGTGCAGCACGTTCAAGCCCTGCCGTTCGAGCATGCGCTTGGTCGCCTCGGCCACCACGCGGCTGTCCTCGACATACAGGATCGTCGCGCCCGGAATCGTCTCCGGCTGGACATAGCCGCGGATGAAGGTGGCCAGCGCTTCGTGGCCGAGCGCCTTGTCGAAGTAGTCGGTGACGTACTCGGTGAAGCGACGCTGCTCCAGATGCTGCTGCGCGTCGCCGGACACCACGATGACCGGCACATAGGCCTGGCCCGCCGCGTCGCGCACGATGCGCGCCAGGTCGAGCCCGTCGCCGTCGCTCAGGGTGAGCGAGGTGGTGACCAGACTGACCGGCCCGGCGTCGAGTGCCGCACGCGCCTCGGCGATGCTCGCGCAGCCCACCACCTCCACCGCCGGCAGTTCGCGTTGCAGCACATCGGCAATCAACTTGCGGACCAGCTTGGAGCCGTCGACGACCATCACGCGCGGTGCGTCGTCGACGAGGTGCTTGAGGGCTTGCGGGCGCATGCGGGGCTCAGGTTTCGGTGGGACGGGTCTGGCGCAGGAAATGTCCCGTCACCAGCCAGGCGCCCAGCCAGCCCAGCACCACGGTGCCGAGCAGCACGAACGAGGAATGCAGCAGGTCCAGACCATGCAGCACGAACGGGCTGCCATAACTCTGCGAGAGCGCCGCCAGCGGCGGGCGCAGCGCCAGCCCGGCGGCACCGATCAGGGCCAGCGCCACCGCGCCGGCGCCCAGGCCGTACCACGCGCCCAGGTACAGGAACGGGCGACGGATGAAGCCATCGCTGGCACCGAGCAGCTGCAGCACACCGATCTCATCGCGGCGGGCCTGGATGTCCAGGCGCACGGTATTCCCGACCACCAGTGCGGCGCCGAGGCCGAGCAGGACCGACAGCACCTGCACCAGGCGCGTGCCGAATCCGAGCCAGCCATCCAGGCGCTTGCGCCACAGCGCATCGTGCTGCACCAGATCGGCCTGCGGCAGGCCTTCCAGCGACTGTGCCAGGCGCGTGTCATCAGCGCCCTCGCCCGGGGTCACGATCAGCAGGGTCGGCAGCGGGTTGTCATGCAGCGCATCGATCGCTTCGCCCAGCCCGGCACTTTCGCGCAGCTCCTGCAGCCCCTGCTCCGGCGTCTGCACGGTCACCTTGGCCACGTCGGCGCGGGCGCGCAAAGTCTCGGCGACCTGGCCGGCCGCATCGGCCCCGGCATCGGTCTTGAGGAACAGATTGATGTCGCGCGACTGCTGCACGCTGCCGGCGAAGTGCTTGAGGTTGTCCAGCGCGATCGACAGGCCCAGCGGCAGGGCCAGCGCCAGCGCCATGACCATCACCGTGAGCAGGGTCGCCCACGGCTTGCGCCAGGCGCGGCCGAGGCTGAAGACCACGCTGTGGCCATGATGGTGCAGCCACACGCCAAGGCGCGATGGCGCGGCGGTTTCCTTGGTCACCGGGGTATTCATTCGGCCAGGTCCTGCGGCGAGATGTCATCGACCAGGCGGCCGTGGTCCAGGATCAGCACGCGCTTGCGCATGCGCCGCAGCAGGGCCAGATCGTGGCTGACCACCAGCACGCTGGTGCCGCGGTCGGGCAGTTCGGCGAACAACGCCATGATTTCTGCCGCCAGGGTCGGATCAAGATTGCCGGTTGGTTCATCGGCGACCAGCAGCTTGGGCTCGCCGACAATCGCACGGGCGATGCCGACGCGCTGCTGCTCGCCGGCCGACAACTGCGAGGGCAGCGCTTTTTCGCGATGGCCCAGGCCCATCCGTTCGAGCACCGAGCGCACGCGCTTGCCGATCTCGTTGCGACGGGTGCCACGCAGGATCAGCGGCAGGGCGACATTCTCGGCGATGCTGCGGTCCATCAGCAGGCGGTGGTCCTGGTAGACCGCACCGACCTCGCGCCGATGCCGCGGAATACTGCCGCCGCGTACCTTCAGCAGGTTGCGCTCATCGAAGATCACCGCGCCGCGGCTGGGCCGCTCGTCGAGATGGATCAACTTGAGCAGGGTGCTCTTGCCCGCACCGGAATGACCGGTGACGAACAGCATTTCCCCGGGGGCGACATCGAAGCTGACGTCCACCAGTGCCTGGTGGCCGCCCGCATATTGTTTGCTGACATTGTCAAAACGCAGGACGCTCATCCCCTGATTATGCAGGACGAGGGTGGCGCGTAGGTAACGGCAACCTGATGGGGGGCTGATCGGTAGCGCCGGCCAGCGGCCGGCACTACCTCAGCCGTCAGGTCTTACGAACCGGAGAGCATCCGGCGGATCTTGCGGCCCAGGCGGGTCAGGAACGAGGCGCCCGGATCGGCGGCCGGCGTGCCGCGCATCGGCTTGGCGGTCACCTGCACCGGGGTCACCGGGCCGGTGGCTGCCGCGCCTTCGGCACCTTCGACCGGACGGCCGTGGCGACGGCGACGACGCTTGCGCGGGGCGCGCTCGCCTTCCACGGCCGGGCTGCCTTCGGCGGACGGGGCGGCGATCGGTGCGAGCTGCGGCTTGGCCACGGCATCGGCGGCGGCAGCCACCGGCTGCTCGCCTTCCACGCGCGGCTTGCGCTCACGGCGCGGCTTGCCATCGGCACTGCGCTCACCCGGGGCGCGGCGCTCGCCACGACCGCCGGACGGCTTGCCGCCGCGGCTGCTGCCACCGCCACGACGCTGCTCTTCCGCCGCACGCGCTTCGCGCGCTTCACGGAAGATCTGGCCGACGCTCTCGTTCTCGTCGCCCTCGGCATCACCCTCGCCTTCGGGCGACGGTGCACGCGGCGCGCGCGGAATCGGGGTCAGGATTTCGCTGGTGACCGGCTCGACCGGAATCTTCTGGTCGATGTAGGCCTCGATATCCGGCAGGCCCATCGCGTAGCGCTCGCAGGCGAAGCTGATCGCATCACCCTCTTCGCCCAGCCGCGCGGTGCGGCCGATGCGGTGCACGTAGTCTTCCGCATCGAACGGCAGGTCGTAGTTGTAGACGTACTTGATGCCGTCGATGTGCAGGCCGCGGGCGGCCACATCGGTGGCCACCAGGATTTCCAGCTGGCCCTTCTGGAAGCGGTTGAGCAGGCTTTCGCGCTTCTTCTGCGGCACATCCCCGGACAGCACGCCGACGCGGTAGCCGGCCTTCTCCAGCGAACGCGCGACGCGCTCGACGAACACCTTGGTATTGACGAACACCATGGTGCGGGCGCCTTCGCTGCGCGAGAGCAGGCCCAGCAGCAGCGGGATCTTCTCTTCGTCGGCCGGGAAGTAGATGCGCTGGCGCACGCGGGCGGCGGTGATCGATTCGCTCTCCACCACCAGCTTCTGCGGCTCGTTCATGTGCTCATAGGCCAGCTCCAGCACGCGGTGGCTGAGCGTGGCGCTGAACAGCAGCGTCTGGCGCGTGGTGCGCTCGGGCATGCGGCGCAGCAGGAAGCGGATGTCCTTGATGAAGCCCAGGTCGAACATGCGGTCGGCTTCGTCGAGCACGCAGATCTCGCAGGCATGCAGCGAGACCACCTTGTGCTGCTTGACGTAGTCGATCAGGCGGCCCGGGGTGGCGATGATCACGTCCACGCCCTGCTGCAGGATCTCGCGCTGCTTGTCGTAATCCACGCCACCGTAGACCAGCGCGAAGCGCAGGCCGAGGTCGGAGCCGAACTTCACGGCGTCCTTGTGGATCTGGATGGCCAGCTCGCGGGTCGGCGCCAGGATCAGCGCGCGCGGGTCTTCCGGCTTGCGGTCGGCCAGCGCCGGGCGGGTCAGCAGGCGGTTGACCACGGCGACCAGGAAGGCCAGGGTCTTGCCGGTACCCGTCTGGGCCTGGCCGGCGACGTCGCCGCCGGGCAGCGCGACCGGCAGGGTCAGCGCCTGGATGGGCGTGCAGCGGGTGAATCCGGCTCCTTCAAGGCCGGCCTGCAGGGCCGGGTGCAGCTCGAAGGAGGAGAAGGTCAAATCGGTCAGCGGTTTGTCGCTCATGAGTCCGTCTTGGTAAGGCCAGCCGGCAGAGGTGCGGGTGGCTTGCATCATCTTGGGGGGCACCGTCGCAAACGGCCCCTGCGCCGGGATTGGCGGGGCCGGACTTGGGTCCAGGGCGCCGCGCAATGCCCCAGTTTAGCGCAATGTCGGCCCCAAACCGGGACCGGCGGTCGCACCATCCTCTGAGAATTCCCGGCATCAGGACCTCTGGGTGGCCCTGTCGGCGTCGGCTTGGCCCCTGGACCCCGCGTTCACCGGCCCTGCCGCCGGTTGAACAGCCGCGTCCGTTGGACTGGAACCCAAGCCGGTGGTGCCACATATCTGACGTGACCGCCCCGCTTGGACAGGGGGGCGATCACGGGACGCTTCTTTCCAACCAGCGTCTGTCCGGTCACGGCGATAGCGGTACACTGCGCCCCGTGAGCGTCCAGGCATCTGCCGAACGCACCGCTGGCCGCCCGCGGCCACGAGGCACCAGACGAGGGTGACGCCCGGTTGGCGTTGCCCAAATTCAACTTCCTCCGGCCCTGCCGGGTGCATTACCAGACGAGAAACCAAGATGAGCGACAAGGTTGTACATGTCGGCGACGCCGACTTTGATAGCGCAGTGCTGAATTCCAAGGAACCGGTGCTGGTCGATTTCTGGGCCGAATGGTGTGGTCCCTGCAAGATGATCGCCCCGGCCCTGGATGAACTGGCCGACGCCTACAACGGCCGCGCCAAGATCGCCAAGGTCAACGTGGACCAGAACCGTGCCCTGGCCGCCAAGTACCACGTGCGCTCGATCCCGATGCTGCTGGTGTTCAAGGACGGCGAAGTCCAGGCCCAGCAGATCGGTGCCGTCGGCAAGGCCCAGCTGGCCGGCATGCTCGACAAGGCCCTGGCCTGATCGCTGCAGGCAGCCGGCCCCGCCCGGCTGCCACGCGGGCCCATCGCCCGCATGAATGACCCTGCCCCACCCGGCTTGCGCGCTGCCGCGAGCCGGTGTTAGTGTCGGCATATCCGGCCGCATTCGCGCGCCGCATCTTCTGGACGCAGTTTCCTTCCAGATCCTTTCCCAACGTTCGCCGCCCTGCCGGGCGCTCGCACCTTCTAGCGAGGAATCCAGCACTTGTCCGATATCACTACTTCCGAACCCGGGAGCGCCGACGCGCCCGCCGAGAAGCGCGTGCGCAAGCCGCGCGTCGCCAAGGCCGCCGCCAACACCGCTGCCGAGGCAGGTTCCCCCCCCTCACAACCCGCTCTGCCTCTGGCTGCCGCGTCTGACGCGCCGGCGCCGGCTGCTGCTCCTTCGGCAGCCCCGCAGGCATCGGCGCCGGCAGCTCCTGCCGGTGGCGACGCATCGCCCTCGCAGGGCGGTGGTCAGCAGGACACCGGCGACGGTGGCCAGCGCAACCAGAATGGCCGGCACCAGAACCAGAACCAGCAGGGCGGGCAGAACCCGTACCAGCAGGGTCAGGGCCAGAACCAAGGCCAAGGCCAGGGTCAGGGCCAAGGCAACCGCCGCGACCGTTTCCGCAATCGCCGTGACCGCAACCGCGGTGGCGATCGCTACAACGATGACGGCATGCCGCAGGACAACGGCGAACAGCAGCCGTTCGTGCGCAGCCAGCAGGCCAATGTGCCCGAGGGCTTCCCGGTCTATTCGCTGAGCGACCTCAAGCGCATGCCGGCGCAGAAGCTGCTGGAAATCGCCGAGCAGCTGCAGATCTCCGAAGGCGTGGCCCGTGCCCGCAAGCAGGACGTGATCTTCGCCCTGCTCAAGGTGCTGACCCGTCATGGTGACGGCGTCGCCGCCGACGGCGTGCTGGAAATCCTGCCCGACGGCTTCGGCTTCCTGCGTGCGGCCGAAGCCAGCTACCTGGCTGGCCCGGACGATACCTACATTTCGCCCAGCCAGATCCGCCGCTTCAACCTGCGCACCGGCGACCACCTGTCCGGCCGCATCCGCTTCCCGAAGGACGGCGAACGCTACTTCGCGCTGTCGATCGTGGACACCATCAACGGTGAGCCACTGGAAGCGTCCAAGAACAAGGTGCTGTTCGAGAACCTCACCCCGCTGTTCCCGCGCAAGCGCTTCACCCTGGAACGCGGCAACGGTTCGTCCGAAGACATCACCGGCCGCATCCTCGATCTGATGGCACCGCAGGGCAAGGGTCAGCGTTCGCTGATCGTCTCCCAGCCCAAGGCCGGCAAGACGATGATGATGCAGCAGGTGGCCACGGCGATCACCACCAATCATCCGGACGTGCACCTGATCGTGCTGCTGATCGATGAGCGCCCGGAAGAAGTGACGGAAATGCAGCGCACCGTGCGCGGCGAAGTCATCAGCTCCACCTTCGACGAACCGGCTGCGCGCCACGTGCAGGTCGCCGAAATGGTAATCGAGCGGGCCAAGCGCCTGGTCGAGCACAAGAAGGACGTGGTGATCCTGCTCGACTCGATCACCCGCCTGGCGCGTGCCTACAACAACGTGGTGCCCAGCTCCGGCAAGGTGCTCACCGGTGGTGTGGACGCCAACGCCCTGCACCGTCCGAAGCGCTTCTTCGGCGCCGCGCGCAACGTGGAGGAAGGCGGCAGCCTGACCATCATCGCCACCGCGCTGGTCGATACCGGCAGCAAGATGGACGAGGTGATCTACGAAGAGTTCAAGGGCACCGGCAACAGCGAAGTGCACCTGAGCCGCCGCATCTCTGAAAAGCGCGTGTTCCCGGCGATCGACATCAACCGCTCGGGCACCCGTCGCGAAGACCTGCTGATCGAACCGGAACTGCTGCAGAAGATCTGGATCCTGCGCAAGCTGCTGCATCCGATGGATGAAATGGCCGCGATGGAATTCCTGCTCGACAAGATGAAGAACACCAAGTCCAACGACGAGTTCTTCGGTTCGATGAAGCGCTGATAGGCGCATCTTCCGGACAGAGAAAGGCCCCGCATCGCGGGGCCTTTTTCGTTGAGGGGTGCCCGGGTAGTGCCGGCCGCTGGCCGGCTCCACACATCCTCCGCCGAACGCCGGCCGGACAGAGCCCGGCGCTACGGGCAGCGCACCCCGCCCGCCGCATTGTCTGCATCCACCGATACGCGCACCTGGGTGAACGCCGCCGCGAACGGCTTGTCGGCGCTCACCACGAACGGTGCTTCCACCGCACCCAGGTCCACGCCCTGCTTGGCAAAGCACGCCAGCGGTACGGTCACGGTCTGCTTCTGCCCCGGCGAAAGGGTGGCCAGGACCGGCGCGATATCCACGCCGCCCTCGCAGCCGGTACCGCACTGCATGGTCACCTTCACCGGCGACACCGGGCGCTGCACCAGCTGCACGTCAAACTGCAGCGCGCCGTGATTACGGGCCAGCGCACCCAGGTTGCGCCGCGAGGAACTGCGTGCGATCAACTGCGCCGGCGCCAGCCAGGTCACTTCCTTTGCATCCTGCTGGGTATTGATCTGCACGGTGCGTACCTGCACTACCGGCGCGGCGGCCGGCCAGCGCAACGTGGCGTTGAGGTCGTTGCCCAGCGGCTGGGTGGCACCAGCGGCCGCCACATGCAGCGCGAACGGCGGCGTGTCGGCCCGGTTGAAGATCGGCACCGTGGTGACCTCGCCGCAGTTGTCCGGGTTGGCTTCGGGCAGGCGGTCGACCTTGCCCGGGGTGCGGTAACTCAGGCCGTGGCCAAGCGCGAACAGCGGCGGCTGCTTCGGATCCGGGCGGTCGATCGGCGCCGGGCACGGCACGCCCGGCCACGGGAAGCTCAGCCGCCCGCGGAAATCATGCGCGGGCTTGCCGTCCTTGCCAGCCACCAGCACGTCGGTGATGCCCTTGCCTTCGGTACCCGGCAACCACGCCGCCACGAAGGCCTGGGAGTGGTTGAGCAGATCGTTGGTGTACATCGGGCGCCCGGAGAAGTACACGGTCACCACCGGTTTGCCACTGGCCTGGGCCGCGCGCAGCACGGCCAGATCCTGCGGATAGGCACGGCTGTGGCTGACCGGATCGGACGCGAGGATGTCGCCGTTGGTTTCGGCATATGGCGTCTCGCCGATCACGGCCACCACGACGTCGAACTGCGCGGGATCCAGCGCCGTCGCATCGGCGCTGTAGGCAACCTTCTGTGCGCCAAGTTCGGCACGCAGCGCACCCAGCACCGAATCGGCAGTGGGGAAATCGGCATTGCGGTTCTCGGTGCCCTGCCAGGTCAGCGACCAGCCACCGGACTGATCGGACAGGTTGTCGGCACTCTTGCCGACCACCATCACCCGCGCATCGCGGCGCAGTGGCAACACCTTGGCCTCGTTCTTGAGCAGCACCAGCGACTCACGCACGGCCTGGCGCGCCAGCTCACGGTGCTGCACGGCGGCGACGTCACCGGCATGGCGGCTGTCGGACGGCTTGTGATCGAACAGGCCCGCGCGCAGCTTCACGCGCAGGATGCGGGTGACCGCATCATCGATGCGCGCCATCGGGATCTCCCCGCTCTCCACCTGGGCGATGGTGTTGGCGATGAAGGCCTTCCAGTCGTCGGGCACCATCACCATGTCGATGCCGGCGTTGATCGCCTGCGCACAGCTGTCGTTGCGGCAGCCCGGCACCTGGGCGATGCCGTTCCAGTCGGAGACGACGAAACCGTCGAAGCCCATCTTCTCCTTCAGCGCGCCGGTCAGCAGCGCTTTGTTGCCGTGCATCTTGCCGTAGTCGACGCCACCGCTGCGGTCGTTCCAGCTGTTGAACGAGGCCATCACCGTCTGCACGCCTTCGCCAAGCGCACCGTAGTAGCCCTGCCCGTGCACGTTGATCATGGTGGCCTTGTCGACCAGCGCTTCGCCCTGGTCGCGGCCGCTGTCGGTCGCGCCATCGCCGATGTAGTGCTTGGCGGTGGCAACGACATTGCCGTCGTCGCCGAAGCGCCCCTGCGCACCCTTGACGTAGGCCTGGGCGAATTCCCGTACCACGTGCGGGTCGGAGGAATAGCTTTCGTAGGTGCGCCCCCAACGTGGATCGTGCGCTACTGCCAGCGTCGGCGCGAACACCCAGTCGATGCCGGTGGCACGCACCGCGTGTGCGGTGGCCCGGCCGATCCGCTCGATCAGCGCGGCGTCGCCGGCCGCGCCCAGCCCGATGTTGTGCGGGAACAGCGTGGCACGGTAGACGTTGTTGTGGCCGTGCACTGCATCGGTACCCCAGATCACCGGGATCGGTGTGCGCGCATCGGTGGCCAGCGAGGCCGCCCGATACGCATCGGCCAACTGCAGCCACTGCGCGACCGTGGCGTGCTTGTCCATGCCCGGCCAGGAGCCGCCGCCATTGAGGACCGAGCCGATGTAGTACTGGCGGACCTGGTCGGGCGTGATCATCTTGATCTCGGGCTGGGTCATCTGGCCCACCTTCTGCGCCAGCGTCATCTGCGCCACGATCTCCTGCACCCGCGCCTCCAGCGCAGCATCCGGCCCGATCGCGCTGGTCACATGGGGCCAGTCCTTGAGGCGTTCACCGGTGGCCGGTGCGGCACCGGCCGTCGAGGCCAGCGCAGCCAGCAGGCAGGTAGCGAGAATCGTCTTGTTGGAGCTGGTCACTGGACATCTTCCTCTGATGAAATACGCGCGAACGGAACGGGCGGGACCGCAGCCGGGCAGCGGTCAGCGCCCCTCTCTGACAGCGCTGTCATATAAGCCCATGGCAACGCTGTCAACCGCCCGCGGCCCCGCTTGCGAACGGCGTCCCGCTGCAGCGGGGATCACCACCGGAGATGATGTCCAGGCCGTGCTTGAACTGCTGCATCGCGGCATGGAAAACCCGAACCCGCCACGCACGTCGCCGGCATGGCAACATCCGCCTGCATCGGCAACATCGATGTGACACACGCGCACTACCATCGGCACCTGGCCGCCCGCCCCTCCGAGAGGAACCCCCGCACCATGCGTAGTCGTATCGAGGATGTCGCCGCCGTTGCGGGTGTATCGATCAAGACGGTCTCCCGCGTGCTCAACAACGAGCCCAACGTGCGCGCGGAAACCCGCGAGCGGGTGCTGGCCGCCGTGACGCGGCTGGGCTACAAGCCCAACCTCTCCGCGCGCAGCCTGGCCGGGCAGCGCTCGTATGCACTGGCGCTGGTCTACAACAATCCCTCGCGCAACTACCTCATGGAAATCCAGAACGGGATGCTGGAGGCGTGCCATGCCCACCACTACAACCTGATCCTGGGCCCGGTCGGCACGGCGCGCCGCACCCTGCCCGACCTGGCTGCGCTGTTCGAGAATTCGCGCCCGGACGGGGTGGTGCTGATCCCGCCGCTGACCGATGACGCGGTGGTGCTGGCCTACCTGGAAGAGCATGAGATTCCGTATGCGTCCATCGCACCGCGGCATCCGGACGGCTGCATCGGCGTGCGCATGGATGAGACCACCGCAGTGGTTGAACTGATCGGTCATCTGGTCGCGCAGGGGCATCGCCGCATCGGCCATATCAAGGGCCCGCGCGCGCACGGGGCCTGCCAGTGGCGCCTGGCCGGCTACCGCCAGGCGTTGCGCCAGTACGGCATCGCCTACGATCCGGCGCTGGTGGTCAACGGGCAGTTCTCGTTCGAATCCGGCATCGAGGCGGCCAATGCACTGCTGGACCTGCCGGAGCCGCCGAGCGCGATCTTCGCCGCCAACGATGACATGGCCGCCGCGGTGTTCCGCGTCGCCGGGCAGCGCGGCCTGCGCATTCCCCGCGACCTGTCGGTCTGCGGCTTCGATGACACGCCGATCGCCGGGCACATCTACCCGGCGCTGACCACCGTGCGCCAGCCGACCGCCTCCATGGGCAGGCTGGCCACCGAGCAGTTGATCGACCGCATCCGCTCCCCGGAGGCCGGGGTCATGGTCACCGTCGACCATGCGGTGCTGGTGCGTGAATCCACGCACCCCCCGCGTCGCCGCTGAGCGCCTGCCTCAGTGGCTGTGGCGTGAACCGCGCCAGGCGTAGAAGGCAATGAACAGGTAGCACAGCATCGGCAGCAGGAAGGACACCTGCAGCCCGTGATGGTCGGCCAGCCATCCCATCGCCAGCGGGATCACCGCGCCGCCCACGATCGCCATCACCAGCAGGCTGGAGGCCTGCCCGGTCAACGTGCCCAGGCGGGCGATGGCCAGCGCGAAGATGGTCGGGAACATGATCGAGTTGAACAGGCCGATGCTGACCACGCTCCACTTGGCCAGGTTGCCGCTGCCGAGCATCGTCAGCGTCAGCAGGGCGATCACGATCAACGCGAAGACCCCCAGCATGCGGCGCGGGTCCAGCCGGGTCAGCAATGCCGCACCCAGCAGACGGCCGACCAGCGCCCCCCCCCAATACAGCGACACGTAGCGCGTGGCTTCCTGCTCGGTCAGCCCCTCACCGATACCGGGCATCGAAAGGAAATTGACCAGCACGCTGCCGATCGAGACCTCCGCGCCCACGTAGAAGAAGATGGCCAGCACGCCATAGCGCAGGTGGCGATGGCGCAGCGCATCGCGCAGGCGGCCACTGCCGGTGGCGGCCGCGCCTTCCACGCCGGGAATGGCCGGCAGGCGGAACATCCAGATCGCCACCGCCAGCACGAACAGCGCGACGGCCAGGCCGAAGTACGGCAGCTGCACCGATTGCGCTTCGGCGGCGCGGTAAGCCAGTGCCTCGGCCTGCGGCAGCAGGGCCAGTTCATCGGCGGTGCGCGGCGCGGCCGAGAGAATCAGCAGGCCGCCGAACAACGGCGCGATCGTGGTGCCCAGCGCGTTCATCGACTGCGCCAGGGTCAGCCGGCTGGAACTGGTCTGCTCCGGACCGAGCAGCGCAACATAGGGGTTGGCAGCGACCTGCAGCACGGTGATGCCGGTGGCCAGCACGAACAGCGCGCCGAGGAACAGGCCATACACATGCGCCTGTGCCGCCGGCCAGAACAACAGCGCGCCCACACCGGCGATGGCCAGGCCGGCAACGATGCCGCGCTTGTAGCCCACCGCCGCGACCAGGCGCCCGGTGGGCAGCGACATCAGGAAGTACGCGCCGAAGAAGGTGAACTGGACCAGCATCGCCTGCACCCAGGTGAGCGCGAACGCCGCCTTCAGGTGCGGAATCAGGATGTCGTTGAGGCAGGTGAGGAAACCCCACATGAAAAAGATGGCGGTGACCACGGCCAGTGCAACGCCATTGCTTTGCACATGTTGTCCGCGGACGGCAGCAGGAGTGTCCATTGCATGTCCTTCCAGATTGGGAGAGCCGGCCAGTCGGCGGCCAGACATGGAACCTGCTTGGACCGCGATTGTCCAGCGCTGTCAGCCATCCGCTGTCCGTGGCCCGCGATGCTGCGATGCGTGCACGCGATTCACTTCGCGCAGTTTCGTTCTGCACTGCACAACGCGTGTGCATCCTCCTTCCGGCGGCCGACGTCCCGGTGGAATCGGGCCACAACGCCTGCGTTGCAGTGCTTCCGCCGCGCAGGTGCCGGATGTGCAGGCAACGTGGAACGCGTGACGATGGCCAGGCAAAGCGCAGCGGGGACGTCGTTTGTTGACAACGCTGTCAACCATGGCTCCAATCCGGGCCGTGCGCACTGGAACCCGCGCCGACACAACGCAGAACCGCCACGATCGAATTCCCTGGGGAGGGATCATCATGAAGACGTACAAGGCCGTACCCCGCAAGGCGATGCTCACCTCCGCACTTCTCGCTGTCCTGGCCGGCCCGGCCTGGGCGCAGGATCCCGCGGCCCGGGAAACCTCCACGACAGCCCCGAATGGCGTCGACCCCACCACGCTGGATGCGGTGCAGGTCACCGGCATCCGTGGCAGCCTCACCTCGTCGATGAACCTCAAGCGCGACAGCCAGGGCGTGGTCGACGGCATCGTTGCCGAGGACATCGGCAAGTTCCCGGATACCAACCTGGCCGAATCGCTGCAGCGCATCAGCGGCGTGTCGATCGACCGTACCTCCAGCGGCGAGGGCTCCAAGGTGACCGTCCGCGGCATCGGCCCGGACTACAACCTGGTGCTCCTGAACGGCCGGCAGATGCCGGCGTCCAACCTCGGCAACGGCGGTGCCGGCCTGAACGGCTCGCGATCGTTCGACTTTGCGAACATCGCCTCCGAATCGATTTCGGCCGTGGAGGTCTACAAGACCACCCGCGCCGACAATCCGACCGGCGGCATCGGTGCCACCATCAACATCAAGACGCTGCGTCCACTGGAGGCGGCGCCGGTCGTCAGCCTGGGCCTGAAGGCGGTGCACGACACCTCCAATGACAACGTGCCGCGCACGCTGCAAGGGTCCAACATCACCGGTGAGCTGTCGGGCATCTTCAGCCAGACCTACGCCGACGGACGCTTCGGCGTTGCACTCAGTGCCAGCCACCAGGAACGCGATTCCGGCTTCAACCAGGCGACCGTTGCCGAAGGCTGGGCGACGCTTCGTGGCAGCGACACCACCGACTGGCGGGCATTGCCACAACCCGGCACGGGCTATGCCGACCGGATCACCAACCGCCCGGGCCCCGATGATATCTATGGCCGCCCGCAGAACTCGGCCTACAACGTCAATGCGGTACAGCGCCAGCGCACCAACGGGCAGGCCACGTTCCAGTGGAAGCCGCTGGACAACGTGACCACCACGCTGGACTACACCTATGTCGAGAACAAGGTCCAGCAGCAGCGCAGCGAACTGTCGGTGTGGTTCAACTACGGCCCCGGCGACAGCACCTGGACCAACGGCCCGGTTGCCGCGCCGATCGTCTACAGCGAAGACGTGGTCAACGGCGACGTGGCCATGGGCGGCATGAAGCTGGCGACCAAGAACAACATGGAAGCGGTAGGCTTCAACGTCGAGTGGGAGGTCAACGACGCGCTGGACATGACCTTCGACTACAACCGCGCCAGTGCCGAATCGCAGCCCGATGGCCCCTACGGCTCGGCGGGCGTGCTTGGCGTCGCCGCTTACGTGCGTGGCAAGACCACGGTCGATTACAGCGGCGACCTCCCCATCATCAACATCGCACTGCCTCCTGGCGGCATCCAGGCATCGGATGCCCTGGTGACCGGCTCGGTCTTCCAGAACAGCTACAACAAGTCTGAAGTGGAGCAGCTGCAGGCCAAGGGCGTGTTCCGCTTTGCCGACTACTCCGCGCTGGATTTCGGCGTGGGCCACACCAAGGTGGACAACCGCTCGGCGGCGGCCATCATGCAGCGAGACAGCTGGGGCGGCGTCGGTACGCCTGCGGACTACGATGACAGCATCTGGTACGCCGATGACATGGCCAAGTACTTCAAGGCGTTCTCCGGCCACAACGATCCGCGCCTGACGGGCCAGTTCCTGGTGTTCGATTTCGACCGCCTGCGCGATCGTGCCGCCCAGGTGGCCAATGGCGTGGAACCGGCCTGCCCCACCTGCTATGTCGCCCCGACGGAATACTCCGAGGACATCCGCACCACGGAAACGTCCAAGAGCGCCTACCTGCAATACCGCACTACCTTTGACTGGAACATGCCGCTGCATATTGCCGCGGGTGTGCGCTACGAAGAAACCGAGGTGGAATCGCAGGCGCTGGTGCGCGTCCCGACCTCCATCAGCTGGAATTCGCTCAACGAGTTCAACATCACCTACGCCGACGAAGGCGCCTTCGTGGGTGGCAAGGGCAAGTACGACTACATCCTGCCCAATCTCGACCTGAAGCTGGACCTGAGCGAATCGTTGGCGCTGCGCGGCAGCTACAGCCGCAGTCTCGGCCGTCCAGGCTGGACGCAGATCGAAAGCGGGCAGCGTCTGGACAACATCGTTCGCACCCAGGGCGGCACCGGCTCGCGTGGCAACCCGGCACTGGAGCCGTTGCTCTCGGACAACTTCGATCTCTCGCTGGAGTGGTACTACGGAGAGGCCAGCTACGCCTCGGTCGGCTTCTTCCGCAAGAACATCAAGAACTTCATCAGCAATACGATCGCGCGTGAGGATGCAGGCAGCCTGCACACCCCCGTGGGCGGCGCCTACTGGAACGAGGCACTGGCATCGGGCTGCGTGGCCACCGATACGGTGTGCATCCGCAACTACATCTTCACCAACCATGCCGGCGACCCGGGCGTGACCTCCACCGGCGTCAATTCCGCAGGTCAGCAGACCGGCAGCATCGTCGGCCAGCCGGGGGATCCGATTGCCGGGTTTGACGTCACCCTGCCGGCCAACCAGCGTTCGGACCACCTCCAGGGTTGGGAAGTGGCCGTGCAGCATCTGTTCGGCCAGTCCGGCTTTGGCGTGGCGGCAAACTACACCAAGGTGAAGTCCGGCCTGACCTTCGACAACCTCAGCCTGGGCGACCAGTATCCGATGATCGGCCTCAGCGATTCTGCCAACGCGGTGCTGTTCTACGACAAGAACGCCTGGCAGGTGCGTGCGGCCTACAACTGGCGCGACAAGTTCCTCAACGGCATCGGCGGCCAGGGCCCCAACCCGAACTACACCGAAGCCTACGGCCAGCTTGATCTCAACATCAGCTACGCGGTCAGCGAGCAGCTGACCCTGAGCCTGGAAGCGATCAACCTGACCGACGAGACCATGCGCACCTACTCGCGCCACACCAACATGCTGCGCTACGCCACCCAGACCGGCCCGCGGTACATGTTCGGCGTCCGCTACAAGTTCTGAGTCGGCACTGCCGAGCTGCAGCACCGGAAGGCCGCGCTCATCCCGCGGCCTTCCGCTTCCCTCACCTGCGCGCTACCGTGGGCGCCACCCGCCCCTGCCATCAGGATGCCGATGTCCGCCATGCCCGGCCCGATCGAGGAACTGCATGATCTGGATCCGGCGCAGCTGCACGCGCAGTTGCCCGGCTGGACCACGCCGAAGGTGATCCGCGGGCTGGTGGCCGGGTGGCCGCTGGTCGCTGCAGCGACCCGGTCCGCGCAGGCGGCGGTTGACCATCTCAAGCAGTTCGATCACGGCGCGCTGCCGGTCACTGCCACCACGGCGCCACCGGAGGCCCGGGGACGGGTGTTCTACAACGCGGACATGAGTGGCTTCAATTTCCGCCGCGAGCAGATCCCGTTGAAGGTCGTGCTCGATACCCTGCTCAAGTACGCGCCGGCACCGGCACCGCCGTCGATCTATGTGGCATCGACCACGCTGGACAGCTTCCTGCCTGGCTTCCGCCAGGCCAATGCGCTGGAACTGGGGGTGGACGATCCGCTGGCCAGCATCTGGATCGGCAACCGCTCGCGCATCGCCGCCCACCAGGACGTGCCGGACAACCTGGCCTGCGTAGCCGCCGGCCGCCGCCGCGTCACCCTGTTCCCCCCATCGCAGGTGGGCAATCTGTATATCGGGCCACTGGATTTCACGCCGGCCGGGCAGGCGGTCAGCCTGGTCGATTTCGCCGCACCGGACCTGGTGCGGTTTCCAAGCTTCAGCGCGGCACTGGCGCACGCACAGGTGGCCGAGCTGGGGCCGGGCGATGCCGTGTTCATTCCATCGCTGTGGTGGCACCACATGGAAGGGCTGGAGGCGTTCAACGTGCTGGTCAATTACTGGTGGCGGCCGGTGCCGGCGTGGATGGATGCGCCGATGAACGCATTGATGCTCTCGCTGCTGGCGCTCCGCGATCTGCCGCCGGCGCAGCGCGCGCATTGGCAGGCGATGTTCCAGCATTACGTCTTCCAGGCCGATGAACACACCACCGCGCACATCCCCGAGGCCGTACGCGGTGTGCTCGGACCACTGGACCAGGCCGGCGCCGATCACCTGCGCGGCGTACTGCGCAGGCGCCTGGAACGCTGAAGGCCGCCACCGCGGTGCCCACTTCACCCACGTGGGGGTGTAATCCGCAATAATCGCCGCCCAAAGAGTTGTTGACCGCCCGGGGGCGGGGTCGTCGAAAGGCGGGCGCGGCACGCGCACCGGTTCGGCACTGTGTCGTGCGCTCCTGACTGCTTCGCTGCTGCCGTTCCATCCGCGTGTTCCGGTTGGTGCTGCACCCTGCTGCCCGTGAACCGCATGCGCCCGTTGTCCGCCCGCCTCAACCTCGGCACGTTGATCCTTGCCCTGGCCCTGCTCAGCGCGATCATCGCCCTGGCCAACACCCTGCATGCCAGCTACCGCGTGCAGCGCGAACAGTTGATCGGCAACACGCTGGAAGCCAACCGCGTGTACGCCAGCAAGCTCGCCGAATCGACCCAGAACTTCGTGCTCTCCGCTCAGCAGCAGGTGGCCTACAGCGCCACCGTGCTCGGCCAGCGCCAGCATGATCGCCAGGCGCTGGAGGCCGAGGCCGCCCGCCTGCAACTGCAGACCAACAGCTTCAACTCGGTGTTGATCGTCGATGCCGGGGGCACCGTGCTGGCCACCTCACCGCAGAGTCTTGCCCTGCAGGGCGTGCTGCTCAACAGTGCTGGCAACCGCGACGCCCTCGCCCGGCGTGCGCCGTTCATCAGCGATCCGTACCAGTCGGCCACCGGCCGGCTGCTGGTGGCGATCTCGCACCCGATCTTCTCCGCGCAGGGCCAGTACCAGGGCTACGTCAGCGGCACCATCTACCTGCGCCAGCGCAGCATCCTGCAGTCGTTGCTGGGCAAGCACTACTACCGCGATGGTTCCTACCTGTACGTGGTCGACCGCAACGGCCGCATCCTGTACCACATCGAGCAGGACCGGGTCGGCCAGTTCGCGCTGCAGAACCCGGCCGTACAGGCAGTCACCCAGGGCCACTCGGGCGCCCAGCAGGTGCGCAATACCCATGGCGTGCAGATGCTGGCCGGGTACGCGCCGGTGCCGAGCGTTGGCTGGGGGGTGGTGGCCCAGCGGCCGACCACCGCCACGCTGGCCTCACTGTCCAAGCTGATGTCGGCGGTGATCTGGAATGCGATTCCGCTGGGCATCCTGTCGCTGCTGATCACCTGGTGGTTTGCGCGGCGCATCTCGCTGCCGCTATGGCAGCTGGCGCGCAACGTGCAGAACCGCGACACCGGCATCGCGATCCGCCACGTCACCGGTATCCGGGCCTGGTACTACGAAGTCGCCCAGCTCAAAGCCGCCCTGCTGTACAGCTTCAACCTGCTGCAGGACCGCATCGGCAAGCTCAACCGCGCCAGCATGACCGATCCCCTTACCGGCCTGCAGAACCGGCGCGGCCTGCAGCAGGGGCTGGAAGACTGGCAGGCACGCGGCCAGCCGTTCGGGATCATCGCGCTGGACATCGACCGCTTCAAAAGCATCAACGACCGCTTCGGTCATGCGGTCGGCGACGCCGTGATCCTGCGCATCGCGCAATTGATGCGCGATGGCTCACGCGACACCGATCTGCTCTGCCGCAACGGCGGCGAGGAGTTCCTGATCCTGTTGCCGGGCATCGATGCCCTCCATGCCGCGCAGGTGGCCGAGCGCCTGCGTATCCAGGTGGCCGCCGAAGTGTTCGAGCAGGTCGGCACGGTCACCGTGTCGCTGGGCGTGGCCCACTACCCGACCTATCACGATGATCCGCAGCAGGCGCTGCGGCTGGCCGACAAGGCCCTGTACATGGCCAAGGAACAGGGCCGCAACCGCACGGTGGTGTACCCGCAGCCCGGCAGTCCGGGCGTAGGATGAGGGACCGCGGGCGCGACGCCCGCGCTCCTGTTAGTCTCAGCCGCCGAGCGGCGTCAGCAGCTTCGGCGCCTTGCTGGCGGCGTCGGCCATGAACACGCCGCCGGCGGGCAGCAGGTCGGCATTGGCATCGGCGCTCAGTGCCTTGTCGCTGCGCCACGGGGCCTGCTGGTGCGGGCCGGGAATGTAGGCATCCCAGCGGCCGTAGCGCTCCACCTCATCGCTGAACGAAAATCGCACCGGCACCCGGATGGTCCAGCTCGCCTCGTCCTTCTGATCTCCGGTAGAGGGCGCCTTGAAGGTCCACTTACGTGCGGCGCCCATCGACACGCGGGCCAGCTTGTCGCGCATTTTCCGCATGTTCGCCTCGTTGGCGATCACACGAAGATTGACCTGCTCGGTGGCCACATCCAGCACCCTCCCGTCGCGCCCGACCTGTATCAGCAGCAGTACATCGCCACGCCCGCGCGCGTTGAAGACATCCTCGGGATACACCGGCGGCGTCATCTTCACCTTGGTGACGTTGTCGGTCGAGGTTTCGTCGTACGTTTCGAAATTCGCCGCCAGCAGCGTGATCAGGCCGGTGCCATCGGGGTTGTTCTTCGCACCCAGGCGGATGGTGGCCGGGGTACGTGCCTTGACGGCCTGGCCATTCACAAGCACCGGGGCGAAACGCCACGTCTTCACGGCATTTTCGACGAAGGTGACGATGGTCTCGTCGACCTGCGCGCGCTTGTCCAGACGGAACGCTTCGACCTGGCCTTCGGTGCCGATATCGATCTCGCCGGTAAGCACCATGCTGGCTTCGGCCTGCTCGCGCACCTCACGCTTGGTCTGTGCGTCCGCATCGGGGACCACGACCATGCCCACGCCGCTGAAGGCCAATGCCAGGGCAAGAATAGGGGAACAACGCATCGCACTCTCTCCTTGTGGATGCCTGACAGCGTAGCGCAGTGGGAATCGGGTGGACAATCAGGCCAGCCGCAGCGCCCCGGCGTACGGCGGGGTATCCGGAAAATCACCGGCCGCGAAACCGGCCTGCAGCCGCTGCCACCACGCCGGATCGAACAGATGCCCGAAGTGCTCGCGCACCGCCGCCAGCTCGGGCGCCGGCAGCCCCATGAACATCCAGAAGCGCTCGGGAAACACGTCCTGGGGGCCGATCTGGAACCATGGCTCGTCGGCCAGCGCTTCCTCTTCGTTGCGCGGCGCCGGCCAGGCACGGAAGGCACACTCGGTGACCAGGCACAGCTCATCGTAGTCGTAGAACACGGCACGCCCATGCCGCGACACGCCGAAGTTCTTCGGCAGCATGTCGCCGGGAAAGATGTTGTTGCGCGCCATGTCGGTGATCGCCTGCGCGTAGTCGAGCGCGGCAATGCGACGCGCCTCGGCGGTCTGCTCGCGCAGGTACAGATTGAGCGGACGGAAGCGTCGCTGCACGTAGCACAGCGCGATCACCAGTTCCTCGCCCTCCTCATGCACGCTGCCGGCGCACTGGGTCAGCAGTTCCTCGCGCAGCGCCGCGGAGAAACGCGACCGCGGGAAGCGCAGGTGCCGATAGGGCTGCGCGTCGAGCAGCCGGCCGACACGGTCCAGGTTGAATACCAGCGCATACTTCTCTTCGACCTGGTGCCGGGTCATGGTCTTGGGCCAGGCGAAACGGTCGCGGATCAGCTTGAACACCAGCGGATAGCTGGGCAGGGTGAACACCGCCATGACCATGCCGGGCGTGCCATCGGCATGCACCAGCTGCTCGCCGGGCTGGTCCTGGAAGTGACGGAAGAACGTGCGATAGCGCTCGGTCTTGCCCTGCTTGGCGCGCCCGAGCACGGTGTAGATCTCATCGACCGGCTTGCCCGGCAGCAGGCTGCGCAGGAACACCACCGCATCGCCAACGGTCGCCAGGTCGGCCTGGAAGTAGCTGCGCGAGACACCGAACAGATGCGCGAGATCGCGGCGCCGGCTCAGCACCGCATCGACGCGCAGGCCGCGCTCGTCATGGACCAGTGCGATCACGCAGGGCGAGAAGCGATGCTCGCCGAAGACGCGCCCCACCAGATAGGCGCGGCGCTCACGGTAGAACACCGTATCGAGCAGTTCGATGCTGCGCACCGGGTAATCCCCCCAATGTGCCAGATCGTCCTGCAGGCGCACGGCCACCGCCGCGGCGCAGCGCAGCTGGTGTGCATACGGCACATCGAACCGATAGTCGCCGAGCACGCGCATGAACGCGTCCGCCGGGCGCGTGGGAGAGAGCGTGTAGCTGTGTCGCGCGACCGGATGGGTAATGGCATCGGACGGCTCCACGTCCATCGCCATGAACTCGATCGCACCGTCCACACCGCGGGTGGCGAACACCCGCCGCGCCAGCGTGTTGTAGAAGGTCTTGTAGAGCTCGGCGTCGATCAAGCCGGCCAGCAGTGCAGCGTAGGCGGGGCGTATGCGCAGCCACAGCGCGCGCTCACCGATGTCCGCGCCCGCTGCGCGGCGCAGGGCATCGACGGGCCCGGCGATGCACAGGTCGTACAGCCCGATGCGCTCCACGGCGTCCTGCCGGGCTCCGGCCCAGTCCCTCTGTTCGAAACGCTGGCGCGCGCGCCGGCTGATCGCCGCGAAGCGCGCATGGTAGTCCTCGAAGCCATCGCGGATCAGCCGCGCGAGCGCGTCCGGCGTCGCGTTCATGCGACGCCCCGGACGGAGCAATGATGGAACCGGCAGGAACAGCAGGCGCATGCAGCCACTTCCAGAGGACCTGCCGCCACCATACGGCAGCGACTGGGCGGTTGCCCAGTCGGCGCAGGTGTGCACCCGGGTTCCGGGGTAGAGTCGCCCCATCAACCATCAACTATCGAACAGGGGCAGTGATGACGACAGGCCGTCGCAGGACAGTGTGGGCGGGCGCCTTGTTGCTGGCGGCAATACTGATAGCCGTGTTCTGGGGCCAACGTGACCCGTCACGGGCATCGCAGACCATGGCAGGACCTTCTTCGACACCTGCGCTGTCCGCGGAGGCTGTCGCTCCAGCCCCTCATGCGCTTAAGTCTGGACCACTCGCGGCCGGCTTCGAAGATGCCACCCGCAGAGAGTTCGAACGTGTCAGCGCTGCGGCCGGAGGCGGTGATGTCCACGCGCAGCGTCGGTTGGCCGAGCTGTACGAGAAGTGTTTTCTGGTGAACCTCCGGCGTGCGTCCTATCTCGAGGGCGTCGAAAGCGCGGCCAGGGTGCATCCGGATCCAGATGCCGCGCAGCAGATGCGCCTGACCGGCGAACGTGTTTTCGCGCAATGTGGCGGTGTGGATGGCGGGCAGGTGATTCCACTTGACGCCATGCTGGCTTGGCGCGAGCAGGCCGCACGCCAGGGTGATCTTGCTTCGCAGCTTTGGTTGCGTCTTCGCCAGACCGCTACGGCACCTCTCACGCCGGCGGAGTATGGCCAGTTGATGGAGCAGGTCATTGCGGGCGACGACGCGACGGCGATGGCGTATCTGGGGGCCCTTGCTCAGGGAGCCGCTGCGACGGGAGCCGCGGGTGGAGATCCGCTCATCACCGGATTGGCGTGGCAGATCACCGCCTGCCAACGTGGACTTGCCTGCGGGGTGGGAAGTGAATTGATGGATGCGCTGTGCTTCAACACGGGTGCCTGCACGGAGACAGATGGCACCGTCGTCCTGCGTTTGATGGCCGCAGAGCAGCAGGCTGCGCTGGATGCGGAGATCGCCCTCCTCTCGACCCAGCTTGGCCGCCGTCCCGGCCGCCAGTGAACTGCCGCCCGATCAGAACCAATCACCCATAAAAAAACCCGCGCCGGAGCGCGGGTTCTTCATCGATCACCGCAGTGGCGGGACCGTTGCCTTACAGCGCAGCCAGCGCGCTGTTGAAGGTGCTGCTGGGGCGCATCGCGGCGCTGGCCTTGGCCACGTCCGGGCGGTAGTAGCCACCGATATCGACCGCCTTGCCCTGCACCGCGGCCAGCTCACCGACGATGGCCTGCTCGTTGTCGGCCAGTGCCTTGGCCAGTGGCGCGAAACGGGCCTTCAGCGCGGCATCGTCGTCCTGCGCGGCCAGGGCCTGGGCCCAGTACAGCGCGATGTAGAAGTGGCTGCCGCGGTTGTCGATGCCACCGAGCTTGCGCGACGGCGACTTGTCGTTGTCCAGGAACTGGCCGTTGGCCTGGTCCAGGGTCTTGGCCAGCACGGTGGCACCGGCGTTGTCGTAACGGTTGCCCAAGTGTTCCAGCGAAGCGGCCAGGGCGAGGAACTCACCGAGCGAATCCCAGCGCAGGTAATCCTCTTCCACGAACTGCTGCACGTGCTTGGGGGCCGAACCACCGGCACCGGTCTCGAACAGGCCACCACCGGCCATCAGCGGCACGATGGAGAGCATCTTGGCGCTGGTGCCCAGCTCCATGATCGGGAACAGGTCGGTCAGGTAGTCGCGCAGCACGTTGCCGGTCACCGAGATGGTGTCCTCACCCTTGCGGATGCGGTCCAGCGAGAAGGCGGTCGCTTCCACCGGGGCCAGGATGCGGATGTCCAGGCCGTTGGTGTCGTGGTCCTTCAGATAGGTCTCGACCTTGGCGATCACCTGTGCGTCGTGCGCGCGGTTGGCATCCAGCCAGAACACCGCAGGGGTGTTGCTCAGGCGGGCGCGGTTGACGGCGAGCTTCACCCAGTCCTGGATCGGCGCATCCTTGGTCTGGCACATGCGCCAGATGTCACCGGTCTGCACGGCGTGCTCGAACACCACCTTGCCGGCCTCGTCGGTGACGCGCACGGTGCCGTCAGCCGGGATCTGGAAGGTCTTGTCGTGCGAGCCGTATTCCTCGGCCTTCTGCGCCATCAGGCCCACGTTGGGCACCGAGCCCATGGTGGCCGGGTCGAAGGCACCGTGGGTGCGGCAATCGTCGATTACCGCCTGGTACACGCCGGCGTAGCAACGGTCCGGAATGACGGCCTTGGTGTCCTGCAGCTTGCCGTCGGCGTTCCACATGCCACCGGAGTCGCGGATCATCGCCGGCATCGAGGCGTCGACGATCACGTCGCTGGGCACGTGCAGGTTGGTGATGCCCTTGTCCGAATTGACCATGGCCAGGCCCGGGCGCTTGCCGTACTCGGCAGCCAGGTCGGCCTTGATCGCTTCCTGGGTCGCTTCGGGCAGCTGCGGCAGGCGCGCGGACAGATCGCCGATGCCGTTGTTCGGATCGAAACCGGCCTGCTTGAGCACGTCGGCGTGCTTGGCCAGCACGTCCTTGTAGAACTCCTCGACGACGACGCCGAACATGATCGGGTCGGAGACCTTCATCATGGTGGCCTTCAGATGCAGCGAGAACAGCACGCCCTTGGCCTTGGCATCGGCGATCTGCGCCTGCACGAACGAGGCCAGCGCATTGCGGCTCATCACGGCGGCATCGACGATTTCACCGGCCTTGACCGCGGTCTTTTCCTTGAGCACGACGCTGCTGCCGTCGGCCTTGAACAGTTCGATCTTCAGGCTGCCGGCGTTGGCCAACGTGGCCGACTTCTCGCTGCCGTAGAAGTCACCGCCATCCATGTGCGCAACGTGCGACTTGGAGTCCTTGGACCACTTGCCCATGCGGTGCGGGTGCTTGCGGGCGTAGTTCTTGACCGACAGCGGCGCGCGGCGATCGGAGTTGCCTTCGCGCAGCACCGGATTCACTGCACTGCCCTTGACCTTGTCGTAGCGCGCCTTGATGTCGCGCGAGACGTCGTCGGTCGGCACGTCCGGGTAGTTCGGCAGCGCGAAGCCCTGGTCCTGCAGTTCCTTGATCGCGGCCTTGAGCTGCGGCACCGAGGCGCTGATGTTGGGCAGCTTGATGATGTTCGCATCCGGGGTGGTCGCCAGCTGGCCCAGTTCGGCCAGGTGGTCGGCCTCTTTCTGGTCATCCTTCAGGTAATCCGGGAACAGGGCCAGGATGCGGCCGGACAGCGAGATGTCGCGGGTTTCCACGGCGATGCCGGCGGTGGCGGTGTAGGCCTCGACGATCGGCAGCAGCGACTGCGTGGCCAGGAACGGGGCTTCATCGGTGAGCGTGTAGAGAATCTTGGGCGTGTTCGACATGGGGGATCAGGGCTCTCTTGCAGATCTCGTGAATGATGGCCGGCGGCAATGCCGGGCCGCGTGCAACCGTGTCGCGTGCAGGGCCTGGCACAGCGGGCCCGCACTTTCCCCGGGGACCGCGCCGACCAACGGCGCGCACGGCGGGAAACCCCCGCATTGTCGCGTTTTCAGCCCCCCGGAGCAAAGCCATCCCATACGCAAACGTACTGGAACGCTGTGGTCCGGCAGGCGCCCATAAAAAAGACGCAGCCTCGCGGCTGCGTCCATCGTGAGCCTGTTGCCGGGAGAGAGTCGGCGTCTAGGCTTACTTGACCTCAAACTCCTGCGGCGATCCAGCCGCCTTACCATCTACCGTGACTTCCGCGCGGTACTTGCCCGCCGGCCAGCCATTGGCATTCTTGAAGGAGATGTTGGTGGTCTCGGCACCGGTGGTATTGACCACCTGGTTCTGCTCGCCGGCGACCTGCCCGTTCTGGAAGGTCAGCTTGGCCGCGACGTTGGCGTTGTTGGCGCTGCCGTCCGTGCGGATCGAGACGATGATGTCGTCCTTCGGCGCGAACAATGCGGCCGAGGTGACGGTCTTGTCCGCCGCAGCGCTCTTGCCGACGGTGACGGTCGAAACGGTCACGCCGGTGGCAGCGGTCATCGGCTGCGGCGCGGCTTCGGTCATCGGAGCCGGCGCGGCAGGCGCGGTCGCCGCCGGCTGTGCGTTGTTATCGGCGGTGTCTTCTTTCTTCTTGCAGCCAGCCAGGGCTACGGTGGCCAGAAGCGCAGCGAGAACGGCAGTACTGATGGACGACTTCTTCATGGAGATTGCTCCCTGTGTGATGGTGGGCAGTAAAGTGGATCAGGCTTTGGGCGGCAGTTTCAGGGTCTGGCCGGGCTGGATCTTGTCCGGATCGTCCAGCACGTCGCGGTTGGCCTCGAAGATGCGCTTCCACGCATTGGCATCGCCCAGTTCCTGCTTGGCGATCTTCGAGAGCGAATCGCCCTTCTGCACCGTGTAGGTGCCTCCTACCTTCTCCGCGGTGGTATCCACCGAGGCGGTCACACCCGAGAAATCGACCTGATCGACTTTCTGCGCGGTGGTGTCAACGCTGGCGCTGACACCGGAAAAGTCGACTTTCTTATCGGTACTCATCCATACACTCCCGTCTTGATTGACGACATGGGAGGCACGGTGTCACAGCCCTTGTTAATGGGGCATGGCGTGGATGTGAAGGCGCGCGGAACGGCTACCGGCGGCCACGTTGCCCGGGGGTAGAGCCACCCCATGGGTGGCTGCGCGTGGTGCCGGGTTCCGGGGCAGCGACCCGTGGGGTCGCTCTACTGGCGCAGGTCGCGGACGGTGCGGGCCGGCAGTTCGATGCCCGGGCTGGCCCGCCACGGGTTGATGTCCAGCCCGCCGCGCCGGGTGTAGCGCGCTTCCACTTCCAGCCACTGTGGCTGGCAGCGCTGGGTGATCTCGCTGAAGATCCGCTCAACGCACTGCTCATGGAACTCGGCGTGTTCGCGGTAGCTGATCAGGTACTTCAGCAAGCCGTCGCGGTCGATCTTCGGGCCGCGGTAGCGCACGCTGACACTGGCCCAGTCCGGCTGGCCGGTGACCGGGCAGTTGGACTTGAGCAGCGCCGAACTCAATGTCTCGGTGACCACGTCATCGGCATAGGCGAACAGGAATTCCGGCGCCGGTGGGCCGTAGCGCTCGATGGCCACGTCGCGCTCGTCCAGCGATTCGCCCTCGGCGTCTTCCACCAGCGGTGGCACCCCGAACACGACCGTCACCACCGCCCCCGCACAGGCCGACAGATCGCGCGTGATGCACAGGCGCGCAGCCGCGTCATCGTCGAAGCGCGTGCTGTTGAGCGAATTGAGGTACAGCTTGAATGACTTGGATTCGATCAGGTTCGGCGAGGTGCACGGCACGCTGACCGTGGCCACCGCCACGCGCGGCTTGCCGCGCCCGTCCAGCCAGCTCAGCTCATAGGCCTGCCAGCGGTCATGGCCGACGAACGGCAGCGCCGCCTCGTCCAGGCCGATCTCTTCGCGGGCGCCGCGGCGCGGGATGGGGAAAAGCAGGCCGGGATCGTACTGCGACGGGTAAGCCACCTCGCGACCGAGGCTGGAGTCCTGGGGGGTATTCATGCCGCCATTTTACGCCGGTAGGCGCGCGGCGTCCGCCGGCGAAAACGAACGGACCCGGCGGCCGGGTGGTTGCATCCCCAGTCGGGGGGAGGATCGGAACCCTCCCGCCCGTGCCGGTTTTCGCCCCGGCCAGCGGCCGGGACCTGCCGTCTACCAGCCGTCCGCTGGCTTCAGCCCGCGCCAGGCGCCGCAGCCGGCGTCCCATTGAGGTAATCCAGGCTCACCTGCAGCAGCGCGCGCAGGCCCACATCGAGCGCCTTCTCATCGAGCAGGAACTTCGGCGAATGGTTGGCCGGCGCCGTGGCCGGATCGATCCCCTCGCCGGTCGAGCCGACGAAGAAGAACATGCCCGGCACCTGCTGGGCATACAGCGAGAAGTCCTCGGCGCCCATCTGCAGCGGCGGCTCGTAGACATTGCCTTCGCCCACCACGGCCTGCAGGCTCGGCAGCATCCGCGCGGTCAGGGCCGGGTCGTTGACCGTGGCCGGGTTGCCTTCGGATTCGTAGATCTCGGTTTCCGCCTTGGCCCCGTGCGCGGCCGCGGTGTGCTCGGCCACGTTGCGCAGGTCGGCGAAGATCTGCTGGCGCATGCCCTCGTCGAAGGTGCGGATGGTGCCGACCATCTCCACTTCATCGGGAATGATGTTGTAGCGGATGCCGCCCTTGATCGCACCGAAGGTCACCACCGCCGGCTGCTTGGACAGGTTGGCGCGGCGGCTGACGATGGTCTGCGCGGTGCCGACCAGGTCGGCCGTGGCCACGATCGGGTCCACCCCGTTCCACGGGGCCGAGCCATGGGTCTGGCGGCCGATCACCTTGATCCCGAACCGGTCCGAGGCCGCCATCAGCGGGCCGCCGCGCACCGCGATCTGGCCCGCGGGCACGCTGGAGAACACATGCAGGCCGAACACTGCCTCGGGCTTGAAGTCCTTGAACAGGCCTTCCTTGAGCATCAGCGCCGCACCGCCCTCTTCCGGCGGCGGCGCGCCTTCTTCGGCAGGCTGGAAAATCAGCATCACTTCGCCGGGCAGGTTCGCGCGCATCTTCACCAGCGCGTCGGCCACGCCCAGCAGGGTGGCGGTGTGGGCATCGTGGCCGCAGGCGTGCATTACCCCGACGGTCTCGCCGCGGTAGGTGCTGGTGGCCTTGGAGGCGAACGGCAGGCCGGTCTGTTCGGTCACCGGCAGGGCGTCCATGTCCGCGCGCAGGGCGATCCGCGGGCCGGGCTTGCCACCCTTGATGATGGCCACCACGCCATGATGGGCGATGCCGGTCTGCGGCTTCAGGCCCATCGCGCGCAGGCGCTCGGCGACCTTGGCCGAGGTGCGTTCCTCGCGGTTGGACAGCTCCGGGTGCTGGTGGAAATCGCGGCGCCAGTCGATCACCTGGGCCTTGAGGCGGGTCGCGGCGGCCGCCACTTCGGGGCGTTCGGCGGGGGCGGCGGCGGCCAGGCCGGGGGTGGCCAGCAGCAGGGCGGACATCAGCAGCGACAGACGGGGCATTGCAGGTCTCCACGGGGCAGGACAACGGTCGAACCTGAATGTAGGGCATCCGGAACCGCCGCGGTGTAACTTTCTGCCCCGGCGAACGTTCATGGGGGAACCTCACCCGTCACATCCGGTCTGATCGCCCGTCCCATCCGTCATGCATGAAAGGCCACGGGCGACGAGTATGCTTTGCGCCTAGCCAACCGGGGCCCCCGCCCTCCGCCAGCCCCCTCAGGAGTTATTGAATGTCGCGTTTCTGGAAGATCGTGCTGCTGGTGGTCGCAGTGCTGGTGGTTGCCGTCGTGGGTGTGCGCCTGATGGGCGGCAAGAAGGGAGACGCGGCAGGTCCGGCAGCCGAAGGGCGGCAGGGCGGTGATCCGGCCAACGCAGGCCCGGTGCCGGTCAC
This sequence comes from Stenotrophomonas bentonitica, assembly GCF_002887735.1. GTDB lineage: Bacteria > Pseudomonadota > Gammaproteobacteria > Xanthomonadales > Xanthomonadaceae > Stenotrophomonas > Stenotrophomonas bentonitica_A. Next base: position 167,208 of record NZ_PKQP01000003.1, read on the forward strand.
GGTGATCGAGGCAGCGCGCCAGGACGTGCCGGTCTATGCAAGCGCACTGGGCACGGTCGCGGCGATGAACACCGTCACCGTGAGCCCGCAGGTCGGCGGCCAGTTGATCAGCCTGAACTTCAAGGAAGGCCAGGAAGTGAAGAAGGGCGACCTGCTCGCCCAGATCGATCCGCGCACCCTGCAGGCCAGTTACGACGAAGCCGCGGCGGCCAAGCGCCAGAACCAGGCCCAGCTCGCCACCGCCCGCTCCAACTACCAGCGCTCGAACTCGGCCGAGTACCGCCAGTACGTGGCCAAGACCGACCTGGATACCCAGCGCAACCAGGTGGCCCAGTTTGAAAGTGCCGTGGCGGCCAACGAAGCCAGCATGCGCGCCGCCCAGGTGCAGCTGCAGTACACCCGCGTGACGGCGCCGATCTCGGGCATCGCCGGTATCCGTGCGGTCGATGCCGGCAACATCGTCAGCGCCGGCACCGCGCTGGTGACCCTGACCCAGATCCACCCGATCCACGTCGTGTTCAATCTGCCCGAGCGTCAGCTGCCCGCCGTCCGCCAGGCCCAGGCCGCCGGCGCGGTGGCCATCGCCGCGCTGGACCGCAACGATGCGCACGTACTGACCGATGGCGGCAAGCTGGACGTGGTCGACAACCAGATCAGCAGCGACAGCGGCACCTTCCGCGCGCGCGCCCTGTTCGACAACGAAGACAATTCGCTGTGGCCGGGCCAGTTCGTCAACGTCCGCATGCAGCTGCGCACCATCGCCGGCGGCGTCGTCATCCCGACCCAGGCCGTGATGCGTGGCCCGGACGGCGAGTACGTCTACATCGTCAAGCCGGACAGCACGGTGGCCATGCAGACGGTCAAGAGCGGTGTGGAAGTCGGCGACAGCCAGGTGCAGATCACCGAGGGCCTGAAGGGCGGCGAACGGGTCGTGAGCGAAGGCCAGTTCCGGCTCAAGCCGGGCGCCAAGGTCACCGCGCTCAAGCCCGGCGAAACCCCGGCCGCACCGACCGAAGCCGAGCTCAAGGCCGCCCAGCAGCAGGGTGGCGGTGGACGCCGCGGTGGCGGTCCGCGCTGATCGCGCCCGCCCTGTGTACCTGACGCCGGCCCAAGCGCCGGCGTTCGCCTGATCCAACGCAGCACGACGCACCAGCAAGGACCCGCCCGTGGGCTTTTCGACGATTTTCATCCGCCGCCCGATCGCCACCTCGCTGCTGATGGCAGGCCTGCTGCTGCTCGGCATCCTCGGTTACCGCCAGCTGCCGGTGTCGGCGCTGCCCGAGATCGATGCGCCCAGCCTGGTCGTGACCACCCAGTACCCCGGCGCCAACGCGGTCACCATGGCCTCGCTGGTGACCACGCCGCTGGAGCGCCAGTTCGGACAGATTTCCGGGCTGGAGATCATGACCTCCGATTCGTCGGCGGGGCTGTCCACGATCATCCTGCAGTTCTCGATGGACCGCGACATCGACATCGCCGCGCAGGACGTGCAGGCCGCGATCCGCCAGGCCACCCTGCCCTCCTCGCTGCCATACCAGCCGGTCTACAACCGGGTGAACCCGGCTGACGCGGCCATCGTCACCCTCAAGCTCACCTCCGACACGCGCCCGCTGCGCGACGTCAACAATTACGCCGACTCCATCCTCGCCCAGCGCCTGTCGCAGGTGCAGGGCGTAGGCCTGGTCTCGATCGCCGGCAACGTGCGCCCGGCCGTGCGCATCCAGGTCAACCCGGCGCAGCTGTCCAACATGGGCCTGACCCTGGAAGACCTGCGCAGCGCGCTGACTCAGGCCAACGTCAACGCGCCCAAGGGCTCGCTCAACGGCAAGACCCAGTCCTACTCGATCGGCACCAATGACCAGCTGACCAGTGCTGCCGAGTACCGCGACACCATCATCAGCTACAAGAACGGCCGCCCGGTGCGCCTGTCCGATGTCGCCAACGTGGTCGATGGCGTGGAGAACGACCAGCTGGCCGCGTGGGCCGATGGCAAGCCGGCGGTGCTGCTGGAAGTGCGCCGCCAGCCCGGTGCCAACATCGTGCAGACCGTCGAGCGCATCCGTACGCTGCTGCCGCAGTTGCAGAACGTGCTGCCGGCCGACGTGCACCTGGAGATCTTCAACGACCGGACCGAGACCATCCGCGCCTCGGTGCATGAAGTGCAGTTCACCCTGATCCTGACCATCGGCCTGGTGGTGGCGGTGATCTTCGTGTTCCTGCGCCGCCTGTGGGCCACCATCATTCCCTCGGTGGCGGTGCCGCTGTCGCTGGCCGGCACCTTCGGTGTGATGGCGTTCGCCGGGATGTCGCTGGACAACCTCTCGCTGATGGCGCTGGTGGTGGCCACCGGCTTCGTGGTCGACGATGCGATTGTGATGATCGAGAACATCGTGCGTTACATCGAACAGGGCAAGAGCGGGCCGGAAGCGGCCGAGATCGGCGCGCAGCAGATCGGCTTCACCGTGCTCTCGCTGACGATTTCGCTGGTGGCGGTGTTCCTGCCGCTGCTGCTGATGCCCGGCGTCACCGGGCGCCTGTTCCATGAGTTCGCCTGGGTGCTGAGCATCGCGGTGACGCTGTCGATGCTGATCTCGCTGACGCTCACCCCGATGATGTGCGCCTACCTGCTCAAGCCCGACGCGCTGCCTGAAGGCGAGGATGCGCACGAGCGTGCCGCCGCGGCCGGCAAGACCACCGTGTGGTCGCGCACCGTCGGCCTGTACGAGCGCAGCCTGGACTGGGTGCTGGATCACCAGCCGCTGACCCTGGCCGTCGCCGCCGGTGCGCTGGTGCTGACCGTGGTGCTGTACATCGTGATCCCCAAGGGCCTGCTGCCCGAACAGGACACCGGCCTGATCACCGGCGTAGTCCAGGCCGACCAGAACATCGCCTTCCCGCAGATGGAGCAGCGCACCAAGGCCGTGGCCGAAGCCCTGCGCAGTGATCCGGCGGTGACCGGCGTGTCCGCCTTCATCGGCGCCGGCACCATGAACCCCACGCTCAACCAGGGCCAGCTGTCGATCGTGCTCAAGGAGCGCGGCGACCGCGATGGCCTGGATGAGATCCTGCCGCGCCTGCAGAAGGCCGTGGCCGGCATCCCCGGCGTGGCGCTGTACCTCAAGCCGGTGCAGGACGTCACCCTGGATACCCGCGTGGCGGCCACCGAGTACCAGTACTCGCTGTCGGACGTGGACAGCGCGCAGGTCGCGCTGCAGGCCACCCGCCTGACCGAAGCGCTGCGCCAGCGCCCGGAACTGGCCGACGTGGACAACAACCTGTCCAACCAGGGCCGCGCGCTGGAACTGACCATCGACCGCGACAAGGCCAGCGTGCTCGGCGTGCCGATGCAGACCATCGACGACACCCTGTACGACGCCTTCGGCCAGCGCCAGATCTCCACCATCTTCACCGAGCTCAACCAGTACCGCGTGGTGCTGGAAGTGGCGCCGGAATTCCGCACCAGCACCGCGCTGATGAACCAGCTGGCGGTGGCCTCCAACGGGGCCGGTGCATTGACCGGCAGCAACGCCACCAACTTCGGTCAGGTCACCTCGTCCAACTCGTCCACGGCCACCGGCATCGGCGCGCAGAACACCGGTATCCCGGTCGGTGCGGGCAACATCATTCCGCTGGCCGCGCTGGCCGAAGGCAAGGTCACCAGCACCCCGCTGGTGGTCAGCCACCAGCAACAGCTGCCGGCGGTCACGGTGTCGTTCAACATCGCGCCGGGCTACTCGCTGTCCGATGCGGTCAAGGCGATCGAGGAAACCAAGGCCGGCCTGAACATGCCCTCGCAGGTGCATGCGCAGTTCATCGGCAAGGCGGCCGAGTTCACCGGCAGCCAGACCGACGTGGTGTGGCTGCTGCTGGCCTCGCTGGTGCTGATCTACATCGTGCTGGGCGTGCTGTATGAAAGCTACATCCACCCCTTCACCATCATCTCCACCCTGCCGCCGGCCGGTGTCGGCGCACTGTTGGCACTGATGGTGTGCGGGTTGCCGCTGTCGGTGGATGGCATCGTCGGCATCGTGCTGCTGATCGGCATCGTCAAGAAGAACGGCATCATGATGGTCGACTTCGCGATCGAGGCACGCCGCACCGGGGCCAACGCGCATGAAGCGATCCGCCGCGCCTGCCTGCTGCGCTTCCGCCCGATCATGATGACGACCGCCGCGGCCATGCTCGGCGCGCTGCCGCTGGCGCTGGGCACCGGCATCGGCTCGGAGCTGCGCCGCCCCCTGGGCATCGCCATCGTCGGCGGCCTGCTGCTGTCGCAGCTGGTCACGCTGTACACCACGCCGGTGATCTACCTGTACATGGAGCGCTTCTCCGAGCGCCTGCGCCAGCGCCGCGAACAGCGCGCGCTGCGTCACGGCCATGGCCCGGTGCAGGAGCCGCAGGCGTGATGATGAGCACCGCAGACCGCTGCGGAGGCGTTCGATGAACATCTCCGGCCCGTTCATCCGCCGCCCGATCGGCACCGCCCTGCTGGCCATCGGCCTGTTCGTGGTGGGCGTGATCTGCTACCTGCAGCTGGGCGTGTCGGCACTGCCGAACATCCAGATCCCGGTGATCTTCGTGCACGCCAACCAGGCAGGCGCGGACGCCACGACGATGGCCTCCACGGTGACCGCGCCGCTGGAGCGCCACCTCGGCCAGCTGCCCGGCATCGACCGCATGCGCTCGTCCAGCTCCGAAGGCAGCTCGCTGGTCTTCATGATCTTCCAGAGCGACCGCGACATCGACTCGGCCGCGCTGGACGTGCAGACCGCGATCAACTCCGCCCAGTCCGACCTGCCCGCCGGGCTGGGCACGCCGATGTTCCAGAAGGCGAACCCGAACGACGACCCGGTCATCGCGATCGCACTGACCTCCGAAACGCAGTCGGCCGACGACCTCTACAACGTGGCCGATTCACTGCTGGCCCAGCGCCTGCGCCAGATCACCGGCGTTTCCTCGGTGGATATCGCCGGCGCCTCCACGCCGGCGGTGCGGGTGGACGTCAACCTGCGCCTGATGAATGCCCTCGGCCTGACCGCCGATGACCTGCGCAATGCGGTACGCGCGGCCAACGTGACCTCGCCGACCGGCTTCCTCACCGATGGCAACACCACCACCGCGATCATCGCCAACGACTCGGTGGCGCGCGCCGCTGATTTCGCCCAGCTGGTGATCAAGACCGCCGACGATGGCCGCGTGATCCGCCTGCAGGACATCGCCAACGTCTACGACGGGCAGCAGGACGCTTACCAGGCCGCGTGGTTCAACCACAAACCGGCGGTGGTGATGTACGTGTTCACCCGCGCCGGCGCCAACATCGTGGAAACCGTGGACCGGGTGAAGGCGCAGATCCCGACCCTGCGCGACTACCTCGAACCGGGTACCACGCTCACCCCGTATTTCGACCGCACCCCGACCATCCGCTCGTCGCTGCATGAAGTGCAGATCACCCTGCTGATCGCGCTGGCCATGGTGGTGCTGACCATGGCGCTGTTCCTGCGCCGGCTGGCCCCGACCCTGATCGCGGCGGTGACCGTGCCGCTTTCACTGGCCGGCGCGGCGCTGGTGATGTACGTGCTGGGCTTCACCCTGAACAACCTGAGCCTGCTGGCGCTGGTGATCGCGATCGGCTTCGTGGTCGACGATGCGATCGTGGTGATCGAGAACATCATGCGCCACCTCGACGAAGGCATGCCGCGCATGCAGGCCGCCCTCACTGGCGCGCGCGAGATCGGCTTCACCATCGTCTCGATCACCGCCTCACTGGTGGCGGTGTTCATTCCGCTGCTGTTCGCCGAAGGCATGATGGGCGCGTTCTTCCGCGAGTTCACCGTCACCCTGGTGGCGGCCATCGTGGTCTCGATGATCATCTCGCTGACGCTGACCCCGGCGCTGTGCAGCCGCTTCCTGAGCGCACATGCCGACGCCGGTGCGCCGAGCCGTTTCGGCCGCCTGCTCGATGCCGGCCACGACCGCATGCTGCGGATCTACGTGAAGCTGCTGGATTTCTCGCTGCGCCACGCGCTGCTGCTGTCGCTGACCCCGCTGCTGCTGATCGGCGCGACGGTGTTCCTGTTCGGTGCGGTCAAGAAGGGCGCGTTCCCGCCCCAGGACACCGGCCTGATCTGGGGCCGCGCGAATTCCAGCGCCACGGTCTCGTTCGAAGACATGGTCAACCGCCAGCGCCGCATCACCGACATGCTGATGGCCGACCCGGCGGTGAAGACCGTGGGTGTGCGCCTGGGCAGTGGCCGCCAGGGCTCGAGCGCGCAGTTCAACGTTGAGCTGAAGTCGCGCAAGGACGGACGCCGCGAGACCACCGCGCAGGCTCTGGCCCGCCTGAGCGCCAAGGCCGATCGTTACCCCGACCTGCAGCTGCGCCTGCGCGCCATCCAGGATCTGCCCAGCAACGACGGCGGTGGTGCCAGCCAGGGCGCGCAGTACCGCGTCTCGCTGCAGGGCAACGACCTGGCCCAGCTGCAGGAGTGGCTGCCCAAGCTGCAGGCCGCGCTGAAGAAGAACCCGAAGCTGGCCGATGTCGGCACCGACGTGGACGCCGCCGGCCTGCGCCAGAACATCGTGATCGACCGGGCCAAGGCCGCCCGCCTGGGCGTGTCGGTCGGTGCCATCGACGGCGCGCTGTACGGCGCCTTCGGCCAGCGCCAGATCTCCACGATCTACTCGGACATCAACCAGTACAGCGTGGTTGTCAACGCCCTGCCGGAGCAGACCGCGACACCGGGCGCGCTGGACCAGATCTACGTACGCGCCGGCAATGGCGAGATGGTGCCGATCACCGCGGTGGCCGAGCAGGTACCGGGCCTGGCACCGTCGCAGATCACCCACGAGAACCAGTACACCACGATGGACCTGAGCTACAACCTCGCCCCCGGCACCAGCATGGGCGAGGCCAAGGCCATCATCGACAGCACCGTCAACGGCATGCGCATGCCCGGCGACATCCGCCTGGCCGACGACGCCGGGTTCGGCTTCGATTCGGACCCGATGGCGATGCTGATCCTGGTGATGGCGGCGATCATTACCGTGTACCTGGTGCTGGGCATGCTGTACGAGAGCCTGATCCACCCGGTCACCATCCTCTCCACGCTGCCGGCAGCCGGTGTGGGTGCGCTGCTGGCGCTGTACGGCACCAACACCGAACTGTCGGTGATCTCGATGATCGCGCTGGTGCTGCTGATCGGCATCGTCAAGAAGAACGCGATCATGATGATCGACTTCGCGGTGGTGGCGCAGCGCGAGCATGGCAAGACGCCGCTGGAAGCCGCCCGCGAAGCCAGCATCGTGCGCTTCCGCCCGATCATGATGACCAGCATGGTGGCGATCCTGGCCGCGGTACCGCTGGCCATCGGCCTGGGCGAAGGCTCCGAGCTGCGCCGCCCGCTGGGCATCGCGATGATCGGTGGCCTGCTGTTCTCGCAGAGCCTGACCCTGCTCAGCACCCCGGCGCTGTACGTGATCTTCTCGTGCCTGCGCGAGCGCTGGGTGGCCCGTCGGGCGCGGCGCCGCGAGAAGCGCGCCCTGAAGCGCAGCGCCATCGCCCGGTAGGTACCGACCGTTGGTCGGAACCTGCGTTGGGCCCCGGCCGCGTTACGGCGTGACGACCAACGGTCGTCACCTACCGATGCCGCGTCGCATCCCGGTAGGTACCGACCTTGGTCGGTACGTCAGGCAGGTACGCCCGGTAGGTGCGCCCCGGTTTGACGCGACGTAACAAAACGACAACAATTCTCATCCAGCCACGGTCCTGCGTCGCCCACTGCGATGCCCCCGCTGCCGGTTCCCGGCCAGCCTGCGCGATCCAGCCATCGACCCTCCCCCGCCCTCTGTAGATCGCGGACGGCGTTGTGCTGTCCGCCAAGGAACCCATCGATGCTGTCGTCCTCCCTGCCCCGCCTGGCCACGTTGGCCGTTGCGCTGTCGCTGGCCTGCGCCGCCCATGCCCAGTCCGTACCGGACGGCACCGCGCGGGCGCGCTCGGCCACCGACCTGGATGCGATCAAGGTCACCGCCGAACGTACCCACACCGATACCGGCGCCCTGGGCGACCGCGCCGTGCGCGATACCCCGTTTGCGATCTCGGTCGTCGGCCGCGAGGACATCGAAAAGCGCCAGGTGGTCTCGCTGGGCGAAGCCTTCCTCACCGATCCTTCGGTGGTCACCCAGGTCAGCGCCTACGCCAGCGGCTGGAGTTCGCCGATCCGCAACCGCGGCATCGATCTCAGCTACGACAGCTACCGCGTCAACGGCCTGCAGGTGTCCTCGTGGGGCACCGAGTGGCCGCTGGAAGTGATGGAACAGGTGGAACTGCTCAAAGGTCCCGGCGGCTTCATGTACGGCTTCGGCCAGCCCGGCGGCATCGTCAACTACGTCACCAAGAAGCCGACCGAGGTCACCACGCTGTCGGCACAGCTGGGCTGGCGCGAGGCGGGCATCGTCAGTGGGCAGCTCGATGTGGGCGGACGCTTCGGCAACGAGGACATGTTCGGCTACCGCTTCAACGCGTACCAGGAGAAAGGTGAAACCTTCAACGGCGGGGAGGTGAACCGCAAGGTCGGCGCCCTGTCGCTGGATGCACGCCTGACCGACCGGCTGACCTGGACCTTCGATGGCGTGTTCCAGTCGCGCGATCTCAGCAACGAGTCGCCGCAGTATTACTTCATCGGCCTGACAGAGCTGCCGCGCCCGCTCGCGGGCGACATCGACAACAGCATCGATGGCAGCTACTACGACACCCGTTCCAGCCTGCTCTCCACGGCGTTGAACTGGCAGATCAACAATGACTGGAAGGCCAGCCTGAGCTATGGCGTGACCACCTCATGGAACGACGTCAACAAGATCTTCGCCTATATCGATGACGTCAACGGCGATTACAACGTCAACACCTACGAGCTCGGCGGCAAGAGCGAGTGGAAGCTGGCCCAGGCGATCGTGCAGGGCCGCTTCCAGACCGGCCCGCTGTCGCACCAGGTGGTCGCCGGCGTCTCCCACCAGACCGGGCTGGGCTGGGACCGTCCCTACGAGTGGAACACCATCGGCCGCGGCAACCTCTACCAGCGCCCGACACTGCGTCATGACGCGGTCGGCTCGCGCGTGCTCAGCCGCGGCAGCGAAACGGTGCAGCAGGCGGCGTTTGTCAGCGATACCGTCAGCTTCGCCGATGGCTGGTCGCTGCTGGCCGGCGCGCGCTACAACGACTTCGAGAACAAGGGTGCGTACCACACCTATCCGGTCACCCCGACCTACGCCCTGATGTACAAGCCGGCCGACGCAGTGACGCTGTATGCCAGCTACGTGGAATCGCTGGAAGCCGGCAGCCGCGTGGGCAGCGATTACATCAACGCCGGTGACGTGCTCGACCCGACCATCAGCAAGCAGTACGAGATCGGCGCCAAGATCGAGTACCCGCGCTGGAGCGCCAATGCCGCCGCCTTCCGGCTGGAGCGTGGCGCGAACATCGACCTGCTCACGCCCGCCGGCAAGCTGCTGGTGCAGGACGGCATCACGCTGTACGAAGGCGTGGAAGTCAGCGGCGACGTACGCCTGACCGATGCCTTCACGCTCGGTGGCGGCGTGACCTGGCTGGACCCCACCTACGACAAGCTCTCCCCCGACAGCGTCGCCCAGGAAGGCAACCGCACCGCCGGCGCCGCCCGCTGGCAGGGCGTCCTGCACGCCGACTACAGCGTCCCGCAGGTCGAGGGCCTGAGCGTGTATGCACTGGCCCGTTACTACGGTGACGTCTATTACGACGCCGACAACACGCTCAAGCTGCCCGACTACACGCTGGTCAACGCCGGTGTCGGCTACCGGATGCAGGCCGCCGGCCATCCCGTCACCTGGCGCGCCGGCGTGGAGAACCTGGCCAACAAGAAGTACTGGTCCAACGCAGGCGTCGGCCTGCCGCGCACCTTCGCGGTAAGCGTGCGCTGGGACATGTAACCGGAAGCACACAGGTAGTGCCGACCGCTGGCCGGCTCCTCGGCATTGTCGGGAGCCGGCCAACGGCCGGCACTACCGTCGGCGGTAGAGGTGTCCCCTTCACTCCGCACCGGCAATAATGGCGGCCTCTCTTCCGCCGAGTCGCCATGCCCTCGTTCGAAACCCGCGTCAGCCGCCTGTGGGCACATGAAAAGGCCAGCTATGGCCTGCGGGTATTCATCGCGTTGTCGGCGGCCATGGGGCTGTGCTGGTACCTGGACCAGCTGCCCGCCCTGCCCGGCGTGTTCCTGGGCATCATCGCCAGTGCGATCGCCGAGACCGACGACAACTGGTGGGGCCGGATCAAATCGGTGGCGCTGTCGCTGCTGTGCTTCGTGGCGGCCGCCGCGGCGGTGGTGGTGCTGTTCCCGCATCCGTGGTGGTTCATCACCGCCCTGGCCGCGGCCACCTTCGGGCTGACCCTGCTCGGCGCGCTCGGCGAGCGCTATGCCTCGATCGCGCAGGCCACGGTAACCCTGGCCATCTACACGATGATCGGGCTGGAACAGCACGGTGCCGCCGATCTGTCCCAGGCGATCAACGCCGTGAGCCACCTGCTGGCCGGTGCGGTCTGGTATGCGTTGCTCTCGATCCTGTGGACCGCCCTGTTCGCCAACCGCCCGGTGCGCGAGCGGGTTGCCCGCCTGTATCTGGAGCTGGGCCGCTACCTCAAGCTCAAGGCCGATCTGTTCGAACCGGTCCGCGATGCGGACGTGCAGAAGCGCCAGCTCGCCCTGGCCGAGCAGAACCGGCGCGTGGTTGAAGCCCTCAACATCGCCAAGACCGCGATCCTGGCGCGCTTTGGCCGCTCCGGTCGGCCCGGCGTGCAGTCCGGCCTGTACCTGCGCCTGTACTACATGGCCCAGGACTTCCACGAGCGCGCCAGCTCCTCGCACTACCCCTATGGCGCGCTGACCGAAGCGTTCTTCCACAGCGACGTGCTGTACCGCTGCCAGCGCCTGCTCGCGCTGCAGGGTGAGGCCTGCGCCAACCTGGGCCAGGCGATCCGCCTGCGCCAGCCGTTCCAGTACGGCGAGCGCACCAAGCAGGCCACCGCCGACCTCACCGATTCACTGAGCTGGCTGCGCGCCCAGCACAATCCCCAGTGGCAGCGCCTGCTGGCCTCGCTGGAACTGCTGGGCCACAACCTGCAGAGCATCGAACGCCGCCTGTCCGAAGCCGAGAAGTCCGAGTCCACGCTGGACAACGTCGATACGCGCCTGCGCGATACCAACCCGCACACCCTGCGCGAGATGGGCGTGCGTATCCGCCAGCAGCTCACCCCCGGCTCGGTGCTGTTCCGGCATGGCCTGCGCATGGCGCTGGCGCTGATCGTCGGCTTCGCGGCGATCCGCCTGTTCAACGCCCAGAACGGCTCCTGGGTGCTGCTGACCATCGTGTTCGTCTGCCGCCCGCACTTCGGTGCCACCCGCCAGCGGCTTGCGCAGCGGATCGCCGGCACCCTGATCGGCCTGGTGCTGACCTGGGCGCTGATGCAGTTGTTCCAGGACCTGCGCATCGAGCTGCTGATCGCCCTGCTCTCGGCGCTGCTGTTCTTCTTCACCCGCAGCGATCGCTACCTGGTGGCCTCGGCGGCGATCACGGTGATGGCGCTGACCTGCTTCAACCTGATCGGCGATGGCTTCCTGCTGATCTGGCCACGGCTGGTGGATACGCTGCTGGGCTGTGCGATCGCCGCGGCGGCCGCCTTCCTGATCCTGCCCGACTGGCAGGGCCGCCGCCTGAATCTGGTGATGGCGCGGGTGCTCGACAACTGCGCCAGGTACCTGCACGCCGTGCTCGGCCAGTACGGCAGTGGCATGCGGGACGATCTGGCCTACCGCATCGCACGGCGCGACATGCACAACGCCGATGCGGCGCTGTCCACGGCCCTGTCGAACATGCTGCGCGAGCCGGGCCACGTACGCCGCAACCTGGATGCGGGGTTCCGCTTCCTGGCGTTGTCCAACACGCTGCTCGGCCATCTCTCCGCGCTGGGTGCGCACCGCACCCAGCTGGACAGCTACGGCCAGGACCCACTCGCCTTGTCCGGCGGGGAACGCGTGGAGCAGGCGATGCAGCAGATCGCCAGCGCGCTGCAGCAGCGCGAGCCGGTGGCCGAAGACGCCAACGACGGCGACCGCGCCCTGGCCGAACAGCTGGAGCAGATCCCGGACGACATGCCGCCCCAGCTGCAGCTGATCCGGACCCAGATGGGCCTGATGCTGCGCCTGCTGCCCAAGCTGCGCGGTGCCGCCAACGAGGCCGCGCGCACGCTGCGGTAGGTATCGACCGGTGGTCGATACGGATGTTGAACGGGGCTGCCTGCACCGTACCGCGGCGCTGCCATGCTGCGCCAACAGGGAGAATGCTAGGCTGCGCCGGTTCGCAAGGAGTCTCCATGTCCGGCCATAGTCAGTTCGCCCTGCTCAGGCAACGCCGTTTCCTGCCGTTTTTCATCGTCCAGTCGCTGGGCGCGTTCAACGACAACGTCTACCGCCAGGCGATCATCGCGCTGCTGTTCTTCCTCGGCACGCCGATCGAAGAGCGCTCGCTGTACACCAACCTGGCACCGGCAATCTTCATCCTGCCGTACTTCCTGTTCTCGGCGCTGGCCGGGCAGATCGCGGAGAAGCTGGAGAAGTCGCGGCTGATCGTGATCACCACGACCATGGAGATCGCGATCATGTCGCTGGCCGCGGTCGGCTTCCTGACCGAGAGCATGCCGGTGCTGCTGGTCGCGCTGTTCTGCACCGGCATGCAGTCCACCCTGTTCGGGCCGGTGAAGTACTCGGTACTGCCCTCCATCCTCAAGCCCGAGGAGCTGACCGGCGGCAACGGCCTGGTCGAAATGGGCACCTCGCTGTCGATCCTGACCGGCATGATCGCCGGCGGTCTGATCTTCACCCTGGCGGGCAGCCATGGCCCGATCGTCGCCGCGACCGCGGTGATCGTGCTGGCCGTGGCCGGCAACCTCACCGCGCGGATGATCCCGAAGGTCGATGCCGGCGCACCGGACCTGAAGATCAACTGGAACCCGCTGCCCGAGTCGCTGGCGGTGCTGCGCATGGCCAAGAAGCAGAAGGCGGTGCGCAACGCGATCCTCGGCGTGTCCTGGTTCTGGTTCGTCGGCACCATGCTGACCTCGCAGCTGCCCACCTACGCCGAAATCAATCTAGGCGGTGGCTCCACGCTGTACATCTTCGCGCTGGCGCTGTTCTCGCTCGGCACCGGCACCGGCTCGCTGCTGTGCGAAAAACTGTCCGGGCGCACCGTGGAGATCGGCCTGGTGCCGCTGGGCGCGTTCGGCATGACCGCCTTCATGCTCGACCTGTACTTCGCACGTGCCGGGGAAGCCGCCGCCGCCGGGCTGTCGATCTGGCAGTTCGTACAGGCGCCCGGCAGCGTGCGCATCATCATCGACCTGATCGGCATCGGCCTGTTCACCGGCTTCTTCGTGGTGCCGCTGTTCGCACTGATCCAGAGCCGCACGGCCAAGTCGGAGATGTCGCGCGTGTTCGCCGCGCTCAACATCCAGAACGCGGGCTTCATCGTCCTGGCCGCCGGCCTGGGCCTGCTCACCCAGCGCGTGCTGGACTGGACCATTCCGCAGCTGTTCCTGGCGCTGGCGATCGCCAACGCCGTGGTGTCGATCTACATCTTCACGATCGTCCCCGAATTCCTGATGCGCTTCCTCAGCTGGGTGATGGTGCGCGCGCTGTACCGGCTGCGCCCGCACGGCATCGAAGCCAACGTGCCGGACGAGGGCGCGGCGCTGATCGTGTGCAACCACGTGAGCTACATGGACGCGCTGATCCTGTCGGCCACGATCCCGCGTCCGGTGCGCTTCGTCATGTACTACAAGATCTTCAACATCCCGGTGATGCGCTGGATCTTCCGCACCGCCAAGGCGATCCCGATCGCCGGCGCACGCGAGGATCCCGCACTGATGCAGGCCGCGTTCGATGAGGTGGACAAAGCGCTGGCCGAGGGCGAGCTGGTGTGCATCTTCCCCGAGGGCGCGTTGACCCGCGATGGGCAGATGGGGGCATTCAAATCGGGCGTGGAGAAGATTCTCGAGCGTCGCCCGGTGCCGGTGGTGCCGATGGCTCTGCGCGGCATGTGGTCGAGCATGTGGAGCCGGCGCGACACGCGCCTGGGCCGCATGCGCGTGCCCCGTCGCTTCCGCGCGCATGTCGAGGTGGTCGCCTCCGCACCGATCGCCGGCGAGGTCGCCACGGCCCCGATGCTGGAGACACAGGTGCGGCAGCTGCGGGCTGACCAGGCGTGAGTCCCGCCCTGCCTGCATGTAACCGTATACATGGACGCGGGTACATCGGTTAGATTACCGCCCGGGGCACCTCGCCCGCGCTGGCCGGCGCGGGCGGACGCTCGATGCCGGACATTGCCGTCGTGTCACCTGTTGCCGATCGTGCCTCATCGCGTGTGTTGTTCGCCCCGGATCCATCCCATACACACCCACCCAAGCAAATGGAGCTTCGCTGATGAATGCCACCGCCCCCCTGCCGCCCGCCCCGGGCAGCATTCCGAACCACCTGATCTGGTCGATCGTCGTCACCATCCTGGCGTTCTTCGTGTGCTGCCTGTCGTGCCTGAGCTTCCCGGGCATCGTCACCGGCGTGGTCGCGATCGTGTTCGCCAGCAAGGTCAACGGCCTGCTCAACCAGGGCGACCTGGAAGGCGCGCGTCGTGCCTCCAAGAACGCCAAGATCTGGGCGTGGGTCACCACCGGTTTCCTGATCGCCGGCGTCGTGCTGTTCGTGATCTCGCTGGCCTTCATGGGCGTTGACGGTTACATGCAGCAGATGCAGCAGTTCCAGCAGCAGATCGAAAGCGCCAGCTGATGATCGCGCTGCACGGCAAGCGCTGGTTGCTGGCGGCCCTGCCGCCGGCCGCCTTGGCCGCCGGCGCGGGGTTCTGGGTGCTGCGGCACTACGACCCCAACAGCGCCAGCAGTCCGTTCCCGCCGTGCAGCTTCCTGGCCGTTACCGGGTACTACTGCATCGGCTGCGGGCTGACGCGTGCACTGCACGCGCTGGCCCACGGCGATGTGGTCGCCGCGTTCTCGATGAATCCCCTGGCGATGCTGATGCTGGCCATCGCCCCGCTGGTGATCGGCTGGGCACTGGGCTGGCGCCCACGCGTGCTGCAGCCGCTGATCACGCTGTTGATGAAACCGGCGTTCTGGCTGATCCTGCTGCCGGCCTACTGGATCGCACGCAACCTGCCGTGGGTGCCGTTCACCTGGTTGGCGCCGGGCTGAGCTGAACCGCTAGGTCACCCAGCCGGCGATGACCAGCAACGCCAGTACTGCCATCCACAACAGCAGCATGCGCCACACCAGGCTCATCGCATCGCGCAGTTCCGGCAGCCGACGCCATACCGGCACCATGCCCGCATCGCTGTAATCGTGCGCATCCTCGCGCAGCTCGGCACTGACGCTCGCCCGCGCGACCGCGCCAAGGAAGTGCGTGGAGGTGGCCCACTGGTTGCCATGCGCCTCGCGCCACGCCTTGAACGCCGTATCGAAGTTGCCGACCAGCGCCATCGACAGCGACATCAGCTGCGCCACCGGCCATTCCAGCCAGGACAGCACCACGCGTGCACCGGCGACCGCTTCCACGCTGGCCAGCGAGCGCATCGGGCCGACCGCCAGCAACGCCAGCAGGCGATACAGCAGCGCGCCGACCGGACCCAGCAGCAGGAACCAGAACAGCACCGCGAACCAGCGCCGCAGCGCGTTGAGCACCGTTGCTTCGACGAGCGAGGGGACGTCTTCGTGCAGGCTGCCACCGGCGGACTGCAGCTGCGCGATCGCCAGATGACGCGCATGGGCGTCATCGGCATCGATCACCGCCTCGACATCACGGTCCAGGTCGCGCGGGCCCCAGCACATCACCAGCACCAGCACGCCCAGCAGCAGTGACGGCAGGCCGTACACCCGATCATCGAAGAGCCACTGGATCAGGCCCAGCACCACGACGAACGGCAGCACCGCCAGCCAGGCACCCTTGCGTCCGCGCCAGGCGCCGTCTTCGGCGGCATGCCGGTCCAGCCACTGCAGCCAGCGCCGGTAGAGGCCGAAACGCCGCAGCGCGACGGCCGCGCCCGGCGCGACATGGCCCAGGGCCAAGGCAACCAGCACGGCGACCAGGGTGGTGAACATGTAAGCCTCCGGCTCGGGACGTGGAACGCGCCGCTACTATGCCTTGCGGCCCGGCAATTCCCTGGGCCGTAGGTAATGTAACGCGCCGCGTGTTCAGCCTGCGGCAACGGCAGGCGACGGTCAGGCGACCTGCTGGCGGTACCAGTGCTCGATCAGGCTGCGCGAGATCGAGATCGGCGGGGACAGGCGGATGCCTTCGCCGTCGTCCTCGACATCCCGGGCCAGGGCAGCGCCCACGTCCTGGGCGGTGAACCAGCGGGCATCTTCCAGCTCGCCGTTCACGGTCGGCACGTCGTCTTCGGCCGTGGCGGCGAAGCCGAGCATCAGCGCGCCGGGGAACGGCCATGGCTGGGTCCCCAGGTAGCGGCACTCGCGCACGCGCACCCGGCTTTCCTCGAACACCTCACGGACCACGGTCTGCTCCAGCGATTCACCGGGCTCGACGAAGCCGGCCAGCACCGAATAGCGACGCGGGGCCCAGTTGGCCTGCCGGCCCAGCAGCAGCCGGCCCTGGTTTTCCACGGCCACGATCACGGCCGGATCCACCCGCGGGTAATGTTCGGTTGCGCACTGGCCGCAGCGTCCGACGAAGCCGCCACGGCTGAAGGTCACCGCGCCGCCACACACGCCGCAGAAACGGGTGCGCGACTGCCAGTAGGACATGCCGCGTGCGTAACAGAAGGCGGTGGAATCGGCGATGGACCAGGTCGCGGCGGACTGCCGCAGGTCGACCCGCTGCGGGGCCGTCACCGACAGGCCGGCGGCCTCCATCGAGAACCACGCCTGCTCGCCGCGCAGGCCGAGGAAGATCGCGGTACCCGGGCCACCGCCCAGCTCGGCGCCGGTCAGTGGCAGGGGCTGGCCGTCGTTGCCCGCCAGTGCGGTACCGTCCTGGTCGAGCACCAATACGCGCGCGTCCGGCCACAGCCGCAACAACGCATCGGCGTCATCGCGCAGGGTATCGGCGCGCTCCAACGGCTCGCTGACGAAGGCGAAACCGGAAAGCTGCGAAGAGAATTTGGACATCGCAAGAGCCTGCCCACATTCGGCGGGACTGGCAAGCGGCAACCGACCCTCAGGCCGGTTGCGCGCGCATCACATGCTGAAACTGCTGCCGCAGCCGCAGGTGGTCTTCGCGTTCGGATTGCGGATCACGAACTGCGCGCCGGTCAGGCTCTCGGTGTAATCCACCTCGGCGCCCATCAGGTACTGCAGGCTCAGCGGATCCACCAGCAGGGTGACGCCGGCGGTATCCACCGCCAGATCGTCCTCGGCCCGGTTCTCATCGAACTCGAACCCGTACTGGAAGCCGGAACAGCCACCGCCTTCGATGTAGACGCGCAGGGCGAGGGCAGCGTTGCCCTCATCCTGGATCAGCTCCTTGACCTTGGCCGCAGCGGCCTCGGTGAAGTTCAGCGGACGGTCCAGGGACTGGTAGTTCGGCGCGGCGGCGGGTGCGCCGGGCAGGGAAACAAGCGTGCTCATGCCCCCAGCATGGGGCTGCATGAGCACGGTTTCAAGGTGTGGCGCCGGCGCGATTCAGGCCATCGCCTCGGCCAGCTTCCTGCGGGCGGCGGTGTCCTTGCCCTTGCCCTCGTCCGCATCCCCGGACGGCGGCGGCAGGGCCATCTGCGCCGAGGTGTGGATCAGGCGGCCGGTCAGCTGGGCACCGGCGTGCATTTCCACCACCTGGTAGTGGATGTTGCCGGTGACCCGGGCGCTGGGGGTCAGTTCGACCCGCTCGGTGGCATGTACATCCCCATCCAGGCGGCCGCTGATGACCACCACCTGGGCGCGGATCTCGCCCTCGATGGCGCCGTGCTCGGCCACCGTCAGGGTGGCGTTGCTGGCGCCGTCCTGGGCAATCACCTTGCCCAGGATGGTGCCTTCCACATACAGGCCACCGCTGAATTCCACGTCCCCGCGGATCACCACCTGCGCGCCGATCAGCGCGTCCACGACCAGATGTCCGTCGCGGTTGGACTTGTTGCTGCCAAACATGGGCTTACTCCCCTTCTTTTGCCGATGCCGCCGGTGCCCCGGCCTGTTTCCAATCGAATACCTGGGTGGCGCCCCCCGCGCCCGATCCCAGCGTGACCCGCACACGTTGCGGGGTGAAGCCTTGGGGCAGCATCACGCTGCCGGTGAGCTGCTGGAAGTACCGGAAGGAATAGTCCTGGCCCGGTACCTTGGTGCGCTGGTGCAGCTCGTCCCAGCTGACCGAGGTCAGCTTGCCGTCCTTGACGCCTTCCACGGTGAAGCGCATCTGCCCCTGGCTGATCGCCCCCCGGTTCAGGTTCTGGGTCAGCACCACGGCGTATTGCCAGGTGCCGCCGGTTTCCGGCGAAAACTCCACCGAATGGGTGTTCAGGCCCTTGCGCTGGCTGGTCGCCCCGACCAGGCGCTCGTAGAAGGCCACGTCGGCGCGCAGGCCGGCGATCTCTTCATCGCGCTCACCCAGCGAGGCCTGGACCTCGGTATTGGCAGCACGGCTGATGCGGTCGGAGGCCTGCAGGGTAGCCTGGCGCTGCTGCAGTTCGATGAGCTGCTGCTGGAGGCGCTCGTTGCGGGTCTCGGCGGCCTTGAGCTGGGTGCCGACGTCGCCGCCGGGTGAGCCCAGCCAGGCGCCGAGCAGCGCGGCCAGGATCAGCGACAGCAGCCAGGCACCGCCCAGCACCAGCAGGCGCTTGCGGTCCTGCACGGGCGGCGTGCCCGGCCGACGGATCTGGATGCGGGAAGGTGTGGGCTTATTCATGGCAGTCCTGGGCGACCGCGCCTGCCGGCGCTGTCGCAACGGCCCCTGTCTGGAACGACGGGCTAGTGTAAGTCAGGGAAAAGGCCTTGTCCGCGCAGGCTCGGGATCCGGGCAGTAGCGTTCATGGACGTCATCCACGATAGTGTGCGCCTGTGCACATTCTGCCACCGGAGCGCGTGCCATGACCGAAGCCCACCTGTTCGTGATCGGCATCCTGCTGGCCTGGCTGGCCGGTATCCGCGTGTACCTGACCGTGTTCGGCGTGGGGCTGGCCGGCCTGCTCGGCTGGGTCGACCTGCCGCCCGCGCTGCAGGCCACCGAATCGTGGTGGGTGCTGGGCACCTCGGCCGCGCTGGCCATCGCCGAGTTCTTCGCCGACAAGATCCCCGGGGTCGATTCAGTCTGGGACCTGATCCAGACCCTCGCCCGGGTACCGGCGGGTGCGTTCCTGGCCGCGGCCACGCTCTCGCCCAGCGGTGAACTCAGCGGTACCGCCCTGGTGGCCGGGGCCGGCGTGGCGCTGGCCAGCCACGGGCTGAAGTCCGGCACCCGTGCCCTGCTCAACACCTCGCCCGAACCGGCCAGCAACTGGGTCGCCTCGGCGGCCGAAGACACCGTGGTGGTCGGCGGGCTGGCGCTCGCACTGGCGCACCCGTGGCTGGCGCTGATCCTGGTGGTGGCGTGCAGCCTGATCGGCGCGTTGATCGTGTGGATGATCTGGCGGACGCTGTGGAAGGGGATGCGCTGGCTGATGCGCCAGGCCGACAGTGGGCAGACGCAGGTGAAACCGGGCACCCTGCCCCGGTAAGGCGCGCCCTGCCTCCGGGCGTTCATCGCATAATTGCGGCGCAGACTGGGAGTACGGATGGCCGTTCACGACAACGTTGTTGCACCCGCCCGCGCCGTGCGCGCTGAAACGCCGCCGGCCGAGCACTGGCAGCGCTGGCAACGCCAGGCCACGCCCGCCGCGTTGCCGCACAGCAATGTCGTCGCGCTCAATCCCGTGCCGGCCAGCCCGCCGCCGTTGCTGCCGCCAATGACCACCGATGCCAGCGACCTGGTGCCGCCAGGCATCGATTCGCCGTACCGCGTCCTGATCGTCGAAGACGACCGCTCGCAGGCGCTGTTCGCACAGAGCGTGCTGCACGGCGCCGGCATGCAGGCGCTGGTGCACGGCGATGCCGAAGGCGTGCAGCAGGCCATCGCCGAGCATCGCCCCGACCTGATCCTGATGGACCTGCACCTGCCCGGCCTGGACGGCATGCGCCTGACCGCGTTGATCCGCCAGCAGCCTGGCCAGCAGCTGCTGCCGATCGTGTTCCTCAGTGGCGACCCGGATCCGGAGCGCCAGTTCGAGGTACTCGACAGCGGTGCCGATGATTTCCTCAGCAAGCCGATCCGCCCGCGCCACCTGATCGCGGCCGTCTCCAACCGGATCCGCCGCGCCCGTGCGCAGGCCGCCTCGCAGGCGGGCAACGCGGGTGCGCCGGCGATGAACAATCCCGAGACCGGCCTGCCCACCCGCCATCACGTGATGCAGGAGCTGGGCACCTCGCTCGCGCACCGCGATCGCGGCGGCCTGTTCTTCATCGAGATCGCCAGTGCGCTCGGCCTGCGCGAACGCTATGGCTATGCCGCCTTCGAACGGCTGATGACCCAGGCCGGCCAACGCCTGGCCGATGCCGCGCAACCGCACCTGCTGGCGCGCTTGAACGACAACAGCTTCCTGGTCCTGGCCCGCGATGCCGACGAGGACACGCTGGATACGATGGCGCACGCGCTACGCGAACAGTTGTCCACGCGCGCGTTCGTGATCCGCGATGACGAATCGGTGCACCTGCGCGGCGTGGTCGGCCATGCCCAGCTCTCCCCGGGCTTCTCCGATGCGGGCAGCGCGCTGGAAGCGGTCGAACGCACGACGCTGCAGGCGCGCCTGCTGACCGCCGGCGTGGCCGCCTATGTGCGTCGCGAAGATGTGGCCGCACAGGAACATCTTGCGTTGCTGGAAGGGCAACTGGAACTGGCCTATCAACCCATCGTCGCCGTCGCCGGCGGCAACACCGCGCAGTACCAGGTGCTGCTGCGGCTGCGCCAGGCCGATGGCAGCGTGCTGGCCGCCGGCCAGGTGATTCCGGCGGCCGAAGCGGCCGGGCGCATCGCCGATCTTGACCAGCAGGTGCTCGACCACGCACTGGGCCTGCTGGATCTGTATCGCCACGCCGCACAACCGCTGCACCTGTTCGTCTCGCAGTCGCTGCGCACGCTGGCCCGCGATGCGTTCGGCGATTGGCTGCTGGAGTCGCTGGCCAGCCGCCAGATCGACGGCAGCGCGCTGGTCATCGACGTGCGCCTGCCTGATGCCCTGATCCACACCGTCACCCTGCAGCAGTTCTGCACGCGCATGCATGCAGCCGGCGTGCGCTTCTGCCTGAGCCAGTTCGAGCCGGGCGATGAGGCCAACGCCTTGATGGCGCAGCTGCCGCTGGCGTATGTGCGCATGGCCGCGCGCTTCTCCAACAGCCATGCCAACCAGCAGACCCGCGACGAACTGCGCGCGGCGATCGACCGGGCGCACCGCGCCGGGCTGCGCATCATCGGCCAGCAGATCGAAGATCCGCAGGCCGCGGCCGCGATGTGGATCAGCGGCGTTGATTTCATCCAGGGCAACATGGTCCAGTCCGCCGGCAGCGAACTGAACTTCGACTTCCAGAACTCGGTGCTCTGAGCATGGGACGCCACGGACGGCCAGCCCCCTCGCCCACCCCGGCCTCGCTGTGGATCGCCGCCGGGTCGGCCGCGGCCTGCGCGACCGCCGGCGTGATGGCACGGATCGGCGCCAATGGCCCCTGGATCGACATCGCCGCGGGCACCGCCGTGCTGGCGCTGCTGGCTGCGCTGCAGGTGGTGCGCCGCTGGCGGGAGACGCAGGATCAGCTCCACACCCTGCAGCAGCGCAGCGAGTCGCTGCTGCTGGAGCGCGATCACCTTCAACAACGCCGGCAGCAGCAGAACCAGCTCGAACAGGAACTGCTCAGCGCCAAGCAGGCCGCCGAAGCCGCGGCGCTGGCCAAGGGTGAGTTCCTGGCCACGATGAGCCATGAGATCCGCACGCCGCTCAACGGCATCCTGCCGATGCTGGACCTGATCGCGCGCGGCCAGCTCGGCAGCGACCAGCGGCAGATGCTGCAGACCGCCGCGACCAGCTCGCAGCAGCTGCTTCGCATCGTCGATGACATCCTCGATTACTCGCGGCTCGAAGCCAGGGGCCTTAACCTGGAGATCACCACGTTCAACCTGCGCGAGCTGCTGGAAGGACTGGTGCAGCTCATGCAGCGTGCCGCCGATCCCAAGGGCCTGCAGCTGTCGCTCGAGCTGGACCCGGCGGTGCGGCTGTCGGTTCGCGGCGATCCGGTGCGGCTGCGCCAGGTGCTCAGCAACCTGCTGGTCAACGCGATCAAGTTCACCGAGCGCGGCCAGATCCGGCTGCGCGTGCAGCGCCAGGGCGAGACCAACGCACAGCACCAGCTGCGGTTCGAGATCGCCGACAGCGGCATCGGCATCGATGACGCCCTGCAGGCGCGCCTGTTCCAGTCCTTCAGCCAGGCCGATGCCTCGACCACGCGCCTGTATGGCGGCACCGGCCTGGGGCTGGCGATCTGCAAGCGCATCATCGATCTCATGCACGGCCGCATCGGCGTGCATTCCACGCCCGGGCGGGGCGCCACGTTCTGGTTCGAGATCCCGTTGCTCAAGGTGATCGGCGACCTGCCCGCCATCGGCACCGTGCGCCGCGCCCTGCTGATCACGCGCGATGCGTTGCTGGCCCAGCGCATCGAGCGCGTGGCCCAGCACCATGACCTGCTACTGCACACGGTGGAGACCGCCGCCGAAGCGATCGACGCCCTGCGCGCGCCGCAGCGCCCCGGCATCGACCCGGTGCTGGCCTGGGTCATCGCCGACACTGACGGCCTGCGTCACGGCACCCAGGCGCTGCAGAAGGCCTTGGCCGGCAACGAGCGGCATGCCGGAGCGCAGCTGTTGTGGCTGTACGGCGAGGAGGCACCCGCGCCGGAGGCCCTCGGCCCGGGACCGGCGCTGCCGCGGCAGGTTGCAGACAGCGAGCTGCATGCACTGCTGAGGCCGGTGGTCGCCAGCGCCCGGCCGGCCGCGCTGCTGGCCGAGGTGGAGTACGCCGGCTCGCCCATGGCCCTGCCGCAGTTCCCATTGCGCGTGCTGCTGGTGGAGGACAACAGCGTGAACCTGCTGGTCGCCCAACGCCTGCTGCAGGTATTGGGCTGCGAGGTGGAGCCCGCCACGCAGGGCGAGCAGGCGCTCGCGGCGCTGCACGCGCGACCATTCGATGTGGTGTTGATGGATTGCCAGATGCCGGTGCTGGATGGCTACGACACCACCCGCCGCTGGCGCGCGCACGAGGCTGCACTGGGCACGGCGCGCCTGCCGATCGTGGCGATGACCGCCAACGCGATGGCCGGCGACCGCGAGCGCTGCCTGCAGGCCGGCATGGATGACTACCTGTCCAAGCCGATCAACCGCGAAACGCTGCAGGCCGTACTGGCGCGCTGGGGCAGTGCGATGGCCGATGACCCGGCAGTGCAGCCACCGTCCCTGCCTCAGCACGCGCCGGCTCCGCCCGCCGCTTCGCCAACCCGCGACGAGTCACCGGCCCCGGTGCTCGATCAGGAGGTGCTGGATGAACTGCTGGAGGTGATCGGCGCCGACACCGCGCGCATCATCGGCGTGTTCCTGGATGACACGCCACCGTTGATCCGGCAGCTGCAGGACGCCTCGGTCGCCGCGGATCTGGACCAGCTGCGCGCGTTGGCGCACAGCCTCAAATCCGCCAGTGCGAATGTGGGTGCGATGGCCTTGTCGGCAGCGGCCTGGCGGATCGAGCACGATGCCCGCGCCGGCACGCTGGAGCGCCCCGCGGTCGCGGTGGCGCTGTTGATCGCCGAGTTCGCGCGTGCACGGATCGCGCTGGGCGGCTATCACGCCCGCCTGCGCGCCCCGTTGCAGGGCTGACTCAGTCTTCGATCTTGGTCAGCAGGTAGTTCGGTTCGCCGATGCGCTCGATCAGATCCAGCTGGGTTTCCAGCCAGTCGATATGCTCTTCCTCGGACTCGAGGATCTTCACGAACAGCTGGCGGCTGACGTAGTCACCGATCGAATCGGCATAGGCCACCGCTTCGCGCAGGGTCACCACGCCATCGCGTTCCAGGCTGAGGTCGCACTGCAGGATCTCGGCCGGGTTCTCGCCGATGCGCAGCTTGCCCAGTGCCTGGAAGTTCGGCAGGCCTTCGAGGAAGAGGATGCGGTCGGACAGGATGTCCGCATGCTTCATCTCTTCGATCGATTCCTTGTACTCGTGATCGGCGAGCTCCTTCAGGCCCCAGTTCTTCAGCATCTTGGCGTGCAGGAAGTACTGGTTGATGGCGGTCAGCTCGTTGTAGAGGACCTTGTTGAGGAATTCGATGACTTTCGCGTCGCCCTTCATGAGCGTGCTCCTGCTGCGTGGAATCGCGGGCACTGTAGCGCGTCGCGCGGGAGCATGAAGGAACGCGAATCGTGCTCAGTTGCGACCCGGTAGAAGGGTGGCTAGCCCACCCTGGGCGGCCGGCGGCTCGCGGGCGCACCGCCCGGTCAGGCGGCCTGGAGGCCCAGGACCGGCAGGGGCAGATCGTGGGTGGCGCTGAACTTGGCCAGCAGGTCCGCCGCCATGTCCAGGCAGGACCCGCAGGTGGCGCCGCAGCCGGTGCGCATCGTCAACTCGGACACGCTCGCGACACCGCTCTGGGCGGCTTCACGGATCTGATGGTCGGTAACCCCGTTGCAGATGCAGACGTACACGTGCGGACTCGGCAGGCAGGCCCGGATCGGCCTGCTGCTATTCCAATCGAAACGAGAATGGTTGTCAATTTCGAACCTGAATCATTCTCGATACGGTTCACGGCCGCCGGGATCGCTCAGACCGCGCCCGGCTCGCCCTTGGTCTTGCGCGGCCAGTAGCCGCCGCCCCGCTTGGGCGTGGTGCGCTTGCGTGGCCGGTCGTGGCCGGCCGCATTGCCGGGCATCCAGGCTTCCTGGGCGGATTTCGGCATCGATTCCACCCCCGTCCCGGCCACTCCCCGGGCCAGCGGCGCCAGATGGCGCAGGGCGCGTGCGTAGACGCCCCGCTTGAACATCACCACGTGCTCCACCGGGTACCAGAAGTCGACCCAACGCCACTGGTCGAATTCGGGGCTGTCGGTATGGTCCAGGGTGACGTGGGATTCGTCCCCGGCCAGCCGCAGCAGGAACCACACCTGCTTCTGGCCGATGCAGACCTGCCGTTCATTGCGGCGGATGGCCCGTGCCGGCAGCCGATAGCGAAGCCAACCCGGCGTCGCCCCGAGCACTTCAACGTGCTCCGGCAACAGCCCGGTCTCTTCCTGCAACTCGCGATACATGGCTTCGACAGGCGTCTCGTCGGTGTTCATGCCGCCCTGCGGGAACTGCCAGCCATCCCGGCGCACGCGTCGTGCCCAGAAAACCTGCCCATCCTGCCGCATCAGCACAATACCGACGTTCGGTCGATAGCCGTCCGGATCGATCACGATGCGGACTCCTAGAAAAATCTACTGATCGGGACTGTGCCACGCCCGCTGCCCACTCACAAGCGCGGTGAAAAAGTGTTGACAGATTCCAGATACATCTCCAGAATTACCGGCTCCCTGAGGCTATGTAGCTCAGCCGGTTAGAGCACAGCACTCATAATGCTGGGGTCGGTGGTTCGAGTCCACCCATAGCCACCAAGTTCGCTTGGTTTTTCAGGGAGAAAGTGCAATAATTGCACGCACATTTTGCCCCGTCGCCAAGCGGTAAGGCACCTGACTCTGACTCAGGCATTCGGTGGTTCGAATCCATCCGGGGCAGCCAAACAAACAGAAAAGGCCGATCGAAAGATCGGCCTTTTCTGTTTGTTTGGGCGTTTGTCGGGACGCGAAGCGCCCGGACCCCACACCTTGCGCAGCAAGGTGTGGGCGCCAGCCCTCCCCTGCCCTGCCTGCCACATCCCCTCGCCTGGCGGCGCGCGCCCCCGGACGGGACACCCACCCCCGAAAACGACAAAAGCCCGGCCGAAGCCGGGCTTTTGCGTACCTCCCAGGGGGATCCCGAAGGATCCCACGCCAGGCGCGATGGATCAGCGCTTGGAGAACTGGGTGGCGCGACGTGCCTTGTGCAGGCCGACCTTCTTACGCTCGACTTCACGGGCGTCACGGGTCATGAAGCCAGCCTTGCGCAGCTCGGACTTCAGGGTTTCGTCGTACTCGATCAGCGCGCGGGCGATGCCCAGACGGATCGCACCGGCCTGACCGGTGGTACCACCGCCAGCAGCGGTGACCATGATGTCGAAGGTTTCGGTGTTCTTGGTCAGTTCCAGCGGCTGACGCACGATCATGCGTGCAGTCTCACGGCCAAAGAACTCGTCCAGCGGACGGCCATTGACGGTGATGTTGCCGGCGCCCTTGCGCAGGAACACGCGGGCGGTGGAGGACTTGCGGCGGCCGGTGCCGTAGTTTTGCGTGATAGCCATGATTAGATATCCAGAACCTGGGGCTGCTGAGCGGCGTGCGGGTGCTCGGAACCCGAGTACACCTTGAGCTTGCGGTACATGGCGCGGCCCAGCGGGCCCTTCGGCAGCATGCCCTTGACGGCGGTCTCGATGACGCGCTCCGGGTGGCGCTCAAGCGCCTGGGCCAGAGTTTCGGTCTTCAGGTTGCCGATGTAGCCAGTGAAGCGGTGGTACAGCTTGTCCTGCAGCTTGTTGCCGGTGACGGCAATCTTTTCTGCATTGATGACAACCAGGTAATCACCGGTATCAACGTGGGGGGTGTAGACCGGCTTGTGCTTGCCGCGCAGACGGCGGGCCAGCTCGGTGGACAGACGGCCCAGCGTCTTGCCGGAAGCGTCGACGAGATACCAGTCGCGCTGGACGGTCTCGGACTTTGCAGTGAAAGTGCTCATGAAAGAACTCAAGTAGGTCGGGCTCATTACGGCGCAGTACGGCCGGAACTCTGCCACGCGTTGTGAAGAGGCGGGATTGTACTGGCCATCCCCACCACATGCAAGTTGACCCCGATCCCGGCTTGGCACACCGGCCCCATGGGGCGAGAATCGACGGTCCCCCGCCGCGACACCGCCTGCCATGACCGCGCTCCGCCAGATCACCCCGCTCGACCACCTGCTGACCGAAGCCCAGCGGGCCCTGGATACGGTGTTCGGCAATCCGCCGGCCAGCCGCCCCTACCCCGCCGAGGGCACCCCGGACGTGCAGATGGCCGCACCCGAGCGCCGCCACGCCGCCGGCCTGATGCGCATCAACCACGTCGGCGAGGTCTGCGCCCAGGGCCTGTACTTCGGCCAGGCCGCGGTCGCCCGCGAGCCGGAAACCCGCGCCCACCTGCTCGATGCGGCCCAGGAAGAGACCGACCATCTGGCCTGGTGCGCCCAGCGCCTGCGCGAACTGGACAGCCGTCCCAGCCTGTTCAACCCGATCTGGTATGCCGGCAGCTACACCATCGGCACCCTGGCCGGCCTGCGCGGGGACGGCTGGAACCTGGGCTTCGTGGTCGAAACCGAGCGCCAGGTGGAAGCCCATCTGGACGAACACCTGGACACCCTGCCGCCGGCCGACCTGCGCAGCCGCGAGGTGATCAAGGTGATGAAGATCGACGAGGCCCGCCATGCCGACCACGCCGAGCATGCCGGCGCGCGCAGGCTGCCCGCCCCGATCCCATCGGTGATGGCGCTGGCCTCCAAGGTCATGAAGACCATCGCGTACCGCCTTTAAGCCTCCACCGCGCCGCGTGCATCGGGTGAAAAGCCCCCCTGAGTCAGGGGGGCGCCGCGAAGCGGCGGGGGTATGGGTGTTCAGTGAGCCGGGGGCCCACGGTTCGCACAGCGAACCGTGGGAGCGCCAGCGCGAATGCGAGGGCGTTACCCCGAGACCAGCTTCAGCCCGATCACCCCGGCCACGATCAACGCGATGCAGGCCAGCCGCGACGGCGAAGCGCTGTCGCCGAACAGGAAGATGCCCAGCATCGCCACGCCCAGTGCGCCGATCCCGGTCCAGATCGCATAGGCGGTGCCGACCGGAATGGATTTCATGGCCTGGCTCATCAGGTACAGGCTGACCAGGGCGGCGGCGACGGTGGCCAGCGTGGGAAGGGGCTTGCTGAAGCCTTCGGAGTACTTCATTCCGATGGCGAAGCCGATCTCGAACAGACCGGCCACAAGAAGATAGATCCAGGGCATGGGGGATTCCTTGGGTTAACAAAAACAAAACGGCCCGGTGTTTTCACACCGGACCGTCGTCGGTAGCTGCCGTGGAACCCGATTTTGCGCAAACACCGGTTCCACAGGGCGGGCCGTCCCGCCTGGACGACGCCGGCCGGGGCCAGGCCCGGACGACATCGCAGGGTGTGCCTTACTCGGCCAGGTTGCGCCCGTGGAACAGCTCTTCGATCTCACGACGCAGCAGCGCCTCGATCTTCATGCGTTCCTTGAACGACAGGTTCTTGGCCTTCTCTTCGAACAGGTACTGGTCCAGGTCGAAGTCCTTCAGGTGCATCTTCGTGTGGAAGATGTTTTCCTGATAGACATTGACGTCGAACATCTCGTAGCGCGACTTGATGTTCTTGGCCAGGAAGTTCTGGATCGAGTTGATCTTGTGATCGATGTAGTGCTTCTTGCCCTTCACGTCACGGGTGAAGCCACGCACGCGGTAGTCCATGATCACGATGTCCGATTCCAGACTCTCGATCAGGTAGTTCAGCGCTTTCAGCGGGGAAATCACGCCACAGGTGGCCACATCGATGTCCGCGCGGAACGTGGCGATGCCCTCCTGCGGATGGGTTTCCGGGTAGGTATGGACAGTGATGTGGCTCTTGTCCATGTGGGCGACCACGGCGTCGGAGATCAGCTCCTTGCCGGCCTGCTTCTTGTCGATCACCGGCTCTTCCGAGATCAGGATCGTCACCGAGGCACCCTGGGGGTCGTAGTCCTGGCGGGCCACGTTCAGGATGTTCGCGCCGATGATCTCGGCAACGTCGGTCAGGATCTGAGTCAGCCTATCGGCGTTGTACTCTTCATCAATATATTCGATGTAACGCTGACGCTCCTCTTCGGTGCGGGCGTAACAGACGTCATAGATGTTGAAGCTCAGCGCCTTGGTGAGGTTGTTGAAACCCTGCAACCTCAGGCGAGGCAACGGCTTGACCACGGCGGTCGATCCTGTGTGTGGTGGGAAAGAAGTAATTATGGGGCAAAGTGATCGGGGGCGAAACTTGCATTGAAACGAGTAGCTGTGCTCGGTTTGCCCTTAACAATTCGGATCGTTAAGCTCCCGGCACATAGCCGTGAATTCTTCATGAGCAATCGGAGCGCCTCAACGTGTCAACTGTGCGCCTTGCCACAAGTCCATTGGCCCTGGATATCGCAACAATCGATCGCTTCCTGGCCCACAGCCACCGCCGCCGTTATCCCGCCCGTACCGACGTATTCCGTCCGGGGGATCCGGCAGGCACCCTGTACTACGTCATCAGCGGCTCCGTCTCAATAATGGCTGAGGAAGATGACGATCGTGAGCTGGTGCTGGGCTACTTCGGCTCGGGAGAGTTCGTCGGCGAGATGGGGCTGTTCGTGGAATCGGACCGCCGCGAGGTGATCCTGCGCACCCGCACCCCGTGCGAACTGGCCGAGATCAGCTACGAACGCCTGCATCAGCTGTTCCTCGGCCCGCTCTCCGCCGATGCCCCGCGGCTGCTCTACTCGATCGGCCAGCAGCTCTCCAAGCGCCTGCTCGACACCAGCAGGAAAGCCAGCCGCCTGGCCTTCCTGGACGTGACCGACCGCATCGTGCGGACCCTGCACGACCTGTCCCGCGAGCCGGAGGCCATGAGCCACCCGCAGGGCACCCAGCTGCGCGTCTCGCGCCAGGAGCTGGCGCGCCTAGTCGGCTGCTCGCGTGAGATGGCCGGCCGCGTGTTGAAGAAGCTGCAGACCGACGGGCTGCTGCATGCCCGCGGCAAGACCGTCGTTCTGTACGGCACCCGTTGATCCTGCCCGCGTAGTGCCGGCCGCTGGCCGGCAACCACGCAGATCCCCCCCTGCCCGTCGACCTGGACGAGGTTGCCGGCCGGCGGCCGGCACTACCTGCCCATTTGCCGCTAGGCTGTTCGCATGGAACTTGGCAGCGAATTCTATTGGTTCATCCTGATCGGCCTAGGCGCACAGCTGGTCGATGGCGCATTGGGCATGGCCTTCGGGCTGGTGTCCTCCTCGGTGATGCTGAGCATGGGCGTGCCGCCGGCAGCCGTGAGCGCCAGCGTGCACACCGCTGAAGTCTTCACCACCGGCGCCTCCGGGGTGTCGCACCTGGTCGCCGGCAACGTGGATCGCCGGCTGTTCCTGCGCCTGGCCCTTCCCGGCGCGGTCGGTGGTGTGGTGGGGGCCTACGTGCTGACCCAGCTGCCCGGTGACGTGATTCGCCCCTTCATCTATATGTATCTGCTGGTGCTGGCCATCTTCATCCTGCTGCGCGCGGCCGGCCGGATGCTGCCGGCGCAGGAAGTGAAGCGTGTCCCGCTGCTGGGCTTCGTGGCCGGCCTGCTGGATGCCAGCGGCGGCGGTGGCTGGGGCCCGGTGGCCACCTCCACCCTGCTCGCCCGCGGCGGAAAGGCCCGCACCACCATCGGCACGGTCAATGCCGCCGAGTTCGTGGTGACCCTCGCGGTGTCGATCACCTTCCTACTGACCATGGGCGTGCAGTACCTGAACATCGTCGCCGGCCTGCTGATCGGCGGCATGATGGCTGCGCCGATCGCCGCGATTCTGGTCAAGAACGTCAAGGAACGCTGGGTGTTGATCGCCGTCGGCGTGCTGGTCCTGGGCATCAGCCTGTTCCAGATCAGCCACGCAATCGTGCAGTGGCGCGCAGGCTGAGCCGGACGCGACACGCTTTTCAGCCCTTCCCGGGCGTTTTCAGCGCCGGATCAGACCGGGTCGCCGGCCCGGTCCACGCAGCCCCAGTTGAGCACCGGGGTATCCGGGGGCAGCACCTGGCGGAAGTACGCCACCCGCGAGGCCTTGGGATTGACCACGACCGGCGCGGCCGCGGCCAGCAGCAGCGGCAGGTCGGCGCTGCTGTCGGAGTAGGCGACGTCGATCTCGCCATACCCGCGCTCGCGCAGCATCCGCATCTTTTCTTCGTTGTGGCAGTGCCGGGTGGCGATGACCGCGCCCAGGAACGGGCCGACCTCGCTGCCGATCACCGGCACGCCCTGGTGGGCGACGAAGGCCAGGATCGCGCGGGCCAGTTCCGGCGGCGCACCGGTGGCGACCACCACGCGGTCTCCGGCGGCCCGGTGGCGGGCAAACACCTCCAGCGCGACCGGCAGCAGGCGGCGGCGGATGTCGGCCTCGTGCTTGAGCACGTAGCGGTCGATCACCTTGTTGAACTCGCGCGCCCGGTGCAGGCCGAACGTGGCGATCCAGACATAGCCGGAGATGCCGCGGCGCCGGGTCGGCAGGAACGCCACCAGCGGGCCGAGCAGCGGCGTGGCGATGAGGGCGGCCAGCAGCCGCAGCGGGTTGCGCTTGATCAGCCAGGCGAACAGATGGCTGCCGGAATCGCCGTCATACAGGGTGTGATCGAAATCGAAGACCACCAGCGGGGCGTCGTCGCGCGGCGTTGGGTAGATCGCTGTCATGCGCTGAAGAATAGCTGACGCAGGCCCTCGCCGGGCTCTTCCACGCGCATGAAGGCCTCGCCGACCAGGAACGCATTGACCCCGGCCTCACGCATCACCGAGACATCGGCCGGGCCGAGGATGCCGCTTTCGGTGACCAGCAGGCGGTCGCGCGGTACGGCCTGGCGCATGTCCAGCGTGGTCTGCAGCGAGACCTCGAAGGTGCGCAGGTTACGGTTGTTGATGCCGATCAGCGGCACCGGCACCTGGATGGCACGCTCCAGCTCGTCGATGTCGTGCACTTCCACCAGCACGTCCATGCCCAGCTGCATGGCCAGGTCGGAAAGCTCGGCCAGCTGGCGGTCGTCCAAAGCAGCCACGATCAGCAGGATGCAGTCCGCGCCGAGCACGCGCGCTTCATACACCTGGTAGGCATCGATCACGAAGTCCTTGCGCAGCACCGGCAGCGTGCAGGCCTCCCGGGCCTGCTGCAGATAGGCATCGCTGCCTTGGAAGAAGTCCACGTCGGTCAGCACCGACAGGCAGCTGGCACCACCGAACTCGTAGCTCACCGCGATATCGGCCGGATGGAAGTCAGGGCGGATCACGCCCTTGGACGGACTGGCCTTCTTGATCTCGGCGATCACGGCCGGGTTGCCGGCGGTGATCGAGGCGCGCAGCGCATCGGCGAACCCCCGCACCGGCGGGGCCTGCTCCACGCGCGAGATCAGCGCCTCCAGCGGCACCTGGGCACGGCGTGCGGCGACTTCTTCGGCCTTGCGGGCCAGGATGGTATCGAGGATGTCGCTCATGTCATTGGGGTCCTGGAGGCCGGCCATTATCGGCCAGCCCCGCTGAATTCTGAAAACGCGGGCTCAGACGGCCCCGCGGATGCGGCGGGTGGCGGCCACGTACTGCTCCATCCGCGAGCGCGCACTGCCATCGGCCAGCACCGCGCGCGCGCGGGCCAGGCCATCGGCGATGCTGTCGGCGACACCGGCCACATACAGGGCGGCGCCGGCGTTGAGGGCGACGATGTCCAGCGCCGGGCCGGGCTGGTTGTCGAGCACGCCGCGCAGCATGGCGATGGATTCCTCCGGACTCTCGACCTTGAGGTTGCGGCTGGCCGACATCGCGATACCGAAGTCTTCCGGATGGATCTCGTACTCGCGCACCTTGCCGTCGCGCAGCTCGCCGACCAGCGTGCCGGCGCCGAGCGAGATCTCATCCATGTTGTCGCGACCCCACACCACCAGCGCGCGCTCGGCACCGAGTTCGCGCAGCACGCGTGCCTGGATGCCGACCAGATCCGGGTGGAACACGCCCATCAGCACATTGGTCGCACCGACCGGATTGGTCAGCGGGCCGAGGATGTTGAAGATCGTACGCACGCCCATTTCGCGGCGCACCGGCGCGACGACCTTCATCGCCGGGTGGTGCATCGGCGCGAACATGAAGCCGATGCCGGTCTCGGTGATCGCGCGCGCGACCTCCTCCGGCTGCAGATCGATGATCGCGCCCAGTGCCTCGACTGCATCGGCACTGCCGGACTTGGAGGAAACACTGCGGTTGCCATGCTTGGCCACCTTGGCCCCGGCCGCAGACACCACGAACATCGCGCAGGTGGAAATGTTGAAGGTGTGCGAACCATCCCCACCGGTGCCGACGATATCCACCAGATGTGTCTTGTCCTCCACCGGTACCGCGAGGGCGAGCTCGCGCATCACGGTGGCGGCACCGGCGATTTCGCCGATGGTTTCCTTCTTGACCCGCAGGCCGGTCAGGATCGCGGCGGTCATCACCGGCGACACGTCACCGCGCATGATCTGCCGCATCAGGTCGACCATTTCGTCGAAGAAGATCTCGCGGTGCTCGATGGTGCGCTGCAGGGCTTCCTGGGGGGAGAAGGTCATGCGGGGTCCTTTGTGGTGCAGGTGCGGCGCGCTCAGCGCTGCAGGAAATTCTTCAGCAGGGCGTGGCCATGCTCGGTGAGGATCGACTCGGGGTGGAACTGCACGCCCTCGACCGGATGTTCGCGATGGCGCAGGCCCATGATCTCTTCGATCGAGCCGTCCTCGTTCTCGGTCCAGGCGGTCATTTCCAGGCAGGCC
The DNA here is from genome assembly GCF_002887735.1 of Stenotrophomonas bentonitica. Taxonomy (GTDB): domain Bacteria; phylum Pseudomonadota; class Gammaproteobacteria; order Xanthomonadales; family Xanthomonadaceae; genus Stenotrophomonas; species Stenotrophomonas bentonitica_A. The sequence continues at coordinate 201,009 of NZ_PKQP01000003.1, forward strand.
GGCAGCGTGGTCTTGTCGACCACCAGCGAGTGGTAGCGCGTGGCCTGGTAGCGGTCCGGCAGGCCGGCGAACACGCCCTTGCCTTCATGCCGGATCGGCGAGGTCTTGCCGTGCATGATGTTGGTGGCGCGGATGACGTCACCGCCATACACCTGGCCGATGCTCTGGTGGCCCAGGCACACGCCCAGGATCGGCGTGGTCGGGCCGAGCCGGCGGATCAGCTCCAGCGACACACCCGCTTCGTTGGGCGTGCACGGGCCGGGCGAGATCACGATGCGCTCGGGCGCGAGCGCGGCGATTTCATCGACGCTCAACGCGTCGTTGCGCACCACCTTGACCTCGGCGCCCAGCGTCTGCAGGTACTGCACGAGGTTGTAGGTGAAGCTGTCGTAGTTGTCGAGCATCAACAACATGGTCAGGGTCCGTCTTGAATGGGGAAGTGGCGTGCACGCAACCGTGCACGTGTCAGGCCGTTCGGCAGCAGTGCGTTACAGGCCCTTGGCTGCCTGCGCCACGGCACGGAACAACGCGCGGCCCTTGTTCATCGTCTCGTCCCATTCCTTGCCGGGGTCGGAGTCGTAAACGATGCCGGCGCCCGCCTGCACGTGTAGGCGACCGTCCTTGATCACCGCGGTGCGGATCGCGATCGCGGTATCGGCATCGCCATGCCAGCCGATGTAGCCGATGCTGCCGGCGTAGACGTTGCGCTTGATCGGCTCCAGCTCGCGGATCACTTCCAGCGCGCGGATCTTCGGCGCGCCGCTGACGGTGCCGGCCGGGAACGTCGCACGCATCACGTCGGCATAGCTCAGGCCCGGCTGCAGCTGCCCGGTGACCTCGCTGACGATGTGCATGACGTGGCTGTAGCGCTCGATCACGAACTGCTCGCCCACTTCCACCGTGCCCGCCTTGGACACGCGGCCGGCATCATTGCGGCCGAGATCGATCAGCATCAGATGCTCGGCACGTTCCTTGGGATCGGCCAGCAGTTCCACTTCGAGTGCGTTGTCTTCCTCCACCGTCGCGCCGCGCGGGCGGGTGCCGGCGATCGGACGCACGGTGACTTCCCCGTCCTGCAGCCGCACCAGGATTTCCGGCGAGGAGCCGACCACCTGCACGTCGCCGGTATCGAGGAAATACATGTACGGCGAGGGATTGAGCGCACGCAGCGCGCGGTACACATCCACCGGGCGCGCCTTGAACGGCACGCTCAGGCGCTGGCTCAGCACCACCTGGAAGATGTCGCCGGCGCGGATGTATTCCTTGGATTTGTCGACCGCAGCGATGAAGCCTTCGCGGGTGAAGCCGGAGACGAAATCGTTCTCGTCCAGCACGTCGCGGGTGATCGGCGCGGGGTAGCCGGCACCGGGCGCACGCAGTTTGGCGACCAGCGCATCCAGCCGCGCCTGGGCCTCCTCCCATGCACCGGGCTGACCCGGGTCGGCATGCACGATCAGGTACAGGCGGCCCTTCAGGTTGTCGAACACCGCCAGTTCTTCGGAGTGCAGCAGCAGGATGTCCGGCGTGCCCAGCTCGTCGCGGCCACGCGGCGGCGCCAGGCGCGGTTCGATGTAGCCGATGCACTCGAAGCCGAACCAGCCGACCAGGCCGCCGGTGAAGCCGGGCAGACCGGCCAGCTTCGGCACCGAGTGGGCGCTGCGCAGGGCCTCGACCTCGGTGAACGGGTCGGCGACCTCGCGGGTTTCCACCACGGTGCCGGATTCGCTGATGGTCAGGGTATGGCCGTGGAAGGCATACACCCGGCGCGCCGGCAGGCCGATGATGGAATAGCGCCCGAAGCGTTCGCCGCCCTCGACCGATTCAAACAGATAGGTATGCGGGCCGTCGGCGAGCTTCAGATAGACCGAGAGCGGCGTGTCCAGGTCGGACAGCACTTCACGGACGACGGGGATGCGGGTGTGGCCTTCAGCGGCCTGCTGCTGGAACTGCTCGAGCGTGATCAAGACGACTTTCCTTCCGGGAAACGGCGGTGGCGGGACGGACGACGGCAACAGGCCACCATCGCCACCAACGGCGAGCGGAAGAAAGGGTATGCGGGGTCGTCAGAATGGACACCCGGCGACTGTACCTCAGCCCGGCGCGGGGGGGAACCCCGCCCGGGCCTGCGTGCAGCCGCTCCAAAGCCGACGTGGCGGCCCACTCCGGCATGGAGCGACTGCCCGGGCGTCAGTACAGCGGCAGCGGGCGCTCACTGGCCAGCATGCCATTCAGGGTGTCCAGCATCCTGACCAGGTCCACCTGCCGATGCAGGCGGGTCTTCTCGAAAATGCTCTGCAGGCGGGTCCGCGCACTCCCGACACCGATGCCGCAGGTCGCTGCGGCGGCCGACAGCTCGCCTTGGTGATGCAGCGCTACGGCCAGCGTCGCTTCGCCCGGGGTCAGGCCGAAAAGCTCGCGCAGGGTGGCGGACAGCCCCGCCGAGGAGCGGCGCACCAGCGTGTTGACCGTCATGACGAAACGGGCGGTACCGGTGCCGGGAATGTACTTTCCATAGGGCCGAAGCGATGCGAATCCTGCCAGGAGTCCATCTGCATCGTGCAGAGCGACGATATCCTCTCCGGGGTCCTGCGCCGGACCGCCCCGCAGCGCCAGGCGCCGGACCAGGGCATTCCAACCCGCCCGCGAGGCGGGATGCACCGGCTCCAATGCCGCCTTTCGGCGCACACGCAGGACGCGCGCCAGCAGCATCTCCTCGCCCCCGGCATTGACCGATACCGGCCGCAGGTTCTCATCGAGAAGCAGCAGGGCCAGCGTTCCTGCCTGCCGCCACGCGTCCTGCAGTGCCTGGCGCAGCTCGAAGGCATTGACGAAGTGAGGGGCCAACGCTTCGCACAGTGCCACCTCGCGGGCATCGAAATCGCCGCGCCGCTCGGTTCCCACGAAGGTCAGCATGGTGACCTGGTCCGGCTTGCGCGAGGCACACAATGCCACCGAACGCAGCGTGTCGATCTGGCGCAGGAAGTCCAGGTAGTACCGCGTTCCACGCATCTCATCGAGCGTGGCCACCCGATCGCTGACGATGACGCTGCCAGCACGCATCGTCGGCGCGGCCCGGTTGAACCAGAGGTTGTCCACCGAGTAGAGCGTGTCTTCGTTGAAGCGCTCCACCGTACGCGGGTCGGCCATCGCGCCGGCCGCGACCAGCGCCCTGTGTCGCCCCCCGTGCACGTCGCGCAGGGTCACGCTGCCGGAGTGGCAACCGACCGCGCGACCGAGACGTTCAACGAATGACTGCATCCGCTCCGGGTCGGTGACCCCCGCGTACAGCTCTTCCATAAGCTCCGCTTTCACAACCATCTCCTGTGTTGTTCGTCAAGTCATGTCCATGACCTGCGTCGCTGCGCATCTGGACGCAGATTTGCCGCCATCCCATCACCACGTCAAGGACGCCATGGCCCTCTCTGCGCTGCGATCAGTTTCTACTGCGCTCACCCTGTCCCTGCTGCTCGTCGGATGCGGCGGCAAAGGCGATGCAGCTTCCCCGAGTACCGATAAGGACAGCAACGCCGCTGCGGCCGAGGGTGAGGCAAACGCCGATAAACCGGCGCCCACCACCCTTCCTCAAGCCGACCTGGCCAAGCCGCTGGCCGAGTACCGCAAGTTGGATAGCGGCCAGCAGGTCATGTTTCTTTATGCCGCCATGTCCAAGCTTCCGACGGATTTCGACACGATGGCCAGCCTTGCCTCGCAGGAATACCGCGGCACCGCCGATACCTTCCGCCGCAAGGACCTGATGGGGGCGCTTCGCCCGCAGCTCGAACAGAGCATCGCAGACGCTGGCCGCTCGCCCTATTACTGGAGCGAACTGGATGATGCCGACCTGCAGGCCTATGACTTCGAGCGGAAGGGCTTCCCGGTCGGCGAATTCAACGGCGGCAAGTACCGCTACTTCATGGACATTCCGGAGTATAGCTACACCTGGGCCAATCCCGCGCAGGTCCAGCTCGCCCCGGTCGCTGACGAAACGGTTGCCCGCGAGCTCGAAGGGCTTCGCAGCCGATGGAACAGCAAACCCCGGCTGCGGACCTACTTCTTCGTCCAGTCTGCCGATCTGAACCAGCGTCGCATCAATGCCTATGTCACGCATGTCCAGCTTCTGGACCGCAGCGGACGCGTCCTGGCGTCCTACTCGCCCGATCCGGCGGTGGCAGCGCAGCCAGCGGAAGAGGATCCGTGCGTTTCACCGGAGGACTGCGCACGGCGTGCGTTGGGCAGCTGATCGTTTCGGAATCCACAGGGGAATCATCCATGAATCAACTCAATGAAAGCGACGTCCAGAACGCGCTGCAGCAGCGCCTCGTGCGCGAGGAAGCCGGGCGGCGCGCAACCGACGGCCTGATGCGCACGGCCAGGACGCTGCGATGGATCGGCTGGGGCTGCGCGCTGGTGCCGATCGTCGGCATCGTCGGTGTGGTGCTGTTCCTGCTCAGCACGATCCTGTGTTTCGCCTATGCGCAAAGCAAGGGGAACCCCGATGGCATCAAGCAGTTGTTGATCACCTTGGCCAGCCTGTTCGCTGCGGGCATCGTCTGGGTGCTGGTCAATCTCACCGTGCTCGGCCTGTTTGGCGCAGCCATGTCCATGCATTGAGGATCTGCACATGAACGGAATCACCTTGAAGCAGTCGCTGCTGTCGGCCGCTGCGGCGGCCGCATTGCTGGCCGGTCAGGCCGTGCCTGCCCACGCACAATCCGCCGACGCGCTCCGTCGTGAGAACGCACAGCTGCGTGCCCAGCTGGACGCGTTGAACCAACGCTGCGGCGTGCCGGCCCCCGACAACACCGGCGCACTGGAGCGATTTGGCGATATCGAAGCGCGGCTGGATTCGATCCGGGCAGGACAGCGCACGCGCGGCTCGGTAGAGATCACGGTGACGATGACACTGCGCAATGTGTCGTCGCAGCCGATGGTGTTGAATTATGAGTACGACACCTTCAACGCGACCGACAGCCACGGCTATACCTACCGCTTCTTCGGCGGGCAGGACAAAGACACGATCAAGGGCATCCCGATCGCCACCACGAACCGGGTCGACCCGACCTTCACCCTGCTGCCAGGCCGATCCAGCACGGTCACCTTCCTCGTGCAGCGCGCCATGAACGAGGCGCAGACCCCGGGCAGCCGCTTCGATATCAGTGCCAGCTTCGGCCAGTACGAAAACCTGGGCCAGGGACGACTGCGACGGCTGCAGACATTCCCCGTTTCCTTCAAGGATCGCTCAGTCACGTCGGGCGGCGTCGCCACGGGTATCGGTGGGCGCGCGGATCAGACGGTTGAAAACGCGGCCGGCCGGTTGCTGGACCGCCTGTTCAAGTGAGCCGGGCACGGCAGGCGCCACCACGCGCCAGCCGTATGCAGGACGGCCCCGCAGCCGCGCCGGAACTCAGGCTCTGGACAGCAGCGGGCTGTCCAGCGCTACATGCAGGTTGACCCGCCCCGGCACGCAGTCGATGCGGAAATGGCGGGCCTGGACCGGCTCGCCATCCAGATTGAGGGTCAGCGGCGCCTCGGCCTCGATCTCCACCCACGGCGCCTGGACACGTTCGGCCACCTGTTCCAGCGCACCGCGCTTGCCGCCCTTGACCAGCGCAGCGAAGGTGGACGCCACCTCCCCGCTCAGCTCGGGAATCACGGTGATATCGAGCACACCATCGTCGATCAGGGCCTCCGGGCACAGCACCTGGCCGCCGCCGGCCTGGCGGCCGTTGCCAACGCCCAGCGCGATGAAGCCACCGGCCCATTCGAAGCCCGGCGCCCGGACCCGCGCCTGGATGGGATCGATCCGGCCCAGCCGCGAGACCCCGGTCACCAGATAGGCCAGCCCGCCGAGCACCTTCTTCAGGCCCTCATCGGTCTCCACCGTCACCTCGGTGCCGAAACCGCCACTGGCTACGTTCGCGCACCACCACACCTTGCCGTCGGCATCGATGCGCAGCAGATCGACCGGCCGCGCCGGCGCGTGCCTGATCAGCTCCAGCGCCGCCAGCGGTTCGTCGGGAATTTCGGCCGCCGTGGCGAAGTCATTGGCCGTGCCCAGCGGCAAGAGGCCCAGCGACGGCAGTGCATCGGCCGGCTCCTCGCGATGGGCCAGCGTCTCGGCCACCTCGCTGAGCGTGCCGTCTCCGCCGGCCGCGATGATCGTGTCGACCCCGTGTGCGATCGCCTCGGCCACGTAGCGCTCGGCATCGCCCGACTCCCAGGTCACCCGCACCTCCAGCTGCACCCCGCGCTCGCGCAGTGCTGCCACCGCCTCGCGCACATCCTCATTGCCGGTGGCCTTGCCGTTGAGGATCAAACGCCAATGGGGACGGCTCATGGGGTACTTCCAGGGAGTGGGGAAGCGAAGGCTAGCAGCGCGCGGGGTGGCCGTCGGTGAACGTCATCAAAGCGTCACCGATGGCCCGGAGAATGGAAGGCCATAGCAAGGAAGATGGATGGAGGCAGGATCAGCCTCCCGCTGTTCCCGGGGCCGCATCTGCAAGGGTGCGGTCTTTTTTTTTGCCGCCGGGAGGGCAGCCGACCAACGGTCGGCTCTACCGGGGTGGGTTGGCTGCGGCAGCCGACCAACGGTCGGCTCTGCCGGGTGCTCAGCCTTCGGCGAAGGTCCGCAATGCCTCGCCTTCCATCCGGTACACCGTCCACTCGCTTTGCGGCTTCGCACCGGCGGCCTGGTAGAACTGGATCGCCGGTTCATTCCAGTCCAGCACCGACCACTCGAACCGGCCGCAGCCTTCGGCCACCGCGATCCGTGCGATGTGCTGCAGCAATGCCTTGCCGGCCCCGCTGCCGCGCCGTTCCGGGCTCACGTACAGGTCTTCCAGGTAGATCCCGTTGCGGCCCAGCCAGGTCGAGTAATTGTAGAAATACACCGCATAGCCGATGGCCACGCCGTCGGCCTCGCAGATCAGCGCGTGCGCTTTCGCTTCCGGCCCGAACAGGCTCGCGCGGATGCCCGCTTCGTCGGTCTGCACCGACGACTCGGCCCTTTCGTAGATCGCCAGCTCGCGGATGAAGCGCAGGATCCGCCCCGCATCCTCGGCGGTGGCCACGCGGATGGTCACGGCAGCCACCGATCCCATGGCTCAGCCCCGCGCCGCGGCGACATTGCCGCGCATCTGCGCGATGATGTCCTGGTAGCTGGTCTTCGCATTGAAGATCGCCGAGCCGGCCACGAACGCATCCGCACCGGCCGCCGCGATGGCACCGATGTTGTCGGCCTTCACGCCACCGTCGATCTCCAGGCGGATGTCCTTGCCGCTGGCATCGATCTTCTTGCGGATCGCGCGCACCTTGTCCAGCGCCGAGGGAATGAAGGCCTGGCCGCCGAAGCCCGGGTTGACCGACATCACCAGCACCAGGTCCAGGTCATCGAGCACCCAGTCCAGGATGTCCACCGGCGTGGCCGGATTGAGCACCACGCCCGGCTTGCAGCCCAGCGAACGGATCAGCTGGATGGTGCGGTGCACGTGGCGGCTCGCCTCCGGATGGAAGCTGATGTAGGTCGCGCCGGCCTCGGCGAAATCCGGAATGATGCGGTCCACCGGCTCCACCATCAGGTGCACGTCGATCGGTGCGGTCACGCCATGCTTGCGCAGCGCCTGGCAGACCAGCGGGCCGATCGTCAGGTTCGGCACATAGTGGTTGTCCATCACATCGAAATGCACCCAGTCGGCGCCGGCCGCGAGCACGTTGTCCACTTCCTCGCCCAGGCGGGCGAAATCGGCGGACAGGATGGAGGGAGCAATGATGCAGTTGGACATGGCCGGGACCTTCAGGATGTTGAAAGGGAGCGCCGCGCGGAATCAGCGCTTGCGCAGGGTCTTGATGCGGTCATAGGCGGCATTGAGCTGGCGCGACTTGCGCTCGGCCTGCTGGCGCAGCTCCGGGGCGGCGCCGACCACCTTGTCGGGGTGGTACTGGGACATCAGCCGGCGGTAGGCCAGGTCGATCTCGGCATCGGTCGCCTCGGAGGTCAGCCCCAGCTCACGGTAGGGATTTTCCCTGTTCAGCCGGAACCAGTCCGCGTCGAAGGCATGCCCCAGCAACAGCCCGAACGCGGCCCCGAACAGCGGATTGGGCCTGAACAACAGGGCGCCAGCGATGAATCCGAGCAGTTTTCCGTACCAGCGCATGGTGGTCTGGGCAGCCGAGGCGACAAAGGATCCTCATTTTACGTCACAGCAGGCCCAACCCGCTTTACACTAGGCCGCCCGCTGTCTGTGCGGGCCCTCCGGGTCCCCTGGACAGCTGTCATGACGAAGCCTCAGGAGTGCCCGTGCCGACCACGTTGTTGCAATCCGATCTCCCCGGCCTGCCCTTGCGCCATCGCGGCAAGGTGCGTGATGTTTTCGACATTCCGCGCGACCGGCTCCCCGCCGGCACACCGCCGGGGGACTACCTGCTGATGGTCGCGACCGACCGTCTGTCAGCCTTCGACGTGGTGCTGCCCGACCCGATCCCCGGCAAGGGCGAAATGCTCTGCCAGGTCTCGAACTTCTGGTTCGCCAAGACCGCGCACCTGATGCCCAACCACCTGACCGGCATCGATGTCGCCAGCGTGCTGCCCGAGGGCGTGGATCCGGCCCTGTACGCCAAGCGCGCGGTGGTCACCCGCAAGCTCAAGCCGGTCCCGGTGGAGGCGATCGCCCGCGGTTACCTGATCGGCAGTGGCTGGAAGGACTACCAGCGCACCGGCAAGATCAGCGGCATCGAGCTGCCTGACGGCCTGCGCCAGGCCGAGCAGCTGCCCGAACCGATCTTCACCCCCTCGACCAAGGCCGCCGTCGGCGACCATGACGAGAACATCGATTTCGATGCGATGGTGAAGGCGGTCGGGGCGGACCTGGCCGAGCGCGTACGCGATGCGACCCTGCGCATCTACGCCTTCGCCGCCGACTATGCGCGCGAGCGCGGCATCATCCTGGCCGACACCAAGTTCGAGTTCGGCACCGATGCCGATGGCCGTCTGTACATCATGGACGAGATGCTGACCCCGGATTCCTCGCGCTACTGGCCGGCCGACGAGTACGAGGTGGGCACCAGCCCGCCAAGCTACGACAAGCAGTTCGTCCGCGATTACCTGGAGACGCTGGACTGGGGCAAGACCGCGCCCGGCCCGAGCATCCCGGCCGAGATCATCGAACGTACCCGCGCCAAGTACGCCGAGGCGCTGCAGCGCCTGGCCGGGATCTCGGTCGACTGATTCGCCTGCGCCCCCGGCCGTGATGGCCGGGGGTCCCGGCCGTAGAGTCGACCGTTGGTCGACTGCCGCGGACGTTGGTGGCCTATCGCGTGCAGCACGAGGGGTATCGTCTGGGCGAGAGCAAGCCGACCAACGGTCGGCTCCACCCGCCCGGGGCGGTATGCTCTGCAGATCCTGGGAGGGACCATGGCCACCACCGTCGCACGCCCGATCGACCGCTACTTCGCCAGCTATTCCGACGACCACCGCAATGTGCTGAACCAGCGCATCCACGTCCTGGCCGTCCCGGCGATCGCGTGGTCGGTCATCGCCCTGCTGTGGTGCCTGCCGCCGCTGATCACCTGGTTCCAGAACGGGATCTGGGCCGGCCTGGCGATGTTCGCCGCCTGGTGCTTCTACAACCGTCTTTCGCGCACGCTGGGCTACGGCATGCTCGCGTTCTTCTTCGTCAGCGGCTGCGTCTGCCGGCTGCTGGAAGCCGAGATCGGCCTGGTGAACCTGTTCTGGCTGGCGCTGGGGCTTTTTGCCGTGGCGTGGGTGGCGCAGTTCATCGGCCACAAGCACGAAGGCCGCAAGCCGAGCTTCCTGACCGATCTGGTCTACCTGTTGATCGGCCCCCTGTGGGTATTGGCCAAGCTCTATCGCCGGATGGACTGGCGCTACTGACCCGCTTTTCCTGAACGAGCGCGGACACTCACCGGCACTCCACGCCGCACCCTCCAGCATCGTCCCCAGTGGCCTTTCGAGCGACGGCCACCGTTCATCTTCGTGCACACCGTTTCGGCCCCGCAGCCCCTGCGACGCCTGGTTCCGGATCCGTTTCCACAGGCGTCGGGAGGCCACAGTCGGCAAAGTCACCAGCGGGCTTCCATACGGCCGCCGACGGACCCGAATGGGGCCGGGCGCTGCCCGGAAAAAATGAATCAGTGCACGTTACATGCAATTGAGGGCGTATTCGGGTGTATCGGCAGCAATTGCCTGCCTGTTAGACTGAGCGGCCTGCTCGTGAATCCCGCATTCCCTGCATGAATCCTAGTCTGCTCCTGCTGCTCGCCCTGCCCTTCCTGATGGCAGTGGCTGTCGCTTCATTCCGCCGCACCTCCCGCTCCACGGCCGCCTGGGTAGCCGCGGCCGCTCCGCTGGGGGGCCTGGCGCTGTTGGCGACGATGACCCCGGCGATCATGGACGGCGGCATCGTCCGCAGTTACGGGGAGTGGATACCGCAGATCGGCCTGGCCTTCTCGCTGCGCCTGGATGGCCTGGCCTGGATGTTCGCCGGGATGGTGCTGGCGATCGGCGCACTGGTGGTGATGTACGCCCACTACTACCTCAGTGCCCGCGACAGCGCCCACCGCTTCTACTGCTACCTGCTGCTGTTCATGGGCGCCATGCTGGGCATGGTGCTGTCGGGCAACCTGTTGCTGCTGATGGTGTTCTGGGAAATGACCAGCATCAGCTCGTTCCTGCTGATCGGCTTCTGGTCGCACCGGCAGGACGCCCGCGAGGGCGCCCGGATGGCCCTGGTGGTCACCGGCGGCGGCGGCCTGGCCCTGCTTGGCGGCGTGCTGTTGATCGGCCGCATCGTCGGCAGCTTCGAACTGGATGCCGTGCTCGCCGCCGGCGATCTGATCCGCGCCAGTTCGCTGTATCCCTATGCGCTGTTCCTGGTCCTGGCCGGCATCTTCACCAAGAGCGCCCAGTTCCCGTTCCACTTCTGGCTGCCGCACGCGATGGCCGCGCCGACGCCGGTCTCGGCCTACCTGCACTCGGCCACGATGGTCAAAGCCGGCGTCTTCCTGCTGGCCCGACTGCACCCGGCGCTGGCCGGCACCGACCTGTTCTTCTATACGGTCAGCGGGATCGGTGCGATCACCCTGTTGATCGGTGCCTGGAACGCGATCTTCCAGCATGACCTCAAAGGCCTGCTCGCCTATTCGACGATCTCCCACCTGGGCCTGATCACGATGCTGTTCGGCCTGTCCGCGCCGATGGCGGTGGTGGCCGGTGTGTTCCACATCCTCAACCACGCCACCTTCAAAGCCTCGCTGTTCATGGCCGCCGGCATCATCGACCATGAAACCGGTACCCGCGACATGCGCAAGCTGGGGGGACTGCGAAAGCTGATGCCCATCACCAGCGCGCTGGCGATCATCGCTTCGCTGGCCATGGCGGGCATCCCGCTGCTCAACGGCTTCCTGTCCAAGGAAATGCTGTTCGCCGAAGCCCTGACCGCCGGGCCGGAGGCGATGCGCATCGCCATGACGATCGCCGCGCTGCTGGCCGGCGTGTTCGGTGTGGCCTACAGCCTGCGCTTCGTGCACGACACCTTCTTCGGCAAGGGGCCACACGATCTGGACCGCGTCCCGCATGAGCCGCCGCGCTTCATGAAGGTGCCGGTGGAGATCCTGGTGGTGGTCTGCGTAGCCGTCGGCGTTGCGCCGGCGATCACCATCGCCCCGGTACTGCACGCCGCGGCGTCGTCCATCCTCGGCCCGGCGATGCCGGCCTACAGCCTCTCGGTCTGGCACGGGTTCAACATGCCGCTGGCGATGAGCGCAGCCGGTGTGGTCGGCGGCATCGCGCTGTACTTCGGCCTGCGCCGCCTGATCGACCTGCACGCGGTGGTCAGCCGCAGCATCGGCCGCAACATTTTCCACAAGCAGCTGGACCTGGTGTTCGGCTTCGCCCACCGGCTCACCCAGGGCCTGGCCAACGGCAGCCTGCAGCGCATGCTGATGGCGCTGGTGGTGGTGGCGGTGATCGTCGCCGCCGCCCCGTTCGTGGCCCATCCCGCCTCGCCCAACTGGCCCTCGCCGCAGCCGATCCCGCTGCTGGGCTGGGCTCTGTGGCTGGTGATGATGGCCTGCGCGCTGGGCGCGCTGTTCGTCTACCGGCAGCGTTTGCTGGCGGTGCTGGTGGTCGGTGGCGTCGGCCTGATGGTCTCGCTGACCTTCGTGTTCCTGTCCGCGCCGGATCTGGCCCTGACCCAGCTGCTGGTGGAGATGGTCACCCTGGTGCTGATGCTGCTGGGCATGAACTACCTGCCGATCCAGTCGCCGCCGGAGAAGTCGGTCTGGCGCAAGCGGCGCGATGCGGTGATCGCGATCGTCGCCGGTGGTGGCCTGGCCGCGATGGCCTACACCGCCATGACCCTGCCGCCCAACACCATGGCCGGCGAGCTGCTGGCACGTGCGCTGCCGGAGGCCTATGGGCAGAACGTGGTCAACGTGATCCTGGTCGACTTCCGTGGCTTTGATACCTTCGGTGAGATCACCGTGTTCGGCATCGCCGCGCTGGTGGTGCACGCCATGCTGCGCCGCTCGCGGATGGCACCGGAGCAGATCATGCCCGGCCCGCCGATCAAGCTGCCGGTACCGGCCGATCTTGCCCAGATCATGTTCCCGCTGACCCTGACCGTCTCGATCTTCCTGTTCCTGCGCGGCCACAACGCGCCCGGCGGCGGCTTCATCGCCGGGCTGGTGCTGGCCGTGCCGCTGCTGATCCAGTACGTCATCCAAGGCACCACTTCGGTGGAATCGCGCTTCGGCTTCGATTACATCCGCTGCATCGGTGCCGGTCTGCTGATCGCCATCCTCAGCGGCTGCGCCTCGATGCTGTTCGGCGTGCCGTTCCTGACCAGCGGCCACCTGGACCTGCACATTCCGTTGATCGGCGAGGTGCCGCTGGCCAGTGCGATCGGCTTTGATACCGGCGTGTACCTGGTGGTGTTCGGCGGGGTGATGCTGATGCTCTCGATGATGGGCACGATCAAGCCCTCGCGCACCCGCAACGCCCGCAAAGGCGAGATCGATCCCACCCGCCGTTCGGCAAAAACCGGGGAGATGCACTGATGGAACTGGCCCTGGCAAGCGCCATCGGCGTACTGAGCGCGATCGGCATCTACCTGTTGCTGCGCGCGCGCAGCTTCGATGTGATCCTCGGCATGACCTTCCTGTCGTATGCGACCAACCTGCTGATCTTCGCCGGTGGACGCCTGGTGCAGGGCAAGGCGCCGGTGCTGCGTGAGGGCATCGACAGCGACCTGGGCAACTACACCGATCCGCTGCCGCAGGCGCTGGTGCTCACCGCCATCGTGATCGCGTTTGCGATGACCGCGGTCAGCATCGTGCTGGCCATGCGCAGTCGCAGCGACAACCACAGCGACCACGTGGACGCGCACGAAGAAGAAGAGCTGCCTGCCGATACCGCGCCGGGCCGGGAGGGCGGCGCATGAACCATGCGGTGATCCTGCCCATCCTGATTCCCCTGTTCGGCGCGGCCTGCTCGCTGTTCGTCGAGCACCGCCGTTACGGGCCGAAGGTGCAGCGCACGGTGGCGTGGACCACGCTGGCCGCGCTGGCCGCCGCGGTGGCCCTGCTGTTCGCGCAGACCGCCGATGGCAGTATCGCGGTGTACCTGCTGGGCGACTGGCCCTCGCGGCTGGGCATCGCGCTGGTGGCCGACCGCCTCTCGGCATGGATGCTGGTGACCACCCTGCTGCTGGCCATCCCCTGCCTGCTGCACGCCTGCTCGGGCTGGGACCGGCGCGCGCCGCACTTCCATGCGCTGTTCCAGTTCCAGCTGGTCGGCCTGAACGGCGCGTTCCTGACCGGCGACATCTTCAATCTGTTCGTGTTCTTCGAGGTGATGCTGATCGCCTCCTACGGCCTGCTGCTCAGCGGCGGGCGCGGCCTGCGCATGCGCATCGGCCTGCACTACGTGGTGTTCAACGTCACCGCCTCGACCCTGTTCCTGATCGCACTCGGCCTGCTGTACGCCTCGCTGGGCTCGCTCAACATGGCCGAACTGTCCCAGCGCATCGCTGAAGTGCCGGCCTCGCACCTGACCCTGGTCAAGGCGACCATGGGGCTGTTGCTGCTGGTGTTCTGCAGCAAGGCCGCGCTGATGCCGCTGTATCTGTGGCTGCCCGAAGCGTATGCGCGTGCGCCGGCGGCGGTGGCGGCGCTGTTCGCGATCATGACCAAGGTCGGCCTGTACGCGGTGCTGCGGGTCAGCACGCTGTGGTTCGGCGAGGGTGCCGGACCGATGGCCGGCTACGGCAGCCAGTGGCTGCTCTGGGCCGGTGTGGCCACCCTCGTGCTGGGCGGCCTGGGCGTGCTCGCTGCGGCACGCCTGCGCGTGCTGATCTCCTACCTGGTGGTGGTCTCGGCAGCGACGCTGTTCATCGCCTTCTCGGTGCGTACGCCCGAAGTGCTCTCGGCCGGCCTCTACTACCTGCCGCACAGCACCTTCGTGGCCGCCGCACTGTTCCTCATTGCCGATCTGATCCGCCGCCGCCGCGGCGGTGCCAGCGATCGCAAGGAAGTCATCGCGCCGATGCCGGGCAAGGAAACGCCTGCGGTACTGTTCCTGATCGGTGCGGTGTCGGTCGCGGGCCTGCCGCCGCTGTCCGGCTTCCTGGCCAAGGCTGCGCTGCTGGCCGGGATGCCCGCGCAGTACACCTGGGCAGTCTGGGCCGCCGTGCTGGGCAGCAGCCTGATGGTCATCGTCGGCCTGACCCGCGGCGGCATCCGCCTGTTCTGGCGCGTGCCGGTGGTCGAAGAAGGCGCACCCAAGCCGCGCAAGGCGCCCACGCGCACCGTGGAATTGTTCGCCGCCGCGCTGCTGCTCAGCTATGGCATCGCGATGAGCGTGTTCGCCGGCCCGCTGATGCAGCACACCGATGCGATGGCCACCCAGCTGCTGCAGCCGCAGGACTACGTGGGTGAGCTGCGCGCCACCACGCCGGAGATCCGCCAGCCATGACGCGCAAGCCTTCCCTCTACAAACGCGTGCTGCCCTCGCCCTCGCTGAGCGTGATGGTCGTGGTGTTCTGGCTGCTGATGTCCGACAGCTTCACCCTGGGCCAGTTCGTGCTCGGCATGATCCTGGGCGTGGTGGTGCCGCTGTTCGCCGCCCGGCTGGACCGCGAGTTCGCGCGGATCGGCTCGCTCAAGCCCCTCCCCAAGCTGTTGTTCGTGACCCTGTGGGACATCCTGATCTCCAACATCCGGGTCGCGATCCAGGTGCTGGGGCCGGAGCGCCGCATCCACCCCGGCTTCATCTGGCTGCCGCTGGATATCGCCAACATCCACGGCATCGCCGCGTTGACCAGCATGATCACGCTGACCCCGGGCACGGTGTCGGCGGCCTTGTCCGATGACCGCAGGTATCTGCTGGTGCACGTGCTGCATCTGGATGATCCGGATGCGCTGATCCGGCAGATCAAATCCCGCTACGAAGCCCCGCTGATGGAGATCTTCCCATGACCGGATACATGTTCATCCAGACCACGATGGTGGTGTGCATGCACGTGGTCGGCCTGGCCATGCTGCTGGCCACCTGGCGCCTGCTGCGCGGCCCGACCGTGCCCGACCGCATCCTCGCCCTGGACACGCTGTCGGTGACGGCGATCGCCGAGCTGATGCTGTTCGGCATGTACCTCAACTCGGCGGTGTATTTCGAAGCCGCGCTGATCATCGCCATGCTCGGCTTCGGCAGCACGGTGGTGCTGAGCAAGTTCGTGCTGCGCCGGGACATCGTCGAATGATCACCTTCATCCAGATCGTGCTGTCGATCCTGCTGCTGTTCGGCTGCTTCTTCATCCTGGTCGGCGCGCTCGGCCTGGTGAAGCTTTCGACCTTCTTCAAGCGCCTGCACGCACCGACCAAGGCCAGCACGCTGGGCGTGGGCTGCGTGCTGGTCGGCTCGGTCTGTTACCACATCTTCCTCGGCGAAGACCCGCAGCCGCGCGAACTGCTGATCACCGTGTTCCTGTTCATCACCGCACCGATCAGTGCGCACATGATGGCCAAGGCCGCGTTGTCGCTGCTGATGGAAACCCGGCCAGAGCTGCCCGGGCACAAGACCGCCAAGGAAGAACAGCTGCCGCCGCCGGAACCGCGCCGCGCAGACGAGACCGACGATGCCAAGGCCCCCGTTTCCCGGGACAGCCAGTAGAGCCGACCGTTGGTCGGCTGCAACACGCCTGCAAAACGGCAGGGCCGACCTTTGGCCGGCTGCAACCAGCCTGCGAAACGGTAGCGCCGGCGGCTGGCCGGCTGCTTCAACAGTTGGCCATCAACCTCACACGCTGCCGATCAACGCCAGCTCGAGCGCGATCCAGCCGACGAAGGCCACCACCAGCACCGCGCCCTCACGCCGGCTGATCGTCAGATCACCGCGCAGCATCGGGTAGAGCACCAGCACGAAGGCGATCGCCGCCGGCAGCTCCAGTTTCACGAACGATGCGGGCAGCGCCAGCGGGCGCAGCGCGGCCATGCCGCCGACCACCACCAGCAGGTTGAACAGGCTCGAGCCGATCACATGGCCCAGCACCATGTCACCCTGCCCACGCCGCGCCGCCGCGATCGCCGCCGCCACTTCGGGCAATGCGGTGCCGATCGCCACCGGCAACAGGCCAACCAGCAACGGCGACCAGCCCAGCCCGGCGCCGAACACCGGCGCGGCCTGCACAACCCAGCGCGCGCCGACATACAGGCAGAGCGCCGCGAACAGCAGCCGCAGGAGGTTCAGGAACAGCCCGGTGCGGGTCATGGCATAGCCGGCGATGGCCTCGCGCACCGGCTCGGATTCCAACCGCGCACGGCGCAGCAGGAACACCAGCAGCCCGACGAAGGCGAGCAGCAGAACCGCCCCTTCCCAGCGCGCGATGACGCCATCCAGGCCGAACAGGATCAGCAGCAGGCTTGCCGCCGCCAGGCACACCAGCAGCGGCGAGAGCAGGCGCGCACGGACCAGCAGCGGTGCGGCCAGCGCCGCCAGCCCCAGGGTCAGGCCGACATTGACGATGTTGCTGCCCACCGCGTTGCCCAGCGCGAGTTCTTCCGCCCCGACCACGAAGGCGCGGGCGTTGACCACCAGTTCCGGCAGCGAGGTGCCGAAGGCCACCAGCAGCAACCCGGCCACGAACGGTGAGGCGCCAAAGCGCTGGGCCAGCCCGGAGGCGGCACGGACGATGCTGTCCCCGCCCAGTGCCAACAGCACCAGGCCCAGCACGAACCAAACAGTGGCAGCGATCATCTGGTGCTCCCCGGTGACGGGTGTGGGCCGATTCTAGGGCCCGCCCGGCCCGAACGGTGAACGCCCGCCCCGGCACCCGGGCCAGGACGGTAGCGGTGGCTCAGGAACAGCCTTCCACGTAGTCGACCTGCGGTGTCTTGCCAACGCGCCACGCGGTCACGTTGCCATCGCCGTTGATCTCGAAGTTGATCAGCGCACCGCCCTCGGCCGCCGGGCGCACGCGCAGGTTGTGGCCCTGCGCGTCGTACTTGTGCGGGGTCAGATCGCCGCGGTCGGGGTACAGCGTCTGCAGCTGGCCCAGCGACATGCCGACCTTGCCGCCACCGGGGGCGACGGTGCGGTCGTTGCGCACGTCATAGCGGACCAGGCGCTTGCCCTCGATCATGAAAATGACGTCCTCGGCCTGTGCGCCTTCGGGTCGCAGCGCATGGCAGTAGTCGTCGGCGACCTCGCCCTGCAGCGGTTCTTTCCAGGCCGCGCGGACCTCCTCCAGCGTACTGCCCAACGCGACGGGGCCGTAGCCGTCCAGGCGTGCCGGCCCCGCTGTTGGCGTGCCCGATGCCGCCGTGGCGGGCGCGCTGGGCGCGGTGTACGCCGCCGGCGCAGGCACCGCTGCCTCGGCGTCGCTGGACGGGGTTTCCGGCGCGCGTCCGCACGCGGCCAAGGCGAGCACCATCCCCAGTGCCATCACGCTTCCCAGCTGTTTCATGCCTGCATCTCCCGGTGAATGGGCGCAGCCTAGCGCGTGCGCCGTGTGGGCGGCATGCACACTGTCGTTGTCATCGGCGTTTCACCTGCCGCGTTCAGGCTCGGCCTGCACCGCATCGACCCCGCCCCCATGCAACCGCAGAAGACCGACCTTGCCCGCACCGCGCTGCAGGCCCACCGCGCTCCGCTGGACATGCGCCAGCGCCGGCTGTTGATCCTGTGCGACGGCCAGCGTGACCTGGTCCAGCTGGGCCAGCTGGTGGGCCCGGAGACCCCGGCGATGGTGATCCAGCTGATCCAGACCGGGTATCTGGTGTCCAGTGCGGCCGCGGAGGTCACCGTTGCCGCGCCCGCCGCGCCCGCACCCAGCGTGATGCCGACCGCGGCGCTGGCGCCGGTGACCGAACGCCGCCGCTCGCTGGTCGCCGCGCGGATCTACCTGCTCGACATCCTGGAACTGCAGCGCCATCCGCAGGCGGCGGCGCTGTTCCACACCCTGCAGCAGGCCCGCAGCGACGACGCGGTCATGGCCGCACTGCACGCCGCGCTGGAGGCGCTGCCCGGGCTGACCTCGACCGGCTACGCCGGACGGGTGCGGCAGCGGTTGCTGGAGGTGCTGCCGACGGCGCATGCCGAGCGGTTCCAGATCGCGGCGGTTTGAGGCTGCCTACCCCGAGAAATTCGCCTTCAAGCCCTGCCAGCAGTGCTGGTACCCGCGCTGGCGGTGCGCTGCCGCCATGGCCTGGGCGGTCGGGCGGATCACGCCGCGGGTTTCGAACATGAAGGCCATGGTGTCCTTGATCACGTCCGGTCTGCTCAGGTCGGCGGCGGAGGCCTTCTCGAAGGTCGCCGCGTCCGGGCCGTGGCCGCTCATGCAGTTGTGCAGTGAAGCACCGCCCGGCACGAAGCCTTCGGCCTTCGCATCGTAGGCACCGTGGATCAGGCCCATGAACTCGCTGGCGATGTTGCGGTGGAACCACGGCGGGCGGAACGTGTTCTGCGCGACCAGCCAACGCGGCGGGAAGATCGCGAAATCCATGTTGCTGGTGCCCGGCGTATCACTGGGCGAATGCAGCACCAGGAAGATCGACGGATCGGGGTGGTCATGGCTGATCGAGCCGATCGTGTTGAAGCGGCGCAGGTCATAGCGGTACGGCGCGTAGTTGCCGTGCCAGGCGACCACGTCCAGCGGCGAATGATCGATGTCCGCGCGCCATAGCTGGCCCTCGAACTTGGCGATCAGTTCGAACGCGCCATCGACGTTCTCGAATGCGGCGTGGGGCGTCTCGAAGTCGCGCGGATTGGCCAGGCCATTGGACCCGATCGGGCCCAGGTCGGGCAGCTTCAGCAGGGCGCCGAAGTTCTCGCAGACGTAGCCGCGTGCATCGCCATCGGGCAGTTCGACCCGGAAGCGCACGCCACGCGGGATCACCGCGATCTGCTGCGGTTCGATCTCGATCACGCCCATTTCGGTGAGCAGGCGCAGGCGGCCGAGCTGCGGAACGATCAGCAGCTCGCCATCGGCGTTGTAGAAGTAGCGGCCCTGCATGTCGCGGTTGGCCGCATACAGGTGGATGCCCACGCCATGGTGGGCGTCGGGCGAGCCGTTGCCGCCCATCGTGTACAGCCCCTCGACGAAATCCGTGGGCGTACCGGGCAGCGGCAACGGATCCCAGCGCAGCTGGTTGGGCGAGACCGCACCCTGCGCGAAGTCACCGTGCAGGTGCGGCTGGGCGAAGGGGGTGAACTCACCGTGGGTCACCGCGGGGCGGATGCGGTACACCCAGCTGCGGCGGTTGCTGCCGCGCGGCGCGGTGAATGCGGTGCCGGACAGCTGTTCGGCATACAGGCCATGGGCGACACGCTGCGGGGAGTTCTGCCCCACCGGCAGCGCACCAGGCACCGCCTCGGTGGCGAACTCGTTGCCGAAACCGGTCTGGTAGCCGCGCGATGACATCGGGTTGTTCATGGTCCTGCTCCGCCGGAGGCGTGGATGGCAAGGGAGTACAGCCGATGGCACCGGCGCGGACGCCGATGCCATCGTTGCAGCGTAACGCGGGCGGCTGCCGGTGCGTTACAGCGCGCGTCTTACAGCACGCCGCGCTTCATCTGGTCGCGCTCGATGCTCTCGAACAGCGCGGTGAAGTTGCCTTCGCCGAACCCTTCGTTGCCCTTGCGCTGAATGATCTCGAAGAAGATCGGGCCGATGCAGTTGGTGGTGAAGATCTGCAGCAGCTTGCGCTGCTTGGTCTCCGGATCAGCATCGATCAGGATCTTGTTCTTCGCCAGCCGGGCCACGTCTTCACCGTGGTTGGGCACGCGCATGTCGATCACGTCGAAATACGTCTCCGGCGTGTCCAGGAACTCCACGCCCTGGGCGCGCATCGCTTCCACGGTCTCGTAGATGTTCTCGGTGAAGCAGGCGATGTGCTGGATGCCCTCGCCCTTGTAAGCGTCGAGGTATTCGTTGATCTGGCTCTTCGGATCGGAGGATTCGTTGAGCGGGATGCGCACGATGCCATCCGGCGCGGTCATCGCCTTGGACACCAGGCCGGTCTTGAGGCCCTTGATGTCGAAGTAGCGGATCTCGCGGAAGTTGAACAGCCGCTCGTAGTAGTCCGACCACTGCTGCATGTTGCCGAAGTACAGGTTGTGGGTCAGGTGATCGATGAAGGTCAGCCCGAAGCCCTTCGGGCGCGGGTCCACGCCCTCGATCGGCGCGTAATCGGTATCGAACATGCTGCCGTTGGCGCCATAACGGTCGACCAGGTACAGCATGCAGTCGCCGATGCCCTTGATGATCGGGGCGGCGACGGCGCGGGTGTCAGGCTTGAAGTCGATCGCTTCGGCGCCGTTGCCCAGGGCCATCTGGTAGACCTCGTCGCCCGGCTTCTTGAAGCGGATCGCGAAACCGCAGGCGCACGGGCCGTGCTTCTCGGCGAAATCCGAGGCGAACGAGTCCGGCTCTTCATTGACCAGGAAGTTCACGTCGCCCTGGCGATAGACTGTGATCGCACGCTGCTTGTGGCGCAGCACGGCGGTGAAGCCCATCTTGCGGAAATAGTCGTGCAGTTCGGCGCCACGGCCGGCCGGGGCGGCGAACTCGACGAACTCGAACCCATCGATGCCCATCGGGTTTTCGAAGGTGGTGACCTGCATGCCCGGATCGGGTGCGTAGGACGCGGTGCTCGTTTGGCTGGTCATGCTGTGGCTCCAAAGCAGTCCGCATCGGAAAAAACCAGGTGCGGTAGGAAGGCAGACCCGCGAGAATGCGGAGTCCGGAACGTAGGTTATAGTTTCACATGAAACCACCATCAAGGTGCACCGCAACATGAGCCCGCCCGATCCCAGCAGTCACAGCATCCGCGCGTCGCACGCCCTGCTCGATCTGGAGCAGTTCCTGCCGTACCGGCTGAGCGTTCTGTCCAACCGTGTCAGCGGCAACATCGCCAAGCTGTATGGGGACCGTTATGGGCTGGCGATCCCCGAGTGGCGGGTGATCACGGTCCTGGCGCTGTACCCGGGCTCGTCGGCCAGCGAGGTGTCCGATCGCACCGCGATGGACAAGGTCGCGGTCAGCCGCGCCGTGGCCAGACTGCTCGAACGGGGCTTCATCAAGCGTGAAACCCATGGCGACGACCGGCGCCGCTCGGTGCTGGCGCTGTCGGCGGCCGGTTTCGAGGTGTACGAAACCATCGCCCCGCTGGTGATCGACATCACCCGCAAGCTGATGTCCGTGCTCAGCGAGGAAGAAGAACAGATGCTGGAAACGCTGATCCTGCGCCTGGCCGGCGAAGGCCTGCAGCGGATGGACGAGTAGCGCCTCAGTTCAGGTGTTTGCGCCGCGCATGCACCCAGGGCGCGGCCAGGGCGCCGATGGCACCGCCGGCGAACCCCAGCGAGGCCGCCACGGCGGCCGCTTCGATCGCCCCCGGCAAGGCCAGCGCGGCCACCACCAGCAACAGGGATGGCAGACCGATGAAGGTCGCCATGAAGTAGCGCCAGCGCGGTGACCAGGTGCCGACCTGGAGCAGGCTGACCGGCATCCAGGCTTCGCCGGAGGCGTCCTGGGCAACCTTGGCGGCCACCTTGCCCAGGTCCGCTTCGACCGGGCCCTTGCCACCACGTGCGGCGGCCAGCACCGCGGCCACCTCATCGACCGCCGGGAAGCTGGTCGGCCAGGTCTGCGGGGGGGTGACCCCATAGGCGGTCAGCAGCGGCACGCTGAGCCACGGCGCCAGCAGCGGGCGCACCTTGCGGCGATCCAGCACGCACCAGAGCTGCGTCACCCCGTGCGCGGTCACGCTGTACAGCGCCAGCTGCGCCGGCGCCGGGTACGGCAGCAGGTGCACGCGCGCGGCCATGCTGCCGTAGCCCATCGCACGCAGGAAGCCGGGGCGGGTACGCCCCTCGTGCGCCCAGGCCAGGCCGAGCGCGCCGACCAGATACACCTCGGCAGGGTCCTTCGTACCGGCACTGGCGCGATCGTCGCTGGCCAGGAAGAACGCCAGCGATTTGGGTTCTTCGACGTCGTGCTGGTCCCAGCGGCCGGCATCACCGAGTACATGCTTGAGCGGCACGCGCGCCGGGGCGGTTTCGTCCTTGCTGGCGTTGTGCAGGAACGGGACCACGCTCAGCACGAAGCCCTGCAGGTCCACCCCGCGCAGGCCGCTACCCTGCCACTCGGCCGGGATCAGGCCGATCAGGCTGCCCTGGCGTGCCAGCGCGTCCAGCTGCGCCTTCTGCTCGACCAGTTTCTGCACCGCGGCCTTGAGCAGCACGTTGCCGGGCACGGAGACCATCGGCAGGCGGTAGCGGATCGCACCCGGCGCCGGCGTCCCGCCCTCGCCATCGAGCGCATCCGGCGCGGTCTGGTCGTCCAGCAGCACATCGACCGACGGCAGGCTCACGCCGGCGGGCGCATCGAGGGAAACATCGGTGGGGGTGTCACTGGTGCCCGGCTGCATGCGTCCAATTCCGTCGGTTGCCCGCCACGAACAGCGCGGCATGAGGTCCTTGGAGGTAGCGGCAGGGTGGCCGACAAATTGAGCGCAAAAAAAAAGGCCGCGGAATCCGCGGCCTGTTCAGTCACGACGCCTTGGGTGGCGCCCATTGCTTCATGAAGGCGAAGAAGCGGCCACGGTCGTAGCCCTTTTTCTGCCCCTTGTCCGCTTCCAGCTCGCCGGTGAACTGCGAGTGCAGCAGCGTGCCGTCGGCGTCGAGCACGAACAGGTGCGGGTAGCCCTTCACTGCCGGGAACTGCGACAGGAACGCCGCGTTCTCGTTTTCTTCGCTGTAGTTGACCTTCATCCAGACGTAGTTGGCATCGCGGAAGCTGCGGATCTCCGCATCGCCTTCGATGAACCCGTCCATCAGATGGCACCACGGGCACCACTCGCCGCCCACATCCAGGATGATCCGCTTGCCACCGCGCTGGGCCTCGACTTTGGCCGTGGCCAGATCGGCGACCGGATCACGCGCAGGATCGAACTGGGCGTTGAGCGCCGCGATCGCGGCGATGTCCGCCGCGGCCGGGGTGTTGCCCGAGGCCACCGGTGCGCCGGGATCGGCGACCGGGGTTTTCTGCTCGGAGGTGTCCAGCGGCTGCGCAGGCGCAGTGGTGGGCGCCGACGACGGCGAACAGGCGGCCAGCAGGCCGGCCACGATCATCGACATTGCCGCTGCTTTCATGCGCATCGCGGTCCTCACTTGACGCCGTGCATCAGCTTGTTGATCAGCGGGGCGACCAGGAACAGCACCACGCCGGAAATGATCAACGCCCAGAAGCCGAAGGTGTAACCCTTCAGGGCCGATTCCACGGTCATGCCGCCTTCGCCGCTGACCACGCCGGCGAAGATGCCGGACATGTTGTTGCCGATGCCGGTGGACAGGAACCAGCCGCCCATGCCGAAGCCGACCAGGCGCACCGGGGCCAGCTTGGTCACCATCGACAGACCGATCGGCGACAGGCACAGCTCACCGATGGACTGGATGACGTAGACCATGAACAGCGTCCAGAACGGAATCTTGCCGTCCACGACCATGCTCGACAGCGCCACCATCAGCAGCGCGAACGCCGCGCCGTTGAACAGCAGGCCCAGGCCGAACTTGCGCGGGATGGACGGGTTGGCGCGGCCCAGCTTGATCCAGATCCAGGCAATGATCGGGGCCAGGGTGATGATCGCCACCGAGTTGACCGACTGGAACCAGGCGGTCGGGAATTCCCAGCCGCCCAGGTTGCGGTTGACGATGTTGTCGGCCAGGAAGGTGAACGAGCTGCCGGCCTGTTCGAAGAACATCCAGAACATCACGTTGAAGGTGAAGATGATCAGCATCGCGATCACGCGGTCACGCTGGACCTTGCCTTCGCGGATGCCTTCGACCAGCAGCAGGATCGCCAGGGCGATGAACATCACACCCAGGATCCACGCCAGCGCGGTGGCGCCGGTGGAGAGCAGGAAGAAGGCCACCGGGATCGCCACGATCGCGCCGATGAACACCATCACGATGCGGCCGTAGCCTTCGGCACCGGCCGGCGGGGCGCCAATGCCCTTCAGGCCGGCACGGCCGACGTAGAACCAGGCCAGGCTGATCAGCATGCCAATGCCCGAGGCGATGAAGACCATCTTGTAGGACGGCATCGCCTGCGTGCCGAACACGCGCTCGGCCAGGTACTGGGTCAGCACCGGGGCGATCATCGCGCCGATGTTGATGCCCATGTAGAAGATGGTGAAGCCCGAGTCGCGGCGCTCATCCTTCAGGCCGTACAGCTTGCCGACCATGGTCGAGATGTTGGGCTTGAACAGGCCGTTGCCGATGATGATCGTGGCCAGGCCCAGCTCGAAGATTTCCTTGTTGGGCATCGCGACCATGAACAGGCCGGCAGCCATGATCACCGCGCCGGTCAGGATGGAACGCTGGTAGCCCAGCACCCGGTCGGCGACGTAGCCACCGAAGATGGCGGCGGCGTAGACCAGCGCCAGGTAGGCGCCGTAGGTCCGGCTGGCCGCGGCCTGGCCGGCCGAATCACCGTCGAAGAACTGCGCGACGATGTACAGCACCAGGGCCCAGCGGATCCCGTAGAACGCAAAGCGTTCCCAGAATTCGGTCATGAACAGCATCCACAACGGGCGCGGATGGCCCAGCGTGGTCTTGAACTCCGGCAGCGCCGGATCGGGAACGGATTTCGCGGCGGCGTCTACGCTCATGCGGGATTCCTGGGTTCGGTGGAAGACATGCACGTCCGATGTGCGAAAGCAGCGCGGGAGAATCCCAGACCAACCACGTTCACGTCAAATACACGCTGATGTGTACCGCTGGCAGCATGGTCGCTGAACTTGCATCTGCAACTTCCGGCCAGAGACCGGCAGCGCAGCAACGGCGGGGCCTGCCGCACCCTACGGCGGATGGGGCAGGTAAATATGAATAGGCTTATTGCGGCCGATGTCCGATCAGGCGTCCGGCGGCATCGGGTCGTCGTTGCGGATCGTGGTGCGCACCTGGAACAGCTCCGGGAAGAAGGTCAGCTCCAGCGCCTGGCGCAGGAAGCCGACCCCGCTGGAGCCGCCGGTACCGCGCTTGAACCCGATCACCCGCATCACCGTGCGCATGTGGCGGAAGCGCCACAGCTGGAAGGCGGTCTCCAGATCGACGAGGTCCTCGCACAGCGAATACTCCCGCCAGAAGCGGTCGGTATTCTGGTAGATCCGCTCGAACACCGGGTGCAGGGCGTCGTCGGCCACGTGCGGCTGCTGCCAGTCGCGGCCCTGGTAGCCGGCCGGGACCGGGTGGCCGAAGCGGGCCAGGTAGCGCAGGAACTCCTCATACAGGCTGGGGGCATCAAGCACCTCCTGCAGCTGGGCCTGGCCGGCCGGGTCGTGCGAGAACACCTGCAGCATCTGCGCGTTCTTGTTGCCCAGCAGGAACTCGATGTAACGGTACTGCAGCGACTGGAAGCCCGAGGACGGGCCCAGCACATCGCGGAAGCCCATGTACTCCGAAGGCGTCAGCGTTTCCAGCACCGACCACTGCTCGGTCAGCTGGCGCAGCACCTGCTTGCTGCGCGCCAGCACCTTGCGGCACTGCCAGACCTCGTCGCGCTGCAGGAACCCGATCGCCGCGCGCAGTTCGTGCGCCAGCAGTTTCAGCCACAGCTCGGAGGTCTGGTGCTGGATGATGAACAGCATTTCGTCGTGGTGCGGCGGGTTGGACAGCGGCTGCTGGGCCGACAGCAGCTGGTCCAGGCGCAGGTAGCCGCCGTAGGTCAGCCGCCCCTCCAGATCGGTGTGGATACCGGCTTCGAGATCGCGTTGGTTCTTGTCGACGGACATGGCAGGGACCGCTAAAGGGGCTGAAAGGGTAGCGCAGTGACCGGGTCGCCGCGCATCCGGCCGTCAGCGGCTCACCGCTCCGCCAGGTCGGCCGAACCCACGATCCTGACGCCGGGCGTGGGCACCAACGCCGCCTCGACCAGCGCGGCGGCGATGTTCCCGGCCGGATTGATCCGCCAGGCGCGCGGCAGCACCGGGCCGAGCACGCCGAGCACCACGCTGGCCAGATGCTCGCCGGTACGCCGTTCGGCACGCTCACCGCCGATCAGCCCGGGCCGGACCAGGGTCAGCGAGGGGTAGCCCAGCGCCCGCAGGTCCTGCTCCAACCGTCCTTTGACCTGGTTGTAGAAGATCCGCGAGCCCGGGTCGGCGCCCATCGCCGAGTTCAATGCGAAGGCATGCGCACCGTGGGCACGCGCCAGCCGCGCCACGGCCAGCGGGAAATCATGGTCGACCCGTGCGAAGGCCTCCTGGCTGCCGGCCTGTTTGATCGTGGTGCCAAGCGCACAGATCACGGCATCCACCGCCCACCAGTCGGCCCCGGCCGGCAGCTGCGCGAAGTCCACCACCGGGTTGAGCAGCGCTGCATCCGTGGTCTTCAGCGCGCGGCGGGTCGGGGCGATCACCGCATCGCAACGCGGGTCATCCAGCAGTTGCCGCAGCACATGGCCCCCGACCAGTCCGGTCGCGCCTACCAGCATCACCTTCATCGCACGCTCCTGCGGTCAGATTGCCTACAATCGTGGCATATCGGGCGTAGCGGGCCCCGCGTTCAAGCCGGCGTGCCCCGCGCCGATACTGTTGCCACCTCCCCTCGCCCCGGCGCACCTCGCCGGTCACTGCCAAGGACCTGCCGCATGACGGACCCGCACGACGCTTCCCCCCGCCCCGGCACCGCCGTCGGGCGGCTGCTGTCGCGGCGACAGAGCGTGGGCACCGGGGTGGAGACCGCCAGCGAGCCGGCGCCCGGGCCCAAAGGCGGCAGCAGCGCGATGCTGCAGCGGCTGTTCGCCGGCATCGATGCGCCCGAGCCGCTGCTGGCTGCGTTCGCCAATGGCATGTCCACCCTGCCCGGCGAGCTGGGCGACATGGGCCTGCGCCTGCAGTCGGCGCAGCGCAGCGCGGACTGGGTGAGCTATGGCCGCGCGATGCGCCAGCTGATCGACAAGTACATCCGCACCATCGAGCAGGAAACGCCCGACGGCCAGCCTGACAGCCTGCGCCTGCGCGAGCTGCTGCGGCACACCGTCGGGGTGACCGTGGCCAGCCTGCTGCAGAACATGCCCGAGCTGCGCGAGGAGCCGGTGCAGCTGGCCGGTGAACTGCGCCACTGGCATCCGGGCCAGCCGCTGCAGCCGATCGAACAGCGGCTGCGCGAGCTCTCGCACCAGATCGGCGTGCGCAGCGACGGCTGGCAGGAGCAGCAGGAGCTGCTGCTGAGTCTGTTCGATCTGCTGTTGGACAACATCAGCGAGCTGCTGGATGACAGCAGTTGGCTGCACGGCCAGGTCCATGCGGTGCGTTCGCTGATCGGCGGCCCGCTGGATCGCGATTCGGTCGAACAGGCGCGCGCCAACCTGCGCGAGGTGATCTACAAGCAGGGGCTGCTCAAGCAGGGCATCGTTGAATCCAAGGCGGCGATGAAGAACGTCATGGGTGGCTTCATCGAGCGCCTGGACGGCATGGCGGTGAGCACCGGCGAGTACCACGACCGGATCAGCAGCTACGCGCTGGCCCTGAAGGAAGCGCGCAGCATCGCCGACCTCAACCAGCTGCTGCAGGATGTGCTGCAGGACACCGGGCGCGTGCAGGACCAGGCGCTGCAGGCGCGCGACCACCTGGGCAATGCACGCCGCGAAGTGGAACAGGCCGAACAGCGCATCGCCGAACTGGAGCAGGAGCTGCGCGAGGTGTCCGGCTTGATCCGTACCGACCCGCTGACTGGCGCGCTCAACCGGCGCGGTCTGGACGAGCTGCTGGAGCGCGAGCTGGCGCGCGCCGCACGCCACGGCCATCCACTGGCGCTGGCGCTGCTCGACCTGGACGATTTCCACCAGACCAACACCCTGCACGGCCATGCCGGTGGCGATGCGGTACTCCGCCACCTGGTGAGCGTCTGCCAGCTGCACCTGCGCAGCAGCGATGCCATCGCCCGGCTCGGTGGCGACGAGTTCGTCCTGCTGCTGCCGGAAACCCCGGCGGCCGACAGCATGTCCACCCTGCTGCGGCTGCAGCGCTCGTTGGCACAGCGGCCGCTGCCGCTGGACGAACAGCGCGTGCCGGTGCATTTCAGTGCCGGGCTGGCGCAGTGGCAACCGGGCGAGCCGGCCGAGGCGCTGCTGCGGCGCGCCGATGCGTCGCTGTATGCGGCCAAGCGGGTTGGCAAGAACCGGGTACTGGCGGCCGAGCCGCCGCGCTGAGCCTGCGCCTGTGATATTCGGCGCAGCGGCGCGAATCATCCGGGTATGGACATGACACTGCCCGCCACCGACACCGATCTGCGCCCGCGCTTCGCCGCGCTGCTGGAGCAGCACCGCGGCATCGTGCTGAAGGTGGCGCGCGGCTATTGCCCGCAGCACGAGGACCGGCTGGATCTGGTCCAGGAGATCAGCGTGCAGGCCTGGGCGGCCTTCGAGGCGTTCGACCCGGCGCGGGCGCGTTTCTCGACCTGGCTGTACCGGGTGGCGCTCAACGTGGCGATCTCGCAATGGCGCCGGCAGCAGCATCGGCAGCGCCACCACGCCGCGCTGGACGACGACCTGCCCGCCGCCGACGAAAGCGCGCCGCCCGAGCAGCGTCACGCGCTGCACCAGCTGGAGGTCGCCATCCACGCGCTGCCGCCGCTGGATCGTGCGCTGATGCTGCTGCACCTGGACGATCACGACCATCGGCAGATCGCTGAAGTGCTGGGCATCAGCGTCGCCAATGTCTCTACCCGCCTGCACCGCCTGCGCCAGCAGCTGCGCACGCGCCTGAATCCCACCGACTGAGAGCCCACCATGCAACCGGATGACCTCAAGCAGCTGTGGAACAGCACCAGCCAGCACGCGGATACGCAGGAGACCTTCGCGCTGGAGGCATGGCGCAGCCATCGGCACCGGGCGGTGCAGCGCCAACTCGGGCTCTTCAGCCTCTGGCAGGGGCTGCAGCTGGTGGCCTGGCTGGCATTGGCGGTGTACTGCGGGAGCCAGTGGTGGCAGCAACCGCCGCTGGCGGTGATGCTCAGCGCGATGGCGCTGCACGCCTATTGCATCGCGGTGATCATCGCCAGCATCACCCGCCTGCATCGCCGCCGGCAGCTGGAGCCGACACACACGGTGGTGGAGCAATCGCAGCAGCTGGCCGCGCTTGCCCGGCACACCGCATTGACCGAGCTGCTGCTCGGCCTGCCGTGGTGCTGGCTGTGGCTGGCGGTGCCGGTCCTGGTGGCCTGGCAGGCCTGGGGTGTGGACTTGGGGGCCTTGGCCGCACCGTGGCTGCTGGCCTCGCTGGCGGCGGGGGCGCTGGCCATGCTGGCCGCGGTGCTCCTTGCCCGCCGCTGGGTGCAGCACGCACCGGCGTCGCCGTGGCTGCAGCGCGCAATCGACGCGCTGTCCGGGCGCCGGCTGGCCCGCGCCCGCGCCGAGCTGGACGCCCTGAGCGGCTGGACGCCGACCTGAACCGGCCGGCCGTCAGTGCGCGGGCTTGGACCCGCGCAGCTTCTGGAACCCGGTCACCGCCGCCAGCACCACCGCACCGATCACCACGCCGACGATCACGTTGCCCAGCGCATTGATCAACCAGCCCCAGCTGCCGTCACCGCCCATCTCCAGGATGGCGTGGTGCAGCGGTTCGATGCTGTGCACCAGGATGCCGCCGCCGACCAGGAACATCGCCGCGGTGCCGGCCACCGAGAGGAACTTCATCAGCCACGGTGCAGCCACCAGCAGGCCCCGGCCCACTGCGGCCAGCGCCGCGCCCTTGCGCGACAGGTACAGGCCCAGGTCGTCCAGCTTGACGATGCCGGCGACCAGACCGTAGACGAACACCGTCATCGCCAGGGCGATCACCACCAGCGCGCTGACCTGGTTGAGGAACGGTGCACTGGAGACCACGCCCAGCGACAGCACGATGATCTCCGCCGACAGAATGAAATCGGTGCGGATCGCGCCCTTCACCTTGTCCTTCTCCCACGCGACCATGTCCACCTTCTCGTCGGCCAGGGCCTTGGCCCGCTCGGCCTTGCGCTGCTCATCCTCGTCGCGCGAATGCAGGAAGCGGTGCGCCAGCTTCTCCACGCCCTCGTAGCAGAGGAACGCGCCGCCGATCATCATCAGCGGGGTGATCGCCCAGGGCAGCCAGGCGCTGATCGCCAGCGCGGCCGGCACCAGGATCGCCTTGTTGACCAGCGAGCCCTTGGCGACGGCCCAGACCACCGGCAGCTCGCGGTTGGCACTGACCCCGGTCACCTGCTGGGCGTTCAGCGCGAGGTCGTCGCCGAGCACGCCGGCGGTTTTCTTGGCCGCGACCTTGGTCAGCACCGACACATCGTCCAGCAGGGACGCAATGTCATCGAGCAACGCGAACAGACTGGCACCGGCCATGGTGGATCCAAAGGAGGAAGCGGGAGCGCCGATTCTGACCGATCCGACCCCTGTCGCGGTAGCCGGAGCGGATTCACCAGCCCACCACTGCCGCCCGGCCACACTGCTGGTGATCGTCGCCCCGGAGTCCTGCTTGAACACCACGCCCGTCCTTCCCGGTTCGCCGTCGCTGGTCAAGGGCATGAACCGCCGCAGCCAGATCCTGCGCCTGCTGTTGCGCTACCGTAATTCCGGCGTATTTTCCGGCATGAACCTGGACGCAGGCGCGGTCCACGATGTGCCACCGGAAGGAAACCCGGAACAGTTCGTCACCGACCTGGAATCGCTGGGGCCGACCTTCGTCAAGCTGGGCCAGATGCTCTCCACCCGCCCGGACATGGTGCCGGTGGAGTTCGCCACGGCCCTGGAGCGCATGCAGGAGAACGTTGCGCCGATCCCGGTCGAGCGCGTCGCGGCGATCATCGAAAAGGAACTGGGCGCGTCGGTGTCCAAGCTGTTTGCCAGCTTCGACCCGGTGCCACTGGGCTGCGCCTCGATCGCCCAGGTGCACCGCGCCGAGCTTCACGATGGCCGCCAGGTGGCGGTCAAGGTGCAGAAGCCGGAGGTCGCCGCCCAGCTGCGCTCGGATCTGGACGTGCTGCGCAGCTTTGCGCTGGCCGCCGACCATCTCACCCAGGTCGGACGCCGCGTGCGCCTGCGCGACTGGCTCAATGAATTCGCCAAGACCCTCATGCAGGAGCTGGACTACCAGGCCGAGGCCGAGAACCTGCAGCGCTTCGGCCAGCATCTCAAGCCGTTCAAGCCGCTGTGGGTGCCACAGCCGATCTGGGACTACTGCAGCCACCGCGTGCTGACCATGGAGCTGGCGCAGGGCGTGCGCGTGGACATGATCCCCGATGTGCGCCGTACCGAGCAGCCGATGGCTCCGCTCGCTGCCGCGCTGATCCGCGGCTATGTCGACCAGATCTTCGTGCATGGCGAGATCCACGCCGATCCGCATCCCGGCAATCTGCGCGTCACCCCGGCCGGTCGCCTGGCGATCTTCGACCTGGGCATGGTCGCGCACATGCCGCCGCGCCTGCGCGAGCGCCTGCTCAAACTGTTGTTCGCCGCGGTGGATGGGCGCGGTGAGGAAGTCGCCGATGAAATCATCGGCATCAGCACGCGGCTGGAGTTCTTCGATGAAGAACGCTATCTGCGCGAGACCGGGCAGATCATCGCGCGCTATGCCGCCAACAGCAGCTTCTCCGAAGGCCGCGTGGTGCTGGACCTGGTGCGCATTGCCACCGCCAGCGGCCTGCGCACCCCGCCGGAGCTGAGCCTGCTGGGCAAGGCGCTGTTGAATCTGGAAACCGTGTGCCGGCTGCTGTCGCCGGACCTGGATACCCGGCGCATCGTGGAGAAACAGCTACAGCACGTGATGCGCGCGCGCCTGAAGAAATCGCTGTCGGCCGCCAACCTCGCCAGCGAGGCGATGGAGATGCAGCAGTTGCTGCGCGACGGGCCACGCAAGATGACCGACATCCTCGCGCTGTTGGCCGAGAACCGCCTGCAGATGAAGGTCACCGGGCTGGAAGAATCCCGCCTGATGGAGAACCTGCAGAAGATCGCCAACCGCGTCTCTGCCGGCATCGTCACCGCCGCGCTGATACTGGCCGCGGCGATGATGATGAAGGTCGATACCGGATGGCATCTGTTCGGCTATCCCGCCATCGCATTCACCCTGATGTTGATCGGTGTCTTCCTCGGATTGGGCATCATCCTCAGTGCGCTGATCTTCGATCGTCGTGCGCGCTCGAAGGAAGAACGCGGGCACCGTTGACGCGCTTGCCACGTGCGTCACGCATTCAGACAGAGCATATAAACGCACAGGGAAACGCGCGATGCAGTGCAGCATCGTGCGCACTTCTTCACGCGTGTTTTACGTCGCATATCGCAGTGCGATGCATGAGGGTAGATGTCGTTTTCAACAAACATTTCAGTCAGGTTCGTGCAGGCATGATCGAGTCATCGGCTTGTCATGCATGTGTGGTTGGGACAGCCGGTCGGATGGGAACTGCGTCGTCATGGCGTCCATCACCACCTGTCTCCACTGCCAAAAGTGCTTATGCTCTGGATCCTGCTGCTGTCACTGTTGCTGCTCACCTGGCTGTTCCTCGCATCTGACAAGTGGGTGTGGTGGAAGGCAAGCCTGATGTCATTGCTGCTGCTGACCCTCAGTGCGTGGTGGTTGATCAACAAGTTGTCCGGTGATGGCCTCAATGCCGCCACCCTGTACCACCTTGGCGCAGACATGGAAGGCGCCGGCATCGCCGACTTCAAGCACTACATCGCCGGCTTCATCGCACTGGCGCTGGTATCGCTCACCCCCTTGCTGCTGGCACGCCTGCGTCGCCGGCACCGACCCGCACACGGCAAGGCAGTCTTCGCCGGCTTCCTGGCGATGTGGTTCGTCGCGATCGTGGTCAGCCCGCTGTACAGCGATGGCCAGCGCCTGTACCAGCAGATGCGCCCGGTCGACTACAGCATGGTCAAGGCCGAGTACCGCGTGCCGCAGCAGCCGCTGACCAAGCCGCGCAACATCGTGTGGATCTACGGCGAAAGCCTGGAACGCACCTATCTCAATGAAACCACCTTCCCCGACCTGATGCCCAACATCAACCGGCTGGCCGCGCAGTCGCTGGACGTGCGCGGGCTGGTCTCGGCCGAAGGCGGTGGCTGGACCATCGCCGGCCTGGTCTCCTCGATGTGCGGCGTGCCGTTGACCACCGCCAAGGAAGATGAGAACAGCATGGGGCGCATGGGCAGCTTCCTGCCCGAAGCGGTCTGCCTCGGCGATTACCTCAAGCAGCAAGGCTACACCAACCACTATCTGGGCGGCGCCAACGGCCAATTCGCGGGCAAGGGCCAGTTCCTGGCCACGCACGGCTTCGATACCGTGGATGATCTGGCCTGGTTCAAGAAGCAGAAGATCACGCGCGCGCATTTCTCGCCGTGGGGCGTGCATGATGATGTGCTGCTGGACAAGGCGTACGACCGCTTCGTGCAGCTCTCGCGCAAGGGCGAGCCGTTCATGCTCACCACGCTGACCATGGACACCCATCATCCCGCCGGTCACCTCCCCGTGGCCTGCAAAGGCACCCGTTACCAGAGCGAGCACGGCAACATCGGCATGCTCAACGCACTCAAGTGCACCGACGGGCTGATCGCCAAACTGGTCGATCGTATCCAGGCCAGTCCGTACGGCGAAGACACGTTGATCGTGATCGCCTCCGATCACCTGGCCATGCCCAACGATCTCAGCCACATCCTGGCCAAGCAGGATCGCGAGAACCTGTTGCTGTTCCTGGGCAAGGACATCGCCCCGCGCCAGCTGACCGCGCCGGCCGGCTCGACGCTGGACTCGGGCGCCACGCTGCTGAGCCTGATCGACCCGGCCATCGATTCGATCGGCTTCGGCCGCTCGCTGCTGCATCCGGAGCATTCGGACAGTGCCAGCGCCGCGGTGTTCCGCGACAACGGCAAGGACTACCCGCGCTACCTCGCGTTCTCGCGCTCGCTGTGGCTGGGCGACAAGACCCGCCAGCTGCGCATCGATGACGACAACCAGGTGGTGATCGGCCTGCAGCACGTGCAGCCGCCGGTGCTGCTGGAGTACGACAAGCATTGGGATCTGAAGTCGGTGTATCTGGAGAACACGTCCAAGCAGTTCGATCTGGCCGACCCATCCAATACGCTGGCCTACGTGGATCGCTGCACTGCGTTCGAGGATGGCTCGGCCGATGGCGACTGGTGCGCGATGCTGGTCAACCAGGACAAGGGCATCAAGCTCTTCCGCGATGACCAGCTGCGCGGTGGCGTGGCGGTGGATGGCCCGCTGGATCCGTTCAACGGCCCGCGCCCGAGCATCCGCCAGGCGCACATGATCACGCAGAAGGGCCGCCGCACCCGCGCCGGGCAGTACATGGTGCAGCTGGTGACCAAGCAGTCGCCGGACCGTGGCTTCTGGATCGAAGCCGTCTCCTCGCAGCGCAAGGTGGTGGTGGCCCAGCAGTGGGTGCAGCCCGATGCAGAAGGCCGCATCAACCTGAGCTTCGGCCTGGACCACGAGGTGGATGATCTGGAAGTGCGCGCCTGGTTGAACCACGCCGAGAAGCTGGCCGTGGATACCTTCGCGCTGGTGCCGTCGCGCCGCGGCAACCGCGGCTGATCCGGCCCTCCCGCCGGGCATGGGGGCGGTCCGTCGTTCGTATCGGGTCCGCTGTCCTTAGCAGGTCTGCTGGTCGTATCGGTAGTGCCGGCCGCTGGCCGGCTCCCGGTTCTCTCTGCATCGTGCAGCTGCCGGCCAGCGGCCGGCACTACCTGGATCAGGGCGCTGCCGGCCGGTGCTACCTCTATCAGCGCGCTGCCGGCCAGCGGCCGGCACTACCTGGATCGCGGCACTACCCGGATCAGGACGCTGCCCGCCAACAGCCGGTACCTACCGGCCTTGTTATGCGTCGGGGTCCGGCGTTGCCGCTGGGTCACGCACCAGATGGATGTCCGTCGGTGCGGACAACGCGATCCCGGCGGCGGCAAACTTCTGCAGCATCGTGAAATACAGCTCGCTGCGTGCGCCGTACACCGCACGCGGGCCCGAGACGTAGGCGAAACTGTTGATCGCGATCTGCCCATTGGCGATCGAATCGATGAACACCGACGGTGCCGGGTCACTCAGCACGCCCGGGTGATCGGTGTATGCATCCAGCAGGATCTGCCGCAGCGCGGCCACGTCGGTGTTCAACGGCACCGAGAACTGGATCTGGATCCGGCCCTGCGCGTTGCCCATCGTCATGTTGCGGATGGTCTTGGTGATCAGCTCGGAGTTGGGCACGATCAAGGTGGATTTGTCGCCGACCTGGATCTCGGTCGAACGCACGCTGATCCGCTTGATATCCCCTTCCTGGTCGCCCAGCTTGACCCAGTCGCCTATCTTGACCGGCCGCTCGGCCAGCAGGATCAAGCCCGAGACGAAGTTCTGGGTGATCGCCTGCAGGCCGAAGCCGATACCCACCGACAGCGCACTGACCACCAGGGCCAGCTTCTCGAAGCCGATGCCCAGCGCGGTCAGGCCCCACAGCACTGCGGCGATGATGCCGAGATAGCGGGTGACGGTGCTGATCGAGTTGCGTGCACCGGCATCCAGTTCGGTTTTCGGCAAGTAGGTGTCGCTCAGCCAGCGCTGGAACGCCTGCATCACCGCCCAGACCACCAGGAACACCAGCACCGCGTACATCACGCTGCTCGGTCGGAGCGTGGTCTCGCCGATCTTCAGCCCGCCGGACAGCGAATCCAATCCCCCGAGGAAGGCGTTGAGGTTGCCGAACGGTGCGGCCAGCGCCAGCAGGCCGAGCACGATCACGCCCACGCGCAGCACCGCCGAGAGCAGCACGCCGGCCTGCTCCACCCGCGATTCGCTGAGCCCGGTGGTCAATACGATGGTCTGCCCGGCACGGCTGCTGGGCGCGAGCGCCCAGGTGGCCAGGTCATCGGCGAATTTGAGCAGCAGCGAGACGGCCATCAGCACCACCGCGCCCCAGACCAGCTGCTGGGCCACGAACAGCGCGAAGTTGAGATAGCCCAGCAGCGTGGCGATCACCGCCGCTGCCACGGCGATGTGGCCGGCCAGGCGCGCGAGCACGATCCAGCCGCTGCGGCGGGGCGCGCCGCGTACCTTGCCATCGCCACCAGCGCGGGGATCGGCACGTGCTTCGGCTTCGGCAGCTTCAGCCGCCTGGCGGTTGTGCATGCGCGCCAGCGAAACCAGGATCGCGATGATCAACGCCATGTACGTGAGCGCGATCAGCCCATCCACGGCCACCGTGGTGACTTCGCTGGTACGTGCCGCGCGGTCCAAGGCGACCAGCATGATGCTCAGCCAGGTCAGGCCGGCCGCGCCCCAGGCGTACTTGCGCAGGCGCCAGGCCGCGCTGTCATCCAGCGACAGCAGCCGCCACGACGGCCTCTTGGGCACCAGCAGGCAGGCACTGAGCGCGGCGATGAAGGCGGCCACGAAGGTGGCCACTTCGAAGGTCTGGGCCACCGACTGCAGGCGCGGCGGGATCGCGCCGATCGCATCCAGTGACTCGACCAGTGCCACCGCCGCCAGGCCGGGCAGCAGCGTGCCGACCAGCAGCAGCCACACCGCCAGCCCGGAGCGACGCAGGCGGCCATCCGGTGCGCGCTCGGAGGCAGCGAAGCGCCGGCCCAGCGCGCGCAGCCACAGCCGCAGCGGGAAGAACATCACCAGCGCCACGCCCAGGCCGATCAGCGGCGCGGTCCAGCCGTGCCGGGCGATCGCCTTGCGCGCGGCGTCCACGCCCATGTGGTACAGGATCGCCAAGCGATCCACATCGCCCGGCACATCCTTGGCGAAGCTGCGCCACAGCGCGGGCGACAACGGCGAGGCGACCTTGCGGGTCAGCTGTTCGCTGAACTGGGTGACCCGCATCTTCTCGATCCGCTCGCCGAGCTGCCTGGCGTCCACCGAAAGCAGCTTGGCGCGGGCGATTTGCGCGTTGATATCGGCCTTCTGCTGGTTCAGCGCCTTGCGCTGCCGGCTGACCTCCGGTGGCTCGACGGTACCTTCGGCCACCTCGCCCAGCTGCGACAGGCGCGCGTCCACCTGCTTGAGCTGCGGGTCCAGTGCACTCTGCAGGCCGTCCGCATCGCGCTGGACGGCCAGCGCGCGGTCGGACAACGCCTTGAGGGTCTCGGTGGTGGCCGCATCCTCCAGGTCGTCATTGATCGACCGGAAGGTTTTTTCGGCCTGGGCCAGCTGCTTGGCAGGGTCCGGATCCGGGTCGCCGGCCTGGGCCAGCGCGATCGGCGCGGCGCCGAGCCAGGCGAACAACAGCAGCCACGACAACGACCGCACCACAAACGAAGAATGACGAAGCGACACGCCAGCACCAACGGTTCGCGCGGACCACCGCGCCTGCCCGCGACTATAAACCGGGCCCCGTTCAGAACAGGTATGCGGCCCTCAGTACTTCAGGCGGAGCTCTTCGACCTGCGGCTGCAGGCGCGCGTACCAGTCCTGGAACTCTTCTTCGGTGATCTCCTCCGGCGCGTAGACCGCGATCTCGTCCCAGGCATGATCGGTCGGCAGCGGCTGCCGCGGCCCGGCACGCAGGGTATAGGTCACGCCCTCATGGTCGAGCACGTCGTCGGCGGTCTCCCGCTGCTGGCGGGCAAAGCCGGTTTCGCTCTTGAGCAGAATCACCTGGTACATCCGCATCTCCATCGCTGTTGAAAGAAGCGCTCATGGCGCCCCTGCCCAGCATAGCGCCGCCCACGCGGCCGGAGCATGACGCATCGACAACGCAGCGTTCTCGACGCCGTACTCGCCTCGGCTTCACCCGGCCGTGGCAGCAGGCCCGGCATCGTGGGATCGCATTCCCACCAGCCGTTGCCCATGACCACACATCCCGACCTGAAGACCGTTCCCGACCTCAAGCTGCCGCGTTACCTGGGCACCTGGTACGAGATCGCCCGCCTGCCCATGAAGCACGAGCCGGAAGGCTGCACCGATGTGTCCGCGCATTACAGCCTGAAGGACAATGGCCATGTCGCCGTGGTCAACCGCTGCCGCATGGGCAACGAGATCGAGGAAGCCGACGGTGAGGCCTGCCCGGTCGATAATGACACCGCGCGGCTGGAGGTCAGCTTCCTGCCGAAGGGCCTGCGCTGGCTGCCCTTCACCAAGGGCGACTACTGGGTGATCCAGATCGCGCCGGACTACAGTGTCTCGCTGGTCGGCAGCCCGGACCGCAAGTACCTGTGGCTGCTCTCACGTACCCCCACGCTCGATCGCACCACGCAGGAGCATTATCTGGCGCAGGCGCGGCTGCAGGGCTTCGACCTGTCCGAGCTGATCCAGACCCCGCATACCGGCCATCCCACCGCCTGAGGCCGCAATGGATCTGAAGAGCGGTTACCCGTTCTGGGCCGTGCGCAACGGCCTGATGCATGCGTTTCCACCGCTGGAGAAAGATCTCAACTGCGAGGTGCTGGTGGTCGGCGGCGGCATCAGCGGCGCGCTGATCGCCGACGAGCTGTGCGCGCACGGGCACGATGTGGCCCTGATCGAACAACGCGACATCGGCTGGGGCAGCACGGCGGCCAGCACCGCGCTGCTGCAGTATGAGATCGACACCCATCTCATCGATCTTGCCCAGCGCTATGGCGAAAACGCCGCCGTGCAGGCCTACCAGGCCTGTGCCGAGGCGATCCCGGCCATCTGCGCGGTGGCCGCGCCGTTCCGCGATGTGGATTGCCATCGCATGGCCAGCCTCTACTACGCGAGCAAGCGTGGGCATCAGGCCGTACTGGCCGAAGAATGCGCGCTGCGTGCCAAGCATGGTTTCGACGTGCGCTGGCTGGACAGCGACAGCGTCGCGGACGAGTACGGCATCCGCGCGCCGGGGGCGATCCTCAGCGCGCTCGCCGCACGCATCGATCCGTACCGGCTGACCTACCGCCTGCTGATGCGGCTGCACAAGCGTGGCTGCGGGGTCTACGACCGCACCGTGCTCGACACGCTCACCCCCACCGCGCGTGGCGTCACCGCCACCACCCTGGGCGGTGCACGCATCCGGGCCCGGCATGTGGTGCTGGCCACCGGCTATGCCGGACAGCGCTGGTTGAAGCCCTCGGTGGCCCGCAACCGCAGCAGCTACGCCTTCATCACCGACCCGATCCACCCGGATCTGCTCGGTCCGCTGCGTGAAACGATGGCCTGGGAATCGGCGCGCCCCTACCTCTACCTGCGCAGTACCGGCGAAAACCGGCTGCTGATCGGCGGCGAAGACGACGCCATCGATCTCCCGGCGCGGCGCGACCGGCGTGTGGAGAGCAAGACCGGCAAGCTGCTCAAGAAGACCGCCAAGCTGTTTCCGCACCTGCCGCTGCAGCCGGCCTTCTCCTGGGGCGGCACCTTCGCCGAGACCCACGATGGCCTGCCCTTCTTCGGTCCACACCCACAGTGGGGGCCGCGGGTGCTGTTCGCGATGGCCTACGGCGGCAACGGCATCACCTACTCCATGATCGGCGCCGGGCTGCTGCGGTCGCGGATCGAGCGCCGCCGGCATCCGCTGGCCGAGCTGTTCGGATTTGACCGGTTGGGCTGAGTTCCCCTTGCAACGCACGCCATGACAGGCATCATTCAAACTACGGCTGCTAGCGTCAGCGCTGTCGGCCGTCCCGCCTGTCTGCTCCGGAGCCTCTCATGATCCGCCTGCTTCCCCTGCTGCTGTGCCTGTCCCTGCCCGGTGTGGCGCTGGCCCAGTCTGCCGCAGGCGCCACCGGGCCGCAGTCCTCGACCGGGCTGGACCTGAGCATCCCGGACGCCCCCCTGCAGTACCTGAGCGATCAGTCGCTGCGCGGCGATCCGCCGGGCACGTTCTACGGTGACCGCACCGGCCGGCGTTCCACCGACCGGGCCGCCAACGGCATCGCCCACGTGACCGATGACAAACTGCGGGTCAACGGCAGCTTCACCACCGGCATCGGCTATTCCGAGAATTACGGCAACAGCCATTACAACGCGGCCGAGCTCAATCTGAGCAAGAACTACACCACGGACGAGGGCAACACCCGCAACGTCAACGTCAACATCCGGGTGAGCGAAGGCAAGGGCCCGGGCTTCTTCGGCCCGTACGGCTATGACAGTTTCGATGGCTACGGCGGCTACGGCCGTGGGCCCGGCTACTGGGATTACCCGGCGCGCTGGTAAGCGCTGCAGCGGTGGGGCACTCACGCGTACGGCCGGGGCAACCCGGCCGTTCGTGCATCCGTGCGCCGTGACGCGGGATCAGTCCCACCAGCCATCGCGCTTGCTGGCCAGTACGCGGCCATCGTGACCGCTCATACGCACTTCCACGCGCTGGTTGCGGGCATTGCGTGCATCC
The DNA here is from genome assembly GCF_002887735.1 of Stenotrophomonas bentonitica. GTDB lineage: Bacteria > Pseudomonadota > Gammaproteobacteria > Xanthomonadales > Xanthomonadaceae > Stenotrophomonas > Stenotrophomonas bentonitica_A. The sequence goes on from NZ_PKQP01000003.1 coordinate 241,846, forward strand.
AGCGTCCAGGTGGCGCCATCGCGCTCGAGCGACTCGATCTGCGTCAGCCCGGCCTTGCCGGCCAGCGCCAGGATCTGCCCGGCATCCAGCAGCGCGCGGCCATCGCGCGGGTCGAAGATCTCACCCTTGGTGTCATCGATGATCACTTCATCGACGGTGCCGTCCTTGCGGGTCACATCCGCCTCCCACACGCCATCATCGTGCTCCAGTTCGTGCACCTGGGTGTACCCGGCCGCGCTGAGCTTGGCCTGCACCTGGGCGGCGGACAGGTTGGCGGCGAAGGCCGGGGTGGCGAACAGGGCGGCGGCCAGGGTGGTAGCGGCAATCATCGTCTTCATGGGAATCCTTGAGGGGGCGCCGGTCCATTCCGGCACCGCCAGTCTGGCCACCACGCCTAACCGGACCATGAGGGGCACTGTTAGATACTGTTTAGACATCCCCGGTATACCGGTGGCCTGCCCTTTGCCCTGCGTGCCCGCATGTCCGCCCTGTCCCTGATGCTGCCCCTGCTGTTGACCCTGGCCCCGCAGGACCCGATGCGGGTGCTCGACGGTGGCAGCCGCCAGCAGGACAGCGTGCGCCAGGCGGTCCGGCAGGGCCGTTTCGTCCCGCTGGAACAGGTGGTGGCCGATGCACTGCGGCGCTATCCCGGCAAGCTCATCGAAGTGGAGCTGGATGAGGACACCTACGAGGTCGAGATCCTCGGCCCGGACGGCGTGGTGATGGAGCTGGACTACGATGCGGCCACCGGCCGCCTGCTGAAAATGGAAAAAGACTGATGCGCGTGCTGCTTGCCGAAGATGACGCCCTGCTCGCCCGCCGCCTGCAGACGCTGCTGGAAGACGCCGGCTACGTGGTCATCCATAGTGCGGAGGGCCGGGACGCCGAGTACCAGGGCCAGATCGAAGACATCGCCGCGGCCGTGGTCGATCTGGGCCTGCCGGGCCTGGACGGGCTGAGCGTGATCGAGCGCTGGCGCCAGGCGGGCCGGGACTTCCCGGTGCTGGTACTGACCGCCCGCGCCCGCTGGCACGACAAACTGGCCGGCTTCGATGCCGGCGCCGATGATTATCTGACCAAGCCGTTCCAGCCCGAAGAGCTACTGCTGCGCCTGCGCGCCCTGATCCGCCGCAGCGCCGGTCATGCGCATCCGCGCCTGCAGTGCGGCCCACTGGTGCTGGACGTCAATGCCGGCCGCTTCGAGCTGGACGGTGCGCCGCTGGCGCTCAGCGCGCAGGAACACCGCATCCTCAGTTACTTCATGCATCACCCCGATACCGTGCTGAGCCGCGCGCGGCTGGGCGAGAACGTCTACGAGGACGGCTTCGATCCGGACTCCAACACGCTGGACGTGCTGATCGGGCGGATCCGCCGCAAGCTGGGCAGCGCGTTGATCCACACCCACCGCGGGCAGGGCTTCCGCCTCTCGGCGACGCCATGACCACCGGCTCGCTGCGCACCCGCCTGCTGGTGGCCGGTGGCCTGGGCCTGGTACTGGTCTCCGCGCTGGCCACCTGGTGGCTGGGCGCGATGTTCGAGCGCTCGGCACGCACCGCGATGGACGAGCGCCTGGGCAACGACCTGATCGCGGTGCTGGCACTGGCCGAGAGCGATGCCAACGGGCAGCTGCACTGGCGCGACACCCTGGCCGACGAGCGCTACCGGCGCGTGTTCTCCGGCGACTACTGGCAGGTGCTGGACGCGCAGGGCCGCCCGCTTGGGCAATCGCGCTCGCTGTGGGATGACGCGCTGGCCGCCCCGACCGCGCTGCACCCGGGGCCGGCGCAGGCCTTCGATGCCACCGGCCCGTTGAAGCAATCACTGCGCGTGCTGGCCCAGCAGGTGACCCTGCCGCGCGCCGCCGCACCGGTGATCGTCATGGTCGCCACCGACCGCAGCCAGCTGGATGCCCAGGTTGCCAGTTTCCGGCAGCGCACCGCACTGGCCCTGGCCGTGCTGATCGCACTGTGGTTCGCCGTACTGGTCACCCAGGTGCATTACGGGCTGCGGCCGCTGGCCGAACTGGGCCGCATCGCCGGACAGGTCCGCAACGGCGAGAACGTGCGCTTCCCGCAGCAGGGCCTGGTCAAGGAAGTCGCGCCGCTGGCCGGCCAGCTCAATGCGCTGCTCGATCACCACCAGCGCATGGTGGTGCGCGCCCGCCGCAGCGCCGAAGACCTCGCGCATGCGCTGAAGACACCGCTGACCGTGCTCATCACCGAAGCCGAGGGGGATGGCAGCGACTGGCGCCAGACCCTGCGCAGCGAGACCGCGCGCATGCAGGCCAGCATCGATCGTTACCTCGCTGCAGGCCTGGGCGCGGACAGCCAGCAGCGCACGCCGGTGGCGCCGGTGGTGAGCGCGCTGTGCGGGCTGATGCAGCGCGTACATGCCGCGCGCGGGCTGCGTTTCACGTGCGACAGCGAGGATGCCGCCGTGTTCGCCGGTGCGCGCGAGGACCTGGAAGAGATGCTCGGCAACCTGCTCGACAATGCCGGCAAGTGGGCCGCGCAGGCGGTGCGGGTGGACGTGGCACGGGACAGCAAGCAGCTACGCATCACCGTGGCCGATGATGGCCCGGGACTCCCGCCAGCGCAGCTGGAGCGCGTGCTGGAACGCGGCGTGCGGCTGGATGAGCGCGCGTCGGGCAGCGGGCTGGGATTGTCGATCGTGGCCGACATCGCCGAGAGCTACGGTGGCACGCTGGTCCTGGCCAATGACACGCCGGGGTTGCAGGCGACGGTGACGTTGCCGGCAGGCGGAGCAGCCACCGGGTAGAGCCGACCGTTGGTCGGCTGCTTTTCGCGAACACCCCAACGCGCCCAGGTGCGCGCCAGCTTGCCAGCATTAGAGCACCTGCTACGAACACCGGTCGGAGTCGGGCGCGTGGCGACGCGTTCTTCTCCACGGCGCCCCCCTGCCTGTCATGCGCGCATCCACCAACAATCAATGGCATCCAGCACGATGTGGATGATCAGTCCGATCCCGAACAGGCGCGTCTTCTTCGGTACGCACAGCCCCGCATACACCGCGATCGCCGGGGCGGTGTGCAGTGGATGGAACCCGATGCTGCAGCGGTTCGGGGCGTAGATCGGATCGGCCAGCAGGTGGTCCAGATCGATGATCCAGCCCAGCAGCATCAGCACCCAGGCGGACAGGAAGCGCTTGCGCCAGAACATCCACGCCAGCAGCGCGGGGACGGCCGCATGCAGGAACAGATGAAAGATCGCGCGCGCGCTCATGCCGGTGTCGGGTGCCTTGCAAAGACCGCCGGGCAATGCCCGGCGTTACGGACAGCCGGGTGCGGCCCGAAGGCCGTCACCCGTAAACGCTGGCTCACGTCAGCGGCTCGTCGGACAGGTAGGTGTAGCCGGTCAGGCCGGCCTCCAGTGCCTCGGACAGTTCCTGCGCGCGCTCGGGCGAGAGCTTCGCCGCCGCCACGCGCTCGGCATAGCTCGCCCGCAGATCGGCCAGGCTGTAGCCCACGTAGTCGAGCATCACATCGGTGGTGTCACCGCGGCGCTGCTGGGTAATCGCGTAGCCATCGGCATCGGCCAGCACTTCCACCGCATCCGTGTCGCCGAACAGATTGTGGATGTCGCCCAGGATTTCCTGGTACGCACCGACCATGAAGAACGCGATGCGGTAGCTTTCGCCCGACTTCAGCGCATGCAGCGGCAGCGAGGTGTCCAGGCTCTCGTTCTCGACATAGGTTTTCACCATGCCGTCCGAATCGCAGGTCATGTCCGCGATGATGCCGCGGCGCTCGGGCTGCTCGTTCAGGCGCTCGATCGGCACGATCGGGAACACCTGGTCGATCGCCCAAGCATCGGGAATCGATTCGAACACGCTGAAGTTGACGAAGTACTTGTCCACCAGGCGTTCGTTCAACTCGTCCAGCGCCGGGCGATGGCTCTTCTCGTCATAGCTCAGGCGGGCACGCACGGCATGGGCGATGGCGTAGAACAGGTCATCGATGCGGGCGCGCTGCGGCAGGTCGATCTGGCCCAGGGCATAGCTGGCAAGGCCTTCGGCATGGAAATGCTGCGCTTCCTGGAACAGCTCCACCGCCGGGCGCTCGTCGAGCTCGGCGTGGATTTCGCGCAGGTGGCGGATCGCCGCCGGCTCGTCGTCGTGCTGGTCCGGCACGCGCCCTTCCTGCGCCTCTTCCACTTCGGAAACGTTGGCGATCAGCACCGCGTGGTGCGCAGTCATCGCGCGGCCGCACTCGGTGACGATCCGCGGCGGGGTCAGGCCGTGTTCTTCGCAGGCATTGGCCAGCGGCTGCACGATGTTGCTGGCGTAGGAGTTCAGGCCGTAGTTGATCGAGCAGAAGCTGCGCGAGCGGGTGCCTTCGTAATCCACGCCCAGGCCACCGCCGACGTCCACGTGGGTGATCTTCGCGCCCAGGCGCGACAGTTCCACGAAATAGCGGGTGGCTTCGCGCATGCCGTTGGCGATGTCGCGCACGTTGGAGATCTGCGAGCCCATGTGGAAATGCAGCAGGCTCAGGCAGTCGGCGTATTCGGTATCGCGCAGCGACTTCCACAGGTCCAGCAGCTGGCGCGGCGAGAGGCCGAACTTGGCCTTGTCGCCGCCGCTGTTCTGCCACTTGCCCGCGCCCAGCGAGGCCAGGCGCATGCGCACGCCGAGGCCCGGCTTCACGTCCAGCGCCTTGGATTCCTCCAGCACCAGCTTCAGCTCGGAGGGCTTCTCGATGACGATGAAGGTCTGCAGGCCCAGCTTGCGGCCGATCAGGGCCAGGCGGATGTACTCGCGGTCCTTGTAGCCGTTGCAGACGATCAGGCCACCCGGGCGCGACAGCGCCAGCACGGCCATCAGCTCGGGCTTGCTGCCCGCTTCCAGGCCGAAGCCCTCGCCGTGGTGGCTGGCCAGGGTGCCGGCCACGCCGCGGTGCTGGTTGACCTTGATCGGGTACACGGCGGTGTAGCCGCCCGGGTACTCCCAATCGGCCTGGGCCTGCGCGAACGCGGCCTGCAGCTTGCCCAGGCGCTGGCCCAGGATGTCCGGGAAGCGCACCAGCAGCGGCAGCTTGGCGCCGGCCTCGCGGGCGGCGTCCACGATCTTGGGCAAGGACACCACCGGGCCGTCCTGGCCAGTCGGTCTCACCACCATGTGTCCTGCCTGATCCACGTCGAAGTAACCATCCGCCCAATGCGGAATCGAGTAGGTCTTGCGGGCTTGGTCGAGGGACCAATCGGTCATTTCAGTGGGCCTGGTTGGTAAAAAAGGGGGTGCATGATAACGCCTATGTGGCGACAGCTCCGTTATCATGCGCGCCCGCGCCCGTGCTCAGGCTTGAAACCTGAACGGGCCAACCCGTCCGGACGTGGCTTGCGCCACGCGGCACCGCCGCCAGCCCGGCTCCACCACCCTTCCGAACAGGACTGCTTCTCCATGACTGACAACAACAACTGGTACATCGAACACTTCGAGCGCACCGGCTCGGCCATCGGCTACCGCCTGACCGGCAAGCTGGATGAAGTGCAGTCGCCGTTCCAGAAGATCGAGATCTTCGCGACCACCGACTGGGGCAACCTGATGACCATCGATGGCGCCATCATGTTGACCAGCAAGGACAACTTCTTCTATCACGAGATGATCAGCCACCCGGTGCTGTTCACCCACGCCGCGCCCAAGCGCGTGGTGATCATCGGCGGCGGCGACTGCGGCACCCTGCGCGAAGTGCTCAAGCACACCGGCGTGGAGAGCGTGACCCAGTGCGACATCGATGAGCAGGTCACCGTGATGGCCCGCAAGCACTTCCCGGAGCTGTGCGATTCCAATGACGACCCGCGCGCCGAGCTGTTGTTCGACGACGGCGTGGCCTACATGGCCAACTGCCCGGCCGGCAGCGTGGATGTGGTGATCGTGGATTCGACCGATCCGGTCGGCCCCGGCGAAGGCCTGTTCAACAAGGCGTTCTACGAGAGCTGCTTCAAGGCCCTGAAGGACGACGGCATCCTGGTGCAGCAGTCCGAGTCGCCGCTGATGCAGCTGGACCTGATCAACGAAATGCGCACCGAGATGGGCAAGGCCGGCTTCGGTTCGTTCAAGACCCTGCCGTTCCCGCAGCCGTGCTACCCGACCGGCTGGTGGAGCGTCACCCTGGCCCGCAAGGGCGAGAGCAGCTTCGACTTCCGCCAGGCCGATTCGGCTGGCAAGGCGTTCGAGACGCTGTACTACACCGCCGCGCTGCACACCGGCGTGCTGGTGACGCCGCCGTTCGTGGCGGCGGCCCTGAAGGGCTGATCGAAGGCGTGCCGACCAACGGTCGGCACCTACCGGTTCGCCAACAAGAAACCCGCGCTGGCAGCAGCGCGGGTTTTTTGTTGTTCCGTCACCGGGTAGTGCCGGCCGCTGGCCGGCAACCCCCTGAACCCCAAGGCCTCAGATCGCCCAGATCCCAGCAATCACCGCCACCACCAGGCCCCACTTGATCACCTGGTAGGCCACCACGCTGCGCTCGCGCAGCGCCTTGGCCTTCAGCCGCACCTTGTAGACGCTGCCGAAGGCCTTGTTAACGCCACCGGTCGGGTCACCCGGCAGGTTTGGCGAGGCGCCACCGGCCAGCAGCGTGGACGCCACCGCGCGGTTGAACAGGCCCGGCAGGCCGAAGCGCAGCGGGCGGGCGATGTCGCAGAACAGGATCACGCGGTCGTCCGGCGTCTCGTTGTGCGCGTGGTGGATGTAGGTCTCATCGAACATCATCCACTCGCCATCACGCCAGCTCTTCTTGATGCCATCCACCACGATGTAGCAGCCATCGTCGTTCGGCGTGGCCAGGCCCAGGTGCAGACGCAGCGAGCCGGCGAAGGGATCGCGGTGCGGGCGCAGTTCGCTGCCCGAGGGCAGCTGGGCGAACATCGCCGCACGCACGTCCGGCAGTGATTCCAGCAGCGCGGTGGTCTTCGGGCACAGCGCCTTGGCCGAGGGGTGCGAGGGGCCGTACCACTTCAGATAGAAGCGCTTCCAGCCGCGACGGAAGAACGAGTTGAAGCCGGCATCGTTGAACGTGCTGGACGCAGCGATCTTGTCCGCGTCGCGCAGGGCCAGCGCTTCGTCGCGGATCATCTGCCAGTTCTGGCGCAGCGGCTCGAGCTGCGGGAATTCCTTGCCCGGGTCCAGGAAGGGCGTGGTCGGCACCTTCGAGAACGCATACATGATCACGTTGATCGGGGCCATGAAGCTTGAGTGGTCCAGCAGCTGGCGCGACCAGCGCGCGCGCACCTTGCCGCGGTAATGGATGTACAGCACGCAGGCGATGAACAGCCCTGCCAGCACGATCTTGATCATCAGTCTTCCTCCGGCACAGCCGGACCCGAAATGGTGGGGGCGATGCACGGAAGTGACCGGCACCGATACGGCGGCAGAGGGCGGGGACGTGCCGGAGAGGGGCGGCCGCCGATGTCGCGAACAACAGCATATGGTCCGCAGCGCCTGCGTCGCGGTCAAGCACAGGCTGGGCGATGTTCAGCGCCGGGTGACCCATGCAACCGCCTGCTGCGTTGGACGCACGGAAGCGTTGCCTGCCCCGCACTCCCCGGTGATCGCTGGCAACCCGCTGATATAGAACGAAATTATTCCAAACGATACAAGATTGTCCGCTTCAGCGTGACGAACTGTTCCACGCCGGGCGACGACATTTCTCCGACATCATCTGGATTCGTGTACTGGTGAGTACTAAAATTAACGAAATCTTTAGTTCCCACGATAAGCAGCACCGGTACGCCTGACGCATTGCGCCGACCGCCGGGTCGCACAGACCCCTATGAACACAATTGTTGCCTCGTGTGTCGATGACACCGCCCCCGCCGAGCTGCTCAAGCGCGGCGAACGCCTCCTGGAACCCGACGTCTACCGGACCTGCCTCAATGGCCAGCCGGCCGTGGTCAAGGATTACACCCGCTATCGCGGCACCCCGCTGTCGCCGATCGCCCGCCTCTTGGTCCGCCGCGAGGCGCGCATCCTGCAGCGCCTGAGCGGCTGGAAGCACGCGCCGGCCCTGCTCGGCACCATCGGTGGCCTCGCCCTGGGCATGGAGTTCATTCCCGGCCAGACCCTGAGCGCGGCCCAGTCGGTCGGCATCGAGGTCTTCGAGCAGCTGCAGTACGCGCTCACACGCCTGCATGCCGCCGGCATCACCCACAACGATCTGCATGGCACCAACGTGATGGTCAGCGGTGGCGTGCCGGTGCTGGTGGATTTCACGTCGGCCTGGCGCAGCCCGCGCTGGCTGCCGGTGCACCCCGTGTCGCGCCAGCTGCGCCGCAGCGACATGAAGAACCTGCTGAAGATGCGCCAGCGCCTGACCGGCGAGCGCCCCAGCGCCTCCGAGGCGGCCCAGGTGGCCGACCCGCGATGGGTCGCCGGCGTACGCGTGGCCTGGAAGCGCTTCTACCGCTGGTTCAAGGGCCACGCCTGACAGCGCGCGCCCGTGGGCAGGCCGGCGCGTTACAGCGCGTCGGCGTCCAGCTCACCGGTGCGGATGCGCACCACGCTGCCCAGGTCGTACACGAAGACCTTGCCGTCGCCGATCTTGCCGGTGCCGGCGGCTTTGACGATGGCTTCCACCACCTCCTCGACCTGGTTGTCGACGACGGCCACCTCGATCTTCACCTTGGGCAGGAAGTCGACCACGTACTCCGCCCCGCGGTAGAGCTCGGTGTGGCCCTTCTGCCGCCCGAAGCCCTTGACCTCGGTGACCGTGATCCCGGTGACGCCGCGCTCGGCCAGCGCTTCGCGCACGTCGTCGAGCTTGAACGGCTTGACCACCGCCATGACCATCTTCATCCGTCTGCACTCCTTTCTTTCAGGCTGCGAGGATAACGCCTGTCCGCCGGTGAACGCGATGCGCGCGGTCAGTGCCGCCGGCAGCGTGGCGGCTTATCCTTAGCGTATACCCCGCGGAGCCGCAGCATGATCGACCTCAACCATCTGGATGACCTCGCCCGCCGCCTGAGCGACATGGTCCCGCCGGGCCTGCGCCAGTCGCGCGAAGAACTGCAGGCCACCTTCAAGACGGCGCTGCAGGCCGGGCTGGGCAAGCTGGACCTGGTCACCCGCGAGGAATTCGATGTGCAGCGTGCCGTGCTGCTGCGGACCCGCGAGAAGCTGGAGGCGCTGGAGAAGGCGGTGGCCGAGCTGGAAGCGCGTGGCGGTTCGGCTGCGCCGCGCGAGTAAGCCGGGCTTGCGCTGACGCGCGTCAGGCGTCCTGCAGCACGAACCGCTCGATCGCCAGCGCCACGCCGTCCTCGGCGTTGGTCGCGGTCTCGAAGCGCGCCGTCTGCTTGACCGCCGGAATCGCGTTGCCCATGGCGACGCTGGTCCCGGCGAACTGCAGCATGGTCAGGTCGTTCTCCTGGTCGCCCACGGCCATCACGTTGGCCCGGTCCACGCCCAGATGCGCGGCCAGCTTCTCCAGGCTCGGCCCCTTCCCGGCCCGGTGGTCGAACACCTCGAGGAAGAACGGCGCGCTCTTGAGCACCGCGAAGCGGGCGGTCAGTTCCGAGGGCAGGCGCTGGATCGCGGCATCCAGCACCGCGGGTTCGTCGATCATCATCAGTTTGATGAACTGCATGGCCGGGTCCATGTCCTCGACCCGGCGATACGACAGCGGCACGTTCGACAGGTGCGAATCGGCCACGGTGTAGTGGCTGATGTCCTGGTTGGGCGTGTACATGCGCCGGCCATCGAGCGCCTGGAAGTGGATACCGAGTTCGCGTGAGATCCGCTCACAGAACACGAAGTCCTCGAAGCTCAGCGGAAACTCGACCACGCGCTGGCCGTTGCCGATGTTCTGCACCAGCGCGCCGTTGCAGGCGATGCAGTAATCCTGCTCGCCGTGGATACCCAGCTGCTGCAGGAACGGCGCCATGCCAGACACCGGTCGGCCGCTGGCCAGCACCACCTGCACGCCCTGCGCGCGGGCGCGGGCGATGGCCTGCATGACCCGGGGCGTGAGCGTGTGTGCGGGATCGAGCAGGGTCCCGTCCATGTCGATGGCGACCAGTTCGATGGGGCCGGAGCGGTGGTGCATATCCATGGTGTTCGACGGCGTGGTGCGTGGGGGCATCCAGTCTAGCGGGAGTGCCTGGACACTGCGCCAACGTTTGCCTACCCCACGGCGGGGCAAGCGCTGATGGATTGCGGTCTCCGTGCCCTGCCATTGTTCCTGGCATGCCGCAGACCCCGGAAACAACCGCATGAGCCTCGCGCTGGTGCACAGCCGTGCCCGCGCCGGTGTAAAAGCCCCCGCCGTGCGCATCGAAGTATTCCTGTCCGGCGGGTTGCCGCACACCCAGATCGTCGGGCTGCCCGCTGCGGCCGTGCGGGAGTCGCGCGACCGGGTGCGCGCCGCGCTGATCTGCGCGCGGTTCGAGTTTCCCCAGCGGCGGATCACCATCAACCTGGCCCCGGCTGATCTGCCCAAGGAAGGCGGCCGATTCGATCTGGCCATTGCGCTCGGCATCCTCGCCGCCAGTGGCCAGATCGATGCGCAATCCCTGAACAGGTACGAATTCCTGGGCGAGCTGGCCCTCACCGGCGAGCTGCGCGGTGTAGACGGTGTCCTGCCTGCCGCGATCGCAGCCGCCGGGGATGGCCGGAGCCTGATCGTGGCTGCGGCCAACAGTGAAGAGGCGGCGTTGGCCCAACATGCCGACGTACGCATCGCACGCACTCTGCTGGAAGTCTGCAGCGCCCTTGAAAGCGGCACGCTGCCACCGGCTGTGGCCGCCGCCACGGTGCCGGTCAGCATTCCCGACCTGCGCGATGTGCGCGGGCAGCTGCAGGCGCGCCGGGCGCTGGAAGTGGCCGCCGCCGGCGGGCATCACCTGTTGCTGCTTGGCACGCCGGGCTGCGGCAAGACGCTGCTGGCGTCGCGTCTGCCCGGCATCCTGCCCGCGGCCAGCGAGCTCGAGGCCCTGGAAGCGGCGACCATTGCCTCATGCAGCGGTCAGGGCATTGATGCGGGGCGCTGGCGGCAGCGGCCGTATAGGGCGCCGCACCATACCGCCAGCGCGGTGGCGCTGATCGGCGGCGGCTCGCATCCCAGGCCAGGCGAGATCTCGTTGGCACACAACGGGGTGCTGTTTCTGGATGAGCTGCCCGAATGGAGCCGGCACGCGCTCGAGGTCATGCGCGAGCCGATCGAATCCGGGGTGGCCGTGGTCAGCCGCGCGGCAAGGACGGAGCGCTTTCCCGCGCGGTTTCAGCTGGTTGCGGCGATGAACCCCTGCCCGTGCGGCTGGGCGGGCGATCGCAGTGGCCGCTGCCTCTGCAGCGAAGAGGTGATCCAGCGTTACCGGGGGCGGGTTTCCGGGCCCTTGATGGACCGCATCGACCTGCATGTCGAGGTGCCGCGGCTGGACCCGCGCGAGCTGCGCGATGACGCGCCGCTGGGCGAAGACAGCGCGAGTGTTCGCGCCCGGGTGGTGGCCGCGCGGGACGTGCAGCTGCTGCGCAGCGGAAAGGCCAATGCCCAGCTGCTGCCGTTCGAGCTGAGCGCGCATTGCCGGTTGTCGCGGGAGGATCAGCAACTGCTGGAGGACGCCGTGGAGCGACTGCAGCTGTCAGCGCGCTCGATGCATCGCATTCTGCGGGTGGCGCGGACGTTGGCGGATCTGGGGCATGCCCAAGACATCGAGACCGCGCATGTGGCGGAGGCGATCGGGTATCGGCAGTTGGATCGGGGTGGGGGGACGTGATGCGGCACAAGCCGGCGAAGTCCGAGCCATCAGCTTGCCGGTAGCCGGCAAAGCCGTCAGGCGGCTAAGCGGCTAAGCGGCTAAGCGGCTAAGCGGCTAAGCGGCCACAAGATTCACATCGAGCCTGAATCTGTCACTGAGGGTACCGTCCACGAAGTGCACGTTTCTGGTCGCCTTCAGGGCGAGATCAGGATCATGGGTGACCATGATGATTGTGGCGCCGCCAGCGTTGATCTCCTGCAGCAGCTCCATGACAGTTCCCGCCATCTCGGCGTCCAGATTGCCTGTTGGCTCATCCGCCAGCAGGAGCCGCGGGCGGCCAGCCAACGCTCGCGCGATGGCTGCGCGCTGCTGCTGTCCACCAGACAGTGCTCGCGGAAAGTGATGCATCCGGGAGCCGAGGCCGACACGCTGCAGTACGCGGATGATTCTTTCAGTGCGCTCTTTCACGCCGAGTCCGCGATACCTCAAGGGCACATCGACATTGTCGTAGAGTGTCAGATCAGGGATCAGATTAAAGCCCTGGAAGATGAAACCAACCTTTTCATTCCTGATCCGACTTCGATTGCCGTCACTGAGTGTGGACACATCCCGGCCATCGAGCGTGTACGTACCCGTCGTCACACCCTCCAAAAGACCAGCAATGTTGAGCAATGTGGACTTGCCAGAGCCCGAGGGACCGGTGACAGCGAGGAACTCCCCTTCGCCTACGTGAAGGTCAACCTCCCTCAAGGCATGCGTTCGCACCTGTTCGACCTGAAAGACCTTGCTCAATCCCTGCATTCTCAACATCTTCCACCTCGCGCTTTAGGGAGACGCCTTTCAGGCGCCCTTAGATCAATTCAGAACGACCGGATCGCCTGAACAGGCGTGATCATCGATGCCTTCAGCGCCGGCGCAAGTACTGCGAACTGGCCGAGTATCCATAGCGCCGCGGCGCCAAGTGGCAAGTACATCGCGGGCAGCCGGGGCAATTCATAGAAGCGCATCAGCGCCAGATTCAGTCCGTAGGCCAGCACCAGGCCTGCGGCGACGCCGACGCTCACGATCATGAAATTTTCGATCTGGAAGTAGCGAAGCACGTCCCATCGTGTTGCTCCCAATGCGCGGCGGATACCGATCTGCTTGCGGCGCTGCTCCACCCAGTAGCTCGCCAACCCGCCGATGCCGAGTGCAGTAGCACCGAGGAGCGCGGCGATGACGCCCGCCAGAAGTCCCATCATCACCGTTGCATCATGGAAGAACTCTGTACGGAGCTCACTCAACGTTCGACTGGCGGATTGATCGAAGACCACATCAGGGGCGGCAGATGACACCACCCTTGCTACTTGGCCAAATACCCGCGGGAGATCGTCGGGCATTGCTCGAACGATGTAACGTCCTGCAAGGTATGGCCCAGGACTTGCTGGCACGAAGAGGGACCAATCATTTCCCAAGGCCTCGCCGCCGCCGGGTTGCGAGATGATGAGATGCTCGACGACGCCGATGACAGTGAATCGCGTATCCAACGCCCACAGGCTCCGCCCCACGGCGCTCTGGCCGGGCCAATAGCGCTCCGCCAATTGTTGGGTGATCAGCACGGGCGCATTCGAAGGGACGTACTGCGCAACAGGTGTGTACTCCGCCGGCTCTGGCATCCTGCCCGCGACAAGCCTCAAGCTCAACGCCTGGAGCGCAGCGGAGTCTCCCAGGTAGAAATCCAGCACGCCACCAGGTTGCTCCAGCGCCTCGTCGGTGCTCACGCCGGCCCGGATTCCCGGCTCTCCAAAAGGCACAGCGCTTATCACCCCCACCGACTCGACACCGGGAATCGCCCTGAGGGCACTCATCACACGGGCATTGATGTCATTGGCGTTGTCCGAGCTGAAACCAGAGAGTTGAACGACACCAAGCGCAGACTCCTGGATCCCGCTGTCCAGATTCAGTGCCCGACGTCTTTCCATAAACATGAAGATTGCATTGCAGAGCACTGCGCATGCCAGTGCAATCTCCGCTGCTATCAGAAACGTGGCCAATCGATGCTTTCGCAGGGCGGCGACGATGATTCCCACTTGCATGATGGACTCCGCTATAGCAGCTTCAATTGGGCCACTGGCTGGATCGAGCTGGCCCGGTAGGCCGGAAGGGCACCGGCCAGCAAACTGCTCACCAAAGACAGGACAAACGTAGCGATGAACATGGTGACGTCCAGGCGTATCAGGTCTGCGTATGCCACCGGCTGGATGCGGATCGCCCATAAGGCGAACAGAGTCAGAAGCAGGCCAGCGACCCCACCAATGATGCCAATGACCCCCGCCTCCACAAGGCACTGCGTAAACACCGCTGTCCTGCTCGCTCCCAACGCCCGCCGCAGTCCAATCTCCCCGCCATGCCTCATGAACTTGGCCAGCAACAGGCCCACGACATTCGCCAAGCAGATGATGAGAAAAGCGAATGACAGAACGGCCTGAACCTTCACATCACTGGGTACGACGCGATTGAAGTCCAGCCACTCCATCAGCGATGGCATACGAGTGTTCTGGTCATGCGCAATACGACCCAGGCGCTTCTGCTCGCTGGCATAGTTGGCGAGATAGCGACGGTAATTTGCGACCTTCTCCCGACTGCCAAGCTCCACCCATACACCGACCGCCACGCACGGTGACCCCTGCAGGACGCCGGTGCGCTCTGGGGCGGCCCAGCACGTAAAGGGCTGGAAGTCCCCTTCGTTTATCTCAAGGCTCGCTGACATCGGGAGAAGGACATCATCGGCTGCGCCATAGAATCCCGAGGTCTTGCCACCAGAGAAGCGCCCCCCTCGGATTTTGTAAAACAGGGGCGCAGGGCGCCATGGCTTGAGTACGCCTATTACTTGCAGCTTCGCATCTTTGACCGTGAGGGTCTGACCGACGCTGTCACGACCTCCAAACAGTTGCCGATTCAGGCGATCGGATATGACAACTACCCGGCTGCGCCGCCCATCGTCCTCCTGCGTCCACGCTCGCCCGTACTGAATCGGCACCTCGAACATCGGGAAAAAGTCGGCTGTGGTCGAGGTCGAAGACACCATCAATGGAACGGTACCGGCCAGATCTGATCGTACTTTCACCGGGCTCGACACGACCATCGTCTGCCTGTCGGCCTGGCTGGACGACCACAGATCGTGGGCAGTCCGGTAATCCAGTACGTCATACGGCTCGCGTCCTCTGGAAGCAGGGTTCACATCGACCTGAGGGTAGAAGATGCGGGCACTCTTTCCCGGAAGTGGATCGCCCGACAGCAGTCGCATGACGGTCAGCGTAGCCATGCAGGCACCAATACCGACGGCGATCGCCAGAACCATCAATCCGGTGACGACCTTGCTTCTCGCTGCATTGTGCAGAGCGACCTTGACGTAGTAGAAAATCATCATGAAGCATTTCCGTGGTTCGCCACCAAGGTTCTCTGTCTTCCTGACGTCGCCCGCGGTTGGTCGGGGCTGAACACACTTGGTGAGGGCTGCTCCGGCGACCCAAGGTGGTGACATTCGTCGAAGAGGTCTCGGAACCGGCTGCCGCCATGCATGATCATCACTAGGGTTCCGCCTTCGGTCCATGCCATGATCTCTCGCATCGCGACGTCCTGAGCGCTGGTATCCAAGTTTGCAAGGGGCTCATCCAGCACATAAAGATCCGCTGCTTTGCTCAGCACCATGGCCAATGCGAGCTTCTGCTGCTGCCCGGCTGACAGCTGGTCGGGATAGGCCGTTAGGATTTCCGGACAGTCCAGGCTAAAGGACTGGAGCAGGCGCTGCTCGACGTCAAGCTGTCCAACCCTCAGCGGTGGAAATGCAAGTGGCAGCGTAGCTGCACTGATCCGGGAAGGAAGCAAAACGCGCCCCTGCGTCGGGTACAGGCATCTTGCCAGAATGTTGGCAAACGTTGTCTTCCCGGATCCGTTGTCGCCCGTGATAAGAACGCGGCGCCCGGCCTTCCAGGCCACCGATACATCCCGCAGCACGTCGGCCGCGTTGTAGGAGAAGCCAACATCCATGGCGATCACGCCGTCGCAGACGTCGAAATCAGGCGTCTCGTGACCATGAAGGAATTGGGTGATCCGATGAACGGTTGCGCCATGGCTCTGGAGCTCGGCCCAGTGCTTGAAGATCGCGATCAATGTCGTCGCGGCCCGCCAGAATGAATTAATGAAGGCAATGAATGAGCCGAACGTCATCTTTCTCTGAAGGACGAACAACGCGCCAACAAAGATCGAGCAGACATCCGACAGCACCATGGTCAGGTCACTGGCACCCTGCAGGGTGCGGACGGCCTTGAATCGCGTGTAGCCGGTATCAAGCAACACGCCCATACCGTTATCGAATTCCTTGACCGTCTTGTTCACAAGCCCAAAGCCGCAAACCATCTTGATGCTTCCAACGGCCTTGGTCAGCACACCGAGCACGTCGGCTTCATTTTCACGCTCGGTCGATGTCAGGTGGCGGATTCTGTTGCCGACAGACAAGCTCACGACTGTCGCCACGGGAATGATGACAACCAGCACGGCAAATGCTTGCCAGGAGATGAGAATCAATGCGGAGACCAGGGCCAGCAACATGGAGATCTTCGTCGCAAGCACTCGCACCAACGCAAGCATCGGTACCAACCCATCCTTTACATCCGCTCGTATGCGCGATACGTAGTGCCCGACCCCATTGCGGAGGAAACGACGGTAGTTTTCGGTGTAGAACGCTCCAAGCAGATCCGCACTGATTCGCCTCACGATCCTGTTATCCAGGCGTTGCTGCCACAACGAGGTGGCGTAGGCGCCGGCATTCAGGGATATGCCAAGCACCAGATAGCCGAGCACCAAAATAATCACCCTTTCAACTTCGCCGCTGGACGACGCATGATCAAGAATTGCCTTGATCAGCAAGGGGTGAATCAGGCCTTCGGCAGCGCCGATCAGCACACCTGCAGCAGTCACGCCGATGTATTCACGTCGATCGCCGCCCAACAGCCGAGCGAAGTCTCTCACGCTAGTCTTGGCAGTGGAGGCAGCCTGCACTCCTTGTCCTCGGGCTGCGAATTTCATTGCGCTCTCCTCGCGATCACGCAGACGCTTGGACAGCGTGCGCACCAATGCGCTTCAGCAGTGGCCCGTCCATGACATCCAAGCAGAAGTCATCGCCATCGGGAGCACTGAGCCTCTGGATGGCGCGTATGACCCCGGCCATTCCAGTTGCATAATCACACGATATGCGGAAGAGGTTCTCTCCAGGCACCGCCGCCATGTCGTCGTCCCCGAAAACATAGAGATCGGTAAGGCCTTGGTAGGCACGCTGGGCCATTTCCAGATACTTCGGATTTCCGGAGTACACGTGAGCATCAACCAGCGTGTCGATGAGGCCAGCCAAGCCATACATGAGGCCTGCGAAGCCGGCGTACTTTCTGTGCAGATCTAGTACGAGCTTATCCACCGTCTCCCAAAGTCCGTACCGGATGGCCACCTTGACGATGCCGGCGGTGCCTTGCTCAATGTAATGCTCATAAGTCGTGATCCCTGCTGGAGCAGCGGCAAATGTCGTCACCCCTGCCTCCAGCTCATGGCCATGAGCGAGGTCGTAGCACAGGGCAGCCTTGCCCAGAGTTCGCCAGCGCTGGTCCCCGGCGGCCTGTGACAGCCGAAGGAAGAAAAGAGCGATACCGGATTGTCCATAGCCAAAGCCAATTCGGACGACTCCATCGTCTTCCCAATACAGCCCGTCGTTGCTCCGAAGCGCGGAGGACTCGAGCTGTGCCGCGAGCTCCAGGGCCAGGTCAAGATAGCGATGGTGACCAGAGACCACGTAGGCGGCCAAATCGGCCAAACCCAAGCCCGCCATCCCGTAGTACAGCGAAGGATGTGTGATTTTCTGCGCACTCCTGTTGGCTTGGTCCACAAAGCTGAGGCCAGTGGCGGCCTCTCCCATTGCCAGGTGCGCCCAACCGATCCCCGCGAGGCCGGTAAGGAAGCCCGGTGCCGCATTCTGGCTGTTCAGGCTCGAGACCTCGGCGAGATGCCGATCCCATGCAGCTTGGGGCACCTCCACTCCGGCACGGATGAGCGCGTAGATCACCCCTGATGACCCAAAACCAAGGCTGCTACCGTTGGTCGCCAGCGCGAATGGATCGCACGGGAAGAGCGTGTGATTCGGGTCGAGGCGATAATTGACCTGGATGAAGGCGGCCAGCCTCTTCAGCACGCTGTCAGCGGGAAGGCGTTTACCAGCTCTGGAGGCATAGGGCTGGCGAATGCTCACCGGCTGCAGCAGCCGTTCCTCCGCCTCTTTCAGGCTGACCTTGCCTCGTGCGAGGTCACGGATGACCCCCATGACGGGCGTGTCCTCCCAGCCGATATCCCACACAATCTCAGGCAGCACTGTATCGAATAGATCATCTCTGATGTAGGCCATGGCGACGATCGGGAACATGGCGTACATCATGATGGCAGCCACGGCATAGTTGTCATCTTCGTAGCTGCTGATCCTTGCCCGGCTCTTAAGCTTGCTCCGGAATCCAGGTGTGTGGATGTCCTCTGACTCTCCGAGCTCGGGTCGAAACGCGGCCTCAAGATCGATCAGGCGGACTGCCAGACTGTCCTTGGCAACAAGGATATTGGGAGGAGACAAGTCACCGATCACCATGCCCGCCCCATGAGCTAGATCAACTGCACGCACGAGGTTGACGAAGATGTCCCTGTACATCGCGTAGAACGCATCACTGTCCGCCAGCGTCGGGCGTACTTTCATCAATGGAGAGAACTGCAGCATGACCTGACGCATGTCATGGGCATCGACGTACTCTTCGACCATGTAGAGGTTTTCCCAGTCCCAGAACATATCGAGGACCGCTGGCGCGATACCCAAGGAACTCAGGATGCTCAGGTTCTCCATCTCGCGCTTGAGACGGGTAGTCGCATCCCCGCCGTTCTCGTAAAGCTCGACATGAGGACGTGCCTCCTTGATGACCACCTGTCGGCCGGTAGCGCGCTCGACCGACAGATAGACACCTCCCGTGTTGGAGAAGCCCAGCGCGCTTTCGACGAGATATCGTCCCCCATTGAGGGATCGGTCGTCAGTTTCATCCTCATCACTCGGGAACGGATCCTGAGCCCACGGCGGACTCTCGAAGTATGGGTTCCGGCGGTCAGGCATGTGCTCTCCCGATGGCCCCACTAGCATCGGTATCCGCTTACCCATGATGTCCAGGTGGCTCACCTGGATGATGCCGCCATAGCGGTAGTACAGGCAGCGGCTGTCCTTGTAGCGTCTGTCGGACAGAATGTAGGAGCCGGTCCGGGCGCCAAGCGCCTGGTAAAGCGCCTCGATCACCTGGATGAATTCGCCCTCCGTGTGCGGATAGACGGTGATGAACTTTCCGGACCCTCCCCGGGGCCATCGCTTGGATGTCATCATCCTCATCGTCCGGCAATCGTTCGCGAACTTGAACTGGACATCCTGCTCCAGCAACAGCGCCGCAGCGTCAGCCAGCATGGCGCGGCAATTGCCCTCGATCGCCGACAGGTGAATCTTCCACCCTTGGATGGGAAGAGAGCGCACCTGAGCATCGCCACCAGGCGTCACGTGCGACCAAACATTCTTCCGGCGAATTTCCCAACCACGCCCATGCGCTGCCAGTAGTGGTCGCACGATTGCGGCGAGCTCATCGCCCGGCGTGTAATGGTCGTAATCCGGCTCATAGAAGCGATCATCGCTATTGATGAAGGTGATCTTGTCTACGTGCCGAAGTTCCCGCAGTGTCAGATTTTCAGATGCCATGGCGCGCGCTCCTTGAACGGGCTCGGCGCTTGACCCGTGTATTGAGCCAAGCGGTGTCCAACACTGTTGCGGGAAGGACATCGGGCAGCGGTCCCCTCTCCGGCTGGATACGCCGGCTAGCGATCCTGAGACGCATGTCGCAGGTAGGACGCCGGGGTGAGAGCTCCTCCTCTCACCTTGCCCACCGTCAGGCAGGATCTCCAGCTTGGAAGCCGATCACTGAAGGTCTGAATCGTGGGTGCGTTCCACACCCACGATTATTCACATCAGTCACAGGCGGTGGTTAACGATCCACGCTCCCGGCGCCGCAGCAGGTGTGCGTCGAGCTACCCGAGCTGTTTCCCATCGTGCCGGTATTGGTGTCCAAGGCTAGGCGCTGCAGATTGAGTACGCGATTCATGAGATATCTCCTTATTATGAAACGAAGAATCCGATCTGACTTGATTGTGTATCGAATCAGTCGGTGACACTGCGCACTGGCATTTCAGTTGCGCAGATAGATGGGCATTACGAAACAGCAACAACCGTAATGGACCGTGTAGCGCCGCGGACTGCGGATTGCGGATTGCGGATTGCGGTTGATTTTCCTGCCGATAAACGTCCGCGAAGGGGCGAAGGCGTTGACGAATATTCAACGCCTTTCGTAGCCAAGCGAGTAGCCGGTCTTCTCCGCGTAATGAAGTAGGAAATGCCCTTGTAACGGCGTCCATGTGATCAGATCAACGCATAGCGCGCGCCCCGGTTATCCAGCAGAATGTCGACGTATCTACGCGAGGCCTCCCGCACCATGCGCATCCATCAGATCGATCTCCCTGTGGCCGATGTCGCCGCCACCGTGGCGTACTTCCGCGATGAACTTCAGCTGCCGGTCGAGGGCTCGGCCGTGCGCATCGGCTGGAGCACCCTGCAGTTGCAACCCGCAGGATCGAACCCGGTCGGCGGTGTGCACCTGGCGTTCAACGTGCCCGCCAATCGCTTCGAGGCGGCCACCGACTGGCTCAAAGCACGCGCCACCCTGCAGCGCGATCTGAAAGGCCATGACCACTTCACGTTCGATGGCCGCTGGGATTCGGAATCGATCTATTTCACCGGGCCGGACGGCCTGATCCTGGAATTGATCGCGCGGCGACGCTTGCCTGCGGGCGAGTGCCAGGGCGGGTTCCACGGCAGCGAGATGACCTGCATCAGCGAGGTCGGCCTGCCCGCTGAACACGTCGGTGAAGTGCAGGCAAACGCACAGATCGCCTTCGGGCTGGCGCCGCTGTCACAGCCCACGCCGCACTTCGCACCACTCGGCGATGACGAAGGCCTGTTGATCGTGGTCGATGCCACCCGCCGCTGGTTCCCCGAGCAGAAGGTGCTGCCGAATGCGCGCGGCATCCGCGTGGTGCTGCATGACGTGGTGCCGGGCGCGGTGGTCGAAGACGCGGCACTGGGCTGGCACCTGCGCTCGGCCTGAGCAGGCCCGGACGAACGAAGCCCCGCCGGAGCGGGGCTTCAGTTCACACAACAGCCGGCTGGGCTCACTCTTCCTCGTCCTGCTGGCCGCCCTGCTGCTGGTTCTGGTTGCGCTGCTGCTGTTCCTGCTGCTGTTGCTGCTGCTGGCCGCGACCACTTTCCTGCTGCTCACCGCGCTGATTCGGGTTCTGCTGGTTCTGCTGAGCCATTTCGATTCTCCGGTTGCCGCAAACGGAATGTCGCGGTCCGGGCCATCCTCTGCAGCGCGAGGTTAACGACGTGTGGGGGTTTGTAGACGAATTCGTCAACGTCTCCACGCCAACCTTTTCAACGAGTGCAGACCCCATGTCGCAGTAGGCGTTGACCCGCATATGAACGGTTCGAATTCCCTTATTCCGCTTCCCACAGAATGCCTCGTCGTGCGACTGAACAGGGCATCGCTGAGCCAACGTCTGCAGATGACGCGCAGATGACGATCACGGCATCACCGGCGGCACGTAGGTCAGCGTCATGCCCAGCAGCCACAGCAGGCCGAGCACCAGCGGGATGTGCACCAGCAGCTGGATGCAGGTGAAGCCGACGATGTCGCGCGCCTTCAGGCCGAGCACGCCGAGCAGCGGCAGCATCCAGAACGGGTTGATCAGGTTCGGCAGCGCCTCGGCCGCGTTGTAGACCTGTACTGCCCACCCCAGATGGGCCTTCAGTTCGTTGGCCGCCTGCATCACGTACGGCGCTTCGATGATCCACTTGCCGCCGCCGGAGGGGACGAAGAAGCCGAGCACGGCCGAGTACACGCCCATCACCAGCGCGAAGGTGTCGGTGGTGGCGATATGCACGAACAGGGTGGAGAGCCGATGCGCGAGCGTCTCATCGCCACTGCCGGTGGCGTGGGTAAGGATCATCGCGATGCCGCCATACAGCGGGAACTGGATCAGCACGCCGGTGGTGCTGGGGACGGACTTGGCCACGGCGTTGAGGAAGCTGCGCGGGCGCCAGTGCAGCAGCAGACCAAGCGAGATGAACAGGAAGTTGTAGGTGTTGAGGTTGGCGATGGCGGTCACCACCGGCTTGCTGGCGAACTCGCCGAACAGCCAGCCGAACGCGAGCAGCGAGAGCAGCACGGTGAGCAGCGGGCTGTACTCCAGCCACTCGCCGGGTCGGGTGCGCGGCGGCAGCGGCTCGGCTTCGGCGCGGGCGGCGCCTTCGAAGTCCTTGGCGGTGCGCGCGGAGGCGGCCCCGGGGGCGGTCAGCCAGGCGATCAGCAGCGAGACCAGGATCAGCGCGGCGGTCAGCGCGATCGACTGCCACAGGAAGATGGTTTCGGTGAAGGGCAGCACGCCGGTGATCTCGACCAGGCCGGGCGGCATGCTGGCCGGGTTGGCCTGCAGCTGCGCGGCCGAGGAGCTCAGGCCCATCGCCCAGACCGCGCCCAGGCCGAGATACGCCGAGGCACCGGCGGCGCGGTAGTCCATGTGGAGTGCTTCGCGGCGGGCCAGTGCGCGGACCAGCAAGCCGCCGAACACCAGCGAGAAGCCCCAGCTGAGCAGCGAGGCGAGCATGCTGATCAGACCGACGTAGACCACCGCGCCACGGCCGGTCCTGGGGACGCGGGCCAGCAGATCGATGAAACGCGCGACGATCGGCGCGGTAGCGACGGCATAGCCGCCGATGACCACGAAGGCCATCTGCATGGTGAAGGGGATCAGGCTCCAGAAGCCCTCGCCGAATGCCGTAGCGGTGGCCTGCGGGGTGGCGCCGAAGCCCATCGCGGCGGCGGCGACGATGACCACGCCGAGCACCGCGAACACGTACGCATCAGGGAACCACTTTTCCGCCCAGGCGGCCGAGCGCAGTGCCGCGCGCGCCATCCAGCCGTCCTGCACCACCGTCGACGTGTTCATTGCCCCGCCCTCCCCGATCATTCGATGGGAGGGATTCTGGGCGCTGGCCACGGCGCTGTCAGTCGCCTAATGGTCGTAGTGCGCGTTACCGGTAGCACCCGACCGTTGGTCGGGTCGCCCCTCAGCGCAGCGCCAGCGACACCGCGATGCCGGCGAACAGCACCGCCCCGACCCAGTTGTTGTGCAGGAAGGCCTTGAAGCACGGGTCACGCTCGCGCTTGCGGGCGATCCAGAACTCGTAGGCGATCAGCCCGGCGGCCACGCCGACGCCCAGGCCGTAATAGAACCCCAGCCCGGCGCGCAGGCCGACCAGCGCCATCGTGCCCACGAACAGCGCGTAGAGGATGCCCTGGATGACCAGGTCCAGATCGCCGAACAGGATCGCGGTGGAATGCGAGCCCATTTTCAGGTCGTCATCGCGGTCGACCATGGCGTACCAAGTGTCGTACGCGGTGGACCACAGGATGTTGGCGCCGTACAGCAGCCAGCCGATCACCGGCACCTCGCCCTGCACCGCGGCGAAGGCCATCGGGATGCCCCAGCCGAAGGCCATGCCCAGGTACACCTGCGGCAGGTGGGTGTAGCGCTTCAGGTAGGGGTAGCTGGCGGCCAGGAACACGCCGATGAAGCTCATGCCGATGGTGAGCCAGTTCAGGGTCAACACCAGCGCGAAGGCGACGATCATCAGCCCGGCGAACAGGGCCAGCGCCTCGCGGCCGGAGACGGCGCCGCTGGCCAGCGGGCGGTCCTTGGTGCGCTTGACGTGTGGGTCCAGCCAGCGGTCGGCGTAATCGTTGATCACGCAGCCGGCCGAGCGGGTCAGCCAGACGCCGGCGGTGAACACGAACAGCGTCCACAGCGGCGGCAGCCCGCCGGAGGCCAGCCACAGCGCCCACCAGGTGGGCCAGAGCAGCAGCAGGGTGCCGATCGGGCGGTCGGCGCGCATCAACTTCCAGTAGTGCCGCCAGCGCGACGGGGGCGCCGCTTCGGGCGCTTCAAAACGTTCGTAAGCCATCGGTAAAGGATACCGCCTGGGCTGGCCGGGCGCGCCGCCGCCCGGTGCATCGATGCAGGGGGCAGACCTGCGCGGCGTTTACGGATAGAATGCTCCTCCCGCGCCGCTTTGGCGGTCCGTGGCCCCATCAGGCGGCCCGGCGGGATGCAGGACACAACGCGCTCGTAGCTCAGCCGGATAGAGTAGTGGCTTCCGAAGCCATTGGTCGGGGGTTCGAATCCCTCCGGGCGCACCATCCTTGCCACGCTTCCCTGTGTTCATTGCTCCGCCTGCGCTGATCGCGCCCAGGCTGGGCCGCGCCATCGCCTGGCCGACCGGGTCAATGCACGCACGGGATGGCCGGTACGCACCGGTACCGGCCATGCGACGTCAGTCTTGCTCAGTACGTCCCATCAAACGCGAAGATCGGCTTGCGCTGCTTCCACAGGCCGGCGGTGAAATCCGGGAACTCCAGCGTCTGGAAGCTGTTGGCGATCGACTGCTCGGACAGCGGCGTGATCGCGCTCCAGGTGACCGCGTCGTAGATGTCGATCGGCATCGGTGCTTTGGCCTTGAGGGCTTCCACGAAGGCATGGATGACGAACCAGTCCATGCCACCGTGGCCGGCGCTGGCCGCGGTAGCGGCGTGCTGCTTCCACAGCGGGTGCTCGTACTGGTCCTGGTAGGCCTGGAACGGTTCCCACTTGTGCGGCGGGCTGCGGCCTTCGATATGGATGGACTGGTTCACATCCATCCACAGGCCCTTGGTGCCCTGCACGCGGAAGCCCATCGAGTACGGGCGCGGCAGCGAGGTGTCGTGCTGCAGCAGGATGGTTTCGCCGTTCTCGCAGGCCAGCGTGGTGGTGACGATGTCGCCGAGCTTGAAGTTCACCTTGGTGCTGGGATGGGTGGTGCCGCCGCTCTTGGCCACGGTGTACTCATGCAGACCGCGCGCCTTGCTGGCGAAAGCGTTGATATGGGTGAAGCGGTTGCCGCGGTTGATGCCGGTGTACATCGCGCACGGGCCGATGCCGTGGCTGGGGTACAGCTCACCGTTGCGCTTCACCGAGTGCTCGGTGCGCCAGCGGGCTTCGGACCAGCCCTTGGCGCCGAACTCCACGCCGCTGTCATAGGGCTGGCTGGGGTCGCCGGAATTGAACTTCACCCCGCGCAGGTCGTGCTGGTAGCCGCCCTGCAGGTGCACGAGTTCGCCGAACAGGCCTTGCCGCACCATCTGCAGCGCCGCCATCACGTCGCGGCGATAGCAGACGTTCTCCAGCAGCATGTAGGGGGTGCCGGTGGACAGCTGGGTCTTGAGGACATCCCAGTGGTCCTGCAGGGTGATGCCGGCGACCACTTCGCAGCCCACCGCGACCTTGGCCTGCATGGCCGCGATCGCCATCGGCGCGTGGTATTCCCAGGGCGTGGCGATGACCACGCCATCCAGGCCGCGCTGCTCGATCAGCCGCTTCCAGGCGTTGACGTCGCCGTCCTGGCCGTACGCCTTGGGCGCCGGCTTGCCGGCCTTGGCGACCATGTCCATGCCGCGCTTGAGCATGATCGGCTCGATGTCGCACAGCGCGACCACCTCCACGTCATCGCGGCGGACCAGTTCCTTCAACAATACCTGGCCGCGCATGCCGGTGCCGATCAGGCCCAGCCGTACCTTGCGACCGCGCGCCCAGGCGGGCGTGTTCGGCAGCAGGCTGGTGGCGGCGACGGCCGCGCTGGCGGCGATGAATTCTCTGCGTTTCATGGACAGTACCTCGTGTGAAGATCGCGCCGGCCGGGACCGGCGCGAGGGTTGCATCAGAATTTGTAGCCCACGGTCAGACTGTAGCCGCGACCGAAGATGGTGGCGTAATCGCTGGAGTCGCCCAGGAAGCTGTTCGGGTCATAGAACGGCAGACGGTCGAACAGATTCTTGATGGTGAAGCCCACGTTCCAGTGCTCGTCCGGGCGCCAGGCCACGCTCAGGTTGGCGGTCCACCACGACGGCGCACCATCGCACTTGCTCTGCTCCACCGGCAGGTAGCCGGCGGTGCACGTCTGCGGGTTGTTGTCTTCCTCGTCGATCTGCTGCAGCGCCCACTTGGTGCCGCCGACGTAGTTGACGAAAACGCTGGTGGTGACCTGCTTGTAGCTCCAGTCCGCGTTCAACGTGGCGCGCAGGCGCGGGTTGTTGTAGTAGCCGACCAGGTCGCCGTAGTACCAGCCGCTTTCGTCATCCAGGTAGGAACGGTTGCGGTTGGCGAGGGTGGCAGCCACGCCGATGTTGAGGTTGCCCCATTCGCCCAGCGAGAAGCGGCTGCGCGCGTCGATGTCGAAGCCGTCGATCAGGGTCTTGCCGCGGTTCTTGTACTGGCCCACCACGCTGGCCACGTTGCCGACGCTGTAACCGGGCAGCGTGCCCGGGCACGCGACGCCGCTGGCCGGATCGGCGCACATCGCCGCCAGCGCCGCCAGGTTGGCGCGGTCGCTGTCGGTGATCGGCGAGCGGGTGGAGGAGATGATGTCTTCATCGCGGGTGAAATCCGGGGCGACGATTTCGTTGCTGCGGTAGATGAACCAGTAATCGGCCGATACCGAGAGCCACTGGGTCGGCTCGTAGACAAAGCCCAGCGTGGTGATCTTGGCCTTTTCCGGCTTCAGGTCCGGGTTGGGCTGGGTCATGCGCGCCACGGTGCGGCTGCAATCGGTATTGAGCAGGGTATTGCCCAGGTCCACGTCACCGCCGCGCTGCGACTTCAGCAGCAGGTTGGCGATCGCGTTGGTCTCGTTGCAGCGCACTTCATCACGGTAGCCCCCCAGCTGGGCGAACACGCCGCCGTTGCCGGACTCGGCCAGGCTGGGCGCGCGGAAGCCGGTGGAGTACGTGCCGCGCAGCATCAGCTGGTCGAACATCTGGTACTTCAGGCCGATTTTCGGGGCCAGGTTGGCGCTGAAGTCCGGGTACTTGTCCACGCGCAGCGCGGCGTCCAGTTCCAGCTTCTCGGTGAGCGGCGCCACCGTCTCGGCGAACAGCGCGTAGGTGTTGCGCTTGCCGTCGAACCACGAGCCACCCTGCTGGGTGATCAGGCCGTTGGCCGCGTCCGGGTTGCCAGGCGTGTAGAAGGTCTCGCGGCTGGCGTTGAAGCCGAAGGCCGCACGCACTTCGCCGGCCGGCATCTGGAACAGCGGGCCTTCGATCTTGCCGTCCAGGGTATGCAGGCGCGTCCAGGACTGGATATCGAAGGTCGGGAACGCTTCGCGGATCAGCGCGGCGTTGGCCTCGCTGATCTCGCCGAACTTGTAGGCCGGATGGTCGGAAATGATGACGCGGCCACTGCCCGGGTCGACGGAGTACGGGCCAAAGGCCTTCTCGAAGCCGGCCAGGTTCACGTTGGTGGTCTGGTAGGTGACCGAGTGGCTGCCCGCGGTGGCGAAGGCGGTTTCCCAGTTCCAGTCGCCAATGTCACCGCGCAGCCCGGCCACCACGCGGTAGCTCTGATCGGTGTTGCGCTGGCCGAAGTGGTTGGCGCCCACGTCCTGCAGCAGGTACTGCAGGCCGACCACGCCGCCCATCAGTGCCTTCAGTTCGGGCGAGGCGTTGTTGTATTCGTTGTTCGGGCCCAGGTACGGATACAGGAACTGGTTGACCGTGGTGCCGGTATTGCGCGAGAACCAGCTGGTCGGGTTGCCGGTGGTGGTGCCGTAGGCACGCGGCGTGCCACCGTTGGCGGTCAGGTCGATGTCGGTGTACGTGGCTTCGGCGAAGGCTTCGGTGCTGTCGCCGATCAGGAAGTGGGCGTTGACGTAGGCGGTGTTGCGCTCGGACTTGGCGCCGGCGTCGATCTCGTTGTTCATCCACGTCTCCCAGATACAGCGCGGGCCGGCCGCTTCGCTGGTGAGTACGTTGTTGCAGCCCGGGGCGGCTTCCTGCACGCGGCGGCCGGTGACCGGATCGAAGGCGAAGTAGCTGCCCGGGTTGAACTCGCCCGGCTTGCTGCCGGTCCCCAGGCGCAGGTTGGGCAGGTAGTTCGGGTTGTTGACGTAGTACTGGTCGGGCCGCTTGTCGTAGAAGTCGCTCAGCGGAATCGCATCGCGCCGGTACAGGTTCACCGAGGCGTAGACGTTGTAGCGGTCTTCATCCAGGTCGCCGAAGCCGGCGGTGATGCTGCCCTGGTGTTCGCCGTAGGAGCTGATCCGCGAGGATTTGTCAGTGGTGAGATTGATCTCCGCGCCCTGGTAGGAGCGCTTGGTGATCACGTTGATCACACCGGCCACCGCATCGGTGCCGTACACGGCCGAGGCACCGTCGGTCAGCACTTCCATGCGTTCGATCGCTGCAGCGGGGATTGCATCGATGTTGACGAACTGGGTCTGGAAGCCGGCCGGCGCGCCGTAGTAGGACAGGCGACGGCCATTGAGCAGCACCAGCGTACCCTGTGCGCCGAGGCCGCGCAGGTTGGCCTGCGAGGCACCATCCGAACCGGTGAACAGCGAGCGCGCATCCTGCTGACCCGGACGTGCCGCCGGCAGATTGTCGAGCACCTGCAGCAGGGTGCGCGCACCCATGTTCTCGATGTCCTGCTTGCTGATCACCTGCACCGGCGAGGCGGTTTCCACATCACTGCGGCGGATGTTGGAGCCGGTCACCTCGATGCGCGACAGCTCGGTGGCCTTGGTATCGGGCGTTGCGTCCTGGGCGCTGGCACTGCCGACCACCGCGACGGCCAGGCCGAGTGCGATGGACAAGGGGGTGGCGGTGATGCGGCGATGGCGATGGCGTTCGGTCAACATCTTGGGCTCCTTGTTCGATCCGCAGCGTGGGGCTGGCGGTGGATGGGTGTGTTCGGGCAAACGTCCCCCGTGCCGCGGCCAAAGGGCCGCAGACGGGAAACGGGAGAGAGCTGTTTTTCTGAAAGCGTGTTTCTTCGGTTACGGCGACACGATGCTGGCGGTATCGCCCTCCTGTCCGATCAGGGCGGCATTGGCCCAGTTGCCACAGACCTCCGCGGGGTGGTCGCCCTGCGCTCCGAGCGTGCGCAGGCTCAGCCGCTGCAGGCCGCGCACGTCCAGCTCCGGTTTGACCACGCCGGGTGCGTTGACCAGGCCGCTGTCATACAGCAGCCGACCGTCACCCCACACCTGGAACTGCATGCCGCCGGCGGTGCGGCACTGATCATCGATACCCAGGTCGGCGCGCAGCAGGCGCCAGCTGCCGTTGAGCTTCAGGTCGATGCGGCCGCTGGCGTTGACGCCCAGGCCGCGGCGGAAATGCAGGCCGTTCATGCGCATTTCCGCCTGCCCGCCGAAGGCGTGGTCAGTGGCGACGCTGGCCTGCAACGGTGTCGGCAGCGGCAGCGCAGACAGGTACAGCTGCTGCGCCGGGCCGTCCGGCTGCGGATGCTCCAGCACGTGGAAGGTGGACAGCACGATCGGGCCGACATCGCGCGGCTGCAGCGCATCCACCGCACGTGCCACGCTGCCCTGCGCAGCCGTCACCATCGGATCGGCACCACTGGCGCCATCACCTTCCGGGTTCTGCGTGCTCAGCACGCGGAAGCGCAGCAGGCGGCCAGCATGGGCGGGGAAGTCGATCTGCTGCATTCCCTGCTGCAGGGTCAGACGACCGCGCTTGATCGGCTCACCCCACTCGCCGTTGCTGTCGGCCATGTAGATTTCGTAGTCGCGGATCTGCCCGTTCTTCCAGTGCTGGTCGTTGCGCGGCGCCAGTTCGATGCCGTCGATCAGCTTGCGTTCGCCGAAGCCGAGCACCCACTCGTGCGCGCCGGTCTTGACCGCCTGGTTGCGCACGGTGCGGAACCACGTGGCCGGATCATCGTCGAAGGCTTTCTCCATCTCATAGCCCTGCTCCTCGGCCGGCCGGTTGACCACAAGCAGGCTGTCGGAGGGCAGCGCGCGGCCCAGTTCCGGTGCGGCCGGGAAGGCATCGTCGACCGGTGCGGCGGCGATCGGCAGATCCAGCTGCAGCGTGAGTGCCTGGCGGATGTCGGTCGGCGCGGTGCGCACGTGCAGGGTGCCGCGGCGCTCTGCCGCATCGAAGTACCAGCCCTCGCCCGCACCTTGCCACGCTGCCTGGTCGGCCAGCATCGGCAGCGCGCGTCCGCCCAGCGTCACCGTGGCCGGGCGCTGGCGGCTGAGCACGCGCAGCGCATAGCGGCGCTGCGGCAGCTGGCCGGCATACCGGCCCTGCACCGGATCGATGCGCACCTGCACCGGGCCAGTGCCCTGCGCCGGGGCCTGCACCGTGATCGCCTGCGTGCTCGATTCGCCTTTCTCATAGCGGCGGGTGGCGCCATCATCTTCGTACAGCGTGTACTGCGAGGTGCCCTGCGGGTACAGATCGAAGGTCACTTCATCCAGCGGCTTCTCACCGTCGTAGAGCATCGCCGGGTACATCGGGATGATGGCGCCGGCGCGCACGAACACCGGGATCGTGGCCAGATCGACCGGACGATCCAGCGAGCGCCCCTCGGCGCCGGCCTGCAGCTGGCGGCCATCCCAGTAGTCGATCCAGCGGCCCTGCGGCAGGTGGATGTCGCGGCGCCAGCCACGGCTTGCGGCCTGGCTGCGGTACACCGGTGCGATCAACAGCTCGCGGCCGAGCAGGAACTGGTACTTGTGCGCTTCGGTGTAGGCCTGCGGGTCCTGGGGGTAGTCCCACATCAGCGCGCGCAGCAGCGGTGCACCGCTGGTCGCTGCATCGTGTGCCAGCCCGTACATGTACGGGGTCATGCGCATCTTCAGCTTGAGGTAGTCGCGGTTGACGCTGCGGTAGGGCTCATCGAACCACCACGGGTGCTTGCGCGCATTGCCCGACCAGCCGGACATGCCCATCAGCACAGGGGTGAAGCTCTTCCACTGCAGGTCGCGGGTGAAGGTCTCGGCGCTGCCGCCAAAGATCGCGTCCACGTCGCCACTGGCGTAGGCCATGCCGGACAGGCCCGAGCCGATCAGGGTCGGAATGTGCCAGCGGATGTAATCCCAGCTGCTGCTCTGGTCGCCGGTCCAGGCCACCGCATAGCGCTGGATGCCGCCCCAGCCCATCACCGTCCACAGGAACGGGCGCGAATCTGAGTTGTCCATGATGCCGTTGAACGCGGACTGGTTGGCATCCATCGCGAACTGGTAGCCCTTGCCGGTCCAGGCCACGTCCAGCTTCTGCACGCGGCTGCCGGCGGTACCGACTTCCCAGGCGATCTTGTCGACGCCGTTCTCGGTCCACAGGCCGGTCCTGAAGCCGTACTTCGCCAGCCCCTGCACGGTCTCGGGCAGCTTTTTGTAGCCGCAGCCGTAACCATCGTTGGGGAGGATCCAGCCGCCGGGCATGTCGTGCTCGCGGTACTGCCTGGCCACGCTGTCGACCACGTCGGACGTGGTGCCGGTCGGGCCGTCGCTCCAGCCGTCGGGCACGCTGCCCGGCTTCTTGATGTTGTTGCCATCGTTGTAGCAGTCGGCGTCGCCATAGGAGAACGCCCAACGCGGCAGCAGGCCGGCGCGGCCGGTCAGCGTGGTGTAACGGTCCAGCAGCGTATGCAGGCTCGGCCCGACGAAGTAGTACGCATCGAAGCGGTCCTCGCGGTGCAGCAGCGTGGCCTGGTCGGCCTGGCGCAGATCGTAGGTGCCGTCGCTCCACGTGTTGCGCAGCATGCCCCAGCCCCGCGAGCTCAACAGCATCGGCGCCGGGTTGGGGCGATCGCCTTCTTCCCAGCCACCGGAGTACGACACCTCCAGTTCGCGGCCCTTGAACTCGAAGCGGCCGTTCTGCTGGCCACCGCCGTAGAAGTGCTCATCGCTTTCGCTGGAGAGCACCTGCACGCTCTGATCCTTGTCCAGGTCCAGCGGCTGCA
The DNA here is from genome assembly GCF_002887735.1 of Stenotrophomonas bentonitica. GTDB lineage: Bacteria > Pseudomonadota > Gammaproteobacteria > Xanthomonadales > Xanthomonadaceae > Stenotrophomonas > Stenotrophomonas bentonitica_A. The sequence goes on from NZ_PKQP01000003.1 coordinate 273,558, forward strand.
GTTCGCGCCACAGCGCGACATCGCGGTCACCCTCGCGGCGGACCAGCGCCAGGCGCAGTGGCTGGCGCTGGATGTGCAGGACCAGCGCATCGGTGCGGATGCGCACCTCGTTGGCATCCTCTTCCAGTTGGACGGCAACCTTCGCGGCCGGCTGCGGCAGCACGATCGGGGCGGCCTTGTCGCCGGCACCGGTGAGCGTGCCGTTGCGGCCGGCGCGCACGCGCAGGACGTCATCGCGCAACAGGTCCACGCGCACCGTGGCGCCGGTATCGGTGCTGAGCGTCCAACCGGGGGTGCCGTCGTTGGCGGGGGTGGCACTGATCGCACGCAGGTTACCCACCGGCGCGGCACTGGCGGTGCCGCCCAGCGCCACTGCCGCAAGCAGTGCAATCGTCAGACCAGTGCGTCGTAACCGGAAGTCCACCTTGCCCCCAAGCCCGCGGTGAGCGGGAAACTGAAACCAGTGCGGCCGACTCTAGGGCAGGATCTCGAAAGATGTCAACAAATTGCAAAGAAAAAGGAAGGATAATTTATATAAACCGAAAGATACTGTGCCGTCCTTCTTTCCAAACGGCGCCTGAATACGCGTTTTCGACCGCCCGAAACCTTGCTGCGGCGCGGCATTCCGTCGAAGTGCTGACGGTAGCCCGCGAAGAAGACGACGAAAACTGTGACCGAACTACCTTTTCTTTATCTTTCGATATTTGACATTTCGAAAGAAAACGCAGAAGGTGCGGTCGCCCAACAGGAATTGCGAATGGACGCTTCTCTGCTCCCTGATTTGCCCACGTGGCAGCGCCTCGGTGGCGCCTATACCGCCGAAGAAATCGCCCAGCAGCCCCGGCTGTGGGCCGCGCTGGCCGGCCTTCTGGTCGCAGCGCAGGCGCGCATCGATGACTTCCTCGGGGAAGCCCTGCGCGATCCCGGCCAGTTGGTGATCTTCACCGGCGCCGGCAGCTCGGGGTTCATTGCCGAGATGGTGGCCGACCAGATCAATGCGCAGTGGCCTGCCGAGGTCCGCGCCGTGCATACCACCAGCCTGCTGACCCATCCGGCGCTGTACCTGCGCCGCGACCGCCCGACCCTGCTGGTCTCGTTCGGGCGCAGCGGCTCCAGCCCGGAAAGCGTAGCGGCGGTGGATCTGGTCCGCGACCAGGTCGACCGCGCACGCTTCGTGGATATCACCTGCAATGCCGAAGGCGAACTTGCCAAGCGTGGTCACGGCCGCAGCGATACGCTGTCGCTGCTGATGCCGGCGGCCAGCTGCGACCGCGCCTTCGCGATGACCAGCAGCCTGAGCTGCATGCTGCTGGCCGCGCTGAGTGCGTTCGACAGCGCCCCGTGGGCGCAGCGCCTGGAACGTCTGCACAGCCTGGCCAACCACGGCGAACGCGCACTGGATGCCTGGGATGCGGCGGTGGCCGCGCTGGCCCAGGCGCCATACTCGCGCGTCATCTATCTCGGCAGTGGGCCACTGGAAGCGGTCGCCCGCGAGGCCGCGCTGAAGGTGCTCGAACTCACCGCCGGCCAGGTGCTGGCGCTGGCCAATACCCCGCTGGGGTTCCGCCATGGGCCCAAGTCCACCCTCAACGGTGAAACGCTGGTGGTGATGCTGCGCAGCGCACAGCCGCTGGCCCGCCGCTACGAGCAGGACCTGTTGAACGAACTGCGCCGCGACGGCATCGCCGGGCGTGTGTTGTCGATCGGGCCGGATGACGCGGACCGCGCCGACGGCGACTTCGTCCTCGCCGCACCTGCACTGCCCGATCCGTGGCTGGCCCCGCTGTGGTTGCTGGTGCCGCAGTGCTATGCGCTGCAGCGTTCGGCCGCGCTCGGCATGACGCCCGACAATCCCTTCCCCGACGGCACGGTCAACCGTGTGGTGCAGGGCGTGACCATCCACCCCCACGGCTGAGCACGCATGCAGACCTGGTACGGCATCGACATCGGCGGCACCAAGATCGAGCTGGTCGCGTGCGACGCCGCGCTGGCGGTGCATCATCGCCAGCGCGTACCGACGCCGACCCGGGACTACGCTGCGTTCCTGCAGGCGATCGTCGATCTGGTCGATGCGGCGGATGCCGCGCTCGGCCAGCGCGGGGTCGCCGTCGGCCTTGGCCTGCCCGGCGTGCGTGATCGCGCCAGCGGCCGCCAGCTCAGTGCCAATGTGCCCAGCCTGACCGGTCACACAGTCGGGGCGGACCTGCAGGCTCGCCTGCAGCGCCCGCTGGAACTGGGCAACGATCTGCAGTGTTTCGCCTTGTCCGAAGCGCATGACGGCACCGCCGCCGGGTATCCCAGCATGTTCGGGGTGATCCTCGGCACCGGTGCGGGCGGTGGCTTCTGCGTCGGTGGCCGGCTGATCGCCGGGCACAACGGCATCGCCGGCGAATGGGGCCACTGGAGCCTGCCCGCCACACTGCAGCAGCGCCACGATCTGCCGCTGCTGGACTGCGGCTGCGGCCTGCGCGGCTGCCTGGAGCGGTACGTGTCCGGCAGCGGCCTGGCGATGATCCATGCGCGGCGCGGTGGTACAGCGCTGGATGCTGCCGAGGTGGTCGCACGCGCGCAGGCCGGCGATGCGATCGCGCAGCAGGCGCTGGACATCCACCGCGACCTGCTCGGCTACAGCTTCGCCAGCCTGATTCTCGCGCTCGATCCGCACGTGATCGTGCTCGGCGGTGGGCTGTCCAAGCTGGAGCAGCTGTATCGCGATCTGCCGGCCGCGATCGCGCCGTACCTGTTCACCGGCGTGCGCGTGCCGCCGATCCTGCCGCCCACCTTCGGCGATGCCGGCGGTGCGCGGGGCGCCGCCCTGCTCGCACGTCAGCACCATCCCTCCCCCTGAACACCGCTGTTACTGGAGTTGCCATGTCCGCCGTCCAATCGTTGATCGCCACCCATCGCCAGGGCGCCCCCGTCGGGCTGTACAGCGTCTGCTGCAGCAACGCGCAGGTGTTGCTGGCGGCGATGCAGGTGGCGCAGCGTTACGACACCCTGCTGCTGATCGAGGCAACCTCCAACCAGGTCGATCAGTTCGGCGGCTATACCGGTATGACCCCACCGCAGTACCGCGACTACGTGCTGCAGCTGGCGCGCGATGCGGGCTTCCCGGCCGAGCGGCTGGTGCTCGGCGGCGACCACCTCGGTCCGAATGCCTGGCAGAAAGGCCCCACAGCGGCCGCAATGGCCAACGCCCGCGAGCTGATCGCCGCCTATGTGGCCGCCGGTTTCCACAAGATCCACCTGGACTGCAGCATGTCCTGCGCCGATGACCCCACGCCGTTGCCGGACGCCATCGTCGCGGCGCGCTCGGCCGAACTGGCGCGGATTGCCGAGCGCACCGCTGCCGAGCACGGGCTGCCGCCGCCGGTCTACGTGATCGGCACCGAAGTGCCGATTCCCGGCGGTGAGGCCTCGCTGGCCGGTGGCCTGCAGGTGACGACGCCGGCGGCCGCGGCCACCACCCTGGCCATCCACCGCGAAGCATTCTCCGCCCCGGACCTGCTGCCGGCCTGGGAGCGCGTGATCGCGATGGTGGTGCAGCCCGGCGTGGATTTCGACCACAGCAGCGTGCACTACTACGACCCTGCCGCCGCCGCGGACCTGTCGGCCTTCGTCGAACAGCAGCCGCGCATCGTGTTCGAAGCGCACTCCACCGATTACCAGACCGAAGCTGGCCTGCACGCGCTGGTCCGCGATCACTTCGCAATCCTGAAAGTCGGCCCGGCGGCAACCTATGCCTTCCGCGAAGCGGTGTTCGCGCTGGCGATGATCGAGCGCGAGCTGCTGCCGGCCACGCAGCACTCGCAGCTGATCGAGGTGCTGGACCGCTGCATGGTCGACAAACCCGGCAGCTGGCGCAGCTACTACCAGGGCGACGAACACGAACTGCGCCTGCTGCGCGCGTATTCGCTCAGCGACCGCAGCCGCTATTACTGGGGCGAGCCGGCGGTGCAGGCGGCGCTGGACACGCTGGTCGCCAATCTCACCGCGCACGCGCCGCCGCAGATGCTGCTCGGCCAGTTCATGCCCGAACAGCTCAAGGCGATCGAAGCCGACGAGCTGCAGCCCGAACCGCTGGCGCTGATCCAGCACAAGGTGGCGCTGCGCCTGGCCGAGTACGCCCGGGCCTGCAATCGCAACGTCTCGGGCGCGCATAACGAAACCCGGCAGGCCAAGGAGCTTTCGGAACGGTAAGCTTCGGCTTTCCCTTTCGAACGGAATCGCCCCCATGCGAAACACCCGGCAGCGCCGCCAACAGATCCTCCAGACCCTGGTCGAGCACGGCAACGTGCAGGTCAGCGAGCTGGTGGAGCGCTTTGCGGTGTCGGCAGTGACGATCCGCGCCGACCTGACCCACATCGAGTCGCAGGGGCTGGCCACGCGCACCCACGGGGGCGCCACGCTGGTGCGCACGCCGCCGCAGGAACAGGACATCCACGAGAAGGATGCGCTGAACCTGCCGATGAAGGACCGCATCGGTATCGAGGCGGCCAAGCTGGTCAAAGCCGGCGACAACATCATCATCGATTCCGGCTCGACCACGATGACCCTGGCGCGGCACCTGCGCGGGCATCGCGATGTCACGGTGATGACCAACGGGCTCAACATCGCCTGGGAGCTGGCCAATGCGCCCGGCGTGGAGCTGCTGCTCACCGGCGGGCTGCTGCGCAAGCAGTCGCTGTCGCTGCATGGCAGCCAGGCCGAAGCCAGCCTCAACACCTACAGCTTCGACACGTTGTTCCTCGGTGTGGACGGCCTGGACCTGCAGTTCGGCCTGACCACCCACCATGAGGCCGAAGCCAGCCTCAACCACCGCATGGTCGAGCGCGCGCGCCGCATCGTGGTGCTGACCGATGCCTCCAAGTTCGGCCGGGTCAGCCTGCACCGCATCGCGCGGCTGGACCAGGTCCATACCATCATCACCGACGCCAGCATCGAGCCCGAGTACCTGGAAGGGCTGCAGCGGCTGGGCGTCGAAGTGATCATCGCCGAGTCCCCGCCTTGACCGAGTCCCGCTCCCTGCACGGCCGCCTGCTCACCGACACCGGTTGGGTCCGCGGCGATCTCCATTTCGACCAGCGCATCACTGCCATCGACACCGCGCACGCCGACCCGCGCGACGATGCGGAGGTGCCGCTGATCCTGCCCGGCTTCATCGACCTGCATGTGCATGGCGGGGCCGGGGTGGACATCATGCAGGGCGGCACGACCGCGCAGACGGTGGCCCGCGCGCACGCCCGGCACGGCACCACCGCGCTGCTGGGCACCACCATGACCGCGCAGGAAGACGACATCACGCGGGCGCTTGAAGGCCTGTCCGCTGCGATCGCCACGCGCGAACCCGGCATGGCGCGCGTGCTCGGCGTCCACCTGGAAGGCCCCTTCATCAGCGCGCAGCGCCTCGGCGCGCAGCCACCATTGGTGGTCGAGGCCACCCTGGCCGACGTGCAGCGCCTGCACGCGATCGCCCCGATCAAGGTGCTGACCCTCGCCCCGGAAATCGGCCAGCACCTCGCGCTGATTCCTGCCCTGAGCGCGCTCGGTATCCGCGTGCAGCTCGGCCACAGCGCCGGCAGCTATGATGACGGCGTGGCCGCATTGAACGCCGGTGCGGCCGGCTTCACCCATCTGTTCAATGGCATGACCGGTGTGGACCACTACCACCCGGGCATCGCCACCGCCGCACTCGCGCATGCGCAGTACGCCGAACTCATTCCCGATCTGCAGCACGTGCATCCCGGCGCGATCCACACCGCGCTGCGCGCGATTCCGCGCCTGTACTGCGTCACTGATGCGACCGCCGCTACCGGCATGCCCGATGGCGAATACGCGCTCGGCGTACAGCGCGTGCACAAGTGCCTGGGCTGCGTGCGGCTGTCGAGCGGCTCGCTGGCCGGCAGCGCACTGACCATGGACCAGGCGCTGCGCAACCTGGTCTCGCTCGGCCTGGACATCGCCGATGCCTCCCACCGGCTGTCGCGCTACCCGGCCGACTACCTTGGCATCGATGACCGCGGCCGTATCGCGACCGGTGCCTGGGCGGACCTGGTGGTGCTCGACCACGACCTGCGCGTGCGCGGCGTGGTGGTGGAAGGCGACGACATCGCGCTCGACTGAGCGTGGACTCCCGCGCCGCCATGGCGCACGCAGCAGCAGACAGGACCGGCACGATGAACGACGTTTCCGCAGCCATGCCCGTGCACGCCGGCGCTTCCGCGCCACGCTGGCCGGTACGCTATCTGTTGTTCATCGGTGGCATGGGCGGGCTGCTCTACGGCATCGACATCGGCATCATCGCCGGCGCCCTGCCCTATCTGGAGGCCACCGCCACCGCGAGCTGGCACCTGACCAGCCAGCAGCTGGGTTTCGTGGTCGCCGCGGTGCTGTTGGGCAGTGTGCTGTCCTCGCTGTTCGCCGGGATGGTCGCCGACCTGATCGGCCGCCGTGGCGCGATGCTGCTGGCCGGCGTGCTGTTCACCGCGAGCATTCCGGTGATGGCATTGTCCGATGGCTATGGCGCGCTGTTGATGGGGCGCCTGCTGCAGGGCATCAGTGGCGGCCTGATCGGTGTCGTCGTGCCGCTCTACCTGGCCGAAGTGCTCAGCCCGGAACGACGTGGGCGTGGCGCGGCGATGTTCCAGTTGCTGCTGACCATCGGCCTGGTGCTGGCGGCCGTGATCGGGCTGTACCACGCGCATGCAGTGGATGCGGCGACGGCCGCGGTGCGCCATCTGCCCGGTGCCGAGCAGCAGCGCCTGCTGTTCGACGTCAAGGATCACGCCTGGCGCACCATTTTCTGGAGCTGCCTGCTGCCTGGGCTGGTGTTCACCGGGGGCGTGCTGCTGATCAGTGAATCCCCCCGCTGGCTCGTGCGCCGTGGCCGCATCGACAAGGCGCGCCGTGCCCTGCAGCGTACCGTCGCCGCGGATGAGGTGGAGCCGACCCTGCAGCGCATGCAGGCGCCCGAAGAGATGCAGACCGGCCGCAACGGCAAGCGCGACCCGCTGCTCAGCCGCCGCTACGTGTGGCCGTTCGTGCTGGCCTGCCTGGTGCTGGCCTTCACCCAGGCCACCGGCATCAATTCGGTGCTGGCCTACGCGGTCAACATCCTCAACCAGGCCGGCCTGCCTGGCTCGGTGGCCAATGGCGCCGATGTGGCGATCAAGCTGCTCAATGCCGTGATGACGGTGGTCGCGCTGCTGCTGGTGGACCGCAAAGGCCGCAAGTTCCTGCTGATGCTGGGCAGTGGCGGCATCACGCTGTCGCTGCTGGCTGCGGCGCTGCTGTTCGTGCAGAGCGAACGCGGGCGGCTGGATGTGCAGGCCGCGCTGCAGCAGCAGGTGAGCGGCACCACCTTGTCGCTGCCGCTGGACGCCGCGCAATGGCAGCGCCTGGACGGCAACGCCGGCACCGCGCCCCAGCAGCTGACCGTGTCCTACGCCTACGGCGGCTTCAGCAACGTGCGCTCACTGCGCAGCGACAACCCGATTGACGCCACGCTGCAGATCCGCCGCGAAGATGCGGTCTCCGCCGACAGCGTGATCGGCCGCTTCTTCCGCACGCTGCATCTCAACCCGTTCCCGGACCCGGCGCAGGCCGCGAACGCGCCGCTGGTGATCGAACGTGCGGTGATCGGCCCGGTGCCCTCGCCCACCCACGGCTGGCTGGTCGCCGGCTGCATCCTGCTGTTCGTGGCGTTCTTCGCGGTGGGCCCGGGCGTGTGCGTGTGGCTCGCGCTGTCCGAGCTGATGCCCACCCGCATCCGCTCCAACGGCATGAGCATCGCGCTGTTGATCAACCAGTTCGTTTCCACCGTGATCGCCGCGATCTTCCTGCCCACGGTCGGCCACCACGGCTACGCCAGCATGTTCTTCTTCTGGGCCGGTTGTACGCTGCTGTACTTCCTCATCGCCGCATTCTGGCTGCCGGAGACCAAGGGCAAATCGCTGGAGCAGATCGAGGCGAATTTCCGCTGAGCGCCTCCGCGGATCGCGAGGTGCTCAGGGCGCCTTGCCGGTGATCTCGGTATACAGCCGGTGGGCTTCCTCGTTGCTGTCCAGTCCGCTCACCTGCATGGACTGCGCGAAGGGGCCGGCGATGACGGCGACATTGAGGACCTGATCGCCAACGGTAAACGCCACACGCTTGGCGACGCGCGCTTCCGTCGCGGCGAGGATCCGCGGCGCCGCGGCATCCGTGAAGCGCAGGATCAGCGTCCCGTGTCCGGTGGTCCCGTCGCTGCCCACGGCCACCGAGGCGATGTCGGCCGTGGTGATGAAGGCCGGCTCGATCAGGGGCAGCACGTTGCCGTCGCGGTCCTTGAGCGTGGTGACGCCGGGGTGGCGGGCATCCTCGGCCACCTCACGCATCTGGATGCGTGCGTTCGCCAGCGGTGCGACGCCCGCCGGTGTCTCGATCGCCGCCGGCGCAGGAGGTGCCTGGGTGCAGGCGCTCAGTCCGGCACCCAGCATCATGGTGGCGATCAGCAGACAACTGCGCATGCCTGTTTCTCCTTGTGTGGGGACACGAGTATCGCCGCTGCGCGTGCTCAGCGCAGGCGGCGGATGCGCCAGGCCACCACGATCTGCAGTACGCCATAGAGCAGGCTGCCGATCCCTATCCACAGCGTGGTGACGGCAATGCCCGCCATCGGGTTGGCCACCATCATCGCGCCGAGCACGATGGCCAGCACGCCGCTGAGGATCAGCAGCCACTCGCCCTGGATTTCCTTGCGCACCCGGACCGCGAACACGATGCGGTAGATGCCGGCGACGATCAGCCAGGCCGCCAGCAGCAGGATCAGCACGCTGGCCGTGGCCAGTGGGTTGAGCACAGCCAACGCGCCGAACACCAGCGAAGCCAGCGCATAGACCAGCAGCCAGCCACGCGGCACGCCACTGCGGCCGAACAGCGCGAACAGACTGATCAGGCCTTCCACGAGGGCCATCACGCCAATCGCCCAGGCCAGCGCGGTGGCGGCCGACAGGGGCCGCGTGATCGCGATCAGCCCGAAGACCACGGCAACTACGCCGTACAGCATCAGCACCCACCAGCTGCGGCCGATGGCAGTGAGAAGAGGTGAGGTGCGCGAATCCGGCGGCAGGTTCATGTGACGTCCTTGCGGGGATGATGACGGGCCGATGGTACGACCTCGCGCCGTGCAGGGCGCGGCAACGGGGCTTACGGCACCCGCGCGCAGACCCAGACCTGCATCGGCCCGGCGCCGGCATACTGCAGCGCGCGCAACGCGGCATCGGTGGTCGCCCCGGTGGTCATCACATCATCGACGATGGTCAGCCCGGCGGGCGGATGCCCACGCACGGCGAAAGCATCGCGCAGGTTGCAGCGCCGGGCGTCCGCATCCAGCGTCGATTGCGCGGCGGTCTGGCGGGTGCGCTGCAGCCCGTTCCAGAGCGGGCAGCACAGCCCGCGTGCCAGTGGCTTGCTCAGTTCCAGCGCCTGGTTGTAACCCCGCTGGCGCAGGCGGCGGCGGTGCAGTGGCATCGGTTGCAGCGGCCCGGCCAGAAACGACGGCACGCGCTGCAGCATGAGCTGCGAGAGCAACCGTCCCGCGGCCAGATCCTGGTGGAACTTGAACCGGATGAGCAGCCTGTCGATCGGCGGCGCGTACAGGAACGCGGCACTGGCCGCCGCCTGGCGGGGACAGTCGTCCACACATCGCTCGCAGTGATCGCCGTCGGCGTCCCCGGGGTCGTCCACCGCCAGCGGCAGGGCGCAACGCCGGCAGGCACGGTCGTTCCACGGCAGCGCCCGATGGCAGGCGCGGCACAGGTCCATGCCGTCCTCGCCGGGACAATCGCAGACCAGGCAGCGCAACGGCAGGATCTGCCAGCCCAGCCAGCCCAGCGCACCGTAAACTTTAGATAAGATCATATGGTTGACAGATGGTGACAGCCTCACCAGACTGCCGCCCTTTCGTTCCACTATCTGTCAGGACACTCCCATGGCTTCTGTCATCCGCCACGACTGGCACCGCGAAGAGGTACTGGCCCTGTTCGCGCTGCCCTTCCCGGTCCTGCTGCATCGCGCGGCCAGCGTGCACCGCGAGCAGTTCGACCCGGCGGACGTCCAGATCTCGACCCTGCTCTCGGTCAAGACCGGCGGCTGCCCGGAAGACTGCGCGTACTGCCCGCAGGCGCAGCGCTACAGCACCGGCGTGGACGCACAGAAGCTGATGGTCACCGACGAGGTGGTCGCCAAGGCGCGCCAGGCCAAGGCGGCCGGCGCCTCGCGGTTCTGCATGGGCGCGGCGTGGCGCTCGCCCAAGGACCGCGACATCCCCAAGGTGGCGGCGATGATCCGCGAGGTGAAGGCGCTCGGCCTGGAGACCTGCGCCACGCTGGGCATGCTCAGCGGCGAGCAGGCCACCGCGCTGCGTGAGGCCGGGCTGGACTACTACAACCACAACCTGGACACCGCGCCGGATTATTACGATTCGATCATCCACACGCGCCAGTACCAGGACCGTCTGGACACGCTGGCGCATGTCCGCGATGCCGGGCTGAAGACCTGCTGCGGCGGCATCGTCGGCATGGGCGAGACGCGCGAGCACCGCGCCGGCCTGCTGCTGGCGCTGGCCACCCTGCCCGCCCACCCGGATTCGGTGCCGATCAACCGGCTGGTACAGGTCGCCGGCACCCCGCTGCACGGCACTGCCGCGCTGGACCCGTTCGAGTTCGTGCGGATGATCGCAGTGGCCCGCATCGTCATGCCACGTTCGATGGTGCGGCTCTCGGCCGGGCGCGAGGCGATGAGCGATGAGCTGCAGGCGCTGTGCTTCCTGGCGGGGGCCAATTCCATCTTCCATGGCGAAAAGCTGCTGACCACCGGCAATCCGGACACCGAACGCGACCTGGCCCTGTTCGAACGGCTGGGGCTGCGCCCGATGGCGGTCACGGTGGATGCCACCGGGCACGACCGCCCGGGTACGGTCCATGCCGACATCACCGCCGGCGGCCCCTGCGGGCGCGCGGCCTGAGCCCCGAGCAGCGGGCCCGGCAACCGGGTACGCTAACGGCCCACCCGGCCCCCCTGACGACCATGGCCCGTCCTGACCTGCACGACCGCATCCAGGCCCAGCGCAAGCTCCGCGACGCGCAGGGGCGCCTGCGGGTGCGCCGGGTGGTGAGCCGGCGCGATGGCGTGCAGCTGGAAATGGACGGTCAATGGCTGACCAACTTCTGCAGCAATGACTACCTGGGTCTGTCCCAGCAGTTCGGCGTGGTCAGCGCACTGCAGGATGCCGCCGCGCGCGAAGGCGCCGGCGCCACCGCCTCGCACCTGATCTGCGGCCACCACGCGCTGCATGACGCGCTCGAACGGGAGATGGCCGACTGGCTCGGCTATCCGCGGGCCCTGCTGTTCGGCAGTGGCTTTGCCGCCAACCTTGCCGTGCAGCAGGCGCTGCTCAGCGAAGAAGACGATGTCTGCGTGCAGGATCGCCTCAACCACGCCAGCCTGCTCGATGCCACGCGCCTGGCCGGTTGCCGCCTGCGTCGTTATCCGCACCTGGATACCGAAGGCGCACTGCGCCAGCTCAAGCACGCGCCCAACGGCGCGGCGATGCTGGCCACCGACGGTGTTTTCAGCATGGACGGCGACATCGCCCCGCTGCGGTCGTTGTCGCTGGTGGCACGCATGCAGGAAGCGCTGCTGTACGTCGATGACGCGCACGGTATCGGCGTGGTCGGTGAACACGGCCGTGGCTGCGTGGCCGATGCCGGCCTGGGCGTCAACGATGTGCCGCTGCAGCTGGCCACTCTCGGCAAGGCACTCGGCGGCAGCGGTGCGGTCGTCCTCGGCGACGAGGCGATGATCCAGCACCTGGCTGAAACCGCGCGCCCTTACATCTACACCACCGCCGTGCCGCCGGCCCAGGCCGCCGCGGCACTGGCTGCCGTGAAGCTCGCCCGCCGCGACGACTGGCGGCGCGAAAAGCTCACTGAGTTGATCGGCATCTTCCGCACCGGTGCCCGCCAGCACGGGCTGGAACTGATGCCGTCCGATACCCCGATCCAACCGCTGCTGTGCGGCGCCGAATCGACGGTGATGGCGTTGTCGGCCGCGCTGGAAGCAGCCGGTTTCCTGGTCAGCGCGATCCGCCCGCCGACCGTCCCCGAGGGCAAGGCGCGCCTGCGCGTGACCTTGTCCGCGCTGCATGCGCCGGCACAGGTCCACGCGCTGGTCGATGCGATCGCCCATGCACGCGACACTGCGGTCCAGCAGCACGCACTGAATACCCTGACCGCGTGATGCCGCAGCGTTGAGCATGCATATCGAGGTCATCGGCCAGGGCCCGGCACTGGTCCTCATCCACGGCTGGGCCCTGCATGGCGGTGTGTTCGCGCCGCTGGTGGAGCGCCTGTCCGCGCACGTCCAGCTGCACCTGGTGGATCTGCCCGGCCACGGTGCCAGCCGCGAGGACACCACGCCGCTGCGCCTGCCCTATGTGGTCAACGCCATCGCCGCGGCCACACCGCCAGCGGTGTGGTGCGGGTGGTCGCTCGGCGGTCTGTTCGCGCTGCATGCTGCGGCGACCCTGCCGCAGGTACGCGGTCTGGCGATGATCGCCGCGACGCCGCGTTTCGTGCGCGGCGATGACTGGCCGCACGCGGTCGAGCCGGCGGTGTTCGAGCAGTTCGGCCAGGATCTCGCGCAGGACTACCGCGGCACGCTGGAGCGCTTCCTGGCGCTGGATGCGATGGGCTCGGAGCACGCGCGGCAGGAACTGCGCACGCTGCGCGAAATGCTGGTCGCCCGCGGTGAACCGGCCCCGCGCGCATTGCAGGAAGGCCTGCGCCTGCTGGAGAACACCGACCTGCGCGGCGCCCTGGCCACCTTGGGCAAACCGAGCCTGTGGCTGGCCGGCCAGCGCGACCGCCTGGTCTCGGCGCGGGCCATGCAGGCCGCCGCGGCACGGGTGCCGGGCGCGCAGGCCCACGTGGTCGCCCAGGGCGGGCACGCGCCGTTCCTGGGCCATACCGACGAGGTCGCCACGCAGCTGCAACACTTCGTTGCCGCACTGCCTTGACCTGTTCCGGCCACGCATCGCCGATCATGTACGCCTGCCTTTCCCCACAGGACTGACCCATGGATCTTGGAATCGCCGGCCGCTGGGCCCTGGTCTGCGCCGCCAGCAAAGGCCTCGGGCTGGGCTGCGCGCGCGCACTGGCACGCGAAGGCGTCAACGTGGTCATCGCCGCGCGCGGTGAAGCGGCCCTGGACCGCGCCGTGCTCGAACTGCAGGCCCTGCCGGGTGCGCGCCGGGTGATCGGGGTCGTCGCCGACATCGCCACCACCCAAGGCCGCGACGCTGCGTTGGCCGCCTGTCCGCAGGTCGACATCCTGGTCAACAACGCGGGTGGCCCGCCGGCAGGCGATTTCCGCCAGTTCAGCCGCGAAGACTGGATCGCCGCGCTGGATGCCAACATGCTGGCCCCGATCGAGCTGATCCGCGCCACCGTGGACGGCATGATCGAGCGCGGCTTCGGCCGCGTGGTCAACATCACCTCCTCGTCGGTGAAGGCCCCGATCGACATCCTCGGGCTCTCCAACGGCGCACGCTCCGGACTGACCGGGTTCGTGGCCGGACTGGCCCGCAAGACCGTCGCGCACAATGTCACCCTCAACAATCTGCTGCCGGGCCAGTTCGATACCGACCGCCTGCGCGGCAACTTCGCCTACCTGGCGCAGCAGCAGGGCATCGACGCCGGCCAGCTGGCCGAACGCAAACGCACCCACATTCCCGCGGGCCGTTTCGGCACCGCTGACGAGTTCGGCGCCGCCTGCGCCTTCCTGTGCAGCGCGCAGGCCGGCTACATCACCGGGCAGAACCTGCTGATTGATGGCGGCGCCTACCCGGGCACCTTCTGATTCCACCCGCACCACCGTTTTGAGCCGTGAGTACCCCATGACGTCCAGCTTCGATCCGCATCACGTCCGCCGCGCCTTCTCGCGCGCCGCCCGCAGTTACGACGCCGCCGCCGCGCTGCAGCGCGAGGTGGAGAAGCGCCTGCTCGAATCGCTGGACTACCTGGAAAACCGCCAGCCCCAGGTGGTGCTCGATGTCGGCAGCGGCACCGGCCACGCCAGCGCGCTGATGAAGAAGCGCTGGCCCAAGGCGCAGGTGATCGCGCTGGACCTGGCCCAGCCGATGCTGCGCGAAGCAAAGAAGCAGGCCGGCTGGTGGAAGCCGTTCTCGCGCGTGTGCGGCGACGCGCAGGCATTGCCGGTGCTGGACCAGAGCGTGGATGTGATCTTCAGCAACCTGTGCCTGCAGTGGGTCGAGGATCTTCCGGCGGTGTTCGCCGGGTTCCGTCGTGCGCTCAAGCCGGGCGGCCTGCTGCTGGTCTCCACGTTCGGGCCGGAGACGCTGATCGAACTGCGCGATGCGTTCGCCGCCGCCGACGAGGTGCCGCATGTCAGTCGTTTCGCCCCGATCGCGCAGTTCGGCGATGCGCTGATGATGTCCGGCTTCCGCGACCCGGTGCTGGACCGCGACCTGTTCACCCTGACCTACGACGACCTGACCGCGCTGATGCGCGAGCTGCAGGCGATCGGCGCCACCAACGCGCGCCAGGACCGCCGCCACACACTGACCGGGCGCGGGCGTTTCGATGCCGCGCGTGCCGCCTACGAGCCGCTGCGACGCGAGGACGGCAAGCTGCCCAGCAGCTGGGAAGTGATCTACGCACACGCCTGGGCACCGGAAGGTGGCGCACCGATCCGCGAGCGCGGGCACGATGTCGCCACGGTGCCGGTGTCGGCGATTCCGATCCGCCGCAGAACGCCCTGAGCCGATCGCGCTGATCGAGGTGATCGCGCCGGCCGCGGTGATCACGGTGATCCCGTAGAGCCGACCGTTGGTCGGCTGGCCGCACGGCGGCCCGGCGGGCCAGCCGACCAACGGTCGGCGCTACGACGGGAACAGGTCGCGGTGGAAGAAATAGATTTCCTGCGCCAGGAACCGCCAGCTGGTGTGGAAGCTGCGGAAGCGCGTGCTCGGCGTGGACGAGGCCAGCGCATCGATGCCCAGTTCGCGGCACAGGCGCAGCGCGCGCGCCATGTGCAGCGGGTCGCTGACGATGATCACGCGGTGCAGCTTGCGCTGCTCCATCAAGCGCCGCGCCTCGATCAGGTTCTGCCGCGTGGTGCGTGAGGCGGTCTCGATCAGGATCGCGTCATCGGGCACGCCCTGCTTGAGCGCGTAGCGACGTGCCACCTGCGACTCGGAAAAACGCGCGCCGGTGCCGCCATAGCCACCGGTGAAGATCAGCAGCGGCGCATAGCCCTGCTGGTAGAGATCCAGCCCGTGGCGGATGCGCTCTTCGAACACCGGCGAAGGCTTGGCGTCATAGGCTGCCGCGCCGAGCACGATGATCGCGTCGGCCTTCTGTGCCTGGTCGCGCTCGCCGATCCAGACGATCCACGCCGTGACCCCGAGCAGCCACACGGCCAGCACGATGCACAGCCGCCACAGCCACCCGAACACGCCCACTCCGGTGCGTCGGCTCATACCGCGCCCCACGGCAGCGCATCCAGATCCACATTGCCCCCGGAAAGCACCACGCCCACCCGTTTGCCGGCAAAGCGTGCCGGTTCGGCGAGGATCGCCGCCAGGGCGATCGCCGAGGACGGTTCCACCACCTGCTTGAGCACCTGCCAGATCAGCCGCATCGCAGCGACGGTCGCCTCATCGGCGACGGTGATGACCTGGGCCGCGCCCTGCAGCAGCGCGAAGTTGGGCGCGCCGAGCGTCCCGCGCAGGCCATCGCAGACGGTGTGGGGGGTGAAATCGATGCGGCGCTCGCCAGCGGCCAGCGAGCGCGCGGTATCGTCCGCGCCCAGCGGCTCGGCCAGGACCAGCTCGGCCAGCGGGGCGCCGGCCTGCAGTGCCAGCCGCGTGCCCGCGGCCAGGCCACCGCCGCCCACCGGCACCACCATCATCTCCAGCCCTTCGCTGGCATGCAGCAGTTCCAGCGCGGCCGTACCCTGGCCGGCAATGACGCACGGGTCGGTATAGGGATGGACCAGGATCGCCCCGGTTTCGGCCTGGACCTGGGCGCACATGGCTTCGCGCGCGGCGATCGAGGCATCGCAGCGCCACAACGTGGCCCCGTGGCGGCCGATGTTGGCCAGTTTCGCCGCCACCGCGCCCTCGGGCACGACCACGTGACAGGCAATCCCACGGGTACGTGCGGCCAGCGCCAGGGCGGCGCCATGGTTGCCCGAGGAGTGGGTGACCACCCCGCGCCGGGCCTGCGCCTCGGTCAGCGCCCACACGGCATTGCAGGCACCGCGGAACTTGAAGGCGCCGCTGCGCTGCAGGTGTTCGGCCTTGAAGACCACAGTGGCGCCGGTCAGCGCATCCAGGGTGCGCGAGCGCAACACCGGGGTCACGCGGGCGTGCGCGGCAATGCGCGCCGCCGCCGCCAGCACGTCGTCAACACAGGGCAAGGGTGAATCGCTCATGACGCAAGATTAACGTATGCCCCCTTCCCACATCCGACTTGATGAACGTGTCAGCATGGCAACCATTCATTCGGATCGGGCCGAGTTAAGGGCTGATTCAATGCCTTGGGCCGAAGCTGGCCCTACAGCCCGTTGGGGGGACCCATCATGAAAATGCGCCTTGTTCTTGCCGGTGGCCTGTTGTTGGCCCTGTCCGGCTGCGCGACGTACGACTATGTCGGCGGTGGCGGCGGCAGCGGCTACTACCACGGCGCACCATCGGTCGAGTATCGCTACCCGGCCGGATACCCCTATGGGTACGGCAGCGGCTACTACGGTGGCGGGTATTACGGCTATGGCGGTGGCTACGGCTATCCGGTGTATCGCCCGTATCCGAACTATCGCCCGCCGCACAATCACCGCCCACCGCCGCGCCCCGGCCATGGCAACGGCAACGGCAACCCGACCCGTCCGCCGGATCGCCCGCGGCCGAACAACGGCGGCTCGCCATGGCGGAACATGGATTCGCTCGGTGGGCCGCGCCGGCCGCCGCAGCAGCAACGGCAGCAACAGCAGCGTCCGTCGCCGCCGCAGGCACGCCCGGCCCAGGCGCCGCGTCCGTCTTCGCCGAGGATGAACGGTTCCCCGTGGCGGAATCTCAACAATGCGAACCAACGCACAGTTGAGCACTGAGATGGCTTGATTTTCACGCGCCCGGCAGTTCACTCTAGCCGGGCGGTGACAGCCACGGTCACAAAGTGCCAAAAGCGACAAGTGGCGTCACATTCGGCTCTATGTCGATATCCGCCAGGAACATCTGGATCCCCCCTGTTCCGGCCCTGTCGGATGTCGGCACCTTAAACGCAGAAGGCCCCGCTACTGGCGGGGCCTTCTGTATTTGGGCGGCGCGTTCGCGCTGGAACCGGCAAAAAACAGGGCCGACAGTCCCCCGACTGCCGGCCCCTCTGCTTCCCCACGATGCGCTTGGACCGGCCCCTGTTCCAATTCCGGTCCGTTGCGCACAAGGCGCATGCCATCCTGGGTGCTATTGGGTTATCTGCAGAAAACGTGCCAACTTGAGGGTGGATTTCACGGCCCCCGACGAATGGCGCTAAAATCGCCACCCGCGCCCTGCCTCCAGGGCTGATCCGGGCCGCCCGGCCCCGTCCCGAGCTCCTCCGCCATGACTGACTCCTTCTACCGCTACGACGTGATCGTCATCGGCGGCGGCCACGCCGGCACCGAAGCCGCGCTGGCGGCCGCACGCAGCGGTGCGCGCACCCTGCTGCTGACCCACAACGTCGAAACCATCGGTGCGATGAGCTGCAACCCGGCCATCGGCGGCATCGGCAAGGGCCACCTGGTCAAGGAGATCGACGCCCTGGGCGGCGCAATGGCGCATGCCGCCGACCGCGCCGGCATCCAGTGGCGCACGCTCAACGCCTCCAAGGGCCCGGCCGTTCGCGCCACGCGCTGCCAGGCCGACCGCAATCTGTACCGCATGGCGATCCGCCAGATCGTCGAGGCCCAGCCCAACCTGACCGTGTTCCAGGCGGCGGTCGATGACCTGGTCATCGAGGGCGATGCCGTGCGTGGCGCGATCACCCAGACCGGCCTGCGCTTCAGCGCGACCGCCGTGGTGCTGACCGCCGGCACCTTCCTGGCCGGCAAGATCCACGTCGGTGAGACCCAATACGCCGCCGGCCGCATGGGCGACCCGCCGGCGACCACGCTGGCCGCGCGCCTGCGCGAGCGCCCGTTCGTGATCGACCGCCTGAAGACCGGCACGCCGCCGCGCATCGACGGCCGCTCGCTGGATTACCGCCTGATGGAAGAACAGCCCGGCGACGACCCGCGCCCGGTAATGTCCTTCCTGGGCAGCGTGGACGAGCATCCGGCGCAGGTCAGCTGCTGGATCACCCACACCAGCGAGCGCACCCACGAGATCATCCGCAACGCGCTGCACCGCTCGCCGCTGTACAGCGGCCAGATCGAAGGCATCGGCCCGCGCTACTGCCCCTCCATCGAGGACAAGGTGGTGCGCTTCGCCGAAAAAGCCAGCCACCAGATCTTCGTCGAGCCCGAAGGGCTGGACGTGGTCGAGATCTATCCCAACGGCATCTCCACCTCGCTGCCATTCGATGTGCAGCTGGCGCTGGTGCGCAGCATGCGTGGCTTCGAGAACGCGCACATCACCCGCCCCGGCTATGCGATCGAATACGACTTCTTTGATCCGCGCGGGCTGAAGAACACGCTGGAGACCAAGACCGTCAGCGGCCTGTTCTTCGCCGGCCAGATCAACGGCACCACCGGCTATGAAGAAGCCGCCGCGCAGGGTCTGCTGGCCGGCCTCAACGCCGCCCGCTTCACCCGTGACGACGCCGGCTGGTGCCCGCGCCGCGACGAGGCCTATCTGGGCGTACTGGTCGACGACCTGATCACCCACGGCACCAACGAGCCGTACCGCATGTTCACCAGCCGCGCCGAGTACCGCCTGCAGCTGCGCGAGGACAATGCCGACGTGCGCCTGACCGGCCTTGGCCGCGAACTGGGGCTGGTGGATGACCGCCGCTGGAGCGCATTCCAGACCAAGCAGGACGCGGTGGCACAGGAGACCGCGCGGCTGCGCGCCCTGTGGGCCACGCCGGGCAATGCGCTCGGCCGCGAGGTGGAAGCCACGCTGGGAGTGGCGGTCAGCCGCGAAACCAACGTGCTGGACCTGATCAAGCGCCCGGAACTGGACTACGCCAAGCTGATGCAGGTGCCGTCGCTCGGCCCCGCCGTGGCCGACGCCAAGGTGGCCGAACAGGTCGAGATCGGCGTGAAGTACGCCGGCTACCTGGACCGCCAGCGCGACGAGATCGAACGCCAGCAGCGTCATGAAAACACCGCCATCGCCGCCGATTTCGATTACGCCAGCGTGCGCGGTCTCTCGGCCGAAGTGCAGCAGAAGCTCGAGCGCGTGCGGCCGCAGACCATCGGCCAGGCCCAGCGCATCCCCGGCATGACCCCGGCGGCAATCTCGCTGCTGCTGGTCCATCTGGAACGCGCGCGCCGCATCCGCGCCGCGTAACGCGGCATGCCCCCGGTAGAGCCGACCGTTGGTCGGCTGCACGACAACCCCCGGTAGAGCCGACCGTTGGTCGGCTGCACAGCCGCCGCCCGGGGATTCCGGGCAGCCGACCAACGGTCGGCTCTACCGTCGATGGCGTGCGGTCGCGCCGTCGTGCAGTTGTGCAGTTGTGCAGTTGTGCAGTCGATGGTCTGCGCGCCAGCGGCGGTTGGCGGGCACACCCGCGTTATCATCGGGGGCCGGGACAACGCGGCAGGCGGCGTCCCAGTCCCTGCGTTGCCGGAGTTCATGCATGTCCCCGATCCGCCCCTTCCTCGACAAGCTGCCGGTGCTCGGCGAACGCGTCTACATCGATCCGGCCTGCACCATCATCGGCGATGTGGTGCTGGGCGATGACGTCTCGGTCTGGCCGGGGACGGTGATCCGCGGGGATGTGAACCACGTGCGGATCGGTGCGCGCAGCAACATCCAGGACGGCACCATCATCCACGTCAGCCACCACAGCCCCTTCAACAAGGGCGGCTACCCCACCATCATCGGCGAGGGCGTCACGGTCGGCCACGGCACCATCATCCATGCCTGCACGATCGGCGATTACTGTCTGATCGGCATGGGCGCCTGCATCCTCGATGGTGCGCAGGTGAACACGCACGGGTTCCTGGGCGCCGGCGCGGTGCTCGGCCCGGGCAAGGTGGTCGGCAAGGGCGAGCTGTGGCTGGGCAACCCCGCACGGCTGGCGCGCACGCTCAGCGACAAAGAGATCGAATCGCTGCATTACTCGGCCGATCACTACGTGCGCCTGAAGGACCAGTACCGGGGGTGATGGTGGCCGCGCCGCTGGGCATCGGGATCGGTGCGCGGTAAAGTCCTCAGCCGACCAGGAAGCAGTCGAGACCCGCATGCCCCCGCTGGCAGCCCGGAGAGGAATCCGGCATCCCCTGTGGCCTTCCCTACGGCCCACCGTGACGCGCCGCCCATGAGCGCGCCCATGCTGGATACCTACCGGGAGGTCATCACCCCCGAAGGCGTGCCCCTGCACCTGCCCGTCGCTGGTCCGTTGCCGCGTGCGCTGGCGTGGGCGATCGACTTCGTGATCCGGGTCGGCGCACTGATGATGCTGAGTATTCCGCTGGCCTTCCTCGGCGGGTTCGGCCAAGGGCTCTACCTCGGCCTGATGTTCCTGCTGATGTGGGCCTACACGATCGTCCAGGAGGCGTGCTGGGGCCGCACCCTGGGCAAGCGCGCGATGGGCCTGCGCGTGGTCGCGCGCGATGGTGGGCCGATCGGCTGGATGAGCGCGATCACCCGCAACCTGCTGCGCACCGTGGACATGCTGCCGTTCGGCTATGCGCTGGGGCTGCTGTCGAGCCTGTTCGATGCGCATGGCCGCCGCCTCGGCGATCTGGTCGCCGGCACCATGGTGATCCATCAGGGCGCCGCGCCGCTGGGCGGCACGGTGCCGGTCGGCAGTGTGCTGGTACCACCGCAACCGCTGCAGCCGGCCGAACAGGCCGCTGTGGTCGCTTTCGCCGAGCGTGCGCCGCGGCTGTCGGCGCCACGCCAGCAGGAACTGGCCGATATCGCCGCGCCGCTCACCGGAAGCCACGGCCAGGTCGGCGTGCTGCGCCTGTATGCGATGGCCAACTGGCTGTTGGGGCGGCGATGAGGCAGGAACAGTTCGTCGCCCGCTACCAGGCCGAATGGCAGGCGCTGGAGCACTGGCTGGCCCAGCGCGGTGAGCACCCGCGGCAGGCGCGCCGGCAGCCAGCACACGAGGGCCTGGACGATGGCGACTTCCCGCAGCGTTACCGCCGCCTGTGCCAGCAGCTCGCGCTGGCGCGCCGGCGCGGTTACAGCCCGCAGCTGGTGGCGCGGCTGCAGCAGCTGATGCAGCAGGGCCATACCCTGCTGTACCGCACCCCGCGCCCGCAGTGGCAGCGCGCACTCGCCTTCCTGTTCGCCGATTTCCCGCAGCTGGTGCGCAGCCAGGCCCGCAGCATGTGGGTCGCTGCGGCGTTGTTCGTGGTGCCGCTGGTGGGCAGTTTCGCGCTGATCCTGTGGCGCCCCGAGCTGATCCACCTGCTGCTGGACAACGCGCGCATCGCCGAGTTCGAGCGCATGTACGATCCGGCCTCGCCGAACCTGGGCCGCGACAGCGGCACCAACTGGACGATGTTCGGCTACTACATCATGAACAACATCAGCATCGGCCTGCGCACGTTCGCCTTCGGGCTGATCGCCGGTGTCGGCACCGTGTTCGTGATGCTGTTCAACGGCGTCGGCATCGGATCGGTGGCCGGGCATCTGCAGCATATCGGCCACGGCGATCCGTTCTGGCGCTTCGTGGCCGGCCATGGTGCATTCGAGCTGACCGCGATCGTGATCGCCGGCGGCGCTGGGCTGCAGCTGGGCATGAAACTGCTTGCGCCCGGTCGCCGGCGGCGCATCGATGCGCTGGTCGAGGGCGGTGTGATCGGGGCCAAGCTGTGCGTGGGCGTTGCCGCGATGCTGCTGGTGGCCGCCTTCATCGAAGCGTTCTGGTCCTCGATCGCCGCGATCCCGGCGTGGGGCAAATACAGCGTGGCCGCGGTGCTGTGGACCGCGGTGTTCGTGTGGTTGTGGCGCGGCGGGCGCGGAGCGGCCGATGCAGATTGATCGGCTCAACATCGTGCTGCGCGCGCGCTCGGGCTGGGAGGCCATGGAGCTGGGGATGGCCCTGGTGCGACGGCACGCCGCGGCGATCTGGGCGCCGTGGGTGAGCGTGTCGCTGCCGGTGTTCGTGCTGCTCAACGCGCTGGCCTGGTGGACGGACAGCTTCGGCTGGGCCTGGTTGGCGATGTGGTGGCTCAAGCCATTGTTCGAACGCATCGCGTTGTACGTGATCTCGCGCGGGGTGTTCGGCGATGCCTCGACGACCACGCAGACACTGCGCGCGCAGCGCACGTGGGGCTGGCAGGGCTTCTGGGGCTACCTCGGCTGGCGGCGCCTGAGCCCGCTGCGCCCGGTGCTGCTGCCGGTGAATCTGCTCGAGGGCACGGACGCTGCGCATCGCCGCCAGCGTCGGCGTGCGATCGCCGGCGGCGCGGTCGGTCACGCGCTGCTGCTGACGCTGGTGTGCATGGTCTTCGAGATCGTGCTGGTGGTCGGCGGCATCGCGGCGGTGTTCCTGTTCATCCCGGTGGACCTGTTGTCCGAGTCCTGGCGCGCGGCGTGGGAGCTGGCCAAGCAGGACATGCCGGCGTGGATGCAGCTGGGCGTGAACCTGCTGTTCTGGGCCGCTGCGACGTTGATCGGTCCGTTCTACGTCGGCGCCGGCTTCGGCCTGTACCTGGACCGGCGCACGCAGATGGAAGCGTGGGATCTGGAGATCGCCTTCCGCCGCCTGCACGCCCGGCTGCAGCAGGCCGCGCCGCTGCTGGTGCTGGCCCTGGTGCTGATCTGGCCGAGCGCGGCGCTGCACGCCCAGCAGACATCCAACAGCAAGGGGGCGGTGGCTGCACCGGCTGCCGCGCCGTCGCTGGAGGACGGTCTGGCGCCCGCGGCCGACGCGGGGTCCGATGCGCCTGAGGATGAAGACGCCGAAGACGAGGCGCCGGACGCTCCCACCCGGACGTTCGACAACGATCCGGACAACACGGTGGTCGGCGTCTTCGGCAACGAGGCGGTGGACACCGCCGGCTTCCGTCAGGCGGTGCAGCGCGCGTATGAAGACCCGCTGCAGAGCCCGACCCGCGAGGTCACCGAGTGGAAGCGCACGGATAGCGAGGCGGCCGAGGCCGAGAAGGCAAAACGCGAGGCCGCCGCCAAGGCATCCCGGCAACGTGGCAACAAGGGCCCATTGCTGCCGGCCCAGATCGCCGAGTGGGCGCTGTGGGCCGTGGTCGGCGTCCTGGTGGTGCTGCTGCTGATCACCGCGCCGCGCTGGCTGCCGTGGCTGCGTGGCTCCGGCCAGCGCCGCCGGGCCAAGGCTGTGGCGGTCGTGGAAGAGCCGATCCGGGTACCGGACGTGGCGCCACCCGATCCCGCCGCGCGTGCGCGTGCACTGTGGCAGGAGGGCCGCCCACGGCAGGCGCTGGCGCTGCTGTATCGCGCCAGCGTGGAGTCCATGAGCGAGCGCGCGCAGATCAGCCTGCCGCCGGGCGCCACCGAAGCGCAGTGCCTGCGGGCCTCGCGACGGATGCCGGTCGAGGCCGACCGCCGCCTGTTCGAACGCATCGTGCGGGTCTGGCAGTACGCTGCGTATGCCGGCCGGCTGCCGGCCGATGATGATTTCGAAGCGCTGGCCACCACCCTGCAGCGCCAGTTCGGGTGGCGCGCATGAGCACCCGTCTGCGCTGGCTGCTGCTCGGCCTTGTGCTGCTGGTGATCGGGGTGCCGCTGGCGATCCTGTTCCTGCGCACGCACGAGCGGGTAACCCAGCTCGAGCACCTGCCGCCACAGGGTGAAGCCAGCTACAACCCGTTGTATGTGCTCGGTCAGGCACTGCGCGCGGACGGGCTTACCGTACAGTCGCAACCGCGCCTGGACCTGGCCCGGATGCCGTTGCAGCCGGGCGACACGCTGGTGCTGCTGCAGGACAGCGCGGAAGTGCCCGCGCCTGCCGCCACCGCGCTGATGGCCTGGGTGGCGCGTGGCGGCCATCTGATCGTGCGCACGCCACCGGTGGGCAAGGAGACTGCGCGCAATGGTCCGCTGCTGGACGCGCTCGGCGTGGACAGCGAGGACTACGGAAACGACTGCCAGCCGTTCCACGTTCGCGATGATCCGCAGCACGTCGAGTTCTGCAACGGACGCCGCTTCGCGGTCCAACCGCCCAAGGGCGTGGCGGTCGAGCGCCAGTGGGGCGACACGGGCGATCTGGTGTTCGCCCGCCTGCGCCACGGCCAGGGCCGCATCGATGTGCTGGCGGACATGGCCTTCATGGACGGCAAGGGCCGGCCCAATCCGACCGTTGCGCAGAACGCTGCCAACGCCGCCATCGACGGCCTGCACGACAAGGCCCATCGCGACCTGACCCGCTACGTGCTTGCACCCAACTACGGCAAGGGCACGATGTGGCTGGTCTACGCCTCGCGCCCGCCGTCGTTGTGGAACCGCGTGTTTTACCACGGCTGGCCGGTGTGGGCGCCGTTGCTGCTGGCCCTGCTCGGCTGGCTCTGGCAGCGCGCGCAGCGCCTGGGCAGCGAACTGCCTTCGCCGCCGGCCGAACGCCGTTCCCTGCTCGAACACATCCGCGCCAGCGGCGAACACCTGCTGCGTTTCGGCAAAGCGCCGCTGCTGTACGACGCGGTCCGGCGCGCATTCCTGGCCCGCCTGCGGCGGCGTTCGCCGAGTGCGGCCGCGCTGACCGGCGAGGCCCGGGTGCAGGCCGTCGCCACCTTGCTGCAGTGGTCGCACGAGCGCGTGCAGACCGCGTTGACCCCACCCGCTTCCCACGACGTCGCCGGCCTGCGCGACCGCATCCGCCTGCTGATCCAGATGAGAAACCTGCTATGACCGAGCCGACGCTTCCGCCGCCGCTGTCCCCTCCTGCCGTGACGCCTTCACCGTCGCCGTTGTCCGAGCGCGTCGATGCCGTGCGCGAGGCCGTGGGCCGTGCCTTCATCGGCCAGCCCGAGGTACTCGACCAGATCCTGATCGCGCTGCTGGCCGGCGGCCATGTGCTGATCGAAGGCGTCCCCGGGCTGGGCAAGACCCTGCTGGTGCGCGCCCTCGCCCAGGCCCTGGAGCTGGACTACGGCCGCGTGCAGTTCACCCCGGACCTGATGCCCAGCGATGTCAGCGGCCATGCGGTGTACGACCCGAAGACGGAGAGCTTCCAGATCCGCCGCGGCCCGGTGTTCACCAACCTGCTGCTCGCCGATGAAATCAACCGTGCGCCGGCCAAGACCCAGTCGGCCCTGCTGGAAGTGATGCAGGAAGGCCAGGTCACCATCGAAGGCAAGGCGTTCGCGCTGACCCCGCCGTTCTTGACCCTCGCCACCCAGAACCCGGTCGAGCAGGAAGGCACCTACCCGCTGCCGGAAGCGCAGCTGGACCGCTTCCTGCTCAAGGTGCTGATCGACTACCCGGCGCTGGAAGACGAGAAACGCATGGTCGATGCGATCACCACCGGCCGCAGCGCGGCCGACTTCGATCTCTCGCAGGTGCCGCGCGTGCTGAGCGGGGCCGAGGTGGTCGCGCTGCAGCAGGCGACCGCGGCGATCACGGTCGATCCGGAAGTGATCGACTACGCGGTGCGGATCGTCGCCGCCACGCGGCAGTGGCCGGGCATCGCGCTCGGTGCCGGCCCGCGCGGCAGCATCGCGCTGGTGCGTGCGGCGCGTGCGCAGGCGGTGCTGTCCGGCCGTGATTTCGTCACCCCAGACGACGTGCGCGACATCGCCAGACCGGCGCTGCGCCACCGCATCGCCCTGGCACCGGAACTGCAGATCGAAGGACAAAGCGCCGACGATGCCTTGACCGCGCTGCTGGCCAAGGTGGACGCACCGCGCAAATGAGGGGGCGCGTTTTCCATCGCGGGCAGGCGGCATGAGGCCGGGCCTACTGCTGCTGGCGCTGCTGGCCGGCTGGGGCCTGCTCGGCATGCCGGTGGTGCTCGGTGCCTGGCCGCACGCAGTCTGGTGGGCGATCGGCGGCGGCGTGGCGCTGATTGCGCTGGTGGACCTGCTGCGCCTGCGTGCCCAGCCCTCGCCCAGCGTGCATCGCGAACTGCCCGAGTCTCTGGCGTTGAACGTCGAGCGTGAGGCCACGCTGCGTCTGGAGTCGAGCCGCCACCAGCGTGTGGAGGTGTTTGATCTGGTTCCCGGTGGGTGGAGCCTGCAGGGTCTGCCGCGCAGGCTGGCCCTCAAGCCGATGGTGACCAGCAGCGTGGCGTACCGGTTGACCCCGACCACACGTGGCCGCTTTGTGTTCGAGGGCGTGCATCTGCGCATGCACAGCGCCTGGCGCCTGTGGCATCAGCGGCGGCAGCTGCCGCCGGCGATGACGGTGCGCGTGTACCCGAACTTCGCCCCGCTGACGCGCTTCGCCTTGTTCAGTGCCGAACAGGCCTCGCGCCTGGTCGGTGCGCACCTCAAGCGCCGCCGCGGCGAAGGCACCGACTTCCACCAGATGCGCGAGTACCGCGTCGGCGACAGCCTGCGCCAGATCGACTGGAAGGCCACCGCACGTGCGCGCAAGCTGGTGTCGCGTGAGTACCAGGACGAGAAGAACCAGCAGCTGGTGCTGATGATCGACACCGGCCGGCGCATGATGGCCAGCGAAGGCGGCCTGTCGCACTTCGATCATGTGCTCAACGCGGCGCTGGTGGTGTCCTACCTTGCGCTGCGCCAGGGCGACGGCGTGGGCCTGTTTGCGGCCGGGGGCGACAGCCGCTGGGTCGCGCCCAGACGCGGCATGGGCACCATCGATACCCTGCTGCGCGCCAGCTACGATCTGCAGGCGCAGCCGGTGGCCACCGATTACCTCGCCGCTGCCACCGAGTTGTCGCTGCGTCAGCGCCGGCGCTCGCTGGTGATGCTGGTCACCAACGTGCGTGACGAGGACATCGAAGACCTGCTCGCCGCAGTGCGCCTGCTGCAACGCCAGCACCTGGTGTGCGTGGCCAGCCTGCGCGAACGCGCGCTGGATGATGCGCTGTCCCAGCCGGTGGAAACCCTGCAGGACGCTGCCCAGGCCGGTGCGATCGCGCGTTACCTGCAGCAGCGCAGCGACGCACATGACGCGCTGCGCAGCCACCGGGTGATGGTGCTGGATGTCACCGCCGAAGCACTGCCCGGGGCGCTGGTGGAACGCTACCTGGCGGTCAAGCGGGATGGGTTGCTGTAACGCTCAGAGATAGATGCGCGTCGGCGCTTCGTCGATGATCGCGTGCGGTACGAAGCGGGCGCTGTCGCGGGTGATCCGGCTGTTGTCTTCGCGGATGCCCATGCCACAGGCGTGGTCACCCACCACCCAGCTGCCGATCAGCGGATAGCCGCCATCGAACGCGGTGAGCGGATGCGCGGCCTGGCGGATCGCCGGGCCGGTGTACGGGCCTTCGCTTTCCTGCCAGCTGCCATCGGCCAGGTGCATGGCCACATTGGCGCCCTCGCGTGAAAACAGCGGCTTGCGCACCCAGCCACGCGGCAGCTCGCTGCCATCGTCGAACTCGGCGGCGAGCAGGTTCGGGTGACCCCGGTGGCGCTGCCACAGCAGCGGCAGCACGCCCTTGTTGCTGAGGATCGCCTTCCACGCCGGTTCCAGCAGCTGCACGCCCGAGGCGGGCAGCGCCTGGCCGAACGACTCGGTCATCAGGTCTTCCAGCGGGTACAGCTTGAACAGGCTGCCGATCACGGTGTCGTCGAGCGCGGTGAAGCGCCCGTCCTCGGACAGGCCGATATCCTCGATCGCGATCGCTTCGCCGCGCAGGCCGGCCTGGGCCGCGCAGTCGCGCAGGTAGGCGACCGTGCCCTGGTCTTCGTCCGACGCACCCACCGCGCTGAAATACAGCGGCGGCGGCAGCTGCGCGGCCAGTTCACCGAACCGTTCGACCAGGGCTTCATGGATCGCGTTGAACTGGTCGGCGTGCGGCGGCAACCGGTTCTGGTTGCGCTGGTCCTCCAGCCATTGCCACTGGAAGAACGAGGCTTCGAACAGCGAGGTGGGCGTGTCGTAATTGAGCTCGTACAGCTTGGCCGGGCCGCTGCCGTCGTAGGCGAAATCCAGCCGCCCATACAGGTGCGGCTCGCGGCGGCGCCAGCTGTCGGCGATCCAGTCGCGGAACTGCGGCGGGATCGCCAGCTGGTCCATCAGCTGCTGGCTGCCCACCACCTCGTCCACCAGGTCCATCGCCATGGCATGCAGCTCGGCGCTGGGATCTTCGATGTCCTGCTCGATCTGACGCAGGGTGAAGGCGTAATACGCGGTTTCATCCCAGTACGGCAGGCCATCGATGGTGTGGAAACGGAACCCCGACTCTTCGGCCCGGGCGCGCCACTGGCTGCGCTCGGCGATACGCACGCGCTGCATCGATCAGCCGCCGACGCTGCTGCGGTTGCTGCTGGTGTTGCCGAAGCCACCGCGGCTGGCGGTGACCGCCCGGTTCGGGGTGGCGTTGACCGGCGCCAGGCCGGCCTTGCCGGCGCCGATGCCGCTGGCGGTGTTCATCCCACCGGTGGACGGGCCCGGACGGGCCCAGCCCTTGGCCTTGTCCTGGTAGGCCGGCGCCGCCGCCGGCTGCTGGGCCAGACCCGCGCCGCCGCGGTTGCTGAGCATCTGCGACATGAAGAAGCCCATCATCATCGGGCCGATGAACGAGTGGCCGGTGGAGGTCTTCTGTTCCACGCACTGCTCGGCGTTGTACTCGGCCTCACAGGCTTCGCGCGTGGCGTACTTGGGGGCGGCATCGGCCGACTGCTTCTGCGCTTCGGCAAAGGCATTGCGGCAGCTGGACGGATCGCCGGTGGCTTCGGTACAGGCCTGCACCGAGGTGTAGAGCCCTTCCTGCACCTGCACGGCCTCGTTCTTCTGGCAGGCGGTGAACAGCAGCGGCGCAGCGCTCATCAGCAGCAGCGCAGTGGTCCTGGAACGTTTCATGGCGTCATGCCCCCTAGTGCGGTTATCTCCCCAATCATGCCTGATCGGCGCGAACAACCAAAACCGGCAAAGTCGAAAACATGAACAGCGTTTCAGGATTCGATCGCGCGGCAGCGGCGAAGGTGGTTGCAAACGCAACCGGAATTTTTCGGCAGAATCGAGGCGAAACGCGCCCCCACGGCCCGCCAGATCCTGCCAGCCACCATGCCTGAATACCGCTCCCGCACCTCCACCGCCGGCCGCAACATGGCTGGCGCACGCGCCCTGTGGCGCGCCACCGGGATGACAGATGGCGACTTCCACAAGCCGATCATCGCCGTCGCCAACTCGTTCACCCAGTTCGTGCCCGGCCACGTGCACCTCAAGGACCTGGGCCAGCTCGTGGCGCGCGAGATCGAGCAGGTCGGCGGCGTGGCGAAGGAATTCAACACCATCGCGGTGGATGACGGCATCGCCATGGGCCATGACGGCATGCTGTATTCGCTGCCCAGCCGCGAGATCATCGCCGACTCGGTGGAGTACATGGCCAACGCACACTGCGCCGATGCGCTGGTGTGCATCTCCAACTGCGACAAGATCACCCCCGGCATGCTGATGGCCGCGCTGCGCCTGAACATCCCGGTGGTGTTCGTCTCCGGCGGGCCGATGGAAGCGGGCAAGACGCGCCTGTCCGAGCACAAGCTGGACCTGGTCGATGCCATGGTGATCGCCGCCGATGAAAGCGCCAGCGATGAGAAGGTCGCCGAATACGAGCGCAGCGCCTGCCCCACCTGCGGCTCGTGCTCGGGCATGTTCACCGCCAACTCGATGAACTGCCTGACCGAGGCACTGGGCCTGTCGCTGCCGGGCAACGGCTCCACCCTGGCCACGCACGCCGACCGCGAGCAGCTGTTCCGCCGTGCCGGCCGCCTGATCGTGGAACTGTGCCACCGCTGGTATGGCGGCGAAGAGATCGGTGCGCTGCCCCGCGGCATCGCCACCCGCCAGGCGTTCGAGAACGCGATGACGCTGGATATCGCGATGGGCGGCTCGACCAACACCATCCTGCACCTGTTGGCGGCGGCGCAGGAGGCGGAAGTGGACTTCGACCTGCATGCCATCGACGCGCTCTCGCGCCGTGTGCCGCAGCTGTGCAAGGTCGCTCCGAACACGCCGAAGTACCACATGGAGGACGTGCATCGCGCCGGCGGCGTGTTCGGCATCCTCGGTGAGCTTGCGCGGGGCGGCCTGCTGCACACCGACGTGCCGACCGTGCACAGCCGCACCCTGGCCGAGGCGATCGCACGTTGGGATGTGGCGGTGAGCACCGATGAGAAGGTGCACGATTTCTTCCGCGCCGGGCCGGCAGGCATCCCGACCCAGATCGCGTTCAGCCAGGCCACGCGCTGGCCGACGCTGGACGTGGACCGCGCCGAAGGCTGCATCCGCGATGTCGCCCATGCGTACTCCGCAGAAGGTGGACTGGCCGTGCTGCGTGGCAACCTGGCCGTTGATGGCTGCGTGGTGAAGACTGCCGGCGTGGATGAATCCATCCATGTGTTCGAAGGCAACGCGCGGGTGTTCGAGAGCCAGGACGCCGCCGTGCAGGGCATCCTCGCCGATGAAGTCGTCGCCGGTGACGTGGTCGTGATCCGCTACGAAGGCCCGCGCGGCGGCCCGGGCATGCAGGAGATGCTGTACCCGACCAGCTATCTGAAATCCAAGGGGCTGGGCAAGCAATGCGCCCTGCTCACCGACGGCCGTTTCTCCGGCGGCACCTCGGGCCTGTCGATCGGGCATGCCTCGCCGGAAGCGGCCTCGGGCGGCACCATCGGCCTGGTTCGCGATGGCGACCGCATCCGCATCGACATCCCGGCGCGGCGCATCGATCTGCTGCTGGATGACGCCACGCTGGCGGCACGCCGTGCCGAGCAGGACGCCCTGGGCTGGAAACCGCGCGAGGCGCGCCCGCGCAAGGTCACCGGCGCGTTGAAAGCCTATGCGTTGCTGGCGACGAGTGCCGATAAGGGCGCGGTGCGGGATCTGGCGAAGCTGGAGGACTGAGAGCGCCTGGAGGCGCCGCCCGGCTTGACCGGCAATGTGCCGTAGGCCAACACTCGCTCCAGACCTCTGCACAAGGATGTGACGATGCACGGCTCGCGCTCTCTGCTGGCTCTGGCCCTGTCGGCCGCCGCCTGTCCCGCCGTTGCCGACGAATGCGCGGTGGATCTCACTGCGATGCTGGCGTTGACGCCGGAGCAGTTCGATCAGGATCTGGGGGGCGGCTGGCGCCCCATGGCGGAGAAGGCGGAGTGCCAGCTGGCGGCCGCCGATCTCATCGCGGCCTATCGTGCGCAGCCCAAGGCCGCCGGCAACACCACGATGATCTGGCATGAAGCGCAGATGCGTGCACAGGCCGGGCAGGACGCACAGGCGGTCGCATTGATGCGGCAGACCTACAAGCCCGCGCCCGACGCTGGCGGTTGGAATCCCTACGTGGATGCCAGCATCGCCTTCATCGAGAAGGACCGGCCGGCCCTGGCCGCTGCCCGCACGGCGCTGGCAGCCCTGCCAGCGCCGCCGGAGGTGAACGTCAAGGATGGATTTTTCAGCTTCGCGATGCCGAACGGCGAGGTGGTGCAGGTCGCCTGGCCGCCCAACCTCGATGTGGTCGATGCGTTCGTCCGGTGCTTCGGCCAGAGCTACCGGCTGGCGTATTCCGCTCAGTCCTGCCGCCACCCCGACACTACGACCACGCCCGAGGGCCGCACACGCTGATCGGGTCGCAGGAGCTGCCCGTGTTACCCGATCACCCGCTTGAACGGCGGCAGTGAATCGATGATGCGTTTGCCGTAGCGGCGGGTCAGCAACCGCGAGTCGAGGATGATCACGCGACCGGTATCGGTGGAGGTGCGGATCAACCGGCCGGAGAACTGGGTCAGCGTGCGCAGCGCATGCGGGATCGCGATCAGGTTGAAGGCGTTCAGGCCGCGGCTTTCGAACCACTCGCTCAGCGTGGAGGTCTGCGGATCGGTCGGCACCGCGAACGGCACCTGGGTGATGACCACCGTGGTGCAGGCTTCGCCAGGCAGATCCAGGCCTTCGCCGAAGGAATTCAGCCCGAACAGCACCGAGCCCTCACCGGCCGAGGTACGCCGCAGGTGCTCGTCGATCATCTTCTGCTTGGCGGTCTCGCCCTGCACCAGCACCTGTTTGCGCTGCGCGGCCGGCATCAGCTCGGCCACCTTTTCCATCTTCCAGCGCGAGGTAAACAGCACGATGCTGCCCTTGCCCCAGTCCAGTTCCTTGACCAGGTACTTCGCGATTTCCTTCGGGTGACCTTCCTTGTCATCCGGGGTCACCGGGAACGCCGGCACGATCAGCTGGGCCTGGTTGGGCAGGTCGAACGGGGAGGCGAGCGAGACCATCTCGGCCTCGGCCGGAATGCCGTTGTCGATCGCCAAGGCCTGGAAGTCGCCGCCGCCGGTCAGCGTGGCCGAGGTCATCACCACCGAATCCACCTCATCCCAGAGCAGCTTGCGCAGCACGTTGGCGGCCGACACCGGCGAGCCGTGCAGGACCAGGTCGCCATCGCGCGAGAGGGTCACCCAGCGCGCGGTGGGCGGCTGGCCGTCCTTGTCTTCGCGGCGCCAGCCGGTCCACAGGTTGTGCTGCTGCTCGATCATCTCCAGCGCCATGCCGAGGTTGCGCTGCAGGCGCTCGCGCGCGGCATCCTCGGGCTTGCCTTTGGCCACCTGCGTCAGCGCGGCGTGCGCCCAGTTGAACAGCGCGCGGGTGTCGTCGGCGATGGCCTCGATCTCCGGCATCCAGATGTCCGGCAAGCGGCCATTCGGAGCGCGCCACATCGGCTCCTGCGCGGAAGGATCCGGCCGCCAGCTGCGGTCGATCACATCACGAAAGGCCTTGAGCTGCTTGCTGACCTTGGCGGCGGCCTCGATCGCCTCGTTGGGCAGCAGGTTGCCCAGCTTGTCCTTGTCCACCGCGCGGTAGGACGCGGCGATCAGCACCTGCAGACGGCCGGTGCGCTTGGCCATCTCGTCCAGCGCGAGGCTGGCCGCACCCTGGTCGATGGCGACGTTGCCGATATGGTGGCCTTCGTCGAGCACCAGCAGCATGTCCGACGGTGGGGCGATCAGCGGCTGGCCGTTGTCGCTCTCACCGATCGACAGGGCCGACAGCAGCAGCGCGTGGTTGGTCACCACGATCTGCGCCTCGCGCACGGTGTTGCGCGAACGCAGCACGGCGCACTGCGCGGCGTAGGCGCACTTGCGCCCGGCGCAGCCCGAGGCCGGCGTGGTGATGCGCGAGCGCAGGGTGTTGCTGATCGTTTCCGGCGCGTTGTCCAGGTCGCCGTTCCAGCGGCCTTCGAGGAAGGCCTTGCTCAGCGACTGCGCCAGGTCCATCTCGATCGGCGCCAACGGGCGATCGAACAGCGGCTGCTCGTCGTCGAACATGCCTTCCTGCGCGCCATCGCCATGCGCTTCGGCGGCATTGCGGGTGCACAGGTAGCGGGTGCGGCCCTTGGCCAGCGCCACCGTCGCTTCGATACCGGTGGCCTTGAGGAAATTGGGGATGTCGCGCTCGACCAGCTGCGACTGCAGCGCCACGGTGCCGGTGCTGATCACCAGCTTCTTTTTGGTCGCCAGCGCGATCGGCACGCCGGCGGTCAGGTAGCCCAGCGACTTGCCGACGCCGGTCGGGGCTTCAACCACGCCCACGCCGCCGCTGTGCGAGAGCGCACGCGACACCACACCGATCATCTGGCTCTGCGAGCGCCGGGTACTGAAGCCGGGCGTATTGGCCTGCAGCTTGGCGTAGGCGTCGCGGATGCCGGCCTTGAGTTCGTCGTTCAGGGCGCGGGGGGCTTCAACTTTTTCGGTCACGCCGGAGGACTGCCTGACTGGATCACGGTCCCCATTTTCTCACGACCCGGCGGTCGTGACCGGCGCCATTTTCCGCGCCGGTTCATATCCGTGACGCGACCCACGCCAACACTGTGGACCGCGACAGCCTGCTGCATCCGCTCAGCGCGGCGGCAGCGGCGCAGCGGGCGGAACGGCGCGGCTGCGCAGCGCGCGGGTCATCGCCCAGACCAGCAGGACCAGCGCGAGCGCCTCGAACAGGTTGAGCGCGAAGTGGCCAGCGCCCAGCAGCTTGGACATCAGCTGCAGGTTTTCGTAGTTGCCCTGCTGCACCATCCACATCGGCACCAGGTTGAGCACCAGGCCGGCCAGCGTGGTCAGCGCTATCAGGCCCAGCGCGCCCAGGGCAACACTGCGGATCGCCCCGCGCGGGGTGTCCACCACCCAGACCACCGCGACCGCCAGCGCGATCAGCACCGGCAGGCGCACGCCCACCATGGTCAGCATCGAGACCAGCAGGTCCATGTCCACCGGCTCAGTCCTCGCCGGCCAGCGGCGCCAGCCGGTTCCGCAGCTCGGTGTAGACCGCGTCGGTCTGCGGGCGCACCGCGTGCCACTGCAGGAAGCTCTCGGCGGCCTGTTCGACCAGCATGCCCAGGCCGTCGACGATGTTGCGGCAGCCGGCCGAGCGCGCCCACGCGGTGAAGGCGATCGCGGCCTCGCCGTAGTTGAGGTCCACGGCGGTGGTCATGCTGTTGACGAGCGAGAGCGGCAGCTTGAATTCCGCGGCGCGGTCGCGGCCGGCCGAGGTGGCGTTGACGATCAACTCGAAATCGCCCAGCTCGCGGATGTCTTCCCAGTAGCGGGTGATCGCGCGGCCCGGCTCGCCCATCGCATCGATCAGCGCGTCGGCGCGTTCCGGGGTGCGGTTGACCACCACCAGCTCCAGGATGCCGGCATCCAGCAGGGCCGGGGCCACGCTGCGGGCCGAGCCGCCGGCGCCGATCAGCAGGGTGCGGCGGCCACGCAGGTCCAGGCCGTGGCGGTCGGTAAGGTCACGGACCAGGCCGATGCCATCGGTGGTGTCGCCATGCCAGCGGTCGCCCTTGCGCAGCAGCGTGTTGACCGCACCGGCGCGGCGCGCGCGCGAGGTCAGCGTGGTGCACAGTGCGAAGGCGGCTTCCTTGTG
Source organism: Stenotrophomonas bentonitica (assembly GCF_002887735.1). Taxonomy (GTDB): domain Bacteria; phylum Pseudomonadota; class Gammaproteobacteria; order Xanthomonadales; family Xanthomonadaceae; genus Stenotrophomonas; species Stenotrophomonas bentonitica_A. Next base: position 308,737 of record NZ_PKQP01000003.1, read on the forward strand.
CGGCGCGGTGATGTTGGCGCCCACGCCGCCCTCGGCGGCGAAGGCCTCCAGCGCTGCCAGGAACTCGGCCGGCGACGCTTCGATCGCACGGTAGTCCAGCGCCAGGCCTTCCTGCCGGCCGAACGTGGCGTGGATGTGCGGCGACTGCGAATGCGCGATGGGCTGGCCGAATACGGCGTAACGGTCGGTCATGGGTTGTCCTGCTCCGGGCCTAGAATGGAACGCAAACCCCAACGGACGCGATGATGCGCATTCCATTGTCTCTGCTCGCGCTGAGCGCCAGTTTACTCTGCACGCCCGCCGCGATGGCGCTTTCCGAATTCGGCATCGAGGGCATGGGCGTGGTCTCGACCAAGGCCAACGAAGCCCAGGGCACGATCGCGCCGGACGGCCAGCGCATCGTGTGGGCCAGCGACCGCGCCGGTGGCCAGGGCGGCTGGGACCTGTGGCAGGCGGTGCTGCGCGATGGCCGCTGGCAGGACCCTGCCCCGCTCGCGCTCAACAGCGCCAGCGATGAGCGCGACCCCTACTTCAGCCATGATGGACGCTGGCTGTACTTCGCCTCCAACCGACCCGGCGGCCAGGGCGGATTCGACCTGTACCGCGCCCCGATGGCCGCCGATGGCAGCGTCGGGCCCGCGCAGACCCTGCCGGGGGCGCTCAACACGCGCGCGGACGAACGGGCCCCCGCGCTGCGCCCGGACGGCCGCATGCTGCTGTTCTCGCGCAACGGCAAACACACCCAGGGCGGCTTCGATCTGTACCTGGCGCCCGTGCAGGGCGAGGGATTCGGCACCGCGCAGGCCCTGCCCGCCCCGCTCAACACGGCCGCCGACGAGCTCGGGGCGGCCTGGCTGGATAACGAGGGTGCACTGGCCTTCACCCGCGCGAGCGACGGGCATTCGCAGGTCCTGCTGGCGGGCTGCGATCACCGCCAGGCGGCGGTGCCGTTGACGTTGTCGTTCAACACCGCCGACGGCCAGACCGGCGCGCCGGTGGTGGACGCGTCCAAGCCCACGGAGATGGTGCTGGCTGGCATGGCACGCGCACCGCGTGCCGGCGGGCTGGATCTGTACCGGATCAAGGCGCCGGCAGCGCCGCGGGGTATGGGCTGCGGTTGATGTTGCGGGGCCGAAGGGCAGCGACGCTTGGCGTCGCTCTACCCGTGGAGGCGGCGCCGGCCAGCGTCAATGGCCCTGCAGCAGCTCCGCGCGCAGCTGCTCGTACTGCGCCTCGCTGATCTCGCCGTGATCCTTGCGCTGGTTCAAGGCGGCCAGCTGTGCCTGCAAGGCGGGCGACAGCTGCGCCTCACGGGCGATGCGGGCCGCGGCGGAGGGCTGCTCCGGCGCCTGCCGCGCGGCGCGGCGCACGCCACGGATCACCAGCCCGATGACCGCTGCAAATGCCAGCACGCCGGCCGTCCAGGTCACCCACTGTAGCCATCCCATCGTCTGCATCATCCTCGTCCTGTATCGGGGTGGGCGCGTATTGTCAGCGCTCGCGCAGCCAACGCGCCACCTGCGGGGCGAAATAGGTCAGCACGCCATCGGCACCGGCACGCTTGAAGCCGATCAGCGATTCCATCACACACGCCCGCTCGTCCAGCCAGCCATTGGCGAAGGCCGCCTTCATCATCGCGTACTCGCCACTGACCTGATACGCGAAGGTCGGCACGCCGAACTGCTGCTTCACCCGGCGCACCACGTCCAGGTAGGGCATGCCCGGCTTGACCATGACCATGTCCGCACCTTCTTCCAGGTCCAGCGCGATCTCGCGCATGGCCTCATCGCCGTTGGCCGGGTCCATCTGGTAGGTCTTCTTGTCCGCCTTGCCGAGGCCGGCCGAGCTGCCCACCGCATCGCGGAACGGACCGTAGAACGCCGAGGCGTACTTGGCCGAGTAGGCCATGATGCGCACGTTGACGTGGCCCGCAGCATCCAGCGCACGGCGGATCGCACCGATGCGGCCGTCCATCATGTCCGAGGGCGAAATGATGTCCACACCGGCGTCTGCATGCGAGAGCGACTGCTTGACCAGCGCATCCACGGTAATGTCGTTGAGCACGTAGCCGGCGTCATCGATGATGCCGTCCTGACCATGCGTGGTGTACGGATCCAGCGCGACATCGGTCATCACGCCCAGCTCGGGGAAGCGCGACTTGAGTGCACGCACGGCGCGCTGCGCCAGCCCGTTCCCGTCCCACGCCGCCGCCGCGTCCAGACTCTTGCCGGCCGGATCGATCACCGGGAACAGGTCGATCACCGGGATGCCCAGTTCCAGCGCCTCTTCGGCCACCTTGAGCAGCTCGTCGATCGAGAGCCGTTCCACGCCCGGCATCGAGGCGATCGGCGCGCGGCCGGCCAGCTCGTGCACGAACACCGGATAGATCAGGTCGTCGGTGGTCAGGGTGTTTTCGCGCATGAGGCGGCGCGAGAACTCGTCGTGACGCATGCGGCGGGCGCGATAGTCGGGGTGTGCCATGAGGTGCTCCGGAACGGAAGGCAGGAATTACTGCAGCAGGTACTGCCGCGGTTGCAGGGGCTCGGGCAGCGGCTGGACGCCCAGGCTGTCGAGCAGATCGATCTCGATGGTGCGCACCATCGCATCCAGCGGCAGGTCGTTGGATTCCAGCCCGAACGGCTCTTCCATCTCCTCGCCGAGCTGGTCCAGGCCGAAGAACGCATACGCCAACACGGCCGAGACCACCGGCGTGGCCCAGCCCAGCGAGCTGGCCAGGCCGAAGGGCAGCAGCACGCAGAACAGCCACGCGCAGCGGTGCAGCAGCAGCGTGTAGGCGAACGGCAGCGGGGTGGTCAGGATGCGCTCGCAACCGGCCTGGATGCTGGAAAGCGCATGCAGGCGTGTTTCGAACTGGGTGTACAGGTAGGGATCGAGCTGACCGGCGCGCAGCGCCTGGGCCAGATCGGAGGCGATCATCGCCAGCAGTTGATCCGGCACATTGCGGCGCTGGCCGAAACGCACGCGGTCGGCCTCGGCCACCCACGGCAGCGCCGCCAACGCCACGTCGCGGCCGCGCAGGCGGGCGGCCAGGGCATGCGCGAAGCCGATGCACAGCCGGCACACGCGGTCGCGCAGCGCAGGATCGTCGACCAGCAGCGCCTGGCACAGGCGGGCCAGGCTGCGCGATTCATAGATCAGCTGGCCCCACAGCTTGCGGCCTTCCCACCAACGCTCGAAGCAGGCGTTGTTGCGGAAGCTGAGGAAGATCGACAGCACCAGGCCCAGCAGCGTGAACGGCGCCACCGAGACGCGCTCGATGCCCGGCGGGTGCCACAGCTCGGCCAGGGCGGCAACGGCAATGGACAGCAGCAGGATCGCCACGACTTTCGGGGCCACCGCCGGAACGATGGAGCCGCGCAGGATGTAGAGCAGTTGCCAACCGTGGGGACGAGGACGAATGATCATCGGTGCAGGGAGAGCGCCCGGACGGGCGTGGACCGCCGGCGGAGCCGGATGCGGCAGCCGGTCATTCTACGCCGATGGTGCCGGGCGGCAGTGAGCTGCGACGGTCGGTCGCACCCGCATGGCTCAGATGATGCCGCCGCCCAGCCCGAGCCGGACGATGCCGACCACCACCACGATGCCGTTGAGCACCAGCCCGGTCCAGGCCCGGCCGCGCTTGCTGACGTGGGTGAACAGGATGCCGATGGCGGCGATGACCGCGCCCACGGCGGCGAACGGGATCAGGAACCAGTTGCCCCAGCCCAGCAGCGGGATCAGGGCCACAATCATCCAGAGCAGCGCCACGATGCCCCACAACAGACTGATCAATCCCATGCCCGGCTCCTTGAGGTGAATGCGTGGCCCACCATAGCGGTTCCGGGCGCAGGCGCAAGCGGCAGCGAGACGCCGTTGGCGGGGGCCTCACCGCGGCGGTGCTAGGGTGCACTGGCAGGGGTTGGCACCGATTCAGTCGCCAGCGCCGATCATCCCAGCCATCACACACAGGGGTAACGCCATGAACATCCGATGCGCCGCATTGCTGGGCCTGGCGCTGCTCAGCGCTGGCTGTGCCAGCACCTCCAAGGTCATGCTCGGCCAGGCACGTGCGCCGGTCGATCCGGCCACGGTCCAGATCTACTCCACGCCGCCGGCCGGCTCACAGGAAATCGCCCAGCTTGAATCGGCCAGTGCGGTCGGCTTCGGCACGCAGGGCCAGACCGATGCGGCCGTGATGCGGCTCAAGCGTGAAGCGGCCGCCCTCGGTGCCAATGGCGTGATCCTGATGGGCGTCGGCTCCAGCGGTTCGCCGGTGGGCATGTCCGTCGGTGCGGGCAGCTATGGCTCGCACGTGGGCGGTGGCGTCGGCATCGGCATTCCGACCACGCAGAAGCGCGCGGCCGGCGTGGCCATCTGGGTACCCAACCCGCCGCCGGCGCCGCGCCTGCCCACGCAGACGATCACGCCGCAGCGCTAACCGGCGCCGCGGTAGGCCACGACCGTTGGTCGTGGCGGCCGGGCCAGCGCACCGACCAACGGTCGGTGCCTACCGGGAAACGCCCCGCACCTACCGGAACCGTGTCAGCGCTTGGCCGCGCTGTTGTACTTCGGCACGAACACCTCGTTCACTGCCTTGGCCAGCTGGTCCGGCGGCAGCAGGCCCTGGTCCAGCAGGAAGTTGTTGAACGCCAGCCGGTCGAAGCGATCGCCCAGCGCCAGCTCGGTCTGCATGCGCAGCTCAAGGATGCGGGTGTAACCGTAGAAGTAGCTGCCGGCCTGGCCGGGCATGCGCACCATGTAGCGGTCCAGTTCCTGGGTGGCCATCGCCTTGGACAGGCCGACTTCGTCGATCAGCACGCGCTCGGCGTTGGCACGGTCGATCTGGCCCAGGTTGAGCATCGGGTCCAGCATTGCGCGCGCGGCACGCAGCAGGCGGAACTGCAGCGCGATCAGCTGCCCGTCCAGCGGCTCGTACGGCACCATCTCCGCTTCGGCATACAACGCCCAGCCTTCCACGTTGACCGAGTTGAAGGCGAACATGGTGCGCGCCAGCGAGATGCCGCGCTCGACCATCGCGGTGAACTGCAGCTCGTGGCCCGGGCGGCCTTCATGCGCGCTCAGCGTCCAGGCGGCCGAGCCGAAGTTGAAATCGTCGTACTGCGCGGCCTTGTCGCCGGCGGCCGGGTTGCCCAGCGGCAGCACGAAGGTGCCCTGCTGCCCGGTGTTGCCGACCAGCGGGGCCGGCAGGAAATGCGGGGCCGGCGAGGCGGCACTTTCGGCAGCCGAGCCCAGCCGCATCTGCATCGGGCGCTGCGGCACATCGACGATCTTTTCCTTGCGGATGATCGGGTCGATCGCATCGATCACGCCACGGTAGTGGTGCTCAAGCTGGTCGTCAGGAATCTTGTCGCCCTTGAGCGCACGCACCACCGCGACCGGATCGGTGGGGTCGGTGACCTTCAGGCCCTTGGCCTGCACCACCAGCGGTGCCAGCTGGCGCATCGCCGACCGGGTTTCCATGAATTCCAGCTGGGCCCGCTGCATCAGCAGCGCCGGGGCGATGTCGATGCCCACGCGCTTGAGCTGGTAGGCATACAGCGGCTCGGGCAGGCGCGCGTCGGTGCGGGCCTTGGGCAGCACGTCACGGCGGGTCCAGTCGCGGTACTCGCGCAGCTGGCTGGCGATGGTCTGCAGCGCCTGCTCGGCACCGGCGACCTTGTACTTGCCGAACAGCTGCTCGATGCCGCTGATGTAGGTATCCACATTGGCCAGCGACTGCTCGACTTCGATCTTCGTCGGCTGCAGCAGGCTCTTGTCGCCCAGGCGCTCTTCGTAGCGCTGGCGCGACAGCGTGGTCACCGGCTGCGTGCCCGGGGCAAGCCCGGCGTAGGCCTTCAGGCGGTCCAGCGCCTTGGCGCGGCGTTCGGCGGGCACCTGGTCGGACAGCAGCAGGTTGAGGCCGCTGAACACGGTCTGCGGGGTATCGCTCCACGGCAGCAGGTACTTCTCGTTGAGTTCGCTGCCTTCGATGTTCTGGTCGGCGGCGGCGATCATGATCGCCAGGTCCTGGCGGACATTGGGATCGCGCTCGGTGGCGAGCTTGGCCTGCAGCTCACTGCGCGACTTGGCCATCGCCGCGCGGTAGCGGGCGCCGTTGTCCGGGCCGAAGTCGGCCACCTTGTCGTCGTAGCCCGGCACGCCGAAGAAGCCGGTTTCTTCCGGCTGGAACGGGCCCTGCGCATCCAGCAGGATCTGCGCGAGCTGATTGCTGCGGGTCACCCAGGCCGGCGAAGCGGCGGGCTTGGCGGCTGCCGGCGCGGCCAAGGCCGGGGGAGCCGACAGCGCGGCGGGAACGGACAGCGCAAGCGCAACGGCGAGGACAAGCGGCTTCATGCAGGAACTCCAGGGCAGGATGCCTGCGACCCTACGCACTTGGCGGGTCCGGGGCAATTGGCCGGAGGTCATGCGCCGCTCAGATCTGCAAGGCCTCCGGTGCCGGCGGGCAGTCCCCCTTCGCCCGGCACTCTTCGAGCGCGCAACTGTCCGCGGCTTCGAGGTCGTCCAGGGCGGCCAGATCGATCGCCTCCTTGCCGTCGGTCACCACGTACAGCATCGGGTAGTCCCAGTGCTCGCCGGCGCGCTTGGCGTTGAGGAAGATGCGGCCGTTGCCCTGCGGGCCGGACACCGCGATCACGAACTGGCTCTGCCCGTTGGAATGCATCGAGCCGGCGGGCAGGTAGCCATCGCGCAGCGGCTCACCCAGGGCCGCCACCAGTTCGATGTTGCAGCGCGCGCGGCGCATGGCTTCCTGGTAGGGCGTGCTGGACTTGCTCCAGTACGCCCACTGGGACAGCGCGAACCCTACCGCGCCCGCTGCCGCCGCCATACCGACCACCACCGCAAGCGGCATCGCCCAGCGCCAGTGGCGACGCCACCAGCCGGTGGGCACGGTCGAACCAGGAAGCGCGGGCGGCAATGTCATCGGCAAACTCCTTGTCAGGCCGGTGGCGGAAACGCGGCATCAGGGCGCCAGGCAACGCCCCAGGAAATCTTCGGCCAGGCGGTAGCGGTGCAGCGCATTGCTGCCCGACAGGCCGTGCTTGGCGCCGGGGTAGGTCATCAGTTCGAACGGCTGGCCGCGCTTCTGCAGGGCGCTCATCAGCACCGTGGAATTGGTGAACAGCACGTTGTCATCGGCCATGCCGTGGATCAGCAGCAGCCGCGAGCGCAGGCCGTCGATGTGCGCCAGCACGCGCGCTTCTTCGTAGCCCTTCGGGTTGTTGCCCGGCAGGTTCATGTAGCGCTCGGTGTAGTGGGTGTCATACAGGCCCCAGTCGGTCACCGGTGCACCGGCCACGCCGCAGGCGTAGCTGTCGGAGGCCTTGGCCAGCAGCATCAGGGTCATGTAACCGCCGTTGGACCAGCCCTGCACGCCGATGCGCGCCGGGTCGACCCAGGCCTGCTGCTTCAGCCAGGCCACGCCGCGCAGCTGGTCGGCCACTTCCACCGTGCCCTGCACGCCATACAGCGCGCCACCGAAATCGCGGCCGCGACGCGGGGTGCCACGGTTGTCCAGCGAGAAAACCACGTAGCCCTGCTGGGCCAGGTACTGGTTGAACAGATGATCGCCACGGCCGGGCCAGCTGTTGGTGACCGTCTGCGAGGCCGGGCCGCCATAGACGTACACCACCACCGGGTAGCGCTTGGCCGGATCGAAACCGGTCGGCTTGATCAGGCTGTAGTTCAGTTCTGTCTTGCCGTCGGCGGCGGTCAGGGCGCCGAACTCGACCGGGCGCTGCGCATCGAGATAGCGTGCGTACGGATGCGCCGGGTCGTCAAGATTGTTCTCGACCAGGGTGGCGATCTTCTCGCCGTTGGCACGGTGCAGCGCGATCTGCGGCGGCGTGGTCGTGTTGGACCAGCTGTCCACGTAGACGCTGGCGTTGCGCGCGAAGCTGGCGGTGTGCATGCCCGGCGCCTGCGAGAGGCGCTGCGGCGTGCCACCCTGCAGCGACACGGCATACAGCTGGCTTTCGCGCGCGCTGTCCATGCCGGCGCGGAAGTAGACCTTGCCGGCGTCTTCGTCCACGGCGAGCAGTTCGTCCACCGGCCAGGTGCCGGCGGTCAGCGGGGTGACGGTCTTGCCGTCATCGGAGATGCGGTACAGGTGCTCGAAACCACTGCGCTCGGACGACCACACAAAACCACCCTGCTTGAGGAAGCGCAGGCTGTTGTGCAGTGGCACCCAGGTCGGCGAGGTTTCGGTCACCAGCGTGCGCTGCTGGCCGCTGGCCAGCTCGGTCTGGACCATTTCGAGTGTCTTCTGATCGCGCGACTGGCGCTGGAAGGTCAGGTGTTTCGGGTCGCGCCAATCGACGCGGGCCAGATAGATGTCGGGGTTGCGGCCCAGGTCGATCCAGCGCGGCGCGGCGTTCCGGCGCGGCGCGATCACCGCCAGCTTCACGGTGACGTTGTGGTCGCCGGCGGCCGGGTAGCGCTGCTCGATCATCTCGGTGCGGTCGGCATACATCTCGTAGCGTTTCTGCACTGGCACCGGGGATTCATCGATGCGGGCGAAGGCGATCGCCGAGTCGTCCGGCGCCCACCAGTAGCCGGTGTGGCGGTCCATTTCCTCATCGGCCACGAACTCGGCCACGCCGTTGCCGATGGTGTCGCTGCCATCGCCGGTGAGCTGGATCTGCTGGCCGCTGGCCAGGTCGATCACCCACAGGTTGCGGGCGCGCACGAAGCTGACGAAGCCGCCCTTCGGCGAGAGCTTGGCATCGGTGGCGAAGCCTTCGCCGTGGGTGAGCTGGCGCACCGCGGCCTTGCCCTGCTTGCTCAGGTCGTACAGGTACAGCTCGCCGCCGAGCGGGAACAGCAGGGTGCGTGCATCCGGCGACCACTGGTAATCGACGATGCCGGTCATCGCGGCGATGCGCTGGCGCTCGCGGCGGGCCTTCTCGGCATCGCTCAGGGTCTCTTCGCCCGGCAGCACCACCTTGGAATCGACCAGCAGATGGGTCTGCCCACTGGCGATGTCGTATGCCCACAGGTCCAGCTGGTTGCGGTCCGCATCCTTGCCGCGCAGGAAGCTGACCTGCGAGCCATCCGGGGCCACTTTGGGCTTCATCAGGGTCGGGCCGGACAACGGCAGCGGGCCGGTGATGGCATCCAGGGTCAGTTTTTCAGCGTGGGCGGTCGAGGTCGAGGCGAGCATCAGGGCGAGCGAAGCAAACAGGTGGCGCATGAAGGATTCCGGCAGCGTCTGGGCAGTCCCCGGCCGCAGCTGCGGTACTGGGGAACGCTTCATCCTAACCAAAACCGTTCCGGTCGTGCCGGAGATGGCGGACGTCCGGCCGCGCCGAGTGTTCCGGGGAGCCGGCCAGCGGCCGGCACTACGCCGCTGCTCAGCGCTGGCCGAACAGGTGCTTGCGCTCTTCCTCGCTGAGTGGCTTGCCGGCCTGCGGGCTCACCTTCTCGCGCAGGGCGTAGGCCCGCTGGGTGGCCGGGCGCGCAGCGATCGCGTCATGCCAGCGCTTGAGGTTCGGGAAGGCGCTGAAATCGACCGGCAGCTTGTCGTAGGCCCCGATCCAGGGGTAGCTGGCCATGTCGGCGATGCTATACGCTTCACCGCCGAGATAGGCGGTCTGCGCCAGGCGCTTGTCCATCACGCCGTGCAGGCGGCGCACTTCGTTGTCGTAGCGCTCGATCGCATAGGGAATCTTTTCGGGCGCGTAGACGTTGAAATGGCCCATCTGGCCGCTCATCGGGCCAAGCCCGGCCATCTGCCAGAACAGCCATTCCAGCACCGCCACCCGGCCGCGGCTGTCGGCGGGCAGGAAGCGGCCGGTCTTCTCGGCCAGGTACAGCAGGATCGCGCCGGACTCGAACACGCTCTGCGGGGCGCCGCCGTCGGTGGGCTGGTGGTCCACCAGCGCTGGCATCTTGTTGTTGGGCGAGATCGCCAGGAAGGCGGGCGTGAACTGGTCCCCGGCGCCGATGTTCACCGGCTGGATCCGGTATGGCAGGCCGGTCTCCTCCAGCATCAGCGTGACTTTGTGGCCATTCGGGGTGGGCCAGTAGTACAGGTCGATCATGGCGACGGCTCGCGGATTGGGAATACCGAGTCTAGTCCGTCATTCGGCTTGGCAGGGTCAAGCCGGACCGTTACGCTGCGCCGTCCCCGCAACGCAGCATCCCAGCATGAGCTCGACCCAGACTCCCATCAGTCCCCTGTCCTCCCTGATCTTCGCCTCGCGCTGGCTGCAGCTGCCGCTGTACCTGGGCCTGATCCTGGCCCAATGCGTCTATGTGTTCCTGTTCGGCAAGGAGTTGTGGCACCTGCTGCACAAGGCCAACACCATGGGCGAGCAGGAGATCATGCTGCTGGTGCTGGGCCTGATCGACGTGGTGATGATCTCCAACCTGCTGGTGATGGTGATCGTGGGCGGCTATGAGACCTTCGTATCGCGCCTGCGCCTGGAAAACCACCCCGACCAGCCGGAATGGCTGAGCCACGTCAACGCGAGCGTGCTGAAGGTGAAGCTGGCGCTGTCGATCATCGGTATCTCCTCGATCCACCTGCTGAAGACGTTCATTGCGGCGGGCAATCTGGATGGGCTGCCGTCGTGCAACAGCGACGCTTACTTGCAAGCCGTTTCGGCCGCAGTTGCAGCCGCCGGCCCCACGGCCGCCGTAGCTTTCAAGTGCTCGGCCATGACCTCGACCGGGGTGATGTGGCAGACCATCATCCATGCCGCCTTCATCCTCTCGGCAATCGGCATCGCCTACACCGACAAGCTGATGAACGGCACGCCGAGCAAGACGCTGTCGCACTGACACTTGCCCGGCAGCGGCGGCATCGGTGAGGATGCCCCTGTCCTGACCGCCTGGCCCCCGGGCCGGGCGGGGTGATGCTAGATTGCACACCTGCGGGTCCGCCATGGACGTCGGGAAACGTCCAGGGCCTTCGGTCGGCCTGACCGCATCAGGCCCTACGTATCGTCGTCTTCAAAGGGGAGTTGGATGTCGCACGTCAAGACTCATGGCCCGGCGCGCCTGTTCGCGCCGATGATCCTGCTGGTCGCCCTGTCCGCCTGCTCGGGCAAGGACGACGCCGCACCGGCCGCGCCTGCGGCACCCGCCACCCCCACTGCTGCGCCGGCCGCACCGGCGGTCTCGGCCAAGGTCCAGTCGCTGGGTACCGAGGAACTGCGTGAGCTGGCCAGCAAGGCCCTGCGCGAAAACCGCATGTACGCCCCGGCCGGCGACAACGCCATCGAGTACTACCTGGCGCTGCGCGACAAGACCCCGGATGACGCCTCGGTCAAAAGCGCGCTGACCGATCTGCTGCCCTATACCCTGATCGCCGCCGAGCAGAACCTGGGCCGCGAGGATTTCGCCGAAACCCAGCGCCTGGTTGCGCTGATCGAAAAGGTTGACCCGGCCGCCCCCGCACTGCCGCGCCTGAAACAAGGCATCAGCGGCAGCATGCAGACTGCGCTCAAGCGCACCCAGGAAGAGACCGACAAGGTCAAGAAAGACGCCGAGACCCGCGCCAAGCAGCTGGTTGAACAGCAGCGCCTGGCACAGCAGCAGAGCACCGAAGCCGAGGCCGCGCGGCAGATCGCCGCGCAGCAGGAAGCCGCGCGCCGCGACACCGACCGCCAGGATGCCGAGCGTCAGGCCACCGCCCGCCGCGAGGCCGAACAGCGCCAGCAGCAGGCCGCCGCCCAGCAGGCCGCGGCCACCCGCCAGGCCGCCGCGGCGCCGAGCCTGCGCCCGGTCAGCACCCCGGCCCCGCGTTACCCGGCCGACGCGCTGCGTTCGGGCACCTCCGGCGAAGTGCTGGTCGAGCTCACCGTCGGCACCGACGGTTCGGTGACCGCCGCCCGCGTGCTGCGCGCCACCCCGGCGCGCGTGTTCGACCGCGAAGCGCTCAACGCCGTCAAGCGTTGGAAATTCGAGCCGGTCGGCGCCCCGGTCACCACGCGCCGCACGCTTGCCTTCGCGCCGGAAGGCGGTTGATCGCAGCGTAAGGTGGGAGGACGAAAGGCCCGGAGTGATCCGGGCCTTTTTTCTGATTTCAGTGGCGCATGCAGCACTGCCGCTATAGGGCAGTCGAAGGTTCTTGCAACGCCATGGTGGCGGGCAACCCAGCGCTGACGAGATCACGCCCTGCCATCCCCACGCCGAGCAGGGCAATCAGCATCAGCAAGACGCCTGAGACGCGCAGCATCCCCCGGTGCACGTTTGGTTTCACCAACCGCCGGACCAACAGGCAGACCGTCATCAGGGTGGCGAAGTCCAGCACGATCCACAGTCCGGTCAGCAGCCCCAGGCTCACCGTTGGCTGAGGCGTGATCTCGAGGAACTGCGGAAAGAACGATGCGAAGAAGATGATGTCTTTAGGGTTCGAGATCGACATCACGAAGCCCTTTGTGAAACTCCCGTGCGTCGCCACCGGCGTGGCCGCCGCCGCCCTTCCGGCATCGTGCAGCATCTGGTAGCCGAGATAGCCGATGTAGAGGGCGCCGCCGCCTTTGAGCAAGGTAAACACCGTCTCATTGATGGACAGCAGCCCTTGGACGACCAGCATCGACAGCACGATCAGTACGAGGGAGCCAGCGTTAGTGCCGGCAATCGCCCGAAGCGCCAGCTTCGGTCCACCGACGATGCCGGTGCCTGCCACGAACACCGCAACAGGGCCTGGCATGGCGATCATCACGACCACGCTGAAAACGTACAACACGACAAGATTGGCATCGATATGCATGGGCGGGCTCGCTCTCCGTCTCCGAAAGCTCGTCACCCATCAATCTAGCCGGACAGCATCGCGGTAAGCGCAGATCGCCTGCGAGTGCAGCCTCTACCAGTGATCCCATGTGTCGTATCCAACACGGACCGCGCCTCACCGGTCAAGCGCTGAGGCGCGCTGTCGTCATGCGAATCCACCCCTGAAGAAGGGCCCCTTTCGGAGCCCTTCGTGGATCAACCCGAAATCGCCAACCGTTCCTGATGGTAGCGACGCACCGCGGCATACCAGAACAGCGCCGCCAGACCGAAGCCCGCGCCCAGGTACACCGCCCACATCTGCGCGCTGATCGTTTCGTGGCGGATGATCTTGAGCAGCATCTGGTTCTGCGCCAGGAACGGCACCGCAAACTGCCACAGCTCACTCTTGATCGGGTACACCATCAGCGCGTAACCCGGCAGCATCGGCAGCAGCATCAGCCAGGTCATGTGGCTCTGGGCTTCTTTCATGCTCTTGGCCGCCGCCGACAGGAAGGTCAGCAGCGAGGTGCCGATGAACAGCATCGGCAGCATGATCAGCAGCATCTGCAGCATCGGCAGGAAGCCCATGTTGAGCTGCCGGCCTACCCCGCCGGAGGATAGCTGCGCGCTGATCTTGAAGGCCGCCAGGGTCAGCAGCAGCGATGCGACACCCACGGCGCAGGCCGCAGCGATCTTGCCGCTGACGATCGCGCTGCGCGGTGCGGGGGTGGCGAGCAGCGGCTCCAGCGATTGCCGCTCACGTTCGCCGGCCGTGGTATCCATCACCAGGTAGGCACCGCCCAGGAACGAGGTGATGGTGAGCAGAATCGGCAACAGCACCGAGAGCATCATCCCGCGCTTGGCTTCGGCGGTCGCGAGGTCCTGTGCGGCGACGTCCAGCGGGCGCGCCACCTGTGCATCGATCCCGCGCGCCAGCAGGCGCAGGGCACCGACCTGCTGGCTGTAGCCACCCAATGCCGCTTCCAGACGGCTGCTGGGAATATCGGCAGCGCGGCGGGTGCTGTCCTTGATGATCTCCACCAGCGCCGGGCGGCCGTCGGCCCAGTCCTTGCCGAAGTCCGGGCTGATGCGCAGCGCCACATCAATGCGCTGGCTTCGGATCGCTTCGGTGAGGTCCTTCGGTGCCTCGGTCGCATTGAGACCCTGCGATGCCAGGAAACGCACCAGATTGGGGGCATGCTCGCCGCCGATCATCGGTATTTCCAGCGGCTGCTCGATCTGCGTCTTGACCCGGCTTTCGGCCAGCTTGCTCATGCCGAGAATCAGCACGGGATACAGCAGCGGTCCCAGCAGCAGGGTCAGCGCGAGGGTGCGGCGGTCGCGGGAGAGATCGCGCAGTTCCTTGCGCATCACGGTCAACAGCGTGGCGAACGAACTCATGCGTGCAATCCTTCTTCGGTACCGATCGCCTTGACGAAGGCATCTTCCAGGTTGCTTTCCCCGGTCTGTGCGCGCAGCTCATCGGCGCTGCCGGCGGCCATCACCGTGCCCTGCGCGATGATCACCACGTGGTCGCACAGTGCGGCCACCTCCTGCATGATGTGGCTGGAGAAGATCACGCAGCGCCCCTCGTCGCGCAGCCCGCGCAGGAAGCCGCGCAGCGCGCGCGTGGTCATCACGTCCAGCCCGTTGGTGGGCTCATCCAGGATCACGTTGCGCGGGTCGTGCACCAGGGCGCGGGCGATCGCGGTCTTGGTGCGCTGGCCCTGCGAGAACCCTTCGGTCTGGCGGTCGAGGATGTCCTCCATCTCCAGCGCCGTGGACAACACCTTGGTGCGCTCGCGGATCCGCGCGGCACTCAGGCCGTGCAGCTGGCCGAAGTAGGCGATGTTCTCGCGCGCGGTCAGGCGCTTGTAGACACCACGGGCATCGGGGAGCACCGCCAACTGGCGGCGCACGGCGATCGGGTCTACCGCCGCGTCGATGCCATCCACCAGCACGCGGCCCTGGTCGGGCTTCATCAGCGTGTACAGCATGCGCATGGTGGTGGTCTTGCCGGCACCGTTCGGCCCGAGCAGGCCGGTGATGCGGCCGTCTTCGGCCTGGAAGCCGACGTTCTGGACGGCGTGGATCAGGCCGGTCTTGGTCTTGAACGCTTTATGCAGGTTCTCGGCGACGATCATGCGCGCACCTCCCCGGTGCGGTGGGAGGAACGGTTCATGGGGCCCATCCGTTGAACGAGGTGAACGCCGGCACCGGGCTGAGGGTGTCCAGGCAGGTGGCATCGAGCGACTTGGCATCGGCGGTGTCGATGAACTGACCGAGGATGCGCGGCATGCAGCCGGCGTTGATCGTGCCGTGGCCCTGACCCTTGGCCAGGAGGTGTCGCCCGTTCGGCAGCTGCTTGACGACCTGCTCGGCATAGCGCGGCGGCGTGACCGGATCGAACTGGCCCGACAGCAGCAGCACCGGCAGCGACGAAGCGAACGGCGTGGTGAAATCCTTCGGCCGCGAACCGGCGTTCCACGCCGGGCACGCCGCGAAGAACATGCGCGCCACTTCCGGGCCCAGCACGCGGTCACCCTGCGCACTTTCCTGATAGCGGTCGGCATCCTCGGCGCACAGCACCGACCATTGCATGCCACGGTTCATCTGCACGCCCAGCGTGCGGCTGGCCATCTTGCTCAACGACATCAGCGGCGCATAGCGACCCTGCGCGGCCTCATCGAGCATCACCGGCAGCAGCGAGGACAGTTCCGGCATGTACGAGAACATGAAGGCCAGTCCGGTCACCGAATCGGCGGTCAATACATCGCGCTCGGCCTGGCCGGTGCCCGGATTGCGGTACTCGACCTCGACCGGTGCCTTGGCCAGCGTGGCCATGACGTTGCGCAGCTGGGTGCGGGTATCGACCGGGAAGCGCTGGGCGCAGATCGGATCCTGGCGGCACTGTGCCGACTGCAGGGTGATCGCATCTTCGAAGGTGTTGGCGAAATCGCCGCCGACCACCAGGTCGTTCGGCACCACGCCATCGATCACGACGGTGCGGGTGTGCTGCGGATAATGCGCGGCGTACTGCTGTGCCACACGCGTACCGTAGGAGCCGCCGATCACGTTGACCTTGTCCACGCCCAGCGCCTTGCGCACCGTATCCAGGTCGCCGATGGCCTCGGTGGTGGTGTAGAACCGCGTGTCGGCGCGGCCGGTCAACGACTGCGCGCAGCGACGGGCATAGTCTTCGATCAGGCCCGCGCTCGGCGCGGCGTTCTCGTCCAGCGGCAGCTCCTTACCCTGCGCATCCAGGCAGGTGAGCGGATTGGATTTGCCGGTGCCGCGTTGATCGATCAGGAAGATGTCGCGCTGCTTGCGCACATCGCGCAGCGCCATGTTCACCGGTGCGGCGACCTCGGTCGCGGCCTGGCCGGGGCCACCGGCGAGGAAGAACACCGGGTCGGCCTTGCCGGCGCCGTCATTGCCGGCCTCCAGCCAGGCAATGTTCAAGCCGATTCTGCGACCGTCGGGTTCGGCCGGATTTTCCGGCACCTGCAGCGTGGCGCACTGTGCCTCCACGTTCGCGCTGGCCTGCGCGCTGGTCAGGGTGCAGGGCTGGAACGCGAGCGTGCCGTACAGGCGTTGAGCGGCGGCCGCGCCGGATGCATCGTCCGGTACCGGCGCACAGCCGGCACACAGGGCGGCGACCAGCGCACCGGCCAGCCTCAGGTGGTGTGTAGACATCTTCCGTACTTCCCCTTGTTGAAGATCATGCCACCACGACGCGTTGGCGTGGCCGATGTGACCCAACTTACACGGCTGGCCCCGTGCCGGGGAAGGCGGCGGCGTCGCCGTACACCTCACTGCACCGTCAAGGCCACCGCGCTCATGGTGCGGTCGCGGCCGTCGGCCTTGGCCCGGTACAGGGCGGCATCGGCTTCACCGAGCAGGCGCGCCATGTCGCCTGTGCCCTGATCGATCGCCAGGCCGATGCTCGCCGTCACCGGCACCGGCACGCCGTCGAGCCGCGCGGGCGACTCACGCAGCGCCTGGCGCAGGCGATCGGCGCACTGCCGCGCCTGGGCCTGATCGGCCCCCGGCAGCAGCAGGACGAACTCTTCCCCGCCATAGCGGCCCAGCAGATGCTCGCGATCGGCGACGCAGGTGCTCAGTACGTCGGCGACATGCCGCAGCACCGCATCGCCGGCCAGGTGTCCCCAACGGTCGTTGATCTGCTTGAAGTGATCCACGTCCAGCAGCAGCAACGCCAGGGGTCGGCCGGGGCGGCGGTTGAGCTCCAGCAGGCTGGCGCCGTCGGCCAGCACCGCCCCGCGGTTGAGCAGGCCGGTCAGTACGTCGGTGCGTGCCAGTCGCTGCAGGTCCACCAGCATCCGTTCCACCAGCAGCAGCACCAGCGCGAAGCACCGCGCCAGCTCCAGGATCAGCCCGACCAGGTAGGTGGCAAAGACCGGCGCACCCGCGCGCAGGAGGTCGTCACCCGCATCCGGGGCCACCGGCAGGAACAGGCGGACCAGGTACAGCAGGGTCTGCGCGGCGAACACCACCGCCGCCAGCCGGCAGCTGGTGCGCTGCGCCGGCGGTGCGTGGCGCAGCAGCAGCCAGGTCATCCATCCGTTGAGCAGGACCGCGAACACGCTGAACACGTGCAGCCGGATGACCAGGCTGGGATGGACCACCAGGAAGAATGCGATCGCGCCAAGATAGGTGGCCGCCAATGCCATCGGCTGCCACGCCGGCAACCGACGGCCGAGATGACGCGCCACGCCGTACAGCATCAGCACGCCGGACAGCGCGACCGCGACGTTGCCGGACAGGATTCCGGCTACATGGGGCAGGTACGGCCGCAGCGCGACCAGGGTCAGGCTGACCGAGAGCATCCACAGGCTGGCCGTCCACAACCGCAGCGCCGGCTGCCGGCGCAGCACCAGCAGCAGCAGTGAAAAACCCATGGCGATGCCCAGGCACAGCAGGAAGCCGAGCACGGCAATGGTGGGGAAATCCAGGGGCATCGAGTCAGCCAGGCGGAAGCGGCGCGCGGCGCATCTTACCGCCCGCCACGGTGCAGCGCTGCCCGGTCCGGGACCGGGCAGCGGCGCCCGCCTGCCGCGCACCGGCCAGCGGCGCGCCGGAAAGCGGGGTTACTTGCTGCTGACGTACTTCTCGCGCCGCACCTGCGGGGTCGGCAGGCCGGCCTCTTTCAGCGCCTCGAAGGTGGCATCGACCATGTCCGGGTTGCCGCACAGGTAGGCGATGTCGGTGGCCGCGCTCGGGGCGAACTCGGCCAGGTGCTGCTGCACGTAGCCGTGGCGCACGTCCGGATGCGGGTTTTCCGGCAGCTCGCGGGACAGGCACGGCACGTAGCGGAAACCCGGGTGGGCGGCCGCGAAGGCATAGAAGTCCTCGCTGTAGAGCAGTTCGGCCGGCGTGCGGGCACCCTGCAGCAGGACCACCTCCACGCCACGCTCGGCCATGGCGGTGGCCAGCAGCGGCAGCATCGAGCGGTACGGGGTGACCCCGGTGCCGGTGGCGATCAGCAGGTAGCGGGCGTTGTGGTCGCCCGGCTGCAGGCAGAACCGGCCGAACGGACCGCTGGCGCTGACGTGGCCGCCGATGTCCAGGCCCTCGAAGAGGGAGGTGGCGGCGCCGCCAGGGACGAAGCTGACCGCGATATCGACCGCATCGCCCGCGCCGAGGGCGTGATCATGAATGGTCGCCAGCGAATAGCTGCGCTTGGTAGCGGTGCCGTCGGCGTACTCGAAATGGACCTGGATGAACTGACCGGGCTGGAAATCCAGCGGCTGGCCGTCATCACGCAGGAACTGGTAATGGCCGACGGTCGGGGCCAGCATGCGCCGGTCGACCAGTTTGAGGGGGAATTGAGCAGGCACGACTTTTCGGGACAGTGTGTAGCCGGGGCAAGCCCTCGGGGTCTTCTATAATAGCCGCTCCCCGCCCCTATCCAGCGCCAGCCCATAGGCGCGAAGGCAAGAGCTTGGCTTCCCAGAACACTCCCGCGCCCACCGCCGTGCCCGCCCTGCGGGTGCGTGACCTCCGCAAAACCTATGACAACGGCACCCAGGCGCTGAAGGGCGTCTCGCTGGACGTGGCCCCGGGCGACTTCTTCGCCCTGCTGGGTCCCAACGGCGCCGGCAAGTCGACCCTGATCGGCATCATCAGCTCGCTGGTGAACCTCAGCGAAGGCCAGGTCGAGGTCTTCGGCAGCGACCTGGTGCGCCACCGCAGCGCGACCATGCGCCTGATCGGCCTGGTCCCCCAGGAAATCAACTTCAACCTGTTCGAAAAGCCCTTCGACATCCTGGTCAACTACGCCGGCTTCTATGGCGTGGCCCGTGCCGAGGCCGAGAAGATGGCCGAAGAAGAACTCAAGCGCGCCCACCTGTGGGACAAGGCGCAGGTGATGAGCCGCACCCTGTCCGGGGGCATGAAGCGCCGGTTGATGATCGCCCGCGCGATGATGACCCGCCCGCGCCTGCTGATCCTGGATGAACCGACCGCCGGGGTGGACATCGAAATCCGCCGCGACATGTGGCGCGTGCTCAAGGAGATCAACGCCGCCGGCACCACGATCATCCTCACCACGCATTACCTGGAAGAAGCCGAGCACCTGTGCCGGAACCTGGCCATCATCAACCACGGCCAGATCGTCACCCAGGGCCCGATGCGCGAACTGCTGGCCAAGCTGGACGTGGAGGGCTTCCTGTTCGACATCGACGGCAGCCTGCCGGCCCAGCTGCCGGAGATCGAAGGCGCGATCCTGATCGCCACCGACAGCCACACGCTGGACGTGGACATGCCGCGCGCGATGGACCTCAACCGTGTGTTTGACGCCTTGAACGCCGCCGGTATCCGCGTGCGTTCGATGCGCACCAAGAGCAACCGCCTGGAGGAGCTGTTCGTGCGCCTCACCGGCAACCAGGAGAACGTGGCATGAGCAGCACCCCGACCCCGGTCCTGACCGACGGCCAGCGCAACCGCATCGCACTGATGACCATCGTGCGCCGCGAAGTGGCGCGCATCCTGCGCATCTGGGGCCAGACCCTGGTGCCGCCGGCGATCACCATGACCCTGTACTTCCTGATCTTCGGCGGCCTGATCGGCTCGCGCGTGGGCGAGATGGGCGGCTACAGCTACATGCAGTTCATCGTGCCGGGCCTGGTGATGATGAGCGTGATCCAGAACAGCTACGGCAACATCAGCTCGTCCTTCTTCGGCGCCAAGTTCGGCCGCCACGTGGAAGAGCTGCTGGTCAGCCCGATGCCCAACTGGGTGATCCTGTGGGGCTATGTGTCCGGCGCGGTGCTGCGTGGCCTGATGGTCGGCGTGATCGTGTTGATCATCGCCATGTTCTTCACCCCGGTGCGCATCCCGCACCCGCTGGTGACGCTGACCACGGTGCTGCTGGGCGCGACGATCTTCTCGCTGGCCGGCTTCATCAACGCGGTGTACGCCAAGAAGTTCGATGACGTGGCGATCGTGCCGACCTTCATCCTGACCCCGCTGACCTACCTGGGCGGCGTGTTCTATTCGGTAAAGCTGCTGCCGACCTGGGCCGAAGCGGCCACGCATGCCAATCCGATCTTCTACATGGTCAACGCGTTCCGCTACGGCCTGCTGGGCACCAGCGATGTGCCGCTGTGGGTGGCCTACGCGCTGATGATCGGCTTCGTGGTGGCGCTGACGGCGCTGGCGCTGTGGCTGCTGAAGCGGGGCGTGGGGATGCGGAGCTGATCTGATGCGGTTCAGCGACTACATCGTATTTGTCGATGAAAGTGGCGACCACGGCATGGACAGCATCGACGACGGGTATCCGTTGTTCGTGCTGTCCTGTTGCCTTATCAGCAAACGGGACTACATGACCACCGTGGTCCCGGCGATGCAGCAATTGAAATTCTCAACATTCGGGCACGATGCGGTCATCCTGCACGAACGCGAGATCCGCAAGGATACCGGCCCGTTCGCCATCCTTCGCGACCGCACAAAAAAACACGCCTTCATCCAGGCATTGACCGACGTGCTTGAACGAACACCCATGACGGTGTTTTCCGCTGTCATCGACAAGCGCCAGCTGGTCGAGCATCGCCGACGGAATGAAAGCCCCTACGAATTGTCGTTGCGCTTTTGTCTGGAACGCATTTTTTATTCGCTGCGTCGTCTCGGACAGAGCAACGATGATGAAGGACCGCTGCTGACCCATGTCCTGTGCGAATCCCGGGGGCGCAACGAAGATGCAGACCTGGAACTTGCGTTCCGGCGCATCTGCGGCGGCGACAATTTTGCCCATGTCCATCTGCCGTTCGAACCTGTGCTGACCGACAAGAAGAACAACTCGATCGGGTTGCAACTTGCCGATCTGGTGGCCCGTCCCATTGGGCTGAAACAGCTGCGCCCGGACCAGCCGAACCGGGCATGGGATGTCATCGAAACCAAACTCGACCGGGATGCCACGGGGCGCTACCGTGGATACGGTCTGAAGTGCTTCCCCTGAAAAACAAAAGGCCCCAGCGAATCCGCCGAGGCCCAATGCCGACCGGGAATCCCCGATCCAGGCTTCACTATAACAGAGCTGCCAGGTGCAGGCCTCGGCAGTCTTGAATGCATTCAGCCATCCCTGATTTGGAGTGTGAGAGCCATGCGTATCCTGATCCTCGGCGCCGGCGGGACCGGCGGGTACTTCGGTGGTCGCCTGGCCCAGGCCGGCGTGGACGTCACCTTCCTCGTCCGCCCGGCGCGTGCGGCCCAGCTGGCGGGCGAAGGGCTGGTGATCCGCAGCCCGCTGGGCGATGCGACCTTCCCGGTCAAGCACGTCACCGCCGAGGCGCTGCCTGCGCTGGCGAGCGCTGAGCCCTTCGACCTGGTGATCCTGAGCTGCAAGGCCTACGACCTGGCCAGCTCGATCGAGGCGATCGCCCCGGCGATGGGCCCGCGTACCACGGTGCTGCCGATCCTCAACGGGCTGCGGCATTACGCCGATCTCGACGCACGCTTCGGCCGCGACGCCGTGCTGGGCGGACTGTGCTTCATCAGCGCGACCAAGGCCAGCGACGGCGCGGTGGTGCATCTGGCGCCGGCGGCCAAGCTGACCTTCGGCGAGCGCGACGGCACCGGCAGCAGCGCGCGCGTGCTGGCGCTGGCGGCGGCCTGCGTGCAGGCGGGCGTGGACCACGTCGCCACCGATGCGATCGGGCAGGAGCAGTGGATCAAGTACACCTTCCTGACCACGCTGGCGGCGGCGACCTGCCTGATGCGCGCCGATGTCGGCACGATCGTGGCCACCGATGACGGTGCGGCGATCGTGCGGGGCCTGTACGAGGAATGCCTGGCGGTGGCCGAGGCGGCCGGCGAGCCGATCCCGGCCAAGGCGCGGGAGATCGCACTGGCCGCGACCACCCAGTCCGGCTCGGCGTTGAAGGCGTCGATGCTGCGCGATCTGGAGGCCGGCCAACAGGTCGAGGCCGAGCATATCGTCGGCGACATGCTGGTACGGGCACGGGCGGCCGGCCAGGCCGCACCGCTGCTGGCCGTGGCCTATGCGCACCTGCAGGCCTACCAGCAGCAGCGCAGCGCCTGAGCGCCATGCCTGCCGCGCTGCCGTCCCACGTGCTGGTGCTGGGCCTGGGCTATGGCGGGCGGCATCTGGCCGCGCTGCTGCACTCGAACGGGGTGGCCTGCAGCGGCACCGTACGCGATCCCGCCAGTGCGCCGGCGGATGGGCTGCTCCGCCACCGTCTGGTTGCAGGCGAACCGATCAGCGCGGGCCTGCGCGAGGCGATCCGCACGGCCGAGGCCATCGTCTGCTCCGTGCCACCGGATGCAGACGGCGACCCGGCCTTGCGCCTGCTCATCGATGCGCTGGGCGACAGCCCTGCGCTGCGCTGGGTCGGCTATCTCTCCTCCACCGCGGTCTACGCCGACCGCGATGGCGGTTGGGTCAACGAAACGTCTGCCGCCGATGCGACCGATGAGACCGCCCTGAAGCGCCTGCGCGCGGAACAGCAGTGGCAGGCATTCGCGCAGGCGCGTGGCATTGCCTCGGCAGTGTTCCGGCTGCCGGGCCTGTATGGGCGCGGGCGCAATGCGCTGGTGCAGTTGGCGCAGGGCAAGGCGAGGCAGGTGGTGCGGCCGGGGCTGGTATTCAACCGGCTGCACGTGGCGGACCTGGCCAGCGGCGTGCAGGCTGCGATGCAGCGGCCTGCACGCGATGCGCTGCATCTGCTGAGCGATGACGAACCGGCGCCGCCACAGGACGTGGTGGCCTACGCCGCGGCGCTGAGTGGAATGCCGCTGCCCGTCGTGCAGGCGTGGGACGCACCCGAGGTGGCCGCCTCACTGCGCCGCTTCTACGCCAGCAACAAGCGCATCGACGGCCGCGCCACGCGCGCGGCATTGCAGTGGCAGCCACGCTTCACCACGTACCGCGAAGGACTGGACGATGCGTGGGCGCACGGCGACGGACGCCCTGCCCTGCGCTAGCCCACGACCGTCGGTCGTGGGTGCGGCGTACCCATGCGGGGTCCGACACGCGTACCGACCAACGGTCGGTACCTACCTTCTCAAGCCGCGTCAGGGAGCCGGAAGAACGTGCGCGTAGCCGCCGTCGCGTGGGCGGCCGTGATCTCCACGTCCTCCCCGCGGTCGCGCGCCAGCTCCTCGATGATGTGCGACAGGTACATCGGCTCGTTGCGACGGTCTTTCGGCAGGGGCTTGAGCGTGCGCGGCAGCAGGTAGGGCGCGTCGGTCTCGATCATCAGGCGGTCGGCCGGGATGTGCTTGACCAGCTCGCGCAGGTGGGCGCCACGGCGTTCATCGCACAACCAGCCGGTGATGCCGATGTACCAGTCCTGGTCCAGGTAATCGAACAGTTCCTGGCGCTCGCCGGTGAAGCAGTGCACCACTGCCGGGCCGAGCTTGCCCTCGAAATTCTTCATCTGCGCCATGAAATCGGCATGCGCGTCGCGCTGGTGCAGGAACAGCGGCTTGCCGTTTTCGGCGGCGAGCTGCAGCTGGCGCTCGAAGGCGCGGTGCTGCGCCGGGCGCGGCGAGAAATCGCGGAAGTAATCCAGCCCGCACTCACCTACCGCCACCACCTCGGCATGCGCGTGCAGCGCGCGCATTTCCGCGTCGCACTCGTCGGTGTATTCCACCGCATGGTGCGGATGCACGCCAGCGGTCGCATACAGGAACCCCGGGTGCTGGCGGGCCAGCGCCAGCGCCATCGGCGAATGCTCGCGGCTGGCCCCGGTGATCACCATCTGCACCACCCCGGCCTCGCGCGCACGCGCCAGCACGGCGTCGCGGTCGCGATCGAAAGAGTCATGGGTGAGGTTGGCGCCGATATCGATCAGTTGCATGTGGGGCTACAGGACGGGTGAACCCGGGCATTCTACCGTGCTCCCCGCGATGCCCCGGCGCGCGCGTCTCGCCGCCCCCGCCTGGGCCCCGTATCCTTGCCGCATGACCACCCCGATGTTCCCGATTTCCACACTGCTACCGCAGATCCTGACCACGCTGGAGCACGGCACCCGGCTGGTGCTGGAAGCACCGCCCGGCGCCGGCAAGACCACCCAGGTGCCGCTGGCGCTGCTGGATGCACCGTGGCTGGAAGGCCGGAAGATCATCATGCTGGAGCCGCGTCGCGTGGCCGCGCGCAGCGCCGCGCAGTTCATGGCGCGGCAACGCGGCGAAGACGTCGGGGACACCGTCGGCTATCGCATCCGTTTCGAAAACAGGATCTCCGCGCGGACCCGGATCGAGGTGGTGACCGAAGGCATCCTGACCCGGATGCTGCAGGACGACCCGCTGCTGGAGGGCGTGGGGGCGCTGCTGTTCGATGAATTCCACGAGCGGCATCTGGCCGCCGATCTCGGCCTGGCACTGGCACTGGATGTGCAGTCGCAGCTGCGCGAGGACCTGCGCATCGTGGTGATGTCGGCCACGCTGGATGGCGAGCGGCTGGCGCAGTTCCTCGATGCGCCGCGCCTGAGCAGCGAAGGCCGCAGCTTCCCGGTGACGGTCGCGCATTTTCCCGCACGTCGCGACGAGGCGCTGGAGCCGCAGGCACGGCGCGCGGTGGAGCAGGCCCTGGCCGAGCATCCGGGTGATGTGCTGGTGTTCCTGCCCGGGCAGCGCGAAATCGCACGCGTGCAGACAGCGCTGCAATCCGTGCTGGATCCGGCCGTGCTGGATCCGGCCGTGCAGGTGCTGCCGCTGCACGGCGAGCTGCCGGTGGACCAGCAATCGCAGGTCCTGCAGCCTGACCCGGGCGGTCGCCGCCGGGTCGTACTGGCGACCAACGTGGCCGAATCCTCGGTGACCCTGCCCGGCGTGCGCGTGGTGATTGATGCCGGTCTCGCACGCGAGCCGCGCTACGACCCCAACAGCGGCTTTGCGCGCCTGGATGTGGTGAACATCGCGCAGGCCTCGGCGGACCAGCGTGCCGGCCGCGCAGGCCGTGTGGCCGAGGGCTGGGCGTGGCGGTTGTGGCCGCAGTCGCAGCGGTTGGAGGCACAGCGCCGGCCCGAGATCGCGCAGGTGGAACTGGCCTCGCTGGCACTGGAACTGGCCGCCTGGGGCAGCGACGACCTGCGCTTCGTGGATACACCGCCGGCCGGTGCCCTGGCCGCCGCCCGTGAACTGCTGCAGCGCCTGGGCGCGCTCAGCGACAGTGGCACGCTGACCCCGCTGGGCCGGCGCATGCTGACCCTCGGTACGCATCCACGGCTGGCGGCGATGCTGATGGCGGCAGGTGCCGGTGTGGAACAGGCCCTGGCCTGCGATCTGGCCGCGCTGGTGGAAGCGCGCGATCCGCTGCGGCAAGGGGGTGATGCACTCGCCGCGCGGTGGCGTGCGCTGGCGGCGTTCCGCCAGGGGCGCGTGCCACCCGATGCCAACCGCGGCGGGCTGGCGACCATCGATGCCGCCAGCAAACAATGGCGGCGACGCCTGCGCTGTGATGCCGCGCCTCCTTCCTCAGTCGAAGCGCATCAACTCGGTGACCTGCTCGCCCATGCATTTCCGGACCGGATCGCTGCCCGCCATCCGACCGATCCGCTACGCTATCTGCTGGCCAATGGCCGCAGCGCGCGCCTGTTCGATCCCAGCGATCTGCGTGGCGAACCGTGGCTGGTCGCGGTGGAGCTGCGCTACGAAGCACGCGACGCGTTGCTGCTGCGCGCCGCGCCGGTGGACGAGAACCGCCTGCGCCGTGATTTCGCCGATCGCTTCAAACAGGAAGACGTGGTTCGCTGGGATGCTGAGAAGCGTGCGCTGGTCGCGCGACGCGAGACTCGATTCGACCGCATCGTGCTGGACAGCCGCTCGGCCGGTCGCGTGGATCCTGCGCACGCCGCGCAGGCGCTGACCGATGCGGTTGCCGAGCTGGGGCTGGACGCATTGCCGTGGACCGAAGGGCTGCGCCAGTGGCAGGCCCGTGCACTGGCGGTGCGCGCATGGATGCCGGCGCTGGAACTGCCGGATGTCTCCGACGCAGCGCTGTTGGCGACGCTGCCGACCTGGCTGACCCCCGCATTCAACGGCAGGACCCGCCTGGACGCGCTCGACGAATCCAGCTTGGGTGAAGCGCTGAAGTCACCGCTGCCGTGGGCGCAACGCCAGCTGATCGATCGCCATGCCCCGGTCCGCATCACCGTGCCTTCGGGGATGGAGCGCCCGATCCACTACACGCTCGATGCCGATGGCGTCACGCCGCAGGCGCCGGTGCTGGCGGTCAAGCTGCAGGAACTGTTCGGCCTGAGCGACACCCCGCGCATCGCCGATGGCCGCATCCCGCTGACGCTGCATCTGCTCTCCCCGGGCGGCCGCCCGCTGCAGGTCACCCAGGACCTGCGCAATTTCTGGGCGAACACCTACGCCGAGGTGAAGAAGGAAATGAAGGGGCGGTATCCCCGGCATCCGTGGCCGGACGATCCGTGGACGGCGAACGCAACACACCGCGCCAAGCCGCGCGGCACGTGAGCGGGCCGCCCATTCCTCACCCGATGCGCGCATTCATGGCTGTCACCTGACCATCGCCCGGCACGTGGCGCGCGCAGCGCGGGGAACCGGCTACAGTCGTGATCCGGCCGTAGCAAATGGATAACACGCCCTACACGGCCACCGCGCGACACTGGATCAGAACCTTTAGGCAAGGACCCCCCATGAGCAGATTGACTGTGATTACCGACCGCGCCCTCGAGCGTGCCCTGGACATTGCCAGCAGCGCTGGTGACGGCCTCAAGCATGCCGGCAGCAACCTGCGTCACTTCGGGCCGCAGGCGACCGACTGGATCAAGACCGGTGCCGCACTCGGCGCGGTCAAGACCGGCAGCAAGGTCGCCGCCAAGGTGGTGCGCCGCAATCCGGCCGTGACCATCGCCGCCGCCGCTGTCGGCGTGGGCCTGCTGGGCTATGCGCTGTACCGCAAGCAGCAGAAGAAGAAGCTCGCCAACGGTGGGGTGGTGAACGGCCAGGCGCAGCGCATCAGCGCCCGCAACCGCCGCAACGACACCGTGGTGGACGAAACCAGCGATATCGGCAGCGACGCCTGATCCGCTGACGCGTTACCGCACGTGCATCGAAACCGCCGGTCTCTGCCGGCGGTTTTTTATTATCCGATCTGCCGCCATTGGCCGGGTTGCAGATCGCCGATCGCATGCGCGCCCATCGAGATACGCACCAGGCGCAACGTGGGCAGGCCGACCGCCGCGGTCATGCGTCGCACCTGCCGGTTGCGGCCCTCGCGCAGCGTGATCGCCAGCCACGCATCGGGCACCGTCTTGCGGAAGCGCACCGGCGGCGTGCGCGGCCACAGTTCGGGTGGCGGCTCCAAGCGCTCGACACCGGCCGGCAATGTGGGGCCATCGTTGAGCAGCACGCCACGGCGCAGCGCTTGGAGCTGCGCATCGGTCACTGTGCCTTCCACCTGCACCCAATAGGTCTTGTCCGCCTTGTGCCGCGGATCGGTCAACTGGTGGGCCAGGCCGCCATCGTCGGTGAGCAGCAACAGGCCTTCGCTGTCGTAATCCAACCGCCCGGCGGCATACACCGCCGGTGGCAGACCGAAGCCGGCCAGCGTCGCGCGCGGGGGCTGGCTGCGGTCGGTGAACTGGCACAGCACGTTGAACGGTTTGTTGAAGGCGATCAGCATCGGGGCAACAGCGGCAGTGGGATGGCCCATTGTCCCATCCCCATGCCGTCGCCGCGATCCGCGCGAACGTCAGCCGATGATCTTCATTTTGAGCAGGAAGTAGACCAGCACCAGCACCACGCCGCAGACAGTGGCGACGCGGGCTTGCCGTGCCCGGGACCCGGTGGCGGGCGCATTGAACGCGCGACGCCCGTCCAGGGCTGCACCGGCGAGCAGGAGCCCGAAACCGGCGGCCCCCATCAGGTCATAGCCGTTGCGGCCATAGAACACGAAATCAACGATCTTGATCAGCGTGACCACCGCCAACGCGATCAACAGC
Source organism: Stenotrophomonas bentonitica (assembly GCF_002887735.1). Classification (GTDB taxonomy): domain Bacteria; phylum Pseudomonadota; class Gammaproteobacteria; order Xanthomonadales; family Xanthomonadaceae; genus Stenotrophomonas; species Stenotrophomonas bentonitica_A. The sequence continues at coordinate 336,930 of NZ_PKQP01000003.1, forward strand.
AGCTTCTTCAAACGTGCTTTCCTCTACCTTCCCTGGAACGCGCGGGCCATAGCCCGCGCGCGATGTGTTACTTGCCCGGCTTCACGAAGCGCAGCGTCATGCGGTCGCTTTCGCCGATCGCCTGGTACTTGGCCTCATCGGCCGCGTCATGCTGGTTGGTCGGCGGCAGCGTCCACACGCCGTTCGGATAATCCTTGGTGTCGCGCGGGTTGGTGTTGATCTCGCTGCTGCCGGCCAGTTCGAAACCGGCGGCCTTGGCCATCGCGATCACCTGCTGCTGGCCCACGTAACCGGTCTTGTCGTCTGCCGGTACATCGGCCTTGGCACGGTGTTCCACCACGCCGAGCACGCCGCCCGGCTTGAGCACCGAGAAGAAGCCCTTGAACATGCCTTCGGCCTGGCCGCTGCTGCGCCAGTTATGCACGTTGCGGAAGGTCAGCACCACGTCCGCCGAGTTGGCCGGGCCGAACACCGGAGCCTTCGGGTCGTAAGCCACCACACGGCTTTTGCCGAACACGGCAGCGTTGCCGGCAAATTTCTTGTCCAGCCCATCGCGGCTGCGCTGCTGGTAGTCGCGGCCACGTCCCTCCGCCACGGCCATCGGGTCGACCACGGCGGCCACGTACTGGCCCTTGTCGTGCAGCAGCGGCGCCAGGATTTCCGAATACCAGCCGCTGCCCGGAGTGACTTCGATGACGGTCTGGCCCGGCGCGACACCGAAGAACGACAGCGTCTGCGCCGGATGGCGGTAGGCATCGCGTTTGACGTTGGCCGGATCGCGGCGATTGTCCTGCACGGCCTTCTGCACGGCCGGGGTGATCGCGACCTGCGCGTTCGGGCCGGCGGGCTTGATCGCCATCGCGGGCGCGGTAAGCATCAGGGTGGAGACAGTGAACAGGCAGGCACAGGTCAACGAACGGGCTTTCATCGGCGGGGCTTCCAGTAACGGGATGCGGCGAGACTAGCAGCCAAGCGTGCACAGGTGTTCACAAAGCGTTAGTGCGACGCAGCAATCCAGAACACTGTTTTGTGCCTGCTGCCGCAACGCTGTCACCCCCCCGGCCGTATCCTGTGGAAACGATTCCCAGGGAGAACATCACCCATGACTGCTACGCGCGAACTCGGTCGTTCCGGCCTCCATGTCGCCCCCATCGCCTTCGGCGGCAATGTCTTCGGCTGGAGTGCGGACGAGAAGACCTCCTTCGCCCTCGATGCCTTCGTCGAGGCCGGCTTCAACCTGGTCGATACTGCCGATGTCTATTCGGCATGGGTGCCCGGTAACCAGGGGGGCGAGTCGGAAACCATTCTGGGCCGCTGGTTCAAGCACAGCGGCAAGCGTGACAAGGTGGTGCTGGCGACCAAGGTGGCCAAGTGGTCCGAACACCCGGGCCTGTCGGCCGACAACATCACCGCCGCCGTGGAGGATTCGCTGCGCCGCCTGCAGACCGACGTGATCGATCTGTACCAGGCGCACGAAGATGATGAATCCACCCCGCTGGAATCCACGCTGGCCGCCTTCGGTCGCCTGATCGAACAGGGCAAGGTGCGCGCGATCGGTGCCTCCAACTACAGCGCCGAGCGCCTGCGCGATGCCTTGAGGGTCTCGGCCGACTACAAACTGCCGCGCTATGAAACGCTGCAGCCGGAGTACAACCTGTACGACCGCGCCGGTTACGAAGCCGGGCTGGAAGCGGTAGTGCGCGAAGCGCAGCTCGGCGTGATCAGCTACTACTCGCTGGCCAGCGGCTTCCTCAGCGGCAAGTACCGCAGTGCCGCCGATGCGGGCAAGAGCAGCGCGCGCGGCCAGAGCGTGGTGGACAAGTACGTCAATCCGCGTGGCCTGCGCATCCTGGGCGCACTGGACGACATCGCCAGCACGCATGGCGTGAGCCCGTCGCAGATCGCGATCGCGTGGTTGATCGCCCGTCCAGGCATCACCGCGCCGATCGTCAGCGCCACCAGTGTCGAGCAGTTGCACGATGTGCTGGCCGCCGCGAAGGTCGCGCTGTCGGCGCAGGATGTGCAGCAGCTGGATGCGGCGAGCGCCGAACAGGCCTGAGCCCACCGCCATGTATGACGGACAGCCGCCGCAGGGCGGCTGTTTCCGTGTGGGGTGGGCGCTCGGTTTCCGGCCCGGCCGAGCGCCCTCGCCTTATCGGCTGGCCCGGCTGTCTTCGGCGACCAGCGCGTGGTGCAGGCTGACGCCGGCGCGCACGCCTTCGGCACTGGCCAGGCTGATGTTGCCGACCAGCGTTGCATCGCCTGCGGCGTAGATGCCGGGCACGCTGGTCTGCTTGCCCGGGTCGACCTGGACCAGCACGCCGATCGGGCTGTTCTCCAGGACGCAGCCCAGCTGTTCCACCAGGGGTGTCGCCATGTGCTGGCGCGCGGTGACGAACAGCGCGCGCAGTTCAACCCGGCGGCCATCGGCGAGCACGGCAGCGCTCAGCGCCGGTGCCTCGCCTTCGAGACCGATCACGGCCTCGTGCTCGATGCTGACCCCGCGGTGCTGCAGGGCAGCGCGTTCTTCCGGTGCCAGTGTCATGCCGTGCGCGAACAGGGTGACGTTGCCCCAGTCCGCGAGCAACGCGGCCATCGTGGCGGATTTCTCATGCCCGCCCAGCAGGCCGATCGCGCCGCCGCCGATTTCATAGCCATGGCAGTACGGGCAGTGCACCACGCTGTGGCCCCAGCGCTCGGCCAGGCCGGGCAGTTCGGGCAGTTCATCGGCGATGCCGGTGGCCAGCAGCAGCTTGCGCGTGGCCCAGGTGTCACCGTTGGCGGTGCCGACCACGAAGCCATCCACGGTCGGCTGGGCCGTGCTGACCGTATCGTTGACCCAGCGCACCGTCGGGTAGTCCAACAGCTGCGCCTTGGCGTTGCGCAGCAGCTCGGCGCCGGCGATGCCGTCCTGGCCGAGCACCCCGTGCGAATGCGCGGCGAAGCGGTTGCGCGGCAGGCCGCTGTCGATCACCAGGATCTCGCGGCGCGCACGCGCCAGGATCAGGGCCGCGGACAGGCCGGCGAAACTGCCGCCGACGACAATCGCATCAAACCTCATGGGGAACTCCTGCAGCGTGGTGGGCCAGGTGGCGGGCGAATGCTTCGCCCAGCGTGGCCAGGGTGGTGTCACGCAGGCGGGCCTCGAGCAGCGCCTGGGCCTGGCGGTAACTGTCGTCCAGCGCCTCGTTGACCACGCGCTGCACCGGGCAGCCGCGCCCGGTCTCGCGCGCACCGGTGTGCAGCAGGGGGGGCGCACCGATGGCGACATACACGTCGTGCAGGGTGATCTGCGCCGGTGCCCGCGCCAGTTGGCTGCCGCCGCCGTGGCCCCGCACCGTGGTCACCAGACCGCCCTTGTGCAGGGCGGACAGCAGGCGACGGATGACCACGGGGTGGGTGGGCAGGCAGGTCGCGAGCTGCTCGGAGGTGCGCGGGCCGTCCTGGCCGACCAGATGGGCCATCACATGCAAGGCGTCTGAGAACTGGTTGCTGGATTTCATGTAACTACATTAGTTACATATTGGTTGCGTGTCCAGTCCTGTTTCGTTCCATATGCGACCAAAATTAATCTACACGCCATCGTCACAACGTTTAATAGAACGGTAACCGTGATTGGCGTCGCACTTCAGCCTGCTTTAGGCAGACCGATACCGCATTGCCCTTCCCCACTTTTCATTTCCCATGACGTCCTCCGCACCGGCGCGTCCACGCGCCCTGAGTCTTCAATTCAAACTGCTGGGCGCGCTGTCGCTCGGCTTGGTCATCATCGTGCTGGCGGCCCTGGCCGGGCTGGGATCGGCCTGGCGGAACCTGTCGGCCGAGGTGCCGGTCGAGGTCGCCCGCAAAGCGCAGGCCGAGCTGCTGCAGCGCGAGTTCCGGCTGCAGGTGCAGGAGTGGAAGAACGTGTTGATCCGCGGCGCCGATGAAGCGCTGCGCGAGCGCCACCTGGCGGCGTTCGATGCGGAAGGACGCCGCATTGAAGCCCTCGCCGGCACGCTGGCGACCAGCCGCGATGAACAGACACGCACGCTGGCCAACCGGTTCCTGGCCGAGCACCGCGCATTGGAGGCCCGCTACCGCGGCGCGCTGGAGGCGTTCGCGGCCAGTGGCTATGACACCCAGGCCGGCGACGCGCTGGTGCGCGGCGCCGACCGCGCCGTGGGCGCCACGCTGGATGCCTTGGCCGCGCGCGCCAGCGAACGAGCCGAGTACGAGACCGGTGCAACGGCCGAGCGCGCCCGCGCCGCGCTGGTCGCCTCGGCCATGGTCACGGCGCTGGCGGCGCTGGTGCTGCTGGCCGTGCTCACCCTGTGGCTGCGGCGCGCGGTGATCGCCCCGGTGGTCGCGGTCGAAGCCGCAGCCCGCGCGGTGGCACGCGGCGATCTGGAGCATGTGGTGGTGGTGCGCAGCGGCGATGAGATCGGTCGCCTTGGCACCGCGATGCGCGAGGTTACCCAGACCCTGAAGGGCGTGCTGGCCGCGCAGGCGACGATGGCGCAGCGCCACGACGCCGGTGAGATCAGCTACCGCATGGACGCCACGGCATTCCCGGGCGGCTATGGGCAGATGGTCAGCGACACCAACACCCTGGTCGCCAACCACATCCAGGTGAAGCTGCGGGCGATCGAGATCATGGGCCACTACGCGGTCGGTGATCTATCGGTGGACATGGAACGCCTGCCCGGCGAGAAGGCGGTGATCACCCAGGCGCTGGATACCGCCAAGGCCAACCTCGGTGCCATCAATGCCGAGATCAAACGATTGGCGGCGGCAGCGGCCGTGGGCGATTTCAGCCAGCGCGGCGATGAGGCACGCTACCAGCACGACTTCGGCGAGATGGTCGGCGGGCTCAACCGCCTGATGCAGACCACCGAGCAGGATCTGGGCGAAGTGTCGCGCGTGCTGCAGGCGATCGCCGGAGGTGATCTGAGCGCGCGCATGCACGGCGACTTCCACGGGGTGTTCGCGCGCATGCGAGATGACATGGCGCGTACCACCGGTCAGCTGACCACCATCGTTGGCGACATCAAGCACGCCGCGCAGTCGATCCAGACCGCCGCCGGCGAGATCGCCGCGGGCAACAGCGACCTGTCGCGCCGCACCGAACAGCAGGCCGCCAACCTGGAAGAAACCGCCGCCTCGATGGAGGAACTCACCTCCACCGTGCGCCAGAACGCCGAGCATGCGCGCCAGGCCAACCAGCTTTCGATCAACGCCGCCTCGGTCGCTTCGCAAGGCGGTGAGGTGGTCGGCCAGGTGGTCACCACGATGGGGGCGATCCAGGCCTCGTCGCGGCAGATCGCCGAGATCATCACCGTCATCGACGGCATCGCGTTCCAGACGAACATCCTTGCGCTCAACGCTGCGGTGGAAGCGGCGCGCGCCGGCGAGCAGGGCCGCGGCTTTGCGGTGGTCGCCAGCGAAGTGCGCACGCTGGCGCAGCGCTCGGCCAGCGCGGCCAAGGAGATCAAGGGGCTGATCGATCAATCCGTCACCGATGTCGACAGCGGCGCCGCACTGGTGCAGCAGGCCGGGCAGACCATGGGCGAGATCGTCGGCAGTGTGCAGCGCGTCACCCACATCATGGCCGACATCGCAGCCGCCTCGCAGGAACAGTCCGCCGGGATCGAGCAGGTCAACCAGACCGTGGTGCAGATGGACGAGACCACGCAGCAGAACGCAGCGCTGGTGGAAGAAGCTTCGGCGGCGGCGCGCAGCATGGAAGACCAGGCGCTGGCCCTGAACGCGGCGGTGGATGTGTTCGTGCTGGATGCCGGGCGCGGTGCGGTGACCGGATTGGCGCGCGCGGCGTGATGCAGCCGTAGTGCCGGCCGCTGGCCGGCAACCGCACGCAGTGGGCATCGCGAGGGAGCCGGCCAGCGGCCGGTACTACCGGACGTAAGGGGTACCCACCATGGCCTCGGCCAGGTGATCGAGGAAGGAGCTGATCCGCGCCGAGACCGCCGTGTTGCGGTAGTACACGGCGTGGATCGGCTGGCGGACCTCCACGGTGATATCCGGCAGCACCTGCACCAGGGCGCCGGCTTCGCGGTCACGGTGGGTCATGAAATCAGACAGGCTGACGATCCCGACCCCTTCCAGCGCCAGCCGGCGCAGTGTTTCGCCGCTGGAGACCGCCACCGCCGGGCGCACGTGCAGCAGCGCGTCGGTCGCGCCGGGCAGCGGCCAGTGGTTGAGCGAGTCAGGCTCGTTGAAGCCGAGCAGGGTGTGCTCGGTCAGTGCCGCCACGTCGCGCGGGGTGCCGTGCTGCTCCAGATACGCCGGGCTGGCCATCACGCGCAGCCGGCTGTGGGCCAGCGGCCGCGCATGCAGGGTGGAATCGGCCAATGGCCCGATACGGATGGCCACATCGGTGCGCCGCTCCAGCAGATCGATGTAGCGCTCGCTGCTGTTGAGCTCCAGCGCCACTTCGGGATAGCGCGCGCGGTAGCTGGCCACCAGCGGGGCGATCACGTGCAGGACGAACGGCATCGCCGCATCCACGCGCAGGCGCCCGGCCGGTCGCTGACGGCGTGCGGCGATCTGCTCTTCGGCCGCTTCCACCGAGGCCACGATCGCGCGGGCCTGGGCCAGGAAAGCGTCGCCCTCCTCGGTCAGCTGCAGGCGACGGGTCGTCCGCGTGAGCAGGGTGGTGCCGAGCTTTTCTTCCAGCCGACCCAGCGCGCGGCTGACCCCGGAGGTGGTCTGGCCCAGCTGTTCGGCGGCGGCGGTGATCGACCCGCTGTCGATCACGGCGATGAAGGCCTGCATCTCATCGAGGGTGGTTTTCATGGCGGCGGCCCGGCGGAGAGGCTCCATTATTGACCATGGAGCAACAGTGATTGGCGTGAAGGCCGCTTTTTCCGCAAGAGTGCGGCGCGCAGACTGCGCAGCCTCACTCCCCACCGGTATCCGTCCATGTCCCGTGGTATCCCTTTGGCCTTGTTGGCGCTGACGCTGGGTGCGTACGCCATCGGCACGACTGAATTCGTCATCGTCGGCCTGATTCCGACGATCGCCGCCGACCTCGGCGTCACCCTGCCCTCGGCCGGCCTGCTGGTGTCGCTGTACGCACTGGGCGTGGCGGTCGGTGCCCCGGTCCTCACCGCGCTGACCGGCCGGGTGCCGCGCAAGACCCTGCTGGTCGCGCTGATGCTGCTGTTCACGCTTGGCAACGTGATCGCCTGGATGGCGCCGGGTTATGGCTCGCTGATCGTCGCGCGCGTGCTCACCGGCCTGGCGCACGGCGTGTTCTTCTCGATCGGCTCGATCATCGCCACCTCGGTCGTGCCCAAGGAGAAAGCAGCCAGCGCGATCGCGATCATGTTCACCGGCCTCACCGTGGCCCTGGTCACCGGCGTGCCGCTGGGCACCTTCATCGGCCAGCACCTGGGCTGGCGTGCGACCTTCCTCGCGGTGGCCGCGCTGGGCGTGATCGCGCTGATCGGCAGCCTGCTGTTCGTGCCGCGCAACCTGCAGCGCAGCGCGCCGGCGACCTTCGGCCAGCAGCTGTCGGTGCTGGCGCAGCCGCGCCTGCTGCTGGTGTATGCGATCACCGCGCTCGGCTACGGCGGCACCTTCCTGTCGTTCACCTACCTGGCGTCGATCCTGCAGGACGTCACCGGTTTCTTGGCCAATGCGGTCAGCGGCGTGCTGCTGGTCTATGGCGTGTCGGTGGCGATCGGCAACCTGTGGGGCGGCCGCCTGGCCGACCGCCGCGGTCCGATCCCGGCACTGAAGCTGATCTTCGCCCTGCTCGCGGCCGTGCTGTTCGTGCTTACCTTCACCGCCTACAACACTTGGCTGGTGCTGCTGACCGTGCTGGCGCTGGGCGCGGTGGCGTTCGGCAACGTGCCGGGGCTGCAGGTGTATGTGGTCAAGCAGGCACAGCGTTTCGCTCCGCAGGCCGCCGATGTGGCCTCGGGCCTGAACATCGCCGCCTTCAACGTCGGCATCGCGCTCGGTGCTTCACTGGGTGGCCTGGTGGTCGATCACTTCGGCCTGATGCACACCCCGTGGCTGGGCGCGCTGGTGGTGATGGGCGCCTTCGGCCTGACCGCGTTGAGCGGCCGCCTGGACCGCCGCGATGGGGTGGCCGACCGCGCCGAAGGCATCGCCGTGAGTGCGCATTGAGGGATTCCGGTCGCGGACCCGTGACAGCAGCCGACCAACGGTCGGCTCTACCGTCGCTTTACGGTGCACGGCGTAGCCTGCACCTCACCCCATGAAGGAGTTTCCATGAGCATTCCCGCATTCGGTCTCGGCACGTTCCGCCTGAAAGGCCAGACCGTCATCGATTCGGTGCGCAACGCGCTGGACGTCGGCTACCGCGCCATCGATACCGCGCAGATCTACGAGAACGAGGCCGAGGTCGGCCAGGCCATCGCCGAATCCGGCGTGGCCCGCGATGAGCTGTTCATCACCACCAAGATCTGGATCGCCAACTTCCACCACGACGCGCTGCTGGACAGCCTGCGCGAGAGCCTGCGCAAGCTGCGCACCGACCATGTCGAGCTGACCCTGATCCACTGGCCGTCGCCGAAGGATGCCGTGCCGATGGCCGAGTATCTGGGTGCATTGGCCGAGGCGAAGTCGCAGGGCCTGACCCGGCAGATCGGCATCTCCAACTTCACCATCGCCCAGACCCGCCAGGCCATCGAGATCCTGGGGGCCGGGGCGATTGCCACCAACCAGATCGAAGTCCACCCTTACCTGCAGAACCGCGCGTTGATCGCGTTCCTGAAGGGCCAGGGCATCCATGTCACCGCATACATGAGCCTGGCCTACGGCGAAGTACTCAAGGACCCGGTCATCCAGGCCATCGCCGAGCGTCACCAGGCCACCCCGGCCCAGGTCGCGCTGGCGTGGGCGTTGCAGCAGGGCTTTGCGGTGATTCCGTCCTCGACCAAGCGCGACAACCTGGCCGGCAACCTGCTCGCGGCCGACCTGCGTTTGAGCAATGAGGACATGGCGCAGATCGCCACGCTGGATCGCGGGCATCGCCTGGCCAATCCGGAAGCGATCGCGCCAGCCTGGGATTGATCGGCAGGGTCCGAGGGTTGGTCGGGCGTGGGTGGTGCGTGCCGACCAACGGTCGGCACCTACCGGAAGAGCCAGCGCCTGATCAACGACGTGGGCATCATCGGGAAGCGCCGGCCGCTGGCCGGTATCACCGCAACCAGTCCCGCATTGCGGCGCTGACCTCGTCCGGCTTCTCCATCGGGGCCAGATGGCCACAATCGGGCAGCACCACCAGGGTTGAATCCGGCACCAGCGCATGCATCTCCTCGCTGATCGCCAGCGGGGTGATGCGGTCGTTCGCACCACACACGATCAACAGGGGATCGCGGTACCCGGCCAGCACGTCGTGGCCATCCACCCGATCCAGGGCGCTCTGGCGCAGGAACACCTCCGCACCCAGCCGCGCGGTCATGTCGCGTACGCGCTGCACCAGCACATCGTCTTCCAGCCGCGAGGCGTCGATGTAGCTGCGCATCAACGTGTCGCCGAAGCCGTGGAATTTCCCGGGCAGGCGTACGCTGGCCCGCTGGGTCTGGCGTTGCCTGGCACGCTCGGGCGAGTCGGCATGGATCGAGGTATCGATCAGGGCCAGCCGCAGAACGCGTTCCGGCGCGGTGCGCAGGATCGCCTGCGCCACGAACCCACCCAGCGAGAAACCGGCCAGGGCGAAACGCGCCGGTGCCTGGGCCAGCACGTCATCGACCACCGCCTGCATCGTCTCGCCACGGGTCTGGTCGCCGACGATGCAGTCGGCGATATCGGACAGGTCGGCAATCTGCGCACGCCAGAGTTCAGCGTCATTGAGCAGGCCGGGGAGCAGCAGCAGGGGGAGGCGATCGGTCATGCCGTATTGTCGCTCCGCCAACGTGCACACGTCGTACCGCGATCGGCTCAGTGCGTTGCAGGATCGGGCGCCTGCGGCACCTGCACGTCCTGCACGTCCTGCACGGGCAGGGTCACCACCATCACCGTGGAATCGTCCGGGTCCAGTCGCGTCTTGAAGCCCAGGCTCTGGCACATCGCCAGCATGGTGCTGTTTTCGCGCAGCACCTGGCCTTCAATGATGTTCAGGCCGAGCCACTGGGCGTACTCGATCATGATCGCCATCAGCCGCCAGCCGATGCCATGGCCCTTGAGGTCGGAGCGGATCAGGATGCCGTACTCGCCACGATCATAGTCCGCATCGGCGTGCAGCCGCACCGCGCCGAGCATGTCGCCGCTGCGCGGGTCGATGGCGACCAGGGCGATGGAGCGCGCGTAGTCGAGCTGGGTCAGGCGTGCGATGAACTCGTGGCTGAAATGCTTCACCGACTGGAAGAAGCGCAGGCGCAGGTCGTCGTCGGTCACGCGGGCGAAGAACGCGCGGAACAGCGCGTCATCCTCGGGGCGGACCGGACGTACGAACGCCGGCGCGCCGTCGGACAGGGTGATGGTGCGCTCCCACTCCTTCGGGTAGGGGAACACCGCGAAGCGCGGATGACCGCGGCCCTTGTGCAGTTTGCGCGAGGGTTCGATCGCCACGCGCGCATCGAGTGCGATCACGCCGTCGCGGTCAGCCAGCAGCGGATTGATGTCGAGCGTGCGGATCTCGGGGATGTCGGCGGCGAGCTGCGCGAGCTTGACCAGGATCAGCGCGACTGCACGTTCGTCGGCGGCCGGGACATCGCGGTACGCCTTGAGGATGCGTGAGACCCGCGTGCGGCCGATCAGTTCATGCGACAGGCGCAGGTCCAGCGGCGGCAGGGCGATCGCCTTGTCGTCGATCACTTCGACCGCGGTGCCGCCGCGACCGAACACGATCACCGGGCCGAACGTCGGGTCATCGGCGATGCCGGCAATCAGCTCGCGGGCCTTGGGCCGCACGATGGTCGGCTGCACCAGCACGCCATCGATGCGCGCATCGGGTCGCTTCTCGTGCGCGCGCGCGATGATCGAGGTGGCCGCCGCATGCACCGACTGCAGGGTGCTGAGGTTCAAGCGCACCCCGTCCACATCGGATTTGTGCGGAATATCGGCCGAGAACACCTTGATCGCGACCGTGGCGCCCTGCTCCAGCAGCGGCTGGGCCAGGTCCATCGCCTCGTGCGCATCCCGCGCCTGCATCACCGGTGCGGACGGAATGCCATAGGCGCTCAGCAGCTGGTGGGTAGCGATCGGGTCCAACCACTGCTGGCCGGCGGCAAGCGCAGCCTCCACCAGCGCGCGGGCGCCGGCGGTATCGACCACGAAATCCTCGGGCAGGCTGGGCGGGGTTTCCATCAACGCGGCCTGCGCGTCACGGTAGCGCACCAGATGCTGGAAGCCGCGCACGGCCTCGGCTTCGGTCGGGTAGGTCGGCACACGTGCGGCATTGAGCGTGGCGGTGGCGCGGTCATCGTTGCCCAGCCACACCGCGAACACCGGCTTGTCGCGGTGATGGCGCGGGCGCAGGCCCAGCGTACGGGTCAGCGCCTGCGCGGCATCGGCCGAGGAGGTGAACGCGGTCGGCACGTTGACCACCAGGACCGCGTCGTTCTCGGTATCGGACATCAGCGCTTCGATCGCCGCAGCGTAGCGGTCGCCGTCGGCATCGACCACGATGTCGACCGGATTGCTGCGCGACCAGCCCTGCGGCAGCACCGCATCGAGCTGGGCAACAGTGGCCGGCGACAGCTCGGCCAGGCTGCCGCGCAGGGCCAGCAGCTGATCCACCGCCAGCCGCCCTACCCCGCCGCCGTTGCTCAGGATCGCCAGCCGGCGCCCGGGGAAGGTGCCGAGCCGGCCCAGCGTTTCGGCCGCGGTGAACAGTTCGTCCAGCGCGCTGACGCGCAGCAGGCCGGCGCGGTTGAACGCCGCGCCATACACCGCATCGGCACTGGCCAGCGCCTGTACGTGGGTATCGGCATCGGGATTGATGCGGATATGACGGCCGGACTTGACCACCACCACCGGCTTGGCACGCGCCGCGGCGCGCGCGGCCGACATGAACTTGCGCGCGTCACGGATGTGCTCGACGTAGAGCAGGATCGCGCGGGTGCGGTAATCGGTGGCGAAGTAGTCGAGCAGATCGCCGAAGTCGACATCGAGGGTGTCACCCAGCGAGACCACGGCGGAAAAACCGACCGAGCGTGCCACGCCCCACTCCACCAGGGCCGCGGCGATCGCGCTGGATTCGGAGATCAGGGCCAGATCGCCGGCCTGCGGGAAATGCGCGGTGATGCTGGCGTTCAAGCGCGCGTGCGGGGCGATCACGCCCAGGCAGTGCGGACCGAGTATGCGCAGGCCCTTGGGCCGTGCCGCCGCTTCCACCTGTGCGGCCAGCGAGCCCGGGCCTTCGCCCAGGTTGGCAGTGAGGATAATCGCCGCGCTGACGCCGCGCTCGGCGGCGGTGGCCACCACCTGCGGCACGATGCTGGCCGGGGCGGTGATCACCACCAGCTCGGGCACCCAATCCAGGTCCTTGAGCCGCTTCACGGTGCGGATGCCGTCGATCTCGCTGTACCGTGGGTTGATCCAGGCGACCTTGCCGGGGAAGCCGGTGCCGCGCAGGTTGCGCATCACCGCCCGGCCGGCGGAACGTTCACGCGGGCTGCCGCCGATCACGGCGACCGACTGCGGGCGGAAGACGGCTTGCAGGTGGTAGGTGCTCATGCGACCAGACAGTAACAGGGACGGGGGTGGTTATTAACCACCCCCGTCCCTGTTAAAGCAGGGTGCCGCGCAGGATCATCGCGGCGATGCTGAAGTAGATGACCAGGCCGGTGACGTCCACCAGCGTGGCCACGAACGGGGCCGAGGCGCTGGCCGGGTCGAAGCCCAGGCGCTTGAGGATGAAGGGCAGCATCGAGCCGGACAGCGAGCCGAAGGTGACGATGCCGACCAGTGCTGCGCCGATGGTCAGGGCCAGCAGCTGCCAATGGTCGCCGTAGTCGTGCAGGCCCAGCAGCTGCCAGGAGACGATGCGGATGATCGCCAGCACGCCCAGGATCGCGCCCAGGGTGATGCCGGTCGGCACCTCGCGCAGGGCCACCTTCCACCAGTCGCGCAGGCGCAGCTCGCGCAGGGCCAGGCTGCGGATCAGCAGCGAGGTCGCCTGCGAGCCGGAGTTGCCGCCCGAGCTCATGATCAGCGGAATGAACAGCGTCAGCACCACCGCGCGCGCCAGCTCGTCTTCGTAGTGCTGCATCGCGCTGGCGGTCAGCATCTCGCCCAGGAACAGCACGCTCAGCCAGCCGGCACGCTTGCGCAGCATCTCGAAGAAGCCGATCTGCATGTACGGTTTTTCCAGTGCTTCCATGCCGCCGAACTTGTGCACGTCCTCGGTGGATTCTTCGATCAGGGCATCGAGGATGTCGTCCACCGTGACGATGCCCAGCACATGGTGCTGCGCATCCACCACCGGGATCGCGAGCAGGTCGTGGCGGCGGATCAGCTGCGCGACTTCTTCCTGGTCCAGCTGCACATCCACCGTCACCGGCGGATTGACCTGGGCGACGTCGAGGATGGGCTCCTCGGGCAGCCCGGTGATCAACCGGCGCATGGTGACGACCTGCACCAGCGCACGGGTATGCGGGTCCAGCACGTAGATCGCGTAGACGGTCTCGCGGGTGCGCTCCACCTCGCGGATGTGCTGCAGGGTGCGGCCCACCGTCCAGTCCGAGGGCACGCTGACGAACTCGGTGGTCATCAGGGCGCCGGCGGTGTGGGCCGGGTAGCTGAGCAGCTGCTGGATCGCCTTGCGGGCCTCGGGGCTGAGCAGCGGGATCAGGCGCGCGCGCTCGTCCTCGTCCAGCTCGTGGACGATGTCGGTGGCGCGGTCATCGGCCATCAGGCCGAGCAGGGCGGCGGCGCGGGCGACCGGCATGGCCGCCACCAGATCGCCACCGCGGTTGAGCTCGGGCTGCTCGAGCATCTTCACCGCGCGCGGCAACGGCAGCGCGGCCAGCGTATCGGCGGCGCGCGACAGGCTCAGCGTGTTGAGGAATTCCACCGCATCGGCGGTGTTGAAATTATCGAGGGGTGCGCTCAAGGAGGCGGCATCGGCCACCGGGCGCAGCAGGTCTTTCTGGTTCATCGTATTCGCCTGTGGGTATCGCATTGCGCGACGCCAACGCTGGCGAACCGACCCGTGTCAGGCGGTCGCCATCGCTGGCGTCGAGCAAGGTCGACTTCTACTGTCGCTGGACATGGGTTGGGGACTCCGGATGGGTTTACTGCCGACGGCGGACGCCAGCAGCGGCGGGCAGTCTGGACCCGGGTGTGACGCAGGTCAACCCTTGGGGAGCGCGCCGTTCGGGTAACAGTGGCCTTCGGCCGGCATCGCGGCCGCATAATGGCGTGTGGCCCCGGCCACGGGCCCCGGCTGCCCCGGGGAGGCTTTCCACCCGCACGGCACACGATCCCATGAGCAGGTTCTCCCATGCATAGCGGCGCGCTCGAGCTGGCCCTGGTGCTGCTGCTGGCCGCGGTGATCGCGGTGCCGGTGTTCAAGAAGCTCGGCCTGGGCGCGGTGCTCGGCTACCTCGCCGCCGGCGTGGTGCTCGGCCCCGATGGGCTGGGCTTCGTGCAGGACGCCGACCGCATCCTCAGCGCCGCCGAGATCGGCGTGGTGATGCTGCTGTTCGTGATCGGCCTGGAGTTGTCCCCCGCCCGCCTGAAGGTGATGCGCCGCTCGGTGTTCGGGGCCGGCGCGCTGCAGGTGGCGCTCAGCGCCCTCGTGCTCGGCAGCCTGCTGATGCTCGATCATTTCCAGTGGAAGAGTGCGTTGATCGTCGGCATCGCGCTGGCGCTGTCCTCCACGGCGGTCGGCCTGCAGCTGCTGTCCGAGCACAAGGCGATCAACAGCGATTACGGGCGGCTCGGGTTTGCGATCCTGCTGTTCCAGGATCTGATCGCGATCCCGTTGCTGGCCGCGATTCCGCTGCTCGGCGGTGCGCGCAACGACACCCTGCAGTGGAACGACGTGGCGATCGCGATCGGCGCGCTGGCCGTGGTGATCCTGTGCGGCCGGCCGGTGCTGCGCCGGTTGTTCAACATCATCGCGCGTACACGCAGCCCCGAAGTATTCACCGCCACTGCGCTGCTGGTGGTGCTGGGCACCGCGTGGTTCATGCAGGAGGCCGGCCTGAGCCCCAGCCTCGGCGCGTTCCTGGCCGGCGTGCTGTTGTCCGATTCGGAATTCCGGCACGAACTGGAATCGCAGATCGAGCCGTTCAAGGGCCTGCTGCTCGGCCTGTTCTTCATCGCGGTGGGCATGGGCATCGACCTGGACCGCATCATCGCCGAGCCGATGATGATCGCCGCCGGCGTGGCGATCCTGCTGGTGGTGAAGTTCGGCCTGCTGTTCGGGATCGGCAAGCTGGCCAAGCTGCGTACCCGCCATGCGGTACTGCTGGGCAGCGTGCTGTGGCTGGGCGGCGAGTTCGCCTTCGTGGTGTTCAACGAGGCGCAGCGCGCGCATCTGCTGGGCAGCGCCAACCATGATCGGCTGGTGGCGATCGTGGGTCTGTCGATGGCGATCACACCGCTGCTGATGATCGTCCTGATCCGCCTGCTGGGTCGCGACGAGGGACCCAAGGCCCCCGTCCAGCCTGCTGACAAGGTCGACATCAACGATGTACAGCCGCAAGTGATGATCGCCGGCATGGGCCGCTTCGGCCAGGTGGTGGCGCGCCTGCTGACCGCGCAGAAGATTCCCTTCGTGGCGCTGGAGTCGAACCCGGACACGGTCTCGGACCTGCGCCGGTTCGGCAACAAACTCTATTACGGCGACCCGACCCGACCGGAGATGCTGCGCGCCGCAGGTGGCGAACACATCCGCGTGTACGTGGTCACGCTGGATGATCCGGACGCCAACATGCGGGCCACGCGGCTGATCCGGCGCATGTATCCGGATGCGGTGGTGCTGGTGCGCGCACGCAACCGCCAGCATGCGTGGCGGCTGATGGACATGTCCGCCGAGCCGTTCCGCGAGGTGTTCGGCACCAGCCTGGAACTGAGCGAACGGATGCTGATCGCGCTGGGCATGTCGGTGGAGACCGCACGCAGCCATGTGCAGCGCTTCCGCGAGCACGACGAAAAACTCCTGCGCGATCAGTACCTGGTCTACGACGACGAAGCGGCGGTGATCCAGACCTCGCGCGATGCGCGTGCGGACCTGATGCATCTGTTCGAGGCGGATGCGGAGAGTGATGGGAAGGGCGCGGACGACCGTCCGCAGCATTGATGAACCTGCGGATGCACCGTCGCGTGCATCATTGATCCGCTGCCGGCCAGCGGCCGGCACTACCCGCCGCGGAGTCAGCCGTTATCGCGCAGGAACCGGGCCATCGAGGAGACGCCCGGCACCAGCGGTTCGAATTCGCCAGCGACGTCGATGAAGCCGCGCATCACCGCGATCTCGCGCGGGCTGCGGTTGAGCGCGTCGCGTACATCCGGATCGGCACCGGCACGCAGCAGGCGCTGCACCAGCAGCGGCAGGCCGTGCAGCGCCGCCAGATGCAGTGGACCGAAGCCGCGCGGATCACGCACGTCCAGCGAGACCTCTTCGTCCAGCAGACGCTCCACCGCAGCGAGCACGATCTGCTCGTCGCAGGCGGTGCCCGGCTCGGCGCGTGCGCCGAGCAGCAGCAGCAACGGCGTGACCGAGCCGGCGGCGGCCTGGTCCGGTTCGGCACCGGCCAGCAGCAGGGTGTCGAGCAGGGCGAGCAGACGCGCACGGTCCCGCGCGCTGAAGCCGTACAGCGCCGCGCAGTGCAGCGGACCCAGTTGCTGGGCATCGCCGGCGTGCACGTTGGCACCGGCGGTGAGCAGGCGCGAGACGATGTCCGGCAGGCCCAGCGCGGAGGCCAGCATCAGCACGGTGACGCCGCCCGGCAGGCGGTATTCGAGTTCGGCACCGGCATCGAGCAGCGCCGAGACGATATCCACCTGGCGCATGCTGACTGCCGCCGAAAGCGGCGTGGCGCCACTGGCGGCGGCATGCTGCGGGTTGGCACCGCGGGTCAGCAGCAGATCCACCACGGCCAGGTGACCGCCACCAGCGGCGCGCAGCAGCGCGGTGCAGCCCTGGGCGTCGACGGCATCGACCCCGAACCCCAGGTCGATCAGGCGACGCACGGCATCGGCATCGCCGGCCATCGCAGCGGCCGGCAGGTCACCGTCGCGCAGCGCGCGGCGCGGCAACGGCCACACCCGCCAGTCCAGCCAGTCGGCGAGGTCGCGGCGGCCGATCGACAATGCCACGCCCAGCGGGGTCTGGCCGTCGGCGGCGCGGGCTTCGGGTGAGGCGCCCTGCTGCACCAGCAGTTTGATCGAGCCTTCGCGCGCGAGCGCCGTGGCCAGATGCAGGGCGGTCATGCCATGGCTGTCGCGCGCTTCGCGGTCCACGCCCAGCGTCAGCAGGGCCTGCTGCAGGCGCAGCCAGCCCAGGCGGACGGCCAGCGAGAGCGGCGGGTCGCCCGCCGGCGACGGCGCGAACGGGTCGGCGCCGCGTTCCAGCAGTTCGAGTGCAAGCTGCTCCAGGCCACGCGAGGCGTGGTCATGCTGGGCGCAGGCGCTCAGCAGGCGCGCCAGGCCACCGCGACCGGCCGGGGAGAGGCCGCGGCGCAGCAGCACCTGCAGGGCCGGCACCGCATCGATGCCGCGCGCCAGCAGCGCGAACATCGGGGTATCCCCGCAGGCATCGAGCACTTCCGGGGCCGCGCCATGCGCCAGCAGCCAGTCCAGCGCCTGCGGGTCCAGGGCCAGTTCGGCATCGTGCAGCAGCGCACCGAGTTCTTCGGGCGCGCACAGGCGGGCCAGGGCCGCCATGCCCTCGACGTTGCCGAAGCTCAGTGCTTCGCGCAGCAGTTCCAGTGGCGGGCGGTCCGGCAGCGACGCAGGAGCCGCATCGCTGTCACCGGACATCACCAGCCCATCGCTGACCGCCGAGGGCAGCGGATAGGACGGATCCAGCAGCGACACGATGGCCCAGCGCCCGGCACCGGCGGCGATGTCCACCGCGCGTCGGCCCTGCGGATCGGCCACGTCGGCGGCGATGCCCAGGTCGCGCAGGCGGCGCACCAGCAGCGGCGAGACGTTGTCGGCCATGCAGGCCAGCAGCACGGCGTTGCGGCCTTCGCCATCCACCGCATTGAGGTCGGGATGGTGCGGCAGCAGGTGTTCGACCACGCCGGCCCGGCCACCACGCGCGGCCTCCAGCCACGGCGTGCGCGCCAGTGCATCGCGTGCTTCCAGGTTGGCGCCGGCGGCCAGCAGCACGTCGATGATGTCGACATGGCCGGCCAGCGCGGCTTCGTGCAGCGCACTGCGGCGCTGGCGGTCGCGCGCATCGGCGCGGGCCTTGTGCTTGAGCAGCAGCTGCACACCGGCCGGGTCGTCTTCTTCAGTGCCGGCCGCGGCCAGCAGCACGGGCGTGCCCTCGGCCGGCTCGGTCTTGGCCCCGCGTTCGAGCAGGAACTTGGCCAGCCGCCAGTTGCCGACCTGGCAGGCCACGGCCAGCGGCGACCAGCCGTCGTCATTGAGCGCGTCCACTTCGGCGGCGGCATCACGCAGCAGCGCGGCGACACCGGGATCGGAACTGCGCGCCGCGTGATGCAGCGGCGTGTTGCCCTCGCTGTCCACCGCGCGCGGGTCGGCGCCATTGGCGAGCAGGGTCATCACCGCCTCGGGGCGACCGTGCCAACTGTCGCGGGTAGCAGCCAGCAGCGGGGTCATGCCACGGTGCGGGGCATTGACGCCCACGCCGCGCGCGATCAGTTCGCGCAGCAGGCGCAGGTCGGGCAGCACCGCGGCCAGCACGGCCAGGCTGCGCTGGTCGCGCCAGGCTGGATCGGGCAGCCCGTGCGGGTCGGCGCCGGCCTGCAGCAACTGCAGGGCACGGTCGACCCGGCCGCTGCGCGCCGCGTCATACAGCGCCGGCTGCTGTTCGTGCAGGCTGATCGATTCCAGCGGTTTGGGCTCGGCGTACGCGTCGGCGAACAGATCATCGCGGTCACCGCGGGTCTCGGCCGGTACCGGTGCGCTCAGGGTCGATGCGGGGGCAATCGCCTGCAGCAGCACGTGCGCCAGCGGGGACAGCAGTACCACTGCAGCGGCGATCGGCCAGTGCAGCGCCGCCGAAACCAGGCCCGGCCACGCCGGCAGCACCACCAGCGCGCACACCAGCACCACCAGCGCAGCAACGGCCAGCCCGCGCCAGGCGGTCAGGTCGCGTCCGGCCAGGGTCTGCCAGTGACGGGCCAGGCTGCCTTCGCTGCGTTCCACGTCATTCCACAGCGGCCAGGTCCGCCAGACCCCGAGCAGCGCGGCGCTGACTGCCACGCTCACGCCGAGCACGGCGGCCAGGCTGCCGCTGTCGTGCAGGGCACTCAGCGGCCAGGCCACCAGCAGGGTCAGCAGCAGCGGGCCCAGCCCCCACAGCGCCAGCAGCGCAGGCGCATCCTGACGGACCACCTGCGGCAGCGGCTGCAGCGAGCGGGTGCGGCGCCACCACGAGACCGCCAGCGCGAACGCCGGCTGGGCCAATGCGGCGCACACGGCACCGGGCACGCCGCCGATGGCCGCAGCCAGGGCCAGCAGCGCACCGAGGGCGGCAGCAGATGCGACGGCGCGGGGGCGTTGGGATTCAATCATTGCGTCGCGGGAACCTGACCGGCGCCAACGGAGGCGGCGGCAACTGCAGATGGAATCCACGCTTGGTCAGGTTCTGGCGCACTTGTGCGGCATCGACCTGGGCGAGGCGACGGTCGGGAGTCAGGGCCACTTCGAGAACGAACTGGAACGGCGCCAGCGAGGCCTTTACCGCGTCAGGGATGACCGAGAAGTCATCACGAACGGCGAGATAGACGAAGCTGTCCTGCTTGCGTTGGCTTTTATAGACGTAGGCTTGCATGCCGCAGGGCGTTGCCCAGGGTAGTGAATGACAATGATTGTGGAGGAAAGCCGGCACAGGTGAAAGCCACGTGCACTGTCTACCGTCGGTTTTCCGTCACGCGACAGCATCAGGTTCATCAATGTCGTGATGTCGTTCAGCTGGGCGCCGCTGCAGTCTGCCGATGCCGCTGTGATGAATGCGTCGCTGCGGCGATGCCGCCGGTACCTGCGTTGGCCGCTGCATGGACCACCGCCCCGGCAGGGACGGTGGTCCGGGGGCTCACTTCACCTTGGCGTAGGTGCCCTTCAGCGCCACGCCGGCCAGGATCGCGCCCGCGTAGCATTCGTAGCTGGTGGTGCTCTTGAACTCGTTCTTCTTGTAGTAGCTGACGATGTCGACCACGGCATTGGCACCGCGCGACTTTGCCCCATCCTGCAGCGCGCGCAGCGCCGACAGCGCCACCCAGCGGCAGGCTTCGGCATCGCTCTTGTTGGCGGCGTTGGTCTTCTTGTTGGTCACGTCCTCGCCCAGGCGTTCCACTACGCTGACCTTTTCACCGGCCAGATAGAACTTCACGCTGCCGTCGATGCCCACGTTGCGGGCTTCAGCGGAATTGACCAGCTCATGCAGCGACTGCTCGACACGGGTTTCGCGGGCTTGGGCGGTACTGGCCAGGGCGAGCAGCGCGGTGGCGGCGATCAGGGCAAAACGACGCATTCAACTTTCTCCTTGTTGGGGGGATGCGAGGGGTCTACGGAACGGCCGGCCCGCGACGCGGGCCGGAAACTGCGGTCAATCCTGCCAGCGGCGGAAGATCAACGAGGTGTTGATGCCGCCGAAGGCGAAGTTGTTGCTCATGACGTAGTCGGTCTGCAGGGCACGGCCGTCGCCATGGATGTAATCCAGCACGCCGCATCGGGGATCGACCTCGTGCAGGTTCAGGGTGGGGGCGAACCAGCCCTCGCGCATCATCTCGATGCTCAGCCAGGCCTCGAACGCGCCACAGGCACCGAGCATGTGACCCACATAACTCTTGAGCGAGCTGATCGGCACGCCGGGGCCGAACACCTGGTGGGTGGCCTGGGTTTCGGCGATGTCGCCGTGCTCGGTGGCGGTGCCGTGCGCGTTGACGTAACCGATCCGGTCGGCAGCCAGGTCGGCATCCTCCAGCGCCAGCCGCATGGCCTGCGCCATGGTTCCGGCGCTGGGCTGGGTGACGTGCTGGCCGTCGCTGTTGGTGCCGTAGCCGACCACTTCGGCCAGGATCGTGGCGCCGCGGGCCTGGGCATGCTCCAGCTCTTCCAGGATCAGCGTGCAGGCGCCCTCGCCCAGCACCAGGCCGTCGCGGTGCGCATCGAACGGACTGGGCGTGGTCTGCGGCGCATCGTTGCGCACGCTGGTGGCGAACAGGGTGTCGAACACGGCGGCGGCGGTGGCGTCGAGCTGCTCGGCACCGCCGGTGACCATCACGGTCTGCTTGCCGCTGCGGATCGCTTCATAGCCCGAGCCCACGCCCTGGCTGCCCGAGGTGCAGGCGCTGGAGGTGGTGTAGACCCGCCCGGACAAGCCGAAGAACACGCCGATGTTCACCGGCGAGGTGTGGCTCATCATTTTCAGGTAGGTGGTGGCGCTGATGCCTTCGGTGGTGTGCTCATGCAGCATCCGGCCGAACTCGGCGGTAGCCTCGTGGCTGCCCGAGGACGAGCCATAGGCCACGCCGGCCATGCCACTGCGCAGCACCGGATGGCCGAGCAGGCCGGCCGCCTCCAGCGCCAGCTCGGTGGCGCGCACCGACATCACCGCGACCTTGCCCATGCTGCGGGTGGTCTTGCGGTTGTAGTTGGCGGGCAGTTCGAAATCTTCCGCCGGTGCGGCCAGCCGCGTGTTGAGGCCATCGAAGACCTCCCACTCGGGGATGTAGCGCACCGCATTGGTCCTGGCCTGCAGGCGCGCACGGATGCTCGCCCAGTCCTGCCCGAGCGGGCTGATGGCAGGCGCGCCGGTGACCACCACGCGACGATCGGGGCGGGCCATCAGACCATCCCTCCGTTCACCGAGATCACCTGGCGGGTGATGTAGCCGGCCGATTCGGAGAGCAGGAACGAGACCGCGGCAGCGACCTCCTCCGGCTGGCCCAGGCGGTTGGCCGGGATCAGCTTGAGCGCGTGCTCGACCACTTCTTCATTGACCATCTCGGTCTCGATCAGCCCGGGGGCCACGCAGTTGACCGTGATCGCGCGGCTGGCCAGCTCCAGCGCCAGCGCCTTGGTGGCGCCGATGATGCCGGCCTTGGCCGCGCTGTAGTTGGTCTGGCCGCGGTTGCCGACCAGGCCGGAGACCGAGGACAAGGTGACGATGCGGCCAGGCTTGCGCCGGCGCACCAGCGGCATCACCAGCGGGTGCAGCACGTTGTAGAAGCTGTCCAGGTTGGTGTGGATGACCGCATCCCAATCCTCGGCCGGCATCGCCGGGAAGGCGCCATCGCGGGCGATGCCGGCATTGCAGACCACCCCGTAATACGTGCCGTGCGCTTCGATGTCCGCTTCCAGCGCGGTACGCGCGGCATCGCGGTCGCTGACGTCGAACATGAGCACCCGGGCCTGTCGGCCCAGCGCCTGGATCTCGGCCACCACGGCCTGTGCTTCCTCGATGCGGCTGCGGCAATGCACCACCACATCGAAGCCGTCGCGCGCGCAACGCAGCGCCACGGCACGGCCGATGCCCCGGCTGGCGCCGGTCACCAGCACGGTCAGATTCCCTGTCATGCCTCTCCACTCTCCAGATAGGCCATCGCGTCCGTGGGTTCAAACACGGAGACGTTGGCAACCGCCATTTCGATATCGCCCGCCAGGATCCGGCAGGCGAACATGCCCAGGCCATTCTCGCCCAACAACTCGCAGTTCGCCTCCACCCGCAGGCAGCTGCCGGCGGCAAAGAACGGCTGGTGGGCGGTGTACCGGCGGGTGCCAAGCAGGAAGCCGATCGACGGCGCGCGGCCGGCGTGGCGTGCGCGGCACCCGGCCCAGGCGGCGATCGCCTGCGCCATGTACTCCACCCCGACCCAGGCGGGCACGCCATCAGGCGTGCAGAACAGCCCCTGCGCAGGCACGTCCACCTCAACGGCGATGGACTCGTCCTGCCAGGCCACCACGCGGTGGATCAGGCGCATGCTGTCGCGGTGCGGCAGCACCGCATCGATGTCATCGGGCAGCGGCATGCTCATCCTCGCGCCAGGGCCAGCACGGCGTTGCTGCCGCCGAAGGCGAACGAATGGCTGAGCACGTGCTGCAGCGGTTGCGCAGCGCGCGTGCCCGGTGCCACCAGGGCCAGCGCCGGCAAGGCGTCATCGGGCTGCCCGTCCCACCAGTGGGTGGGCAGCTGCTGGTCCGGGTTGTCGGCCAGGGTCATCCAGCACAGCGCCGCTTCGATCGCGCCCGAGGCGCCGAGCGTGTGCCCGGTCAGCGGCTTGGTCGAGCTGGCCGGCACCTGCGTGCCCAGCACCGCGGCGACCGCCTGGCTTTCCATCGCATCGTTGTGACCGGTGGCGGTGCCATGCAGGTTCACGTAGTCGATCTGCGCCGGCGCCAGCCCGGCCCGGTCCAGCGCCTGCTGCATGGCATCGATCGCGCCACGTCCCTGCGGATCCGGCGCGGACATATGGTGGGCATCGGACGATTCGCCCCAGCCGGACAGGCGCACCGGGCCCGGCTCGCGGGTCATCAGGAACAGCGCGGCGCCTTCGCCGATGTTGATGCCGCTGCGGTTTACCGAGAAGGGATTGCAGCGCACCGCCGAGACCGACTCCAGCGCGCTGAACCCGGCCACGGTGAAGCGGCACATCGAGTCCGCCCCGCCGGCGACCACCGCATCGACCACGCCGGCGCGCAGCAGGCGTGCGGCCGACATCAGCGCCTTGGCGCTGGACGAGCACGCGGTGGAGATCGTCCAGGCCGGGCCGGTGCTGCCGATCCGCTCACGCACGAAGCGCGCGGCGGTGCCCATTTCCTGCTGGGCGTAATGGAAATCCGCCGGCCACACGCCATCGCGGTGATAGGTGCGCAGTGCGTGCTCCGACTCGCCGATGCCCGAGGTGCTGGTACCGATGATCACCGCCACGCGCTCGGCACCAAAACGGGCGACGGCGGCATCGACGGCCTCGCGGATCTGGCCGAGCGCAGCGTCCAGCAGGCCGTTGTTGCGGCCGCGCAGGGCGACCGGCAGGTCGGCCAGGTCCGGCAGCGGCGCCTGCACTTCGCCCAGCGCCAGCGTGCGGCCGGGCAGGATGGTGTCGTTGTCGTGCAGCCCGCCGGGCTGCGCCGCGAACAGGCCCTCGCGCACCTGGGCGCGGTCGGCCCCCAGTGCGCAGATCACTCCCAGCTCGTTCAGATAGACCGCGCTGCTGCTCACTCTCGGCCCTGCCCCATGTCCATTGATTCGATCACCAGTTCGTAGCCCTCGGCCAGGTTGCGCAGCCGCACGCGACCATCGGGCAATGTCTCGCGCACCAGCCAGGGTGTGCCGCCCTGGACCAGGCTGCGCACGCCGTCGGTTTCCTGCAGGCTCCAGCCGTCCGGCAGCGCGGCACGGATCGCCGCGGCGGGCCACAACGCGAACTGCAGGTCGTCGAGCACGCGCTCGCCGCGCACCTGCGGCGGCAGCCACGGGGCCCGGGTCTGTTCCAGATGCTGCCCGTCCCAGACCATGCGCACGCCGGTCTGGCCCATCGCCTGCACCGCCAGCCGCACCTGTTCGGCATCCACCTCCAGCAGGGCATCCAGCTCACGCTCGTGGCTGCCGAAGCGGAACTGCAGGCGCTGCTGCAGCTGCACCGCCTGCGGCAATGCCGAGGGCGCCAGCTGCAGCACGGGCAGCTGTACCAGCGGCGTGGGCATGCGGGTGCTGGCGCATGCGGCCAGCAGCAGGCTCAACAACAGGGTCAGGATCAGGCGCTGCACAGTTCCTCCAGCACGCGCAGGCGCCGACCGCTGGCGTCGGCAACGTACGGATTGTTGGTATCCCAGGCATAGCCGGCCAGGATCGAGGAGATCATGCGGCGCACCTCCGGCTGCGGATCGGGATGGTAGATGATCTTCTGGAAGCCACCGGCGTACCAGGCCTCGACGAAACGCCGGAAGGTTTTCACCCCGGCGCGCAGCGGCACCGAGAAGTCCTGTTCCCAGTCCACCGTTTCACCGGCGTGCTCGCGGGCCAGGCAATCGCTGGCCAGCTGGGCCGATTTGAACGCGATAGTCACCCCCGAGGAAAACACCGGATCGAGGAACTCGCCGGCGTTGCCGAGCAGGGCATAGCCTTCGCCCCACAACGAGGAGACATTGGCCGAGTACCCGGTGATGGTGCGCACCGGCAGCACCGCCCATTCGGCGTTCCCGAGCAGGCGGGCCAGGTTCGGATCCTCACCGACGATGGCCTGCAGCTTCTCCAGATCGGTGCCCGGGTAGCGCGCGAAGAAGCTCGGCTCGGCCACCACGCCCAGCGAACAGCAGCCGTTGGAGAACGGAATCGTCCAGTACCACACGTCCACGTGCTCGGGATGGGTGGTGATCAGGATCTTGTTGCGATCAAAGCCCGCGCCGGCCGGAATGTGGTCGCGCACATGGCAAAAGATCGCACCGCGCACCGGGAAATTCGACGGCGACTCCAGGTCCAGCAGGCGCGGCAGCAACCGGGCGAAGCCGCTGGCGTCGAGAATGAAACCGGCCTCGATGGTGTACTCGCTGCCATCGGGCCGGCGCACCTGCACCTGCGCCGGACGCCCGGGCTGCACGGACAGCACCTCATCACCGAAGCGCAGCGTAGCGCCCATGCGCTCGGCACCGCGCGCCAGCACGTCATCGAAGTCGGCGCGCTGCACCTGGTAGGTGGTGCCCCAGCCCGGCGAGAACTTGTCGCGGAAATCAAACTCGGTGGTCGCCTCGCTACGCACGAACGCCGCACCGTTCTTGTACTGGAACCCGGCCTGCACCACATCCTGCAGCAGCCCGGCCGCTTCGATGTATTCCATGCTCTGCGGCAGCAGGCTCTCGCCGATCGAGAACCGCGGGAACGCCTGGCGCTCCAGGATCAGCACCTGGCGCCCCTGCCGGCGCAGCATCGCCGCCGCCACGGAGCCGGCCGGGCCGGCGCCGATGACGAGGATTTCAGTACGTTCCACCTGCGGGTTCATCGATACATCCTTGATCAGATCATGAGAGGGAAACGCGGTCGCTCAGTGCGGTGCGTCGTGCGGTGGCGGGCGGAACAGCGGCGAGATCAGCCAGACCAGGCCGATGCCGAACAACAGGGTCAACCCGAAGGCGCGCAGCGCCGGCGTGGCCGACAGCCCGAGCAGGCCGAACGACAACCAGGTGCTGGCCGCGCCCACGCAGACCGCGAGCCAGGCACTGGCATCACCGCGGTGTTCGATCAGGAAGATGCCGTAGTCGATGCCCATGCCGAGCAGCAGCATCAGCGCGAGGACGTTGAACAGTTGCAGTGGCTGGCCGAACAGCCCCAGCAGCGCCAGCGTCAGTGCGCCGGCGATCAGGGTCGGGGCGAGCACGCGCCAGGCCTGGCCGCGGTAGCGCCAGAACAGCACCGCAAACACCAGTGCGATGCCGATCAGCAGCAGCCCGCTCATCAGCTTGCGGTAATGCTTGAGCAGCTGCGAGAAATCGGCGGTCCGGTCCACCCACCGCACGCCATCGATGCCCTTGGCCTGTGCTTCCAGCAGCGCCAGCGCATCGGCACGCGAGAGGTCATCGACCATCACCACCGACGCCACGCCCTGCCCGACCGCGCCCAGCCACAGATGTCGGAACGGCATGGCTGCCGGCGAGGCAAGGAAGGCGTCGGCCTGCAGGTCCTGCGCAGCATAGGCCGGGCGCAGCAGTGGCTCACCCACCGCCGCACCGACCCGTGCCAGCACCTGCGGCTCGACCTTGGCGGTCAGGGCCGCATCGGCATGTTGGCGCTGCTGCGAGGGCAGCCAGTCGCTGATCGCACGGTAGCCACCGATCTGCTTGTCCGCTTCCAGCACGCGCAGGCGATCGATAAGTGCCTCTTCGCGCTCGAGCACCTGCTCGGCGGTATCGCCCTGGACCAGATAGAACTGCGCCGGGCTGGGCATGCCCAGCATCTGGCTGATGCGGATCTGCTGGGCGATCAGGTCCGGCGGCGATGACTGCAGGCTGCGCAGGTCGTCATTGGTCTGCAGACGGGCGATGCCGATCGCCGAGAGCACCGTCACCACGCCCAGGAAAAGCGCGGCACTGCGCCCATGCAGGCGCGGCCAGCGCTCCAGCGTGGCGCCCAGCCAGCGGGCGAAGCCGGTACGACGGATTTCGCCGCCATCCAGCCACGGGAACCAGAAGATCACGGTCAGGAAGGCGGCGGCCAGGCCGACCACCGAGAACAGCGCCATCTGGCGCAGCCCCGGGAACGGCGCCAGGCCCAGCGCGAGATAGGCCAGTGCGCTGGTCAACAGCGCCAGCCACAGGCCAGGCAGCAGGTGCCGCAGCAGCTTCCATCGGCGGTCCGCCGGTTCGGCCTGGCGCGAGGCGAACCAGTGGATGCCGTAATCCTCGGCCACGCCCACCAGCGAGGCACCGAACACCAGCGTCAACACATGCACCTTGCCGAACACCAGCACCGTCACCGCCAGCGCGACGCCACAGCCGATCAGCAGCGAGGCGGCCACCAGCAGGATCGGGCGCAGCGAACGGAACGCCAGCCATACCAGCAGCAGTACCGCGGCCAGCGACCCCCAGCCGATCGTATTGATCTCCCAGTTGGCCTGCACGGCCGCGGCTTCCGCATGCAGCGGGACGCCGGCACGCAGCACTTCCAGACCCGGCGCCTGCTTCATGGCGGCCTCGGCGGCGGTGTCCAGCAGCAGGTCGATATGGCGCTCGCCATCGAGCTGGAACGCCGAGCCGACCGTGTCGTACTGCACGATCGACCAATGCTTTCCATCGGCTTCCAGCAGGCCGTCATCGCCCATCTGCAGGCCCGAACCCAGCGCGCGCTCCTGCCACCACTGCGGCCACAGCGAGAGCGGATCCTGGCGCCACTCGGTCAGGCGCGGCGCGCCCATCGGGCCGTACAGCGCCGCCAGTGCCGATTCGGCCAGGCCATCGGTGGGTTCGTTCTGCAGCCGCTCGCGCTGTGCACTGGTCAGCAGGCGGTCGCGATACGGTGTGTAGAACGCCCGTGCCTGATCGAACCAGCCTTCGATCGAGCCGCTTTCCTGGAGCAGCGGGGCAGCGCCCCGCTCCACCTTGATGGCATCGCGGAATGCGGCCTCGGCCGCCTTGGTCTGCGCCGCATCGGTACTGCCCAGCAACACCACGATCTGGCGCGCGTTGGCATCGGCTATACGGCGGGTGACATCGGAGAGCAGGCGGTCGTGCGCATCCTGCGGCAACAGCGCGAGGATGTCGGTATCGATCCGCGATTCGCTCTTCCACAACTGCCATTGCTGCACGCCCAGGCCGATCAGCACCAGCAGCCAGGCAATGGCCAGCCAGCGCCAGAGGCGCTGCAGGCGGCCGTTGGACGTCAGCACGTCATTCAAACTTGCGGCCCTCGTCGGCGCTCAACGCCGCCGGCGTATCGCTCATGCCGGCAAAGTGGATGCGGGTGACATCCTGGTTGGCCTCGTTGATCTGCACCTCGCGCACGTAGCGGTCACCGCTCAGAGTGAGCTGCGCAAACACCTTGCCGAGCATCGCCGAGCGCGGCGTCAGCTGCATGCGCCAGGCATTGCCGGGCAACACCTCGACCTTGACCGTGAACTGCGCCGACAGCGCCTGCGCATCGCCGCTCATCAACGCGAACATGATCGCGTTGACCGAGCGCATCGCCGGCTGCTGGCGGCCATCCAGTTCCACCCGGCTGCTGCCATCGCTTTGCCGGCTGAGGATGCGGTCGCGGGTGACCACCACCTCGGAGGGGAACGGCTTGAGCGTGGTCCAGACCACCCCGTGGTCCTGGGCCAGCACGAAGCGACCCTGCGAGCGCAGCGGATTCTTGAAGCCGGCGACCTGTTTCTCCTGGGTGAACTCGCCACGCAGCACGTCGACCTTGGCCACGCGCTGCTTGACTGCCTCCACATCGGTGGCGGCGAACGCCGGGGCGACCATGGCCAGCATCAGCAGCACGCACAGCATGCTCAGGAAACGGTTCATTGCGGTTGCACTCCCAGACGCTCCCACAGCACCGGCGGGCACAGGTAGAGCATTTCATTGGTGGCCGCGTCGACCGCGACCTGGATGGTATGGGCGCGGGTCAGCGTAGTACCGCTGTCCGCATCCACGATTTCATAGGCGATCTTCAGGCGGTTTTCCCACTCGGTGATCGTGGCGCGCACGCGCAGTGCCTGGCCGTACAGCAGCGGGCGGATGTACTTCACCCGCGCATCGACCACCGGCCACAGGTAACCGGAATCGCGCATCTGCGGGTAGTCGTAATCATGGCGCTGCAGCAGGGCGCAACGCGCGATCTCGAAGTACTTGAAATAGTTGCCGTGCCAGACCACCTGCATCGCATCGCAGTCATGGAAGGCCGGCGACAGCGTCACCTCGAAGCTCAGATCAGGCGTGGACATACAACTCCCAGCGCTGTGCGCGGATATCGTCCAGCAGGGCGCGCAACTCGCCATCCAGCGCGCGGTCTTCCTCGATCAGCGCGATGCGCTCGGACAGGTCCTGGTACATCGCGGCCAGATCGCCGTGCAACGTCGCTTTCATGCCGACACGCTCGCGCAGGGCCACGCCCTGGCGGGCAGTGATCAGCAGCGCGGCGACGACCTGTTCGGTCAGTTCGATCACGCGCAGGCAATCGCGCGCTGCGATGGTGCCCATGCTGACCTTGTCCTGGTTGTGGCATTCGGTGGAACGCGAGAACACCGAGGCCGGCATGGTCTGCTTGAGCGCTTCGGCGGTCCACGCCGAGACACTGATCTGCAGCGCCTTCAGGCCATGGTTGATCGCGGCACGCTCACCGGTGGCGGCCGACAGGTTGGCCGGCAGACCGTGGTTGAAGCGCGCATCCACCACCAGCGCCATCTGCCGATCAAGCAGATCGGCCAGGTTGGCGATGGTGTTCTTCAGCGCGTCCATCGCGAAGGCGATGTGGCCGCCGTAGAAGTGGCCACCATGCAGGATGCGCTCGCCCTCGACATCGATCAGCGGGTTGTCGTTGGCGCTGTTGAGTTCGGTTTCGATCAGCTGGCGGAAGAACGGCAGGGCGTCCTGCACCACGCCGATCACGTGCGGGGCGCAGCGCAGCGAGTAACGGTCCTGCAGGCGCTGTTCGTTGCGCGGCGGCCGGTCGCTGTGCAGGTCCTGGCGCAGGCGCGCGGCGATCCGGGTCTGCCCCGGGTGCGGCTTGGCAGCGAACAGCATTTCATCGAAATGATGGGCGTTGCCGTCACTGGCCAGCACGTTGAAGGCGGTCAGGCGCGTGGCCAGCCTGGTCAGGTAGTCGGCGCGGTCGTACGCCAGGCAGGCCAGCGCCGTCATCACGGCGGTGCCGTTCATGATCGCCAGGCCTTCCTTGGGGCGCAGCCGCAGCGGCGCCATGCCGATCTCGGCCAGCACCTCGGCCGCCGGGCGGCGCGACCCCTGGTACATCACCTCGCGCTCGCCGCAAAGCACCGCGGCCACGTAGGACAGCGGGGTCAGATCGCCGCTGGCGCCGACCGAGCCTTCGGCCGGGATCAGCGGCAGCACGTCATGCCGCAGCAGCGTGGCCAGGCCCTGCAGCAGCGGGTGGCTGACCCCGGACATGCCGCGCACCAGCGAAGCCAGGCGCGCGGCGATCACGGCACGGGTTTCCTGCGGGTCCAGGAAACGCCCCAGGCCACAGCCGTGGTAGGTGAACAGGTGGTGCGGCAGTTCGGCCACCAGCGCCGGCGGAATGTTCACCGTGCACGAATCGCCGTAGCCGGTGGTCACCCCGTAGATGACGCCGTCTTCGCGCAGCAGGCGATCGAGGAAGTCCGCGCCGCGCTGGATGCGCGCGGTGAACGCGGCATCGTCGGTGACCACGGCCTGGGCCTGGCGCTGTGACAGCGCGACCACGTCTTCGATGGTCAGCGGCGCATCGCCGAAGCGGACGGAGGGTGCCTGATCGGCCTTACTTGCCATGAGATGCCTGATCCCAGAAGGGGAAGAAATTGAACCAGTCCAAGGGTGCCTGGGTGACCTGAACTTCCAGCCACCGGGCGAAATGTTCCGCCTGCGCGGTCAGCGCGGCGTCACGCGAACCGCGCGGCAATACGATGCGGTCGGTGAACTGTTCAAAGCGCACCTGGTAGCCACGCCCGTGATGCAGGCAGGCCATGGTGTAGACCGGGCAGGCCAGCGCGGCGGCCAGTACATAGGCGCCGATCGGGAACTGCGCGGTGTGGCCGAGGAACGGGGCCGGCACGGTGCGCCCGCCACGCAGCGGCACGCGGTCGCCGACGATGGCCACGAAACCACCCGCCTCGACCCGGCGCTGCAGCTCGACCGCGGTGGCCGGGCCCATGTCGGTGACCTGCAGCAGCTCCACCGAGGCCAGCGGATCGAGCCGCTGCATCAGGCGGTTGAAGCGCTGCGCGTGCGCGGTGTGGACCAGCACGGTGATGTGGAAGCCCGGCACCCGCTCGGCCAATACCTGGCACAGCTCCAGGCAGCCGATGTGCGCGGTGAGGATCAGCCCGCCTTCGCGGCGCGCGATCTTGTCCAGCACCAGGTCGCGCTGCAGATGGATGTGCTCGGGCGGATAGCGGCCGCCCAGGCCGAGCAGCTTGTCGAGCATGGTGTCGGCAAACAGCGCGAAGTGCTTCAGGCTCTGCCAGCGCCCGGGTGCCGAGGGGAACACGCCGGTATGGGCCTGCAGGCGCTCCAGGTACTGCAGCGACGATTCGCGCGCGACCCGGTTGCTCAACCAGTGGCAGAGCACCACCGGGTACACGCACAGCCGGAACGGCCAGCGGCCGAACCAGCGGTGCACCCAGCACAGGAACAGCACGCCGGCGGCCGAGGTGGACTCGCCGATGTCGGCCCAGTGCGGGGCACTGCCGGGGGCGGGCGTGGTCATGCGCCGGGCCCTGCGATGCGCTGCCACAGCAGCCGCGGCGCGCGCCACAGCATTCCGACGAACAGGCGCGCGTGCATGCGGCTGATGCGCACGTTGTCGCGCCACACATCGAAGTGCGAGACGCCATCGCTGGGATAGGTGACGGCGGTCGGCACACTGATCACCTTCACCCCACGCCAGAACAGCCGCACCAGGATTTCACTGTCGAAATCCATGCGCCGGCCGATGGTTTCCTCGCCCATCAGGCGGATCACCGGGGCCAGTGGATACAGGCGGAAGCCACACATCGAGTCGCGGATCTGCAGCGACAGCGTGTTGATCCAGACCCAGATATGCGTGGCGTAGCGACCGTACAGGCGCGCCTTGGGCACGCTGGCGTCATAGCGCGGGATACCACAGATCACCGCCTCCGGCTGCGCCTGCGACAGCGCGACGAAACGGGGGATATCGGCAGTCTCGTGCTGGCCGTCGGCATCTATCTGCAGCACGTGGCTGTAGCCCAGGCGCGCGGCTTCGGCAAAGCCGGCCAGCATCGCGCCACCCTTGCCCTGGTTCACCGCCAGCCGCAGCAGCGTCACCTGCGGTGCGTGCTCGCGGGCCAGCGCATCAAGCACCTGCGCGCACTCCCGGTGCGAGCCATCGTCGACCAGCAGGCACGGCTGCCCACTGGCCAGCACGCCCTGCACCACCGCACCGATCGCATGCGCGTGGTCGTACACCGGGATCACCACCAGCGGGGCGAAGGCCGACCTGCTCATGCCGTCACCGGAGTCATCACGCATCACCAAACACCACCCGGCCGCTGGCGTGCACGCCATGGACGGAGACGTAGCGGAAGCTCATCGCCGACCTGGCCGCATCCCAGCCCAGGCTCAGCTGCAGGCAGTCGCCCGGGCGGGCCACGTGCTGGAACTTGACCGCGTCCATGCGCAGGAACTGCGGCGGCATCGTGAATGCGCTGCGGCTGTAGTGGATCGCCCAGTCCAGCTGGACCACGCCGGGCAGGATCCTGGCCTGCGGGAAGTGCCCGTCGAATGCGACCAGGTCCGGATCCAGCACGAGCTGCAGCGAGGCGCTGGTGGCATCGCGCTGCTGCCACTCCGGGGTCGGCATCAGCGGCCGGAACAGGGCCGCCAGTGCCGCGGCAGTAACCTTGCCCTGCGCGTTGAGCGGCAGTTCGTCGATGAAACGCCAGCGGCGCGGCCGGGTCACGGCATCGTGGCTTTGGGCCAGATGCGCGCCGAGCTGCTGCGCCTGGCGGCGGCGCTGTGCATCGTCCCAGTTCGCGGCGCCCGCCGCCTGCGGCACCACCACGGCGGCCAGCTGTTCGCGCGCGCCCGGCAGCACCAGCACGCGCACGTCCTGCACCGCCGGGTGCGCACGCAGCTGCTGTTCGAGGGCGTCCAGCGAGACGCGGCGCTCTTCGATCTTGACGATGCGGTCGGCGCGGCCGAGCAGCCGGAAGCTGTGGCCGTCATCGGCGACGGCGCGGTCCTGGGTCAGCCACCAGTCGTCGTTGTCCAGGTGCGGCGAACGCACCGCCAGGCAACCTTCCTCGATCCGCCAGGCAACGCCCGGCAACGGATGCCACTGCGGCTGGGCGGCACTCCAGCGCCGCCAGGCCACGCCACCGGTCTCGCTGCTGCCGAAGACCTCGGTCGGGGCCACGCCCATCAGGGCGCGGACCTGCAGCGCCGCCTCGGTCGGCAGCGGGCCACCGGAGGAGAACACCGCACGCAGCTGGCCGCCCAGCGAGGACCAGTCCAGCTGTTCGGGCAACCGTTTGAGGTGGGCCGGGGTCGCCACCAGCACCGACGGCTGGCCGCCCAGCGCGCTGACCAGATCCTCATGGAAAAACCGGCGCGGCTGGATCGCGCGGCCGGCCACCAGCGGCCACAGCACGCGGAACAGCAGGCCGTAGATGTGCTGGTGCGAGACCGTGCCCTGCACCTGCGCGCCGTCCATCTGCTCGCCGAAGGCGGCCTGCAACGCATCCACCTCGCGGGTCAGCTGGCGCATGCGTTTGACGATCGCGCTCGGCGCACCGGTGCTGCCGGAGGTGAACACCACCAGTGCCAGTGCGGCTTCATCCAGCGGTTGCAGCACGACGGCGGGATCGACCTCCGGATCCGGCTGCAGCGGCGCATAGCGCGCCGGCACGTCACCCGCAAAACCGGCCACGCGCGGGCTCAATCCTTCCAGCGTGGCCGGCAGGTTGTCGCCTCCGAGGAACACGCGCTTGCCGGCATGCCACGCCCCCAGCAGGGCGGCGGCGAAGGTGAGCGTGTCATCGAAATACAGCGCCCAGTCGGTGCCGGGCGCGCGTGCGAAGGCCTGCTGCCAGCGCAGCACCTGCGTGCGGAACTGCGGATGGTCCACCACGGTGTCGCCGGCCATGCCGACGATGCGGCCCGGGCGCGGCACCAGCGCCAACCGGTCCAGTGCGATCCACTCAGCCATGCGCATGCGCCGCCTTGACCCGTCGCCGGACCAGCCATTCCCCACCAAACAGAGCACCCATCATCACGTACGCCAACAATCCGTTGTAGAACGCCCAGACCTGGTTGGACGCCCACAGCGCCGTGGCCAGGGCCAGACTTCCGTTGAGAACAAAGAAGCCGCACCAGATCCAGGTGACCCGGCGGGTATAGATCACGGCGAACGGCGGCAGGTCCGGCTCGCTCAGCCGCGCCAGGCGCTCCACCGCGCTGGGGCCGAAGCGCAGGCTGGTCGCGAAGATCACCAGCATCACCGCATTCACCAGCGCCGGGTACAGCTTCAGCGGCAGCGCCTGGTTGAAGGCCGTGGCGACCAGGGCGAGCACGCCGGTACCGAGCGCGGCCACCCACCACACCGCCTGGCGGGTGGTCAGCGCGCGCAGCGCGGCCAGGGTGAACAGCAGCAGCGACAACCAGCGCGGCTCGAACCGGCCCAGCGACAGGTACACCACCAGCGGGTATGCCAGCGACAGCAACGCAAACGCCGCGACGCGTACCCGGACCATGGTCAGTCTTCAGCGATGGCCGTCAGGCGGCCGCTTGACCGGGCAACAGCCCGTGCACCACATCCACGATGTCCTGCACGGTACGCACCTGCTTGAAGGCTTCCGGTTGCAGATTGCGGCCGAGCAGCGGCTTGAGCTGCACGATCAGGTCGACCGCGTCGATGCTGTCGATGTCCAGGTCGTCGTACAGCCGCGCGGCAGGCGTGATGCGGCTCGGCTCGATCTCAAAGCTGTCCTTGAGGATCTTGACGATGCGCTCGAAAAGTTCGTTCTTGGTCATGGGTAAATCCTGACGCGCCGTTAGGACGGCTGGCGTGCGGCGACAAACTCGCTCAGGGCACGCACGCTGGAGAAATGGCGACGGGTCTCTTCCGAATCGGCTGACAGGCTGACACCGTACTTTTTCTGCAGGGCCAATCCAAGTTCCAGCGCGTCGATCGAATCCAGGCCCAGCCCCTCGACAAACAGGGGGGCGGCGGAATCGATGTCTTCGGGAGTGATGTCTTCCAGTGAAAGCGATGAAATGATCAATTCCTTGATCTCGTGCTCAAGTGCCTGCACGGGTCGGGTCTCCAGCGAAGTCGAAGTAATGGGCAAGATGATCGGTCACACGCCTGGCCGCCAAGGCATCCCCCCTGGGCGCATCGCCGGTCTCGTTCAGAAACGGGGCGATCGGGAGATCCTCCCCGACTTCCAGCTGAACGTGAAATCGCCGTGATGGCACACGATACCATTTCTGGCCCTTGGTCAGGGTCGGCGGGGTGCAGGTGATCCGCACCGGGGTGATGTCCAGCCGGCCCCGCACCGCGATGTTGGCCGCGCCACGCTGCAGGCGCAGCGGCTGCCCGGACACGGTGCGGGTCCCTTCCGGGAAGATCACCAGGTTGCCGCCGGCCTGGACCGCGGCGATGCAGTCGTCCACCAGCCCGGCCCCATCATCATTGGAGACATAACCGGCGGCACGCACCGGGCCGCGCATGAACGGGTTGCGGGCCACGGCCTGCTTGACCACGCAGTCGGCATTGGGCAGCTGGGCGATCAGCAGCACCACATCGATCAGGGTCGGATGGTTGGCCAGGATCAGCAGGCCGTTGCGCTGCAGGCGCTCGCCCCCGCGGATCTCGTAGGTCATCAGCCCCAGCCGGCGCATCAGGCCGACGTGGGTGGCGAAACCGGCTTGGACCAGGCGCCGCGCCAGCACGCGCCGGCGGACCGGGTCGCGGACCAGCAACAGGGACAGGAACAGCATCCCGCCCAGGACCAGCCCGCCGATCCCGAAGGCGGCAAAGCTCAGCCCCGTGCCCAGCACCCGCCAAGCACGGTTGATCCGGGCCGGCCAGCGCTCAGCCATGGCGTTGCCAGCTCCAGTGCTGGCCGTCGGCCTCCAGGCCCAGCGAAGGCGACCCCGCCAGCAGGAAGCGCAGCGCTTCAAGGCCATGCGGCAGACCGTCGGAGGGACGATCCCCGCCGCCGGCACCCCAGCCCAGCGACAGTCGGGTGCCCGGGCCGCTGGCCGGCCCGAGCCGCCAGCACCACGCGAAGAAGGGGTCGGGCTCGTCGGCGAAGCCGACATAGATCGGCGGCAACGGCGATTCGTACACCACCAGCCGCACCTCCGGCGCACCATCGGCGAGCAGCCCGAAGGCCTCCACGCAGGCCGTTTCCACCGTGGCCCGGGCGGCCGCGAGGGCCAGATAGTTGCCCCGCTGGCCGCGGGCGATCGAGTACAGCGCTGCGATCGCGTTGTGCACCGACAGGCCGAAGCCGGTCGGCGACATCGGCTGGTCCGCACTCAGGGTGTTGAGCAGCTCCATCGAACGGGCCACGTCGCCGTGCCGCGAGGCGAACACCAGCGGCACCCGGCCACCGTCGTCGGGCTGCTCGCACCAGCAGGCGGTCTGGATCGCCATGCGTCCGAGCCGCTCGATGCGACGTCGCTGCATGGCGGGCACTTCGGACAACGCGGGGGTGTCCTCACCGGTGGGCAGCCAGGGGGCCTTCGCCCACGCCTGCCACTGCGCGTGGGTGGTGATGCCCGGCGCCCACGCCGCCCAATCGATTACAGAAAACTCAATCATTCCCGCCAACATGATGGATGGGTACCAGGAGAAGGCCGTCGACATCGCCTGGCACCGGTGGCGGCGCCGGGAAAGGAGCGCACGCTATCATGACACTCTCGGCACTGGCTGCATTCACATTCTGAAATGAGCAACACGATCGACAACGCAACGGCCCCGGCAGTCGCTTCCCCTTCCTCCGGACCCGCGTTGTTCCGTGTCGCGTACGTCCCGGCCACGCAGCGCGAGGCGGCACTGGCCGACCCGCGCACACTGGCCGTGTTCGGCTTCGGCCTTCCCCGCGCCACGCTGGACGACCCGCGCTGGCTGCAGGTGCCGCTGGCCGAACAGGGCCCGGCGCAGATCGAGGTCTGGCGCAGCGGCACGCCGGTCGAACACGGGGTCACCGACGGGGTGCGCTGGTCGCACAACGACAGCCTGCTGTTCGGGGTGCTGGAGATCGAGGAGACCGACAGCGATATCGAATCGGCTGCGGCCGAGGCCTACGCGCGGATGAGCGCGTTCCTGTCGCGGTGCGGCTATCCGCACCTGCTGCGGACCTGGAACTATCTTGATGCCGTGACCGAGGGCGACGGTGACCAGGAACGTTATCGGCGCTTCTGCGTGGGACGCGTCCGTGGCCTGCGCGAGCTGGACGAGGCCGCGCTGCCGGCGGCGACCTGCATCGGCCGTTTCGATGGCGAGCGCCGTCTGCAGGTGTATTGGCTGGCCGCGCGTGAACCGGGCCAGCCGCTGGAGAATCCGCGCCAGGTGAGCGCGTTCCGGTATCCGCGCCAGTACGGGCCGCAGTCGCCCAGTTTTTCGCGTGCGCTGCTGCCGCCGCTGGCGACGGGCCTGCCGCTGCTGCAGTCGGGGACGGCGGCGATCGTGGGCCATGTGTCGCAGCACACGGGGGCGGTGGATGAGCAGTTGCGCGAGACGCTGACGAATCTGCAGAGCCTGGTGGATACGGCGCGCGGCCAGCGGCCGTCGTTGTCACCGGTACTGGGTTCGGGCTCGGTGCTCAAGGTGTATGTGCGCCGGGCGGAGGATATGGGCCCGGTGGCGGTGCAGATGGCGGCGCTGCCGACGGCACCGCCGTTCGTGGTGCTGCATGCGGAGGTATGCCGCGCGGAGCTGCTGGTGGAGATCGAGGGACTGCACGGCTGAGCCGAACGCCGTGATGTGCCGGTCGTGCCTGATCGGGGTCGGCGTGGGTGGCGTGCTGCCCGTAGAGCCGACCGTCGGTCGGCTGCTCTTCGCCATCGCTCGCACCCGTCGAGCCCCCATGGATGGGTTTACGTCGCGTCCGGGCAGGGTCTGACCGCCCTCGCCCACGCGCAGCAGGGAAGCGCCAGCCGCTTAGTGATACCCCACATCCGCCCGCACCTTGCCGCGGAACACCCGGTACGACCACGCCGTATAGCCCAGGATCACCGGCAGCAGGATCACCAGCCCGACCAGGCTGAAGCTCAGCGACGAGGCCGGCGCGGCCGCCTGCCACAACGTCATGCTGGGGGGCAGCAGGTACGGCCACATGCCCAGTACCAGGCCGATGAAGCCCAGCACGAACAGGCCCAGCGTCAACAGGAACGGCGGCAGATCGCGCTTGGGGTGCATCGCGCTGCGCCACAGCGCCGTGGCGACCGCCAAGGTCAGCAACGGCACCGGCGAGAGCCACCAGAAGTTGCCATCGCTGAACCAGCGCGCCATCAGGCGCGAATCCAGGAACGGCAGCCACGCGCTGACCAGGCCCATGAACACGATCACGGCGACCACCAGCGGGCGGGTCAAGGTGCGCGCGAAGGTCTGCTCGCGGCCCTCGGTCTTGAGGATCAGCCAGGTGCTGCCCAGCAGCGCGTAACCGAACACCACGGCAGCGCCGGTCAGCATCGAGAACGGGCTGAACCAGCTGAAGGCGCCGCCCACGTAACGGCCATCCACGACCTGAAGGCCCTGCACGAGCGCGCCAAGGATCACGCCCTGCGCGAACGCGGCCAGCAGCGAACCCAGGCCGAACGCCACGCTCCACAGCTTGCGCGAGCGGTGTGCCTTGAAGCGGAATTCGAAGGCCACGCCGCGGAACACCAGCGCCACCACCAGCAGCAGCACCGGCAGGTACAGCGCGGACAGCAGCGCGGCGTACGCCTTCGGGAAGGCCGCCATCAACCCGGCCCCGCCCAGCACGAGCCAGGTTTCGTTGCCGTCCCAGATCGGCGCGGCGGTGTTCATCATGATGTCGAGCTGTTCTTCATCCTCGGCCATCGGCGCCAGGATGCCGATGCCGAGCACGAAGCCATCCAGCACCACGTACATCAGCACGCCGAAGCCGATCACCGCGAACCATGCCACGGGCAACCAGGTGGTCATCTCCATCTCAGCGCTCCTCCAGCGGTTCATCGGCACCGGACAGCGGCCGCGCCGGGGTGTGGCTGCCGGCATCCAGCTTCGGTGCCGGCTCATGCGGCTTGGGACCGGTGCGGATGATCTTCACCAGGTACCAGATGCCCCAGCCGAACACGAACGCATAGCCCACGATGTACACACCGAGCGACAACGCCGTCATCCACGCACTCTGCGGGCCGACTGCATCGGCCGTGCGCAGCACGCCATAGACCACCCACGGTTGCCGGCCCATCTCGGTCACGAACCAGCCGGAGATCAGCGCGATGAAGCCGCTGGGCAGCATCCAGTTCCAGCCGCGGATCAACCAGCGCGACTGCAACAGTTTGCCGCGCCACCACTGGAACGCCGAGACCCAGGCCAGCAGCAGCATCAACGTGCCCAGCCCGACCATCACCCGGAACGCGAAGAACACCGGCACCACCGGCGGCCGATCGCTGGCAGGCACCGAGGTCAGCGGATCGAAGGTGCCGTCCAGCGAATGGGTGAGGATCAGGCTGCCCAGGCGCGGAATCGCGATCTCGTAGTCATTGCGCTCGGCCTTCTCGTTGGGCACGGCGAACACCACCAGCGGCACGCCCTTGCCCTCGCCTTCGGAATGCCAGTGCGCTTCCACCGCCGCGATCTTCATCGGCTGGTGCTTCAACGTGTTCAGGCCATGCATGTCGCCGACGAAGATCTGTACCGGCACCGTCAGCGCGGCGAAGCCCACCGCGGCCAGCAGCATCTTGCGACCGGCCTCGCGGTGCACGTCCTTGCGCAGGTACCACGCCCCCACGCCGCCGATCACGAAGCAGGTGGTGATGAACGAGCCCAGCGCCATGTGCGCCAAGCGGTAGGGGAAGGACGGATTGAACACCACTTGCCACCAGTTCTGCGGGTGCACGATGCCGTCG
The DNA here is from genome assembly GCF_002887735.1 of Stenotrophomonas bentonitica. GTDB lineage: Bacteria > Pseudomonadota > Gammaproteobacteria > Xanthomonadales > Xanthomonadaceae > Stenotrophomonas > Stenotrophomonas bentonitica_A. The sequence goes on from NZ_PKQP01000003.1 coordinate 377,253, forward strand.
ATGATGTCGTAGCCGGCCGGCGTCTGCAGCCAACTGTTGGAGGACAGGATCCAGAACGTGGAGACCAGCGTGCCCAGCGCCACCATGCAGGTGGAGAAGAAATGCAGCCGCGGCGAGACCTTGCCCCAGCCGAACATCATCACGCCCAGGAAGCTGGCCTCCAGGAAGAACGCGGTGAGCACTTCATAGGTGAGCAGCGGCCCGATCACGGTACCGGCGACCTCGCTCAGCCGCGGCCAGTTGGTCCCGAACTGGAAGGCCATGACGATGCCGCTGACCACGCCCATGCCGAAGGACACGGCGAAGATCTTCTGCCAGAAGAAATACAGCTCGCGCCAGACCGGATTGCCGGTGCGCAGCCAGCGCGATTCGACAAAGGCCAGCCAGCTGGCCGTGCCGATCGTGAAGGCCGGGAACAGCACGTGGAAACTGATGACGAACCCGAACTGGATCCGGGACAACAACAACGCGTCCAAGAGACGCCTCCGACTGGCTTCTGGAATCCGCACCAGTCTGGGCCTGTATCCGTGAAAGGCACATGCGACCCGGTGACGCGCTGCTTCACTTTGTCGCAGGTGGGTCGGGCGCTGGGCCCCCATACCCTTGGAGGCGAAATAAAGGGGGAGGGGGCGGCCGCAGGCCGACGCCGGAGGACATTCGCCGGAACGGGTATGGGGGCCCAGCGCCCGACCCACCGGCCGTCGCTCATGAGCGCACGCCCATGACCTGTGGCCCCTTCCCGCGGCCCTTGCGGCTGCTACGCTTGGCGGGTTTTCCTCATTGGTGCCGCCCGCAATGCCCAGAACGCTGCCTTTGTCCCTGCTGCTGCTCGCCGCCCTTGGCGGCGCTGCCCATGCGGCGCCGACGCCGATCACCATCGAGCAGGCCATGGCCGACCCGGACTGGATCGGCCCCCCGGTCGAAAGCGCGTGGTGGTCCTGGAACAGCCAGCAGGTCGAGTACCAGCTCAAGCGCACCGGCAGCCCGGTGCGCGATACCTTCCGCCAGCCGGTCGCCGGTGGCGTGGCTGCGCAGGTCGGCGATGACCAGCGTGGCACCCTGGATGTGGACAGCCCGGTCTACGACAGCGCGCGCCAGCGCTCGGCGTTCGTGCGCAATGGCGATGTGTTCGTGCGTGACCTGCGCAGTGGCGCGCTGACCCAGCTGACCCGCAGCACGGAAAAGTCCGGCGCGGTCAATTTCGCCCGCGATGGCGGCGTGATCTGGCGTACCGGCCAGAACTGGTTCCATTGGACCGCCGCCGCCGGCGTGCAGCAGGTGGCCAGCCTGAAGGCCGAGAAGAACCCGGACGATGCGCCCAAGGCCGACACCCTGCGTGAGCAGCAGCTGCGCACCCTGGCCACGCTGCGCAACGACCGCGCCCAGCGCGAGGCGCTCAAGGCGCAGGAAGCCAGCTGGCGCCGTGCCGACGGCACCCGTGCACCGGGCCCGGTGTATCTGGGCGCCGACGTGGAGATCGTCGACAGCGTGCTCTCGCCCGATGCGCGCACCCTGATCGTGGTCACCAAGCCGAAGAGCTTCGATGAAGGCCGCGGCGGCAAGATGCCCAAATACGTGACCGAATCGGGTTACGAAGAATTCGAAGAGACCCGCACCCGCGTGGGCCGCAACGACCCGGAGCCGAACGCGCTGTGGCTGGTCGATGCCGTCGCCGGCACGGTCAAGCCGCTGTCGCTGGACGGCCTGCCGGGCATCGCCACCGACCCGCTGGCCGCGCTGCGCAAGGCCGCCGGCAAGGACGCCCTGAAGGGCAACCGCCCGGTGGAAGTACTCGGTGGCCCCGGCGCGCCCGGCATCCGCTGGAGCGCCGATGGCCAGCAGGCCGCGATCATGCTGCGCGCCAACGACAACAAGGACCGCTGGATCGCCAGCGTGACCCCGGCCAGCGCCAAGCTGGAGACGCGTCATCGCCTGACCGACAGCGCCTGGATCAACTGGAGCTTCAACGATTTCGGCTGGTCCAACGACAACCGCACGCTGTGGCTGCTGTCCGAAGAATCCGGCTATTCGCACCTGTATACCCAGCAGGGCACGGCCAAGCCTCAGGCACTGACCGGCGGCAAGTGGGAAAGCTCGATGCCGGTGCCCAGCGCCGACGGCCGCGGCTTCTACTTCCTGTGCAACCAGCAGTCGCCGGGCGACTACGAAGTGTGCGCGGTCGACACCGCCAGCAAGCAGGTGCGTGAGCTGACCTCGCTCAACGGCGTGGAAGACTTCTCGCTGTCCCCGGATGGCCAGCAGCTGCTGGTGCGTTACTCCGGCGCCTACCTGCCGACCCAGCTGGCCGTGGTGCCCGCTGCCGGTGGCCAGGCCAAGGTGCTGACCGACACCCGCACGGCCGAGTTCAAGGCGCGCGAGTGGATCCAGCCCAAGCTGGTACAGGTGCCGTCCAAGCACGGCGCGGGCGTGGTCTGGGCCAAGTACTACGGACCGGAGACCTTCGAGCCGGGCAAGCAGTACCCGATCGCCATGTTCGTGCACGGCGCCGGCTATCTGCAGAACGTGCACCAGCAGTACCCGGCCTACTTCCGTGAGCAGATGTTCCACAACCTGCTGGTGCAGAAGGGCTACGTGGTGCTGGACATGGATTACCGCGGCAGCGCCGGCTACGGCCGCGACTGGCGCACGGCGATCTACCGCAACATGGGCCACCCGGAACTGGAAGACTACAAGGACGGTCTGGACTGGCTGGTGGCCACCAAGCAGGGCGACCGCGACCACGCCGGCATCTACGGCGGCTCCTACGGCGGCTTCATGACCTTCATGGCGCTGTTCCGCTCGCCGGGCACGTTCAAGGCCGGTGCCGCGCTGCGCCCGGTGGTCGACTGGCACCAGTACAACCACGGCTACACCGCCAACATCCTCAATACCCCGGACATCGACCCGGAGGCGTACCGCAAATCGTCGCCGATCGAGTACGCCGACGGGCTGCAGGACCACCTGCTGATCGCGCACGGGATGATGGATGACAACGTGTTCTTCCAGGATTCGGTCAACCTCACCCAGAAGCTGATCGAACTGCACAAGGACAACTGGTCGATCGCGCCGTACCCGCTGGAACGCCACGGCTATGTGCGTGCCGATTCCTGGCTGGACCAGTACAAGCGCATCCTCAAGCTGTTCGAAGAGAACCTGAAGTAATCCAGCGATGACGTCGGTGCCCACTGACGTGCAGCACGCCGCGGCGACGATCGATATCGTCGCCGCGGTCGTTTTCGATCCCGACGGCCGCGTACTGGTGGTGCGCAAGCACGGCTCGGACACCTTCATCCAGCCCGGCGGCAAACCCGAGCCCGGCGAAGCACCCTTGGCCGCGCTGGCGCGCGAGCTGGAAGAAGAACTCGGGGTCACGGTGGACCTTGCCAGGGCCGTGCTGTTGGGCCGGTTCGAGGCCTGGGCGGTGCACGAAGCCGGGCACCGCGTACGGGCCCATGCGTTCCTGGTCACGATCACCGGGACGCCGCGGCCACAGGCGGAAATCGCCGAACTGGCCTGGGTGCCGTTGCGCCCGCCGCATGGGCGGCGCTTGGCACCGTTGAGCGCAGACCATATCCTGCCCGCGGCCGCGAACGCGGTGGCGGCGACCTAGACGTTGCGGCCTGCCCAACCAGGACACCGGATGTCAGCGTCGCTTCCCCCGCAATTGCCTTCCTCCATGCCCCGCCCCAGCGGGGATGGCGCCCCTGCCTTTCTCGCCCCCCTGCTCAAGTCCGTGCTGCTGGTCTGCCTGGCCTCGGCCGCGATGTGGGCCGTCCTGGCCCTGGTTGCCATTCCATTGTCGGGCGCGGAGGCGCTGCAGGCGCTGCTGGCCGATGAGGAGTTGCACTGGCTGCCCGGCTCGCTGCGCTGGCTGCTGACCCACCCGGTGCTCGCCAACGTGCTGCTGTGCGTGTCCAGCCTGCTGGGCAGTGCGGCGTGCTGGGGGATGCTGCGTCGCTGGCGCTGGGCATGGGCACTGTTCATCGTGCTGCTGGCGGTCACCGCCGTGCTCAACGTAATCGCCGCGTGGTTGCTGGACGATGCGTTCGGCCACCTGCTGGCGCAGATACCCGACGACACGATGTCGATTGAACTGCTCAAGCTGCGCAGTGAACTGCGCATGCAGCGCGTGATCTGCAGCGGCCTTGCCGGCATGACCGCGCTGGCCTTCGCGGTGCTGCAGGGCTGGCTGATCGTGCGCCTGTGCGCGGCCGATGTGCGTGCCCTGTTCCGCCGCTGACATTCCCCCGCAGCGCCACCGCGCGCTGCACGACCTGCAAGGATGATGGTGTGACTGTTTCCCTCCCGCTTCTGCGCCGCCACGGCTGGCGCACGACCCTGTTCACCCTGCTCACGGCGGTCAGCCTGCCCGCGACCGCAGCCGCCCAGGCGATGGTGTGCGGCACGTTCGTCTCCGAGGACACCGGCACCACGTTGACCCTGCACAGTGCGAATGAAGGCGTGCGGCAGATTCCCGGCCAGGCACCCGAGCCGTACCTCCTCAGCCGCCTCGGCGACGAGCTGAAGCTGGCCGACCTGGACAATGGCGGCGTCGGCGCGCTGACCGTAGAGGACGGCGGCCGCCTGCTCAGCGACCGCTTCAACGCGTACCGCCTGCAGAAGGCCGCCACCTGTCGCCCCGCCACTGTGTTCCCCGCTGCGTCCTGCCGGGCCGAGATCGGCACCTGCCTGGACGACATGCTTTTCGCCAGCAACGACCGCCTCCGCCAGTGGTGCCGCGAGGATGTCCCGGCCGCCTGCAAGCGCCTGCTGGCCAACTTCCAGTCCGGGGCGCACGAAGCCAGGACGCTGGCCGCCACGCGGGATGAAGGCCCGGACAGGGACGCGCCGGAGGTCTGCAAGCCCGACTCCGCCCAGTACGACCAGGCCGCCTGCCTGGAGGCCGCGCGTGACGCCATGGGCCAGGCCTTTGCCAAGGCCCTGCTCGGCGGCCTCGCCGCCGCCGATGCCTCGCCGCTGCCGGCCGCGCAGCTCGATGAGATCACCGCGATCTGCCAGGCACAGACCGGCGGCACGTTCTGCGCCAAGGCCGCCGAAGCACTGTGGGACGCCGGCCGCCTGGTTCCCGCCCGCGATGCACTGCAGCGGGCCTGCACCCGGGGCCACGACCCGCGCGCCTGTGAGCGGGCCGCCCCGCTGGCCGGGCTGGACGCCAAGGCGTTGAGCCCGGTGGCAGCCACGTCCCTGCCCTGCGGCAGCTATGTGGCCAGCCAGGGCCTGATGGACCATCTGCCGTTCGGCGATGGCGGCATGATCGACAGCGGCTTCGGCGGCAAGCTGCGCGCGCGCCTGGTCGATGGCGACATCCGCGTGCGTCACGACCAGGGCGACGACTTCGTGTTCAAGCGCCTGGCCAACGGCAACCTGATCGGCATGGACAGCTGGAACCGCTTCAGCTATTACGAGCGCACCGGCGAGGCGCAGCAGTGCAGCGCGCCGGTGGTCTTCGTCGAAACCCCGCTGCCGCAGGATTGCCCGACGCTCGGCCGCGAGGGCGGTGCGCAGGCGTGCTGCGCGGCCGGCAAGCTGCAGGGCTGCAATGCCGCCGGTCACCAGCTGGCGCTGCGCAACCGCTGGGCCGAGGCGGCGCCGTTCTATCTCAAGCTCTGCGCCGCCGGGGTACGCGAGGGCTGCGAGAACCTGGCCAGCGTCTACGAACACACCGGTGACGAGGCGCTGCCCGAGCAGATGGCCTCGATCTGCGCCAAGGATGGAAACGGCACGCACGTGGCCTGCGATGTGCACGCGACCCGCAACTGGGGCCTGATGCAGGTCAGCGCCGGGCTGGAGCAGATCGCCGAGCGCATGGCCGCCGAGGCCGAGGCGGACGACGATGCCGATGCGCCGGCCCAGGCCCCTGCCGCGACAAAGGACAGCAGCAACCGCAACCGCAAGAGCGGCCACTGAGCACACGCAGGCCGTGCACCGGCCTGCGGTAAAGTAGCGCCATGAACGACTTCGACCGCGTCCGCGCGTATCTGACCGACCTGCAGGACCGCATCTGTGCGGCGATCGAAACCGCCGACGGCCAGGCCCGCTTTGCCGAAGATCTCTGGCAGCGTGCGGAGGGTGGCGGTGGCCGTACCCGCATCCTGCGCGATGGCGCCGTGTTCGAGCAGGCCGGGATCGGGTTCTCCGATGTGGCCGGTACCCGCCTGCCGCCATCGGCCTCGGCGAACCGGCCGGAGCTGGCCGGCGCGTCATGGCGCGCGACCGGCGTCTCGCTGGTGTTCCATCCGGCCAATCCCTATCTGCCGACCACGCACGCCAACGTGCGCTACTTCCGCGCCGAGCGCGATGGCGTGGCGGTGGCGTCCTGGTTCGGCGGGGGCTTCGACCTCACCCCGTTCTACCCGATCGACGAAGACGTGCGGCACTGGCACCAGGTTGCGCACGATCTGTGCGCGCCCTTCGGCGAAGAGCGCTATGCGGCGCACAAGCGCTGGTGCGATGAGTATTTCTTCCTGCGCCACCGCAACGAGACGCGGGGCGTAGGCGGATTGTTCTTCGACGACCTGCATGGCGACTTCGAGCGCGATTTTGCGTATCTGCGCGCGGTCGGCGATGGCTTCATGGACGCCTATCTGCCGCTGGTCGAGCGCCGCAAGGACACGCCGTATGGCGAGCGCGAGCGCGAGTTCCAGCTGTACCGGCGCGGCCGCTATGTCGAGTTCAACCTGGTCTACGACCGCGGCACCCTGTTCGGGCTGCAGAGCGGTGGGCGCAGCGAGAGCATCCTGATGAGCCTGCCCCCGCGCGTGCGCTGGGAATACGGTTTCCAACCTGAAACCGGCAGCGACGAAGCCCGCCTGGCCGACTACCTGGTTCCGCGCGACTGGGTGTAACCCAGCGCGCCACCCCATGGGTGGCTGCGGTCCCAAAGATGGCAGCCACCCATGGGGTGGCTCTACGCCTTCTTCGGCACGATCGTGATGTGGCCGTTGATCTCCAGCACCGCCAGGGCGACGTCATCGATGGTCAGGCACCCCTGCTGACGCAGCGCGGCGTCCAGGTCGGACGGGGTAACCAGCTCGCGCTTGAGCACCGAATCGAGCACCTTGCCATCGCGCGCGATCAGCACCGGCTCGCCTTCGACCAGCGATTCGATCCGCCGGCTGCGCGTGCTGAGCCAGCCCACGCCGTAGTTGATCGAGATCAGCGTCGCCGCCAGCAGCAGGCCGCCGCCCAGGGAGGTGTCCTGGCCCAGCAGGGCGTTCTGCACCGCGTTGCCGAGCAACACGATCAGCAGCACGTCGAACGGGGTGATCTGGCCCAGCGCGCGCTTGCCGGACAGCCGGACCATGCCCAGGACCACCACGTACACCACCACCGCGCGCAGGATGAATTCCCACCACGGCATGGCCAATGCAAACAGGTCGCTCATTGCCTTTCCCCGGACTGGTCCAGCCAGCATGGGCCGGCACCCGCTGCGAGGCAATGGCCGGGCGGCGCGGAGGGGCTGTTTTCGGCCCCACAAATAAAAAGCCCCGCCAACCAGGGGGAGGTTAGCGGGGCCGGGGAACGGGCGCTTGGGGAGGAGCCCCCGTTCCGAGATCTGCTCCAGGGGATGGGAGAGATCCACAACAGGCATTGCGCCTGTCGAGGTCTATCAAAGCACTCCGAACATTGATAGTTCGTGAAGGGGCCCAATTAATCCGCCCCTCTTCCCGGAAACATTCATCCAACAGTCAGATTATCGCGGCGCAATGAACCAATTCAGCCTTTTGACTGTGATTCAGGCCTCAATGTGCCTCATCCCAGTTATCACCGACGCCGGCATCCACCACCAGCGGTACCCGCAGTTCGGCCGCTGACGACATCAATTCAACGACTTTCAAACGCAAGGTATCGAGGAAACTGCTTTCGGTTTCAAAGACCAGTTCATCGTGTACCTGCAGAATCATCTTGGCCTGGTCGCTGTGGTCGAGCAGCCAGCTGTCCACCTTCACCATGGCGCGCTTGATGATGTCGGCCGCCGTGCCCTGCATGGGGGCGTTGATGGCGGCGCGTTCCGCCCCGGCACGCAGGCCCTGGTTGCGGGCGTTGATGTCGTTCAGGTACAGGCGACGGCCGAACAGGGTCTCCACGTAGCCCTGGTCACGGGCCTGCTGGCGCATCCGTTCCATGAAATCACGCACGCCGGGGTAGCGGCTGAAGTACAGCGCCACGTAATCCTGGGCCTGGCCGCGGTCGATGCCCAGGTTGCGGGCCAGCCCGAACGCACTCATGCCGTACATCAGGCCGAAGTTGATCGCCTTGGCGGCCCGGCGTTCGTTGGAGGTGACCTCCTCCAGGCTGCGGCTGAAGACTTCGGCCGCGGTCGCCCGGTGCACGTCCACGCCCTGCTCGAAGGCCCGCACCAGGCCGGGGTCTTCGGAGAGGTGGGCCATGATCCGCAGTTCGATCTGCGAGTAATCGCAGGCCAGGATCTTGCGGCCCGGCGGGGCGACGAAGGCGCGGCGGATGCGGCGGCCGTCCTCGGTGCGGATCGGGATGTTCTGCAGGTTCGGGTCGGACGAGGACAGCCGGCCGGTGGCGGCGCCGGACTGGTGGTAGCTGGTGTGTACCCGCCCGGTGTCCTGGTTGATCATCTCCGGCAGCTTGTCGGTGTAGGTGCTGCGCAGCTTGGCCAGCCCGCGGTACTCCAGGATCACCCGCGGCAGTTCATGCTGCTCGGCGATCGCCTCCAGCGCCTCTTCGTTGGTGCTGGGCTGGCCCTTGGGGGTCTTCACCAGTGCCGGCAGCTGCAGTTCGTCGAACAGCACGGCCTGCAGCTGCTTGGGCGAATCCAGGTTGAAGGTGCGCCCGGCCAGCTCGGTGGCCTTCTGCTGGGCAGCCAGCATGCGCGAGCCCAGGTCCTGGCTCTGCCGGCGCAGTTCGGCCATGTCGATGTGCACGCCATTGGCTTCGATGCGGGTCAGCACCGGCACCAGCGGCATCTCGATGTCGCGGTAGACGCTGTCCAGCGAGGGCGTGGCCTGTAGTTGTGGCTGCAGGGCGTGGTGCAGGCGCAGGGTCACGTCGGCATCTTCGGCGGCGTAGCGGCAGGCTTCGTCCAGGCCCACCTGCGAGAACGAGATCTGTTTGGCACCCTTGCCGGCCACCTCCTCGAACTTGATCGTGGTGTAGCCCAGGTAGCGCATCGCCAGCGAGTCCATGTCATGGCGCGTGGCGGTGGAATTGAGCACGAAGCTCTCCAGCATGGTGTCGTCGTGGTACCCCTGCAGGTTCACGCCGTGGCGGCGCAGCACGTGCAGGTCGTACTTGCCGTGCTGGCCAAGCTTCTTCCTGGTGGGGTCTTCCAGGGCAGGGCGCAGCGCTGCCAGCACCTGCTCGCGCGGCAGCTGGGCCGGCGCACCCGGGTAATCATGGCCGACCGGGATGTAGGCCGCCCGGCCCGGCTCGACCGCCAGGCTGATGCCGACCAGGTTGGCGCGCATGGCGTCCAGCGCGTCGGTCTCGGTATCGAAGGAGATCAGCTCGGCCGTGGCCAGGCGCTGCACCCAGGCGTCCAGCTGTTCAGTGGTCAGCACCATCTCGTACTCACCGGGGGCGGAGAGCGCCGGGTCGACCGGCACCACCGCCTCCTCCGCCGTGCCGCGGGCGTAGCCGGCCGCGGTGCCACGCAGGCTGACCGGGGCATCGCTGGCGGCGGCGGGGGCCGGCACCGGGCCGCCCAGCTCCTTGAGGGCCTGGGTGAAACCGTAGCGCAGGTACAGCTCGCTCAGCGAGGGCACATCCGGCTCGCGCAGCGGCAGCGTCTGCGGCGTCACCTCCAGGGGCACGTCGGTGCGGATCGTGACCAGCTCGCGGTTGAGCGGCAGGCGCTCCAGCGCCGCGCGCAGGTTTTCGCCGATCTTGCCCTTCATGGTCGGGGCCGCGGCGATCACGCCGTCCAGGTGCTGGTACTCGGCCAGCCACTTGGCAGCGGTCTTGGGGCCGCACTTTTCCACACCCGGCACGTTGTCCACCGCGTCGCCCATCAGCGCCAGCAGGTCGACGATCTGGTCGGCACGCACGCCGAACTTCTCCATCACCGCCGCGTCCGAATCCATGCGGCTGCCGGTCATGGTGTTGACCAGCTCGATGCCCGGGCGGACCAACTGGGCGAAGTCCTTGTCACCGGTGGAAATGGTGACCTGCAGGCCATCGCGGTGGCCCTGCAGGGCCAGCGTGCCGATCACATCATCGGCTTCCACGCCGGGGATGCGCAGGATGCTCAGGCCCAGCGCTTCGACGATGCGGCACATCGGCTCGATCTGCGGGCGCAGGTCGTCGGGCATCGGCGGGCGGTTGGCCTTGTAGTCGGCGTACAGGTCGTCACGGAAGGTCTTGCCGGGCGCATCGACCACGAAAGCGACGTACTCGGGGCGCTCCTTCAGGGTGGCGCGCAGCATGTTGACCACACCGAACAACGCGCCGGTGGGTTCACCGTGTGCGTTGGTCAGCGGCGGAAGCGCGTGGAACGCGCGATACAGGTAACTGGACCCGTCAATCAGGACTAATCGGCTCATGCGACGATTCTACGCGCCCGGCCCTGACCGTCGTCGGCACCGGGCTCACGATCCATCGGGCATAATCAGGCCCTCTTCGCCCAAGGACTCCCGGCCCATGAAGATTCTGTTGCTCGCAGGCCTGCTCGCGCTGGCCGGCTGTGCCACCGGTGGCGGCGGCAGGCCCCCGGTCGATGTCACCGGTGCCGACGTGGTCAAGACGGTCCAGGACAACGGCGACACCATCGAGGAATACCGGGTGGGTGACCAGCTGCGGATGGTCAAGGTGACCCCGTCGCGCGGTGCCCCGTTCTACATGTATGACCAGAACGGCGATGGCCGCATGGACAGTGACAAGGACGGCGTCTCCCCGGTCTACTGGAAGCTCTACAGCTGGTGAACCGCGGCGCTGTCCGCCCGGCCGCCCCGTGTCCGCACGCGGTGGCCGGGGCAACACGCCCGTCCCTGCACGCCTACGCTCGATGACCACACCCGAACGCCGCACTGCCCCGAACCCGGCTGAACTGCGCGCCGGCCTGACGGCGGAGCAGCGCCAGGCGGTGGAAACGCTGGAGCATTTCGGCTGGCAGCTGCGCTTCGTGCGCCGCCCGCTGTTCCGCGACCCGATCCCGGTACTGTTCGACCGCCACGGCGAGCGCTATGTGGTGCTGCAGCCCGATGGCACGCTGGATGAATCGCAGACGTTGAAGCTGCGCGATTGATCGGACGCGCACGATGCGCGATTGATCGGGCGCTCGCGCCGCGCGACGGATGGGACGCGCACGCTTTGCGACGAAGGGGGAGGTAGTGCCGACCGCTGGCCGGCTGCGCCTGCATCGGGCCAACCTAGGAGCCGGCCAGCGGCCGGCACTACCGCTTTCCCCGTTACCGGATGACCAGTACCGGTACCGTGCTGCGTGCCAGCACTTCGGCGGTCTGGCTGCCGAGCAGCACACGGGTGACGCCACGGCGACCATGCGAGGTCATCACGATCAGGTCGCTGCCGCGTTCAGTGGCAGTATCGATGATGCCGTCGGCGGCATAGCGGTCAAGCACGTGCACGGTGGTGGTGCGCAGTCCCTGCGCCTCGGCGGCGGCCTTGGCCGGCTGCAGCACCTTCTGCGCGGTCTCTTCGCGGTCGGCTTTGTACTCGGGCGAGTTCATGTAGCCCACGCTCCAGCCCATGGCGTCGTACATGCCCACCGCCCACGGTTCGGAGACGGTCACGATATCGACCTCGGCATCGAGGTCCCTGGCCAGCTCCAGGCCCTTGGCCAGGCCTTTTTCAGCCAGCTCCGAACCATCGGTGGCGATCAGGATGCGCTTGTACATGGCAGAGCTCCTTGGGGTGGCAATGGGAACATCACCATTGCACACCCGATGTGGACGCGGTGCCTTGAGCTGGATCAATCGCCGTGGGTGCGTGCAGTCACTCCCCGTGCCGGGTTGCCCACCACCGTCGCACCGGCCGGTACATCGCGGGTGACCACGCTGCCGGCACCGACCACCGCGTCATCGCCAATGGTCACGCCGGGCAGTATGATCGCGCCGCCGCCGATCCAGACATTGCGGCCGATGCGCACCGGCCTGGCCGACTCCAGGCCCTGCGCGCGTGCCTGCGGATCGCGCGGATGGTCGGCCGCATAGATCTGCACCGCCGGGCCGATCTGGGTGCCATCGCCGATGCTGACCTCGGCCACGTCCAGGATCACGCAGTTGTAGTTGAGGAATACGCCCTGGCCCAGGCGGATGTTGCTGCCGTAATCGCAGTGGAACGGCGGCCGGATCACCGCGCCTTCGCCGACCGCACCGAGCTGCTCGCGCAACAGCGCGCGGCGCACGGCCGGGCTTTCGGCCAGGGCCGCGTTGTAACGGACCATCCAGACCTTGGCCGCCGCCATCTCGGCCTGCAGTTCCGGGTCGCCCGGACGATACGGCATCCCGGACAGCATCTTTTCCTTTTCGCTCGGACCCATGTGGCCTCCATCAGACAGAGCCCGATGATGCCGGTTGCCCACGTGCGTGTCAGCGTGCGCCACGCCGCGTGCCCAGCAGTGCCACCACCGCGAAGACGACGCCGCTCAGCCAGAACCACAACGTTGCGGGGCCGATGCACACCACGCTGGGCTGTGGCTGGCAGCGCAGGCGCAGCAGATCGAAGTCGCCGCCGCCGGCCAGGCAGCTCTGCGCGTGGTGGACCAGGGCCAGCACCGGCTCGGCCCAGCCTGCCGACCACGTCAGCAGGACCAGTGCAGCGAGCAGATACGGAATTCCCTTGTTCACGAGTGCGCTCCCAGCGGACAGGGGCAGACTCTGGGCGCCGCCCTTGGAAGCGACAAGCGGCACGCGACGAAGCGCGTGAAATCCGGGATGAGCCGGGGAGGATCCGGGATGAAGCGTGCCCGCCCGCCCCGCCCCCTGCCCGATCGCGCACGCATGCGTTGCCCGTGCTGCAGCGCAGGACGCCAGGCGCCGCGGCCCGTGACAGACTCCGCGCATGCGCCGACTGCTCATCGCCCTGCTGTGTTCGCTGCTCCTGCTCCCGATGGCCGGGCTTGCCGCCCCACCCGGCGCCGACCGCATCCTGATCTTCACCCGCACCGCCAAGTTCCACCACGACTCGATTCCAGTGGCCGTGGCGACGCTGCGCCAGCTGAGCACCGAGGCCGGATTGAGGGCGGATCACAGCGAGGATCCGCGCGACTTCCGCGCCGACACCCTCGCCCGCTACCGCGCCGTTGTCTTCGCCAACACCACCGGCGATGTGCTCGATGCCACGCAGCAGGCCGCGATGGAGCAGTTCATCCGCAACGGCGGCGGTTTCATGGGCGTGCACGCTGCCGCGGACACCGAGTACGACTGGCCGTGGTATGGCGAGCTGGTGGGCGCGTGGTTCCACAAACACCCGGAAGGTCTGCAGGACACGTTGGTGCAGCCCGAACGGGACGGGAAGGCTTCCGGAGTGGCCTGGCCGATCCGCGATGAGCTCTACAACTACCGGCGCAATCCCCGTGGGATGGTGCAGGTCATCGCGACGGTGGACGAATCGCGCTACGACGGCGGCACCATGGGCGCCGATCATCCCATCGCCTGGTGCCGGCCCTTCGATGGCGGCCGCAGCTGGTACACCGGGCTGGGCCACGACGCGGCGGTGTATGCCGACCCGAATGTGCGGGCGCAGCTGCGCCGTGGCCTGCGCTATGCGGCAGGCCACGCGCCGGCGTGTTGATCGATCAGGCGGTGCGTACCACGCGCGCGCCCTGGCACAGCGGATAGCTCGCCAGCAGATCGGCGATACGCTCGTGCATCGTGTCGAACGAGGCGCCATACAGATACAGCGCCGTCTCGGTCGGGCCCTGCCACCAGCTGCAGATCTCGCCGTGGCCTTCGATACGCTCGACGATCTGCTCGAACACGTAGTTCGAATCGCACTGCTCGTAGACCTCATCGGGCAGGTCGGTACCGTTCAAGTACAACGCCAGGCCCTCGGTGACACCGAACGGCTGATCGGCAACGCCTTCGCGCTGGATCAGCGAGCCCTTGGGTGCACCCAGCTGCTGCAGCAGCTCGATCACGCCGGGCAGCGAGGCCGGATCGTTCAACGCGATCTCGATATCGCCATAGTCCACTTCGCCGTCGTCGGTCAGCGCGGTGCCACCGCCCGTGATCTCGCCCAGTTCGGCAGTGCCCAGCAGGGCATCCAGCGGATCTTCGAACAGCTCGTGGCGATGCTCGGGCTGAAGCTTGGCGTTCAACTTCACGGTGACGTGCAGCGGCGAATCGGTCATGGCGGGGGCCTGCGCGAAAGGAATGCCGCCCATTGTAGTGCCGGCCGCTGGCCGGCTCCCATGTGTAGAGTCGAGCCGTGCTCGACTGCCTTTCGGCAGTAAGCGGCCGAGCATGGCTCGGCGCTACAACAGCGCGGTCAACGCAGGAACGGCGCCACCTTACGTTTGAGCAACTCCACCAGCACCGGGTCCATGTACTCGTAGTCGTCGGGGATATCCAGGCAGATTACCCGCTTGCCGCCCAGCCATGCGTTGTAACGACTGGACAGCCGGTTGCGGTGCGCCTTCTCCATCACGAAGACCAGGTCGGCCCACTGCAACAGTTCCGGACTGAGCACTTCCTCGGCGTCGGCCAGCAGCCCTGCCGAGGCGGTCTCGATACCGGGCCAATCGGCAAATACCTGCTCGGCCGTCGGGCTGCGCAGGCGGTTCTGGCTGCAAAGGAAAAGTACGTTGCGGGTCATGGCTCGCAGCGTAATCGGGGGCGGATTCCTTTTCCATCGGAAAAGGGATCTGACCCCACAGGACAATCTAAACAAACTGCATTGCTGACGAAGGTTCCGACAGCCATCATGGGCTTCCCCACCGTCCAGATAACCATGATCACCAGAGATGAGCTGTTGAGGGAATTTGGCGAGGTCGGCGAAGCCCATGGTTGCTACGTTGGCAAATACGTCGTTGCGACGTACACGCTTTATTGCTGCCTGCGAAACGCCGACGGGCATGATCTGGCGATCACCTCGAAGGACATCCATGATCCGCAGTTCGCTTGCAGCGTAGGGCTGAGCGCTCCGTCCCACCTGTCTCGTGACAGACCGACGATTTTTGCTATTCCACCAAACATCTATGGATTCACCCACGCGATAGCGGTTCCCAGCACGTATCACGGGCTCCTGAACCGCAGTGCGAATCGAACCGACCTGTTCCTGTGTCTGCCGATCTTCCAGTGCGAGTTCAGCGGCAACGAATCAGAAGAGGATTTCAAGTGGTCCACGCATCACATCGTCGACGTCAACAACTGGCGCAGGATCAGGCAACCGAAGATCAGCCTGTATTTCGACAACCCCCGGACCGGCGGCGGAGCGGACAAGAACGGGGCCATCGTGAGTCTTGAGACACTGATGGCCGAGATCGAAAACCTCAACGGAGTGAGCGATGGCTTCATCGAGATCACCAATTATCGCGACGAGGTGATCGAAGTACTGTCGCCGGAGGAAGGGCGCTACGTGCTGATCCAGAACCGTCAGCATGAAGAGCTGATGGAACGCGCCGGGGTGGTGGCAGCCGTGGAGACGTTCACCACCGGCTGACGACCGACCGCTGTTGTGGAGCCGAGCATGGCTCGGCTCTACAGGAATTCCCGGCCCCCGACGGTGATCAGATCACCGTCAGGTTGGCATACGCCATCACCAGCCACTTGCTGCCGGCTTCGATGAATTCCACCTGCACGCGGGCGTGCTGGCCGCTGCCTTCATAGTCGGTGACCATGCCTTCGCCGAACTTGGGATGGTTGACCATCGCGCCCAGCTTGAGCGGCGGTGCTTCCAGCGCGGCGTGGCCCATCACCCGGTTGGCGCCCAGCGAGGTGCCGCGCGAGACCTGCACCTTGGGGCGCACTTCGTTCACCAGCTCACGCGGGATCTCGCGCAGGAAACGCGAGGGCACGTTGTAGTTGTCCTGGCCATGGATGCGACGCGATTCGGCGTAGCAGAGCACCAGCTTCTGGCGCGCGCGCGTGATGCCCACGTAGGCCAGGCGACGCTCTTCTTCCAGCCGGCCGCTTTCTTCCAGCGAACGTGCACTCGGGAACAGGCCGTCTTCCATGCCGGCCAGGAACACCAGCGGGAATTCCAGGCCCTTGGCGGCGTGCAGCGTCATCAACTGCACGCCCTCTTCGCCGGCCTGGGCCTGGCCTTCGCCAGCCTCCAGCGAGGCGTAGGCGAGGAAGGCGACCAGCTCGCTCATGTCCTGGGTCTCTTCGACGTCATCTTCGCGACGCACGAAGCGCGAGGCCACCGAGACCAGTTCGTCCAGGTTGTCCGCGCGCGATTCCGAATCCAGCGCGTTGCGGCTTTCCTTGGACCAGTGCTCGCGCAGGCCCGAGCGCATCAGCACGTGGTCGATGCGTTCGGCCAGGGTCATCGTGTCCGCTTCGGCCTGGAGCTGATTGACCAGCACCAGGAAGCCGGCCAGCGCGTTGCGTGCGCGTGCGGCCAGCGCATCTCCCTGGGTGGTCAGCATGGTCGCTTCCCACAGCGAGATCGCCTGGGCGCGCGCCAACCGGCGCACTTCATCCAGGGTGCGGTCGCCGATGCCGCGCGTCGGCGTGTTGACCGCGCGTTCGAAGGCGGCGTCATCGTTGCGGTTGGTCATCAACCGCAGGTATGCCAGCGCGTCCTTGATTTCGGCACGCTCGAAGAAGCGCATGCCGCCATACACGCGGTACGGCACCTGCTCGGAGAGCAGCGATTCTTCGAACGCACGCGACTGCGCGTTGCTGCGGTAGAGCACGGCCACATCGCCGTAGCTGCCGCCGTCGCGCACCCACTGGCGCGCCCGCTCGACCACGTAACGCGCCTCATCCATTTCGTTGTAGGCCGCGTACAGATCGATCGGATCACCGTCGCCGCTGTCGGTCCACAACTCCTTGCCGATGCGGTCCGGGTTGTGCGCGATCACCGCATTGGCTGCGCCGAGGATGTTGGCGGTGGAGCGGTAGTTCTGCTCCAGGCGCACGGTCTGCGCACCCGGGAAATCCTTCAGGAAGCGCTGGACGTTCTCGACCTTGGCGCCGCGCCAGCCGTAGATGGCCTGGTCATCGTCGCCGACCACGAACACGTGGCCGCTGTCGCCGGCCAGCACGCGCACGAAAGCGTACTGGATGGCGTTGGTGTCCTGGAACTCGTCCACCAGGATTTCGCGGAAGCGCGAACGGTAGTGGGCCAGCAGGGCAGGGTTGTCGCGCAGCAGTTCATGCGCGCGCAGCAGCAGCTCGGCGAAATCGACCAGGCCGGCACGGTCGCAGCGCTCCTGGTAGGCCGCGTAGGCCTGGCGCATGGTCTCCAGCCACGCATCATGCGGCTCGGGCTGGATGTGCTGTGGGCGGCGGCCCTCGTCCTTCTGCTCGTTGATCCACCAGGCGATCTGCTTCGGCGGGAACTTGCCGTCGTCGATCTCCAGCTGCTGGACCACGCGCTTGACCAGCCGCAGCTGGTCGTCCGAGTCCATCACCTGGAAGCTGTCGGGCAGCTTGGCGTCCTGGTAATGCAGGCGCAGCAGGCGGTGGGCCAGGCCATGGAAGGTGCCGATCCAGGCGCCGCGGCTGCCCTGCGGCAGCTGCAGGTCGATGCGGTGACGCATCTCCCCGGCGGCCTTGTTGGTGAAGGTGACCGCAAAAATGCCATGGGTCGGCACGCCGCAGACTTCATTGAGCCAGGCGATGCGGTGGATAAGCACGCGGGTCTTGCCGGAACCGGCACCGGCAAGCACCAGATGGTGGCCGGGCGGGGCGGACACAGCTTCGCGCTGGGCGGGGTTCAACCCGTCGAGCAAGTGGGAAACATCCATGTCCCCATTTTACCCTCGGGCGGGTCGCTCCGGGCCGTTACCCGGCGCGCGGATCGAACGGGTTCAGCCGCGCGCCGCCTGTTCGGCCTGCACCCGCAGCTCCGGGATCGCCAGGCTTTCCCACAGGGTGCCGATGCGCAGGCTGCCGACCACCCGGATCGCCGGCTGCGGCTGGCCGTGGCCATCGATCAGGCCGCCCTCCTCCACCGTGGTATCCAGGCCCAGGCCATGCGGGCCCGGGCGGGCATGCCCGTCCGCCAGCAGCTGCTGGATCAGCGGATTGCGCATGGACAGCGCGCGCGTCTCCACCCCGGTGGCGTTGATCACCGCGCCCACGGTCAGCGGCGGCAGGCCACGGTTCGGGCTGCGGCCGTGCAGCTGCAGCCCGCTTTCCTGCACCAGCAGCGTGTCCAGCCGGGCACGGTGACGCTGCAGCTGGCCGCTGCGCTCCAGTTCGGCCACCTGGGCGTGCACCGATTCGGCGATACGATGACGGTGCACGTCCCAATAGCGCACCACGTGGCGCAGGAAACGGCGCTGGTCGGCCTCGTTCAAGCTCCACCACAGCGCCTGCCCCATCGGCCGGATCCGGTCCATCACGCTCTGCCAGGGGATGCCCTGCGCCACCGCCGTGCGGGCCTGCCCACGCAGTTCGCGGACGCGCTGGCGCAGCGGCATCGCCAACAGCGGCTGCGGATCGAACGTGACGGCTGCGCCGTGCGCGTGCGGCAAGGGCAGCAGCGCGTGGCGCGACAGCACGAAAATGCGCCCACGGTGACCGGCGGCGGCCAGGGCCACCACGCTGTCGGCCATGCTCAGCCCCGAGCCGATGATGGCCAGATCGTCATCGCCGGCCAGCACCCGCACACCATCGTAATCCCAGGCCTCCACCGCCTGCGCGGGCGGCAGTGCCTCGGCACCGGGCACCGGCAACGGGCGCATGCTGTTGCCGCATGCCAGCACCACGCGCTGGGCGTTCCACGTCACCTCATCGTCGAGCCGCAGCTGCACGCCCTGTGCAGTGGGCGCCAACGCGAACACCGGCTGTTCGACCACCTCCAGCACCGCCACGCTGCGCTCGCGCGCCTGCTCCAGGCGCTCGCGCAGGTACGCGGCGTAGTGGCGGCGCGGCACGAACTGGTCGGCCAGCAGCTCGCGCGGTACCCCGGCAATCGCCTGGCTGTCGATCAGGTAATCGAGGAAATCCGCGGGTTGATCCGGCAGCCCGCTCATCTTGCCGGCCGGTACGTTGAGCAGATGCTCGGGCCACGGCGTGGCGTAGGCGATGCCTTCAGCCAGCACCGAGGCCGGCTCGAACAGCACGATACGTGACGGCCGCTGTGCATGGCGCAGGGCCTGCAGCGCGACGAGGACGCCGGCAGCGCCGCCGCCGACGATGGCCAGATCACACTGGCGGTGGGTATCGGACGCAGTCATGCCCCGATTGTAGGCGATGCACGTGGACCGGCCGTCCACGTGCGTCACAGCGGGCTACATCAAGGCATCGGCCAGCCGTGCGATGCCTTCGCGGCTGCGCTTCCATGCCGGCCGTTGGCGCCATGTCGCCAGATCCAGCGGGCGCGACTGTTCGAGATAGTCTGCTTCGATCTGCGCCAACTGCCGCACCATGCCGGCGTCGTAGCAGAGCATGCCGATCTCGGCGTTGAGCGCGAACGAGCGGATGTCCAGGTTGATCGAGCCGACCAGCGCGATATCTTCATCGACGGTCAGGTGCTTGGCGTGCAGGAAGTTCGGCGCATACAGCGCGATGCGCACGCCACTGCGCAGCAGCTCGTCGTAGTAGGCCTCCTGCGCCCAGGAGGTCAGCCGCTGGTTGGTGCTGGCCGACAGGATCAGCTGCACCTGCACGCCGGACAGCGCAGCGATGCGCAGCGCGCTCAAGGTCGCTTCGTCGGGCACGAAATAGGGCGTGACCAGCACGATCCGCCGCCGGGCCAGATGGATCAGCGCGTTCACCGCATCACGCGCGTTGCTGAAGGGATACGCCGGGCCGCTGGGCAGCAGCTGGGTCGGGACATCGGCCGAGCACACCGGCACTGCGGTCAACACATCCAGGCGCTGTCCGGTTTCCATGTACCAGTCGCTGGCGAACACGGCCTCCAGATGGGCGACTACGGGCCCACGCACGCGCGCGACCAGTTCCTTGTTCGGGAACCCGGCCACGAACTGCGCCCGCGCCAGGTTCTGCGAGCCGATGTAACCGACGCGGTTGTCGATCACCGCGATCTTGCGGTGGTTGCGCAGGTCCATGCGGCCACTGCGGCGCCAGCGCAGGCCACCGGGCAACATCGCGCGCACATCCACACCGATCGCCTGCAGGCGGTGGCGATAGTGGCGCAGCCCGCGCTTGGCGCCGACAGCATCCAGCAGCAACCGGCAGTGCACGCCACGCGCCGCGGCGCGCTGCAGTGCCTGAACGATGGCCTCACCGACCGCATCGTCGAACATCAGGTAGTACAGCAGGTGGACGCGTTCGCGCGCCTGGTCGATGTCTTCGATCAGCGCCTGCAGCGAAGCGTCGTAGTTGTTGAGCAGATCCACCGCGTTGCCGTGGATGGGCATGAAATCGCCCTGGCGCTCGATCAGCGGCACGATCTCGGCGGTGGCGGTATCCGGCGCGGGCGTCCAGCGCAGCGGCGGCTGCAGGGCCTGTTCCTCGCGGATCACCTGGGACGCCTCGGCCTGGCGCTGCACGCGCTGGCGCGACAGCCAGGGGTGGCCGAACAGCAGGTACAGCGGCAGCCCGAGCAGCGGCACGAAGCCGACCAGCAGCAGCCAGCTGCGTGCGGCACCGGGCGTGGTGCGGCTGGGAATCCAGAACAGCGCGGCCAGCCGGATCAGCCAATCCAGCATCAACAACCACGAACCCAGCAGCCACTCGAACAGCATCGCGTCGCCCGTCGGGAGGGGAATCGCATTCTGCCATGGGTCGCTGCATGCAACCGGTCATGCCGGGTGCGGGCCCGGGCGCGGCCCAT
This sequence comes from Stenotrophomonas bentonitica, assembly GCF_002887735.1. Taxonomy (GTDB): domain Bacteria; phylum Pseudomonadota; class Gammaproteobacteria; order Xanthomonadales; family Xanthomonadaceae; genus Stenotrophomonas; species Stenotrophomonas bentonitica_A. The sequence continues at coordinate 398,121 of NZ_PKQP01000003.1, forward strand.
GAAAAAACCCGCCACGAGGGGCGGGTTTTTTCGGGAAGCTCAAGCATCCTCGCGGATTACTTGATCTTGCCTTCCTTGTACAGGACGTGCTTGCGCACGACCGGATCGTACTTCAGGAATTCCATCTTCCCGGGGGTGTTCTTCTTGTTCTTGTCCGTCGTGTAGAAGTGGCCAGTGTTGGCCGTCGAAATCAGACGGATCTTATCGCGCTTGCCTGCCATGATCGTTTACTCCTCAGACCTTTTCGCCGCGCGAACGCAGCTCAGCCAGAACGGAGTCGATGCCGTTCTTGTCGATGGTGCGCAGGGCATGCGCGGAAACACGAAGCTTGACCCAGCGGTTCTCGCTGGCAACCCAGAAGCGGCGCTCGTGCAGGTTGGGCAGGAAACGACGACGGGTCTTGTTGTTGGCGTGCGAGACGTTGTTACCCGTCTGCACTCGCTTGCCGGAAACTTGGCATACGCGGGACATTGCGCACCTCGATAAAGTAGTTGTCAGCCCATAGCCCGGGCGACGGCGGCCTCGGCGGTTTCCCGCCACACGTCATGAGAATCAAAGGGTTACGCTGTCGAGGGCGGGCCGGATGACGTGTTCCCGGCCACCGATCCAAAGGTTTTTGGACACAGCGAGCCGCGCATTATGCCCGCTCCGGGGGCCTGCGGCAAGCCGGCCTGGCCCAAGCGCGCCATCCCGTCCCCGTGACAGCCGCTCCGCTAGGCTGCCCGGGCCTGCAACGCGGATGTGACGATGACGACCCCAGCCCCTTTACTGCCCTTCGCCTTCAGCCTTTCATGAAGCTGCTCGCCCTGACCTACGGCACCGAAGGCGACACCCGCCCGCTGGTGATGCTCTGTCATGGGCTGATCGGCGCCGGCCATGAGGTGCTTCTGCTGGCCGAGCGCGGCACGCTGGATACCGCGCGCCAGCTGGGCGTCCCGCATGCCGCGCTGGAGGGCGACATCCATGACGAGGTGGTGGCGCTGGTGTCGCGCGGCAACGCCCGCCTTGCGGCCTCGCGGGGTCTGGCGCGGATGGCGCAACGGCACGTGCCCGGCTGGATGCGCCAGGCCGACGCGGCGGCCGCCGGGTGCGATGCGGTGCTGACCGGCGGGCTGGCCGCGTTCGTGGGCCTGGCCGTGGCCGAACACCACGGGCTGCCGGTGATCGGCACCGGGATGATCCCGCTGACCCCGACCGCCGGCTTCCCCTCTCCGTTCCTGCCCCGGCTGCGCCTGCCGGGGCTGCTCAATCGCCTCAGCTACGCCCTGGTCAACCAGGCGGTGTGGCGCACCTTCCGCGGTCCGGTCAACGCCGCGCGACGGGCATTGGGCATGCCGGTGCGCGCCTCGCCCTGGCGGGATCTACCGATGCTGTACGGCATCTCGCCCAGCCTGCTGCCCCCGCCGCCGGACTGGCCCGCCAACCACCGAATCTGCGGCCAGTGGCGAGCACCGGAGCACGGCTGGCAGCCGCCCCCGGCCCTGCAGGCCTTCCTGGACGCCGGCCCCGCCCCGGTCTACCTCGGGTTCGGCAGCATGACCGGCTTCGATCGCGACCAGGTGCTGCCGGCGCTGCTGGCGGCCCTGGCGCCGCGGCGGGTACTGCTGTTTCCGGGCTGGGCCGGGCTGCCCAGCGCCCCGCTTCCGCAAAACGTGTTCGTGCTCGGGCCGACCCCGCACGAAGCCCTGTTCCCGCGCTGCGCGCTCGTCATCCACCACGGTGGCAGCGGCACCACGCACTCGGCCTGCCGGGCCGGGGTGCCCTCGCTGGTGATGCCGTTCGCCGCGGATCAGTTCTTCTGGGCGGACCGGCTGCAGCAGTTGGGCGTGGCACCGGCGGCGCTGTCGCCGAAGCGGTTGGACGCAGGGACACTGAGCCGGGCCATCGCCTTTGCAGAACATGCCAATACCCGCGCCCGCGCTGGCGCGCTGGGTCAGGCGATGACGGCCGAGAACGGCGTCCGCGCCGGCGTCGCTGCCATCGAGGCGTGGTTGTCACCTTGATAGCAGCGGCCACGGCGCGCACGGAATTTTCTGTGCCGCCTGAAGAATCACCCGACCAACGGTCGGGTGCTACCCCATCGATGAAGGGTTACCCGACCACCCGTGCCGCCTCATCCTTTCCGATGCAGCCACCGATACAGCACCGGCAGCACCAGCAAGGTCAGCAGCGTGGACGAGACGATGCCGCCGATCACCACGGTCGCCAGCGGACGCTGCACCTCCGAGCCGGCGCCCACGTTGAAGGCCATCGGCACGAAGCCCAGCGAGGCCACCAATGCGGTCATCAGCACCGGGCGCAGACGGCCCAAGGCACCCTCGCGTACCGCCTGCGGCAATGGCATCCCCTGCTCGCGCAGGCTGCGCACGAAGCTGATCATCACCAGGCCGTTGAGTACCGCCACGCCGGATAGTGCGATGAAGCCGACACCGGCCGAGATCGACAGCGGAATGCCGCGCAGCGCCAACGCCAGCACGCCACCGGTAAGCGCCAGCGGCACGCCGCTGAACACGATCGCCGCATCCTTGACCGAGCCGAACGCCCAGAACAGCAGCGCGAAGATGATCGCCAGCGTCACCGGCACCACGATGGACAGGCGCTGGCTGGCCGAGATCAGCTGCTCGAAACTGCCGCCGTACTCGATCCAGTAGCCGTTGGGCACCTGCACATCGCGCCCGATCGCCTGCTGCAGATCACCGACAAATCCACCAAGGTCGCGGTCACGCACGTTGGCGGTGACCACGATCCGGCGTTTGCCGTTCTCGCGGTTGATCTGGTTCGGCCCTTCGCTGTTGCTCAGCGTCGCCAGCTCACGCAGCGGCACCGTGCGCGCACTTCCACTGGTCCAGCTGCCCGCCCTGCTGGATTCATCGGCCGCGTCCGCCAGTGCGGTTTCCAACGACACCGGCAGGTCCGCCAGCGCGGCCGGGTCCTGGCGCAGCGCTTCGGGCAGGCGCACCACGATGTCGAAGCGGCGATCGCCTTCGAACAGCTGCCCTGCCACCTGGCCACCCACCGCGGTGGCCACGGTCGACTGCACCTGGCCCGGGTTCAAGCCATACCCGGCCAACGCGGTGCGGTTGGGGGTAACGGTCAGCAGTGGCAGGCCGCTCGTCTCTTCTACCCGCACGTCGGCCGCACCCGGCACGCTGTCGGCCACCGCCGCGATGCGCTTGCCGACCGACAGCAGCGTGTCCAGATCATCGCCGAACAGCATCACGGCCACGTCGGCACGCACGCCGGAAATCAACTCGTTGGTGCGCATCTGGATCGGCTGGGTGAACTCGTAGTTGTTGCCGGGCAACTGCTCGACCGCTTCTTCCAGTTCGGCCAGCAGCGCCGCACGTGTCTTGCGCGGATCCGGCCAGGCCTTGCGCGGTTTCATCATGATGAAGGTATCGGCGACCGAGGGCGGCATCGGATCGGAGGCGACCTCCGGCGTACCGATCTTGGAGAACACCTTGTCCACCTCGGCGAACTGCACCAGCCGGTTCTCGATCTGCTTCTGCATCTCGATGGACTGGGTCAAGCTGGTGCCGGGGATGCGCATGGCGTGCATGGCGACATCGCCTTCGTCCAGGTTCGGCACGAACTCGCTGCCCAGCCGCGTGGCCAGCAGGCCGCAGCCGATCACCAGCACCAGCGCGCCGGCGACCATCCAGCGGCCGCGCCGCAGGGCGAAGGCCAGCATCGGCTCATAGCGCCGACGCACCCAGGCCATCAGGCGGTTTTCCTTCTCCTGCACACGGCCACCGAGGAACAGCGCGATCGCGGCGGGCACGAAGGTCAGCGCCAGCACCATCGCACCGGTCAGGGCCAGCACCACGGTGATCGCCATCGGGTGGAACATTTTTCCTTCCACGCCGGTGAGCGCGAAGATCGGCAGATACACCGCGGTGATGATGCCCAGCCCGAACAGGCTCGGGCGGATCACTTCGGCGGTGGCGCTGGCGGTTTCGGCGAAGCGTTCTTCGCGGGTCATGTCGCGGCCGAGCAGGTGCTGGCGTTCGCCGAAGCGGCGCAGGCAGTTCTCGATGATGATCACCGCACCATCGACGATCAGGCCGAAGTCCAGCGCGCCCAGGCTCATCAGATTGGCCGACACACCGCCCCGGGCCATGCCGGTCAGCGTGAACAGCATCGCCAGTGGAATCACCGCCGCGGTGATCAACGCCGCACGGAAGTTGCCGAGCAGCAGGAACAGCACCACGATCACCAGCAGGGCGCCTTCGACCAGGTTCCTGGCGACGGTCTCGATGGTGCGGTCGACCAGCGCGGTGCGGTCGTAGCTGGCGGTGACGGTGACGCCCTCGGGCAGGCTGGCCTGCGCCTGCTGCAGGCGCGCGGCCGCGGCCTGGGCGACATCACGGCTGTTGGCGCCGATCAGCATCACCACCGTGCCCATCACCACTTCATGGCCGTTCTGGGTGGCCGCGCCGCTGCGCAGTTCCGGGCCGTCCTGCACCTGGGCCACATCGTGCACATGGATCGGCACGCCTTCGCGGCGGGCCAGCACGATGTTGCCGATCTCCTCCAGGTTGGCGACCTGCCCGGGGATGCGCACCAGGAACTGCTGGCCGTTGCGTTCGATGTAGCCGGCGCCGACGTTCTGGTTGTTGGTTTCCACCGCCTGCGCCACGTCCTCCAAGGTAAAGCCCAGCGCGCGCAGGCGTGCCGGATCCGGGGTGATGTGCACCTGGCGCTGGAAGCCACCGATGGTGTTGACCTCGGTCACGCCCGGCACGTTGCGCAGCTGCGGGCGGATCACCCAGTCCTGCAGCGTGCGCAGGTCGGTGGCGGTGTACGCCGTGCCATCGGCCTTGCGCGCCTTGGGATCGGCGTCGATGGTGTACATGAAGATCTCGCCGAGGCCGGTGGAGATCGGCCCCAGCTGCGGATCCAGTCCCTCGGGGATCTGCGATTTGACCTGCTGCAGGCGCTCGGCGACCTGCTGCCGGGCGAAGTAGATATCGGTGCCGTCCTTGAACACCACGGTCACCTGCGAGAGGCCGTAGCGTGATAGCGACCGGGCCTGCTCCATCGCCGGCAGGCCGGCCATCACCGTTTCCACCGGATAGGTGATGCGCTGTTCGGTCTCCAGCGGCGAGTAGCCCGGCGCGGCAGTGTTGATCTGCACCTGAACGTTGGTGATGTCCGGGGTGGCGTCGATCGGCAGCTTGGTGAAACTCCAGCTGCCGAGCGCGATCAGCACCAGGGTCAGGGCCATCATCAACCAGCGATGGGCGATGGCGGCGCGGATGATGCGCTCAAGCATGACGGCGCCCTCCGGATGCGGGGCGTGGCGAGGCGTCAATGTTCATGCGATGCCCCCGCCTTGCCGATGTCGGCCTTGACCACGTAGCTCTGCTCGACCACCACCTCTTCGCCGAGGGTCAGGCCATCGAGCACTTCCACCTTGCCGGCATCGCGCGCACCGAGCGTGACCGCACGCGCGGTGTAGGTCTCGCCTTCGCGCACGAACACCACGTCCTTGCCGTCCATCGTCTGCAGGGCGCTCAGCGGCACCACCTGCGCGGCCGGGGTGGTGGCGACCACGATGCGGGCCTTGACCGCGGCACCGGGCCGCCATTGGCCATCATCGTTGCGCAGCGTGGCACGGGCGACCGTGCTCTGGCTGGCGGTGGCGGTACCGGGCAGCACACGCTCCAGCGTGGTGGCCTGGCTGACGCCGTCGGTCATCCGCGACACCGTGACCGGCACGCCAGCGGTGATGTGCTGGGTGTCGTTGCCGAAGATATGCAGGTCCACCCACAACGTGGACAGATCACCGATCTCGAACAAGGGCGTGCCCTCGCCGGCCACGCCGCCGACCTGGGCCTGGCGCGCGAGCACCACGCCACCGATCGGTGCGGTCACGGTGTAGGTGGTGAGACTGAGGTTGCTCTCGATGCTGGCCAGCACCTGGCCGGCACGCACGCGGTCGCCCACATTGGCGCGCAGCGAGCGGATCGGACCGGGGAAGCGCGCCATCACCTGGGCAACGCGGCCATCGACCGGGGTCAACAGACCCTGCACGTCGTGTTCGTCAGCGATGGTGCCGGCCACGACCGGTGCGACGCGGATGCCGGCCTGTTGGGCCATGGCCGCGGCGATGGTGGTGCTTTCCGGGGCGTCGTGGTCGTCATGATCATCGTCGTGTCCGGCTTCACCATGGCCGGCGTCCGTCTCGGCCGCCTTGGCCGGCGCCGTGGCGGGTTCGCTGCCGCCGCAGCCGGTGAGCGCCATCAGCGCGATCAACAGGCTGCCGGCCAGCGCGGTACGGATCAGGGTAGTGGTCATCGGCGGTCCTCCGTGGACACGGTGTCGGTCGCGGCGACCATGCTCTGGCCGGTCAGACGCTGGAGTTCGATCAAAGCGGTCTGTGCGGCGATGGCCGCTTCCAGCTGGCGCTGGCGTGCTTCGATGCGCATTGCCTGCAGCTGTGCCCATTCCATGTAGCTGATCGCGCCGGCACGCCAGGCCTTCTCGGCGGCATTCTCGGCGCGCTTGAGCTGGGGCAGTACGTCGCGTTCCATGCGGGTGACTTCCAGCCGCGAGGTCAGGTAGCGGCCATGTGCTTCGGCCAGTGTGGCGTACAGTTGCAGCGCGCGCGCCTCGCGTTCCACACTGTTGAGCGCCAGTTCGGCCTCGGCGGCGCGGATCTCCGGGTCGGCACGGCGCACACTGCCCAGCGGCAGGCTGAAACCGGCGACCAGGGAGGTGTCGCGGGTATCGCGGCTGTTGCGCACGCCCACCTGCCAGCTGACATCGGGCCGTGCCTGGGTGCGGGCCAGCTGCAGCTGCGCTTCGCGGATGCGGCGTTCGCCGGCCAGCACCGCCAGTTCCGGGGTCCGCTGCAGTTCCTCGGCGAGCACGGCGAAGTCCTGCAGCGCGGGCAGCTGCATCGGGTCGCCGGTGACCACGTCGAAACCGGGCTCGCGCTGGCGCCACAGTGCTGACAGCGCCGCACGCGCGGACTGATCCATCTGCCGGGCGCGATCGCGGTCCAGCTCGGCCTGGGCCTGCATCGCCTGCGCGGTCAGCAGCACCGACTCGGGCGAGGCACCGGCGTGCAGGCGCAGCCGCGCGGCGGCGACGGCGCGTCTTCGCTGCTCGATATCGGTCTCGGCGATGCGCAGCTGCTGACGCGCGTCGGTCACTGCCAGATAGCGGCGGGCGACCTCGGCCATCAGATCCAGCCGCGCGGTTTCGCGCTGCGGGGCCAGGCTGTCCAGGTTGGCCTGGGCCACGGCGCGGCGGGCATCCAGCTTGCCGCCGCGTTCCAGCACACCGGCCAGGGTGACGGTGACTTCGGCGGCATCGACGCCACGGGCATCACCGCTGCCGAGTGCGTTCTCCAGCTCCACGCCCACGGTCAAAGGGGGTGACAGGCCGGCCGCGTCACGGCGGGCTTCCCACACCGGGCGCTGGGCCTGCGCCAGGCGCAGGTCGGGGTGGTACTGGGCGACGCGCGCGATGGCGTCGTCGAGGGTCAACGGTGCAGCAGGTGTCGTGCCCTGTGCGTATACGCACGGCACGAACGCAATGGCAGCCAACGCTGCCAGACGCATCCACATGGGAGTCTCCAGAAAACAATCAGATGGCAAACGGCGGCACGCGGCCGCAGGGCATCAGATCGCTATCGGAGGACGCAGCAGGTTCTCGGGCGGCTGGGTGCGCAGTTGCGCGACCAACCCGGCAGGGACGCCGTGGCTGGGGGCGGCGGGCAGGCTCCAGGCCATCGCGGCCATCGGCAGCACGCCGCCGTGGCCATGGCAGTGGCCGCAATGCACCAGGGCATGCAGCCAGTCTTCGTTGTCGTCGTCGTCGCTGGAGGCGATGCCGGCGGTGTCATCGCTGCCATGCAGCTCGCTGCTGTCGGCATGCACGCTCAGGTGGATATCGGCCAGGGCCGAGGCCAGCGAACTGCCGAACACGCCCACACCGACCACCACCAGCATCAGCAGGCGGAGCAGCAGGGACGGACGCGGGCGGGCACGACGGAACATGGCCCGCAGGGTAGCCGGGCGTGAAGCCGTTACACAATCGCAGCCCGGCAGGTCGGTTCACGTTGGCAGGGGCCGGCGCGATGGCCGGCCCCCGCGCATCTCAGCTGGTCGCAGCCTTGCGCTGGGCGATGAAGGCCTGGATCTGTTCCTCCAGCACCGGCAGGGGCACCGAGCCCTGGCTGAGCACGGCGTCGTGGAAGGCCTTGACGTCGAAACGGTCGCCCAGCTCCTGCTCGGCCTGCGCACGCAGGCGCACGATCGCGATCTCGCCGAGCTTGTAGCTCAGCGCCTGGCCCGGCCAGGAAATGTAGCGATCCACTTCGGTGGTCACTTCATGCTCGCTCAGCGCGGTGTGGTCGCGCAGGTAGGACAGCGCCTGCTCGCGGGTCCAGCCCTTGTGGTGCACGCCGGTATCGATCACCAGGCGCGCGGCACGCCACATCTCGTAGGTGAGGCGGCCGAAATCCTCGTACGGGGTTTCGTAGATGCCCATCTCCACGCCGAGCTTCTCGCAGTACAGGCCCCACCCTTCGCCGTAGGCGGAGATGTAGTTGTTGCGGCGGAACGCCGGCTGCTCGCCCTGCTCGGCCGCCAGCGCGCCCTGCAGGGCGTGGCCCGGATCGGACTCGTGCAGGGTCAGCGCCGGCAGGTTGTACAGCGGCCGTGCCGGCAGGTTGTAGGTGTTGAGCCAGTAGGTGCCCATGCCACCGCGGCCGGCGGTCCAGAACGGGGCGATATCCGGCGGTACCGGCACGATGGTGAAGCGCGCGCGCGGCAGGGTCATGTACTTGCCGATCACCCCATCCACGCGCTTGGAGATCCACGCCGCGCGGTGCAGCAGCTCGTCCGGGGTCTTGGCATAGAACTGCGGGTCGGTGCGCAGGAAGGTCAGGAACTCGGCGAAGCTGCCCTTGAACTCGACCTGCTTGATGATGCCGTCCATCTCGGCCTGGATGCGCGCCACTTCCTTCAGGCCGATCTCGTGGATCTGCTGCGGGGTCAGGTCCAGCGTGGTGTATTCGTGGATCTGCTGCTTGTAGTACGCCTTGCCGCCGGGCATCGCTTCGGCGGCCAGGGTGGTGCGCGCCTGCGGCACGTACTCGCTGACGAAGAAGGTGCGCAGCTTGGCGAAGGCCGGCACCACGCTGCCGCCGATGGCCTGGCGGGCCTGCTCCTGCAGCTGTGCCTGCTCGGCGGCCGGGATGCTGGCCGGCAGCTTCTTGAACGGCGCGTACAGCGGCGACTGGGTCGGGTCCTTCAGTTCGGAGACCGTGGCGATGGACACCTCGCGGCCATCGAGCACCGCGCGCGGCACGCTGAAGCCACGCTTGAGGCCGGCACGCATGTTGTCGGTCTGCTGGTCGAAGTAGCGCGGCACATCGTTCAGGCGCGCGATGTAGTTGCGGTAGTCCTGCGCGGTCTTCATCTCGCGCCGGGCCATGAAGGACAGGTTGGACCAGAACGAGGAGTCCGCGTTGAACGGCATTTCGTAGGCGCGCAGGCGCACATCGGCGGCCAGGTTGAACACCTGGTCGCGGTAGATCGCGTAGTTGATGCGGTTCTCGGCGGAGAGCGCCTGGGTGTCGACCTTGTCCAGCTGGGCCAGCACGTCGTCCCAGACCTTCAGCCGGCCCTGCTGCGCGGCCGCGCCGACATCGGGCATGCGGGTGGCGTTGGCCGGGCCGTCGCCGTCTTCGCTGGCCTCACCGCCACCGGCTTCGCGCCAGGCCCATTCCTTCTCGTAGATGGCGCGGAACTGCGCATCGGCGGGGCTTTCGGTGGCCAGGCTGGCCGGGGCGGCGGCCGGGGCAGCTGGAGGCGCGGCCAGGGCGGCGCCGGCAGGAAGGGCCAAGGCGAGCAGCAGCGCAGCAACGAGCGGTGATTTCACGATCAGGGTTCCCGGGGGACGGCAAACCCCGATGATGGCACCCGGCGAAGGGGCTGCGCATGGATCAAAGGTCCTGCCCGCGTCGCGGGCAGGACCGGGGACCGGCCACAGGCTGGGACCCCAGCGCCGAAGGCGCGAGGTAGCCACCGACCGTTGGTCGGTGGCTACCTCGCAAACGCGCGGCCCATGTCGCCGACGCCGGCCCCCGTTACGGCGCCGGCCCCCATCCTACGTTGGCCCCATCCGGTAGCCACCGACCGTTGGTCGGTCGGCACGCCCTCAATGCGCCGCCTTGTCCCGCTTCCACCCACGATGGTCGATATCCAGCTTCAGGCTGTACAGCGCGGTGAACGCCGGGAACAGGTTCTGCAGCACGCCCACCGAGTCCTGCTTGGCCGAGAACAGGAAGTAGCTCAGCGTCATCAGGCTGCCGACCACGCTCATGTACCAGAACAGGCGCGGGATCACCGGCTTGCCGGCACGGCGCGAGGCGATGAACTGGACCAGCCAGCGGCCACCGAACATCAGCGCGCCGGTGTAGCCGATCAACTTCCAGCCGGTCACGTGCAGGCCGGTCCAGTAAAGCCACGTCAGTGGCTGGTCGAGCCAGTGCAGTTCCATCAGCGCTCTTCCACGGCGGTGCGCTTGCTGCGCGTGATCAGCCAGGCTACGCCGCGCAGGTCGCGGATGCCGACCAGCGCGCGGCCCAGGTTGTTGTACTTGGACACACCCGCGGTGCGGTGCCGATGGTTGACCGGCACGCTGGTGGTCTTCCAGCCGGCCCGCTGCATCAGCGCGGGCAGGTAGCGGTGCATGTGGTCGAAGTACGGCAGCTCCAGGAACGCCGCACGCTCGAACAGCTTGATGCCGCAGCCGGTATCGGGGGTATCGTCGTGCAGCATGCGCGCGCGGATCGCATTGGCCCACTTGCTGGCCCAGCGCTTGCTGCCCGAATCCTGGCGGTTCACACGCCACCCGGCGAACAGCTTGACCTCGGTGGCGGCCGCCGCGCGCGCGGCGAGCAGCTTGGGGATGTCGGCCGGATCGTTCTGGCCGTCACCGTCCAGGGTGGCGATCCACGGCGCGCGGGCGTGCTTGACGCCGTTGCGCACCGCGGTGCTCTGCCCGCTCTGGGTGACGTGGTGCAGAACCCGCAGCTCGGGCGTGGTGGCCTTCAGGGCCTGCAGGACCGCCAGGGTGTCGTCGCGCGAATGGTCGTCGATGTAGACGATTTCGAAATCGACCTGCCCGCGCAGCGCGGTGGTGATCTCGTTGATCAGGGGCGTGACGTTGTCGCGTTCATTGAAGACCGGGACGACGACCGACAACTGGGGTTGGCTCATGGTCGGGCTCTGCGAATGGCCAGGATCGAAAAAGAGCGCGCATTTTCCGCACCCGAGGTTATCCGAAGATGAATCGAGGCGTGTGTGTCAGGCGTGATCCCCGAAATAATCCCGGCACCAGGCCACCACCGGCGGCAGACCGCGCTCGATCGGCATCGCCGGCTCGTAGCCGAACGCGTCATGCGCCCGCGTGGTATCGGCCATCGTGCGGACCATGTCGCCGGGCTGCATCGGCTTGTAGACCTTCTGCGCCGGGCGTCCGGCGGCGGACTCGATGACCCCGATGAAGTGCTCCAGTTCGATCGGCGTGTGGTTGCCGAGGTTGAACACCCGGTGCGGCACCGTGTCGCTGGACGGATGCGCCAGCGCGCCGAGGATGCCATCCACGATGTCGGAGACATGTGTGAAGTCGCGCTGCATTTTTCCGTCGTTGAACACGTCGATCGGGCGGCCGGCCAGGACCGCGCGCGAGAACAGCAGCGGCGCCATGTCCGGGCGGCCCCACGGGCCGTACACGGTGAAGAAGCGCAGGCCGGTGGCATGCAGGCCGAACAGCTGGGCGTAGGTGTAGGCCATCAGCTCGTTGGCGGCCTTGGTCGCGGCGTACAGCGAGCGCGGCTTGTCGATGCGCTGGTCTTCGGAGAACGGCGGGGTGGCCGAATCGCCGTACACCGAGCTGCTCGAGGCATACACCAGATGGGCCACGCCGCGGTGGCGGCACAGCTCCAGCATGTTGACGAAGCCGGTCAGGTTGCTGTCGACGTAGGCATGCGGGTTTTCCAGCGAGTACCGCACGCCGGCCTGGGCGGCCAGGTGGATGACCCGGGTCGGCTGCACCTCGTCGAACAGCGCGGCCAGGCCGTCGCGGTCGGTCAGGTCGAGCACGCGGATATCGGCCTGCGGGCACAGCGCAGCCACGCGATCGCGCTTGATCTGCGGATCGTAGTAGTCGTTGTAGTTGTCCAGGCCGACGACGCGCTCACCGCGCGCGAGCAGGGCCTTGCAGGTGTTGGCGCCGATGAAGCCGGCAGCGCCGGTCACGAGAATGGTCATGGGGTCCGTCCGTCCTACTTGCCACGTATCAATACAGTGCTTTCCCGGGACGCCCGCGTGGCGTTGCACACGTCCCGGTGGTCCGCTTCACCAGAGGCTGAGCGGCGCTTCCTTGGCCAGGGTGGCCTTGCGTTCCTTGCTGAAATCCCACCACGGCCGCGGCGCTTCGCCCTGCATGAAACGCAGCACCGACAGGAATACATCGATCACGCAGGGGTCGTGCATCACCCCCGTGCGCAGGCACAGCTGCGCGTACATGTCATAGGCATCGCGACCGCGCAGATGCGCTGGCACGCGGATGCCGATCAGACGGAGATCTTTCTCACAGGCCGGCCCGACATTCGGCAGGTCGGTCAGACGCAACAGATGGTTGCGGTCGACCTTGGTGGGGTTCATTGCTGGGGGGAAATCCTCTGACGCCTGCGGGGGACTCAGCCCTTCTGTGCGCGAAGTCGGTCGAGCACGCCATCCAGCGTGTCCAGGTCGGTGTAATGGATGATCAGCTTGCCCTTGCCGCCGCGGCCGTGGTTGATCGCCACGCGGGCGCCCAGCGACTCGGACAGTTCGGTTTCCAGCGAGGCGATGTCGGCCTGCGGTGCAGCGGCGGAGGGCTTCTTGCGCAGCGCGCCGGGCACCTTGCCGGCAGCGAACTGCTGCGCGCGGTGTTCCACTTCGCGTACCGACCAGCCCTGGTCGGCCGCTTCCTGGGCCAGCTTGCTGGCCAGTTCCGGCGCCAGGGTCAGCAGGGCGCGGGCATGGCCCATTTCCAGCCGGCGGGTTTCCAGCAGAAGGCGGATCGCGATCGGCAGCTCCAGCAGGCGCAGCAGGTTGGACACCGCCGCACGCGAGCGGCCCACGGCCTGGGCGGCCTCGGCATGGGTCAGGGCGAATTCGCTGATCAGCCGCTGCAGGGCTTCGGCTTCCTCGAGCGGGTTGAGGTCTTCGCGCTGGATGTTCTCGATCAGCGCCATCGCGATGACCGTGCGGTCTTCCAGCTCGCGCACCACCACCGGCACTTCGTCCAGGCCGGCCAGCTGCGACGCGCGCCAGCGGCGTTCGCCGGCCACGATCTCGAAGCTGTCCGGGCCGAGCTGGCGGACCAGGATCGGCTGGATCACGCCCTGGGCCTTGATCGACTCGGCCAGCTCGGCGAGCTTGGTTTCGTCCATGTCGCGGCGCGGCTGGTATTTGCCCGGCTGCAGATGGCCCACCGGCAGCTTGCGCAGGAGTTCACCCGGCTGCGGTTCGACCACGGCCGCTGCCTGCACCTGTGTCACCGCCCCCTTGGGCCCCAACAGCGCGTCGAGGCCACGGCCGAGGCCGCGTTTCTTGCCGAGGGCAGGCTTGGTGCTCATCAGGCGGTCTCCATGGCCTTGTCGGCCTTCTTGCGTTGGTTGTTGCGACGGATGATCTCGCCGGCCAGGCCGAGATAGGCAACGCCACCGCGCGAGGCACGGTCGTACCCGACGATGCTCTGGCCATGGCTGGGCGCCTCGGCCAGGCGGACGTTGCGCGGCACGATGGTGCGGAACACCTGCTCGCCGAAGTGCTCGGTCAGCTCGGCCGACACGGCATTGGCCAGGTTGTTGCGCACATCGAACATGGTGCGCAGCACGCCCTCGATTTCCAGCGCGGGATTGAGGTTGGCGCGCAGCGCTTCGATGGTTTCCACCAGCGCGCTCAGGCCTTCCAGCGCGTAGTACTCGCACTGCATCGGCACGATCACCGAATCGGCGGCGGCCAGCGCGTTGAGCGTCAGCAGCGACAGCGCCGGCGGGCAGTCGATCAGGATGTAATCGTATTCGTCGCGGATCGGGGCCAGCGCGCGCTTGAGGCGCTGCTCGCGCTCGCTCTGGTCCATCAGCTGGATCTCGGCGGCGGTCAGGTCGATGTTGCCCGGGAGCAGGTCGAAGCCCTCCGGCGTCTTGACCCGGACCTCGGCTGCGGTGCTTTCGCCCAGCAGCAGATCACAGGTGGAAGCGGCGACTTCGCGCTTGTCCACGCCGCTGCCCATGGTCGCATTGCCTTGGGAATCGAGGTCGACAAGAAGCACGCGCTTGGGTGCAGCAGCCAGGGAGGCGGCCAGATTGACGGCGGTCGTGGTCTTGCCGACGCCACCTTTCTGGTTGGCGATGGCGATGATGCGGGCCATGCGGGTGAGCCTCATCGGCAGGGAGTGGGACTGGTCATTATGCGTATATGGGGCGTGTCATGCACTGTGAGATGCGCGGCAGGCACGCGCCGCAATGCCGCAACGACGCCCACGGGCACGCCGATGGCACCGCACGGGGCCACCGCGGGAGGGCGTCGGGACGACGCTGGGGCGGGCGATGCGGGCGCGGGAGTCACCGGCTCACGGGCCGGTGACCACCACCAGATGGCGCTCGCCGGTCAATCCAGGGACGCTCAACGGCAGCACCTGTTCGACCGACCAACCGGCCGGCAGCTGCGCGATCTCGTCGTGCGGGTACACGCCTTTCATCGCCAGCAGGCGGCCGCCGGGGCGCAGCAGGTGCCCACCGACCCGGATGATCCCGGCCAGGGTGTCCATCGCGCGCGCGGTCAGATAGTCATAGGCGGCCGGTTCGGCCAGCGCCTCGGCGCGCGACTCGGCTACGCGGGCGTTGCCCAGGCCCAGCTGGCGCACGGCCTCGCGCATGAAGCGGGCCTTCTTGCCATTGCTTTCGACCAGGGTCACCTGCAGCTGCGGGCGCGCGATCGCCAGCGGGATGCCGGGCAGCCCGGGGCCGGTGCCCAGGTCCGCCAGGGTGCCGCTCTCCAGGTACGGCTGCATCGCCAGCGAATCGAGCAGATGGCGGGTGACCATCTCCAGCGGGTCGCGGATCGCGGTGAGGTTGTAGGTGCGGTTCCAGCGGTCGAGCAGGGTCAGGTAGGTCAGCAGCGGCGGTGCCAGCGCGGCGTCCAGCTGCATGGCGGCCAGGCCGCGCTCAAGCGCGTCGGCCACGCCAGCGGGGAGGATGTGTTCAGTCATGGCACCATTATCGCAGGTCGGTAGAGCCGACCGTTGGTCGGCTGCCGCTGCTCGCATACCTGACCGTTGGTCGGCTGCCTCCGCCCGCACACCCAATCGCTGGCCACGCCCTCGATCTCACACCGCATGCCAGGCCAGCGCCGCGCGGAAATCATCCGCCGCCTGCCACTCATGCAGGTGCCAGCGCTCGGCGGGCCCCAGTTCCGGGTCGCACCAGGCCAGGTGCAGGCCTCCGTCGATGCCGGGGGCCAGCTGCAGCCGGTGCAGACCAAACGAGATGCCCTGCCCCTGCGCCTTCAGCAGCGCCTCCTTGGCGCACCACACCCGGAAGAACCAGTGGTTGCGGGCGTTCTCGTCCAGCGATTCCAGCCAGGCGATCTCGGCCGGGTGGAAGAAGCGCTGCACGATCTCCAGCATCCGCGGGCGCGGGCGCAGCGGTTCCAGGTCCACGCCCAGCCGCACCCCCTCACCCATCGCGACCAGCAGCAGGCCGTGGCTGTGACTCCACCCGGTGCCCACATGGGCCAACGGGCCATGCAGCGCCGGGCGGCCACGCGGGTCACGCTGCAGCGGCAGGTCCTGCGGCGCCCCGCCCAGCTGCTCGGCCAGCAGGACCCGGGCCTGGGGCTCGCCGCGGGTGCCCGGCACATGCGGCAGGCGCCAGACCGTGACCGGGCCGAAGCGCCAGGGGCCGTCCAAGGTCGCAGGCAGGGTCATGCCACGCCCCCGCCATGCCGGCTGCACGACGACTTCACGGGGTGTGCCGTCAACTGCACAGGTCGCATCCGCACAGAGGGAGTCAACGCTATGGGCATCATCATCTGGTTGATCGTCGGCGGCATCGTGGGCTGGCTTGCCAGCATCATCATGAAGCGGGACGCGCAGCAAGGCATCATCCTCAACATCGTGGTCGGCATCGTCGGCGCGCTGATTGCCGGCTACTTTTTCGGCGGTGGCATCAATGAAGCGATCACGCTGTGGTCGTTCATCTATTCGCTGATCGGCGCAGTCATTCTGCTGGCGATCGTGAATCTGTTCACCCGTAAAAGCATCCGCTGACGCGCTAACGTACTTCATTCGATCAACAAGGCCCGGCACTGCCGGGCCTTGTTGTTTACGGCGCCAGTTCTACCCACGCCGGGGCATGGTCGCTGGGGCGCTCCCAGGTGCGCGGCTCGCGGTCGATGCCCGAGGCCAGCGCGCGCGCCTTGAGCGCGTCGGAGACCAGGGTCAGGTCGATGCGCAGGCCCAGGTTGCGACGGAAGCCGGCCGCCCGGTAATCCCACCAGCTGAACACGCCTTCTTCCTCGCTGTGCAGGCGGAACGCATCGTGCAGGCCCAGCTGCAGCAGCTTGTTCAGGGCGCCGCGCTCGGCGGTGGAGGTCAGGATGTGGTTCTCGTTCCAGACCAGCGGGTCGTGCACGTCGCGGGCATCGGGGGCGATGTTGAAGTCGCCCATCACCACCAGTTCCGGGTACCTGGCCAGCTCGGCCTCGACCCAGGCATGCACGGCCTCCAGCCAGCGCAGCTTGTAGGCGTACTTGTCGGTGCCGACGTCCTGACCGTTGACGACGTACAGATTGATGATGCGCACGCCGTTGACGGTCCCGGCGATGACGCGCTTCTGCTCATCCTCGAAACCGGGAATGCCGATCTGCACGTCCTGCGCCGGTTCGCGCGAGAGCAGCGCGACGCCGTTGTAGGTCTTCTGCCCGGCAAACACGCTGCGGTAGCCCAGCCCGGCCAGCACCGCGTCGGGGAACTTGTGGTCCTCCATCTTGGTTTCCTGGATACCGACCACGTCCGGCGCGAACGCCGTGAGCCATTGTTCCAGGTGCGGCAGGCGCACGTTGAGCGAATTGACGTTCCAGGAGGCGATTTTCATGCGGGCATTCTACCGGTAGCCACCGACCGTTGGTCGGTGGGCGCACGCCCTGCCGGCTGCTGGCCGGCAGGCTCTCGCGTCCGGGCACCCAGATTTTTGCCACACGCCTGCGTCCCCCGCTAGGCTGTGGCCCACCCCCGGCAGCGCAGATATTCAATGAACGCAGATGCCTTCGTAACAAGGTGGTACGCGGAGAAAGCGAACCTGCTCGCCATGGCATGGACCCCAGGCACGGCTTGCGCAGAAAGGATCGCCGCGATGGACCTGTCGCCCGAGCAGACCCAGCTGTTGCGGGAGATGCTCGATGTCTTCACCACCGACACCCTCTACACCCTGCTGCTCGGGTTGGATGGCAGCGCCGCGCTGGGCGGTGACCAGCGCCACTACACCCTGCTGGACGAGGACGGTTCGGTGATCGCCGAGGAAGGCGATCTGGAAGCTGCGGCCCATGCGTGGTTCCACGAAGACCGATCGCCGCAGCCGGGGGGTTGAGGGTGCTTTGCGCCACATGACCTGATTGACCCGCAGCGCCACTCGCTAGCGGAGGCGCCGGGGCCAGCGGCGCAACACGTTGTCCAGTGGCCAAGGGAATATCACACTGCAAATGTTGCAGATGAATCGCAGTTCTGTAGGTGCTTTCGCACATGAAAGCGAGGAGCTTCCCCACTTGCATCGCTGTCGACTGGAGGAAGATTCTCGAGATGTCGCCCGTGACCGCGACATATGCCCGAAGGAGCATTCATGCCCACTGAATTCGCGATCCACGCGTTGAATTACAAGACCCTCGCTGCGGTGCTGCTGATCGGCGTCGTCCCGCTACTGTTGGTCGGCGCGGCGGTCTACTTCCTCGGGCAGGACAGGATGTCCCAGTTGGCCGCGCTCGGCGCCACCTCTCTGGCCGTCATCATCGGCCTGCTTGGCGTCTGGCAACTCAGCGCGATCCGGCTGACGGCGGACGCCACGACCCTGACCGTCGGTGGCGGCGCGTATTCCGTTTCCGTTCCGATGGCACAGATCGATCATGCCGGCGCGCGACGGCGGCTGCCCGGCAGCGATGACACTGCGTTGGGTCTACGCACCAATGGCATCGGCATGCCGGGCCTTTCACTGGGGTGGTTCCGCACCGGCAAGGGGAAAGCATTTGCAGCAGTGACCGATCCCGCGAAGGTGGTGATCCTGCCGACGACGGCCGGTTACACGCTGCTGGTATCCCCGGAGGATCCCGACGCGTTCCTGGCCACGCTCAGGCGTCTGTAGCGGGCGTCCATGCCGGCGGCCCTCACCGCACCATCGCCTTCAACATCCCGGCGATCTTCGAATACGGCGGCTTGAGCAGATCGCTGGCGGCCCAGCGCGACTGCCACAGAATCGGCAGCTGCTTGCTCATCGCATCGAACCCGGCGCGCGCGTGGTACGCGCCCATGCCACTCGGGCCGACCCCGCCGAACGGCAGGCCATTGACCGCGAAATGCAGCAGGGTGTCGTTGACGGTGACGCCGCCGACCACGACCTGCGCCAGCACCCGTTCCACCTGCGAACGTTCGTGACTGAAGACGTACAGCGCCAACGGGCGGTCACGGGACTGCACCTCTGCGATGGCGGCGTCCAGATCCGGATACGCGCAGACCGGCAGGATCGGACCGAAGATCTCTTCGCGCATCAGCGCCAGGTCCGCCGGCGGATCGAGCACGATGGTCGGCACGATCAGCCGCTCGCGCTGCGCACGCTCGGGATCGACCGTCGCCAGTTCGATCACCGGCACGCCCCGCGCGCGGGCCTCCTCGAGATAGCCACGCAGGCGCTGGTACTGGCCGTCGTGGATGATCCGGGTGTAATCGGCGGCGTCGCTGAAATCGCCATAGCGCGCCTGCACCTGCGTCTGCAGCTGCTGCACCAGTTCGCGCTGGCGATGGCCGTCGATCAGCACGTAGTCCGGCGCGATGCAGGTCTGGCCGGCATTGAAGAACTTGCCGGTGGCCAGCCGCGCGGCCGCCTTCTCCAACGGGTAATCGCTGCAGACGATGGCCGGAGATTTGCCCCCCAGCTCCAGCGTGAGCGGGGTCAGGTGCTCGGCGGCCGCGGCCATGACCTTGCGGCCGATGGCGGTGGAGCCAGTGAACACCAGGTGGTCCAGCGGCGAGCCGGCCACGGCGCTGGCAAGGTCTCCATCGCCCTGCACGACCGCCACGCGATCGGAGGGGAACACCTCCGCCAGCAGCGACTGCAGGAAGGCGCTGGTGCGCGGCGTGTGCTCGGACGGCTTGAGGATCACGTGGTTGCCGGCGGCGATCGCGGTCGCCAGCGGAATCAACGCCAGGTTGACCGGGTAGTTCCAGGGCGAGATCACCCCGACCACACCCAGAGGAACCGGCCGGGTCTGGGCGCGTGCCGGCCAGAACCGCCAGCCGACCCCGACCCGGCGCGGCCGCATCCAGCCGCGCAGGTGGCTGCACAGATGGTCGATGTCGCCGAGCACGGTCATGCCGTCGGCGATCAGCGATTCGTGGGTGGAGCGGTGGCCGAAGTCGGCCGAGATCGCCGTGGCCATCTCCGGCAGGCGGGCCTTGAGGGCCGCGCGCAGGCGCTGCAGGGCATCGCGGCGCTGTTCCAGCGTCGGGCGGTTGGCCTGCCAGGCGGTACGTAGGCGCTGCAGGATCGCGGGAAGCGCGGCAGGATCGGTGTGGGCATCGCTCATGGGCCGACTATAGCGGCAGGCTGCGTGATGGCGGGATCGGTAGTGCCGGCCGCTGGCCGGCAGCCATGCACGCGTCTCCGGAATCTCATGCAGAGCCGGCCAGCGGCCGGCACTACCCAGGACACAAAAAGGGCCGCGATTCGCATCGCGGCCCCTTCGTCCTGCCGTGTGGATCACCGTTACTTGGTGATGTCCACGTCCTTGGTTTCATGCAGGAACAGACCACCGACCACGACCGTCATCAACGCGATGATGATCGGGTACCACAGGCCGTAGTAGAGGTTGCCGGTACCGGCCACCAGTGCGAACGAGATCGCCGGCAGGAAGCCACCGAACCAGCCGTTACCGATGTGGTACGGCAGCGACATCGAGGTGTAGCGGATGCGGGTCGGGAACAGCTCGACCAGGTAAGCGGCGATCGGGCCGTAGACCATGGTCACATACAGCACCAGCAGCCACAGCATGAAGATCGTGCCGGGGATGTTGATGCGCGCATTGTCGGCCTTGGCCGGGTAACCGGCGGCACCCAACGCACCCTTGAGCTCTCCGCCGAAGGCATCACCCTTGGCCTTGAGGTCTTCCTTGGTCAGGCCTGCAGCCTCGTAGGAGGTCACCGCGGTGGTCCCGACGTTGACCGTCGCCAGCGTACCAGCCGGTGCCGGCTTCACTTCATAGGGCACACCGGCTTTGGTCAGGGCCGCGGTGGCCACGTCGCAGGAGCTGGTGAACTTGCGCAGGCCAACCGGATCGAACTGGAACGAGCAGGTGTTCGGATCGGCATTGACCAGCGCCGGCGAGTTGGTGCGGGCTTCTTCGATGGCCGGGTTGGCGAAGTGGGTCAGGCCCTTGAAGATCGGGATGTAGGTGATCGCGGCCAGCAGACAGCCGGCGAGGATGATCTTCTTGCGGCCGATACGGTCGGACAGCCAGCCGAAGAAGATGAAGAACGGCACGCCCAGTGCCAGGGCTGCGGCGATCAGCAGATAGGAGGTGGTGGCGTCGACCTTGAGCATGCTGCTCAGGAAGAACAGCGCGTAGAACTGGCCGCCGTACCACACCACGGCCTGGCCGGCTGCGGCACCGAGCAGGACCAGCAGCATCAGCTTGAGGTTGCCGTCCTTGAGGCTGTCACGGAACGGGGTCTTGGAGCCCTTGCCTTCCGCCTTCATCTGCTGGAACAGCGGGGATTCGCTCAGCTGCAGGCGGATCCACACCGAGATGCCCAGCAGCACGATCGAGACCAGGAACGGAATACGCCAGCCCCAGGCTTCGAACGCTTCATTGCCCAGGAAGTAGCGGCAGGCCAGGATGATCAGCAGCGACATGAACAGGCCGAGCGTCGCGGTGCACTGGATGAAGCTGGTGTACAGGCCACGCTTGTCGGCCGGTGCGTGCTCGGCGACGTAGGTTGCGGCACCACCGTATTCGCCACCCATCGCCAGGCCCTGGGCCAGGCGCAGGATGATCAGGATCACCGGGGCGGCGAAACCGATCGAGGCGTAGTTGGGCAGCACGCCGACCAGGAAGGTCGAAATGCCCATGATCAGGATCGTGACCAGGAAGGTGTACTTGCGGCCGATGCGGTCGCCGAGGCTGCCGAAGAAGGCCGCGCCGAACGGACGCACGAAGAAGCCGGCCGCGAACGCCAGCAGGGCGAAGATCATGCCGGTGGTTTCATTGACACCGCTGAAGAACTGCTTGGCGATGATCGCGGCGAGCGAGCCGTACAGGAAGAAGTCGTACCACTCGAAGACGGTCCCCAGGCTGGACGCGAAGATGACCTTCTTGTGTCCCTGGGTGAGTTGGGCTTTCGCCGGTGCAGGTGTTGTTGACATGGGACGCTTCCCCTCCGAAGCAATCGTTGTTGGTAGGTGCCGACCGTTGGTCGGCACGCATTTAGAAGCTGTACTTCGTAGTGAACTGCAGGCGGCTGATATCGCCCTTGCGGCCATCCTCGATCTCGCGCACGCCGTACATCAGCTCGGCGCCGACATCGACCTTGGGCATCGGGGTGTAGAACACGTTGCCGCGGATGCTCTGCACGCTCTTGGTGACCAGCGGGCCCAGGCTGCCGTCGTTGT
This sequence comes from Stenotrophomonas bentonitica, assembly GCF_002887735.1. GTDB lineage: Bacteria > Pseudomonadota > Gammaproteobacteria > Xanthomonadales > Xanthomonadaceae > Stenotrophomonas > Stenotrophomonas bentonitica_A. Next base: position 420,067 of record NZ_PKQP01000003.1, read on the forward strand.
CGTAATCACTGCGCGCGTAGATCAGGTTGGTGCGCAGCTTCGGGGTGAAGGCGTGGCGCCAGCCCACATAGCCTGCCAATACGCCGGTCGGGTTGAGTTCGTCACGGGCGATGTCATACGCGGTATCGGCGGTGACGCCCAGGCCGATGTAACGCGCGATGCCTTCACCACCGGTGACCTGGTAATGCAGCGTATCGGTCGGGCCCATCACCCACTTGCCGCCGAGGGTAAGGCCGCCGGCGATCTTGTCCGCATCGGCACCGGTGGTCTGGTTGTCGACCTTCAGCTGGCGAACCACGCCACCCACGCCGAAGGTGCCCCAGTCGCCCTTCCAGCCGTAGCGCAGGGTCAGATCCGGCAGTGCGCCACGGTCGGAATTGCTGGCCACGTTGGTCCACGCGCCGGTGACCGGGTTGCGGGTGCCGGTGAGCAGCGTGGTTTCCGGATTTTCCAGCGCGACGCTGAAGCCGCCCTGGGTGTAGCGGATCTGGGCCTGGCGCACGAAGATCACGCCATCGGTCGGGCCAACGAAGTCGGCCGCTTCCGGCAGCGAAGCCGCGTCCATGAAGTTCGACCAGGTCTGGCCGGCCATCCAGTTGTTCCAGTACATGTAGGCGTGACGCAGGGTCGCACCGTAAGTATTGGTCGCGGTCTGGTTGCCCAGCGAGTTGCCGAAGAAGTCCATCTCGAAGAACGCACCGGACTTGTTGCCGGCCTCGCTGACATTGTCGATGCCGAGATTGAAGCGCGAGAACTTGGCGTGGGCGTTGTAGTCCACGTCCGAGCGCTTGCCGCTGCCGCCGGCACCGGCCACCGGGGTCTGGCCCGGCAGGTACAGCGCGCGGCCGGTGGCATCGTCGGCCAGCTGGCCGTCGCCGGTCTGGGTGGCCAGGAAATCGGCCTTGATGAAGCCGCCGATCTTGACCGTGGTGCCCGGTGCGGCGCCCGGGGTGATGGTGGTGACCTGGATCGGCTGCTTGCCGGCCGGCACGGTGGCTGCCACCGGTTGCTGCGCCTGGACCGTGCGCACGGCGGTGACATCGGTCTGGGCCTGGCTGATCTGGGCCTGCTGTTGCTGCTGGTTGTTCAGCAGCAGCTGGACCTGGCGCTCGAGCTCAACAACGCGGGCTTCCAGCGCTCTTTCTTTTGCGGTTTCAGCGAACGCCATGCCTGGCGCGATCAGTGCGACGAACAGGGCGGCGGCCAACGGCCGGCGTGTCGTCCTCAGCAAACGGTGGCTCATGTTGCCCTCTCTCCCGGGTGGCAAGGTGATGCCGCGCATGGGGCACGGTCGAGCCGAGGGTGCGGCGCGTTGACGCACCGAAGCTATTGGCCATTAGTCGTACTCGCCCCAAGGGGCGAGTACGACCCGGGCGCCGGCAGGGGACCGGCAGGTGCCGCAGGCACCGCGCAGGTACCGACCGTTGGTCGGTACGCCTTGCCTCACGACCAGCAGTCGTGAGCTACCGGGCTAGACGGCCCTCTCATACCAGGGCATGCGGCGTTCGACCATGGTCTAACCACCTCGACACCGCGCAGGCGGGTGGATGCGGCAAACTGAGGGGGAGAGGTCGCCGCTTATGCTGCGACCGCACAACCCAAGTCAACGTGCAAGTGAGGGTGCCATGGCTGATCTTTACCCCGTCGACGCCGCGTTCGCCGCGGCATCGCGGATCGACAGGAACACGTACCAGCAGCGCTACCGTGAATCGGTGGAGCACCCGGACGCCTTCTGGGGCAAGGCCGCCGAGCGCCTGGACTGGTTCAAGAAACCGACCCGCATCAAGAACGTCAGCTACCAGCTCGATGATTTCCGCATCAAGTGGTTCGAAGACGGCGAACTCAACGCCAGCGTCAACTGCCTGGACCGGCAGCTCGACAAACGCGGTGACAAGGTCGCCCTGCTGTTCGAACCGGACAGCCCCGATGCACCCGCCCAGGGCGTGACCTACCGCGAGCTGTATGAGCGCACCTGCCGCCTCGGCAACGCGCTGCGCAACCTCGGCGTCAAGAAGGGCGACCGGGTCACCATCTACCTGCCGATGATCGTCGACGCCGCCGTGGCCATGCTGGCCTGCGCACGCATCGGTGCGATCCACTCGGTGGTGTTCGGCGGCTTTGCCCCGAACTCGATCGCCGACCGCGTCATCGACTGCGGCAGCAAGCTGATCATCACTGCCGATGAAGGGCTGCGCGGTGGCAAGAAGATCCCGCTCAAGGCCAACGTCGATGCGGCGCTGAAGCTGCCCGGCACCACCACCGTGGAAACGGTGCTGGTGGTGCGCCACACCGGCGGCGCGGTGGACATGCAGGCCCCGCGCGACCGCTGGTTCCACGATGTGGTGGACCCGCAGCCGACCCAGTGCGAGCCCGAGCGCATGAATGCCGAGGATCCGCTGTTCATCCTCTACACCTCCGGCTCCACCGGCAAGCCCAAGGGCGTGCTGCACACCACCGGCGGTTACCTGCTGTATGCGGCCTACACCCATGAAGCGGTGTTCGACCTGCGCGAGGACGACATCTACTGGTGCACCGCCGATGTCGGCTGGGTCACCGGCCACAGCTACATCGTGTACGGGCCGCTGGCCAATGGCGCGACCTCGGTGATGTTCGAAGGCGTGCCGAACTTCCCGAACACCTCGCGCTTCTGGGAGGTGATCGACAAGCACCAGGTCACCATCTTCTACACCGCCCCGACCGCGATCCGCGCGTTGATGCGCGAAGGCGATGCACCGGTCAAGCGCACCTCGCGCAGTTCGCTGCGCCTGCTCGGCAGCGTCGGCGAGCCGATTAATCCCGAAGCCTGGCGCTGGTACTACGAGGTGGTCGGCGACAGCCGCTGCCCGATCGTGGATACCTGGTGGCAGACCGAAACCGGCGGCATCCTGATCTCGCCGCTGCCCGGCGCGGTCGATCTCAAGCCAGGCTCGGCCACCCTGCCCTTCTTCGGCGTGCAACCGGCGCTGGTCAATGCCGATGGCGAGATCCAGGAAGGCGCGACCGAAGGCAACCTGATCATCCGCGATTCGTGGCCGGGCCAGATGCGCACCGTGTACGGCGACCATCAGCGTTTCATCGACACCTATTTCCGCACCTATCCGGGCAGCTACTTCACCGGGGACGGCTGCCGTCGCGATGAGGACGGCTACTACTGGATCACCGGCCGCGTCGACGATGTGATCAACGTTTCCGGCCACCGCATCGGCACCGCCGAAGTGGAAAGCGCGCTGGTCTCGCACCCGAAGGTGGCCGAGGCGGCCGTGGTCGGCTTCCCGCACGACATCAAGGGCCAGGGCATCTATGCTTACGTGACCCTGATCGCCGACGAGACGCCGAGCGAGGAGCTGCACAAGGAACTGGTCGCCTGGGTGCGCAAGGAGATCGGGCCGATCGCCGCGCCCGACCACCTGCAGTGGGCCCCTGGCCTGCCGAAGACGCGCTCGGGCAAGATCATGCGCCGCATCCTGCGCAAGATCGCCGAGAACGCGCCGGATCAGCTCGGCGACACCTCGACCCTGGCCGATCCGTCGGTCGTGGCCTCGCTGGTGGAAGAACGCAAGGTGAAGTGAGGGGTCCGCAAGCGGACCGTGGGCCCCTTCTCACGATCACCCACACCCCCGCCGCCGCGCGGCCGCCCCCTGACTCAGGGGGCTGCCGGCTCGATACACTCGTTCCGTTTCAGCGTGTTACCCCTTTCGCAACATGGCCCCCACCATGCCTACCCTCCTGATTGCCGATGACCACCCGCTGTTCCGCGAAGCACTTCGCGGCGCCGTGAGCCGTGTCATCCCCGGCGTGCAGCTGTACGAAGCGGACAGCGTGGAAGCGCTGTACCAGCTGGCCGACCAGCACACCGACGCCGACCTGGTCCTGATGGACCTCAACATGCCCGGTGCGCAGGGCTTCAATGCGCTGGTGCACATGCGTGCCCTGCACCCGCAGCTGCCGGTGGTGGTGGTGTCCGCGCGCGAGGAGCCGACCGTGATGCGCCGCGCGCTCGACCATGGTGCGTTCGGCTTCATCCCCAAATCCGCCGATTCGGACACGATCGGCCACGCCTTGGGCACCATCCTCGATGGCGAGACCTGGGCCCCACCGGAGGCGCACAACGTGCCGCCGACCGGCCGCGAAGAGCGCGAAATCGGCCAGCGCCTGCGCGAGCTGACGCCGCAGCAGTTCCGGGTGCTGCAGATGCTCGGTGCCGGCCGCCTCAACAAGCAGATCGCCTACGACCTCAATGTCTCCGAAGCGACGATCAAGGCCCATGTCACCGCGATCCTGCGCAAGCTGGGCGTCACCAACCGCACCCAGGCGGTGCTGATGGCCGGCAAGCTGGCCATCGATGACGAGCAGATCGTGTTGCCGCCGGAGGAAGAGTGAGGGCACCGCGCGGATCGGTGGCGTAGAGCCGACCGTTGGTCGGCTGCAGAGCCCGATCACGCCGTGCAGCCGACCAACGGTCGGCTCTACCCGCCACGGCTTATAGCCGGGGCTATGAAATCCAGCGTGACCTGCGCAATTGCCGGTAAACGCGCCACGCCACAACCCCGGTGCTAAGCTTCGCGTCCCCTTGGGGAGTAGCCGGATTCCTGCTGCAGGAATCGCCCGCATCAACATACTCGGCCAGTGCGCCGTGGTGCGGGCAACCATCATGGTTGGCGAGACCAGCGGTCCGCGTGCGCAACGACAGGTTGGGCGCGTTCGCGGTCCGTTGCTCGATATCGCCCGACCTGCCGCGTACCCCAATGTCGCCTGTTTCGATCCTGCTGATCGGCTTTGCCATGTCCACCGATGCCTTCGCCGCGGCGATCGGCAAAGGCGCGGCGATGCGCAAGCCCCGTTTCTCCGACGCGCTGCGCGCCGGCCTCATTTTCGGTGTCATCGAAGGCATCACCCCGGTGATCGGCTGGCTGCTCGGCCGCGCCGCGCTGCAGTACGTGGAGGCCTTCGATCACTGGATCGCTTTCGGCCTGCTCGGTGCGCTGGGCGTGCACATGATCATCAATGGCCTGCGCCCAGACGACGGCGCGGACGACGAGGACACCAGCAAACACCATGGCTTCTGGCGCCTGGCGGTGACCGGCTTCGCCACCAGCATCGATGCGATGGCGGTGGGCATCGGCCTGGCCTTCCTCGATGTGCATATCGGCGTGATGGCGCTGATCATCGGCCTGTGCACGCTGACCATGGTGACGATGGGCATCATGCTCGGCCGTGTGCTGGGCGGCATGGTCGGCAAGCGCGCGGAGATCATCGGCGGCCTGATCCTGATCGTCATCGGCTCGACCATCCTGTACGAACATCTCAGCGGCGCCATGGCCTGACCGCCTGCCGTCGCCCCCCAGGACGCCCGCGGCTAGAGATCGCCGCGGGTGTCGTGGAAGGCCGCCAGGAAGGCGCGCAGCGAGGCCGGCTTGATCGGCTTGGTCAACAACCGGTAGCCACGGTCGCGCGCCATCCGCTTGAGCTCATCGCGGCCATCGGCAGTGAGCAGCGCGCCGGGAATCGCACGGCCGGCCTTCTGGCCCAGCGCCACCAGCGTATCCAGCCCATCCAGGCGGTCATGCAGGTGGTAATCCACCAGCATCACATCCGGGCGCTCGACGACTTTCTCCAGCGCCTGGTCGACGGTACTGGCAGTGATCACCTGCACCTGCCAGCGCCCCAGCAGCGCGCGCATGCCGTCCAGGATTTCCTGGTCGTTGTCCACGCACAGCACGCGCATCCCGGCCAGCGAATCGGCACGGGTGACCGGGCTGGGCGCCGGCGAGGACGTCGCGGCCGGCAGCTGCGGTGCGGCCACCAGGGGCAGCAGGATCGAGAACATGCTGCCGCTGCCCACGCGGCTGCGGGCGTTGAGGCGGTGATCGAGCAGGCGCGAGATGCGCTGGCAGATCGACAGGCCCAGCCCCAGGCCCTGCTCGCCCCAGTCGAACGGCTGCTGGTAGCGGTGGAACTCGTCGAAGATCTGCTGCATGTGGTGCTCGGGGATGCCCGGGCCGGTATCCCAGACCTGCAGCTCCACTTCCGGCCCGCGATGGCGCACGGCCAGCACGATGCGCCCCTGGCGGGTGTAACGCAGTGCGTTGGCCAGGAAGTTCTGCAGCACGCGCCGCAGCAGGCGGCGGTCGCTGCGCACCCAGGCCGGGCGTGCGAACAGATCCATGCGCAGGCCGCGCCCGGCGGCGACGGGCGAGTACTGCGCCGCCAGCTCGCGCATCAGCAGGCTGACATCGAAATCGCTGATCACCGGGTGCAGGCCGCCGGCGTCCAGGCGGGAGACATCCAGCAGGCCATCCAGCAGCTCCTCGGCCGCGCGCAGCGAGGCATCCACGCGCTCGGCCAGGTGCCGCTGCTCTTCGTTGTTGTGGTGGCTCTCACGCAGCGCCGAGGCGAACAGGCGCGCGGCATTGAGCGGCTGCAGCACATCGTGGCTGATCGCCGCCAGGAAGCGCGTCTTGGACTGCTGCGCCATCTCGGCCTCGTGCGAGCGCTCGGCCACGCGCTGCTCCAGCGTCTCGTTGGCTTCCAGCAGCGCGCGCTCGGCGTGTTTGTAGTCGGTGATGTCGTTGTAGCTGGTGACATAGCCACCGCCGGGCAATGCCTGGCCGCGCATCTCGATCACTTTGCCGTCGCTGCGGGTGCGCTCGAAGATGTGCGGCGAACCGGCGCGCATGTAGCCGATGCGGCGGTTGATCTGCACCTCGATGTCGCCCTCGCCCAGCTCGCCACGCTCGGCGTTGTAGCGGATCAGGTCGGCCACCGGGCGGCCGACGTAGAGCATCCCGTCGGGGTACCCGAACATCTGCTGGTAACGGCGGTTCCAGGCGGTCAGGCGCATGTCCGGGTCGACCACGCTGACCCCGGCACTGATGTTCTCCAGCGTGGTGGAAAGAATCTCGCGGTTGAAGCGCAGCTCCTGCCCGGCTTCGTCGAGCACCGCCACCACTTCCCCCAGGTCCATGCCCGAGCCGCGCAGCAGGCTGGTCAGCAGCAGGCGTGCGGAGGCGGCGCCGATCGAGGCCGCCAGCAGGCGCTCGGTGAACTGCACCCACGCCCGGTCCGCCGGCGCGGAGGCCTGCAGCTCGCGATCCATCGACTGCGCCTGCTCGAAGAAGGACCGGCGCGCATGGCGGTCACCGACCACCCGTGAGGCCAGCGCCAGCAGATCGCCCACATGCACGTTGCCGGGCCACACACCGGCCACCGAAGGCCGCTGCGCGTACGGGTCCAGGAACGGCGCGGCACGCAGGCGCTCGTCCACGCCCGGGCGCCAGCGCACGGAAACCAGCACCATCGCCGCGACATTGACCAGCAGCGACCAGAACGTGCCATGGGTCAACGGGTCCCAGCCGCTCATGCCGAACAGATGCTGCGGCTGCAGCCAGCCGATCCCGAACGGCCCGTGCACCAGCCAGGCCTCGTCCATCCAGCCGGCATGCGTGAGCGCGGGCAAGAGCAGCGTGTACACCCAGGTGGCGAAGCCGAGCAGCATGCCGACCTCCACGCCCCGACGGCTCGCTCCCCGCCAGTACAGGCCGCCGATCAAGCCCGGCGCGAACTGCGCCACGGCGGCGAAGGCCATCAGCCCGTACGAGGCCAGGGTGCTGTCGTTGCTGCTGCCGCGGTAGTAGCTGTAGGCGACCAGGGCCAGCAGCAGGATCGCCGTGCGCCGGATCCAGAGCACGCGCGAGGCAACGTCGGCCGCCTCCTGGTGGTCGCCACTGCGGCGCAGCAGCACCGGCATCACCAGATCGTTGCTGACCATGGTGGCCAGCGCGATCGAGGCCACGATCACCATCCCGGTCGCGGCCGAGAAACCGCCCACGTAGGCCACCAGCGCTAGGAACTTGCGCCCCTCGGCCAGCGGCAGCGCCAGTACCATGCTGTCGTCGGCGACGCTGCCGCCGGTGCCGAACAGGGTCACGCCAGCCGTGGCGATCGGAATCACCATCGCCGAAATGATCACCAGGTAGGCCCCGAACATCCAGCGCGCGCGGCGGATGTCGCGCACGTCGCCGCACTCCACCACCGCTACATGGAACTGACGCGGCAGGCAGATGATCGCCAGGAAGCTGAGCAGCGTCTGCGAGATGAAGCCGACCGGTGGCAGGCCGGTGAACAGCGTATGCGCGGACTCGATCACCGCATCGGTGCGGTCGTTGAGCCACAGGTAGGCGAACAGGCCCAGCGCCACCATCGCGATCAGCTTGATCATCGATTCCAGCGCGATCGCCAGCATCATGCCGTGGTGGTGCTCGGTGGCGTCCACCTGGCGGGTGCCGAACAGCGTGGCGAACAAGGCCATCAGCAGCGCCACGTACAGCGCCGGGTCGGTGAAGAAGCCGGTCGGGCCGACGTTGCCGGTCAGCACCTGCAGGCTCATCGCCACGGCTTTGTACTGCAATGCCAGGTACGGCACGATACCGATCAGTGCGATCACTGCCACCAGCGCGGCCAGGCGCCGCGAGCGGCCGAACCGCGAAGAGATGAAATCGGCGATGGACACCACGTTCTGGCTGCGTGCGATCAGTGCCAGGCGCTCGATGATGCGCCAGCCGAACACCCACAGCAGCAGCGGCCCCAGGTAGATCGGCAGATAGCCGATGCCGTTGCGCACCGCCGTGCCGACCGCCCCGTAGAACGTCCACGACGAGCAGTACACCGCCAGCGCCAGGCTGTAGACCACCGGGCGCAGCCATGGCCGGTCCGGATACATCGGGCGGCGGTCGCCCCACCACGCCACGGCGAACAGCAGCGCGGCGTAGACCACCGAGACCAGCAGCAGGATCCAGCTAGAAACCACAGGGTTGTTTCCGCAAGAGCAGCCCGCAGTGTAGGCCACGACCGTTGGTCGTGGCGCTACAGGGCCGGCCGGCGTCGCTTACTCGGCGGGGACGCCCATTTCCTTCAACAGCTCCGGCGCCGGGTAGACCTTGGCCAGCAGCCAGCGCAGGTAGCGCATGTCCACGTGCACCGCGCGCTTGAAGCGCGGGTCGAACCACCAGCTGGCGCTGACCGACTCCCAGTTGCTGTCGAAGTTGAGGCCGATCAGCTCGCCCTTGGCATTGAGCACCGGCGAGCCGGAGTTGCCGCCGGTGGTGTCCAGGTTGGTCAGGAAGTTGACCGTCTGGGTCTTGAGCACCGGGTCGGCGGTGGAGCCGAAATCGCCCTTGGCGATCGCGGCCAGCAGCGGCTTGGGCGCATCGAACGGGTAGGCGTTGGTGTTCTTCTCCACGATCCCGGCCACGGTGGTCACCGGGTCGAAATGCACGGCATCGCGCGGCGAGAGCGCCTCGACCTTGCCGTAGCTGATGCGCAGCGTACGGTTGGCGTCGGGGTACACCGCGCGGCCCTGCTTGGCCCGCCAGGCGAACAGCGCCTGCATGTAGGCCGGGCGCAGGCGCAGCTGCTCGCCCTCGCGGGTCTTGCGCTCGTCATCCAGGCGCAGCTGCGCGGCCACCAGCGGTCCGGCCATGTCGATCAGCGGATCGCGCGCCAGTGCCTTGCCCTGCTGTGCGGCGGCAAATCGCGACAGGCGCTCGGCTTCGTCGCCCAGGCGGGTGCTGGCGTACAGCGTATCCAGGGTCTTGGCCAGCGCAGCCGGGGTACGGCCGAAGGCAGCGTCGAACTCGGGCACGCGCTGCGCGTCGGGCAGCTGCTGGTAACGGGTCAGCAGCGTGGTCAGCAGGGCTTTTTCGATGGCCGGATCATAGCGGCGCTGGACCTGCTTGAGCACGCCTTCGATCAGCGCCAGATCGCGCTGCTGGTAGCCGCTGTCGCGCTCGGCATCGGGCTTGGCCGATTCGATGCGCAGGCGCTCCAGGGTCAGTGCCGAGCGCAGCAGCTGGCTCTGCGCCGCCATCAGGTCGAGCAGCAGGTCGCGCTCGCCCACCGAGGCACCGCTGGACAGCGAGGTCAGCAGCGACTGGATGTCGCCCTGGTAACGCGCGTCCGTGGCCTGCAGCATCGCCGCTTCATCCGCGGCGCGCTGGGCCTTGGCATCGCTGCGCAGCAGGCCTTCCAGCTCGCCGGCGGCACGCTTGCGGTTGTTCTTCAGCGACTGCAGCTGCGAGGCGTACCGGGTACGCGCCTGCGCGTCCTTGGCACTGGCCGACTCGATGGTGTCGATCATCTGCTGGAACACCGACACGCGGCGCGGCAGCACCGCATCGATCTGGCTGGCGAATTCGGCGGCGGTGCGATGGCGGTAGGTGATGCCCGGGTAACCGGCCAACATCGCGTAATCGCCGGTCTTCGGGCCGTCGATCGCCATCTTCAGGTGCGCCGGCGGGTGGTAGGGCACGTTGTCCACGCTGTACGGCGCAGGCTTGCCGTCCTTGCCGACGTAGGCACGCAGCAGGGTGAAATCGCCGGTGTGGCGCGGCCACATGAAGTTGTCGATCTCATCGCCGTAGTTGCCGATCGCGCGCGGCGGCGCGTAGACCAGGCGCACATCGCTCAGTTCGAGCTGGCGGATGCGGTAGAAATCGGTGCCGTAGTACATGTCCGCCACGCTGCAGCGGATGTTGCCTTCCTTCTCGCACTCGGCCACCAGCTGCTTGCTGGCGCGGTCCACGGCATCGAAGTACGCCCGCCCGGTCTTGCCGCGCGCATCGCGCAGCACCTCATCGGTGACCTTGTCGAACCCGACCGTGACCAGCACGCGGAAATCCGGATTGGCCGCGCGCTCGTCGCTGCGGCCCTTGGCGATGAAACCGTCGTTGATCAGGTTGTGCTCGGGCGAGGTGTTGTACTGGATCACGCCCATGGCCACGTGGTGGTTGGTCAGCAGCAGACCATCGTCGGAGACGAATGAACCAGTGCCGCCCCCGGCCCGCACCACCGCGCTCAGCGGGGGCGCCGTAACGTTGGCCAGGTCGCCCGGGTTGCCCTTGAAGCCGGCCGCCTTCAGCGGTTTGGCCAGGTCCGGCAGCTGGGTCGGCATCCACATGCCTTCGTCGGCATGGGCGCCGGCGGCGAGGGTCAGGCCAAGCGCCAGCGCGGCGGTGAGGGGTTTGCGTGAAGACATGGGCACTTCCGGTACGTCAGAACAGCCCGAGACCTTAGCCACTGAGGCCCGGCAGGGCAACGGCCGATGGTCAGGGGCACCTGAACCACCGGCCGCGGCTTACTTCTCCCGCCGCCAGTTCAGCGACCCACGGTTCTCCACCGTGCTCGATTCCAGCTCCACATCGAAGCCACGCCGCAGCAGGTACTTCAGCGTCAGTACCGAACCACTGCCGACCAGCGAGACGCCGTAGCCGATGTAGAGCTTGGGCGAGATGTACTTGCCGAAGCCGATCACCGAGCCGCCCAGCGCGCGCGACTGGCTCACGCCGGCATCGTCCAGGCCGAGCTTGGCCCCCAGCTGGGAAGCGAGCAGGCCACTGCCGGCCGACAGCGCCGCCGAGGCCGCGTTGACCTGCTGGGCCTGGTCGCTGCTGGCACCGGTGAGGCTGCGGCCCAGCACCAGGTAGGCCAGTGCTTCGGACTGCGACATGGCCGGGTCCGACCACACGTCCACGCGCGGCGACTGCGCCCGCCCGGTTACATCGATACCGGCAGTGATGTCGCCGACGGTGCGCTGGGCACGGATGTTGATGCGCGGATCGGAGACCGCGTTGTAGTTCCAGTTCAAGTTGCCGCGGGTGATGGTCAGGTCCTGGCCGTAGGCCTTGTAGCGGCCACTGACTTCGAGCCCGCCGTTGGCGGTCATCTCGCGTCCGGGGCGCGCCCACACCTGCATCTTGCCGGTCAGCGCGCCCTTCAACCCGAACCCGGCCATCTTGACCTGGTCGCCCAGGCTGACGGTCAGGTCCATGTCCAGCGGCGAACTGGGGCCCTCTTCCGGATCGACCGGGTCCAGCACCACCACGTCTTCGGAGACCGAGGTACCGCGATCCAGGCGCTCCAGGTCCAGGTCTGCTTCGGGCACATGCACCGTGCCGCGCAGCTGCATCGCGCTGCCGGCCAGGGTGAAGTCCAGGTTGGGGTTGGCCACCACGCGCAGTTCGCTGGTATTGGCCAGCAGCACGTTCTCGCCGTGGATATGCAGCTGCAGCGGCTGCGCGTCACCGAACCAGGACAGCCCGCCGTCGACGTACAGCGTGCCCTTGCCGGAGTTGGCCTGGGCGGTGATCTTGGCCGAGCCATCCGGCTGCGCGGTGAAGCTGCCCTTGCCTTCGGCGAAGGTCAGGCCCAGCGCGGGGAACTCGCCATTGAACTTGCTCAACGTGGCTTCGCCCCCCAGCGAGGGCGTGCCACGGGTACCGCGCAGGCTGACGTGGCCTTCGATCAGCCCGGTCGGGCGCACGATGTCCGGGGAGAACAGTTCGAGCCAGTACAGGCGCGCGATGTTCATGTAGAGCTCGCCGGTCAGCGGTGCGTTGGCATCCCAGCCGGTCTGCACCTTGGCATCCACGAAGCCATCGCCCTGGAAGCCGACACCGAGCTTGGCGTTGATCTGCTGCGGGGTCATCTCCAGGTTCACCGAGAACTGGTCGTAGCGCACCAGCTCGCCACGCGCGTTGTCGCCCAAGCGTACCCCGCCTTCGCGCGAGGTGACCGAGGCACTGCCTTCCCACGCGTTGCCGCGCGGGCGGATGCGCCCGTCCAGATTCACTTCACCGCGCATGAAGATGCGGCGGCCGGACTGCGGCGGCAGCCAGGGCTGCACCAGCGCCAGCGGCAATGCATCGCCACGTACGAGCAGGCCTTCGCGCGGCCAGTTCGCGCTGGCGCACAGCGCACCACCGGTGGCCGCCCCCAGGCAGGCATCGCTCAGGGTGACGTTGCTGCCCTGCACGCTGAAGGTGGCCGGTGCACGCAGGCTCCAGGCATCGCCCTTCATCGGTGCGATGCGCAGCGCGGTCAGGTCACCGCGCCAGGCTTGGCCCTGCTGGCGCACACCGCCCTGCAGCGCAACGGCACCAAGTTCGTTTTTCGTCTGCGCATCCACGCGCAGGTTTGACAGGCTGCCGCGCGCATCCACGTTGAGCGTGTCCAGCAGCATGCCCACCTGCAGCTTGCTGCCCTGCACCGCCAGCGTGCCGCTGTCGCCCTGCCATGGTAGGCGGCCCTTGATGCTGATCGCCTCGGCGCTCCAGTCGTCCCAGCGCAGGCCACTACCGACCAGATCGGCGGTGATGTCCGGTGCGGTACGGGCGCCCTTGATCAGCACGTGGCCGCGCAGGCTGCCGGTGCTGTTGGGCAACAGGTCCGCCAGCTGCACCGGTTCCAGCTGTGCATCGATATCCAGGCGGTCACCGACCGAGCCCTTGGCGGTCAGGCGGCTGTTGCCCAGCGCGAGCCTGAGGTTGCCCTCGCCCTGCTCGCCGCGCAGGGCGAACCTGCCCTGTGCATCCAGCGCGCGCTTGCGCAGCGTGCCCTTGATGCCAGGTACATCGACGGTGGCTTCGTAGCTGCCGGCGGTACCGGCCGGACTGCCGGCGGGCGGCGGCAACTGGCGGCCCTTCGATGCAAACGAACCGGACAGTTTGCCGTCCCAGCCCGGCGCGAAGTAACCCGGATCGAAGCCGGCCAGTTTGGCGGCGACGTCCCAATCCAGCTGCGGTGCCCAGGCGACCTGGCCGGTTACATCCAGCGAGCCGCCCGGCGTGCTGGCCTGCAGCTGCTTGATCACGGCGGCCTGGTCGTTGCCGCGCACGTCGAACGTCAGGTCGGCGACCTGTTTCTCGCGCTCAACCGAGGCACGGCCAACCGCCGCCCAGGCCTTCAGCGTGCCGGCCAGGCCCATGCGCGCTTCCTTGAGCGTCACCGGCACCGGCGCAGCGGCGCCCGGGGTGGTGGTATCGGCGGCGGGCACGAAGGTCAGGTCGTTGGCGACGACGGAGAACCGCAGGCTCGCGTTTTCCTTGTCGGTGAAATCCGCGATGCCTTCCAGCCGCGCCTGGCCACCGAAGCCCTTCACCTGCAGCGGCGCCACGGTCAGCACCTGGTCGGCCAGGCCGACCTTGGAGGGCGCCAGTTCCACCGCGATGTCGCCCTGCTTGAAGCTGCCCTGCAGATTGGCCTGGCCGCCCTTGCCGTCGGCCTGCACATCCAGCGCCATCGGCGTGCTGGTGCTCGCGTCCATCCCCGGCACCAGCAGTGCCAGGTCGAGTTCCTTGCTGCGTGCGGTGAGTTTCCAGACCGGATCGGTGCGGCCATCAAAGACCAGGCTGGCCTGCAGCGGCGCCGGTGCGTTGCCGGCGATCGCCACTTCCATGTGCCCCAGGTCGCCGCGTGCGACCAGCCCCAGCCGCGCCGGGGTACGCCCGCGCGGGGCCGGCATCAGCGCGCCGATGGTGATGTCGGTGTCGTAATCGCTGCGCGGCAGATAACGGCCGTCCACGCGGAAATCGCCCATGTCGCTGTCGACCTTGAGCTGGGTCGCGCGGAATTCGCCATTGGCGATCTCCACGCCACCGCGCACCTTGGCGATGTCGATCAGCGGCTGCTGCGCCTGGGTGATGCGGAAGCCATCGATGATGACCGTGTCGGCCTGGATCGCCAGGGGCATTTCGATCTGCGGCAGCGAGTCCGGCCAGGAGGGCAGCTCGAACGGCTCATCGCTCTTGGCCAGGTTCAGCGTCGCGTTCTTGATCTGCAGGGCATCGAGCTGCAGCTTGCGACCCAGCAGGGGGCGGATGTCCGGATCCAGATAGGCGCGCTCGGCGGTGAAATGGATATCGTCGTAGCGGAAGTCCAGATCGTGCAGCACCAGCGGCCCGGCGACGGGACCATCCACCTTGCTCCACGTCAGCGACGCGCCGACCGGCAAGCGCGCGACCACCTGCGCCAGCAGCACATCGCGGCCGGCCACGGTCTGCAGCAGCCAGTACACCAGCAGCAGCGCGAGCAGCACCAGGCCGAGCACGGTGAAGCCGGACCACGCCCAGAAGCGGCGCCTGCGGTAGAAACGCACGCGCGGCGGCGGCGGGGTGGCGGGTGCGGAAGGCGTCGGCGTGCTCACAGGTCCGCTCCGATGTTCAGGTACAGCTGGAACTGCGAATCCGGGTTGTTCAGGCCGTGCGCGATATCCACGCGCACCGGGCCCACCGGCGATTTCCAGCGCACGCCGAAGCCCACGCCGGTGTGCAGGTCGATGGTGTTGTCGAACGCGCTGCCGGTATCGACGAACACCGCCGCGCCCCACGGCCCGCCCTTGAAGTAATGCTCATACTCGGCCGAGCCGACCACCAGGTTCTTCGCGCCGAGCGCGTACTTGTCCGGCGGTGCGGTGCGCGGGCCGACTTCGCGGAAGGCATACCCGCGGATGCTGCGGTCGCCACCGGCGAAGAAGCGCAGGCTCGGCGGCATCGCCACCAGGTCGCTGGTCCAGGTGGTGCCGCCTTCGCCGCGCAGGATCAGGCGGTCGGTGTCGCCGATCGGCACATACCAGCGCAGCACCATGTTGGCCTGCACGAAGCTGGTGTCCGAGCCGGCGCCTTCGATGCCGCCGCGCAGCGTCGCGCTGCCACTCAGGCCACGACGCGGGAACATTTCATCGTCAACGTTGACGTAGTCGGCCACCAGCTGCGGGTAGACCAGCGTGGAGGTGTTGTAGACCGCATCGGTGAACTCGGTGCCCGAAGCGTAACGCCAGCGCTCGCGCAGGGCGTTGATCGAGGCGATCGCGGTCCAGTACTCGTTGATCTCACCGCTGCGGCTGGCCGACAGCTTGAAGTTGCGGAGGTCGATGTAATCGGTCTGCTCGTCATACGCGCTGGCGGTGAACGCATACCAGCCATCGAGCCAGTTGAAGGCCGGAATGCGGTAGCTGGTGACCAGGCTCTTGCGCTTCTGCGCATAGTCGAGCTGGGTGTTCATCTTGTGCCCGCGGCTGTTGAGGAAACGCCGCTCCAGACCGCCGCGCACACCGGCGCCACTCTCGCTGCCGTAGCTCAGGCCGGCCGTGTAGATCGTGCGCTTGGCGCGGGTAAGGTTGACGTCCACCGGCACATCGCCGTTCTCATCGGCCTGGTCCGGGCGCGGCTGGATGTCGATCACGCTGAAGTAATCCAGCTTGGTCAGTGATTCGCGCAGGCGGTCCAGCTTGCCTTCGTGGAAGTAGCTGCCTTCGTCCCAATAGACCAGCGGGTCGAACAGCTTGTCGACGAAGTAATCCTGGTGGAAGCGGATTTCGCCCATGTTGTAGCGGCGGCCGCTGTCCCAGGTGAGATCGACGTCGGCCGCGTTCTCGGCACGGGTGATCTGGACCTGGCGCTGGGTGAAGTCGGCATCGAAGTAACCACGTTCGGCCAGGCGCCGGGTCACCCGGATCTTGCTGGCTTCGTACTCGGTGTGTTCGAAGCGCTGGCCCTTGCGCGGCTTGAAGTTCTCCAAGTCTTCCTGGAGGTACTGGTCCAGCTGGGCCGGGCCGGTGATGTCGATGTGCTCGCGACGGACCACGGTCGGCGGGCCCTTGTCGACCTGGATCACCACGCGCAGGTTCTCGCCTTCGCGGGGGCTTTCTACCGTGATGGTCGGGTTGTAGTAGCCGAACGGTTCCAGCGCCTCGCGGGTCTGGCGCTCGGCCTGGGACAACAGGTACTCCAGCCGCGACTCGCCCTGGACCTTGCCGATGGTGTCGTACAGGGACAGCGAGACCTCGATGTTCTCGATCATCTCGGCGTCGTCGCCCTTGTCCAATCCTTTGATGTCCACTTTCTCGATGGTCCCCCGTGCATGTGCCACCGAGACGGTGGCAAAGGACAGGAACATCAGCGGAAGGGCGAATTTCGTTGGCTGCATGGCGACAGCATAACGGGCCATCGCGAGCATGCGAAATCGGCGTGGCTGTTTCAGAACGGCGGTGAAGAAGCCGTTAAATTCCGCGAGAAAGTCGCTTGCATCACACGCGGCGAGATCGATGACAACACGTCATCGGACAGAAGCGTCCGCGACACCGGGGCGACACCAAATGACGCTTCCGGCACGAGTATCGGAGCACGCCGCCCTCCCGGAAGCGCAGAAGGCGCGAACAGCCGAAGCCGTCGCGCCTTCCGGTCCACCGTGGGGCGCGCGGCCCCGCCGCGTCAGTTGGACAGGTGTTCGATCGCCGCCACGCTGCCCAGGCGGTCGCCCAGGCGCTTGAGCAGGGCCAGGCGATTGGCCCGCAGCGCGGGATCCTCGGCATTGACCATCACCGCATCGAAGAACGCGTCCACCTGCGGGCGCAGGCGCGCCAACCGGTTCAACACGCTCACGTAGTCCTTCTGGTGCAGGCTGGCGTTGCTGTCATCGATGGCCGCTTCCACCGCTTCGGCCAGTTCGCTCTCGGCCGGCTCGGCCAGCAGCGCCGGGTCGATCATGCCCGGGATCGCGCCCTCGGCCTTGCGCAGGATGTTGCGGATGCGCTTGTTGGCCGCGGCCAGTGCTTCCGCTTCCGGCAGCGCGGCAAAGGTGCCGATGGCATCGATGCGGCGGTCGAAGTCGTACAGCGAGACCGGCTTCAGCTCGGCGACCGCGTTGAAGTGCGTGGCCGGCACGCCCTTGTCGGCGTAATAGCCGCGCAGACGATCGATCACGAAGTCGTACAGCTCCTGCGGCAGCGCCTCGGTCTTGCGCTCGGCACTGGGCTGCACGCCCGCCGGCAGACCGGCGATGGCGGTGGCGACCAGCGCGCGCAGATCCAGATCGAACCCGCTCTCGATCACCGTGCGGGCCAGGCCCAGCGCATTGCGGCGCAGCGCGAACGGATCCTTGTTGCCGGTCGGCTTCAGGCCTGCGGCAAAGCCACCGGCCAGCGTGTCCAGGCGCTCGGCGATGGCCAGCACCTTGCCCAGCGGCGACAGCGCGATGTCATCGCCACCGAAGCGCGGCTGGTAGGCCTCGTCGATGGCCAGCGCCACCTCCGGCGACTCGCCGCCGACCACGGCGTAATGCCGGCCGGCGATGCCCTGCAGTTCCGGGAACTCGTTGACCATGCGCGACTGCAGGTCGTTCTTGGCCAGCAGCGCCGCGCGCTTGGCCAGCACCGGGTCCACGCCGACCTGCGGCGCGATGGCCTCGGCCAGTGCGGCCACGCGGGCGACCTTGTCGGCCACCGAGCCCAGCTTGGCCTGGTAGGTGACGGTCTTCAGGCCGTCGCCCATGGCGTCCAGGCCCTGCTTCAGATCTTCGTCGAAGAAGAACTTGGCATCGGAGAAACGCGGACGGATCACGCGCTCGTAGCCCTTGGCCACTTCGGCCACGTCCTTGGATTCGATGTTGGCGATGCCGATGAACTTCTCGGTCAGCGTGCCGCCGGCATCGAGCACCGGGAAGAACTTCTGGTTGATCTCCATCGTCTCGATCAGCGCTTCCTGCGGGACCGCCAGGAACTCGCGCTCGAAACTGCACAGCACCGGCGCCGGCCACTCGACCAGGTTGACCACCTGCTCCAGGTTGTCCGGGGTGATGCGCGCCTGGCCGCCGGCCTGCGCGGCCGCCGCGTTCACCTGTTCGACGATGCGCGCGCGGCGCGCGTCGGCATCGACCAGCACGTAGGCGGCCTGCAGCGAGGCGACGTAGTCCTCCGGCGCGCTCAGCCGCACGGTCTTGTCGTGCATGAAGCGATGGCCGCGACTCATGCGGTCGGCCTTCAGGCCCAGCACCTCGGCCTCGATGATGTCCGGGCCGTGCAGCAGCACCAGCCAATGCACCGGGCGGGCGAAGCCGTAGGTGTGGCTGCCCCAGCGCATGGGCTTGGGAATCGGCATCGCCGCGATCGCCTCGCGCAGGATCTCCGGCAACAGCGTCGCGGTGCGCGCGCCCGGCGTGGTGGAGCGGTGCACGAAGCGCTCGCCCTTGGCATCGGTGGTGCGCTCCAGCGCGGTCCAGTCGATCCCGGCCTTGGCGGCGAAGCCCTGCAGCGCCTTGGTCGGCTGACCCTCGGCATCCAGCGCGATGTTCAGGTACGGGCCCAGCACTTCGCTGTGCTGTTCCGGCTGCTCAACGGCCACGCCGGGCAGCAGCACGGCCAGGCGGCGCGGGGTCGACAGCGGCTTGGCATCGCCACGTTCGATGGCCACGCCACGCTTGGTCAGGCCGTCGACGATGCCATCGAAGAAGGCCTGGGCCAGGCCCGGCAGCGCCTTGACCGGCAGTTCTTCGGTACCCAGTTCAATCAGCAGCGGCTGCATCGTGCTCATGCCTGCACCTCCTTGGCGGCGACGGCTTCCAGGCGCTTGGCCTCGTACAGCCTGGCCACGGCCTGGGCCAGCGCGCGCACGCGCAGGATGTAGCGCTGGCGCTCGGTCACGCTGATCGCGCGGCGCGCATCCAGCAGGTTGAAGGCATGGCTGGCCTTGCAGACCTGCTCATAGGCCGGCAGCGGCAGGCCGACATCGACCAGCTTCTGCGCCTCTTTTTCGCAGGCATCGAAGCGATGGAACATTTCATCCACGTCGGCGTATTCGAAGTTGTAGGTGCTCTGCTCGATCTCGTTCTGCAGGTACACATCGCCGTAGGTGACCGGGGTGCCATCCGGACCGTAGGTCCAGATCAGGTCATAGACGTTGTCGCAGTTCTGCAGGTACATGCACAGGCGCTCCAGACCGTAGGTGATCTCGCCGAGCACCGGCTTGCACTCCAGGCCACCGGCCTGCTGGAAATAGGTGAACTGGGTGACTTCCATCCCGTTCAACCACACTTCCCAGCCCAGGCCCCAGGCACCGAGGGTCGGCGATTCCCAGTTGTCCTCGACGAAGCGCAGGTCGTGCACCAGCGGATCGATGCCCAGCGCCTTGAGCGAATCCAGGTACAGCTGCTGGATGTTGTCCGGGCTCGGCTTCATCGCCACCTGGTACTGGTAGTAGCGCTGCAGGCGGTTGGGGTTCTCGCCGTAGCGGCCGTCGGTCGGGCGGCGTGAAGGCTGCACGTACGCGGCGTTCCAGCTTTCCGGACCGATCGAGCGCAGGAAGGTGGCCGGGTGGAACGTACCGGCACCGACCTCCAGGTCCAGCGGCTGGATCAGCACGCAGCCCTGCTGCGCCCAATACTGGTTGAGGGTCTGGATCAGGCCCTGGAAAGTGATCGGAACGTTCGGGATCGCGGACATGCGGCGGATTCTTGCCTGCAGAAGGGGTGCGCTAGTATAGCGACCGACCGCACGGGCCTTCCGTGCCTGGGGAAATGGAGGATGGATCCACGCCTGCCAGCGGCTTATGCCAGCGTCCCTGCCGGGGGCGTGCCCCTGCCGCACGGGCGGCTGGATTTCGACCAGGTCGCCGCGGCCCTGGTTGCCGATGGCCTGGTCGCCGCCGCCGATCTGGAGCGCATCCGCTTTTCCGCCCCGGGCGCACGCAATGCCAGCGAGGTCCACCCGCTGGTGCTGCTGGCCAACCTTAAACTGGGCGCCAGCGCAGGCGGTGAGCTCGGCCTGGAGCGCCTGAGCGAGTGGCTGGCCCAGCGCGCGGGCGTGCGCTACCTGCGGGTGGACCCGACCCGGGTCGACGTCTCGGCGGTCACCGCCCTGGTTTCCCATGCCTATGCCCGCCGCCACCGCTTCCTGCCGCTGGCGGTGGACAGCGAGCGCGTGCTGGTTGCCACCAGCGAGCCGCTGGCCCAGGAGTGGCTGCGCGACCTGCAGCACCTGAGCCGCCGCCGGATTGAGCTGGCGATGGTCAATCCGCTGGATCTGCACCGCTACACCATGGAGTTCTACGGGGTGACGCGCTCGGTGCGCGGCGCCCGTGGCGATGTCCGCGGCGAGACCAGCAGCACCCTGCCCAGCTTCGAGCAGCTGGTCGAACTGGGCCGCGCCGGCGACGTCAACGCCGACGACCAGCACATCGTGCACATCGTGGATTGGCTGCTGCAGTACGCCTACGAGCAGCGCGCCTCGGACATTCATCTGGAGCCACGCCGCGACATGGGCCGCATGCGCTTCCGCATCGATGGCGTGCTGCACAAGGTGTTCGAGGTGCCGCCGGCGGTGATGACCGCCGTGGTCAGCCGCATCAAGGTGCTGGGCCGGATGGACCTGGCCGAGCGTCGCCGCCCGCAGGATGGCCGCATCAAGACCCGTTCGCCGGGCGGGCGCGAAGTGGAGATGCGCCTGTCGACCATGCCCACCGCGTTCGGCGAAAAGTGCGTGATGCGCATCTTCGACCCGGATGCGGCGTTCAAGAGCATCGACCAGCTGGGTTTCAGCCCGCAGGAAGCGGCTGGCTGGAGCGCCCTGGTCGAGCGCCCGCACGGCATCGTGCTGGTCACCGGGCCGACCGGCTCGGGCAAGACCACCACGCTGTATTCCACGCTGAAGCGGCTGGCCACCCCGGACGTGAATGTCTGCACGGTGGAAGACCCGATCGAAATGATCGCCCCGGAATTCAACCAGATGCAGGTGCAGACCAACATCGACCTGGATTTCGCCAGCGGCGTGCGCACCCTGCTGCGGCAGGACCCGGACATCATCATGATCGGCGAGATCCGCGACCTGGAGACCGCGCAGATGGCGGTCCAGGCCTCGTTGACCGGCCACCTGGTGCTGTCCACCCTGCACACCAACGATGCGCCCTCGGCGATCACCCGCCTGCTCGATCTGGGCGTGCCGCATTACCTGCTTGCCTCCACCCTCAACGGGGTGCTGGCCCAGCGCCTGGTGCGCACCCTGTGCACCAGCTGCAAGGTGCCCACGGTGCTCTCGGCCGAGCAATGGGCGGTGCTGACTGATGCCGATGCAGCATTACCTCAGGCGCCCACGCCATATGCACCGGTCGGCTGCATCGACTGCCGACGCACCGGTTTCCTCGGTCGCGTGGGCCTGTATGAGTTGCTGCCATTGGGTTCCAGCCTGCGCCGGCACATCCGCGCGGACATGGATCTGGCCGCCTTCAACCGTGCCGCACGTGCTGAAGGGGTACGAACCCTGCGTCGCGCAGGGCTTGAAAAGGTAGCGGCAGGGCTGACTACAATCGAGGAAGTCCTCTCGGTCCTGCCTCCCCCGGATGAATTCCGCCCCGTTCCTGATTCTTGAAACCGGCCAACCCGTCGCCTCGCTGCGCCGCTACGGGCGGTTTTCGCACTGGATCCGGGTCGCGGCCGGGCTGGATGCCGACGAGACCGTGGTGGTGGATGTCGAGCAGGGCGGCACCCTGCCCAGCCACCGCGATTTTGCCGGCGTGATCGTCAGCGGCTCGGCCGCCTACGTTACCGACCGCGCCGAGTGGAGCGAACGCAGCGCGCAGTGGCTGCGCGAAGCCGCCCACGACGACCGCCCGGTGTTCGGCATCTGCTACGGCCACCAGCTGCTCGCCCACGCGCTGGGCGGCGAAGTCGCCTACAACCCGGCCGGGCGCGAGTCCGGCACGATCGAGCTGGCGCTGGATCCATCGGCGGTGGACGATCCGCTGTTCGGCGGCCTGCCCGCACGCTTCCCGGCCCACGCCACCCACCTGCAGACGGTGCTTCGCGCACCCGAAGGTGCCGCGATCCTGGCGCGCTCGGCGCAGGACAACTGCCATGCCTTCCGCTGGGGCGCGCATGCCTGGGGCGTGCAGTTCCATCCGGAGTTCGCCACCCACCACATGCGTGGCTACGTCCGCGCCCGCGCCGAGTGCATCCGCCAGCACGGCGGGTGCGCGCGCAGCGTCGCCCGCGACGTCAGCGCCGCGCCGCTGGCCCGCCAGCTGCTGCGCCGTTTCGTCCGCCAGGCACGCAACGCCTGAGGCCCGTGCGGGGACGTCATCCGGGCGCAACGCAGCGTCCGCGCCGCGCAGGGCGGCCTTCAGGTCACGCGCCGGGAAAACAGGGATAATCGACCGCAATCGGGCGTTCGCGCCTCCTCCCCTGTCCCGGAATGTTATGAGCGAGATTCGCAAGCTGCCGGCCTCCGCCGGCGCGGAATGGCTGGTGTCGGGTTTCACCCTCCTGCGCAAGGCGCCGCTGGCGCTGGGCCTGCTCGGCGTGATCTGGGCCGTGGCCGCGTTGCTGGTGATGTCGCTGGCGATGGTCAGCCCGGCGCTGAGCACGCTGGCGCAGCTGTTGATGGCACTGGCCGGCCCGCTGTTCTTCGGCGGCCTGGTCTGGGCCGTGCGCGAAGTCGACCAGGGTCGCGTGGCGCAGCCGTCGCACCTGCTGCAGGGCCTGCATGAAGGCCGCGCCTTGAACCTGCTCGCCTCGCTGCTGCCGCAGTTGGTGGCCGGCCTGTTCCTGGGCGTGCTGTTGCTGGTGTTGATCGGCAGCAGCGGCCTGCAACACCTGAGCGAGGTGATGGTGCAGCTCAACGCGATCAGCCAGTCCGGCGCGCAGCCGGACCCGGCGCAGATCGAAGAGTTGATGGCGAGCCTGCCGGCGATGCGCATCCTGCTGTGGCTGGCGCTGGTGGTGGTGACCTTCCTGGCGATGGCGCTGGCGCTGTTCACCCTGCCGCCGCAGGTGATGTTCGAGCACCGCAACGGCCTGCAGGCGATGCGCCTGAGCCTGCGCGCCTGCCTGCACAACGTGCTGGCGATGCTGGTGTTCTTCCTGCTCGCCTTCGTGGCGGTGTTTGCGATCTACTTCGGCGTGATGCTGGTGGCCCTGATCGCGCAGCTGATCGGCGGCACGATGCTCGCGCTGTTCGTGGCGCAGCTGCTGCTGATGGGCGTGGTGATGCCGGTCTTCGCCGGTGCCATCTACACGGCGTGGAAGCAGATGTTCGGCCAGCAGGGTCCGCAGACCCCGCCGCCGATGCCGGGCCCGAACAACGTGTTCGCGGCCTGATCCAAACAGAAAACCCCGGCCTTGGCCGGGGTTTTTGTTTGTGCCTTACTCCGGCTGTTCTTTCCCGCCCGGGCGTGGCACCAGCCAGCGCGCGGCGTGGATGCCCAGTTCGTAGAGCAGGCACATCGGAATGGCCAGCATCAGCTGCGAAACCACGTCCGGCGGCGTCAGCACCGCGGCCAGCACGAAGATGCCGACGATCGCGTAGCCGCGGCCTTCCTTGAACTGCTGCGGCGTGATCCAGCCCAGCAGCACCAGGATCACCATCGCCACCGGCAGCTCGAAGCTGGTGCCGAAGGCGAAGAAGATCGCCAGCACGAAATCCAGGTAAGCGGTCGCATCCGGCGTGATCGCAATCACCTCCGGGCGGAACGTGGTCAGGAAGTGGAACACCGCCGGCAACACCAGGAAATACGCGAACGCGCAGCCCAGATAGAACAGCAGCACCGACGAGGCCAGCAACGGCACCGCCAGGCGTTTTTCGCGGGCATACAGGCCCGGCGCCACGAACGACCACAGCTGGAACAGCAGCCACGGCACGGCGATGAACACCGCCACGAAGAAGGTCAGTTTCAACGGCGCGAAGAAGGCGCCGGCCGGGTTGGTCGCGATCATCGTCTGCCCGTTCGGCAGCTGCGAGATCAGCGGTTCGGCGATCATCGTGTAGATCTGCCGCGAGAACGGCATCAGGCCCAGCAACACCACGCCCAGGCCGATCAACGCGCGCACCAGGCGCGCGCGCAGTTCGATCAGGTGTTCGACCAGCGAACTCTCGTTGCTTTCATGCTCGCTCATCGCGGTGCCTCATCGTTCGGCAGCGTGGGCGCAGGCGTCGGTGGCGCAGTGTGCGTTGACGCCGGCGGGGCCGTCGGCACGTCCGCACGCGGCGCGCTGCCATCGATGCCCGGCGGCGCCATCGCATCACGCGGCGGCTCCACCTCATCGGGGGCCACCACATGCTGGGCCACGCTGGCCGGGGAACCCGGCGCGGGGCCGGTCATCACCGGTTCGTCGTCCGCAGCGGCCGCCGCAATGCCATCGCCATGCTGCGCCACGTCCTGGCGCATCTGCTCGGCCTCGCGGCGCACCGCTTCGCCGCTGGCGCGCAGCTGCGACTCGGTATCGCGTACCGAAGACTTCACATCATCGAACTGGCGCTTGATCTCTTCGGCATGCAGCTCGCGCTCGAGCTCCTGCTTCACCGAATCCCACTGGTTGCGGGCACGGCGTACCCACAACCCGGCGAAGCGGGCCGCCTTGGGCAGCCGCTCGGGGCCGAGCACGACCAGGGCCACCACCGCGATGACCAGCAGTTCACTGAAACCGATATCGAACACGCCAAGCCGCCCGGATCAGCGCGGGTCGCGGTCGTGCTCGGTCTGCGACGTCGTCGTCGAGTCCTGCGGACGCGAGCTGTCGCTGAGCTGCGCGTTCGGCTTGTCCTCGTCGCGCATGCCCTTCTTGAATTCCTTGACGGCGCTGCCAAGGTCCTTGGCGCCGCTGGTCAGTTTCTTGGTGCCGAACACCAGCAGAACGATGACCAGCACGACCAACCAATGCCAGATGCTGAAAGTGCCCATGAGCCGCTCGCGTTACGTAGTGATCAGACGGTTGAGCATAGCGCACCGGCGGTAAGCCGGCGCGCGTGACGAAAGTCAGTTGCCGTCCAGCGATTCGGTACGGACTTCACCGTCACCGACCGGCTGGAAGCCCTGCTGCGGGGCCGGCTGTGCCGGCACGGACTGCAGCGGGGCGGTGGTCGCGCCGGCAGCGGCCGGGGCCGGTGCCTGTTCAGGTCGAACCGGCACGGTGGCCGCGCGCGGCGCCGGGGCGGGGGCCGGGGCACTGCCTGCGGTCCCTCGCTTTTCACGGGCGGTGTAGGTGGCTTCTTCCAGACGGTCACGGAAGGCGACGACATCCACCGACGGCGGCTCGCCGACGCGGCCTTCGAACACCATGCGCGGCGTGGTGTTGCTGCCGTAGGCATCCAGATTGGCGGCATCGTCGATCTGCAGCACGGCGCCATCCAGCGCCACACCGGCGAACAGCCCGCGGGCGCGCGACCAGGACCAGATTTCGGCCTTCAGCTGGCCATCGGTGGCGGCGGCGGCGTTGCGGCCGACCGGACCGGCGGCGACGCCGGCATCGGCGCCCAGGGTGAACTTGCCGTTCACGAGATTGTCCAGGCTGCGGTCGTTGCGGAACACCAGCACCACATCGGAAGACTGCACGCCGGCCTGGAAGCCGATGCTGCCACCGGTGAGCTTCACGAACACCGGGTTGGACCAGCTGCCATCCGGGGTCTTGACCGACATCAGGCCGTGGCCGCGACGTCCGCCGATCACCAGACCGGCCTTGATCGTGTCGGGAATGACGATGACCGCGCGGCCTTCGTCCAGCAGCTTGTCCGGAATGCCCTGCTCGGGGATGTCCTGGATTTCATTCAGGACACGCACCGCATTGCGGGCGCGCTGATCCTCCTGTGGCCCGGCCATCGCCTGGGTTGACAGCAGGCTGGCGGAGATCAGCAGTACAAGGCTGAGACGGCGCATGGTGGGCTCCAGAAGGTCTACGTAGACAAAGATAAAGCAACTGCCCGACGTTAGAAGGCTTGCGATGAATCCGCAATGAGTGATCCGGGCTATCGATATGCGTGCTGGATCGCGTTCATCGTCCAAATCCATCCCGCCAATCGCGCAGACCTGCGAGAATGCCCCCATGCTCGACGCACCCGACACCGCCGTGCTGGCGGTCAATCTAGGCACGCCCGAGACGCCAACCGCCCCGGCGGTGCGTCGCTACCTGGCTGAGTTCCTCAGCGACCCGCGCGTGGTCGCGATTCCGCCGCTGTTCTGGAAACCCTTGCTGTACGGGCTGATCCTGCCGCTGCGCAGCGGTCGTTCGGCGGCCAAGTACGCCCAGGTCTGGCTGCCGGAGGGCTCCCCGCTGATGGTCTACACGCGGCGCTTGGCCGAGGCCATGCAGGGCCTGATGCCCGATCTGCGGGTGCGCCATGCGATGCGCTACGGCACTCCCGCGCTGCCGGCCGAGCTGGACCGGCTGGCCGCCGAGGGCATGAAGCGGATCGTGGTGTTGCCGCTGTATCCGCAGTATTCCACGACCACCACCGCCTCTATCGAGGACCAGGTGCGCGAATGGCAGCCCAGACACCCAGGGGTCACCGTCACCCTGGTGCGCGATTACGCGGTCGATCCGGACTGGGTCGCCGCCGTCGCCGGCAGCATCCGCCAGTGGTGGGAGCAGCATGGCCGCGGCGAGAAGCTGGTGTTTTCCTTCCACGGCATTCCGCAGCGCCTGGCCGACGCCGGCGATCCGTATCCGCAGCGCTGCGAGGCCAGCGCACACGCGATCGCCCAAGCGCTGGAACTGCCCGACGATGCCTGGCAGCTGACCTACCAGTCCCGCTTCGGCCGAGAGAAGTGGCTGCAGCCCTACGCCGAACCCACCCTGTGGGCGATGGCCGAAAACGGCGTGCGCAGCATGGACGTGGTCTGCCCCGGCTTTGCCACTGACTGCCTGGAAACGCTGGAAGAAGTCGCGATGGGCTTTACCGAGACCGTGGCCGAGCGCGGCGCCACGATGCGCTATATTCCCTGCCTCAACGACGCGCAGGCGCATGCACTGGCGCTGTCGCGGCTGAGCATCGCGGCGCTGGCATGACCCTGCAGCCGTTCTCGCTGGCGGTCGCCGGCACTACCGTGGCCGGCCTGCGTTCTGGTGCTGCAGGGGGCACCCGCGTGTTGGCGCTGCACGGCTGGCTCGACAACGCGGCCAGCTTCGTGCCGCTGGCCGCGCAGCTGCCGGATCTGGAGTTGGTGGCGATCGATCTGCCCGGCCACGGCCACAGCGCGCATCTGCCGCCGGGCACGCAATACAACACGCCCGGTGCAATCTGCCACGTACTCGATGTCGCGGATGCACTGGGCTGGGACCGCTTCGTGCTGCTCGGGCATTCGATGGGTGCCGGCATCGCCAGCCTCACCGCAGCAGCTGCCCCGGAACGGGTAGAGCGCTTGGTCGCGATCGAGGCACTCGGCGGCCTGCGCGGTCCGGAGAATGAGACGGCGCAGCGCCTGCGCGAACACGTGCGCGCCGCACGTGCCCTGCCCACCCGCAAGCTGCGTGTGTTTCCCGATCTGGCCGCCCCGATCCGCGCCCGCATGATGGCCAACCAGCTCAGCGAGCCCTGTGCGCGCCTGCTGGTCGAGCGCGGCGTCAAATCTGTTGAAGGCGGTTACAGCTGGTGCAGCGATCAGCGCCTGATGCTGCCCACCGCGATGCGCCTCAGCGAGGCGCAGATCGACGACCTGCTCGCCGCGATCGAATGCCCGACCCAGGTGATCTACGCCACCCCCGCACAGTCGTACTACCCCGAGCCGCTGCGCAGCGAACGCATCGGCCTGCTGCGTGACGGGCAGCTGGCGGTGTTCCCGGGCACGCATCATCTGCACATGGAGCATCCAGACGTGGTGGGCGAGGTAATCCGCCGCTTCCTGGCCGAATGACGCCCCTCGCGTAGGCGCATGTGAGGCGCCAGCACGCGACGGTCCGGCGCGTGCTGCTGGAGCAGAGTGTGGTGACCGGCCGATGTCACGCCGCTCAACTTTTCCATTTCCGGGCCGATACCAAGGACGCAGCCCGCCATGCGCGGTCTGCACTGCCGCTTGCTCCGCCGTTGCGAAGCCGCGTATCCATCAGGGCTTCCAGGGAAGGTCGTAAGCAATGTCGGATTGGCCGCGCCATCGCCCACCGGGCCGCGCCATGCGGGTGGCACCTGCCGCCATGGCACGCATGCATCCTCTTGCACGCGCACCGGCTCTGCGCCCACACCCCTCTCATCCCGCTGCCACGCCCACCGCATTGCCGGTGTCTGGGGTGGCATCCGCCTGTGCGTCTGCGCGCGACGGATTCCCTGCTTTCTACTGATCCTGGAGTCGCTATGTCCGCCATTTCCCACGCCCCGCCCCGTCCGCCGGATCACGTGCTGCGCTCCGCGCTCCGCACCGATACGGTGTGTCTGCTTGCTGCAGGTGTGTTGTTGCTGGTCTCGTTGATCATCGCGGTATGGCAACGACAGCCATGGTCCGTGCTGCCACTCGCGATCGGGGCGGCGCTGCTGTGGGTGCTGGCGACGCGCACCCGGCGACAGGCATTGGCGCTGGTCCGCGCTGAAGAACGCGCCACCTCGGCGGTTGCCGAGCTCACCCAGCGCTACCAGGCCGCGGACGTCGTCCATCAGCACGACAGCCAGGTCCGCCAGGCCCTCGACGTCTCGCGCACCGCGATGATGATCGCCGACAACGATCACGTGATCCGCTACGTCAACCAGTCGGTGGTGACCTTGCTGCGCAACCAGCAGGCCAGCCTGCGCGAGGCCTTTCCGGACTTCGATGCCGAGCGTCTGGTCGGCAGCAGCATCCATCGCTTCCATGCCAATCCGGACCGCATCCGCGCCATCCTCAATACCTTGATGGCCACCCACCATGGCCGCGTCCGGATCGGCCCGGTGCACTTCGCCCAGGTGGTGACGCCGGTCTTCGATGCGCAGGGGCAGCGCCAGGGCTTCGCGGTGGAGTGGCATGACCGCACGCATGAGCTGCTGTTGGAGAACGCGGTGGCGGGCATCGTCGACGCCGCCAGCAAGGGCGATCTTGATCGCCGCCTGCAGGCCACCGATGGCGGCGCCAGTTTCCTCAATGGCCTGACCGGCGGCATCAACCAGCTGCTGGACAGCGTGGGCGGCACGGTCGGTGAAATCCGCCGGATGCTGTCCGCGCTGGCCGACGGGGATCTGGATCAACGCATGCAGGGCGATTTCCATGGCTCGTTCGAGGCCATGCAGCGCGACGCGAACGCAACGGCAGCGCAGCTGACCGCGATGGTGGAGCGCATCAAGCAGTGCACAGGTTCGATCTCGCTGGCCGCCAGTGAGATCGCCAGTGGCAACGATGATCTATCCGAGCGCACCGAGCGCCAGGCCGCGCATCTGGAAGAGACCGCGGCCTCGATGGAGGAACTGACCTCCACGGTGCGCCAGAACGCCGAACATGCACGTCAGGCCAGCTCACTGGCCCACGGTGCGCATGACGTCGCCACGCGCGGCAGCCACGTGGTCAGCCAAGTGGTAACGACCATGGATGGGATCCAGACTGCATCACGCCGGATCGGCGACATCACCCGGGTGATCGACGGCATCGCCTTCCAGACCAATATTCTTGCCCTCAACGCCGCCGTGGAAGCCGCACGCGCAGGTGAGCAGGGTCGCGGCTTTGCGGTGGTCGCCAGCGAGGTGCGCATTCTCGCCCAGCGCTCGGCCGATGCGGCCAAGGAGATCAAGAACCTGATCGACGCCTCCGTGGTGCAGGTCGCCGAGGGCGCGCGCCTGGTGCAGGACGCCGGCCAGACCATGGGCGAGATCGTCAGCAGCGTGGCCAGCGTCAGCGGGATCATGGCCGAGATTTCATCGGCCTCGCAGGAGCAGGCCGCGGGCATCGATCAAGTCAACCAGACCGTGGCGCAGATGGACGACGCCACCCAGCAGAACGCAGCGCTCGTTGAGGAAGCCAGTGCCGCCGCACGCTTGTTGGAAGCGCAGGCGGCCGACCTCACCCAGGCGGTGGCCGTGTTCCGTCACCAGGCCCACCCCGTGCGCCACTCCGCGCTGGCGTGATCCTCAGCCCAGCGTGCGCTGCGGCGTGCGCTGCAGCCAGGCGGCGATGTTCTCGACCGCCTGGCCGAAATAGTCCCGGTAATTGCGCTCGGTGACGTAGCCCAGATGGGGCGTCGCCAAGACGTTGGGTAATGTGCGCAGCGGATGCCCTGCCGGGAGGGGTTCGATGTCGAAGACATCCAGGCCAACACCGGCGATGCGCTTTTCAGTCACGGCATCGATCAACGCCTGCCGATCAACGAGACCGGCCCGCGCGGTATTGATCAGGCACGCGTGCGTCGGCAGACAGGCCAGCGTGTCGGCATCCACGATTCCGCGGCTGCGTTCGCCCAGGACCAGATGCAGCGAGACCACGTCACTGCCGGCGAACAGCGCCTGCTTGGACGTGGCCAATTGCACCCCCGCCGCCGCCGCACGGGCGGCATCGAGATTCGGACTCCATGCACTGACATGCATCCCGAACGCCTGGCCGATCTGCGCTACGCGTTGACCGATCTTGCCCAGCCCCAGCAGTCCCAACCGCGCACCATGCAGGTCACGGCCGACCGTCTGCTGCCACGGTCCATCGCTGCGTAGCGCGTTGACCTCCGGCACCAGTTGACGCATCAGGCCGAGGATCAGCGCCCAGGTCATCTCCACGGCAGGCTCGGGATGGCTGTCGGTGCCGCAGACGATGATCCCCTGTGCTTTCGCTGCCGCGACATCGACCGCCGCATTGCGCATGCCGCTGGTGATCAGCAGGCGGAGACGGGGCAAGCGGGCCAACAGAGCCGCGGTGATGGGTGTGCGTTCGCGCATGACCACCAGGATGTCGGCATCGCCGAGCGCGGCTACCAGTGCATCGCCGGTGTGTGGCGTCGTCAGCGTGCGTACCTGCACCGCCTCGCCGAGCGCGTTCCAGTCGGCATACGCCATCGCGGCGTTCTGGTAGTCGTCGAGAATCACGCAGTTCAGCGCCATGGGGGGTCGTCCATCGTCATCAGCAGCCGTGACGATACGCCCGTGCAGTGGCGCGCTCTACGGACAGACACGACACCTCGCGGCGTGTCGGGCACGCGTTGGACACGCACTTGATCGCGGACATAAAGAAAACCCCGCTGCGTGAGCAGCGGGGTTTTCGGGTAAAAACCCTGGCGATGACCTACTCTCGCATGGCTTAGGCCACACTACCATCGG
>NZ_PKQP01000030.1 GCF_002887735.1 Stenotrophomonas bentonitica
CTTCCGGCAGTTCGCAAGCGCCGGTGATGTCGGTGGTACGGAAGTAGAACTGCGGACGGTAGCCCTTGAAGAACGGGGTGTGGCGGCCGCCTTCATCCTTGGACAGGACGTAGACTTCGGCGTCGAACTTGGTGTGCGGCTTGATCGAACCCGGCTTGGCCAGGACCTGGCCACGCTCGACGTCGTCACGCTTGGTGCCGCGCAGCAGCAGACCGGCGTTGTCACCTGCCTGACCCTGGTCCAGCAGCTTGCGGAACATTTCCACGCCGGTCACGGTGGTCTTCTGGACCGGACGGATACCGACGATTTCGATTTCTTCGCCGACCTTGATCACGCCGCGCTCGATACGACCGGTCACCACGGTGCCGCGGCCCGAGATCGAGAACACGTCTTCCACCGGCATCAGGAAGGGCTTGTCGACGTCACGCTCCGGGGTCGGGATCCAGCTGTCGAGAGCTTCGACCAGCTTGATCACGGCCGGCACGCCGATCTCGCTCTGGTCGCCTTCCAGCGCCAGGCGGGCCGAACCCGAGATGATCGGGGTGTCGTCGCCCGGGAAGTCGTACTTGCTCAGCAGCTCGCGGACTTCCATTTCGACCAGTTCCAGCAGCTCGGCGTCATCGACCATGTCTGCCTTGTTCAGGAAGACGACGATGTACGGCACGCCGACCTGACGCGACAGCAGGATGTGCTCGCGGGTCTGCGGCATCGGGCCGTCAGCAGCGGAGCAGACCAGGATCGCGCCGTCCATCTGGGCAGCACCGGTGATCATGTTCTTGACGTAGTCAGCATGGCCCGGGCAATCGACGTGGGCGTAGTGACGAACGGTGGATTCGTATTCGACGTGCGCGGTCGAGATCGTGATGCCACGTGCCTTTTCTTCCGGCGCGGCGTCGATCGCGGAGTA
>NZ_PKQP01000031.1 GCF_002887735.1 Stenotrophomonas bentonitica
GCCCGATCCGGCCCGCGGCTGGCTGCCCTGGGCCTGGCTGACGCCGATCCTGATGATCCTGTTCAACGCGGTACCGGTGATCGCGCTGGACGGGTGGATGCAGTCACAGCATTGGTCGACGCCGGGCGGCGATCCGATCGGTCTCGCTGGCTTGTATGCGCTGCTGTGGATCGGCTTCGCGCCGACGCTGGCGGCCGTGCTCGCCTGGGTACGCTTCGTCGAAGGGCGCTCGCTGGCGAGTATCGGACTGACCGGTCCGGCACCGCTGAAAACCTTCCTGCGCGGACTGGCCGTTGGATTCGGCACGATCGCGCTGGTCGTAGTCGCGATCTGGATGGCTGGCGGCATGCAGGCGGCGGGCTTGGGGCAGGCCTGGCGGTCGCCCGTCAGCCTGCTGCACATCGGTCTACTGCTATTGAGCTTCATGTTCCAGGCGAGCGTGGAGGAAGTCATCTTCCGCGGCTGGATGCTGTCCGTGGTGGCGCGCAAGACC
>NZ_PKQP01000032.1 GCF_002887735.1 Stenotrophomonas bentonitica
CCCGTCAATTCATTTGAGTTTTAGTCTTGCGACCGTAGTCCTCAGGCGGCACACTTAACGCGTTAGCTTGGGCCCTGAAGGGGTCGAATCCTCCAAGACCTAGTGTGCACCGTTTAGGGCATGGACTACAGGGGTATCTAATCCCTTTTGCTCCCCATGCTTTCGTGCCTGAGCGTCAGCAATTGTCCAGGAAGTCGCCTTCGCCTCTGGTGTTCCTCATGATATCTACGCATTTCACTGCTACACCATGAATTCCACTTCCCTCTCCAATGCTCTAGTCGTGTAGTTTCAGACGCAGTTCCGGAGTTAAGCTCCGGGATTTCACATCTGACACACACGACCGCCTGCGCACCCTTTACGCCCAGTGAATCCGAATAACGCTTGCAGTCTCTGTATTACCGCGGCGGCTGGCACCAGCAG
>NZ_PKQP01000033.1 GCF_002887735.1 Stenotrophomonas bentonitica
AGTGCCAGCCGCCGCGGTAAAACGTAGGGTGCAAGCGTTGTCCGGAATTACTGGGTGTAAAGGGAGCGCAGGCGGGAAGACAAGTTGGAAGTGAAAACCATGGGCTCAACCCATGAATTGCTTTCAAAACTGTTTTTCTTGAGTAGTGCAGAGGTAGATGGAATTCCCGGTGTAGCGGTGGAATGCGTAGATATCGGGAGGAACACCAGTGGCGAAGGCGGCCTACTGGGCACCAACTGACGCTGAGGCTCGAAAGTGTGGGTAGCAAACAGGATTAGATACCCTGGTAGTCCACACCGTAAACGATGATTACTAGGTGTTGGAGGATTGACCCCTTCAGTGCCGCAGTTAACACAATAAGTAATCCACCTGGGGAGTACGACCGCAAGGTTGAAACTCAAATGAATTGACGGAGGCAT
>NZ_PKQP01000034.1 GCF_002887735.1 Stenotrophomonas bentonitica
CCGGATATTACGTCAACATCCTTAACGAACGTAATTCGTTCTAACCTTTTGACCGTAATACCCTAACATCATAAGCAAGCTTTCAACATCAAGGCAACGTATCAGAGATCAGACGAATAGCCCTGAAGGGTATCCGTTGCAATCCTCGGTCTCAAACATCACATCTACCAAAGGCTATAACACTTCAATACGAGATCGAAGCTACATTCCTCCAGTCATTTTATGACATTCAAAACCGATGTTGACTAACCGTACGAAAAAGTACACCGAGAGATCCCAATCCCGCGAATCCGAAGGCTTTGAAACTCTTCAAAACCCACGAGACCAAGCTCAAAAGGTTGATTTCCCGTTGGTATGACTGACTTCAATCGTTTCCCTTTCAAAACACGT
>NZ_PKQP01000035.1 GCF_002887735.1 Stenotrophomonas bentonitica
AAAACGTAGGAGGCGAGCGTTATCCGGATTCACTGGGCGTAAAGCGCGTGCAGGTGGTTTGGTAAGTTGGGCGTGAAAGCTCCCGGCTCAACTGGGAGAGGTCGTTCAATACTATCAGGCTAGAGAGCAGAAGAGGAAGATGGAATTCCCGGTGTAGTGGTGAAATGCGTAGATATCGGGAGGAACACCAGTGGCGAAGGCGATCTTCTGGTCTGTTTCTGACACTCAGACGCGACAGCTAGGGTAGTAAACGGGATTAGAGACCCCGGTAATCCTAGCCATAAACGATGTGAACTTGGCGTTGGCGGCTTAAACACCGTCAGTGCCGAAGCAAACGCGATAAGTTCACCGCCTGGGGACTACGGCCGCAAGGTTA
>NZ_PKQP01000036.1 GCF_002887735.1 Stenotrophomonas bentonitica
GACTCAAAATCCGCCGCCCTTAAAAGCGTGTGGGTTCGAGTCCCACCTTCGGCACCAATGGTTTGCGGGGTTTTCGAGCGGTGGTTTTCGCTCCGCAATAAACGAACCGCTCCGCAATTCGAACAGGCCTCGCTCACGCGGGGCCTTTTCTTTTGGCGCTCAGCTGCCCTTCTCCCACCACTTCGACCGCCCCTTCCCCTTGCGCCTGGCCGACTCCTTCAACGAGGCGGCCAGCTTTTCCTCAGGGGTCCGGGTGTCGCGCATCAGCAGGTGGCTGTAGCCCGGCTCCAGCTTGGTGGGGTCCGGGCGGTGTTCGTGTTCGGGGGTGTCTGGCTTGTCTGGGGCGTCCATGCCCTCAGGATACGCCCGGGCGT
>NZ_PKQP01000037.1 GCF_002887735.1 Stenotrophomonas bentonitica
GAGTGCTTAATGCGTTTGCTGCGTCACTTAGGGCTGGATAGCCCCAAACAACTAGCACTCATCGTTTACGGCGTGGACTACCAGGGTATCTAATCCTGTTTGCTACCCACGCTTTCGAGCCTCAGTGTCAGTTACAGTCCAGAGAGCCGCTTTCGCCACCGGTGTTCCTCCATATATCTACGCATTTCACCGCTACACATGGAATTCCACTCTCCTCTACTGCACTCAAGTCTAACAGTTTCCAATGCACACAATGGTTGAGCCACTGCCTTTTACATCAGACTTATTAAACCACCTGCGCTCGCTTTACGCCCAATAAATCCGGACAACGCTCGGGACCTACGTATTACCGCGGCGGCTGGCACCGATTAC
>NZ_PKQP01000038.1 GCF_002887735.1 Stenotrophomonas bentonitica
TTTGAAAGGGAAACGATTGAAGTCAGTCGTGCTGGCGCGAAATCAACCTTCTCGTCTCGAGATCACATGGCGTGGCGAGCCTCAAAACCGTCACGAAGCGTGAACTCTTGGTGAAATGGAGCACTTTCGTGTCCGCTGGTTAACATCAATTTCGAACGTCATAAAAAGGCTGGAGGGATGTGGCTCCTTCGGGAGTGTTATAACCTTTAGCGGAATGTGGTGGTCGGGATTGAGGATTGCAACGAATACCTTTAGGGCTGTTCCACCTGGCTTCTCATTGGTATCCTGGTGACGACAGCTTGCTGACGTTGTTAGGATTCGCCTTTGAACAGGCTAGAGTGTGAGCAAATTCGTTAAGGATGTTGACGTAA
>NZ_PKQP01000039.1 GCF_002887735.1 Stenotrophomonas bentonitica
AGTCGTAACAAGGTTTCCGTAGGTGAACCTGCGGAAGGATCATTAACGAGTTTTGAAGTGGGCTTGATGCTGGCTTGTAACAGAGCACTGTGCTCAGCCCCGCTCCAATCCATTTAACCCCTGTGCACTATTCGGAGTGTTGCAAGCTGAGACAATGTGGGGAGTGGTCCCGGTCGTATTTCTAATGCGACTTGGGGCTTACTTTCAAACGGTCAAGGCTTGTCCTCCGGTTTATATTACAAACACTTTTATTGTCTTGTCGAATGTATTAGCCTCTCGTTAGGCGAAACTTAAATACAACTTTCAACAACGGATCTCTTGGCTCTCGCATCGATGAAGAACGCAGC
>NZ_PKQP01000004.1 GCF_002887735.1 Stenotrophomonas bentonitica
GAAGCGAGCCGCCTATTATGTCAGGCTTTTCGTTTCCGTCAACACCTTCTTTCGAAGCTTGTTGCCGTCGCTGCGGGTGGGTGTTCACCGGGGTGAAGACCGCGTCGCAGCGAGGGAGCGAATACTAAAGACTTCTGAAAATTCGTCAAGCGTTTTCGTCGATCTTTTTCATCATCGCGTCATCCGTGCGTGCTGCTCGACAACAAGCGCGGCAGCACGCGCGTTGCGCGTGCTGCCGCAGGCTTGCTAACAATGCATCTCTTGTCATCAGGAATGCATGCGATGTCTGCGGTAGGCAAACGTTCGTTGTGGCGCGATCTCTCCCTGCCTGCGGTGATGGCGGGTTTCATCACCGTCTTGGTGGGCTTCGCCAGTTCGGCGGTGATCGTGTTCCAGGCCGCACGCGCGGTCGGCGCAGACCAGGCGCAGATCGCTTCGTGGATGTGGGCGTTGGGCCTTGGCATGGGCGTGACGTGTATTGGTCTGTCACTGCGCTATCGGATGCCGGTCGTCACTGCATGGTCCACGCCCGGTGCGGCGATGCTCGTGGTCGGTGCGGGCGCGGTCGGCTACAGCGACGCGATCGGTGCGTTCGTGCTTGCCGCCGTGCTTGGCATGTTGGCCGGCTTCTCGGGGATCTTCGCGAAGCTGATGAAGCGTGTGCCGATGGCGCTGGCCGCGGGCATGCTTGCGGGTGTACTGCTGCGCTTCGGGCTGGATGTGTTCGTCTCGATGGGCACCCAGCTGGGCATGGCATTGGCGATGTTCGCCACCTGGCTGATCGGGCGACGGCTGTTCCCGCGCTATGCGGTGATCGCCACCCTGCTTGTCGGCGTCCTGGTGGCGGCCGGTCAGGGCCTGCTTCATATGGAACAGGTGCGACTGGAACTAGCCACGCCGGTGTTCACCTGGCCAACGCTGTCGTGGGCAGCGGTGTTCGGCATCGCCCTGCCCCTGTTCGTGGTCACCATGGCCTCGCAGAACATCCCGGGCGTCGCGGTGATCCGTGCCTCCGGGTATGACACGCCGGTCTCACCCGTGATCGGCTGGATCGGCGTGGTCAATACGATCCTGGCCCCCTTCGGTGCGTATGGGCTCAATCTGGCCGCGATCACCGCCGCGATCTGCATGGGGCGCGAAGCGCACGAGGATCCGGCCCGCCGTTATACCGCCGCAGTGGCCGCGGGTGCCTTCTATATCGTGGTCGGGCTGTTCGGGGCGACGGTGGCCGCTGTATTTGCTGCCTTCCCCAAGGAGCTGGTCGCCTGCGTGGCCGGCATCGCGCTGTTCGGAACGATCGCCAACAGCCTGGCCATGGCGCTGAGCGAGGAGGCCGATCGCGAAGCGGCGCTGGTGACGTTCCTGGTCACCGCTTCGGGCCTGTCGCTGGCCGGGATCGGTTCGGCGTTCTGGGGGTTGGTGGCTGGCGGGATCTGTCTGGTGGCGTTGCGGCCGCGCCCGGCCGCACACTGACCGGTCACGCGCCTTACAGCCGCCTCAGCACGACGGATGGCGGTCATACACGGCCACGGCCGCATCGATCTGGGCGTCGATCATGGCCTCGTGCAGGGCGGTGCTGGGCGCGCGATAAGGATCCTCGGCCGTCTCGTCCGGCCGGGCCGGGGGTGGAACCGTACTCATAGCGGGCGAACCGCCAGCGTCTGCTGCAGCACGTGCTGCGCGCCCGGCGCCAGCGTCACCACATCCGGACCGGCGTTGGCCGCTTCCAGGCACACATAGTTGCGCCAGCCGGCCCCGACATCGGCCATCTTGCTGGCGCCGGCCTCACCCGGGTTCCAGGCGACCAGCGAGCGGCTGCCGGTGGTGGTGATCTCGATGCGGCGCTTCAGGCCCGGGTCCTTGAGCACGTAGCGGCCGCCGGCCTGCGTATAGATGCGGTCGCTGCGGCCGGGATCGCGCGGGTCGCGCAGGTTCCAGTCGCCCTGCTGCTGGCGCGGGGTCGCGTAATTCTCGAACTTGTCCAGGTAGGACAGGCCATCCAGGCCCTCCACGCTGACCTGCATCGCATCGCTGACATGGAAGTAGTTGTGCAGGGCCTGGGTGAAGGCGACCGGCTGGCGGCCGGTGTTGTCGGTGATCAGGCGCTGTTCCAGGGTCCGGCCGATGCGCAGCTCCATGCGCAGGCGCAGGTCCAGGTTCTCCAGCACCGGCGGCGCCAGGGTCAGCACCATGGTGCCGTCGGCCTCGCGACGGGCCTGCTGCAGGGTCCATGGCACGTTGCGGACGAAGCCATGCGAGGGCACGTCATTGCCCTGCCCCTGGCGGCCGAAGTACGGCCAGCACACGGGGCTGCCCCCGCGGATCGGGGTCGGCAGCGGCTGGGCGCTCGGCGAGAGCCACATGACGTCCTGCCCGCCCTTGGGCACATAGGACAGGAGCTGGCCGCCGAACACGCTGATCGCGGCGGTGGCGAACGGGGTCTGGACCGTCCACGCGGGGAAGCCCTGGATGTCGGCCAGGCTCAGGCCAGGCACCTTGGGCAGGGCAGCGCGCGGCGCGGCCGGGGACTGGACATACTGGGCGTGATTGGGCGGCAGGGTGAATACGGTGGATGCGGGCATGGTCGGTGTGGAAGAAGGAGGAGCACCGCGCAGGGCGGTGAGAATGCGCTGGCCGGCACGGCCATCGGCGGGGGTCCAGCCCAGGCGCTGCTGCTCGGCCTGGATGGCGCGGCGGGTCGCGGTACCGATCATGCCGTCGGCCGTACCGATATCGTGGCCGCGGGCCAGCAACAGGGTCTGCAGCTCTCGACGTTCGGTACGGCCGATGCCGGGATCGTCGGTCGGCCAGGCGGCGACGATACCCGGACCACCCCGCAGGCGATCGGCCAGGGTGGCGATCGCCAGGGCGTAGCTCTCGGCGGCGTTGTAGGCGTAGATCGCGTCGTAGTTGCGGAACACCAGCCAGGCCGGTCCCTTGATCCCGGTGGGCAGCAGCAGCGCGGCACTGCTGTCGGCGGGCAGTCCGGCCGGGGCCAGCGTGCCGCCGGCCACCGGGATGATGCCCTGTGCGCGCCAGTCGGCCAGTGGCCTGCGCTGGGTGCGGCCGGCCTGGCCGGCGTTGAAGCCGGCCGGAACCGTCACTTCCATCCCCCAGGGCTGGCCGGTGCGCCACCCGGCCTTCTTCAGATAATTGGCGGTGGAGGCCAGCGCATCGGGTATCGAGGCGACCAGATCGCGACGGCCATCGCCGTCGCCATCCACCGCGATGCGCGCATAGGTGGAGGGCATGAACTGGGTATGGCCGAACGCGCCGGCCCACGAACCGGTCAGGCCTTCGGCGCGCAGGTCGCCGGCATCGATCAGCTTGAGCAGGGCGAGCAGTTCGCCGCGGAAGAAGGGCTGGCGGCGGCCTTCGCAGGAGAGCGTGGCCAGCGACTGCAGCAGCGGGCGCTTGCCGAACACGCGGCCGTAGTCGCTCTCCACGCCCCAGACCGCCACGATGGTGGCCGGATCGACCCCGTACTCGGCCGAGACCCGGGCCAGCAGGTCGCGGTGCTCGACCAGGCGGGCACGCCCGTCCTCGACGCGCTGGGTATCCACCAGCGCCGCAAGGTAGTCCCACAACGGGGTAGTGAATTCCGGCTGCGCGTCCAGCAGCGGGAGCACGCTGGGATCCGGGGTCAGCCCGGCGGTGAGCACATCGAAGCGCTCGGCGCCGATGCCCTGCTTGCCGGCCTGCGCCTTGAGCGTGGCCAGACAGGTGGAGAATGCATCCGGGGAGGCCACCGCCAACGACGGTGCGCCGAGCCACAGCCCGGCCAACAACAGGGGCGACCATCGCATTGGCGGAATCCTTGCAGCCAGTGGACCTGCATCATAGCGGCAATGCGGCGCAGGTCAGACCGGCTGCAGCAGGCGCAGGCCGAAGGCGGGATCGGTGGCGTTCCAGTGGGCCGTCACGCGCAGGCCCGCGGCTGCGGCCATCGTTGCGAACACCGCGTCGGTGTACTTGTGGCTGTACTCGACCGTCATCGCCTCGCCCGCGGCGAAATCGAAGCTCTGCCCGTCCACCTGCACGCGCTGCTCGCGCTGGCTGACCAGTTCGGTTTCGATGCGCAGGCGCGGCACGCTGTACCGCGCGCGATGACGGAACCCGTCGAGATCGAAATCACTGCCGATGTCGCGGTTGAGCCGGCGCAGCAGATTGAGGGTGAAATCGGCCGTGACGCCGGCCGCATCGTTGTACGCCGCTTCGATCAGCCCCGCATCCTTGTGCAGGTCGATGCCGATCAGGGCCATGCCGTCGGGGCCCATGGTCTGGCGCATGGCCTTCAGCAGCGCAATGGCCTCGTCATGCGCGAAGTTGCCCAGCGTCGAGCCCGGGAAGAACACCAGGTGGCGCGCCGGCTCGCGCTGCGGCGATGGCAGCTGCACCGGCTGGGTGAAATCCGCGCAGACCGGCAGCATTTCGATCTCCGGCAGCAACGGGGCCAACCGGGTGATGCTGTCCAGCAGTGCGGCACGGGAGATCTCGATCGGGGTGTACGCCACCGGGTCACGCAGTGCCTGCAGCAGCAGCTCGGTCTTGCGCCCACTGCCGCTGCCCAGCTCGACCACGTGCAGGCGGGGACCAACCACCTTGGCGATGTCACGCGCGCAGTCCTGCAGCAGCTGCAGCTCGGTGCGGGTCGGGTAGTACTCCGGCTGCTGGGTGATCTGCTCGAACAACGCCGAGCCGTGGGCATCGTAGAAATACTTCGACGGCAGTTGCCGCGGCGTGGCGGAGAGGCCACGCAGGATGTCGGCGGTGATCTGGTCGCGGTCCGGCTGCAGATCGGTCAGCGCCTGGAGTGCATCACGGACCGAACTCATGCGGCGTCCCGGGCCAGGCGCAGGCCGGCGAACTGCCACCGGGCCGACGGCGCGAAGAAATTGCGGTAGCTGGCGCGCAGGTGATCGGCAGGCGTGGCACAGCTGCCGCCGCGCAGGACCCATTGCCCGCACATGAACTTGCCGTTGTACTCGCCGAGATTGCCCGGGAAGGTGCGGAACCCCGGATACGGCCCGTAGGCGCTGCTGGTCCATTCCCAGACATCGCCGAACAACTGGACGATATCGCCTGACTCCTCCGCCCCGCCGGGGTGAAGCTGATCGCTATCGGCGAAACGACCCCGCAGCGGGCGGCCGGCGGTGGCCGCCTCCCATTCGAATTCGGTGGGCAGGCGGGCCTCCTGCCAGCGCGCGTAGGCGTCGGCTTCGAAGTAACTGAGATGGCAGACCGGGGCGTGCGGATCGAGCGGGCGCCACCCGCCGAGGGTGAACTCGCGCTCCAGTGCGTCGTCCCAATACAGCGGATGCTGCCAGCGCTGGTCCTGGCACAAGGTCCAGCCTTCGCTCATCCACCAGCGTGGCTCGCGGTAGCCGCCGGCCTGGACGAACCGGCGATACTCATCATTGCTGACCGGGCGGTTGGCCAGCGCATGCGCCGGGACCAGGGCGCGGTGTACGGGCGATTCGTTGTCGTAGGCGAATGTCGGCTGGGTAGGCCAGACCGGCGCGCCGATCTCCACGATCTGCTCGGGACTGCTGAGCCACTGCAGGGGCAGCGCACGGGCCGGCGCCACCGCAAGATCCTCACGGTAGGCTGGCTGCAGCGGGTTGGACCAGAACGCATGCTTGATATCGGTCAGCAGCAGTTCCTGATGTTGCTGTTCATGGTGCAGGCCGAGCAGCAACTGGTGCCGGGCCTGCTCGCTGAGGCTGCCGGCCTGCAGGGCGGTGATCACGCGCTGGTCAATCCGGGCGCGGAACTCCAGCACCTCCTCCAGCGACGGGCGCGAGAGCAGGCCACGCTGCGGACGTGCATGTGCCGGACCGATGCTCTGGTAATAGCTGTTGAACAGGTAATGCCAGTCCGCATCGATCGGTGCGTAACCGGGCCGGGTGGCCAGCACGAAGCGCTCGAAGAACCAGGTGGTGTGGGCCAGGTGCCATTTGGCCGGGCTGGCATCGGCCATGCTCTGCACCATGGCGTCTTCGGCGCTCAGCGGGGCGGCCAACGCGACCGTGCGGGCCCGCACGCCGGCGTAGCGGGCGGCCAGCGACGACGGCGGGGCGGCGGTGAGCGGTGGTGCGGCAGCAACGGCGGTATTCATTGCGATCAGGATCGACCAGCCGGAGTGAGTGCCACGTCATGGCACGGCATCGGTCTGGTGACAGCGTTCAAGTTGAATACGCGATCCCCGTACGCGGCCGGGGCGACGGCGCTGGGGGTGCGTGCGGCCGCCTTGGGTCAGGGCAGCGCGTCGAGGTAGAACCAGCGCCCGTCTTCGCGCACGAAGCGGCTGTGCTCGAGCATCTTCACCGCACTGCCGCCGCCCACCTTGTAACGGGCAAGGAACCGGACCTGGGCGTGGTCCGGATCCGACTGCGTGTGGGCCTGGATCGTCAGCCCCAGCCAGTGGGTGCGCTGGCCGGGCGCTTCCTCCAGCGACAGCTCGGCCGGGCGCGTGGACGGGTGCCAGCTGGCCAGCAGGTAGTCGGCCAGGTGGCGCACGTAGGCGCTGTAACGCGAACGCATCAGCGCTTCGGCATCCGGGGCGGGCGCGCCGGCGTGATAGCGGCCGCAGCAGGCGGTGTAGGCCAAGGGGCGGCCGCAGGGACAGGGATCGGAGTTGGCGGTGGTCATGGGGGTATTGTCGCGCGATGACCGGGCGTATGCTGGCGCGCCTTCTGCCGCGATGTCCCGCCGTGCTTGAGCTGGTTCCCCCTGAGCTGTTGTGGTTGGTGGCGATCGCCTTCATCGCCGGTCTGGTCGATGCCGCGGTCGGCGGCGGCGGGCTGGTGCAGTTGCCCGGGTTGTTCACCGTATTGCCGCAGCACACCCCGGCCATGCTGTTTGGCACCAACAAATTCAGTTCGATGTTCGGTACGGCAGCGGCGGCGTTCCGCTACGCACGCAATGTGCGATTCCCGTGGCGGCCAGTGCTGTTCGCCGCGGGCACGGCCTTCGTGTTCTCCTTCGCCGGCGCCACGGCGGTCAGCCTGCTGCCCAAGGACGCGGTGCGCCCGCTGGTGCTGGTGCTGCTGGTGGCGATGCTTGGCTACACGCTGTGGAAGAAGGACTTCGGTGCCCTGCACCGCCCGCGCGAGATCGGCCGCAAGGAGCTGGTGACCGCGCTGGCGATCGGTGCGGTGATCGGGTTCTACGACGGCTTCTTCGGGCCGGGCACCGGCAGCTTCCTGATCTTCCTGTTCGTGCGTTTCTTCGGGCTGGACTTCCTGCGCGCCTCGGCCGCCTCCAAGGTGGTGAACCTGGCCACCAACGTGGCGGCGATCTCGTTCTTCGTGCCGACCGGCAACATCCTGTGGCTGTTCGCGCTGCCGATGGCCGCGGCCAACATCATCGGCTCGGTGGTCGGCACGCGGATGGCGCTGCGCGGTGGCACGCCCTTCATCCGCAAGCTGTTCGTCGGCCTGGTGGTGGTGCTGATCGCCCGGATGGGCTGGGATACCTTCGCCGGCTGACAGGACGGGCCAGCCCTGGGGGCTGACCCGTCGATTGCTCAACGCTTGGGCTTGACCGGCTTCTTCGCGGCGGTCCTGGGCGCCGGCCTGGCCGCCGCCTTGCTGGCGGCCTTCCTGCCCGGCGCTTTGGCGAGTGCCTTGGCCGGTGCCTTGGCCGCGGCTTTCTTCGGGCGCGATACCGGTGCCGGTGCATCCGGCGTCGCCGTGGCGGCGTCGGCCTGCCCGGCAGCCGGTTCGGCGATCACGGCATCGGCGGCCTGTCCTGGCACCTCGACTTCCGCCGGCGCTGCGATCACGGGCGCTGCCGCTACCGGCGCCACCGCGGCCTCACCGCCGGCGCGGGCGCGTTCGGGCAGCTTCAGGCGCTTGCCTTCGTCGTCGTACTCGATCAGCAGCACGCCGGAGTCGTGGCGCCCGCTGATCTCCACGAAGCACGCACCGCCGATGAACGGCTCCAGCGTCATCACCGACTTCAGCGGCGTGGCCACGACCATCTGGAACCCGAAGTTGTCGAAGATGTTCATCGCCAGCGCGGTGAACTCGTTGTCGGCCTTGTCGAAGGCTTCATCGAGCACGACTGCCGCGTAGCTGGGCAGCTGGCCATCGGCACCGCCGAGCTGGTAGCGCAGCGCGGCCGCCAGGCAGGTGGTGGCCAGCTTCTGGCGCTGGCCGCCGGATTTGCCCGCGCCGCTGCGGTAGATCTCGACCTGCTGGCGAGTGGCGGCATCGAGCTCGACGCCGACGAATTCCACATGCAGGCGCACGTCGAGTACCAGCTCGCGCCAGCGCTTGTCCTCGCCTTCCTGCGAGCCGAGCTTGGCGACCAGCTCACGCAGCACCGCGAACTGCGCTTCGGCCAGTTCGCGCTGCTCGGTCTGCTGCTGGGACAGGACATCGCGCAGGCGCTGGTGGAAATCCAGCACCTCGGGCAGACGGCGGTCGGTGAGTTCGATGGTCAGCAGGGTGCCGCGGTTGAACGGCACCTGCTCCAGCGAGGCATTGACCTCGTCCAGGCGCTGGGCGATCGACTTGCGCGCCTCGGCGGTGTGGCGCTGCAGCGCCAGCAGGTTGTTCTTGCTCTGGCTCTGCAGCAGATCGAAGAAGCGCGCCTCGTGCTGCGGCAGGCCATCGTTCTCCAGCCGTTGCAGGCGGGCCAGGAAATCGTCGGCGCTGGACAGGCTGACGGTGAAGTCGCCGCTGTCTTCCGGCCAGGCCTGGCAGTAGCGGCGGAAGCAGCCCAGCAGCAGGTTTTCCAGCCGGTTGTGTTCGGCCTGGGAGCCGCCGAGCTGTTCGTTGAGGGTGTTGCTGATCTGCCGGAAGTGCGCTTCCAGGTTTTCCAGGCTGAGCACGCCGAGCGCTTTGAGGCGTTCGTCCAGGCCCTGCTGCTGCAGGGGCGTGACCACGCGCTTGGCCAGCGGCGCGCACTGCTCGTGCAGGCGCGCCAGGCGTTCGTGCTCACGG
Source organism: Stenotrophomonas bentonitica (assembly GCF_002887735.1). GTDB lineage: Bacteria > Pseudomonadota > Gammaproteobacteria > Xanthomonadales > Xanthomonadaceae > Stenotrophomonas > Stenotrophomonas bentonitica_A. The sequence continues at coordinate 8,952 of NZ_PKQP01000004.1, forward strand.
CCGAGCTGGCCGCGCTCCACGCGCACGTCTTCATAGGTGCGCTTGGCCTGGGCCACATCGGCCCGGGTCTTTTCGATCTGTTCGCCGAGCCTGCGCAGGTCGGCATTGCCTTCGCGCAGGTCGTGCAGGGCTTGGGCGATGTCGTCCAGGCGCTGCAGCGGCGCGGCCACATCGATCTCGTCCCAGCCCAGCGTGCACAGTTGATGGCAGGCCAGGCGGGCCTTGCCATCCTGTTCGCGCTGCGCGCGCAGGCCGGCCACGTCGCTGTCGCAGGCGGCGATGCGCTGCGCCAGTTCGATCGCTTCGCGCTCGTACAGGTCCAGCTTGTCGCGGTTGTTGAAGCCGAGCAGCCAGCGGCGGCGGTCGCTGATGTTGTGGCGATCGTCCTTCTCGAAACGCTCGCCCGGGTGCTTGACCTGGCCTTCCTTGGTGATGCCGCGGTCGGTATCGCGCAGGTGGCGCGCATCGACGCATTCGTAGTCAAAGCGCTTGCCCAGCTCGCGGCGCAGCCAGCCGGCATAGCCGTGCTCGCGCAGCACCAGCTTGTGCAGCAGCGAGCGTGCACCGGGCTCGCGGCCGTGCAGGGCATCGTCGTTGCGGCGCACGCGGTAATACACCAGGCGGGTACCGAGGTGGGTCTGGTTGATCCACTCCGAGACCTGGGCATGGTGGCGCTCGTCAACCAGCAGCGACTGCGCGAAGCCGTGCAGCACACGCTCGATCGCGCCCTGCCATGCGGCGTCTTCATCGCGGACCTGCAGCAGTTCACCCACGAACGGCAGCGCCGCCTCGGGAATGCCGGTGTCGCTGCTCAGGCGCGCGCGCAGCTGCTGCATCGGCGCCGGAATGCTGGACGGGGTGCGCTTGAGCGCCTCCAGTTCCGAACGCACCTCGGCAAAGCGGCGCTCGTCGTCGCGCTTGCCGCCCATGCGCTCGGCGATGGCTTCATCCAGCTCGGCCGCGGCACGCTGGCCGTCGTCCAGTCTGGCCTGGGCGCGGGCAAGCTGTTCGGCGAAGCCGTGCGCGGTCTCGGCCAGGGTTTCGCCGAGCTCGCGGCTGGCATGGTTGGCCTGGTTGCGCTTGGCCAGGCGGCGGTCGCGTTCCCGGGCGACACGGCCCTGTTCGCGCTCCAGCTCTTCGATGCGCTCGCCGCCCTGCTGGCGACGCTGCCCCTCCAGTTCGGCGAGGTGGCTTTCATGGTTCTCCAGCGCGCTGCGGCGCTGGCCTTCTTCACCGGACAGGCCGCGGTCGCGGGTGTCCAGTTCCAGCAGGCGCGCCTCGAGCAGGGCCAGGCGACGCTGCTCGCGCACACCGTCGATGCCCAGCTTCATCTCGTCCAGGTCTTCACGCTGGCGGCGCAGTGCCTGCAGATCGGCGTAGTGGCCGCGCGCCGGCAGCAGGGTTTCGACCTGGCGGCGCGCGGTGACCACGGCCTGGTGGGCGCCATCGAGTTCGGCGAAATCATCGACCAGGCGCTCGGCGGCATCGAAGGTGCGCGGCGCATCGAGCATGAAGTCGCGCAGGAACACGTTCAGATCGCCGAGGTTCTTCGCCGACTGCGTCTTGTGCAGCAGGCGCAGCGCCATTTCGTTCTCGATCCCGAGCACGTGGCGGAACCGTTCGGCATAGCTGGCGAAGCTGTCGAAGTGATGCACATCGCCCAGGCGCTGCTTGAGCTTGCGCAGGTCCAGGTCGAAGCCGCCGAGGTCGCGCGCGATGTCGAAGCTGCGCTCTGCGACCATGTAGTGCTTGCGCACATCGGCCGCGGCGGCGCCGTTGCCGGCGATCCAGAACAGCCGCACCAGGCTGACGATGCGGCCGTCGTTGCTGCGGTACTCCAGCACCAGCGCGGTCCAGGTGGCGCCCTTGCGCAGGTACTGGGTGGCGATCTCGCCGGTGCCGCTGTCTTGCTGGTCAGCCCACGCGCCACGCACATACGAGACCAGGTTGCGGTCGCGGCCACTGCGTTCGGCTTCGCGCGCGGCGGCGTTGAAGTCGACCAGGGCCGGCGGCACCAGCAGCGCGGACATCGCATCGAGCAGGGTCGACTTGCCCGAGCCGGAGCGGCCGACGAACAGGAAGCCACGTTCGGCGATCGGCACTTCAGTCAGGCCGGAGAAGGTGCCCCAGTTGTGGACCTGCAGGCGGCGCATGCGGAACTGCTGCGCGCGCGGGTCGGGCTGGTCGCCGGGGAACAGAGCGGGTGCGGGAATGTGGACGGTCATGGCAGGGCTAGCAATCCAGGCAGGGCAGCGGCGCGCGGGCGCGCGCTCAGGCGTCGAGGTCGGCCGGCGCTTCGCGCAGGCGGCGGTACACCTGGGCCAGGGCGGCGACATCTTCGGCGGAGAACATCAGTTTCAGTGCCGGCGAGACTTCATGACGCGCATCGTCACCGCCAAGGCGGGTGAGGATGTGGTTGTCCTTCATCTTCTGCACGGCACTGGCGACGCGGCGGTTGAAGCCGGCGCGGTCGGTGGACAGGTGGCGCTCGTACACGGCCAGTGCTTCGGCCAGTTCGGCATCCTCGACCACCGCGCGCACGCCGCGTGCATCGGCTTCGGCCAGCTGCTGGCGCAGGTGCAGCAGCAGCACCGAGTCGATGAAGGTCAGCGGCGAGGTACGCAGCAGCACCGGCGCGTCGATATCTTCGGTATCGGCCTGGCGGGTGAAGGCCACCCCGCTCTCGCGGTCCAGCACCAGCTCCAGGAACAGGTCCGAGAGCGCCGAGCGGATCGCCGCTTCACTGCGGATCAGCGCCGGCCACAGCTTGGCGTGGCGCAGCTGGTCGATGCTGGGGCCGATCAGCAGCTGGCACAGCGCACGGCGGCCATCGAGCGGCAGCCGGCCGGTATCGCCCATGTAGAAGACATCGTTGCTGCGTCGCAGGACCGGCGTCACCACGACGGGCTCGTCGTCATGCTCGTCGGCGCCGCCATCGATCGGGGTGTCGGTGGATTGTTCATGCCAGCTCATGGCGTTTCTCCTGGGTGAACCAGATCAGCGGAATGCGGGCGCGACGCCATTGGCCATCGCCGCCGCGCCATTGCGCGATCTCCTGTTGATCGGTGGCGACCTCGCCATGGCGGGTGCCGAGGGAGAGGTAACCGATGATGCTGCCCAGCCCCTGCGGGGCCTCACGGTGGTCGAGCACCTGCGCGATCGACAGCCGCGGCTGCTCGCCAAGCAGGTCGTGCAGATCGCGGCGCAGGGTGCGGAAGTCGATTTCCGAGGCGGCGACGAGATCGCCGACGCTTTCCAGCGAGATCGCGGCGGTGTCGTTGCGCTGCACGCTGCCATCGACCTGCGCCTGGCGCGGGTCGTGCAGTTTCCACTGCGACAGCGAGCGCAGGCGGCTGGTGGTCAGCTGCAGGTCGCGGCCGATGCTGCGCTGGGCCGGGATGTGGTCGCGCAGGCCCAGCGCCTCGCCCTGGGCCTGCTTGAGCAGCTGGTTGAGGCGGCGCTGTTCCAGGTAGCCGCGGCTCTGCACGAAGCCACGCAGGCTGCGCGCGAAGTGCTGCAGCACATCGTGGACCTGGCCACCGCGCTCGAGCATGGTGGTGGTGAAGCCGCGCAGGAAGGTGCGTTCGTTGCGGTCCAGCTTGCGGGCAAAGCCACGGGCAAGCACGGTCTCCAGCGCGGCGTCGAGCTGGGCGCTCTGTTCGGCATCGTTGAGCAGGCGCCAGAACGCGTCGAAACTGCGCCCGGCATCGCTGTCACCGATCACATCCACGCCTTCGAACAGCTTGGAGAGCACGTCGCCGCGCTCGCCTTCGTCATCGATGATGCGTTCGCGGAATTCGCGGTTGAGGCGTTCGAAGTCGTCACGCACGCGGCGGAAATCTTCGGTCAGTTCGTCGGCCAGGCCGATGATCTGGCGGGTCCGTTCCAGCGCGCGCTTGCCATCCAGCGAGGACACCTTGCCGCCGCTGACGCGGGCGATCTCGGCATCGATGCGGTCGCGCTCGTCGCGCAGCGCGGACAGGCGTGCGTCCGGATTGGATTCGGTCAGCGCGGCCAGCTGCGAGAGCTGCTCGATCACCAGTGCCAGGCGGCTCTCGGTGGCGGCAGCGCGCGCCTGCTCCAGGCTGTCGGCGAAGCGGATCGCCTGCGCGGCCTGGGTGGACAGTTCGTACTGTTCCTGGTCGGCACCCTCGGGCAGGCGGCGTTCCAGCCAGCCCTGGGCCAGCCAGTGGGCGATGTAGGCCTGCGCGGTGCGCGGCAGATCGCGCGAGAGTTCATCGGCCTTGAGATCGTCCAGCGCGCGCTGCAGGCGTTCGTGCAGCACCGCGGTGGACAGGGTGCGCTCGTCCTGCATCAGCAGGCTCTGCAGCAGGCCGATGATCTCCGGCGCGTGATCGGCCGCCAGCAGCTTCCACTGCGATTGTTCGCGCAGGTGGCGGTAACGGGTAATGCGCTCGCGATGCTTCATTCGAGACCGGGGACAGGAAGACGGGCCGCGCGGGTCGCAGCGGCCGGGAGGGAAACGGGACGCGCACGCACCGGCCGGGCCGGGCCGAAGCCCAGCACCTGCCGGCCGCGCGCGACGGCGCGGGGAATCAGCGCTTGCCGCCCACTTCGATGAAACGCAGGAACTCGGCGCGGGTACGCGCGTCCTCGCGGAAGCTGCCCAGCATCTTGGAGGTGACCATGCTGACGCCACGCTTGTGGATGCCGCGGGTGGTCATGCACTCGTGCGCACCTTCCACCACCACGCCCACGCCGACCGGCTGCAGCACGTCCTGGATGCACTGGGCGATCTGCGCGGTCATCTTTTCCTGGACCTGGAAGCGGCGTGCGTACGCCTCGACCACCCGGGCCAGCTTACTGATGCCCACCACCTTGCCGGCCGGCAGGTAGCCGACGTGCACGCGGCCGATGATCGGCGCCATGTGGTGTTCGCAGTGGCTTTCGTACTCGATGTCGCGCAGCACGATCAGTTCATCGTAGCCGGCCACTTCCTCGAAGGTCCGCTCCATGTAGGCGCGCGGGTCATCGCGGTAGCCGCTGAACCAGTCGCCATAGGCTTCGGCGACGCGGCGTGGGGTATCCAGCAGGCCTTCACGGGTCGGATCTTCACCGGCCCAGCGCAGCAGGGTGCGCACCGCCGATTCGGCCTCGGCCTGGGTGACGGGGTTGGCGTCGTTGTCTTGCTTGCTCATTACATACAGCACCCGAAGGGGGGCGAGCATCGTACCCGACAGACCCCTCGGGCGTCCTGCGCCGGGGCTCGGTGGCCCTGCCCGCGCAGGCCCTCGTTGGGCGACGGTTGTGCCGGATGTATTGATAGGAGGGAAATTAGTAGTATCCTATCTATTCTGATGAACCGATCCTTCGACGAACGCACCCAGCTGCAGATGCAGCTCAGTTCCGGCCTGCTGTACGCAGGGCGGCAGTGGCAGCGCCTGGCCGACCAGGCCCTGGGCAGCTACGGCATCTCCGCCGCCTGCACCATGCCGCTGCTGATGATCGGGCGCGCCGGCGGGGGTATCCGCCAGGTGGCACTGGCCCATCAGCTGGGCATGGAAGGCCCGTCGCTGGTACGCCTGCTGGACAAGCTGGCCGCCAGCGACCTGGTCCGCCGAGAATGCGACGCCAGCGACCGCCGCGCCAACCTGCTGTGGCTGACCGACAAGGGCGAGGCCCTGGTCAGCGAGCTGGAAACCCAGTTGATCGGCCTGCGCCAGGACGTGTTCGGCGAGCTGTCCATGGATGAACTGCGCACCGTGCTGAAGCTGTGGCAGCTGCTGGCCGACGCTGCCGATCGCGTGACGTAAGCCTGTTCCCCCGTTGTGCCGCCCGGTGTCGTCCCTCGACGCCGGGCGAACCCCTTTCCGCTCCCCTGCGAATCCTTTGCCTCGATGTACGGTGAATTCAGTCTCTATGGTGTGTTCGTCCCGACCCTGCTCGGGCTGATGCTGCTTGCCTACCTGCTTAAGAGCGGGTTGCGCGTGGTCCTGCAGCGCACCGGCGCCTACCGCCACATCTGGCACCCCGCCCTGTTCAACCTGGCCGTGTACGTGATCGTGCTCGGCGGGTTGTTTTCCCTGATGCGTTGGATGCAATCGTGAACAAGATCCTCAAGCAGACATTCCCGGTCGTATTGACCGTCGTGGCCGTGGTGGCCGCCGTGCTGGTGCTGCGTCACCTGTGGGCGTACTACATGGACGAACCGTGGACGCGCGATGCGCACGTCAGCGCCGACGTGGTGCAGGTGGCGCCGGATGTGTCCGGGCTGGTGGAAGCGGTGAAGGTGGCCGACAACCAACCGGTCAAGCGCGGTGAGGTGCTGTTCGTGGTCGACCGGGCGCGCTATGAGATCGCGCTGGAGCGGGCCCAGGCCGCGCTGGGCGAGCGCCGCGCCACGCTGGACCAGCTGCGCCGCGAGATCGCGCGTGACCGCAGCCTGCAGGATCTGGTCGCCGCCGAGGACGCCGAAGTGCGCCGCGCCAAGCTGCTCGCCGCGCAGGCCTCGATGGCGACCGCACAGGCCGCGGTGGATCTGGCCAAGCTCAACCTGGCGCGCACTGAAGTGCGCAGCCCCAGCGATGGCCACGTCAACGACCGCACCGTGCGTGCCGGTGACTATGTGACCGCCGGGCGGCCGGTGATGGCCGTGCTCGATACCGGCTCGTTCCGCGTGGACGGCTACTTCGAGGAAACCCGCCTGCAGGGCGTGCATGCCGGCCAGAAGGTCGACATCCGCCTGATGGGCGAGGCGCAGCCGCTGCAGGGCCACGTGCAGAGCATCGCCGCCGGCATCGAAGACCGTTACCGCAGCGAAGGCAGCAGCCTGCTGCCGAACGTGACCCCGGCCTTCGACTGGGTGCGGCTGGCGCAGCGCATCCCGGTGCGCATCCATATCGACCGCGTGCCGGCCGGCGTGAACCTGATCGCCGGGCGCACCGCCACCGTTACCATCCAGCCGGACACCGCGCCGGCCACGCCGGCACAACCGGCACGGACGGCGCTGTGAACCGCCCGGCGCTGCACCGCATCGCGCTGGGGCTGGCGCTGACCACGCTGGCCGCGTGCCGCACCGTCGGCCCGGACTACGCGGTGCCGGCCGGCTCCGCGTTCCAGCGGCCGGAGGCCAATGCCGCGTTCCTCGACACCGGCAACCCGCAGGTCGCCGCTGGCGCCGCGCTGCCCGCACGCTGGTGGGAGCTGTACCAGGACGACACCCTCAACGCCCTGGTGCAGCAGGCGCTGCGCGACAACGTGGAACTCAAGGTGGCCGATGCCAACCTGCGTCGCGCTGCTGCCGTGTACGAGCAGGCGCTGGATGCCGGTGGGTTCGAATACGAGGCCGAGGCCGGGGTGAGCCGCGCGCAGCTGTCGGCCGAATCATTCCTGCTTGAACACGAACTGCCGCCGATCAACCTGGCCGACGGCAAGTTCGCGGTGTCCTATCAGTTCGATCTGTTCGGCAAGCTCAAGCGCGCCTCCGAAGCCGCGCATGCCGACGAGCAGGCCACCGCCGCCGCGATGGACCTGGCGCGCGTGTCGCTGGTGGCGCAGGTGGCCGGCAGTTACGTCGACATCTGCCACGCCAACCACGAACTGCATGTGGCCGAGCACTCGCTGCAGCTGCAGCAGCGCAGCCGCGAGGTCACCCAGCGCTTGATCACCGCCGGCCGCGGCACCCCGCCGGAGCTGGCGCGTGCCAACGCCCAGGTGGCGATGCTGCAGGCCGCGTTGCCGCCGCTGCGCGCGCACCGGCAGGCCTCCGAATACCAGTTGGCCGCCCTGCTCGGCCGCACCCCGGGCCAGCTGCCCGACGGCGTGAGCGACTGCAGCCTGGCCCCGACCCTGGCCCAGGCGCTGCCGATCGGCGATGGCCGCGCGCTGCTGCAGCGCCGCCCGGACATCCGCCAGGCCGAGCGCAAGCTGGCTGCCGCCACCGCGCGGATCGGCGTGGCCACCGCCGAGCTCTACCCGGACATCCGCCTCGGCGCCTCGCTCGGTGCGGCCGGCCTGCTGGAAGACTTCGGCACGCCGCTGACCCAGCAGTGGTCGATCGGTCCGCTGATTTCCTGGACGCTGCCCTCCTCCGGCACGCACGCACGCATCCACGCCACCGAAGCCGGTGCCGATGCGGCGCTGGCCGAGTTCGACCACAGCGTGCTGCAGGCCCTGCGCGAAACCCAGACCGCGCTGAGCCGCTATGCCCAGGATCTGCAGCGCCTGCAGTTCCTGCAGCAGGCGCAGCAGCAGGCCGACCTGGCCGCCAGCCAGAACCGCCGCCTGTACCAGGGCGGGCGCACGCCCTACCTGGCCAGCCTGGACGCGGACCGCAGCCTGGCCAGCGCCGATGCGACGCTCGCCGATGCCCAGGCGCAGGTCTCGCGCGACCAGATCCAGTTGTTCCTGGTGCTCGGCGGTGGCTGGAATGCCGACGCCGTCGCCGCCGGCACGGCCGCGAGGTAAGCCATGCTGCTGCTGGACAGACAGGCCTGGTTGTTCTCGGTCAAGACCTTCCTGGCGGCGCTGGCAGCGCTTTACATCGGGCTGGCCGGCAATCTCTCGCGCCCGTACTGGGCGATGGCCACGGTCTACATCGTGACCCAGCCGATGCTGGGCCCGACCCGCGCCAAGGGGGCCTACCGCATCCTCGGCACGCTGATCGCCGGCGCGGCCACGCTGTGGATGCTGCCGCACCTGGTGGAAACCCCGCTGCTGCTGAGCGCGGCGATGTCGCTGTGGCTGTCCTCCTGCCTGTTCATCGCCCTGCTCAACCGAGGCCCGCGCGGCTACGCGTTCCTGCTGGCCGGTTACACCACCGCCTTCATCGGCTTCCCGGCGGTGACCTCGCCGGACACCATCTTCGACACCGTGGTGGCGCGCAGCGAGGAGATCATCCTCGGCACCGTGGTGGCGGTACTGTTCGCCTCGCTGTTCTTCCCCGCCTCGGTGCGGCCGATGCTGCGCGCGCGGATCGGCGGCTGGATGGCCGATGCCGCCGACTGGTGCCGGCAGATCCTCTCGCGCGGTCACGCGCATGGACCGCGCAACCGCCTGGCGGCCGATCTGGTCCAGTTCGAAGCGCTGATCGAGTTCATGCGTCGCGACGACCCGCGCCACGCCGGGGCGGCGGTCTCGATGGAGCGCCTGCGCGAACGCATGCTGCTGATGCTGCCGGTGCTGTCCTCGATCGCCGACCGGCTCGGTGCGCTGCGCGCGGGTGGCCGCGCGCTGCCACCGGGGCTGGAGCCCTTGATCGCCGATCTGGCGCAGTGGCTTGAGCAGCCCGGCCGCTCCAGTGCCAGCGCCTACGCCACGCTGCGCGCGCGCATCGTCGCGCTAAAGCCGGCGGTGGATGGCGAGCTGGATCACCTGCTGCTGGTCACCCTGCTGCTGCGCCTGGAAGAGCTGGTCGATCTCTGGCAGGACTGCACCACCCTGCACGCCGCCATCGACGCCGGCACCGCGCCGAGCGATACCGCGCACTACCGCGTGCGCACCCAGCGCGTGGACCACGTGCGCCATGTGGACTACGGCATGGCGCTGTTCTCCGCGGCCAGTGCCGGTGTCGCCCTGATGACCTACTGCGTGCTGTGGATCGGGCTGGGCTGGGAAGGCGGTGGCAACGGCGCGATGATGGCCGCGGTGGCCGCCGCGTTCTTCGCCGCGCAGGATGATCCCGCACCGAGCATGCTGTCCTTCCTGCTCTGGGCCATCGTGGCCAGCCTGGTGGCCGGCGTGTACCTGTTCGGGATCTTCCCGGCCGTGCACGACTTCGGCAGCCTGGTGCTGGTGCTGGCGGTGATCTTCCTGCCACTGGGCCTGCTGCTGCATCGGCCCAAGACCGCGTTGATCGGCTTGCCGCTGACGGTGAACCTGGTGGCGCTGCTGAACGTGCAGAACACCTACAGCGCCAACATCCAGAGCTTCATCAACTCCGCCGTGGCGATGTTCATCGGCATCGGCTTTGCGGTGGTGATGACCCGGCTGTTCCGCTCGGTGGGTGCCGAGTGGACCGCGCGCCGGCTGGTGCGCCAGGGCTGGACCACGCTGGCCGATGCGGCCGAGGGCCGCGGCCAGCAGGATCGTCAGCAGTTCGCCGCGCGCATGCTGGATCTGCTCGGCCTGCTCGCACCACGCCTGGCAGCCGCGCCGGAAGGCAGCGACATCGCCTCGGTGGACATGCTCACCGAGGCGCGCATCGGCCTGAACATCCTGCAGCTGCGCCGCTCCCGGCACGGCCTGCCGCCGGCCAGCGTGGCCGCGATCGAGGCCATCCTGGACGACATCGCCGCGTACTACCGCGCGCAGGCGGCCAAACGCCGCCCCCTGCCGGCACCGCCCGGGCTTCAGGCACGGCTGGAGGCCTCGCTCAAGCGCGTGCAGACCGTGGAGGCGGGCAAGGCCCGCGACGAGGCCCTGATGGGGTTGATCGGGCTGCGCTATGCGCTGTTCCCCGAGGCACCGGTCGTCGAGGCCGCCGCCGACCCCGCCGCGGCAACACCGGGCCTGCCGGCGCGGCGCTGAACCGGCCCCGGCGCGCGCCGGCCGGTCCGCGCCGATCAGGGCTATCCTGACGCATGCATTTGCGCATGGATCAAGGTGATTCCCGATGAGTTACGACCTGATGGTGTTCGACCCCGCCGTCGCCCCGCGCGAGGCCGAGGCCTTCCTGCAGTGGTACGACGCGCAGACCGAGTGGAACGAGACGCACGACTACGACGACCCGGCCGTGTCGGTGCCGGCGCTGCAGGCGTTCTTCGCCGCGCTCGCCGAGCATTACCCGCCGATGGATGGCCCGCTGTCCGATGAGGAAGACGACCGCCCGGAAGTGACCGACTACAGCATCGGCCAGCACGTGGTCTACGCCTCGTTCGATGACGAGGTGGCCGAGAACGCGCACGGCCTGGTGCAGGTGCTGGCCAACACCCACCAGCTGGGCTTCTTCGATGTCAGCGGTGACGGCGCCATCGTGTTCCCCGATGGCACCGTGGTGATTCCGGAGTAAGACCGGACCGGGGCTAGAACAACTGCCCTTGGGCCGGCGCCGTCACGACGGCGTCGGCCACTGCGTTCCCCTCGCCGCCCTGCAGGCGAGCAGCCAGACCCGACAGCCGGCTGGCGTGCCGCGCCAATGCGGCCTCCAGCACCTCCGCACTGCCGAGCACATGCAGCGCCTGCCGCGCGCGGGTCATGCCGGTATAGATCAGCTCGCGCGACAGCACGCGATTGTCGCGTCGCGGCAGCTGCAACCAGACCTCATCGAACTCCGAGCCCTGTGCCTTGTGCACGGTCATCGCGAACGCGCTTTCGTGCGCCGGCAATGCACCCGGGTGGAAGCCACGTGGTTGATCCGGCGTTTCGCCCGGGAACCACGCGGTCACGCTGCCGTGGCGATCGATCAGGCAGATGCCGATGTCGCCGTTGAACAGGCGGTGCCGGTAGCTGTTCTCGGTGATCAGGAGCAGCCGGCCGTGGAAGTAACCCGGCGCCATGCCCGGCCGCGGCACACCGGCCAGCAGCGCTTCGATGCGGGCATTGAGCCCGCGCGCGCCCTGTGGGCCTTCGCGCACGGCGGTGAGCAGGCGGATGCGGCCGGCATTGGCCAGCGCAACGCCGGGATCGGCGGCTTCGCCGAGGCCGCGCCAATGCCCGAGCAGCTGCTCGCGGTGATGCTGCAGCGGATCGCTCTGGTCTTCGTGGAAGTGCACACCGGCCAGCGTGCCCGTCCTCAGCAGTGCCAGCGCGGTGGCGCTGTTGCCGTCGCGCACGGCATGCGCCAGCGGTGCCAGATCGAGCGCGTCGGTCTGCCGGTAGCCCCGCTGCAGCTGCACGCGCCGGCCGGCGAACCGGCGTGGCGGTGCCAGCGGTTGCAACGCATCGGCAGCAAGCAGCACGCGCAGCGCCTGGGCATCGTCAGCCTGGGTACCCAGGCCATCGCCGCTGGCACGCAGGATCGCGCTGAGCACATCGCCGGCTTCCACCGAGGGCAGCTGGTCCGGATCCCCAAGCAGCACCAGCCGGGTGCCATCGGCCACCGCCTCGACCAGCTTGGTCATCAGTGGCAGGTCGATCATCGAGGCCTCGTCCACCACCACCACGTCGTACGGCAGCGGGTTGTCGGCGTGATGGCGGAAGCGTGGCGAATCCGGGATCACCCCGAGCAGGCGATGCAGGGTGGTGCCGGTGCTCGGCATCGCGTCGCACAGCGCCGGTGCGATGCCCACCAGGCGCAGCCGCTGCACGGCAAGGCGCAGGCTCTCGGCCATGCGCTCGGCGGCGCGGCCGGTGGGCGCGGCGAGCGCGACCCGTGGCAATGCCTGGTCGGCCTGCACCGCCTGTGCGGCAAGCAGCACCAGCAGCCGCGCGATGGTAGTGGTCTTGCCGGTGCCGGGGCCGCCGGTCACCAGCACCAGTGGATGGCGCAGCGCGACGGCCGCGGCGCGGGCCTGGTGATCGACCCCATCGTGGGCCTGCGGGAACAGTTGGCCGAACAGCGTGGCCAGGGTGCCGGGATCGGCGTCGGGCAGCGGATGCGTGGCGATGCGCTGCAGGCCCTCGGCAAGCCGACGTTCGTATTCGCGGTAGCGACGCAGATAGAGCAGGCCGTTCTCCAGCACCAGCGGTGCATCGCCAGCGACCACGTCCTCCGCGCCGGGTACCTCCACCCACGGCGACGCCCGCAGCTGCGCCAACCACGCCTCGGGTGCCGGCCAGTCGACATCGACCTCGATCAGGCGCTGCGGCTGGGTCGGATCCAGGCCGGCGTGTCCTTCCGAGACCGCCAGCGAGGCCAGTGCGGCACCGACCAGCACCGCGTCGGGCGTGTCAGGGCGCAACCTGCGCAGGCTCTGCGCCAGCGCATGGTCGAGCGTGCGAAGCACGTTGCCACGGTAGAGCGTGGTGAGCAGGCTCATGCCTCCCCCCGTGCGCGCGCGGCCATGCGTGCCTGGGCGTGTTCGCCCCCGGCGAACAGGGCATCCAGGGCATCGACCAGGGCCGGATCGAAGCGATGCGCATACAGGCCCGGGCTGTCGTCGCGGCGGGCATCCAGGCCGCGGCAGAACAGATAGCGGATACCGCCCATGTCGCGCGCATAGTCGTACTGCGCGCCCAGCCGGAAGCGCAGCCAGCGGTGCAACGCGACGGTGTAGATCAGCGCCTGCAGGTCGTATTCGCTGTGCTGCATGGCGCTGGCCAGCCGGGCCGCGTCGTAGCCGGGCAGGCGATTGGATTTGTAGTCGAGCACGTACCAGCGGTCCGCACGCACGTAGGTGAGATCGATCTTGCCCGTCATCAGCCCCTCCAGCCGCCGGCGGGTGCCGAAGCCATGGCGGTCAGGCACCAGCCCGTGCGCGTGCAGCAGGCTCAGCAGCGCTGGAACGGCGGTCGGCTGCATCGCGAAGTGGAATTCGATCTCGGCACGGCGTGCATCGGCCGGCAGGTCGTGCAGTGCGCCGCCTTCCGGCAGGGGCACGGTCAGGGTCTGGCCGACCAGCCCGGTCAGCATGGCCACGCCATCGTCCAGGTCTTCCTCGGCATAGCCTTCCGCGCGCAGCGAGGCGCGCAGGACCTCGGCTTCCTCGCCGGGTGCGGTCTCGCCGGCCTGCCAGCCGCCCCACTGCGCGAAGTCGGTGTTTTCCAGCGCATCGTGCAGCACGTTGCCGAAGCGGCTGCCCATGAAGCGCGGGTCGCTCTCTTCGCTGGCCACGGCCGGTTGTTCTGCTTCCAGGGTGAGGTCCACGCCGGCCGGCTCATCGGCTGCGGGTGCCGGCACTTCGGTCGCGGCCGCATCGGTGTCGTGGCCCGCGTCGGCATGCGCCAGCTGGGTGAAGCTGTACACCCACCAGTCGTGCGGCACGCGGCGGGTCAGCGCGCGGACCGGTGGCAGTTCGCCGTCGCGCTCGAAGGCGAGCTGCGCCGGGCGGGGTTCCACCGGGCCCTCGATCACGGCGATGTCCGGATGCGCACGCAGCGCTTCCAGGTCCGACAGCATCGGTGCCAGGCGGGTCTTCGCCAGCCCGGCCAGATCACCGGCGGCGATCCACAGGGCGTGCTCGGCCCGGGTCAGCCCGACGTATAGCAGGCGCGCGTCTTCGGCGTCCTGTTCCTGGGTCCTGCGCGTGCTGGCCGCATTCCAGCTGTCGTCCTTGTCCAGTTTCCAGTGCAGCTCGCGGCGGCCGTTGGCGTACACCGTGCAGTTGGCCTCGGTGTTCGGTGCGCCCCCCCCGATGCCGACGAACGGCAGGAATACCAGCGGATACTCCAGCCCCTTGCTCTTGTGCAGGGTGATGATCTGCACGCGGCGCGCATCCGATTCCAGGCGCAGCAGCTGCTGTTCGTCGTTCTGGTCGGCATGCGCCATCTGCACCTGCAGCCAGTCGAGCAGGCCGTGCATGCCCAGCGTCTGCCCGGCCGCCTGCTGCAGCAGTTCACCCAGCTGCAGGTAGTTGGTCAGGCGGCGCTCGCCATCCAGCAGGCCCAGCAGGCGCTCGGCGTGTTCGGCGCAGAGATCGGCGATCACCGCGAACGGGCCGCCGCGCTGCCAGCGCTCACGCCATTCCAGCAGCCGCACCTGGAAGGAGCGCTGCGCATCGCCTTCGCGCTCCAGCGCATCGATCGCCTCGGCATCTTCGCCGAGCAGCACGGTCGACAGTGCGGCGCGCAGCCGCCCTTCGTCGGCCGGCTGCAGCAGCGCCAGCAGCAACAGGCGCAGGTCGTGCGCTTCGGGCGTGGCATACAGGCTCTGCTTGCCCGCAGCGACGGCGGGAATGCCTACCGCACCGAGCGCCTGCTGGATGCGCGTGGCCTCCTTGTGCGAGCGCACCAGCACCGCGATGTCGCCGGGTTGCACCGGCACGTCGCGCAGCAGCGCGCGCCCTTGCCGGGCTTCGCTGAGGATCTGGTGGATCGCGGCCACACAGGCATCACTGGCCTGCTGCCGCGAGGGATCGGCCTTGAGGTCGCCGCCCTCGGTGTTGTGCAGCACGCGCACGGTCAGGCCAGGTGCGGGGAGACCGTCGCGCAGGAAATCCGCATCCATCCGGGTGCTGCCGGGGTGCACCGGTTCGAAGGCGATGTCGGCTTCGAGGAAGGCGCGCTCACCGGCGTTGGCGTACAGCGCTTCGATCGCGTGCAGCACCGCCGGACGCGAGCGGAAATTGCGGTCCAGCGCGGGCGCGGCATCGGCCTGGCGCTTGGCCTTGAGATAGGTGTGGATATCGCCGCCGCGGAAGCCGTAGATCGCCTGCTTGGGGTCGCCGATCAGGAACAGCGCCGGTGCCAGGCCCGCGTCCCGGGTCTCCTCCGAGTCGCCAAACACACGCTGGAAAATGCCCCACTGGCGGTCATCGGTATCCTGGAACTCATCCACCAGCGCGATCGCATACTGCGCGCGCAGCTGCTGCACCAGGGTGGCGCGGTGCGGGCCTTCCAGGGCATCGGCAACGCCATCGATCAGGTCATCGTAGGTCTGCACGCGGCCGATCCGCTTGAGCTCGGCCAGCCGCGCACGCGCTTCGTCGCGCAGATCATGCAGGAAGGCGGTGGCCTGCTGGCGCAGCCACTGCTCGCGCGCATCGGCGGCATGCCACCAGGCCTGCAACGCATCGAACAGCGGCGACGCCGGGCACTGGCCTTCCATGCCGTCCTTGCAGAAGGCCAGCAGCTGCACCGGCAGCAGTTTGCCCAGGTGGCTCTTGTCGCCACGCGGCCAGTGCTGCGCGCTGCGGCCGGCCAACAGCTCGCCGAAGGCCTTGTCGAAACTCGGCCGTTTCGCACGACGGCCATCGAAGATCTTGCGGTCGAAGGCCACGGCGATCTGCGCCTGGGCGTCTTCGACGTGCGTCTGGATCGCCTCTGCCAACGCAGCCGCGGTGAGCCGCAGTTGCGGGGCGGGATCGTCGAAGGTACGCGCGGCCCGCGCTGGCAGCAGCGGCAACGGCTTGATCAGCGTGGACAGATCGCCTGCCAGCGCCTCGGGCGAGGACCACAGCCAGGTCAGCGCATCGACCGTGGCCGGGTCGTTGGCATGCACGCGCCACAGGTCGGCGGCCAGTTCTTCGTGCAGCTCGCGTTCGCTTGGCAGCAGGGTCGGCGGATCGAAGGTGTGCCCGCTCTCCAGCGCATGTTCGCGCAGTACCCGGGTGCAAAAGCCGTGGATCGTGAAGATCGAGGCGAGGTCGATTTCATCAGCGGCGGTCTGCAGCCGGCGCGCAAGCGCGGCGGGTGTCTCTTCACCGAGGGCGAGCTGGCGTTGCAGGATCACCCGGGTCAACGCGACATCGGGAGTGTCCTGATCGGTCGGCACCCGCTCGACCAGCTGTGCGGCCAGGGCCAGCCGTTCGCGGATGCGCTTGCGCAGTTCCTGCGTCGCGGCATCGGTGAAGGTGACGGCCAGGATCTGGCCGATGCGCCAGCCCTTCTCCACCACCAGCCGGGTGAACAGCGTGGCCAGGGTGAAGGTCTTGCCGGTGCCGGCGCTGGCCTCGATCAGGCGCACGCCGTCCAGCGGCAGCGCCAGGTAGGGATCGTTGAGCAGGTCGTGGTCGGTCATCGCAGGGCTCCTTGCTCGTCAAAGCCCGGGAACACCCGGCCTTCGCGCACCGCGGTGAACACCACGAAGCTGTTGTGCAGCAGTTGCCGGTAACTGTCGGCACTGGCGAAGGGGTCGTGGCCGCGCAGCGCGAGCTGGTAGCCGGCGCCGGTGGACTCGCCCCAGGTGCGGTCGCTGCCGTGCCACTTGGCGCGGCCCTCGGCCTCGCGCCTGGCCTCGGCGGCGGTGTAAAGCACCCAGCCGGTGGACGGGCCGTACAGCAGCGGCGCGCGCAGCCCTTCGCTGCGCAGCTGCAGCAGGCGACGCAGCACCTGCTGCGCGCGCTCGGCGCCCAGCGGCGGCAGCGTGTGCGGACCCAGCCCGTCATCGCCTGCCTCGTGGAACTGCACCAGGGGCAAGACATCACCGGCGGCATTGGCCAGCAGCCAGTCCAGGCCCTGGCGGATCGCGGCACGACCGTTGAGCGGACCCGGGCGCAGGCGCACCAACCCGTGCGGATGTACTCCGTCCACGCGGCCGTGCAGGCGAGCCCCGTCGATATCCACTTCGTAGCGGCGGCTGTCGGCCGTAGTACCGGCCTGCCACTGGGCCAGCGCCTGCGCGTAAGGCTCGGTCTGGGCCTGCAGCAGCGCGAACTGCCGTTCGCCCAGGGCGCCGGAGGGCAGCAGCGCCCGCGCACGCAGCCGTGGGTACAGCGGCGTGTCGTCCTGCCCAAGGGTGGCCTCGATCACGGCCTGCTGCAGCAGCACCGTGTCACCGCCGCGCGCGGCCATCACCAGCGGCTCGACGTCGTCGCCGTTGTCCACGTCATCGGGCAGGCGCAGGCCGAGCCGTTGCGAGAGGAACTGGCTGGCCGGATCGGTGAGGAAACGACGCAGCGCATCCACGCTCAGTTCCGGCTCGGCAGCGCTGCTCTCCATCGGCGGCAGCGGCGTGGCGAACCACGGCGCCAGCGCGCGACGTGCACCGCCGAGCGAGCCGGCGGCGGGGTGCCATTGGCGGCGATAGCTGAAACGCCGTGGCTCCTCGCCCCCGCCGAACGCGGCCGGAGCGAACGGCTGCAGTGAATGGCGCACGGTCATCCTGCGCGCCGCCGCCGGGGGATCCAGGTGGTACTCGGCCGCGGCATCGATCAGCTCGCTGACCAGCACCGAGGGTTCGCGCACGCTGCCATCGCGCGGATCGGCGCCCAGATAACTCAGGTAGAACACGTCCTCCGCCGAGGCGAACAGCTGCAGGAACAGGAAGCGATCATCCTCGCGCAGCGAGCGGTCGCCATGCCGGCGCTTGTCGGTGCCCAGCTCGGCGGTGAGCTGGTTGAGGCCGGCTGCCGGATCGCGGCGCGGGAAGTCGCCATCGTTCAGGCCAAGCACGCAGATCACCCGGAACGGCAGCAGGCGCATCGGCACCATCCGGCCGAAGCTGACGCCACCGGTCAACAGCGGTGCACGCGTATCGGCCTGGGCGAGCACGCCGGCGAAATGGGCGCGCAGCACCTCCGGTGGCACGTCGCCTTCAAACCCGGCGGTCTCCGCATCGCGGGCGAACTCGTTGATCAGTTTGCGCAGGCGCTCCAGCGCGCGCTGGCTGCTGGCCGCCTGCGGCGGTTCGGGCAGCAGCGCATCGAGCAGGGCCAGCAGGCGCTGCCGCCACTGCCCGGGCGACATGGCCTCACCGAGCGCCCGCTGGTAGCGCGCCAGCACGCGCAGCAGGCCGAGCAGGCGGTCCAGCGCGTCCAGCGCACTGCCTTCCAGCTCCGGCCATGGCGCGACCCCGGCGATATCGCCGTCGCTGCCGCTGGCGTGGCCAAGCAGCAGGCGATCCAGCGCGAACTGCCAGGTAAACGCATCGTCCACCGGGGCCTTATGCTGGCCGCGATGGGCCGCATCCAGCCCCCAGCGCGCGCCGGCGGCCTGCAGCCAGTCGTGCAGGCGGTCGAACACCACGGCATCGAGGCCGGCGGCGTCCGCCAACGGTGCACTGGCGAGCAGATCGAGCACTTCGTTCAATCCGAAGCGCGAGACCGGCAGCCCGAGCAGGTGCACGAACACATCGGCCAACGGCTCGCCGGCCAGCGGGCTGGTATCGGCCAGCGCATAGGGAATGTGGTCATCGCCGCCGCTGCGGCCGCCGAACACCGCTTCCAGGTATGGCACGTAGGGATCGATGTCCGGTGCCAGCACCGCGATGTCGCGCGCCTGCAGCGGCGGATCGAAGCGCGGATCCTGCAGCAGGCCGCGCAGCTGGTCATGCAGCACCTGCAGTTCGCGCAGGCGGGTGTGGCAGGCATGCACCTGCAGGCTGGGGTCGTCGTAGCGCAGCCCCTCGCGCAGCTCCCCCGCCGGCTGCCCGCGGCGGTGGAACAGATCGCGCTGCAGGCGGTGCAGCAGGCTGTCGGACAGCCCGCCGTCGGCCATGTCCGGGCGCGCATCCTCTTCGGGATCGTCGTACGCGGCGATCTCACCGGAGGGGTGCACGACCTCGTAGCTGCCCAGCACCGCCATGAAATCGCGACCCGCCGCGCCCCAGGCCTGCAGCAGGCGGTTCTCGCCCGCCGCCTCCCCGAACGGATCGGGCGCGCCGCTGCGCAGCTTCTCGCCCAGGGTCTGCAGATCGCCCCAATAGGCCTGGGTCGGCGTGGGCAGATAGAAGTGCATCGTGCCGACCCGCGCCTGGGTGGCCAGCACCCGCAGCACGTCCGGGGAGATGTTGAGGGTGGCGAAGGCGAACACGCGCGTCGGCAGGCCCTGCGGCAACGGCTGCCCGGCACCCTCGAAGCGGGCCAGGTAGGCATCGATGCGGCGCGCACGGTACTGCTCGCCGCCGGCGATGCGCCGCCACAGGATCGCCTGCGGGTCGTTCGGCGCTGCGCCCGCGTCCCAGCGCAGCAGCCAATCGCGACGCCACGCCTGGTACTTCTCGAACACCGAGGCCAGCTCGGCCGCCAGCGCCCATGGCTTGAGCGGATCGGCCGCCGACAGATACGCCTGCAGCGCCGCCATCGGCGGCTGCGCCATCAACACCGGGTCGCGCAGGGCGGCATACAACCGCCAGCGCAGCCCCTCGGCATTGAGATCGTCATGTTCCCCGGGCACGTTGGCATTGAGGGCGCGGGCGACCAGCTCACCCGGCGTGAGGAACGCGAGGTTGGCGGCAATGCCATACTCGGCCGCCAGGGTCGATTGCAGCCAGCGGCGCATCGCCACCTGCGGGATCAGCACCACCTCCGGCACCAGGATGGATTGGCCCGGCACCGGCGTGCGCAGCGTCGTGGCCAGCAGCGCGGCCAGCACATCGAGCGAGTTGGAGTGGTACAGGCGAAAGTCTGAAGCAGCGTCGGTCATCGCAGGAGTGTGCCGTAGCCGACGCACGAACGCAGCGCTGCTGGCGGTGCGGACGAGGAAAAGGCGCGGGCCACCACCGGCCCGACACGCTGTGTTGCAGGTGACGGCATGCCCGCCGCGGCACTGCCCTCACCCGCCCGTGCGACAATACTGCACGGTCCAGTTCGGTTATGTTCAGCCGTTCACCACGATCTTACAACGTTGGAATTTTGTTAATGGCGCCCATGACGGTTTCCGAAGAGAGTCTGGTGCAGTTATCCAACGTCCGCATCGACCGCGGCGGACGTACGATCCTGCGCGACGTTTCGCTGACCGTTCCGCGCGGCAGCATCACCGCCGTGCTTGGCCCGTCGGGCAGTGGCAAGTCCACGCTGCTGGCGGCGCTGACCGGTGAGCTGCGCCCGGTGGCCGGCGAGGTCACCCTGTTCGGCCAGCCCATTCCGACGGGCGCACGCGCGCTGTTGGAGATGCGCAAGAGCGTGGGCGTGCTGCTGCAGGGCAATGGCCTGCTGACCGACCTGACCGTCGCCGAGAACGTGGCCCTGCCACTGCGCACCCATACCCGCCTGCCGAAGCCCGTATTGCGCCGCCTGGTGCATATGAAGCTGCACGCAGTGGGCCTGCTGGCCGCTGCCGATGCCTGGCCGCGCGAGCTGTCCGGCGGCATGGCGCGGCGTGTGGCCCTGGCCCGTGCGCTTGCGCTCGACCCGCCGCTGATGATCTACGACGAGCCGCTGACCGGGCTGGACCCGATCGCCTCGGGCGTGATCATGAGCCTGATCCAGCGCCTCAACCACAGCCTGGGGCTGACCAGCATCATCGTCAGCCACCACGTGCACGAGACCCTGCCGATCTGCGACCAGGTGATCGCCATCGCCAACGGCGGCATCGTATTCCAGGGCAGCCCGGCCGCACTTGAATCCAGCCAGGACCCGCTGCTGCGGCAGTTCCTGCATGGTGAGCCGGACGGCCCGATCCCCTTCGATGCCGCACCACGTGCGAGGGTTGCCTGATGCCGTTCGTTGACGCTACCCGCTCGCTCGGTCGCGCCGGCCTGTTCTCGCTGACGGTACTGCGCGGCTCGCTGCCGACCGCCGATTTCCTTGCCGAGCTGACCCGCGAAATCTACAAGATCGGCGCACGTTCGCTGCCGATCATTGCCGTAGGCGGCGCGTTCGTGGGCCTGGTGCTGACCCTGCAGGGCTACCGCACGCTCACCACCTTCGGCGCCGCCGATGCGTTGTCCACGCTGCTTGGCCTCTCGCTGTACCGCGAACTGGCCCCGGTGCTGACCGCACTGCTGTTCATCGGCCGCGCCGGCAGCTCGATCGCCGCCGAACTGGGCCTGATGCGCGCCACCGACCAGATCAAGGCGCTGGAGCTGATGGCCATCGACCCGGTGGCCAAGGTCGTCGCCCCGCGCTTCTGGGCGGCGGTGCTGACCGTGCCGCTGCTGACCGGCATCTTCTGCTCGCTGGCGATCAGTGCCAGCTACTTCGAGGCCGTGCATGTGCTCGGCCTGGACAACGGCGTGTTCTGGTCGGCGCTGAGCAACAGCGTGGACTTCTGGGACGACTTCGGTGTGGCGATGCTGAAGTCGGCGATCTTCGGCGGCACCGCGGCCCTGGTCGCTTCCTATGTCGGCTTCCATGCCGAACCCACGATCGAAGGCACGTCGGTCGCCACCACGCGCGCGGTGGTCAACGCCTCGCTGCTGGTGCTGGTCTTCAACTTCGTGCTGTCCGCCATGATGTTCCAGTAGGTACCGACCGTTGGTCGGTACGGCCGTTGTCCCTGGCCAGCACCCCCGCTTCAGTACGCAAAGACTTCCCGCCCGGACACCTGTCCAGGCACCTGACAAAGAACAGTGAGATATCCCATGGCCATCCGCGGTCCCAGACTCGAATTTTCCGTCGGCGCGTTCCTGCTGCTGGCGCTGGCCTCGCTGCTGGTGCTGGCCGTGGCCTCCACCAATCAACGGTGGGGCACCGGCGGCAGCGGCTACGAACTCAAGGCGCGCTTCACCCAGATCGGCCAGCTGCGCAAGCAGGCGCCGGTCAAGATCGGCGGCGTGACCATCGGCCAGGTCTCGGGCATCGAACTGGATCCCCAGAAGTTCGACTCGATCGTGACCCTCAAGCTGGACGGCAAGTTCAAGGATCTGCCGGCCGACACCTCGGCCGGCATATTCACCAGCGGTTTGCTCGGCGAGAGCTATATCGGTCTGCAGCCGGGCGGTGACCCGGATGTGCTCAAGTCCGGCGACGAGATCGTCTTCACCCAGCCGGCGGTGGACCTGCTCCAGCTGGTCGGCAAGTACATGTTCAGCGGTCCGGCCAATACCGGTGGCGCTGACTCCCACGATGGCAACGGCGCGCCTGCGCCTGCAACGGAACCGCAACCATGAAAAAGACCCTGATCCCGGCGCTGCTGGCCTCGGCCCTGCTCGCCGCCACGCCCTCGCTCTCCTTCGCCCAGGCCGCTCCCGCTGCCGCTGCCGCCCAGCAGGGCCAGGCCAGCAAGGCGGTGATGGACGCCAGCACCCGCATCCTGACCTCGCTGCAGCAGCGCCGCACCGAGTTCCGGGCCAACCCGGCCGTGCTGCGTGACTTCATCAACAGCGAGCTCAACAAGACCTTCGACCGCGACTACGCCGCCCGCCTGGTGCTGGGCGTGCACGGCCGCGGCGCCTCCGATGCCGACGTCAAGCTGTTCGCCGATGCGATGGCCGACAACCTGATGCAGCGCTACGGTTCGGCCCTGCTCGAGATCCAGGGCAAGCCGACCTTCCGCCTGAAGAGCGAGTCGCCGCTGCCGGGCAACCGCGGCGTGCGCGTGTCCACCGAGCTGATCCGCGCCGGCAACGAGCCGACCCCGGTCGACTACCTGATGCGCAACGTCAACGGCCAGTGGAAGATCTTCGATGTGATGATCGAAGGCATTTCCTACGTGCAGACCTTCAAGACCCAGTTCGACGCCCCGCTGCGCCAGAAGTCGATCCAGCAGGTCGCCACCGAACTGCGCAACGGCAGCATGCAGGCCGGGCAGGCCCCGCGTGGCAAGTAACAGCGCCAGCGTGCAGCGCAACGGTGCCTCGCTGGTGTTCAGTGGGGTGCTCGACCGCGCGGCGGTGACGGCCCTGTGGCCCTCGCTGGCCGCGCTGGACGGCGTGCAGCAGTTGGATCTGGCGGCGGTGAGCAAGCTGGACAGTGCCGGCCTGGCCCTGCTGGCCGAGCTGGCCGCACGCCTGCGTGCAAACGGGACCGCGCCGACGATCATCGGCAGCCCGGACGGTTTCACCGACCTCAGTGCCGCCTACCGGCTGGCACCCACCCTGGATTTCCATGCCCTTTCTGCGGCGAGCTGACATGAACGTCATACGCACCCTCCCCCTCCTCGTGCTGGCGCTGGCCCTGAGCGCCTGTGCCGGCAAACCCGCACGCGACAGCGCACCGGTCAGCGTCGAGGTCGCCCCTGCGGCGGCACCGGTGGCCGATGTGGCCGACACGCCCGTGGTACCGGCCGACGCCGTCGCCGACAGCACGGCCCCGGCCGCGCAGGCCGGTACCGACCCGGCGGCGGAACCGGCCACGGCCGGCACCGCGCCGACCAACGCCGAGGACGACTTCGCTGCGTTGTACGGCGGGCCCGCCCCGAGCGCGGATGGCACCGAGCCCAGCGGCACCCCGTACGATCCGTGGGAACCGTTCAACCGCAAGGTGCACAGCTTCAACAACGTGGTCGACCGTGCGGTCGCACGCCCGCTGGCGGTGGCCTACACCAATGTGGTGCCGCGCTTCGCCCGCACCGGCGTGAGCAACTTCTTCAGCAACCTGCGCGCACCGGTGACGATCACCAACCAGCTGCTGCAGGGCCGTCCGGACGATGCCTGGGACAGCCTGGGCCGCTTCCTGATGAACTCCACGCTGGGTATCGGCGGGCTGTTCGATCCGGCCAGCAAGGCCATGGTGCCGCGTCGCAAGGAAGACTTCGGTCAGACCCTGGGCACGTGGGGCTGGCGCCGTTCGCGCTACGTGGAGCTGCCGTTCTTCGGCCCGCGTACCGTGCGCGATGTGTTCGGCCTGGCCGGCGACATGCCGCTCTCGCCGATCCGCACGATCGAAGAGGACAAGATCCGCATCGGCCTGCAGGGCCTGCAGCTGGTGGACATGCGTTCGCAGCTGCTGGCGGTCGATGACATGCGCGACAACGCCGTGGACGAGTATTCGCTCGTGCGCGATGCATGGCTGCAGCGCCGCAACTACCAGATCGAGAACGACCTGCGTGGCAAGCATGCGCGCGGCAAGGACGATCCGGACGCCCCGATTCCGGTCGATGCGATGCCGATGCCGAACTGGGGTAACTGATCCCCCACGAGAAAGCCCCGCCGAAGCGGGGCTTTTTTTGTTCCCGCGTCAGCCGATCAGGCCGCCAGCGCGGCGTCGATCGCGGCCACCAGACGGGTATCGTCGGCCGGCACGTCCGGGGCGAAGCGCGCGATGACCTGGCCGTCGCGGCCGATCAGGAACTTCTCGAAGTTCCACAGCACGCCCGGGGCGGCATTGACCACCAGCTCGGGGTACTTGGCCACGGCGCCCTGCAGCTTTTCGCGCATCGGGCCTTCGCCGGTGGCGGTCGGCTGCGCGGCGGTCAGCTGCTGGTACAGCGGATGGGTGTCCTCACCGGCCACGCTGATCTTGGCGAACATCGGGAAGCTGACGTTGTACTCGAGCTGGCAGAACTGCTGGATGTCCGCTTCGCTGCCCGGTTCCTGGGCCAGGAAGTTGTTGGCGGGGAAGCCCAGCACTTCCAGGCCGGCGGCCTGCTTGTCGGCGTACAGCGCCTGCAGACCTTCGTACTGCGGGGTCAGGCCGCACTTGGAGGCGACATTGACCACCAGCAGCACCTTGCCGCGGTAATCGGCCAGCGAGGTCGGCTGACCTTCGATGGTGGTGACGGGGATGTCGTAGACGGTCTGGCTCACGGCAGGTTCCTTGCGTTGGATCAGGGGAGGCACAGCATAGCCGTGCCGCGGGAAGCTCAGTCGACGCAGATCGTGCCCAGTGCCACGCCGCCATCGATGCGCTGGCGGCAGCCGAAGTTCTGGCTGACATCACGCTGGCAGACGCCGCGCGCGGCCGTTCCCGGCGCGACATCGCTCGTGGCCAGGCATTGGCCGCTGCAGTCGGCCTTGGCGCTGCAGACCTTGCCGGCATCGGCGTAGGGCACCACGCACTGCACGCGCTGCAGGCGACCCAGCGGCTGCAGACTGCCACCGGCGGCGGTGCATGCGGCAGCGCTCGGTGTGGCGGAGGTGGTCGCCGCGGTGTCGGCAGGGGTATCGACAGGTGGCGTACTGCTGCACCCGGCCAGGGCGAGCAGGAGGGACAGCATCAGGGTCAGGCGCATCGGCGTTCCTTGGAAGGCGGAAGAGAGACAGGGCAGAGCGTGTGCCGCGCAGCATGCGTGATCGCCTGCATGCATGGCGTCGGCGCTCACTCCTGCGCGGCGCTGGTCTCGTCGCCGGCCACGTCCTCGTCCTCGCCGCTCATGTCGCCGAGCAGGTCCTGGGTCTGTTCGCTGCCCAGCGTTTCCACGCTGCGCAGGCGGCGCTCGATGGTGCGCGTCTTGCGGCTGGCTTCACCGAGGCTGCGGCCGACGGTGGTGATCTGCTTCTCGGCTTTTTCCAGGATGCCGGCGAACTTGCCGAACTCACTTTTGACCGCACCGAGCAGGCCCCACACTTCGCTGGAGCGCTGTTCGATGGCCAGCGTGCGGAAGCCCATCTGCAGGCTGTTGAGCAGCGCGGTGACGGTGGTCGGGCCGGCCACCACCACGCGGTGGTCGCGCTGCAGCAGGTCGATCAGGCCGGGGCGGCGGATCACTTCGGCGTACAGGCTTTCGGTCGGCAGGAACATCACCGCGAAATCAGTGGTGTGCGGCGGGGCGATGTACTTGTCGCAGATCGATTTGGCCTGGATGCGGATCGCGCGCTCCAGCTGCGCGCCCTGCACGCGCACCCCCTCGACATCGCCCTGTTCCTGCGCATCGAGCAGGCGTTCGTAATCCTCGCGCGGGAACTTGGAATCGATCGGCAGCCACACCGGCGTGTCTTCGTGGCCACGACCCGGAAGGCGCACCGCGATGTCCACGATCTCGTTGCTGTCCGGGCGCACTTTGACGCCGCGCGCGTACTGCTCCTGGGTGAGCGTCTGCTCGAGGATGTTGTCCAGCTGCACTTCGCCCCAGCTGCCGCGGTTCTTGACGTTGGTCAGCACGCGCTTGAGGTCGCCCACGCCGGTGGCCAGCTGCTGCATCTCGCCAAGCCCGCGCTGGACCTGCTCCAGCCGCTCGGAGACCAGCTGGAACGAAGCACCCAGGCGGGTTTCCAAGGTGGTCTGCAGCTTCTCGTCCACGGTCACGCGCATCTGGTCGAGCTTCTCGGCGTTGTCGCTCTGCAGGCTCTTGAGCTGCTGCTCGAGCGTGGCGCGCATCTCGCCGATACGCTGCTCGTTGCGCTGGGTCATTTCCTGCAGGCGCAGGCCCAGCGATTCACCCAGGCGCTGCTGCGACTGCCCGGTTTCCTCGCGGCCCAGGCGCGCGTCTTCGGCCAGGGCCTGGCGCAGCGCGGCCATGTGGCTGTCGGTGCGCGTGGTCAGGTCCACCAGCTGCTGGCCGAACGCTTCAATGCGCGCCTGCTGCTGTTGCCCGAATGCTTCCAGCTGCGCACGCACTTCCTGCATGCGCAGTGCCAGCAGGTCGCCGGTGCGCTGCTGGCTGAGCGTGCTTTCCTCGCGGGCCTTGCGCGCGTCTTCACCGAGCGCATCGCGCAGCAGGTCCAGGCGCTGGTCGGTGCGGGTGGAGAGATCGGTCAGCGCGCGCGCGAAACTCTCCAGCCGGGCATCCTGCTGGCGGCCCAGGCCTTCGAGCTGCTCACGCAGTTCGCTGCGGCCGACCCGCGCTTCCTCGCGCAGGGTCTGTTCGAGGCCGCCGTTGCCGGAACGCCGCAGCAGCGCGAGCAGCTGCAGCACGAGGACGGCACACACCAGGCCGCCGAGAATGAGGAATTCGGTTTGCATGCGCCAAGTGTAGGCCGCGGCGGTCTCATTGGCTGCGTCAGAACCCTTCGAGCACGAGCTTGCCGCGCGCGCGGTGGCTCTCGATCAGGGCGTGCGCCTGACGCAGGTTGGCGGCGTTGATGCGGCCGTAGTGTTCGCCCAGCGTGGTGCGCAGCACGCCCGCGTCGATCAGCGCGGCGACGCGCTCGAGCAGCTCGTGCTGGCGCTGCACATCGGGGGTGTTGAAGCTGGAGCGGGTGAACATCGATTCCCAGTGCAGGGACAGGCTCTTGCGCTTGAGCGCCATCACATCGAGCTGGCCGGGATCGTCGATCAGCGCCAGCTGGCCCTGCGGCGCGAGCACCGCGACGATCTGGTCGTAGTGCTGGTCGGTATGGGTCAGGCTGGCCACGTGGCTGACCTCGGCGATGCCCAAGCGCTGCAGGCCTTCGCTCAGCGGCTGGGTGTGGTCGATCACGTGGTGCGCGCCCAGCGCGTAGACCCAGTCCTGGGTATCCGGGCGCGAGGCGGTGCCGATCACGGTCAGGCGGGTCAGCTGGCGAGCCAACTGGACCAGGATCGAGCCGACGCCACCGGCGGCACCGATCACCAGCAGGGTCTGCCCTTCGCCGCCGTTTTCCGCGATGCGCAGGCGATCGAACAGCAGCTCCCAGGCCGTGATCGCGGTCAGCGGCAACGCCGCGGCGGCGGCGTCATCCAGGCTGGCCGGCTTGTGGCCGACGATGCGCTCGTCCACCAGCTGGTACTCGGCATTGCTGCCGGCGCGGCCGATCGCGCCCGCATAGAAGACCGCGTCGCCGGGCTGGAACAGGGTCACCGCGTCGCCCACCGCATCCACGATGCCGACCGCGTCGAAGCCCAGTACGCGCGGCTCGGTGACCGCCACGCCGGTGCGGACCTTGGTATCGACCGGGTTCACCGAGATCGCGCGGACCTCGACCCGCAGATCGCGCGGGCCGGGGGTGGGAATCGGCAGGGTGATGTCCACCAGCGCGGCGGGGTCGCTGATCGGCAGGCCATGCTGGGTATAGGCGACGGCTTTCATCGGGGGAGATCCAGTGGGGAAGGCGGACAGCGTGCGCTTCACGGCGGGGTGGAGAAAGGCGCAAAATCGGGCAGCACTTTCACTGCAGGAATGAAAATGATCCGGTTCGACGACCTCGCCCTGTTCGTCCGCACCGCCGCGCTGGGCAGCTTTTCCAACGCCGCACGCGAGGCGGATCTGCTGCCCGGCCAGGTTGCTGCGGCGGTGGCGCGGCTGGAACGCGAGCTGGACCTGCGCCTGTTCGTGCGCTCCACCCGCAGCCTGCGCCTGACCGCCGAGGGCGCGCTGTATCTGCCCTACACGCAGGAGGTGCTGGCCGCGCTGCGCGAGGGCGAGGCCCGGGTGCGTGGCGAGGATGCCGAGCTGCGCGGCACGCTGCAGGTGGCGGCGCCATCGGACCTGGGCCGCAACCTGCTGCTGCCGTGGCTGACCGAGTTCCGCGCCGCGCACCCGAAGCTGCAGCTGCGCCTGCAGTTGTCCGACCAGGTGGCCGATGTGTTCCGCGATCCGGTCGACATCGCCTTCCGCCTGGGCCGCTTCGACAACGCCAGCTATGTCGCCCTGCCCCTGCTGCCCGGCAATCGGCGGGTGCTGGCCGCCTCACCGGACTACCTGGCCCGGCACGGCACGCCGGACAGCCTGGACGCGTTGAAGGAGCACCACTGCCTGCTCTACCAGCTGGCCGGGCGTGCGTATGACCGCTGGAGCTTCGAGGCCGATGGCCGCCGCACGGTGATCCCGGTGCGCGGCAACATGGTCTGCGACGATGCCGACGTGGTCCGGCGGTGGGCGGTGGCGGGGGAAGGCATCGTGTTCAAGTCGTGGCTGGATATCTGCGCCGATGTGCAGGCCGGGCGCCTGCAGGTGCTGCTGGACGGGGCCGGCGACAGCCTGCCGTTGAACCTGGTGTGCCCGCACCGCAAGCAGTTCTCCCCGGCGATCCGCCAGCTGCATGCGATGTTCGAACAACGGCTGCAGCCCCTGCTGGCCGGCTTGCCGGACGGCGCGCGCTGACGCTATCGCCCGGGGCGCAGCTGCCGGACAATGCCTCTCCCCCGTTGTCGAGTCGCCGCCATGCCGTGGATGGGCATCCAGGATCTGTGGACCTTTGTTGCTGCCGTGCTGGTGTTCTTGGCCCTGCCGGGCCCGGGCACGTTCACCCTGCTCACCGCCACCGGCCGCGGCGGCGTGCGTGGCGGTTACACGGCGTTGTTCGGCCTGCTGCTGGGCGATCAAATCCTGATGTGGCTGGCGGTGGCCGGTGTGGCTGCATTGCTCAAGGCGAACCCGCTGGTGTTCCACGCGGTGCAGTACCTGGGCGCGGCCTACCTGGTATGGATCGGCATCGGCCTGCTGCGCCAGCCGCGCGCCCAGGGCGAGGAAGGCGGGATCCGCCTCACGCCGGGCCACTACTTCCGCCAGGCGGTGCTGATCAACCTGCTCAACCCGAAGGCGATCATCTTCTACATGGCTTTCCTGCCGCTGTTCATCGATCCAGCACGCCACCAGGGCGTGGTGACGTTCGCGACCATGGCACTGATCATCTTCGTCATGGGGCTGGCGTACTGCTCGGTGCTGATCGGGGTGGGCAACCTGCTGCGCCGTCGGATTCTCCAGCACCCGCGTGTCGGGCTTTGGCTGAGGCGCGTGGCGGGGGTGTTCCTGGTCGGGTTCGGTGTGCGGCTGGGCGTGAGCGGCTGAGCCCTTGCACGCAAGCGTGGTGCACGACGACAGCGCGCGTCGCGTTCGGCCGCGGATAGGCAGCATCATCGCGACGCTCGGTTTTCATTCAAACATTGAGATTCCCCTGCGTACCGGCGAGGTGTCCAATCGGCGCCATCGTCCAACGTCGCCTCACCGGCGCGTGCGCAACACTGCGGGGACCCATGCCGCCACCTGTCTACTTCGTGCAGCACCTGAGCGGTCATGACGAGCGCCTGCTCGGCATGCACACCCGGCGCATCGATCTGGCCCATCCCGCCGTGACCCGCATCGTCGCGGGGCTTCAGCCGCTGGACCGGATCGATCTGCGTACGTGCCTGTTCGACTGCCACGCCAGCCTGGTGCTTGGGCTGCGCCATCGCATCGCCGAGGCCGAAGCGGCGGCGCAGGGCTGGCGTCTGTTCGATGCCGACGGCGTGTTGTGCTGCAAGCGCTTCCCCGGGGATGCGCAGGTGATCTATCCACAGGGCCATCCACCGCAGGCAGACTGGGCACGCGCCCTGCTGCCCGGCACCGGCCCAGCCGCGCGCATCAGCGCCGCATCGCCTCACGCAGGTGGTCGATGAACACCCGCAGCTTGGGCGCCATCTGCTCACGTGCCGGGTAGTAAAGGTGGAAACCGGCGAACGGCTGCTGCCAGTCCTGCAGCACGCACTGCAGCCGGCCGGCCGCCACATCGCCGGCGTACAGCGCCTCGAATCCCTGGGCCAGGCCAATGCCCCGGGTGACGGCGGCATGGATCAGCCCGGCGTCGTTGAACACCAGCCGGCCCGCCACCTCGACCTCGAAATCGCGACCCTCGCCGGTGAACTCCCACGCCATCCGCCGGCCGGTGCTGAGCCGGTGCACGATGCACTCGTGCGCGACCAGGTCGGCCGGGGTCGCGGGCACGCCGTGCGTGGCCAGATAGTCCGGCGTGGCCACTACCACCTGGCGTTCCAGCGGCCCGATCGGCACCGCGATCATGCCGCGGGCCAGGCTTTCGCCCAAGCGGATGCCCGCGTCGAAGCCGCCGGCGACCAGATCGGTCAGCGCGGTTTCCACGAACAGCTCCACCTCGATCTGTGGATAACGCGCCAGGAAGCCGGGCAGGTGCGGCAGCACCAGCAGTTCGGCAGCGATCCGCGGCACGTTGATGCGCAGCTTGCCGGCGGGGACATCGCGCACCTGGTCCAGGTCGTCGAACGCGGCGTCGATCCGGGCCAGGCCCTCGCGTACCTGCGCCAGGAAGCGTGCGCCCTGCTCGGTCAGGCCGACCCGGCGCGTGGTCCGGTGCAGCAGCCGCACGCCAAGGTGGGCCTCCAGCGCGCGCACCGTCTGCGAGAGCGCCGAGGGCGATACGCCCAGCTCGTCGGCGGCCCGGGTGAAGCTGGCATGGTGCGCGACGCGGGCGAAGGCAACCACGGCGGGCAGGGGATGCTGAGCGCTCATTGTGAAGGATTGCTTCAAAGATGATGCAGGAGCGGCCAGTTTATCCACATAGTCCGCAGGAGGATGCTGGTCCTGTTCCTTCCCTTCCCCGGAGTACTTCATGCAGACCCGCACCCTTGGCCGTGATGGCCCCACCGTTTCCGCGCTCGGCCTGGGCTGCATGGGCATGAGCGCCTTCTATGGCGGCCGCGGCAGCGATGCCGACGCGATCGCGGTCATCCACCGCGCGCTGGAACGCGGCGTCACCCTGCTCGACACCGCCGACATGTACGGCCCGCACACCAACGAGGTGCTGGTCGGCAAGGCGATCGCCGGCCGCCGCGACCAGGTGTTCCTCGCCACCAAGTTCGGGATCAGGCTGGAGCCGAGCGACACCGCCGCGCGCAGCGTCGATGGCCGCCCCGAGTACGTGATCGCCGCCTGCGAGGCCAGCCTGCAGCGGCTGGGCGTGGACCACATCGACCTGTACTACCAGCACCGCGTGGACGGCACGGTGCCGATCGAGGACACCGTGGGGGCGATGGCGCGGCTGGTCGAACAGGGCAAGGTGCGCTTCCTCGGCCTCTCCGAAGCCTCGGCAAGCACGATCCGCCGCGCCCATGCGGTGCATCCGATCACCGCGGTGCAGACCGAGTACTCGCTGTGGTCGCGCGATCCGGAAGACAACGGTGTGCTGGCGACGGTGCGCGAGCTCGGCATCGGCTTCGTGCCCTACTCGCCGCTGGGCCGTGGCTTCCTGACCGGCGCGATCCGCAGCCCGGCCGATTTCGACGCCGATGACTACCGCCGCCAATCGCCGCGTTTCCAGGGCGAGAACTTCGACCGCAACCTGGCGCTGGTCGACGCGGTCACCGCGATGGCCAAGACCCAGGGCGTGAGCCCCGGGCAGCTGGCCCTGGCCTGGGTGCTGGCGCAGGGCGAAGACCTGGTGCCGATCCCGGGTACCAAGCGCCTGGCGTATCTGGACGAGAACCTGGGCGCGCTGCAGGTGCAGCTCAGCGCCGACGAGCTGGCCCGCATCGACGCCCTCTTCCGGGCCAATGCCGCCGCCGGCCCGCGCTATGCTCCCGCGGCGATGGCGACATTGAACCGCTGAGATCCACCGGCCAGCAGCGTGCGCGGCAGCCAGACCGCGTTCGGCGACGACATCCGGTGCCGTGACCGGTACCGGATGTCACAGGGATGAGTGCCCGGACTTTGTGCTGGTTTCGTCACCTTCGCCCCAGTCATGGCGACCGTGCGGCTGCTTACGACGCTTGGCAGTAGTAATGCTGCGCCGCGTTCGGTAAAACTCGCAGACTTGTCGTTCACAGTCATCCACCGCGAGGCCCCATGTCATTGCTCCGGCGCAAGTCCCTAGACACTGTCACCGTCCATGAAGCCGGCAGGCAACTGATCCCGACCCTGAGTTGGCCGCACCTGATCGCGCTGGGCATCGGCGCCATCGTCGGCACCGGCATCTACACCCTGATCGGTGTCGGCGCGAACCTGGCCGGGCCGGCGGTGTTGATCTCGTTTGCCATCGCCGGCGCGGTCTGCGCCTGCGCGGCGCTGTCCTATGCCGAACTGGCCACGATGATGCCGGCCGCCGGCAGCGCCTACACCTACAGCTATACCGCGCTCGGCGAGATGGTGGCCTGGGTGGTGGGCTGGAGCCTGATCCTGGAGTACTCGCTGGTGGTCAGCACGGTGGCGGTGGGGTGGTCCGGCTACGCGGTCGGCTTCCTGCACGGCTGGGGCATCGACCTGCCCTTGATGCTCACCGCCGGCCCGCACGTGGAAGGCGGTTTCATCAACCTGCCGGCCGTGCTGATCACCTTCCTGGTGGCCGGCATGCTGATGGCCGGGACCAAGGAGAGTGCGACGCTCAACGCGGTGCTGGTGGTGGTCAAGATCATCGCGCTGACCGTGTTCGTGGCGATCGCCCTGCCGCACTTCGATACCGGCCACATGGAGCCGTTCATGCCGTTCGGCTTCGTCAAGTCGCTGGGCGCCGATGGCGTCGAGCGCGGAGTGATGGCGGCCGCGGCGATCATCTTCTTCGCGTTCTACGGCTTCGATGCGATCTCCACCGCGGCCGAAGAAACCAAGAAACCCGAGCGCGACCTGGCGATCGGCATCATCGGCTCGATGGTCGGCTGCACCATCATCTACGTGCTGGTGGCGCTGGCCGCCGTGGGTGCGATGAGCTACACGATCTTCGGCCAGAGCGCCGAGCCGCTGGCACTAATCCTGCGCGAGCTGGGCAGCCCGGGCGCGGCCAAGTGGATCGGCGCGGCGGCGGTGATCGCCCTGCCGACAGTGCTGCTGGCCTTCCTGTATGGCCAGAGCCGCATCTTCTTCGTCATGTCGCGCGATGGCCTGCTGCCGCGTGGCCTGTCCAAGGTCAGCGCGCGCACCGGCACCCCGATCGCGACCACGCTGTTCACCGCGGTGCTGGTGGCCGCGCTGGCCGGTGTGGCACGCCTGGATGAAATCGCCGCACTGGCCAACGCCGGCACGCTGGCCGCGTTCACCGCGGTGGGCCTGTGCCTGGTGGTGCTGCGCAAGCGCGAGCCCAACCGCGTGCGCAAGTTCCGCACGCCGCTGGCCTACGTGGTCGGCCCGCTGGCGGTGATCGGCTGCGTGTACCTGTTCTTCAGCCTGCCGAGCACCACGCAGTTGTACTTCCTGGCGTGGAACGTCGTGGGCCTGATCGCCTACTTCGCCTATGGCCGCCGCAATGCGGTGCTGGGCAAGGGCTGAGCTATCGCGCCGGCCACCGGGCCGGCGATGAGATGACCGGGTGTGAAAAAGGCAGGCCCAAGGCCTGCCTTTTTCGTTGTTGGCAGCGGTGACGACGCCCTGCCGGGCAGCGCGCGACGCGCCACTGGCCTCAGGGTTTCGCGGCCGCGGCCTTGGCGGCATGATCGTGCGCCTGCTGCATGACGCGCAGCAGGTTGCCGCCCCAGATGCCGGCGATCTGCTGCTCGGTGTAACCCTTGCGCAGCAGCCACGCAGTGATCTTGGGCAACTGGCTTACGTCCTGGAGATCGGCCAGGCCACCGCCGCCATCCCAGTCCAGGCCGATGCCTGCGTGTTCGGGGCCGACCACCTTGAGGATGTGCTCGAAGTGGGCGAAGAAATCGTCCAGCGTGGCCTTGCGCAGCGGGATGCGCTGGTCGATCTCCTCCAGCCCCTTCTTCAGCGCGACCCCCTGCTGGATGCTCATCCCGTCGTAATCGGTGCCGAGCTGCGCCATCAGCGCCGTCTCGGCCGCTTTGCGCGCCTCGCTTTTGCCGGTGTCGATCAGGTAACCGCCATAGGCGTTGACCTGGATCACGCCGCCGGCCTTGGCCAGCCGCTTCAGGCGCGCATCGTCGAGGTTGCGCGGATGGTTGTAGATCGCCTTGGCCGAGCTGTGCGAGAGCACGAACGGCACTGGCATGCGCTCGATCAGATCATCGAACACCGCATCGGAGGCATGCGATTGATCGATCACGATCCCCAGACGCACCGCTTCATCCACCAGCGCCTTGCCGGCCGGGCTCAGGCCCTTCCATTCGGCGCCCTTGGGATCGGTGGCCGAATCGGCGAACTCGTTGTTGGCGAAGTGCACGGTGCTGAGCAGGCGCAGGCCGGCCAGGTGGTAGTAGCTGAGCAGCGTGGGATCGTCGACCAGCGGGCTGGCGTTCTCCATGCTGATGTAGACCACGCGCTTGCCGGCGGCCTTGATGCGCGCGGCATCGGCGGCGGTCAGCGCGAGCTGGAAGGTATCCGGATGCGCGGCGAGCATCTCGCGGATTTCCGTCAGCCGCAGCAGGCCGGCATCGCGGTCGTGCTGGTGCGCCTGCGCACTGCGGTCGCCCTGGTCGGTGTAGATGGCCCAGAAACCGCCATCCAGCGCGCCTTCCACCATGCGCGGGTAATCCACTTGCGACAGCGCGTTGTGGTCGTGCCGCTGGGTGATGTCGAAGCCGTCACGGTGGAAGTTGGCCGGTGTATCGAGGTGGCTGTCCAGGGTCAGCAGCCGCTGCTGCAGCGTGGACGCCCTGGCCAGTTCCTGCGGGGTGAATTCGATCGCGTGGGCGGCCAGTGGCGTGCACAACGCCAGCGAAACCAGCAAAGACAGACTGCGCAACGTCATGACGCCTCACCTTGGTTGTAGAGCCACGCCATGCGTGGCTGGGCTTGATCTGGCCCGCGAAGCCACGCATGGCGTGGCTCTACGGTCCCGGGTTCAACGGGTCTGGCCCGGACAGACCTCAATCCACCACGCGGCAGAACACGGCCTTGAGGTAGCGCGATTCCTGCACGTGGGCCATGAACGGATGGTCCGGACCGGCGCCAGCCACTTTCAGGATCTGGATGGTGCGGCCGGCGTAGAACGCGGCGCGGCGCAGCATGTCCAGGAACTGATCCTCGGCCACCAGGCCGGTGCAGGAGAACGTGGCGAGCAGTCCGCCGGGCTTGACCACGCCCAGCGCCAGCTTGTTCATGTCCAGGTACTTCTTCAACGCGGTGATGACCTGGTCGCGGTCGCGGGTCATCTTGGCCGGGTCGAGGATCACCACGTCGTACTGCTCACCCCGGTTGGACGCATCGCGCAGCCACGGGAAGATGTCGGACTGGATGAACTTCGGCCGCACGTTGTTGAGCTTGGCGTTGCCCTTGGCGATGGCGATCACGTCTTCATCGATATCGATGCCGACCACTTCGGCCGCACCGCGCGCAGCGGCATACACCGCAAAGCCACCGGTGTTGCAGCACAGGTCGAGCACGGTCTTGCCTTCCACCTGCTGGCTCAGCCACTGGCGGTTCTCGCGCTGGTCAGCGAAGAAACCGGTCTTGTGCGCACCGGCCGGGTCGGCGCGGAACTTCACGCCGTACTCGGTGATGACCGAGGCTTCGGTGGTGGTGTTGCCGTGGAAGTCGAAGCTTTCCTGCTTCTGCACGTGCTCGTCGGCAAAGCTGTGGAAACGGCAGCCCGGGAACTGTTCGCGCAGCGCCTCGTAGACCCATTCGCGGTGGCGGAACATGCCGGCGGCAAAGAACTCGACCACCACCAGGTCGCCATAGCGGTCCACGACCAGGCCGGACAGACCGTCGCCTTCGCTGTGGACCACGCGCCAGGCATCGGAGACCTGGTCCAGCTTGAGCACCTCACGACGCAGCGACACCGCCTGGGCGATCTTGCGCGAGAACCAGCCGGCGTCGACCGGGATGGCCTGATCGGTCTCCAGGATGCGCACGGCGATGCGCGAGTGACCGTTGTAGAAGCCACGCCCGATCCACTCGCCGTCCACGCCGACGACGTCGACGATGGCACCGGGTTTGGGACGGACGGCCGGCTTTTCGACCAGTTTCTGGAAGATCCACGGGTGGCTGGAGCGCCAGGCGTTCTTGAGGCGGACAACGGGGGCAGGGGTATTCATGGGCGTATTGTAAACGGGAAGCCTGCAGCCCTCGGCGCTGGGAGCGACGCCGCTGGCGCTCTGGTGGTGACGGCCGCTGGCCGTCAGCGCGGTAGACCCGGCCGCTACGTGGTTGACGGCCAGCGGCCGTCACTACCGGTTGGGGCGTTTCGTTCAGCCGCACCGGGGCATGGAAAGGATTTGACGCCGGCCCCGGCACCCCGCAGAATCGGCCCCAGAAGGGGAGTAGCTCCCAGACGTTGTCGCCGTCAATTCGAGCCCGCAGGCTCCGGTGCAACGGCAGTCCCACCCATCGGGACTGCGAGCGAGACCTTCGCCGTATGGCGAAGCTCTGTCCCTGGATCCCCCCGATCCTCCGTTGCAGATCCTCGCCGTCCGGCTTGAGGCAATCTATTTTTCCAACGGATAAACCCAATGCAGACGATCGGTAATGTGTGGTTGTGGGGCGGCTTCGGCGCGGTGGTGATCATCGCGCTGCTGGTCGACCTCGTCTTGATGCGACACGGCGGCCCCCACAAGGTCACCTTCAAGGAGGCCCTGTGGTGGTCCATCGGCTGGGTCGCCCTGGCCCTGGCCTTCAACGGTGGCCTCTGGTATTACCTGAACGAGACTGCCGGCCAGGTGGTGGCCAACAAGGTCGGCCTGGAGTTCCTGACCGGTTACCTGGTCGAGAAAGCCCTGGCGGTGGACAACATCTTCGTGTTCCTGATGATCATGGGCTACTTCGCAGTGCCCGAGGAACAGCGTCAGAAGGTATTGATCATCGGGATCCTGGGCGCGATCGTGCTGCGTACGATCATGATCTTCGCCGGCAGCGTGCTGCTGACCAAGTTCCACTGGCTGCTCTACGTGTTCGGTGCATTCCTGCTCTTCACCGGTTGGAAGATGTGGTTCTCGGCCGGCAGCGAGCCGGATCTTGAGACCAACCCCGCCCTGCGCTGGATGCGCAAGCACCTGCGCCTGCTGCCCGACTATGCCGGCAACGCCATGAGCGTCATGCGCGATGGCAAGCGCTGGTTCACGCCGCTGTTCGTGGTGCTGATCCTGATCGCGGTCACCGACGTGATCTTCGCGGTGGACAGCATCCCGGCGATCTTTGCCATCACCACCGACCCGTTCATCGTGCTGACCTCCAACGTCTTCGCGGTGCTGGGCCTGCGCGCGATGTTCTTTCTGCTGGCCGGCATGGCCGATCGCTTCCACCTGTTGCCGTACGGCCTGGCCCTGGTGCTGGCCTTCATCGGCATCAAGATGATGCTGATCGACCTCTTCAAGATCCCCACCCCGATCTCGCTGGGCGTGGTGGCGGTCATCATCGCCGCGACCGTGGTGTTGAGCCTGAAGAACCCGCCGAAAGAAGGCGGCCACGCCTGACCGACCGTGCCGCCTGCGGGATTGTCCCGCAGGCGGTACCTCTCTCTCCCACGACGTTGCCCTTGTGTTCATCCGGGGCGACGCCATCCCTAAGGGTATGAACGCCAACCTGCCCCAGCCCACCGGCGCGCCGCCGGTTCCGTCCCGCAACGACCGTGGTGGTGTACTGCGGGCGTTCAACCTGAGCCTGGCCTTCGTGGTGCTGCTGGTCGCGGTGTATACCGCCCAGGGCCACTTCGACTGGCGTCCGTGGGCCGTGGCCCCGCTGGACAAGGCCGGCCTGCTCGGCATTCTCGGTGCACCGCTGCTGCACGGCTCGATCCAGCATCTGGGTGCCAACGCGGCAGCCCTGCTGATCCTCGGCACCCTGGCCGGCAGCGTGTATCCCAACGCAACGCTGCGCGCGCTGCCCCTGCTGTGGCTCGGCTCGGGCCTGGGTGCCTGGTTGCTCGGCGATCTGGGCAGCCGCCATCTGGGCGCCAGTGGCATCACCCACGGCCTGATGTTCCTGGTGTTCGTGCTCGGCCTGCTGCGCCGCGACCGGCCAGCGATCGCTGCCGGGCTGATCGCCTTCCTGTTCTACGGCAGCATGCTGCTCACCATCCTGCCGCACGAGCCGGGCGTGTCCTGGCAATCGCATATGGGCGGTGCCTTCGCCGGCATCATCAGCGCGCTGCTGTTCCGCCTCTCCGACCCGATGGCGCCGCGCAAACGCTACAGCTGGGAAGATGAGGAAGAGGACGACATCGAGGCGGCGCGCGACGCCGATCTGGAGCCGCCCTCCCCGACCCGCGTGCCGGTGCTGTGGCAACCACGCGAGGGCCGCGACTTCGTGGTGCTGCCGTTCCGGCGGCGCGATGAAGGGTCATCGCTGGATTGACCGGCGACGCCACCTGATGGCATGCCGGGGTAGAGCCACGCCATGCGTGGCTGCCGTGCGCCGGACATTCCGATATCGCGCCGATCACGAGCGTACCGACCAACGGTCGGTACCTACCGGCTCGCCGGTGCGCCATCCCCATCCACCGCACGCCTGCCCAGCGCCGGGTCATCGGTGAAGAAGGCATCGATGCCGGTGGCCAGATAGGCCCGCATCTCGGCGACCGAACCTTCCGCGTTGCGGGCATTCGGCTCGCCGCTGCGGAACTCCGCGGCCTGGAAGTAGTTTTCCGGCCGGAACGTATACGGCACCACCATCAAGCCGGCCGCATGCGCATCACGCACCAGGGAAGTCGGGGTGCCGAGCTTCCCCTGCGCGTCCAGCGGAATGACCATGCGCAGGCTTGGGCCGATGCCGTCGGCGTAGGTGGCCACGTCGCGCAGCCCGGCCGGGGTGATCAGGTCGGCATAGCGCTGGCTGCCCTTGGCCGCGAGTACATCACCGGGCTGCTGCTTGGGATCGCCGAGCAGCTGCAGCAGGCGGATATTGCTGTCGCGGCCGAGCTTACCGCGCAGGTAACGCAGGTTGCCCACCTCGAACGACTGGATCGTCACTGGCGCCACGCGCGTGTAGGCGTTGCCCTGCAGCGCGGCGACCACCTTGTCTTCCATCGGCAGGCCGATGCGCGTGAAGTAGGTGCCGTGCTTGATCTCCGGTACCAGCCCGATGCCGCGGTTGGCGCGGCCGGCCTGCTGCACCAGGAAAGCGATGATCTCGTCCAGCGTGGCGATGCGGAACTGGCCGTCGAACGCGGTGCTGCGCAGCTGCGGCAGGCGCTCGCGGGCGTACAGGGTTTTCAGTTCGGCGAGGGTGAAGTCTTCGGTGAACCAGCCTTCGATGCGTTCGCCATCGATGGTCTTGACCGCCTTGCGGCTGGCGAACTCGGGGTGCGCGGCCACATCGGTGGTGCCGCTGATCTCGTTCTCGTGGCGCGACACCAGCACACCGTCCTTGGTCATCACCAGGTCCGGCTCGATGTAGTCGGCGCCGTCGGCGATGGCCTGCGCATAGGCGGCAAGCGTGTGCTCGGGCAGCAGCGCACTGGCGCCGCGGTGGCCGTAGACGGCGGCCTTGGCCGGCGTAGGGGAAGACGATTCAGCGCTCATGGCCACCGATGGTGCCACGGCCAGCGACACCAGCAACACACATCCCCACAACGGCTTGGACACTTCAGATTCCTGTCGATAAAGAACCGGGTCAGTCTGCTGCAGGGGTGTGACAACGCGAAGAAAGGCGCCGCCTACTTCCCGATGCAGAAGCTGGAGAAAATGCGCCCGAGCAGATCATCGGCGCTCATCCGCCCGGTGATCTCGCCCAGCGCCTCATGCGCCAGGCGCAGTTCCTCGGCGGCCAGCTCCAGGTGCTCGTGGACCAGCTCCGATTCGGCGCGTTCGGCATGGCCGATGGCCTGGCTGATCGCTTCCACATGGCGGGCACGCGCGGAGAACTCGCCGTCCACGCTGTCGCCGGCACTGCCGCTGGCCAGCGCGCGCAGGCGCGCGTGCAGCTGATCCAGGCCGAGGCCGGTGGCGGCTGAGACATGCACCACGTCCGCAGCGGCGTCAGACGGAATCGCGTCCAGCAGATCGCTCTTGTTGTGGATCCACAGCTGCTGCGGCACCTCGGCGATGCTGTCGCCCACCGCGTCGCGGCCCGCCTGCGGGTCGCGCGCATCGACCACCACGATGGCCAGGTCGGTGCGCTGCATTTCCTCGCGCGCCCGGCGCATGCCTTCGCGCTCGATGGCATCCCCGCCTTCGCGCAGGCCGGCGGTGTCGACCAGGGTCAGTTCCAGCCCATCGATACGGATGGTTTCGCGCAGGGTGTCGCGGGTGGTGCCGGCGATGTCGGTGACGATCGCCCGCTCGCTGCCGGCCAACGCGTTGAGCAGCGAGCTCTTGCCGGCGTTCGGCGGGCCCACCAGAACCGCGTGCAGACCATCGCGCAGCTTGCGCCCGCGTTCGGCATCGTCGCGCAGCCGGATCAGTGCCTGCAGCGCGGTGACCAGACCGCTGCGCACCTGGGCGCCGCCGAGGGTATCCAGGGGTTCGTCGGCGAAATCGATCGCCGCTTCCACGTGGATCCGCAGCAGAACAAGCTGTTCTGCGACCTCGTCCACGCGGCGCGAGAACACGCCATCCAGCGAGCGGCGTGCCGCGCGCGCTGCGCGGGTATCGCTGGCGGCGATCAGGTCGGCGATCGCCTCGGCCTGGGCCAGGTCGAGCTTGCCGTTGAGGAAGGCGCGCTCGCTGAATTCACCGGGCCGCGCCTGCCGCGCGCCCAAGGCGATGCAACGCGCGACCAGCTGCTGCAGCACCACCGGGCTGCCATGTCCCTGCAGCTCCACCACTTCTTCGCCGGTGAAGCTGTTCGGGGCCGGGAACCACAGCGCGATGCCGTCGTCGATCACCTCGCCGGCCGCATCGCGCAAGCGCGCGTAGTGCGCATGCCGTGGCTGCATCGCGCGCACGCCGATCGCCTCGGCGATGGGCCGCGCCTGCGGGCCGGACAGCCGCAGCATGCCGACGCCGCCCGCGCCGGGCGCGGTGGCGATGGCCACGATGGTGTCGGGGGCATGGGTCATGTCGGGCTCACTGCGGCGTGCGGGGAATCAGGGGGCATTCTACGGACCGCAGGATGCGCGGGCCGCAGATGCAGGAAACCCGCCTTGCGGCGGGTCTCCTGTGCAGCTTACTTCTTGGCGGTGACGACCGGCAGCGGGTCGCTGCCGTGGCGCTTGGTCATCCACCACT
This sequence comes from Stenotrophomonas bentonitica, assembly GCF_002887735.1. GTDB lineage: Bacteria > Pseudomonadota > Gammaproteobacteria > Xanthomonadales > Xanthomonadaceae > Stenotrophomonas > Stenotrophomonas bentonitica_A. Next base: position 50,570 of record NZ_PKQP01000004.1, read on the forward strand.
GCTGGAGCAGGCCCAGGCCGCCGTTGACGACCCAGTACAGCACCAGACCGGACGGCATGAAGGCCATCATGACGCCGAACACCAGCGGCATCAGCTGCATCATCTTGGCCTGCATCGGGTCCATGCCCGGCGCCGGGGTCAGCTTCTGCGTGGCCCACATCACCGCCACGTTGATCACCGGCAGGATGAAGTACGGGTCACGTGCGGTCAGATCCTGGATCCAGCCCAGCCAGGGGGCCTGGCGCAGTTCCACCGATTCCACCAGCACCCAGTACAGCGCGAAGAAGATCGGCATCTGGATGAGGATCGGCAGACAGCCGCCCATCGGGTTGATCTTCTCTTTCTTGTACAGCTCCATCATCGCGGTCTGGAACTTCTGGCGGTCATCGCCATAGCGTTCCTTGAGCTGCGCGATGCGCGGCTGGAAGCGACGCATCTTGGCACCGGACTTGTACTGCACGGCCGAGAGCGGATACAGCACCAGCTTCAGCAGCACCACCAGGCCGACGATGGCCCAGCCCCAGTTGTCGACCACCTTGTGAACCTGGTTCAACACCCAGAACAGGCCCTGGCCGATGATCGCCATCAGCGAGAAGCGGCTGTAGTCGACCACGCGGTCCAGGCCCTTCACGTCTTCCTTGGCGATCAGGTTGACCAGCTTCGGGCCGACCCACAGGCGGGCTTCGGTGCTGACCTGCTGGCCCGGGGCCACGGTGAAGGCCGGGCCGCGCGCTTCGATCTGGTCACGGCCATTGTTCTGCGCCAGCGAGTACTGCGCGGCCTGGTCGGCCTGCGGAATCCACGCGGTGAAGAAGTGGTGCTGCAGCATCGCCAGCCAGCCGCCGGTGATGGTGCGGTTGAGGTGGCCGTCGTCCAGGTAATCCTTGAACGCGCGACGCTCGTAACCGTCCTGCGGGCTGAACCAGGTCGCGCCGTTGAAGCTGAACGAGTCCGGGTTGGTCATGCTGCGCGAGAGGATGGTCGGGGTGCGGTCCAGGGTGCGGAACACGTAGCCGCTCCACGGGGCGCTGCCGCCGTTGACGACTTCATCCTTGACCGTGATCGCGTACTCGTTGCGACCCAGCGAGTAGGTGCGGCGGATGGTCACGCCGTTCGGGCCGGTCCATTCGAACGGCACGGTGACCTCGTCCTGGCCCTTGGCCAGCACGAAGTCGTGGTTGTCGCCGACCAGCTTGAAGCCGTTGGCGGCCGGCACCGGCATGGTCTTGTCTTCACTGATCCAGCCACTGACCGCGCGGTACGGGTGGGTGGCTTCTTCGGTCAGCAGGCGGACCGGCGGGCTGCCTTCTTCCTTGGTCTGCGGGAACTGCAGCAGTTCGGCGTCCAGCACCGTGCCACCGTCCAGCACCAGACGCAGCACGTCGGTGGTGATGGTCACGCGGGCCGGGCCGGCCTCGGTCTGTGCGGCCGGCTGTGCCGCCGGCAGGGAACCGTCAGCCTGGGGCACGGGTGCACCGGGAATGCTGCCGGCAGCCGCACCCGGCACGCTGGCCTGGGTGGTCTGGGCGGCCACGGCCGGGGTCGGCGGCGCGGCTTTGTCGCGACCCCACTCCATCCACAGCAACACGGCCACCATCAGCCAGGCAAAAATCAGGAAAACGCGGGTCTGGTTCATCAGCGTGCAGGCTCGACGGGGCCGGCACGCAATGCCGGCTCGGACTGGGAAAGGGGTACAACGCCCAGGGGCGGCGGCATTGTGCCGTCCGCGCCCGGCATGGGCAATGCGCCAAGGCGGCGCAGCGGGCAACGACGACGTAATCGCCGGCACTCATCCACGGCCGTAGGTGGCGTGTGGCATCGCGCAGCACACGCTTTACTCGGTTGCGACCCACGGCTCGGGGATCGACTTTGCGCGACACCGCAAGACCCAACCTGGCTGGCGTATCGCTCTTCAGCCAGTGCAGGGTCATCAGCGGATCGGACACACGGCGGGCGCCGTTGAAGACCGTTGTATATTCGGCACGCGTACGAACCCGCGCAGAGCGAGGAAATCGCTTGCGCGGGTCGGAACTGCTCACAGTCAGGATTGCGTCTGCCGCGGAAAGCGGCATTGCAATCAAGCGCTCAGGACTTTACGGCCCTTGGCGCGGCGACGCGACAGGATCTTGCGGCCGTCAGCGGTCTTCATACGGGCACGGAAGCCATGGTCGCGCTTACGCTTGAGGTTGCTGGGTTGGAAAGTGCGCTTGGTGGCCATGCGGGCCTCTATATGAAGGGGACGGAAAGAACCGGAAATTCTATAGACCTCATCGAGGTCCCGTCAAGTGTCTGTCACTACGGGAATTCACCGGGCTGTGCAATAGCTGTGGATCGTTTTGTGAATAACTTTGGGACAACCATTCCCGGCCCCCCTCGTCGGTGGTAGTCTGCGCCATCCATTCTTCCCCCCTTCCGGCCTGCGGTGCGGCGCTTTTGTTCGCCTATCCGCTAGCCCCAGACGATTATTGCCGATGGATGCCTGGTCTCGTTCCCTCGAACGCCTCGAAGCAGAGTTTCCGCCCGAGGATGTTCACACCTGGTTGAAGCCGCTGCAGGCAGATCTGCGCGCGGACAGCCTGGTGCTTTATGCGCCGAACGCCTTCATCGTCGACCAGGTGCGCGAGCTGTATCTGCCGCGCATCAAGGAACTGCTGGCGCACTTCGCCGGTTTCGGCGACGTTTTTCTTGAAATCGGCTCGCGTCCGCGCCCGGTGGAGGCGCAGATCGCGCCGATTCCGGGCCTGTCCGCACCGGCGGCACCGGCCGAGCCCCTGGTGCCGTTCGCCGGCAACATGGATTCGCACTACACCTTCGCCAACTTCGTGGAGGGCCGCAGCAACCAGCTGGGCCTGGCCGCGGCGTTCCAGGCGGCGCAGAAGCCGGGCGACCGGGCCCACAACCCGTTGCTGCTGTACGGCGGAACCGGCCTGGGCAAGACCCACCTGATGTTCGCGGCAGGCAATGCGATGCGTCAGGCCAACCCGGCGGCCAAGGTGCTGTACCTGCGTTCGGAACAGTTCTTCAGCGCGATGATCCGTGCGCTGCAGGAAAAAACCATGGACCAGTTCAAGCGCCAGTTCCAGCAGGTGGACGCGCTGCTGATCGATGACATCCAGTTCTTCGCCGGCAAGGACCGTACCCAGGAAGAGTTCTTCCATACGTTCAACGCCCTGTTCGACGGCAAGCAGCAGATCATCCTGACCTGCGACCGGTACCCGCGCGAAGTCGAAGGCCTGGAAGCACGGCTGAAGTCGCGACTGGCCTGGGGCCTGTCGGTGGCGATCGAGCCGCCGGACTTCGAGACGCGTGCAGCGATCGTGCTGGCCAAGGCCCGCGAGCGTGGCACCGATATCCCCGACGATGTGGCGTTTCTGATTGCCAAGAAGATGCGCTCCAATGTCCGCGACCTCGAAGGTGCGTTGAATACCCTGGCCGCACGCGCCAATTTCACCGGCCGTGCGATCACCACTGATTTCGCCCAGGAAACCCTGCGCGACCTGCTTCGCGCCCAGCAGCAGGCGATCAGCATTCCCAACATCCAGAAAACCGTGGCCGACTACTACGGGCTGCAGATCAAGGATCTGCTCTCCAAGCGTCGGACCCGCTCGCTGGCCCGTCCCCGTCAGGTCGCCATGGCCCTGACCAAGGAACTGACCGAGCACAGCCTGCCGGAAATCGGCGACGCCTTTGCCGGCCGGGACCACACCACGGTGCTGCATGCCTGCCGGCAGATCCGGACGTTGATGGAAGCCGACGGCAAGTTGCGGGAAGACTGGGACAAGCTGATCCGGAAGTTGAGCGAATGATGCATGTACGCCGCTAAGGCGTCATCGCATAAAACGGTGCAGAATCCGGTAGTAAGCGAGGTATAGGTTGTGGATAAAAAAGCCGCTCGATTCGGCGGTAAAGTTATCCACACCTTTCCCCACCCCTTGGGGGCTAGTAATGCAGAGGGTTTCGAGATCAAAAAACCTTTTGTTTACAAAGGCTTAGTCGTGTTTTCCCGCGATTCTGGCCCTACCAGCACCACCAAGCTTTTGATTTATTCCACATTTTTTTAAAGCATAGGGGCACGGAACCACATGCGTTTCACACTGCAGCGCGAAGCCTTTCTCAAGCCGTTGGCACAAGTCGTCAACGTGGTCGAACGCCGCCAGACCCTGCCGGTTCTGGCTAATTTCCTGGTTCAGGTCCAGAACGGACAGCTGTCGCTGACCGGCACGGACCTGGAAGTGGAAATGGTGTCGCGGATCGCGGTGGAAGATGCCCAGGACGGCGAGACCACCATCCCCGCCCGCAAGCTGTTCGAGATCATCCGTGCCCTGCCCGACGGCAGCCGGATCACCGTCTCGCAGACCGGTGACAAGATCACCGTGCAGGCCGGGCGCAGCCGCTTCACCCTGGCAACGTTGCCGGCCAACGACTTCCCGTCTGTCGACGAAGTCGAAGCCACCGAGCGCGTGGCCATCGGCGAAGCGACCCTGAAGGAGCTGATCGAACGCACCGCGTTCGCGATGGCCCAGCAGGACGTGCGCTACTACCTCAACGGCCTGTTGTTCGACCTGCGTGGCGATGCCCTGCGTACCGTGGCGACCGATGGTCACCGCCTGGCGCTGTGCGAAACCGAGCTGGAAAAGGCCAGCGGTGCCAAGCGGCAGATCATCGTGCCACGCAAGGGCGTGACCGAGCTGCAGCGCCTGCTGGAAAGCGGTGATCGCGAGATCGAGCTGGAAGTCGGCCGCAGCCACGTGCGCGTCAAGCGCGACGATGTGACCTTCACCTCAAAGCTGATCGACGGTCGCTTCCCGGATTACGAGGCTGTCATCCCGATCGGTGCTGATCGCGAAGTGAAGGTCGATCGCGAAGCCCTGCGTGCCTCGCTGCAGCGTGCTGCGATTCTGTCCAACGAGAAGTACCGCGGTATCCGCGTGGAAGTCTCGCCGGGCAACCTGAAAATCAGCGCGCACAACCCGGAGCAGGAAGAAGCCCAGGAAGAGATCGAGGCAGATACCACGGTCAGCGACCTGGCCATCGGCTTCAACGTGAACTACCTGCTGGACGCCCTGTCGGCACTGCGCGACGAGCACGTCGTGATCCAGCTGCGTGATTCGAACTCCTCTGCCCTGGTCCGCGAGGCCAGCAGTGAGAAGTCGCGTCATGTGGTGATGCCGCTGCGTCTCTGACATGGCGCGCTGGTTCCACGTGGAACCGAGTTGTTTGAGAGGCCCGGCACTGCCGGGTTTCTTTTTGGGCTCAAGAAGCGATGTTCCACGTGGAGCATCGTCGTAGCGTTGAACCTTTGGAGATGCTTGGTTCGTCTGCCCGTCTGCTTGCCTGACCGGGTATCCGCACACGCAGGCCTGCTGCATGGGTAGGCGGTGAACGCCGATGTCCATGGTTACCGGCCACGTGGACCAAGCTCGCCACCGGTACACGCGATTCGCATCCCCGCTGCGCTCACAAACCAGTGGCGGTCTTGCGATGGGGTGATCGTTCTCGAACGCAGGTGCAAAAGTGGCTCGGTAGCGCCGCCCGCCGCCAATCTCGCGAATCCTGTTAAGCCGCCACTGCGAGCCAGGACAGATTTCTCTTCCGATCTGGAGCGCCGCGACGAGCCGGCTTTCCGCCGCTGAATCACAGCTCTATGCTTTTAAAAACTGTATATAAATCTAAAGCTAGGTGGTGGTGGTAGGGCCAGATTTGGTTGAAAAGTAGGTTAAGTGGTTGGTTGCAAAGGGAATTAGGGCCTCGAAACCCCCGGTAAAACAGGGCCTGAGCCTGGGGGTGATCCTGTGGATATCTTTAAGGCCTGTTCCAGGGCCTCTTTTTATCCACAGATTGCCCTTAGGTTGTGCATAACTCATACATGGGGGATGTGGACAGTCTCGTTTGGGTCTGCGCGAGCGTCCTTCATTTCTGACGGGGTGCGCTTCGGCGACGCGCGCAGAATTCAAACAATCCCGCTCGGACGTACTGATCGGGCTGCTGGGCGCCCTGGAAAACGCCGCGGATTTCTTGAAATCTGCAGCACCATGGGCCTGGACGAGCCTCAGAATTAAAGAAATTGAGCGCGTTCTTGAGCCTCCGGGTGGAGGTCGACGGGCATGTTCCACGTGGCACGGCACGCCTGAGTGAGTCCCCTACGCCGCCTCGTCCGCCTTGCACTGCCCTGCTCCACATCGGGCAGTGGGGTTCGCCATCGTCCGCCGGGGCCCGGCACTTCCTAACGCGGGTGGGTGAAACGCCGGGGACTGTACGGCGGCGCACTTCCAGGGCTGCTTGCACCACGTGGAACCAGGGCAATGCAGTAAGCTGATCGATTCCCCGCTACCCCTCTGCCGCCCGGCGCGGCGTCGATCTTCCGCATGCATATCCGCCGTCTCTCCCTGCATCAGGTTCGCCGCTTCGATACCGTCGAACTCGCGCCGAAACCGGGCATCAATCTGATCACCGGCGACAATGGCGCCGGAAAGACCAGTGTCCTGGAGGCGCTGCATGTCATGGCGTACGGGCGCAGTTTCCGTGGCCGGGTACGGGATGGGCTGGTGCGCCAGGGCCGGGAGGCGCTGGATGTCTTTGTCGAATGGGATGAGCAGCGCGAAGGCGCCGAAACCCCGACGCGGCGCAAGGCCGGGCTCCGCCACAGTGGGCAGGAATGGAAAGGCCGACTGGACGGCGAGGATGTCGCCCAGCTCGGCACCCTCTGCGCGGCGCTGGCGGTGGTGACCTTCGAGCCTGGTAGCCACGCGCTGGTCAGTGGCGGCGGAGAGCCTCGTCGGCGGTTCCTCGATTGGGGGTTGTTCCACGTGGAACCAGACTTCATGGGGCTGTGGCGGCGGTACTCGCGAGCCCTCAAGCAGCGCAACGCCCTGCTCAAGCAGGGCGGCCATGCGCACGCCCTGGATGCCTGGGATCGAGAGCTCGCCGAAGCCGGCGAACCGCTGACCACCCGTCGGCAGCACTACCTGGAGCGGTTGCAGGAACGCACCGTGGAACTGGCCGCCGTCCTGGCCCCCAATCTGGGCATCCAGTCGCTGAGCTTGAGCCCAGGGTGGCGCAAGCAGGAGGTTTCACTCTCCGATGCCCTGCTTCTGGCCCGGGAACGTGACCGGATGGCCGGCTATACCTCGGTCGGTCCACACCGGGCCGACTGGAGCGTCGGATTCGAGACCATTCCCGGCCGGGATGCACTCTCGCGGGGGCAGGCGAAACTGACGGCCCTCACCTGCCTGCTGGCACAGGCCGAAGACTACGCTGAGCAGCGCGGCGAATGGCCGGTCATCGCATTGGACGACCTGTCTTCGGAGTTGGATCGACACCACCAGGCACGGGTGCTGGAGCGCTTGAAGGCCGGCCCGGCGCAGATCTTCATCACCGCCACTGAAGTTCCGGCGGCACTGATCGACGCGACAGATATCACGCGGTTCCACGTGGAACATGGACAGGTCCAGCCTGTGCCATAGTGGTCCCCCAGGGGCCACGGTGCCCGGCTGGTATAATTGCTGTTGCAACCCCTTATTACTCGGCGCCCCGCCTCACCGCGGCGGACCGACCTGCGGAGCCTACGGCAAGCGCAATGACTGAAGAACAGAACATCCCCGCAAACAGCGGCAACTACGACGCCAACAGCATCACCGCCCTGGAAGGCCTCGAGGCTGTCCGCAAGCGTCCTGGTATGTACATCGGCGACGTCCATGACGGCACCGGTCTGCACCACATGGTGTTCGAGGTCGTCGACAACTCCATCGACGAAGCCTTGGCCGGCCACGCCGACCACGTGTCGGTGATGATCCACGCAGACGGTTCGGTCTCGGTGTCGGACAACGGGCGCGGCATCCCGACCGGCAAGCACGAGCAGATGAGCAAGAAGCTCGATCGCGAAGTCTCCGCCGCCGAAGTCGTGATGACGGTCCTGCACGCCGGTGGCAAGTTCGATGACAACAGCTACAAGGTGTCTGGCGGCCTCCACGGCGTGGGCGTCAGCGTGGTCAATGCGCTCTCGCAGAAGTTGCTGCTGGATATCTACCAGGGCGGCTTCCACTACCAGCAGGAATTCGCTGACGGTGCTGCGGTCAACTCGCTCAAGCAGGTTGAAGCCAGCACCAAGCGCGGTACCACCCTGCGCTTCTGGCCGTCGGTGAAGGCGTTCCACGACAACGTCGAGTTCCACTACGACATCCTGGCCCGCCGCCTGCGTGAGCTGTCTTTCCTTAATTCCGGCGTCAAGATCGTGCTGGTGGACGAGCGCGGCGACGGCCGGCGCGACGATTTCCATTACGAAGGCGGCATCCGCAGCTTCGTGGAGCATCTGGCGCAGTTGAAGACGCCGCTGCACCCGAACGTGATCTCCGTCACCGGTGAGTCCAACGGGATCGTCGTGGACGTGGCGCTGCAGTGGACCGATTCCTACCAGGAAACGATGTACTGCTTCACCAACAACATCCCGCAGAAGGATGGCGGTACCCACCTCGCCGGTTTCCGTGGTGCGCTGACCCGTGTGCTCAACAATTACATCGAGCAGAACGGCATCGCCAAGCAGGCCAAGATCAACCTGACCGGCGATGACATGCGCGAAGGCATGATCGCGGTGCTGTCGGTGAAGGTGCCCGACCCGAGCTTCTCCAGCCAGACCAAGGAAAAGCTGGTCAGCTCGGACGTGCGCCCGGCGGTGGAAAGTGCCTTCGGTGCGCGCCTGGAAGAATTCCTGCAGGAAAACCCCAACGAAGCCAAGGCGATCGCCGGCAAGATCGTGGACGCGGCGCGTGCACGTGAAGCGGCCCGCAAGGCGCGCGATCTGACCCGCCGCAAGGGCGCGCTGGATATCGCCGGCCTGCCGGGCAAGCTGGCCGACTGCCAGGAAAAAGATCCGGCGCTGTCCGAACTGTTCATCGTCGAGGGTGACTCGGCAGGTGGCTCGGCCAAGCAGGGCCGCAACCGCAAGAACCAGGCCGTCCTGCCGCTGCGCGGCAAGATCCTCAACGTGGAACGCGCCCGCTTCGACCGCATGCTCGCCTCGGACCAGGTCGGTACGCTGATCACCGCGCTGGGCACCGGCATCGGCCGGGACGAGTACAACCCGGACAAGCTGCGCTACCACCGCATCATCATCATGACCGACGCCGACGTCGACGGCGCGCACATCCGTACGCTGCTGTTGACCTTCTTCTACCGTCAGATGCCGGAGCTGATCGAGCGTGGCCACATCTACATCGGCCTGCCGCCGCTGTACAAGATCAAGCAGGGCAAGCAGGAGCTGTACCTGAAGGATGACCCGGCGCTGGATGCGTACCTGGCCAGCAGCGCGGTGGAAAATGCCTCGTTGATCCCGGCCGAGAGCGAACCCGGCATCGAAGGCGTGGCGCTGGAGAAGCTGCTGCTTTCCTACGCCTCGGCGCAGGAAACCATCGCGCGCAACAGCCATCGTTATGACCGCCAGGTGCTGGAAGCGCTGATCGATTTCACGCCGATGGATCTGGAACACCTGCGCAAGGCAGGCGCAGACGAGGGCCTGGCCGCGCTGGCCACCCGCCTCAACCAGGGCAGCCTCGGTTCGCCGCGCTATACGCTGGAACTGCAGGAACCCACCGACGAACGTCCGGCAGCCGTGCTGGTCACGCGTCGCCACATGGGCGAACAGCTGATCCAGGTGCTGCCGCTGGCCGCATTCGAGACCGGCGAACTGCGTGCCCTGCACCAGTCCTCCCTGCTCCTCCACGGCCTGGTCCGTGCCGGTGCGAAGATCAGCCGCGGTGCCAAATCGGCCGAGGTCGGCAGCTTCGCCGAGGCACGCAACTGGCTGCTGGATGAAGCCAAGAAGGGCCGCCAGATCCAGCGATTCAAGGGTCTGGGTGAAATGAATCCCGAGCAGCTCTGGGACACCACGGTCAATCCTGACACCCGCCGCCTGCTCCAGGTGCGGATCGAGGATGCCGTGGCTGCCGACCAGATCTTCAGCACGCTGATGGGCGACGTGGTCGAACCGCGCCGCGACTTCATCGAAGACAATGCGCTGAAGGTCGCCAACCTGGATATCTGACACAATCGGGGCAAGGCCGGCCGGGGGCGACCCTGGCCGGCCATCGCCCCCCGATGCCAGGAATCCGATGTCCGTTACCCCCCCGGCGTCCATGACGCCTCCGCTGCCTCCCGCTGTTCCACCATCACCGCGCAGGCCGGGTTCTCCGCTTGCAGGGTTCTTCATCGATCTGGGCATCGGCGTGGCGGTGCTGCTCTCGCTCAGTCTGATCAGCGGTTTGGCCTGGGGGCTCTACCGCGGTGCGATCGTCGGTTACCAGGCGGCGCGCGACGGTGCGGATGCGTCCGCCGTCGCAGGTCTTGCCCAGCAGCTCGGACAACCCGGTGCCCTCGCCCAGATCCTGATGGCGCTGGTCGCCACCGGTGGCGCGGCACTGGTGCTGTATTTCTTCCGTCGTCGGGCCACGCCCGCCGAACGGGCGCTGTCGTTCCAGGCCGCCCGTCGCCCTTCCATCTGGGGGTGGACACTGCTGGTCGCCACCGGGGTGATCGTCGGCAGCAATCTGATCGCGTGGCTGGCCAAACAGGGCGGTATCGAGCCGGTGCCGACCAACCTGGCGCTGATGGAACAGGCGATGACGCGCTTCCCCTGGTTCCTGGCGCTGTTTGCCGTGGTGCTTGCTCCGGCCTATGAGGAACTGCTGTTCCGCCGGGTGCTGTTCGGTCGCCTGTGGCAGGCCGGCCGGCCGCTGCTGGGCATGTTGCTGAGCAGCCTGGCCTTCGCCCTGGTGCATGAAATTCCCGGTACCAGCGCCAACGGCCCATGGGAAATCGCCCAGCTGTGGCTGGTCTATGGCGGCATGGGCGCCGCCTTCGCCTGGCTCTACCAGCGCACCGGCACCTTGTGGGCGCCGATCGCCGCGCATGCGTTGAACAACGGCATTGCCCTGGCCGCCCTGATGTTCCTGGGCATCCAATAACGACCATGCGGCTTGACGAAAATTTACGTCGCCACGTTCCACACTGCGCATATGAACACGGGGGATCGCACATGAAACCAGTGCTGTTGGGAATTGCCATCGCCATGCTGGTGAGCGCGTGCGCCACCACCACCTCACCCACCGGCCGCCGCCAGATGGTGGGCGGGGTATCGCAGGCCGAGCTGGACCAGCTGGGCGCGCAGGCGTTTACCGAGACCAAGTCCAAAGGTACGTTGAGCACCGACCCGAAGCAGAACGCCTACGTCCAGTGCGTGGTGAATGCGCTGGTCGCTGAGCTTCCCGCACAGTACCGTGGCGTACGGTGGGAGACGGCTCTGATGGTCGACAAGGAACCCAACGCGTTCGCTTTGCCCGGCGGCAAGGTCGGGGTCAATACCGGCATCTTCACCGTCGCCAAGAACCAGGATCAGCTGGCCGCCGTCATCGGCCACGAGATCGGGCACGTGATCTCCCGCCACCACGAAGAACGCATCACGCGCCAGATGGGTGCGCAGACCGGGCTGTCGGTCCTCGGCGCGCTGGCAGGCGCGGCCTACGGCGAGGGCGCGGCCAGTACCGTCAGCCAGCTCGGCGGCGCCGGTGCCCAGGCGGCCTTCCTCCTGCCAGGCTCGCGGACCCAGGAAAGCGAGGCCGATATCGTCGGCCAGCGCCTGATGGCCGAGGCCGGTTTCAACCCGGCCCAAGCGGTCGATCTGTGGCAGAACATGATGGCTGCCAGCGGCGGCCGGTCACCGCAGTGGCTGTCCACCCACCCCGATCCGGCCAACCGCATCCGGGAATTGCAGCGAGACGCGCCCTCCCTGAGTGGTGTATACCAACAAGCCCAGGCGGACGGGCGTCGTCCGAAGTGTGGCTGACGCGCCCGTATGCGACCAAAAGATGCTGTATTGCAGCATCGGAAACGATTTCTCACGCCATCAGTTTCTGATACGTTTGGCGGCTCAGATTTTTCTGACAGTCCGTTTTGATGCCGCTGCGGCGGTTCGATCGAGGTGAAAGATGATTTTCAGCAACCACAAGCAAGCCGTCCTTTCCGTCCTCATCGCGACCGCTGTAAGTGGCGCCATGATCACCGATGCCTTCGCCCAGGCCCGCTCGTCGGAGCGTGGCGCGCGTGGTGGGAAGAAGCAGGCCAAGGCCGAAGTGCTCTACCCGAACGCGACCCGCCAGGAGCCGGAGCAGAAGTCCTCGGCCAAGGTCGGCCCGAAGCTGCAGAAAATGATTGACAGCTACAACGACCAGAAGTTCCCGGAGACGCGCGCGCAGGCCGACGAAATCCTGGCCAATCCCGCCGCCAACACCTACGACAAGTCGCTCGCCGCGCAGCTCGCCTCGCAGGCGGCCTACCAGCTGGACGACGTCGCCTCGGCCAAGAAGTACCTCGAGCAGGTGCTGCAGCTCGGCGGCCTGGACAACAACGGCCATTACCAGTCGATGCTGATGCTGGGTCAGCTGCAGCTGCAGGACGACCAGATCAACGAAGGCCTGGCGACCTTGGACAAGTACTTCGCCGAGACCAAGTCGAACAAGCCCGAAGAGCTGATCGCCAAGGGCCAGGCGCTGTACCAGGCCGAGCGCTATGCCGAGGCCATCCCGGTGCTGCAGCAGGCCATCGCCGGCTCGCCCGAGCCGAAGGACAACTGGAACCAGTTGCTGATGGCCGCCATGGCCGAAGCCGGCCAGACCGGCGAAGCGGTCAAGCAGGCTGAAACGCTGGCTGCCAAGAACCCGAACGACAAGAAGGCCCAGCTGAACCTGGCCAGCATGTACATGCAGGCCGACCAGATGGACAAGGCCGGCGCGGTCATGGCCAAGCTGTACGCAGCCGGCCAGCTGACCGACGAGCGCGAGTACAAGCAGCTGTACTCGATCTACGCCAACAGCGAGAACAAAGAAAAGGACGTCATTGCCGTTATCAATGATGGCCTGCAGAAAAACATCCTGAAGCCGGATTATCAGGTATACCTGGCACTGGCCCAGGCGTACTACTACTCCGAGCCGCAGCAGGCGGACAAGGCGATCGAGGCGTGGCAGAAGGCTGCCCCGCTTTCCAAGGATGGCGAGACCTACCTGAATCTGGCACGCGTGCTGCATTCGGAAGGTCGCATTCCGGAGGCCAAGCAGGCCGCCCAGCAAGCGCTGGCGAAGGGTGTGAAGAACCAGGCGGATGCGAAGAAAATCATCAACCTGAAGTAAGTAGGAATAACGCCTGAATGCCTGCACAAGTGATGCGCAGGCGCTCAGGATTGGTATAAGCTTGGAGGTTCCTGCGGTGTCATGCACCGCTGATCATGGGCTACCTGTCCCCGGGTATCCCGGCCCCACTAATGAGCTCTTGGCGCATGACGGAACAACTAGTCGTTCACAGGTACGAACAACGCGATGACACCGGCCTCTCCTGGCCGCGTATCGTGGGTATCGCTTTTGTAATCGCACTGCATCTCGCCGCCTTCATGATGCTTCTGATCCCGGCTGTGGCTCCCAAGGCCGTCGCGGAGAAAGAACGCAACATCATGGTGACCCTGGTCGACGCTCCGCCGCCGCCCCCACCGCCGCCGCCGCCGCCGCCGCCGGATGACACTCCGCCGCCGCCGGTCAAGAACCTGTCGCCGCCGAAGCCGTCCCCGGTTCCGCCGCCGCCGCAGGCTCCTGTGGTCGATATCCCGGACCCGCGTCCGACCGACATCGTCACGCCGCCTTCGCCGCCGTCGCCGCCGCAGCCGCCGAGCACCATTGAGGCAAGCGTCGACATCTCGTCGAAGAACATGAACCCCCCGCGTTACCCGCCGGCCGCGTTCCGTGCTGGTATCCAGGGTGAAGTCATCCTGATCATTGACGTCGATGCCAATGGCAACGTCACCAATGTGTCGGTCGAGAAGTCCAGCCGTAACCGTGACCTTGACCGCGCCGCCATGGAAGCAGCTCGCAAGTGGAGCTTCCGTTCCGCGGAATCGGGCGGGAAGAAGGTCGCAGGTCGCGTTCGCGTCCCGGTCAACTTTGCGCTGAACTGATAGTGGCCGGTGGCCCGCCGGCCACCGCCTCTAGCGGTTATTTCTAGCAATACCCTTTATCACCACACACAACAAAGGTAAGCGTCATGCTGCAGGAACTTTTCATCGCCGCTGCTGCCGGGGGCAACTCCAACGCCCTGTCGCAGATGGGCTTCGAGCACCTGATCCACGAGATGACCACCCAGCCGGGTGACTTCGCCGTCTCCTGGGTCGTGCTGCTGACCCTGATCATCATGTCGGCCATGTCCTGGTACTGGACCGTCATCAACATCTTCCGCGCCACCCGTCTGAAGGCTGCTGCCGACAAGGTCGTGAGCCTGTTCTGGGATACCCCGAACGCCCAGGACGCCATCCGCGCGATGGAAGAACAGCCGGCTTCGGAGCCCTTCTCCAAGATCGCTCTGGACGCTGCACAGGCTGCTGCGCACCACCAGCGTTCGGAAGGCGGCACCTCCGGTGGCCTGGGTGAGAACCTGAGCCGTTCGGAGTTCGTCGATCGCGCCCTGCGTCAGGCCGTGACCCGCGAAAGCAACAACCTGCAGTCGGGCATGACCCTGCTGGCCACCGTCGGCGCAACCGCTCCGTTCGTGGGTCTGCTGGGTACCGTGTGGGGCATCTACGGCGCGCTGATCAAGATCGGTGCCACCGGTTCCGCCTCGATCGACGCCGTTGCCGGCCCGGTGGGTGAAGCACTGATCATGACCGCCATCGGTCTGTTCGTGGCTATCCCGGCCGTGTTCGCCTTCAACTTCTTCAGCAAGATCAACAGCGCCACGATCAGCAAGTTCGATACGTTCGCTCACGACCTGCACGACTTCTTCGCCACCGGTTCGCGCGTTCGCTAATAGCGACGCGCGTCACCCAGCGAGAACGTAGTCAACACGATCTAGACGGAGCCCGTTATGGCTTTCAGTAGTGGTAACAGCGGCGGCCCCATGGCCGACATCAACGTTACGCCCCTCGTGGACGTGATGCTGGTGCTGCTGATCATCTTCATCATCACGGCGCCCCTGATGTCCCACAAGGTCAAGGTGGATCTGCCTGAGGCCAACCTGGTGCAGAATCCGGAAGACGCTGAGAAGCGTTCGAGCCCGATCACCTTGGCAGTCAAGGAAGACGGCTCGATCTACTGGAACGACGAGGAAATCGACAAGCAGACGCTCGAGTCGCGCTTGGCGACCGCCGCCCAGCAGACCCCGCAGCCGCCCCTCAACCTGCGTGGTGATCGCACCACCAAGATGCGCGTCATCAACGAGATGACGAAGATCGCGCAGGAACAGGGCATGCTCGACGTTGGCTTCGTCGCCACCAAAGAGAAGGGGCAGTAAGCCATGGCGTTCAGTACTGGTGGTAACAAAGGCCCCATGGCCGACATCAACGTCACGCCCCTCGTGGACGTGATGCTGGTGCTGCTGATCATCTTCATCGTCACCGCGCCGATCATGACGTACCCGATCGCCGTTGACCTGCCGCAGCGCGTGCTCAACCCACCGCCGGTGACTGTCGAACCGCCGCCGCCGATCGAGCTGAAGGTGGACGCCAGCAACCAGGTGTCGTGGAACAACAGCCCCGTGGCTGTGAGCGAACTGCAGCAGCGTATGGAGCAGGAAGTGCAGCGTGATCCGACCAACCAGCCGGAACTGCGCATCGATGCCAGCCCGGACTCCGAGTACGACGTGATGGCCAAGGTGTTGGCTGCCGCGAAGAATGCTCAGATGAAGAAGATCGGCTTCGTACAGCAGTAATACGCAAGACGCAGTCATGACGCGACTGGAAAACGCCCCTGGAAACAGGGGCGTTTTTTTTGTGCCACCGCCCGTGGATACGCGCCAGCGCCACGCCGCCCGCTATCATCCGGCCATGCTCGCAACCTTCGATCTCTTCGGGGACTGGCTCGACGCCATCCCGCACCTGCGCCCGCTGATGGTGGCGGCCTACATTCTCTATCTGCTGTGGCTGACCGGTTGGATCATGCTGCAGAAGCGCGAGCCGGTCGCCACGCTGAGCTGGATCCTGTCGCTGGCCGCCCTGCCCTACCTTGGCCTGTTCATCTACTACCTGCTCGGCCCGCAGAAGGTGAAGCGGCAGCGCCTGCGCCGTGGTCGTTCGCGCTCGGGGATGGAGCATTACAGCAGCGTCTGCCCACCGGATGCGGACTGCACCGAGCTGGCCAAGATCGCCCAGGCCACCACCGGGCTCTCACCGAGCTCGGCCACCGAGGTGGAGTGGCTGGTCGATGGCGCGGCCACCTACAGCGCACTGCTTGCCGCGGTGGCCACGGCCAAGGACCACCTGCACCTGGAGTACTACATCTTCAATCCGGACCACGCCGGCACCGCGCTGCGCGATGCGCTGACCGAGCGTGCGGCGGCCGGCGTGCGCGTGCGCCTGTTGTTGGATGCGGTCGGCTCGTCGTCCATCCGCAAGCGCTTCCTGCAGCCGCTGCTGGATGCAGGCGCCGAAGTCGTCTGGTTCCATCCGCGGCAGCTGCTCAAGCCGTTCAAGCGGCCCTGGTTGAACCTGCGCACGCACCGCAAGCTCGTCATCATCGACGGCCTGCAGGCCTTTACCGGCGGCATCAACATCACCGATGAGGAAGACGAGAGCGTCCGCCCGGATGCGTATCGCGACCTGCACATGCGGCTGCGTGGCCACGTGGTGCGCAGCCTGCAGCTGGTCTTCATCGAGGATTGGATCTACGCCACCGGCCAGGAGCCGGCGCGCTTCAACATCGCCCAGCTGTGGCCGGAAACCATGCCCAGCCGCAGCGAGGGCAGCATCAATGCGCAGGTGCTGGTGTCCGGTCCGGATTCGTCGTGGGAGACCATCCACCGGCTGCACGTGGCGGCGATCCACGAAGCGAAGGAGCGCGTCTGGCTGGTGACGCCCTACTTCGTGCCCGGCGAAGCCGCACGCATGGCACTGACCTCGGCCGCACTCGGTGGCCTGGACGTGCGCCTGCTGGTGCCCAAGATGAGCGACTCCTGGTTCGTCACCCAGGCCGCGCGCTCCTACTTCGACGAGCTGCTGCAGGCCGGGGTCAAGATCTACGAGTACGGCCCGCGCATGCTGCACACCAAGGCCTTCATCGCCGATGACGACGTCTGCATCGTCGGCAGTGCCAACTTCGATCACCGCAGCTTCCGGCTCAACTTCGAGCTCTCGATGATGATCAGCGATACCGGCCGCGTTGCCGCGCTGGCCGAGATCCTGCTGGCCGAATACAGCAGCGCCGCGCCCGTCTACAACGACCGCCAGCGTTCGCTCTGGCGGCACCGTGTTCCGGAGGCGTTCGCCCGCCTGGCCTCGCCGCTGCTGTAGCCGCTGCTCCCCGTGGAACCGCACCCGGCGCCAGCGCTACACTGGCCCGGTCAATCGGGGAGAACGACATGTACTGGCTGTTTCTGCTGTTCGCGCTGGCCTGTTTCGGCATGGCGCTCAAGACCCCCCACATGGGGCTGATGGCGCTGTCGCTGCTGGGCACCCTGGTGTTCCTGCTGGCGTGGGTCCGCGGCCTCTACGTGGCCCGCTTCGGCGATGTACAGCCCACCCGCGCAGCCATCACCGATCCCAACGAACTCCGTCGGCTGCGGGAGCTCGCCCTCCAGGCGCGCACCCCGACCGCTCAGGGTGAATCCGACCCCTCGTAGTGCCATGACCCAACTCAGCGTCAACGTGAACAAGATCGCCGTCCTGCGCAACTCGCGGGGTGGCAGCGACCCGGACGTGCTGCAGGCCGCCCGTGCCTGCCTGGATGCCGGCGCCCACGGGATCACCGTGCACCCGCGCCCGGACCGCCGCCACATCCACGCCGAGGACGTGCTGGCCTTGTCCGCGCTGACGGCCGAGCGCGGCGTGGAGTTCAACATCGAGGGCAACCCGTTCGCGCCACCGCGCGAGGGCTACCCGGGGCTGCTGCCGCTGTGCGCGCAGACCCGCCCCGCCCAGGCCACCCTGGTGCCCGATGGCGACGGCCAGCTCACGTCCGACCACGGCGTCGACTTCGCCCGGGATGCGCAGCGCCTCCGCCCGCTGATCGCCGAATTGAAGACGTACGGCTGCCGGGTCAGCCTGTTCGTGGACGCGGGCAACCCCGACATCGCCCAAGCCGCGGCCATCGGTGCCGACCGCGTGGAGCTCTACACCGGCCCCTACGCCGAGGCGCATGCCGCCGGCGATGCCACCGCCATGCTGGCGGTGTTCGCCGATGCCGCCCGCCGCGCCCAGGCGGCCGGCCTGGGCGTCAACGCCGGCCACGACCTGTCGCAGGACAACCTGGCCGATTTCCTGCGGACCGTGCCGGACGTGCTGGAAGTCTCGATCGGCCATGCGCTGATCAGCGAGGCGCTGTATGACGGGCTGGATGCCACGGTGAAGGGCTATCTGCGGCTGCTGTGATGCGGCGCGTAGCCCTGCCGCGTAAGGGGCGCCCGGCATCAGGTAGCGCCGACCGTTGGTCGGCTCAGCGGCCCGTGACGTGGCACCGCAGGCACGCGCTCTGGCCCTGTGGATAATGTAGGGGATCAAATCGGTCTCCACCTCCGCCGACCCATACCCGGCGCGGGTTTCACTTCCCATTACGCCTGTGGTTAGTAATACTACTAACCATGGATATCCCCTATCCCCGCCGTTCCGACGCCACGACGTCTCATTCCCTGAGACATCCGGGCGATAGGCTTTGAAGATGGGTATTGCGATCAAAGGCCGGGGCTCCAGCACGCACCTGGCGGGCCGCTTCGAGGTCACCGTCAGCGAAGCGATGGACGACGGCTGGGCGCCGGACGAGAGTGAAGAGTTCGCTGCCCCGCGCCTGCGCACCGAAGTCCGTGCCGAGACCGCACGCAGCATCATCAGCCGCAACAAGTCGCCGGACGTCGGCTTCAGCCAGTCGGTCAATCCGTACCGCGGTTGCGAGTGTTGTATCAATACCCCCTGATTGTTCACTAGATAAATCCATATAGATCAACAGGTTAGAGAATAATCAGTAAACACATTGCTATCGGCACAATCCCCCGCGCAGTGCCGGCCAAACACGCCCATCCTGGAGAGGTTGGCCAACCTTCGTGGTCTGCAAAGAGTGTTAGAGCCCTGCGGCGCGCAGCAGGGCCGACATCGAGGTACCCATGCCTTTAGCAACTCGCTCCAAGGTAGCGAGAGTGAGGTTCTTTTCGCCACGCTCGATCTTGCTGTAGTAGGCGCGGTGCATCTGGATGTGGTCAGCAAAGGCTTCTTGGCTGACACCCAGATCAATGCGATGCGCGCGGATCACATCTGCAAGTTTCGCTTGGTTCGTATGCTCGACCATACGAAGCAGCTTGTGGTTCCAGTACTTTAAAGACTACGCCTCTAAAGGTAGTCTACTTATAAGTACTAATTGCATCTCCCATGAACTTTTACCTCGTATGTCCGGAACTGGAGTTCACTCTTGAGCTTCCCTTTTCTCCCATGGGCAGGGAGCAGGTCGCTATGCAGATGCGTCGAATGCAAGAAGAGGAAGGGCAAGCAAGAGGCTTTGAGTACCGCCTGGCAGAAGAGCTCTCAAAGCTCATCCCCCAGCTAACGGATTGGGACATCAAGCCGCCCACGGGTGCACAGATGGCATATGCGACTTCGCTCTGCGCACAGTTGGGCATTCCACTGCCTGCAGCAACACGTCGATCGCGGGCATTGATGCAGATCTTCTTGGCGGAAGCCAAAGCGCTCCATGGCCAACGCAGCTGATAAAGGCCTTGCCAGCCGAAGCTGTGGATAAGCCTGGGCAGAACCTACTCGCCAAACGACCGTATGGCCTACAGCTAGCTGAATTTCACGGTGTTGCGGCGCCTGTGGTTAGCAATAATACTAACGGCCCGACCTTCCCAAGTTGTCGCCATGGAACAGGATGCTCGAAAGGCCCAAGTTCCCCTCAAAGGCAGAGGGGCCGCATCGCGTGTCCCAAGCCGTTTCGATACCACTGCAACAGTGGGAGTCGACGACGGCTGGGAGTCGGTCTACCAGGAGATGGAAGACGCGCCACCGCTGAGAACTCAGGTGCAGGAAGAGCGAGCGCGCACAGTGATCAGCCACAACTCATCCCCTGACGTTGGCTTTAGCGCGTCGGTCAACCCGTACCGCGGCTGCGAGCATGGCTGTGTTTACTGTTTTGCTCGCCCTTCTCACTCCTACTTGAGCCTTTCACCAGGCTTAGACTTCGAGACGCGCCTGTTTGCAAAGACAAATGCCCCGGAGCGCCTCAGAGCAGAAATTAGCAAGTCGAACTACAAGTGCACCCCGATTGCGTTGGGGATAAACACAGACGGCTATCAGCCGATTGAAAGGAATTACCAAATTACACGCCAATGCCTTGAGGTGCTTGCTGATGCCAAGCATCCGGTGAGCTTCGTCACCAAGAGTGCCTTGATCACCAGGGACGTCGAACTGCTGGCGTCGATGGCCAAGGATCGGTTGGTTACGGTCTACTTCTCGGTCACCACGCTCGACAGGAAGCTATCTGCAAAACTGGAACCACGAGCTGCTGCTCCCCACGCAAGGCTGCGAGCAATGAATCAGCTGCACGAGGCAGGAGTACCGGTAGGGGTTTTGATCGCGCCGGTCATTCCCATGATCACCGACCATGACCTAGAAGCCATCCTTGAGGCTGCTCACGAACACGGCGCTCGGGCAGCAGGCTACGTGCTTCTCAGGCTACCCAACGAGATTAAGGACATTTGGAGAGAATGGCTCGAGCTGCACTATCCGGACCGCGCTGCGCACGTGCTTAGCTTGATGCGACAGATGCATGGTGGAAAGGAGTATGACGCCAGCTTTGGCACCAGGATGTCCGGAACTGGCCCTGTAGCGGACTTGATCCGGAAGCGCTTTGAAAAGAAGCATCGTGAACTCGGTTTCACTAGGCTGCCAGCGCTGGCCACTCATCTTTTTCAACCTCCCCAAGACAAGTCGCCACAGGGGCAACTTTTCTAGCCGAACGGAAAACGAGGCTAGCATCAGTACAAAGCTATGGATGCAGTCCGAGCGGCGCCTACAGGGACAGAGCGTCCTAGGTTTCTGAGTACTGATAGCATCTCCCCGAAAAGGAAATAGCATCTCCTCCGCAGCAAGCTTAGACGGCTTTCCAAACATATTTGGTTATCCCGCTTCCTCATGAAAAGGACCAGCGTATGCCCAAGCAAGTGAGAGGTTTATCAGTCTACCGAAGCACGATTGAGCGGCTGCCACAGTTTCGCATTCTTAGCGGCCCACTCACAGAACACCAAGCGGCGATGCTGGGATTCGACGACCTTCCGCTCGCAGGCGCTTCCATTGTGCCAAGCGCCGAAGGACCCGCGACGTTATTCAATGCCCGAGGCAAAGAGATCATCCGAAAGGACCTTCCGATGGTCACCAAGTCTCGATCAATCAATACCTCGTGGAAGGACTGGCACGGACACACTCACCACGGTACTCAGACAAGATCCTATGAGACCTATCCCAGGGAATACGTTGCACCACCTGGTGAATTCCTCACTGCTGTAGATACAGACAGTGGTATCGCAATGGCTACTAGGATCATTGACCGGACGGAGCCAGAAGAGAGCATTGCAAACCTCCTCAACATCTACCTGGAATGCTTCCAACACTTCGAAATCGTTGACCCGGACCTCGCGGTGCCGGTCAGGGTCGAGAAGATCAACTGGCGCATTCTCCCTCCGGGGAAGTTCCCGTTCGATAGAGCGATGCAGGTATTGGATAGTTATCTGAAGCAGTTGACCGACAGCGACCGCGCAGTCGCTAAGCAGCGCATCCGGACCATCACTCGTCACGAGCCCGACTTCATGGCAGTCGGATTAGGCGGTTTCAGTGAGTACATCGTTTTTGGGTTCACGGGAAGGAATCGATACGTGTTCGAGAGTCCCGAGTCAGGCAATGCCACTTACATCTTCAGGAACGAGTGGGAGGCGGTGTCTCAGCTCACCAAACGCCAGATCCTTCAAGAGCAGCTGCAGGAGACCAGGATCATCCACACCTCGCGTTGGGCCGTAGAGGTCTCAGAAGCAATCCAACGGAAGTGAAGTGGTTGGGCAAAGTTTCAGAGGGGCGTAGCCCGAACCGGTACCCTGTGACCCACGCCATGGATAGCTACCTACCGATGCGTTTACTCAGGCTTAGAAGCTTAGACAGGAACTCCCAATGAAGCCAACCATCCTGGCACTGGACCTCGAAGGCACGCTCATCTCCAACGCAGTCAGTCAGATTCCTCGCCCTGGGCTTCACCGGTTCCTAGAGGATGTCCGATCGCAGTTCGAGGAACTTGTACTGTTCACTACGGTTCCCGAGGCACTTGCAAGAAGAATTGCCGGACTCCTGGCTAGGGAAGGCAGTGTTCCGGCATGGTTTGTCGAGCTTCGATACATCCACTGGTCTGGAAGGACAAAGGATCTTTCCTATGTCTCCCCCCACGTGGGTGAAGCCCTTCTCTTGGATGACCATGGCCCCTATGTGCATGATGGGCAGGAGAGACTGTGGGTCGAGATCCCGCTGTTCGGCTCCCCGTACTCGTCAGACGATGACGGGTTGCAGATCGCAGCTGAACGCCTGACCGATCGCATCATTGAACTGCAGAGTGCATCCGACCTTGGCCACATGATCGCCGATCATGGCTGAGCAGCGCGTTGTCTCGATGGCTCGTTGAAAGAGCGCGTATGCAGCGGCCGTCCTCTCGCACATTCGGCACAGTTAGGGATCAGCACGCGGGCAGCACTCGAGAAACTCTTTGATAGCGTCGCTCCGGAGAACCCGGAGACGGCCAACCAAAGGTTGCCAGCAATCAAAAGTGGTGCAGTGGCGTTGCGGCAACCTTACCTTTGCCGGCAGCAATTGAATCGGTAGCTCCAGGCGTACCCACTGCCCAGCCAACACGCTTCCCTAAAGAACGCGCAGTAGCAACCGCGGCGTCTCCCGATTGATGATGTCAACTCACTGCCAGCCTTGGGTAGCCATTGACCGCGCGCTACCGATTGCCGCGCCAAGCGGACACCAACATTGGTACTGAAGGAGCAAATCTAGCCTGCGCGACGAACGAACCCACCTCTCTGTTGCGCACTTCCCCCGTACCAGCGAGCAGGTCTTCCTTCACACCGAGCGTACCAGTAGGGTCACGATCACGCGTAAATATATGAATCAATGGAAGTAAAAAGTAGGCATGATTCTCATTTCAGTTGTTAACGTACCGTAAGGCTCACAGCAAAAAAAACTTTCCGTATACCTGATAGCTTTCGGCGCCATGGTCTATGACGTCGAAATATGCACCGCACGTGCAATCGCTTCGGAAGCGACAGGAATCAAGTGTGCGCAAGGCGTACCCTTACCCGAAGGCTTCTGCTTTTTGGTCAGCAGGTCTGATGGAACGATCGTTCAGCCCGCTTTTGAATTCTTTGCAGATGCCCATCTAACGATCGGTCCAAAGCCAAAGCTTGCCTGCAGCAAGAACACAACCGCAGCTATCGCGGCTGACCTCACCGACTTCCATCACTTTCTTGACGCAAGAAAAAAGCTCGTTTCCGACGTAGATGAGGATCTCCTCAGATCCTATGCGGACACCTTGACTGACCTGGACTCTGCGGTGACCTTGGATAAGCTCGCCGCCGCGACTATTCATCGAAGATGGTCGACCGTGACCAAGCTAATCGCATTCTGCGTGAAACGGGGATACCTGAGGAAGGCACCAGCGCTGCTGAGCAAGCAGACGAAGCGAGGAACTGTTCAAGTTCTCGACGTTGGCGTCGACCTTCCCGGGCTGAACGACGCTGACGAACTCATCACTGCGCTCCATCCCGAGACCGTCGTCGGTATTCTTGACGAACTAGGTCCAAACCCTGTGCTCGAGCGAAACGGTCTGGTTGAACTGGCATACGCAACCACGGCGCAGCGATTGATGGCTGAGCTTTGCTATCAAGCAGGACTGAGGCGGGCGGAAGTGTGCGATCTCAAAGCGAAAACCATCCTTCAGGCCCGTACGGAAGGGCGCGATCCTCTCACTGCAGTCGCCATCCCCGTGCTCGGGAAAGGTAACAAGAAGCGCAATGTTCCCGTTCCAGTCTGGCTACTCAACGCGTTGAAGCGCTATGCCAAAGGTGTTCGGCAGCGCCTCGTTGACCTCCGACTGGGATACCACAAGCTCGAGGATCACGGCGTCCTATTCGTCCTCGACGCAAACAACCGCAAGCATGCGGGCAATCCGATAACCCCGCAGATCTTCGACCGGCATTTCGCCCAGGCCAAGGACAGGCTGCTCAAACGGCTCTCCAAAGAGCGTGACCTGGCTCGCTACGAATCCACGCAGCGCGAGCGAATAACCATTCACGCCCTTCGACACACCTTCGCCTTGTACACGTACATGGAGAAGCGCGCAAACGGTGACATGGATGCGATCAAGTATGTTCAGTCGGTACTGGGACACAGTCTCAGGGATACGACTGAGTCCATCTACCTGCGAAGCGCGAACGCATTCGAGAGCGAAACCAGGGAATCGATCAGACTGCACCTTGAAGGTCAACCCTTTATGCGAATCGGCGTCGAGGCCTGACGAGTTGGAGCTCACACGGCTCCACGGCCAGCATACGCACTACTCCTCGCATGTGACCGACTCACCTTATCAAATCAGATTGAACACGGATTGGAGCGTTACGTGGCAGGAAGAAGATCCGCCCAGCTGCGGCACGCCGTAGTAGTTGAGGAAAAGGTAGGCAACACAAAGAAATGGGATGTCCGCGAGAGCGCTGGTCGCCTAGAAGTCGCGTTCAGGCGCGCCGGAGACCTGCGCGACAACATCGTTAATCTCAGCCGGTGGAAGGGCATAGGTGCAGCGGCACCGCTCTTCGCCGAGGCGTTCTGCCGAGCTAACAAGAACAGCAGGGAGACGACTAGATCCTCTTCAGCTAACAACATCGTGAGTGGCCTGGTGCAGTACCTAACCGTAAAAGGGGTAAAGATAAGCGGCCCAGACGACACTCCAATGGATCTCGGCGAGTCCTTTCTAACGTATCTGAAAGGTAGGGATACCACGCACCCGACAGTTCTCTCGGTGGAGACCCAGCGCCACTATTACGGGACCTTCAAGAAGGTCGTTCTTGCGCTGCACGAGATGGATCCACGGTGGAAGGTGATCCGTATTCCGCCAAAGCCGTTCGCAGGACTGCCACGGAAGAGCAAGCCGAAAGAGCTGGACCGTGCGGCTTGGGCCAACGTCATGAAGGCGGCGGTCGAAGAATGCATATCGACAATGGACGAAGTGTGGCCGCTTCTAGATAGGGTTCACAGTGCCCTCGCTCAGAAGAAAAAGGGCGACGCTGTATCGCTAAGCGATCCGGCAGAGGCAATTGCTCAAATATTGGCAAACTTTGACGGTCATCTTCCTCGCCAAGGCGCGGTTCACAAGCTCCCAGGCGTAGGAAAGATCAGCGAAAGCGAGTACTTCCGTCTGAGGAGACTAGCGCACCCGATCGGCGGCGATCTGATCCCATTCTTTCTCGTACTAGCCATGCACTCGGGCTTCAACGAGCAGCCACTTAGAACACTCACCCTGAATGGCATATCGGAGCACTACCCGCTTGGACAAAAGCGAACGGTGATCAAGTCCTCCAAGCGCAGGGCTGGAAGTTCCGCTCAGGGCGCGACACAGCGAGCAGCCTTCCCCGCTAGCGATCACCCGCTAGCGCCTGAAAGATTGATCAGTTTCGTTATTGCTTGGACCAAACGAATCAGAGACTACGCTGCTGGTGAGCTTGCCAATGACTTCTTCCTCCACGCAGTTTCCGAAGGCGGGCGGCACAAGCGCCGAGGAATGCACATCGACTCCTACTCAGCCAGAACCGACGACGTGACCACGCGGGTGACCGGTTACATCACGTTGTTCTGCAAACGAAGGGGGCTTAAGTACTCTGGCTCTCAAGCAAACAGGCTTGCGTTCTCCGAAGCGGTTGATGGGCTGACCGACGGCGACGCCTTCGAGCTCCGAGCAATGCTAGGCCATCGGCTACTGTCAACTGGTCAAGACAGTTACCAGACAACCACGATGCAGCATCGGCAAAAGGAACAGCTGGCAGGAGCCATGACCGCACAGGAGCGCTGGGTGACTTCAAATGGAAAGATCGACACACGCTCCGCCCGAAGTGATCGTGAGCAAACGGCAGCCACGCAGGGCTTCTGCTGTGCAGATCCATTCCAAAGTCCTCAACCAGGGCAGCGCCATGGAAAGCTCTGCACCAGCTATGGTTCCTGTCCTGCATGCCCGCTCGCCGCAGCTGATCCAAACGAAGCCTACGCGCTCGCGCGCTTTCTTCAACTGCAGGAGCTATACGAAGAAGCCAGGGCAGAGCTCGGCAGCGAGATCTGGAGGCGAAAGTTCGAGAATGCCTATCTCGCTCTCCGCGATTCATGGATCCCAGCAGTGAGCACAACTGCGAATCGACAATCAGCGATGATGATCATGCTGACGCCCCTGCCTGGACTTGAATAGTCCGGCTGTACCGCCACTAGCGAATCAATTCTAGAGATATGGCTATGCCCGCAGCAAGAAAGGTCGAAACAGCGCAGGCAGCGACCCTGCATCCTTCCTTCCAAGTTGACTATGACAGTGATGTCTGGACCTTTGCCCAGACCACGGTCGGCCAACAGAAGGAGTTTGTCACAGTTGACTGGGCAATCCCTGTGGCACGCGGAGAGTTGCTCACGGACTACAAGCACAGAGGACTGCTCTCTGAGCTGAAGTGCTACCTCAAGACCGCCATCATTGAGGACACCGTACGTATGACGGTTGGGTCTATCCCTGGCACTTACATGGGCATGAGGGAGCTGGTGAAGTTCATGGGAGAGCGGGAGATCCACTCCCTCTTCGATATCACCACGGCGATGAGCTGGGACTACGTCGAAGGTCTCGAAGAGCAGTACATGACGGCCCGAAGTGATGCCGGTCGAGACAGGGCGTGGACGCATGCGACCGCCTACAAACTCATCCATCCACTTACACAGATCTACGAAATCGCGGACAGCTTGCGCGCCAGAGGCGGACAAGCACCGTGCGAAGCGCCGTTTGACGGAAGAAAGACCTACGACGTCGTGACAGAGCCGCTCGGGCTTGCTCGAACGGGTGGATTGATGCCTGTCCCGGACGAGATCTCGGTACCGATTCTTTCCTACGCATGTGAATGGATTGAGTACGGCTCGGAGGATGTGATCAGACTTCAGGCTGAGGTCATCCCGATGCTGATCGACGCAAGAAGTGCTACGGGACCGAGACGAATCGCCTGCTTTCGTCAGATCAAACGGCACATCGAGGAGTTCCAGATGAGCCCGATCCCAGGGACACTGACACCCTGGCATGAGCCATTGGCCACCATAGATCGGATTGATGACGCTGGTGACGAGCGCGAGATTAGCGGAACTCAGGGCCTGAGACGCCTAATACTAATGACTCAAAGCGCATGCAGTGTCTTGCTGCAGGGATGCACCGGGATTCGAGCTCATGAGCTGATTGGCCTCTCCCTGGACCACGATCCGACGCTACAGCACGGTGTGGTCAAGTCAGTGACGTCGCTAGACGGACTAATGGAGGTGTTCTCCATCTGTGGCATTTCCGCCAAAAGGGAAGCGACTCGCCATGAGTGGACTGCCGGACTGCGCCCGTTGGGCACGAATCACCTGCCGATCGTGCTGAAATCCGTCGAGGTGCTGGTGCGGCTAATGGAGCCTTGGCGAGCACTATCGGGCACTAAGTCACTGATGCTCAGCTTCTCCCACGCCAAGTCCCTTCCATCGGGTCCCGATGGAATCGGCCGAATGACAGCATCCAGAAATTCTCTGCTGCAACGTGAGTTTGCCGTCGAAGCCCTCACGAAGAAGCGTGGCATCGAAACGACGCAAGCTGTTTACGAGGTGAGGTACCTACGCCCGCAGCGATGGAGGATCACCTTTGCGCACTATGTGTTCCGATCCAAGCCGGAACTAATGCCAGCGCTACGGACGCACTTCCGTCACATGAGCGAGCAGATCACGGATCAAGGGTACATTGGAAACGATGCGGCTCTGCTCGAGAACTTGGAAGGAGAGAGAGTCATGGAGACCTCTCGGTTCCTAGTTCAAATCACCCTCGGCAGGCCGATCGGAGGTGGACCGGCGCAGCGTCTTCTCATGCAGCATGCCGAATCAATGACCGAGGCACTGTCCAAGATGGACGGAGAGACGCCGATCGATAAGGCCGTGGCATACGTGAAACTCACCGACCTGCGGATATGGACAGGGACCTACGCAAGTTGCCTGATTGATATGTTGCCTGACCGTTCCAGCTGCAACCCACAAGCAAGCCTCCTCACTGTCCGCGCCTCGCCGAACTTCGGCCTACGGTCGCCCGGCCTGTGCGCGGGGTGCAAGTGCTGCATCATCCTGCCAGAGCATAAGGACTTTTGGGAGGATCGCCTCCTGAAAAATCAGGCCATTGTCCAGATGGAGCGGACCAACTCTAGGGATCAGTATTCCAAGATTGCTATGAGCCGTGTTGTTCAGAGTCGAGCAGTGCTGAGGATGATATCCAACGCTACCGGGGACGCTTCCGATCGTTCCGGCGAAAGTTGACGACATTTGCTCCATCGTCTCTCTTGGTACTCTGCTTCTGAAGCCGGGACACTGCGAGTTGGAGAGATGCGTTGTGGATGTTGGTCTTGTAAAGCAGAGCCTTCAACCTTGCGTTCTCAGCCTTAACCCTGGCGAGCTC
Organism: Stenotrophomonas bentonitica; assembly: GCF_002887735.1. Taxonomy (GTDB): domain Bacteria; phylum Pseudomonadota; class Gammaproteobacteria; order Xanthomonadales; family Xanthomonadaceae; genus Stenotrophomonas; species Stenotrophomonas bentonitica_A. The sequence goes on from NZ_PKQP01000004.1 coordinate 79,303, forward strand.
TTCAGCTACTGAGCCTCGCCTCTCCTCCTCAGCCAGCTCCTGAATTTTAAGCCAGACGTGCCCAAGTCGAGCGTGCCTTGATCCAAAGCTCCCTCTATTTACTCCTGCCTCTGCCGCGACCGCGGTAGGCGTGATGATCCGATGACCTGCGGCCATCTTTGCCTTCAGCAGTTCATTGGTCGGGCGTCGCTTCACCAGGCGGTCAAGAGCGGCCAATGCCTTATCCTCTACTGAGTTGGGTCTGCTCATTCTGCTGTCCGCTGACGCATCATTGGTAAGCAGATAGCCTACGCCACCTTCGCCGCCCAATCATCTAGGTGGGACAAGGAGAACCTTGAAATCAATCCTGATGCAGTCGCTGCCCGGCGAGACCCACGTTCTTCAGACCCAGATGTTCAGCAACGACTTTGGGACAAGGTCCATTGTGACCATTGCAATGATGAAGCGCCGCAAAGCTTCGTGCCTGATAGGGCGCAGAATGGTTAGGTTGAGGCTATGGGGTCGGGGTCAGCGTTGGGGTACTGGAGCAGATCACCAGCCCTTTCGCACCACGCGTGAGGGCTACATAGAGGTTCTGCACGCTCATGCTCTCCGGATAGAGGACCACGGCAATGTCTGCCTCGAGACCTTTCAGAAGGAGAGTGCTGCCGACTGCTCTGCGCGCAATGGGGCGGCTGAGGTGACGATTTCGCTCGCGGGCATGAAGTGCGGCTCCTAATAGATCTTGCTCTCCGTTGATAACGCTTCGCATGGCTGATCGACAGCAGTGCAGAATCTCGGGCCGATAGACCCGAGTGCCTGTCTGTTCGGCCAAAGCGTCCACCAGCCGCAAGGCGCGCGTCATGGTCCGCTCGGACTCAAAGGCGACTGCCTCAGCTTCTACAGGAGTTGGAGGTGTCCTGGCTCTCCCTCTACGAATGGTACCGACACGCGTCACTAGATTCGCCGTGCCGACGCCCGTCATCATGAGAGCGGAGAAGGTGGCCAAGTCTTGCAGCGCACTAGGAGCCTGAAGATTGAATTGCCTGGCGAAGTTGACGAGGTCTCGCATGTCCACGGCTTCTACCGCCATTGCCCCAGGCGTTTGGCTGGTGAGTTGGTGGCGGCCTTGAACATTCATGGACTCGCCAATTACCAGAACCGTTCCTTGGCTACCAGGCGCATTGGTCCGTGCCGCAGTCAATCTTTGCTGCACTTCACTACCGGCAACCAGCTGGATCCAACGAACGGATGACGGAGCCGTAGTTAGATCAATGGGTAAGCCGGCCGTAAGAGCATGCCTTTGGGATAGCAGCCACTGGCCCAGCTCTTCATTACCTGCAATTTGCCAGCGCCAAGGGGTTCGAAGGCTACCCGCTGCTGGGAAGGACGATTGAACGTCTTGTTCCCAGTGAACCAGCCGATTTCCGCCAAATCCGAAGATGGCCTGCAGAGGGTCACCGAGGACGCACGTGGGCAAAAGCGCAGCGAGGGTGGACACGATGGAGTGCTGAACGGTGCTGCAATCCTGATACTCGTCAACCAAAAGCCGGGCGTAAGTGGCTGCGATGGGTGCAGCGATATGCCCCGAGTCCAAGAGTTGCCGGAATGATTCACGGATCGCGGGGTAGTCGCTACCCGCGTTGTTGAGCTCCAAGAGTTGGGGATGATGGCCACTGCGCGCCGGGAACTTGGCGATGAGACGCATAGCGAATCCATCAATCGTCGACAGCCGATAGGCAGAGCTGGGCACCCCCGCGCGTTTCAAGCGTGTCCTCAACGCGGTGACGCCAGCATTTGTGTGAGTCAGAACAAGGATCGGTCTGTTCCCAGAGTGGGATGCCAGCGCCTCGGCAATCAGCTGGGTTTTGCCGCATCCTGCTGGGGCGGTGATCGATCCGCGTTGGATAGCTAGCAGATCGATTTCAGGCAGCACGGGTAAAGGCCCAGAGTTGGTCTACTACTGCCTTGAAGCTAGCGTCCGCGTTTGCGTAGCCCCGAGAGACGATATCCAGGACGATTGACTGGTAAGTCGTAAGCGACTTGAACCAGCTATTCTTTTTGATACGGGAGACTTCGCCAAGCAGTACGCGAATATCAGGCGGATAGGGTGAATTCGGCCTCAGCGCTTCGATGGACGCCAAAGTTGTTAGACCGTTCGATTTGGCAACCAGCTGTTGGTTCATAAGATCTTCGCCAACACGCTCTTTAGCCTTCAGGAGCAGGGCATCAATCGATGTGTCAGGAAGGCAGAGGAACAGCTCGTCCTCCAACGTCATTCCTGCCCGCCAAGTCACGAGGCTGCCGCCTGATTGAAGATATGCTTCTGCAACACCTGGAGCGGCAGGTTTGTCAGCGTCTATGAAGACGAGGACTCGGTAACCCAGATCCATAAGCGCAGTCGCTCGGGCAAAAGCGTTGTCCGGAGTGCCTCCGCCTGCATTGACGTATGCACCACCTAAAGCCAAGAAAGAGGATTCTTTGCTGGCTACCCCCCATAGATCGAGGCCACGCACAAACCCTACCTCGCTTGCTCCCTCGCACACAATCACAGACTTCGCCAGAAAGGCCTCCGGGTCAGTGCGCAGCGTGCTTTGAATCTCGTCGGTCGAGCCAGCGGAAATGACGACATGGCCAGCCGGTCGTGGCCGAACTACAAGCAGCTGCTCACCTGAAAGCTCACGAAGTGCCACAGGGGAGTGTGTTGTGAGAAACGCTTGGAGAGGCGGCGGCGTCTCCTTGGCTCCCAAGGAATCCAGCAGCCGCATGAGCCGATGGGGCTCTAACCCATATTCCACCTCATCCACCAAGGCAATCGGCGCTGACTCCGCCGCGGCCCGTTGAAGTCCCGTCACCAAGAGTCGAGAAGAACCCGTACCAAGGGACCGAAGGGGGATGCCTGCCTCGCTGTGAAGCGCGATGGCGCCTTCGCCGATGGAGACGGAGTGCGAGTCGAGTAAGGCCTGCGGCATCGATCCGACGTCAACTCCAAGGCTCTGGGCAGTTGTCCGGACGATTCCGAGTGTCTGACTCAGGTGGGGCGATGCTTGAGCGCCAAAGTTGGCGCGCGCCTGACGCGCTGCTAGAGCGAGCTGGGCTCCCAATTCTGCGCGCTCGTCTGTTAGCCGGTTGAGCACCGACCCGCGGCTCCAAGATAAGTTGGAGCTTGTAAAGCTGCCGATGCGTGCCGGAGCTAACACGATGCGTTCTTTCCAAGGCAGGCTTCGTTCCAAGCCTTGTTGAAGCGACCTATCGGAGATCAGCGTCCAGCTGGGCTCAAGGTCCGCCCCGACTTGAAGCAGCAGCGTAAGCACTGTCTCCAACCCCGCGGCGGGTTCGTCTTCTAGGGTGTCAAATACCGAATCGAATCCTCGCAAGAAGTCGCCATAGACATCAATGTCCATCAGCGATGCCGGCAGTTCCCCGAATGTCACGGCAATACGAATGGGCTCTGAGACATCGAGGTCAAAAAAGTCCATGTCGCCGAAGGAAATGCTTCGTCGAGCACCCAAGCACAGGTCGATGGCATCGAGGATGGTGGACTTGCCACTATCGCCAGGACCGATCAAACAGTTGATGCCCGGGGCGGGCGACCAGTCGAGCGCCTTGATGGATCGAAAGTTCCGAATGGCCAAATGGCGAATTCGAGGCATGGGGCGTCCTGTAAGAGGCTTGGTCAACGGTCCGTGTAGGACGCAGACTGACACCAACTCCTACTACGCCCCTGAGGCAATCCTAGCCCTAAAGCGTTCTGCCAGTCATTGGCTCATTGGTGGAACTTGGCGCCACGCCGAGCTGCTTCGCGAACTTCCCTAACCTGTAACGCGGCAACACTGAGAGAGCGGTTCCAGGTCGCTTCTTCCGTGGTCACCTGCCCGCTTGCAGGCGACGGAGGTCCGTTCATCGCCAACAGCGGACTTCCCTGAGCGAAGGAAATTGGTTCGCGAAGCTGAATAGGCTTAAGCTGGTGTCCGCCCGGCGCGCGGCGGTGCTAGGATTCGGCCATGGACATCGGTCGGACAACCTTAACCGTCGGCGTCGCCATAGTCGCGGTTTCTTGCGGCGGGTCCCAGGGGCGCTGGACTGCCTTTGTCTATCCGCCCGGCGCGTCCACTCAGGAAGTCCGTCACGCTGTTTATGGCGATTACGACACCTTCGAGCATTGCCAGGCGGCTGCAATAGCCGCCCTGAGAAATAGCCCTCCACTGCCAGGGGCGCAGGAAGTGGGATCTTACGAATGTGGGCGCGCGTGTCGATATGACGTCGACATGGACTTGTACGTCTGCGACCAAACTCGCAAGTAGGTAGCTCCGTGCTCGCCGCCCGCCTGGCGCCTTGGTCAGCCTGGCCAGCGTGTGTGAAGTTGATCGATGACAAACCGGTGACGGTGCGTGCCATCCACGTCTCGGTGTGCCAAGAGGTGCGGGTCGTCCTCAGCAAGATGTTCGTGCTTATGCGCTATCTCCTCTGGATCGTGCGCCGGCCATCTGCGCCACGCGGCGACCAAACCGAGTGTGGCCAGAATCCCCAAGGCGGCCAAGGCAACATGCAAGCCGTAGCGCGCACCAACCCACCCGGCGAGTGGATAGGCGATCAACCAGCAAACATGCGATAGGGAAAATTGGGCAGCGAAGAGGAATGGTAGATCGGCGGACTCAGCCGAACGCCGCAGCAGCCGCCCGCCGGGGGTAACCAAGCCGGCATACGCCATGCCCAGCAGCGTCCAGGCCGGAATGACCGCCGTCCACCCGGGATGTCCCTTCAGGGCAAACCAGACGCCAAGGAAGGTAACCAGGACAACTGACATGAACAGTCCTGCAGCCAACATTACTGTCCGGTCCGAAATGCGGTCGAGAACCTTCGGAAGAAGAAGTGCGACCAGCATGGACCCGCCTCCGAAGGCCGCCAGCGCCCATGCAACCTGCTCCTCCGCCCCGCCCAGAACGGTGCGGACCATAACCACCGTATTGACGAACACCATCGCGCCGCCGGCTGCGGCGCAGAGGTTCAACGCGAGCAGGCCCTGCAATCGCGGTGTGCGGAGGTAGATTCGCATTCCACGGATGGCTCGGGCATAGGGACCGTCCTTGGAAGAGACCGCAGCGAGGGCCGGGAAGGTGGTGGACGCGACGAGCAGCGCCGAGAGGATGAAACCTACCGAGGTACCAGCGAACAGCCCGTGGAAGCTAATGATCGTCAGCAGTGCGGCAGCAAGCGCCGGGCTCAGCAGGCTTTCAAGGTCATATGCCAATCGGGAAAGTGAGAGCGCACGGGTGTAATCACGCTCTTCTTGAAGAATTTCGGGGATGGTGGATTGAAACAGCGGCGTGAAACATGCCGATGCCGACTGCAGCACAGCGATGAGGACATACACCTGCCAGATCTCGGTGACGAAGGGCAGGCAGACCGCCACAACCGCACGAACCAGATCGAGTGCGATCAGCACCCGCTTGCGCAGCCGTGCAGGGACCAACGCTCCTGAAACGGGCGCCAAGGTCACGTACACGACCATCTTGATCGCCAGCGCGGTGCCCAACACCGCTCCGGCCTGGCTGCCAGCGAGGTCGTAGGCCAGGAGGGCAAGGGCGACAGTCGCCAAGCCGGTTCCGACCAGGGCGACTATCTGGGCACCAAACAGGCGCCGAAACGCCGGGTGACTCAGTACTTCGAGCATGGGATTGTCCTGGTAGCAACGTTCTGACGGCACCAACCCGTGTGCGCCCTTTTGCCCGGATTCAGGGCAGAGGCGGCAGACAGGCGGAGTGTACGCCCACCACTGTTCGGGTCGAGGTGACGACCCCGCCGGAATGGCAGGGTCGTTGGCTAAATCCGAGTGGATTTACTTCTTCTTCGGAGCTGCCTGTGCGTCGCAACGTTCCTTCAGCGCCTTGGTCTGGGCATCCTTGAGGTCCACCTTGTACTTCGAACGGTCGGCAAGCTGTTCGCAAGTCGTCGGCTTGGCCTTGGGAGCAGCCGGGGGAGCCGGATCGGCATGGAGGGCAGGATCATGAGCGGATGCCGTGGTGAAAAGGGACATGCTGAAAAGCAGGCCGGCAATTACTGCGCTATGAGTTTTCATGTTGTTTCTCCTCGGGTTGGGTCGGCGAAGTGCCGGGTGTTACGGCTGATAGATGTCGGCTTGGTAGCCCACAAGTTCGATGCTCACGGTCACCGGCGTGTCGCTTCGGTTCTGCCAGTACCACCCATGAGTTCCTTCAAATGGCGCGACGAAGGTGCCGTGCGCCTCCCGCTGCGCAGCTTCGACGGCGTAGCTGGTCCATGCACCCTTCACGTCGGGCCGCTCACCATGCATATCGACTGCTACATCACCGGTCGCCTTCCAGCTGAACAGCATTCCCGCGCCAGCAGCCATGTGGGATTTGACCTCTTTGCCTTTCCCCGGCTCCAGCGTGATCGTCATCGCGTCCTGGCGAAGCTCACCGTTGGTGAGCGATACCGCGGCTGGATCAAGCGATTGCCCCTTGTTCGCCCCGAACGCAGCCGCAGCCTTTTCCGCCAAGGTGGTCGCTGCGTCCGATGCTGTCGAGGACGTCGGCGTAGCCGGGTCTGCGGCGGTGCTTCCGCCGTCTGCCAGGGCAGTCAGGCCCAGCGCTCGGCCGATCCCGGTGGGATCAATGCCGTACTCCGCCGGCAGAACGGCCGTAACGAGAAGCGCGCCGGCAATGGCGGCAGCGACAAGGGTCGACTTCAGCAGGCGGCCAGTCGTGGGAAGTGGTTGATTGATAGTGATTGACATGATGGGTCTCGGTCAGAAATCAGGAAGCGAAGTAGCCGGTGAGCTGCATGCCGATGAGCACGAAGCCGGCCGTCATCAAGATGGTGTTCACGCCGTAGGCCTGGCGGTTGAAGGAAGGCAGCCGACGCCAGAAGCCCATCACGATCAAGATGCCGGCAAGCGCCAGAAGTTGGCCGAGCTCAACGCCCACGTTGAACGCAAGCATGTTGGGGACCAGCCCGTCCGGCGATAGCGAGAAGTCCTGAAGCTTCGTGGCCAGGCCGAAGCCGTGGAAGAAGCCGAAGACAAGGACTGCAATCTTGGTGTTGGGTTGCACGCCGAACCACCGCTTGAACGCGCCCATGTTGTCCAAGGCCTTGTAGACCACCGAGAGACCGATGATCGCGTCGACCAGATAGGCGTCGACATGAAAGCCGCCGAGCACGCCGAGCAGCAGCGTCGTGCTGTGGCCAATGGCGAACAAGGTGACGTAGATGCTCACGTCCCGCATGCGGTATAGGAAGAAGATCACCCCGAACAGAAATAGAAGGTGGTCGTATCCAGTCACCATGTGCTTGGCGCCAAGGTAGGTAAACGCGATCAGTTGCCTACCGGTGCTTTCTTCAAGGAAGGCCTGGTCTCCCTCGCTTACACCGTGCGCGAACGCCGCAAACGGCAGGAGGACTGCGGCAAGCATCGAAAGCCAAGCAAAGAGCTTGTTGGAAGAAGTCAAAGACAAGTTCCTTGTGCAGAAAGGGGACGGGTGGTTCATGAGGAGCGACTTTCCAGAACAGAATCTTCGCGGTGAACCAATCGATACAGCGCCGGCAGCACGAGAAGTGTCAGCAGCGTTGAAGAGATGATTCCGCCGATAACAACAGTGGCGAGCGGACGCTGAACTTCCGCGCCAGCACCGACGTTCAGGGCCATAGGAAGGAAGCCCAGACTCGCCACCAAGGCCGTCATCAGGACTGGCCGGAGGCGGGTAAGAGCACCTTCGGTGACAGCCTTGTGCAGGGGGACGCCTTCTTCCCGCAGGTTCTTGATGAAGCTGATCATTACCAGGCCATTGAGCACGGCAACGCCCGAAAGAGCGATGAAGCCCACACCTGCGGAGATGGACATGGGAATGTCGCGCAGCCACAGCGCCACCACGCCCCCGGTCAGTGCAAGCGGCACGCCACTGAATACGATCGCAGCGTCCTTCCCTGAGCCGAATGCCATGAACAACAATCCGAAGATCATCACCAGAACCACTGGCACGACGACGGACAGCCGCTTGCTTGCCGAGATCAACTGCTCAAACGTGCCGCCGTACTCGATCCAGTACCCTTCCGGCAGCTGGACCTCCTGTCCGACCTTGGTGCGCAACTCCTCGACAAAGGACCCTAAGTCGCGCCCGCGCACATTGCTTGTGATCACCACCCTGCGTTTACCATTCTCACGGCTGATCTGGTTCGGACCAGGCGCGATCTCGACCTTGGCCAACTGGCCCAGCGGCACGAAGCTGCGCTCTTGGCCTGTGCTCACCCCGGGCGCGACGGCCACAGGTAGTGACGCCAGTGTCCGGACGTCCTGGCGAAGGTTCTCCGACAGACGAACCACGATATCGAAGCGCCGATCGCCTTCGAACACCTGGCCGACCGATTCACCTCCCAGCGCCACCGAGATGGTCTTCTGCACGTCGTCAATGGCTACGCCGTATCGTGCAAGTGCATCCAGGTCCGGCGTGATCGTCATCAATGGCAGACCGGTGATCTGCTCAAGTTTCACGTCGGCCGCTCCCTGGATCTCACTGGCAACGTTCTCTACCTGGCTGCCGATGGTTGCCAGTTGCTCCAGGTCGTCGCCGTACAGCTTGACAGCAACCTCAGCCCGAACGCCCGCAATGAGCTCGTTCATCCGCATCTGCACCGGCTGGGTGAACTCATAGTTGTTGCCAGGAATGGCGCGAACCACTTTCTCGAGCTCGGCAACAAGCTGTGCCTTCGGCTTGCGCGGATCAGGCCATTGGTCCCGATCTTTGAGCATGATGAAGGTGTCGGCTACGGAGGGGGGCATGGGATCGGTGGCCACCTCGGCAGTGCCGATCTTTGCGACGACTTCATCTACCTCGGGGAACTGTTTGATCGCCGCTTCCAGCTGACGTTGCATGCCGATCGCCTGGGTCAAGCTGGTCCCTGGAATTCGAAGCGCATGCAAGGCGATATCGCCCTCATCCAGGTTCGGAATGAACTCGGTGCCGAGGCGACTTGCAAGCAGGCCCGCCAGGACGGTGAGCACCGCAGCAGAGGCCACCACTACCTTGCGTGCATTGACGGCACGCTCAAGCATCGGGCCATACACGTTGGTGACTCGGCGCATGGCTTTGGTTTCCTTCTCCGAAACCTTTCCCGTTACGAACTGAGCCACAGCGGCAGGCACGAATGTCAAGGACAGTGCCATGGCACCGGTAAGCGCGATGACCACGGTAAGCGCCATCGGGTGGAACATCTTCCCTTCCACGCCGGAGAGGGCAAAGATCGGGATGTAGACCGCCGCGATGATGAAAAGGCCGAACAGGCTTGGCTTGATCACCTCTGCACTGGCACTTGCCGCCAAGGAAAATCGTTCTTCCCGAGTCAACAAACGGCCCTGAAGGTGTTGCCGCTCGCCAAAGCGACGCAGGCAGTTCTCTACGATGATGACTGCCCCATCGACGATCAAGCCAAAATCCAGTGCGCCCAGGCTCATCAGATTCGCAGAGACGCGATTCTGGACCATGCCTGTGATCGTCAGCAGCATCGTCAATGGAATGACCGCCGCAGTGATCAGTGCCGCACGAAGATTGCCCAAAAGCAGGAAGAGCACCGCGATGACGAGCAAGGCGCCTTCGAGGAGGTTCTTCTTCACCGTCTCGATGGTCCGATCCACCAGTTCGGTTCTGTCATACACAGGATGCGCCCGAACGCCGTCAGGCAGCGTAGCGTCGATGTCCTTGAGCTTGGCCGCGGTTCGCTGAGCCACGTCCCGGCTGTTTTCGCCGATGAGCATGAACGCCGTACCAAGGACCACTTCGTTGCCATCCTTGGTTGCCGCGCCTGTACGAAGTTCGGTGCCTTCTACAACTTCTGCCAGATCGCCAACACGCAATGGCATGCCATCACGGTTAGCCACTACGATCTTGCGCAAACCCGCCATGTCGGCCACTTGGCCCGGCACGCGTACCAAGTACTGCTCACCGCTTTTCTCGATGTAGCCGGCACCCACGTTAGTGTTGCTGCGGGCCACGGCTTCGAGCACATCCTGCAGCGTCAGTCCGTATGCTTGGAGCTTCTTCGGGTCCGGCGTGATGTGAAACTGGCGAACATAGCCTCCGACGGTGTTGACCTCGGTTACGCCTTTCAAGTGGCGCATCTGCGGTCGGATCACCCAGTCCTGCAGCGTACGAAGCGCCATTGGTGTCCACGTCTCTTCAGCACCGGACTCCGCTTCCACGGTGTACATGAAGATCTCACCCAGGCCCGTCGCTACCGGTCCAAGGCTTGGCTTTAGTCCCACGGGCAATTGGGATCCCGCTTGCTGAAGTCTCTCTGCGACCTGCTGACGGGCGAAGTAGATATCTGTGCCATCTTCAAACACGACCGTGACCTGAGACAGGCCGTAGCGTGAGATGGAACGGGTGTATTCCAGCTTTGCCAACCCGGCCAACGCTGTTTCGACCGGGAAGGTGACCCGTTGCTCGGCCTCCAGCGGTGAGTAGCCCGGAGCTTCGGTGTTGATCTGCACCTGGACATTGGTAATGTCAGGAACGGCGTCGATGGGAAGCTTGCTGTAGTTCCAGATCCCAAGGCCTGAGAGGGCCAGGACCAGAAGGAGCACAAGCCATCTGTGCGCGATAGACGCGCGAATGATTCGCTCTAGCATGGTGCGTCCTTAGTGGTCGTGGCTTGCGCCGGACTTTTCGATGTCGGCACGAATCAGGTAGCTCTGCTCGGAAACGTACCGGGTTCCCGGCTTAAGCCCTTTCAGTACCTCCACGCGATCGCCATCGCGCCTACCCAGTTCAAGCATCCGCACCTCATAGCTGTTGCCCACTTGGGCGAATACCACGGTGAAGTCCCGAAAACGCTGCAGGCCCGATTCCTTTACTGTTAATGGAACCTCCGTTTCCGCGATGACGACTTCGGCGGATACGGCCATTCCTGGTCGCCACCTGCCCTCGCTGTTGGTAAGGGCCACACGTGCCACCACGGTCTGGCCAGCGCTGGCCAACGGAAGGATGCCCTGCAGCTTTCCCGTTGCTTCCAAACCGCCTGTTGCCGAGCGAATGGTCACCATCTGGCCTGGCGACAGTCGCTCGGCATCGCTTCCCAGCGCACGCAGGTCCACCCAGACCTCCGAAAGGTCGGCAATTTCAAACAGCGTGTTGTCGGCAGCGACATCGCCTACCGACGTGCTGCGCGCGAGTACGACTCCACTGAAAGGTGCCGTGACGGAGTAGGTCCGCATGCTGTCATTGCCCTCGACTGTGGCCAACGTCTGACCAGCCGAGACGCGTTGTCCCATCTCGACCGCCACACTGCGGACCACGCCAGGGAAGCGTGCCTTGACCGCAGCAAATCGGCCGGTGTCGACCGCGACGTTGCCCATGAGGGAAACGGTGTCCCGGATGGTCCCCGGTTCGGCGGACTCGACCACGACACCTGCGTCGGCAGCGGCTTTCGGATCTATCGTGGTGCGCCCTTCATAGGAGGCGTAAGACCAGGCGTAGTTCTTTCCACCCACCACCGCATCGGCTTTGACATCAAAGGAATGCGGCTCGACCACCTCCCCGCTGCCGACCAGGTAGTCCTTCTCTGGAATAAAGCTGAAGTTGTTGACTTCGCCGTCCAGACGCTTGAGTTGTATCGTCGCTTTGACTTCTCCAGGTGCCAGCGGTTTGTCGTTGCGATAGGCATACAGCCGGAAATGAGGCGGGGTATTGGTTTCGTAAACAGTTACTTCAAGGGCGAAGTCGCCGTCGCGAAGCATGCGACCGCGATGCGGCCCTCGCTCATAGTCGCCTGCGGTCGCAGCAGTGTCCTCTGGCTTTGCTCGTTGCGACGATTCGTTGCCACCGCACGCAGCCAGGGCAATTGGAAGCAGGATCAGGAATACGTATCGGTTCATGGGCGAATGTCCAAGGCAGAAGCGGTGAGGCGGTCGGCCTCGACCAGGAGACGGAGATAGCGCGCGGCGGCTTCGACTTCCCGTTCGCGAAGATCGAAGAGCCTTTGCTGAGCCTGGCTGAGTACCAGGAAGGAGAAGCGTCCTTCCTCAAAGCCCCTGCGGCTCTGATCAAAGGCCTGCTGGGCCTTTGGCAACTGACGCTGGCGCACTGACTCCACTTCCGATTGCGCTTGCTTGAGCTGTTGGTAGATGCCAAACAGCTCCTGACGCATTTCCAGCATCTGCGCCTGGCGCCGGTATTTGAGAGAGGTGAGTTCGTAGTCCGCTTCAGCCACGGAGAAGTCCGATCGCCGACGGCTCCCCAACGGGACGGAGACGGACATCACCAGGCCGCTGTCCTTGGTGGCTTCCAGTCGGCGGATGCCGAGGCCAACGCTGACATCCGGCTTGGCGCTAGCGCGGGCGATCTCCCTCCTTGCATCTATAACTCCGGCTTGAGCGTCCAAGGCGCGCTGTTGTGGTGTCGTGGCGAGGCGCCGGCTCAGATCATCAAAATCATCCAGAGGGGGAAGGACCGCGGTATCCCCTGCAACCGAGCCGAAATCCGGACTTGGCGCCCCCCACGTGGCAGCCAGCGACATTCGCGCGCTTTCCAGAGCCTGCAATGCCTGCTCCCGCTTCAGCTCGGCATCGAGCAGGGCGATCTCGGCGGATCTCAGGTCCGAGTCGGGATTGCGGGCGGCCGCGACCCAACGGGCCACTTCACGGCGCATGGCGCTGGCCATTTTGATGCGCTCTTCGGCGTGCTCGACATGCTCCTGGGCGGCCAGCACGTCGACGAAACGCCCTGCGGCCAAAGTTGCGATAGCGATACGGGTGACGTCCGCTTCGCTTCGGGCAGCGTCCACCTCGGCGCCGCCGAGCGCTTGGCGCGCAGCCCGCTTCCCACCCAGTTCTAGAACCTTGGAGATGCGGAAGGTGGATTCGGCGGCGTCTAGGCCGCTCAGGCCGCCTGAGCCAGCCACGTTTTCAAGCTCGCCGCCCAGCACGAGCGGCGTAGGCAATGCCTCCCGGCCCGCCCGGCTTCTGACAGCTTCCAGTCGAGCGGTGTCTGCCTGGACGCTGGGATGGGTGCCGAGGGCGCGGGCGACCACATCCTCCAAGCGCAGCACTTCAGCGGCATGGCCAGGCACGGCCACACCGTAGGCGCCGGCTATGGCGAGCGCCCACAAACTACGTAATTTCACGGAAAATCTCCGACGATGGTCATGACGACGCGCTGCCGGCCAACATTGGGTGGACAGCGCGCTCAGGCCGCTACAGCGCGGCAGGTGTCGTCAGACGATCGGAGGTCTGAATGGCGAGCCGCGATGACCAGAGGGCTCATCGACGGAGTGCAGGCCGGGCAGTAAAGATGCCGGCGGAACAGTTGCTAGGTTCAGATTCGAAGACACCAGCATGCCGGCAAAGCTCACATCGGCCTGGTGAAGGACGCTGTGCACGCCCGATGCATGCTTCGGATCTACGTTGTCGCCAGTTCCAGGACCGTGTGAGTGCCCGTGCTCTGCCGTTGCAGCGATGTCGTGCTCGGCAGTATGGAGCTCGCCCTGTTGGATCACGATCGGCCGAACAACGACGCTCAACAGCATCAGCACGAAAAGGCTGAACCGGATGAGTCGACGGTGGCGGGCCGAGAAGGCGGACATGAAAGGAAGAATAGAGGCAGTCAAGCTGAGTTGTCGAGAGCCCTGAGTTGGAGCCCCCCCTGATCCAGTTATGGCTTGGCGCTCGAGGGAGGGCGTCGCTTAAGCCCACTCCGATCAGATCGCATTGCCTCAGGTATCGCCGCGCCTGCTGCCGCTTCTGGCCGATAGCGGCCGCCCAGTAAGGATGGTGCCGGCCAGAGGCTGGAACTGGGCCTCACTGCTCTCTGGAACCGCGTCCTCCAGGCTCGTTCCAACGTCGAATGGGGCCTGGCCCCTCTCTCAGGCGTTGGGCGATTCTGCGCTGCTTATGGGATTCAGTAAGACCATATCCGTACCACTAGGCTCACCGTTGGACTTTCAGGTTAAAAGGGCGCAGCGTTCGCTTCTCGCCCAACAGGGCCATTGATTTCGGAGAGCGCAGGTGAGCAGAACAAGTAATTCTCATCCACTGCAGATTGCGACGCTGCCTATCGGCGTGAATGGCGGTGCGATCGGCGTTACCTTTGCACCGGGAAAATATCAGGACGTCGCAATGACGGGGTCTTGGGCCCGAGACTTGGATATCGATCTGGCGTCGATAGTCGCGTGGGGAGCACAGCATCTGATCACGTTGATTGAGCCGTGGGAGTTCGAAGAGCTACGAATTACCTCCTTGGCAGAGCGTGCCAAAGCGCATGGCTTGATGTGGCACGGCCTACCGATTAAGGATGGTGCGGCTCCTGATGCACGGCTGCTTCTGCCATGGCAATCCACAGGACCCCAGTTCGCAGCCGAGCTCTTGTCCGGAAGCAGGATCGTGGTGCACTGCAAAGGAGGCCTAGGGCGAGCGGGGACCGTGGCGTCGATGCTTCTCATTGACACGGGCTGCGCTCCAGACGGCATCGATGCGATCGCTAAGGTGCGCTCGGTGCGCCCTGGTGCAGTGGAGACTGCGGAGCAGGAAGAATTCATCCTGAATTGGCCTGCTCGCAGAGCCTCAAGTCTGGGGGTAGTCGCAATGCCCGGCTAACCTACCCTTTACCGCCTTGGGCTGGAATACAAGAGGACGGAACTCCGCAGGTAGTCTGTAGGGAAGCCGCCGTAGGGGACGCAGTGCTGAACACTTTTCCTCGAACACATATAGTGCTGCTGTTCGTACTGTTTTGCCCGGCCCTCGCACGCCTATCTCAATCTCTCGCCCGGGCTGGACTTCGAGACCAAGCTGTTCGCCAAGACCAATGCGCCGCAGCTGCTGCGCAAGGAGTTCTCGCGCCCCGGCTACGTGCCGCAGCCGATCGCGCTGGGCATCAACACCGACGCCTACCAGCCGATCGAGCGCAAGCTCAAACTCACCCGCCAGCTGATCGAGGTGATGCTGGAAACGCAGCACCCGTTCTCGCTGATCACCAAGAATGCGCTGGTCGAGCGCGACATCGACCTGCTCGCACCGCTGGCGGAAAAGCAGCTGGTCAGCGTGCACTTCTCGGTGACCTCGCTGGACCCGCACCTGTCGGCGAAGCTGGAGCCACGCGCCTCGGCCCCGCATGCACGGCTGCGCGCGATGCGTCGCCTGAGCGATGCCGGCATCCCGGTCGGGGTAATGGTCGCGCCGGTGATCCCGTGGATCAACGATGCCGAACTGGAAGCCGTGCTTGAGGCCGCCCACGATGCCGGTGCCTCCACCGCCGGCTACGTGCTGCTGCGCCTGCCGCTGGAAGTGGCGCCGCTGTTCCGCGATTGGCTCGACACCCACCACCCGGACCGCGCCACGCACGTGATGAGCACCATCAACCAGCTGCGCGGTGGCAAGGACTACAACAGCGGGTTCGGCACGCGCATGCGCGGCGAAGGGGTCTACGCGGACCTGCTGTCCAACCGTTTCAAGCTGGCCCGCAAGCGCCTGGGCTTCGATGCGCAGCACAGCCATTGGCCGAAGCTGGACTGCACCCGCTTCCTGCGGCCGTTGCCGCCGCGGGTGGACTCGCCCCAGGGCTCGCTGTTCTAACCAGCGCCCCCGATGGACTTTGGGCCGCGCCCGCCCAACAATCGGGCCAAGGCGCCGCGTCGCGGTGGTCTGACGTCCATATCGGATAGCCAGGGGGAACCCCATGTCATCGGCAGCCACCTCGGCCGCGTCGAACGCGGCCAACATCGCGATCAATGCCGCCATCACCGCAGCGGTGCAGCAGCAGCGCGACGCGTTGATCGCACACTTCACCGGCCATCAGGCGCTGTCGCCGCAAAGCGCGATCGCGGCGGACGGCATCGACCCGGCACTCCATGCGCCACTGAAGTACTACCGCGACAACGGCGTCATCCGCGACGCGGGCGGTGATCGTCTCTATCTCGATCTGGACGTGCTGGCCGGGTTGAAGGCCAAGGCGAAGCGCACCGGGCGCAATGTGCTGATCACGGTGATGGTGTTGGCCGTGGTTGTGGTTGCCGGTGCTGTGTTGCTGGTGTTGGCGCGCTGATCAATTCCCACCAAACAATTTCTGCGCACTCTGGAAAAGAACCCAGCTCGTCGCAATGAACTTGTCCCCACCCTGCGGCCGGTTGCCCCGGTGCGTGTGGGTAAACGCAGTCGGTGCGATCAACAGGCTGCCCGTGCGCGGCGCGACCTTGCGGCCCTGGAACAGGAACTCGGTTTCGCCGGCGCCGAAATCGTCATTGAGGTAGAGCGTCCACAGCAGATGGCGGTGCAGCGTTTCGCCGGCCGGATCGCGTGGATACAGCTCGCAGTGCCAGTACGGATAGCCGCCCTCGCCCGCTGCATACCATTGCAGATTGATGGCACCGGGCCGCAGGCAGGTGCGGGCCAGGTCGGACAGCGTGGCGTCGTCCATGTCGGGGAAGTCCTCCGCCGCCAACCGGCGCGGTTGGCCCTGGCTGTCCTGGATCTGCAACATCAATGGCGAGATCAGGGCCTGTGGATAACGGCGTAGATAAGTCAGCAAACCCTTGAAAACCGCCCGCTGCAGCACTGCTTCCGCCTGCCGCCACTCGGGGCGCCCGCTGATGCGAAGATCCTTGCTGTGCTTGAGTTCCGGGAACACACCGCTGCCCACTTCGCCCGGCTGCAACTGCGCACTGGATCGCATCTGGGCCTGCAGGGCCGCGCAGACCTCGTTGGGGACGGCGTTGTGGATTACTTCGATGAAATCGAGCGGTGCGTCGGCAGTCATGGGGTCATCCGTGGGCACGAATGGCCGATGGTGAACGCTGCCGTGGCCGATGTCACGCCGTTGCCACGTATCAACAGGGCTGACCGGATGGCCAGCCCTGTGTAGCAAATCAACCCGCCGCGCTGTCGTGTTCGCGGTGGTAACGGGTGGCTTCTTCCACTTCATTGCGCGACCCGAGGAA
This sequence comes from Stenotrophomonas bentonitica, assembly GCF_002887735.1. Classification (GTDB taxonomy): domain Bacteria; phylum Pseudomonadota; class Gammaproteobacteria; order Xanthomonadales; family Xanthomonadaceae; genus Stenotrophomonas; species Stenotrophomonas bentonitica_A. The sequence continues at coordinate 96,220 of NZ_PKQP01000004.1, forward strand.
CACCGGCACGCGCTGGTGCAGCTGATCGGGCTGGATGTCGAGAATGCGCTTGCGGCCGGTGGTGGCGGCGCCGCCGGCCTGCTCGACCAGCAGGCCCATCGGGTTGGCTTCGTACATCAGGCGCAGCTTGCCGGCCTTGGAGGGATCCTTCGTGTCCCACGGGTAGATGAAGATGCCGCCGCGGGTCAGGATGCGATGCACGTCCGCCACCATGCTGGCGATCCAGCGCATGTTGAAGTTCTTGCCGCGCGCGCCTTCCTTGCCGGCCAGCAGGTCCTGCACGTAGCCCTGCATCGGGGCTTCCCAATGCCGCTGGTTGGACATGTTGATCGCGAATTCCTGGGTGTCCGCCGGGATCTGCATGTCCGGCGTGGTCAGCACGAACTCGCCCTTCTCGCGGTCCAGGGTGAACGCGTGCGTGCCGTGGCCGACGGTGAGCACCATCTGCGTGCTCGGCCCGTAGATGCAGTAGCCGGCCGCGACCTGCGCGGTGCCCGGCTGCAGGAAGCTGGCATCGTTGGGCTGTTCGGTGCCCGGCGGGCAGCGCAGCACCGAGAAGATGGTGCCGACCGACACGTTGACGTCGATGTTGGAGCTGCCATCGAGGGGATCGAACAGCAGCAGGAAGTCACCGCGCGGGTAGGTGTCCGGCACCGGCTGGCAGTGATCCATTTCTTCCGAGGCGCAGGCGGCGAGATGGCCTCCCCAGGCGTTGGCTTCCAGCAGGATCTCGTTGCTGATCACGTCCAGCTTCTTCTGCGCTTCGCCCTGCACGTTGCCGGTACCGGCTTCGCCGAGCACACCGCCCAGCGCGCCCTTGCTGACCGCGATGGAGATGCTGGTGCAGGCGCGGGCGACAACAGCGATCAGCTGGCGCAGATCGGCGTTGATGCGGCCGGCATGTTGCTCTGCGATCAGATAGCGGGTCAGCGACGTCTGGGACATGGAATCAGGCGGCCTTCAGAGGAGAAGCGCCTATTGTCGCCCTTCGCCGGAGCCATTACGAGGCGCGGGCCGCCGTAACCGTTCCCACCGCGCGCAACGCGCTGCCGGCGCGGCAAAGAAAAACGGCCGCGCAGGGCGGCCGTTCTGCTTCACAGGAGCACTACTGCTCAGCCCTTGCTGACGGTCGCCACGGCCTTGGCCACGTATGCCAGGTTGCCCTGGTTGAGTGCGGCCACGCAGATGCGGCCGGTGCCGACGGCGTAGATCGCGAACTCGTCGCGCAGGCGGTCCACCTGGGCGCGGCTCAGGCCCGAGTACGAGAACATGCCGGCCTGGTCGTTGATGAAGGCGTACTCCGGTGCGCCGGCGGCGACCAGGTTCTCCACCAGACCGTGGCGCAGGGCGTGGATACGCTCACGCATCTCGGTCAGTTCCGCTTCCCACACCTGGCGCAGCTCAGCGCTGTTGAGCACGCCGGCCACCAGTGCCGCACCGTGGTTGGACGGGCTGGAGTAGATCGTGCGGATGATGCGCTTGACCTGCGACTGCACGGCCTTGGCCGCGTTCGCGTCCGGGGCGACCACCGACAGCGCGCCAATGCGCTCGCCATACAGCGAGAACGACTTGGAGTACGAGTTGGCGACCACGAAGCTGTCGATGCCGGCCTCGGCGATGATGCGCACGGCGGCGCCATCTTCGCTGATGCCCTTGTCGAAGCCCTGGTAAGCCATGTCGATGAACGGGAACAGCTGGCGGTCCTTCAGCAGCTCGGCCACCTGCTTCCACTGCGCGACGGTGAGGTCGGCACCGGTCGGGTTGTGGCAGCACGCGTGCAGCAGGACCACGGTGCCCGGCTGCAGCTTGCCGAGGTCGGCCAGCATGCCGTCGAAGTCCACGCCATGGGTGGCGGCATCGAAGTAGGTGTAATCGACCACGTCGAAACCGGCCGCGCCGAACACCGCGCGATGGTTTTCCCAGCTCGGGTTGCTGATGGCGATGGTGGCGTGCGGCAGCAGCTTGTGCAGCAGGTCCGCGCCGACGCGCAGCGCACCGCTGCCGCCGATGGTCTGCGAGGTGGCCACGCGGCCAGCGGCCAGCAGCGGCGAATCCTTGCCGAAGACCAGCTCGCGGGTGGCCTGGTTGTAGGCCGGCAGGCCGTCGATCGGCAGGTAGCCGCGCGGTTTGGCGTCATTGGCCAGCTGCTGTTCGATCCTGTTCACGGCGCGGAGCAGCGGGATGCGGCCGCTCTCGTCGTAATAGATGCCCACGCCCAGGTTGACCTTGGTCGGACGGCTGTCGGCGTTGTAAGCCTCGGTCAGGCCCAGGATCGGGTCGCCTGGGACCAGTTCCACATTTGCAAAGAAGGACACGGCGGTACTCATTCGGATGACGGAAGGGGGAGGGTGGCGCGACGCAGGATTGGCGGCAGAATCAGCCAAAACCGACCCATCGTAACAAAGCCCTGCCAAGGGCGCCGAGGCCGTCGTCACGTCATCTTCCGTACCATGGCGTGCGGCACGCCCATTTACCGAGGATCCCGCCCCGCATGCTCCGTCTTACCCCGCTGGCCCGCCATTGGGCGCTGGCCTCGGCCGTGTTGCTGCCGTCGCTGGCGCAGGCCCAGAACACCCCCGCTCCCACCGCCCCGATCGAGCGGCTGCCCACGGTCCAGGTCCAGGCTGCGCGCGTGGCGCAGGTGGCCGATATCGACCTGCCCGCCTCGCTGACCACGGTCTGGGTGGATGAAGACCGCACCGGCCCGCTGGCCCAGCTCTCCGAGGCGCTCAACGGCATCCCCGGGGTGGTCGCACGCGATCGTCAGAACTACGCGCAGGACACCCAGCTCTCGATCCGTGGCTTCGGCGCGCGTTCGACCTTCGGCGTGCGCGGCGTGCGCGTGCTGGTGGACGGTGTGCCGGCCACCATGCCCGACGGCCAGGGCCAGCTCTCCCACGCCAGCCTGCTCTCGGCGCAGCGCGTGGAGGTGCTGCGCGGGCCGTTCTCGGCGCTGTACGGCAACTCCTCCGGTGGCGTGGTCCAGGTGTGGAGCGCGGACGGTGCCGAAGGCGACCCGTGGCGCCTGCGGCTGGATACCGGCAGCGACAACACTGTCAGCGCCGGCGCCCAGCTGCGCGGCGTGCAGGGGCCGATCCGCTACAACGTGGCCGCCAACCACTTCCGCACCGACGGTTGGCGCGATCACAGCCAGGCCCGGCGCGAGTCGGTCAACGCCCGGCTGGGCACCGATGTCGGCGGCGGCCAGCTGGATCTGGTCCTGAACTACTTCGATGCGCCCGACGCACAGGATCCGCTCGGCCTCACCCGCGCCCAGGTGCGCGAGAACCCGCGTCAGGCGACCGCGGTGGCTACCCAGTACAACACCCGCAAATCCGTGCGCCAGGCCCAGGCCGGGCTGGTCTTCACCCGAACGGAGGGCGCGCAGACCTGGCGTGCGATGGGCTATGCCGGCCAGCGCAGCGTGGAGCAGTACCTGGCGATCCCACCGGGGCCGCAGGCCAACCCGCTGCACGCCGGCGGGGTGATCAATCTGGACGGGGCCTATGGCGGCCTGGACGCGCGCTGGGCGTGGCACGGTGACTGGGCCGGCCGCCCGTTGGATGTGGTGATCGGTGCCAATGCCGACCGTCAGCAGCAGCATCGCCGCGGTTACGAGAACTTCGTGGGTGATCAGGTCGGTATCAAGGGCCGCCTGCGCCGCGACCAGAGCGACCGGGTCGAGAACGTGGACCAGTTCGCGCAGGCGTGGTGGCAGTGGGCACCGCGCTGGTCGTTGCTGCTCGGTGTGCGCCACAGCACCGTCCGCTTCCGCTCCAACGACCACTACATCACCGCCGGCAATCCGGACGACAGCGGATCGCGTCGCTACGAAGCGACCACGCCGGTGGCCGGCGTGGTGTTCCGCGCCAGCGATGCCTGGCGGCTGTACGCGTCGGCCGGGCGTGGCTTCGAGACCCCGACCTTCAACGAGCTGGGCTACCGCGCCGATGGCCAGGCCGGGCTGGCGCTGGATCTCTCGGCCGCCCGCAGCCGCAACCTGGAAGTCGGCAGCAAGTGGCATGGGCGCAGTGGCGCCCAGATCGAGGCGGCGCTGTTCCGCGCCGATACCGATGACGAGCTGGCGGTGGCGAGCAACAGCGGCGGCCGCAGTACCTACCGCAACATCGGCCGGACCCGCCGCCAGGGCGCGGAGGCCAGCTATGTACAGCCGCTGGGTGCGCAGGCGGATCTCACGCTGGCCTACACCTGGATCGAGGCCACCGTGCGCGACCCGTATGCGCTGTGCGCGGCCGCTGGCTGCAACACGGTGGCGGCCGGCTCACGCCTGCCGGGCGTACCCAGGCAGCAGTGGAACGCGCGGGTGCAGTACCGCCCGGGCCCGTGGCAGTGGGCCGCCGAGGTGGTGGCCTCCAGCGACACCGTGGTCAACGATGTGGCCACCGACAGCGCGCCGGGCTATGCCCTGTTGAACCTGGAGGTGTCGCGGCGCTGGACCACCGCGCAGGGCACGCTGCGGGCCTTCGCGCGGATCGACAATGCGCTGGACCAGCGCTACATCGGCTCGGTGATCGTCAACGACGGCAACCAGCGCTTCTTCGAACCCGGCCCGGACCGCCGCTACAACGTGGGCCTGCAGTGGCAGTGGGCGCCCTGATCGGAGCGGCTTACCTGGGCGGCTTGGCCGGCACGAACGGTGAGGTCGGGTCGCTGGCCGGGAAGGTCTCTTCCAGCGCCTCGTCCTGGTTGTCGCTGGCGTGTTCCTTGCGCTGGCGGCGCTGGTATTCATCCTCGCGGCGATGATGACCGGCCGGGCCTTTCTCGCCGGCCGCCGAATCCTTGCGGTCGCGCGGGACCGGATCCGGCGTGACCGCCACCGGCAGGTGATCGGGTGCGTCATCGGGCACGGACATGCCGGCGCCGCGGTCTTCGGCGTCCTGGTTGTCATGTTTGGCGCGCTGCTCGCCGGGGACCGGGGCGGTGGCGTCGCGCAGGGGATCGCGGGGCATGGGAGTTCTCCAGTTGCTGTGCAGCCCACTACAGCGCGCGGCGGGTGAAGTCGCTGCGAATCCCGGTGCGTCAACGAATCTGTCACGGCTGGATAACGGCGGCGGGTCTATTCCTGCCTCCCCCACCGCTGTCGGAGTCGTGTCATGCCCCGCCTGGACCGCCGTGCCGCACCCGCGTTGTTCAACGCCTACCTGCAGCCGGAACGGAGCGGGCGCCGCGCGCGCCGCGACCGCGCCGAAGACGCGCAGGCGGTCGCCCAGGACTACCTGCAGTACATGCGCAGTGACTACGAGCAGCGCCGCAGCCAGGGGCGCCGCAGCTGGCGCGACCTGTACCCGGCCTATGCCTTCGCCCTGACCACGCATTACGCCGACTGGCCGCGCGGCGCCGATGACACCGACGGCGAGCTGGCCGAGCACTGGGAACAGATGCGCGGCCAGTCGCGGCTGGGCTGGCACCAGGCACGGGCGGTGGTCGAGGATGCCTGGCTGGCGCTGGACCACATGCCGGCGGCGGCGGTGCACGGCCTGCTGCAGTAACCGCGGGCGTGCAGCCACGGCCTGCACAGGCCGGACACAGGCGTTTCACGTGCTGCGCGGTACAGCTGCCCTCCCTGAAGTGTTGGAGTGGCGCCACCATGGCCCGACCGATCTGGACCGGCACGCTGTCATTCGGGCTGCTCAATGTCCCGGTGTCGCTGATGTCCGGCGAACGCAATGTGGATCTGCACTTCCGGATGCTGGATTCGCGCGACCGCAAACCGATCCGCTTCGAGCGCGTCAACGCGGATACCGGCGAAGAAGTGCCGTGGAAGGATATCGTCAAAGCCTACGAGTACGACAAGGGCAGCTACGTCGTATTGGAAGAAGACGACATCCGCTCGGCCGCGCCGGAAAGTCATGAAGCGGTGGAGGTGGAGACCTTCGTCGATGCCGGCACGATCGATCCGCGCTACTACGAGAAGCCCTACCTGCTGGTGCCCGCCAAGAAAGCCGAGAAAGGCTACGTGCTGCTGCGCGAAACGTTGCGCAGCACCGGCAAGGTCGGCATCGCGCGGGTCGTGGTGCGCACCCGCGAGTACCTGTGCGCGGTGATGCCGCACGGCGACGCGCTGGTGCTGATGATCCTGCGTTATCCACAGGAACTGGTCGACCCGGACGAGTACAAGCTGCCCAGCGGCAGCCTCGCCGAGTACCGCATCAACAGCAAAGAAACGGCGATGGCCGAGCAGTTGATCGCCTCCATGTCCGGCGAATGGAAGCCGGATGAGTACCACGATGAATTCCGCGAGCGCCTGCACACGCTGCTGAAAAAGCGGATCAAGGCCAAGGGTGGCACCACCAAGGTGGAGGAAGAGCCGGCCCCGCGCGAGGACGATGCGACCAATGTGGTCGACTTCATGTCGTTGCTGCAGAAGAGCCTGGATGCCAAGAAGCGCACGCCGGCCGCCAAAAAGTCAGCAGCGAAGAAGGCCACGGCGAAGGTCGCCAAACCCGCTGCGGCCAAAAAGGCGACCAAGACAGCAGGCAAGGCGACCAAGAAAACCACCAAGCGCGCGCCCGCGCGCAAAGCCGGGTAAGCCGACGTGTCCCTGCAGGAATACCGCCGCAAACGCCGCTTCGATGGCACCCCCGAGCCGGATGCCGAGCGCCGCGGCGCGCCGGCGCGGCGACCGATCTTCGTGGTGCAGCTGCACCACGCCAGCTCGCGCCATTACGACTTCCGGCTGGAAGCCGACGGCGTGCTCAAGAGCTGGGCGGTGCCGAAAGGCCCCTCGCTGCGCGTTGGTGAAAAACGGCTCGCGGTGGAGGTTGAAGATCACCCGCTGTCCTACGCGACGTTTGCCGGCGATATCCCCAGCGGCCATTACGGCGCCGGGCATGTGGACGTCTACGACCACGGCACCTGGGCCTGCGATGGCGATCCGCTGGAGGCGATCGCGGCCGGCAAGGTGGACTTCGTCCTGCACGGTGAACGGCTCAAGGGCGGGTGGAAACTGGTGCGCACCGCGATGAAGGGCAAGCAGCACCAGTGGTTGCTGATCAAACGCGATGACGAGGAGGCCAGGGATATGGAGGCTGATGATCTGTTGAAGGGGGCGCCGAAGGCAGCCAAGCGCACGAGCGCGAAGAAGGTTGCCGCTGCCAACGCCAGCAAAGCTGCCCCGGCAAGGAAGACCGCGCCGGCCAAGGCCGCGACAGGTGGCCCCGCACGCAAGGCCGAACGCAAGGCCGACGCGCGCTGGTCCAAGCGCGCGCTGGCCCTGCAGGGCGCTCGCACAACGCCCTACCCGCACGACTTCAAGCCCCAGCTGACCGATCACCGTGCCACCGCACCGGACGGCGAGCAGTGGCTGCACGAGATCAAATGGGACGGCTATCGCCTGCTGGTCGATGTGCGCGATGGCGTGGTGTCGCTGCGCTCGCGTGGCGGGCTGAACTGGACCGACGATTTTCCCGAGGTGGTGCAGGCGATCGAGCGGCTGCCGGTGCGCGATCTGCGCCTGGACGGTGAGCTGGTGGTGCTGGATGCGCAGGGCCGCAGTGACTTCACTGCATTGCAGAAGGTCATCGATGGCACCGCCAAACAGCCGCTGCGCTATGTGGTGTTCGACATGCCCGGCATCGCCGGGGTGGATGTCAGCCGGGTGCCACTGCTGGCGCGCAAGGCCCTGCTCAAGGACCTGCTGGGCGCCACGCCGGGCACCCTGGCCTACAGCGACCACGTGCGCGACCACGGCCCGGCGGTGTTTGCCGCCAGTGGCGAGGCCGGCTTCGAAGGCATCATCAGCAAGCGGATCGACGCGCCCTACGTCAACGCGCGCTCGCGCGACTGGATCAAGATCAAGCACGAGAACACCGATGAGTTCCTCATCGTCGGCTATACCGAACCGAAGGGATCGCGCAGTGGCTTCGGCTCGCTGCTGATGGCCACCCCGGACAAGCGCGGGCTGCGCTATGTCGGCCGCGTCGGCACGGGCTTCGACGATGCCGCGCTGCGCGCGCTGACCAGGCAGCTGACCCCGCTGACGGTGAAGGACGCAGTGGTCGAGCTGCCTGCGCATGTGCCGTTCACCGCACGCAGCGTGCACTGGGTGAAGCCGGTGCTGGTGGCGGAGGTCGCGTTCCGTGGATGGGCCAAGGAAGGGTTGCTGCGCCAGGCCAGCTTCAAGCGGCTGCGCGAGGACAAACACGCCAAGGATCTGGGCGCCACAGCTACTGCCGTCTCCCCTATCGTCTCCAGTACCGCGGCCTCCGCCACCCCGGCCGGAACGCGCGGGCGAAAGAAGGCAGCTACGGCCGCGCAGGACGAGAGCACCGTGACGATCAGCCATCCCGAGCGCGTGGTGTTCGCCAAGGCGAAGATCACCAAGGGCGAGGTGGCCGACTACTACCGCCGCATGGCGCGCTGGATCCTGCCCGAGGTGGCGCACCGCCCGCTGTCGGTGCTGCGCTGCCCGGACGGGGTGGACAAGCCCTGCTTCTTCCAGAAACACCATGGCACCGGCCTGAGTGGCGCGGTCAAGGCGATCCCGCTGGAGCAGAAGAGCGGGCGCGAAGACTACCTCTACATCGAGGACGTGGAGGGTCTGCTGCAGCTGGTGCAGATGAACACCCTGGAGCTGCATCCCTGGGGCGCCACCGTCGAGGATCCCGAACATCCGGACCGGCTGGTGTTCGATCTGGATCCCGGCGAAGGCGTGAACTGGACGCAGATAAAGGCCGCCGCACGCGACGTGCGCGCGCGCCTGCAGGAAGCCGGGCTGGAGAGCTTCGTCCGGCTCTCCGGCGGCAAGGGCGTGCACGTGGTGGTGCCGCTGCAGCCCAAGGCCGACTGGGCGCAGGCCAAGGACTTCTGCGAGGCGTTTGCGCAGGCCATGTCCACCCAGGCACCGGATCGCTATGTGGCGACGATGAGCAAGGCCAAGCGCGACGGGGTGATCTTCATCGACTGGCTGCGCAATGCGCGCGGCGCCACCAGCGTGAGCTCGTGGTCGCTGCGGGCGCGGCCCGGAGCCGGCGTGGCGGTGCCGCTGCGCTGGGAAGAGCTGGGCCGCATCGCGGCGCCGGACGCCTTCCCGATGGCGAAAGCACTGCAGCGCGCGGAGCGGCTGAAGCAGGACCCGTGGGAAGGCATGAAGCAGGTGAAGCAGGTGCTGCCCGGCAGCTGATCAGGCGCGCGCTGGCCGGAACCGCGTGCCTACCCACAGGCCCACGAATGCCTGCACCGGCAGCGAGACCAGCAGGATCACCACGAACCAGAACGGGAAATCGCTGCCGAAATCCCACGCGGTGTAGATCGATGCGGCCGCGATCACCGCCCACACCACGCCGCCGTGCACACGCGGCCAGGTGGGCGCATAACGGCTGGCAAAGGCGATTGCGGCGATGCCGCTGAGGATCGTCCAGGCCAGGTCCCAGGCCAGCTGCGGCTCGCCGCCCGGCGGAATGCGCAGCAACGGCACCAGCCACGAACCGAGGCTGTTGACCAGCACCATCACCGCGAACGCGAACACGACAGCCAGTACGGACAGCAGTGGATTCTTCAGGGCGGACCACACAGGCATGGCAGGGGCGTCACGGCGGGGGAGCCGCCATTATGGACGGGTTGCCGCGGCGTGTTTCAGACCCGGCCGGCTGCCTTGAGCTGGGCGAACTCGTCATCACTGAACAGCCGTGAGCGGACCAGGAAGCGCACGCCCTCGCCGTTCTCCAGCGAGAACATGCCGCCCCGGCCAGGCACCACGTCGATGATCAGCTGGGTGTGCTTCCAGTACGCGAACTGCGACGGGCTGATGTAGAACGGGGCGCCGCCGATCTCGCCGAGCTGCACGTCGCGGTCGCCCACGATGAAATCGCCCTGGGCAAAACACATCGGCGAGGAGCCGTCGCAGCAGCCACCGGACTGATGGAACAGCAGGTCGCCATGGCGGGCCTGCAATGTCTCGATCAGCTGCAGGGCCGGGAGCGTGGCCATTACCTGGAGCGGGAGGTCGGGCATGGTCGGGATTCTCCGGGAGCCGGCCAGCGAGGCCGGCACTACCGTGGAACAGGCGCTGCCGAGGTACATCGGCAGCGCGCCGTGCGTTCTACGCGTTCATGTCGAGCACCACGCGGCCTTCGATCTTGCCTGCGTGCATGCGCGCGAAGATGTCGTTGATGTTCTCCAGCGAATCGCTGGTGACCGTCGCGGCGACCTTGCCCTGCTCGGCGAATTCCAGCGATTCCTGCAGGTCCAGGCGGGTGCCGACGATCGACCCACGCACGGTGATGCCGTTGAGCACCATGCCGAAGATGTCCAGCGGGAAGTTGCCCGGCGGCAGGCCGTTCAACGAGACCGTACCGCCCCGGCGGACCATGCCCAGTGCCTGCTCGAAGGCCTTCGGCGAGACCGCGGTGACCAGTGCGCCGTGCGCGCCGCCGATCTCCTTCTTCAGGAACGCGGCCGGATCGGTATTGCGCGCGTTGACGGTGATCGTCGCGCCCAACCGCTCGGCCAGCGCCAGCTTGCCGTCATCGATATCCACCGCGGCCACGTTCAGGCCCATCGCCTTGGCGTACTGCACGGCCATGTGGCCGAGCCCGCCGATGCCGGAGATCACCACCCACTGGCCGGGCTTGGTATCGGTGACCTTCAGGCCTTTGTAGACGGTGACGCCGGCACACAGGATCGGCGCGACCTCGATGAAGCCCACGCCCTTCGGCAGCAGGCCGACATAGGCCGCATTGGCCAGCGCATATTCGGCGAAGCCACCGTTCACCGAGTAGCCGGTGTTCTGCTGCGCTTCGCACAGGGTTTCCCAGCCGCCCAGGCAGTGCTCGCAGTAGCCGCACGCCGAATACAGCCACGGGATGCCGACGCGGTCGCCCTCGCGGATGTGGCTGACACCCGCACCCACCGCAACCACGTGGCCGACCCCTTCATGGCCGGGAATGAAGGGCGGGTTGGGCTTGACCGGCCAGTCACCGTCCACCGCATGCAGGTCGGTGTGGCACACGCCACAGGCTTCGATCTTCACCAGGATGTCGCCGGGCCCCGGACGCGGCACCTCGACCTCCTCGATGCGCAACGGCTTTCCGAATTCGCGGACGACAGCGGCCTTCATGGTCTTGTTCATGCGTGGATCTCCGTGGATTGCCAATGACAGCACTGTGGCGCCGGCCGCATGCCGGCGCCTTGATCGGGATCAAGCCCGGCGCGGGCTCAGAAGAAGCCCAGCTTCTTGGGCGAATAGCTGACCAGCAGGTTCTTGGTCTGCTGGTAGTGGTCGAGCATCATCTTGTGGTTCTCGCGGCCGATGCCCGACTGCTTGTAGCCGCCGAACGCGGCATGTGCCGGATAGGCGTGGTAGCAGTTGGTCCACACGCGCCCGGCCTGGATGCCACGGCCCATGCGGTACAGGCGCGACGCATCGCGGCTCCACACGCCGGCGCCGAGGCCGTACAGGGTGTCGTTGGCGAGCTCCAGCGCTTCCTCCTCGGTCTTGAACGTGGTCACCGAGACCACCGGCCCGAAGATTTCTTCCTGGAACACGCGCATCTTGTTGTGGCCCTTGAACACGGTGGGCTTCACGTAGAAGCCGCCGGCCAGGTCGCCGTCCAGCTTGGCCTGCTCACCGCCGATCAACACTTCGGCACCCTCCTGCTTGCCGATGTCGAAGTAGGAGAGGATTTTCTCCAACTGCTCGGAGGAGGCCTGCGCACCGACCATGGTGTTGGGATCGAGCGGATTGCCCTGCTTGATCGCGGCCACGCGCTTGAGCGCGCGTTCCATGAATTTCTCGTAGATCGATTCCTGTATCAGCGCGCGCGACGGGCAGGTACACACCTCGCCCTGGTTGAAGGCGAACAGCACGAAGCCTTCGATGGCCTTGTCGAGGAAGTCGTCGTCCTCGGCCATGACATCGGCGAAGAAGATGTTCGGGGATTTGCCGCCCAGCTCCAGCGTCACCGGGATCAGGTTCTGGCTGGCGTACTGCATGATCAGCCGGCCGGTGGTGGTCTCGCCGGTGAAGGCGATCTTGGCGATGCGCGGGTTGGACGCCAGCGGCTTGCCCGCCTCCACACCGAAGCCATTGACCACGTTGAGCACGCCCTTGGGCAGCAGATCGCCGATCACCTCCATCAGCACCAGGATCGAAGCCGGGGTCTGCTCGGCCGGCTTGAGCACCACGCAGTTGCCGGCGGCCAGGGCCGGGGCCAGCTTCCAGGCGGCCATCAGCATCGGGAAGTTCCACGGGATGATCTGCCCGACCACGCCGAGCGGCTCGTGGAAGTGGTAGGCGATGGTGTCCTTGTCGATCTCCGACAGGCTGCCTTCCTGCGCGCGCACCGCCCCGGCGAAATAGCGGAAGTGGTCGGCCATCAGCGGCACGTCGGCGTTGAGCGTTTCGCGGATCGGCTTGCCGTTGTCCCAGGTCTCGGCATGCGCGAGCAGCTCGAGGTTTTCCTCGATGCGGTCGGCGATCCTGTTGAGGATATTTGCGCGTTCGGTGGTCGAGGTCTCGGCCCAGGCGGTCTTGGCCGCGTGGGCAGCGTCGAGCGCCGCTTCGATGTCCTCGGCGTTGGAACGGGCGACCACGGTGAACACCTTGCCGGTCACCGGCGTGGTGTTTTCAAAGTACTGGCCGCTGCGCGGCGCCACCCATTCCCCGCCGATGTAGTTGCCGTAGCGCGGCTTGAAGATGGACTGCGGATCGGTGGCGTGCGGCTTGGCGGACGTGACGGCATTCATGGGTGCATCTCCGGATGGCAGTGGACAGGCCCGGTAAGGGTCTGTTCCATGGCGCAAGGACGATGCCAGGTTCGGTGTGGTGCAGTGCGGCATGGCGCTACGCGGTGCACGGACTGGAGAGGGCCACTGAAACTGATGCAGTGCACCACGGCCGGTCATTGCGCGGTAACCCCGGGTGTGGTGTTTATCGGAACAGGCCCCGCTACAACTGTCGCAGATTGCGACACTGGAGAGTCCAGGTGTCCCAGCTTCCGCTCCAGCACCGTGTCGGCAATGCGCGCCGCTCGTTCTTCGAACGTGGCGCGGCACCGGTCGGTATCGTGCCCGACACCATCCTGCAGTCCTGGCAACGCTGCCAGCGCGGTGGGCTCTCGGTGGATGCGCAGCCGGAGGTCGAGCCACTGCCGGACGCGCGCCTGCGCGAACTGCGGCAACGCCAGGAAACGCTGTGGCGGTTGGCGCGGCCGGAGCTGGATGGCCTGGCCGCCGACATCGCCGCGACCGGCAGCATCGCGCTGCTCACCGACGAAGCCGGCTGGATCCTGGATGCGGAGGGCAACCCGGGTTTCCTCGACAAGGCCGGGCGGGTGGCGTTGATGCCAGGCGTGCGCTGGGATGAAACCACGGTGGGCACCAATGCGATCGGCACCGCCATCGTGGAAGGTCGCTCGGTGGAGGTGCGTGGCGGTGAGCACTACTTTGCCCCGCACGCGATCCTGACCTGTTCGGCGACGCCGATCTTCGATCCCTACGGGCAGCGCGTGGGGGTACTGGATATCTCCGGCGATGCGCGCCAGCAGCACCTGCATGCCCGCGTCCTGGCGCGGCAGGCGGTGGCGCACATCGAACACCGTTACTTCGAGGCAGGGCTGGGCGACTGCGAGGTGGTCCGCCTGCATCACGACGCCGGGCTGCTCGGCACCGCGCGCGAAGGCGTGCTGGGCTTCCGCAATGGCCGCCTGGTGGCCGCCAACCGTGCCGGGCTGGCCCTGTTCGGCCTGGACCACGGCGACATCGGCAGGGCGCCCTACGAGGCGTTGTTCGATGGCCCGCTGTCGCGGCTGCACGATGATGGCGCGCTGGTCGACCGCCAGGGACGCGCGCTGTATGGCCACGTGAGCCCGTCCGGTGGCGCCACGGTACGCTCGCCACTGCCCGCGCGGCCGACCCCCGCGGCACCCGCGCGCGCCGCCGCAGCTGCGGTGCGGGTGGACGCCACGCCGCTGTTCGATGCGGCCCAGCAGCAGGTGCTCGAGCGCGCCTGCCGCGTGCTGGATGCGCAGCTGCCGGTGCTGCTGCAGGGGGAGACCGGTACCGGCAAGGAAGTCTTCGCACGTGAGCTGCACCGGCGCAGTACGCGTGCCGACAAGCCGTTCGTGGCGGTCAACTGTGCGGCGCTGCCGGAAGGCCTGATCGAAGCCGAGCTGTTCGGCTACGAGGAAGGTGCCTTCACCGGCGCGCGCAAGAGCGGCAACACCGGCCTGCTGCGCCAGGCCCAGGGCGGGGTGCTGTTCCTCGATGAGATCGGCGACATGCCGCTGGCGCTGCAGCCGCGGCTGCTGCGCGTGCTGCAGGAGCGCACGCTGTCACCGCTGGGCGGCGGCAAGCCGGTGCAGCTGGATTTCGCCCTGATCTGCGCCACCCACCGCGATCTGGACCAGGCAATGGCCGCCGGTGATTTCCGCAGCGATCTCTACTACCGCATCGCCGATCACAGCGTGCGCCTGCCGGCGCTGCGCGAGCATGGCGACCGTACGGCGCTGGTGCAGGGCCTGTGGCAACGCCTTGGCCAGGGCCGGCAACTGGAGTCCGCCGCGCTGGAGGCGCTGGCCGGGTATGCCTGGCCAGGCAATGTGCGGCAGTTGTGCTCGTGCCTGCGCACGCTGGTGGCGCTGAGCGATCCGGGCGAGGTGATCCTGCATGGGATGCTGCCGGCCTATCTGCACAGGGTGCACGCAGCGGTGATGCCATCCACGGCAGAGGGGCTGGAGGCGATGACCGAAACCGCCATGCGCGATGCGCTGCGCGCCAGCCATGGCAATGTCGCCCAGGCCGCGCGCGCGCTGGGCATCAGTCGCAGCACCCTGTATCGCCGCGTCGGGGCGACGGCCCGCCGCCACTGAGGCGGCAGGCCGTGCGGGCTCAGCCGACCAGCGCGGCCGAATCGCGCGCGAGCTGCTCGATGCCGGCCCAGTCCCTGGCCTGCAGCAGCGCCCGCGTGGTGAGCCACGAACCGCCCACGCACAGCACGTTGGGCAGATGCAGGAAATCGCGCGCGGTCTGCGCGCTGATGCCGCCGGTCGGGCAGAACCGCACATCGCCGAACGGGCCGTTCCATGCCGACAGCATGGCCGCGCCGCCGGCCTGCACCGCCGGGAAGAACTTGAAGGTATCCAGGCCCTGCTCCAGGCCGAGCATCAGCTCCGACGAGGTCGCCACGCCCGGCAGGAACGGCAGATCGGTATCGCGCGCGGCGGCGTACAGGCGCGGGGTCGCGCCCGGCGATACCGCAAAGCGCCCGCCCACCTGCTTGACCTTCTCCATCTGCGCGGCGGTCAACACGGTACCGGCGCCGACCACGGCATCGGGCACGGCCTCGACCATCGCCTGGATCGCCTCCATCGCCATCGGCGTGCGCAGCGTCACTTCGATCACCGGCAGGCCGCCGTTGAACAGGGCACGCGCGACCTCGACCGCATCCTCGACATTTTCCGGGGTGAACACCGGAATCACCGGGGCCAGTTTCAGGACTGCGCGTACGCGCGGATCAGCGCCGGACATCGAATCGCTCCTCGCCCGTGAGGGCCATGACGTCAGCCTCGCTGACAGGGTTGAAATCGCCGGGGATGGAATGCTTCAGGCAGCCTGCGGCGAGGCCGAAACGCACGATCGCGTCCGGCGCGAAGCCGCGCATCATGCCATGCAGGATGCCGGCGGCGAAGGCATCACCGCCGCCGATGCGGTCCACGATGCCGATCATTTCGCGGGTTGGCGCCACCGCGCGGGTGCCATCACGGCCGATCAGCATCGCCCCGAGTGCATGGTTGTCCACGCTGTGCGGGGTGCGCTGGGTGCAGGCCATCCACTGCAACCGCGGGAACGCGGCGAAGGCCTGCGCCGCGGCCGCATCGACGCGCTCACGCACATCGGCCTGCTCGAACGCACCCCCGAGCACCACGCCGATATCGCGGTAGTCAGCGAAGACGAGATCGGCGCAGGCGAACAATTCGCGCAGGATGCCAGGCGCATCGCCCTGCCAGCGCGCCCACAGCGACGGGCGGAAGTTGCCGTCGAAGGACACCTTCACGCCGCGCGCGCACGCCGCACGGGCTGCGGCCAGCGTGGCCTGGGCCATCGCCGGGTTGAGCGCCGGGCTGACCCCGGACAGGTGCAGCCAGTCGGCGCCGGCCAGCAGCGTGTCCCAGTCGTAGTCGGCGGGACTGCTGTTGGCGAAGGCCGAATCGGCGCGGTCGTAGACCACTTCACTGGCACGCTGCACGGCGCCGGTGGTCAGGAAGTACAGGCCCATCCGGCCGTCGGTGCGCCGCACGGCGGTGGTGTCCACGCCGTGGCGGCGCAGCTCGCCCACGGCGTACTCGCCCAGCGGGTTGGCCGGCACCGTGCTGACCGCGGCCACTGCATGCCCCAGATGGGCCAGAGAGACACCGACATTGGCCTCCGCACCCCCGGCGTGCACGGCCAGCTGCGGGCTCTGCAGCAACAGCTCCCGGCCGGGGGCGCTCATGCGCAGCAACAACTCTCCGAAACAGACAACACGACTCATGGTCTTGGATCCTTGTGAGGGCCGCAGACGCCGCAAGGACGCCCAGCAGCAATGGCTAGCGGTGTCATTCTAGCGATGGACGCCGCCCCGTCCACCTGTCCCGAATGTCGGAACCATTGTCCTGCAAGCGTCTGCGGGACATTGAAAGTCTGCTGCGGTGCAAGATGCCGGATCAGTAACGGGCTGTTAACGTCCGCCCTGACCAGCGGTGTCATTGCACTGACATGTCGTTGGATAGCTGTTTCATGTAGCACCTTGGGAGAGGGAAAACATGCAAGTCCAGAACACGCAGAAAAAGACACCGGTTACCTTGCTCGCATTGTCGATCGGCCTGGCGCTGAGTGGTACCGCGCTGGCCCAGGATGCGGGGACCAACCCCACCGACCTGGATACCGTCACCGTCACCGGCTACCGCGCCAGTGTCGAGAAGGCGCTGGACATCAAGCGCGGCGAAGCCGGCGTGGTCGATGCCATCGTCGCCGAGGATATCGGCAAGTTCCCGGATCTGAACCTGGCCGAGTCGCTGCAGCGCATTCCCGGCGTGGTCATCACCCGTGAGGCCGGCGAAGGCCGCAACATCTCGGTGCGCGGCCTGGGCCCGGACTTCACCCGCGTGCGCATCAACGGCATGGAAGCGCTGACCACCGTCGGCGCCGGCGACCAGAGCGGCGGCACCAACCGTGGCCGTGGCTTCGATTTCAACGTGTTCGCCTCGGACCTGTTCTCGCAGTTGATGGTGCGCAAGACCGCCTCGGCGGACGTCGAGGAAGGCTCGCTGGGGGCCACGGTCGACCTGCGCACCGCGCGCCCGTTCGACTATGACGGCTTCACCTTCGCCGCCAGCGGCCAGGCCGGCTACAACGCGATGGCCGAAAAGGCCGACCCGCGCATGGCCGCGCTGATCTCCAACACCTTTGCCGACGGCACCTTCGGTGCCTTGTTGTCGGTGGCCTATTCCGAGCGCCAGGCGCTGGAAGAGGGCTCCAACACCGGCCGCTGGGCCAACGGCCCGAGCAACGGCAACTTCAACGCGGCCTCGCCGTTCGCCGCCGCCCGTTCGGCCGACGTCTACCACCCGCGCTTCCCGCGCTACGTGCAGATGGAGCATGAGCAGAAGCGCCTGGGCGTGACCGGCACCCTGCAGTGGAAGCCGAGCGACGCCACCGAGTTCTCGCTGGATGCGCTGTATTCCAAGATCGATGCGACCCGCGACGAACACTACATCGAGGCGATCTCCTTCAGCCGTGGCACCAGCACCACGCCGCGCCTGGTCGGCAAGCCGGCGATGATCGTCAAGAACGGCGCGATCGAAAACAACGCGCTGGTCTACGGCGAATTCGACAATGTCGACATCCGTACCGAAAACCGCCATGACGAGTGGAGCACCGAGTTCAAGCAGCTCAGCCTCAATGGCCAGCACCGCTTTGGCGATGACTTCACCTTGTCCGGCAAGGTCGGCATCTCGCGCTCCAAGCACGAGAACCCGGTCCAGACCACGATCATCATGGACAAGTACGACGTCGACAATTACAGCTACGACTACCGGGGCAACAGCCGCTTCCCGACGCTGAACTACGGCATCGACCCGACCAACCCGGCGGGCTGGGAACTGGCGGAAATCCGCCTGCGCCCGCAGTACGTGGACAATGACTTCGATACCGGCCAGCTCGACTTCAACTGGAACATCAGCCCGGGCTTCCGCCTGAAGGGCGGCGTGCTGGCCAAGGACTACACGTTCAAGACCACCGAACTGCGCCGTGCCAGCGAACTGGCCGTGCCCAACTTCGCCGATGGCACCAAGATCGTGCCGGTGGACATGACCGAGCAGGCCGGCCTGAAGGGCATCAACGGCAGCCCGTCCAACTGGGTGGTGCCGGACCTGAACGCGATTGCCGATCAGTTCGACATCTACAGCAACAGCGGCATCTTCGCCGTCGCCCCGCGCGCCAACAACGTGCGCAGCGTCGAAGAGAAGGACCGTGGTGCCTACCTGATGGGCGAGTTCTCCACCGAACTGGGCAGCCTGCCGCTGTCGGGCAACGTGGGTGTGCGCTACGTGCGCACCAAGCAGAGCTCCACCGGCCTGTCCACGCTGGCCACCGGTACGGTCTCCACCACCGAGAACCGCACCTACAACGACACCCTGCCCTCGTTCAACCTGGTGGCTGAAGTCACCCCGGACTTCCTGATCCGCCTCGGCGCGGCCAAGGTGATGAGCCGCCCGGGCCTGGGCAGCCTGACGCCGGGCGCAACGGTGGCCGTGGCCGGTGGTGCGCGCACCATCTCCAGCGGCAACCCGGACCTGGAGCCGATCCGCGCGACCAACGTCGACCTCGGCTTCGAGTGGTACTTCGCCGAAGGCGCGATGGCCGGCATCGGGCTGTTCTACAAGGACATCGAGAGCTTCGTGCAGACCACCCGCGAAGTGCGTCCGTACTCCGACAGCGGCCTGCCCGCCTCGCTGCTGATCGGCACCGGTGCCTCGCCCGCCGACGACTTCACCTACAGCCGCCCGGTCAACACCCCGGGCGGTGAACTGCACGGCGTGGAAGCCAACTACACCCAGCCGTTCACCTTCCTGCCGGGCAAGTGGTCCAACCTGGGCGTGCAGTTGAACTACACCTGGGTGGAATCGCAGATCCAGTACCTCAACGCGGCCGGCCAGCCGGTGATGAAGACCGACCTGACCGGCCTGTCCAAGTCGTCCTGGAACGCCACGCTGTTCTACGAAGGCAAGGTCTTCTCCGGCCGTGTCTCGGCGACCAACCGCGATGACTACCTGACCCAGGCACCGGGTACGGAAGCCGGCTTCAACCTCGACGGTTACCACGGCATGACCGGCACCACCGTCATCGATGCCTCGATCCGCTACACGATCAGCGACCAGCTCGAACTGAGCCTGGAAGGCATCAACCTGACCAACGAAGCTTCCGACGAGTGGGTCTACTCGCCGGCCACCGGTCGGCTGCCGCTGCAGTACACCGAAACCGGCCGCCAGTTCCTGCTCGGCGTGCGCTACAAGTTCTGATTCAACGGCAGTACCCGCCGGCGGCGTGAGTGATCACGCCGCCGGCTGCGCGCGCGCCGCCATCGTTGCCATCCCACGACTCTCACCAGCGAATGCACGCTGCTGCGGCGCAAGATGCCGCCGCGTGAATGGTTTGTTACGTTTCGGATGACCAGCGGTGTCACCGCGGCAATGCGCGCTGGACGCTCCGGGGGAGGCCGGACGTCATGACTCATCAACATCACGGTCGCATGGCGGCGAACCCTGGGAGGGGCTTACACACGATGGAACGACTCGACACCCGCAAAAAGACACCGGTTACCTTGCTCGCAGTATCGGTCGCCTTGGCGTTGCAGGGCGTGGCTGGCATCGCCGCGGCACAGCAGACGCCGGAACAGGCCGCGTCACTCAACGCGGTCGATCTGGACAAGGTGGAGGTCAAGGCGACCTACCGCGAAAGCCTGCAGCAGTCGCTGGATGAAAAGCGCTACAGCGTCGAGCAGGTCGATGCGATCTACGCTGAAGACATCGGCAAGTTCCCGGATCTGAACCTGGCCGAGTCGATGCAGCGCATCGCCGGCGTCTCGATCGACCGTGAAGGCGGCGAAGGCCAGCAGATTTCCGTGCGCGGCCTGGGCTCGGACTTCACCCGCGTGCGCATCAACGGCCTGGAAGCGCTGTCCACCGCAGGCAGCGGCACCACCGGCGTCAACCGCAGCCGCGGCTTCGACTTCAATACCTTCGCCTCGGAGCTGTTCAGCCGGGTCAAGATCAACAAGACCCAGTCGGCGCAGACCGATGAGGGCTCTCTCGGCGCCACTGTCGACCTGCGCGGCTCGCGCCCGTTCGATTTCGAGGGCTTCCAGGCCTCGCTCGGCGGCCAGTACGGCTTCAACGAACTCTCCAGGAACAAGGACCCGCGCATCTCCGGGCTGATCAGCAACACCTGGGCCGACGGCCGGGTCGGCGCGCTGATGTCGGTGGCCTACAGCAAGCGCACCATCTTCGAAGAAGGCTACAACCCGGTCCGCTGGGAGCACGGCAACTACCGCAACTCCAACCAGAGCACCGCGGCCAACAACGGCACCTATGGCTTCTGCAGCCCGGCCGGCTACGACCCGCAGACCCCGCGCAACCCGCTGGCCAATGAAACCGCCGCCGGTGTCGGCAGCGCCGCCAACCAGGCGCGCAGCAACGGCTGGGGCAGCTACGGCATCGATGCGACCCACTGCGGCCCCGGCCTGGATCGCCCGGCCGCGACCGCCGAGAACATCGCCGCCTACGAGACCGCGACCAACGCCTGGATCCCGCGTTACCCGCGTTATATCCGCACCGAACATGAGATCGAGCGCCTGGGTGTCACCGGCGCAGTGCAGTTCAAGGTCAGCGACGACACGCAGTTGAACCTGGACATGCTGTACTCCAAGCTCGACAAGAACGTGCGCGAAGACTCCATCGGCGCCAACCTGCATCGCACCGCGCAGTACGGCGGCAAGACCCAGATCGTGGTCCGCGAAGCGCATGCCGATGAGCAGAACCGCCTGACCTACGGCGTGTTCGACAACGTCGACTTCCGCACCGAATCCACCGCCATCGAAGAAAGCACCGAGTTCAAGCAGTTCAGCCTGAACCTGGAGCATCGCTTCAACGATGCGGTGCGCCTGGATGCCGTGGTCGGCCACTCCGAGTCGAACTATGAGCGGCCGGTCTTCTCGATGGTCAGCTTCGACAACAGCAACCTGGACGGCTTCGTGCTGGACATGCGCAACGGCAAGGTGCCGGCGATGTCCTTCCCGTTCGATCTCAACGCCGTGGACAACTGGAAGTGGCTCGGCTACGGCAGCACGCCGGTCAACGCCAACGGCACCGCGCGTGGCGGCAACATCAGCGAAGTGCGCTTGAATCCGCAGTACGTCGACAACGCCTTCGACACGGCCAAGGTCGATCTGACCTTCGATATCAGCCCCACCTTCACCCTGCGCGGCGGTCTGGCCTTCAAAGACTACGACATGAGCACGCAGGAGTTCCGCAACATCAGTTACGGGCGCCTGTCGCAGGCACTGCCGGCCGGCGTCACCGTGGGTGACCTGAGCGATACGCTGAGCGGCTTCGGCAAGGGCATGGACGGCAACCTGCCCAACAGCTGGCTGGTGCCGGACTTCAACCAGATCGCCAAGCTGCTGGACATCTACTGCAACTGCGACACCGGTACCCTCGGCGGCGACTACCGCCTGGCCAGCGTGGGCCACTTCGGCGCGTCCAACAACAACTTCGACGTCAACGAGAAGAGCTACGGCAGCTACCTGCAGCTCGACTTCAACACCGATCTGCTGGGTCGTGCGTTCCGTGGCAACCTCGGCGTGCGCTATGTGCAGACGCGGATCACCGCCGATGGCTATGCGCCGTGCACCGCGGCCAATGCGACCGATCTGTCTTCGGCCTGCGCGCCGTTCTTCGGCGTGGCCAGCGCCACCGCCGATCCCGGCGAGCGCCTGCAGGTCGCCACCCGGGTCGGCCACAAGTACGACGACTGGCTGCCCTCGCTGAACCTGGCCTGGGACCTGAGCGATACCTTCGTGCTGCGCTTCGGCGCGGCCAAGACCATGGCCCGCCCGACCCTGTCCAACCTGTCGCCCAGCGTCAGCGGGGGACCTACCGCGTACTTCGATGACGACCGCAGCTACTCGATCAACCTGGGCAACCCCAAGCTCGATCCGTTCCGCTCGACCAACTACGACCTGAGCGCGGAGTGGTACTTCGAGGAAGGGGCGCTGCTGTCGGCGGCACTGTTCTACAAGGACATCGACAGCTACGTGCAGCGCACGCGCCTGCTCACCACCTGGGCGGACATGGGCTACTCGCTGGACCTGCTGCCGACCGGCTTCAGCCCGGACACCGTGTTCAACGTGCAGAGCTACTTCAACACCCCGGGCGGCCCGCTCAAGGGCTATGAAGTGTCCTACCAGCAGCCTTTCAGCTTCCTGCCCGGCTTCTGGAAGAACTTCGGCGTGCAGCTGAACTACACGCACGTCGAGTCGAAGATCAAATACATGTTCAGCTCGGGCACCGGCAGCACGATCGTCACCACCTACACCGAGAACGACCTGCTGAACCTCTCGCCGAACTCGTACAACGCCACCCTGTACTACGACGACGGCCGCTTCAGCGCCCGCGTCTCCACCAGCTACCGCGACGCGTACATCAGCACGATCCTCTCGCAGGAGAACGTGTGGGACCTGGACGGCAACCAGTTCGCCACCGCCGACGTGCAGGGCAAGTACAGCGTGGAGAACGTGGACTTCAACATGTCCTACAAGGTCAACAAGAACCTCTCGCTGACCTTCGAGGCGATCAACCTGCTCGACACCGCCGACGAGCGCTACGTCGATTCAGCGCTGTCGCTGCCGGATCGCTACACCCATACGGGCCGCCAGTACTACCTCGGCCTGCGTTACAAGTTCTGACCGTGCTGCGTCTTCCGCCACAGGTATCGCGCCCGCTTGCATCCTTCTCTCCGGGATGGCGGGCGCGGTGCCGGGGCGGGAGGCCACCGTGAGCGGCTGACCCCCGCTGCTGGTTCCGCTGTACTGTTTCTGCTGTCGAAAGGAAGGTCTCATGCATCGCGTTGTCGCCGCCTCGATCCGCCCCTCCCGCCTGTCCGCCAGCCTGCTGGCGCTGCTGCTTGCGGGCAGTGGCACCGCCTGGGCGCAGACCGCGCCCCAGCTGCTGTTCCACGTGTCGGCCGACCAGGGCCTGCAGGCCGATACCGCCGCGGGCGACCCGGTCCCCAACTTCGTGGACAAGGTGAAGCGGGTTCCCGACGGGGCGCATGGCAGTGCGATCGAATGGGCCGATGACGGCGTGCTGTCGTGGAATGCCCCCGGCAACATCCAGGCCCAACGCGGTACGCTGGGCTTCTTCTGGCGTTCGCGCTACGCGGTGGGTGAAGCACCGTTCGTGATCTTCCGGGTTGGTTATGCCGACCACAGCAGCTGGGACATGGCCTGGCTGCGCATCGACTGGAACGGCCACGGCTTCGATGCCTTCGTCACCGATGCCAACCTGGCGCGCACCCGCGTGTCGTTCAAGCTCGACCAGAACCCCTCGCCGCAGCAGTGGCAGCACATCGCCTTCGGCTGGGACGAAAACCACGGCGTGCGCCTGTACGTGGACGGCAAAGAGGTTGCCCGCCAGGAGACCACCGCCGACTACGACGCCGCACTCGATCAGCTCGGCCTGGCCGGACGCGTGATGGCGCCCTACCAGGTGCAGAGCCGCTACAACTTCCTGCGTGGCAGCGATTTCGACGAGATCCGCGTCTACGACCGTCTGCTCGATCCGGCCGGCATGGCCGCACTGGCCCGGAATGCTGCCCCGACCACGGCCGTGGCCGCGCCTGACCCGATGCGCGCCTGGCGCCATCGCCATGGGTGGGAGGCCACGCCGCCGCCGGCATTGAGTGCCCCGACCACCACGATCCGCAAAATCGAATTCGCCGATACCAAGGACCACAAGCAGTGGATGTGGAAGGCGACCGACGGCATCGCCGAGACCACCTGGCCGGGCGTCTACAACCGCTCGCGGCTGGCCGGACGGGATGATTACTTCCAGCTGCCGGACTGGAATACCTATGTCGAGGGTGGCCAGCAGCTCGACCTGACCCTGCCGGCCGGTGAAACCGTCAACCGCATCGAAGTGCGCGGTGCAGCGTTTGGCGGGCTCAGCCACAGCGTGGACGGCCAGCCGGCACAGACCCTGTTCCAGCGCCCGCAGGGCGTGGTCCGCAGCGTCAACAGCATTCCAGCCCAGGACGGCGGCGTGCTGCACTTCCGCAATACCGCGCAGGAAACCCCGATCCAGGAAATCTGGGCCTACCAGGTCAGCGACGCCGCCGAGCCGGAGGGTACGGTCAAGCAGCGCTACCTGATCGACAGCCAGGCGCTGCCGGATTACACCAACATCGCCGCACTGCGCGAGTACATCGACGGCCGCTACCCGGCGGCCGAACGCAGCACGGTGATGGCGCTGCCCAAGGGCGCCGGCTCGCGCAAGCGCACGGCCGACACGCTGCCCGCGCAGCCGATGCCGATCGTGCACGTGCTGATTCCCTCCGGCGTGAGCGACGCGCCGGCCGCGCAGCCGCTGATCCGCAGCTGGGCACACAGCTGGGAGAACATGCATGACGGCCTGGATGGCATCGCCATCGATCTGCCCAAGCTGGATCTGCCGGCCACGCAGGACGGCCTGATCCCGCTCAACATCCGCATCAAGGACCCGATCTGGCCGGCGCGCGACATGATCGACGTGTCGGTCTCGGTCAAGCCGGGCCAGAAGCGCACCCTGTGGCTGGACCTGCGCGATCGCATCCTGACCGCCGACAGCCTGTGGATCTCCATCGCCTCTGCGGCGCCCGGCTTCAATGCGACCTCGCTGGATGGTGCGGAAATCCGCATGGTCTACAAGGACCGCGAGGAGGCGAAGAAGGAACACATCGCCGACCGCTTCAATCAGGTACGCGACAACTGGGGCTTCCTGGTCGAAGAGCACACCACCTCCAAGCGCCAGCGCCTGTATGCGCGCGTCTATGCCGACCTCAGCGATCTGCTGCGCGTCGATCCGGACCACGAACTGGGCCGGCTGTACTGGAACTACATCAGCTACAACAGCCAGGGCAAACCGCCGTTCACCCAGCCCGACGCGCCCAAGGGCGTACCGCTGTGGGCCTTCCGCCAGACCGAAGACCTCAAGTACGTACGCCGCTTCATCGACTGGTGGATCGACAACCGCCAGATTGCGTACGGGGATTTCGGCGGGGGCATTTCCGATGATTCCGATCTCACCCAGCAGTGGCCGGGCCTGGCCCTGATGGGCGTGCAGCCGGACAAGCTCAATGCCTCGCTGACCGCGCTGTCCGATGCGGTGTACCGCAATGGCATGTTCAGCAATGGCTTGAGCACCATCGAGACCGACGAGCTGCATGCCTACGAGGAAGGCATCAACACCAACAGCGCGATGCTCTACCTCAACTGGGGTGATCCGCTCACCGTCGAGCGCCTGATGGAAACGGTGAAGGCCTTCGATGAACGCATCATCCTGCCCAATCCGCAGGGGCATCTGCTGTTCTCCAGCAACTGGTTCGGCGGCAACAAGGTCTACCGCGAGCCGAACTGGCAGTGGCAGAAACCGTACTCCTTCCCGGTGCTGCACCCGGCGTTCCTGATCGGGCAGTACAACGCCGACCCGACCGGCCGAAAGCTGGTCACCGGCCTGGCCGACAGCTACCTGGCCCACGCCTACACCGACGACAAGGGGCGCTGGGCGCTGCCGAACGAGATCCACTGGGCGACCGGCAAGACCCGCGGCGGCGAGCTCAACAACGGCTCGGGCAGCGGCGACATCATGCACACCTTCTGGGCGGCATGGCGCTGGACCGGCGATGACAAGTACCTCAAGGCGCTGGACTACCGCGTGGAGCGCGGTGGCCCGGGTGCCTTGTCCAACCTGGGCGAGAACTACGTCGAGGCGCTGGGCCGCGGTGCCGAGTGGAACCCGCGCTTCATCAGCGATGCCGACGGTGGCAACACCGGCTTCTCCAGTCTGATGGCGTGGCAGGCCACCGGCGACAAGAAGTACCTGGAGGCATTGCACGCTGATGGCATCCAGGCCAAGGCCCAGCGCGAGTACATGAACACCGAAGGCCACTGGTGGTCCGACCGTGTCGAGGCGCCGAGCGAGTTCCTGCAGCGCGCGCGGTTGGGCGGTATCGCGCTCAAGCGCAACCAGAGCTGGCCCGGCCACACCGTGAGCTGGCGCTTCGCCCAGCCGGACGCGGCCGAACAGGTGGCGCTGCTGGTGCACGCGCCTTCGCCGGACCGCTTCAAGGTGATCGCCTACAACCTGGGCACGCGCGCGGTGGACGCGGAGATGAGCACCTGGAACGTCACCGCCGGGCAATGGCGGATGACCAGCGGCGTGGACCGCGACGGCGATGACCGGATCGACGGCAAGGCGACGACGCGCGATCTGGCGCTGGAACGCAGTGCCTCGACCACGCTGCGCTTCGCGCCGGGGCAGAGCCAGGTGTTCGAGTTCGAGCTGGTGCAGGCCGGCACGCCGGTCGAGCAGCGGGCCGACCTCGGGATCGGGCGGAGCGATGTCCGCGTGGAGGGCGGCCAGGTGCAGGTGACCGTGCACAGCCTGGGCCACGTCGCGACCAGCGTGGGCGTGGCGGTGCTGGAAGATGCCAAGGGCCGTGCGCTTGCCCGGGTGGAGATTCCCAGCCTGCCCGCGCCGAGCGATCTGGTGCCGAAAACCACCACGATCAGCCTGCCGCTGCCGGCCGGGGATCATAGTGGGCTGCGCGTGCGTGTCATGCAGGCCGATGGCGCCGCCGAGGTGACCCAGCGCAACAACCTGGTGGTGCTGGACCGGTAGTGCCATGCCATGCATGGCAGCGACGGATCACAGCGTGACCTGCCCCTCGATGCAGGTCACGCAGTCCCCGCCGATCCATAGTGCTTCGCCCACGCGTTCTACCCGCAGCCGTCCAGCACGGCCCATCGCGGTGCCCTGGCTGATCACATAGCGCTCCGGCGCCTCGCCGGTGCTCAGCAGCCAGCGCGCGATGCCGGCATTGAGGCTGCCGGTGGCGGGGTCCTCCGGTGCGCCGTCACCGGCAATGAAGGCGCGGCTTTCGTACTGGGCCTCGTCGCCATCGCTGGCCTGCCACGGCCCGAACACGCCGACCTTCAGCCCCTGCAGCTGCGCGTAGTCCGGCTGGATCGCCAGCACCGCGGCGCGGTCACGCAGGCGCAGGGCCAGCCAGCCGGTGCCGTTGTCCGCCCAGCGCGCGTCCACCACGTCCTCCGCCGCCACGCCGAGCCCGCGCCGCACCTGTTCGCGCAGGTCCGGTGCCAATGCCTCGCCCCGCAGCAGTGGCGGCGCCAGGAATGCCAGGCCCGCCTCGCTGCGACGGATCCGCACCAGGCCGATGCCGCACTCCTGCACGATCTCTTCGTCCTTGGGCACGCCGCCATGGGCCAGCCAGGCATGACAGCTGCCCAGGGTGGGATGCCCGGCGAACGGGAGTTCTTCCAGCGTGGTGAAGATGCGCACGCGATAGTCTGCCTGCGGATCGGTAGGCGGCAGCAGGAAGGTGGTCTCGCTCAGGTTGGTCCAGTGCGCGAACGCGGCCATGCGCGCCGCGTCGATGCCTTGGGCGTCCAGAACCACGGCAAGCGGATTGCCCCGCAGGGGATCCTGGCTGAACACATTGACCTGTTGGAACGGCAGCGTAGGCATGGCGGAACGTCGGTAACCGGGTGCAACGCGCATGATGCGCGCCACCGCGGCGTCGGGTCGAGCGGTGCGCCCGTCGCGCCCTAGGCCGCGTCGGTTTCCATCACCTGCACGCGGCGCTGGTACCAGCCATCGGCCTCGGGTTCGAAGATGGCACTACGGGTCATCTTGCCCTGGTAGACGTGCACCGAGATCGCCAGCTCCGCATCGCTGGTATTGCGGATGGTGTGGTACTCGTGCGGCGGGATCAGGCTGCCGGCACTGCCACAGTCGCCCACCACGGCCGCTTCGGGGCGGAAGCTGAACCGCTCGCCATCACGCTCCAGCAGCTGGTATTGGGTGATTTCCAGCTGGCCCAGCCACACGCCCTCCACGCACCACAGCCCGCTGTGGTCGTGCAGCGGCGTGCCCTGCCCCGGCCCCCAGCTCATCGCCACGATGCTGTAGCCGTGCACGGGGCTGCGGTACAGCTCGCGGCGCGCGTAGTGGTCCTGGATTGGGCGATGCACGCAGGCCGGCAGCTGGATGCGGCTGTCGGCGATCGCCTCACGCAACGCCGAGCGCAGCGTGGTGGCGATCTGGTGCGCGTGCTCGTGCTGCACCGCATGGTCGACCGCGGCGATCAATCGATCGCGGCCATGGAACGGCGGAAACGGGTTGCATTGGTCTTGCATGCCCCGAGTCTAGGCGATCCGGGTGAACAACGTGTTTGACCTGGATCACATCCGTTTGCCCCACGATCTCCGACATACCCCGCCATTCGAAAGAAATAGTCGGACTTGCCTATTGATCAGGGAATCAGCAGCGTCCGCAACGAGGGAACCTGACGGGCAAGTTCCTCGGTGACCAGTGTGGCGAACAGCGCCGCGCCGTCCGGGCCCAGATGGGTGTAATCAAAGGCGACCTTGGCCTGCCCCATGGGCTCGGTGGCGGCGTTGTTCTGCGCGACAGGTGCGCCAGCGACGGGCGCTGCACCCACCGTCGTACCGCCCAGCGCCGCACTCACCTGCGCAGGCGTGGCGGCCGCCTGTGCCAGCGGCATCGAGGCTACCGGCCCAAGCGCCTGCACCACCGCGCGGCTGCGTGCGTGGAGGTCGACCAGCGGCACCTCCAGTTCCCGCGCAACAGTGCGCACGGCCTCGGCCCACGGGGCCAGATCATCGATCAGCACGCCGTCGGCGAACTGGCGGCGGGTCAACGGGGTCAGCAGCACCGGCTGTGCACCGGTGGCGCGGACCTCGCGCACGTAGCGGCGCAGATTGTCCGGGAACTCGCGCTGCAGATCGGTGGAGCGGCCCGGCTTGCCTGGCTGGTCGTTGTGGCCGAACTGGATCAGTACCCAGGTCTGCGCATAGCCCGGCATGCGCATCTCCGCCTCGGCCAGCGCCCACGAGCCTTCGGCACGGTAGTTGTAGGTGCTGCGGCCGCCGCGGGCGAGGTTGGTGCAGGTCAGGAACGAGGTCACGTGCCGTGCGCAGAACGCCGGCCCCCAGCCGCCCTGCACGGCCGTGGTGGAATCGCCGACCAGCACGATCTTGCTGGCGCGGATCGGGGTCGGTGCCGGGCGGTCCATCACCGCCGGATCCACGGCGGCCTGCGCCGCGCTCATCAGGGCGAACAGTGCGCTGCCGAGCAGCCAGGACGTACACCGCATCAGAATGTGCCTCGTTGGATGAAGGGGGCCTGCTGATAGAGACGACGCTCGCCACCGCGCGGGTCGTCGGCCTGCTGTGAGGTGGCATCGAACAGCATCGTTTCGCGGCGGGCGAGCGAATAGGTCTGCCAGCGTGGCAGTCCGCCATGATTCGGATCGCCATGGCGGGCGAAGGCGATCAAGGCCTCGCTCATCGTGGCCGCCACGCGGCTGGCTTCCTCGCCGTTGCCGGTGCGCGAACCGGGGCGGTCGATGTTGTCGAACACCAGCGGGATATCCAGGGTGTGGAACGCACCGAACCTGCCGCCGTCCAGCGGCGAGCCCCAATCGAGTTGATAGGCCCAGGTGGGTGCGCCCTGGCGTGCACGCGCCTCCAGTTCCTCCACCGCACCGCGCCATGAACGACCGGCGGTGGTGGCGGCGAAGAACACCTCCGAAGGCGTGTAGTGCGGATACAGGCGGCGGTACTCGGCGATCACCACCGAGGGCAGCAGGTCCACGTATTGCTCTTTTTCCAGCTTGGCCGGCAGCGTCTCCCAGGTCAGGGCGAAGTTGGCCGGATCGTTGCCGAGGAAGGCGCGGGTTTCATCGTGGGTGTTGCCGATCACCATCGGGATTCCGGCGGACTGTGCCGGCGCCTCCGGCCAGAACGGATGCACCGGCAGCGAGCGACCGTCCAGCACGGGGCCCACGTACAGGCTGCTGTTCTCCACGCGCGAGGGATCGCGTGCACGGGTGGCGGCCAGCAGCGCTTCCATCGGCATCGTGCGCAGCGCCTCGGCATCGGCCGCCCCCACGGCCTGCATCGCGATCTGCGCGCGCTGGGTGGCCGCACGCGGGCCGGCAGCGGTGACCTGCTGCCCGCTCATCGTCCACGCGCGCTGGAACAGGCCGCGTGCGGCCGGCATCGCCATCAGCGTGGCGATCTTCGCCCCGCCACCGGATTGGCCGACCACGGTGATGTTGCCCGCATCGCCACCGAACTCCGGCGCGTGCTGGCGTACCCACTGCAGCGCCTGGACCAGATCGAGCTGGCCGACATTGCCCGAATCGGCGAAGCGCGCATCGCCCAACTGCGCCAGGTACAGGTAACCGAACACGTTGAGCCGATGGTTGACCGTGACCACGACCACGTCGCCACGCCGGCACAACGCGCTGCCGTCATACAGCGGGTCGCTGCCCGAGCCGTTGTTGTAGGCACCGCCATGGATATAGAACACGATCGGCCGCTTGCCGCCGTCGCGCAGCGCCGGGGTCCACACGTTGAGGTAGAGGCAGTCCTCGCTGCCCGGCCCTTCGTTACCGCCCTGCGGCGCGGCATTGCCGTACGCCAGTGCATCACGCACGCCACGCCAGGCCGATTCCTGCACGGCCGGCTGGAAGCGTCGTGGCGCGGTATCGGCGCCGTAGGGAATGCCGCGGAACACATTCACGCCCTGCTCGAGCTGCCCGCGCAGGCGCCCGCTGCGTACACGCGCCAGCGGCGCGGCATCGTGGCGCGGGCCGGGCACCCCGGCAAAGGCCGGCAACAGCGGCAGGCTGGTAGCACCGAGCATCAGTGCATAGCGCGCGCTGTCGCGCAGGAAACGACGCCGTTGAAGATCGGCGGGGCTATCAGTCATGACGCGCGGGCTCCGTGTGGCGCGAGGGGATCCAGCGCAGGGCCAGCTCGGGCCACTGCGCGGCGGTCAAACCGGCCGGGATGCGCACGCCGAAGCCGTGGCCGCCGAACGGGAACAGATGTATTTCGGTGGCGACGCCGGCGCGCCGCAGCGCCTGGTAATACACCAGGCTGTTATCGACCGAGACCACGGTGTCGTCCTGCGCATGCACCAGGAAGGTCGGCGGCGTATCGGCGCGGACCTGCTCCTGCATCGAGAACCGCGCCTGCAGCGCGGCATCGGGGTGCGGGCCAAGCAGGCGCGTACCCGAGCCGGTATGCGCGTGCGCGCCCATGTCGATCACCGGGTAGATCAGCAAAGCGACATCCGGGCGTGCGCTGAGCGCATCGATGGCATCGCGATGGGGATAGACCGGTGCATCGAAGCCATTGCTCAGCCGTGCCGCGACGTGGCCGCCGGCCGAAAAACCCATTACCCCGACGCGCTGCGGATCGATCTGCCAGCGCGAAGCATCCGCGCGGATCACCCGCATCGCGCGCTGCGCATCGGCCAGGGCGGCCTGGCGATCACTGCGGCCGGCGGGCAGCCGGTAGCGCAGCACGAACAGGGTCACCCCGCCCTGCTCGACGAACGCCGGCACCAGGGCAGTGCCTTCCTTGTCGAGCACGACGCGCTGGTAGCCGCCGCCGGGCACCACCAGCAGCGCGCTGCCGTTCGGGCGCGGTGGCCGGTACACCACCAGGTAGGGCGCACTGACGTTGTCGATGTAGCGATCCGGCAGGGCGGGATCATGGCTGCGCTCCACCACGTTGGGCACGCTGGCCGGGCCGGCTTCGCCCGGCACCTCGCCCGCCGGCCACAACGCGATCCGGTCCGCCGCGCCAGCGGCCGGCTCGGTGCCCGGCACGGCATGCTCGGCTGCGCGCGCGAGGCCGCAGGCCAGCAGCAGGAAAGGCAACAATGACAACACTAGGGGGCGGCGCATCGGCGGACGTCCTTCCGGCAGGGGAACAGGCATCGTGCCTGACCGGCAGCCGTTCTGATGCGCTGCACATTGCCAATGACACCGGTTTACCATATACAGCACATCCAACCGCTGTCGATTGGCAGTGCAACAATTTTTCCGGGAGACCCGCTTGAGCAACGACCACGGCAAACAGGACCTGCCCGACCAGGGGTTGGGCGAGATCGCCCGGCACTTCGTCAGCGCCCGCCAACACGGCCAATCCCTGCCGGATTTCCCGGGCACCATCCCGGAAGACCTCGTCACCGCCTATCAGGTACAGGACCAGGCCATCGCGCTGTGGGACGACCAGGTGGTCGGCTGGAAGGTGGGCTACATCGCCGCCGAGCGCCGCGATGTCTCCGGCGACGATCGGCTGCTGGGCCCGATCTTCTCGCGTCAACTCTGGAATGCTACCGGTGGAACAGTAGAGATTCCGGTGTTCGTCGGGGGCTTCGGCGCGGTCGAGGCCGAGTACGTGATCCAGCTGCAGGAAGACGCCCCGGCGGACAAGCTGCAGTGGACTCCGGAAGAAGCCGAGGCCCTGGCCGCCAAGCTCTTCATCGGCGTTGAAGTGGCCAGCAGCCCGCTGGCGACCATCAACAAGCTCGGCCCGCGCGTGGTGGTGTCGGACTTCGGCAACAACAATGGCCTGGTGCTGGGCCCGGAAATCCCGGACTGGACCCGCCTGGACGATGCCGACCTGCGTGCGGAAACCCGCATCGAGGGCGAGGTGGTCGGCACCGGTGGCGCGACCCTGCTGCCCGGTGGCCTGCGTACCGCCTATGCCTTCGCCCTGGGCCGCTCGGCGCAGCGTGGGCGGCCGTTGAAGGCCGGCGACCTGATCGCCAGTGGCAACGCTACCGGCATCCACGATATCGCCGTGGGCCAGCAAGCATTGATCCGTTTCGTCGGCTACGGCGACATTACCTGCAAGGCCATCGCCGCCGGGTAACCGCGCGGACATGGCGAGCACGCTTGGGAGGGCGCAGATGTTCACTCGCAGAAGTTTCCTGGCCACCAGTCTGGGCGCGCTTGCCGCGCCCGCGCTGACGGCTTGTTCGCGGTCGTCCAACGCCGCACCGGCTGGTGCGCAGTTGCTGACCGCCACCGACGTCCACGTCGCCGACTACCCCACCGTCACGGCGGTGAAATGGATCGGGAAGACGCTGGAAGAAAAAACCGGCGGCCGGCTGCGCCTGCGCCAGTACCACTCCGGCCAGCTCGGCCGCGAGTCCGAGGCGATCGACATGGCCCGCTTCGGCGCCATCGACATCACCCGCGTCTACTCCGGCGCGCTCAACAACGCATTTCCGCTGACCCAGGGCCTGTGCCTG
The DNA here is from genome assembly GCF_002887735.1 of Stenotrophomonas bentonitica. Taxonomy (GTDB): domain Bacteria; phylum Pseudomonadota; class Gammaproteobacteria; order Xanthomonadales; family Xanthomonadaceae; genus Stenotrophomonas; species Stenotrophomonas bentonitica_A. Next base: position 129,630 of record NZ_PKQP01000004.1, read on the forward strand.
CCGTATGTGTTCGAGTCGGTGGCGCACATGCGCCGCGCCCTCGATGGTGGCGTTGCCGATACGGTCCTGCAGGGCTTTGAAACCCGCGATCTGGTCGGCCTGGCCATCTACGACTCCGGCGCGCGCTGCTTCTACAACACCAAGCATCCGATCGTGGAACCCAAGGACCTGCACGGCCTGAAGCTGCGCGTGGCGTCTTCGGACATCTTCATCCAGCTGATGCGCCTGCTCGGTGCCAACCCGACCCCGATGTCGCTGGGCGATACCTTCTCGGGCATGGAAACGCACATGATCGACGGTGCGGAAAACAACATGCGCAGCTTTCACTCCAGCCGCCACTTCGAGGCCGCGCACTACTGGTCGCAGAGCGATCATTCCTACGCGCCGGACGTGCTGCTGATGTCGCGCCAGAGCTTCGATGCGCTGAGTCCGGCCGACCGCACCCTGGTGATCGAGACCGCACGCGAGTCGGTGCAGGTGATGCGCGAGCAGTGGGATGCCTCGGAAAACACCGCCCGCCAGGCCGTGGCCGACTTCGGCATCAAATTCAACGAGGTCGACATGCCGGCCTTCCGCAAGGCCGCCGACCCGCTGCTGCAGCGATACCTGCAGCAGCCGGAGCTGGCCGCCCTCACCCGTCGCATCCGCGACTTCGCCTGAGGCCCCGACGCGATGTCCGACTCGACTTCCGAAACCGTCATCACCCCGACCGCGCCGCAGCGCCTGCTCAACGTCATCGCCGATGTGGCGATCTACATTGCCGTCATCGCCCTGCTGGGCCTGGTGGTGGTGCAGGGCTGGCAGGTGTTCGCCCGCTATGTGATCAATGATTCGCCCAGCTGGACCGAGCCGGTCACGCTGCTGCTGCTCGCCACCGCGATGAGCCTGGGCGCGGCCACCGGCGTGCATACCCGCCGCCATTTCGGCTTCTTCCTGCTCGCCGCGCACATGGGCCCGGGCCTGCGCCGCGCGGTCGATGTGTTCGCCGCGCTGGTGGTGGCCGTGCTGGGCGTGGTCATCGCCTGGTGGGCGGCCGTGCTGCTGATGGACGGCCTGGACATCAAGGCCGCCGGCGCCAACCTGCCGCAGAGCATCAACTACCTGCCCCTGTCGATCGGTGGCGCCTTGATGGCGATCTTCGCCGTGAACCAGATGGCGCTGGCTGTACGGCCGGCCGATGCCGTTGCCGAGGGAGATCGCTGAGTCATGGGTATCACCATTCTTTTCACCCTGTTCGCGGTGCTGTTGCTGCTCGGTGTGCCGGTCGCGTTCGCGCTCGCCGCCGCCGCCCTGGCTACCTTGTGGTACCTGGATCTGCCGACGCTGGTGCTGGTCCAGCAGATCTCGGCCGGTACCGGCTCGGCCTCGCTGATCGCCATTCCATTGTTCATCTTCGCCGGCGAAATCATGATGCGCGGCGGCATTTCCGAGCGCCTGATCTCACTGGCGTCTTCGCTGGTCGGGCGCATGCGCGGCGGCCTGGGCCAGGTATCGATCCTGTCCTCGCTGTTCTTCGGCGGTGTATCCGGTTCGGCCATCGCCGATGTCTCGGCGGTCGGCGGCACGATGATTCCGCAGATGGTCAAGCGCGGCTATGACCGTGACTTCGCGGTCAACGTCAGCATCACTGCCGCGCTGGTCGCGCTGCTGGTGCCGCCCTCGCACAACCTGATCCTGTTCTCGGCCGCGGCCGGGGGTGGCCTGTCGATCGCCGATCTGTTCGCGGCCGGCATCGTGCCGGCGCTGCTGATGACCGTCGCCCTGATGATCACCGGCTACGTGGTCGCGCGCCGTCGCGGCTATGGCGTGGAAATCTTCCCCGGCTGGCGGGCGGTGCTGCTGCGGCTGGTCTCGGCCCTGCCCGGCCTGGGCCTGGTCGCGCTGATCTTCATCGGTATCCGCGCCGGCATCTTCACCGCGGTGGAAAGCGCGGCGATCGCCGTGGTCTACGCCCTGCTGGTGACCACGGTGCTGTATCGCCAGCTGGACTGGCGCGAGTTCCTCGGCACGGTCACCCATGCCGCGCGCAGTACCGGCGTGATCCTGTTCGTGATCGCGACCGCGGCGGTGTTCGGCTGGCTGCTGGCCTATCTGGAAGTGCCGTCGGCGGCGGTCAATTTCCTGCAGTCGTTCGCGCACAGCCAGTTCATGGTGCTGTTGATGATCGTGATCATGCTGTTGCTGCTGGGCACCTTCATGGATCTGGCGCCGATGATCCTGATCTGCACGCCGATCTTCCTGCCGGTGGCCAAGGCCTACGGCATCGATCCGATCCACTTCGGCCTGGTGCTGGTGCTGACCGGTGGCCTTGGCCTGGTGACGCCGCCGGTGGGCTCGGTGCTGTTCATCGGTACCGCGATCGGCAAGATCAGCGTGGGTGAGAGCATGCGCTCGATCTGGCCGTTCTGGTTCGCTGCCCTCGGCGTGCTGCTGATCGTCACCTTCTTCCCGGAAATGTCGCTGTGGCTGCCCGCCCTGCTGCGCGCGTAAGCGTGCGGCGGCTGGCTGCCCTGCTGTGGGTCGCCCTGCCCTGCGCCGCCATGGCGCAGGGCCAGGACATCGCGCTGCGCGGCTTCCAGGACGGCATCAACCATTGGCAGAGCGGCCACGGCACGGACTACCCGCGCTATCGGCCCGATCAGTACCGGCAGATCGCCGACAACCTGGTCGCGCTGCAGCGGCGCGGTGGTGGCTGGGCGGTCAACCAGGATCCCCAGCGGATCCTCGACGAGGCCGCCAGGGCCCAGGTATCGGCCGACCAGGCCACGCCCGGCGGCAGCTTCGACAACCGCAACATCTACACCCAGGTCAGCTACCTGGCCGAGGCCTTCGCGCGCAGCGGGGAGGCCCGCTATCGCGATGCGGCCGTGCGCGGCCTGGACTTCATCCTCGCCGAGCAGATTCCAACGTGTGGCGGCTGGCCGCACTCGGTGCCGTCGCGCACCTCCTACCATGGCCATATCACCTTCGCTGACGACGTCACCAGCGGTGTGCTGACCACGCTGCGGCGGGTGCAGCGCGAGCCGGTGTTCGGCTTCATCACGGCCGATCAGCGTGCCCGCGTGGACGCGGCCGTGACCGCCGGCGATGCCTGCCTGCTGCGCCTGCAGGTGCGCCAGGACGGTGTGCCGACGATCTGGGCCGGCCAGTACGACCGCACCACCCTGCAGCCCGCGCAGGGCCGGAAGTTCGAACTGCCGGCGCTGGTCACCGACGAGAGTGTCGGCGTGGTCCGCTACCTGATGTCGATCCCGGATCCATCGCCGGAGGTGGTCGCCTCGGTCAACGCCGCCATGGCGTGGTTCCAGGCGCACGCGCTGACCGGCTGGCGGCTGGAGACCTTCCAGACCACGCCGGAACAGTTCCAGTTCCATCGCACCACGGTGGATCGCCGCCTGGTCGCCGATACGGATGCCCCACTGCTGTGGGGGCGCTTCCATGACCTGCGCGACAGTTCGGTGGTGCTGGCCAACCGGGAGGGCGAACGCGTGGCCACCTTCGATCAGATTCCGCGCGAGCGCCGCACCGGCTACCACTGGTACGGCACCTGGCCGCAGGCCCTGATCACCACCGAGTACCCACGCTGGCAACAGCGTCTTGCCGGGCCCGGGGCGCGCTGAGCGCGGCCGGCCCACGATACGTTCAAGGGAGAGAGACGATGCACTTGAGGAAGACCCTGGCGAGCTTCGCCACCGCCTGCCTGCTGCTGGCCGGCGCCGGACACGCCGCCGAGCCGGCCACCGCCTGGAAGCGCGGGATCGAGAACCAGCGCCAGGCCGACCTGGGCAACGGTACCTTCCTCAACCCGGTGTTCGCCGGCGACCGTCCGGACCCGTCCGTGCTCAAGGATGGCGACGACTATTACCTCACCCTGTCCTCGTTCGATGCCTACCCCGGCCTGCCGATCTGGCACTCGCGCGACCTGGTCAACTGGCAGCCGCTGGGCCATGCCATCACCAGGAACGTGGGGGCGATCTGGGCCCCGGACATCGTCAAGCACGGCAGCCGCTACTACATCTACTTCCCCGCCCGCACCGGGGAGACCCGCAGCAACTTCGTGGTCTGGGCCGACAACATCAAGGGCCCGTGGAGCGAGCCGATCGACATCGGCCTGGGCAGCTACATCGATCCCGGCCATGCGGTGGGCGAAGACGGCAAGCGCTACCTGTTCCTCAGCGGCGGCGACTATGTGCAGCTGGCCGACGACGGCCTGAGCGTGGTCGGCACGCCCAAGCACGTCTACGACGGCTGGAAGTACCCGGAAAGCTGGGATGTGGAGGCCTATGCGCAGGAAGGCCCGAAGATCAATTTCCGCGATGGCTGGTACTACATGACCACCGCCGTGGGCGGCACCGCCGGCCCGCCCACCGGGCACATGGTGATCACCGCGCGCTCGCGCTCGATCCACGGCCCGTGGGTGAACGCGCCGAACAACCCGATCATGCGCACCCAGTCGGCCGCCGAGCCGTGGTGGTCGCGCGGCCACGCCACGGTGATCGAAGGCACCGACGGGCGCTGGTGGATGATGTATCACGGCTACGAAAACGGGTACTGGACGCTGGGGCGCCAGGCCCTGCTGGAGCCGATCGAATGGACCGCCGATGGCTGGTTCGTGGCCAAGGGCGGCGACCTCGGCCAGCCGCTGGCCATGCCTTCGGGCACATCGGTCGGCCAGCACGGCATGGCGTTGTCCGATGACTTCCGCGGCAAGACCCTCGGCGCACAGTGGTCGTTCTTCAACCCGGCCCAGGACGAGTACAAGCGCCTGGGCTTCACCGGCAAGGGCATGGTACTGCAGGGCAAGGGCAGCACCCCGCGCGACAGCTCGCCGCTGACCGCCATCGCCGGCGACAAGGCCTACCAGTTCGAGGTCGAGATGGAGATTGCCCCGGGCGCGGTGGGCGGTGCCCTGCTCTTCTACAGCGACCGCCTGTACGTGGGCGTGGGCAGCAACGGCGAGAAGTTCATCATGCACCGCTACGGCGAGGAGCGCCCCACCCGGCTGGCCCCCAGCGCCACCGGTGGCACGCTGTGGCTGCGGGTGACCAACAATCGCCACATCGTGACCATCCACTCCAGCACCGATGGCAAAACCTGGCAGAAGTACCCGGTTCAGATGGAAGTCTCCGGCTACCATCACAATGTGGCGGGCAAGTTCCTGGCCCTGAAGCCGGCGATCTATGCTGCCGGTGACGGCAAGGTCCAGTTCCGGAACTTCCGCTACCGCGCCCTTGATTGAGCTCCCCGCTAGAATCCCCTGACTCATCCCCGGTTTGAACGACATGTCATTGCGCAGCAAAACCGATCCGTCGCCGCACGGATTGACCAAAGGCAAGGCCGCCACGATCAACGACATCGCGCGTCTGTCCGGGGTATCGAAGAAGACCGTTTCGCGGATCATCAACAACTCGCCGCTGGTGCGCAAGGACACGCGCGAGAAGGTCGAAGCGCTGATGCGCGAGGTCGGTTACACGCCGGACCCGCTGGCCCGGGGGCTGGCGTTCCGGCGCTCGTTCCTGATCGGCATGGTGTACGACAACCCGACCGCGCAGTACATCGTGGACATGCAGTACGGCGCGCTGGACGCGCTGCGCGGCTCCAGTTTCGAACTGGTCGTGCACCCCTGCGATTCGCGCAGCCCCGGCTACATCGAGGGGGTGCGCCGCTTCGTGCAGCAGCAGAAGCTGCACGGCGTGATCCTGGTGCCGCGAGCCTCCGAAGACCAGGCGCTGGTGGACATGCTCGATGAGATCGGCTGCCGCTTCACCCGGATCGCCTCGCTGCCGCTGGATGACACCTCGCAGATGGTGGTCACCCACGATCGCGACGGCGCGGCCGAAGCTGCCGATTACCTGCTTTCCCTGGGCCACCGCGACATCGCCCTGGTGACCGGCCCGAGCGCGTACCGCTCGGCGCACGAACGCACCGCCGGCTTCATCGATGCGCTGGCCAAGCGCGGCATCGAGCTGCCCCCCGCTCGCATCGTCGAGGCCGGCTACACCTTCGAATCCGGCGTGGCCGCGGCCGAAAAGCTGCTGCTGGGCAAGCAGCGCCCGACCGCCATCTTCACCGGCAACGATGAAATGGCCGCCGGTATCTACAAGGTCGCCCTGCGGGCCGGCATCAACATTCCGCGCCAGCTGTCGATCATCGGCTACGACGACAGCCCGCTGGCGTCGCGCCTGTGGCCGTCGCTTACCTCGGTGCGCCGCCACACGCGCGACACCGGCCGCACCGCCGCGGCCATGCTGATCCAGCCCGATGGCCAGGCGGTGATGCAGCACGCCAGCGTGCGCCCGCACCTGATCGTGCGCGACTCCTGCCAGCCGCCCGAGGATTGACGCGCGCCGCGATGGCAACGATGCGCGTTCATGATGAACGCGTCGCCACGCGCCCGTGCACTCCGTTGCCGATCGCACGGCTTTTCTGACATGGACACCACGCCGGGCCCGCCCCGGTCTATCGTGCGCTGCAAAATGACACCGGTTTACCAAATCGCTACAATCACTTGAAATCGCGCCGGGGCCGACGCATCGCCCCACCCCTGCTCTGGAGACGCCATGTACTGCAAGACCCACTACGCCACCCATCCCGACGCCATCAAGGGCGCCAGCAATGACGACCTGCGCGAGCTGTATCTGCTCGACGGTCTGTTCAACGCCGATGCGGTGACCCTGAAGTACACCCATTACGAGCGCTTCGTGCTCGGCGGTGCGGCCCCGGTCAACGGCCCGGTCTCGCTGCCCAAGCAGACCGAGCCGGCCTCGGCTGCCGGCCACGCGTTCCTGGAGCGCCGCGAGCTGGGCGTGATCAACGTCGGCGCCGGCAGCGGCACCGTCACCGTAGACGGCACCGTGTTCACGCTGGGTCCGAAGGACGGCCTGTACGTGGCCATGGGCAGCACCGAGGTGGTGTTCGCTTCCGATGACGCGGCCAACCCGGCGCAGTTCTACCTGGCCTCGACCCCGGCGCATGCGCGCTTCGAGACCAAGGCGCTGTCGATCAAGGACGCCGTGGCACTGGACCGTGGCGCGCTGGAAACCAGCAACGAGCGCACCATCTACCAGTACATCGTGCCGGCCACCTGCCAGTCCTCGCAGCTGCTGCTGGGCCTGACCGTGCTCAAGCCGGGCAGCGTCTGGAACACGATGCCGCCGCACCTGCACGACCGCCGCAGCGAAGTCTATTTCTACTTCGACCTGGGCCAGAACGACCGCGTGTACCACTTCATGGGCGAGCCGGACGCGCAGCGCCACATCGTCATCCAGAACAACGAAGCCGTCGTCTCGCCGCCGTGGTCCATCCACATGGGCGCGGGCACCAGCAACTACGCCTTCATCTGGGCGATGGGCGGCGAGAACCTGGATTACACCGACATGCACGTGCTGGACATCTGCCAGCTGAAGTAACCCCGACACGCCGCCGGCATCGCGCTGGCGGCGTCTGTTATGCATTGGACAAGGACCACATACGCAATGGCTAATCCGTTCAGTCTGGAAGGCAAGGTCGCCCTCGTCACCGGTGGCAACACCGGCCTGGGCCAGGGCATCGCGGTCGCATTGGCGCAGGCCGGTGCCGACGTCGCCGTGGCCGGCATCGCGCCGCCCACCGAAACCATCGCCAAGATCACCGCCCTGGGTCGTCGCTGCCTGGCGATCGAAGCGAACCTGATCAGCATCGAGCCGGTCGAGCGCGTCATCCGCGAAACCATCGAAGGCCTGGGCGGCCTGGACATCCTGGTCAACAACGCCGGCCTGATCCGCCGCGCCGACGCGGTGGAGTTCAGCGAGCAGGACTGGGATGACGTGATGAACGTCAACATCAAGTCCGCGTTCTTCATCTCGCAGGCCGCCGGCAAGCATTTCATCGCCCAGGGCCGCGGCAAGATCATCAACATCGCCTCGATGCTGTCCTTCCAGGGCGGTATCCGCGTGCCGTCGTACACCGCGAGCAAGAGCGGCATCGCCGGCATCACCCGCCTGCTCGCCAACGAGTGGGCCAGCAAGGGCATCAACGTCAACGCGATCGCCCCGGGCTACATGGCCACCGACAACACCGCCGCACTGCGCGCCGATGAGGACCGCAACAAGTCCATCCTCGACCGCATCCCTGCAGCGCGCTGGGGCACCCCGGAAGACCTCGGCGGCACCGCCGTGTTCCTGGCCTCCAGCGCCTCGGACTACGTCAACGGCGCAGTGCTGCCGGTTGATGGTGGTTGGCTCGCCCGGTAACACCCTCGCTACGCGCTGGCGCGCCCACGATCTGGGCTGCAGATCGTGGGCCCCGAGCAATCGTTGCATCCAGACCCCCACCGCTTCGCGGTCGCCCCCTGACTCAGGGGCCTTTCCACCAGATGCACGCCGGTAGTGCCGGCCGCCGGCCGGCAGCTCTCCATCCAGGAGCATGACCATGCTGCGTTTGCTGTTGTCCCTGTCGTTCCTGCTCGCGGCCCCCAGCGCGCTGTGCGCCCCGCACCGCATCTTCATTGCCGGGGATTCCACCGCCGCCGAGTACGGCCCGGAGCGCGCGCCACAGGCCGGCTGGGGCCAGGCCTTGCAAAGCTATCTCGATCCCGCCGTGTGGGAGGTCCGCAACCACGCCAAGGGCGGCCGCAGCACGCGCAGCTTCATCGACGAAAAGCGCCTGGATGCGATCGCCGCCGAGCTCCAACGTGGCGACGTGCTGCTCATCCAGTTCGGCCACAACGACGCCAAGTTCGAAGACCCCACGCGCTATACCGATCCTGCCGTTGCCTACCCGCAGTTCCTGATGCGCTATGTGCAGCTGGCGCGCGACAAGGGCGCCACGCCGGTGCTGATCACCCCGGTGGCGCGGCTGCTGTACGACTTTGGTTCGCTGCTGGACACGCACGGTGTATACACTCAGGCCGTGAAAGCGCTGGCGACCCGCGAGCAGGTCGCGCTGATCGATCTCAATGACAGCTCCACGCGCTGGATCCGCGCGCTGGGCGAGCAGGGCGCCAGGCCCTATTTCATGTTCGTACCCGAGCAGAACAAGGCCGACGGCACGCACTTCAGTGTGGCCGGTGCGACGGCGGTGGCGTGCCTGGTGATGCGGGACTGGGTGGCACTGCAGCCTGAACTCACGTCCGCGCTGAAGCGCGATATCGACTGCGAGGTGCGCAGTGCAGGGCGGGGTGGTGAGGCCACCAAACCCTCGCGCGTGGTCCACGAGCGTGACATCGCGGTGACCCAGCCCGGCCCGCATGGTGGAGCGGGGCCGACCACGGCGTACCCGTTTTTCGCCGAGGACACGGACCTCCCGTTCGTGCTGCGCAAGCGCGTGCTGCACAAAGGCGCGGGGATCGGCTTGCATCCCCAGCACAAGGACGAGATCTACTACATCGTCAGCGGGCAGGGCAGCTACGTACTGGATGGGAAGCAGTACGACGTGGCGGCGGGGGATGCGCTGCTGACGAAAACGGGCAGTTCGCATGCGCTGCAGCAGGTGGGCGAGGAGGATCTGGTGGTGCTGCTGGCGTACCCGCGGTGATCGAAACCCAGCCGAGCACGGGCTCGGCTCTACACGGGCTGCGTTGTGCTGTAGCGCCGGGCCTACGCTCGGCCTGGCCCTACAACGGCTCCGGGCCGAAGTGCTGCAGCCCCAGCCGCGCCAGGTCTTCCGGGCGCTCGAAATAGGCTTCGTCGAAGGCGTGCAGGGCGGCCTGCTCCTCATCGGTCATCGCGCCGTACAGGTCGGTCAGTTCCTTGATTTCCGGGTCGTCCTCCAGCCGGTCCAGCAAGCCACGCATCCCTGCCAGGATCGCGTGGGTCTGCACCGCACCCATTGCCTGCAGCGCGCGCAGCGCCAGCTGGCAGGTCGGGTCGCCCCAGTTGCACAGGAACTGCATGAAGCCCCCGTTGTTGATGTCCGCCTCCATGCGCCACAGCGCGACCAGCTGCTGGTCCTCATCGGACAGCGCATCCAGCGACCATCCGGCCGATTTCAGCCGCGCCAGGGCCGCCTCGTAGCGGTCGTCCCACACCTGGTTCGGCACATCGACTACGCCCTCCTTGCGCGCGGGAAGCAGTGCCGGCCAGTTCACGCCCAGCCCATCGGGCGTGAGCACCCACTGCGCGCGCTGCAGGGCATCGGCCTCGTGCAGCGCAGGTGCCCAACGTAAGGGTTGCCGGGTGCGCCGGCCATCGGCGAGGGCCAGCAGGACGAAGTCGTCGTCGAAATCGACGGTGGCCACGCGCAGGGAAGCGAAAACATCGGTCATGCGGGTCAGGATACCGGACCGGCCAGCGCGCTCACACGTCGCCGCCGTCTTCCCAGCCTTCGCCCGTACCCTTCTGGAATACGCGGTCGCCGTCCTGCACCTCACCGGCCGGCAGGTGTTCCTTGGCCTCCAAGGCGGCATAGATCGGGGTGAAGTCCGGCGCGGTGGCCTGCATCAACTGCTCGAAGCTGTCGATGACGAAGTAGGTCTTCTGGAAGGTGTCGATCCGGTAGCGGGTGCGCATGATCCGCTCCAGATCGAAACCGATCCGGTTCGGTGCGGCCGACTCCAGCGAGTACAGCGATTCGCCCTTGGACGACACGATGCCGGCGCCGTAGATGCGCAGGCCCTCATCGGTGTTGATCAGCCCGAATTCCACCGTGTACCAGTACAGGCGGGTGAGGTGCTGCAGCGCCTCCGGGCCGATGGCATGCGCCTTGACGCCGCCGCGGCCGTACGCGGCCATGTAATCGGCGAACACCGGGTTCATCAGCAGCGGCACGTGCCCGAACAGGTCATGGAACATGTCCGGTTCGGCGATGTAGTCGATCTGGTCCGGGCGGCGGATCCACCAGGTGACCGGGAAACGGCGGTTGGCCAGGTGGTCGAAGAAATCCAGTTCCGGCAGCAGCCCCTCCACACCCACCAGGGTCCAGCCGGTGGCGGCGCCGAGCACCTCATTGAGCTGGTCGAAGCGCGGGATCATGTGCGCGCTCATGCCCATCTCATCCTGCGCATGCAGGAATTCCTTGCTGGCGCGGCCGACCAGCAATTCGCGCTGGCGCTGGAACAGGGTGCTCCAGGTCGCGTGGTCGTCGGCGGTGTAGCTGTCCCAGGGCTGTTCCACGATGGCAGTGGTATAGACCGGCACGTATCCCTTGTCGGTCTGCTGGTGTTCGACGCGGCGGGGGGCGGTGGCGGTTTCCATCGTGGTGGTCTCCTGGGAAGTCACCTGTCGATGCTAGGGCAGGGCGCGCGCAAGAGGTTTGCAAAGTTGCGCGGATATGGCCTGTTGGCGCAATATCATTGCGTCCACATCATGTTGCGGGGCAGCAATGACCGGAGATGCCCAGTTCGACCGCACGGATCTGCGCTTGCTGGCGGAAATCCAGCAACACGGTCGTGCCACCAACGCCGAGCTCGCCGCCCGGGTCAACCTGTCTCCGTCGGCCTGCCTGCGGCGGGTCCAGCGGCTGGAAAGCGAGGGCGTGATCGCCGGGTATGGCGCCCGCCTTGAGCCGCGTCAGATCGGCCTGGGCCTGCAGGCCTTCGTCCGCGTGCAGCTGGAAAAACACGACCAGCACGCCATCGGCGTGTTCGCCGACAGCGTCGTGGAATGGGATGAGGTGGTGGCCTGCCACGCGCTCACCGGCGACATGGACTACCTGCTGCACATCTATGTGCGCGACCTGGAGCACTTCTCCAGCTTCCTGCTCGACAAACTGCTCAATGCCGCCGGCGTGGCCGACGTCAATTCCAGCTTCGTGCTGCGCACGGTCAAGGAATTCCGCGCGCTGCCGTTGTCGCAGCTGGAATGACGCCGATCGCCCTCGCGATCGCACGGTAGAGCCGACCGTTGGTCGGCTGCCCCAACCCCATGGCCCCGCGGCAACGTCGCTCGAACGGCAGCCGACCAACGGTCGGCTCTACCGGTGGCGGAGTTTCAGCCCTCGCACTTTTCCTTGCGCCCCATCAGCCGGCCCACGCGCGAAGGCGCATCGCACTTGGGCTTGGGCGGCGGCGGGGCGAGCGCGGCGGCACGCGCCTTCTGCAGCTGCTGCACCTTGGCGCGGATCTGCGGCATCGCCGCCATCGCGGCCTTCTCGCCTTCCAGGATCGCGTTGTTGCGCTGGCCGAAATCGGCCGCGCCGATGTCCAGCACCTTGGGCCGGATGATCACGTCCGCGCGTGCCAGTTCCTGCTCGCCCAGGCGCTGGCCCATGATCGAGATCGACTGGTTGACGATGCCGAGCATGCCGGTCGGCGCCTTGCCGCTGGCCTTGCTGGAGATGTCCACGGCGATCACGATGTCCGCGCCGAGCTGGCGCGCCGCATCGACCGGCACCGGGCTGACCACGCCGCCGTCGATGTAGTTGTACTTGCCGATCTTCACCGGCTCGAACACGCCGGGGATGCTGCTGGAGGCGCGCACGGCCTGGCCGACATTGCCACGCACGAACACGGTGCGCTCGCCGGTTTCCAACTGGGTGGCGACCGCGGCGAACGGCTTGCTCAGCTTCTCGGCGGGGCGGTTGTCGACCTGGGCGTTGACGTAGTCCTGCAGCTTCTGGCCCTGGACCAGGCCACCGGAGAACAGGCGCACGTCGCGGATGCTGGCTTCATCCAGGGCCACCGCCTTGGACTGCATCTGGAACGCGTCCATGCCGCTGGCGTACAGGGCGCCGACCACGCTGCCGGCGCTGGTGCCCGACACGACCACCGGTTCGAAGCCGTTGGCCTCCAGCATCTTGATCACCCCGATATGGGCGAAGCCCTTGGCCGCGCCGCCGCCGAGCGCGATGCCGATCTTGACCGGCTTGGCCGGGGTTACCGGCACGGCCGCCGGCGGCGGGGTGGGGCGCACGGGATCACCGCCGCAACCGGCCAGCAGGCCGAGCAGGGCAACGGACAGCGTCAGGCGGGTACGGCGCAGTGAGGTCATCGGCGTGGCAACGTGAATGGGCATCGAGGCCCGCCAGCATACCGAAGCGCTGGCGGACCCGGCAGGGCGGCAGGGCAGGGCATTCAGGCGATGACCGGGGATGTCGGGACGCGATCGCCGTCACAACGCGCAGGCTCGGGAGCAGGTAATGAATAGGCGTTGTTTGCGGCTCTGTTGCTGTACTGCAACAATTGTCTGGTAGCGCCGGTCCACCACCCCTCCCAACACAGCCTAAACGCCATGTTCCCGAACCGCACTGCCCACGGCCGTTTCCCGTCCGTGCACCCGCTCGTTGTCGCCCTTGCCGCCCTGCTGCCATTGACGGCCGCAGCCCAGGACGCCCCCGCCGCCAAGGATCCGGTCGCCCTCGATACGCTGCAGGTCACGGCGCAACGCCGCGTCGAAAACGCCAAGGACGTGCCGGTCTCGATCTCGGCCATCCAGGGTGAAAAGCTCGACGTGCTCGGTTCGGCCGGCGATGACATCCGCTTCCTGTCGGCGCGTGTGCCCAGCCTGAACATCGAATCGTCCTACGGCCGTGCCTTCCCGCGTTTCTACATCCGCGGCCTGGGCAACACCGATTTCGACCTCAATGCCTCGCAGCCGGTCTCGCTGGTGTATGACGATGTGGTGCAGGAAAGCCCGCTGCTGAAGGGCTTCCCGCTGTTCGACCTGGCCGGTGTGGAAGTGCTGCGCGGCCCGCAGGGCACGCTGTTCGGCCGTAATACCCCGGCCGGCGTGGTCAAGTTCGATTCGGCGCGTCCCTCGCAGGATGCCGACGGCTACATCAAGGTCGCCTACGGCAGCTACAACACCTGGAACACGCAGGGCGCCTACGGCGGCCCGCTGACCGACCGCTGGTCGGCACGCGTCTCCGCGCTGTACCAGCGCCGCGACGACTGGGTCACCAACACCCGCCAGGGCGCCCCGGCGCAGGGCTTCGAGGGGTATGACGAAGCCGCTGCCCGCGTGCAGTTCCTGTACGAAGGCGATGATGTCGAAGCGCTGTTCAACCTGCACAAGCGCAAGCTCAACGGCACCGCGCGCCTGTTCCGCGCCAACATCATCAAGCCGGGCACCAACCAGCTGGTCGAGAACTTCGACCGCGATGAAGTCTCCACCGATGGCCAGAACTTCTCCGACCTGGAAACCTGGGGCGGCAGCGCGCGCCTGAAGTGGGACCTGGGCCGCGTGACCCTGCACTCGATCACCGGTTACGAGACCGCCGAATCGCTGAACCACGGCGACATCGACGGCGGTTACGGTGCCAGCTTCCTGGGCGCCGGCAACTACGGTCCGGGCAACATCCCGTTCGCCTCCGAATCGGCCGATGGCCTGCCGCACCACCGCCAGTGGACCCAGGAATTCCGCGTGGAATCCAATGAATGGGGCCGCTTCGACTGGCAGGCCGGCGTGTTCTACTTCGATGAAGACGTCACCATCGACAGCTTCAACTACGACTCGCTGACCCCGGGCAATCCGCAGACCGGCCACGCCGAGCAGCAGCAGCGCAACAAGGCGTGGGCGGCCTTCGCCTCCGGCGATTTCGACGTGACCGAGCGCTTCAAGCTGCGTGGTGGCGTGCGCTACACGCAGGACAAGAAGGACTTCAGCGCCAGCGTGCTGCAGGCCGTGCCGTTCGGCACCCCGGTCAGCGGCCCCTACATCGCCAAGACCGACGTCAACGATGTCAGCTGGGACCTGAGCGGCGTCTACCAGATCACCGACAACCTCAACGCGTATGCCCGTGTGGCGAAGGGTTTCCGCGCGCCGTCGATCCAGGGTCGCCTGGCCTTTGGTGGCGTCTCGCAGGCGGATTCGGAGAAGGTGATCTCGTATGAAGCCGGCATCAAGGCCGACCTGTTCGACCGCCGCGCACGCCTGGGCTTCAACGTGTTCCGCTACAACGTCGATGGCCAGCAGCTGATCGCCGTGGGTGGCAGCAACAACACCGCGACCCTGCTCAACGCGGACAAGACCATCGGCCAGGGCGCCGAGCTCGACTTCGAGGCCTACCTGACTGACCACGTCCTGCTGACCCTGGGCAGCAGCTACAACGACACCGAGATCAAGGACAAGGATCTGGCGGTGGCGATCTGTGGCGGCGGCTGCACCATCACCGACCCGACCACGGTCATCGATGGCGGCACCTACGCACTGGTCAACGGCAATCCGCTGCCGCAGGCGCCGAAGTGGATCCACAACCTGACCCTGCGCGCCGGCTTCCCGGTCAACGATGCCAGCGAGTTCTATGTCTACACCGACTGGGCCTACCGCAGCGAAGTGAACTTCTTCCTGTATGAGTCGCCGGAGTTCCGCAGCCGCTCCTCGCTGGAAGGGGGCCTGCGCCTGGGCTACAACTGGGATTACGGCCAGTACGACGTTGCCGTGTACGGCCGCAACCTGACCGACCAGGTGCGCGTGGTCGGCGCGATCGACTTCAACAACCTGACCGGCTTCCTCAACGAGCCGCGCACGTTCGGCGTGGAGTTCACCGCGAAGTTCTGATGCACGTCATGCGGTAGGTGCCCACCGTGGGTGGGCACGCCCGTGAAAACGAAAACGGCGCGGAGAAATCCGCGCCGTTTTTTTTTGCCATGCGCGGTAGAGCCGACCGTTGGTCGGCTGCCCTGCTTACAACGCGCTCGCCGGCCGCACCTTCAACACCGCTTCTTCAGCCGCGCAATCCTGCGCCGAATGCAGCCCTGCCTTGCGTGCCGCAGCGATCTCCTTGCGTGCCGCCAGCAGGTCACTGTTGAACGCAGCGTTGTCATGCAGGCGTGCCACGGCGGCAGCGCCCATGAAGCGGCCTTCCAGGATGTCGCTCTGCCAATGCACGTTGCAGACCAGGCGGCTCTCGCCATAGTTGCGGCCGCGTGCCTGGATCGCGTCGGCGCGGTCCGGGGCGATCTCCGAGAGGATCAGGGCCCAGGCCCAACCGATCGAGGTATGGCCGGACGGATAAGAACCATTGCCGCGCAGGTCCTTCTCGTCTTCCGGCGAGCAGGTCGGCTCGTTGTTGACCATGAACGGCCGTGCGCGCTGGTAGTGCTTCTTCGCCGTGCGGGTGGCCGCGCTGGCATCGATCCGGCTGCGTTCCAACAGACGGTACAGGGCGGGCGTCTTGACCGCATCCACGTCGACATCGATCGCGCAGGAGAACTGGTTGGCACCGGCCGGGAAGGCGAGCTCGGCGTCACGGTGGGCCTGCTCGAAGCGTGGGCTGCCGCGCAGGGCACGGGCTTCACGGCTGACCTGCTCATCCAGCGCGAAGCCGGCCGAGCCGGCCGCCGGCGGTGCCGGTACCAGTGCCAGGCTGTCCGGCACGGCGCTGCCCTGCAGGTAGCCGACCGCCTTGGTGGTGACCGACGCTTCCACCGCCGTGGTGCGCGGTGCCGCCGTTGACGAACAGCCGGCAAGGGCGGCGAGCAGGGCAGTCACCAGCATCGGGCGGACGGCAGCGGAGCGCAGGAACGACGACATCGGCAGGTCTCGAAGAGGGGGAGCCGCATGATCGCAGCTTCATCCGGCCACGGGAGCGGCCGGGCGGCATCCGGCCAGATCCGGCATGGCCGTGCCGCAGTGGGGGGCCGCGGGGCCCCCTTTCGCGTTCACCCCGCGAACGCGCTCAACCGGCCGGCCTGTTCCACCACGCGGATCGGGCCGCCGAACAGCTCGGACAACGGTCCATCCCGCAGCAGTTCCGCGCGCGACCCATCGGCGAGGATCTTGCCACCGCGCAGCATCACCACCCGCTCGATCTCGGGAATGATCTCCTCGATGTGGTGGGTCACCAGCACCAGCGTGATGCCCTGGCGGGCGAGATCGCGCATGGTGGCGATCAGCTGCTCGCGGGCGATCAGGTCCAGCCCGGTGGAGGGCTCATCCAGCAGCAGGGCCTGCGGCCGGTTCACCAGCGCCCGGGCGATCAGCACGCGCCGGGTCTCGCCGGCCGACAGCTCGGCATAGCCACGCTGCAGCAGGGGCAGGGCGCCGGTCATGGCCAGGGTTTCACGCGCGCGTTCGCGCATCCCCGGGGTCACTTCGCGGAAGGCCGGCACCACGAAGCTGGCGAAGAAGCCGGTCAGCACCGCCTCTTCCACGGTCAGCCCGGGCATGTCCGATAGGTTGCTGCTCAGGTCGCCGGTGACGATGCCCAGCTGCGAGCGCAGCCGGTCCACCTGCCAGCGGTTCTGGCCGAGCACGCGCACCGCCACCGTGCCATCGCCATGCGCCAGCGGGTACAGCTCGCGGGTGATGAGCTTGATGAAGGACGACTTGCCGCAGCCATTGGGGCCCAGCAGGGCGGTGTGCTGGCCCTGTTCGATGCGTAGGCTGAGATCGTGCAGGACCCGGACCTGCCCGCGGATGACACAGGCGCGGTCGAGCTCGATCAGGGGGACGGAGGAGGCCGGCACCACCGGCGAGGCTGCGACTGTCATGAATGCGGGGGCATGCTCACGAAGGTAAGGGAGGAACTGAATGACTGCGCAAAAATGGCATCGAAGGGATGAAGTTTGCAACGTCAGGCCCCATCATGTCCGAAGGTGTACCCGTTTCCTTGCTGGCCGACTGCGGCCCGGAGTTCTGCGATGCTCGATACGCTCCTCAACTTCCTGACCGGCGGCGTCGTCGGCCTTGGCTGGTGGGGCATGGCGCTGGTGCTGCTGGTATTCACGCAGCTCACCATCTTCGCCGTGACCCTGTATCTGCATCGCAGCCAGGCGCACCGGGGGGTGGATTTCCATCCGGTCATCGCGCACTTCTTCCGGTTCTGGACCTGGCTGACCACCTCCATGATCACCAAGGAGTGGGTGGCGATCCATCGCAAGCACCACGCCAAGGTGGAAACCGATGAAGACCCGCACAGCCCGGTGACCAAGGGCATCGGCATGGTGTTCTGGCGCGGCGTGGAGCTGTACCGCGAGGCCCGCGCAATGCGTGCGGACATCGAGCAGTACGGCCGCGGCGCCCCGGATGACTGGATCGAGCGCCACCTGTACACCCCGCACGCCAATCTCGGCCCGGTCGCGCTGCTGGTCATCAACAGCGTGCTGTTCGGCCTGCCCGGCGTGGCCCTGTGGGCGATCCAGATGGCCTGGATCCCGTTCTGGGCCGCCGGCGTCATCAACGGCCTGGGCCACTGGTGGGGCTACCGCAACTTCGAATCGGCCGATACCTCCACCAACCTGACCCCGTGGGCGTTCTGGGTGGGTGGCGAAGAGCTGCACAACAACCATCACGCCTTCCCCAGTTCGGCGCGCTTCTCCATGCGCCGCTGGGAGTTCGACATCGGCTGGGCGGTGATCCGCGGCCTGCAGGCCCTGCGCCTGGCCAAGGTACTGCGCGTAGCACCGAGCATGGACGTGCGCCCGAACATCGCCGTGCCGGATGCTGAAACCCTCAAGGCCCTGCTGTCGCACCGCTTCCAGGCGATGACCGATTACCAGCGCAACGTGTTCGTGCCGGCCCTGCGCGAAGAGGCCGCGATGGCTGGCGCCAAGTTGCGCAAGCTGCTGCCGCGCCGCATGCGCCGTGGCCTGGTCAACGACGGCCGCTGGCTCAAGCCGGATTGCCGCGCCCAGCTCAGCACGTGGGTCGAACAGCGCCCGCGCATCCGCGTGCTCGTTGAACACCGTGCGCGTCTGGCGGCCCTGCTGGAAGCACGTGGCAATGACGCCGCCGAACGCCTGAAGCTGCTGCAGGCGTGGTGCCATGAAGCGGAAGCCAGTGGCATCGCCGCGCTGCAGAACTATGCCGCGCGCCTGAAGGGCTACGCACTGACGGCGCACTGATCGATGCGCTTCCCGACCGGGAACGTCTCCGCAAAACGCCGCCTTGTGCGGCGTTTTGCGTGTCTGGGCCTGGCCGTTGGCGTGCTGGGTGCGACGGCACAGGCGCAGGTCACGGATACGGGCAGTTACCTGCAGCGCATGGACACCGACGGCGACGGCCGGGTCAGCGTGGAGGAATACGTGCAGTGGCTGCTGTACGCCTTCGATCGCATGGACCGCAACGGCGATGGCGTGCTCAGCGCCGATGAGCTGCCCGGTGGCAAAGGCCCGCCGATCACGCGGGAGCAGCGGCGGCAGACGCTGATCCAGCGGTTCCACAAACAGGATGCCAATGGCGACGGGTATTTGAGTGCGCGCGAGTTGGCT
The DNA here is from genome assembly GCF_002887735.1 of Stenotrophomonas bentonitica. GTDB lineage: Bacteria > Pseudomonadota > Gammaproteobacteria > Xanthomonadales > Xanthomonadaceae > Stenotrophomonas > Stenotrophomonas bentonitica_A. Next base: position 148,696 of record NZ_PKQP01000004.1, read on the forward strand.
GCGCCGCCGCGCTGAGCGTCACTCGGACCGTAGCGGGGCAGTCCGCCGCTCTACCGCGGTTCATCGGGGGACGCCTTAGAATCCCCTCATGCCCGAGCTTCCCGAAGTAGAAACCACCCGCCGCGGCCTGGCCCCGCACCTGGAAGGCCGCAGTGTGCACGGCGTGATCCTGCGCCGGCCCGACCTGCGCTGGCCGATTCCTCCGGAGATCAGCGAGCAGCTGCCCGGCCAGGCAATTGAAGGGGTCCGCCGTCGCGCCAAGTACCTGCTGCTGGATACCGCCATCGGCAGCGCGCTGCTGCACCTGGGCATGTCCGGCAGCCTGCGCGTGCTGCCCGGCGATACGCCGGTGCGCGCGCACGACCACGTGGACATCAGCCTGGACAACGGCCGGCTGCTGCGCTTCAACGACCCGCGCCGCTTCGGCAGCCTGCTGTGGCAACCGGCCGGGGAAACCCATGCCCTGCTGGCCGGGCTGGGTCCGGAGCCGCTCGACGACGCCTTCGATGGCGACTACCTGTTCGCCCGCAGCCGCGGCCGCAGCGCGTCGGTGAAGACGTTCCTGATGGACCAGGGCATCGTGGTCGGCGTCGGCAACATCTACGCTGCCGAAAGCCTGTTCATGGCCGGGATCAATCCGCTGCGCGAGGCCGGCAAGATCTCCCGCACGCGCTACCAGCGCCTGGCCGATGCGGTGAAACGGATCCTGGCCTATGCCATCACCCGGGGCGGCACCACCCTGCGCGATTTCATCAATCCGGACGGGGCGCCGGGGTACTTCGAGCAGGAGCTGCTGGTCTACGGGCGTGAAGGCGAGCCCTGCCGGCAGTGTGGCCGCCTGCTCCGCCACGCCACCATCGGCCAGCGCGCCAGCGTCTGGTGCGGGCACTGCCAGCGCTGAATCGTCGCGCGCCTGTCGCCCATCGGGCGGTATAGTCCGGCCAACGTCACCGGCGGGGGTGTGCGATGGACGAAGGACCGGATATCACCGTGTGGCTGGATTCGGCCCGGGCGGGCGACCGCGCCGCGCTCGACCGGGTCCTGACCCTGCTCTACCAGGAACTGCACAGCATGGCCCGGCGGCAGCTGGCCGGGCAGCAGGGGCGCACCCTGGATGCCACCTCGCTGGTGCACGAGTCCTACCTGAAGTTGCTCGGCTCGCGGGGCGCCGCGCGCTTCGAGGACCGCGCGCATTTCTTTGCCTACGCCGCCTCGGCGATGCGCAGCGTGGTGGTCGATTACGCACGCAACCGGCTGGCACGCAAACGCGGCGGTGACCTCAAGCGGGTGGAACTGCCGGAGAACAGCAGCAGCGGCGTGCGCCTGGATGAAGACCTGCTGGCGCTGGATGTCGCGCTGGCGCAGCTGCACGCGGTGGATGCACACCTGGCCAAGGTGGTGGAACTGCGGTACTTCGCCGGCCTGTCCGAGCAGGAAATCGCCGACCTGTGCCAACGCTCGGAGCGCAGCATCCGCCGCGACTGGCAGAAGGCGCGCATGTTCCTGCTGGCGTCGGTCGGGGAGCCCTGAAAGCCCACGCATCGTCCGGGGAGAGGACCGATGGAGGCGTCACGCTGGCGGCAGTTGTCCTGCCTGCTGGATCAATTGCTGGAACTGCCCGAACCGGCGCGTGAGCAGCGGCTTTCGCGCCTGCGTGTGGAGGATCCGGGCCTGGCCGAGGATGTGGAGCGCCTGCTCGCCCACGAGCGCGACAGCCACGAGTACCTGGCCCAGCCGTTGTGGACCGCCGCGCCGGAGGACAGCCGGGTAGGCACGCGGGTCGGGCCGTACCGGCTGCTGCGCCCGCTCGGCGAGGGCGGCATGGGCGAGGTCTGGCTGGCCGAGCGTGCCGATGGCCTGTACGAGCGCCAGGTCGCCCTGAAGCTGCTGCGCAGCGGCTATGCCGATCCCGGCCTGCGCCAGCGCTTCAGCCGCGAACGCGAGATTCTGGCGCGGCTGCAGCACCCGAACCTGGCCCATCTGCTGGATGCCGGCGTGGATCTGCAGGGGCAGCCTTACCTTGCGCTGGCCTACGTGGAAGGCGAGCCGATCACCGAGCACTGCCAGCGCCTGGCGCTCCCGCTGGAGCGGCGCCTGCAGCTGATGCTGCAGGTCTGCGCGGTGGTCAGCCACGCGCACGCGAACCTGATCGTGCACCGCGACCTCAAGCCCTCCAACATCCTGGTCACCGCCGAGGGCGAGGTGAAACTGCTGGACTTCGGCATCGCCAAGCTGCTCGACGATGACGAGGGCAAACCGCCCGTGCATCCTCCCACCGAAGCGCGGGCGTTCACCCTGCACTACGCCGCGCCGGAACAGGTCCGCGGCGAGCCGGTCTCCACGCTGACCGATGGCTATTCCCTGGGCGTGGTGCTGTTCGAGGTGATCACCGGGCAGAAGCCCTATCGCCTGCGCCGGCACAGCGATGCGGAATGGGAGCGCTCGATCCTGGAGGTGCAGGCCCCGCGCGCCTCGGCGGTGGTGGCGCGCGTGGCTGCCGCCGGGGGTGAGCAGGCGGTGGCGGCCAGGCGCCTGTCGCGGCGGCTGCGCGGCGACCTGGACACCATCCTGCTCAAGGCCCTGCAGAAGGAACCCGGGCAGCGCTACGCCTCGGTGGAAGCGCTGGCCCAGGACCTGCGCCGCTTCCTCGAAGGCCGCCCGATCCATGCCCGGCCGCAGCACGTGGGTTACCGGCTGCGCAAATACCTGGGCCGCCACCGCTGGGGCGTGGCGCTGGGCAGCATGGCGGTGCTGGCCCTGCTCGCACTGGCGCTCACCGCGCTGTGGCAGATGCAGCAGGCCCGGCGTGAAGTGGCGCGCGCCCAGGCGATGGAGGATTTCACCGTGGGCTTGTTCGACCGGGCCGCCGGCGTGCGCCACGGCAGTTTCGATCTGCGCCAGCTGCTGGCCACCGGACAGCAGCGGGGCGAGGCGGAACTGCGCGATCAGCCACTGTCGCTGGCCGAACTGGAAGGTGTGATCGGCCGCCTGCGGATCGGCATGGGCGACTACCAGCTGGCGCTGCAGACGCTCGATCACCAGCGCGCGCTGCTCGAGCAGGCCGGCGAGGTGCCACCGGCGCTGCAGCTGGAAGCGGTGACCCAGCGTGGGCGGGCCCTGCGCATGCTGGGGCGCTCGCGCGAGTGCGTGACCCACCTCACGCCGATGCAGGCATTGGCCACGCAGCAGCGTCTGCGGCTGCCGACGGTCGTGGCCGAGTACCACACCCAGTTGGGGCGCTGCCAACAGCTGCTGGGCTACCGTGACAACGCCCGTGCCTCCTTCGAGCAGGCGCGGGTGCTGCGCCGTGATGTGCTGCGTGATACGCAGGGCACTGCGGAGAGCCTGGCCGACCTGGCCGCGCTGGACAGCGACGATGGCCGTGCGGCGGCCGCATTGGCCGGCTACCGGCAGGCGCTGCAGCTGCTGCAGGCCAAGGCCAGCGCGCGCAACCCGCAGTTGATCGCGCTGCGGCGGCACATGGGCGAGACGCTGGCCGCACAAGGCGACCTCGACGCTGCCGGGCAGGCGCTGCAATCGGCCGGCGCCGATGCGGTGGCACTTTACGGGCCGGATCACCCGGAAACCCTGTCGATCCGTCGCCTGCGCGCGCTGCTGGCGCTGCAGCGCGGTGACCTGCAGCAGGCGCAGGCCCAGTTGCAGCAGGTGCATCGCCTGACCCGGCAGGCGCTGGGTGAACAGCATCGCGATACCGGCCTGACCTGGCATGCGCTGGGGCGGCTGGCGCTGGAGCGCGGTGACAGTGCCACCGCGATCGATGATCTGGGCCGCGCCGTGGCGATCTGGCGCCAACCCGATTGCGTCGGCCTGCTGCCGCAGGGCCTGTACGACTATGCCGCTGCCCTGGCCCAGGGCGGGCGTTGGCAGGCTGCCCTGGCCGCCCTGCATGAGGGACGGCAGTGGCAGGCCGCGCAACGCGGCGACGACGATGCGTCCGTGCAGCAGGCCGATCGGCAGATGGCGGAGATCGTCAGTGCGCAGGGTGATCCACGCCAGGCCGGCGAGCAGTTGGCGGCGCTGATGCGTCGGGTGGACCGTGCCGGGCCCTCCAGCCCGGCGCTGCAGCGCGCGTTGCAGCTGGCCTGGGGCCGCAACCTGGGCCGGATGGGCCAGACCGTGGAAGCGCGCCGCGCGCTGGCGCCCTTGCTGGTGGGCGACGCCGCCGACCTGGACAGCCGTGCCCTGCGCTGGCGCGCGCGCGCGGCGATGGCGCAGCTGGACTGCGGCACCTCCCCGGCGCGTGCGCGCGAAGCACTGGGCCAGCTTCGGCAGGAGCTGCAGGCACAGTGGCCGCAGGGCGGGCAGTTGCTGCAGGAGGTGAACCGGCTGCGCCAGGACTGCGTGCCGGCGCAGGTCGCCGCCGGGCCCTGACCGTGCTGACTGAACGCCGCCGCGCATTCACCTCGGCGAATTAACGTCTGCGTGCCTATGATGGCCGGCCCTTCCCTGCCATCGCTGCCTGCATGCAACGACGCGACTTCCTCCGCAATGCCTCCGTGGCCCTGGCCGCTTTCGGCCTGCCCGCACTGCCGGCCTGCGCCGCGCAGGGCAACCAGGTCGGCCTGCGCCGGCTGGGCCAGCCGCAGCCGTTCGATTTCGCCTCGCTCAAAGGGCAGGCCCGCGCGCTGTCCCAGGCCGCCTACCGGAGCCACAAGCGCACGTTGCCGGGCCCGGTGGAAGGGCTGGACTGGGACCAGTACCAGTCCATCCAGTACCGTCAGGACCACGCCCTGTGGGCCGACCAGCCCGGGCGTTACCAGGCCAAGTTCTTCCACCTGGGGCTGTACTTCCATTCCCCGGTGCGGATGTTCGACGTGACCGACGGCAAGGCGCAGGAACTGGCCTATGACGGCGCCGCCTTCGATTACGGCAAGAGCGGCCTGAAGGGCAGCCACCTGCCGGCCGACCTGGGCTTTGCCGGCTTCCGCCTCAATACCCGCAAGGACACCGACCGCGACTTCGCCGCGTTCCTCGGTGCCAGCTATTTCCGCGCGGTCGGCAAGGAGGGCCAGTACGGCCAATCCGCGCGCGGCCTGGCGATCGACACCGGCATGGGCAAGCCCGAGGAATTCCCGGATTTCATCGCCTACTACCTGGAGCAACCGGCAGCGGACTCGAACACGCTGGTGGTCTATGCCCTGCTGGATTCACCCAGCACCACCGGCGCCTACCGCTTTGCGATCACCAACGGCGATGTGCTGTTGATGGACATCGACTGCGCGCTGTACCCCCGCAAGGCGATCGAACGCCTGGGCATCGCCCCGTGCACCAGCATGTACCAGGTCGGCGAGAACGACCGCCGCATGGCCTGGGACTGGCGCCCGGAGATCCACGATACCGATGGCCTGTCGATGTGGACCGGCGCCGGCGAATGGATCTGGCGCCCGCTGTGCAACCCGTACAACCTGCGCTTCAACATGTTCGTGGACAACAACCCGCGCGGCTTCGGCCTGCTCCAGCGCGACCGCAACTTCGACCATTACCAGGACGACGGCGTCTTCTACGAGAAGCGTCCGTGCCTGTGGGTCGAACCGAAGGGGCAATGGGGCAAGGGCTCGGTGCAGCTGGTTGAAATCCCGACCGTGGATGAGACCTTCGACAACATCGTGGCGTTCTGGAATCCCGAGGCCAAGCCGCAGCCGGGCCAGGAGCTGCTGCTCGGCTACCGCCTGTACTGGGGCGCGGAGCCGCCGGCGCGCCCGCCGCTGGCGCACTGCGTGGCCACCCGTACCGGCCTGGGTGGGGTGATCGGCAAGAAGCGCGAGTACTTCTCGTGGCGCTTTGCGGTCGATTTCGAAGGTGGCGAACTGGCCGCGATGATCGACAAGGGCGAAGTCGAGGCCGTCGTGCAGGTCAGCCGTGGCCGCACCGAGATCGTTTCGGCGCGCCCGCTGCGCGAGATCAAGGGCTACCGTGCGATGTTTGACGTGGTGCCGCCGGATGACTCGACCGAGCAGATCGACATCCGCCTGTACCTGCGCAGTGGCGGGAAAACGTTGACCGAAACCTGGCTCTATCAGTACAGCCCGCCGCCGAAGGGCGCGGCGGAGCGCACGTTGTACTGAGGCGCCTGGGTGAGGCTGACGGGGAGGCGGGTCAACCGGCCTGCAACGGGTCGATACGGCCTTCACCGCGCATGATCTTCTTGAACTCTGCGCGGCTTACCGACACATAGCGCTCGTTGCCGCCGATCTCCACCTGCGGCCCGTCCTGCACCGCGTGGCCGTGCTCGTCCACGCGCACGGTCATCGTGGCTTTCTTGCCGCTGTGGCAGATCGTCTTGATCTCCTGCATCTCATCGGCCCAGGCCAGCAGGTACTGGCTGCCTTCGAACAGCTCACCGCGGAAATCGGTGCGCAGGCCGTAGCAGAGCACCGGGATGCGCATCTGGTCGACCACCTCGCTGAGCTGCCACACTTGGCTGCGGCTCAGGAACTGCGCCTCATCCACCAGGACGCAGCCCAGCGGGCCGTGCGTGCCGATGTCCTCGGCGATCAGCTGCTGCAGGTCGGTGTCGGGGTGGAACGCGATCCCGTCCGCCTTCAGGCCGATCCGCGAGGCGACCACGCCGTGCCCGGCGCGATCATCCAGCCGCGGGGTCAGGATGGCCACGCGCATGCCCCGCTCGCGGTAGTTGTGCGCCGACTGCAGCAGGGTCGTGGTCTTGCCGGCGTTCATCGCCGAATAATAGAAATAGAGCTTGGCCATGCCGGGATTTTATCCGTTCGGCGGCCCCGGCATGGCGCCGGATCGGTTCAGTCCCGCAAGCCCGGTACCGTGGTCGGCATGCCGACCTCCACGCTCCCGGTGCCGATGGCACGCCCGGCCGCCTCCAGCTGCCGCGCCTGCCATTGCCAGTACTGGGCCGGCTGCCAGTATTCGTCCCGATAGAACACGTCCGGCTCCACGTAGCGCTGGCCGCGATCATCGCGGACCAGCATGCGCATGCCGCCGACCGAGCCGGTACGGCTGCCGGTGACCTCACTCAGCCCGCGCCGGAGTTCACGCTCCAACCGGGGCTGGGCCACGGTGTCGCCGAACTCGGCGTACAGGGCCTGGCCTTCCTGCACCGCGCGGGTCTGCTCGTCCGGGGTCAGCGCAGCCCAGTAGCGCTCACGCAGCACCAGCAGGAACTCGGTCCCGCGCTCGGCGGCCAGGTCCATCCAGGCATAGGCCAGCGCCCGGTCCTGCCCGCCGCCCTGGCCGTTCCACCACATCTCGGCCAGCGCGGCCTGGGACAGTTTGTCGGCATGGCGGGCGCCGAGGCGGTAGAAACGCCGCGCTTCCTCGAGGCGGCCGCGCGCCTGGGCCTCCTTGCCGAGCTTGCGGTAACGCAGGTCGGGGTGCCGGTTCAGGAAGGCGTCGGTGTCCTGTGCATCCTGGGCACGCAGGTCCGGCTGGCTCGACTGCCCCCAGGCGGGCAGGGCCGCGAGGGCCGCGACCAACATCCACACCCCGCGTCCTTTCCTGCTCATTGCCATGCGTCGCGTCCTCTGCGTCGATCAGGACAATGGATACCCCACCCCCGTGAAGGCGTCAATCCGGGCGGTGGCGCGTCGATGCGGGCCGACCAAGGCCGGTACAATGCCCCTCCCCTGGAGATGGCATGCACGGTCTCAATCCTCCCCAACACGCGGCAGTGATGCATTGCGAAGGTCCTCTGCTGGTGCTCGCCGGCGCGGGCAGCGGCAAGACGCGCGTGATCGTGGAGAAGATCGGCCAGCTGATCGCCAGCAAGCGCTACCCGGCGCGGCGGATCGCGGCGATCACCTTCACCAACAAGTCGGCCAAGGAAATGCGCGAGCGCGTGGCCAAGCGCCTGCGCGGTGACGATGCCGATGAAGTGACGATCTGTACCTTCCACGCGCTGGGGCTGAAGTTCCTGCAGATCGAACACGCTGCGGTGGGGCTCAAGCGCGGGTTCTCCATCTTCGATGCCGACGATTCGACCGCGCAGGTCAAGGACCTGATGTACGGGGCCAAGCCGGACGACATCGAGGACGTGAAGAACCTGATCTCGCGCGCCAAGAACGCCGGCCTCTCACCCGAGCAGGCGATGGCCGCGGCGCGCAGCACGCGCGAGAAGGAAGCGGCCAGCGTCTATGAGCGCTACCAGCTGCGTTTGACGGCCTTCAACGCGGTCGATTTCGATGATCTGATCCGCCTGCCGGTGCAGGTGCTGGAAGAAAACCCGGAGATCGCACTGGCCTGGCGCGAGCGCATCGGCTACCTGCTGGTGGACGAATGCCAGGACACCAACGATGCCCAGTACCGGCTGCTCAAGCAGCTGGCCGGCAGCAAGGGCAACTTCACCTGCGTGGGCGATGACGATCAGTCGATCTACGCCTGGCGCGGCGCGAACCCGGAAAACCTGCAGCAGATGGCGCGCGACTACCCGGCGCTGGAAATCATCAAGCTGGAGCAGAACTACCGCTGTTCCAACCGCGTGCTGCGCGCGGCCAACGCACTGATCGCCAACAACCCGCACGAACACCTGAAGAAGCTGTGGAGCGACCAGGCCGACGGCGAGCGCATCCGCGTGTGGGAGTGCCGCAACAGCGAGCATGAAGCGGAAAAGGTGGCCGCGGAGATTTCGTTCCTGGCTACGTCCAGGAAGATTCCGTGGAGCGATTTCTGCATCCTGTTCCGCGGCAACTTCCAGTCGCGGCCGCTGGAAAAAGCGCTGCAGCTGGTGCGCGCGCCGTACCACATCACCGGCGGCACCGCGTTCCTGGAGCGCCAGGAGGTCAAGGACACGCTGTCGTGGCTGCGCCTGCTGGTGAACCCGGACGACGATACGGCGTTCATGCGTGCGGTGCAGTCGCCCAAGCGCGAAGTGGGGGCCGGCACCCTGGCCAAGCTGGCCGAGCTGGCCTCGGAAAAGGATCTGCCGATGGCGCATGCCGCCGAAGCGATCGGTGCGCTCTCGCAGTTGCCGCCGCGCGCGGCCAATGGCCTGAGCCGCTTCACCGACATCCTGCGCGACCTGCGTGCGGAGATGCCCAAGCTCAGCTCCGGCGACCTGGTGCGCAAGCTGGTGAAGGAATCCGGGCTGGTCTCGGATCTGCGTAGTTCGTGCAAAGAAGAATCGGTGTACCAGCGTCGCCTCGGCAACCTGGAAGAACTGGCGCAGTGGTTCGAGGGCGGCCCCCGCGGAGCCTCCACCGCCGATCTGGCCGCGCAGCTGGCACTGCTCTCGCGCAACGACAAGGACGACGGTGGCAACCAGGTGCGGATGATGACCCTGCACGCCTCCAAGGGCCTGGAATTCCCGTACGTGTTCATCATCGGCTGCGAGGACGGCGTCCTGCCGCACCAGGTCAGCCTGGACGAAGGCAACCTGCAGGAAGAGCGACGCCTGCTGTACGTGGGCATCACCCGCGCCAAGGTGCAGCTGTGGATGAGCTACAGCAAGCTCACCCGCAAATTCGGCGAGCACGTGCGGCTCAAGCCCAGCCGGTTCTTCGATGAGATCCCGGCCGAGGAAATGCAGCGCGATGGCGCCGATCCCGTCGCCGACGCCGCGCGCAAGAAAGAGCGCGCCAACGCAGGCCTGGCCGCGATCCAGGCCCTCTTCGACTGACCCACCGCCGGGGGTAGAGCCGACCGTTGGTCGGCTGCCCAAAGCGCGTCGGTTGCCGTATCCCGGCTCGAAGCGCAGCCGACCAACGGTCGGCTCTACCGTGTTCGCGGCGCGCATTGCACAATCGAGGTATCACCTTTCACCGGTACCCGCATGTCCGCCGTGATCCAGACCGACCGTTTGCACCTGCGCCTGATCGATCCTGACCACGATGCCGCCGACATGCTGGCCCTGCTCAACGAGCCGGGCTTCATCCGCAACATCGCCGACCGCGGCGTACGCACCCTGGCGCAGGCGCGCGACTACACCGCCGAGCGCGTGCTGGGCAGCTACACGCTCAACGGCTTTGGCATGTACGCCATCGTCCGCCGCGAAGACGGCGCATGGTTGGGCAATGCCGGCCTGGTCCGGCGCGCCGGGCTGCCGGCCCCGGATATCGGCTATGCACTGCTCTCGCAGTACGAAGGCCACGGCTACGCGTTCGAGGCCGCGCGCGGGGTGATGCACTACGCGCGCGATGTGCTCGGTCACACCGATCTGTACGGCATCGTGTCCCCGGACAACGTGCGCTCGGCCGCGCTGCTGCGCAAGCTGGGCATGGAGGATCGTGGCGACCTGCTGCTGCCGCCGCCACACGAGGAGGTGGTGCTGCTGTTCGCCACCCCCGGCGCACCGGCGCCCTGACACCGGCGACGGGCACGCGCCACGCACACCCACCGGTAGAGCCGACCGTTGGTCGGCTGCCCGTCACCAGCGAATCAATCAGCGACACAGGTAGAGCCGACCGTTGGCCGGCTGCCCGTCACCAGCGAATCAATCAGCGACACAGGTAGAGCTGACCGTTGGTCGGCTGCCCCTCACCCGCCCAATTGCGCGCGCAATTCCGCCAGCTGCTCCTGCAGCTCGGCCACCGTGGCCTCCAGCTGCTGCACGCGCGCTTCCAGCGCCGGGCTGCCGCCACCACCGCCGCCGCTCGACGAAGACCCCTTGTAGCTCTCCGCCAGGGCCTGCACATCCACTGGGCCACCCAGCAGGTGCATGTAGCGGTCTTCGCGCTGGCCGCTGGTGCGCGGCAGTTGTACGGCCAGCCCGCGCTGGATCATGCGCTCGATGTGGTGGCGCAGCTCCTCCGCGTCCTGGAACTGGAACAGCCGCTCGCTGCGGGTCAGCAGCTCGTTCACCGTCTGCGGGCCGCGCAGCAGCAACAGGCCCACGATGGCCAGCTGTTGCCGGGTCAGGTCCAGCGCACTGCCGGCGCGATGCTCGTAGCGCTCGGCGCGCGAGGAAAACTGCTGGCGGGCCAGGCCCATGCTTTCCAGCTGGCGCAGCGCGTGGTGCACATCACCGGCGGACAGGGCCATCACCGGCTCGCGCGCGGTCTTCTGGTTGGCCGCCACCTGCGCGGCGTTGACCGTGAGCGGGTAGGCGTCCGGGGTGGTCGCCTCCTTCTCGATCAGGCAGCCCAACGCGCGGGCCTGGGCCGCGCTGAGCACGGGCAGGGCAGGGGTCTGGGTGTCGTCGGTCATGGGGCGCTCCGGGGTGTTTCAGGGGCGTGCAGCATAGCCGAGCCCTGCCTTGCGCATGAATGCCGCCGGACAAGCCGGTAAACTGGCGCGAATCTGTTGCCGGTGAATGCCATGCGTCGTAGTGCTGTTTCCCTGTCCGTGCTTGCCTGTGCCGTGCTGGCACTGAGTGCCTGCAAGCGCACCGAAACCCCGGCCGATGCCGCCCCGCCGGCCGCTGCGGCTGCCGCGAGCGCCCCGGCCGCCACCGGCGATGCCGCCGTGGCCGCCAATGACAACCTCAATGCCGTGCTGTGGATGCAGCGCGCGCAGGAATACCGCGCGATCACTGAGCAGACTTACCGCGCCGCCGCCGATCACCTGGACAAGGCGCTGAAGGAACCCAACTGGGACGCGCTGGTGCCGGAAGAACGCGGCAACGCCGCCAAGGGCCTGAAGCCGGCCGTGGTGCTGGACGTGGATGAAACCGTGCTGGACAACTCGCCCTACCAGGCGCGCCTGGTGCGCGACGGCAAGGAGTACGACGAGCTGAGCTGGGACCAGTGGGTGGCCGAAAAGAAGGCCAAGGCGATTCCGGGTGTGGTCGATTTCGCCAAGGCCGCCAATGCCAAGGGCGTGACCCTGCTGTACATCTCCAACCGCGCCGTGCATCTCAAGGAGGCCACCCTGGCCAACCTGCGCGAGCAGGGCCTGCCGGTGGCCGATGACAGCGTGTTCCTCGGCCTGGGCACCGTGGTGGACGGCTGCGAGCAGGCCGGCAGCGAGAAGAACTGCCGCCGCCGCCTGGCCGGCCAGAAGTACCGCGTGCTGATGCAGTTCGGCGACCAGCTGGGCGACTTCGTGGAAGTCACCGCCAACACCAACGACGGCCGTGACGCGCTGCTGCAGCAGTACCACGACTGGTTCGGCGAGCGCTGGTGGATGCTGCCCAACCCGACCTACGGCGGCTTCGAGCCGGCCCAGTTCAACAACGATTACAGCCAGTCGCGCCAGGCCCGCCACGACGCCAAGCGCGCCGCGCTGGATTACGCACCGTGAGCCTCGCGCCGCTGCCGCTGCGGGACGACGAGCGCCTGATCTTCGCGCTCGACGTGCCCGGCCGCGATGACGCGCTGGCCTGGGTCGATCGCCTGGGCGACGCGGTGTCGTTCTACAAGATCGGCATGGAACTGCTGGCCTCCGGCGAGTACTTCGAGGTGCTCGATGCGCTGGCTGCGCGCGACAAGCGCGTGTTCGTCGACCTGAAGTTCTTCGACATCCCCGCCACTGCCGCTGCGGTGATCAAGCGGCTGTCGCAGTGGCCGGTGAGCTACGCCACCATCCATGGCTGGCACCCGGCGATGATGGAAGCCTGCGCGGCCGCCAACGGCAGCGACATGCGCCTGCTGGCGGTGACCGTGCTGACCTCGATGGGCCGCAGCGACCTGGCCGGCATGGGCATCGACCGCGAGCCGGTGGAGGTGGTGGTCGAGCGCGCGCTGGCCGCCCAGGCCGCCGGCATCGATGGCGTGATCGCCTCCGGCCAGGAGGCCGGCCCGATCCGCGCGGCCACCGGCGCCGGCTTCTCGATCGTGTGCCCTGGGATCCGCCCCGGTGGCCCGGTCGGTGATGACCAGAAGCGCACCGTGGGCGTGGCCCAGGCCTTTGCCGACGGCGCCGACGCGATCGTGGTCGGTCGCCCGATCCGGCTCGCCAGCGACCCGCAGGCCGCCGCCCGCGCGATCCAGGCCGAGATCGCCCAGGCGCTCGCCGCGCGCTGAGGCAGTGACGGGGCGGAGCGGCCCCGTCACCGCCGGTTTTTCTGTACATTCAAGGGCTTGCGCATAAAGCGCAGGGTCGGCAGGTCTGCCGGCTTGCCGCTGTCACCGAACAGGCCGCAAGATGCGGACCGGTCCGGGGAGTCCGAATTCATGTCCATGTCGTTGAAGCCGTGGCAGTACCGAGGGCAGGTGTTGGCGCTGGCCCTGTGCGGGTTGGTGCTGCTCAGTGCCTGCAAGGACAAGCAGATCGATCCGGACGCGCCGGCGTCCGAGCCGGTCGCGGCCCTGCAACAGCTGGCCCAGCGGGTCGCCGACAACGATCTGGTCGGGTACGCCAAGGCAGCGGTGCCGCCGAGCCAGTACGCACGCCTGCAGGGCGCGTGGAGCCAGGGCCACAGCCGCTGGCCGCTGACCGAGCTGCCGCTGGATGGGCAGTTGCTGCCGATGCTGGCCGCGCTGTCGCGGCCGGATGCGCCGCAGCGGCTGCAGCGCTCGTTCGATACCCAGATCGCCGGCCAGGCGACCCAGGTCCGCCAGGCTGCCCACTCGATGGGACTGTTCGGCGAGCAGTACCTGCGCAACCAGAGCGAGTACAGCGACAGCGAGCGCGCCCATTACACCCAGGTGGTGAACGCGCTGAGCCGCTGGGCTGCCGCCGCGCCACTGACGGACAAGCAGCGGGCCAGGACCACCATCACCCTGCTGACGGCCACCGCGCGCACCGCCGGGCTGTCCACCGATGCGGAGCTGCAGGCGGCCGGCATGGAAGAGAGCCTGCGCCGGCTGAGTCCCTTCATCAAAGCCTTCAAGACGGCCCTGGCCAGCTACGGGCTGTCGCTGGATGAGGCGCTGACCGGGCTGCGCGGCGAGCTGACCTCCGAGCTCGGCGACGACGCCGTGGTCCGCATCCAGTACACGTTGGCCGGCGAGCAGATCGAAGCGCAGGTGCGGATGACCCGGCGCGAAGGCCACTGGTATGTGACCCGCACGCTGGAAGACACCGACGCGCTGCTGCAGGCCGCCGACGCCGCACAAGCTGAACATGACGCCCGCCAGGCGGCCGAGGCAGAAGCCGCTGCAGCGGTCAAGGACGATGCTTCCGCATCGGCTAAGCCATAATGAAGCCGATGCCGAACCAGAATCCCCTGCCTTTCCCCGGCGAAGAGCCGCCCAAGACGCCGGACGCCACGTCCTCGTCGCCCGCTACCGTGCCGTCCGACGGTGCTGCCGCTCCGGTTCCGCCGGTCGCTGGCGCGCCCGCGGAGGCCGTTGCCGTCGATGCGGAGCCGGCGGCCATCGTGCCGTCGGCGATCGTGCCCGGCACCCGTGCGCCCAGCGGCCGCCCGCCGTGGTGGTCGCGCCTGCTTGGCCGTCTGGTCGAGCCGTGGCTGTCGCTGAAGATCGAACCCGAACATCCCGGCCAGTACAACGATGGCCGGCCGGTGGTGTACGTGCTGGAGGACTACGGTCTGTCCAACGCGCTGATCCTGGACAAGGCCTGCCGCGAGGCCGGCCTGCCGTCGCCGCTGGTGCCCATCGCCGGTGACCCGACCGGGCGCAAGCGCGCCTACCTGGCCCTGTCGCGCCGGAGCAGCAGCAACTCGCTGATCCCCGAGCAGCGTGGCGCCAAGACCCACTCCGACTCGCTGGCCAAGGTCCTGCAGGCGCACCGCGCCCGCGGCGAGCTGGACGTACACCTGGTGCCGGTCTCGATCTTCGTTGGCCGCGCGCCGGACAAGCAGAGCGGCTGGTTCGCGGTGCTCTTCTCCGAAAACTGGGCCCTGGTGGGTCGCTTCCGTCGCCTGTTGGCGGTGCTGCTCAACGGCCGCAGCACGATCGTGCGCTTCGCCCCGCCGATCTCGCTGCGCACCACGGTCGATGAGGGGCTGGACCCCGAGCGCACCGTGCGCAAGCTGCAGCGCGTGCTGCGGACCCATTTCCGCCGCATCCGCGAATCGGTGATCGGGCCGGATCTGTCCACCCGCCGCCTGCTGGTGGACAAGGTGCTCGACGCGGACACCGTGCGCGAAGCGATCGCCTCGCAGGCCAAGCGCGACAACTCCAAGCCGGCCGATGCCTGGAAGAAAGCCCACGCCTACGCGTGGGAAATCGCCGCGGATTACTCCAGTCCGGTGGTGCGTTCGGCCAGCTTCATGCTCAGCCATGTCTGGAACCGCATCTACGCCGGCGTGCTGGTCCACCACCTGGACAAGTTCAAGGCGGCCGCGCCCGGGCACGAAGTGGTCTACGTGCCCAGCCACCGCAGCCACATGGATTACCTGCTGCTGTCCTACCTGCTGTACGACCGCGGCATCGTGCCGCCGCACATCGTGGCCGGCATCAACCTGAACCTGCCGGTGGTCGGCACGCTGCTGCGCAAGGGCGGTGCGTTCTTCATCCGCCGCTCGATCCGTGGCAACGCGCTGTACTCGGCGGTGCTCAGCGAATACGTGGCCCAGCTGGTCGCCGGCGGTTACTCGATCGAGTACTTCGTCGAAGGCGGCCGCTCGCGCACCGGGCGCCTGCTGCAGCCCAAGGGCGGCATGATCTCGATGACGCTGCGCGCGTTCCTGCGCCAGCCGCGCAAGCCGGTGCTGTTCCAGCCGGTCTACATCGGCTATGAAAAGCTGATGGAAGGCGGCAGCTACCTGGACGAACTGTCCGGCCGGCCGAAGGAGAAGGAATCGATCTGGTCGCTGCTGTGGTCGATCCCGAAGGTGCTCAAACAGAACTACGGTCAGGTGGTGGTGAACTTCGGCGAGCCGATCGCGCTCAACGACGTGCTCGCCCAGCGTGCACCGGAGTGGAACGGCCAGCCGGTCGGCGAAGACGAGAAGCCCTCGTGGCTGTCCGGCACGGTGGATCACCTGGCCGAACGCATCCAGGTGCATATCAACGGCGCCGCCGACGTCAATCCGATCAACCTGCTCGCGCTGGCGCTGCTGTCCACGCCCAAGCATGCGATGGGCGAGGCGGACCTGATCGCGCAGATCGAACTGTGCAAGACCCTGCTGGTGGAGATGCCGTACTCGGACCGGGTGACGGTCACTCCGCACTCGCCGGAGCGGATCATCGCCCACGCCGAGGAGATCAACGTCCTCACCCGCATCAAGCATCCGCTCGGCGATGTGCTCAGTGTGAGCGGCGATACCGCGGTGCTGCTGAGCTACTTCCGCAACAACGTCATCCATCTATTCACCGCCTCCTCGTGGGTGGCCTGCTGCTTCCAGAACAACCGCCGCATGAGCCGCACCGGGCTGGTCCAGCTGGGCCGTACGGTGTACCCGTTCCTGCAGGCCGAGCTGTTCCTGCCGTGGACCGAAGACGAGTTCGCCCAGCGCATCGAGCAGACCATCAACGTGTTCGTGCGCGAAGGGCTGCTGCAGAACATCAACGACGACGACGGCGGCATCCTGGCGCGCAACACCGGGCAGACCGATGAAGTCTTCCGCCTGCGTGCGATCGGCCATTCGCTGCAGCAGGCGTTCGAGCGTTATTACATCGCGATCTCGGTGCTGGTGAAGAACGGCCCGGGCACGCTGGGCGCAGCCGAGCTGGAAAGCCTCTGCCAGCAGGCCGCGCAGCGCCTGAGCCTGCTCTACGCGCCGGCCGCGCCGGAATTCTTCGACCGCACCCTGTTCCGCGGCTTCATCCAGAAGCTGCGCGAGCTGCGCCTGGTGTGGCCGGATGAAAACAGCAAGCTGCTGTTCGATGCGCGCCTGGATGCGTGGGCCAAGGATGCGAAGTTCATCCTCGGCCGCGAACTGCGCCACACCATCGAGCGCGTCAGCCCGGAAGCGGCAAAGCCGGAAGAGCCGGTCAGCACGGATTGACGACGGCACATCGTCGATCCGACGTATCCGGCCGCATCGGGCGCATCCGGACGTATCCGGATCTTGTTGCGTTCGCCAGCAATTCGTAGGTACCGACCGTTGGTCGGTACCCGCGCGCAAGCGCGGCACAAGCGTCCGGAGACCGGGCAACACGGCGTGCCCCGGCTGACCGACGCTGACCACCGTCCGAAGCCTCACGCCAGGGGTTCATGCCGCCGGGAGCAACAGCAGCCGACCAACGGTCGGCTCTACCCTTGGGACATCGGTGGGGATCGGGAGCAACAGCAGCCGACCAACGGTCGGCGCTACGCCGGTTCGTCTGGAATCAGCATGTCTTCCAGCTTGGCGATGCAGTCCTTCAACTGCAGCTTGCGCCGCTTCAGGCGCTTGGCTTCCAGCTCGTCGTCGCCATTGGCGGCCATGCGCAGAATCTGGTCATCCAGCGCACGATGCTCCTGCCGGAGCAGGGCAAGGCGGGCACTGATATCGGTGGGTGTCATGGTGTCCACAGGCTCCGAGCATACACATCCGGGATGACCGCCGGGAGTGAACGCAGTCACTTCCTGGCACCTGTGAGGGTGCGCCTCAGCCGGTAGAATGAAGGGATGAGCGCTGCCGTCATCCGCCTGCCCGATCCCGTCCCGCGCGCCCGCGATCCGCGCGCGCCCGGCGGCATGCAGGACCGCCTGGCGCGGCAGCTGCGGCGCCAGGTGGGCCAGGCCATCGCCGACTTCGGCATGATCGAGGCCGGCGACAAAGTGATGGTGTGCCTGTCCGGTGGCAAGGACAGTTACACCCTGCTCGACATCCTGTTGCAGCTGCAGAAAAAAGCGCCGGTACCGTTCGAACTGGTCGCGGTGAACCTGGACCAGAAGCAGCCCGGCTTTCCCGAGCAGGTGCTGCCCACCTACCTGGCCTCGATCGGCGTGCCGTTCCAGATCATCGAGCAGGACACCTATTCGGTGGTCAGCCGGGTGATCCCGGAAGGCCGTACGATGTGTTCGCTGTGCTCGCGTCTGCGCCGTGGTGCGCTGTACCGGCATGCGGCCGAACACGGCTTCACCAGGATCGCGCTGGGCCACCACCGCGACGACAGCGTGGCCACGTTCTTCCTCAACCTGTTCCACCACGCCAAGCTCTCGGCGATGCCGCCCAAGCTGCGCAGCGACGACGGCCAGCACATCGTGATCCGCCCGCTTGCCTACGTCAGCGAAGCGGACATCAGCGCCTACGCACAGGCGCGTGCGTTCCCGATCATTCCCTGCACGCTGTGTGGCAGCCAGGACACCCTGCAGCGCCGCCAGGTGGAGCAGATGCTGCAGCAGTGGGAGCGCGACCAGCCCGGCCGCATCGACCAGATCGCACGCGCGCTGGGCAACATCCACCCCTCGCAGCTGGCCGATCCGGCGCTGTTTGATTTCATGGCACTGGGGCGCGCCGCGGCCGCCCCGCTGCCCGACCCGCCGGCCTGGGCCGGCACTGCCCACGACCCCGGGCACGCCCCTGGCCCGGCCTGAGCCACGCCGGTGCGCCCGCCCTCCCTTTCACGCTCTTACTCTGGACGTCCATGTTCTTTCGCAACCTGACGCTGTTCCGCTTCCCGACCGCCACCGATTTTTCCGACGTGGACACCCTGCTGCCGCAGGTGCTGCTCAAGCCGGTCGGTCCGCTTGAAATGAATTCGCGCGGCTTCATCTCGCCGTTCGGCCGTGAAGAAAAAGCCGTGTTCTCGCACCGCGTCGGCGATGCGCTGTGGCTGACCGTCGGCGGTGAGGACAAGATCCTGCCGGGCGCGGTGGTCAATGATCTGCTGGCCCGCAAGCTCGAGGACATCGAAGAGAAGGAAGGCCGCAAGCCCGGCGGCCGCGAGCGCAAGCGCATGAAGGACGATCTGCTGCACGAACTGATGCCGCGCGCCTTCGTGAAGAGCTCGCGTACCGACGCGCTGATCGACCTGACCCATGGCTACGTGGCGGTGGACTGTTCGAGCAGCAAGAAGGGCGAGAACATGATGTCCGACATCCGCGGCCTGCTCGGCAGCTTCCCGGCGATGCCGTTGAACGCCGAAGTCGCCCCGCGCTCGATCCTGACCGGCTGGATCGCCGGCGAACCCCTGCCGACCGGGCTGAGCCTGGGCGAAGAGTGCGAGATGAAGGACCCGGCCGAGGGCGGCGCGGTGGTCAAGTGCCAGCACCAGGAACTGCGCTGCGACGAGATCGACAAGCACCTGGATGCCGGCAAGCAGGTCACCAAGCTCGCCTTGGTGTTCGAGGACAACCTGTCCTTCGTGCTGGGCGATGACCTGATCGTGCGCAAGCTCAAGTTCCTGGATGGCGCGCTGGACCAGCTCGAGCATGCCGACGACGACGGCCGCCGCGCCGAACTGGACGCCCGTTTCGCCCTGCAGAGCGGTGAAGTGCGCCGCCTGTTCCTGCTGCTGGAAGAGGCCTTCAAGCTGAGCAAGGCGGACTGACCGGTACCGATCAGTCCCCAGTCATGCGCCGGTCACGGCCGGCGCTATGCTGTACCCATGTCCGGATTCCTCCGCCGCCTGATTTCGCCGGCTGTCAGCACGCTGCAGCGCGATACGGTACGGCTGCGCCTGGAGGATGCCGAGATCGACGTGCTGCGGGTGCGCGATCCGCGGGCGCGCCGGATCAAGCTCAGCGTCGATGAGCGCGGTGTCCGGCTGACCCTGCCGCCGCGCGCCAGCCTGGTGATGGGCGAGCGTTTCCTCGAGCAGCATCGCGGCTGGTTGTCCGAACAGCTGCGCGGCTACCAGGCCACCAACCTCCCGCCACCGCTGGTGATCGGCGAGCCGGGTGTGTTGCCGTTGCGCGGCGAACTGCTGCCGCTGCGCTGGGAAGCCGGTCGGTACGCCACGCTGCGCGTGGACGAGCGCGGTGCCTGCCTGCACTGGCCCGCGCGCGGGACCGACGCCACCCTGCGCCGCACCCTGCGCGAGTTCTATGAAGCACAGACGCGTGCCGACGTCGGCCAGTGGCTGCCGCGCTACCTGCCCGGCCTGCCACGTGCACCGGCGCGGCTGCGGCTGAAGGTGATGTCCTCGCAATGGGGCTCGCTGGCGCCGGACGGCAGCATGGCGCTGGATCTGGCCCTGGTGCTGGGGCGGCCCTCGGCCTTCGAGTACGTGCTGGTGCACGAGCTCTGCCACCTGATCCAGGCCAATCACTCCCCGGCATTCTGGGCCGAAGTGGAGAAGCGCTTCCCGGCGTGGCGCGCCGAGCGGGATTACTTCCAGCTCGAAGGGCGGCGCCTCAAGGCCACGCTGCGGCAGCTGCTGACCCCGACACCATAACGGCCGCGGCAACGCGTGCTCTACCGGGTAGTGCCGGCCGCTGGCCGGCTCCTCATCAAACCCACCCTCGCGCGATTGCCGGCCAGCGGCCGGCACTACCGGTGCGACGGTTCCGTCAGTTCCCCTCCCGCAACGCCGCCGCCTGCGCCCAGCGCGCCGCCACGCGCGGCGCGGTGATGCACACGGCCTGATCGGTCACGGTGGTGACGGCACGCTCCAGCAGCTGGATGTCAGCTTCGTGCTGGCGAGCCACGTGCGGGTCCTCGAAGAAGATCGCGCGCTGGCAATGGCCTTCCAGCACGCGGTCGGCGATCTGCGCATCACCGCCCATCGGGCCGCTCTGGTAGCGCGTCACCCATTCCTCGCCCTGTGGCCAGCCGCGGCTCCACGCCAGTTCATTGAGGCGCTGGCCGGTAGTGCCGGTGCCGACCCGGTTGCGGAAGCGTGACAGCACCTGGAAATGCTCGTCGGCGAAGGCCAGCATCGACGGCTTCATCGCGTCGTGCGCGATCAAGGCCAGCGTGTGCTGCTCGAAAGCGTGCAGATCATCGGCGCCCGGGTCCGGCGCGAGGCCGGCGTGCAGGCGCTCGACTTCCACCCAGTCGCGCGCGGTGGCGACGGTGGAGATGAAGGGTTTGCCGTGGATCACGCACTGGCGCTTGAGCGCGGTCGCTTCGGGAAAGACCGAGGACGGGTCGACCGGGTCCATCAGATAGATGGCACCGTCCAAGGTGCGCTCCGGCGTGCCCATGCCCACCACCTCGGCGACCAGCTTCATCAGGCCGCCCTCGCGCCCATTCGGGTAGCGGCGCAGCGGCGCGAAGTCCTGCAGGAAGCCCAGCCGCTGGATAGCATCGAAGGTGCGCCCGACCGCATGCAGCTCGACGCCCAGTTCGCGCAGGCCGGTATCGCTGGCGCGCAGCCAGCGGAACAACGCGGCGTGCTTGTCGTGGTGGTGCAGGCGGTTCGCGGCCAGGCCGATGCGCATGAGGGCAGTCCAGAGAGAGACCGCGCCAGTGTAATCCGCCCAGGTTGCGGGGAAGCAAGCGTCGAACAGTGATGGAGATCACGCGTCTTCACGCAGTTTCGTAGTTGTTGCATGGTCTCGGGAGGGGCCGTATCCGACAGTGGTGGTCGTCCGTCAATCAGGAAACCCCCTGCCATGACCCTCCCCCCTTCCCCCGCCGTCTCCTCATCTTCGCCAGCCGCCTCGGAGACGGGCCGCCGCATCCGCGCGCTGGCCATGGTGCTGCGCGAGGCGCCCCAGGCCGATGCCGAGGTGCTGCTGGCCGGGCTCGCGCGCATGCTCGATGCGCACATGGGCCGCGGCCACGATGATGTGGTCAGCAACCGCCGCATCCGCGACCAGCTGGACAACATCGAGCTGCTGATGGCACTGGAGATCGAGCGCGCCGGCGTGCGTCAGACGCCGGTACCGGTGGTATCGCGCGCCGCCTGAGCGGCCGCACGCGCAGTACGTGAGGGCCCGGGCGCGAGGCGACGCGCCCGGCATCGCCTCACCCCGGCATCGCAACGGCGCCGTTACGCCGAGAGCAGCTGCACGATGCTGCCGGCCGCGTCGCGGCCCTCGGCCACGGCCGTCACCACCAGGTCCGCGCCGCGCACTGCATCGCCACCAGCGAACAGGCGCGGGTGGGCGGTCTGGAACGGCAGGCGACCACTGCCACCGGCCACGATGCGGCCGTTGTTGCCGGCCTCCACGCCCTGCTCGGTCAGCCAGCCCGGCGCACTCGGCGAGAAGCCGAAGGCGATGATCACCACGTCCGCTTCCAGCAGCGATTCGCTGCCGGCGATCGGCACCGCGTTGCGGCGGCCCTGTGCATCCGGTTCGTCCAGATGCGTTTCCACCACCATCACGCCGATCACTTCATCGTCCGCGCCGGCCTCGATCGAGAGCGGCTGGCGGTTGAACAGGAAGCGCACGCCTTCCTCGCGGGCGTTGGCCACTTCGCGCGCCGAGCCGGGCATGTTGGCCTCGTCGCGGCGGTAGGCACAGGTCACCTTGGCCGCGCCCAGGCGGATCGCGCTGCGCACGCAGTCCATGCCGGTGTCGCCGCCGCCGAGTACGACCACGCGCTTGCCTTCCAGGTCGGGCAGGGCGATCTGGTCTTCCCAGCCGGCGATCGGCCGGCCGTGTGCGTCGCTGCCACTGACGATGCGGCTGTTCTGCACCAGGAACGGCAGCGCCGGCAGCACGCCCTTGAGGTCCTGGCCGAGCAGGCCACCATCGGTATAGCGGTACGCGCCGGTGCCGACGAACACCGCGTCGTACTCGGCCAGCAGCGCATCGATGCTCACATCGCGGCCAATCTCCACGCCGAGGCGGAACTGCACGCCCATGCCCTCCAGCACGTTGCGGCGGCGGCTGATCACCGATTTGTCCAGCTTGAAACTGGGGATGCCGAACTGCAGCAACCCCCCGATCTGTTCGTAGCGGTCATACACCACCGCCTGGACGCCGGCATGCGCCAGCTTGTCGGCACACGCCAGCCCGGCCGGGCCGGCACCGATCACCGCCACGCGCTTGCCGGTGGCTTCCACCGCGCTCATGTCCGGGCGCCAGCCGGTGGCCAGCGCGGTATCCACGATGTACTTCTCGACCGCGCCGATCGTGACCGCGCCGAATTCCTCCAGCGTGCAGCTGCCCTCGCACAGGCGGTCCTGCGGGCACACGCGGCCACACACTTCCGGCAGCGGATTGGTCGAGTGGCACAGCGTGGCCGCTTCGTGGATGCGGTTCTCCTGCACCAGCTGCAGCCACTGCGGGATCGCGTTGTGCACCGGGCACTTCCAGCTGCAGTACGGGTTGCCGCAATCCAGGCAGCGCCCCGCCTGGAACTGCGCGTCTTCCTTGCCGAACTTGCCGTACAGCTCGCCCCAGTCGCCGGAGGTGCGCAGTTCGACCGGGATGCGCTGCGGCATCGTCCGGGGCAGATCGAGGAACTGGAAAGCTTGCTTGCGGCTCATGGGTGGGCCCTGCGGTGATGAGTTGCCGGCCAGCGGCCGGCACTGCAATGTGAGGTTGCCGGCCAGCGGCCGGCACTACAGCGGTGGGATGTGCGGCGCCGGCGTGGGGCCGGCGCCTCGACCCCGGTCAGGCGGCGCGGCGCAGCGAGTCGGTCAGCGATTCGATGCTGGCGGCCTTGGGTTTGACCAGCCAGAACTTGCCCACGTAATCGCGGAACTCGTCGAGGATCTGCTGCGCCCAGATGCTGCCGGTCAGTTCGCGGTGGCGGCTGATCAGCGTATGCAGATGCTGGCGATGGTTCTCGAAGCCCTCGGCCGAGATGCGGTGGATGTCGATCAGCTCGTGGTTGTAGCGGTCCACGAAATCACGGTCGATATCCAGCACGTAGGCCAGGCCGCCGGTGAAGCCGGCGCCGAAGTTGAGCCCGACCTTGCCCAGCACCAGCACGATGCCGTCGGTCATGTATTCGCAGCAGTGATCACCGGCGCCTTCGATCACCGCCAGCGCGCCGGAGTTGCGCACGCCGAAGCGCTCGCCGGCGCGGCCCGCGGCGAACAGCTCGCCGCCGGTGGCGCCGTACAGGCAGGTGTTGCCGATGATCGCGGTGTTGCGCGCCTCGAAGCGTGCGCCACGGGGCGGACGCACCACCAGGCGGCCGCCGGCCATGCCCTTGCCGACGTAGTCGTTGGCTTCGCCTTCCACTTCCAGCTGCAGGCCACCGACGTTGAACGCGCCGAAGCTCTGCCCGGCGGTGCCACGGAAGCGCAGCGTCAGCGGTGCATCGGCCATGCCTTGGTTGCCGTGCGTGCGCGCGATCTCGCCGGACAGGCGGGTGCCGATCGAGCGGTCGGTATTGTGGATCAGGAAGCGGTGTTCGCCGCCGAGCTTGCCGGCGATCGCCGGGGCCAGCAGGCCATCCATCTGCGTGGCCAGGCTGTCCGGCGATTCGTACAGGCGCTGCGCGGCGCAGTGGCTGCCGGCGTACTCGGCCGGGTTGAGCAGACGCGACAGATCCACCTTGACGCCCGGGCGCGGCGAGACGTCCAGCTGCTGCAGCAGGTCGGTGCGGCCCACGATCTCGTCCAGCGAGCGCACGCCCAGGTAGGACAGCCAGCCACGCACTTCTTCGGCCAGCAGGCGGAAGAAGTTCTCCACGCGCTCGGGCAGGCCGGTGAAGTACTGCGCGCGCAGGCGCTCGTCCTGGGTGGCCACGCCGGTGGCGCAGTTGTTGAGGTGGCAGATGCGCAGGTACTTGCAGCCCAGCACGATCATCGGCGCGGTGCCGAAGCCGAAGCTGTCCGCGCCCAGCAGCGCGGCCTTGATCACGTCCAGGCCGGTCTTCAGGCCGCCGTCGGTCTGCAGCAGGGTACGCCCGCGCAGATCGTTGGCCACCAGTGCCTGGTGCGATTCGGCCACACCCAGTTCCCACGGCACGCCGGCATAGCGGATCGAACTGACCGGGCTGGCCCCGGTGCCGCCGTCATGGCCGGACACGGTGATCAGATCGGCGCCGGCCTTCACCACGCCCGCGGCGATGGTGCCGACACCGGCATGGCTGACCAGCTTCACGGAGACCAGCGCGGTGGGGTTGACCTGCTTGAGGTCGTAGATCAGCTGGGCCAGATCTTCGATGGAATAGATGTCATGGTGCGGCGGCGGCGAGATCAGGCCGATGCCCGGCTTGGCGTAGCGCAGCCGCGCGATCAGTTCGTTGACCTTGTGCCCGGGCAGCTGGCCGCCTTCGCCGGGCTTGGCACCCTGCGCGACCTTGATCTGCAGCACTTCGGCGTTGACCAGGTACTCGGCGGTGACGCCGAAGCGGCCCGAGGCCACCTGCTTGATCTTGCTGCGCTTCTCGGTCCCGTAGCGCACCGGGTCTTCGCCGCCTTCGCCGGAGTTGCTGCGGCCGCCAAGGCGATTCATCGCGATCGCCAGCGCTTCATGCGCCTCGGGCGACAGCGCACCGAGGCTGATCGCGGCGGTATCGAAGCGGCGGAACAGGTCTTCGGCCGGGGCCACCTGGTCCAGCGGGGTGGGCGTGGGCGCGGCCTTGAGCTGCAGCAGGTCACGCAGCGCCGACACCGGCCGGCCATGCACGGCTTCGCAGTAACGCTGCCAGTCCGCGGCATCGCCACTGCGCGCGGCGCGCTGCAGGGTCATGACCACGTCCGGGTTGTACATGTGGTATTCGCCGCCGTGCACGTACTTCAGCACGCCGCCGACATCCGGGCGCAGCAGGTCGTTCCAGGCACGCACGGTGAGCTCGCGCGCTTCATCGTCCAGACGGGCGAAGCCGACGCCGGCCACGCGCGAGGCGGTGTCCGGGAAGCACAGGTCCACGACCTCGTCATCCAGCCCGACGATCTCGAACAGCTGCGCGCCGCGGTAGCTGGCCACGGTACAGATGCCCATCTTGGAGATGATCTTGGACAGGCCCTTGTAGATGCCCTTGCGGTAGCGGCGGCCGATCTGCGACTGCTCGCCGCCCTTGCTCAGCTGCAGGATGCCGCGCCGGCCCAGGTCGAACAGCGTCTGGTAGGCCAGGTACGGATACACCGCGGTGGCACCGAAGCCGAGCAGGCAGGCCATGTGGTGCGGGTCGCGCGCGGTGCCGGTTTCCAGGATCAGGTTGACGTCGCAGCGCAGCCCGGCGTTGGAGAGGTGGTGATGCACCGCGCTGGTGGCCAGCAGGGCATGCACCATCGGCCGGTCGGCCACCGGATAACGGTCGCTCAGCAGCAGCATGACGATGCCTTCGCGTGCAGCCGTTTCAGCCTCGGCGCAGATGCGCTCGATGCCCGCCTTCAGGCCCTCGTCCAGGCTGTAGGACAGATCGATCAGCCGGTTCTTGTCGGCGTACTGCTCCATCTTGATCAGCTGGCGCAGTTTGCGCTGGCTGAGCACCGGCGAATTGAGGATGACGTGGTTCACCGTCTCCGCGCCGGCATGGAAGATGTTGGTCTCCTTGCCGAGCTGGGTGGACAGCGACATGACGCAGTCTTCGCGCAGCGGATCGATCGGCGGGTTGGTGACCTGCGCGAACGCCTGGCGGAAATAATCGTAGAGCGGACGGCTGTGCTGGCTCAGCACCGCCATGGGCGTGTCATCGCCCATCGAGCCGGTGGCTTCCTGCTCGGTCTCGGCCAGCGGGCGCAGGATCTGCTCGACCTCTTCGGTGCTGAGCTGGAACAGCTTGTGGTAGCTGCGCAGGGTGCGCTCGTCGAAGGGCTCTTCCACCAGCGACGGATCGATCAGCTCGGTCTGCAGGTAGGTCACGCCCTGCTGCAGCCACTGCTTGTACGGCGCGCGGCCACGGTTGATACGGTCGATGGCGTCCGAATCGAGCAGGTCACCGCGCTTGAGGTCGATGGCCATCATCTCGCCCGGCCCCAGCTTGCCCTTGCGTACCACGCGCTCGGCCGGCACTTCCCACACGCCCGCTTCGGAGGCGACCAGGAAGTGACGGTCGGAGGTGAGCATCCAGCGCGCCGGGCGCAGGCCGTTGCGGTCCAGGGTACAGGCAGCATAGCGACCGTCGCAGGCCACGATGCCCGCCGGGCCATCCCACGGCTCGCTGTTGAGCCCGTAGAACTCGTAGAAGGCGGCCAGGTCGGGATCCTTGAACTCCAGCGACTGGGTCGCCGGCGGCACCAGGATGCGCAGTGCCTGGATCAGCTCCATGCCGGCGCTGACCATCAGCTCGAGCATGTTGTCCAGGCTCTGCGAATCCGAGCCGTGCATGGAGATCACCGGATCGAACTCGGCGATATCGAAGCGCGGGGTCTTCCACACCTTGCTGCGCGCCTGGGCCCAGCGGCGGTTGCCCTCGATGGTGTTGATCTCGCCATTGTGCGCGAGCATCCGGAACGGATGCGCCAGCGGCCAGCGCGGCAGCGTGTTGGTGGAGAAGCGCTGGTGGAACACGATTGCACTGGAGGCCAGGTCGTTGCGCTGCAGGTCCACGTAGAAGCGGCTCAGCTTGTCCGGCAGCACCATGCCCTTGTAGCTGATCGCATTCGGGCTGAGCGTGGTGACGTAGTAATCGGCGTGGTCACGCAGCTGCTGTTCGCTGCGGCGGCGGGCCAGGAACAGGGCCAGGGTGAAGGCAGCCTCGTCCTGCGTGGCACCGGCATCGACGAACACCTGTTCGATATGCGGCAGCGTGTCGCGGGCGAGCTGGCCGCAGACGCTGGGATCGGTGGGCACTACGCGCCAGCCGACCGGCTGGCAGCCGGCGTCGCGCAGCTGCTGTTCCAGCGTGTCGCGGCAGGCCTGTGCGGCGGTGGGGTCGTGCGGCAGGAACACCACGCCGGCGGCGAACCGCGCGCCAAGGGTGAGGCCAGCCTCGGCGGCGAGCGCGTTGAGAAACACGTCGGGACGGCGCAGCAACAGGCCGCAGCCGTCACCCGTGACACCGTCGGCGGCGACGCCGCCGCGGTGGGTCATGCGCGATAGCGCGGCGATAGCGGTGTCGACCAGCAGTCGGGACGGCTGGTCGTCGAGCTGGGCGACCATGCCGAAACCACAGGCATCTCGCTCATCTTGCGGGTCGTAAAGCCCTTGGCGGTTGCGGGGGGCCATCTCTGCCTCAATGTCGGGTGAGCGGCGACACTCGTCCCCGCTCAATCCGTTGAGCGCATCTGGAGGCACCGGATGACTCGACTAGAGCATAGTTGCTGCAACGCCGCAATACACGGTTGCAGGCGCAACCAAACCCTTGTGTTTCAGGGGTTTCCGCAGCGCCTGTTCAGCCGCAACGGACGCCGGCCACGACGTTTTTGGCATCCACTTCCACGTTCAAGCGCTCGCCGATGAACTCCATCGTGGTCATGTCGTTGGGCTTGAGCACGCGCAGGCTGCTGGCGCCGGCATCCTGCTGGGCCTGGCTGCCGAGCTCGTCGGTGTAGGGCTGGCCGACCAGGCTCTGCACCTGGGTGGCATCGCAGCTGCCGACCGGCGGGGCTTCGGTGGCTTTGCCGGCTTCGTCGGTCGGCGCGGCAGCCGCTTCGGCGGCCTTCTGTGCATCGGTGGCGACCGCTTCCTGTTCGTCCATGGGCGGTGCGCTGCAGGCACCGAGGACCAACAGGGCGGGGAACAGGGCCATCAGCCCGAAAGAACGCCGCAGGCGGCGGAACGACAAGGACGACATCGGTACTCCAGGAAGCGAGCCAGTAAACCGGGGAGGATATCGCCAAGCGCGGTGTGAGGTGTTTGTGTTGCGTTATTGACGCGGTGCCGCACCGGCAGCGGCGACACTGCGCTTCCCTGATCCGCGTCGCGTCCATGAGCCCGAGCCGCACCGTCACCCCCGAAGCCGCCGCTGCCCGCCAGGCCGGCCTGCGTTACGTCAGCGATGAACTGCCCGGCATCGCCCGCCGCAAGGCCGGCAAGGGCTTCGCCTACCGCGATGCCGACGGCGCGGCGGTGCGCGATGCGGCCACCCTGGCCCGGATCCGCGCGCTGGCCATCCCGCCGGCCTACACCGACGTGTGGATCTGCGCGCTGCCCAACGGCCATCTGCAGGCCACCGGCCGCGATGCGCGAGGGCGCAAGCAGTACCGTTACCACGCTGATTGGGCGCGGGTGAGGGGCGATGGCAAGTTCGATCGCATCATTGCCTTTGGTACCGCCCTGCCCACGCTGCGCCGGCGGCTGCGCCGCGATCTGAAGCTGCCCGGCTTCCCACGCGACAAGGTGCTGGCGATCGTGGTGGCGCTGCTGGCACAGACGCTGGTGCGCGTTGGCAATGAAGTCTATGCACGTGACAACCGCTCTTACGGGCTGACCACGCTACGCAACCGCCACCTCGCGCTGGTCAAGGGCGGCCGGGCGCAGATGCGCTTCCGGGGCAAGTCCGGGCAGGCGCATGAGGTGGATGTGGATGATCGCGAACTGGTCAAGCTGATCCGTGGCTGCCAGCAGCTGCCCGGGCAGGCGCTGTTCCAGTATCGCGATGACGATGGCGCGGTCCAACCGGTGGACTCGGGCATGGTCAACGACTATCTGCACGATGCGATGGGCGAGGATTTCAGCGCCAAGGACTTCCGCACCTGGGGCGGCACGCTGGAGGCGATCCGTCAGCTTGCCGTGACCGAGCTGCCCGAACCCTCCAGTGAGCGCGCGCTGGCAGCATTGCAGAAACAGGTGGTATGCGAGGTCGCCAACCTGCTGGGCAACACGCCGTCGGTGTGCCGCAAGGCGTATATCGATCCTTGCGTATTCGATGGCTGGCGGGCCGGCTCATTGAAGGCCCTTGCCGGCCTGCGTGGCGAGCGCCAGTGGGAACTGGCCACGCTGAAAGTACTCAAAGCCGCGCGGCGCACCGTCCGGCGTGCCCGCGCGGGATGAGCGTAGCGATCAGCCGCAATAGATCGCGGTGATGTTGTTGGTATTGCCGGTTTCGATGGTCAGCCGCTCGCCACCGCTTTCCGCACCGGTGGTGGATGGCACCGCGCCGCTGGCGGTCGGGCCGCTTTCCAGGCGCTGACCGCGCAGCAAGATCACTTCCAGGCTGTCGCTGTCCACGCGTGCCCTTTCGACGGTTGCCGCCGACGCAGCCAGCCCGGTCGCACCGCGGACCTTGTCGATATGGCACTGGCCGGAAATGACGCCGTCGATCGGCTGGACCTGCGCGACGGGGGTGCTGCTGCAGGCGGACAAAGCGAGGACGGCCACAGCCGCGGACAGGTAACGAAGCATGCGACGTACTCCATGGGAATTGCGCTCAGGGTGCATCGGCGCCCGTATGCAGCGGATGAATCCTCTACACGGTGTGGGCACGCTCCATTCACCGTGCCTGGCCGCCCGGTTGACCATAGTGGAAGTGCGCACTGCCGACACGGGATCCCCGACACGGCGCGCATTCGAGTTTGATCCACGCATCTGATCCGGCAACAGGAGTCGAGCATGGCCACGGCCAAAACCCGTAAGACCACCAAGACCCCCACCTCCCGCAAGCGCCCGCGCCCGGCCGAAGCAGCCGCGACCGCGGCCGAACCGCGCAGCCGCACCCCGGTCGTCAAAACCGCGACCCGCAAGGCCGCCGCCACCGATCCGCGCGCTGCGCGCGTGGCGGCCCGCCAGCGCCGTCTGCAGGACCAGGAAAAGGCCAAGGACGCGCGTGCGGCGAAGAAGGCCGCCAAATCCACGACCAAGAAGGCGACCCAGGCAGGCCCGCGCCGCCAGCCGGAGAAGATGCCTGCCGAACAGTTGGCCAAACCCGGCAACGAACACGCGATGCAGCTGGCCCCGCGCTTCCTCGCGCCGGATTACCAAGGCAGCGGCAAGCTCAAGGGCAAGCGCGCCATCATCACCGGCGCCGACTCGGGCATCGGCCGCGCGGTGGCCGTGCTGTTCGCCCGCGAAGGCGCCGATGTCGCCGTGCTGCACCTGGATGAAAAGAAGGACGCCAAGATCACCCGCGAGCACGTCGAGAAGGAAGGCGCCCGCTGCCTGGTGATCGCCGGCGACGTGCGCGACCCGGCGTTCTGCAACAAGGCGGTCAAGCAGGTGGTCAAGGCGTTCGGTGGGGTGGACATCCTGGTCAACAACGCCGCCTTCCAGCTGCATTGCGACCGCCTTGAAGACCTTGAGGACGAGCACCTGCAGGAAACCCTGCAGACCAACATCGGCGGTTACATCCAGATGGCGCGCGCGGTGCTGCCGCACCTGGGCGAAGGCGCCTGCATCATCAACA
This sequence comes from Stenotrophomonas bentonitica, assembly GCF_002887735.1. GTDB lineage: Bacteria > Pseudomonadota > Gammaproteobacteria > Xanthomonadales > Xanthomonadaceae > Stenotrophomonas > Stenotrophomonas bentonitica_A. The sequence goes on from NZ_PKQP01000004.1 coordinate 179,420, forward strand.
GCGGCTCGGAGACCGGCCTGTTCGGCAGCAAGTCGCTGGTGGACTATTCGGCGACCAAGGGCGCGATCCATGCCTTCACCAAGGCGCTGGCCAGCCAGCTGCTGCCGCGCGGCATCCGCGTCAATGCGGTTGCGCCCGGCCCGGTCTGGACCCCGCTGAATCCCGCCGACAAGAAGGCGCCGGACGTGGCCGAGTTCGGCCAGGACAGCGACATGGGCCGACCGGCGCAGCCGGAAGAGCTCTCGCCGGCGTACGTGTTCCTCGCCTCGCCGATTACTGCCAGCTACATCAGCGGCGTGATCCTGCCGGTGATGGGCGGGCCGCGCGGCTGACGGTCGGCACCGGCGCACCCGCGCCGTAGAACGCGGCGATCTGCGGAATGAAGTTCTGCGGGTTGGCCCCGACCAGGTTGGTCAGCCCCACGATGGCCAGCCCCTGGTCGGGGTAAGCAATGAACGCCGAGCGCGCGCCGCCCATGCCGGCCACCTGGCGTTGCGGGGCTCCCTGCAATACCGCCCAGCCGTCTCCCCAGGCGCCCTCACTGCCATCGTTGAGCCGTTCCGGGGTCCACATCCGGCGGGTGCTGGCGGCGTTGATCCCGGCGACATCGAACTGGCGCGTCGCCACGTAGCGGTCGTACGCCATGGCCGACTGCGCGGCGATGATCCGTGCGAGCAGTACATATGTGACCACGGCGGAATGGCACGGCCGAACGACCGTTCGTCGGCGCGCGCCATCCGGCACTTGACGACACCTGTAGTCACTGGCACGGTAGCGACACGTGTAGTCATAGGGAGTGCGCCATGCGCGGCAAGACCATCGGGGACCAGGAACTGGCCCTGCTGCAGTACATCGCGGAACAGGAGCGCCCCAGTGTCGGGGAGGTCGCCACCGGCTTCGGGGAGCCGCGCGGGCTGGCACGCTCGACCGTGCTGACCATGATGGAGCGCCTGCGCGCCAAGTCGTACCTGAGCCGCAAGCAGGTGGACGGCGTGTACCGCTATGCCACCACCAGTGGCCAGGACAGCGTGGTGCAGGGCGCCGTGGCCAGCTTCGTGGAGAAGACGCTGCAGGGCTCGGTCTCGCCGTTCGTCGCCTTCATGTCGCACAAGGTGGATGTCAGCGATCAGGAACTGGCCGAGCTGGAAGCGCTGGTCGCACAGTTGCAGTCACGCAAGCGGGAGGGCTGAGCCATGGACACGATGATGAGTGAGCTGTTGATGCGGCTGGGCTGGACCAGCGTGCAGAGCGCGGTGCTGGTGGCGCTGGTGTGGGGCGTGTGCCGCCTGCTGCCGCAGCTGCCGGCCGCCACCCGCTGCCGCCTGTGGTGGCTGGTGGCCGCACAGGCGGTACTGGGCCTGGTGTGGAGCAGCCCGCTGGAGTTGGCCGTGCTGCCCGCACCCGCCACCATGACGGCACCGACGGTGGCGTTGCCCGCGTTCGATGCCGCCGTGCAGGCGGCCTCGGTCGCCTATGCGCCGGCCGCGGTCGAGACGGCGACGATGGTGTGGTCCTGGCCCTCGCTGCTGCTGGCCTTGTGGGCCGCCGGCGTGCTGTTGATGGTGGCGCACAGCCTGCGGGGCTACCGCGCCAGCCGCGCGCTGGTGCGCAGCGCCACCGAGTGCACCGACGCCGGGCTGCAGCAGGCATTGCAGCTGGCTGCCGAAGCCCATGGCCTGCGCCGTGCGCCGCGCCTGAAGCTCTCCGCGCAGATCCGCTCGCCGCAGTTGATCGGTCCGTGGCGGCCGGTGCTGCTGTTGCCGGCGCGCGAGCTGCCGGCGATGTCAGCCGACGACCTGGACATGGCGCTGACCCATGAGCTGATTCATCTGCAGCGCCGTGACCTGTGGTGGGGCCTGCTGCCGGCGGTGTCGCAGCATCTGTTCTTCTTCCATCCGCTGGTGCACGTGGCAGCCCGCGAGTACGCGCTGGCCCGCGAAGAAGCCTGCGATGGTGCCGTCGTGGCCGGGCATGGCCATTGCCGCCATGACTATGGCCGCCTGCTGGTGCAGCTCGGTGTCGCGCCGCGTCCTGCGGTGGGCGTGGCCAGCGCCTCGCCCAACCTGCGCAGTCTCAAGCGCCGCCTGTTGACCCTGCAGCAGACCCGCAGCGTGCCGCGCGTGGCTTCGTTGGCGATCACCGCGTTGTTCGTGGTGGTCGGCGTGGCGCCGCTGCGTCTGGTGGCTGCGCCGCCGCCGCCGCCGGCCGCACCCCAGGCACCGGTCGCGCCCAGCGCACCCACCCCGCCGGCAGCGCTGTCGGCACCGGCGCCGCGACCGGCCCCTGCGGCGCTGCCCGCGCCTGAGCCTGCTCCCGCGCCGGAACCGCTGTCGGCCCCGGAACCGCCGGCCGCGCCTGCCGCACCCCGTGCGCCGGAGCCGCCGAAGGATCTGGACGACGGCATGTCCTACGTCACCCACGGCCGGCTCGACATCAGCCGGCAGCCCGCGCAGGCTTTCGTGCTGATGGGCGGCGACGACAACTTCGTCGATGCGTCCGTCGCCGACCTCAAGCAGGCCCGACGCGACGTGGGCGGCAGCGCGCCGGCGCTGTGGGTACGCCGTGGCCAGGCGCGCTATCTGATCCGCGATCCTGCCGTGCTCAGCCAGCTCAGCCGCAGCCAATCCGACGTGGCCGCGCTGGGCAACGCACAGGCTGAACTGGGCGACCGCCAGGCCGTGATCGGGCAGCAGTTGGCCAAGGTCTCGATGCAGGTCACCGCAGACGCGCTGGCGGCGGTGGATGTCGAGGCGGTAGCCAATCACGTCACCCGCCAGGCCGGCCTGGATGCGGCCGCCGAGGCCAACCAGGCCGCTCGGCAGGCGCGTGCGGCGTCAGCCAGCGCCAGCCAGGCAGCACGCCAGGCGCGCGTCGCCACAGCCAACGCGGTGGATGCCCGCCAGATCACCCTGGTGGCACGCGAGCAGGCGCAACTGGGCCGCGAACAGGCGCGTCTGGCGCAGCAGCAGAGCCTGGCCTCGGCCCGCGCCGTGCGCGAGGTCCGCACGGCCATCGATCAGGCGCTGGCCAGTGGCAAGGCCGAGCGCCTGCGCGACTGACCCCGCCTGCCTGGCACGGCGGCCCGCAGATAATGGCGGGCCGCCGCCTTCAGTCGCAGCACGCGGCAGGGTTCAACCGGTCACCCGCAGTTGGCGCGCACGATCCTGTTCTGCGCGTCCACTTCGATGCTGAGCCGGTCTTCGCGGAAATCCATCGTCATCGCCATGCCCGGCTTGAGCACGCGGGCGTTGCGCGCACCGCTGTCCTTCACCGCTTTCTGGATCACCGCCTCGGTGGCGGTCTGCCCGGTCAGGCCGGTGAGTTTTTCCGGGTCGCATTGGGAGGCGCTGCCGGCCAACGCGGGTGGCGCGGTGGAGGTGGGGCTGTCAGCCGGCGTCGCCGCCGTCTTGCCGGGATGGCTGCACGCGGCCAGCGGCAGGGCGCAGCCCAGGGCGAACAGAAGGTTCAGACGCATGTGGTGGTCCTCCCACGGTAAGGACCCGCAGTGTCCGTGGGCCGGCCTTTACACCGCGTCAATGGCCTGCAGCGCCAACGTCTCCCGGTCACGCTGTTCCTCGGCCACCAGCCGTCGCATCAATAGCGCCAGGGTCACCACGTCCTGGTGGTTGTGCTCGGCCACGCGGCGCAGGTTCACCGCGCTGCCCCCGCGCAGGTAGTTCAACCACGCCGCCGGGGCTTCCGAGCCGGGCAGGTCGTCTTCGCGCACGATCTGCAGCAGCTGACGTTCGATCGTGGCCAGCCGGCAGTTTTCCCAGGTACCGCGATAGCGGCGGCGGGTCGGGAACAGCAGGTCGACGTGATCCAGCGGGGTGATCGGGCAGCGCTGCCGCGCCAAACGGTAGCGGGTCTTGAGCAGCGGGGCGTCGTAGCAGCGGCCGTTGTAGCTGGAGAACACCGTGGTTGGCCGCAGCCACCCGGCGAACTCGCGCAGCATCGCGGTTTCGGCGGCCATCGTGGTCATCAGCAGCTGGCGGATGCGCAGGCCATCGCCGCGTTCGGGATGGGCGTGCCAGTCCGCGGCGCCGATCATGAAGGCGCGGGTGCCGGTACCGCCGGCCAGGCCAGTGGTTTCGGTATCGAAGAACAGCAGGTCCTGTGGCTGCACCTGTTCGCCCTCGCGCTTGGCGAAGGCGAGCGACAAGGGCTCGGTGGGAATGGCCTGCGCGACGAACGACTCGATCAGGAACAGGCCCGGCGCGATTTCCTCGCCCGGTACATGGCGGTCCTTGGCGTTCTCGCGCGGGTGGGCGGTGCTGAGGCTCCGCTCGCGCAGGCCGAGCAGCCGGCGCAGGCCACCGATCTCGGGCTTGCGCAGCGCGGGCGCCGGGAGGGCAGGCGCTGCCGGTGCGGTATCGCGTGCGGCCTCACCGGTGGGCTTGTGTCGGATTTCCTGCTCCACCCAGCCGAACACGGAGGCGGGCGCGGGCGTGCGCGCACGGGCGTCGTTGGCGGCGGCCGGGAGGGGCGCGGGGGCGGCGACGCCGGTAGCGATGGTGTCACCCGCATCGGATCGGCCCGCAGTGGCGATGGACGGATCACGGGCCGGCGCCGGCGTTGCATCACCGGCCTGCCGGCGCAGCAGGCGCAGCTTGTCCAGGCTCAGGCTCACGGGGCGACCATCTCGGCGCTCTGGCGCTCACGCTCGGCGGCAGACGGCAACGCCGCGCTGTCGAACAGCGCCAGCACCTTCAGGGCCAGTGCCTTGGGCGTGGTGGCATCGTCTTCCTGGCCGGCCAGGACCGGCCCCACGCAGGCGGGGCAGCCGGCCTTGCAGTCGCAGCCCTGCACCAGCTCGCGCGCGCGCAGCAGCAGCTCGGCCTGGCGCAGCCACAGCGGCTCGCTCAGGCCCACACCGCCGGGGAAGTTGTCGTACAGATACACCGTCGGCACGAACTGCTGCTGCAGCTCGATCGCGCTGGCATCGAACTCGGCGCCCCGCAGCTGCCCGCGGCCACTCTGGTCGGCCACCGCGAACCACGCGCCATCGCCATTGCCAACCGCCTTCTGCAGGTCGCGCGCATCGGCCATCACCGCCACCGTGGCGACGATGTGCAGCGCATACGCCGCGCCGAGGAAGCCGTCCAGCGCTTCCTGCTTGCTGTCGAACGCGGTCAGCAGCAGCGCCTGCGGCAACTGCCACCACACCGCCGTGGTGTGCAGCTCCTGGTCGGGCAGGTTGACCGGGCCGTAGCCGATGTTTTCATGGGTGTAGTAGCGGATCTTCTTGTAGCCGGCCACGCGGCGCACCACGTGCACTTCGCCGTGGTGCGAATCGCCGCGCCCGGCAATGCAGCCATCGAAGCGGTCCAGCACCTTGAGCTTGGTGAAGTCGATGCTGTCGGTGTAGTAGTCCACGTGGGTACGCGTGACATAGGCCTTGCGGCCTTCCCAGTCCAGCCGCTCCACCTGGTAGGGCGTGGACTGCACCATGTGGATGGCACCTTCGTACAGCGTCAGCGCGGCGGCGGAGTAATCCACCTCGGCGATGATCTGCTGCTTGCCGTCGCTGCGGTCCACCACCACGAAGTTGCCGTCGGCGACCGAGCGCAGGCTGACCGCGTTGGCCGGGTAGCTGTCGGCGATCCACTCCCAGCGGTCGCCCTCGCGATGCACGACCTCGGTCTCGGCCAGCGCTTCGAGGAAGACCAGCGGGTCGATCGGCCCGAACGGATCGCCGGCCAGGAAGGGCAGCTCGAAGGCGGCGCAGCGGATGTGGTCGAACAGGATCAGCGGCTGGTCCGGTGCGATGCGCGCATGCTCGGGCGAGGCCTCGGCGAAGAAGTCCGGATGCCGCACCACGTACTGGTCCAGCGGCTGCGAGCTGGCCACCATCACCCCCAGCGCGGGCTGCTGGCGACGACCGGCGCGGCCGAAGCGCTGCCAGGTCGCGGCGACGCTGCCCGGGTAGCCGTTGAGGATGACCACGTCCAGGCTGCCGATATCCACGCCCAGTTCCAGCGCCGAGGTGCTGACGATGCCGTCGATGTGCCCGGCACGCATCGCCCGCTCGGTTTCGCGCCGCTCGGTGGGCAGGTAGCCGCCGCGGTAGGCGCGGATGCGGGCCGGCTTGCGCGGGTCGTGGTCGAAGATGTCCTTGAGGTACTTGGTCAGCACTTCGACCATCAACCGACTCTGCGCGAAGATCAGCGTCTTCAGGCCGGATTTGATCGCTATGCGGGCAATGCGGTTGCTCTGCGAGCGGGCGGACGCACGCAGGCCGAGATCGGCGTTGACCACGGGCGGATTCCACAGCAGCACGTGCTTGGGCCCGCTGGGCGCACCGGATTCGGTGATCGCGGTGACCGGCGCTTCGATCAATGCCTCGGCATGCGCCTGTGGGTTGCCGATGGTGGCCGAGCACAGGATGAACTGCGGCTCCACCCCGTAGAACGCGCAGATTCGCTTGAGCCGGCGCAGCACGTTGGTAACGTGGCTGCCGAACACGCCGCGGTAGGTGTGCACCTCATCAATCACCACATAGCGCAGGTTCTCGAAGAACTGCGCCCACTTGGTGTGATGCGGCAGGATCGCTTGGTGCAGCATGTCCGGGTTGGAGACCACGATGTCGCCGTGCAGGCGGATCGCCTGGCGCGCATCGCCTGGCGTATCGCCATCGAAGGTGAAGGCTTTCACGCCCAGGTCGCCGGCGCGGTTGAGCTCCAGCAGCTCGGCCACCTGGTCCTGGGCCAGCGCCTTGGTCGGGAACAGGTACAGCGCCTTGGCCTTGCCCTGCATCGCCGCGCTGACCACGGGCAGGGTGTAGCACAGCGACTTGCCGCTGGCGGTGGGGGTGACGATGGCCACGTGCTCGCCGCGCTGGCTGGCCTCCCAGGCCTGCGCCTGGTGGCTGTAAAGCTGCTCGATGCCGCGCGCCTTCAGCGCATTGACCAGCGCGGCGGGCACATCGGCCGGGATCGGCGCGTACTGGCCCTCGCGGGCGGGAATCGTGAAGCTGCCGGTGATGCGGTCGTTGTAGCGGCGCTGCAGGCGTGCGGTCAGCAGCGCACCATCGCGCGAGGGCAGCCCATCGGTGGTGGCGAGGCGGCGTTCGGCGTCCTCGGTCCGCTTGGCGAGTTCGTAAGCCATGGTCACAACGGTCTGCAAAGGACGCTATGGAAACATGACCGCGTCTCAATGTCTGAGACATCGCGATGCGGGCCGGTGAATGGTTCAGTGCCCGCCGCGCCGGCCGGACAGGTGCCATCAACGAAATCTGACGCCGGCCTCCGTATGCTTTGAGGCCAGCCCGCAACCAACATGGATGGAGTCGCTGTGGCATTACGTGGAGAGCAAGGTGCAGCGTTGCTGGCCGGCCTGGTGCTGGCCGCTGCCGTGCAGGCACAGCAGGTGGCGCCACCCGACCCCGTGGAGCCGCCGCCTGCGCCGACGCAGGGGGATGTCACCACGCTGGGCGAGGTGCGTGCGCTCAAGCCCGACGACGAGCCGCTGGATCTGTACCGCTTCAAGAATCCGGTGCAGGTTCAGCCGAACCGGTTCAGCCGCACCTGGAGCGAACCCCCCTCGCCCGAGCAGGTCAGCATGAGCGGTGGCTATCTGATGATGGGCATCAACAAGGGGCTGGCCGCCGCGGCGCAGGGTGTGAACAAGCTCACCGGCGGACCCGACCAGATCCAGTCCGCGACCGCCCGCCCACCGCCGGAGTTGACCGACGACGAGCAGCGCCGGGCACAGCAGGTGTGTGTGCAGCAGGGGGGATGCCCGGCGCCGCCGGCGCGCTGATCTGGCAGGACAGCATCGCTCCGGCGCGCGTCAAGCGGGCCTCGCTCCCCGCCGCCGCTCCATCCACCACAGCAGCCCGGCCGCCAGCACGAAGGCGAGCAGCCATGGCCAACGCGGTCCTGGCGTTTCGATCACGCCGGCCGACGTTGCCGCGGTGCCCACGGCCAGACGCTGTGCGGTGGCCTCACGCAGCTGTTGGCGATGCAGCGATCGCGCAGCGGCCGGATCGAACACGTAGAACGCGTGGCGGCTCTCACCCTGCTGCAGCTGATGCCAGCCGGCCTGCGTCGGCCAGTAGCCGGCGCAGCGTTCCGCGCCGCTGGCCGGATCGATGCGCAGCGCAATGCGCGCGCCATCCGGTGCGCGCACCTGTGCAGGTTCCCGCAGCTGGCACAGCGCTACGCGCTCGCCGGCCCACGGGGTATCGGAGTCGACGCGTGGAGCATCTGCGGCGGGAAGTGGGCGCGCCACGCGGGCCAGTACGCCGCTCCACAGCTCGGCGTGGCGATCGTCGCGACCGGCCAGCACCAGTCGATAGCTGTCGGTGACCGGCAGCAGCGCAACACGGCCCCGGCCCAGCGGGCGATAGCCGCCGATCGCATTGCCCTTGTCATCGTGCAGCAGCGGTGTCGCGTCGTTGACCGTCACACCCAGCCGCTCCAGCACCGGCAGCGCAGCCTGGTGCGAGGCCGTGTCGGCTTCGTCGATGTAGGTGGTGGTGTCCGACGCGGGCCGCTGGGGACCACGGCGTGCCTGCAGCAACGCGGCATCGGCGTCGGCCGGCAGTGTCAGCGGGGCGGCCTGGTTGTTGCCGCTGATGGGCATACCCCAGCCGCGCAGCGCCTGGCGCGCGCTGTCGTTGAGGGGGCCGCTGGTGCGGACGAGCACGCCCAACCCACCGCGGATCGCCTGCTGCAGCGCGCTGCGTTGCACCGCCGACAGCCCGGCCAGACTGCGCTCATCGAGCAGCACGGCATCCGTCGCCGCCAGCGTCGCCGCAGTGAGCGCGACCGGTGCATCGCCGAGCGACACCCCACCGCCGGCATGGGCCTGCGCTTGTACGGCCAGCCCCGCATCGGTCGCCCAGCGACGCAGGTACTTCAACTCGGGCCCCGGCGCACCGGCCAGGATCAGCAGCCGCGGCGCTGCCGCGCCCACGGTGTCCACCGGTACCTCCAGCGTATCGACCACGTGCTGCCCGGCATCCAGCAGGCGCAGACGGAACGTGCTCTGCCCTGGCACGCGCGCGACACCATCAAGCTGCACGCGACCATCGGCCCTTGGCATTGCGCGGTCAACCACCAGCCCGGCCGGGTCCACAAGCTCGGCGCGTGCGTTCGGCACGCCCTGCGCACGCGCGCGGACGGTGAACACCGCACCGGGCGCAGCAACCGGTGGCGGCTGCAGTGCGATCCAGCCCTGTGGTGCGCTGGGCCATTCGATACGCACGCCACGGGGCAGCGCGGCATCGCGATCGCGGGCCGACAGGCCATCGCCGATCAACCGAAGGGAGGTGGGACCGGGATGCTGGCGCAACGCGGTGGCCAGGTCGGGCGCGGCGAGGGCGTCTGCCACTTTCGTCGCTTCCGGCAGTGCGACCACGGTCTCGCCCGGCGCCGCTGACCAGCGCACCTGATCGGCCGCGCCAGTCAGCACGGTCAGCTGGCCACCGGCCACGCGCTGCATCGGTGGCACCAGGGTCAGGTAGAGCAGCACGGTCGCCACGGCCTGCAACACCAGCAGGCTGGCGAACACACCGGGTGCCCGCGCCGGTCCACGCCATTGCTGCCAGCACAGACGCGCGCTGCTCAGCAGCAGCACGGCGAACAGCGCGATCAGGATCCAGCGCGGGTCGCTCACGGGGTGGCCTCCAGTGCATCCAGGTAGCGCTGACCCATGGCATCGGGGGCGTTGCGCCGGGCGACCTGCGGCAGTGGCCGCAGCAGCGCACGCCACAGCTGCGCGCGCAGGGCCTGGTGGCAGTCGGCGCAGTCCGGGGTGATGCGCAGTGTTTCGATGGCGGCGGCCAGGCTCAGCGGGTCCGGCAGGCGCGCTTCATTGCGTCGCAGCCAGTGGGTGAGTGCGTCCAGATCCGGCGCGCTGGCCGGATCGGCCAGCTGCTGCCAGACCTGCACGATGGCCTGGTCGGGTGCCTCCAGCGCACGCAGTGGCAAGGTGCGGCTGGCCAGGTCGGCGCGATCGCCGCTCATGCGTCGGCTCTCGTCGATCGGCGGCAGTTCCGGGCCGACCCGTGCCAGGTAGATGCGCTCGGCCTGCTGCACTTCCTTGATGAAGCCCAGCGCCTTGTAGGCGTAGGGCAGGGCACGCTCGGGCTGGCCCTGGCGCAGCTCGCCTTCCGACGACCACATCTGATCGAGCGCCGCCTTCAGCGTGGCGCGCGTCTTGGGATCGAGCAGGGTGGCGGCCTCGGCGTGATCGTGGGTATGGCCGTATTCGGAGAGCACGTCGGTGGCGCTGCCGAACACCGGGGCGCTGCCGTCGGTCGGCGCGCCATGATCGTGGTCGTCGTGGCCGGCCTGCGCCTGGGTCCTGGCATGGTCGCCATCGTGATCGTGATCGTCATCGTGCGCGGCCGCCGGTGTATCACTGGTCGGCAGGGCATCGCTGGTCGGCGGTGGCTTGGCCCCGCCTTCGCTTTCCTCGCCGAGGAACTGGCCATAGCGCAGGCGCAGGATCCGCTGGTCCACGCCGATCGCATCGGCACGCTTCACGAATTCCTCCGCCGGCAGCTGGCGACGCTGTTTGATCAGCGCTTCAGCGTCGATGATGATCTGGCGCTGGCTACGGAAATACGCGGGCAGGGTCTTCTTGACCATGCCCTCCATGTCGGTGCCCTGGATCTCCGCTGCGCTGGGCAGGCGCAGGATCACGCTGCTGCTCTGGGCGGTCTGCGCGCCGGGCGTGTGGGTGTCGCGCACGGTCAACTGCGCGATCACATCGTTGCCTTCGGTGGCGCCCAGCGCGGCGAGATCGAGCGTGCGCGCGAAGCGCCGCTGCGTCGCCGGTCCGGTGCCGACGAGGTTGAAGGTCTGCTCGCGGAAGGTGATGTTCTCGCCGCTGCCCTGGGCCAGGGTGACCTTCAACTGTGCCGCGGCAACCACGCCGTAGTCGTCGGTGGCCTCGAACTGCAGCGGCCACTGGCGTTGGCCGGGTGTCCCCAGCACGAGACTGCGGTCGGGAGCGATCACGCGCACCACGGGCGGGCGATCGGGCACCACATCGAGCCGGTACAGGCGGGTGTCGCGCAGGGCAGGCTCGGTGACCACGCGGTACAGCGCCGGACGCGTGGCGGTCCACTGCGTGGTCCATTGGTCGCCATCGCGTTGCAGCGCGATGCGCTGGCCATCGTGGAACTGGAGCGCAGCGGCCTGCGGTTGCGCCGAGAAGCGCAGCGACCAGTGCAGGCGGCTGTCCTGCGGGACCTTGCCGTCCAGCGTGCTCTGCACACGCGCGGCCTGCCCGGTGTAGGCCGGGGCGGTGATCTCCAGCCGGGCGGAACGCAGCTGCGGTGGCTGCGCGGGTGTGGCCGGCGGTGCCGCCGCGCCCGGGAACAGGGGCGCCGCGTTATGGCCGCGTGGCCAACTCAGCGCCAGTGCCATTACCACCAGCGACGTGATCACCGAGGCCAGCAGCCACCGGCGCGGCCAGCGTGGCCGCAGTTCGGGCATGCGCGCCTGCAGGGCGGCGGCGACATGCGTGCGCTGCCGCTGCTGCAACGGGTTCAATGCCGCCGGTGGGGCAAACAGCAGGTCGGCACTGTCCTGTGCGACCGGATGGTCGTTCAACCGGCGGACCAGCCATTGGCGATCCAGACCACGTGCGCGCCAGGTCGCCACGCCGACGCTGACCAGCAACGTCGACAGCAGGACTACCGTAGCCGCGTTGAAGCCGGCCAGCCGCCACGCCACCGCGCTGATCGCCAACGCGGCCGGCACCGCGAGCAGGGTGGTGATCCACCACTGCCGCCGGCGCGCGCGCTGCCAGGCGTGCTGGATGGCAGCGTTCATGCGCCGGCTCCGCGGCGCGGTGAGGTCGCGATCACCCGTTCCAGCGCGAACAGCAGCACGATCAGCACCAGCACCCAGGGGCTCAGCTCGCGCGGTGCGGGCAGCGGCGTGGCGCCGCCGCGCAGCGGCTGCTGTGTCGCTGCCGCGGCGAGGGTCGGCGGGGCGGGTGCGGCGAGGACGGCCAGCAACTGGCGCGGGAAGCCGGGATCGCGCAGCACCGGCAGGGCCGTCGGCGTCAGCGGCGACGCGAAGCGCAGCAGGCGACCCTGTCCTTCGGACCGCTGTTCCAGCACCACTGCACCGTCTGCATCGCGCAGGACGGGCATCCAGCCGGCCTCCGCAGCACCGGGCGCGACCAGTACGCTGCCGCCCTGGTGCACCCACGCCTGCCAGGCAGCAGGCAGCGGCGCAGCGGCGAGCCACACGCCGGTCTGCCCGGCATCGGGGGCGGTACCGGCACCGCGGGCAGGAGACAACGCCTGGTTGGACCAGGCACGCTGCAGCGCGGCCAGCACGCGCTGCTCGCCTTCTGCGATCTCGCCACCGACCTGTAGCACCGGCGGTGCGGCGGTGCGCGTGCTGGCCGGCGCCAACGGCACCGGCCGCCAATCCACGGCACGCGACAGGCGCGGCCGCTCGCCATCCAGTCCGGGCATCGGGTCGGGCACGTACACCGTCAGCGGTGCGCCGGCAGGCAGTGTCTGGTCCAGCTCACGCAGCAGGCTGGACAGCGCGGAAGCGGTCGCCGGGGCGGCATCGGCCAGTGCGGGGAAGCCCGGAGCCAGCCAGCGCCAATCTCCCTTCGCGTCCTGGCCACGCAGGGCCGTACCGTCCAGACCAGGGGCGACCACCGTGACCGGGTGGATGTCGGCGGCGCCACCGTGCAGCACCGGCCGCGCCAGCAACAGGGCCAGTGTAGCCAGCAGCAGCAGCCGCACCAGCAGCAGCGGCCACTCGTCGAAGCGGATCTTCTGGCGCGGCCGGATCCGGGCCTGCAGCCAGCGCAGCGCGGCGAAGTCGAGTGGCGCGTACTGATGCCGCCGCGCCAGGTGGATCAGCAGCGGGACCAGCCAGGCGGCCAGTGCCAGCAGTCCGAGCGGAAACAGCAGGCTCACGCGCCGCCTCCGGCACCGAGCAGCGCCCGCAGCGGCTGATCCAGCGGCTGGTCGAGATAGCCGGTGGCATGCACGATGCCGCTGCTCTGCAGCCGCGCCTGCAACGCGCGCTGGGCGGTATCGAAACGGGCCAGGTATTCGGCACGGATCGCACGGCCATCGCCCAGCAGCTCCTCGCCGGTTTCCGGATCGCGGAAGCGGTGGCCGTCGGTGAACGGGAAATCGCGCTCTTCGGCGGTCAGTACCTGCAGGTGCAGCACCTCGCGGCGGGCGGCGGCCAGCCGTTCCAGCAGCACGATGCTACCTTCGTCGAAACCGTCGCCCAGCGCGACCAGCAGGTCGCCGGCCTGCACCCGCTCCCAGACCGGGGCCAGGGAAGTGACCGGCGGCCACGTGCCGCTGGCCCGAAGTTGGCGCAGCAGCAGGTGCACGCGGTCGCGCTGGCGCGGGCCGTGCCCGGCGGGGACCAGTTGCACGCTCTCGCCGCTGATGGCGATCACGCCGAAGCGGTCGCTTTGCTGCAGGGCCAGTTCGACCAGGCAGGCGGCGGTGGCGCAGAGGTAGTCCAGGCGCGACCAGTCCGGTCGCGCACGGTCGCTCTGGCGCGCCGAGGCGGTCGCATCGATCAGCACCCAGGTCGTGATCGGGCTTTCGCGTTCGGATTCACGCACGAAGAAGCGGTCCGAGCGCGCGTAGAGCTTCCAGTCGATCTGGCGCAGTTCATCGCCAGGTTCATAGGCGCGGTACTGCGCAAACTCCAGCCCGGCGCCGCGGCTGCGGCTGGCGTGCTGGCCGATGCCGTGCGCGCCGCGTGCACGCCGTGGCAGCAGCCGCAGCGCCTTCAGGCGGCTGCGGACATCGGCGGGGATCGCGATCGGTACGTTGCGGCTCACGGTGTGCGGATCAACCCGGGAACGGCACGGCCTGCAGCAGCGCGGCGACCACGTCGTCGGCGCTCTTCTGCTCGGCCTCGGCAGCGAAGGACAGCAGCAGGCGGTGACGCATCACCGGTGCCGCCAGCGCCTGCACGTCCTCGCGGGTGGCCGCGAAGCGGCCCTGCAGCAGCGCGCGCGCCTTGGCCGCCAGCACCAGCGATTGCCCGGCACGCGGGCCGGCGCCCCACTTGATCCACTGGTTCACCGCCGCCGGTGCGTCGCTGCCCGGGCGGCTGGCACGCACCAGGCGGGTGATCCAGGTGAGTACGTCGTCGCTGATGTGGACCTCGCGCACGGCTGACTGCAGCGCCAGGACCTCGTCAGCCTCCATCACCTTGGGGACGCTGCCGTTGGCGCTGCCGGTGGTCTGCAGCAGGATGTCGCGCTCTTCCTGTTCGGTGGGGTAATCCACCCGCACGTGCAGCAGGAAGCGGTCCAGCTGGGCTTCGGGTAGCGGGTAGGTACCGGCCTGCTCGATCGGGTTCTGCGTGGCCAGCACGAAGAATGGCGCCGGTAGCGCATAGGTGGTGCCGGCGTAGCTGACGGTGCGCTCCTGCATCGCCTCCAGCAGTGCGGCCTGGGTCTTGGGCGGGGTGCGGTTGAGCTCGTCGGCCAGCAGCAGGTTGGTGAAGATCGGGCCCTTCTGGAACCGGAAGTGACGGTGCCCGGTGCCGTGGTCCTCTTCCAGCAGCTCGGTACCGAGGATGTCGCTGGGCATCAGATCGGGGGTGAACTGCACGCGCCGGAACTGCAGCTCCAGTGCCTGCCCGAGCGAGCGCACCAGCAGGGTCTTGCCCAGCCCGGGCGCGCCCTCGAGCAGGCAGTGGCCGCCGGCCAGCAGGCCGATCAGCAGCTGCTCGACCACGGCGTGCTGGCCGACCACGGCCTGGGCCAACGCGCCGCGCAACTGCTGCAGTTTGGGGAGAAGGGCATCAAGGCGGTCGGTCGTCATAAGGCACTCGCAGGATCGGCGTAGAGCCACGCCATGCGTGGCTGAAAAAGCAGGAAGAAGCTCAGCTGTTCAAGGCATACATCACGATGTTGACCGCGAAACGGGTGTTGTCTTCGGCCAGGAAGCGCTTGTTGCGCCAGTCGTAGTCCCACTCGCACCCGTAATCCTTGTTGCTGTAGAGCACGCCGAGGCGGCCATCGATCTGGATGCCCTTGAGGTAATCGTGCACCAGATCATCGCCCCAGCCATTGAGCTCGAACCCGGTGGCCGGCGGGCCCTCGGGGAAGCGGAAGAAACTGCGGTAGAGCGCGTGGTTGTTGGGCAGCTTGTTCAGCGCCTTCGGCCCGAACAGCTTGGCCATCTGTGCTTCAAAGGACTTCGCGAACAGACCATCGATATCGTGGTTGCAGTCATCGACGAACACGAAGCCGCCATTGCGCACGTAACGCACGAAGTTCTGCCGCTCGGCGGCATTGAACTCGACCAGCTTGTGCCCGGCCAGATAGCAGAACGGTGCCTCCAGCATGCGCGGATCGGACAGCGCGATCACGTGCTCGGTGGGGTCCACGCGCAGGGTGGTGTAATCGATCAGCGAGGTGATCACGTTGGACGGCATGCGCGCGTCCACGTCCCAGTCGCCGGAGTCGTACTTGAGGCGGGTGAACCAGAAGTCGTACCGCCCGGCCTGGGCGCGCGCCGGCGCGGGCAGGGCCGCGAACGCCGCACTGCCCAGCATCAGCCGCAGGAACTGTGCGCGGTTCATCGCCGCGCACGTTCCCGGGAGCAACCGGCCAGCCGGGGAGACGGCCAGTGGCCGTCACGACCGTTCATCAGACCGCGTCGGACAACGAGGTGAAGGTGAAATCGCGCAGCTTCATCGGCGGGATCATCATCACCAGGCTGGATTCGTCACCGGCCACACGCACCGGCTTGCCCAGCTCTTCGATGTTGTTGAGCATGATCACCGGCGACTCGTTGAAGCGGAAGTTCTTCACCGGGTGCTTGATCTGGCCGTTCTCGATGTAGAAGGTGCCATCGCGGGTCAGGCCGGTCAGCAGCACGGTCTGCGGATCGACCATGCGGATGTACCAGGTGCGCGTGACCAGGATGCCCTTCTGGGTGCCACGGACCAGCTCGGCAGTGCTCTTGTCGCCGCCGGACATCAGCAGGTTGCCCGGCCGCGCGTTGGCGGTCTTGCCCTGCTTCTGCGCCCAGAAGCGCGAGTAGTTGAGGTTGGCGATCTTGCCGTCCTTGATGATGTCCAGCTTCTCGCGCGGCTGGCCTTCGTTGTCCCACGGCAGCACGGCGGCCTCGGGATGCCATGGATCGGCGACCATGGTCACGCGCGGGTCGTAGACCTGCTCGCCCAGCTTGTTGCCGCCGCCCTTCCTGGACAGGAAGCTGCGGCCTTCATCGGCCGAGCGCGCATCGAAGAAGTTCATCATGAAGCTGATCAGGCCGGCCGCGGCCGCCGGCTCCAGGATCACCGTGTACTTGCCCGGCTCCAGCGCCTTGGCTTCGGCCGATTCGGTGGCCTTGCGCATGGCGATGCGGATGTCCTGGTCGGCCTTGAAATCGGCGGCATCCTTGAGGTTGCGACCGACCCAGCCCGAGCCGCGGCCATCTTCGGTACGCACGGTGCAGGTGTAATCGAAGTTGGTGCCGCGCTGGTAACCGAAGTTGCCGTTGCTGTTGGCGGTGGCCTGGAAGCTCTGGCCATCTTCCAGGAAGCCGGCCGCGATCAGGCCGTTGCCACGGCACGGTGCGATCGAGTCGGCGGCAACCTTGGCGCGGAAGGCCGGGTCGATGGCCGCGGTGGATTCGCTGAAGGTCGGGCTGGGCCGGTAGGTCTGCTTGCCGATCGCCGGCAGGAACTCCGGGTTCTCCGGGGCCAGGCGGGCCAGATCTTCGGCACGGCGCACCACGCGTTCCAGCGCGGCGTCGTCGAACTCGTTGATCGAGGCGGTGCCCACGCGCTTGCCGAAGGCGACCGTCACGGCCAGTTCGGTGTTGTCGACGATACCGCTGGTGGAGACGTTGTTGAGCGCGAAACGGATGTTGCCGTCGATCGAGCCGGCCAGCACGGCAGTGCACTCATCGGCCTTGGAGAGCGCGATGACCTTGTCGAGGATGGCCTTGGCCTGGGCTTCGGTGAAGATACTCATGGATTGGGGCTCCTGACCGGTCAGCCGAGGCTGCGCGCGGTGTTGATGACGTTGATGCCGTTGAAGCGCGCGGTGGACGAACCGTGCGAGACCGCCGAGACCTGGCCGGGCTGGCCCTTGCCGTCGAAGAACGAACCGCCCAGGCGGTAGTCGCTTTCATCGGCCACCGCGGTGCAGGCATTCCAGAACTCCGGCGTGCGGATCTGGTAGGCCACGTCCTCGAGCATGCGGGTGATCTGGCCGTTCTTGATTTCATAGAACAGCTGGCCACCGAACTGCGCGTTGTACCGCTGCTGATCGATGGAGAACGAGCCGTCGCCGATGATGTAGATGCCGTTCTCGACGTCCTTGATCATGTCGGCCACGCTCAGCTTGGTCTTGCCCGGTGCCATGGAGACGTTGGCCATGCGCTGGAACTGCACGCTGGACCAGGAATCGGCATAGCAGCAACCATCGGACTCGGTCTTGCCCAGGATATGGGCCTGGTCGCGGATGGTCTGGTAATCCACCAGCTTGCCTTCGCTGATCAGGTCCCAGCGCTTGGTCTTGACGCCCTCATCGTCGTAGCCGACCGCACCGAGACTGCCCGGCTGGGTCTTGTCGGCAAAGATGTTGACCTTGTCGCTGCCGTACTGGAAATGCTGCTCGCGCTTGTCCAGCGTGGCGAAGCTGGTGCCGGCGTAGTTGGCTTCGTAGCCGAGCACGCGGTCCAGTTCCAGCGGGTGGCCGACCGACTCGTGGATGGTCAGCCAGGTGTGCGACGGATCCAGGATCAGGTCGTACTTGCCTGGCTTCACCGACGGTGCCTTGAGCTTTTCCTGCGCCTGCTTGGCCGCGGCGATCGCATCGGCCTTCATGTCATAGGAGTTGCGGTAGTTGACCACGCCGTTGGGCGAGACCGCCTTGCCGGTGCCGACGCCATCGAGGTACTCGTAGCCCAGGCCCATCGGCGAGGACAGCCCGGAGCGGGTGCGGAACTTGCCGGTGCTCTTGTCGATGGCGGTGACCGTCATCGGTGCCCAGATGCGGTGCACATCCTGGTCGATGTAGGAGCCATCGGTGGAGGCGAAGTACTTCTGCTCGTTGACCAGGAACAGCATCGAGTTGACGAAGCTGGCGCCGGCGCCCATCGCGCCTGCATTGACGTCCAGCAGCAGCTCGACCTTCTCCTTGATCGGCACGTCCATCGCGTTCTTGCGGATCGGGGTGCGCCAGGACACTTCGCCCACGCCGGGCGCGGCGGCCAGCTGCACCGGGGCGGTCTGCACGCCGGCGTTGGCCTTGGCGATCGCGGCGGCCTGCTGCGCGGCACGCGCCACATCGGTGGTGCCGAGCTGGTTGGTGGCGGCAAAGCCCCAGGCGCCGTTGACGATCACGCGGATGCCCACGCCGGTCGACTCGGTGTTCACCACGTTCTGGACCTTGTCCTCGCGGGTGATCACGTACTGGCGCAGGTAGCGGCCGATACGGACATCGCAGTAGGTCGCGCCCGCCTGGCGCGCAGCGGCCAGGGCGGCGTCGGCCAGGCGCTTTTTCAGGGCCGGGTCGAGGCTGCTCTGCAGTTGCTCGGCGGCAATGACCTTGCCGAAGAACGACGGCACGATCAGTCCGCCAGCGGTAAGCCCGGTCAGGGCGAGAAAGTCACGTCTTTGCAAGGCAGCTCTCCACGTCGGTGTGGGGGTGGCAGGGAAACAGCGACATCAGGGCGACCGCTGCGGCGGCACAGCCGATTCTTGCGGCCATGCGTGCGCCGCGGTAGTGACATTCGGCACGGAGCAGGGACGGGCTCATCCCAGGCTGCGTGCGGTGTTGATGATGTTGATGCCATCAAAGCGCGTGGTCGCCGAGCCATGCGAGACCGCCGAGACCTGGCCCGGCTGGCCCTTGCCATCGAAGAACGAGCCGCCGAAGCGGAAATCGCGCTCATCGCAGATCGCGCTGCAGGCATTCCAGAACTCCGGCGTGCGGATCTGGTAGGCGGCATCCTCGACCATGCCGGTGATCTCACCGTTCTTGATCTGGTAGTACAGCTGCCCACCGAACTGCGCGTTGAAGCGCTGCTGGTCGATCGAGTACGAGCCGCGGCCGTGGATGTAGATGCCGTTCTCCACGTTCTTGATCATGTCGGCCACGCTCAGCGGGGCCTTGCCCGGCGCCAGCGACACGTTGGCCATGCGCTGGAACTGCACGCTGGACCACGAATCGGCGTAGCTGCAGCCGTGGCTTTCCTTCTCGCCGAGGAGGTGCACCTCATCGCGGGTGGCCTGGTAGTTGACCAGGATGCCGTCCTTGACCAGGTCCCAGCGCTTGGTTTTCACGCCTTCATCGTCGTAGCCCACCGCGCCCAGGCTGCCCGGGGCGGTCTTGTCGGCGAAGAAGTTGACGATGTCGCTGCCCCAGCGGAAGCCCGCCTCGCGCTTGTCCAGCGTGGCGAAGCTGGTACCGGCGTAGTTGGCTTCGTAGCCGAGCACGCGGTCAAGCTCCAGCGGGTGGCCGACGTTCTCATGGATGGTCAGGAACAGGTTGGACGGGTCCAGCACCAGATCGTACTTGCCCGGCTTGACCGACGGCGCCTTGAGCTTTTCACGGGCGTGGCGGGCGGCAGCAATGCCATCTTCGACCGGGTCGTAGGAATCGCGGTAGGCGACCACGCCGCCCGGCAACGCGATCTTGCCGCGCGCGTCGCCATCGAGGAATTCGTAGCCCATGCCCATCGGCGAGGACAGCCCGGCGCGCGTACGGAACTTGCCGCTGGCCTTGTCGATCGCGGTGGCGGTGAACGGCAGCCAGATCCGATGCACGTCCTGGTCGATGAACGAGCCGTCGCTGGAGGCGAAGAACTTCTGTTCGTTGACCAGGAACAGGGTGGAGTTGACGAAGTCGGCGCCGGCATTGAGCGCGGCCGCATTCAGCGACAGCAGCATCTCGACCTTGTCCTTGATCGGTACCGCCATCGCGTTCTTGCGGATCGGGGTCTTCCAGCTCACGTCACCCACGCCGGTCACCGGCGCCAGCTGCACCGGGCGGCTCTGGATGCCGGCGTTGGCGCGGGCGATCGCCGCGGCCTGCTCGACCGTGGCCAGCACCGCGGCCGGGGTCTGCTGGTGGGTGGCGGCAAAGCCCCAGGCGCCGTTGACGATCACCCGGATGCCGATGCCCGAGGATTCGCTGTTGGTGACGTTCTGGACGTTGGCCTCGCGGGTGATGATCGCCTGGTTGAGGTAGCGGCCGATGCGCACATCGCAGTAGCTGGCACCGGCGCGTTTGGCGGCGGCAAGCGCGGCCTCGGCCAAGGCCTTGCGGCGACCCACATCGCCCGGTTCGAGCAGCTGCTCGGCGGCGATCAGCCGGCCATGCGGCAGTACCAGGCCCGCCAGGCCCATTCCAGACAGCGCTAGAAACTCACGACGTTGCACAGCTCACATCCCCCAAGGACGGCCGGCGGCGCGCAGGCGGCCGGCGTTGGACAAGTCTTCGACTTTCGGTGGCATCGCACAGTGGCACAAGTGACTGCGGTCATGGTTGGATGGACATCGATTCCCTGCCGATGTGACATTGCGATGAGCCAGATACGCTGGTCCGAGGCCTGCGACCGCAACCGCGCGCCGATCCTGGCGGTGCTGCAGCGCCACCTCGCCGACCGCCACCGGGTGCTGGAGATCGGCAGCGGCACCGGCCAGCACGCCGAGTCCTTCGCGGCGGCACTGCCCCACCTGCAGTGGCAGGCGAGCGACCATCCGGATCACCTGCCGGGCATCGCCGAGCGGCTGGACGCCGCGGGCCTGCCCAACACACCGGCCCCGTGGCCGCTGCAGGCCGTGTTGTCCCCCGCGCCCGGGCTCGGGCCGCTGCCGCCGGACGCGCCGTTGGCGTTCGATGCGGTGTTCAGCGCCAACACCCTGCACATCATGAGCTGGGCGCACGTCCAGGCGCTGTTTGCCGGGCTGCCGGCAGTCATGGCGGCCGGTGCCGTGCTCTGTATCTACGGTCCGTTCAATGCCCATGGCGAGTACAGCAGCGACAGCAACCGCCAGTTCGACGCATGGCTCAAGGCGCGGGACCCGGCCTCGGGCATCCGCGACGCCGAGGCGGTGGATGCGCTGGCGGCGGGGGCGGGCCTGCAGCTGATCGAGGGCGTGGCGATGCCGGCCAACAACCGCCTGCGGGTGTGGCGGCGCGCCGGCTAGCGCCGACCGCTGGTCGGCCGCGCTTGGTGTCCGGCGCATGCTGCGGTTAGGATCAGGAGGGGAGGTTGTTGTGACAACCTGGGGGAGTTTGCATGGCAATTGCAAGACAGATGGTGGCCGGCGTGATGCTGGCCATGGGGGCGTGTGTGTTCAACGCGTCGGCGCAATCGCTGCCGGCCGTGCAGGAGTTCTACTTCGACAACGACGTGGCGGCCGCCCCGATGGTGGTGGTGCAGGGCCAGGGCGGGGAGCTCGTCGACCAATTGATGAAGCAGCGCGAGCGCGGCCGCAAGAGCCTGGAAGCGACCGTGCAGCTGGCCGGCGTGGCGATCGCGCAGGGCCGGCCCGAGTTGGGGCGCAGTCTGTACGAACAGGCCGCGACGACCGCATCGGCCAGTTCGGTGCCCGGTCGGTCGGTGCGCTGGAACTACGGCTGGGATCTGTTCCGGCTGGGTGAGGCCGACGCGGCGTTGGTGCAATGGACCGCGGCGCAGAACACGCTGCGCGGGAATCCGGCATGGGTGCCGCCCACCTTCGCGCTGGCGCTGTGGACGCTGGGCCGCAAGACCGAAGCCGTGCAGTGGTACGCCGCCGCCGTGCGCACCGAGCCGCAACAGTGGAGTGGGGCCGATCGCTACGCCGAACTGCTGCCTGGTTGGCGCGACAGCGAGCGCAGCACGCTGGCCGAGGTGCAGCGTGCATGGGCCGAGAAGCCACCGGCCTGGCCATGATTCCGCAGGCCGGCCCGTGCAGGCGGGCTGGCCGGCCATAGCGCGGGCGATGCGGGCTTCGACCATGGTCGGAACATGCCATGCAGGCGATTGGGCTAGGCTGTCGCGATGGCTTTCGACGCATTCGCTCTGATCCTGACCATGCTCGGCCTGGGCATGGCGTTCTCGCGCCTGCGCGCGCTGCCGGAGAACACGGCCGATGTGCTCAACCGCATCGTGCTGTACGTGTGCCTGCCGGCGGCGGTGCTGATCTATGTCCCGCGGCTGCATCTGGACACCAGCCTGATCGGGCTGGTCGCCACGCCGTGGCTGTTGATGCTGTGCACGCTCGCACTGGTGAGCCTGGCCACGCGCGCGTTCGGCTTCGCCCGGGATGTGCATGCGGTGCTGCTGATCTGTGTGGCGCTGGCCAATTCCAGCTTCATCGGCTATCCGATGGTGCGTGCCCTGCTCGGCGATCACGCCCTGCCCTATGCGGTGGTCTACGACCAGTTCGGCACCTTCGTGCTGCTGTCCACCTTTGGTCTGTATGTGATCGCGCGCTACAGCGGCGACACCCCCCCCACCGCCGCGCAGATCCTGCTGCGGATCGCGAAGTTTCCGCCGCTGTGGGCGTTGCTGTTCGCGCTGACCCTGATGCCTGAGCAGCCGCCGGGCTGGATCGGCACCGGGCTGAAGCAGCTGGCCGATGCGATGCTGCCGCTGGTGATGCTGGCGGTCGGTTTCTCCATCCAGCTGCGCCTGCCACTGGATGAGCTCAAGCCCCTGGGCATCGGGTTGCTGCTCAAGCTGCTGGTGATGCCGACACTGGCGCTGCCGATCTCCTGGGCGTTCGGCCTGCACGGCACGATGCTGCAGGCCAATGTGCTGGAGTCGGCGATGCCGACCATGATCACCGCCGCCGCGCTGGCGATGTCACATCGCCTGGCCCCGCGCCTGGCTGCCGCGCTCGTCGGCTACGGCATCCTGCTGTCGCTGGTGACGCTGCCGGCGTGGGTGTGGGTGCTGCAGCGCGGGGCCGGTCTTCCTGGGTCGCCATGATCAGGCAGCCGGCAGCCGGCTGACGGTCGGGCGCTACCCGTCCGCGCTGACGGTGCGCCCGCGGGCCCACTCGCGCAGCGCGGTGACCTGCTCGGCCATCAGCACCGACAACGGCCGGCTGCCGCGGATCTCCTGCATCAGCAGCTGGGTATCCAGCCCGCGTGATTCGGCGTGTGCGGCGTACAGCCCGGCGACCACCGCCTGTTCGATCTCCGCCCCGGAGAAGCCGTCCGCCGCGGCCGCCAGCGCCGGCAGCGCGAAATCGTCGGCGTTGAGCTGGCGCTTGCCCAGGTGCAGGCGCAGCAGTTCCACCCGGGTGTTGGCATCGGGCAGGTCGACGAAGAAGATCTCATCGAAACGCCCCTTGCGCAGCAGCTCGGCCGGCAGCTCATGGACCTGGTTGGCGGTCGCGACGATGAACACCGTGCCCTTGCGTTCGGCCAGCCAGGTCAGCAGGTGGCCGAGCACGCGGCGCGAGACGCCACCATCTTCGCCGCCACTGGCCAGGCCTTTCTCGATCTCATCGATCCACAGCACACACGGCGTCAGCTGCTCGGCCGAGGCCAGCGCATCGCGCAGGTTCTTCTCGGTCTCGCCGTGGTACTTGTCATACAGGCTGCCGAAATCCAGCCGCAGCAGCGGCACGCCGAAACCGGCGGCCGTCGCCTTGGCCAGCATCGACTTGCCGCAGCCCTGCACGCCCAGCAGCAGCATGCCCTTGGGCGGGTCCAGGCCCGCCGGGCCGGCGCCGCCGAGGAAGACCGGGCGGCGCTGGTTGACCCAGCGCTTGAGCCGGTTGGCACCGGCCACGTCGGCGAAGCGGGTGGTGTCGTATTCGTAGTGCAGGTGGCCGGCGCGGTTGAGCAGCTCGAACTTGAGCCGGGCCAGCTGCGGCAGGTCGTCCTGGCTGAGCGCACCGTCGGCGAAGATCAGCTGGCGGGCGATCCGCCGCGCGTCGACCAGGCTCAGCCCGCGCAGGTTGTGCAGGATCTTCTGGACCGCCTCGTTGTCCACCTCCACGCGCCGCCCGCCATGTTCGCGGGCATAGGCTTCGGCTTCCTCGCGCAGCATCTTCAACAGCGCGTTGAGGTCGGGCAGGCGCGGATTGAAACGGGTGGCCAGCGCTTCCAGCTCGGCCGGCAGCTCCACCTTGGCCCCGATCAGGACCAGCACGTGGGCCTGGCAGTGGCGCCGCTGGATCAGGTCGCGCAGGGCGCGCTGGTGGCTGGCATAGCCCAGGTAGGGATGGAAATCGAGCAGCAGGTAGATGCCGCGCTGCTCGGCCTGGCGGATCATCTGCAGGGCCGCGCTGGCGTCGGGCGGGCCGACCGGGTCGTCCTCGCGGTCCATGTCGATCCGGCGCAGCCCCTCGGTGATCGACCAGCGGTGCAGGGCGCGCCAGACATGCATCAGGGTCTGCCGGAACAACTCCACCACCCGGCCTTCATCCTGGGTCTCGATGATGATCAGCGGGGTGTTGGCGCGGATCAGCGCGCTCAGGTCCTGTAGTTCGCTCATGCGGGCGGTCAGTCCATTGGAACCATCCACGATAGCAAAGCCGTGGGCGCCGGTTCTGGTTCAGCGCCGCGACTATCTCCGTCACAGGCGCCGGTGTAGGCTGCGGAAACGTTCCCCGGAAGCGAGGCCTGCATGAAGACGATCCTGGTGGCCGGTTCCAAAGGCGGGGTGGGCAAAACCACCGTCGCCACCCACCTGGCGGCGCATTCGGCATTGGAAGGCAAGCGGACCGTCCTGGCCGATGCCGATCCACAGGGCTCCAGCACACGCTGGGCACAACGCCGCTCGGTCCTGGAAAGCGCCGTGCTGCCGATCGACGTGTACCGCAAAAAGAGCTGGGAACGACTGGTTCCCGACGGCACCGACGAAGTCATCATCGATGCGCCGGCCGGTGCGATGGCCGACGATATTCCGCATTTCCTTGACGTTGTCGATGCGGTGGTGGTTCCTGTGCTGCCTTCCGCGCTGGACATCGAAGCCATCGTCGGCTTCCTCAACAGCCTGTCGCGCGTGGCCCGCGTCCATGACCGCAGCCTGCCGGTCGGGTTGGTGCTCAACCGCACCAAACCCTGGACGCAGACCTCGCAGCAGGCGATACAGATGTTGGCCGATTGGCCTTACGAGGTCGTTGCGCAGTTGCGCGACAGCCAGAGCTATGTGGTGATGGTCGGGCTGGGACGGAGTCTGTTCGACTACCGCTCGGCCCAGGTGCGCGAGCACCAGAGTGACTGGGAGCCGCTGTTGAAGTGGCTGAAGAAAGCCTGACACGAGAGATCCCATGCGAGAACTGATACTGCTGCGTCACGCCCATGCCGAAGCCGCCAGCACCGGCCAGGCCGATCTGGACCGCCCGCTGTCGCCGGTCGGTCTGGCCGAAGCCGAGGCCGCCGGCCGCTGGCTGAAGGAAAACAACCTGCTCCCCGACTGCGTGCTCTGCTCGCCGTCGCGGCGTACCCGCGAAACCCTGGAGGCCGTGCTGGGCATCACCGGCTTCGTCGAAAAGCGCCTGGAGGATGCCGTCTACGAGGCCACCCCGGGCACCTTGATGGGGCTGATCGATGCGCGCCGGGACGTCGACCGCCTGCTGGTGGTCGGGCACAACCCGGGCCTGGAACAACTGGTCGCCCTGATGAGCGAGGGCACCAGCAGTGACTACCGGGGCATGCCACCGGGCGGAATCGCGGTCCTGGCCTTCGACCGTGAGGCTGCCATCGAGCCGGGTGTGGCCAGCCTGACCGCCTTCTGGTGGCCGTAACCCGTGTGGGCAGTCCGCGCGGCGTGGGTCGGGCTGCTGTTGATGGCAGGGGCGGCCCATGCCGCCCCGCCCTCATCGGTGCCGGCCGCCACCAGCCAGGCCCTTGCCTTCGATACGGCCACCTCGCGCTTCGGGTTTGAGATCCGGACGCGGCTGGGGCAGCGCATCGAGGGCATCTTCCCCCGCTTTGAAGGCAACATCGAAGTGCTCTCCGACGGCCGCCACCAGGTGCACCTGCGGATGTTCACCCGCTATGTCGAGATTCCCGGCAAGGCGCGCTACACCGGCTGGATGCGGGGCGAGGAGTTCTTCGACGCGGCCCGCTACCCGGTCGTGGAGTTCGACTCGCTGCCCTACTGGCCCGAGGTGGTCGACAAGGGGGGCAGCATCCAGGGCCGGCTGATCCTGCGCGGGGTCAGCCACCCGGAAACGCTGCGGGTCGAGCCGCCGCAGTGTGCCCGGGCCGGGTATGATTGCGACGTGGTCAGCCGCGGTACCGTCCAGCGTGGCCGGTATGGAATGGACAGCTGGCAGCTTGCCCTGAGTGATCGAGTGACCTTTGTATTGCGTGCGCGTCTGAGCGAGGCGCCGAAACCGTGAACCCATTGCTGCGTCTGTTGGTGCTGGCAACGCTGTTGCTGGGCAGCGGCTGTGCTTCGCTGTCCAACGCCGAGCGCGACCGTGCCGCCGGCATCGCCGTACAGGCGCGTTCGACCGTGGTCGATTGCGCCCAGCCGGACCGCTGCGCGCTGGATTCGCCGCTGCGTGCCCTCGGTGGCCGCGCCTTCGCCGAATCGCACGCCGGCCAGCCGCGGCACTACGCTACCATCCTCGACGAAGGGGAAGTTTCCCTCGTCGCGCGCTTGAACCTGATCCGCAGCGCCACGCGCAGCATCGACCTGCAGACCTACATCTTCGACAAGGACGACAGCGCCCGGCTGGTCCTGGACGAACTGCAGGCGGCCGCACGCCGCGGGATCAAGGTGCGGGTGCTGATCGACCAGCTCTCGGCGATCTCCGACCTGGAGATCCTCGGCGCCCTGTCCGGCAGCCATGCCAACTTCGAACTGCGGGTCTACAACCCGACCTTCGGCAAGGCGCGCCTGAACTACTTCGATTACGCCGCCAGCGTGGTGTGCTGCTTCCGCCGTTTCAACCAGCGCATGCACAACAAGCTGCTGGTGGTCGACGATGCACTGGGCGTGGTCGGTGGGCGCAACTACCAGGACGACTATTACGACTGGGACAGCGAATACAACTTCCGCGACCGCGATGTGATCGTGGCCGGCCCGGAAGTGCGTGAGATGGCCGCCAACTTCGATGCGTTCTGGCGCGCGCCGCGCAGTGTGCCGGCCGAGCGCCTCAACGATGTCGGCCGCACGCTGCTCCGCCAGGGCGTGCCGACCATGCCGCCGGCCGACTTCCGGCGGCCCGAGCGGGTCGAGCGGGTCAGTGAAGAGGCCGACGATCCGGACTACGTGCGCCGCACCTTCGTCGATACCGCCCTGCCGGTGGCCTCGGTGCAGTACGTCGCCGATCTGCCGCGCAAGCATCGCCGCGAACGTGCCAGCCAGCCGGCCAACGGCCAGCACGTGACCGAGCCGCAGCTGGATGCGCTGATCGCCAGCGCACAGTCCGAGGTGCTGCTGCAGACGCCGTACCTGGTGTTGTCCAAGCCGGCGCAGCGCCTGTTCCGCGACCTGCGCAAACGCGAGCAGGCACCGCGCGTGGTGGTGTCCACCAACAGCCTGGCCGCCACCGACAACCCGATCGTCTACGCGCTGTCCTACAAGTACAAACGCCGCAACCTGCGTGAGCTCGGGTTCAACATCTACGAGTTCAAACCGTTCCCGCTCGATGCCCCGGTGGACTACCGCAACCTGCTGCCGGCACCGCTGGGTTCCGAGGCGCCGCCGTCGCAGGGCAAGCGCAGCAGTCTGCTCGGGGGCAGCGCGGCCGGCAGCAATGCGCGCGGTGGCAGTGACGGCCGTGCCAGCGATGGCCCGCGCCGTGGCAACGCCGACCGCAACAGCGCCAGCGGGCGCCGCCGCAGTACCGATGGCAGCGAAGTGGAGCGCCGCGTGCTGCGTGCTGAAACCCGGCCCTCGTTCCTGGGCACCAAGGCGGTCAACAAGCCGCTGCCGGTCACCCGCAAGGGCGCCCGCATGGGCCTGCATGCCAAATCGATGGTGGTGGATCGCCGCATCGGCGTGATCGGCACCCACAACTTCGACCCGCGCAGCGAGAACTACAACACCGAAGGAGCGGTGATCATCGATGACCCGGTGTTCGCCGAGGCGCTGGCGCAGAGCATCCTGCGCGACATCCACCCGCAGAACTCCTGGGTGGTCGCGCCGCGTGCCAAGCCGCCGGTCCTGTCCGGCCTGAACTACAGTGTCGGCAAGGCCTCCGAGGCGCTGCCCGTGCTCGATTTCTGGCCGTGGCGCTACGCCACCGATTACGAGTTCCAGCCCGGGCCCGAGTGCCCGGATCCGCTCAAGCGGCAGGACCCGGCCTTCCACACCTGCTACGTCGCCGTCGGGGATTTCCCCGAGGTGAATGTCGGGCCGAAGTGGCTGCTGGTGCGCATGCTCACCGCCTTCGGCGCCGGGCTGGTTCCGATTCTGTAAATCTGCAACCCCACGGAGAAGCTGCATGCCCCAGGTATTCCGCGACGCGGTGTCGATCCAGGCGCTCAACACGCTCAGCCGCAACACGCTCATCGAGCACCTGGGCATCGTGTTCACCGCCGCGGGCGAGGACTGGATCAGCGCCACCATGCCGGTGGACGAACGCACCCGCCAGCCGTACGGCATCCTGCATGGCGGGGCATCGGTCGTGCTGGCCGAAACCCTCGGCAGCAGCGCCGGCAACCTGTGCGTGGATACCACCAGGGAGGTGTGCGTCGGGTTGGAGATCAATGCCAACCACATCCGCGCGGTGCGCGCCGGCACGGTCACCGGCACTGCGCGTGCGGTCCATGTGGGGCGCAGCACCCAGGTGTGGGACATCCGCATCGAGGACGCGGCCGGCAAGCTGGTCTGCACGTCGCGGTTGACCCTGGCGGTGGTGCCCGCGGTGCGCCCGGGCTGATCGCACGCATGGCACGGATGCTGTGTTGCGTGGCTCATGACAGTGCGCCGGCGCATGTGCGCACGGCCGTTGTGCCGCCGGTGGCCGTTGGCTTGACAGCGTGCGGCGGCTGGCTTGGGCCTGCCATCGATTTGTCCGGATTCCGCTGGCAGAGCCTGCGGCGCTCGGGTATCGTTCGCGGATGAATTCCCCCACTCCGGCCTCACGTGGCGGCGTGGCGCGTGTGTGCCGTTACCTGTACCGCGTACCGCTGCTGCTGGTCCACCTGTTGCTGTTCCTGCCGATGCTGCTGATCGCCATGCTGCCGCCGTGGGGGCGCGTGCGCGTGGGCCAGCGCACGTTCGAGCATGCGGCGGTGAACGCCTGGTCGGGCGGGCTGATGTGGATCTTCGGCTTCCGCCTGCACCGGATCGGCACACCGCTGCCGGGTGCGGTGCTGTTCGTGGCCAACCATGTCAGCTGGGTCGATATTTCGATGCTGCACAGCCAGCGCATGATGGGCTTCGTGGCCAAGCAGGAGATCGCCGGCTGGCCGGTGGTCGGCTGGCTGGCCGCGCGCGGGCAGACCATCTTCCACCAGCGCGGCAGCACCGAGTCGCTGGGTGGGGTGATGCAGGAAATGGTCGTGCGCCTGCGCGAGGGCAAGGCAGTGGGCGTGTTCCCGGAAGGGCGCACCCGCGGTGGCCATGAAGTCGGCCCCTTCCATGCGCGCATCTTCCAGGCCGCGGTCGAGACCCAGGTCCCGGTGCAGCCGGTCGCGTTGCGCTACGGCTGGCGCGGTGACGCGCAGACCATTGTCGCGTTCGGCCCGAAAGAGAGTTTCTTCGCCAACTTCCTGCGTCTGCTGGGAGAGCCGGCACGGCGGGCCGAGGTGCACTTCCTCGCGCCCATTGATACCCACGATCTGGAAGGCCGTCGCCGCATCGCGGAAACCTCGCGCGCGCGCATCCTGGCGGCCATGTCCGCCGAGTAAGCGGTGGTGGTCCTTCACACGCCAGCGTCGCGGCCGGGAGCAGGCTCGCGCCCATGTTGACCGCTGCCGACTATCACCCCCCGCGTTGGCTGCGCAACCCGCACCTGCAGTCGATGCTCAGCTCGAGCCGGATGCGGATGCAGCGCGGGCTGGTGCTGCTGGCGGCGACCGGCGCGCACACCGACGAGCTGATCCTCGATGGCGGTGAAGGCGTGCGCCTGCAGGGCTGGCACAGCTACCTCCAGGGGCGCCAGCCGGTCGGCATGGCGCTGCTGCTGCATGGTTGGGAAGGCAGTGCCGAATCGAGCTACATGCGCATGACCGCCGCGCGGCTGCTGGAAGAAGGCTACGACGTGGTGCGGCTGAATTTCCGCGACCATGGCAATACCCACCACCTCAACCCGGGCATCTTCCACTCCAACCGCATCGATGAAGTGGTGCACGCAGCCGGTGACATCGCCCGCCGCTGGCCCGAGCTGCCGCTGGTCGCCGCCGGCTATTCGCTGGGCGGCAACTTCGTGCTGCGCCTGGCCCTGCGCGCGCCCTCGGCCGGCGTGCCGCTGCGCCGCGTGGCCTCGGTGTGCCCGGTGCTGGACCCGGCGATCACGATGGAGAGCATCGAGAACGGCCCGGCGATGTACGACTGGTACTTCCGGCGCAAATGGGCCGGCTCGCTGCGTCGCAAGCGCGATCTGTTCCCCGAGCTGAGCGACTGGGACGACCGCGTGCTCAAGCTGGACATCCGCGCGCTGACCGCCTGGCTGGTCGAGCACCACACCGAGTTCGGTTCGCTGCAGGCCTACTTCGATGGTTACTCCATCGCGGGCGACCGCCTGGCCGGGCTGCAGGTGCCGGCCGACATCCTGATGGCGCAGGATGACCCGGTGATCCCGTTCGCCACCTTCAACGGCTGGCGGCTGCCGGCCCACGCCCACCTGGAAATCGCCCCGTGGGGTGGCCACTGCGGCTTCCTGGAAAACTGGCGTGGTGATGGCTTCTCCGAGCGCTGGGTGGCCCAGCGGCTGCGGATCGAGGCGAACACGCCGGCCTGACAGCCGTTCTGGCCGGCCGGCCCCGCTACAATCGGGGTTTGCCCTCGAGTTCGGACCGTCATGCAAGACCAGATTCTCCAAGCCCTGCGCCGCAATGCGGTGGACGATGCCGTGCAGCTGGCGCGCGAGTGGATCGCGGCCGAGCCGGAGCAGCCGCAGGCGCACCGCTGGCTGTCGCTGTCGCTGCAGCAGCAGGGCCAGTTCGATGACGCGCTGGCCAGCCTGCAGCAGGCCCTGACGCTGGCGCCGGACAACGCCGACCTGCATCTGCAGCAGGCCGGCCTGTTGCTGGCCCTGCGCCAGTTCGACGCGGCCGGCTCGGCGCTGGACCGCACCGCCGAACTCAACCCCAACGAACTGTCCGCGTACGTGATGCAGGCGCACCTGGCACTGGCCCGCAATGATGTGGACGACGCCGACCGCCTGACCCGCCTGGGCCTGCGCGTGGATGAGGAACATCCGGAACTGGCCGCCCTCTCGGGCATGGTCGCGCTGCGCCGGGGTGAGGTGGATCGCGCGCTGGCCCAGCTCTCGGCGGCCAGCCAGGCGCTGCCGGATGATGCCCGGGTGCTTTACGCACTGGGCTTTGCCTACCTGGGCAAGGACATGCTGGCCTTCGCCGAGCAGGCCTTCCGCCGGGTACTTGCCCTGAATCCGGCCACCACCGCCCTGCAGGGGCTGGTCGTCCAGCTCGCGCTGCGCCAGGGCAACCTGGAGAGCGCAGCGGACATGATGCGCCAGGTCCTGGCCGTGCCCGGCGGCGATACGCCGGCCATGCGCCGCCTGGCCGGCGAGCTCGAACTGCAGGCCGGCCAGCCGTTGCAGGCGCTGGAGCACCTGCTGCCGGTGCTGGCGCAGTGGCCCTCCGATCGGCACACGCTGCAGCTGCTGCTGATGGCGTGGCAGCGCCTGGGCCGTGAACAGCAGGCCCGCGAGACGCTGGATGCGACCCTGGCCGATCATCCCGAGGTGCATGACCTGTGGATGGCGCGCCTTACCGTGGAACCGGTGGGTGGCCCGGAAGCGGTGGCCGTGGGCGAACGCTGGCTGCAGGCCATGCCGGAGCACCTGCCGGCACTGGAAACGCGTTTGCGCCTGCACGACATGAACAACGAAGCCGACCAGGCCGAGGCCGTGGCCGAGCGCATCGTCGCGCTGGAGCCGGGCCGGGTTTCCGGTGAAGTGCGCCTGGTCGATGGACTGCTCACGCGTGAGCCGGCTGCCGCGATCGCGCGCGTGCAGGCGCTGCTGGACACGGCCCCGGAGGATGCCCGGGCGGGGCTGCGCGCCTGGCTGGGCTCTGTGCAGGACCGTGCCGGCCAGTACCAGGATGCGCTGCGGACGTGGGTCGACCTGCATGCGGCCGAGGCGCCGCAGCGCCTGCCCCTGCCGCCGCAGGCCAAGGCACCGCTGAGCTGGCCGGACCTTGCGCCGGTGGCTGAAGACAATGCGATCGCCCCGCTGTTCATCTGGGGCGCACCCGGCTCCGGCGTTGAACGCGTGGTCGCCGCGATGGCCGCCGCCAGCCCGGTGATGCGTGGTGACCGCTTCGGGCCGACGCCGCCCAACGATCCCTTCCAGCGCTATCACACGCTGCAGGAGCTCTCGACCGGCAAGCTCACGCCCGAGGCACTGGTGGAGCAGTGGCGCAGCCAGTTGCCAGCCCGGGGCATCGCCGACGGGGCGGTGATCGATTGGCTGCTGTGGTGGGACAACGCGCTGCTGTGGGCGCTGCGCCCCCAGCTGCCGGAGGCACGCCTGGTCATCGTGCTGCGCGACCCGCGCGACATGCTGCTGGAGTGGATCGCCTTCAGTGCCCCGGCCCCGCTCGCGGTGACCTCGGTGCACGAAGCGGCCGAATGGCTGGCGCGTGCGCTGGCCCAGGTCGCCACCCTGCACGAGCAGAGCCTGTACCCGCACGCGCTGTTGAAGATCGACGAGATCGGCAACGATCCGCAGGCGATGGCCGAGTACCTCGGTGCCCACTTCGGCATGCGTTTCCCGCCGGCCGGCACGCTGGGCCCGGCCCGCATGGCCCCCGGCCACTGGCGCGATTACCGCGAGGTGATGGGGCCGGCGTTCGCGCTGCTGACCTCGGTCGCGGTGCGCCTGGGTTACCCGGAAGAATGAGGAGACCTGTATGCATCTGAGCAGTGACAGCATCACCAACGGCCAACCGATCGCCGCCACCTTCGCGGCCGGCGATGCCGAAGGCTTCGCCCCCAACCGCAACCCGCAGCTGGCCTGGCACGATGTGCCGGCCGGCACCCGGTCGTTCGCGCTGCTGTGCATCGACCCGGATGTGCCGACCGTGCCCGATACGGTCGGCCGCCAGGATTGCACGGTGCCACGCGATCAACCGCGTGCGCACTTCGCGCACTGGGCGATGGCCGATATTCCGGCCGATGTGCGCGCGCTGGCCGCGGGCAGCTGCAGCGACGGCTTCACCGTGCGCGGCAAGACCCAGCCGGCCGGCCCGGCGGGCAGCCGCCAGGGCCTGAACGATTTCACCGGTTGGTTCGCCGGCAATCCGGACATGGCCGGCCAGTACCTGGGCTATGACGGCCCGTACCCGCCGTTCAACGACGAGCGCGTGCACCGCTACTTCTTCCGCGTGTTCGCGCTGGACGTGGCGCAGCTGGAGCTGCCCACGCCGTTTACCGCTGCCGATGTGCTGCATGCGATGCACGGGCACGTGCTGGCCGAAGCATCGCTGCATGGCACGTATACGTTGAACCCGGCGCTGGCGTGATCCCCCGGTGGGTGCCGACCGTTGGTCGGCGTTACATCCGGTAGGTACCGACCGTTGGTCGGTACTGCGCTGTCGGGAGCCGGCCAGCGGCCGGCACTACAGTCCGGAGCCCGCCAGCGGCCGGCACTACAGGATGAAGAAGGGCGGCCAGCGGCCGCCCTTCTGCGTTCTTATTTCTTCTCGTTCGCCGACTCGACCACCATGTCCAGCACGTAAGCGTTGGACGAGGCATCGGCCGGTGGGTTGGCGATCGTGTAGCGCTTCACGCGCACCACGTTGCGCACGCCGTCTTCGTGGGTGTAGCCCTCGATGACGTCGTAGAAGTTCTGCCACTCGCCCGGCTCGCCCTGCTTGATGCCGTTGGCGTCGTAGCGGATCTCGCGCGTCTGCAGGCACTGCTTGTCGCGGATCAGCGGGTGCGGGCACGGCTTGGTCTGCGCGGCCACCTCCAGGAACACCGTTTCGCCTTCGCCGCCGTAGCGGGTCTCAGCGGTCGGCTCCGGGGTGAACACCAGCACATCGCCGTTGGCGGTACGCAGGGTCAGTTGGCCGGCATCGCCCAGCTCGGTCTTGAGCGCGCCTTCCAGGCGGCTGCCCACGGCCTGGTCCAGCGCCATCAGGTTCTTGTCGGTGCAGGCCATCATGGTCGAGGCCATCGGCGAGACGGTCAGCGAACCATCGGCCAGCGTGTAGCCCCCGCCCATGCGGTTGCAGGTGTTGCTGATCGCGATGCGGTCATCCTTGAAGTCCAGCGTGACCGGCTTGTCGGCGCGGGCGAACAGCGCATCGATGCGCTTGCCGCTGGCATCGGTGGCCGATTCCAGGCGCCAATGGCTGCCCTGCAGGCGCTGCACATCCAGGCGGGCCACGGCAGCCTGGTCGGCGGCGGCGGTCGGTGCCGGGGCGAGGTCATCGCGGCCGGCCGGGGCGGTGGAAGGGTTGCTGCAGGCGGCCATCAGGGCCAGCGGCAGCATCAGCATCAGGGTGCGTTTCATGTACATCTCCTTGGGAACCTGGGGAAAAACGCCGACGCGCCCCCAACGGGGTCAGGTCGGCGCCGGGCCGTTCAGTTGCCAGCGGGCAACCAGAGCAGCAAGGCCGCGCCCAGTGCGATGCGGTAGACCGCGAACGCCGTGAACTTGTGCGACTTGATGTAGCCCAGCAACCACTTCACTACGATGAAGCCGGTGACGACCGCGGCAAGGAAGGCCACGCCGACGTCGGTCCAGTTCTCACTGGCGAGCTTGCCGTCCTTGGCCAGTTCCAGGAAGGCATAGCCGCTGGCGGCGAACATGGTCGGGATGCCGACCAGGAACACGAACTCGGTGGCTTTCGCGCGGCGGCTCAGGCCGAACAGCATCGCGATGAAGATCGCCGCCGCCGACCGCGAGGTGCCCGGGAACACACCGGCCACCACCTGCGCCACACCGACCAGGATGGCGACCTTCCAGGTCACCTCATCGCGCTCGGGCAGGCGTGCGGTGTAGGCCTCCACCAGGATCATCCACAGGCCGCCGATGATCAGTGCCCAGGCTACCGGCGTGACCGTCTCCGGCAGTTCCCAGCCGGCCAGGCGGACCGGCAGGCCGACCACGGCGGTGACCAGGAAGGCGGTGCCGAGCTTGAGCACGTAATCGCGGTTGGCGCGCTCATGCAGGCCGGTCGCCAGGGTCCACAGCCGCTGCCGGAACACCAGCGTGATCGCCAGGATCGCGCCGGCCTGGATGATGATGTTGAAGAAGTCCGAGCGTGCGCCCAACCAGTGCTGGGCGATCAGCAGGTGGCCGGTGCTGGAGATCGGCAGGAATTCGGTGAGGCCTTCAAGAATGCCCAGAAGGAGGGCGGAGAGCAGGTCGGACATCGGGGGGGCTGGGGCTCGGAATGGGTGAAATCGGGAGGCAGCATAAAACATCCGCGTCCCGCACCAAATGTGTGCGTGGTGCAGGGGGTGCACTATTTTGGTGCGGATGGGCGTGCACTGCGGGGGCGGGCAGCCCAGTGAAATCAAGGGTTTGTGAAGTCTGAAAAGTTGGCACGGGGATTGCTCTATCCACTCAGGCAATCACCCATCTGAGGTTTCACCGATGTCCGTGGAAAATGTTGAGAAGCTGATCAAGGACAACCAGATCGAGTTCGTCGACCTGCGTTTCGTCGATATGCGTGGTATCGAGCAGCACGTCACCTTCCCGGTCAGCATCGTGGAGCCGTCGCTGTTTGAAGAAGGCAAGATGTTCGATGGCAGCTCGATCGCCGGCTGGAAGGGCATCAACGAGTCGGACATGGTCCTGCTGCCGGACCCGTCCAGCGCCTACATCGACCCGTTCTACGCCGACCCGACCCTGGTCATCAGCTGCGACATCCTCGATCCGGCCACCATGCAGCCGTACGGCCGCTGCCCGCGCGGCATCGCCAAGCGCGCCGAGGCTTACCTGAAGTCCTCCGGCATCGCCGAGCAGGCCTTCTTCGGTCCGGAGCCGGAGTTCTTCATCTTCGATTCGGTCCGCTTCGCCAACGACATGGGCCACACCTTCTTCAAGATCGATTCCGAAGAAGCGGCCTGGAGCACCGGTGACAAGTACGACGGCGCCAACAGCGGCTACCGTCCGGCCGTCAAGGGCGGCTACTTCCCGGTCCCGCCGACCGACTCGCTGCACGACCTGCGTGCGGAAATGTGCAAGACCCTGGAACAGGTCGGCATCGAAGTGGAAGTGCAGCACCACGAAGTGGCGACCGCCGGCCAGTGCGAGATCGGCACCAAGTTCAGCACCCTGGTGCAGAAGGCCGATGAACTGCTGCGCATGAAGCACGTCATCAAGAACGTCGCCCACCGCAACGGCAAGACCGCCACCTTCATGCCCAAGCCGCTGGTCGGCGACAACGGCAGCGGCATGCACGTGCACCAGTCGCTCTCCAAGGGCGGCACCAACCTGTTCTCCGGTGATGGCTACGGCGGCCTGAGCCAGCTGGCGCTGTGGTACATCGGCGGCATCTTCAAGCACGCCAAGGCGATCAATGCCTTCGCCAACTCTGGCACCAACAGCTACAAGCGCCTGGTCCCGGGCTTCGAAGCCCCGGTGATGCTGGCCTACTCGGCCCGCAACCGTTCCGCCTCGTGCCGCATTCCGTGGGTGTCCAACCCGAAGGCGCGCCGCATCGAAATGCGCTTCCCCGATCCGATCCAGTCCGGCTACCTGACCTTCACCGTGCTGATGATGGCCGGCCTGGACGGCATCAAGAACCAGATCGACCCGGGCGCACCGAGCGACAAGGATCTGTACGACCTGCCGCCGGAAGAAGAGAAGCTGATCCCGCAGGTCTGCTCCTCGCTGGACCAGGCCCTGGAAGCGCTGGACAAGGACCGCGAGTTCCTCAAGGCCGGTGGCGTGATGAGCGACGACTTCATCGACGGCTACATCGCGCTGAAGATGCAGGAAGTCACCAAGTTCCGCGCGGCGACCCACCCGCTCGAGTACCAGATGTACTACGCGAACTGAGCAACAGGTGACGATGACGAAGGATTTCCCTCCCACCCTTCGTCATCGTCGCCGCTTTTCCGGCTGGGGAGCCGGCAAGGCGACCATGTTGTAGAGCGGACCGTCGGTCCGCTGAAAAAGGTAGAGCGGACCGTTGGTCCGCTCTACCACCAGGGGCAAGAGACCGGACGCGTGTCATGGGCCCTTCCTCCCTCCCGCGTCACCGCTGGCGTCGCCCTTCGGGCGTCGGCAACGGCGTGGCCCATGCAACGTTCGGCGCAACGACCGGCGGCCATGTGCAAGTGGCCGCCGGTTGACCTGACATCGGCCCCATGCGGGCCGGTTCCATCCACCATCGGGATATGCGCATGAAACTGATCTCCGCCATCATCCGGCCGTTCAAGCTCGACGAGGTCCGCGAGGCCCTCTCCGACGCTGGCGTGTCGGGCATCACCGTGACCGAAGTCAAAGGCTTCGGGCGCCAGAAGGGCCACACCGAGTTGTATCGCGGCGCGGAGTACGTCGTGGATTTCCTGCCGAAGATCAAGATCGAGACCGTCGTGACCGACGATCGCCTGGAGGCCGTGGTCGAGGCCATCCAGACCGCGGCCGGCACCGGCAAGATCGGCGACGGCAAGATCTTTGTCACCGCGGTCGAACAGGTCGTCCGCATCCGCACCGGCGAAATCGGCGCTGACGCGCTCTAACCCCACTCGGAGCCCACAATGAAGACCTCTTTGTTCACCGGGTGGCAAGCCCGGTTCCATGCCGTGTGCCTGATGATGGTGCTCAGCGCGCTGGCCGTCGGTGCCTTCTCCACCAGTGCGCACGCCCAGGCCCAGGTTACCCCGGCACCGTCGGAGACGGTCGCGGTCGAGCCGCTGCCGGCCACGCCGGAAGCCACGGCCGCCCCGGTCGCCGAAGCCGCCGCGGCGGCCACGTTCGATCACGGCGATGTCGCCTGGATGCTCACCTCCACCCTGCTGGTGCTGCTGATGGTGGTGCCGGGCCTGGCCCTGTTCTACGGCGGCCTGGTGCGCTCCAAGAACGTGCTGTCCATCCTCAGCCAGATCCTGGTGGTGTTCTCGCTGGTGCTGATGCTGTGGGTGGCCTACGGCTACAGCGCGGTGTTCAGCCAAGGCAACGCCTTCTTCGGCTCGTTCACCGAGTTCGCCTTCCTCAAGGGCTTCGGCCCGGATACCGTCGGCAACACGCCGATCGCCGGCCTGCCGGACTACCTGTTCGTCGCCTTCCAGTCGACCTTCGCCGGCATTACCACCGCGCTGATCGTCGGTGCGTTCGCCGAGCGCATCAAGTTCAAGGCCGTGCTGCTGTTCTCGGCCCTGTGGTTCACCCTGAGCTACATCCCGATGGCGCACATCGTGTGGGGCGGCGGCTATCTGGGTGAGATGGGCGCGATCGACTTCGCCGGTGGCACCGTGGTCCACATCAATGCCGGCGTGGCGGGCCTGGTGGGGGCGTACTTCGTCGGCAAGCGCATCGGCTACGGCCAGACCGCATTGAAGCCGCACAACGTGCCGTTCACCTACATCGGCGCGATGCTGCTGTGGGTGGGCTGGTTCGGCTTCAACGCCGGCTCGGCCGCCGCCGCCGACACCGTCGCCTCGCTGGCCTTCATCAACACCATCCTCGCCACCGCCGCCGCGGTACTGGGCTGGACCCTGGTCGAAGCGGTCAGCAAGGGCAAGCCGTCCGCGCTGGGCGCTGCCTCCGGCGCCGTCGCCGGCCTGGTCGGCATCACCCCGGCCTGCGGCACCGTCGGCCCGCTGGGCGCGATCGTGATCGGCCTGGTCGCCGGCGTGGTCTGCGTCTGGGGCGTCACCGGCCTCAAGCGCCTGCTCAAGGTCGATGACACCGCCGATGTGTTCGGCGTGCACGGCATCGGCGGCATCGTCGGTGCGCTGCTCACCGGTGTGTTCAGCGCGCAATCGCTGGGCGGCACCAAGGCCGACCTGGACATCGGCCACCAGGTCTGGGTGCAGCTGGTCAGCGTCGGCTTCACCATCGTCTGGTGTGCCGTAGCCACCGTGCTGATCCTGCTGGTGGTGCGCATGGTGTTTGGCCTGCGCGTCACTGAAGAAGCAGAGCGCACCGGCCTGGACGTCACCTCGCACGGCGAGTCGGCCTACGAGGCCTGATCCGCGCGCGCTACCGCATTAGAAACGAGAGAGAGATGTTCTACCTTTGCCGGCGGCCTTCGGGTCGCCGGTTTTTTGTGGGCGCCTGCCGGGCATTACCGTGCTTTGGCAGCTGATCGTGCAATCACGCACAATGCAGGCATGCACGTGACCCGTACTTCCCTCGCACTGCTCGCCCTTCTGCTGCTCGCCGCCTGCGCCAGCACCGAGGTCCGCAGCCCGCTCGCCACCTGGGTGCCGTCGCCGAACCACAACGCGCGCGCGCCGGTGGTGATCGTGCTGCACCACACCGATCAGCATTCCGTGCAGCAGAGCCTGGACACGCTGCGCAGCGCCAACAGCGGCGGCAAGGTCAGTTCGCACTATCTGGTCGGGGCCGATGGCCACATCTACCAACTGGTCGGCGATGACCGGCGCGCCTGGCATGCCGGTCCCGGTCGCTGGGGGACGATCACCGATCTCAACTCGGCCTCGATCGGCATCGAGATCGACAACGATGGCGACACGCCGTTCGCACCGGCACAGATCGCGGCCCTGATCCGCCTGCTGGATGACCTGTGCACGCGCCTGCGCATTCCGCCCAGCCAGATCATCGCGCATGCCGATCTGGCCCCCTCGCGCAAGCAGGATCCCAGCCGTTTCTTCCCGTGGCAGCAACTGGCCGAAGCCGGTTTCGGCGTATGGCCGCGCGCAGCCGATGGCCCGGCACCGGCCGGCTTTGATGCCTGGATGGCCCTGCAGGCCTTCGGCTACCCGATGGACGACCGGGCGGCCGCCGTCGGCGCCTTCCATCGCCGCTTCCGCGGGCGCGACGATCTTCCCGCAGATCTTGATGCCGAAGACGCCCGCATCCTGCACTCGCTGCTGCTGCAACAGGAACGCAGCCCATGAAGTCCGATTCCCTTCGCCACGCACTCAAGCACGCCGCGCTGTCGGGGGTCGGGTTGGCCATGTTGAGCGCCTGCGCGGTCGCGCCGCAGCGCCCTGCGTCATCGCCAGCGACCGTGCCCACCAGCACCTACGCAAAGACGAGTTGGAACGCATTGCCCGCCGTCGCGGACGCCGATCTGCAGGCCGGCTTCGCCGCCTGGCGCAGTGCCTGCCCGCGCCTGAAGACAGAGGCCAACTGGGCACCCACCTGCGCCGCGGCCGCCAAGGTTGCCACCACGCCGGCCGCCATCCGCCAGTTCCTGCAGGCGAATCTCGACGTCTATGCCCTGCGCGCCGGTGGCAACCGGGCCGATGGCCTGATCACCGGTTACTACGAGCCGATCTATGCCGGCAGCCTCACCCGCACCGCCAAGGCGGCGGTGCCGGTGTACGGTGTGCCCGACGACATGATCAGCGTCCAGCTCGAGAGTCTTTATCCCGAACTCAAGGGCAAGCGCCTGCGCGGACGCGTGGAAGGGCGCGTGCTCAAGCCGTATGACGATGCCGCGCGGATCGCCGCGAACGGCGTCAAGGCACCCGTACTGGCCTGGCTGACCAGCCCGATGGACCTGCAGTTCCTGCAGATCCAGGGATCGGGCCGCGTCCAGCTGGCCGATGGCCGTCAGCTGCGGATCGCCTACGCCGACCAGAATGGCCATCCCTATCGCCCCATCGGCCGCTGGCTGGTGGAGCAGGGTGAACTGAAGCAAGCCGACGTCAGCATGGCCGCCATCCGCGCCTGGGCCGATGCCCACCCGACCCGTGTGCCCGAACTGCTTGCCAGCAATCCCAGCTATGTGTTCTTCACCCGCGGCCCGGACAGCGACGAAGGCCCGCGCGGCTCGTTGAACGTGCCGCTGACCGCCGGCTACAGCGTTGCCGTGGATCGCAACGTGGTGCCGTTGGGCAGCCTGCTGTGGCTGTCCACCACGCGCCCGGGCGGCACCGCGCTGGTGCGCCCGGTCGCCGCGCAGGATACCGGCGGTGCCATCACCGGTGAGGTCCGCGCGGACCTGTTCTGGGGCACCGGCGATGCGGCCGGCGAACTGGCGGGGCACATGAAGCAGAAGGGCACGATCTGGATGTTGTGGCCGAAGGGCGTGGCGTTGCCGAAGGCGCCGGTCACGGCGAACTGACGACGCGCGGATCTGGTGGAGGCGGGTATACGTGCGGTTGTTGCAGCGCCCGGGAGGGCTCATGAAGGTCAAACGCATCATCGCCAATATCGCCGCGTCCGATCCGTCCGCCGCGGACAGTTTCTATCGGGACATCCTCGGCCTGGAGCTGGTCATGGATCACGGCTGGATCCGCACCTATGCGGGATCCGCGGATATGACCGTCCAGGTGAGTGTGGCGTCCGAAGGCGGCTCCGGTACCGCCGTGCCCGATCTCTCCATCGAGGTCGACGATCTGGACGAACTGCTTCGTCGGGTGAACGCGGCCAACCTCCCCATCGCCTATGGCCCAGCCAACGAACCGTGGGGCGTGCGTCGGTTCTACCTCCGCGATCCGTTGGGCCGGCTGGTCAACATCCTGCAGCATGCGTGAGCGAGGCAGGAAACCGGGATCAACAGGCTTGCCGTTTTGCACTACATTGGTGCAATGACCACCGCGCTCCCGCCTCCCGCCCTCGACGCCCTCGGCACCCCGGTCGCCTGGGCCGATGCCAGTGGCCGCCTGGTGGGCTGCAATCCCGCCTTCGCGCGCTGGCTGGGCGTGAGCGTGCGGCGCTTGCTGGGCCAGCCGATGGCCTCGCTGGAGGCCCAGGGCGACGCCCTGGCCCACTTCCTGGCCCGTGACGAGCGCGACACCCTGCGCCTGCACCGGCTGGCCCTGGCGCTGCCGGGCGATGCGCCGCGCTTTGCCGAGGGCTGGCTGAGCCGCTGGGACGAGGGTGGCTGGTTGCTGGAGGCGCATCCGGTCGATGAATTCCCGGGGCTGGATCCCACGCAGGCGCTGCCCAGCGCGCTCAGTGCCGCGCTCAAGGGTCTGGCGCACGAGCTGCGTAACCCGCTGGCCGGGTTGAAAGGCGCGGCCCAGCTGCTGGCACGGCGCAACGCGCAACGCGATCCGGACGAGCGTGAACTGATCGAGCTGATCGGCTCGGAGATCGAACGCCTCAACGGCCTGCTCGAGCAGCTGCTGTCGCCGGCGCCGGCCGCGCCGCATGCAGCGCTCAACATCCATGCCTCGCTGGAGCGCGTGCTGCGCCTGGCCGAGAGCGAGGGTGGCTGGGCCGTCCGGATGCAGCGCGATTACGACCCCAGCATTCCCGAGTTCGATGGCGACGCCGACCGCCTCACCCAGGCCGTGTGGAACCTGGTCCGCAATGCGATCCAGGCCGGTGCGGGCACCGTCACCCTGCGCACGCGCGTGGAGCACGGCGTGCGGATCACCGATCAGCTGCACCCGCTGGCACTGCGGCTGGAAATCGCCGATGACGGCCGTGGCGTGCCCGAAGACCTGGCCGAGCACCTGTTCCTGCCGCTGGTCAGTGGTCGTGCCGAGGGCACCGGGCTGGGCCTGGCGCTGGCGCAGCAGGTCGCGCGCGAGCATCGCGGCACCCTGACCTACCGCTCGCGCCCGGGCCATACCGTATTCACCGTGCTGCTGCCGATCGGGCAGGGCACCCCCGCCGAGGACACCGCCACTCATGGCTGACCAGGTCGATACCACTGCCCACCGCGTCTGGGTGGTCGACGATGACCGCGCGGTGCGCTTCGTGCTGTGCACCGCGCTGCGCGAGGCCGGCTACCGTGTCGAAGGGTTCGACGGTGCGGCTGCCGCGCTGGCGATGCTCGCCGAGCAGGTGCCGCCGGATCTGCTGTTCACCGATGTCCGCATGCCCGGCGATGATGGGCTGGTGTTGCTCGACAAGCTCAAGGCAGCGCATCCGCAGCTGCCGGTGATCGTGATGTCGGCCTATACCGATGTGGCGAGCACCGCAGGTGCCTTCCGCGGCGGTGCACAGGAGTTCCTGTCCAAGCCATTCGATCTGGACGATGCGGTCGCCCTGGCGCAGCGCGTCCTGCCGGCCCCGGATGTCACCTTGGCCGAGCCGAGCGAGACCGCCAGCACGATACCGCCCGATCAGCGTCCGCAGCTGGTCGGCGATACGCCGGCGATGCGCGCGCTGTTCCGCGCGATCGGGCGCCTCGCGCAGGCGCCGTTGTCGGTCTTGATCAACGGCGAAACCGGCACCGGCAAGGAGCTGGTCGCGCATGCGCTGCACCACGAGTCGCCGCGCGTGCAGGGGCCGTTCGTCGCCCTCAATACCGCGGCGATTCCGTCCGAGTTGCTGGAGAGCGAGCTGTTCGGCCACGAGGCGGGTGCGTTCACCGGTGCACAGCGTCGCCATATCGGCCGCTTCGAGCAGGCCAATGGCGGCACCTTGTTCCTGGATGAAATCGGCGACATGCCGTTGCCGCTGCAGACGCGCCTGCTGCGCGTCCTGGCCGAGGGCGAGTTCTTCCGCGTCGGCGGGCGCGAGTTGATCCGGGTCGATGTGCGTGTGATCGCCGCGACCCATCAGGATCTGGAAACGCTGGTCGCGCAGGGGCGCTTCCGCGCCGATCTGCTGCACCGGCTGGATGTGGTGCGGTTGCGATTGCCACCGCTGCGTGAGCGTCGCGACGATGTCGCGCAACTGGCCGAGACCTTCCTGGCCGCGGCCGCGCGCAAACTGGATACGCCACCCAAGCGGCTGACCGCGGCGGCGCTGCAGGCGCTGCGCGAACACGATTGGCCCGGCAACGTGCGTGAGCTGGAGAACGTGTGCTGGCGCATGGCGGCGCTTGCCGCGGCCGACAGCATCGGCGTGGCCGATGTGGACAGCGCACTGCACCGCGGTGCCGGCGCACCGCGCTCGCGCAGTGCCGGCGATCCGGGGCAGTGGGAAACGTTGCTCTCGGCATGGGCGCGCCAGCGTC
Organism: Stenotrophomonas bentonitica; assembly: GCF_002887735.1. Taxonomy (GTDB): domain Bacteria; phylum Pseudomonadota; class Gammaproteobacteria; order Xanthomonadales; family Xanthomonadaceae; genus Stenotrophomonas; species Stenotrophomonas bentonitica_A. The sequence goes on from NZ_PKQP01000004.1 coordinate 223,469, forward strand.
TGGCCGAAGGTGCCGAAGGCCTGCACGCGCAGGTGCGTGACCGGGTCGACCAGGCCCTGCTCGAAGCGGCGCTGCAGATCACCCACGGCCGCCGTGCCGAGGCCGCCGCGCGGCTGGGCATGGGCCGCAACACCCTGACCCGCAAGCTCGGCGCCGGCCGCCGTCGCGGCGGATGAACCGCATGTCCACACCGCGTGTGCGCCATGTCCGGGCCGCTTTCATGGCCTGTGGACGAGCACACGGTTAGTTTGCAACCAAGGAGTCTTCCATGCGCAGTTCCCATGTCGTCCTCGCTGCGGCGATCACGGTCGGTCTGGCCGCCTGCGGCAGCACACCGCCGCCGCGCCCCGTCGCCCCCGTCGTACCGGTGGTCAGCACCGCGCAGATGGCCGAGGCCAACCTGTCGCCGGCCTCGGCCAGTCTGGTCAGTGGTCGCCTGGCGCTGGTGCCGGATGCCCGTGGCGTGCACATCACCGGGGTCATCGGTGGCCTGCAGCCGCTGCAGGTGGCCGGGTTCCACGTGCATGAGCGCGGCGACTGCAGTGCGGTCGACGCGAGCAGCGCTGGCGCGCATTTCAATCCCGCCGGTCAGCCGCACGGCCGCAACAGTGCCGGTGCGCATCACGCCGGTGACATGGACAACCTGCGCGCCGATGCGCAGGGTCGCGTCAATGTCGACATCCGCCTGCCAGCGGTTACGCTTGGCGGCGGCGCAGCCACCGATATCGCCGGGCGTGCACTGATCGTGCACGCCAACGCCGACGATTACCGCAGCCAGCCGGCCGGCAACGCCGGCGCCCGCATTGCCTGCGGCGTCATCCGGGTCGTGCGCTGATCGCGCCCTCCCACGACGTCGTTTCTATCAACGCTACCCGCAAGGAGATCCACATGCGCCTGATCCACACCACGCTGTTCGCTGCCATCGCCGCGCTCGGCCTGACCGCCTGCAACAAGCCGGCCGACACCACCCCTGAAGCCACCCCGGCCGCCGAAGCCACTGCCGCCCAGCCGACCGCTGAAGCGACCCCCGAGGCACCGCCGGCGATGACCAGCGAAGCCCATGCCAACCACACCGCCAGTGCCGATCTCGCGGCCACCCAGGGCAATGACGTCAAAGGCACCGTGACCTTCAGCGTCGTTGACGGCAAGGTGCACGTGAAAGGCCAGGTCAGCGGCCTGAAGCCGAACAGCGAGCACGGCTTCCACATCCATGAGAAGGGCGACTGCAGCGCGCCGGACGGCGCCAGCGCCGGCGGCCACTTCAACCCGGGCCAGGAAGACCATGGCAGCGTGGCCAGCGAACCGCATCACGGCGGCGACATGCCCAACATCAAGGCCGACGCCCAGGGCAACGCCGTGGTCGACGCCCCGGTGTCGACCAACGTCAACATCGGCAAGGGGGATGGCTTTGACATCATCGGCCGCGGCCTGATCGTCCATGCCGACGCGGATGACTACAAGACCCAGCCGACCGGCAATGCCGGTGCGCGCCTGGCCTGTGCGGTGATCAAAGCGGCCCCGTAATCCGGGCCGTGTTTGACGAAAAACGCCGGCGAACGCCGGCGTTTTTTTTGAACGTTGGTAGAGCCACGCCATGCGTGGCTGCAATGAGCGATATCGATTTTCCCGAGGGAGCCGGCCAGCGGCCGGCACTACCGTCAACGCGCCAGCAGCTCGCGCGCGTCCTGTCCGGCCTCGCAATGCACGAACAGCACCGGCAGGCCATGCGCTTCGAGCACGGCGGCCATCTGCCGCTGGCGGATCAGGTACTGGTCGTAGATGCCCTGCAGGCGATCGCAGTCGCCGGTGCCGTGGTTGTAGTACGCACACCAGCCGGCGGGATCGAACAGCGCCATACGCACTTCGCCATCAGCGTATCGAAGCAGCGGCTCCGGCGCAGCATCCAGCCACTCTTCCACGTGCGGTGCCATCAGCGCGGTTTCGATTAGCGGCCACAGAATCGCCAGGCCCTGGTTGTCGTACTGCATCGACATCATCGCGGCGAGATCATTCACCGTGAAATAGCGGGCGTGCTCGATCTGCGCGCCGAAGGCGTTCTGCGCCTGCAGCGCGGTATCGGCCTGCGCCATGCCCTGGGCCAGCAGCACCTCTTCCAGTGCTTCGGCCACGGCCTGGGTCTGGACGACTTCGGTGCCGGTCAGCAGGAACGGGACGACCCGCAGGCCGCCACCGGTCAGGCTGGCATCGGCCTGGAACGGCAACGGCACATCGCCGTCGGCGCCGGCTCCAAAGGCCAGCACGCGCGGGCCCTGGTTGCGGCCCGGGGCGCGCATCTGCAGTTCTTCCAGGCGCCGGTGCACCGGCCAGCCCGGGCGCAGGATTTCCGCCGGATCGAAATGGGCGCCGGCGAACACGAAGTCCAGCCCGCTGACGCCGGGCACCAGCTTGGCCAGATCGCGGCCGACGCGCTCGGCCAGTTCACCAGCCTGTTCGGAGGACAGCGCGGCATGGCGCGGGGCGTCGCCGCCGGCCAGTTCCAATGCCAGTACGCCAATGGCATTCATGCCGTGGTCGGGTTTGCTCATGGTTTCACGGTTGGCCCATCACAGGGCGGCAGCTACACTTGGCCCCATTATGCCTGCTCCTTCGTGCAGGCCATGTTGCAGACACCCCTCCCATGCCAGGTATCTCCATGCCCAACGCCCGTCCCGTCGCCATCCTCGGCGGCGTCCGCATTCCGTTCTGTCGCCAGAACACGGCTTATTCGGACGTCGGCAACCTCGGTATGTCGGTGCGCACCCTCGGTGCGCTGGTCGAACGCTTCGGCCTGCACGGCCAGCAGTTGGGCGAAGTGGCGATGGGCGCGGTGATCAAGCACTCCAGCGACTGGAACCTCGGCCGCGAAGCCACGCTGTCCTCGGGCCTGTCTCCGCTGACCCCCGGTATCACCATGCAGCGCGCCTGCGGCACCTCGCTGGATACGATCATCGCGGTGGCCAACAAGATCGCGCTGGGCCAGATCGATTCGGGCATCGGCGGCGGTTCGGACACCACCTCCGATGTGCCGATCGTCTATGGCAAGAAGCTGCGCGCGCGCCTGCTGGCGGCCAACCGCGCCAAGAGCACCGGCGACAAGCTCAAGGCACTGACCCGCGGCTTCAAGCTGAGCGAGCTCAAGCCGGAGTTCCCGGGCGTGGCCGAGCCGCGCACCGGCAAGAGCATGGGCGACCACTGCGAAGACATGGCCAAGGAGTGGAACATCTCCCGCGACTCGCAGGATGAGTGGGCGGTGTCCTCGCACAAGAAGCTGGCCGCTGCCTACGAGCGCGGGTTCTTCAACGACCTGATCGCGCCGTTCCGCGGCGTGGAGCGCGACAACATCCTGCGCGCCGATACCTCGCTGGAAAAACTGGCCACGCTGAAGCCCGCCTTCGACAAGGTCTCCGGGCGCGGCACGCTGACCGCCGCCAACTCCACCCCGCTCACCGACGGCGCCTCGGCGGTGCTGTTGGCCAGCGAAGAGTGGGCGCGCGCGCATGGCCACGAGCCGCTGGCGTACCTGCGTGATTCGCAGGTGGCGGCCGTTGATTTCGTACACGGCGAAGGCCTGCTGATGGCGCCGACCATCGCGGTGCCGGAGATGCTCAAGCGCAATGGCCTGACCCTGCAGGATTTCGATCTCTACGAAATCCACGAGGCCTTCGCTGCACAGGTGCTGTGCACGTTGCGCGCGTGGGAAAGCGAAGACTACTGCCGCAACCGGCTGGGCCTGGAGGCGCCGCTGGGCAAGATCGATCCGGCCAAGATCAATCCGCTGGGCTCCTCGCTGGCCACCGGCCACCCGTTCGCCGCCACCGGCGCCCGCGTGATCGCCACGGCGGCCAAGCAGCTGGCCGAACGCGGCGGTGGCCGCGCGCTGGTCTCGATCTGCACCGCCGGCGGCATGGGCGTGGTGGCGATCGTCGAGCGCTGATCGCCGACGCAGGAAATGAAGAAGGCCGCCCAAGGGCGGCCTTCTTCGTTTCCGGGTAGATCCACGCCATGCGTGGATGTCCCAAATCCCGCGCCGGCTGTTACGGCAGGCGCGGGTTGCCGAACGCGTCGCGTTCCACGTGCAGGCGATCTTCCTCGGCGTGCATGCGGCCCTGCTCCACGTGCAGGCGATCGTGCACCGGCGCCGGTTCACCCATCAGCGATTGCTCTTCGACGGTGGCGCGCTCGGGCACGATCGGGTCCAGCGGCGTCGCGGTCGCGGCACGGGCCAGCGCCACGCTGTCATCACCGCGCTGCTGGCGCAGCGCATTGGCGAAGCACTGCGAGGCCAGCGCGGTTTCGCCGCGTTCCAGGAACAGCTCGCCCAACGCTTCCCAGGCGGCCGGGCCGGCACCAGCGGCAATCGCGCGGTGCAGGTAATCCTCGGCCAGGGTGTGCTGGCGCTGGCGGGCGGCAATGCGGCCCAGCGCCAGCAGCAAGGCCGGGCTGGAGGGCTGGGTGGTCAACCAGCGCTGCAGGTTGGCCTGGCGCGTGGCCAGCTTCTCCACCGGCATCTGGCCGTAGAGCGTCACCACCGATTCGTCCCAGCGCGTGTCCAGCGCCTGCTCCAGGTTCAGCAGGGCCGGTTCGTCCCAGTCCAGGGCAACCGCCCGCAGGGCATAGGCCGAAACCACGTCCGGATCGCTGCGCAGGGCCTTCGGCGTGGCCTCCCACTGCGCGGCCAGTGCGTTGACATCACCGGCCTCCAGCAGCGACTGGGCCGCCAGGCGGATTTCCAGTTCGGCCACGGCGGTGTCCGGCAGCACCTTCTGCTTGCGCAGCGCGCCCAGCTGCCCGTACGCCTCATGCGCGCGATCGGCACGGGCCAGTGCCTCGGTGCGCAGCCACAGGCCGCGCGGCGGCAGCGGCTGGATCGCGGCGATGTCGAGCACGTTGATCGCATCCACCGGACGCTCCTGTGCCAGCAGACGTTCGGCCTGCAGCAGGGCATGGCTGGTGGCGTCTTCGGCGGCCAGGCGCTGCAGATACTGGTTGACCGCGGCGTCGTCGTCGCGCGCCTGCGCGCTGCGCACCGCAGTGACCAAGGCGACAGCACTCACTTCCTTGTCTTCGGCGGCGCTGGTCAACAGCTTTTCCGCACGCTGCCAGTGGCCCTGTTCATGGGCCTGCAGGCCCTCGGTCAGGCGCGCACGGCCCTGCTTGCGGCGGTAGCGGCCCCAGGCGCGGAACGGCGAGGCCAGCAGGCTCCACAGCAGCCACAGCACCAGCAGACCCACCAGCACCATCAGGGCGACCTGCGGCACGGTGGAGCGGTAGTCGGTACCGCCGTAGCGGTAGATCACTTCGCCGAACTGCCGCAGCTGTTCGGTGCCGAGCCACTGTGAGGCGATCACGCCCAGGGCGACGGCCAAGAGCAGGACCACCAGAGATTGAAAGGGCTTCATCGATTACCTCCCGTTACGCATCGAGCGCAGTTGCTGCAGGGTGCTGCCCAGTTCGGGCAGCGATGGACGCAGCTCGCAGGCGCGTAGTTGATGCAGTTCAGCACGTTGCTCGCGCAGAGCAGGTGAATCCGGCCACAGCCGCGGCAGCCACAGCGCCACGCGGTCCAGCGCCTGCACATAGCCGGGTTGATCGCCGCGCTCCACCGCGGCCCGCGCCAGGGTCAGTTCCAGCTGCAGCGAATCCCACGCGGCCACCCGCTCGGCCTCGGTCAACGGGCCCTGCAGGCGGGTGGGGGTGATGGTCACGAACGGTGCCAGCACCTGGTGCCACCAGGGGCTGCCAACGGCGGTATCGGCCGGGGCGTCGATCTGCTCGGGCAGCGCGGTCAGCGCCTGGGCGAACCGGCCCAACCGTGCCTGGGTCTGCGCGCGCACCCCGGGGCCGAGCGCGTCCACCGCATTGCGCTCCTGCATCAATGCCTGCCGCAGGTTCAGATACTCGTTGCCCTGCACATCGTCCAGCGAGGCGGCCGCCAACGCGTACAGGCGCTTGGCGCCTTCTGCGTCATCGGCATAGGCCAGCCGCTGGCCGGCCTGGCTCAACAACAGTTCGGCTTCTTCCAGCTGCAGTGCCTGCGCGCCGTGGCGGGTGCTGTCGGCCAGCTTGGCCAGGTTCTCTTCAAGCAGCGCATTGCGCTGGCTCAGGCCGAGCATTTCATCGCGCAGCACGCGGTTGGTGGCGGCGGCGTCCTGCACGCGCTGGGAGGTCGAACGCTGGTCGCGGCGCAGTGCTTCCACGCTGTCCAGCAGGCCCTGCACCTGCAGCTGGTCGTTCTCTTCCCGCAGTCGTTCCTGCGCCTGTCGCGATTGCCACTGCGTCCAGCCCCAGGCGCCGCCGGCGGCCAACACGACAAGCGCCGTGATCGGCACGATCCAGCGCAGGGGGCGGCTCGGAGAGGGGGGCGAAACAGGGTCATTCATACGGGCATCCTTGTCGCGCGCGCCGGGCAATCCGCTTGGCTGGCGAGCGACGTGGCACACAGCATCGCCCGCCGCCCAAGGCCCCTGCAAGACCGCCCCGGCTCCCTGTTCAGGAAGATGCGGGCGGGATGAGCGCGGCGTGTGCAGCCGCAACCAGCTGTGCCGGCATCGGCCCGGCGGCGACCCGCACCTGCCCGAAGCCTGCGGCGCGCGCCTGTGCGGCCAGCCGCTCGCTGGCGGCCACCACGGTGGCCGCGCGCAGCGGTGCCTGCAGATCGTCGGGCAACTGCGCCAGCAACAGCGCCAGGGCCTCGCCGCTGCTCAGCGCCAGCACCCAGGGCATGGCCGCACGGCGCAGGCGCTGCAGGGTGCGCGGGGCTAGCGGCAGCGGCTGGCGCGCATAGACGTTGGCGCGCAGCAGTTGGGCACCACGTTGCTCAAGGGTCTGGGCGATCACCCCGCGGCCGCCGGGGGCGGTGACCAGGCCCGCGCGCAGGCCGCGCAGGTCAGCCAATGCCGGCAACGCAAGCAGGCCCTCGCTGTCCATCCGTGCCGGTGCGGCGATGTCCTGCGCGCCCTGGCGGTGCAGCGCCGCCGCCGTGCCGGCGCCCACGGCAAGCCACTGCCCCGGGTGGGGTGCGGCCAGATCCACCAGGCGCGCGGCGGCCTCCACCGCGGCGGGACTGCTGAAGACCACCCGCTCGGCCGCCAGCGCGGCGGTGAGGTCGGCGTGGGCGGCAGTATCGCGCTGGGCCTGCAGCGCCCACGGCGACAGCGCGATGAGGTGGGCACCCGCCGCCTTCGCCGCACGCCGCAGCGGCGCATGCTGGCCACGCGGGCGCAGCGAGATCAGGGTCCAGGGCGCGACTTTCGTTTCGGTGTTCATTGCGGGCATTATGCGAGCCCTTCGATGTGACGTGATCAACCAGATGTCCGCAACCGATTCCCTGCCGGCGCAGTTGTCCGCGCTGCAGCATGTCCTGGATGCCATGCCGCCGGTGGCGGCCATGCAGATCCGTGTCCACGACTATCGCGACGGCGTCCTGCACATCCATGCCCCGCTGGCGGCCAACGTCAATGACAAGGGCAACGCCTTCGGTGGCAGCCTGGCCTCGGCCCTGACCCTGTCCGGCTGGGCCCTGGTGACGCTGCGGCTGCGCCTGGCCGGGTTCGATGCCGATGTCTACGTGGCCGACAGCCACATCCGCTACCTGGCGCCGGTCTACGGCGATCTGCATGCGCAGGCCCAGGCCGATGCGGAAACCGACTGGGACAGCTTCCTGGCCACCTTCGCCCAGCGTGGCAAGGCCCGCATCAGCCTCACCGCCCGGCAGCCGGGCGAGGGCGACAAGGCCGCCGCTGAACTGAGCGGCCGTTTCGTGGCCTTCGCCAGGCGGTAGGATGGGCGCCTTGCCTATTGGGGAATTCGCATGCGTCGTACGCTTCAGATCCTGCTGCTGGCATTGCTCGCGCTGACCAGCGTGAGTGCCCTGGCCGCCGAGCAGAAAACCACCCGGAAGCAGCGCAAGGATCTGGAGGAAACCCAGATCAAGTACGACGCCACGATGCGCTGGGGCACCGTTGAAGACGCGTTGCCGTACCTGGACCCGGAATACACCCGGGTCCACCCGCTGACCGACCTGGAACTGCGCCGCTTCGAGCAGGTGAAGATCTCCAGCTATCGCGCCAGCGACAACGTGCCCATGCCCGATGGCCGGGTGGGGCGCACCGCCGAGGTGCGGGTGATCAACAACAACACCCAGGCCGAGCGCACGGTGCGGGTGCGGGAGATCTGGCGCTGGGACGCCGAAGACAAGCGCTGGCTCCAGGCCAACGGGCTGCCCGACCTCTGGCAGGACCGCTGACGCCCGCCCACACGGGGCTGGACGCCGATTCGCCCGCATGTGCGACAATCGGCGCCCGCTTATCGACCCGTGATCTTAGTGAATTACGAAGAGTTGCTGGCCTTTGCCGGCCGAAACCCGATGTTGTCGATGGCCTTGGTCGGCCTGACCGTGGCCATCATCGTGACCGAAGTCCGCCGTCTGTTCCGTGGCTTCAAATCGCTCAAGCCGGCGGAACTGACCCAGCTGATGAACGCCGGTGGCGCCATCGTGGTCGATCTGTCCTCGAGCAGCGATTTCGAGAAGGGCCATATCGCCGGCAGCCGCAATGTGCAGCCGAGCCAGTTCGGTCCGGAGCACAAACTGGTCGCCAAGGCCCAGCAGAGCCCGGTCGTGCTGGTCTGCCGCAGCGGCAACGCCTCCGAGACGGCCGCCAAGGCCCTGAAGAAGGCGGGTTTCACCCAGGTCAACGTGCTCGATGGCGGCATCCCGGCGTGGCAGCAGGCCGAGCTGCCGCTGGTCAAGGGCCGCAACTGATCCCCGTCGGATTGCAGCGCACGCCTTGTACGCGGCGCACAGCGCCCCCATCGCAGGGCATGTAACAATCCGTTTTTACAGCATTCATTTTTGGAGCAACAGGAAATGTCCGAAGAGAACACCAACGGCGCCGTCGCGCCGGTCGACGCCGCCACCGGTCCCTCGTTCACCGTCGAGAAGATCTACGTCAAGGACGTTTCGTTCGAATCGCCGAACGCTCCGGCCGTCTTCAACGACGCCGTGCAGCCGGAACTGCAGCTCAACCTGAACCAGCGCGTGCAGCGCCTGGGCGAGAGCGCCTTCGAAGTCGTGCTGGCCGTGACCCTGACCTGCAAGGCCGGCGAGAAGACCGCCTATGTGGCCGAAGTGCAGCAGGCCGGCGTGTTCGGCCTGGTGGGCCTGGACCCGCAGTCGATCGACGTGTTGCTCGGCACCCAGTGCCCGAACATCCTGTTCCCGTACGTGCGTTCGCTGGTGAGCGAGCTGATCCAGGCCGGTGGCTTCCCGCCGTTCTTCCTGCAGCCGATCAACTTCGAAGGCCTCTACGCCGAAACCCTGCGCCAGCGCCAGGAACAGGGCGAGACCTCGCTCGCCGATTCCGAGCCGGCCGGCAACGCCTGATCGGCGCTGCAGTCGTACGGATGAGCAAGCACGCAGACAAAATCGCGGTTCTCGGCGCCGGCTCCTGGGGCACTGCCCTGGCCAGCCTGCTCGCGCGGCACGGTCACCCGACCGTGCTGTGGGGGCGCGATGCGGCGATGGTCGAGGCCATCGACCAGCGCCACGAGAACACCCGTTATCTGCCGGGTATTCCGCTGCCCGAGTCGCTGCGCGCGACCACCGACCTGGCCGCTGCCGTCAAGGACGCCGCCTGGATCCTGGTGGTGGTGCCGTCGCACGCCTTCGGTGAAACCGTGCGTGCACTGGCGCCGCTGCGCCCGGCTGATGCCGGCGTGGCGTGGGCGACCAAGGGCTTCGAACCCGGCTCCGGTCGGTTCCTGCACGAAGTGGCGCGTGAGGTCCTCGGGCCGGACGTGCCGCTGGCGGTGGTGACCGGCCCGTCGTTCGCCAAGGAAGTCACCCAGGGTCTGCCGACCGCGATCACCGTCCACGGTGACGCGCCGGACTTCGCCCAGCAGGTGGCCGATGCCATGCACGGCCCGGCGTTCCGCGCCTACACCGGCGATGACATGGTCGGTGCCGAGCTCGGCGGCGCGATGAAGAACGTGCTGGCCGTGGCCACCGGCGTTGCCGATGGCATGCAGCTGGGCCTCAACGCCCGTGCCGGCCTGATCACCCGTGGCCTCAACGAAATGCTGCGGCTCGCCGCGGCGATCGGTGCCAAGCCGGAAACCCTGATGGGGCTGGCCGGCTTGGGCGATCTGGTGCTGACCTGCACCGGCGACCTCTCGCGCAACCGTCGGCTGGGCCTGGCCCTGGGCCGTGGGCAGACGCTGCAGGATGCGGTGCGCGAGATCGGCCAGGTGGTGGAATCGGTGCAGACCGCCGATGAAGTGATGCGCCAGGCGCGGCGTCATGGCATCGACCTGCCCATCTCCGACCGGGTGCGCGCCGTGCTGCACGGTGAGCAGACCCCCGAAGAAGGATTGCGTGCGTTGTTGGCACGCGAGCAGAAGCCGGAGTATCCGGACACGCTGTTCAAGTGAGGCACCCAAAACCCCGGCAGATGCCGGGGTTTTTTTGGGGTCTTCGTCCATTCTTTTGAGGCGCGACGGCGGATGGGTCGGGCGCTGGGCCACGCCAGAACGAAACAACCCGGCACGTGGCCGGGTTGTTTCGTGGCGTACCGACGAGGGTGTGGCCATGCCAACCGCAAAAAAACCGCGACGGCCGTGCAGGTAGAGCCGACCGTTGGTCGCCTGCTGTAAAAGTGAAGCCCGGCGTGAGCCGGGCTTCATGGCGCAGGGGAGAGAGACCGCGCCATCCAACAACGTACCGCGGTATTGCGTATCGCGTATTACCAGGTGAAGCGCGGACCGACGAACCATTCCTTGTCGCCGCCCTTGGCCAGCTTCACTTCGCCGGCCAGGCCCCAGTTCTGGTTGAGCTTGGCCTGGGCGCCGACGCGGCCGTAGAACTCGCCGTCCGGATTGATGCCGTGCTTCTTGCTGTAATCCTCGTAACCGGCCATCACGTAGCCTTCGAAGTTCGGGGTGAACGCGCTGCGCACGCCGACTTCGGTGGAGTAGCCGTTGAAGTCCGGGCCGTGCTTCGGGTCGAACTTCTGGTAAGCAACGCGGGCGACCAGATCGGTGGTCGGGGCGATGCCGTAGTTGTAGCCCACACCGACGCGCCACTGGTCGACGTCGTTGCTGCCGCGCTTGGTTTCCTGCGCGTTGTAGTCACCGAAGACATGGAAGTTCGGCGCCACGGCGACCGAGCCCTTCACCGCCCAACCATCGGCGTCGCCGCCCTTGGCATCGGTGTTCACGTAGCCGCCTTCGACGTAGTTGTACGACAGGCCGTCGGTTGCCGACGCAGCGAACGGCAGTGCAGCGAGCAGACCCAGAGCAAGCAGGGAAGTCTTCATTTTCGGGAACACCTTTTTATTTTTTGGTTTTGTCCGCCAGCAGAGGAAGGGGGAATCGCTGCTGGCGACAGGTGTGAATTATCCGTTAGTCACCCGAATTAGCCCTGAATATCAAACTGAGCAGTACATAAATGAAGCGGCGATATTGGGAACTCTTCGTTCGCTATCTGCTACGCACGCGCACTCCGTCTCATGCGTAAAGCGCGCACACGACAGGACACCATCGCGATGACGTGCATCGCATGGGTATCGAAGAAAAAAGAGCGCGCGTCCGCAGGCGGACCGGGATCAGCGTTCGCCGTCGCGCAGGTAGTCGAACAGCTCGGCGTCGCCTTTCAGCCCGAGCTTCAACATCGCATCGCCTTTCTGGCGGCTGATGGTGCTGACGCTCTTGTGCAGATGGAGGGCGATCTCCTTGACCGTCATGCCGCTGCCAAGCAGCCGCAGCACTTCCACTTCGCGTGGCGACAAAGGACGGGCTCCGCCTTCCTCGACACTCTCCGTGCCGATTGCGTCAATGCGTTCCTTCAGCGACAGGCTGACGTAGGGCACGCCGCGCTGCACGGTCTGGATCGCCAGCGGCAGCTCATCCATCGAGGAGGTCTTGTCGACCAGGCCAAGCACGCCGGTCGCGACCACCATGCGCAGGATCGCCAGGTTGTTGGACACGCTGAGCATCAGCACCGGCAGCTCGGGAAAACGCCGGCGTATCATGGCGATCATCGCGAAGCCATCGGCCTGCGCGCCGCCGGGCATGGAGTAATCGGTGACCAGAACATCGCACTCGTGGTCGCCCAGTACGGTCATCAGCTCGGCCACGGTACTGGCCTCGGCCACCACCTGGCCAACGCCGCTGGACTCGATCACGGCCTTCGTGCCGATCCGTACGACCGGATGGTCATCGGCGATGATAATGCGCAGGGTCATGGACTAGTATTGCCTGTGAGGCAGCCGTCGGGCCGTGCCGGGATGGGGATGTCATTCTACGGAGATCAGGCAGCATGCGTACCCACGTCATTCGCTGGCTGGTTCTGTTCGTGCTCGCGATGGCGACGGGCATGCAGGTATCCGCGGCTGCGTCGCCTCCCTTGCCCCCCCACCAGAGCGAGTGGCTTGGCAGGCACCCTACCATCATCCTGGGCATGTACGACAGCGGTTGGCCGCCGTTCGAGTCCATGCAGAACGGCAAGCCGGTCGGCCTCGGCTACGACTACCTCAGCCTGCTGACCCGGCAGCTGGGGGTGCAGGTGCAGGTGCGGATGTATCGCGACTGGACCGAGGTTTTGGAGGCGGCATGCCGGGGTGAAGTCGATGTGGTGATGAACATCACGCTCACCGCCGATCGCACGCGCTGCATGGTCTACACCCGCCCCTACGCCCGGGCGCCACTGGCGCTGGTGGGTCGCCCCGGCGAAACCCGCGCATCGTCTGATCCTGACCTGCGCGGCCTGCGCGTGGTCACCGAGCGTGAGTTCGTCACCAGCGACGAAGTACGCTCGCGCTTTCCCGGCGCCCGGCGCGTGACCGCGGCCAGCACCACCGCCGCATTGGCCATGGTCGGCAGCGGCGAGGCCGACGTCTACATCGGCAACGCGTATGTGGCCACGACCCTGATCGCCGAGCGACGGCTGACCGATGTCAGCCTGCTGCGCCCCAGCGACCTGCCACCGGAGCGGTTGCACTTCGGTGTGCCCAACGCCAAGCAGCCCTTGGCTGAAGCGCTGGACATGGGCCTGGCCGCGCTCGCCGAGACCGAGCGCGAGCGCCTGGAACGGCGCTGGCTCCCGACCCCGCGATGGTCGGTGCAGTCGCAGGTGATCCTGGGCAATGCGGAGAGGCGTGTCCTGGCCACCCCCCTGCGCCTGGCCTTCGCGCCGAACGCGGCACCGCTGGCCTTCATCGACAGTGCCGACCGGCCCAGCGGTGTCTCGGCCGAGTACCTGCGCCTGCTGCGCACGGTAGGGGCGCAGCTCACGCGGGTGCCGGCGCACGACTGGTTCGATGTGCGCGAGCAGCTGCGCCGCGGCGAGGTCGACGCGATCATGGGCATCCCCAACGATTCGAACTACCTGGGCGACGGCTGGGTGTTCAGCCAGCCCTTCATCACCGTTCCCAACGTCGTGGTGACGGCCAGTGGCAGTGCGTCGGTGCTGGGCGTGCCCGATCTGGATGGCCGCAGCATCCTGCTGTCCGATCCGGAACGGTTGCGCGGGTATGTCCTGCAGCAGGCCCCCAATGCGCGCATCGTGCCCGCGCGCAGCGCCGAACTGGCGCTGGCACGGCTGGCCAAGGGAGACGCCGATGCCTACATCGGCAACCTGGCCGTCATCGATCGCATCGTGCGTGATCACTATCCCGCGCAGCTGCACGTGGCAGCGCCGGCGGGATTCAGCGATCGCCTGTCGTTGGCGGTCAAACGCCAGTACGCGCCGCTGGCCACCACGTTCGACCGCCTGCTGTTGAACATGAGCGCGCGCGAGCACGAAGCGATCCGCAGCGACTGGTTGTCGGCCGAGTACCGCAGCGATCTGGACTGGCGCAGGATCGCGCGCTGGGCGGTGCCGCTGGCCCTGGTGCTGCTGACCGCACTGCTCGTCCATGGGTGGGGGCACTGGCGCCTGCGCAGTGAGGTAGCGATGCGCCGCCGTGCCGAGCAGCGCTTGGCCGACGTCACCGACAACCTGCCGGCGATCGTCTACCAGGGCCGTCGCGAACGGGATGGCCGGCTGTCGCTGCCGTATATCGCCGGTGACACCGAAGCGCTGTTCGGGCTCACCGCGGCCGAGGCGATGGCCGATGAAAGCGCGCTGATGGCGCGCATCGACGAGCGTGATCGCGCCAGTGTGCGCCAGGCCATGGAAAGCGCCGCGCGTGACTTCGCCCCGTTGGACATGGAATTCCGTACCCGCCCAAGTGGCATGCTGCGCTGGGTGCGTTCGCGCGCGCTGCCCTATGACGCCGAGGACGGGGTGCTGCTGTGGAGCGGCTACTGGATCGATGTGACCGAGGCGCGCGCACAGGCCGACGCGCTGGCGCTGGCCAAGGCGGCCGCAGAGCGCGCCACCGCCGCCAAATCCGAATTCCTGGCCACGATGAGCCACGAGATCCGCACACCGATGTCCGGCGTGCTGGGCATGGTGGAGGTGCTCTCGCACACCTCGCTGGATGGCGAGCAGCGCCGCATCATCAGCGTGATCGAGGACTCGGCGCAGATGCTGCGGCAGATCCTTGATGACCTGCTGGACTACTCCAAGATCGAGGCCGGCGCGCTGTCCCTGCAACCGCATCCGGTCGCGCTGCGCGCATTGCTTGGCAACGTGCAGCAGCTGCTTGCCCCGCAGGCGGTGGCCAAGGGGCTGGAGCTGCAGATCCAGATCGACGACGCGCTCGCGGCCATGCACCTGGTCGATGGCATGCGCCTGCGGCAGATCGCATTCAACCTGCTCAGCAATGCCATCAAGTTCACGCGCGCCGGCGAGGTCGGCATCGCGCTGGAGGTGCTCGACGGTGATGCCGACGGCGCGCAGCAGCTGCGCCTGACCGTTCGCGATACAGGCATCGGCATCTCGCCCGAGCAACGCGAACGGCTGTTCGCGCCGTTTGTACAGGCCGACGCGGCGACCAGCCGCCAGTACGGTGGCACGGGGCTGGGGCTGAGCATCTGCCAGCGCCTGGTGGCGATGATGCACGGCACGCTGACGCTGCACAGCGTCCCCGGCGAGGGCACGCGCGTGGAGGTGCTGCTGACCGTACCGGTGGTGCCGGTGGACGAACAGCCCAGTGCCGCCGAAGAACACACGCAGGCGGTGCCGTTGCCGGCCGCATTGCAGCAGCGGCGCATCCTGATCGTGGAGGACCATCCCACCAACCAGGCGCTGATGGGGTGGCGCATGCAACAGCTGGGCTTGCCACACGTGCTGGCCGAGAACGGGGAACAGGCACTGGCGCTGCTGGCGCGCACCCGATTCGACCTGGTGCTGACCGACTGCCGGATGCCGGTCATGGACGGCTATGCCATGACCCGCCGCATCCGCGAGCAGGAGCGTGACCGCGGCGGTGCCCGGCTGCCGGTGATCGCGCTGACCGCCAGCGCGATGGAGGACGATCTGCAGCGCTGCCGCGAGGCCGGCATGGACGATCTGCTGGCCAAGCCGGTCGCACTGGGCGCCTTGCGCCAGGCACTGCTGCAGTGGCTGCCGGACGGGGATGGCCCCTTGTCCGGCGCGGAGCAGGCACCGGGTGCGGATGACGTGCCGCCGGACCGGGCCGCGCTGGTGCGCCGGTTTGGTTCGGAGCACGTGGCCGGCGTGCTGATCGAGAGCCTGTGCACGGCCTCGGCCGAGGATCTGGTGAAGCTGCAGGCAGCCCTGGATGCGCAGGCCGGGCCCGCACTGGTGAATGTGCTGCACCGGCTGGCGGGGGGGCTGGCAACGCTGGGGGCCGACGCGCTGGCGCTGCAGGCGCGCAGCCTGATGGAACGCGTCGACGACGAAGGCGTGGCGGCGCACGCCGAGGCGGTCAGCGCATTCGATGCGGCGTTGCGCGCTTATCTGGTGCAGCTGCAGGCGTCCTGACCGGCGCCTGCCGGTCATCGCTGCTGCTGCAGATACTCGATCACCTGCCGCCGGCGCTCCGGGTCAGCAGTGGAGTTGACCATGCGCGTGCCCGGCACCGCCTGCGTGGGCGAGCGCAGGAACGCATCGAGGGTCTGTTCGTTCCAGGTCAGCCCTGCATCGCGCATCGCGTTGGAATACGGATAGCCGGCGACACTGCCGGCACGCCGGCCGATCACGCCATGCAGGTTCGGGCCGAACCGATGCACGCCACCCGGGCTGACGGTGTGGCAACCGGCACAGATCGCAAAGGCGCGCTGCAGGTCCTGCTGATGGGCCTGCTCCGGCGTCTGCGGGGTGCGCGAACACGCCGCCAGCAGCAGGCAGGCCAGTAACGGCAACGTCGATCGGAAAGCAGGGGCCATGGCGCCACGGTCACGTCCAACAGGACGCTCAGGATAGCCAGCGCGGCGGTGCCTGCCGCGCCTGATGGCCTGCGACCGGTGGTCGCAGGCCATGCCGATCACATCCCCGAGTAGTTCGGGCCGCCGCCGCCCTGGGGGGTCACCCACACGATGTTCTGGGTAGGGTCCTTGATGTCGCAGGTCTTGCAGTGCACGCAGTTCTGCGCGTTGATCTGCAGCTGTTCGTGCCCATCGCTGCCGACGAACTCGTACACGCCGGCCGGGCAGTAGCGCGCTTCGGGACCGGCGTACTCGGCCAGGTTGATCCGCACCGGCACGCTGGCGTCCTTGAGGGTCAGGTGGCTGGGCTGGTCTTCGGCGTGGTTGGTGCTGCTCAGGAACACCGAGCTGAGCCGGTCGAAGGTGAGCACGCCATCCGGCTTGGGATAGTTGATCTTCGCATGCTTGGAGGCCGGCTCCAGGCAGGCATGGTCCGGGGTGCTGTGGCGCAGCGTCCACGGCGGATTGCGGATGCCCAGCTTGGGCAGCAGCCACTGCTCGATGCCGGTCATCAACGTGGCCACGGTCTGGCCCTTCTTGAACCACTGCTTGAAGTTCTTGGCCTGCTGCAGTTCGGCATGCAGCCAGCTGGTCTCGAACGCCTGTGGATAGGCGCTCAATTCATCGTGCTGGCGATCGGCCACCAGCGCATCGAAGGCGGCATCGGCGGCGAGCATGCCGGTCTTGATCGCGGCATGGCTGCCCTTGATCCGGCTGACGTTGAGATAGCCGGCCTCGCAGCCGACCAGCGCGCCACCGGGGAACACCGTCCTGGGCAGCGACATCAGCCCACCGGCGGTGATCGCGCGCGCGCCGTAGCCGATGCGCTTGCCCCCTTCCAGGTGCTTGCGGATGTCCGGGTGTGTCTTGAAGCGCTGGAACTCTTCGAACGGGCTCAGCCACGGGTTCTTGTAATCCAAGCCGACCACATAACCGATCGAGACCTTGCCGCCCTCGGCGTGATACAGGAACGCGCCGCCGTAGGTGTCGTTGTCCAGCGGCCAGCCGGCGGCGTGCACCACCAGGCCCGGCTCATGCTTGGCCGGATCGATCTGCCACAGCTCCTTGATGCCGATGCCATAGGCCTGCGGATCCTTGCCGGCATCAAGCTGGAAGCGTGCGATCAACTGGCGGCCGAGATGCCCGCGCGAGCCTTCGGCGAAGATCGTGTACTTGGCGTGCAGCGCCATGCCGCGCTCGAACGCGGGGCCGGGCTGACCGTTCTTTTCGATGCCCATGTCGCCGGTGGCCACGCCGATCACCGCACCGTCCTCGCTGTACAGCACCTCCGCCGCGGGGAAGCCGGGGAAGATCGCCACTTCCAGCGCCTCGGCCTGCTGCGCCAGCCAGCGGGTGACCTCGCCGAGGCTGACGATGTAGTTGCCTTCGTTGTGGAAGCACTCCGGCAGCAGCGCGTTGGGCGTGCTGCGCGAGCCGGTTTCATTGAGGAACAGGAATTCGTCGCGGGTGACCTTCTGCTTCAGCGGTGCGCCGCGCTCGGCCCAGTCCGGGAACAGTTCGGTCAACGCGCGTGGGTCCATCACCGCGCCGGACAGGATGTGCGCGCCGGGTTCGGAGCCCTTCTCCAGGATGCAGACCGACAGCTCGCGGCCAGCCTCGATGGCGCGCTGGCGCAGCCGGATCGCCGTGGCCAGGCCAGCAGGGCCGCCACCGACGATCACCACATCGAATTCCATCACTTCACGCGGGGGCAGGACGTTGATTTCTTCGCTCATGGGGCTGCGTAACTCTTGGGTAGTGCCGCGGGTTGAACGGCGGCGGTTGCCTGGGAATCGCGCGTGTCACACCACGGCGAAACGGTGGATCAGTGCGCCAGAGTACCGGCACGGCGCATTTAAGCCTAGATCGCCGACGATGACAGCGGTGTCGCCGCGTGTTCGATACCAGGATGCTGCGGCGCAGCAACCGCGCTGCCCCGCCGTCCCTTGGCCGCTTCGCGCACAACGACCACAATGGGAGCCTGTTCCACCGCCACCTGCCGGGATGCCATGTCACTGAATCCGTTCGATCTGTTCGATATCCGTTCGCTGCTGAGCGAAGAGGAGCGCGCGGTGCAGGCGACGGTGGCGCGCTTCACCGATACGCGGGTGCTGCCGATCATCGGCGATGCCTTCGACGACGGGCGTTTCCCGGACGAATTGATTCCCGAGATTGCCGCGCTGGGCCTGCTCGGCTCCAGCCTGCCCGAGCAGTACGGCGGCGGCGGGCTCAATGCGGTGAGCTACGGCTTGATCTGCCAGGAGCTGGAGCGCGGCGATTCGGGCCTGCGCAGCTTCGTTTCGGTGCAGAGCTCGCTGTGCATGTACCCCATCCATGCTTACGGCAGCGAAGAACAGCGGCTGCGCTGGTTGCCGGACATGGCCACCGGCAAGGTGATCGGCTGCTTCGGGCTGACCGAGGCGCATGGCGGCTCCGATCCGGCGGCGATGAAGACCCGCGCGGTGCGCGATGGCGGTGACTGGCTGATCAACGGCAGCAAGATGTGGATCACCAGCGGACCGGTGGCCGACATCGCGATCGTGTGGGCGCATACCGACGATGGCATCCAGGGCTTCGTGCTGGAAAAGTGCATGGCCGGGTTCACCACGCAGGAGATCAAGCACAAGATGAGCCTGCGCGCCTCGCTGACCGGTGCGCTGTTCTTCGACAACGTGCGCGTGCCCGACCGCAACCGCCTGCCGAACGTGCAGGGGCTGAAGGGGCCGCTGGGCTGCTTGAACCAGGCGCGCTACGGGATCAGCTGGGGTCCGATCGGCGCTGCGGTGGCCTGCCTGGATGAAGCCCTGGGCTACACCAAGCAACGGGTGCTGTTCGGCCGGCCGGTGGCGGCCACGCAGAGTGCGCAGATCAAGCTGGCCGACATGGCGCGGCGGATCACCACCGCGCAGCTGCTGGCCCTGCAGCTGGGGCGCCTGAAGGATGCCGGCCACCTGCAGCCGCAGCAGGTCAGCCTGGCCAAGTGGAACAACTGCCGCATGGCCATCGACATCGCGCGCGAATGTCGCGACCTGCTCGGCGGCGCGGGCATCACCACCGAGCACGTGGCGATCCGGCATGCACTCAATCTGGAATCGGTGATCACCTACGAGGGCACCGAGACCGTGCACCAGCTGGTGATCGGCCGCGAGCTGACCGGGATCAATGCGTTCTGAGGTCACCTGACCAACGGTCAGGTGCTACACAATGGTCAGGTGCTACACCAACGGTCAGGTGCCTGTGTCACCGGTAGGTGCCGACCGTTGGTCGGCACGGCATCTTATTCCCCGCCGGCAAACCCGTTCTGGCGCCATGCCTCGTACATCACCACGGCGACCGTGTTGGACAGATTGAGGCTGCGGTTGTCCGGCTGCATCGGCAGGCGCAGGCGGCGGCCGTGGGGCAGGCTGTCGAGCAGGTCCTGGGGCAGGCCGCGGGTTTCCGGGCCGAACAGGAAGGCATCGCCGTCTTCGAACTGCTGGGTGTCGTAACGCACGCTGCCGCGGGTACTCAGCGCGAACAGGCGCTTGGGCGCAATGACCTGCAGGGCGGTTTCCAGATCAGGATGGACCTGCAGCCGAGCGTATTCGTGATAGTCCAGGCCGGCGCGCTTGAGCTGCTTGTCGCTCAGGTCGAAACCGAGCGGCTCGATCAGGTGCAGCCGCGCGCCGGTATTGGCGCAGAGGCGGATCACATTGCCGGTATTCGGCGGGATTTCGGGTTGGAACAGGACGACATGGAACGTGGGCGTGGCAGTCATCGGCGAAGTGTACGCCGTGGCTGCGGAAGACCGCAGCAGCGGCTTACTGGCGGATCAGGGTCGTGGCGGCGGCAGCGGCGGTTTCCAGGGCCAGGGCCTGCAGGTCGGCAGCCGACGGACGCACCTGCAGGGTCGGCAGGTTGATGATCACTTCGTTGGCCACGGCAGTGGCGGCAGCGGTGAAGGTGGCGACGTAGCCGCGGTCGTTGGTCTGTTCGGCAGCCAGGGCCTGGCGCTGTTCGGCGGTCGGACGCACTTCCACTGCGGCCAGGGTGGTGACGCGGCGGTTGGCGGCCAGTTCGGCGCGGTACTCGGCGATCAGGCCAGCGGTCGGACGGACTTCCACGACCGCCAGGGTCGGGATGTCGCTGGTGCGCTCAACCTCGGCCTGGGCGATCTGGTCGGCCGAGGGGCGGACCTGCACGGTGTCCAGGGTGACGATGGCGGGGGCGGCCTGCACCGACGAAGCAAACGCGGAACCGGCGGCAAAGGCGATGGCGATGGCGAGAGTCTTGGTGTTCATGGCGAGGTCCTGTTTAGTGTTGGTGATCAGTGGTGTGGTAGTAATGTAGTACACCGATTCGGGGCTTGCAAGAACAATTTCATTATTCTTGTTGTTGTTCAGCATCCAGTCAGTTTCGGTTTGATCCTTGTTTCCCTTGCGATGTACCAAGCAGGTCGCGTGCCAACTTTTACGCATTGATTTCAAAGGGTTTTTGCGAAGTAGCGGTGTCCGATGTCCGGACACGTGTCCGCCGCAGGGCCGCGGACTGTCCGCCCGGCCGCGTGCGGCCACGCTCGGATGTGCGGTTCGTGGCGGATCCGCCGCCATCGGCAGGTCAATGACTGTTGGCCGATGCCTTTTGCCCGGGCGGCGCGCTAGCATCCGGCTTCACTTTCATGACCAAGGAACCGGAATGACCGTCCAACTTCGACCGCGTGCCGCGCTGCTGGCTGTAGCGCTTTCCGCCGCCCTGGGCTCGTTCGCGCCGGCACCGGTCCTGGCCAAGCCGGCCACGGCGGCCAAGGTCGACATTCCGTTCGAACAGTTCACCCTGCCCAATGGCCTGCGCGTGGTGGTGCACACCGACCGCAAGGCGCCGATCGTGGCGGTGAATATCTGGTACCACGTGGGCAGCAAGGACGAACCCGCCGGCCGCACCGGCTTCGCGCACCTGTTCGAACACCTGATGTTCCAGGGCAGCGAGAACCACGACGGCGAATACTTCGAGCCCTTCAAGCAGGTTGGGGTGACCGGCCAGAACGGCACCACCAATACCGACCGCACCAATTACTTCGAGAACGTGCCGACCACCGCGCTGGACATGGCGCTGTGGATGGAGTCCGACCGCATGGGGCATCTGCTCGGGGCGATCGACCAGGCGGCGCTGGACGAGCAGCGCGGCGTGGTCCAGAACGAGAAGCGCCAGGGCGAGAACCAGCCCTATGGCCAGGTCTGGGAAAAGCTGACCCGCGCGATGTACCCGGCAGGGCACCCGTATCACCACAGCGTGATCGGCTCGATGAACGATCTCAACGCCGCCTCGCTGGACGACGTGAAGACCTGGTTCCGCACCTGGTACGGCCCGAACAATGCGGTGCTGGTGCTGGCCGGTGATATCGACGTGGCCACCGCGAAGGAAAAGGTCGCCAAGTACTTCGGCGACATCCCGGCCGGCCCGAGCATGGCCCAGCCCAAGGTCGACGTGGCCAAGCGCGAGAAGAGCACGCGCGAAGTGATGACCGACAAGGTGCCGCAGGCGCGCATCTACCGCGCCTGGAACGTCGCCCAGGTCGGCACCACCGATATCGACCAGCTGCAGCTGTTCGCGCAGGTCCTTGGCGGTGCCAAGTCCTCGCGCCTGGACCAGCGCCTGCTGCACCAGGACAAGCTGGTCGACAACATCAGCGCCGGTGCCTACAGCTCGCAGCTGGGCTCGAACTTCGTGATCATGGCCAGCGTCAAGCAGGGTGTGGATCCGGCCAAGGTCGAGGCGATCATTGATGAAGAAGTGAAGCGCCTGGCCAAGGACGGTCCGACCGCCGATGAGCTGAGCCGTGGCAAGACCGCGTTCCGCGCCGGCTTCATCCGCGGCATCGAGCGCATCGGGGGCTTCGGCGGCAAGGCCGACGCGCTGGCCGAGTGCACCGTGTACGAAGGTGACCCGGGCTGCTTCCGCACGTCGCTGGCCACCATCGATGGGGCCACGGCCGCGCAGGTGCGCGATGTCGGCGCCAAGTGGCTGGGTATCGGGGATCACACCATCGTGGTCGAGCCGGGCGCGCGCGTTGCCCTGGCCGAACTGCCGTCGGAAACGCCCAAGCCGTTCACCGTGCCCGCCGTGGATCCGCGCTTCACCACGCTGCCCAAGCAGGTCGACCGCAGCACCGGCGTGCCGCAGACCAAGACCTTCCCGGACCTGAAATTCCCCGAACTGCGCCGCGCCACGCTCAAGAACGGCACCCAGGTGATCCTGGCCGAGCGCCATGACATCCCGGTCGTGCAGTTCAGCTATGAATTCCCGGGTGGCTTCACCGCCGACCAGGGCCGCAAGTCCGGCACGGCCAACTTCACCATGGGCCTGCTCACCGAAGGGGCCGGCAAGCTCGGTGCGCTGCCGTTCGCCGATGCGGCCGATGCACTGGGCGCCAAGCTCGATGCCTCGGCCTCGCTGGACAGCACCAGCGTGTACCTGTCCGCATTGAAGGAAAACCTGGCCCCGTCGCTGGCCCTGTATGCGGACATGCTGCGCCAGCCGCGCTTCGACCAGACCGAGATCGACCGGGTCAAGGCGACCTGGATCGCCGGCATCCAGCAGGAGAAGGTCAACCCCAGCGCGGTGGCGATGCGGGTGATGCCGACCCTGCTGTACGGCGCGGGCCATCCGTATGCGATCCCGTTCACCGGCAGCGGCAATGAAGTGGACATCCAGTCCATGACCCGCGAAGACCTGGTCGACTTCCACCGTGACTGGCTGCGCCCGGAGCAGGGCACGCTGATCGTGGTGGGTGACACCACGCTGAAGGAAATCGTGCCGCTGCTGGAGCGCCAGCTCGGCAACTGGAGGGCCGAAGGTCCGGCGCCGGAGGTCAAGGCGCCGGTGGATGTCGCACGTCCGGCGCATGCCCGCGTGTACCTGATCGACCAGCCGGGCGCGGTGCAGGCCAACCTGTTCGCCAGCCAGGTGGTGCCCTCGTCCAGGGACCCGGGTTCGACCCGCTTCGATATCGCCAACGGCGTGCTCGGCGGCGACTTCACCTCGCGCCTGAACATGAACCTGCGTGAGCAGAAGCACTGGTCCTACGGGGCCGGCAGCAGCGCCAGCAACACCCTGGGCCAGCGCCCATGGGGCGCCCGCGCGCCGGTGCAGATCGACAAGACCGCCGAGGCGATGCAGGAGATGCAGAAGGAAATCGCCGAGTTCGCCAGCGGCGCCAAGCCGGCCACCCCGGCCGAAGTGGCGCGTATCCGCAACATCCAGAACCTGAGCCTGCCCGGCGCCTATGAGACCGCCAGCGCGGTGATGGGCACCATCAGCGGCATCGTGCGCTACCAGCGCCCCGACGATTACGTGGTCCAGCGCAAGGCCGAGATCGAAGCGATGACCCCGGCCCAGGTGCAGCAGGCCGCGGCCACGCTGGACCCGAACGCGCTGACCTGGGTGGTGGTGGGTGACCTCAAGCAGACCGAGGCACCGGTGCGTGCGCTCAAGCTTGGCCAGGTGCAGGTCATCGATGCCGAAGGCAAGGTGGTCGACGCCCCGGCCACTCCGGC
This sequence comes from Stenotrophomonas bentonitica, assembly GCF_002887735.1. GTDB lineage: Bacteria > Pseudomonadota > Gammaproteobacteria > Xanthomonadales > Xanthomonadaceae > Stenotrophomonas > Stenotrophomonas bentonitica_A. Next base: position 247,330 of record NZ_PKQP01000004.1, read on the forward strand.
TGCCCCGGCACCAAAGAGCCGGTGACGCCCAACGCTGGCCGGCCACCGCGCCCGCCAGCCGCTCAGGTGCCGGGGACCCACCCGGCACCTGATCACCCCCGATTCAGTTGTTTCCCGCACACTCCCTTACGTATTCCAGCCAGGCCTTGCCCATGCGCATTCTGCTTCTGTCCGCCCTGATCCTCAGCGTTTCCGCCTGCACCTGGGTGCCGATCGAATCCTCCGGCAAGACGGTCCGCGTGCTGCCGGCCGGTGCGGTTCCCAGCGGCTGCCAGAGCAAGGGCGAAGTGGTGGTGACCGTGAAGAGCAAGGTCGGCTTCTACAACCGCAACCCGCTGCGCGTGCAGGAAGAGCTGGAAACCCTGGCCCGCAACGAGGCCCCCAGCGCCGGTGCCAACGCCGTGCAGGCCTCGGGCCTGCCGGCCGATGGCAGCCAGCGATTCCTGGCTTTCCAGTGCCCGCCACGCTGAACCCTTCACCCCGTGCCCGGACCATACGCCCGGGCGTGAATTCGTAAAGGTGCGGTGAAAGCCGTGCCGGCTTACAATAGCGCCCCCTTCGCCTGAGCCTTGGCGCTAACTGATGCTCTTCAAGAATGTCTCGATCGCCGGCCTGGCGCACATCGACGCGCCGCACACGCTGACGTCCAAGGAAATCAACGAACGGCTGAAGCCGACGCTGGATCGCCTTGGCATCCGTACCGACGTGCTCGGCGATATCGCGGGCATCCACGCCCGCCGCCTGTGGGATGCCGACATGCTGGCCTCCGACGCCGCCACGCTGGCCGCCCGCAAAGCCCTGGAAGACGCCGGGATCGGCGCCGACAAGATCGGCCTGCTGGTCAACACCTCGGTCAGCCGCGATTACCTGGAGCCGTCCACGGCCAGCATCGTCTCGGGCAACCTGGGGGTCGGCGACGAATGCATGACCTTCGACGTCGCCAATGCCTGCCTGGCCTTCATCAACGGCATGGACATCGCCGCCCGCATGCTCGAACGCGGCGAGATCGACTACGCGCTGATCGTCGACGGTGAAACCGCCAACCTGGTGTACGAGAAGACCCTCGAGCGCATGGCCCTGCCGGGCGTGACCGCCGATGACTTCCGCAACGAGATGGCCGCCCTGACCCTGGGCTGCGGTGCCGCGGCGATGGTCATGGCGCGCACCGAGCTGGTGCCCGATGCCCCGCGTTACCGCGGTGGCGTGACCCGCTCGGCGACCGAGTGGAACCAGCTGTGCCGCGGCAACCTGGACCGCATGGTCACCGACACCCGCATGCTGCTGATCGAAGGCATCAAGCTGGCGCAGAAGACCTTCGTCGCCGCCCGTGAAGCACTGGGCTGGGCCGTGGAGGAACTGGACCAGTTCGTGATCCACCAGGTCAGCCAGCCGCATACCGCTGCCTTCATCAAGAACTTCGGGATCGACCCGAAGAAGGTGATGACGATCTTCGGCGAGCACGGCAACATCGGCCCGGCCTCGGTGCCGATCGTGCTGAGCAAGCTCAAGCAGCTGGGCAAGCTGAAGAAGGGCGATCGCATCGCGCTGCTCGGCATCGGCTCGGGCCTGAACTGCTCGATGGCCGAAGTGGTCTGGTAACCCATTGGCCGCAGCCTGCTGCGGCGTTGCTTCCGGGGCCGTGTCTGCTGCGCCGGAATTGAACATCAAGGGCCGGTTCTGCCGGCCCTTTTCACAGGTGCGATTGAATGCCCCAGCTGCCCGGTTACCCCGCCCATCCGCACCGCTTCCAAGTGCGCCCCGGCTTGTCGATGAGCTATCTCGACCAAGGCCCGCGCGATGGCGAGGTGGTGGTGATGGTCCACGGCAACCCGTCGTGGAGCTATTACTGGCGCACCCTGGTGGCCGGCCTCTCGGACAAGTACCGCTGCATCGTGCCGGACCATATCGGCATGGGCCTGTCGGACAAGCCCGATGATGCGCACTACGACTACACCCTGCAGTCGCGCGTGGATGATCTGGACGCGCTGCTCGCGCACCTGGGCATCACCGGCCCGGTGACCCTGGCCGTGCACGACTGGGGCGGCATGATCGGCTTCGGCTGGGCGCTGTCGCACCACGCGCAGGTCAAGCGCCTGGTGGTGCTCAACACCGCCGCCTTCCCGATGCCGGCCGCGAAGAAGATGCCGTGGCAGATCGCGCTGGGTCGCCACTGGAAGATTGGCGAGTGGCTCATCCGTACCTTCAACGCCTTCTCCTCCGGTGCTTCGTGGCTGGGCGTGGAACGGAAGATGCCGGCGGACGTACGCCACGCGTACGTGTCGCCGTACAACAGCTACGCCAACCGCATCAGCACCATCCGCTTCATGCAGGACATCCCGCTGTCACCGGCCGACAAGGCCTGGTCGCTGCTGGAGCGTTCCGGCCAGACCCTGCCCAGCTACGCCGACCGCCCGGCGTTCATCGGCTGGGGCCTGCGCGACTTCGTGTTCGACCATCACTTCCTGAAGGGCTTCGAGGCCGCGCTGCCGCAGGCGCAGGTGCACGCCTTCGAGGATGCCGGGCATTACGTGCTGGAGGACAAGCACGAGGTGCTGGTGCCGAAGATCCGCGCGTTTCTGGACGCGAATCCGATCTGATCGGCGTGACGACCCACGGTCGTCACCTACCATCAACCGGTAGGCACCCTCACCGGTAGAGCCGACCGTTGGTCGGCTGCTTTCCGGTCGGCTGCTTCCGCCCTCGCGCCATAACCCCGCCCCCCCCAACTACGCCGCGATCGGCGCCTGCGGCGCCGGCGAATTGCCGTTGTCATCGGGATGATCATCATCATTGCCCGCCTCGTCCCGCCAGCGCCAGTCGGCCAGGGTCAGCGCCGGCATGCCGTGCGCGATGCGCGCCTTGTCGCACTGCGGGCTGGCCTTGCCGTACTCCCACGAGGCGTCCACCTCACGGCACACGCTGGGGCGGTTGGGGTGGATGCTGCAGCGCGAATACACCCCGATCTCCGCATCCAGCGCCACGCAGTAGACCGGCTTGGACAGGGTGCCGCGCATGCACAGCCGGTGCGGGTCCAGCACCTGGGTGAGCTCGTGCGGGACGCCCCCCGGGGTGACCTCGTCCGATTCCATCCAGTGGAAGGCCACACGGTACTGGGTGCAGCAGGCGCCGCAGGTGAGGCAGGGATGGGGCATGGGGCACCGGCCTTGGGCGGCAGCGAAGCAGGAGGGAAGGGCGCGAATTTTCCACGCCAACGGCCGGCGCGCAAGAATTTTCTGCAGCGGCGACAATGAACGGATGAACAGCGCCATCAATATCGCCGCGCGCCTGCCCGAGCTGGCCCGTGAACGCCCCGACCAGATCGCCATCCGCTGCCCCGGCACGCCCGGGCCCGGCGGCATGGCGCGCTACGACGTCACCCTGGATTACCGCACCCTCAACGCCCGCAGCGATGCGATGGCGGCCGGGCTGGCCGCGCACGGCATCGGCCGCGGCGTGCGCGCGGTGGTGATGGTGCGGCCCTCGCCGGAATTCTTCCTGCTGATGTTCGCGCTGTTCAAGAACGGCGCGGTCCCGGTGCTGGTCGACCCGGGCATCGACAAGCGCGCGCTGAAGCAATGCCTGGACGAGGCCCAGCCGGAGGCCTTCATCGGCATCGGCCTGGCCCACGTGGCGCGCCTGGCGCTGCGCTGGTGCCGCTCTGCACGCCTGCTGGTGACCGTTGGCCGCCGCTGGGGCTGGGGTGGCACCACCCTGGCCCGGCTGGAAGCCCAGGGCGCCACGGTGGCGCCTGCGCTGGCCCCGACCGATGGCGAGGACGTCGCCGCGATCCTGTTCACCAGCGGCTCCACCGGCGTGCCCAAGGGCGTGGTCTACCGCCACCGTCATTTCGTGGGCCAGGTCGAGCTGCTGCGCGCCGCCTTCGGGATGGAGCCGGGTGGGGTCGACCTGCCGACCTTCCCGCCGTTCGCGCTGTTTGATCCGGCGCTGGGGCTGACCTCGGTAATCCCGGACATGGATCCGACCCGGCCGGCCCAGGCCGATCCGCGCAAGCTGCATGACGCGATCAACCGCTTTGGTGTCACCCAGCTGTTCGGCTCGCCGGCGCTGATGCGGGTACTGGCCGATCACGGCCAGCCGCTGCCCGGCGTGCGCCGGGTGACCTCGGCCGGGGCACCGGTGCCGCCGGACGTGGTCGCGCGGATCCGCCGCCTGCTGCCCGACGACGCCCAGTTCTGGACCCCCTACGGCGCTACCGAGTGCCTGCCGGTGGCGGTGATCGAAGGTCGCGAGCTGGAGAACACCCGCCAGGCCACCGAGGCCGGCGCCGGTACCTGCGTCGGCCGCGTGGTCGCGCCGAACCAGGTGCGCATCATCGCCATCGATGACGCGCCGCTGCCGGGCTGGTCGCAGGCCCGCGAGCTGGCCGCCGGCGAGGTCGGCGAGATCACCGTGGCCGGTCCCACCGCCACCGACAGCTACTTCAATCGCCCGCAGGCGACCGCGCAGGCGAAGATCACCGAGACCCTGACCGATGGCAGCACGCGGGTCGTGCACCGGATGGGCGATGTCGGCTATTTCGATGCGCAGGGGCGGCTGTGGTTCTGCGGGCGCAAGACCCAGCGCGTGGAAACCGCGCAGGGGCCGCTGTATACCGAGCAGGTCGAGCCGGTGTTCAACGCGCTCGATGGCCTCGCCCGCACCGCGCTGGTCGGCGTGGGTGCACCGGGCCGGCAGGTGCCGGTGCTGTGCTACGAGCTGCTGCCCGGTACCGTCGATTCCCCCGCGCTGGTCGAGCGGCTGCGCCGCGAGGCCGCCGCGCACGCGCATACCGCGCGCATCGAGCGCTTCCTGCTCCACCCGGGCTTCCCGGTCGACATCCGCCACAACGCCAAGATCGGCCGCGAGAAGCTCGCGGTCTGGGCCACCGCGCAACTGGAGCAGCACGCATGAAGATCCTCGTTACCGGTGGCGGCGGCTTCCTTGGCCAGGCCCTGTGCAAGGGGTTGATCGAGCGCGGCCACCAAGTGCTGGCGTTCAACCGCGGCCATTACCCTGCGCTGCAGGCGATGGGCGTGGGCCAGATCCGCGGCGACCTGGCCGATGCGCAGGCGGTGATGCACGCGGTGGCCGGGGTCGATGCGGTCTTCCACAATGGCGCCAAGGCCGGTGCCTGGGGCAGCTATGACAGTTACCACCAGGCCAACGTGGTCGGCACCGACAACGTCATCGCGGCCTGCCGCGCGCACGGCGTGGGCAAGCTGGTCTACACCTCCACGCCCAGCGTCACCCATCGCGCCACCCATCCGGTCGAGGGCCTGGGCGCCGATGAGGTGCCGTATGGCAAGAACTTCCAGGCGCCGTATGCGGCCACCAAGGCCATCGCCGAGCAACGCGTGCTGGCCGCCAACGATGCGCAGCTGGCTACCGTCGCGTTGCGGCCCCGGCTGATCTGGGGCCCGGGCGACCAGCAGCTGGTGCCGCGCCTGGCCGAGCGCGCCCGCGCCGGCCGCCTGCGCTTCGTGGGCGATGGGCAGAACAAGGTCGATACCACCTACATCGACAACGCCGCACTGGCCCACTTCCTCGCCCTGGAGCACCTGGCCCCGGGCGCGGCCTGCGCCGGCAAGGCGTACTTCATCTCCAACGGCGAGCCGCTGCCGATGCGCGAGCTGCTCAACAAGCTGCTGGCCGCCGTGGACGCCCCGCCGGTGACCCGGTCGATCAGCTTCAGGACCGCCTACCGGATCGGTGCGGTCTGCGAGCGGCTGTGGCCGCTGCTGCGCCTGCGCGGCGAGCCGCCGATGACCCGCTTCCTGGCCGAACAGCTGTGCACGCCGCACTGGTACAGCATGGAACCGGCGCGCCGGGACTTCGGCTATGTGCCCCGGGTCAGCATCGAAGAAGGGCTGCTGCGGCTGGCTTCTTCATCGAACGCACAGGAATCCATCACTCCCTGAACACCGCGGGTTGGTGAACATGGACCCACGCCAACTCCGGCACGCATCAACGCGAGGGTCGACATGCTGCATTACGCCGTCATCTTTTTTGTCATCGCCATCATCGCGGCGGTACTTGGTTTCTCGGGCATTGCCGGCGCTGCCAGCAACGTCGCCTGGATCCTGTTCGTCGTCTTCCTGATCCTGGCGGTGGTGTCGATGTTCCGCAAGCGGACCTAGTGTCCGGCGCGTCCCACGCCACCTCTCTCCGGCGTGGGACGCGCTGCGGAAACCACGACGGCCTGACATCGGCGACGATGATCAGGCCGTCGTTGCGATGGAGCTGCGCAGATCGCGCTCGTCGGCATGCCGGGCCATCGCCAGTTCCATCAGCCGCGTAATCAAGGCGGTGTAATCCAGCCCGCTGGCGGCCCACAACTTCGGGTACATGCTGATGCGGGTGAAGCCGGGCAGCGTGTTGATCTCATTGATCACCACCTCCCCAGCCGGGGTCAGGAACACATCCACCCTGGCCAGCCCCGCACAGTCCAGCGCCTGGTAGGCCCGCACCGCGATCTCCCGGATACGGGACTGCTCGGCATCGGTGATGGCCGCCGGCACCACGACGTCCGCACCGCTTTCGCTGATGTACTTGGTGTCGTAGGAATAGAAATCATCGTGCACGACCACCTCGCCGCAGACACTGGCCTCGGGGTGTTCATTGCCCAGCACGGCGCACTCGATCTCGCGGCCGGTGATCGCTGATTCCACCAGCGCCTTGTGATCGAACGACAGCGCCAGCGCGAGTGCGGTGTGGAACTCCGCCTCGCTGCGGACCTTGCTCACGCCCACCGAGGAGCCCTGGTTGGCCGGCTTCACGAACAGCGGCGTGCCCAGTTCGGCAACCAGCGCGGTGTAATCGGCCCGCGCCGCAGTGACCCGGTTGAAGCAGGCGAACGGTGCCACCACCAGACCGGCATCGCGCAGCAGGCGCTTGGCCACGTCCTTGTCCATCGCCACCGCCGAGCCCAGCACGCCGGAGCCGACGAAGGGCAGGTTGGCCATGCGCAGCAGGCCCTGCAGCGAGCCATCCTCGCCCAGCGTGCCGTGCACGATCGGGAACACCACGTCGATCTGCTCCAGCGCGATGGCCGGATCGGTCGGGACCAGCTGCTGCCGCTCCAGGCCGGGCCGCACCGCCACCGCATTGCCCGAGCGGTGCAGCGCGATCCGTGCGGGGTCGCTGGCGTTGAGCAGGAAGTCGCGCGGGTCGCTCACATGCCACTGGCCCTGCTTGTCGATCCCGATCAGGCTGACCTCGAAACGGCCCTTGTCCAGCGCATCGAGAATGTTCTTCGCCGATTGCAGCGAAACCTCGTGCTCGGCCGACCGGCCGCCGAAGATGATGCCTACCCGGGTCTTGCCCATGCCTGTTGCCGCTCCTGTCGCTGTGTTGGGGAGCCATAGCATGAACCGAGTCGGCGCCCGCGAAAACGCGTGTCCGGTGTCGATGTGGTGGGCACCTGGCGCGTGGCCAGGCGTGATGCCAGCGGACGCCCGCCGTTCAAGGGCGCGCGGTAGAATGCGGTGATGGCCCGTTCCCTGCTCTCTTCCCTCAAGCCGCTGGCTGGCAATGCGCTGCAGCTCACGCTCAACCGCGCACTGGCGCTGGACCCGGACACCCGCAGCGCGCTGGCCGCGCTGGATGGCCGCCACATCGCCCTGACCCTGGAATCGCCCGCGCTGGCGATGCGGATCGGGGTGGACGGTGAGCGGCTCACGGTCGGCCCGGTCGATCCGCAGCAGGAGCCGGACCTGGCCGTGCGCAGCACGCTGGGCGGGGTGCTGGCCCAGCTGCCGTTCCTGGCCAACGCCCGCCGTGGCGGTGATGCGCCGGCCGGGCGGGTCAAGGTCTCCGGTGATGCCGAACTGGCCCGCCGCCTGCAGCAGCTGGCGACCCGTTTCGATCCGGACTGGCAGCAGCCGTTCGTGCGCGTGTTCGGCGAGGTGATGGGCGTGCAGATCGCCAACACCCTGCGCTCGGCACTGCAGCACGCGCGCCGCGGCGCGTCCGACCTGGCGCACAGCGCCGCTGAATTTGTCACCGAGGAGTCGCGCGACGTGGTACCCCGAGCAGAACTGGATGCCTTCCACGACGATGTGGACGTGATGCGCGACGACGTTGAACGCATGGCCGTGCGCGTCCAGCGCCTGCGGCAGGTGGGCGCATGAAGGCGATCTTCCGGGCCAGCCGCATCGGCCGCATCATCCTGCGCTACCGCCTCGACGATCTGCTCCAGGGCACCCCGGCCGAACGCTGGCTGCGCCTGGCAAAACCGTTCGTGCCACGCGCCTCGGCCGACATCGCCGCACAGTCGCGCGGCGCGCGCCTGCGCCTGGCACTGCAGGACCTCGGCCCGATCTTCGTCAAGTTCGGCCAGATCCTCTCCACCCGCCGCGACCTGATCCCGGCCGATGTCGCCAACGAGCTCACCCTGCTGCAGGACCGGGTCAAGCCGTTCGATGGCGCCACCGCGCAGGCGATCGTCGAACGTGCGCTCGGCCGCCCGGTCAGCGAAGCGTTCGCCAGCTTCGATCTGCAGCCGCTGGCCTCGGCCTCGATCGCGCAGGTGCACGCGGCCACGCTGGCCGATGGACGCCAGGTGGTGGTCAAGGTGCTGCGCCCGGACATCGAAAAGCAGATCGACGCGGACATCGCCCTGCTGAAGTCGGCCGCCGCACTGATCGAACGCGCGCACCCGCGCGCCGACAAGATCCGCCCGCGCGAAGTGGTCGCCGAAGTTGAAAACACCCTGGCCGCCGAGCTGGATCTGCAGCGCGAAGGCGCCAATGCCAGCGTGCTGCGTCGCAACTGGATCGACTCGGACGATCTGTACGTACCGGAAGTGATCTGGAGCCATACCGCCGAGCGCGCGCTGACCCTGGAGCGCGTGTGGGGCATTCCGTCGGATGACATCGTCGCGCTGGACAAGGCCGGCATCGACCGCAAGGCGCTGGCCGCCAAGGGCGTGCGGGTGTTCTACACCCAGGTGTTCCGCGACAACTTCTTCCACGCCGACGCGCACGCCGGCAACATCTGGGTCGACACCGATCCGGCGCGCCGGGACAACCCGCGCTTCATCGCGCTGGATTTCGGCATCATGGGCCAGCTCTCCGAAGAAGATCAGTACTACCTGGCCGAGAACTTCATGGCCATCTTCAACAAGGATTACCGGCGCATGGCCGCGCTGCATGTCGAAGCCGGCTGGATGCCCAACAACGTGCGCATCGATGAGCTGGAAGCGGCCGCGCGCTCGGTGTGCGAACCCTATTTCACCCGCCCGCTGTCGCAGATCTCGCTGGCCGAGCTGCTGATCAAGCTGTTCCGGGTGGCCCAGCGTTACGAGCTCACGTTGCAGCCGCAGCTGATCCTGCTGCAGAAGACCCTGCTCAACATCGAAGGCGTCGGCCGTCAGCTCGATCCGGAACTGGATATCTGGGCGGTCGCACGGCCGGTGCTCGAACGCATCCTGCGCGAGCGTTACAGCCCGCGCCGCGTGCTCAAGGAAGTGCGCAAGCGCCTGCCTGAAATCATGACGCATACCCCGGACATGCCGCGTCTGATCCATGCCTGGCTGCGCCAGCAGGTGGAAGGCGACCACGAATTGTCGATGCGCTCGCGCGATCTGGCCGCGCTGAACGTCAGCGTGCAGAAGCTGCAGAAGCGCGCGGTGGCCGCAATCGCCGGCGTCGGCCTGATGATCGTCGCTGCGGTGCTGTATGGCCTGCAGCCGGGCGGCTGGTACTTCGGCGATGCCCCGGTGTGGAGCTGGGTGACCGGCGCGGCGGGCGTGTTCTCGCTGGCCAGTGCCTGGTGGCGCCGATGAGCGCGATCGAGCTGCAGGCCGAGGCCATCGCCGAGGTGCCGGCGGCGCTTCCGCCCCTGCAGCTGCTGCACTTGGACGACCAGCTCGCCGTGGTCAACAAGCCCGCCGGGCTGATGGTCCATGACAGCAAGCTTGCCCGGGGCGAAGACGACTTCCTCGCCGACCGCCTGCGCGAACAGCTCGGCAAGCCGATCTTCCTCGTCCACCGCCTGGACCGCGCCACCAGCGGCTGCCTGCTGCTCGCCTTTGATCGCGAAAGCGCCAGCGTGCTCGGCAAATCGCTGATGGGTGGGGACGTCACCAAGGATTATCTGGCGATCTGCCGTGGCTGGCCGGCCGACGAGGCCTTCACCGTCGATCACGACCTCGATGGTGGCCCGGGCAAACCGGTCAAGAAGCAGGCGATCACGCACTTCCAGCGCGTCGCCGTGGGCGAGATCGCCATTCCGATGGGCGGGTTCGAGACCTCACGTTACGCCCTGCTGCGCTGCCAGCCGCAGACCGGCCGGTTCCGTCAGATCCGCCGCCACCTCAAGCACCTCTCGCATCACCTGATCGGCGACACCAGCCACGGCGATGGCCGGCACAACCGCAGCTTCCGCATGCAGGGCATCCACCGCATGCTGCTGCACGCCGAGCGCCTGCGCTTCCCGCATCCGGACGGCACGCCGATGGACATCAGCGCGCCGGTGGACGGGGAGTTCCGCAAGGCGATGGATCTGTTTGGTTGGGACGTGCGATAGCCGACCAACGGTCGGCTCTACCGGTTATTTTTTTGCTGGCGCCGGTTCATTGACGATCGCTTCCAGGTCCTTCTGCAGATCCACGAACAGCGGCTGCATCTTGGCCTGGATCGCCACCATCACGTTCTGCATCAGCGCCGGCGTCTTGTCCAACAGGCTCTGCCCGGCCGAGCTCTCATAGAACTCGGCCATCGCCAGCACGTCTTCCTTGCTGAAGGTCTGCTTGTACAGATCCACGTACATCGGCCGCAGTTCCTTCCACGACAACGCCTGGCGCACCGTCTGGCTGGTCCGCTGCTCGATCCGCTGCAGCTGGGCCTGCTGTGTCGCATCCAGCTGACGCTGCTGGGCCACCTGCTGGAACTGCTGGCGCTGCATCGCCTCGATCTGCGGCAGCATCGTATCGAGCATGCTCTGCGCGCGCGAGGCGGCCAGCAGGCGGTTGATGTCGGCATCCGACGGCGGCGCGGCCAGGGCCGGCGCGATCGCGGCCAGGCCCATCGCCAGGGCCAGAGTGAGGCGGGTCAGGCCGCGGCGGGCCAGCGGGCGGATCAGTGACATGGCGGAGCATCCTGCGTTGCGTGGATTCCGGAGAATACCTGCGATGGCGTCATCAGGCCGTAATTGAGGACGTTATCGGCGACATCCACGCACGTTGCAGTCACCCGGCCGGCGGGTCCTCCCCTTACAATGCCGCCCATGGGCAACGGGCCAGTCACCATCAGCGCGCACCTGACGATTCCGGAGACGGAACTCGTCGAGCGCTTCGTGCGCGCCAGCGGTGCCGGTGGCCAGAACGTCAACAAGGTCTCCACCGCCGTCGAACTGCGCTTCGACGTGGCCGGCTCGCCTTCGTTGCCCGAGCCGTTGCGCGCGCGCCTGCTGGCCCGCCGCGACCGGCGCATGACCGGCGAAGGCGTGCTGGTCATCGATGCACAGCGTTTCCGTACCCAGGACCGTAACCGCGAGGACGCGCGCGATCGACTGGCCGCCTTCATCCAGGCGGGGCTGAGCGTGCCCAAGGCGCGCGTGGCCACCAAGCCGACCTACGGGTCGAAACTGCGTCGTCTGGACGCCAAAAAGGGGCGCGCGCAGATCAAGCGCGGGCGCACCACACGCAATTGGGAGTGATTGCTTGAACAACCGAAGTCCGCTGTTGCCGGTGGTTCCGCCGAACATGCCGCAGGTCAAACCGAACCGCTTCCTCCGCTGGCTGGCCCGCTGCACGCTGCGCCTGGGCGGCTGGAAAGTGACCGGCACCCTGCCGGACGTACCCAAGCTGGTCTTCATCATCGCCCCGCATTCGTCCAACTGGGACGGCTTCTGGGGCATGGCAGCGAAGATCGCACTGGGCATGCAGGTCAAGGTGCTGGGCAAGGCCTCGCTGTTCTGGTGGCCGCTGGGCCCGCTGCTGCGCAAGCTCGGCGTCATCCCGCTGGACCGCAGCTCACCGCAGGGCACCGTGGAGCAGGCGGTCAGCCTGATCCGTGGGTCGGATCGCCTGTGGTACGCGATCACCCCGGAGGGCACGCGCAAGGCGGTGCAGCACTGGAAGGCCGGCTTCCTCAAGATCGCGCGCATGGCCGATGTGCCGGTGCTGGCCGCGTACTTCCACTACCCGGAAAAGACCATCGGCATCGGCCCGCTGTTCCATCCCACCGGCAACGACGTGGCCGACATGGCGGCGATCCGCGAGTACTACCGCCCCTGGCAGGGCAAGACCCGCGGCACCGTCTGAGCGCCGCCGGGCGGGCCGGACGGGGCAGCCCCCACGGCCCGCACAGCCACGCGCCACGACCGGCACATGCCGCCTGCGGGCTTTGGGAGTAGGGTGACCGGCTGTGGGATTTTCCGTCCCGCGCCCTCATCCAAGGAGCCCGTTTCATGTCGCGTACCGTAGTTTTGGCCGCTGCCATCAGCCTGGCGCTGGCGGCCTGTTCCGGCAAGGAGTCCACCCCCGTGACCGATACCCAGCCCGCCCCGACCCAGCAGCCGGCCGATGCGTCCGCCAACCCGCTGTTGAGCGCCAGCACGCTGCCGTTCCAGGCGCCGCCGTTCGACAGGATCAAGGACAGTGACTACCTGCCGGCCTTCAACGAAGGCATGAAGCAGCACCTGGCCGAAGTCCGCAAGATCGCCGACAACCCCGAGCCGGCCACCTTCGACAACACCATCGAAGCGCTGGAGCGCAGCGGCGAGACCCTGACCCGCGTGTCGCGCATCTTCTTCGGCCTGGTCCAGGCCGACACCAACGATGCACGCCAGAAGGTGCAGGAAGAAGTCGCCCCGAAGCTGGCCGAGCACCAGGACGAGATCAACCTCGACCCGAAGCTGTTCGCCCGCATCAAGACCATCTACGACCAGCGCGATGCGCTGGGCCTGGACCCGGTGCAGAAGCGCCTGGTCGAACGTGACTACCAGGAGTTCGTGCGCGCCGGCGCGCAGTTGAACGATGCCGACAAGGCCTCGCTGCGCAAGCTCAACGTGGAAGAAACCACGCTGGCCACGCAGTTCCACACCCGCCTGGTGGCTGCGACCGCCGCCGGTGCCGTGGTCGTCGATGACAAGGCCAAGCTGGCCGGCCTGGACGAGGATGCGATCAACACCGCCGCCGCCGATGCCAAGGCCCGCAACCTCGATGGCAAGTACCTGCTGCCGCTGCAGAACACCACCCAGCAGCCGGTGCTCGGCTCGCTGAGCGACCGCGAGCAGCGTGCTGCCGTGCTGAAGGCCTCGGAAACCCGCGCCGAGAAGGGCGACGCCAACGACACGCGCGAAACCATCCAGCGCCTGGCCCAGCTGCGTGCGCAGAAGGCCAAGCTGCTCGGCTTCGAGAACTATGCCGCCTACAGCCTGGCCGACCAGATGGCCAAGACCCCGGCCGCCGCGCTCAAGCTGCTGACCGACACCGTGCCGGCCGCCACCGCCAAGGCGCGTGGCGAGATCAGCGAAATGCAGAAGGTGATCGATGCGCAGAAGGGCGGTTTCAAGCTCGCTGCCTCCGATTGGGACTTCTACGCCGAGCAGGTGCGCAAGGCGCAGTACGACCTGGACGAATCGCAGATCAAGCCGTACTTCGAGATGGACAACGTGCTGCAGAACGGCGTCTTCTACGCCGCCACGCAGCTGTACGGCATCACCTTCAAGCCGCGTACCGACATCCCCACCTACCACCCGGACATGAAGGTCTACGAAGTGTTCGACAAGGACGGCACCTCGCTGGCCCTGTTCTACACCGACTACTTCAAGCGTGACAGCAAGTCCGGCGGCGCCTGGATGGATGTGTTCGTCGAACAGGACGGCCTGACCGGTGCCAAGCCGGTGGTCTACAACGTGTGCAACTTCACCAAGCCCGCCGCCGGCCAGCCCGCGCTGCTGAGCTTCGATGACGTGACCACGATGTTCCATGAGTTCGGCCATGCGCTGCACGGCATGTTCTCGAAGGTGAAGTACCCGTCCATCGCCGGTACCAGCACCTCGCGCGATTTCGTCGAGTTCCCCTCGCAGTTCAACGAGCATTGGGCGCTGGACCCGAAGGTCTTCGCCAACTACGCCAAGAACTACAAGACCGGCGAGCCGATGCCGCAGGCGCTGGTCGACAAGATCCTCAAGGCCCGCACCTTCAACCAGGGCTATGCGACCACCGAGTACCTCTCGGCCGCCCTGCTCGACCTGGCCTGGCACACCCAGCCGGCCGACGCCAAGCTGCAGGACGTCGCGCCGTTTGAAGCGGCCGCGCTGAAGAAGTTCAAGGTCGACCTGCCGCAGGTGCCGCCGCGCTACCGCACCAGCTACTTCGATCACATCTGGGGTGGCGGGTATTCGTCCGGTTACTACGCCTACTTCTGGGCCGAAGTGCTCGACCACGACGCCTTCGAGTGGTTCAAGGAGAACGGCGGCCTGACCCCGGAGAACGGCCAGGTGTTCCGCGACAAGATCCTCTCGCGCGGCAACAGCGTGGAGCTGGCGGATCTGTACCGCGAGTTCCGCGGCAAGGATCCGTCGGTGGAGCCGCTGCTGGTCAATCGTGGCCTGAAGTAATCGCGGCATCCCGGTAGGTACCGACCGTTGGTCGGTACGCTTGCCACCGGTACACGCTGAAACGAAAACGGCAGGGGAAACCCTGCCGTTTTTTTTGGGTTGCTGCTCCGCTGAGCCGGGTCGCTGGGGCGGGCACTGGGCCCCTATACCCTTTCCGGCGAATGTCCTCCGGCGTCGGCCTGCGGCCGCCCCCTCCCCCTTTATTTCGCCTCCAAGGGCATAGGGGCCCAGCGCCCGCCCCACCGACCCCGCGCCTCACGTCCCCACGTGCACGCCTTCGGCGATCTCACTGCACCCCAGGTGATCGAGCGCGATCTCCAGCGCGTGCATGTAACTCTGCGCGCAGTAGCCGCGCGCCACGCCGATGCGCTGGCCCACATCCGCTGGCAAGCACGCTTCCGGTGCGCGCGCATCGTCGTCGTGCACTTCCACGTAGGCGTTGTGCAGATGCGGCAGCAGGCGCTGCAGGCGCGCGCTGTTCACGCACGCACCCGGATCGAGCAGGGTGACTTCGCCACGGCTGTGATCGGCCACGCGCAGGGCGTCCAGCAACTCCTGCTCCGAGCCGCACGCGCGGATCGCCACCGTGGTGCCCGCATCGATCGCACGGTGCACCAGGGATTTCAGGACCAGCGCCGGCAGCGGCTGCGCGGCACGGATCAGCTGCCCGGCCGCCTCCGGCCCGCGGATGATGAAGATCGACATGGCTCAGCCCTCCACGGCCTGCAGGCGATGGGCGGCGATCGCCAGCGACAGGCGACACGCATCCTGGCGGCCGCTGCTGCAGACCACCCGCGCGGCCGGGGCGTGCTGCGGATGCAGGTGCTCGTCCAGCGCGTCGTCGTCGTTGCTGGCCATCTCGATGTACGGCGCTGGCAGGTCCTCCAGCGCGGTGCGCAGCGCCTGGCCATAACGAGCCCACTGCGGTGCATCGACCGCTGCGGTGGCGATCAGGACCAGCGCCGGGCGGCTGCGCTGGGCACGCTGCAGACAGCGCACCAGGGCCGGCAGGGAGTCGCAGTCGCGGCAGGCCAGGCGGTGCCCGGCGACCCGCGCAGGCAGCGGCGACGCGTCCGGCACGGCGTTCGACGGTGTGTGCCGGATCAGCAGGATGGTCATGGAGCGTCTCTTCGAAGCGCCCTTCGGCGCGGTGTCGCCACGATGCGGCCGCGCCCCGTAAAACCGCGATGCCGACCGGGCGGCCCCTGCGTAAACAGTGCGTAGCTTTTTCAGCGCGGGGCAGGGAACTTGCCCGCCGTCCATTCGGTCACAGCCACACACTTCCTGGAGCGCCCGTATGGACACCCCCGCCGCCGCTGCCCCCAACGACCACCGCCTGCTGCGCTGGCTCAAGAAAGAAGCGCTGCCGCTGCTGGTCATGCTCGGCCTGCTCGCCGCGGCGCGCGACACCCTGGCCAACCACTACCAGGTGCCCAGCGGCTCGATGCAGCACACGCTGATGCCGGGCGACCGGGTGGTGGTGGACATGCGCGCCTACGGCGTGCGCCTGCCGTTCACCTCGGTGGAGCTGCTGCACACCGGCCAGCCGCAGCGCGGTGACGTGGCGGTGTTTAATTCCCCGCAGGACGGCACCCGGCTGATCAAGCGCATTGCGGCGGTCGGCGGGGATCGGGTCGAGCTGCACGACGGTCACCTGAGCATCAACGGCCGTCCGCTGGCCCAGGCCGGGGTGGGTGAGATCGAGGACTTCGGCCAGCATCTGGCGCAGCTGGATCTGGGCCAGGGCGGTGGCCCGGACATCACCGGCCTGACCGTACCCGCCGGGCAGGTGCTGATGCTCGGCGACCACCGCGGCAACAGTGCCGACGGCCGCTTCTTCGGCCTGGTCCAGGCCAGCGCGCTGTACGGCAAGGCCTCGCATGTTTACTACCGGCGCGGCGAAGGCCTGACCTGGCAGACGCTGTAATCCGGGCCGCGAACTGAATCGATATCTGCAACGTCTCGATTCAGACCTATCAGGTTATGGATCGACCTGTCCGCGCTGCCTATCCTGAGCGCTGACTCCTCGCTCCGGCCCACGCACGCGGGCCTTACCGGCATGAATGGCGACACCGCAGCGGTCCCCGACCGCAGCCCCCCGGCCACCACCAGCGCAGCGGCGGCCGGCGATCAGATCCAGCAGGGCACCCCGGCCTTCCGGCGCACGGCGGCCGCGCTGTTCCTGGCCGGCTTCTCCACCTTCGGGCTGCTCTACACAGTGCAGCCGCTGCTGCCCGAATTCAGTCGCCACTTCGGCGTCTCCGCAGCCAACAGCGCGCTGACCCTGTCGCTGAGCACCGGTCTGCTGGCGGTCTCGATGCTGATCGCGGGATTGATCTCCGACCGCATCGGCCGCCGCAGCGTGATGGTCGCGGCGTTGCTGGCGTCGAGCGTATTGTCTGTCGCCACCGCGATGGTGGATGACTGGACTACGCTGCTGGTGCTGCGCACGCTGCTCGGCATCGCGCTCAGTGGCGTACCGGCGGTGGGCATGACTTACCTCGCCGAGGAAATGGACAGCCGCGCGCTGGGCCTGGCGATGGGCCTGTACATCGGCGGCAATGCGATCGGCGGCATGAGTGGTCGTCTCATCGCGGGCATCGTCGCCGACCATTGGGGCTGGCGCTGGGGCATTGGCGTGGTCTCGCTGATCGCGCTGCTCAGTACCGTGCTGCTGTGGATCCAGCTGCCGCCCTCGCGCCACTTCCAGAGCCGCCGTGGCGGCCTGCGCGAACTGCCGGCGCGCTGGCGCAGCCTGTTCGGCGATCCCGGTCTGCCGTGGCTGTTCGCGACCGCCTTCGTGCTGATGGGCGTGTTCGTCACCCTCTACAACTACCTCGGCTTCCACCTGCTGGCGCCGCCGTATGGCCTCAGCCAGACCGTGGTCGGTTTGATCTTCAGCGTGTATCTGGTCGGCACCTTCAGCTCGGCGTGGATGGGGCAGCAGGCCAACCGCCATGGCCGCAGCCGCGTGCTGGCGATCTGCTACGGATTGATCGCGCTGGGCATCGTGCTGCTGGCGATGCCGTGGCTGGGCTGCATGGCGGCCGGCATCGCGCTGGTGACGTTCGGCTTCTTCGGCGGCCACTCGGTGGCCAGCAGCTGGGTTGGCAGCCGCGCCGGTGCGATGCGCGCCGAAGCGTCCGCCCTGTATTTGTTCGCCTACTACCTGGGCTCCAGCGTGGCCGGCGTGCTCGGCGGCGTGTTCTACACCCGCTGGGACTGGCTGGGCGTGTGCGGCTTCGTCGGCGTACTGACCGTGGCCGGTGGCGTGATCGCCTGGCGCCTGGGCCAGCGCGTGCAACCGGGTACCGCTACGCTCGCGCTCAGCCGCTGACACCCTGCAGCAGCCGGGTGAAGTGACCGATCAAGGGCGACGCCGCACCGCGTCGGCAGGCGACGTGCACTTCGGAACTGGCCGCGCGATCACTGAGTGCGACGAAGCGCGCGCCGTCCACTTGGATATGGCAGCACGAGGCAGGCAGTACCGTTACCCCCAGCCCCGAGGCCGCCAGGCTGATCAGCGTCGAGGCTTCCCCTGCCTCCTGCACGATGCGTGGGGTGAACCCCGCGCTGCGGCACAGCGCGATGACATGATCGTGGATGCCCGCACCCACCTCGCGCAGGAAACCGACAAACGGCTCATGCGCGAACAGCCGCAGCGCCACCGCCGCATCGGCCGGCAACTCACGCACCAGCGGATGCTGATCGTGCACCACCAGCGCAAGTGGATCACTGAAGAGCTTGCGAGACATCAGCGGCGCGGGCAGGGCACGTTTGCGGATCAACCCGACATCCAGCTCGCCGGCCATCAGCGCATCGATCTGCTGCAGGGTGTTCATCTCGCGCAGTTTCAACTGCACCTGCGGGAATTGCTGACGGTAGGCGAAGATCGCGCGCGGAATCTGCGTGGACAGCGGCGTGGCCCGGGTCAGCCCGATGCGCAGCTCACCGGTTTCCCCGCGCTGCGCGCGCTGGGTCAGATCGATCGCGGTCTCCACCCGCGCCAGCACCTCACGCGCCTGCTCCTGCAGCACGCGACCGGCGTCGGTCAGTTCCACCCGGCGGTTCGCGCGCAGGAACAACCGCGCGCCGAGCAGTGTTTCCAGCTGGCGGATCTGCTGGCTGAGCGGCGGCTGCGACATCCCCAGCCGCTCGGCCGCGCGGCCGAAGTGCAGCGTCTCTGCGACGGCCAGGAAGTAGCGTAGGTGGCGGAGTTCGATGGACATGGGGGGATTATGGCGTTCGGTTTGCCAATTGTCTGATTGCCTGGCCGACGATGGATGGCGGTCTCGTCGTATGAGGCGTCTCGGGAAACATGATGTTGTCGGCCGTATGCATAACCGGGAGCGTGACGTACCAGGGGCATTGCACGAGACTATTTGCAGGTTGCTAGAAGGATGCTGAGTAATAGTGGAGGATCGTCAAACCCTGTCAGTCGACGAAATAAACTCAGGTCTTGGGTGCTTGACCATGTGGTAGAGAATTGGTGCGCTGCCCTGGAGTGCTTAAAACCAGATTGGTGCATATAGTAGAATCTGGTGGAGAAATGACGCTGTCAGTCACTATCGTCAGTAACGACATGTATCATTTCTACCTCCCGAAGCCGTTGCTGGATCGAGTGAGTTCGCTTGGCTTGGGTTTGGAATTCAGCCTGTATGCTGGAGATAAAGCCGTGGATCAGCCTCCATAGGCTGTTCGGATGCGCATGATGTCTTCGAATGCACTGCGCGCGCAGCCTTGGCCCCGTATGTGGAAGGAGGAGCCTGGTTCCCTGGAAATCCGGTATGCCGGTTTAGGGGCGATCCATGAGCGCATGGTTTTTCACTGCGTTGATTTACCTGGTTGGCTTCGTTGGCCTTGCTTCGATCGGCATACTTCCACTCCGGGCTTGGAAAGCTTTGAGAAGCGCGTTTGAGGGCAGCCTAGCTCCAACCGCAAGAACGACATCGCTTGTTTTCATTGCGCTGATGGCTGCAGTAGCCCTCTGGGCTGACATGCAGATCACGATCCGAATTTTCAAGTGTCTTACTGAAAGCTACTGTGGTCCAGGTGTTGCAAGTGGCTGGACCTATCTGGCGACGCTTGGCGCGGTGTGCATTGCTAGCGCCGGAACGGCCGGATTCTCGGAGGATCCTGGCGTATTGATGCACTCGGAGGCAGCCAGCTTCTTAGTTGACTGCGGGAGGCAGGGCTGGAAAGGTGGTGATGGTAAATTCATTTGAGAAGGGTGGGTGATATGACGCCAAAAGCCTTGGGGCGGGTTACGATGCTCGCCAAAGTGCTGTCTGTAGTCTTGGTGGTTCACTTCCAGAGCAAGGCTTCAAGTGTTTACAAGCAGCTCAGACAGTGCGTTTCGGAGTCGGCTGATTTGAAGATGGCTGAAATGTGTCAGAACTATCCAGAGTCAATTGATTTCTACTTGAATATGATGCTTGGTTCATTTATTGCAACCCTGCTTTTTTATTACTTGATTGACAGGGTTGAAGCGAAATATGTTCTCCGTAAATGATTTTACAAGCGATGAAGGAGTGATTTGATCTAGATGGAATAGGTTCTGCCGTCTTTGGCTGGGGCGGGGTCCACACGTTGGAATAGAGATGGCGAATGCGTCTGCTCAGGACGTCCCAAATCGTCGGGGTCATCCGGCTGCGGCAGTCATCGGGCTGTCGCAGAAATAGGCTGATCAATGTGTTCGCTGGGTAATTCAGAACGTGATATTTGAAGGCCGGTCCCGGTAGAGCGCTCGGCCTCGCGTTAGAGGGTCCACGCCGCCTGGGGAATCCACTTTGTCCCGATGCACATGCCATCGTCCTGTAGGCGTGGATGGCATGCCTGATTCCTGGGATGACGCTTGTCGTCTTAAAGGAATAAAAATTGCGCACTGGCATCGAAATGTTAGGTGTGCCCTGTCCCAGAGGTCCAAGGCGCTAAGAAGTCATGGGATTGCCGTGCTGAGGCGTGAGCGAACTGCACGTGATAGCCATTGAGCGCTCAATGAGCGAGTTATGGCACTGGTTCAGGAATTAGGGGCCTTTGCACTCTGGTTGGGACATCCACAATCGCCTCACCGCTCCGAATGCCCACTCTCGTCATAGCTGCGCGGACTGAACAGGTCCGGCTGGATCAGCTCGATGAACGCCCGCGCCTGCGGTGACAGAAACCGCCCGCGGCGCACGATCACGCCATAACTCCGCTCCGGGAACCACGCACCCATCGAGCGTGTCACCAGCTTCTCGCGGTCGGCATCGTGCAGGCAGAGCGCCGGCACGATCGAGATGCCCATGCCCATCGCGACGTACTGCTTGATCACTTCCCAGCCACCCACCTCCAGCGCCACGGTGTAGGGCAGCCGATGCCGCTGGAACACCTGGTCCACCAGCCGGTACGTGATCTGGCGCTTGGGCGGCAGCACCAGCGGGTACTGCGAGATCGCCTCCAGGCTCAGTTCGCCGTGCGCCAGCGGATGATCGGGCGGGGCGATCAGCACCTGCTCGAAGCGGTAGGCCGGGGCGTAGCTGAGGTCGGCCGGCACGTCGGTCATCGAGCCCACCGCCAGGTCCGCCGCATCGCTGCGCAGCAGATCGGTGCCGTCGGCGCTGATCGCGTTGTGCAGGGTCAGGCGGACATCCGGGTGGCGCTGGCGGAAGCGCTCCACGATGCGCGGCAGCAGGTACAGGATGGTCGAGCTGTTGGCCGCGATGTTGAGCTCGCCGGCATCCAGCCCCTTCACCTTGTCGCGGAAGCTGGCCTCGAGCCCGTCCAGGTTTTCCACCAGCGGCAGCGCCATCTCATACAGCAGCTGCCCTTCGCGGCTGGGCACCAGGCGGCGGCCGCTGCGCTCGAACAGGCTGACGCCCAACTCGCGCTCCAGCGCCTGCAGCTGCTGGCTGATGGCCGGCTGGCTGACGAACAGCGCCTCAGCTGCCCGTGAGACTGAGCCGAGGCGGACCGTCTGGCAGAACGCCCGCAGCGGCTTGAGCCGGTCGGATTTGTAGGAAAACCGGGGGCTTGGCGTGCGCGGCGTGGTCATGGCGTCATGAGTATAAGCACACCTTATGTAAGCCATTGCAATAACTGCTTTGTCAAATATCGGCGCGGCGGCGCACGGTGGAGCTCAACCGCACCGCAGGAGCCCGCCATGTCCGCCGTCGCTTACGCCACCGCCCAGCCCACCCCCGCCGATGCACCGGCCACCCCCGGCATCGCCCTCACCACCCAGCTGGCCGGCCAGTCCGCGCTGCTGCCGGCGGGGGTACTGGCGCTGCTGGTGTCGCTGCACCGGGCGGTGGAGCCGGAGCGTCAGCGCCGGCTGCAGGCACGGGTGGCCCGCCAAGCGTTCTTCGATGGCGGCGGCCTGCCGGACTTCCGTGCCGATACCGCCGAGATCCGCGCCAGCGACTGGCACGTCGCCCCGCTGCCGGAGGCGCTGCAGGACCGCCGGGTGGAGATCACCGGCCCGACCGACCCGAAGATGGTCATCAACGCGCTGAACTCCGGCGCCAAGGTCTTCATGGCAGACTTCGAGGATTCCACCGCCCCGGCCTGGCGCAACCTGCTGGCCGGCCAGCAGGCGCTGATCGGCGCGGTGCGGGGCGATCTGACCCACACCGGACCGTCCGTCGATGGGAAGCCGGGCAAGCAGTACACGCTGCGTCCGTTCAACGAGCAGGCCGTGCTGATCGTGCGTCCGCGTGGCTGGCACCTGGATGAGAAGCACGTGCGCATCGATGGCCAGCCGATCGCCGGTGGCCTGTTCGATGCGGCGGTGTTCGCCTTCCACAATGCCCGCACCCTGATGTGCAAGCAGCGTGGGCCGTACTTCTACCTGCCCAAGCTGCAGAGCATGGAAGAGGCGGCGCTGTGGGAGACCGCCCTGTCGCACATCGAGGGCATGCTCGGCCTGCCGCACGGCCAGATCAAGGTCACGGTGCTGATCGAAACGCTGCCGGCAGTGTTCGAGATGGACGAGATCCTGCACGCGCTGCGCGATCGCATCGTCGGCCTGAACTGTGGCCGCTGGGATTACATCTTTTCCTACATCAAGACCTTCCGCCGGCACGCCGACAAGGTGCTGCCCGAGCGCGGCCAGGTGACGATGACCCAGCCGTTCCTGAAGGCCTATTCGGAGCTGCTGATCCGCACCTGCCATCGCCGTGGCGCGCATGCGATGGGTGGCATGGCCGCGCAGATTCCGATCAACCATGACGCGGCCGCCAACGAGCAGGCGATGGCGCGGGTGCGGGCGGACAAGCTGCGCGAAGTCACCGCCGGCCATGACGGCACCTGGGTCGCGCACCCCGCGCTGATCCCGGTCGCGCAGGCGATCTTCGACGAACACATGCCCGGACCGAACCAGCACCGCGTGCTGCGCAACGATGTGCAGGTGGGCCGCGATGATCTGATCGCCGCGCCCACCGGCACCATCACCCGCGCCGGTTTCGAGGGCAACGTCGAGGTCTGTGTGCGCTACCTGGCCGCCTGGCTGGACGGCAACGGCTGCGTGCCGATCCACCACCTGATGGAAGACGCGGCCACCGCCGAGATCAGCCGCAGCCAGCTGTGGCAGTGGCTGCATACCGCCGGCCAGCACCTGGACGACGGCACCGCCATCGACCTGGCCCTGCTCGACGCCACCGTGGCCCAGCTGCCGGCGCGGCTGGGCGATACCGCCGCGCTGCCCGGCAGCGCCCGCATCCCCGAGTCCATCGCGCTGCTGGCCGCGCTCAGCCGCCGCGAGGAGCTCACCGACTTCCTGACCCTGCCGGCCTACGACCGCCTCGACTGAACCCTGCCGGCCTACGACCGCCTCGACTGACCACCCGCCATCCACCTGCTGTTACCGCATCCGTTCCCTTTTGGAGATTCGACATGAGCACCCTGCAGACCGCCGAACAGATCCAGCACTCTTGGAACACCGACCCGCGCTGGGCCGGGATCACCCGCAACTACACCGCCGCCGACGTGGTGCGCCTGCGCGGCACCGTGCACGTGGAGCACTCGCTGGCACGGCTGGGCGCGGAGAAGCTGTGGACGTACCTGCAGGAGAAGGACTTCGTCAACGCGTTGGGTGCGCTGACCGGAAACCAGGCCATGCAGCAGGTCAAGGCCGGCTTGAACGCGATCTACCTGTCCGGCTGGCAGGTCGCTGCCGACGCCAACCTGGCCGGGCAAATGTACCCGGACCAGTCGCTCTACCCGGCCGATTCGGTGCCGGCGGTGGTCAAGCGCATCAACAACACCCTGCTGCGCGCCGATCAGCTGCACCATGCCGAGGGCAAGGATGACATCGACTTCCTGCAGCCGATCGTGGCCGATGCCGAAGCCGGTTTCGGCGGCGTGCTCAATGCCTTTGAGCTGATGAAGGCGATGATCGAGGCCGGCGCGGCCGGCGTTCACTTCGAGGACCAGCTGGCCTCGGTGAAGAAGTGCGGGCACATGGGTGGCAAGGTGCTGGTGCCGACCCGCGAGGCCATCGAAAAGCTCAACGCCGCGCGCCTGGCCGCCGACGTGATGGGCGTGCCGACCCTGCTGGTGGCGCGTACCGACGCGGAGGCCGCCGACCTGCTGACCAGTGATGTGGATGGCAACGACCAGCCGTTCACCACCGGCGAGCGCACCGTGGAAGGCTTCTACAAGACCCGCAACGGCCTGGACCAGGCCATCAGCCGCGGCCTGGCTTACGCCCCCTACGCCGACCTGATCTGGTGCGAGACCGGCAAGCCGGACCTGGAGTTCGCCCGCAAGTTCGCCGAAGCGATCCACGCCAAGTTCCCGGGCAAGCTGCTGGCCTATAACTGCTCGCCCAGCTTCAACTGGAAGAAGAACCTGGACGACGCCACCATCGCGACCTTCCAGAAGGAGATCGCCAAATATGGCTACAAGTTCCAGTTCATCACCCTGGCCGGCTTCCACGCCCTGAACTACTCGATGTTCAACCTGGCCCACGGCTACGCCCGCCGCCAGATGAGCGCCTTCGTGGAGCTGCAGGAAGCCGAGTTCGCCGCCGCCGACCGCGGCTTCACGGCGGTCAAGCACCAGCGCGAGGTCGGCACCGGCTACTTCGACGCGGTGACCCAGGCGATCCAGCAGGGCCAGTCCTCGACCACCGCCCTGAGCGGGTCCACCGAGGAAGAGCAGTTCAACGCCGAACGGGCGGCCTGATCCAGGAAGGGCGGCCAAGGAAGGCCCACAGGGCGGCCGGTCGGGGATCGGCCGCCCTGCGTCGTCTCGGGACCCGCCTCTTCACATCGTCACACGCGGTAGAACACGCGTGTTTTCACGATCTTGGGGGGTAAAAGTCGGAAATGGGATAGGGCGCACAGTTTTGAGGAGTGCTATCCTCCATCGCTCACCAGGGGGACGCTGAAAAGCGGGTGTTCGGAAATGACCGGCAAGGGTGCGGCGGCGATCATGTGCGAACAGGAACCAGACATCGACCGCAAGGCGATGGCTGAGATCGTGCACGCCATCCTGAGCAACGGCGAGTCCGCATTGTTCTCCGAATTCGGCCGGCAACGCAAGCTGCCCTCAGGCACCCATCTGTTCCATCGCGGCCACGCCGGCAACACGATGTACGTGATCGTCAGCGGCTGCATCGAACTGGACTTCGGCGAAGACCTCGTCGTGAAGTCACTCGGTCCCAATGAATTCTTCGGCGAGCTGGGCCTGCTGATCGGCGACCACCAGCGCACGGCCGGCGCGCGTGCGGTCCAGGACAGCATCGTGCTGGAACTGGACCACGACGATTTCCAGCGTCTGGTCGACCGCGACCCTGGTCTGCTGGCCTACTTCCTGCGCCGCACGATCATGCGGGTGGTGAGCAACGAGCAGGTGTTGATCCGCCAGCTGCGCCGCCGCAACCACGATCTCGAAACCGCGCTGGACAACCTCTACGTCACCACTCACCAGCTCACCCACACGCGCGAGCTGGTGCGCACCGACGAGCTGACCGGCCTGCACAACCGGCGTGGCCTCGCGCTCTACCTGCAGGACTGCCGTGCGCAGGAAAACAGCGCGCCGCAGGGCCTGCTGCTGATCGACTGCGACCAGTTCAAGCAGGTCAACGATGTGCACGGCCACCAGGCCGGCGACCGCGTGCTGCAGAGCGTGGCCAACATCCTGCGCTCGGTGGCCACCGAGCCGGACGTGGCCTGCCGGCTGGGCGGCGACGAATTCTGCCTGCTGCTGCGCAGCGCCGACCAGGACAGCCTGCAGCACGCCGCCGAGTTCATTCTCAGCGCGGTGCATGGCCTGATCGACCGTGCGCATGGCGTGCCGCATGTGTGCCCGGTCAGCATCGGGGTCTGTCTGATCGACCCGCAGACCGACTGGAGCGAGTGGTACGCCCGCGCCGACAATGCGCTGTACCAGGCCAAACGGCTGGGCGGCAACCGATTGCACTGGTCGCGATCAGCGACCGCCACACCCTGATCGGGAGATCGGCATGAACGGCGACAACGGAACGTCGACCCAGGCCCCGCAGATGCGGGCGCTGCTGTTCACCGATCTGTGCGACTCGCTGATCCTGGTGGAGCGGATTGGCGATGCGGCCGCGGCCGAGCTGTTCCAGGCGCATGACCGGCTGGTGCTGGTGTTGCAGCAACAGTGGAATGGTCGCCTGATCGATCGTTCCGATGGCCTGCTGCTGTTGTTCGAGCGCGCCATCGATGGTCTCGGCTTTGCGCTGGATTACCAGCGCGGCCTGCAGGAGATCGGCAAGCAACGCAACATCGTGCTGCGCGCACGCGCGGGCCTGCACGTCGGCGAAGTGCTGACCTGGGAAAACAGCCCCGAGGCGATCAAGGTTGGGGCCAAATCGCTGGAGGTCGAGGGCCTGGCCAAGCCGATGGCCGCGCGCCTGATGGCCCTTGCCCGGCCCGGGCAGATCCTGCTCTCGGCCGTGGCCGAATCGCTGACCCATCGCGCGGTGGGCGAGCTGGGGGAGCGTGGCGAGCGACTGGTGTGGAAATCGCACGGCGGCTGGCGGTTCAAGGGCATGCCCGGTCGCCAGGACATCCATGAAGTGGGCGAACCGGAGTTTGCGCCGCTGCGTGCCCCACGCGGCAGCCCCAAGGCCCGCCGTGCCGTGCCGCTGTGGCGCCGGCCGATGACACTGCTGGCCGAGGTGGCGCTGGTGGCAGGCATGGTCTTCGGCACCTGGGCCTTTCTACGCCCGACGCCGGCCATTGCCTTCGGCGAACGGGATTGGGTGGTACTGGGCAACCTCCATAACCTGACCGGCAATGCACTGCTGGACGACAGTCTTCAACAGGCGTTCCGCATTTCTCTGGAGCAGTCGCGTTACGTCAATGTGCTCAGCGACATGAAGGTGCAGGAAACGCTGGAGCGGATGCGTCGCGAAGGTGGAGCGCTGGACCGCGACGCGGCGATCGAGGTCGCGCTGCGTGAGGGTGCCAGAGCCGTGATCGTACCCACCGTGGCCGAAGTGCATGGGCGGCTGCGTGTTTCACTGGAACTGATCGATCCCAACACCGGCAATACGGCGTGGTCCGACCATGCCGATGGCCGCGGCATGGAATCCCTGCTGGGATCCACCGATGACGTCGTGGCTCAGATGCGCGTGGAGCTCGGCGAGGCCATGCATGACATCTCGCGGGACTCGATGCCGCTGCCCAAGGTGGCGACGGCCAGCCTGGATGCGCTGCATGCCTACGCGATGGGCGTCAAAGCATACGGCGATGGACGCTATGACGACGCGCAGCGGTTTTTCGGGCAGGCGGTGCGTTTCGATCCGGACTTCGCGTTCGCCTACCTGGCACAGCTGCGCATCCAGTGGGGCCGGGGCAATCCCGAAGGGGCCCGGCAATCGCTGGCCGCGGCAAAACGCGCTGCCGGTCGCTTGTCAGGGCGGGATCGGCTGTACATGGACGCCTGGGATGCCGATCTCAACGGCGCCGGAACACTCGCCACGGCCGAAAAGTGGAAGCTCTTGGGCGATCTCTATCCCGATTACCACGGCGCCCATGCCAACTACGCCTGGTCCATGCTGAGCGTGGGGCGGTATAGCGAGTCCGAGCAGGCTGCACGCAAGGCCGCTGTCGCACAGAACCCGTTGCAGGCCATGGCGTTGCAGGCGCTCGGTCGCGCCGAGCTGGCGCAGAATCACGCCGATGCGGCACTGCGCAGCTATCGTCAATCCGCACGGATCGGTCAATGGTCAGTGAACCGCCACATGGTCGCCGCGCTCGCCGCTCATGGCGACCTGGTGGGCGCCCAGCGCATGCTTGCCGCCGCTCGGGAGGATGATCTTGCCATGCACCTGGAGGGCACCGCCGTCGCGTTGGACGCGGGCGAGCCGGCGGCGGCACTGCGGGCCAATGCAGCTGCGCTGCGCCACTGTGGTGACAATGCGCGGATCTGCGGAATGTTCCAGGCGCAGTCGCTTTCGCTGGCCAGCATTGCCGTGCGAAAGGCCGGCGCACACGAATATGAGCAGCTTATCGCCACCATGATCGCGCAGGCGGCCGATCCTGCGGCAGGCGAGCGGGGAGAGTGGCTGTACATGGCCGCTGCCTCGGCCTATCTCGCGCAACGCGCCGAGCTCTATGACGTGGCACGTCGCCAGTTGCCGCATCTGCAGCGACTTGCCAAGGCACTGGATGACCCGCGTGGAACGCAGATGGTGGCGGTGCTGGTGGCCAACCAGGATCGCGTGGATGGCCGGGCTGCGCAATCGGTGCAGCGCTTGCGCGCGCTCATCGACGGCAGCGAGTTGTTCCAGGTCCACGTCGCCCTGCAGGACAGCCTGGTGGCCGCCGGGGACCAGGTGGCTGCCGCCGCCGAGCAACGCTGGCTGGCGACACAACGCGGCAGGGCCTACGCGGAGAACGCCGGTTCCTATCTCCTGCAGGCGCTGAATGTCCATGACAGCCGGGCCGCACAACGACGTCTGGACGCGACGTCGTTGCAGTAACCGCCAGACCTCAGGGCTGCGGCTTGCGCTGCAGTTGTGAGTCGATGTCACCGCTGACGAAACAGTGCGGAAAGCTGAACGAGCTGGTGGCGGTCAGGTGGGCGAGCAGGCGCGTACGAGCGGCCAGGAATTCTTCCTTGCTGGCCAGCGGACCGCCTGATTCGCAGTCGCACGATGCCGCGCCCGCCTCGGCGCTGATGGTCGCCAGCGCGGCGGCGGGATCGGCCTGGAACAGGGTACGGAACGTATCGTCGCTGCTGAGCAGATCCAGCAGCTGTACGGCATCGTTGGAGGAAAGCGGCGGAGAAGTGCTGGTCATGTGGGATGTCTCGGAGATAGCGGAGGGAAGGAGGGGGCGTACGCGCAGGCCGGGGTGTGACGTTACAGCCGCGATCGATAGCGGCCGGCGCGTGAAGCGCTTGAGTCGCCCGATGATCATCGGCCTTCATCTTTGGCGATCCCGG
This sequence comes from Stenotrophomonas bentonitica, assembly GCF_002887735.1. Lineage (GTDB taxonomy): Bacteria > Pseudomonadota > Gammaproteobacteria > Xanthomonadales > Xanthomonadaceae > Stenotrophomonas > Stenotrophomonas bentonitica_A. The sequence continues at coordinate 276,298 of NZ_PKQP01000004.1, forward strand.
CCGACACACTGGAACACGCGATGCTTCCCTTTCTGGCTGCCCATGCACGATACCCTCCACCTGCGCCGATGCCGCACCCTCTACCTCGAGCCCCGACAGCAGACCTCCTTCGATCTGCGCGCGCTGGTATCCGGTGGTACGGGCATGACCCTGCGCAGTGTCTGGACGGCGCTGGCACCGCACCTGCCGGCGCCGGTCGAGCTCAATGAGTCACAGGTGCTGCTGCTGGGACGTCTCGACCCGGAGCGATGGGAGCCACGGCCCGCCGGGGAAGATGACAGCGATCTGCGCTACCTGCTGGCGCATGGGCTGGTCCAGGCACAGGGCGCAGATCGCGACGCGTTGGCTGAACGTGAAGCGCAGCTGCGGCAGGTGCCGTGGTGGGGACCTGCCGCGATGCTCCATTGGCAGGGCCGCTGGCAGGGCCAGGACAGCGTGAAAGCCCTGGAATCGGCGGGACTGCACACCGCGGCGGGGCTGCGTGCACACCTTGGGCCGCCACCGCCCGCGTTGGCTCCCCACGCAGGAGAACCTCGCCACCTGCCACGCCAGCCCGAGGAGGCGTTCGACCGCAGCCTGCGCGAGCGCAGCACCTGCCGCAACTTCGATACGGCGCAGCCACTGCCGCTGGCCGAGCTGTCACGACTGCTGCAGCGCACCCTGGCTGAAACTGGACGGCAGGTGGTCGAAGAAGACGCGGTGTTTCTCAAAAAGAACGTACCGTCCGCCGGGGGCCTGCATCCCACCGAAGCGTATCTGCTGGTGCAGCATGTCGAGGGTCTCCAGGCGGGTCTGTATCACTACGATCCTGCCTCGCACGGCGTGTCCGCCCTGCCTTCCGATGCGCGGTCCATGGCAGAGCTGGCGGCGTTGTTCACCGCAGGCCAACACTGGTTTGCCGATGCGCCGGTGCTGATCGTGCTGGCACCCCGGTTCGCCCGCACCTACTGGAAGTACCGCCACCATCCCAAGGCCTACCGCGCGGTGATCCTGGATGTTGGTCACATCTCGCAGCTGCTGCTGACCTGCGCGACCGAACAGGGCCTGGGGGCCTTTGTTACGGCCGCGATCAACGAACAGGATATCGAGCAGGTGCTCGGCATGGACCCCATGCAGCTCAGTCCGCTCGCCGTGTGTGGCGTAGGCTGGCGGGCACAGCAGATGTCGACCTCGGAGTTCGACCCCGGCGGTCAGGTGTGGACGCCGGTACTCACTGCCGAGCCGCCATCCGGGTGACTCACCCCGCCTCGAAATCCACCAGCACCGCCCCATCGCCCACCTGATCCCCGGCCTTGACCCGGTAACCCTGCACGGTGCCATCGGCCGGTGCCTGCAGCGTGTGCTCCATCTTCATCGCCTCCAGCACCAGCAACGGCGCGCCGCGTTTGACCGCCGTGCCCGGTGCCACCAGTGTGGCAACGATACGGCCCGGCATCGGCGCGACCAGGCTGCCGGCATCGGCGACGGACTGGTCCGCTTCGCTGACCGGATCATGCAGGGTGAAGCGCTGCACGCCCTCGCTGCCGAACAGGTACAGCTCGTTGCCGTCGCGGATGACGGTGGCGCGGTGCAGCTGCTCGCCGATCTGTACGCGAAGTGCATCACCGTCCAAACCACCGCTGCCCGCGAGCGCGTTGCCGTCCATGTGGACGGTCCACTGTTCGCCCGCGCCCGCGCCCTCCACGGTGACGCTGCGCTGCGCGCCCCGGTGCTCCAGCGTCAGCGCGCGTGCAGCGGCCGCGCCGAGGCGCCAGCCGTCCTGGGCCTGCCACGGCGAGTGCGGGTCACGCGCATCACGGCGGGCGGCTTCGCTGGTGGCCACGCCGGCAATCGCGGCCAGCGCCAACAGCGCCGGATCACTGTCGCCGTCGTTGAGAGCCAGGGCGGCCTGCTCGCGCTCGATCAGCGCGGTGTCCAGCTTGGCCTGGGTGAACGAATCGGTCATCACCAGCCGGCGCAGGAAGGCGGCATTGGTGGTCACGCCGACCACTTCGCACTCGGCCAGGGCCTGCTGCATGCGGCGCAGCGCGGCGTCGCGGTCGACATCCCAGACGATCAGCTTGGCGATCATCGGGTCGTAGAACGGGGTGATCGCATCGCCCTGCTCGACACCGGCGTCCACGCGCACGTGCGCGGTGTTGGCCGGCAGGCGCAGGTGGCGCAGGGTGCCGGTGGAGGGCAGGAAACCGCGGTCGGCATCTTCGGCGTACAGGCGGGCTTCCAGTGCATGCCCGCGGATCTGCAGCTGATCCTGCTGCAGCGGCAGTGGCTCACCGCTGGCCACGCGCATCTGCCATTCCACCAGGTCGGTGCCGGTGATGCACTCGGTGACCGGGTGCTCCACCTGCAGGCGGGTGTTCATTTCCATGAAGTAGAAATCGCCATCGGGGCCGGCGATGAACTCCACCGTGCCCGCGCCGACGTAGTTGACCGCGCGCGCGGCATCGACGGCGGCCTTGCCCATCGCCGCGCGGCGCTCGGGCGTCATGCCGGGGGCAGGCGCTTCTTCGAGCACCTTCTGATGGCGGCGCTGCACCGAGCAGTCGCGCTCGAACAGGTACACCACGTTGCCGTGGCTGTCGCCGAATACCTGGATCTCGATGTGGCGCGGGCGCTCGACATACTTCTCGACCAGCACATGTGCGTTGCCGAAGGCGGACTGCGCTTCACGCTGGCAGCTGGCCAACGCCTCGGTGAAGGTGGCGCTGTCATCCACGCGGCGCATGCCCTTGCCACCGCCGCCGGCGCTGGCCTTGATCAACACTGGGTAGCCGATGCTGTCGGCCTGCTTGCGCAGGAACTCGGGGATCTGCTCGTCGCCGTGGTAGCCCGGGGTCAGCGGCACGCCGGCCTGCTGCATCAGCGCCTTGGCCGCGCTCTTGTCGCCCATCGCGCGGATCGCCGCCGCAGAGGGGCCGATGAACACGATGCCCGCCTCGGCGCAGGCCTGCGCGAAGCCGGCGTTCTCCGAGAGGAAGCCGTAGCCAGGATGGATCGCCTGCGCGCCGGTGCGGCGGGCGGCGGCCAGGATGGCGTCGCCGCGCAGGTAGCTCTCGCGCGCCGGCGCCGGGCCGATCGCGATGGCCTCGTCGGCCAGGCGCACGTGGCGCGCGTTGCGGTCGGCGTCGGAGTACACCGCCACGGTGGCGATGCCCAGGCGCTGGCAGGTAGCGATGACGCGGCAGGCGATTTCGCCACGGTTGGCGATCAGGATCTTGGTGAACATGGTGGTCTCGTTGCGCGGGCCAGGGGCGGCGGTGCCAGGCGGCACCGCCCGTGCATTACATGCGGAACACGCCGAAGTCGGTCTTCTTCGCCGGGGCGTTGAGGCTGGCCGACAGCGCCAGGCCCAGCACACGACGGGTGTCGGCCGGATCGATCACGCCGTCATCCCAGAGCCGGGCGCTGGCGTAGTAGGGGTGGCCCTGCGATTCGAACTGCGCGCGGATCGGCGACTTGAAGCCGTCCTCTTCCTCGGCCGACCACTGCCCGCCCTTGGCTTCGATGCCATCGCGCTTGACCGTGGCCAGCACGCTGGCGGCCTGCTCGCCGCCCATCACGCCGATGCGTGCGTTCGGCCACATCCACAGGAAGTTGGGCGAGTAGGCGCGGCCGCACATGCCGTAGTTGCCGGCGCCGAACGAGCCGCCGATCACCACGGTGAACTTGGGCACCTTGGCGCAGGCCACGGCCATCACCAGCTTGGCCCCGTCCTTGGCGATGCCGCCGTGCTCGTACTTGCGGCCGACCATGAAGCCGGTGATGTTCTGCAGGAACACCAGCGGAATGCCGCGCTGCGTGCACAGTTCGATGAAGTGCGCGCCCTTCAGCGCGGACTCGGAGAACAGGATGCCGTTGTTGGCGATGATGCCCACCGGGTAGCCGTGCAGATGCGCGAAGCCGGTGACCAGCGTGTTGCCGTAGCGCGGCTTGAACTCATCGAAGCGTGAATCGTCGACCAGGCGCAGGATCACTTCGCGCACGTCATAGGGCTTGCGCGTGTCGGCCGGAATCACGCCGTACAGCTCGTGGGCCGGATGCCGCGGTTCCACCGGGGCCTGCACCGCCAGCGCCGGCTCGGGCTTGCGCCAGTTGAGCTGGGCGATGATCGCGCGGACCCGGGCCAGCGCCTGCAGGTCGTTGTCGGCCATGTGGTCGGCCACGCCGGAGATGCGCGTGTGCACATCGGCACCGCCCAGTTCTTCTGCGGTGACCACTTCACCGGTGGCCGCTTTCACCAGCGGCGGGCCGCCGAGGAAGATGGTGCCCTGTTCGCGCACGATCACCGTTTCATCGCTCATCGCCGGCACGTAGGCGCCACCGGCGGTGCAGCTGCCCATCACGCAGGCGATCTGCGGGATGCCCTGCGCGGACAGGTTGGCCTGGTTGTAGAAGATGCGACCGAAATGGTCGCGGTCCGGGAACACCTCGTCCTGCAGCGGCAGGAACGCACCGCCGGAATCCACCAGGTAGATGCAGGGCAGGCGGTTCTGCTCGGCCACTTCCTGCGCGCGCAGATGCTTCTTGACCGTCATCGGGTAGTAGGTGCCACCCTTGACCGTGGCATCGTTGGCCACGATCACGCACTCCACGCCCGAGACCCGGCCGATACCGGCGACGACACCCGCGCTGGGAATCGGATCGCCATACATGCCATGCGCGGCCAGCGGGGCGATTTCCAGGAACGCGCTGCCCGGGTCGAGCAGGGCATCGATGCGGTCGCGCACCAGCAGCTTGCCGCGTGCGGTGTGCTTGGCGCGCGCTGCTTCGCTGCCGCCCAGCGCGGTCTGCGCCAGGGTGGCGCGCAGGTCGTCGACCACCGCCTGCAGCGCGGCGCGGTTGGCCTCGAAGGTGTCGCTGCCCGGTTGCAGCTGGGTGCTCAATACGGTCATGGCAGGGCCCTTACTTGGTGCGCTGGAACAGTTCGCGGCCGATCAGCATGCGGCGGATCTCCGAGGTGCCGGCGCCGATTTCATACAGCTTGGCATCGCGCCACAACCGTCCGGTCGGGTACTCGTTGATGTAGCCGTTGCCGCCCAGGATCTGGATCGCCTGGCCGGTCAGCCAGGTGGCCTTCTCAGCCGAATACAGGATCGCGCCGGCTGCATCCTGGCGCGTGGTGCGGCCCTGGTCGCAGGCGCGTGCCACCGCGTACACATAGGCGCGGCAGGCGTTGAGGCCCACGTACATGTCGGCCAGCTTGGCCTGGATCAGCTGGAAGGTGCCGATCGCCTCGCCGAACTGCTTGCGCTCGTGCACGTACGGCATCACCACGTCCATGGCCGCAGCCATCAGGCCGAGGGGGCCACCGGAGAGCACCACGCGCTCATAGTCCAGACCGGACATCAGCACCTTGACGCCACCACCGACCACGCCAAGCACGTTGGCTTCGGGTACTTCGCAATCCTGGAAGACCAGCTCGCAGGTGTTGGAGCCGCGCATGCCGAGCTTGTCCAGTTTCTGCGCCGTGGAGAAGCCCTTCATGCCCTTCTCGATCAGGAATGCGGTGATGCCCTTGGCGCCGCCATCCGGATCGGTCTTGGCATAGACCACCAGCACATCGGCATCCGGGCCGTTGGTGATCCACATCTTGTTGCCGTTGAGTACGTAGTGATCACCGCGCTTGTCCGCACGCAGCTTCATCGAGACCACGTCCGAGCCGGCGCCCGGTTCGCTCATCGCCAGCGCGCCGACCAGCTCGCCGCTGCACAGGCCGGGCAGGTAGCGCTTTTTCTGCTCTTCGTTGCCGTTCTTGCGCAGCTGGTTCACGCACAGGTTCGAGTGCGCGCCGTAGGACAGCGCGATCGCACCGGAGGCACGCGAGATCTCTTCCATCGCCACCACATGCGCGAGGTAGCCCATGCCGCTGCCGCCGTATTCCTCTTCCACCGTCAGGCCGAGCAGGCCCTGCTCGCCGAGCTTGCGCCACAGCGCATTGGGGAACAGATTCTCTTCGTCGGCCTGGGCCGCCAGCGGCGCGATTTCAGCGGAGGCAAAATGGGCCACGCTCTGGCGCAGCAGGTCGATCTCTTCACCGAGATCGAAGTTCATGGTCGGGACGTGCATGGGCGACTCCGCAACAACAAGGGATGGGACGCGCCGGGAGGGATGGACGGGCTGACAGGGCCGTCCCGCGGGCGATGTACCCCCAGCGTAGCCGGGTTCGACAAAGAAGTGAACACAAATTCAAAAATTGAACATAGAATCAACAAATGGCCTATAAACGCTCCGCCCTGATGGAAGAACGCCTTGCCGGCGCCCGCGAACGCATCCTGCTGGCAACCCGTGCGCTGGTGGCGGCCGGTGGCTACCGCAACGCCCCGGTGACAGCGGTGGCGGCCGAAGCCGGCGTGTCCACCGGGCTGATCTACCGGCACTTCCCCTCCAAGGCCGAGCTGTTCGTGGAGGTGCTGACCGCCGCGGTGGACCACGAACTGCGCATCTTCGAGGCGATCGCGGCCGAGCCGCTGCCCGCGCCGGAGCGCCTGCGCCGGGCGATCACCGCCTTCGTGCGGCGCGCGCTGGCCGGCCCTGGGCTGGCCTATGCCTTCATCGCCGAGCCGGTGGATCCGGAAGTGGAAGCCGAGCGCATCCGTTGCCGCCGTCTGTTCGGCGATGTGTTCCGGCGCATCGTCGCCGATGGCGTCGAGGCAGGCACTTTCCCGCCGCAGGACACGCATGTCGCGGCGGCCTGCATCGTCGGCGCGTTCACCGAGGCACTGGTCGGCCCGACCGCGCTCAGCCGCGACGCGCACGGCGACGAAGATGCGCTGGTCGAGTCGATCTGTGTTTTCTGCCTGCGAGCCGCGGGCGCCTGAGTCGCACCGATGCTGCATTGCGACACCCGGCGGTCGCTTGCGCAGCGCCGCCGACGCTGGTCATACTCGGCCGACAAGCCGTGGTCCAACGACTACCAGCCAGGGGTATAGAGAGTGCGGAATTACGACCTCGAGTTCCTGAAACGCTTCTCCATGGTCATCGCGCTGCTGATGGCCATCACACTCGGCCTCATCATCTTCGCGGCCTACCTGCATACCAGCATCCCCCCTGAAGTCTCGCCGATGGCGGCCAAACGCACGGAACAGCGCATCGCGCCGGCCGGTGCGGTGTACGCCGGCAGTACCGGTGCCGCCGCCCAGGCGGCTGCCCAGGCCGCCGCGCTGGTCAAAGCCGCCTCGCAGGTCGCCTACGGTGGCACCACCGACGGCAAGGTGATCTACGACAACCTCTGCACCGCCTGCCATACCAATGGCGTCGGCAAGGCGCCGACGTTGGATCACGGGCATTGGGATGCGCGCATCGCCCAGGGCAAGGACACGCTCTACAAGCATGCGGTGGAGGGCTATACCGGCCCGGACGGTGGCATCATGCCGCCCAAGGGCGGTAATCCGGCGCTGACCGAGGAGCAGATCCATGCCACGGTTGATTGGATGCTGGCCAACCTGAAATAACGGCTTTGCCGGATCAGGTCACCGACGCCGCCGAAGGGCGGCGTTTCACTTTATATGGTTAGCCTTGTCGCACTTCCCTGGAGTCCTGCTTCCGATGCGCCGTACCCCCCTCGTGTTCGCTCTCGCGCTGGCGTTGTCCGGCGCGGTCCATGCCGCCCAGCCGCAGCCCGCTACCTCGCCGCAGGTGCGCCCGGCGCCGACCCCGTCGGCCACGGTCACCCTGACCGCGCCGCCCACCGACTGGCGCACGCTGGATGGCCAGCAGGTCCGCATCGCCGCGCCGCTGACCCTGGCCGGCAGCGATGGCCTGTCGCGCTTCGGTGAGCTGACCGTGGCCTTCGGCGGCCGCCTCTGGCAGCCGAGCGAAGTGGCCGCGCCCGGCACCGCGGGGCACGCGCAGGTGGTGGCCGACAACCTGCATCGCCGGCTGGTGCTCGACGATGGCAGCGACGCCCGCGACCCCGGCCTGGTGGCCTACCTGCCGGCGGCGGCGAACCTGCGCACCGGCATGGTCCTGCGCAATGTGGAAGGCGTCGTCCGTATCGATCCCAAGGGCAACACGCGTCTGCAGGTGACCCGCCCGCTGAGCCTGCCGGCGCTCGAGCGCCCGGCAGTCCCGGTGGTGGCTGGCGCCCTGCACGTGGCCGCGTTCAATCTGGAGAACTTCTTCAATGGCGACGGCCAGGGCGGTGGTTACCCGACCCTGCGTGGTGCGCGCACCCTGGCCGAACACCAGGCGCAGAAAGCCAAGCTGGTCGCCACCATCAACGCCCTGGGTGCCGATGTCGCCGCGCTGATGGAACTGGAGAACGATGGCTACGGCCCGCAGTCGGCGATTGCCCAGCTCGTCGATGCGCTCAATGCGGACCGGGGCCAGGGTGCCGACTGGCGTTTCATCAACGCGAAGCAGGGCCCCGGTGACAACCCGATCCGGGTCGGCATCATCTACCGCGCCACGCGCGTGACCCCGGTCGGCGCCCCCGCCGTGCTGGAGAAGGAGCCCTTCGGCGAACGCAGCCGCGTGCCGCTGGCGCAGGCCTTCCGTGCGGGCAAGGGCGCACCGTTCGTGGTCGTGGCCAATCATTTCAAATCCAAGGGTTGCTCGGAAGCGACCGGCGCCGATGCCGATCAGAAGGACGGCCAGGCCTGCTGGAATGCCACCCGGATCGCCTCGGCCACGCTGCTGGACCAGTGGCTGGCGACCGACCCGACCGGTGCCGGCACCCGCGATGCGGTGCTGCTGGGCGACTTCAACGCCTACGCCATGGAAGATCCGATCCGCACCCTACACGCCGCCGGCTGGCGCGATGCGTTCGCCGTGGCGAAGGTCGAACGGCCTTACAGCTACGTCTACAACGGCATGACCGGCCGGTTGGACCATGCGCTGTTGAGCCCGGGCATGGCCAAGCGCCTGCGCGCGGCGGCCGAGTGGCACATCAATGCCGATGAAGCCGACGATGTCGGCTACCGCGACCGCAACGAAGCGGGCCCGTGGCGCAGCTCGGACCATGATCCGCTGCTGCTGGGGTTTGATCGCTGATCCTGCATCGTCACTTCATCGCCAGTAGTAGCGTTCGATCCGGAAGGTGGCGCGGCACCCGTTGTCGACCCAAAGGTCGCTGTGGTCCTGGCCCCAGTCGCGGCCGAACTCGCACGGCGAGCGCGAATCCCGACTGATCAGGTGCACCGTGTCTTTTGCCGAAATCTGTACGTTGCAGCGTTGGAAACGGTGGTCACTACTGTGGCAGCTCACCACCTCTGAATCCGGTCGGTCGCCCCCAACGGGATACGCGGGGGGATAGGTCGGGTAATTGGATGGTGGCGGGTAGGCCGGTGCGGTGAAATCAGGGAATCCCCCCAGGCTCGCACAGCCGCCCAAGGCCAGGCATGCCAGTGATGTCAGGAGTCGCGCAGAGGATGGTCGTGTCACAGGAGGCTTCCTGGCCAGTGGAGACCCGCGAGTCTATGTAGTGGGGTCCACGATCTGGCAGGTGCGAATGTGATCTCCGTCGGCGTATCAATCGAAACATCGCGTCGCGACTGCGCGGTTTGTTGCGTCAATGAGGCTGGTCGCTGCCTACCACGTGCCCCACGCGATCAACCCGATCGCCACCACGGCCAGCGCCAGCCCGACCCGGTTCCACACGCTGGTGCGCTCGCCGAAGCCGAGCATGCCCACCAGCGCACCCAGCACCACCACGCCGATGTTCATGCCGGCAAACACCACCGCCGGGCTGTCCGGCAGGTGCTGGTGGGCGCGCACGTAGAACAGGATGTTGCCGAAGTTGAGCAGCCCGAGCAGGGCCCCGCCGACCCCGTTGCGCCACTGCAGGCGGGCGATGCCGCGCAGGTGACGCCATAGCTGCAACGCCAGCATCAGCACGAAGGCCAGGCTGAAACTGGCCAGCAGCGCGGCCATCGAGGGCGTGCCCGACAACGCCACCTTCTTGAGCAGGATGTCGACCAGGGCATAGCCCACCCACACCGCCAGCAGCCACGGCCAGGCCCGCCCGCCAGTGGGCTCGGCCGCACCGGCGCGCGGGCGCACGCTGATCCCCAGGATCGCCAGCAGCCCCAACCCCAGGCCGGCCAGCTTCCAGCCGTTGGCGGTCTCCCCGAACACCAGGAACGCGGCCAGCAGCGAAAGCAGCAGCGACAACCGCTGGGCCACGTCGCTGCGCACGATCCCGGCGCGGGTCACCGCGCGGGCCATCATCAGGAAGATCGCCGGCAGCACCACGGCCAGGCAGAGCAGGGCCGCCCACGGTGCATGCGGGGCCTGCAGCGAGGCCAGCGAGGGCTGAAGCAGCACCGCGCTGAGCACGCTGGCGACCAGGTAATTCCAGGTCACCACCTGCGGCATGTCCAAGCGCTGACGCGGCGCCAGCTTCAGCAGGACCGAGACCAGCACGCTGCAGAAAACACTGAAAACCAGATAGTGCATGTACGAACCCGGCGGGGGCGGCGGTGAAGCACGCGGAGGGACGGTATTATGACGCCATGCACAATCCCCCATTTCCCCAAGAAAGCGGTGCGCTGACGCTGGACGGACCGGTCGGTCCGCTGGATGTCGTGGTTGATCTGCCCGAGGCCGGTGTCGCGGTGCAGCCGGTGGTGGCGATCGTCTGCCATCCGCTGTCCACCGAGGGCGGCAGCATGCACAACAAGGTGGTGACCATGGCCGCGCGCTCGCTGCGCGACCTGGGCATCGCCACCGTGCGCTTCAACTTCCGCAGCGTCGGCGACTCGGCCGGCACGTTCGACAATGGCGTGGGCGAGCAGGACGACCTCAAGGCCGTCGCCGCCTGGGTGCGTGCGCAGCGGCCGGGCCAGGACCTGTGGCTGGCCGGTTTCAGCTTCGGCGCCTACGTCTCGCTGCGCGCGGCGGGCGACCTGCAGCCGACCACCCTGATCTCGATCGCGCCGCCCGCCGGGCGCTGGGATTTCGAGGGCATGCAGCCGCCGGCCCAGTGGCTGGTGATCCAGGGTGAGGAAGACGAGATCGTCGATCCGCAGGCGGTCTATGACTGGCTGGACGGCCTGGACGCACCGCATGAACTGGTGCGCATGCCCGATACCAGCCACTTCTTCCACCGCAAGATCGTCGACCTGCGCGGCGCGCTCATCCATGGCGTCAAGCAGTGGCTGCCGGTTCCCGCGCCCGACGCGGCCCCCGACGCGGCATGAGCGACACCGTGATGACCCCGTCGCAGCGCTACGCCGATGGCGTGGCCCGGGGCGAATGGCAGAACGACCCGGCCCAGCACGCCGCCCTGGCCGAGCTGGATCGCATCCATCTGGCGCTGGTCGACAGCGCCCAGGACGGCTGGCTGGACCGCCTCTCCGCATTCTGGAAGAAGCCCGAGCCGGTCAAGGGCCTGTACTTCTGGGGCGGGGTGGGGCGCGGCAAGACCTTCCTGGTCGACCTGTTCTATGACGGCCTGCCGATCGAGCAGAAGTACCGCACCCACTTCCATCGCTTCATGCGCGGCATCCACGAGCGCCTGCGCGAGCACCAGGGGCAAAGCGATCCGCTGGCGAAGATCGCCCAGGAATGGCGCAGCAAACTGCGCGTGCTGGTGCTGGACGAGTTCTTCGTCACCGATATCGGCGATGCGATGCTGCTGGCGCGCCTGCTCGAGCGCATGTTCGCCGAGGGCGTGACCCTGGTGACCACCTCCAACACCGCAGTGGAGAACCTGTACCTCAACGGCCTGCAGCGCGACAGCTTCCTGCCCGCGATCGGGCTGCTGCAGACCTACTGCGTGGAACTGTACGCCGAAGGCACCGAGGACTACCGCATGCGCGCGCTGACCCGCTCGCCGGTGTACCAGTCCCCGATCGATGCCGGCAGCGATGCCTGGCTGGCCGGCCGCTGGGCCGAGCTCAGCGGTGGGCAACCGGCCAAGGCGGGCAACATCGAGATCGAAGCGCGCAAGATTCCGGTGCGCGGCCGCGGCAAGAGCATCGTCTGGTTCGATTTCAAGGCGCTGTGCGAAGGCCCGCGCGGCCCGTCGGACTACATCGAGATCGCGCACGAGTTCAACACCGTGCTGCTGGGCGACATCCCGCATTTCGACAAGCTGAATGAAGATGCTGCGCGCCGCTTCGTCAACCTGATCGACGAGCTCTACGACCGCCACGTCAACCTGGTCTGCACCGCCACCGATTCACCGGTCGGGCTGTATTCGGGCGTCCGGTTGCAGGGCGCGTTCGAACGTACCGCCTCGCGCCTGATTGAAATGCAGAGCGCCGAGTACCTGGGCACCCCGCACCGCGCGTAGCTCCACGCCGGGCCTGGATAGGCCGTGATGTAGATCCACGCCCTGCGTGGATGCTTTCTACAACGGGGGCAGCACCAGCGCGTCCCCGCGCGGCTGTTCGTGCGCGATCGGCGCGGTCGCGTCCTTCTCGCGGTCCATCACCATCATCGCCAGCGGCTTGCCCTGGTAGCGCACCTCCAGCGACTGCTGGATCGCATCCAGCGCCAGCACCTGGGTGCACAACGACCGGGCCTGTACCTCCAGCGCCTGCCCTCGGACGTCCATGCGACGCTCCAGGTCGGCCTCCATCTTCTCGGCGCGCGCCTCGATCCGATCCGAGCCGCCGGTCAGCATCGTCCACATCACCCCGCGGGCAAGCGAGGCAGACATCGACTCGGCCGCCTGCTCGATGCGCGCCTCGAACTGCTCGCCGAACAGATCCTGCTCCCAGATCCCGCGGCCCAGCGTACGGCCAACGTAATCGTGGGCATCCCTGCGCAGCCCCTCCACCTCGCGCGCCTTCCGGCGGCTGCCGGTCATGATCTCCACCGTGGCCCCCAGCGCATCGAAGGCGATGTCCGTGACCTCCCCGGCCACCCCGGCCACGGCAGGCACCAGCTGGCGGGTGCCCCATTCGAGCTGGCGCAGGCGCTGGGCGTCGGCGTCGCTGACCGGAATCGGCTGGCGGTCGATGTTCAGTTCGCCATCGTGGAAGAAGATCTCCGCCGGCACCTGGTCGCGGTTGCGCAGCCAGATCCCGCCGCTGTCCACCAGCACGTTGTAGGGCGTGCTTACCCCGCACTGGCGCGAGGACAGCTCCGGCCCCTTGCTCTCGCCGGCAGCGGTGGTGCCAGCCAAGGTCAGGCCCAACATCAGACAGCCGGTCAGGGGCAGGCGCATGGTCGCGTTCATATAAAGGAGACAACCGGAGCGTGGCACCCCGGGGCGACCCCGGCGCGGGTCGGAAGTCACCCTGACCGGCGGCCATTCGTTAGGGTCGCGTGAGGCCCGCTGTTCCGTTTTTCGCGCCCCTGCGTCGCATCCCCGATCGGCGTTTCGGCCTTGACTGCGCACTCGCTTTCGACAGGTCCAGACCGTTCGTCGGACGCCTTCCCGGCCCGGTCCTTGCGCCGCAAGGGATTAGGGAAATTCACTACATTTGGCGTTGACGACACCTGGTACCCCCACTATCTTGTGGCCGTCGGTACCGCCGACCACAAGTCGACGGGCGTATCGCCTTCACGCCGATGGCCTGAAGACCTACTGACAACCGCACGAAGTACAGCGTGTGGTGCCGGTCGCAGGATTCTCCGGGGGGAGAGGACCGGTGACGCAGGGGAACCGCCCGCAGGCTTGCCTGCCCGGGTCGCGGCTCCTGCGACGCCGATAGTCCACCCTGAGCATCTCTGCATCGGTTCCGGCGCCTGCCAGGCAGACCCACGCTGTACCACCCCAAATCACGCCAAGAGGAAAACGCCGTGAGCACCGAAACCAGCGCAGCTATCGATAAGGAAAGCGAATTCCTGCTGACCTCGCCGCCCACGGCGACCGCCATGAGCGTGACCAAGCGCAATGGCACGACCGAACTGGTGGACCTGAACAAGATCGTGCGCGCCGTACAGCGCTGCTGCGAAGGTCTGCATGCGGTGGATCCGATGCGCGTTGCGACCCGCACCATCTCCGGCCTGTACAACGGCGCGACCACCCAGGAGCTGGACGAGCTGTCCATCCGCACCTCGGCGCTGCTGATCGGTGAAGAACCCGAATACGGCCGCCTCGCCGCGCGCCTGCTGGCCAACTTCATCGCCAAGGAAGTGTCCGGCCAGGAAATCCATGCGTTCTCGCAGTCGGTTGGCCGCGGCCACGAAGTGGGCCTGATCAACGCGCGCCTGCTGGAGTTCGTGCAGGTCAACGCGCGCAAGCTCAACGACGCGATCGATCCGTCGCTGGACCTGCATTTCGATTACTTCGGCCTGCGTACCCTGTACGACCGTTACCTGCTGCGCCATCCGCACACCCGCAAGGTGATCGAGACTCCGCAGCAGTTCTTCCTGCGCATCGCCAGCGCGCTGAGCGAAGACGTGCCGGAAACCCTGGCGCTGTACAAGCGCATGGGCAACCTGGATTACCTGCCGTCCAGCCCGACGCTGTTCAATTCCGGCACCACGCATGAGCAGCTGTCCTCGTGCTTCCTGCTGGATTCGCCGCAGGATTCGCTGGAGTCGATCTACGCCAAGTACGGCGACATCGCCCAGCTCTCCAAGTTCAGCGGCGGCATCGGCGTCAGCTACAGTCGCGTGCGTTCGCGCGGTTCGCTGATCAAGTCCACCAACGGCCATTCCAACGGCATCGTGCCGTGGCTGAAGACCATGGATTCCTCGGTCGCCGCGGTGAACCAGGGCGGCAAGCGCAAGGGCGCGGCCTGCGTGTACCTGGAAACCTGGCACGCCGACGTCGAGGATTTCCTCGAGCTGCGTGACAACACCGGTGACGAATCGCGCCGTGCGCACAACCTGAACCTGGCCAACTGGGTGCCGGACCTGTTCATGCAGCGCGTCGAGGCCGACCAGGAATGGTCGCTGTTCGATCCGAGCGTGGTGCCCGAGTTCACCGATCTGTTCGGTGAAGCCTTCGAGCAGGCCTACCTGCAGGCCGAAGCCCAGGGCAAGGCCCAGCGCACGATCTCCGCACGCAAGCTGTACTCGCGGATGATGCGTACCCTGGCCGAGACCGGCAACGGCTGGATGACCTTCAAGGACAAGTGCAACCGCGCCAGCAACCAGACCCTGCGTCCGGGCAACGTGATCCACCTGTCCAACCTGTGCACCGAAATCCTGGAAATCACCTCGGCCGAAGAGACCGCGGTGTGCAACCTGGGCTCGATCAACCTGGGCAACCATTTCGATGCCCACGGCGAGTTCGATTTCGACAAGCTGGCCGACACCGTGCGCCTGGCCGTGCGTCAGCTCGACCGCGTGATCGACCTGAACTTCTACCCGATCGAAACCGCCCGCCGCGGCAACCTGCGCTGGCGTCCGGTCGGCCTGGGCTGCATGGGCCTGCAGGACGTGTTCTTCCGCAAGCGCCTGGCCTTCGACAGTGCCGAAGCCCGTACGCTGTCGAAGAAAATCGCCGAGACGATCTACTTCCACGCGCTGGAAACCTCGTGCGAGCTGGCCCAGGAACGCGGCAAGCACCCGTCCTTCGCCGACACCCGTGCGGCCAGCGGCGAGCTGCAGTTCGATGCCTGGAACGTGGTGCCCGAAGACACCGCGCGTTGGGATGCCCTGCGTGAGCGCATCAAGGAACACGGCCTGCGCAACTCGCTGCTGATCGCGATCGCCCCGACCGCGACCATCGCCTCGATCGCCGGTTGCTACGAGTGCGTCGAGCCGCAGGTGTCCAACCTGTTCAAGCGCGAAACGCTGTCCGGCGACTTCCTGCAG
Source organism: Stenotrophomonas bentonitica (assembly GCF_002887735.1). Classification (GTDB taxonomy): domain Bacteria; phylum Pseudomonadota; class Gammaproteobacteria; order Xanthomonadales; family Xanthomonadaceae; genus Stenotrophomonas; species Stenotrophomonas bentonitica_A. Next base: position 291,958 of record NZ_PKQP01000004.1, read on the forward strand.
GTCAACCGTTACCTGGTGAACGAGCTCAAGAAGCTCGGCCACTGGACCCCGGAAATGCGCGACGCGATCAAGCTGGCCGAAGGCTCGATCCAGGGCATCACCCAGATCCCGGAAACCCTGCGCCACATCTACCGCACCGCGTGGGAACTGCCGATGCGTTCGCTGATCGACATGGCCGCCGACCGCGGCGCGTTCATCGACCAGTCCGCCTCGCTCAACCTGTTCATGGAAAGCCCGAGCATCGGCGCGATGTCCTCCATGTACATGTACGCCTGGAAGCAGGGCATCAAGACCACCTACTACCTGCGTTCGCGTCCGGCGACCAAGATCGCCAAGACGACCGTCAGCAGCTACACCCCGGTCGAAGCCGTCGCCTGCTCGCTGGAAAATCCGGAAAGCTGCGAGGCGTGCCAGTAAACAAGGCGTGCCGGCCCACCGGGCCGGCAACGCCGGGTGCACCGACCAACGTCGGCGCCTATCCGGGAACACCGGTTCCGCCGGAAAAATCACACATCCGGTAGCGACCGACCGTTGGTCGGTCGTTGCCAAGAAGGACGAAACACCATGGCCGACAAGCCTCGCCAAATGCTGCTCGATCCCGGTTTCGAACTGACGTTGCGCCCGATGCGCTACCCGCAGTTCTATGACATGTATCGCAACGCCATCAAGAACACCTGGACGGTCGAGGAAATCAACTTCCAGATCGACATCAGCGACCTGCACGGCAAGATGTCGCCGGGCGAGCGCCACCTGATCCACCGCCTGGTCGCGTTCTTCGCCACCGGCGACTCGATCGTGTCCAACAACCTGGTGCTGAACCTGTATCAGCACCTGAATGCGCCGGAAGCGCGCATGTACCTGTCGCGCCAGCTGTACGAAGAAGCGCTGCACGTGCAGTTCTACCTGACCCTGCTCGACAACTACCTGCCCGATCCGGACGAGCGCGCCAAGGCGTTCGACGCGGTGGAGAACATCGACTCGATCAAGAAGAAGGCGGACTTCTGCTTCAAGTGGATCGACTCGATCCAGAACCTGAAGCGCATCGAGACCCGTGACGAGCGTCGCCAGTTCCTGCTCAACCAGATCTGCTTTGCGGCGTGCATCGAGGGCCTGTTCTTCTTCGCAGCTTTCGCCTACGTGTACTACTTCCGTTCGCGTGGCCTGCTCAACGGTCTGGCCTCGGGCACCAACTGGGTGTTCCGCGACGAGAGCGCGCACATGGAGTTCGCCTTCGAGTGCGTGGACGTGATCCGCGAGGAAGAGCCGGACCTGTTCGACGATGCGATGAAGCAGCAGGTGTATGACATGCTGGCCGAGGCGATCGAGTGCGAAGTGCAGTTCGCCGAGGACGTGCTGTCGGGCGGCGTGGCAGGCATTTCGACGCGTGACATGCGCCAGTATCTGCAGCATTGCGCGGACAATCATTTCCATCGCCTGGGCATGGAGAAGAAGTACAACGTGCGCAATCCGCTGAGCTTCATGGAGCTGCAGGACGTGCAGGAGTTGACCAACTTCTTCGAGCGCCGTTCGTCGGCCTACCAGGTGGGCGTGAAGGGCGAAGTGTCGTTCGACATGTCGTTCTGATCTGACGCTCGCGTCGTGATTCCGAAGAGCCCCGGACCTGTTCCGGGGCTTTTTCGTCTGCGCTCTACGCGACCCATCCACCCCCCTGTCGTATCATCCGCGCCACCCCACCATTCCCGGCCCCCGCCATGACCCCGATCCCCGAAACCATCCCGCCCATCGAAGTCCGCATGGCCGAGATCGTGTTCCCCAACCACACCAACCACCTGGGCACCCTGTTCGGTGGCCAGGCACTGGCCTGGATGGACAAGGCGGCGTTCCTGGCCGCGGCCCGCTACTCGCGCCGCACCGTGGTCACCGCGCGCTCGGACCAGGTCGATTTCAAGCTGCCGATCCGCATTGGCCAGATGGTGGAAACCGTCGGCCGCATCGTCGAAGTCGGCCGCAGCTCGATGAAGGTGGAAGTGGAACTGATCGCCGAAGATCTCCACACCGGTGAGCGCAAGCTGTGCACGCGCGGGCACTTCGTGATGATCGCGCTGGATGCCGACGGCCACCCGACCAGCGTCCCGTCGCTGCCGGGTGACATCCCGGGCCCGTAAGCGGCTCCCGATCTCCGGATTGCCTCACCCCCCCTGCGCCCCCATCTGCTGTCCATGAGCACACCTCTCGCCGAGTTCATCGACCGCGCCCAGCGCCTGTTCGTGCTGACCGGCGCGGGCTGCAGCACCGATTCGGGCATCCCGGATTACCGCGATGCCGATGGCCAGTGGAAGCGGACGCCGCCGGTCACCTATCAGGCATTCATGGGTGAGCTGGCCACGCGCCAGCGCTATTGGGCGCGCAGCCTGCTGGGCTGGCCACGGTTCGGTTGGGCCCAGCCGAACCGCACGCACGCCGCGCTCGCCGCGCTGGAAGCGCGTGGCCAGGTCGAGCTGCTGCTCACCCAGAACGTCGACCGGCTGCATCAGCGGGCCGGTAGCGAAGCGGTGATCGATCTGCATGGTCGGCTGGACCAGGTGCGCTGCATGGGCTGTGAAGCGCGTACGCCGCGCGAGGCGTTCCAGCAGCGGCTGTTGGCGCTCAACCCGGGCTGGGAGCACCTGGAGGCCGCACAGGCGCCAGACGGCGATGCTGATCTGAACATCGATTTCTCGTCCTTCCAGGTGCCGGCCTGCCCGGCCTGCGGCGGCGTGCTCAAGCCGGATGTCGTGTTCTTTGGTGAAAGCGTGCCGCGTGAGCGCGTGGCCACCGTTCACGACCATCTGCAGCGCGCCGATGCGGTGCTGGTGGTCGGCTCCTCGCTGATGGTCTATTCCGGCTTCCGCTTCGTGCAGGCCGCGGCCCAGGCCGGGTTGCCGATCGCCGCGCTCAACCGCGGGCTTACCCGCGCCGATGCGCTGCTGAGCCTGAAGGTCGACCAGTCCTGCGCCGACGCGCTGGCCTTCCTGCTGCCGGGGACCGCCACCGCCTGAGCCGCTGCGAAACACTGATCCACTGGCACGGTTGCCTCCGCCGCCGCACAGGAGTGCAATGGCGCCCGGTTCCATTTCCTCTTCCCGAGTTCCCCCCTTGAGCCAGCTCTTTTCCTCCATTTCCTTCGGCCCGCTGTCCCTGCCCAACCGCATCGTGATCGCGCCGATGTGCCAGTACTCCTGCACCGACGGCCTCGCCAATGACTGGCACCGCATCCACCTCGGGCAGCTGTCGCAGTCCGGCGCCGGCCTGCTGATCCTGGAAGCCACCGCCGTGCTGCCGGAAGGCCGCATCAGCTGGGCCGATCTGGGCCTGTGGGATGACGCTACCGAAGCCGCGCTGGCCTCGGTCGTGGCCTCGGTCAGGCAGTGGTCGCCGATGCCGCTGGGCGTGCAGTTGGGCCATGCCGGCCGCAAGGCCTCGGTCAACAAGCCGTGGGAAGGCGGCGGCGCGATGGACCCGTCCGATCCGCGCGCGTGGCCCACGGTCGCGCCGTCCGCGCTGCCGTTCGCCAAGACCGATCCGACCCCGACCGAACTGGATCTGGCCGGCATCGATGCCATCGTGGACGCCTTCGCGGCGGCGGCACGTCGCGCCGAACGGGTGGGCATGGACCTGATCGAACTGCATGCCGCGCACGGTTACCTGCTGCACCAGTTCCTGTCGCCGCTGAGCAATCGCCGCGAGGACGAATACGGCGGCTCGCTGGAGAACCGCATGCGCCTGCTGGTGCGTGTGTTCGATGCGGTGCGCGAAGCGGTGTCCGATCGCATTGCCGTCGGTGTGCGCATCTCCGCCAGCGACTGGGTGGCCGGCGGCTGGGACATCGAGCAGAGCACGACCCTGGCGCACGTGCTGGACGCGCGCGGGTGCCAGTTCCTGCACGTCTCCAGTGGCGGCAATGGCCCGCGCCAGCAGATTCCGCTGTCGCCGGGCTACCAGGTACCGTTCGCGCAGGCGATCAAGGCGCACAAGCTGCGCATGCCGGTCATCGCGGTGGGCCTGATCACCGAGCCCTCGCAGGCCGAATCGATCCTGCGCCATGGCCACGCCGATGCGATCGCGCTGGCCCGCGGCATCCTCTACGACCCGCGCTGGCCGTGGCATGCCGCCGCCGCACTCGGCGATTCGGTGGCACCGGCACCGCAGTACCTGCGCTGCGAACCGCGCGAAGCCCGCGGTGTGTTCATCGCCCCGGAACGCTGACCCGCGAAAGGTCGTGCCGGCCGCTGGCCGGCATCCCGGGTGGCCCTGCGCTCAGCCGGCGTCCACCCGCCATGCGGGCGGCAGCCCCTCGATGATGTGCTGCATCAGCGCCCGCACCTTCGGCGTCAGATCGCGGCGATCGCTGACGCACAGGAACAACCGCATCGGCTCCGGTGAGGCCTGCGTGCTCTCCGCATCGCCCGGCTCGAACAGCGCCTGCAGCTCACCGCGCGCGAGATAGGGCGCGGCGACGAACGCGGCCAGCCGGGTGATGCCGCCGCCGGCCACTGCCATCGCGGCCAGCGCATCGATGTCGTCGCTGACCAGCGCCGGGGCGACCTCGGCATCGAAACGCATGCCGTCGCGCACGAAGCCCCACGGCAGGTAGCGCCCGTCCAGCGGGTAGCGCAGCAGCAGACAGCGGTGCTCGCGCAATGCCTCCGGCGTCAGGGGAATGCCAGCCCGCGCGAGATAGGACGGGGCCGCGCAGAACACGAACGGCACCTGCGCGATCGGCCGCGCCACCAGGCCTTCCTCCAACTGCGGCTCGATCCGGATGCTGACGTCCACGTCTTCGTGGGCGTGGTCCACACTGCGGTCGGTGAGCAGCAGTTCGATCGCCAGGCGCCGGAAACGCGCCTGAAGCGAGGGCAGCAGCGGCGCCAGCGCGTGCCGGCCGAAGGCGGTGCTGCTGGCCATCCGCAGGCGCCCTTCGGGCGTGGCGTCCAGATCGGTCACGGCAGCCTGGGCGCGCTGCAGGTCGCGTTCGATATGGCGCACCTGGGCCAGGTACAGCGCGCCGCGCTCGGTCAGGGCCAGGGTGCGGGTGGTGCGGTTGAGCAGGCGCACGCCCAGATGCGCCTCCAGCCGGGCGATGTTCTGCCCAACCGCGGCCGGACTGACCCCCAGCGTCCGCGCGGCCGCGGCCAGGCTGCCGGCATCGGCGGTCCGGATGAAACTGCGGATTGACTGGAGAATGTTCATGCTGGCCGCCATTCTCGCGCTCCATTGGAAAGAATTTCTTTATAAAGCGCCAAGCCCATCCGGTCTACCCGCCCCGCTGGGGCCTGCTTATCGTGCCTGTCCCGCAACCGCCAGGTTGCCTGCTCGCCCGGCTCCGCAGCCTGGGCGACGCCGCTTCCGCGTTGTGCCGCCCCCGCTGCCGTCGCGTCCTGCGCACGGCCTGGCAGCCTTCCCCGGAGATGGACATGAACCCAGCGCTCGCCCCCCTCGATACCGACCCGCAGGAAACCCAGGAATGGCGTGAGTCGCTGGAGGCGGTCATCCACGCCGCCGGCCGCCCGCGCGCGCATTACCTGATGGACCAGCTGACCGAGCTGGACACGGCCCGCCATGGCGACCTGCATGGCCGTGTGTGGACGGCGTACACCAACACCATTCCCGTGGAACGCCAGCCGGCCTACCCGGGCGACCTCGGCATCGAGCGCCGGCTCAACGCGATGATCCGCTGGAACGCGATGGTGATGGTGCTGCGCGCCGGCAAGCACTCCAACGTGGGCGGCCACATCGCCACGTATCAGTCCGCAGCGGTGCTGTACGACGTCGGCTTCGATCACTTCTTCCGCGGCCGCACCGACACCTTCGACGGCGACATGATCTACATCCAGGGCCACTCGGCGCCGGGCATCTACGGCCGTGCGTTCGTCGAAGGCCGCATCGCACCGGAACGGATGGACAACTTCCGCCGCGAATCCGACCGCGATGGCCTGTCCTCGTATCCGCACCCGCGCCTGATGCCGGACTTCTGGCAGTTCCCCACGGTCTCGATGGGGCTGGGGCCGCTCACCGCCGCCTACCAGGCGCGCTACATGCGCTACCTGGAATACCGCGGCCTGAAGGAACATCAGGGCCGCAAGGTCTGGGCCTTCCTGGGTGATGGCGAAATGGACCAGCCCGAATCGCTGGCGGCGATCTCGGTGGCCGGCCGCGAGCGCCTGGACAACCTGGTGTTCGTGGTGAACTGCAACCTGCAGCGCCTGGACGGTCCGGTGCGCGGCAATGCCAAGGTCATCCAGGAACTGGAAGGCACCTTCCGTGCCGCCGGCTGGAACGTCATCAAGGTGATCTGGGGCGGTGGCTGGGACGCGCTGCTGGCCAAGGACAGCACCGGCCTGCTGCGCCAGCGCATGATGGAATGCGTGGATGGCGACTACCAGACCTTCAAGTCGCAGAACGGTGCCTATGTGCGCGAGCATTTCTTCGGCAAGTATCCCGAACTGCTGGCGCTGGTCGCGGACCTGAGCGATGACGAGATCTGGGCGCTCGCGCGCGGCGGTCACGACCCGCAGAAGGTCTACGCCGCCTACGCGCAGGCCGTCGCCGGCAACGGCCGGCCAAGCGTGATCCTGGCCAAGACGGTCAAGGGCTTCGGCATGGGCGAGGCCGGTGAAGGCCAGAACATCAACCACCAGCTCAAGAAGATGAGCGCCGATGCGGTGCGTGCGTTCCGTGATCGGTTTGATCTGCCGGTCAGTGACGACCAGCTGGAGGAGATGCCCTACCTGCGCCCGGCGCCGGGCAGCGCCGAAGCGCGTTACTTCGCGCAGCGCCGCCAAGCCCAGGGCGGCCAGCTGCCGGCGCGCCTGACCCACGTCGATCCGTTGCCGGTGCCGGCGCTGTCGGCCTTCGCCACCCAGCTGCAGGGCAGTGGCGAACGCGGCCAGTCCACCACGATGGGCTTCGTGCGCATCCTCACCACGCTGCTCAAGGACCCCGAACTGGGCAAGCTGATCATCCCCATCGTGCCCGATGAATCACGCACGTTCGGCATGGAAGGCCTGTTCCGCCAGATCGGCATCCACTCCTACCTCGGCCAGTTGTACACCCCGCAGGACGCCGGCCAGCTGAGCTATTACAAGGAAGCCAAGGACGGCCAGATCCTGCAGGAAGGCATCAACGAATCCGGTGCGATCTGCTCATGGATCGCCGCCGGCACGGCCTACAGCAACCACGGCCTGGCCACGATTCCGTTCTACATCTTCTATTCGATGTTCGGCCTGCAGCGCGTGGGCGACCTGGCCTGGGCGGCTGCCGATGCGCGCACCCGCGGCTTCCTGCTCGGTGCCACCTCCGGGCGTACCACGCTGATGGGCGAGGGGCTTCAGCACGACGACGGCCACAGCCATGTGCTGTCCTCGGTGATCCCCAGCTGCGTCTCCTTCGATCCCACCTACAACTTCGAACTGGCGGTGATCATCCAGGACGGCCTGCGCCGGATGTACGTGGACCAGGAAGACATCTACTACTACATCACCGTGCTCAACGAGGCCTATCCGCACCCGGCACTGCCCGAAGGCAGTGAAGCGGGCATCCTCAAGGGCCTGTACCTGCTGCACCCCGCCGCCGCCGACAGCGACCCCGCGCTGCGCGTGCAGCTGATGGGCAGCGGCGCGATCCTGCGCGAAGTGGAAGCCGCGGCGTCGCTGCTGCAGCAGGACTTCGGCATCGCCAGCGACGTGTGGAGCGCCACCAGCCTCACCGAGCTGCGCCGCGATGGCCTGGCGGTCGAGCGCTGGAACCTGCTGCATCCGGTGCAGGAACCGCGGGTGCCGTACGTACAACAGTGCCTGGCCGCGCACCCCGGCCCGGTGATCGTGGCCACCGACTACATGAAGATCGTCGGCGACCAGATCCGTCCCTTCATCGACGGCCGCCGCTTCACCGCCCTGGGCACTGATGGCTTCGGCCGCTCGGACACGCGCGAGTCACTGCGTACGTTCTTTGAAGTCGACCGCCACTTCATCGTGCTTGCCGCGCTCAAGTCGCTGGCCGATGAGGGCCGGATCGAACGTGCCCAGCTGCAGGTGGCGATCGACCGGTACGGGATCGATGTGGAAAAGGTGGACCCGACGGCGGTGTAACTGCTGGCACGGGCCCCCTTGGTTGCATCTGAGAGCATCGACCGCAGCCCGGCGGTGCTCGCTTACACTGGCCGGATGCGCCCCGATTCCATCCTCACCCTGTCATGCCCGGACCGTACCGGGATCGTCTACCGTGTGTCCGGCCTGCTGTTCGAGCTGGGCTGCAACATCCTCGATGCCCAGCAGTTCGGCGACGACGAGAGCGGCCGGTTCTTCCTGCGCGTGCACTTCGATCGGGCCGCCGATCAGTCACTGGGCGACGTGGAAGCCCGCATGGCCACGCTGGCCACCGAGTTCGGCATGGACTGGCAGCTGCATGATGCCCGCCGCCGGGCACGGCTGCTGGTGCTGGTGAGCAGGCAGGGGCATTGCCTCAATGACCTGCTGTTCCGTGCGCACAGCCGGCAGCTGCAGGTGGACATCGCGGCGGTGGCCTCCAATCACGAGGACTTCGCCGCGCTGGCCGGCTCGTACGGCGTGCCCTTCCATCACCTGCCGGTCAACGCGGACAACCGCGCCGTGCAGGAGCAGCAGATCATCGACCTGGTCGAACGCGAGCAGATCGACCTGGTGGTACTGGCGCGCTACATGCAGATTCTGTCGCCGCGCCTGTGCGAGGCGCTGGCCGGGCGGGCGATCAACATCCACCACAGCTTCCTGCCCAGCTTCAAGGGCGCGCAGCCGTATCACCAGGCGCACGCGCGCGGGGTCAAGATCATCGGCGCGACCGCGCACTATGTGACCCCGGATCTGGACGAAGGCCCGATCATCGAACAGGACGTGGCGCGCGTGGATCACGCGATGACGCCACGCGATCTGGTGCGGCTGGGCAGCGATACCGAATCGCAGGTGCTGGCCCGCGCGGTACGCCGGCATGTGGAGCATCGGATCCTGCGCAACGGGCATCGCACCGTCGTCTTCCGCTGACGGGTAGGTACCGACCGTTGGTCGGTACGCCGTTCCGGCCGGCGCCCGGGTTCGCCCGTCAGATCACCGCGATCTTTGCCTTCGCCAACGCCTCGCGCACCATCCCATCGTTGGCGTCGGTCACCGGCCGGGTCAGGTCCCAATGGAATTTGACCCGGAAGCCGGACTTCACCGCATCCTGCGCGCTCCACAGCACGCAGTAATCGCGTGCCAGGCCGCACACATGCACCTCGCGGATGCCGCGCTCATGCAGCCAGCCGGCCAGGCCGGTGGCCGGGCGGGTCCCGTCGGGACCGTGGTTCTCACGGAAGGCACTGTACGAGTCCACCGCGCGGCGGGTGCCCTTGCGCAGGATCAAGTCAGCCACCGTCCAGTCCACGCCCGGGTGCAGCGCGGCACCGGCGCTACCCTGCACGCAGTGGTCCGGCCACAGGGTCTGCGGCTGCGCGTGCAGCAGGATCGCCTCGAACGGGAGGTGGCCCGGGTGCTGGCTGGCGAAGGAGGCGTGGTCGGCCGGGTGCCAGTCCTGGGTCGCCACCACGGTGCCGTAACGGCGTTCGGCCAGCAGCGCCGCAATGTCCGGCACGATCGCATCGCCGTCCACGCAGGCCAGCGCACCACCGGGCATGAAATCCGGCTGCAGGTCGATCACGACCAGGGCGACATCGGCGGGGTAACGGCTCATGGCGGCTTCACGACGGAGGGGGCGCCCAGTCTAGCCGACGCCCCCGCAGCGGTCAGTCGGCGTCGCCCTGCCGGGAGGTGCCATCGCCGTAGTACAGCACGCCCAGCTTGATCCGCTCGCGCCCGGTCTCGCGGCGGTGGCGGTTGGCGTCGCGCAGCGAGTACACGCAGCCGCAGTACTCCTGCTGGTAGAACTGCTCGCGCTTGCTGATCTCCACCATCCGCGCGGCACCGCCGCCCTTGCGCCAGTTGTAATCCCAGTACTGGATACCCGGATAGTGCGCGGCGGCGCGGTGGCCGCAGTCGTTGATCTGGTTCATGTCCTTCCAGCGCGAGATGCCCAGCGAGCTGCTGATCACCGCAAAGCCGTTCTCATGCGCGTACAGCGCGGTGCGCACGAAGCGCATGTCGAAGCACATCGTGCAGCGGATGCCGCGCTCGGGCTCGTTCTCCATGCCGCGCGCACGCGAGAACCAGTTGTCGGTGTCGTAGTCGGCGTCGACGAACGGCACGCCATGTTTCTCGGCGAAGCGGATGTTCTCCTGTTTGCGCAGTTCGTATTCCTTCGCCGGGTGGATGTTGGGGTTGTAGAAGAAGATCGTGTAATCGATGCCGGACGCGGTGATCGCTTCCATCACCTCGCCCGAGCATGGTGCGCAGCACGAATGCAGCAGCAGTCTGGTGTGCCCGTCGGGCAGGGACAGGGTGGGTCGGTCGATCGGTGTCAGGTCATGCAGGTTCATGCGTTTCTCGTCGACCCCACCGCCGGCAACGGCGGCGATGGGGTCCTTGGGGCGGTCTACAAAGAGGCGATCACGCGGCGTTGGCGTCTACCGTTTCCTCGCGCAGTTCACGCGCGGCGGCCACCAGCGCTTCCAGCGCCGCGCGGGTTTCCGGCCAGCCACGGGTCTTCAGGCCGCAATCCGGGTTGACCCAGATCTGCTCCGGGCGCAGCACTTCGGCGGCCTTGCGCAGCAGGGCCAGCATCTCGGCCTTGTCCGGTACGCGCGGGGAATGGATGTCATACACGCCCGGGCCGATCTCGTTGGGATACTGGAAGCGCACGAAGGCATCCAGCAGTTCCATGCGCGAGCGCGAGGTCTCGATCGAGATCACGTCCGCATCCATGGCGGCCACCGAGTGGATGATGTCGTTGAACTCGGAATAGCACATATGCGTGTGGATCTGGGTCGCATCGCGCACGCCGCTGGCGCTGATCCGGAACGCTTCCACCGCCCAGTCCAGATAGTCGCGCCATTGCGCACGGCGCAGCGGCAGGCCCTCACGGATGGCCGGCTCGTCGATCTGGATCACGCCGATGCCGGCCGCTTCCAGATCCGTCACTTCATCGCGCAGGGCGAGTGCGATCTGGCGGCAGGTGTCCGCCCGGGACTGGTCATCGCGCACGAACGACCACTGCAGCACCGTCACCGGCCCGGTCAGCATGCCCTTCATCGGCCGCTGCGTGAGCGACTGCGCGTACTGCGACCAGCGCACGGTCATCGGCTGCGGACGGGTCACATCGCCGAAGATCACCGGCGGCTTCACGCAGCGCGAGCCGTAGCTCTGCACCCAGCCATTCTTGGTGAAGGCAAAGCCATCGAGCTGCTCGCCGAAGTACTCGACCATGTCGTTGCGCTCGAACTCGCCATGCACCAGCACGTCCAGCCCGATCTGTTCCTGCACGCGCACGCAGTGCTCGGTCTGGGTGGCCAGGAACGCATCGTAATCCGCATCGGAGAGCTTGCCGGACTTGTTGCGGGCGCGGGCCTCACGCACCTCCAGCGTCTGCGGGAACGACCCGATCGTGGTGGTCGGGAAGCGCGGCAGCTTCAGCGCGGCGGCCTGGGCCAGGTGGCGTTGCGGGTAGCGGCTGTGGCGCTGTGCATCGGCCGGGGTCAGCGAGGAAAGACGCGCGGCGACGGCCGGGTTGTGCACGCGCGGCGAACGACGGCGCGATTCGATGCACGCACGCGAATGCGCGAGCGGTGCCTCGGCACGCGCCGGTGCATCGATCGCGTCGGCCAGCACGCGCAGCTCGCCGAGCTTCTGCCTGGAGAACGCCAGCCAGCTGCGCAGTTCGTCATCGAGCTTCTTTTCGTGGTCCAGATCGACCGGCGTATGCAGCAGCGAACACGATGGCGCCAGCCACAGCGCATCGCTGCCCACGTGACCGTGGGCGTAGCGCGCCAGCACCAGCGCGTTGTCCAGATGGGTGCGCCAGATGTTGCGGCCGTTGACCAGGCCGGCCGAGAGCACGCGGCCGGCCGGCAGCGCCTTGATCACCGCGTCGAGCTGTTCCGGCGCGCGCACCAGGTCCACATGCAGGCCATCGACCGGCAACGACGCGGCGAGCGCGAGGTTGTCCTCCAGCGCACCAAAGTAGGTTGCCACCAGCACCTTGGGGCGCGCGGCCTGGGCCAGCACCGCGTAGGCATGTTCGAACGCGGTGCGCGTGGCCTCGTCCAGGTCCTGCACCAGCAGTGGCTCATCCAGCTGCACCCACGCCGCGCCGGCCGCCTTGAGTTCGCCCAGCAGCTGCACGTACACCGGCAGCAGCGCATCGAGCAGATCCAGCGCGTTGCTGCCATCGGTGGTCTTGGACAACCGCAGGAAGGTGACCGGCCCGATCAGCACCGGCCGGGTCTCGATCCCCAGCGCCTTGGCCTGGCGGTATTCGGCCAGCGGCTTGTCGCCGCGCACCGTGAAGGCCTGGCCGGCCTGCAGTTCCGGCACCAGGTAGTGGTAGTTGGTGTCGAACCACTTGGTCATTTCCAGCGCATGCAGGTCGATGCCATCGCGCTGCAGGCCACGCGCCATCGCGAAGTAGCCGCTCAGCGGCTCGGCATCGGCGAGCGCGCGATAACGGGCCGGGATCGCATCGAACAGGAAGGCGGCATCGAGCACCTGGTCATACAGGCTGAAATCGTTGCTCGGTGGCACATCCACGCCGGCCTCGCGCTGCAGCTGCCAGTGGCGCTCGCGCAGCTCGGCCGCGGTGTGCTGCAGCGACGCGGCGCTGCTCTCGCCGGACCAGAATGCTTCGAGCGCGCGCTTGAGTTCGCGCTTGGCGCCGATGCGCGGGAAACCCAGGTTGGTAACAGTGGTCATTGGAACGTGTCCTCATTGCGTAGGGGCATTGAGGAACGAAGGAACCGCGCGCCGTCCGGGGCCTTGCAGCCCGTTCCGCCCCGCCAGCGACCTTCGCCCCCGCGGGCGAACCGGATGCCGTGAAGCGGACGCACGGGGGCAGCGCCATGCAGGAGGCAGGGCGGCAGGCCCCGGCAACCTCCCCGCGGACGTTCCAGGTCGAATCAGGGGACGGTCGTGTCCCCCGGCCGGGGCCGGTATTCGGGCTGATGGACACGGGCGCGGGCGCCCACCTACTCCCTGCCGCTTCCCAGGCCCAAGGGCCCAGTGCTGTTGGCAGGTGTCGTTTCCATTCACCGCTGCGGGGCAGCTCCGGAATGGGCGCGCAAGGCGCCTTCACCGGATTCCCGTTTAAATCCATCCCTTCATCTGCATGAAGCGATAAATACCTTCGGCGAGCACAAGGTAGGCCGAAGCGGAGCGATGGTCAAGTCGTCTGCGCGATCCGCCCACTGCATCCAAACCACCGCCGCCTGCGTATCTCCCTGCAAGCCCGCCCGTTTGGACCTCCATGCGCCAGCCCTTGCCCTGCCTGATCCTGCTGCTGTCGGTGATCGCCGCCCCCGTAAGTGCCGCCGATCAGACCGTGCAGCGCCAGGAAGGCCGCGCGTACGCCACTGCCGATGGCCGCCTGCTGTATCGCGAGACCCATTGGCTGCAGGGGCCGGCGAGCGCACAGTCGCGCCTGGTGCTGTACCGCTGCAGTGACGGCCGCCCCTTCGCGCGCAAGTGGATGACCCCGCAGGGCAGCCCGCAGACGCCGGATTTCACCCTGGACGATGGTCGCGACGGATATCAGGAAGGCGTGCGCGGCCGTGCCGCCGACCGCCAGGTATCGGTCCGCGCCAGCGCCCAGGCACCCACCTTCAGCCGCGCCATCACCCTTCCTTCGGGGGCGGTGGTGGATGCCGGTTTCGATGCGGCGGTGCGCAGCCATTGGGCCGCGCTGCAGGCCGGGCAGAGCGTGGCCTTCCAGTTCCTGCTGCCCAGTCGGCAGCGCCTGGTGCCGTTGAAACTCCAGCGCACCGGCGCGGTGAGCTGGCAGGGCGAGCCGGCCGAGCAGCTGCAGATGAAGCTCGATGCCTGGTTCGGCTTCGCGGTGCCGGCGGTCACCCTGGTCTACGCCACCGCGGACCAGCGCCTGCTGCAGTTCACCGGCACCGGCAACGTCCGTGACGAGAAGGGCAGGTACCCGCAGGTGCGGGTCGAGTTTCCGGCGGCACCGGTTGCCACGCCTGCGGCCGAGTTGTCCGCCGCGCGGACGCAGCCGCTGGTGAAGACATGCGGTGCCTGACCGCCCCCTTGCAGACGGCGCCGGGAGCAACGAGGATGCCGATACGCCCGTTATCGACATTGAGCCTGCAATGCCGGAGCTGGACGCCGCCGCTACCGCTGCATCACATCGTCTGGACGAGCTGCTCGTCCGGGTCGCCGGCGGTGATCGCCAGGCGTTCGAATCGGTCTATCAGCTGGCCTCCGGCCGCCTGTTCGCGATCTGCCTGCAGGTGCTGCGCGACCGCGGGGATGCCGAAGAGGTCCTGCAGGAGGTCTTCACCGCGGTCTGGAACAAGGCGGCGCAGTTCGACCGCGCCAAGGCGGCGGCCATGACCTGGCTGTCGATGCTGGCCCGCAACCGCTCGATCGACCGTCTCCGCGCCGCGCCGCCGCGCGCGCTGGATGATCTGTCGGTGGCCGAGGAACTCCCCGATGTCGCGCCGCAGCCGGCCCAGGTGGCCGAACAGGCGTCGGATCACGAGCGCCTGCAGGACTGCCTGGATACGCTGGAGCCGCGCCGTCGCTCGCTGATCCGGCTGGCCTTCCTCGATGGCGCCAGCTATGAGGAACTCGCGCGCCGCATTGGTTCGCCGCTGGGCTCGGTGAAGAGCTGGATCCGCCGGGGCCTGGGCCAACTGCGGGTGTGCCTGGAACGATGAACGCCCGCGACCTCCATGATCTGCATGACGACGGCGAACCGCCGAGCGCCGACATCCTCGCCGGTGAGTACGTGCTGGGGGTGCTCGATGCCGCGCAGCGTGCCGAGGTTGAACGCCGCATCGCCAGCGATCCCGGCTTCGCGCGATTGGTCGCCCAGTGGGAGAACCGCCTTGCGCCCCTGCTCGCATCGCTCGGCAGTGAACCGGTGCCTGCGCATCTGTGGCCACGCATCCGCACCTCGCTGGGCTGGCCTGCCGCAACGGTCGGCTCCCCGCGTCTCTGGCAGCGCACCGGGTTCTGGCAGGGCATGACCGCGTTGGCTGCCGCGCTTGCACTGGTGGCAGTGTTCAGCCGCCGTGACCTGGCGCCGACCGCACCGGTGTCCACGCCGGTCGCGGTCACACCCACCACGCCGCCGACGCCGGCCGAGCCGGAGCAGGCCACCAGGCCGGTCACGCCGCTGCTGCACGACGATGGCACCCCGGGCTGGCTGGCCTCGGTCGACAAAACCCAGGGCAAGGTGCTGATGGTGCCAGTCCCGGCCGCGGCCGATGCCGCCGGACGCGCGCCGGAGCTGTGGCTGATCCCGGCCGGAGGCGCACCGCGCTCGCTCGGTCTGGTCTCCATCGATCGCGCGCACACGGTTGCCGTTCCGGACGCGCTGCGTGATGCGCTTGTGAACGGCTCGGTGCTGGCGATCACGCTCGAGCCGGCCACCGGTGCGCCGCAGGGCATTCCGACCGGCCCGATCATCGCCAAGGGCGACATCGCGAACCTGTAACCGGGCACGTCCGGAATTATTTTCCGGATCCGTGCATCCAAACGCCGCCGGCTCCCGTATCTCCTGATAACGCCTCAGGAGAAGCGATTCATGTCGGTCAGCCCCACCCCCGACGCAGGACGCACCGCACAGCGACGCCGCTGGGCCACGCTGTGGCGTTGGTTCGATACCAGCGCCGATGCTGCCGCCGCGGTGGACCAGCCGCAGCGCGTGGACTGGGTGCGGGCGATCCCCTTCGCGGCGATGCACCTGGCCTGTCTGGCGGTGATCTGGGTAGGTGTCTCCTGGGTCGCGGTGGGCGTGGCGCTGGCCCTCTACGCGGTCCGGATGTTCGCGATCACCGCGTTCTACCATCGCTACTTCTCGCACCGCACGTTCTGCACGTCGCGCACCGTACAGTTCATCTTCGCGCTGATCGGCGCCTCCAGCGTGCAGCGTGGGCCGCTGTGGTGGGCCGCGCATCATCGCAACCATCACCGTCACACCGACACCGCCGCTGATCCGCACTCGCCCTCGGTGCATGGGTTCTGGTGGAGCCACATGGGCTGGTTCCTCACCGTGGAAGGCTTCCGCACCGACTGGTCGCGCATTCCGGACCTGGCCAAGTACCCCGAGCTGCGCTGGCTGGACCGCTTCGACACGCTGGTGCCGATCGCACTGGCCGCTGCCCTGTTCGGCCTGGGCGCCCTGCTCGAGCGCATCGCGCCGTCCTGGGGCACCAGCGGCGGGCAGATGCTGGTGTGGGGCTTCTTCATTTCCACCGTGGTGCTGTTCCATGCCACGGTGACGATCAACTCGCTGGCGCACCGCTTCGGCCGCCAGCGCTTCAACACCGGTGATGACAGCCGCAACAACCTGTGGCTCGCCCTGCTGACGTTCGGCGAAGGCTGGCACAACAACCACCACTTCTTCCCGGGTACCGCGCGCCAGGGCTTCTACTGGTGGGAAGTGGATGTCACCTGGTATGGCCTGCGGGCGATGGCCGCGCTGGGCCTGGTACGCGATCTCAAACCCGTGCCGGCCTGGGTGCTGGCCAAGGCGGAGCACTGACATGCGTATCGCCGTGATCGGATCGGGCATCGCCGGCCTCTCCAGTGCGTGGTGGCTGAGCCAGCAGCACGAAGTAACGCTGTTCGAGGCCAACGACTACCTGGGGGGGCACACCCACACGCATGAGGTGGAGGTCGACGGCCGCACGCACGCGGTGGACACCGGCTTCATCGTGTTCAACCCCGCGCACTATCCGCTGCTCACCGGGCTCTTCGAGGAACTGGGCGTCGCCTCGCAGCCGACCACCATGAGTTTCTCGGTGCACAGCGAGCGCACTGGGCTGGAGTACAACGCCACCTCGCTGGATACGCTGTTCTGCCAGCGCCGCAATCTGGTTTCGCCGCGCTTCTGGGGGATGCTGCGCGATCTGCGCCGGTTCTACCGCGAAGCACCGGCGCTGCTCGAGCGTGACGATGACGGCCCCTCGCTGGGCGAATTCCTGGCCAAGGGCCGCTACGGCCGCACCTTCATCGACGAACACCTGCTGCCGATGGCCTCGGCACTGTGGTCCTCGCCCACGGCGAGTCTGGCCGCCTTCCCGGCGCGCTACCTGGTGCAGTTCATGGCCAACCACCAGATGCTGCAGATGACCGGGCGCGCGCCGTGGCGGGTAGTGCAGGGCGGCTCGGCACGGTACATCGATGCGCTGCGCAGCCGCTGGCAGGTCCGCGAGCGGCTGGAGTGTCCCGTGTTCGGGGTGGAGCGCCACGAGCATGGCGTGCGCGTGCACAGCGCTGCCGGGCTGGAAGGCTTCGACCAGCTGGTACTGGCCTGCCACAGCGACCAGGCCCTGGCCTTGCTGTCCGATGCCGATCTCACCGAGCGCGCGGTACTGGGTGCGATCCGCTACCAGCCCAACGAGGTGGTGCTGCATACCGATGCAAGTCTGCTGCCGCGTGACCGCAAGGCCTGGGCCGCCTGGAACGCGCATGTGCCGCGCGACCCGCTGGCGCCGTGCACGGTCAGCTACTGCATGAACCTGCTGCAGGGCATCGATACCCCCACGCCCTTGGTGGTTACCCTCAACCGCAGCGAGGCGGTCGATCCGGCCACCGTGCTGCGCCGCCTGCAGTATGCCCATCCCGTGCACGACCACGCGATGGTGCGGGCGCAGCAGCGCTGGACGGAAATCCAGGGCCATCGCCGGACCTGGTTCGCCGGTGCGTACTGGGGCTGGGGCTTCCACGAGGATGGCATCCGCAGTGCCCGCCGCGTGGTCGATGCATTGCAGGCGCTGGATGCCGAGTCCTACTGGCCGCTGGCCGAGGCACTGCCGGCATGACCGCCAGTGCGATCTATCGCGGCTGGATGCGCCATCGGCGGCACGCGCCGCACGCGCACGCGTTCGGCTACCCGATCGCGCAGCTGCTGCTGGACCTGGACGAACTGCCGCGCCTGTTCGAGCGGCGCTGGCTGTGGTCGGTGGGTCGCCGCAACGTGGTCGAGTTCCGCCGCAGCGACTATCTCGGTGCGCCCGATCAGCCGCTGGTCGATGCCGTACGTGCACGCATCACCGAGGCACTGGGCCACGCGCCCGCCGGGCCGATCCGCCTGCTGACGCATCCGCGGTATGCCGGCCACGTGTTCAATCCGGTGAGCTTCTATTACTGCTATGCCGCCGACGGCACGACGCTGGACAGCATCGTGGCGGAGATCACCAACACGCCCTGGAAGGAGCGCCACGCCTACGTGCTGCCGGTGGCGCAGGCCGATGCCCAGGGCCGCGCGCTGTGCTGGTCGTTCGACAAGCAGTTCCACGTGTCGCCCTTCATGCAGATGGACTGCGAGTACCGCTGGCGCTTCACCGCGCCCGGCGAGGACCTGCACGTGCACATGCAGGTCTGGCGCGAAGGGACGTGCCAGTTCGATGCCGATCTGGTGATGCAGCGCCATCCGCTCACCGGGCGCGGCCTGGCCGGCGTGCTGCTGCGCTACCCGCTGATGACCCTCAAGGTGGTGGCCGCGATCCACTGGCAGGCGCTTCGCCTGTGGCTCAAGCGCAACCCCGTCCATGACCACCCTTCTCTTGCCGGAAAATCCCCATGAACGACATGACCCGTGCGGTGGCCCTGCCGCAGCCGTCCGCCCTTGAAGGGTTCCTGCGTGGGCGCCTGTTGGCTCAGCTCGCCCCGCTGCGTGGCGGCCATCTGCGCCTGCGCGATGCGCTCGGTGATGTGGTGATCGGTGATCCACAGGCCACGCCACAGGTGACGGTGTGGGTGGATGACCCGGCCTTCTATCGCGCAGTGGCTGCGCAGGGCAGTGTGGGCGCAGGCGAGGCGTACATCCGTGGCGACTGGCGCTGCGATGATCTGGTCGCGCTGGTGCGGCTGCTGGTGCGCAACCGGGATCTGCTCGATGGCATGGAGGGCGGGCCGGCGCGTGTCGGTGGCTGGTTGCTGAAGGGCTGGAACCGGCTGCGCCGCAATACGCGCGAAGGCAGCCGCCGCAACATCGCGGCGCACTACGATCTGGGCAATCCGTTTTTCTCGCTGTTCCTGTCTCCGGACCTGATGTACTCCTCGGCGCTGTATGCGAGCCCGGACGACACGCTGGAGGCGGCCTCCGAGCGCAAACTCGCGCGCATCTGCGAGCAGCTGCAGCTCACCGCCACCGATCGCGTGGTCGAGATCGGCACCGGCTGGGGCGGCTTCGCGCTGTACGCGGCGCGGCACATCGGTTGCCACGTCACCACCACCACCATCTCGGTCGAGCAGTACACGCTGGCCCGGCAGCGGGTGGAGGCGGCCGGGCTGCAGGACAAGGTGACCCTGCTGCTCAAGGACTACCGCGATATGGAGGGCCAGTACGACAAGCTGGTCTCCATCGAGATGATCGAGGCGATCGGCGCGCAGTACCTGGACACCTACTTCGCCACGCTCACCCGGTTGCTCAAGGACGATGGCCTGGCGCTGCTGCAGGCCATCACCATCGAAGACCAGCGCTACGAGCAGGCCCGGCGCAGCGTCGACTACATCAAGCGCTTCGTGTTTCCCGGCAGTTTCATTCCGTCGATCAACGCGATCGTCGCCGCCAAGACCCGCAGCAGCGACCTGCAGTTGATCGGCCAGCATGATTTCGGCCCGTCCTATGCGCTGACCCTGCGTGCCTGGCGCCAGCGCTTCCTGGCCCAGTTGCCCGCGGTACGCGCACAGGGCTTCGATGCATCCTTCATCCGCCTGTGGGAGTTCTATCTGGCCTACTGCGAGGGGGGCTTCCTGGAGCGCTCCATCGGCGTCTCGCACCTGCTGATGGCGCGTCCGGGCTACCGGCCCGCGCTGATTGCCGGGGAAGGCTGAAGTGACACGATTCTGGGCCAACGTGATCGGCAACCAGCTGGTGTGGCTGTGCGCCGTGATCGGTGCCGGCCACGGGCTGCGCTGGCCGGCGCTGGTGGCGGCTGCTGCCTACGTGGGCAGCCAGCTGGCGTTGTCGGCGCAGCCGTCGGTGGAGCTCAGGCTCATGCTGGTGGCGATCGGGTGCGGCCTGCTCGTGGATGGGCTGGCGGGTGCGTCCGGGTGGGTGACCTACGCGGCTGCCAATGAGCGCGCGTGGATCGCACCGGTCTGGATTCTGGCCCTGTGGGCCGCCTTCGCGATGACGCTGACGGTGTCGTTCGCGGTGCTGCAGCGGCATCTCATTGCCGCCGCGCTGGTCGGCCTGCTGCTGGCGCCGCTGGCGTATCTGTCCGCTGCGCGCGGTTGGTCCTCGGTGGTGTTCGCCACACCGCAGTGGCACGGCGTGCTGCTGCTCGGCCTCGGCTGGGCGGTCGCGCTGCCGCTGCTGGCCGCCTGCGCCCGCCATTGGCAGGGCCGCACGGCCCCCTTGAACACACTCACTCCTGGAGAGACACGATGAAGATGCTGTGGGTGGTGTGGCTATATGCCGCCGTGATCATGACCTGGGGCTGGTGGTGGCAACGCCGGCATCAGAACATCGGCGTGGTCGATGTGCTCTGGGCCAAGGGCGTCGGCGCGTCGGCCCTGTTGCTGGCCCTGCTCGGCGATGGTGCGGCGATGCCACGGATCGCACTGGCGGTACTGGGTGGCCTGTGGGGATCACGCCTGGCGCTGCACCTGTGGCACCGGGTGCGCAGCGAACCCGAGGATGGACGCTACCAGCACCTGCGCAGGCACTGGAACGGCCACCAGGGAAAGATCTTCGGCTTCTTCCAGTTCCAGGCCCTGCTGATCGTGCTGTTCGCGCTGCCGTTCGTGGCCGTGTCGGTCAATCCGCAACCGCAGGGCTGGGGCTGGCTGATCGCGGCAATGGCGATGTGGCTGCTGAGCGTGAGCGGTGAATCCATCGCCGACCGCCAGCTGGCGCGCTTCCGCGCGAATCCCGCGAACAAGGGCAAGACCTGTCGTGACGGTCTGTGGCGCTACTCGCGGCACCCCAACTATTTCTTCGAGTGGCTGCACTGGTTCACTTACGTGCTGCTGGCCGTGCAGTCGCCGCTGTGGTGGCTGGCGTGGTCGGGCCCGTTGGTGATGTACGTGTTCCTGCGCTGGGTCAGCGGCATTCCCTTCACCGAGGCGCAGGCGCTGCGCTCGCGCGGTGAGGATTACCGCGAGTACCAGCGCACCACGCCGATGCTGTTCCCGTGGTTCCCCTCCCGTTCGTCGCATGCCCGCAAGGAGTCTTCACCGTGAATGTCGCCAGTGACCAACTGCCCCTGCCGGACTACGCACCGGGCCTGACCGGCCTGGCCGAACGTGGGCTCGTGCCCGATGCGCTGTTGCGGCTGGGCATCCGCCGCCAGTGCGAGCAACGCCTGCGCGAAGAGCTTGCCGGTGGCCAGCAGGTCCAGTCGCAGCGCTTTGCCGCGAGTATTGCCGGGCTGGCCAGCAGCGCGGTGGCGCTGCACGTGGATGCGGCCAATCGCCAGCACTACGAAGTGCCGGCCGCGTTCTTCCATCGCTGCCTGGGCAAGCGCCTGAAGTACAGCAGCTGCTATTACGCCACGGGCAGCGAAACGCTGGACGAGGCCGAAGAGGCGATGCTCGCGTTGTACGGTGAGCGCGCGCAGCTGGCCGATGGACAGCACATCCTGGAGCTGGGCTGCGGCTGGGGGTCGCTGACGCTGTGGATGGCCGAGCACTACCCGAACGCGCAGATCACCGCTGTCTCCAACTCCAACAGCCAGCGCGAGTACATCCTGGGCCAGTGCCGCGCGCGTGGCCTGATCAACGTCACCGTGCTGACCCGTGACGTGAACCATCTGATGCTGGATGCGGAGACCTTCGACCGCTGTGTCTCCATCGAGATGTTCGAGCACATGCGCAACTACCCGCAGCTGCTGCAGCGCATCCACCGCTGGCTGCGCCCCGAGGGCAAGCTGTTCGTGCATATCTTCGTGCACCGCACGCTGATGTACCCGTTCGAAACCGAGGGCGACGACAACTGGATGGGCCGCCATTTCTTCACCGGTGGCCTGATGCCGGCGGCCGATACGCTGCTGTTCTTCCAGCAGCACCTGCAGCTGCAGCAGCGCTGGCTGCTCGACGGCACCCATTACGAGCGCACCGCCAATCACTGGCTGGCCAACCAGGACCGCGAGAAAGAGGCGGTGATGGCCGTGCTGCGCCAGACCTACGGCGATGCTTCGGCCGCACTGTGGCACCAGCGCTGGCGCATGTTCTGGATGGCCTGCGCGGAACTGTTCGGCTATCAGCAGGGCCAGCAGTGGCAGGTGGCCCATTACCTGTTCAACCGTCCGTGATCACCCCACGTTCCTGGAGGAAGCCGTCATGTCGATCCGCGCTCTCATTCCCCTGCTGGCTGTCGGCATGATGCTCGGCGGCTGCAGTGGCAACACCCGTCCGATCCCGCCGGTGGCGCACGTGGACGTGCCGCGCTTCATGGGCGACTGGTATGTGATCGCCCATATCCCCAGCCGGCCCGAGCGCGAGGCGTTCGACGCAGTGGAATCCTACGCACTGCGTCCGGATGGCCGCATCCAGACCACCTTCCGCTATCGCAAGGGCAGCTTCCAAGCGCCGGTCAAGACGATGCACCCGGTCGGGACGGTCAAGGACGGCACGGGCGGCGCGGTCTGGGGCATGCAGTTCATCTGGCCGATCCAGGCCGAGTACGTGATCGTCTACCTGGACGCGGAGTACCAACAGACCATCGTCGGCCGCAGCAAGCGCGACTACATGTGGCTGATGGCCCGCACCCCGACCATCTCCGACGCGGACTACCAGGCGGCGATGACCCGGGTCGCCGCGCTGGGCTATGACCTCTCCAAGGTGCGGCGCGTGCCGCAGTCCGGCAAGGCCGAATAGGCCGTTCCGTGCCGCGCTTCTCAGGCCCTGAGAAGCGCACGGGCGATACTGTCGCCATCGACCTCTTTGGCCCCTGCATCGTTGCGGGGGCAGGCGGGGAGGGTGTGCGGATCGGCCGCGCACGGGCGGACAGAGGACGGCAACGTGGCGGACAAGTACTGCGATCTGGTCATGAAGGGCGGCATCACCAGCGGCATCGTGTATCCCAACGCGGTGCTGTCGCTGGCCCGCGAGTACCGCTTCAAGAGCATCGGCGGCACCTCGGCCGGCGCCATTGCCGCTGCCGTGGCCGCTGCAGCGGCGCTGGGTGACCGGCGACGCCAGGCCGGTGAGCCGGTGGCCGCGGCGGTAGGCTTTCCGGGGCTGGCCGGGGTATCGGCGCAGTTGTCCCGGCAGGGCTTCATCCACAGCCTGTTCCAGCCGGCGTATGGCGCGCGTACCGCGTACCGCCTGCTGGTGATGCTGACCGGCAAGGCTGGCCTGCTGCGCAAGATTGCCTGCCTGCTCGCCGCGGTATTCGCGATCGCACCGCTGGAACTGCTGGTCTCACTGGCGGGCCTGCTCGGCATCGGTTACCTCGCCGGGGGCATCGACGGCATCTGGGCGACGCTGCTGCCGTCGTTGCTGTGCGCCTACGGCGCTGGCGTGCTGGCCTCGGCACTGCGCGTGGCGCGCGTGGCACGGCGTAACCTGCTTGGCCTGTGCAATGGCAGCACCCAGCCGAACGCTTCCGGACCGGCGCTGACGGATTGGCTGCACACCCAGCTGCAGGCATTGGCCGGCAAGCCGGACGAGCAGCCATTGACCTTCGGCGACCTGCATGCCGCACCACGTTATCCCGGCGAGCCCAGTGGCGCGCACGCGATCACGCTGCAGATGATCACCACCTGCGTCTCCCACACCGAACCGCGCACGCTGCCGTTCAATGCGGCGCACTTCTGGTTCCTGCGCGAGGAGTTCGCGCAGTTGTTCCCGGCCAGCGTGGTCGACTGGCTGGTCGCGCGCGCCGGCACTCCCGAACACGTCGAGGGGCGCGACTACTACCGCCTGGTCGATGGCGAGGACCTGCCGGTGCTGGTGGCCACGCGCATGAGCCTGAGCTTCCCACTACTCATCAGCGCAGTGCCACTGCACGAGCCGGCCCGGCGCGAGCGTCGCTGCGAGCCGGTCGCCGATGCCGAGCCCCGACGCGACAACGCCAACGTCGCCGACAGCATGGAAGGGCTCACCAGTGGTGGCCAGAGCTGTGGTCCGGTGATCGCCGCGTTCCGTGTGTGCTGGTTCTCCGATGGCGGCATCAGCAGCAACTTCCCGATCCACCTGTTCGACGCCGCGTTGCCGCGCTGGCCGACCTTCGGCATCAATCTGGTCTACGCGCAGCCTGCCGACGCCGTGAGCGTGGTAGCTGAGGGCGACGCGCATGCGCGCGCGGAGCAGGCCGTGTTCCTGCCCACCGAGAACCGCCATGGCTGGCAACGCACCTACCACGCCATCGCGCAGCCGATGGCCGCGGCGGAGATGTCCGGTTTCCTGTTTTCGATCGTCTCGACCATGCAGAACTGGCGCGATGTGCTGCAGGCCCGCGCGCCGGGCTACCGTGACCGCATCGTGCATGTGGCGCTGGAGGGCGACGAGGGCGGCATGAACCTGGACATGCCACAGGCCGTGCTCAGCCGCATCGCCGACAAGGGCAGCATCGCCGGCGAGCGCTTCTGCGATTTCTCCTTCGCCAACCATTACTGGATCCGCTGGCGCAATCTGGCCTCGGCCTACCAGCGCTACACGCTGGATGTGGCGCGCACCGATGACCCTGCACAACGCGTGGCGGCATACGAAGCGGCGTATCAAAGTGTGGCCACCGGCATGCCGGTGCCGCCGTCCTACCGATTGAGTTCGGAAGACAAACGGCGCGAATCGCAGCAGCTGTGGCGGCACATGGTCGAGCAGGGCCAGACCTGGGAAGACCTCGGGCCGGACCTCACCGACGGCGCACCGCGCCCGCTGCCGCAGATGAAGGTCACGCCAATCTACTGAGTCGGCGATGGACCGCATCCCGATCCGACCTGCCCGCCGTTGGTCGGCTTCCAGCTAAACGTCACATGACCGGTAGAGCCGACCGTCGGTCGGCTGCTCTTCGCAACGGTGCCAACACTCGCGGCATCGGACGCACGTCGACCAACGGTCGACGCTACCCGCGTCCCGGCAGCTGCGGGAACGCGCGCTGCATGCAATCCTCGCGCGGGCACACCCGGCAGCCCGGGCCGATCGAGACCGAGTTGCCCGGGCTCTGGATATCCAGCCCACGTGTGTAGATCAGCCGTTCGGCATGCTGCAGGTCGCAGCCCAGCGCCACCGCGAAGGTCTTGCGCGGTTGCCCGTGCCCGATAGGCCCACTGCTGACCTGCCGCGCCAGCCAGAAGTGGCGGCGTCCGTCGGGCATGCGTGCGGTCTGGGTCAGCACCCGCCCCGGTTGGTTGAAGGCTTCGTACACGATCCACAGCGGGCACGAGCCGCCCACCTGTGAGAAGTGGAAATCGGTGGCCGAATGCCGTTTGGAGACATTGCCGGCGCGGTCCACACGGATGAAGAAGAACGGCAGGCCGGGCGCGCTGCGTCGCGCCAGCGTGCTCAAGCGATGGCAGACCGCCTCGAAGCCCACGCCGAAGCGATGGGCGAGCGCATCGATGTCGTATGCGCTGTGCTCGGCGGCGCGCAGGAACTGCGCATACGGCATCACCAGCGCACCGGCGAAGTAGTTGGACATGCCGATCCGCGCCTGCGCGATCTGCTCCGCTTCGCCGAAGCCCGCGCGCGCGATCACCGCATCGATCTGCGCCGCATAGCCCAGCAACGCCAGCTCGGCGGCCATCTGGAATGCCTGCTGGCCCGGCTCCAGATAGTCGGGCAGCCACAAGGTGCGGCTGCCGCCGTCGTAGACGCGCTTCTCGCGCCCGGCCTGCAGCGGCCCCACTTCCACCAGCACGCCATGGCGGTCGGCCAGCAGCTGGCGCAGGCGCGGCGCCACGTGCCCGGCTACCAGCCCCCATTCGCCGAACAGCTGCTCGGCCAGGTCATCCAGCTCGGGGATGTGGTTGTGCATGCGGTTGAAGAAATCGCGGACCTGATCGCCCGCAGGCAACGCCTGCCCGGCGTGCACATCACCCAGCTGGAACTCCAGCGCGGCGGCATGCTCGCGCAGCATCAGGTGGCGGCGGTGCAGGTCGAGCAGGGCGCGGCTGATCTGCGGCAGGTTGCCGGCCATGGCGCGCAGCTCGGTGCTGCTGACATCGGCCAGGCCCAGATCGCGCAGGGTCTCGCCCAGCGATTCCTGCAGCGCGCCGGGGTCATCGACCTCGAACAGTTCACTGACGTCACCCAGCACCTCGCGCAGCTTGCCCTGCACCGCCGGGGTCAACGGCCGCTTGTTGCGCTCGATCTGGTTCAGGTAGCTGGCCGACAGCCCCAGGGCCTTGGCCAGCGCCAACTGGCTGTAGCCGCGCTGCTCGCGCAGTTTGAGCAGGCGCAGGCCGAGCTGGCGTTGGACAGGCTGGCTATTCACAGAATTCACAAGAATCGTAGCGGGCATTGGCCAGATTAAGCGCATACAGCCCGGAAATCGAGGGTGGCACTGTGAATAATGCCAACAACTTTCGACCCGCCGGGATTGTCCATGACTGTTGCAGCGCCCCGTATCCGCATGTTGATCGATGGCCAGTTCATCGAATCGGCCAGCTCGCATTGGCAGAACGTGGTCAATCCGGCCACCCAGGACGTCCTGGCCCAGGTCCCGTTTGCCACCCCCGGCGAAGTCGACGCCGCCGTCGCCTCGGCCAAGGAAGCGTTCAAGACCTGGCGCAAGACCCCGATCGGCACCCGTGCGCGCATCTTCCTGAAGTACCAGCAGCTGATCCGCGAGAACATGAGCGAGCTGGCCCACATCCTCAGCGCCGAGCAGGGCAAGACCGTGCCGGATGCCGAAGGCGATGTGTTCCGCGGCCTGGAAGTGGTCGAGCACGCGGCCGCCATCGGCAACCTGCAGCTGGGCGAGCTGGCCAACAACGTGGCCAACGGCGTAGACACGTACACCCTTCTGCAGCCGCTCGGCGTCTGCGCGGGCATCACCCCGTTCAACTTCCCGGCGATGATTCCGCTGTGGATGTTCCCGATGGCGATCGCCACCGGCAATACCTTCATCCTCAAGCCGTCCGAACAGGACCCGATGGTCACCATGCGCCTGGTCGAACTGGCGCTGGAAGCGGGTATCCCCAAGGGCGTGCTGAACGTCGTGCACGGTGGCGAAGACGTGGTCAACGCGATCTGCGATCACCCGGACATTAAGGCGGTTTCGTTCGTCGGTTCCACCCGCGTCGGCACCCACGTGTACAACCGTGCCTCGCTGGCCGGCAAGCGCGTGCAGTGCATGATGGGCGCCAAGAACCACGCCGTGGTGCTGCCGGACGCCAACAAGGAACAGAGCCTCAATGCGATGGTCGGTGCCGCCTTCGGTGCGGCCGGCCAGCGCTGCATGGCCGCCTCCACCCTGGTGCTGGTCGGCGAAGCACGCGAGTGGGTGCCGGACCTGGTGGCCAAGGCCAAGACGCTGAAGGTCAGCGGCGGCAGTGTCGCCGGTACCGATGTCGGTCCGGTGATCTCCTGCGCCGCGCGTGAGCGTGTCGAAGGCCTGATCGCCTCGGGCGTGGAGCAGGGCGCCAAGCTGGTGCTCGATGGCCGCAACCCGCAGGTCGATGGCTTCGAGAAGGGCAACTTCGTTGGTCCGACCATCTTCGCCGGCGTGACGCCGGGGATGCGCGTGTACGACGAGGAAATCTTCGGGCCGGTGCTGGTGATCCTGGAAGCGGACACCCTGGAAGATGCCATCGCACTGATCAACGCCAACCCCAACGGCAACGGCACCGCGCTGTTCACCCAGTCCGGCGCGGCCGCCCGCAAGTTCCAGGAAGACATCGACGTCGGCCAGGTCGGCATCAACGTGCCGATCCCGGTGCCGGTGCCGCTGTTCTCGTTCACCGGCTCGCGTGCCTCCAAGCTCGGCGACCTGGGCCCGTACGGCAAGCAGGTGGTGATGTTCTACACCCAGACCAAGACCATCACCTCGCGCTGGTTCGATGACGAGACGCTGGGTCATGGCGTCAACACCACCATCAGCCTGAAGTAAGCAACCGCAACAACGGAGTTCGACCATGAGCCACTCGATGACGACGGAACTCGACGAAGCGCAGCAGGCCTATAGAGAGGCAGCGCGTGACTTCGCCCAGGCCGAACTGGCGCCGCACGCCGCGCGATGGGATGCGGAGGGCATCTTTCCGCGCGAGGCGATCGCCAAGGCAGGGGAACTCGGGTTCTGTGGTTTGTACATGGATCCCGAGGTCGGTGGCAGCGGCTTGAGCCGTCTGGACGCCGCCGTCGTCATCGAGGAGCTCGCCAATGTGGATCCGTCCACGGCGGCCTATGTCAGCATCCACAACATGGCCTCGTGGATGGTGGCCAAGTGGGGCCAGGAGAGCCTGCGTGCCGCGTGGGGTGCAGACCTCTCGTCCGGCACCAAGCTGGCATCGTATTGCCTGACCGAACCGGGTGCCGGTTCGGATGCGGCCTCGCTGAAGACCAGCGCGGTGCGTGACGGCGACGACTACGTACTCAACGGCTCCAAGGCCTTCATCTCCGGCGCCGGTGCCACCGAACTGCTGGTGGTGATGGCGCGCACCGGCGGCGCCGGTGCAGGTGGCATCAGCGCGATCGCGGTGCCGGCCGACCTGCCGGGCATCAGCTACGGCCGCAAGGAAGAGAAGATGGGCTGGAACAGCCAGCCGACCCGTGGCATCACCTTCGAGAACGTGCGCGTGCCGGTCAGCCATATGCTCGGCGAGGAAGGCAGTGGCTTCAAGCTGGCCATGAAGGGCCTGGACGGCGGCCGCATCAACATCGCCGCGTGCTCGCTGGGTGCGGCCCAAGGCGCCGTGGATGCCGCCCGCCGCTATATGGGCGAGCGCCGCCAGTTCGGCAAGGCGCTGTCGGAGTTCCAGGCGCTGCAGTTCAAGCTGGCCGACATGGCCACCCAGCTGGTCGCCGCACGGCAGATGGTGCACACCGCCGCGCGCAAGCTCGACGCCGGCGCCAGCGATGCCAACGTGTGGTGCGCGATGGCCAAGCGCTTCGCCACCGATGCCGGCTTCAACATCTGCAACGATGCGCTGCAGATCCACGGCGGCTACGGCTACATCCGTGAATACCCGATCGAACGGCTGCTGCGCGATTCGCGCGTGCACCAGATCCTGGAGGGCACCAACGAGATCATGCGTGTGATCGTGGCCCGCCACCTGCTCAACACTGAAGAGGAACTGCGATGATGGAGTGGCGCCAGCATGATCACGTCGGCCTGAAGGTCGAGGCCGATGGCCACGTCGCGGTCATCACCCTCGACAACCCGCCCGCGCATACCTGGACCGTGCACAGCCTCTCGGCGCTGCGCGATCTGGTCGGCGCGCTCAATGCGGACCGCGATATCTACGCGCTGGTGATCACCGGCGATGGCGAGAAGTTTTTCTCCGCCGGTGCCGACCTCAAGCAGTTCGCCTCCGGCGACAAGGCCGCCGCACGTGAAGCGGCACGTCGCTTCGGCGAAGCCTTTGAAGCGCTGTCCGGTTTCCGTGGTGTCTCCATCGCGGCGATCAACGGCTACGCGATGGGCGGCGGTCTGGAATGCGCGCTGGCCTGCGACCTGCGCATCATCGAAGAACACGCCCAGGTGGCGCTGCCGGAGGCCACCGTCGGCCTGCTGCCGTGCGCCGGCGGCACCCAGAACCTGCCGCGCCTGGTGGGCGAAGGCTGGGCCAAGCGCATGATCCTGCTGGGCGAGCGCATCGATGCGGACACCGCACTGCGTATCGGCCTGGTGGAAGAAAAGGTGGGCAAGGGCGAGGCCAAGGCACTGGCCCTGGCGTGGGCGCACAAGGCGGGCAAGCAGAGCCCGACCAGCATCGCCGCCTGCAAGACGCTGGTGCAGGCCACCCGCACCGGCACCCACGCCTCGGCGCTGGTGGCCGAGCGCGAGGCCTTCGTTGATCTGTTCGACAGCGCCGACCAGGCCGAAGGCGTGAACGCCTTCCTGGAAAAGCGTGCCGCGCAGTGGAAGAACGCATGAGCACCGCCGTCGTCAACGACGAGGCGCCGGTGCTGTTCGAAGAGCGCGCCGCCGCCAACGGCACGCGCATCGGCATCGCCACGCTCAATGCCCCGCGCACGCTCAACGGGTTCTCGCTGCCGATGGCGCATCTGCTGCGCGAGCGGCTGGATGCCTGGGCCGTTGATGACGGCATCGCGCTGGTGGTGCTGCAGGGCGCCGGCGAAAAGGCCTTCTGCGCCGGCGGCGATCTGCACAGCCTGTACCGCAGCATGGTCGACTACCGCGAGGGCGGGAAGACCGACATCCGCGACAACGCCTACGCAGCGGAATTCTTCGACGTCGAGTACCGCGTCGACTACGCGATCCACACCTATCCCAAGCCGATCCTGTGCTGGGGCCATGGCATCGTCATGGGCGGTGGCATCGGCCTGATGTCCGGCGCCAGCCACCGCGTGGTCAGCGAGCGCTCCAGGCTGGCGTTCCCGGAGATCACCGTGGGCCTGTTCCCGGACGTGGGCGGCAGCTGGCTGCTGCCGCGCGTACCCGGCCACGGCGGCCTGTTCCTGGCCCTGACCGGTGCACCGCTCAACGCCGGCGATGCGATCTACGCCGGGCTGGCGGATATCCACATCGCCGAGGCGCAGCGCGAGACCGTGTTCAATGCGCTGGCGGACGTGCACTGGAGCCGCGAGGCCAAGCGCAACCACGAACAACTGACCGCACTGCTGCAGCAACACGCCAGCGATGCGGCCACCGGTCCGCTGCTGCGCAATGCCACCACCGTGGACGCGCTGTGCGCCGGTGACGACGTTGGTGCGATCGTCGAGGCGATTCTTGCGCTGGAAACGGACGATGCCTGGCTGAGCACTGCGAAAGCCACACTTGCCGCCGGTGCGCCCGGCTCGGCGCGGCTCGCGTTCGAGCTGCAGCACCTGGCCGAGGGCGCTTCGCTGGCCGAGGTATACCGCATCGAATACATCGCAGCACTGCATGCGGCCGGCCACGGCGACTTCGCCGAAGGCATCCGCGCGTTGCTGATCGACAAGGACCGCACCCCGCAGTGGCAGCCGCGCACGCTGGCCGAAGCCACGGCCGAGTGGGCCCGCACCTTCTTCGTTTCGCCGTGGTCGGATGCCGCGCATCCGCTGGCCGACCTCGGTGCCACCGTCCCTGAAAGGAGCCGCGCATGAGCCGTATTGCATTCATCGGGTTGGGCAACATGGGTGGCCCGATGGCCGCCAACCTGGCCAAGGCCGGTCACGCGGTGCGGGTGTTCGACCTGGTGCCCGCCGCCGTGCAGGCCGCCGTCGATGCCGGCGCCACCGCCGCCAGCTCGGCACTGGATACGCTGACCGGGGCCGAGATCGTCATCTCGATGCTGCCGGCCAGCCGCCACGTTGAAGGCGTCTACCTGGGTGACGACGGCCTGCTGGCCGACATCCCCGGCGGCGCGCTGGTCATCGACTGCAGCACCATCGCGCCGGCCACCGCCCGCAAGGTCGCCGAAGCCGCTGCCGCGCGCGGCCTGCAGATGCTGGACGCACCGGTCTCCGGCGGCACTGCCGGTGCCCAGGCCGGCACCCTGACCTTCATCGTCGGTGGCGAAGCCGAGGCACTGGAGCGCGCGCGCCCGCTGCTGCAGGCGATGGGCAAGAACATCTTCCATGTCGGCGCCAGCGGTGCCGGCCAGGTCGCCAAGCTGTGCAACAACATGGCGCTGGGCGTGATCATGGCGGTGACCGGTGAGTCGATCGCGCTGGGCGTCGCGCACGGGCTAGACCCGAAGGTGCTCTCGCAGATGATGGCGGTCAGTACGGGCCGCAGCTGGGCGACCGAAGTGTGCAACCCGTGGCCCGGCGTGCTCGAAAACGCCCCGGCCTCGCGCGGCTACAGCGGCGGCTTCGGCAGCGACCTGATGCTCAAGGACATGGGCCTGGCAGTGGAAGCGGCGATGAGTGTCGGCGCCTCGATCCCGCTGGGCGAGCTGGCCCGCAACCTGTATTCGATGAATCACCAGGCCGGTCGCGGCAAGCTGGATTTCTCCAGCGTGGTGCAGCTGATCACGCACGACAAATAGTGGGTAGTGCCGGCCGCTGGCCGGCAACGTCACTATCGACACCGGCGACATCCGGCTTCACCGGTAGGCAACGACCGTTGGTCTTTGCAACAGAACAAGATGCATCCCATGGGTACGCCCACGGGATCCACCGCGGTGGGATGGGCGGTTGCCAGACGATCAAGTCAGGCAGCCGCCCATTTTTTTTCAGACCACCGTCAGCGTCACGTCGATGTTGCCGCGGGTCGCGTTGGAGTACGGGCACACGATGTGGGCCTTCTGCACCAGTTCTTCGACCTGCTCGCGCGGCAGGCCCGGAACCGAAATCTCCAGCGCCACTTCGATGCCGAAGCCGGTCGGGATCTGGCCGATGCCGACCTTGCCGGTGATCTGCGTTTCAGCCGGCAGAGCGACCTTGGCCTGACCGGCCACATACTTCAGCGCGCCCAGGAAGCAGGCCGAGTAACCGGCGGCGAACAGCTGCTCCGGGTTGGTGCCCGGGCCGCCCGCACCGCCCAGCTCGCGCGGGGTGGAGAGCTGGATGTCCAGCACGTTGTCGGAAGAGACGGCGCGGCCGTCGCGGCCGCCGTTGGCAGTGGCCTGGGCGGTGTACAGAACGTTGGCAATGGGCATGGGAATCTCCTGCGGAGTGAAAGGGGTGGGCCAGATGGCAGGTGTACTTTGCGCGCCTGAGTCGTACTTATGGCAACATTTCGTCCAGAAAACTTGATCTGGAGTCCGCCAATGGTCGATCGACTGCAATCCCTGCTGGACCGCTTCGCGGTGTCGGCCGAGGTGTTCCACGCCGGCGCGCTATGCGGCATCAACGATCTGCCGGGCGATGGCGAGCGTGGCCAACTGAATCTGATCCGCGAGGGCGATGTGCGCGTCGAGCATCCGGACGGCAGCGTGCTGCAGATCACCACGCCCAGCGTACTGCTGTACCCGCGCCCGCTCGCGCACCGCTTCGTCACCGATGCCACGCGGGGCGCGGATTTCGCGTGCGCCAACCTGCAGTTCGAAGGGGGCGCCAACAACCCGGTCGCCGCTGCGCTGCCGCCGATCGTGTGCCTGCCGCTGGAGGGCTTGTACGGCGGCCAGCCGGTGCTGTCACTGCTGTTCGAAGAAGCCTTCGCGCAGCGCTGCGGCCGCCAGGCGCTGCTGGATCGTCTGTTTGAAGTGGTGCTGATCCAGATCCTGCGCGCGCTGATGGAGAGTGGCCAGATCCGCGTCGGCCTGCTCGCCGGCATGGCCCATCCGCGTCTGCGCCACGCGCTGGTGGCGATGCATGAAGCGCCCGCCGACGAGTGGACGCTGGAGTCGCTCGCGCAGCGCGCCGGCATGTCACGCAGCGCCTTCGCCGACAGCTTCCGCGACACCATCGGCAGTACGCCCGGTCATTACCTGCAGGGCTGGCGCACCCGCCTGGTGCAGCAGGCGCTGCGCCGCGGCCAGCCGCTCAAGCGCATCGCCATCGATGTGGGCTACGGCAGCGAAGCGGCGTTGTCGCGCGCGTTCAAGGCGCAGACCGGGCAGTCGCCGCGGCAGTGGAAACAGGGCAGTGTGGCCACCGAACGATAACGCGATGCACGCCGACGTCGCTCAGATCGCCCACTCCCGATCCGTCGTGAACATGATCGTCAGCCAGCGGTCCGGCGACTCCTCACCCAGCGCTTCGCCGATCTCATCGCGCAGGCGATCCCATTCGATCAGCGCCCGCGGTGGATCATCGGCGCGCACCACGAAGAACAGCTCGATCTGCTCACCGCGCCCGACCTTGGCCACGTAGCTGCGGTATTCCAGGAAACCGTGCCTGGCCACGATATCGCGCGCCACCTCGTCCACGTGGGTCTGCAGATCCAGCGGGGTGATCAGCAGGATGTCCGACAACGCCTGGCGCACCGTGCCCATCGGCGCCACGACCACAAACAGGCAGACCACCAGCAGGATCGCCGGATCGATGTACGGCACCAGCCACGCCCACTGCGTGCCACCCAGCACATAGCCGCCGACGAAGGCGACCAGATACGCCGCCGACATGCTCGCCGCGACCACCCAGTTCTTGGCATCGAGTGCGATGAAGTCCGAGCCGATCGACCGGTTCGCCCGGCGTACGAACAGTGCCAGCCCGGTTTCGGCCACGATCGAGATCACCGCGAACAGGATCGCCGGCCCGAGCGCGATCTCGCGCCCGCCGGACATCAGGGCGTCCACCGCGTTGACCGCCGCGTACAGCGCCGCGCCGATCATCAACGTCCCGCTGACCCCGAGCACGATCGGTTCCAGATGCCAGAAGCCCATGGTGAAGCGCTGGTTCAAGCGCGACTGCAGGGTATCGACGTGGGTCGACAGGCTGATCAGGCGCACCACCAGCAGCGACAGCCAGGTCATCACCACGTCGATCAGGCCGTAGATGCCGTCGAAGATGATCAGCGAGGAGTTGGCCAACAGGCCGAACGCCACGGCCGCGGCGGCCATCGCCAGGGAGGCGGCGATCGACAGGCGCAGGACGCCTTGCTCGGTGGTGGGGTCGAAGCTGGGCAGACGGAGCGCGGGCATGGATGCTTGGGAGGGACGTGCAGGGCTGCATTGTCTACCGCCGTCGTTGCAGGCGGGTACTCCGCGCGCGATCCGGCCGCCGGCTGCACCCTCGGGCAGCGTTCATGGGAAGGGGGTAAACTATTGATTGCGCTGGCATTGCCAGTGAATTCAGACAGCCCCGCGCCCCATGACCCAGCCGATCACCGACGCCGCCGCGCGTTACGCCGCCTCCCTGCGCCTGTCCGTCGCCCCGATGATGGACTGGACGGACCGCCACTGCCGGTACTTCCATCGGTTGCTGGCACCGGGCGCACGGCTGTACACCGAGATGGTGCACGCCAACGCCGTGATCCATGGCGACCGCGAGCGCCTGCTCGGCTTCGACGGCAGCGAGCATCCGCTGGCCCTGCAACTGGGCGGCAGCGATCCGGCCCTGCTGGCCCAGGCTGCGTGTATCGCGCAGGAATGGGGCTACGACGAGGTCAACCTCAACTGCGGCTGCCCGTCCGACCGCGTGCAGGCCGGCCGCTTCGGTGCCTGCCTGATGCGCGAACCGGCGCTGGTCGCCGAGTGCGTGGGCGCGATGGTTGCCGCGGTGGACATTCCGGTCACGGTGAAATGCCGCTTGGGCGTGGATGACGACAACGACTACGAAAACTTCTTCAACTTCGTCGATCAGTCGGCCAACGCCGGCAGCGCGATGTTCGTGGTACATGCCCGCAACGCGTGGCTGAAGGGCCTGTCGCCCAAGGAAAACCGCGAAGTGCCGCCGCTGCGGTACGACTGGGCGCACCGCCTCAAGACCGACCGCCCGCAGCTGCAGATCGTCCTCAACGGCGGCTTGGCCACGATCGAGGCGGCGCAGGCCCAGCTGCCGGCCCTGGACGGGGTGATGCTGGGCCGTGCGGCCTACCACGATCCCTACGTGCTGCATCAGCTCGAGGCCGCCCAGACCGGCGCCGCGCTGCAACCTCGCGAAGCCCTGCTGCGCGCGATGCAGCCCTACATCGAGGCCCGGCTGGCCAGCGGGCTGGCCCTCAAGCACATCACCCGCCACCTGCTGGGCCTGTTCCATGGGCAGCCAGGTGGGCGCGCTTTCCGCCAGATCCTGAGCGAGGGCTCGCA
This sequence comes from Stenotrophomonas bentonitica, assembly GCF_002887735.1. GTDB lineage: Bacteria > Pseudomonadota > Gammaproteobacteria > Xanthomonadales > Xanthomonadaceae > Stenotrophomonas > Stenotrophomonas bentonitica_A. Next base: position 327,725 of record NZ_PKQP01000004.1, read on the forward strand.
CCGGGTCGGGGCCGACTGGAGCCTGATCGAGCAGGCACTGGCAGTGACCCGGGCGCAGGCCGAACGCGTCGCCGCGTGAGCCGCGTCACCTTGTCGGCTTGACAAGCATCCCGCTTTGACCGCCAATGTTCACTTATATGAACGGCACGGGGAGGCGGCAGGAAAAGTTCAGATCGGATTCACTGGCTAAAACCAAGAATTCGCTAAAGATTCGTAAAGCGCCGGCCCAGGCTGGCGGTTGCCGATTCACAACTTTTGAACGTTTAGCCGCGCTCCGCTAGGATCAGACCGATGTTCTCCGTGACCCGCCACCGCCGCATTGCCGCCTTCGCCCTGTTGGCGACGGGCGCCGCTGCCTCCAGCAGTGCGTGGGCACAGATGCCACCGCCCGAAGCGGCCCGTGCCGAAATGATGCGCACGGCCGAACGTGGTGGCCCGCAGGAGCGCTCGCTGTCCGACGCGGTGCGTCGGGTGCAACGTACTACCGGTGGACACATCCTCGGTGCCGAGCGCGTGCCCTTCGATGGGCGCGATATCAACCGGGTGAAGTACATGGATGATCGCGGTCGCGTCCGCTATATGGACGATCCGGCGACATCGCGTTCACAGCCCCGCACGCCGCGCTCGGATATGTCATCACTACGCGGCGATAACCCCTGAACAGGGATAGTTGTCCGCAGTCATCTGCATTACCCACTGGCCCCATGGGGCCATACCCAGGACACTAGGGAGAGTTCATGCGTATCCTTCTGGTCGAAGACGAAGCCCCGCTGCGGGAAACACTGGCAGCCCGGCTCAAGCGCGAAGGCTTTGCCGTCGATGCTGCGCAGGACGGAGAGGAAGGTCTGTACATGGGCCGCGAAGTACCGTTCGACGTCGGCATCATCGATCTGGGCCTGCCCAAGATGTCGGGCATGGAACTGATCAAGGCGCTGCGCGACGAGGGCAAGAAGTTCCCCGTGCTCATCCTGACCGCGCGCTCAAGCTGGCAGGACAAGGTCGAGGGCCTCAAGCAGGGCGCCGACGATTACCTGGTCAAGCCGTTCCACGTGGAAGAGCTGCTGGCCCGCGTCAATGCGCTGCTGCGCCGCGCCGCCGGCTGGAGCAAGCCGACGCTGGAATGCGGCCCGGTCGCGCTGGATCTTGCCGCGCAGACGGTCAGCGTCAACGGCAGCAATGTGGACCTCACCAGCTACGAGTACAAAGTGCTCGAGTATCTGATGATGCATGCCGGTGAACTGGTCTCCAAGGCCGACCTCACCGAACACATCTACCAGCAGGATTTCGACCGCGACTCGAACGTGCTGGAGGTCTTCATCGGCCGCCTGCGCAAGAAGCTCGATGCCGACGGCGAACTCAAGCCGATCGAAACCGTGCGTGGCCGCGGTTACCGCTTCGCCATTCCGCGCAACGAAGGCTGAGCTGCGGCTGGCGATAGATGATGTCCGGCCGTCTGTGGTTCTTTAAACGCTGGCGGCCGCGCTCACTGCAGGCGCGCCAGCTGCTGGCCGCCTCGGTGGGCCTGGTGGCCTTCCTGGCCCTGGCCGGCTACGCGCTGGACGCCGCCTTCGCCGATACCGCGAAGGCCAACCTGCGCGAGCGCCTCAAGAACTACGCCACCGCCTACGCGGCCGGCATCGACTTCACCCGCGACCGCTCGCTGTACATCCGCGAGCAGCCGCCGGATCCGCGCTTTGATGTTCCCGGCAGCGGCCTCTATCTGCAGGTCGTGATGCCCGACGGCAAGGGCAACTCCATGTCCGCCGAAGGCCCGATGCTTCCTACCGTGGGCGGCGGCATGCTGGCCCCGCGCCAGGAAGTCTTCGAAGGCCCGTTGCCGATGATCCAGATCGACGGCAGCGAGGGCTCGGCCTACCGCTATGGCATGGGCCTGGTCTGGGATGCCGACGCCGACCCGGCCACCGAATTCCCGTACACGATCTACGTGCTCGAAGACTCGCGCGCGCTCGGCGCGCAGCTGCGCGTGTTCCGCGGGCGGGTGTGGTTCTACCTGGGTGGCATCGGTCTGATCCTGCTGTTGCTGCAGACCGTGATTCTGCAATGGAGCCTGCGCCCGATGCGGCGCGTGATCAACGAACTGACCAAGGTCCAGCGCGGTGAAACCGAGCGCATGAGCGAACGGCATCCGCGCGAGCTGGAGCCGCTGACCGACAGCATCAACGCCTTCATCGAGAGCGAGCGCGAAAACCTCGAGCGCCAGCGCAACACCCTGGCCGATCTCGCGCACAGCCTGAAGACACCGCTCGCGGTGTTGCGCACGCAGCTCGACAGTGGCGCACGCGATGAGGATCTGCGCGAAGAATTCGACGTGCAGCTGCGGCGCATGAACAACCTGGTGTCCTACCAGCTGGCGCGCGCGGCGTCGTCCGGCCACAAGCTGTTCTCCGCGCCGTTGCCGATCGAGTCCAACGCCGAAGAGATCGTGCGTGGCCTGGAGAAGGTGTATGCCTCGAAGGGCGTGCTGTGCGAATTCGACATCGATCCGGCCGCGCGTTTCCATGGCGAGCCTGGTGACCTGCAGGAGCTGCTCGGCAACCTGCTGGAGAACGCCTTCAAGTGGGCCAAGCGTCGCGTGCTGCTGACCGCGCATCCGTTGCCGGCGCCCGGTGCGCGTCGCGCAGGCCTGGTGCTTTCGGTGGACGATGATGGCCCGGGCATCGCACCGGAAGACATCGCCAAGGTGCTGCAGCGTGGCGTGCGTGGCGATGAGCGCGTGCAGGGCCACGGCATCGGCCTGTCGATCGTGCAGGACCTGATCAAGGATTACCGTGGCGAACTGCAGGTGACGCGTTCGCCGGAACTGGGTGGCGCGCGCTTTGAAGTGAAGCTGCCGCCGGGGCCGTAAAGGCTGTACCGACCAGCGGTCAGTACCTACCCGTGGTCTGCAGGGTGCATCATCGATCTGGATCGCCCGGCATTTCCAAGGCGCTGGTGGCCCACGACCGTTGGTCGTGGCGCGCCTCACCGCATCAGCGGTGACGGTCCATAGAACCGCTGCAGATGCCCGGCCACCGCCGGCATCTCACGCGCCAGCAGCGCCGGTGCGGAGAAGTGGTACTCGCTGACCACCGCGAAGAATTCTTCCGGCGCCTCGGACGCGTAGGGGTCGATCAACGTCTGCCGACCGCTGTCCACCTCGGCGCAGAACGTGTCGTAGGCCTGCTGGAAATCCGCTGCCCATTGCGTTTGCCACGCCCGCGGCAACGGCGGCGTGCCGTCGATCGCCCCGTCCAGCGCATCGATCTTGTGCGCCATCTCATGCACCGCCACGCAGAACCCGGCTTCGGGATCGGCGATGTCGGCCTGGATGTCGGCCCAGGAGAGAATCAGCGGACCGCTGTCCCAGGATTCGCCGATCAGTGCGTCGTCCCATTCGTGCAGCACGCCGGCGGCATCCACATGGCTGCGGTGCACGCGGAACGCGTCGGGATAGACGATCAGCTGCGACCAGCCACGCAGGCCGATTTCGCCCAGTTCCAGCAACGGCAGGCAGCACAGCGCGGCCAACAGCACGCCGTCGGCCTCATCGAGCTGCAGTTCGGCGGCCGGGCTGATCGTCTTCTCGTGGAGGAAGCGGGCGGCGAGGGCGCGCAGGCGCTCGCGGCGGGCTGGGTCCAGCTGCTGCAGCCACGCGGCGCGGCGGCACGTGCGGTCCCAGAGGGTGGGGTCGATCTCGCGTGGCGTGCGGCGCAGCCAGCCCAACAGTCGTTCGATCAGCGGAACATACCCGGCAGGAAGCTGTGCCATTTCGGCGCACGCAGGCGCGGCAGTACGTCGTCATCGCCACCGCCGCCGGTGCTGGTACCGCTGCTGGCGCTGGGCTTGACGGTCGCCGGGGCGGCGGCCGCCGAGGCCGACGCGGGCGCACTGCGCTCGTTCTCGCTGCCCGAATAGACACACGCGCCGCGGCCCGCCGTGGTGAGCGCATCGGAAGCGTGCGCGGCCAGCGGGGCCATCAGGAGGAGCAGGCAATGGGCGAGCGGGCGCATCGTCAACATCCACAGGGCGGGTCAAGTTCTCGATTCTAGCCCGATTCGCCCAAGGGATTGGAAGGCCTCCGGTGGGCGCTGGCGGCGGCTTTCCCGCATACTTTTCCCGTTTACCCGATGGAAGCTGCCGTGGACGACCGCCAACTGCTGGCCAAACTGGGCGCCGGGCGCCTGTCCGGCGACGCGCTGGCGCGCGAACTGGGCCAGACCCGCGCCGCGATTTGGAAGCGGATTCAAGGACTTAGAGCCGCCGGGGTCGATATCGACGGCCGCGCCGGTGACGGCTACCAGCTGCAGCAGCCGCTGGACCTGCTGGACGCCGGTGCCATCCAGACTGCGCTGCCGGGCCCGGTGTCCGCCGAACTGGCCTCGCTGGAGATCGCCTGGTCAGTGGCGTCAACAAACAGTGAATTGTTGCGCTGCAGCGCGCCGGAGCGCGGGGTGGTGGTGCTCCTGGCCGAGCGCCAGACCCGTGGCCGCGGGCGGCGGGGGCGGGTGTGGGCCTCGCCGTTGGCGGCGCATGTCTACCTCTCAGTATTACGCGGCTTTGCCGGTGGCCTGTCGCGGCTGGGCGGGCTCAGCCTGGTCGCCGGTGTCGCGGTGGCCGAAGCACTGCGCGAGGCGGGCTTCGGCGGTGTCGCGCTGAAGTGGCCGAATGACCTGGTCGTCGACGGCCACAAACTCGGTGGCCTGCTGATCGAAGGCGGCGGTGAATTCGCCGGCCCTGCGCGGGCCGTGATCGGGCTTGGCGTCAACGTACGCATGCCGGCCACCTTCGCGGCGGAGATCACCCAGCCCTGGACCGATCTGGACACGCTGTGTGGCGAACAGACCTCGCGCAATGCCGTGGTCGCGCGCATCCTGGCCGCGCTGCTGCCAGCACTGGACGCGTTCGAGCAGCAGGGCCTGGCGCCGTTCCTGGCCCGCTATGCCGCGCTGGACAGCCTGGCCGGGCGCGAGGTGCAGGTGGAAGAAGGCGGCGTCCTGTTTGCCGGCACGGCACTGGGCCTGGCCGACGACGGAGCACTGCGCGTGCGTATCGACGGAAGCGAACGGGTTTTCCATGCGGGCGAAGTCAGCGTGAGGGCGCAATGAGCGACTGGTTGTTTGACCTGGGCAATTCGCGCTTCAAGTTCGCGCCGCTGCAGGGCGTGCGCGCCGGTGACGTGCAGGCATGGCCGCATGGCGCCGAAGCAATGCCTGCGCTGGCACTGGAGGCGCTGCCCTCGGGCGATACCGCGTATGTCGCCAGCGTCGCAGCGCCGTCGCTGACGGCCGCCATGCTGGATGTGCTGCAGGCCCGCTTCCGCCACGTCCGTGTCGCGCGTACCGAGGCCGAATACGCCGGTGTGCGGATCGCCTACGCCGACCCCAACCGCTTCGGCGTGGACCGTTACCTGGCACTGCTGGCCGTGGCGGCGCGTGGCCAGGCCGTGCTGATCGCCGGAGTGGGCACCGCGCTCACCATCGATCTGATCGACGCCGATGGCCAGCATCACGGCGGGCGCATTGCCGCCTCGCCGACCACCATGCGCGAAGCGCTGCATGCGCGCGCCGTGCAGTTGCCGGCCGCAGGCGGTGACTACAGTGAGTTCGCCAACGACACCGCCGATGCGCTGGCCTCCGGCTGTGATGGTGCGGCGGTGGCCTTGATTGAACGCAGCCGCATGCAAGGCGGTGAACGCCTCGGCGCGCTGCCGCATCTGCTGGTGCACGGGGGCGGTGCACCGGCGCTGCTGCCGCTGCTCGGCGATGCCGAGTTCCAGCCCTCGCTGGTGCTTGATGGGCTGGCCCGCTGGGCCGTGCACCAACCGCCGTCGGCAGGCTAGGATCAGCCGATGCTTACCCGTGCCCTGATCGTCGTCCTGGTCATCCTCAACCTCGGTGTCGCGCTGTGGTGGCTGCTGCGCGGTGAACCGGTCAGCGCGCCGCCAGCTTCGCCGGTCGGTGTGGCCCAGCTGGAAGTGCTGCCGGCCACGCAGGCGCCGCCGGCTGCCGCAACGCCGCTGGACGCCGCCCCGGCGCTGCAGGACGTCACGCCCGCTTCCGCGCCGGTGGCCCAGCCGTCGGTGCCCACGGCCGCGCCGACCATCGCCGAGCCAGCCGCCGCCGTGGCTGACACGCCTGCACCGGCGCCCGCCACCAGCGTGCCTGCACCGGCCCCGGTGGCGGCAGCTCCGGTACCGGCATCCACACCCGCTCCGATCACCGCAAGCCCCACGCCCGCCCAATGCGTGAGCCTGGGGCCGTTCGCAGACCGTGCTGCCGCCCAGGCCGCCCAGTCACGCGCCGGGGGAGCCCTGCGTGGGGCCAGGCTGCGCGAGGTCGCCGATGCCGGCGCCACCCGTTACCGCGTGCTGCTGCCGCCCGCTGCCAGTCGTGAAGAAGCGCAGGCCACGGTCAAACGCATCGTCGCGGCCGGGGTGAGTGATTACTACATCATTGCCCAGGGCGAAGAGGCCAATGCCATCGCGCTGGGCCAGTACCGCAACCGGGAAGGTGCGGACCGCCGCCTGGCGGCCCTGAGCGCGGCCGGCTTCAAGGCGACCATGGTCGCCAGCGGGGGCGATGGCAGCGCACAGTGGTGGCTGGATGCGACCCTGGCCGATGGCACCGGCGCCGCCGCGGTCCGCCAGCGCACCGGTGCCGCCCAGCAACGCTCGCTGGAATGCGCGCGCTTGCGCTAGAATCCCGGCTCCGCGACGGTCCTCCCGCCGCGATGCCCATGCCGGCATAGCTCAGTTGGTAGAGCAACCGCCTTGTAAGCGGTAGGTCCCCAGTTCGAATCCGGGTGCCGGCACCATTGATGCACAGTCGATGACGACTGCTGCAGCGCCGCGAGTCGTATCACGCCGCGCTGGCTATGCTGGTCCTCTTTGCAATGGAGGCAACAGCGATGGCGATGTATTCCCCGGTGTCCCTGATTGGCGTGCCCACCGATATCGGTGCCGGCCACCGTGGCGCAGGACTGGGACCGGACGCCCTGCGCATCGCGGGCCTGGGTGACGCGCTCACCGCGCGCGGCGTGGAGGTGCGCGACCTCGGCAACCTGGACGGCCCGCGCAACCCGTGGACGGCACCGGCGCAGGGCTACCGCCATCTGGACGAGGTGGTGGCCTGGAACCGCGCGCTGATGGAGGCGACCTACACCGAACTGCAGGCCGGCCGCATGCCGATCATGCTCGGTGGCGACCACTGCCTGGGGATCGGTTCGATCACCGCGGTCGCGCGCTGGTGCCGCGAGCAGGGCAAGGACCTGCGCGTGCTGTGGCTGGATGCGCATTCGGATTTCAACACCAGCGAGGTCACGCCCTCGGGCAACGTGCACGGCATGCCGGTGGCCTGCCTGTGCGGGCTGGGCCCGGACGCGCTGACCCGCCTCGGTGGTGATGCCCCGGCGATCCGCCCGCAGCAGGTGCACCAGATCGGCATCCGCTCGGTGGACCAGGAAGAGAAGCGGCTGATCAAGCAGCACCAGGTGGATGTCTACGACATGCGCTACATCGACGAAGCCGGCATGAAGCGCACCATGGAGGCGGCGCTGGCCGGCATCGATGCCAACACGCACCTGCACGTCAGCTTCGACGTGGACTTCCTGGACCCCAGCATCGCGCCGGGCGTGGGCACGACGGTGCCGGGCGGGGTCAACTACCGCGAAGCGCAGCTGGTGATGGAGATGATCGCCGACACCGGGCGCATGGGCTCGCTGGACATCGTCGAGCTGAATCCGCTGCTGGACAACCGCAACGCCACCGCCGAACTGGCCGTCGATCTGGTCGAAAGCCTGTTCGGAAAATCGACGCTGATGCGCGATTGAGCAAGGCTGGCTGAACCGTATTTGCGTGCATTCACATCCGCTGCACGCCTCTCCCGCCAGATTGCACTTCACGCGGCGCCGTGTGGTTGAACCCACGGCACTGCAGGTCGGGAAGGGGAGCTGCGCTGGCGTGCTCTTCTGACAGGCGGGACCGGATTTCGGTATTGAATTTGAACAACCAGGAGAACCCCATGAAGCGTGTTATCGCACTGATGCTGTTGTCGATGTTCTCGGTGGCCATGCTGTCCGGCTGCAACACCGTTGCCGGTGCCGGCAAGGACGTGCAGAAGGCCGGTGAAACGGTCGAAGGCGCTGCCAAGGGCAACTGATCCAACCGATCAGTCGTCAACGGAAAAGGCCGGGATTTCCCGGCCTTTTTCATGTCCGCCAAATGGCGGCGCAACGCGTGCGGTGGTGAATCATTCAAGCTCGTGAGCGTGCGTTTCATCGCTGCTTGACCGCGCGGCAACGCGACCACGCGCATTCTGGACCCACGGCGAGATGGCCGTTGCAATCAAGGATGCGAACCCATGAACAAAGACATCATTTCCGGCAAGTGGACGCAGCTCAAGGGCAAGGCGCAGGCCAAGTGGGGCGACCTGACCGACGACGATTTCAAGGTGGCCGAAGGCAATGCCGAGTACCTGGCAGGGCGCTTGCAGGAGCGCTATGGCTGGGCCCGCGACCGTGCTGAAACCGAAGTCCGCGACTTCGAAGCGGCCATGCGCAAGGATTATCCGGATTACCACTGAGTGGTGATCCATGACGACGGCGCCGCCGTCGGGGGTTGAAACCGGAACGGGCCGCGAAAGCGGCCCGTTTTCTGTGGGGCACCTTCGCGATCAGCGGCGGCGCTGCGGCGGGGGATCGGGCACGTATTGGCCCGGGAAGGCCTGGGGCTCGTCGCGCACCGGGGCGCTTGACCTTGGAATGATCCCGCGTGCCACCAGATTGCGCTCGCTGTCGTAACGCACCTGCACCTGCTGCGTCGGAAAGGCCGTGTCGCGTTCGAACGCGGTGTTGCGCACCCGCGACGGCTCGCGCTGGCCGTGGCCGGTGCCCAGTTGCGGTGCCGGGGCGGTGGAACCGGTCACCCGCACACGCTCCGTCGTCGAGGAGCGTGCCCGTGGGCGTGCCCTGGCATCGGCGGAGTCGGCCACGGCGGGGGCGGCTTCCCATGACACCCGCCCCGCCTCGCGGAACACGGCCACGCCGATCACGCCAATGTTGGCCGGGCGTCCGGTGCGGCCGGCGTAGCTGCGGTCCGGATCGGTGAACACGAACTGGGCGACCTCGTCGGCGGATTTGCGCCAGCCATGGATGTCGGTGGTCTGCCACGGGTTGAGCACGTAGCCGGTCTGGTGGGGCGCGGCCACCTCGCCGCTGATGGCATTCAGGCCATCGACCGAGAGCACCACCAGCACGCGCTCGGCGCTGCCGTTGCGCAGGCGCACGCTGTAACGGTGGCCCTGCTGGCCCGCGATCCAGCGCTGGCCGTCCTGGCGGTACTGGGTCAGGGCCTGGCCGCTGTCGCGGTCGATCACCGTCAGGTGGACCGGCCCGGTGTCGTAACGAAGTGGCAGCGCCGGCTTGAACCCGCACAGGGCCAGCACGGCAAGCAGGGGCAGGATCAAACGTTTCATGGCAGGGCTCCGCAGGGCAGGTGCACGATCAAACGCACGGGCCGGGCCAACGGGGTCGAGCGCGGGCAGGTAAACTGGGGCGGTTCATCTGTCCGCATTGATTCCCCATGACTACCCGCGTCCTTACCGGCATCACCCCCTCCGGCACGCCCCACCTGGGCAACTACGTCGGCGCCATCCGTCCGGCGATCACCGCCAGCCAGGCCTCGGAAATCGAGAGCTTCTTCTTCCTGGCCGACCTGCACAGCCTGATCAAGGCGCAGGAGCCCGAGCGCACCCAGCGCTCCACGCTGGAGATCGCGGCAAGCTGGCTGGCGTGCGGGCTGGATCCGGACAAGGTGTGGTTCTACCGGCAGAGCGACATCCCGGAAACCACCGAGCTGATGTGGTTCCTGACCGTGATCGCCAGCAAGGGCATCCTCAACCGCGCGCATGCCTACAAGGCCGCCGTGGACAAGAACCGCGAAGAGCAGCTCGACGACGATGCCGGGGTCAGCGCGGGGCTGTTCATGTACCCGGTACTGATGGCCGCCGACATCCTGATCTTCAAGGCCAACCGCGTGCCGGTCGGCCGCGACCAGATCCAGCACATCGAGATGGCGCGCGATTTCGCGCAGCGCTTCAACCACGTCTACGGCCAGGAGTTCTTCCCGCTGCCGGAGGTGGTGATCGATGAGCAGGTCGCTACGCTGGCGGGCCTGGACGGCCGCAAGATGAGCAAGAGTTACCACAACACCATTCCGCTGTTCGCCCCGCGCGCGGAGTTGAAGAAGCTGGTGTTCTCGATCCTCACCGATTCGCGCGCGCCGGGTGAGCCCAAGAGCACCGAAGGCTCGGCGTTGTTCCAGATGTACCAGGCCTTCGCCACCCCGGAGCAGACCGCTGCGTTCGCGCAGGCCTTCGCCGAGGGCATCAGCTGGGGCGATGCCAAGCAGCAGCTGTTCGAGCGGATCGACAGCGAGATCACCCCGCTGCGCGAACGCTATGACGCCCTGATGGCCGAGCCGGAGAAGATCGAGGCGCTGCTGCGCCGTCGTGGCCAGCAGCTGCGCGAGCAGTTCGCCGTGCCGCTGCTGAAGGAGCTGCGCCATGCGGTTGGCCTGCGCGATCTGTCCACCGCCGGTGATGTACCCAGTGAGGAAAGCGGCGCTGCGCGCGCGGCACCGCCGCTGTTCAAGCAGTACCGCGAAAAGGACGGCCGCTTCTACTTCAAGCTGCAGGCCGGTGACGGCACGCTGCTGATCCAGAGCGAGGGCTTTGATTCGCCGCGCGACGCCGGCCAGCTGATCGGCGTGCTCAAGCAGACCGAGCATAGTGACGGGCTGCAGAGCGAATTGTTCAAGGTCGAGGCGGAGGTGGATGTCGTGCTTGCCGCACTGCAGGCACTGCGCGAGTAACGCCGCCTGCTGGCCAACACCCAGCCACCCGCAGCACCACGTAGTGCCGGCCGCTGGCCGGCAACCAGGCGACCGCGCCATCACACAGGCGTCGGCCGTTGGCCGGTGCCACCGCTATGGCATGATGCCCCTGCACGCCGCGGGGCGTGATCCTGCACGGGAGACTGCGATGGCCTGGTTGTCGTTGTTGTTGTTCCTGCCCTGGTTCGTGCTGCTGGGCACGCTGTACTGGCTGTTCCCCCGCCAGCCGCGTGGCACCGCGCGCCGCGTGTTCGACGGCGCCGCGCTGGTGCTGGCCTTCGTGCTGAGCATCCTGGCGATGCTGTGGGGCCACCATATCGGCGTGGTCCAGAACGATGCCGGTCCAATCTGGCGGCAGGTACTGGCCGTGCTCTATGCCTACGGTGCCTTCCTGGCGGTGATGGTGGCCGCGGTGCTGCTGCGCGGGCCATTGCTGAGCGCGACTGCGACCAAAGCCGCATCGAAGCCGCTGCACTGATCGACGTAAGATGGGGGCGTTTCGTGCCAGGGATGCGTTGATGCACTCCGACCCCAGCATTCATACGATCGACACCGCGTTCCAGCGGGATGATTTCGATGCCGCCTACCTGATCGTCGAGAACGGCCGGGCAGCGTTCATCGATTGCGGCACCGGCCTGGCCGTGCCGGCGATGCTCGCCGCGTTGAGGCGCGCCGGCTGCACGCCCGAGCAGGTCGACTGGCTGATCCTGACCCATGTGCATCTCGACCACGCCGGCGGTGCCGGCCTGCTGATGCAGCAGCTGCCCAACGCCACCCTGGTGGTGCATCCGCGTGGTGCGCCGCATATGGTCGACCCGACCCGCCTGATCGCCGGGGCCACCGAGGTCTACGGTGAAGCGGAGATCGCGCGCAGCTATGGGCCGATCCTGGCCGTTGCCGCTGACCGGGTGGTGATCGCCGAAGATGGCCACACCGTGGATCTGGCCGGGCGCACGCTGCTGTGCGTGGATACGCCGGGGCACGCCCGCCATCACCTGTGTGTGTGGGATGCGCGCAGCCGCAGCTGGTTCACCGGCGACACCTTCGGGCTGTCCTACCGCGAGCTGGACAGCGCGCAGGGCGCCTTCATCGTGCCCACCTCCTCACCGGTGCAGTTCGATCCGGAGCCGCTGAAGCAGTCGATCGCAAAGATGCTGGCCTACGATCCGCAGGCCATGTACCTGACCCATTACGGGCGCGTGGCACCCCCGCGGAAACTGGCTGACGATCTCGTCGAACAGATCGATGCCATGGTCGAGATCGGTCGCCAATGCGATGGTCGGCCGGATCGGCATCGCTGCCTGGTCGCGGCGTTGACCGCGCTGTACCTGGAACGCGCGCAGGCGCATGGCTGCCCGCTGGATGATGAAGCGGTGGCCCGGGTGCTGGCGATGGATATCGAACTCAACGCCCAGGGCCTGGCGTGCTGGCTGGATCGCGGCCGCCGCTAGTGCACGGTCACGGGGGTGTCACGTTACACTCCGGTGTCCTGTTTTCCGTCCTGGTGTCTGCCGTGAATCCGATGCGCATGCTGCTGCTGTCGTCCTGCCTGTTCGTGGGCGGCCTGGCCCACGCCGCCAATGACCTGCCCGGCGGCGGCATCGATCCGGAGGCACTGTCGCGACATGTGCGGATCCTGGCCTCGGACGAGTTCGAGGGCCGCGCCCCGGCCACGCCCGGTGAAGAGCGCACCGTCCAGTACCTGATCGAAGAGTTCAAGAAGTACGGCCTGCAGCCCGGCGGCGTGGATGGCGGCTGGGTGCAGCCGGTGCCGATGGTGCGTGCGCAGGTCGATGGCCCGGTGCGTGCGCAGCTGCGCCAGAAGGGCAAGCAGCGCGCCCTGGTCAATAGCGAGGACGTGACCCTGCAGAGCCTGCGGCCGCAGGATGCGGTGGCGATCAAGAACGCCCCGCTGGTGTTCGTCGGCTACGGCATCGATGCCCCCGAGCGCCACTGGAACGATTACAAGGACGTCGACCTGCACGGCAAGATCGCCGTGGTGCTGATCAACGACGCCGATTTCGAGGCCGACCAGCCGGGCGCATTCGATGGCAAGGCCGTGACCTACTACGGCCGCTGGACCTACAAGTTCGAAGAAGCCGCGCGCCGCGGTGCGCAGGGCGTGCTGATCGTGCACGAGACCGCACCCGCCGCGTATGGCTGGGCCACGGTGAGGAGCTCGGGCACCTCGCCGCTGTTTGATATCGAACGCACCCGCGAGCAGGCCCTGGCCCAGCACGTGCCGGTACGCGGCTGGATGCAGCGCAGCCTGGCCGAGCAGCTGTTCCGCGATGCGGGCCTGGATTTCGAGGCCGAGAAGCGCCGTGCCATGACCCCGGCCTTCAAGCCGGTGGCCTTGGGCGATGCGCAGCTCTCGGTGGACTTCAAGCTCAAGCGCGAGCAGGTGATCACGCGCAACGTGGTGGCCAAGCTGCCGGGCGGCGCGCATGCCGATGAAGCGGTGATCTTCTCCGCGCATTGGGATGCTTTCGGTATCGGCCAGCCCGATGCCAAGGGCGACCGCATCCGTCGCGGTGCGATCGACAACGCCACCGGCGTGGCCACCGTGCTGGAGCTGGGCCGCGTCTTCGCTGCCGGCCCGCAGCCGCAGCGCACGCTGTACTTCGTGGCGCTGACCGCCGAAGAGAAGGGCCTGCTCGGGGCCAGCTACTACGCCGCGCACCCGCTCGCCCCGCTGGACAAGACCGCCGCCGTGTTGAACATCGAGATGTTCAGCCCGGATGGCCCGACCCGCGACATCGCCTCGTGGGGCAAGGGCCGGGTCTCGCTGGAAGGGGATCTGGAGCGCGTGGCCAAGGCACGTGGCCGCACCTATTCGCCCGATCCGAATCTGGAAGCAGGCTTCTTCTACCGCGCCGACCACTTCGCCTTCGCTCGCCTTGGCGTGCCAGCGATCACCATCGGCCCGGGGCTGGACATGCGTGAGGGCGGGATCGAGAAGGGCCGTGAACTGCGCGATGCGTACTTCGCCGCCTGCTACCACCAGGCCTGCGATGCGTGGACCCCAAGCTGGGACCCGAGTGGTCATGCCGCCGACACCCTGCTGGTCTACGACCTGGGCGCGGAACTGGCCAACAGCCGTCGCTGGCCGCAGTGGGAAGAAGGGTCCGAATTCCGCGCCGAGCGCGAGAAGAGCGAATCGGCGCGCCGCTGAAGCGTACCGCAGGCGGCGCTCAGCGCCGCCGCAGCAGGCGCCACGCGCCCCCGCCACTGGCCGCGAGCGCGGCCAGGCAACAGGCCATCATCGCGCCGAACGGTTGACCCATGGCAACGCAGCGCCCGTCAGGGCGCTGCGTTGCGTAAGAGGACGTGCTGGCCTGGGCGAACGCCGCCGGTACCCGCATTGCCAGCATCCACCCGCCCAGCGTGATCGCGGGGCGGGTGGTGCGGCCGTTACTTCCGGGTGCCATCGAGCCAGTTCGGGCCCTTGTTGGTCAGGAAGAACATGTAGACCACCAGAGACACCGCGATGATCGCCGTGACATACACCGCGAACATGCCGACCTGGCCGGTCTTCAGCGCGCCCTGGTACAGCAGCGGCGCGGTACCGCCGAACAGCGAGTTGGCCATCGCGTAGCCAAAGCCCACGCCCAGCGCGCGCACATGGGTCGGGAACAGTTCGGCTTTGACCACCGCATTGATCGAGGTGTAGCCGGTCAGGATCACGAAGCCGATGCCCAGCACCAGGAAGGCCATGAACGGATCGTGCTGGTTGGGCAATTCGGTGATCAGGTACCAGCTGTACAGCACGCCACCGATGCCGAAGAACACCAGCAGGCTCTTGCGGCCGACCATGTCCGACAGCCAGCCGCCGATCGGCTGCAGCACCATCAGGAAGGTCAGCACGCCGAGATTGATCATCGTGCCGGTCATCACGTCATCGCCCGCGAAGGCGCTCTGGATCATCTTCGGCCCGTTGACCGAATAGGTGTAGAACGCCACGGTGCCGCCGGCGGTGATCAGGAAGCACAGCAGCAGCGGACGCCACTGGTTGACGAACAGTTCGCGCATCGAGCCGGAGGCCTTGGCGCGGCCATCGCGGGCGGCATCGATGGAATCGGACTGCAGCGATTCGTCCATGCTGCGGCGCAGCCAGAACACCACGATCGCCGCGACACCGCCGATGCCGAACGCCACGCGCCAGCCCCAGGCGGAGATTTCCGGCTTGCCCCAGAAGGTCAGCATGCCCAGCAGGGTCAGCTGCGCCAGTACGTGGCCGCCGACGAGGGTGACGTAATGGAACGAGGACAGGAAGCCGCGGCGGCCCGGGATGGCGGCTTCGGACATGTAGGTGGCACTGGTGCCGTACTCGCCACCGGTGGCGAAGCCCTGCAGCAGGCGCGCGAACAGCAGGATCACCGCGGCCCAGATGCCGATCTGCGAGGCGGTCGGGGTGATCGCGATCAGGAACGAACAGGCGGCCATCACCGTGACCGACACCGTCAGCGCCAACCGGCGGCCGTAGCGGTCGGCGAAGCGGCCGAAGTACCACGCACCGATCGGGCGCATCAGGAAGGTGGCGGCGAAGATCGCCCACACGTACATCGTGGAGTTCTTGTCGGCGGCCGAGAAGAACTGGGATTCGAAATAGACGGCAAAGACGGAGTAGACGTAGACGTCATACCACTCGACCAGATTACCGGCCGAGCCTTTGAGGGTATTGGAGATGGAGCGCCGCAGGGCGGCCCGTTCGGGGTGTGCCGCAGTGGCGGGGACGGAAGTGCTCATGCAGGGTAGGGGTCCTGGCTGGGAAGCGTTGATTACTCTTGTTACCTTACCGCACGTCAAAAACGGGTGCGTGTCAGGCATCACGGTGCGGCCGGATGAAATCAGCGTGCCAGCACAAAGCGTGCCGCGCCATCGGCAACGGCCTAGAATTCGTGTTCCCCCGCACCGTGGTGGCCCATGGCCGTCCTACCCCCCTCTCCGTCGGCCGCTCCCCGCAGCGGCCTGGTCGTCCTGGCGCTGCTGCTGGTGTACGTGGTCTGGGGGTCCACCTATCTGGGGATCCGGCTGGCGCTGGAGGGCGGCGCACTGCCGCTGACGATGGTCTCCGGCGGCCGCTTCATCATCGCCGGTTCGCTGATGTATGCCGTGTTGCGCTGGCGTGGCTCGCCCGCGCCGACCCGGCGCCAGTGGCGGAACCTGGCGATCATGGGCCTGACCATGCTGGTCCTGGGCAACGGCATGGTGGTGCTGGCCGAGCGCACGGTCTCCTCGGGCCTGGCGGCGACCGCCGTGGCCTCGGTGCCGCTGTGGATGGCCCTGTTCGGCGCGATGCGTGGGCAGAACGCCAGCCGCGGCGAGTGGCTGGGCATCGCGATCGGCTTCCTCGGCGTGGTCTGGCTCAACGCCGGCAGCAGCCTGACCGCCTCCCCGCAGGGCCTGATCCTGCTGCTGATCGCCCCGATCGGCTGGGCCTTCGGCTCGATCTGGGCACGCGGCCTGGACCTGCCCAGCCCATTCATGACCGCGGCCGGGCAGATGCTCTGCGGCGGCGCGATGCTGATCGTGCTCGGCCTGCTCAGCGGCGAACGCCCGACCACCTGGCCCAGCCTGCATGGGCTGCTGGCGGTGGCCTACCTGTGCATGTTCGGCTCGATCGTCGCCTTCACCGCCTACGTGTGGCTGCTGCACAACGTGCGCCCGGCACTGGTGGCCAGCTATGCCTACGTCAATCCGGTGATCGCGGTGATCCTGGGCGTGATCATCGGCAACGAGCACTTCGGCGGGCGTGACCTGCTGGCCATGGCAGTGATCCTGGCCGGCGTGGTGGTGCTG
This sequence comes from Stenotrophomonas bentonitica, assembly GCF_002887735.1. Classification (GTDB taxonomy): domain Bacteria; phylum Pseudomonadota; class Gammaproteobacteria; order Xanthomonadales; family Xanthomonadaceae; genus Stenotrophomonas; species Stenotrophomonas bentonitica_A. The sequence continues at coordinate 344,415 of NZ_PKQP01000004.1, forward strand.
ACCCTGGCCCGGACGCGCGCGAAGTGAGCCTGCCCGCACCACACAGCCTGCAGGAGCAGCGCCGCGGCCTGGCGATCACCGCGTTCACCTTCACCCTGTGGGGCCTGGTGCCGGTCTACTGGCACCTGCTCAATGCGGTGCCCTCGCAGCAGATCATCGCGCACCGCATCATCTGGAGCACGGTGCTGGTGGTGGCCTGGCTGCTGCTGAGCAACGGCCCGGGCTGGTGGAAGGCCATCGCGGCGCAGCCACGCGCGCTGCCGACGTTGGCGCTGAGCAGCGTGGCGATCGCGTTCAACTGGGGCCTGTACATCTGGGCGATCAACGCCGGGCATGTGATCGAGACCAGTCTGGGCTACTTCATCAATCCGCTGGTGAGCGTGGTGCTCGGCGTGGTGGTGCTCAACGAGCGCCTGCGCCGCCTGCAGTGGCTCGCGGTGGGCTGCGCGGCGCTCGGTGTGGCATGGCTGACCATCGATGCCGGCAGGCCGCCCTGGATCGCCCTGGGGCTGGCCTGTTCGTTCGGCCTGTACGGGTTGCTGCGCAAGATGATTTCGGTCGACCCGGTGGCGGGCCTCGGGGTGGAGAGTCTGTATCTGTTCCTGCCGGCGATCGGGTTCGCGCTGTGGAGCGAGAACGGGCACGGCGGGGCGTTCTTCAGTGGCTGGGGCTGGCGCAATGATGCGCTGTTGATCCTTGGCGGGGCGGTGACGGCGCTGCCGTTGATCGGATTTGCGTACGGGGTGAAGCGGATTCCGCTGTCGCTGGTCGGAATCCTGCAGTACATCGCGCCGAGTATCGGGTTGTTGTTGGGCGTGTTCTTTTTCCGCGAGCCCTTTGATACGGCCAAGGCGGTGGGTTTCGCTGCGATCTGGACCGGGTTGCTGCTGTTCATCGGCGACGGTGTTTGGCGGTCGCGGGCGGGTGGTGCGTTGAAGCGCTGAAGGCTGAGAAGCCTGAAAGCCTGAAAGCTTGAGCCCTGGTTTGCTGGGCTGCGTGGCCAGGCGGGGTGTGGGTGGGTGCGCGGGACCCGCCGTGAACCCATCCACGGGGGCTCATATGCCGCCATCCATGGCGGCATATGAGCTTACATGGGTGAAGGCGCATTGCTTGCGAGGCACTGCCTCGCATGCGACTGAACGCACAGCCGCCAGCGGCTGGGCCGGGCCGCGGAGCGGGACTTGCAGCGGGTCCCGACAACCCACCCGTGCCCGCCCAAGCCAGGGCGAGTCCAGCACTGAAGGCTGTTGTTCCAAGGAGCTATTGCTCCAAAGAGCTGTTGCTCTTAAAGCCATCGCTCCAGAAGCCATCGCTCCAAAACTGCAACGCAAAAAAAAGACGGCGCCCGAAGGCGCCGTCTTACTTCCACTCGGCGGCTTGGAGAGAGTAAGCCGCAGATCAGAAAGGGGTGATCAGGCAAGCCCGATCAGAAACGCTGCTGGTACTTCATGTACATGTAACGGCCGATATCGAACCCGCCGTAGTACGTGAAGCTGCTGTTCGGCTGGCTGTACATGATCGGACCCTGATGGTCGAACACATTGTTCACGCCCATCGAAACCGTGCCATTCCACGGCAGCACGTAACGCACCTGGATGTCGTGGAAGGTGTTCGAACCCACCTTGTTGACGCCCTGGCGGCCCGTGTACGCCGAGCTGAAGCCCGGATTGCTGCACTCGGTCGTGTACGCGCAGTTTTCCTTCATGCTGGAGTAGTAACGCGCCGTCCAGCCCAGGCCGAAGTTGCCGTACTGATAATCCAGGTTGAGGTTCGAACGCACGCGGAAGTTGCCTTCCCAGCCCGTGTACTGACGCACCGGCGTGGTGTCGACGTTGTCGTTCTTGCGCTCCAGGTAATCCACATACGTGGTGTTCCAGGAGACCGCGAACTTGCCGATCGCCAGTTCCGGCAGGCGGTAACGCACCGAGAGGTCATAGCCGGCGGTTTCCTGGTAGCCGGCGTTGAGCAGCGTACGGTCCAGGCCGTTGACCTGGCCGATGGTGCGGCCCGACTTGGCACGGGTGAAGCGGTCGCATGCGGCATCCACACCCAGCACATAGCACTGGTTGAGCATGTCCGTGGCCGACTCACCGACGATCACGTCGTTGATGCGGATCTTCCACCAGTCCAGGCTCAGGTCCAGGCCCGAGACGAACTCCGGGCTGTACACCACGCCCACGGTCCAGGTCTTGGCGGTTTCCGGCTTCAGTTCCGGGTTGGAGCCCGAGCTGAAGTCCGTGCCACCCTGCTGGCCCGGCACCGTTGCGGCAGTGCCGTCAGCGGCGAGCTGGCGGAAGTTGGCCGGGACACCGTTGGCCAGGCAGCGCGCCAGGACCTGCGGGTTGTTGGCGGCCGCACCGAAGTTGGTATCGCACGGATCGGTGTACGAGTCGCGCGTGCTGGTGGTGCCGCCGTACAGATCTTCCACGGTCGGCGCACGGAAGCCGGTGCCGTAGGTGGCGCGCACCAGCAGGCTGTCGATCGGCTTCCACTTCAGGCCGAACTTGGTGTTCGTGGTCGAGCCGAAGTTGTTGTAGTCCGAATAGCGGCCGGCCATGTCCAGCGACAGCTCACGCGCGAAGGCCATGTCGGCCAGCAGCGGAACCTGCAGTTCCAGGTAGACCTCGTTGAGCGAGTAATCGCCCTGGGTCGGCTGGCCGGTGGTGCCGGCGATCTGGCCGTTGCGGACCATCAGGTCCGGTGAGTAGCTGGCTTCTTCGCTGCGGTGCTCGACACCCAGTGCACCCAGGATGTCACCGGCCGGCAGGGTGAACAGCGAGCCGGAGATGTTCGCGCTGGCCACCTTGGTGGTGCTCTGCATCTTGTCGGTGAAGCGGGTGAACAGGAAGTCCTGCACGTCCTGGTTGCTCATCGAGCCCGGGCCGGTGTAGCCCATCGGCGCCAGCGGGTTCCACGGGGTGCAACCAGCGATCACGTTGCCGACGCTGCCGCAGTGGGCGACGTTGTTGGCATCCAGGAACGACGGGCCGACCGACTGGTTCACGTTCGGCTGGTACATGCTGCCCGTGCCGATGCGCTCGCCTTCATTGCGGTTGTACATGTAGCTGACGTTCCAGTCCCAGTAACGCGAACCAGTGTCGAAGCTGCCTTCCAGGCCCAGGCTGGCGCGCTTGGTGGTCAGGTTGTTCTCGGTGCCGCGCGGCAGCTCTTCGGTACGGTGCGCGAAGGCAACGTCCTGGCCGAACGGGTTGAACGCGCTGTCCTTGGACAGCAGCGCACGCGAACCGGTGCTCTGGTACGGGTAACCGGCCAGCTGCTTGCTCGACTCGCGCTCGCTGTACAGCGCATCGGCGACCAGGCGCAGGTCATCGGTGATGGAGAAGCCACCGTTGGCGAACACCGACTTGCGCTGCAGACCGGTGAGCAGGCTCATGTTGGTCTTGGTGTTGGCGTCGTTGGCCTTGTCGGCCGGCTTGAAGTTGCCGAGCTGGGTCGGATCGCCGCCCGGGCCCACGCTGAGGTTGCGGCCGTTGACGGTCGCATAGCCCCACGGGGTGACGCCGCTCAGGCCGTCGCCGGTGTGGCGCGGGCCGTTCGGGTATGCGGTGAACGCACGCGCGCCGCCCAGGACCGGATCTTCGTCGGTGTACTCGCCACCCACGGTGACCCAGCCACGGTCGAAGGTCTTGCCGAAGGTCGCGCTGTAGGCGGTCTTCTGGCCGTCGCCTTCGCTGTACTGGCCGACGTAGGCGCTGACTTCGGCACCGTCGAAGTTCTTGCGGGTGATGATGTTGACCACGCCGGCAATGGCGTCCGAGCCGTACAGGGCCGAGGCACCGTCGGTCAGCACTTCCACGCGCTCCACGATCGAGGACGGGATCGAGGCCAGGTCGGAGTAACCGCCGGCGCTGACGCCCATGCGGCGGCCGTCGATCAGCACCAGGCTGCGTTCCGGGCCCAGGTTGCGCAGGCTCACGTACATGCCGCCGAAGTCGCGGCCCGATTCCAGCGAGGAGGCACGGCTCATGCTCGGCGAACCGGCGGCGGTGACGTCCTGCAGGATGTCGGCGACGTTGACGTAGCCCTTCTTCTCGATCTCGGCGCGGTTCAGCGCGACGACCGGCTGGGCCGATTCGACACTGGCCTGGCGGATGCGCGAGCCGGTGATCTCGATGCGATCGAGGTTGGTGGTGCCGTCATCGGCACTCTGTGCGAAGGCGGGGGCACTGCAGCTGGCGACAAGCGCGATGGCGATCGCGTTGCGCAGCGGATTGGTCTTCAAATACATCCGTGCGTTTCTCTTTCTCGGTAAAAACATTCGCCCGTTGGGGCGGCGTGGGGAACAACACACCACGACGTGGGGGGCGGGAGTCTAATGACTTTTCAAATTTTTTACTTTCATTTGAAAGCGTAAAAACCGCTGTAAATGAACGATGGCTGACAAAACCACGCATTCAGACGAAACCTTTTTCACATCGTCGTGCAGCGCGAAGACAACAGCACCCTCGCGGTGGGCCGAGGCAGCAATAGCGGCGACGTGCGAGGCAACTTGAGTGCGTGCGGCGTGTCGTCGCAGCGCGCGTACAGCTGCGCGATCGACAGCTAAACGTGCAGTGAACACGCACGCACAAAAAAAGAACCGCACTCTTGCAAGTGCGGTTCCAGACTTGGTATTTAGCGTGCGCGATCACGCGCACGCGCGTTGTTCAAACGTATCGCTCAGGTCTCGCGCAACGCCGTGGTGATCGGCAGTCGCGCCGCGCGCAGGGCCGGGAACAAGCCGCCGACCAGGCCAATGCCCAGCGCCCACTTCAAGCCTGTCCACAGCAGCTGCGGCGACACCTGGAACTGGAACACCACCTGGCTGAAATTGTTGCCCAGCGTGGAAACGGTGTAGTTGTTGAACACCAGCCATGCCACCAGACCGCCGAGCAGGCCGCCGAGTAGGGCCAACAACATCGTCTCCAGCATCACCGCGGTCACCACCGGAACGCCACGGAAACCGATCGCACGCATCGTCGCGATCTCTCGGGCACGCGTGGCCACCGCCGCATACATGGTGTTGAGCGCACCGAACACCGCACCGATCGCCATGATCGCGCCGATCACCGTGCCCAGGATGCTGATCAGCTTGCTCAGGCCACCGGACTGCTTGCGGTAGTAGTCACGGGTGGTCTCCACATCCAGCTTCAGGCGCGGGTCGGCCTCCATGGCCGCCTTGAACTGCTGGAAGCCCGCCGCCCCCTCGGTGCGAACGTTGACCGACTGATACGCACTGCGGTTGTAGGTGGTGGACAGCGTCTGCGTGTCCGACCACAGCTCCGACTCGTGCACATCGTTGGAGGCGAACACGCCCACCACGGTCCATTCCTGCTTGCCCAGCTGCAGGGTCTTGCCGATCTCCAGGCCCTCGAACTGCGCCTGCGCGCCCTTGCCGACCACGATTTCGCGCAGGCCGGGCGTGAACCTGCGGCCGGCGATGATGCGCACGTTGTCGCGCACCGCCCACGCCTGCTCGCCAACGCCGCGGAACTGCACGTTGGTATCGCTGTGGTCGCTGCGCGAGAGCAGGCTGATCACCTGCGACAGCTCGGCGGAGATCAGCGGCTTGCCATCGCTGCCGCGGGCCACGCCGGGCAGGTTCTCGATCAGTGGCACCTGGTCGCGCATGATCACCGAGTTGGTTTCGGCCTGTGAGCCGCCGCGCAGCACGATGGCCACGTCATCGCTGCCGCTGCGCTCCAGAGTGGCCTTGAAGCCATCGCCCATCGCCAGCATCGCCACCAGCACCCCGACCACGCCGGCGATGCCGACCACGATCACCGAGGAGGCACCCCAGCGCTGCGGCAGGCTGGCGATGCCGATCCGCGCTGCTGCCAGCGACAGGCGGCCAGTACGGGTGAGCACCAGCCAGGCGGCCAGCAGCACGGCGATGGCCAGCACCATCCACCACGGCAGCACGATCCACACCACCAAGGCGACCAGCAGCGCCAGCACCGTCACGACGTTCCACATCCATTGCTTGTTCATGGTGGTCTCCTCAGCGCCCGGCCAGTGCATCGACGATCTTCAACCGCTGCGCGCGCAGTGCCGGCAGCAGGCCCACCACGATCCCGATCACCGCCATCAGGCACAGCGCCACCCCCCACGTCTGCGCCGGCACGCCGGGCAGGCTGATCATGCCCTGGCTGCTGGCGCTGATCACCGGCATCACGATCGAGGCCAGGCCCATGCCGATCAGCCCGCCGAGCACGATCAGCAGCACCGACTCCACCATCACCAGCACCAGCACGGTGCCATCCTTGAAGCCCAGCGTCTTGAGGATCGCCAGCTCCGGGATGCGCTCGCGCACCGCCTGGGCCATGGTGTTGCCGGTCAGCAGCACCAGGGTGAAGAACACCGCCGCCATGATGCCGGTGACGATCAGGCCGATATCGGCGAACTGCTTGGCAAAGGCCTGCGAGAACGAGGCCTCGGTCTGCGACTTGGTTTCGTGGTCGGAATTCAGCGACAGCGCATCGATCGCCTGGGCGACGCGCGAGGCGTGTGCGGGGTTCTCCAACTGGACGGTATAGAAACTGACCTGGTTCTTGATGTAATCGTTGGATTCATCGAAGTAGCTCCAGTGCAGCATCAGCTGGTTTTCCGCACTGGCGTTGTTGCGGTCCTTGGCCCGGTAGATGCCGCTCAGCACCAGCGGCCAGTCGTTGCTGCCCTTGCGCGGGAAGATCGTGGCCTGCATCGGAATGGTGTCGCCCACTTTCCAGCCGAAGCGCTTGGCCAGGGCTTCACCGACCAGCGCACCGGTCCGGGTGTTCTTGAACGCCTCGGCCTGCTCGGGCGGCAGCTCGAACTCGGGGTACAGGTCCATGTAGTTGTCCGAGACGGAGAAGCTCGGGAAGAAGTTCTTCTGGTCCTGGTAGATGCCGCCGAACCACATCGCGTAGTTGACCTTGCGCACGCCGGGGGTGGCTTCGATATCGCGCAGCAGCCGCAGGGGCAGGCTCTGGGTGATCGAGAGCTTGGAGGAGACCACCAGCCGCTTGGCGCCTTCGATGGTGTCACCGCCGGAGTTGAACGCCACCCGGACCGAATCGAGCATGCCGAACAGCAGGAAGGCCGCCACCACCGACAACAACGTCAGCAGGGTGCGGGTCTTGCTGCGGAACAGCTGTGCCCAGACCAGCGAAAAGTATTTCATCGCCGCATCCTCCGTCAGTGGGCCGCTGGCGCGTCGGCCAGTTCGCCCTTGTCCAGGTGCACCGTGTGCGTGGCGTACTCGGCGGCCTTGGGATCATGGGTGACCATGATGATGGTCTTGCCGTGCTCGCGGTTGAGCTGCTGCAGCAGCCCCAGGATCTCCTCGGCGGACTGGCGGTCCAGGTCACCGGTGGGCTCATCGCAGATCAGGAAGGTCGGGTCGGAAACGATCGCACGGGCGATCGCCACGCGCTGCTGCTGGCCACCGGAGAGTTCATTCGGGCGGTGGCTGCGGCGGTCGGCCAGGCCGACCAGGGTTAGCGCGATCTCGGCGTTGCGCTTGCGCTGCGCTGCGCCCAGGTGCGTGAGCAGCAGCGGCAGCTCCACATTCTTCTGGGCGGTCAGCATCGGCATCAGGTTGTAGAACTGGAACACGAAGCCGACGTGGTGGCTGCGCCAGGTCGAGAGCTGGCCGCCGCTCATGCGGTCGATGCGCTCGCCTTCGATCTCGATCTCGCCGGCGGTGGGCGTATCCAACCCACCGATCAGATTCAGCAGAGTCGTCTTGCCCGAGCCGGAGGGACCCATCAACGCGACGAAATCGCCCGCCTGGATGTCCAGGTCGATGCCGTGCAGCACCTGCACTTTCTCGGGGCCGCGCTGGTAGGTCTTGGTGATGTTGCGGAGCGAAACCAGGGTGGACATGGGTGGTTCTCCGTGGATCGGTTGGAAAGACGTACGGCGCGTCCGGGCGAAGGCTTCCGGACGCCAGGGGGACGGGCAGCGCTCACCGTGCGCGCCGGGACGGCACGAGGAAATCGCACTTGCCGCGAGCGTGAGCGGCTCGCGTACCGCGTGGGCGCAGGCCGGTGGCGCATTGGCCACCGAGCCCGTTGTCTGTCAGGGGGTTTCGGTGACCTTGCTGCCATCGTGCAGCTCGGCCGGTGGGGTGGTCACCACGACCTCGCCGGCCTTCAGGCCCTGGGTGACCTGGCGATCGTTGTTGAGCGTGGTACCCACGGTGATCGCGCGCTGTTCCACCCGGGCATCGTCCTTGACCACGAAGGCGACGGTCTTCTGCCCGCGCTCCACGATCGCCGAGGCCGGCACGCGCACGCCCTGCGGCCTGGCGGCTTCGGCGGGGCGGGCGCTTTCCAGGAAGCTGACCCGCACGCCCATCTCGGGAACGATGCGCGGGTCCTTGGCCTTCAGCGCCACGCGCACTTTCACGGTGGCCTTGCCGCGGTCTGCAGTGGGAATGATCGCGATCACCTCGGCCGGAATTTTCCAGTCCGGGTAGGCATTGAGGGTGGCTTCGACCGGCATCTTTGGCTGCACCCGGCCGATGAAGGATTCGCCGACCTCGACCTCGATCTCCAGCGAATCCATGTCCACGATGGTGCCGATGCCGGTCCGGGTAAAACCGCCGCCGGCCGACAGCGGCGAAACGATCTCACCCGGCTGTGCGGCCTTGGCGGTAACCACGCCGGAGAACGGCGCGCGCACGATGTTGTTGTCCACGCCCAGATCGGCGATCGCCAGTGAATCGCTGGCCACGGTGGTGTTGCGCTGGGCGGTCTTGAGCTGGGCGCGCAGGGTGTCGCGCTGGGCGATGGCCAGGTCGTACTGGGAACGCGAGACCAGCTGCTGGCCGACCAGTGCCTGCAGGCGCCCGGCCTCGGCATCGGCCTGGGCCACCTGTGCCTGCAGACCGGCCAGTTGGCTGCGTGCGGCCTCGAGCTGCGAGGCCGACAGACTGCGCTGGGCGTTGGCGTCGATCGGGTCGAGCGTGGCCATCACCTGGCCTTCTTCCACGCGCATGCCTTCCTCGATCATCACCTCGCGGACCTTGCCGGTGATCTTGGCCGAGACCGTGGCCATGCGCCGGGCGACCACATAGCCGCTGGCGTCGAGCACCGAGCTGCTTGCGCCGCCCTGCTGGATCGCTACCACCGGGGCGGTGGTCACGGTGATCGGGCGCTCGCGGCCGAACACGAACCAGGCCAGGCCAGCCAACACAATGAGAAGGACGACCGCCAGCGCGATCCAGCGGCCACGTCGCGGGGGCGACGGCGGCGGCGAACCGGCCTTGCGGTCGATACGGAGTTCCTTGAGCAGTTCAGCGGATGCGTTCATCGTGAGTCTGGACGGGGAATCGGGCCGAGTGTGACCGCATCGGCGGCCGAGGGGCAAACCGGCACGGTGGCCGGGTGGTGGACAGCATGCCCGGCGGCCTGGCGCGGCGGCAGTGACAGCTGTCACCTGCATGGGCTGACGACGGCCACTGGGGCCGGGCGGCCCCGGGGGCGACGCTGTGGGTGTCCTCATCGAGTCCACTGCCTTGCCCCTGACCTGCCTTCACGACGTGGAGATCCACCACGGCAGCGCCGCCTGCGGCGCATCGGCTGAAGTGGCATGATCGCGCCTGATCGTCCTGCTTTGGAAACGTCCGTGCCCTCCAGTCGGTTCGCCTCCCTGTTGCGCCCCGCGCCGGACTCGGCCGTGGCCGAGAACATACGGCGCGGCAAATCGCCGTGGGTCGATGCGATCCACCTGCTGTGGACGCTGTGGGTGTTCCTGACGCCGTTGTTCGGCGGCGGCTACACCTGGCGCTGGGCGGCGCTGACCCTGCTGACCTACCCGGTGTTCCTCGTGCTGTACGCCGGGGTGCTGCTGGCGCCGCGCTGCCACGCGCCGCGCTACGCGCTGTCGATGGTGGTGCTGGGGCTGGTGCCGCTGGCGTGGTACCCCTCGGCAGTGAGCTATTTCATCTTCGGCTGCGTCACGCTGCGCGTCTCGCGCCGCAGTGGCTATGGGCGCTATCTGCTGCAGCTGGTGGGATTGAACGCGCTGTTCGTGGTGGTGGGCTTGCTGGCCCATTACCCTTGGCAGGCGCTGATCTGGATTCCGAGCATGGCGATGATCATCAGCCTGGTGGTCAACTTCGAGACCGCCAGCCATGAACAGGATGCGGCGCTGCAGCTGTCCCAGGACGAAGTGCGTCGGCTGGCGGCGACCGCCGAACGTGAGCGCATCGGTCGCGATCTGCACGACCTGCTGGGGCATACGCTGTCCTTGATCACCTTGAAGCTGGAGCTTTCGCGCAAATTGTTCGAGCGCGATCCGGATGGCTCGCGCCGCGAAGTGGCCGAAGCCGAAACGATCGCGCGCCAGGCCTTGGCCGAAGTACGCAGTGCGGTCACAGGGATCCGCGCCAGTGATCTGGCCGCCGAGCTGGCCTCGGCCCGGTTGCTGCTGGAGTACCAGCACGTGCATCTGCACTACGCGCCACCGCCACCGATGCCCGTCGATATCGAGCGCGCGCTGTCGCTGGTCCTGCGCGAGGCGGTGACCAACGTCGCCCGCCACGCGCAGGCGCGGCAGGCGTGGATCACCTTCGAGCAGGACGGGCGCACTTTGTCGATGCAGATCCGCGATGACGGGCGTGGCGGTGCCCACGTGGATGGCAACGGCCTGACCGGCATGCGCGAACGGGTCGCTGCCCTGCGTGGCACGCTGGTGCTGCACGCGGTGAAGGGCGAGGGGACCTCCGTAACGGTCCGCGTGACCTTGCCGGCCGCGACCACGGCGGTGGTGGCGCCTGTGGCGGTGGCGACCGCGCCGTCGCTGCCGGCCGGGGGCGCATCATGATCCGCATCGTGCTGGCTGAAGACCAGGCGATGGTACGCGGCGCGCTGTCGGCGCTGCTCGGGCTGGAGCCGGACATCGAGGTGCTGGGCAGTGCCGCAGATGGCGAGGCTGCATGGCGGATGCTGCAGCAGCTCAAGCCGGACATCCTGGTCACCGATATCGAAATGCCCGGTCTGTCCGGGCTGGAACTGGCGCAGCGGATCGCCCGCCAGGGCCTGCCGATCAAGGTCGTGATCGTCACCACCTTCGCGCGCTCCGGCTTCCTGCGCCGCGCGCTGGATGCCGGCGTCTGCGGCTATCTGCTCAAGGATGCCCCGGCCGAACGCCTGGCCGATGCACTGCGCCAGGTGCAGCACGGCGGCCGCGCGATCGATCCGCAGCTGGCGCTGGATGCCTGGTCGCAGGCCGATCCGCTCAACGACCGCGAGCGCCAGGTGCTGCGCCTGTCCGGCGACGGCCGCTCGGCCAGCGAGATCGCCACCCAGCTCGGGCTCTCGCACGGGACGGTGCGCAACTACCTGTCCGAATGCATCGGCAAGCTCGGCGTGGCCAACCGCATCGAAGCGTATCGGCTGGCGCGGCAGAAAGGCTGGCTGTAGTGCCGGCCGCTGGCCGGCTCTGCACCCTCTCTGTCGAGAACAACGGGAGCCGGCCAGCGGCCGGCACTACCGGGGTGCCAGCGATGCATGCGATCCGATACCACCGACCAACGGTCGGTGGCTACCGGGGATCGGTGTCGGTGGGGGAGGTGCGGCCCGGCCCCTTTGCCATCGCCTGGAACACGCCATCGCGGCGCACCCACAGGTGGAACAGCGCGGCCGACAGATGCATCACCACCGTGGCGAACAGCACATACGCCAGCAGGCTGTGGGCGTTGCGCAACGCGGCATACAGCGCCGGGTTGTGCGGCAGGATCGCCGGCAGATGCACGCCGCCGCCCATCACGATCGGGTAGCCACCGGCCGAAAGCATGCCCCAACCGATCAGCGGCATCGCCAGCATCAGCCCGTACAGCACCCAATGCGATGCATGCGCGGCGGCTGCCTGCCACGCGGGCAGGTCGGCCGGCAGCGGTGGCGGCCGATGGCGCAGGCGGTTGTAGAGCCGCACCACGACCAGCAGCAGGATCGCGATGCCCAGCGGTCGATGCAGATCGATCAGCACCGGCCGCCAGTGCAGCGAGGCAACCATGGTCACGCCCACGAACAGCATTGCCAGGATCATCGCCGCCATCAGCCAGTGCAGGACGCGGGCGAGGAGATTGAAATGGCCGGCATCACGGTTCATCGCGCACCTTCCTTGCCCGTGGCGGCGGGTGCCTTGCCGCTGGCGATTTCGCGCTCGCGGCGGTTGAACGATTGCGAGTACACCGCCGAGCGTGCGGCCAGGATCGGATCATCGGTGCCGGCCACGCCGCTGGGCAGGATCAGCGGATCGTAGTTCAGATCGCGGCAGGCGCCGGTGGCCTGCGGTTGCATGCTGCTCAGGGTCAGCGTGCCGGCCTTCACCTGGCGGCGGTCCTCCGGCCAGACCTGGGAGGGGTCGTTGATCGGGTCGCCGTCGTTGGCGATGGTCACCCACATGTCCCAGCGCACGGGGCCCTGCGCCAGGCGCCGGGCGAACTCCTCGCTGAGGAAATCGTCGTCGGACTGCGCGCGCTGTTCCGGGGTCATGTCCTCGAAGGGCGCCTGTGGCCGCATGCTCCAGCGCACGAAGCGGTGGCTGCCATCGGCGGCGGTGAAGCGGAAACTGTTGACGCCGTTGTAAGCGGTGTTGGCCCAGCTGTTCGACCAGGGGGCGGTCTTGGCCCACTGCTGGAAGGCACGCGCGGACGGGTACTTCTCCAGCACGGCGGCCATCTTCGCCGGGTCCGGTTTGCCGGTGGCCGGGTCCGGGATGCCGGCGCGGGTCTGTTCCAGGAAGGCCTCGGCGGTGGGCACCGCGAAGAACGGGAAACTGTTCATCGCCATGCGCCATTCCTGGCCGTCATCGCTGACCAGCTGCAGCGCCATGCTGCGCACGCGGGCCTTGTTGTCGGCGCCATGCGGGTCGCCGCCGCCGATCGAGAGGCGGCCCAGTACCGGCACCTGGCGCTGCCGGAACACGCGTGCCGAACTCAGCGCTGCCCCTTCGGGCGTACCCTGGAAGACACCGCTGACGCACACGCCCTTGGTGTGCGCACGGCGGAAGCCGGGCTGCGGCGGACCGGTCGCCTCGATGGCATCGGTGAAGGTCTGTGCGGTGACGCGGTCGCGGCCGATCCAGCCGGCCAGCCAGGCAAAGGCCAGCACCAGGCCGCCGGCGATCAGGGCGATCAGGGCGATCCACAGCAGCGGTGAGGGAGGGCGTGGGCCGCCCGGTTCGCGACCAGCGCGGGTGTAGCCGAAGAGCGACATGTCCGGATTCCTGCCTTCACGATGCGTGTGGGGGGGGCGACAGGGGCATGGTGTCAGAACGCGGCGCAGGCCGATATTCACATTTTCGACAACTGTTGAAAACAACGATCCCCGCCGGAGCGGGGATCGTCGGGTTCAGCCGCTGGTGCGCTGCCTCAGACGGCGTAGCGCGTCTTCAGCATCGCCCAGGCCGAACGCAGCGCCAGCGCTTCGCCACCGGCCGGACGGCCCGGGCGTTCGCCGTCGTTCCAGGCGTACACATCCAGGTGCGCCCAGGTCTGGCCCTCGGCGATGAAACGTTCCAGGTACAGCGCGGCCGTGACCGAGCCGGCCATGCGCGAGCCGGCGTTGGCCAGGTCGGCGATGTTGCTGTGCAGGTAGCGCAGGTACGGACGCCACAGCGGCATGCGCCAGACCGGATCGCGCACCGATTCACCGGCCTGCAGCCACTGCTGGGCAAGAGTGTCGTCGTTGCTGAACAATGCCGGCAGATCCGGACCGAGCGCGATGCGGGCCGCGCCGGTCAGGGTGGCGAAATCGAGCACGATCTCCGGCTGCTGCTCGCTGGCGTAGGTCAACGCGTCGGCCAGGATCACGCGCCCTTCGGCGTCGGTGTTGTCGATCTCGATGCTCAGGCCCTTGCGGGTGGCGATCACCTCGCCCGGGCGGAACGCATCCGGACCGATCGCGTTTTCCACCGCCGGGATCAGCAGGGTCAGCTGCACCGGCAGCTGCTGGGCCATGATCAGCCCGGCCAGGCCCAGCGCGTGCGCGGCGCCGCCCATGTCCTTCTTCATGTTGCGCATGCCATCGCCCGGCTTGATGTCCAGCCCGCCGGTGTCAAAGCACACGCCCTTGCCGACCAGCGCAACGTGCGGCTGCCCTGCATTGCCCCAGCGCAGCACGATCAGGCGCGGGGCCCGGTGCGAGGCGCGGCCCACGGCATGGATGGAGGGGAAGTTCTGCTCCAGCAGCGCATCGCCGGTGATCACGTCGATCTGCGCACCATGCGCCGTGGCCAGTTCGCGCGCGGCATCTTCCAGCTGCTGTGGACCCATGTCCTCGGTCGGGGTGTTGACCCAGTCGCGCACGCGCAGGCTGGCGATGATCACATCGCGCACTTCGGCCGAAGGCGTGGCAGCCAGCTGGGCCGGCGCGCGGTTGGGCGTGCGGTAGCGCGCGAAGCGGTAGCTGCCCAGGCCCCAGCCGATCTGCAGCAGGGTCTCGATCTCCGGCGCCAGTGCATCCGCCAGTGTCCAGACAGTGCCTTCCGGCAGCGCGAACGGCGCGTGCGCGTAGCTGTAGACATCCCCCGGGTCGCCAACACCGACGATCGCGCCGGCCAGGCCGTGCTCGCCGGGCAGCAGCACCACGCTGCCACCGCTGCCGTTGAAGCGCTGCGCGTCCAGCCACGCGCCGAGCGCGTCGGATTGCTGCGCACGCCAGCCGGCGTACTGCTCGCGGGTCATCACATGCAGCGGCAGCGCATGCGAGGTGTCGGACGTGAAACCGTTGATCTGGGACATGGGACTCGAGTGCTCCTTGGGCGGCGGCTTACGCGTGCTGGGCGGATGCGTTCGCATCCAGCCAGTCGGCCAGCCCGGTCAGGGTGTCGAACTGCAGATCGGGCTGCAGTGAAGGGTGGGTCCAGGGGTGTTCTTCGCGGTTGATCCAGCAGCCGCGCAGGCCGGCCTGCATCGCACCGACCACGTCCATCTCGGCGTGGTCGCCGACGTGCAGCACGTGGGCAGGGGCCACCGCGAGGCGCTCGCAGGCCGCATGGAAGATGCTCGCTGCGGGCTTGGCCGCGCCGTGCTCGCGCGAGCCGAGCTGGAAGGTGAAATGGTGGGACACGCCGATGCGCTGCAGGTCGGCATTGCCGTTGCTGAGGGCGGCGACCGGCACGCGTGCGGCGATCCGGGCCAGCGCGTCCATCGCATCCGGATAGAACTCGACCTGGTTGCGCGCGGCGTAGAACGCCTCGTAGGCCGGTTCCAGCAGGGCCGGATCGGCGCCGCTTTTCTCCAGCGCCTCGCTCAGCGTCAACCGGCGCAGCGCGCTGAGGTCGTAGTGCAGGTGCGGGTTGTCATGGAAGGAGCGCTCGCGCAGTTCGCGCATCGCCGCCACCGGGTACATCGCGGCGGTGGCGGGGCTGTGCTGGAGCATCCACTCGTACAACACCTGGTCGATGCGGGCGCCGATGGGGGCGAACGGCCACAAGGTGTCGTCGAGGTCGAGGGTGATGGCTTGGACGGGGAAATTCACCCCGCCATTCTACGCCTGCGCGCGCGGGCTTTCATGGCGCGCGCAGGCGCCGAGGTGAGGTGCTTCAGCGCAGGTCGTAGGAGCAGGCGATGGAGGCCTGGCCCTCGTCCTGCCGCACGCTCAGGTCGTGGCGGCCCACTTCCAGGGTGTAGTCGCCGGCTTCGTTGCGCGGAATCTTCGCCAGCGCTGCGATCTGTTCGATACCGGCTGTGCTGAAGTAGGCGGTATAGCTGTCGATGCTGTCCTCGCCGTTGGCACCGTCGTACAGGTGCAGGCGGTTCACTGGCTGGCCCAGCACGAGTAGCGGCGTGGTCAGCGCATACTCGCCATCGGACAGTTCGCCGTACGCCTGCAGCTCGGTCGGCTTGAGCACCTTCGCCAGCGCGGCGAACTGCGCAGGCGTCAGGTGGCGCTTGCAGGTGACCGCCTCGACCAGCTGGCGGCTGGCAACCTCGGCGCTGGGCGGGGTTGCGGCGAACGTCGGTGCGGCGAGGGTGACAAGGCTGGCGAGGGCAAGACAACGGACAGCGAGAGAAGACATCAGGGCCAGGATCCATCCAGAAAAGTGCGGGTATTCTGGCAGCATCGGAGATTGCGCGGGCAGCCTGTCCCGGGCCTGGCAGGCTTACTCCAGCAGCCGCGCCCAGCCCTGCGTGCCGTCCAATCGTGCCAGTACCAGCTTGATGCAGACCAGCAACGGCACCGCCAGCAGCAGGCCGACCATGCCCCACAGCCAGCCGAACACCATCAGCGCCAGGATCAGGATCAGCGGCGAGATCGCCATCTGCCGGCCCAGTACGATCGGGGTCACCACCTGGCCTTCGATGGTGTGCAACGCGAGGTAGCAGGCCGCGGGCAGCAGTGCTTTGAAGGGATCGCTGAACTCCACGAACCCCATCAGCAGCATCAGGGCCACGCCGATCAGCGGGCCGACGTAGGGCGCGAAGTTCAGCAGGGCCGCCACGGTGCCCCATAGCAGCGCCTCCTGCAGCGAGATGCCGAGCAGCAGCAGGATGCCGGAGAACACCAGGCCGACCAGCGTGTTGATCACGGTGATGGTCAGGACGTATCGGGAAACCTCGCGCTCGATCGAGCGCAGGATGTCCGTGGTGAAACGTTGCTGCTGGCGGCTGGGGAACAGCGCGATGGCATGCTTCTGCAGGTTCTGCCCGTAGATCATGAAGAACAGGGTCAACAGCACCACCGCCAGCACCGAGGCGGCCAGGCGTGGCGCGCGGGTCAGCACCTTGTAGGGATCATCGAGCTGGGTGCGCACGATCTGCACGCGGCGGCTGCCTTCGCCACCGGCGACGCGCGCGAAGTTCTCGGCGGCCTGGTTGGCCTGCTGCACCGGCTTGGTCAGGTTCTGCACCTGGCGGGCGACCTTGCGCAGCTGCTGCGGTGCTTCCTGGGCCCATTCCATTGCCGGGCCGACCAGCTGCACGCCGAGCGCGGCGGCACCACTCAGGCCGACGCCGAGAACCAGCACCGCGCCGAGAAACCGGGGAATCCAGATCTTCTGCAGCATCCGCAGGATCGGGTTGCCGACCAGTGCGAAGAACATGGCCAGCAGGATCGGCAGCACCACGTCCTGTGCCGCCCACAGGGTAAAGGCCACCGCCAGGGTGGCCAGGATCACCAGCGACATCGGCGCGCGCGGGCGCGGCGCAGGCGGTGCGACGACGGCTTCGGCAGAAGGGGGAACCGGGACGCTCATTCGGATCGCACACGGGAAAGGAGCGCCATTATTGGGCAAGCCGGGTGCGCATGGCGTGTGGGGTACGTGCAGACGAAGAAAGGCCCCGCGGCGGGTGCCGCAGGGCCTTCGGATGTTGCTGCCGACCGCCCTGCGATCAGCGTTCGGACAGGTCCGTGGCCGCTTCGGCCGGTTGCGGCTGATGCGGCGAGGCCGGTTCGGCACGCCGTTCCGGGTTGAGCCGTGGCGTTGCCGGGGGCGGTGCCGGTGCCGGTGCGGCCTGACGCGGGGCCTGATCGGCCGCGTCATCCACCTTGTCTGCGGCCTGCTCGGCGGTATCGGCCGCTTCGCTGGCCTGCATCGAGGCGAACGCGGCCTGGGTGCTGGCGACCAGATTGGAGACCGAGCCGATCATCTGCAGCCATCGCGCGCCCTGCACTTTCGCACCGAGACCGGTCGGCTCCAGCTTGCCGGCCAGGAAGCCGCCGGCGAGACCGACGGTGATGATCCGCAACGGCGTCCATCCGGCCCGCCAGACACTGCTGAGGGTGAACCAGCTGCTGCGGGTTTTCTCGACCCGCACCGCCACCACCAGCTCGGCGCGCTGCACACGTTGCCGCAACGCTTCGAAATTCATCGCTTCACCCCCGTGGTATCCACGTCGGCATCGGGATCTTCATCGCTGGGTTCGTCATACAGACCCAGCCGCGACAACTGGCGACGCGTGGCATGCATGCCGGTATGGCGGAAGAAGAACGACACCCGCCACATCGCGTAGCCGGTGACCAGCAGGCTGACGATCGACGTGATCAGCAGCGAATGGAACCAGGACAGTCCCCAGCGCTGCATCAGGGCGATCAGCGTACCGGCCAGCAACAACCAGGCCGATGCACCGAACACGATCGCCACGCCGGCCCAGGCCAGTGCCCGGCCAAACGCGCTGCGCGCCAGCGCGAAATCGGCCGAAGCCAACCGTCGCAGGGAGCGCAGCGTGTGCTTGGCCGAATCGACTGTCTCACGGCCGGCCTCACCGACCTGACGGATGCTCTCGTCCAGGCGTGGTGCTTTTTCACCGCTGTCCGGTGGCGGGGTATCCGCGCCACCGGGAGCGGTCGACTGGGCTTGATCGCTCACGCCGCTGCTTACTTGTCGCCGCCGCTACGGGCCAGCTTGGCGATGATCCAGCCGGCCGCGAAGGCGACGCCGAAGGAGGCCAGCGGGCGCTCGCGGATCAGTTCAGCGGCGCTGTCGACCAGGTCCTTGCCCTTGTCCATCAGTGCATCGACCTGTTCCTTGGCGGCGGCACCACCGAACTCGGCCGCGGCCAGGCCGGACAGCGCGGTATCGGACAGTTCGGCCTTGACGTTGGCCTTGCCGATGCGCAGCTCGTCACCGGCAGCACCGGTCGCGCCCTTGATGGCACCGCCGGCAGCGGTGGCGGCCGACTTCAGGTGCGAGCCGGCTTCGCCCAGGTGTTCCTTCAGGTTCTCGGTATTGGTGGGGCTCATCGTGTTTCTCCTGCTATGCGATGGGGAAGGTGACCGCGGACGATCCGACGGCAACGAACACAAGGTAATAGCACCGGCCGGGTGTAAGCCACGTTACGGCTGCCGCCGCGTTCAGCGCATCACCAGCTGGCCACCGCCGTTTCCACGGATGATCCGCAGCACCAGCTGGGCCGGACGCTGCTGGAAGTTGGCACGCCAGCTGGCGAGATCGGCAAACTCACCTGCCGTTGCCGCGGTGATCACATCGCCCTGCGCCAGCCCGGAGTTGGCGGCGCGGCTGCCGCGTTTGACCTCGCTGACCAGCACGCCACTCACGCCGGCCTGGCGCAGCGACTCGGGCAGATCGACGAAGGTGGCACCGCTCAGGCGCGGGTCGAGCGATTCCCCGGCGACCGCGCGCGCCTGCTCCTTGAGCGTGGCCTTGATCTGCAGCGGCTTGCCCTCGCGGCGCACGTCCAGGGTCAGCGTGCTGCCGACCGGCTGCAGGCCTTCCACGTTGTGCAGCGCCTGCGCGCTGTCCACCCGCTGGCCATTGGCCGACACCACCACATCGCCCGGCTTGAGGCCGGCAGCGGCGGCACCGGAGCCGGCCAGCACGCGCGTGACCAGCGCGCCGCGCGTCTCGGTCAGGCCCAGGCCCTGCGCGATCTGCTGGGTCAGGTTCTGCGCCTCGATGCCGAGCGTGCCACGCACCACCACGCCGTGCTTGACCAGCTGGTCCACGACGTCGCGCGCCAGGTTGGAGGGGATTGCCAGGCCCAGGCCGATATTGCCGGCCATGCTGCCCTGCGGGTTGAAGCTGGCCGTATTGATGCCGACCAGCTGCCCCTGCAGATTGACCAGCGCACCGCCGGAGTTGCCCGGGTTGATCGAGGCATCGGTCTGGATGAAGTTCTGGTAGCCCAGCCCGCGGATGCCGCTGCGCCCCACGGCCGAGACGATGCCGGAGGTGACCGTCTGGCTGAAACCGAACGGGTTGCCGATCGCCACTACGAAGTCGCCGACGCGCAGCTGCGCGCTGTCGCCGAGCTTGATCTCGGTCAGGTTGCCGGTCGGAATCCGGATCAATGCGACATCGGTATCGGCATCGGAGCCGATGAATTCCGCCTTGACCGTGCGCCCATCGGCCAGGGTCACCTGCACGTCGTCGGCGTTGTCGATGACGTGGTGGTTGGTCAGTACCAGCCCCTCGGCGGCATCGATGATCACACCCGAGCCCAGCGATTCGTTGATGCGCTCCTGCGGCACCTCTGGGAACAGCCGGCGGAAGAAGGGATCGTTGAAGTAGGGGTTGCGCACCCGTACCACCTGCTTGGTGTTGACGCTCACCACGGCCGGCATCACCCGTTCCAGCATCGGTGCCAGCGACGGCACCGCCTGGCCGGCGACCGCTGCGGGCAGCGCGGCCGTGGTCGGGATCGTATACGCGGCCGGCGCCGCCTCGGCACGGTTGTCCAGGTGCGCATTGATGGCCGTGGCAGTGAACCCGCCGAAGGCAGCGGCGAGGGCGAGCGTGAGCAGGGTCGGGAGCGGTCGCATGGTCCGGCGGTTCCGTGTCGGAGGGGACGGGTCAGGTGAGAACACGTATACGGTAATTCAACCTGAATGAGTGTGTCCGCTACCGGCTAAACCCTGGATGAAATTCATTGCCGGCGACGTCGCGCCGCACGACGGATGGGCGCCGGCAGCCAGGGCGATGTGTGCCGCTGGCCACCTGCAGAGCGGGTGCGCCACGATACCCGCGGCAGGGGAAGACCGTACCGGCAGGCGCGTCCATCGGCCGCGCCCGCGCCATCCAAACCAGCGCAAATACGCAGTACGAGGGCACGGAATGGATCAACTACGACGATCCATCATTGCATCGCCGGGCGCGGCGGACATGCGCATCGAGACACATCGCATGCATCTTCTGCGGGAACGCCGATGCTGTTTTCAAGGGGTTTCGTGCACGCGGCCGGTGCATTGCTTGCTGCCGCCGATGAGGGTGCTACTGTCGGCTTGGCACGTGCATCGCATCAAGACCGTTCCACGATGGACCGCGCCGGTATAGCATCGCCAGCGATTTGACTAACCAGGCCCCTTAGGAGGCACTCAATGAGCAACGGTAATGGTGTGACCACGGTTCTCTCGCAGACCGTCGAAGATGCAAAAGAAACCGCCACCAACGTCGGCGAGACCATCGCACACGTAGCGGAAGATGCAGTGGCTTCGGTCAAGAAGACCGCCAAGCGCGCACGCAAGGCTGCCACCACCCAGGTCGCCAAGGTCAAGAAGGCCGTGACCAAGGTCGAGAAGACCGTCGCCAAGAAGGCTGACAAGGCGGCCAAGTCGGTCGGCAAGACCCTGGCCACCGCCAAGCAGAAGCTGGAAGCGGCCAAGAAGAACGCCAAGGCCGAAGCCACCGCGATCAAGAAGCAGGTCGCCAAGAAGAAGGCCACCGCTGAAAAGGCCGTGACCAAGACCACCAAGGCTGCCGGCAAGAAGGCCACCACCGCCAAGAAGGCCGTGACCAAGAAGGCGGCTGCTGCCAAGAAGACCGTGACCAAGAAGGTCGCCACCGCCAAGAAGGCCGTCGCCAAGAAGACCGCGACCGCCAAGAAGGCCGTGACCAAGAAGACCGCCGCCGCCAAGAAGACCGTCGGCAAGAAGGTCGCCGCTGCCCGGACCGCTGTTGCCAAGAAGTCGGCGACCGCCAAGAAGGCCGTGACCAAGAAGACCGCAGCGGCCAAGAAGGTCGCCGGCAAGAAGACCGCCGCCGCCAAGAAGACCGTCGGCAAGAAGGTCGCCACCGCCAAGAAGGCCGTCGCCAAGAAGGCCGCCACCGCCAAGAAGGCCGTGACCAAGAAGACCGCAGCGGCCAGGAAGACCGTCGGCAAGAAGGTCGCTACCGCCAAGAAGGCTGTGGCCAAGAAGGCCCCGGCCCGCAAGGCTGCCCCGGCCAAGCGTGCTGCGGCCAAGCCGGTTGCCCGCAAGGCACCGGCCAAGCGCGCGCGCAAGTAAGTCGTCGTAACGTGCTGCTCCTGCCTGAGGGCGGGAGCGGCATGGTCGGAGCCATGCACTGGGCTCATCCCCAACTCAGACACGTGGGCGGGGTAATCATCCCCTCATGGGGAGACAGGGCGCCCCGAAGGGCACCCCGGTAACATCAGCGCGCCGCGATCGCGGCGAACTCGCGCATCAGGTGCTCGCCGTCATACACCACCTGGATCTGGTTGCTGCCCTTGTCCAACCGCTCGCCATTGACGAATACGTCGGTCTGGATGCTGTAGCGCCCCTGCGGCATGTTGGACGGGAAGGTCACGGTGAAGGTGTTCTCGTACGCACCGCTGCCTGCACTCTCGCTGGCGACTTTCTCGGCGGTTTTGAAGGGTTCGGACTGGCCGGGTTCGTAAATCCGGATCTGTTCCTTGACCTCGCGGATCGGCTGCTGGCGGCCGCTGACCGCTTCGATGTTGGAGACGATCTTCAGCGGTTCACCACGCCGTACGCTGTTGCCGGGGAGGCTGGTCTGGTAATGCACGACCTCGGCAGACTCCGGCAGCTGCGAGTAGCGCGACCGGTAGTCCGACTCCACCTGGGCCGCGCTACGGGTGCGGCGGCTTTGTGCGTTGATCACGAAGCAGGCGGCGATGCCGGCCGCAGCGCCGACGTAGGCACCTTTCTCACCATTGACCAGCGCGCCGGCGCCGGTGCCCAGCGCGATCGCGCCCAGGCACTTGCCCCAGTCCGATCGGGTCATCTGATTGCCCGTGGTGCAGCCGGTAAGCGTGCCGGCGGTAGCGAGGCCGATCAACAGCACCTTGCCGAGCGAGGCGGGGGCGAAATAGTCCTTTTTCATGGTCAACACCTGGTGTGAAGTGGGGCGGGCATCATTCGATGGTGGTTTCGCGCATGACACGGTCGCGCTCCGCCTTTGCTTGGCGGATGAGCGACCGGGCAGCCGCTGAGTCGGGATTGACCTGCAGGGCCGATTCGCCCAGGGCTACGGCGACGTCGTAGCGGCCTTGCTGCAGTTCAACCCGCGCCTTGCTCAGCAGGCCTGCTTCCGGCGCCGCTGCCGGTGGCAGCGAGATCGTCGGCGCTTTGGGCGGGTAGCTGTTGTCAGGTTGGCGCAGGTCGGCCATGTCTGAGGCGGTGCCCGCGTCTGGGCTGAAGCTCACCTCCAGCTGCATCGTGCTTGCATTCGCCTGTCCCTCCCGGATGGCCGGTAGATAACGCCAGCGACGCGCTGCTTCCAGCGCAGCACGGTCCAGCGACCGCACCCGACTGGTGCGCATCACCGAAATGGCCGTCGCGGTGCCATCTTCGGCAACATCGATGCTGAGCAGAACGGTTCCGCGTGCCCCGGTACGCACTGCATCCGGCGGATAGCGCACGGGAGCGCGCTCGCGCGATGCGGCATCCACCTGTGCAGACCGGTCCGGGATCGACGAAGGTGGGGGGGGCGCCTGGGCAACCTCAGTGTGGAGGGGTACCTGTGCGGCGGTTGGCGCTGGAGCCGGTGCCGGTGTCGCTGCGCGGGTCGGGCGCGCGGGCTCGGCCTGCTTGGCAAGGTCGGCTTCCAATGCAGTCACCCGGACCTGCAGATCGCGCCAGTTCTCTTCACCCGGAAGATCGCGCTGCATGCCCAGCAAGGCGACGCGTGCACAGGCCAGGTCTGCCCGCGCGAGGCATGACTCCACAGCCGCACGATGCGCTTCGATGCGGCCGGCAGACACCGTTGGCGACGTACCTCGATCGCGCAGGAAGATCGCCCAGAACAGCCCGCCCAGGACCAGGCAGACCAGGACCAGCGGCACGCGTGAGCGTGGTCGTGGGCTCGGCCCGGGAGCGATCGGCGCAGGCGCGATCGGCGCGGGAGGCGCAGGTGGCCTGGTCGAGCGCTTGGGTCCCGGCGCAGATGCCGGTTGCGCAGCGGAAGGCGGAGGCGCTGCAGGGGCCGGTGGAGGCACGGATTCCACCACTGTCGGCGCCGCTGGCGAGGGTGTCGCAGGAATCGGGGGCGGCGGCATGACCGCCGCCGGGGCTATGACCGGCGGCGCCACGACCGCGGGCGCGGATACCCCACAGAACGGGCAGAAGCGTACCTGCCCGGGCAGGGGCTTCATGCACTGGTCGTTGACACAGATCGAGGCGGTGGCGCTGGCGTCAGTCATTACGGCGATACAGCCTCAGTACCCGGTGGGCGGCGGCGGGGGAGCCGGCGGTTGCGGGGCCGATGGGGCGGTGAACAGATGGCCCAGTTCCGGCAGTGCACCGGCCGCGCTCCACTCGATGCCTTCGCGCCAGAGCAGGCTGTTGCGGTTGATGTTGCCGGTGCCCACGAACTGCTGCAGCTGCTGGACCGTATATGGTCCCAGCGACTGGTTGTTGTAGCCGACGTAGTAGCTGTAATCGACCATCGGCGGCGGTGGCGGGGGTGCCCCGGGCAGGCTGCCCTGCGGCGGAGGCGGTGGTACCGCGCCCGGGGCAAGCCTCGCCGCGCTCGTGCCCGCAATGGACGTAACGCCAAGCATCTGGGCGAAGGCATCACTTACCTGCCGCTTCTCGCCCCGGTCGGTGGCGACCTCGTCAGCATAGACATCGGCCGAAGAGCCGGTAACCGGCTGCGTCCAGGCGTCGAACAATGCACGGGCGCGCTCTTCGATCCGGTCGGCTTCGTCACCGGCGGCCTGCACCAGCTTCTGCCGATAGTCGGTGGCCAACATCTCACTCAGCTTGTAGGGGAAGCGCTTCTTCAAGCTTTCGCGACCCTGCTGGTCCTCCTGCTTGATCGGCTTGTATGCCACGGTGGCGTAATGCCGGAACAGCTGGGCCAGCACAGCCAGCTGCAGCGGGTCGCGCACGTTGGCCGAGCGCTGGCGCAGCTGTTCTTCGATGTTGCGTTTGTCATTCCCGTCCAGGCCACTCTGCCGCACGGAGAATTCATCGCCGATGCTGAACCCGTCGCCTTCCAGCGTGATCTCATACTTGCCATCGGCACGGCGCTTGAGCACCCCCAGGCCGAGGGCATGCAGGTATATCCTGAAATCCTCAGCGAACTGCCGGTACTGGCCCTGAGTGAACTGGATGGGCTGCACGAACTGGCTGACCCGCTTGTGGATGTGCAGCGGAATACGGGCCGCCTCTTTGCGGTAAGCCGCCTGATAGGTCGGCAGTGGCGTGAGTGCCGGAACCGGGAAGCCAGACAACTCGGTGAAGCAGATCAGCTTGCCCGGAATGCCGGATTCGACGAAGTCGATCTGGCTGGCGGTCATGCCGGTGCCCTGCGGTACGGCCTGCTCCAGCATCGCGCCGTACTGGCGCCGGAACAGGCGCGCATCCTTTACGCCGACCAGGCAGGTGTAGCGGTCCTTGGAGATATCAAATCCACCGTTGAGGTTCAGCGGCACCCATGGCATCGCACGCTGAAGCAGCAGGCGGAACGTCTCGCGCAGCTGCTCGGGCGTAAGCGCGGCCAGCGCCTGCATCAGCGGATCGGTCTGGGTTCGGGCATCGACCTGGGGCAGCTGTGCCACGGCCTTGTTGCGCAGCTTGCCCAACACTTCCTGCGCGCCGTCGTCGCTGAGCAGCTTCTGGAACAGCGTCTGGGAGCCACCGAAGTCCTTGAATGCTTCCTTGGCCCATTGCCTGAACTCGGCCGGATCGATTGCCGGCTGCTCTTCGTCCTGCGGTGCCTTGAGCGCGATCAGGGTCGCATGCTTCTCGGCGATGGCCGCCTCGATCTTGCCGATGTCACGCTCGACGTGCAGCAGCAGGGACTCAACCGACTGGCGACCGTCCTGCAGGCGCCCGACGAAACCACTCCAAAGCGGGCGACCGTGGGCATCGACAGCTTCCTTGACGCCGAGCCAGCCCGAGACGTCGCGCAGCAGGTTGGCGGCTTCGCGCGAAGCGACCGAGCGCACGTAGAACAGCAGGCTGTCGCGGATCGTTTCCTTGATCTGCGCCAGTACGGTCTCGGCCTGCTTGTCCTTGCCGCTGATCCGCGCAAGCAGACCCTTGCCGGTGGTCTCCTTGAGGCGTTCGAACTCGCGCGCAAGCTCGGCGTTCTGCAGCCTCTCGGAAATCTCGGCGAATCGCTGCGCATTGCGTTCCAGCGCAGGAACGATGCCGGTACCTTCGTTCTCGAGCCGGTCCTTGATCATTTCCACCAAGGCCAGCGTGTAGTCCAGGCCACCGCGCTCGTCATCGTCCAGGCGCCGGAAGATCTGCGCCGGCAGTTCAGCCTCATCGGTAATCGACAGCAACACCCGCTGGCGATTCTCCTTGATGCGGACTTCGTGGTTGCGGTCGGCGCTGTCCACCCGGTTGCCCTTGGTATCGCGCTCAAGCTGCTTGATCACATCCTGGACGTGCAGCGGCCATTGGTCGCGGTCAGCGCTGCCGTGCATCAGCTGCTGGAAGGCATTCTCGACTTTCTGTTCGATCTGCGCACCGATGCTGGCGTCGCCGGTCACTTTCAACAGATCATCAGCGACCTGGTAGTGCGTGAACTCACCGTTGAGCGTGGCAAGATCGCCGCGGGAGAGGAACTGCGGAATATCCGTAAAGGTGCGTGGCACGATCGCCAGCTGCTCACGCAGGAAATCATCGCGTTCTTTATCAGTGGGGCGGTTGCCCGGGGCCTGGATATTGGCGATGCCGAAGAACGCCTTGAGCATCGCCTGCACCTGGCGGTTCATGCGTACGTTCTGGCGCGCTTCCACCTGGGTATCAAGCACGGCCTGGCCGACGCCGGAGTAGCTCGCGGTGAAACGCAGTTCCGTATCGTCACCATAGTCCTGCGGCAGCGGAACCGAATAGGCGCGGATCTTGTGCTGGTTCTGGTTGACGGCCACAGAGCGCTTGCGGTTGGCGAAGTCCTGGGAGGTGAAGTCGGTGAAGAAGACATCCGAGAGCATCTCGTAGATGTCTTCCTGTTCACTGGTCTTGGCCATCGCCACGTTGGTGTTGTCGACGATGTACACATCGTCGTACGGGCGACTGTCGATGTGCAGGTTGTCCGAGGCATCCCAATGCTTGACCAGGACATTGCCGCGCAGTGCAGTCTCAAGCTCCATCAACGCGGCGTAACCGTTGGCCTGGATGCGGTCGGGGTTGGTGGTGGTGATGAAGCCGCCGGGAAGGACCATGTACAGGTCGACCTTGCCCTCGACATTCTTCTCCTTGAGGATCGCCTTGGCCAGGTAGCCCATGTCCAGGAACGAGCCGGAGCCCGTGCCGCCGGCCGCCGAACCGGTGATGACCACCCGCACCTTGCCCGGCTCCACTTCCAGTCCCAGCTTCTTGAGCTTGTCCGCACGCGCGCCGATGTTGCTCAGCAGCGTCTCGATCTTGTCGCGCAGCTTGTCCCGGATCACTGGATACTTGTCGAAGAAGTACAGGCGGGACAGCGCACGGATCTGGCCTGCGCCTTTGCTTGGATCCACGCCCAGCAGGCGGATGCGCTCGGGCGTGAGCGGGAACCACTCAGCTACTTCCCGATGACGCCGCAGCTCGTCGTCGGACTGGGTGTACTTGTTGAGGTCCAGCCGCTCGATGATCTTCTCTTCTGGAGTGAAGGCGACCTGCTCGGCCAGTACGTCGGTCTTGACCGACTTGCCGTCCTGGGTGACCTCACCGGCATCCAGATCGAAGTTGATGAACTGTGCCACCGGGAAGTCGGCGACGTTCTCGACCTTCGCGTTGCCGCCCCAGATCGCATTGAGAATGCGGCGGCGCAGACGGATGTTGACCTTCATGCCGGTGCCGCCGAGGGCGATGAACAGCGTCGGACGGATCTTCTCGGTTACCTGCGGCGGCTGACCGGGCAGGGAGGTACTTTCGGTGGCATCGTTCATGCGGCGGACCCCTGGATCAACGCTTGGCGGAGAAGGTGGCGAGCCAGGCGATCAACGACACGCCGGCCAAGGCGCTCATCGGCACCAGATACAACGGCGCCAGGAACCGCCCGGCGTTGACGAAGGCCAGCACGGTCACCGTGGCGACCGCCATCAGACCGATGAACAGGAACCAGCCCGACGCATTGGCACGACTCGGCGCGACGCGCTCCTTGACCCGCCAGTTGGCATACGCGTTCTTCACCACGAAGAACACCACGGCCAGCACCAGCAGCACCACACCACCAATCAGCGCATCGCGGCTGCTGGTCTGCTCGCCGACCTGGATGTCCCAGTCGCCGGTGAAGGTCGCAGTCGGCTGCTGCGTTCCCGCGGTCGTCGCCGGTGCGGTCTGTTCGGACGGCGTGGCGGTGGCCGGCTGGTCGGTCACTGGCGCTGGGAGGGAACTCTTCTGGCTCATGCTCTGTCCTTGGCGGTGAATCGTTTAGTTGATGCGGATGGATGTATCAGGTTGGGCCCAGCTCACGCGAGGCTTGAACGCGCCGCGACGGACCGTGGCAACATGCGTGCCGTTGGCATCGCGCACCTCGGTAGTGGTAAACGGTTTGAGCCGCAGGTGCTGGGGTTGATCGTCGATCCAGACCGTTGCTTTGCGCGCGCCGGTCACCAGCACGAGAAACAGCAACGCCCCGATCAGGGCGAGCAGGCCGCCGCCATAGACCACCACGGCAGGCCACACCGGGTACTGCACCCGAAGCAGCAGCGGGACCCGTGTGACCGAGGCATTGGCCGTGACCGGAGGAAGGAAGACCTCCGGCAGCGCATCCCCCGGGAAGAGGTCGGCCATGTGCGCGCGGAACTGCGGCGATACTTCCAGCTGCTGGTTATCCAGGTGGATATCGATCGCCCCGCGCCGTTCATAGCCGCTGCGTAGCAACACCTCACGCGACCACTGCGACGGCAGGGGGGGCAGCGACAGGCGCAGGGTCAGCGGATCACTCTGTTTGCCTGGATCCAGCGCCTGCAGCGAGTGCGTGGACATCTCGCCCTGCAGGCCGATGGCTGGCGGCGTCACCAATGACGTGTCAGCGCTGACGATACGGTAGGGATTGAACAGATTCTCGAACCGGCCCTGCACCTGTGCAGTGCGCACCTGCGTGCTGGCGTCGAACGACAGCACGAGGGTGTGGCCGTCGGGGGCGAGGCCAGCGGCGATGCCCGGCGAATCTTTCACACCCGTCGGGCTGAAGCGCACGGCCGCTTCGTTCAGTGGCTTCAGGCGCACATGTCCCTCGGGAAGCAGTGCGGTCAGGGCTGGTTGCGCGAGTATCGCGTCCAGCGCGGCCGAGGCCGGTTCGCCGTAGGCCAACGCGTACAGCATCAAACCGTTGGCGCGGTAATGCTTGCCCTGTACCGGCATCTTCAGCGGAAACGCAGCGATCCGGCTGATGACATCCTCACCATGCAGCAGCTCGTAGAACTCGCGATTGCGAGCCACGACCTCGGTACTGTTGTTGGGGCTGTTCTTGTTGTTGGTGACGATCCAGATGATGCCCGGGCGGCCTTCCAGGCCCACCTCGATCGCACCGAGCAGCGCTTCCTTGAAGTCGGTGTCGGCCAGTGCGCCGCTACCTTTGTGCGCCATCTGCAGGCGCGTCATCGCCTGGGCGAGCCCCGGGTGGTTGCCCGGTCCGCGATACACCCACTCCGGCGAGGGGTGGGTAGCATCGGACTGGTTGAACGCGCCCACCACGACCTCTCCGTGGCCAGCCGCATCCTGCGCCAGCTGCGTGACAAGCGGCTTGAAGGGCGACTCGGCATCGACGTAGAACGGCTCCATCCAGCCAGAGTTCTGCACCAGTACTGCCTGCCGCAGTTCGGTGGCTCCGACGCTCATGCCCATGCTGCTCGCCAGCAGCACCGCGACGCCCAGCAGGCGATTCAGGACGACGTCGTTCATTGCGGCAGGCTCCAACGCAGCAGGGTGCCGCGCGCGTCTACCCAGAGCCACAGTGCCTCATCGTGGACGAACCACTGCGCATTCCAGGGCGAGGGTGTGTCCATGGCATAGGTGTAGGCATGACCGCCGATCCGCTCCAGGCAGAACGTGGCATGCACGGTCGCCTGACTCTCGAAGAATGACAGCAGGCTGCGCTGCTGCGGCAGCGGCGCGTGGAGCGACAGCATCAACCCCGGTTCGACGACTTCCAGGAACGGATAGACCACATGGGTCACCGAATACAGGTCATGGTCGAACTCGTCCCACGGGCGCTCCAGGCGGACGTTGAACTGAAAGCTGGTTCGGCCGGTGCTGGTGGATCCGCGTGGCGCGGGGCGTTGCTCGGGCAGCACGGTGTCCAACCGGGTGAGCAGCCACTTTTTGTCCCGGGTGTCATACAGCAGCTGCCAGAAGCCTTCGCCGTCGCGATACGGTGGACCCAGAACCGGGGTGGCCTGATAGCCCTCGGGCCAGCTCTGCCACCGGGTGTAAACGTCCCCCTGGCCGTCCAGGCGCACGCTCAGCACGCCCTGCGTGCCGATCCAGAACAGGCTGCGGTGCGCTGGATCGCTGATCGGCGCAGCAAGCAGTTGCAGGGGCGCGTCAAGCGTCAGCACCAACTGCTGCCATGCCTCACCGGTGCGGCGGATCGCAAGGCACCATTGGCCCTCATGTTCCTGTGGCACGAAGGCGGCATCGTCCAGCAGGCCGGGTGCACCCAGGGACCGACCCACCGCGCGATCAATCTGATAGCTCAATGTCATTGCGTCGACGCTGACGCAATCGGCACCTGAATCAGTCGCCATGATCACCTCATGGCCATCGTCGTGCGGCAACGTCAGTGTAGCATTCGCCCATGTTTCAAGATGGCTGCGGCCGAGTGAGGCCCCGCGCGGTGTCAGCGGCACCCAATGGCGGTGACCGTGCTGCCAAAGCGACAGCTGGCCAGAGCGGCTCGCCGCGAACAATCCATTGCGATGGCCACCGGCGCGGCTGCTGAAAAAGAACAGGCCACTCGGCTGCGGTGACTTGATCACCTCGGCGGCGTCCTGCATGGACTGGCCACTTCGCTGCCATTGATCGAACAGCGCCTGAAGCGTCGAGGGGATCGGTTCCGCCGCGGAGGCGCTGCAGCTGCGCCCCCCATCATCCCCGCCAAACGGTGTTCGCCACTGCTCAACCGGGCGCCGCTCAAGCGGCTGGCCGGTAAAGGGAGAAAACCGGAAGCTGCCCGGGAGATAACCCCCCTCGGGCACGCGATACGCGCCAGACAGATAGTCCAGATCGCTCAGTGATGTTGGAGGCACGGCAGCGTCGATGGCGACCAGAGAAAATCCGGTTCCATTCTGCACCCACGACTCATTATCCAGGTGCCAACGGACACCTCGCTCTGCTCCGGCGGCCACGCCGTCCCCCTGTATCCTTTCGCGGGCAAGGATATCCTAAAGTCAACGGCATGGAACAAACGCATGCGAATGGTGCCTGTAGGGAAACTCCTGACGTGACGCATTTGGCTCCAAGCCGCATTATCGCCCGCGCATGAAGGAATATGCCTGCAGAAAGGCAGCTGTCGCAGGGCATCACGCATTGGACGCATCAGGGGATACGCAGTGAAGAAAATTCTGTGGGGTGTACTGTTGGTCGTGCTTGCCGGCTGCCAGCAGGGTCGGGCGATCCGCCTCGACCTGATGGCGATGGAGTTCCGCTCCGAGTGTTTCGGTGCAGGCGCGACGACAAAGTGCGTTGCCATGCGCGTCAAGTACAACGTCGCTGCAACACAGTTGATGCTTGATCGGCTGGAAGACGAGTTCGCAAAGATTCCCGATCCGGACCCCCAGGCCTATGCTGCTGCCAGGCAGGCACTTCAGCGGGTGATCGATCGCAACGAACAGGATCGTCCCGGGTGGTGGCGGCGTATCCTGATGAACAACATCGAGGTGACCTACGGTCTGGCGGCGGGTCAGTTCCTGGTGACGCCCAACGAGCTTTCGGAACTTGCGGCCGTGGCTGCCGAGAACGAAAAGCGACGGCGCAAAGTGGCTGCGACCGATAGCCTTCCCGTGGAAGCAGCCGCGCCAGAGGTGAGCGACGTCACCCTCCACACCGATGCGGCGGCGACCACAGAGGGGTTTGACCTGGACTCGGAATCCGCCGATCCCCTTGATGCGCCAGCCGGGCCGGAAGCCATTGAGCGAATCGCAGTGCAGGCAGCGCCTGCAGATGAAACCGGCTATGCCGGCATGATGGCGCGCATGGCGCGCGAGGCTGAGCAAGCGACGGCCCGACCGAGTTTCGACTGCGCCCGGGCGAGCCATCCTGCCGAACACCTGCTATGCAGTGACGCCAGCCTGGCAGCCATGGACGTTCGCATGGCTCGAGCGTATGCCGATGCACCTGCATGTGGGACGGACCGCGCTGCATTGCGCGCCGATCAGCGGCAGTGGCTGCAACATCAGCGCAACCAGTGCAGCGACGCCTCCTGTCTGGAAGACGCCTATCAGGCCCGGATCGCACAACTGGAGCAGTACTGCACGGGTTGAGCACGGCGCAGCCTTGACGATTGCGGGCGTATCGTCCTGCTAGTCTGGACGCCGACTTCTGGAGGCATTCCATGCGCGGTCTCGACTTCACCTCCTGGCAGGCCATGCTCTCCACCCTGGCTGGGCTGGCGATCATCACCCTGATCGGTGTCGGCATACGGCTGCTGGTCATGCAGACCATGCAGCAGCGCCGCGAGCGCGAGAACCGGCAGATCAACGAACGACTGCGCACGCTGATCGCGGCTTACAAGGTCCTGGGTGGTTCGTTCACCGGCACGCTCGATGTCGATCCTCGCCATCGCCGGGATTTCCGCGCGCTGCCCGACGGCAGCGAAGCCGGCGATGCGCTGCACCTGCCGGCGGAGGCCGAGAACGGTGGCGAGCGTGCGCGGCGGATCCGTGATGCGGTGGAAGCGGCCCTGTCGGACATCGTCCTGCTGGGCACCGACGAGCAGGTGCGCCTGGCCGCCCACGCCGCCAACGAGATGGCCCAGGGTCGCCTTGTTCCCACGGCCGAGCTGGTGGTGTCGCTGCGCGACTTCATTCGTCAGGCGCTGGATCTGGATCCGATCCCGGCCTCGGTCACCATTCCGCGCCAGGGTCCCGCAAGGCCCTCGGCCGGTGCGAAGGGCAAGGGCGATGCGGGTGACAAGGGCGGTGGAAAAGGGGGCGGAGGCGGAGGGATGGGCGGTGGAGGCGGGGGTGGCATGGGAGCAATGGGCGGTGCTGGCATGGGGGGCGGAGCGGAGGATGCCGCCGATACCCATCGCTGAGCGAGGCGCGTCACCTCACGGCGAGGCGGCCGCCCCGATCCGGTAGGGCGGCGGCGTCGCGCCCATCAGATGCGTGACGAAGTAATCCCACATCCGGCGCATGTAGTAATCGTCGTTGCGGAAGAGTTCGTGGTCCTGGTTGGGCAGGTAGAGCAGGTCGTAGTCCTTGTTGGCCAGCGTGAGGGCGCGCGCCAACTGCAGGGTCAGCGCCGGCATCGCGTTCTCATCCAGGTCGCCGTAGACCAGCATCAGCCGACCCTGCAGGCGATCGGCCAGTGCATCGTTGGCCAGCGGCTGGAACAGCGCTGGCACTGCATCCGGTGCTGGGCGCACGGCGGTGCCGTCTGCATAGACCGGCTGGCCGCCGACCAGGCGGTCCATGCCGTGGATCGCGCCGCCGTACATGCCCTGGAAGCTGTGGCTGCCGGCCGAAGCCACGCCGACTTTGTAGAAGGTCGGATGACGCAGCAGCGCACGCGCCGCACTGTAGCCGCCGAAGGAATGCCCATAGATGCCGACCCGCGTCAGGTCCATGCCCGGATAACGTACGGCAAGCGCGCCGATCGCCGCGACGTGATCGTCCAGCTGCAGATCGGCCGCGCTCAGGAAGCTGGCATCGTGGAAAGCCTTGGAACGTCCGGGTGTGCCACGCGCATCGATGCTCACCACCACGAAGCCGAGCTGGGCCAGGCTGGAGCGCGCGACGGGGTTCATCGTCGCGGTGGCGTCGACGAAGCCCACCGGGGTATTGGTGATGTGCGGTCCGCCGTACATGGCATCGATGACCGGATGCCGTCCGTCCTCGCGGTAACCAGGCGGCAGATAGACCGTGGCCTGCAGTTCGGTGCGTCCATCGGCGGCCAGGACACTCACCCGCTGCGGTGGCGTCCAGCCGGCGGCGCGCACGGCGCGGTCGTCGCCGCGCTCCAGTTCCAGCACAACCCGGCCATCGGCCGTTGAGCGCAGCACGCTGACTGGCGGCTGGTCCACCCGCGAGTAGCCATCGACCACGTACGCCGCCGAGGGCGACAACAGGTGGGAGGGACGCCCGCCCATGAGCACACCGGTTCCGCCATCGATCGCATGATCGGCCGCTTCAGGTGTGAGAAGGACCGGCGCCCCACCATCCAGCGACACGCGGTACAGGCGTCGTTGATACGGATCACCCGGCTCGCGCCCGCCCGCAGTGAACAGCACCTGGCGACGCACCTCATCGACGCCGACCACATCGCGCACCAGCCATGCGCCCTTGGTGAGCTGGCGGACCACACGTCCATCGCGTCGATCGACCAGGTACAGATGGCCCCACCCATCGCGCTGCGAGAACCAGACGATGCCGTCGTCGTGCTGCAGGACGTGCACCGCCGGCCGGTTGTAGGGATAGCTGTTGAGCTGCACGCGGGTATTGCTGCGCTCCTCCTGCACGGTGCGCACGCTGCCGGTACTGACATCCACCTCGACCAGACGCAGCCGTGCAGGGTGGTCATAGCGCGCGATCGCCGTATAGACCTTGCCGGCATCGGCCGACCAGCCCAGCACGCCGGCTTCGGTCAATGCATGCCAGCCCGCGGGAACGGGGATGCTGCGTGTGGCGCCATCCACCTCGCTGACGAACCACGCATCGCGGACCTGCTCGACGTCGCCCAGCAGGCCCAGCCGTACTTCGTGCACGACCGGGCGGAAGCCGGTGGCCGGCGCGGTGGCCAGGTAGGGATAGGGCAGGACGCGGCGTTCGTCGTAGCGCACGCCGAACAGGCGCTGGCTGTCCGGAGACCAGGTCACCGCGAACGGTGGTATCTGCATCCGGCCTTCCCGGCGCGGAATGCCGCGCAATGCAAAATCGGGCAGTACCCCATAGCCGTACGAAGGCTCACCATCAAGAGTGAGCGCCCGTCGTTCGCCGTCGGCGCCGCGCCGCAGCCACAGATTGTCCTGCTCGACCCGCACGCTGTGCCGACCGTCAGGCGCAGGCAGGTCGCGCGGATCGACGGCAGGCGATGACTGCACCTTGCACGGCATCGGCAGCGTGCATGCCGCCACCCGCTGTGTGTCCACGCGCAAGGTAATCCGTAGTCCATCGTCGCCGCTGGCGACGCGGTCCACCTGCTGCATGACGTTGCCCGGATCAGCGACCCCGGCAGCCTGCAGCGCCGTACGCATCACGTCGTCGTCAAACAGCGCCGCGCGCGTGGAGCCCACCGGATCGACCAGCACGTAGCCGATGCGGCCATCGTCCTCCTGGCGGGCATACCAGAAGCGGCCGTCCTGCAGCCAGCGCGGCGCGACGCTGGCATTGCGGACCTTGCCGCGCAGCTGCTGGTCGAGCACGCGCTCGGCGCGCTGGTACTGCACCAGGCCCGGCGCCTCGGCCCCGGCCGGTGGGCTGGTGATCGCGGTGACCGCCACGCCGAGAAAGAGCAGACAGTGAAACATCCCCGAACGTGGTGCGGCCATGCGTATCGCTCCCTGATGACGGTCGCCCGGCAGGCGGCATCGTCATCATGGCGCGCGCTCCTGCCAGCCTGGAGCACCGAGCATGCCGGTGCTCCAGCGCGCACTCAAGCGGCGCTGCGGCAGCGTGTGCGCCCCTCGGGGCCCCCGCTTACTGTGTCAGTTCCACCACCGGCACGAAGCCACCGTAGATCATCCGCTTGCCGTCGAAGGGCATCGGATTGTTCTCCGGGTTCATCCGCGGGTCCTCCATCATCTTCTGCATGCCGGCATCGCGGGTGGCTTTGTCCGGCCATTCGATCCACGAGAACAGCACGGCTTCATCGTCCTTGGCCGCCACCGCGCGATGGAAGTCGGTCTGCTTCCCATGCGGGACATCGTCGCCCCAGCACTCGACCACGCGCAGCGCGCCATGCTCGATGCAGATCGCATCGCCCATGTGCGCGTGTTCCAGGAATTTCGCTTTGTTCGCGGTCGGCACGGCAAGTACAAAACCATCGATGTAGGCCATGGCAGAGCTCCAGACGACGCGCCGGGATGGGCGTCTTCAAGACATACGACGAACCGGGGGACGGAATCTCGACACTGCTCCCGCTGGCCTTTGCGGCCAGTGAAGTTGTCCAGACGGGTCATGGCGTGAACAAATTCAGCATCCGATACGTCCTTTCGGGCTGCCTTTGGGACAAATGTCAGAAAAGTCTGAGTCATTGAGGGGAACATTCTGATAGTCCAGCTGACGCATTCAGCTCATGATGGCCTTGCCGGGCAGGACGCCCCACGGCGCCCTGCGGTCCAACGCCCACGGCACGGACCTCGGTGCATCCAGGAGGATGGACGCGTTAGCCGATAACTCCCCAAGAGCGGCTTCCCCAGCGCGTGACGCCCCGAAAGGGCACCGTCGTGACCAGAATCCTTTCCGGCCCCGTTCACCTGCGCGGCGCGCCTTCCCCTTTGCATGACGCCCCCGCGTGATCCCCGCGGCAACGGGCGCTCACGCCGTCCTCGCCTGGAAAAAGTCACGCGCGTATGCCAGACCGCGTCTGAACGCCGCCCCAAAATTCACTTTTGTGGACGCGGTCAACTTCAGGGCGGGTTGTGTCGAATAACGGAGAATTTACATTCCCGATGCAGTCCGGCCTCCATGCCGGGTGCAAGTAGTCCAAGACATAAAGGTGTACCCCCATGAAGACTTCGTTGATTGCTCTGGCCCTGGCCGCCGCCCTCCCGTTCACCGCTTCGGCGGCTGAAGGCCTGTCCTACAACTATGCTGAAGCCGACTACGTCAAGACCGACGCAGATGGCGGCAAGGCCGATGGTTGGGGCGTGAAGGGTTCCTATGCCTTCCACCCGAACTTCCACGCCTTCGGTGAGTACAACCAGCAGAAGACCGACATCGGCGACTTCAAGATCGACCAGTGGCGCGTGGGCGTTGGCTACAACCAGGAAATCGGCAACAGCACCGACTTCGTGGGCCGCGTCGCCTACAACAAGTTCGACCCGAAGGAAGGCCAGGACTTCAACGGCTACAGCGCTGAAGCCGGTATCCGTACCGCCTTTGGCCAGCATGCCGAAGTCTATGCCATGGCTGGCTACGAGGATTACAGCAAGAAGCACGGCGTCAATCCGGATGGCCAGTTCTACGGCCGCCTGGGTGGCCAGGTGAAGTTGAACCAGAACTGGGGCATCAACGGCGACATCAAGATGGATCGCCATGGTGACAAGGAATGGTCGGTCGGCCCGCGCTTCAGCTGGTAATCCCAGCGTGACCGCATCGCCACGCGCCTGACCGGCGTGGCAGGAAAGGCCCGGCATTGCCGGGCCTTTTTCGTGGGCGCGATCCAGGCACGGGGCCCGAGGGATAATGAAGCACCGCCATGGAGATGCCCGATGCCCCCGTCCTCTGATCTGCAGCACCCCCGCCTCGGCTGCGGCGCCGTCATCCAGCGCGCCGATGGCGCGCTCCTGCTGGTCCAGCGCGGGCGTCAGCCCGAACAGGGCCACTGGGGCCTGCCCGGCGGCAAGGTCGATTGGATGGAGAAGGTCGAAGATGCCGTGGTGCGCGAGGTGCAGGAGGAAACCGGGCTGCGCGTCGCAGTGACGCGTTTGCTGTGCGTGGTCGACCACTTCGAGCCGGCATTGGGGCAGCATTGGGTGGCCCCGGTGTATCTGGTGCGTGCGCTCGACGCGACCGTCGCATCGGTGAAAGAGCCCGAGGCGTTGCTCGGGCTGGGCTGGTTCATGACGGATGCGCTGCCGGCGCCGCTGACGCTTTCTGCGCGGAAGGCCCTGGAACACCTCTCGATCGCGAACTGAGCTGCACCGTGGCGGCGCTCAGCGCCGCGCCGCCGCCCCATCGCCGCGCGCCACGGCCTCCACTTCCGCCAGGCTGGTGACAGCGCAATCGCCCGGCGTGGACATCGCCAGCGCGCCATGCGCGGCGCCCAGGTCCACCGCTGCCTGCTCGCCCTTGCCGCCGAGCAGGGCGTGCACCACACCGGCCACGAAGGCGTCGCCACCGCCGACCCGGTCCAGCAGGTCTACTTCGCGTGCGGCGGAGACATACAGTTGCGACCGGGTGCGCAGCGCGCCGGCCCAGCCGTGGCGGGCGGCGTTGGCGGCGTCGCGCAGCGTGAACGCGACCGCCTGCAGCGCCGGGAACTGCGTCATCGCGCGCACGGCGGCTGCCTCGGCCGGACCGACATCCATCGGCGTGTGGCGGCGACCGAGATCGCTCAGGTCCATGCCCAGGCATGCGGCGAACGAATACTCATCGCCGATCAGCAGATCGCATTCGGCGGCGATGGCGCAGTTGGTGTGCCGCGCGGCCTCCGGGTCCGGATGGCTGTTCCAGAGGCTGGCGCGGTAGTTGAGATCGTAGGAGACCGCCACGCCGTGCCGGCGCGCAGCACGCACCGCCGCAATCGCCGTCGCCGCGCTGTGCTCGGACAGGGCGGCGAAGATCCCACCGGTATGCAGCCAGCGCACGCCGTGCTGGCCGAACAGCGCGTCCCAGTCGAAGACCTCCGGCTGCAGCTGTGAGGCCGCCGAGTACGCGCGGTCGGAGATGCCCAGCGGCGCACGCGCCCCGAAACCACGCTCGGTGAAGTTCAGGCCCATGCGGGTGTTGCGGCCGATGCCATCGTAGTCGCGCCAGAGGATCTGGCTGGCATCCACGCCACCGGCCTGGATCAGCTGCTGGGCGAGCAGGCCGAGCTCGTTGCGCGGCAGGGCGGTGAGCACCCCGGTGCGGTGTTCGAACGTGCTGCACAGGCCACGCGCCACGTTGTACTCGCCGCCGCCTTCCCACACGGTGAACTGGCGCGCGCTGCGGATCCTGCCCTCGCCGGGATCGAAGCGCAGCATCACTTCGCCCAGCGCCAGTGCGTCCCAGCGCTGGCCGTTGTCGGGTGCGACAACGAAGGTCTGGGCCGTCATCGTACCGGGCACCCGAGCAGGGCCAGATCGATGCCGTCGGCCATGCGCCGGTAACCTTCATCGTTGGGATGCAGGTGATCGCGGGTGATGTCCTCGGGCAGGTTCTCCGGGTTGGCCGGGTCGCGCAGGATCCGGTCGAAGTCGATCAGACCATCGAAGCCGCTGCGGCCACCGCGCATCCAGGCGTTGAGGGTGGTGCGGGTGGCGGCCGCGATCGGCTCGTAGCGGTCCGAACCACCGAACGGCGTGATCGTGGCGGCGATCGGGCGGATGCCGTTGCTGTGCAGGCGTTCGGCGATCTGCCGGTAGCCCAGCACCATGTCCTCGGCGTTGCGGCCGGGCACGGGTGGGGTGCCGCCGTCGTGGCGGATGTCGTTGATGCCTTCGAACAGGATCACGCGGTCCACGTTCGGCAGCGCGATCACATCGCGGTCCAGCCGCGCCAGCGCGCTGTGGCTGCGGCCATGGTCCATCACCTTGTTGCCGCTGATGCCGGCGTTGACCACCACCACCTGGTCCGGGCAGGCCTGCTGCAGGCGGGCGGACAGCAGTGCGGGCCAGTCGCCGTTGCTGCCGCGGGTGGCGGTGGCGCCTTCGGTGATGGAGTCGCCCAGGGCCACCACGACGATCGGCTTGCGGGTGCGTTCGGCCAGCACGGCCGAGACCACGTTCTGCCGGTAGGCGAGTTTGACCGCATCGCCGACCGTGGCAGCGCGGCCCTCGGCAATGCGCAGCGCGGTACGCCGGACGGCCGGGCGGGTGGCATCCGGGAAGTACACGGTGAGCGAGACGTCGGCCAGCGCCGGTGCGGTGATCGCGACCGGGTCGCTGAGCAGGGCGGCGCCGACCGGCACCACGACATCGCCACGTCCATTGAACGTGACCGGCCTGGCCGCGGTGGCGGTGCCGGTGAGGTGGGCCGAGGCACTGCCGATACGCAGCGGCGCCTGGCCGAGTTCATTGCTGATGCGGAAGCGCAGCGCCCTGGCCGAACTGGCCAGGCGCATGTCCTGGCGCACGGTCTGGTTCGCGAACTGCATCGGGGCCTCGGGGGTGCCATCAAGACGGTCCGGGGCCGGCGAGGCGGTCCAGGCCGGCACCCAGACCTGGGCCTGGGCGGGCAGCGCCGCAGCGCTGGTAGCGAGTGCAAGAGAGAATGCAGTGATCCAGCGCAGCATGGCGGCCCTCCCAGGCGGTCAGCGGGTCAATCAGGAGAAGTAGGTGCCGCCGTTGACGTCGACGTTGGCACCGGTGATGAAACCGGCGGCGTCGGAGGCCAGGTACACCGCGGTATCGGCGGCTTCCTGCGGACGGCCCTGGCGGCGCAGCGGCGTATTGCCGGCCACGGCAGTGCGTACTTCCGGCTTGGTGAATTCATCATGGAAGCGGGTGGCGATCATGCCGCAGCACAGCGCGTTGACGCGGATGCCGCGCGGGCCAAGCTCCTTGGCCATGGCACGGGTGAAGGTCATCACCGCGGCCTTGGCGGTGGCGTAGATCGCCGCGCCGGGGCCACCGCCATCGCGGCCGGCCTGCGAAGCGAAGTTCACGATCGCGCCGCCTTCGGGCATGTGCGGCACCACCGCATGCGTGGTCAGGTAGACCGAGCTCATGTTGAGGTCCATCACCTTGTGGAAGAAGGCCTCATCGATCTCGGCCAGCGGACGGCGCTGGACCATGCCACCGGCGACGTTCACCAGCACGTCGATCTGCGGACCGAACGCGGCCTGGGTCGCGGCGACCATCGCCGCCACCGCCTTGGCATCGGTGACATCGGCGCGATGCACGATCGCGGTGCCGCCGGCGGCTTCGACCTGCTTGAGGGTCTCCTGCGCGCTGGCTTCGTCGTTGGCGTAGTTGATGCACACCTTGGCACCGGCCGCGGCCAGCTTGAGCGAGATCTCGCGGCCGATGTCACGGCCGCCACCGGTGACGATCGCCACCTTGTCCTTGAATTGGGTCATGAAACACTCCTGTGATGCGTTGGGGGAAAGGGAAGAAGGGAACTCAGCGGCGCTCGACCGGGCCGTGGATTTTTTCCACGCGACCGGTGACCAGCCACAGCGCCAGCAGGGAGGCCGGCACCAGGGCCGCCACCAGGATGAAAATCGGTGCGTAGGAGTCGTGGGTCATCGCCGGCACCAGCCAGGTGGTGATCAGCGTGCCGGCCACCGCGGCCATGCCGCCCAGGCCAG
Source organism: Stenotrophomonas bentonitica (assembly GCF_002887735.1). Taxonomy (GTDB): domain Bacteria; phylum Pseudomonadota; class Gammaproteobacteria; order Xanthomonadales; family Xanthomonadaceae; genus Stenotrophomonas; species Stenotrophomonas bentonitica_A. Next base: position 385,328 of record NZ_PKQP01000004.1, read on the forward strand.
CCACCGAGCCGACCGATTTGCCGCTGAAGATGTCGCCGGGCAGGGTCTGGATGTTGCCGATCGCGATCTGGAAGCCGAGCAGCACGAAAGCGATGGTGATCACCGCCCAGACCGGATCGGTGGCCAGCACCGCACCGATCAGCGCCGGGGCCATGATCGCGCCGCCCAGGGTGATCACCACCTTGCGGGCTTTATCCACGCTCCAGCCGGCACCGATCAGACGGCCGGACAACCAGCCGCCGCCGAGGCTGCCGATCATCGCGCCTACGTAGGGCACCCAGGCGAAGATGCCGATCTGCTTGATGTCGAAACCGAAGGTATCGGCGAGGTAGATCGGCAGCCACGACACGAACAGCCACCAGATCGGGTCCAGGAAAAACCGCGAGATCAGGATGCCCCAGGTCTGGCGATGGCCCAGCAGCTGGCGCACGTTCGGTACGTACTCGGCCACCGGCACGGCCGGCTGCTCGGTCGGCGCATCCAGGATCAGTGCACGCTCGGCCGCGCTTACCCACGGGTGTTTGTCCGGGCCGGCGCGGTAGATGATCAGCCACGGCAGCAGCCAGATGAAACCGATCGCACCGATCAGGATGAAGGTCCCGCGCCAACCCAGCCACAGGAACAGCACGGCGATCAGCGGCGCGGAGATGATCGCGCCGATCGAGGCGCCGGCGTTGAACACGCCCTGCGCCAGTGCGCGTTCCCGCGCCGGGAACCACTCGGCATTGGCCTTCACCGCGCCCGGCCATGCACCGGCTTCGCTGATGCCGAGCATGGCGCGCACGATGCTGAAGGACAGGATGGAGTGCGTGACCGAGTGCAGCGCGATCGAAATCGACCACACCGCGATCGAGAGCGCAAAGCCCAGGCGCGTACCGATGATGTCGAACAGGCGCCCGAACACGAACTGGCCGGCGGCGTAGAACAGCATGAACACCGTGACCAGCAGCGCGTAGTCTTCCTTGGTCGCGCCGACATCCTGCGAAATCTGCGGCCACATCACCGCCAGCGCGTTGCGGTCGATGTAGTTGATCACCGTGGCGACGGCGATCAGCGCCACGATCAGCCAACGGACATAGGTGCGGGCCTGCGTGGTGACCTTCATTTGCTGTCCTTGCCGGCGCCGGTGCCGGTATCGAAGCGCTTCCAGCCGCCGTCCCAGCGCCAGCTCTGGCCATCGCCACTCACTTCATGCGATCCGCCCTGGGTGGGGTCGTCGGCGATGCCCAGCGCCAGCCGCTTGCCGCCGGCCAGGTCGAGCACCAGCACATCCGCATCCTTGCCGCGGTAGTGGGTGAGGCGATCGATGCGGCTGTTGGCGCCGCGCACGGTCTCGGCGGTGCCGTCGTACTGGCCATGCGGTTCGAGCACACCGTAGAACGTGGTGGCGGCCTGGCCATCCACGCGCTGCAGCAGCATCGGCTCACGGCGCAGGTTGAACGAGGGATCATTCGCGCCGCTCTCGCCGATCACGGCGCGCGAGGGTGCGGTGCTGGCGAATCGGTAGGTGTAGAAGCGACCGTCCAGCAGCCAGGTCAGGCTGCGCGCATCGCGGGTCGGCTCGCTGGCCGCATCGACCCACACATGCTGGTAGCCGTTGGCCTTGCCCAGCACGGGACGGGCGGCGACGGCGGACTGGGTCTTGAAGCCGACGTCCATGATGTGCCCATTGAAATGCAGCGGCAGGTCATAGCGCGCGGCCTTGCTGCCGGTGACGCGCAGCAGGTCCAGCACCACCGGCTCGCCCAGCGATGGGTGCGAGAGCAGCGCCTGGGTGCGGGTGAAGCTGACCCCGTCGTAGGCGCCTTCCATCCGCGCGGAGGCGATCTGGGTATCGTCGCTGACCGCGAACAGCAGCGGCGTCGGCGCCAGCGGCTGGCCCTTCTTCCAGTCGCCACCGAAGTGGCTCTGCTCGTTCACCACCAGCGTGTTGTGCGCGATGGTCTGCCGGGCCCAGCTGTTGTTTTCCGGCAGGTAGATGCCACCGGCCTTGGCCTCGATGTTGAGGAAACGCGCGGCACCGTAATCGGTGACCACGCGCTGGCCGTTGTCGTAGAACAACCAGTTGAGCTTGTCGAAGTGGCCGTGGCCCATGCCCTGCTTGGTGTTCTTCATCACCAGCGCCTGGCCGTTCTCGCCCCCCATGCGCAGGATTGCCAGTGCGCCTTCGGTGCCGTCCGGGCCATCGCGCAGCAGGGTCGGTACGAAGGCAAACGGCTTGGCCTTGTTCTCCGCCAGCGCCTGGGCCACCTGCAGGCCTTCGGGCGAGAGCAGCACGCGCTTCTGTGTTTTGGCGACCGACAGCAGGCGTGCATCACCGGTCTGCGCGTAGGCGATATCGATGCCAGCCACCAGTTCCTCGGTGTCCAGGCCCTTGTCGAGAATGGCGTCGTTGATCGGGAAGAAGTAGCCGCCGTAGCTGCTCTGCACCAGCGCATCGACCGCCTTGAGCAGCACGCCGTCGCGGCGCTTGAAGATGCCGCGTTGCGGTTCGTTGCGCTCGATGGCGTTGGCGAACAGGATGAACGGGGCCAGTGCATAGCGCTGGTAGTACGGGCCTTCTTCGTAATACCCGTCCGGCGAGAACAGCTGATCAACCTGTTTCAGGAAGCCGGCACTGCCATCGCGCTTGCTGCCCTGCAACGCCTTGTCGACGTAGTTGGTGTCGCGCAGCACGTAGCCGGTCATGCCCACCGCAGCGACCGCCCAGGTGGCGTGGTTGTGGATCTTGTCGAAGTTCTCCGGCGTGCCGGACAGGAAGTCGGCCATCGCGCGGAACACGTTGTCGTCGATCGTCTTGCGGTCGGCGTCACTGAGCGTGTCGCGGATCGCGTCGTAGCCCTGCGCCGCGCTGACCAGCCACACCGAATCGTTGAGGGTCTGCCAGAACAGCCGGCCGGGAATCTGGCCGCGGCCCTGCGGGTGCGCGCCCAGGCCCGGGTAGAGCTTGGCGTAGCCCAGCAGCAGGTCGCGGGCGAAGGTGGCATAGGCCTTGTCGCCGGTCAGCCGATACAGCGCGCCGGCGGCCTGGATGGCCTGGTAATTGCGCTTGTGCTGTTCGTGCGTGTAACCGCCGCCCTTGTCCTTGGGCACCGGCACGTCGATGCCGGCCTTCATCATCGCGCGCACGCGCTGTTCGGCACGCTGCTGTTCCTTGGCGAACAGTGGCGAGCGCGCACCCTCGGCACGCATCTGCGTCCACTGCGCGGCGGTGACCAGCACCGGTGCGGTGGCGGACGCCGCGGGCGCCTGCCGGGCGGCGGGTGCGGCCTGCGCAGCGGGCAACGCGGCCCCGCCAAGCGTGGCGGCGAGCAGCAGCATCAGGGGCGGGGCGTAATTCATGGCAGGGCCTCAACAGGGGTATCGGACAGCAACGGCGCGGTGGCCGTCAGCGGGTTGTCGCCCATGCGCAGGGTCGGTTCCCCGACGCGATGGCTGAAACGGATGCGGCCGCTGCGGTCGAAGCGGTTGTCGCGGATGCTGGCGAACTGCACGCCATGCAGGCGCAGGCTGGTGTCATCGGCCACCCCTGCCTGCTCGAACTGGTTGCCGTGCACCTGCAGCGCCGGACCGAAGGTGCTTTCGTCGGTGCCGCCGCGATACAGGTTCACCACCGGCCCGCCGATGCGGCGGAACGTGGAGTCCAGCAGATCCACCTGCTCGGCGTTGTAGGTGCCCAGGTCATCGGTCTCGGCGGCCGCGGCGATCACACTGCCGGTGATGTCCTCCACCGTGACGTTCGAGAGCGCGATCCGCGCGGCCAGGCTGCCCTTGCCGGTGGCGATCACATCGAAGGCCTTGTTGGCGGTCAGCCCGTGCACGTGGCTGTCTTCCAGCAGGAGCGTGTAGTTGAACGCCTGGCTGCCCGGCGGCACGCGGATCACCGCATTGCCGGCCGCATCCGGTGCGAGCGCACCGTCGATGTCCAGTCGCGCCAGTCGCAGCGAACCGCCCACACTGATCTCGAACAGGCTGGGCCGCGAGAACTGCACGCTGGCCTGGCCACGCGCGGGACCTGCCACGCTCAAGGGATGGTCCACCGCGAGCACCTGGCTCACGGTGTAGCGGCCACACTGCAACTGCAGCCGGTCGCCCGGGGCGCTGGCTGCCACGGCGGCGGTCAGGGTGTCCTCGCCCGGCGCGACCGTGCGTACCGCGCCGCTGTCCAGGGCGGTGGTGGTCAGGGTCTTGGGGTACCAGTCCACGCCGACCTGGTCGCGGGCGATCGGGGCCAGATCGCGCGGGGCCCCGGCATCGAGCGCCGCGGTGGGGTAGAGCAGGCCGTTGGGCGCGCGCTGCAGGGTCAGGGAATGGCCGCTGACACCGCCGGGGAAGCCGGGCGATACGGCCGGGCTCTGCACGTTGCCGGCGAAGGTGATGCCGGAGAGGTCACCCTGCGCGCGCAGCAGCTCGCGTTTGCCATCGCCGATGAAGAGGTTGCCGGCGATGCGGCTGTTCACCGGCATCGCGTTGCGCTCCTCATCCAGCCCCGCGCCGAGCAGCACGGTGCCGACCTGGATGAAGCTGTTGCGTTCGATCACCGCGTGATCGATCTGCTCGTAGCGGTTCAACGGCGCGTCGTGGGTACCGGCCATCACACTCAAGGCCGCGGCGAAGTTGTCGCCGGCGATGCCTTCAAAGTAATTGTCGCGCACGGTCTGGTGGCGGTTGATCACACGCACCCCGCCGGTATGCGCCTTGCCATGGCCGAGGAACACATTGCGTTCGACCCGATTGCCGTGGCCGTGACGCAGCACCAGCGAGCCGCGCGAGTCCTGGAAGACGTTGCCCCGGTAGATGTTGCCGCCGGACTTGTTGGAGACGATCTCCACCTCGCCATCGCACTGCTCGAACCAGTTGTTCTCCACCACGGTGCGCGAGTCCGACTGCGAATCGTGGCTGGTGCCGATGCGCATCGTCTCGCCGCCGTTGGAACCGAGGTTGGGGCGCGGGCCGAACCAGTTGTGGTCGATGCGGTGCTGGTTGTCCAGGCCGCTGGTGGCGTTGCGCACCACCACCAGGGTGGTGCCCGCATTGGTCTTGCCGACCAGCTGGTTGTGGTCGAAGCGGTTGTGCTGGCCGTACAGCGCCACCCAGTGATCGGACTGCTGGCGATCCGGCTTGTTGTAGCGGTCGATCACGATCCCGGTCACCCGGCTGTGGTTGGCCCACTCACTGGCTGACCGCCGGAACGACACCACTTCGCCACCCGGCGCCCAACCATCGCGGAAGACGAGGTTGGAGACCTCCAGGTGCTCACCGGCCAGACGCAGCTGGGACTGGCCGCTGAGAATCCCCTTGCCGGGGGTCTGCGCCGTCAACTTAATTGGTTGACCAATTTTGCCGGTTCCCCGGAAAAGCAGGTCCACGTCGCGCCAGACGCCGTCCGCCAGGATCACCGTATCGCCGGGGGCGAGGGCGCGTACGGCGGTGGCATAGGCAGCAGCGTCGCGCACCAGATAATCGGCCGCCACGGCAGGGAATGCCGCTAGGGACAGGCTCAACAGCAAGGCCTTGGCCATGGGACGCCGCGCCAACGGCGCCTGCGAGTGTTGCAAAGTCACGGGCTTACCCTCCCAGATGGACCGTGGCGACTGACGCGAGCCACGATCCTAACAGGTTGCCGTGCGCGGACGTCAACCACAATCGCATACCACTTTAGGCGCATGTGGTATGTGATTTGCGCATTTTTCTGCTGCGTCCGCACATTAATTCCATGCAAAGTGGTCTGGACGGTGGTGTGGGGTAGACTTTAGTACCAATTCATTGACATTGGTTCATCAGTCGTGAATCTTCCGGATCGAATCCGTGTAATCGGACGATCCATCCTGGGAGGGAGATCACGATGTTGCATGACCGCCGTACGGCCTCACCACGAGGCCTCCGCCGCACCGCGCTGCACAGCGCGCTGTTCTATGCCCTGTGTGCCACCGCGGCCCTGCCGCTGGCCCACGCACAGGACGCCGATGCCCCGGCCTCGCCGCCGGGGCAAGCCACCACGCTGGATCAGGTCCAGGTGACCGGCATCCGCGGCACCATCCAGACCTCGATCGACAAGAAGCGCGAGGAGACCGTGGTCTCCGACGTACTGGCGGCCGACGACATCGGCGACCTGCCGGCGCTGTCCATCGGTGAAGCGATCGAAACCATCACCGGCGCCTCCACCCACCGCGAAAAAGGCGGTGCGTCGGAAATTTCCATCCGCGGCCTGGGCCCGTTCCTGGGTTCGTCCACCTTCAATGGCCGCGAGGCCACCAACGGCAGCGGCGACCGCTCGGTCAACTTCAACCAGTTCCCGTCCGAGCTGATCAACACCGTGGCGATCTACAAGACCCAGCGTGCCGACTTCGTCGAAGGCGGTGTGGCGGGCACGATCAACATGGAGACGGTCAAACCGCTGGAGTACGGCAAACGCACGTTCCAGCTCGATGGTCGCGGCACCTGGCAGGATTACGACGACCGCCTCAAGGACAAGGACGGCGTCGGCTGGCGCGGTACCGCCAGTTACATCGATCAGTTCGACATGGGCAACGCCGGCAAGCTCGGTGTCTCCATCGGCGTACAGGCGCTGGAAGGCAGCAACCCGGAAGAGATGTTCTCCAGCAGCTCCACCTGGGTGGCCTGCGATGGCCGTGAAGTGGTCGGGGCGACGCGTAACTGCACCCAGGTCAACGGCAACCAGGTCGCCAATGGCGTGCCGTACTACCTGGTGCCCAGCAGCCGCATCTATCGCCAGTTCATCGAACACGACAAGCGCGATTCGCAGTTCGCCGCGCTGCAGTGGCGCCCCAGCGACCTGGTGGAAGTGAACCTGGACTACCAGCACTCCAAGCGCGATTACACCGAAGACCGCTCGGATCTGTCGCTGTCTTCGATGATGCGCAACCTCAACAACCGCGTGGTCACCGATGATGGCGCGCTGCTGCACCACACCGGCAGCACCACGGTCGATTCCACCGGCAATTTCCTGGAGCGCCAGGAGGAATACACCGGCGGCGGGCTCAACGTGATCTTCCGGCCGAGCCCGGCGTGGACGCTGTCCACCGATCTGTCCTATTCCAACACCGAGCGCGATCAGATCGAACGCAGCACCCGCCTGCGCGCCGGCCGCACCGACGTCAACGGCAGGCCGGTTGGCGGCATCAAGAACACCCGCTATGTCGATTACACCTACGATTACAGCGGCGATGTGCCGAGCATCACCCTGGATCCGGCGTTCGATGTGAACAATCCGGACAACTTCACCGACTCGGCCCTGGTGCGTCGTCGCCAGCAGCACCGCGAGCACACCATCCGTGCTGGCCGCTTCGATGCCACGTTCACCCCGGAAAGCGGCTTCTTCACCGCCATCAAGGGCGGCCTGCGCCGCTCCGAGGCGACCTACACCGATTACACCGACACGGTGGATGTGACCACCACGAACGTCGCGGCGATCCGCGCCGCCAACCTCGCCTGCCGCCAGGCGTTCCCGCAGGACGATTTCCTGGCCAATGCCAGCGGCAACACCATCGACCAGTGGGCCAGCTTCGACAGTCGCTGCCTGTTCAAGGCGTTCACCGGCGTGGACGATACCGGCCTGAGCGCGGACCTGCGCAACCCGGCCAACAACGATGTCACCGAGAAAACCAGCGCGCTGTACCTGATGGGCGACTACAGCACCGAATGGTTCGGCCTGCCGGTGACCGGCAATATCGGCGTGCGTGGTGTGCGCACCGAAGTGCGCTCGGTCGGCCTGCGCAGCGGTCTGGATGTGATCAACAATCCCGACGGTACCGTGACCCTGGAACCCACCGGCGATTTCACCTCGCAGGTGCTCAAATCCAGCAATACTGAATGGCTGCCCAGCTTCAACGCCGCCTTCGAACTGCGTCCGGACCTGCTGCTGCGCGTCGGTGCGTATCGGGCGATGTCGCGCCCGGACCTGGCCGCTGAAGGCTTTGGCCGCACCTTCAACCTGGGTGAGGTGGATACCGAGTTCAACAGCGTGGGCGATGCGCTGCGCAGCATCACGGCCACCGGCAACCCGCGCGCCAAGCCGTTGATGTCGTGGAACGGCGACCTCTCGCTGGAGTGGTATGCCAACGAAGACACCATGTTGTCCGGTGCGCTGTACTACAAGCAGTTCAACGGCGGCTCGATGCCGGTGATCGTCAACGAAACCTTCGATATCGATGGCCAGAGCGTGACCGTGCCGGTGGAGCAGCTGGCCACCAGCGACCAGAAGAGCGATCTGTTCGGCGTGGAGTTCACCGCCTCGCACAGCTTCTCCTACCTGCCGGGGATCTTCTCCGGGCTGGGCGTGAAGGCCAGCTACAACTACGCCGATTCCAACTTCAAGACCGAAGACCTGCGCCTGGGCGAATCCACCGACCCGGCCACCGGCGTGGTGACCCCGGGCATCGTCGAGCCGGCCAACATCTTCGGCCTGTCCAAGCACGTGGCCTCGGCGCAGGTGTACTGGGGCCTGGGCAGGCTCGATCTGCAGGCGATCTACAAGTACCGCTCCGACTATTACCAGCAGTTTGTCGGTGACCCGTCGCAGAACCGCTATGTGCGTGACAATGGTTCGCTGGACTTCCGCGCCACCTACAAGGTGAACAAGCACCTGTCGCTGTCGCTGTCGGCCAGCAACCTCACCGATGAGCCGCGGGTATCGGATATGCCCATCCTCGGCAGCTTCCGCGAGTACACCACGTACGGGCGGCGGTATTATCTGGGGGTGCGCTACCGCTTCTGAGGTCAGTGGCGCGGTTTTTCCGACCGCGCCGCTCTCTGAAGGCGCGGTCGCGTGTCGGTCCCCAGCCACCTGTCAGCAGGCCTTTGATGATGTCCGAACCCCGTCTGTACCAGTCCATTGCCGCCGAAATCGTCGCGCTGATCGAGAAGGGCGAATTCCCGCCGGGCTCGCGCCTGCCGGGCGAACGCGACCTGGCCGAACGCCTGGGCGTGAGCCGGGTGACGGTGCGCGAGGCGGAAATCGCGCTGGAAGCGCAGGGCCTGATCACCATCAAGACCGGCTCGGGCGTTTACGTGAAGGCCAAACCGTCACAGGCGCCGGGCGCACTGCCCGATGTCTCGGCGTTCGACCTGACCGCCGCCCGCGCGGTGATCGAGGCCGAGGCCGCAGCGATGGCGGCCAGCCGCATCACCGATGCCGAACTGGAGGACCTGGCCGGCCTGATCGCGGCCATGGTCGACCCCAATTCGGGCGAAGCGGCGGCCAGCGAGGCCGACCGCCAGTTCCACCTCTCGATCGCGCGGATCGCCGGCAACCCGGTGGTGGAGCACTGCGTGCAGCTGATCTGGCGGATGCGCAACGAACTGCCGCGGGTCAAGCAGGTGTATGCCAACGTCTGCCACAACGACGATGACACCCGCGACGAGGAACACACCCGGATTCTGGACGCCCTGCGCCAGCGTGATCCGGCAGCGGCGCGGCTGGCCATGCGCAACCACTTCCAGCGGCTGTTCGAATCGATGCTGGAAGCCACCGAGAATGAAGCGCTGGCCGAAATCCGCCGGCGGACCCAGCAGGACCGCGAACGCTTCATGGCCGCGACCGGGCACTGAGCCCGGCGCGCGCCGGCGCGATTACTCGCCCTGGTACTGCTTCTCTTCGACCAGCTGCGAGCCGGCGATGCGGTTGATCTCGTTCTTCACCTTGACCCGCTCGCCATTGGTGCCATAGACACCGCGCGCCAGCTGGATGAAGGCATCGTCGAAGACCTGCACTGCTTCCTTGTCGCGCAGCTGGTCCTGGATCTCCCACATGCGCTCGTTGATCGCCTTGAGCTGCGTCTTCAATGCTTCCAGCCCCGGCTGAGCACTTACCTGCTGCTGCCACAGCGGCCACAGGCCCTCGAGTTCCTTGCGGACGTTGGCGTTCTTGCCGGCATCGGTGATGCGTTCGGCCTTGATTTCCAGGATGGTGATCTTGTCGATCAGCTCGCCAATCGATACCGGGGTCAGGATCGCGTCCACGCCATTACTCGCAACAGGTCAGAGTGGGCATGATACCGCGCACCTCCCGGCGCCACCCTGACGCAGGATTTACAGAAACGTTGCGCCGATCGCGCGGCGGCGCCATGGCGACTTTACGCGGTGCCCGCGGACACTGTCGCTCTCGACGGCGCAGCCGTCATCTGGAGCGGGACACGTGGTGGGTAAACAATCAAAACAGCGCCTGCGCGGCGGCGTGGTGCTGGTGGGGCTGATCATGAGCGGGGCGGCGGCGGCCGCGGTGGACGGCAACGCGACGCTGACTTCGGACTATGTCTGGCGCGGCAGCTCGCAGAGCGACGGCGATCCGGCCGTGCAGGCGGGCGTGAAACTCAGTGCGTCCAACGGCTGGTATGCCTCGGCGTGGGGCTCGGGTGTCTCGTTCCGGCCGGACAACGGCGCGCGCAGCGAGTTTGATCTTGTCGCCGGCTGGAGCGGGGCGGTGACGCCGGACTGGAGCGTGGACGTCAATCTGACCCGCTACGTCTATCCGTCCGCCACGGTCGATCTGGACTGGACCGAGCTCAATGGCACCGTCACCTGGCGGCAGCGCGCCTGGCTGCAGGTCGGCGTCTCCGACAACGCGTTGGCCGGTGGCCATGGCGGCACCTACGCCCAGCTCGGTGCGCGCCTGCCGCTGGGCGAGCAGTGGCGTGTCGAGGGCGCGGTAGGCCACTACTGGCTGGACAGCGCGCAGGCCGATGACTACCTGCATGGCCAGCTCAGCGCCATCTGGAAGGTGCACGGCCCGTGGGAGCTGCGCCTCACCGCGCACGACACCGATGGTGCGGCCAAACGCCTGTTCCCCGGCAACGCAGGCTCGCGCGTCGAGTTCGCGGTACAAACCGCCTTCTGACGGAGCGCCCACCCACCCCGCGCGGTAGAGCCGACCGTTGGTCGGCTGCTCGAGCCAACCTCACTCGATATTCCAGACGTCGGGTGCGAATCCCACCGGGTAGAGCCGACCGTCGGTCGGCTGCCCCAGGCGGCGCGCAATGCCGCCGATCAACGGTCGGCTCTACCGGCGTACTACCGCCACCGTCCACACCGCGATCGCCACCATCGCGACGCCGGCACCGGTCACGCACACGCCGGTCCAGCCGAAGCGATCAAAGACCTGCGCCGAGACCAGTGAGCCCAGCGAGCCGCCGATGAAATAGCCGGTCATGTAGCCGGCATTGAGCCGGTTGCGGGCGTCCGGACGCAGCGCATAGACCACGTTCTGGTTGCTCACGTGCAGCAGCTGCGCGGCCAGGTCCAGCACGATCACGCCCAGCACCAGTGCGATCAGCGAGTGCGTGGAAAAGCCCAGCGGCAGCCACGATGCGGCCAGCAGCACCAGCGCCACGGTCGTCGCCAGCGCCGCCTTGCCCCGGTCGGCCATGCGCCCGGCCACGCCCGCGGCCAACGTGCCGGCCGCACCGACCAGCCCGAACAGGCCGATCGTCGCATCGCTGTAGCCATACGGTTCGGCGGCGAGCAGGAACGCCAGTGGCGTCCAGAAGATCGCGAACATCGCAAAGCTCAGCGCACCCAGCACGGTGCGCAGGCGGAACACCGGTTCCTGCGCGAACAGCGTACCGATCGAGCGCAGCAGCTGCAGATAGCCCAGCCCGGCGGTCTGATGGAAGCGCGGCAGATGCCGATAGAGCATGCCCGTGGTCAGCACCAGCGCGGCCGCGGCGATCCAGTACACGGTGCGCCAGTCGCCCAGCGAGGACAGTGCCCCGGCCACGGTGCGTGCCAGCAGGATGCCGAGCAGCAGCCCGCTCATCACCGTGCCTACGACCTGGCCGCGTTCTTCGGGCCGCGCCAGCGTGGCCGCGAACGGCACCAGCACCTGCGCCACCACCGAGAACAGGCCGGTCAGCGCGGTGCCCACCAGCAGCCACACGAACTGATGGCTGAGCGCGCTCAGCACCAGCCCCGCCGCGGACAGCAGCGACATCACCACGATCAACCGGCGGCGCTCGAACAGATCGCCCAGCGGCACCAGCAGGATCAGGCCCGCCGCATAGCTCAGCTGGGCGACGGTCACCACCGTGCCGGCCCGCGCGAAGGACACGCCGAACTGGCCGGCGATGGTATGCAGCAGCGGCTGCGCGTAGTAGTTGCTGGCCACGGCCACGCCGGTGGCGAAGGCCATCAGCAGGACCTGCCAACGGCTGAGTGGCGAGGGCGCGTCGTTGCTCATGACGGGCTCCGGGAAAGAAGGGGCGCCAGTGTCCGCCTGATGGGCGAAAGGGGGAAATGAAACGTCTTCATCCCATGCATCTGAAATCCAGATGGCTCACCCACGCCAGGCAGTGGAGGCGCGTGGCCCTGCATCGGAGCCACGCATCAACGACGTCTTCAGGCGCCGCGCACGCGCAGGGTCAGGCCCTTGAGGAAATTGCGCAGCATCTGGTCACCGCAGGCGCGGTAGTTCTTGTGGTCCGGCTGACGGAACAGCGCGGACAGTTCCGGCTTGGAGACCGAGAAACCCGCCGCGTCGAACACTTCGTGCATGTCCACGTCCTTCAGCTGGAAGGCGACGCGCAGCTTCTTCAGCACCAGGTTGTTGGTGATGCGCTTTTCCGCCGGGCGCGCCGGCTGGCTCTCGTCGCGGCCGCGGAAATGCACGATCAGGCCATCCAGGAAATGCGCCAGGGTGCGGTCGTCGCAGGGCACGAAGCCTTCCTCGTCTTCCTTGCGCAGCCAGCCGGCCACATCGGCCTTGTCGACCACGAAGGCCGGATCGGCCAGGGCACAGGTGTCGGCGATCATGCCGTCGCTGAGGTCGAGCATGTAGCGGATGCTGCGCAGTACATCGTTGTTGATCATGGGACGTCCAATACCGCCGGCGCGGCTGCGCGGCTGGCGGTCATTTTACCCCGTGCCGGGCGCGCGGCCGGCTGCGACCGGTGGTCGCTGTCATCTGGCTGCCACGAAAGTGACGCACAGTGCCGCGATCAGGCATCGACAGGCAGTGGAGCAGGCAATGCGCAGGTGGCAGGTTCTCGGGTGTGTGGGCATGTTGCTGGCGGCCCCGGCGTGGGCGCAGGCCCCCTATGTGGCGCTGGAGCAGCGGCTGGATCCGCAGGCGCTGGCCGACGTAGGGCTGACCCCGGCCCAGCTGCAGGCCCTGAACCGCCTGCTGCGCCAGGCCCAGGCCGATGCCCCCGCCCCGGTGGCCGTCGCGGCGGCACCTGCCGCAGGCCGGGGTGTGCCGACGCCGGCCCCGATGTTCCCCGGGCTGGACGACGGCCCCATCAACGCCAAGGTCACCGGCCAGGTGGACGGCTGGGCCCCCGGCACGGTGTTCACCCTGGACAACGGCCAGCAGTGGCAGGTACTCAAGGGCGAGATGAAGCTCAAGACCGCCCGCAGCAACCCCGGGATCGTCGTGGTGCCGGGCATCGCCGGGCGCTGGTTCCTGCAGGTGGATGAAGACCTGCCCAAGGCGCGGGTATTCCGCATCCGCTGACGGGACGACCCGTGGCGCCGGTCAGCCGGGTGGCGCCCGGCGCCACACCGGGCGCGCATCGGTGCGAAAATGGTCGGGATCTTCACGGAGTACCTCGATGACCCGTACCGCTCTGATTACTGGCGCCACGTCCGGCTTTGGCGCCGCCGCTGTCCACCGTTTCGCCCAGGCCGGCTGGCGCGTGATCGCCACCGGGCGCCGTGCCGAGCGCCTGCAGCCGCTGGTCGACGCCTACGGTCCCGAGCGCGTGCATGCCGCGGTGTTCGACGTGCGCGACAGCGTGGCGATGGAAGCGGCCCTGGCGGCCCTGCCGGCCGGCTTCGCCGACATCGACCTGCTGGTCAACAACGCCGGCCTGGCCCAGGGCACCGCCCCGGCGCAGAGCGCCTCGCTGGAAGACTGGCGCACCATGATCGACACCAACGTCACCGCCCTGGTGACGCTGACCCATCGCCTGTTGCCGCAGCTGGTCGCGCGCAAGGGTGCGATCATCAACATCAGCTCCGTTGCCGGCGTCTACCCGTACCCGGGCGGCAATGCCTACGGCGGCACCAAGGCCTTCGTCAGCCAGTTCTCGCTGGGCCTGCGCTCGGACCTGCACGGCAGCGGCGTGCGCGTGACCACGATCGAGCCGGGCATGGCCGAAACCGAGTTCACCGTGGTCCGCACCCATGGTGACCAGGCCGCCTCGGACAAGCTCTACACCGGTGCCAACCCGATGACCGCCGACGACATCGCCGAGCAGATCTTCTGGGTCGCCTCGCTGCCGGCGCACCTGAACATCAATCGCCTCGAAGTGATGCCGGTCAGCCAGTCGTTCGCCGGCTTCCAGGTCGCGCGCGACTGATCCAAGGGTACCGCTGGCCAACACCTCGGCCACACCCGAACGGGAAAACACCTCGGCCGCACGCCCGAACAGGCGAACGCTTCGGCCGCACGCCCGAAACCGGTAGAGCCGACCGTTGGTCGGCTGCCCCTGGCGCATACCCACCGCTGACGGCAGCCGACCAACGGTCGGCTCTACCTGCATCCTGGCAGCCGACCAACGGTCGGCTCTACCTCAGGCGGCCGTCCACACCGCCAACTCATACCCATCCGGATCGCGGAAATGAAACCGCCGCCCACCCGGAAAATCGAACGCCGCCTGGCAGATGTCCGCGCCGGCCGCTTCCACCCGCTGCTGCGTGGCTACCAGGTCATCGGCATACAGAATCACCAACGGCCCACCGGCGCGCACCGGCGCGTCGGTGGTGAACCCACCGCGCAGGCGGCCATCGTAGAACTCGGTATAGCCCGGGCCGTAATCGGTGAACGACCAGCCGAACACGCTGCCGTAGAACGCCTTGCTGCGCGCGATGTCAGCCACGTTGAATTCAATGTTGTCGATCCGGCGATCGTTGCCGTGTGCGGTGCTCATGGAGGCGTCTCGTTGAAAGGTAGCCCCGTAGAGCCGACCGTTGGTCGGCTGCCCTGGGCGGTAAAAAAAACGCCAGGCAATACCCGGCGTTCCTGTAATTGTCGCGGCGCGCGGCTACTGCGCCTTGATCGCCATCGCCTGAAGCCCCGTCCCATCCAGCTTCTGCTTCGCCTCGGCCAGCTCCCCGGCGCTGCCATACGGCCCCATGCGCACGCGGTATACCGTCTTGCCGTTGATCTGCGCCGATTCCACCCGCGCGGCCAGGCCGATCATGGCCAGCTTGGCCTTGGTCGCTTCGGCGTCGCCAGACGCGCCGAACGCACCGGCCTGCAGGATGTAGCGCACGTTGCTGGCTGCCGGCTCAGCCGCCCCGGCAGCAGGCGTCGCCGCCGCCGGCGTCGGTGCAGCCGGAGCCGCCGCCGCGGTCTGCGCCGGCGGCGTCGCCGGAGCCGTGGT
>NZ_PKQP01000040.1 GCF_002887735.1 Stenotrophomonas bentonitica
TATCGTAGTGCCAGCCGCCGCGGTAATACAGAGGTGGCAAGCGTTGTTCGGAATTATTGGGCGTAAAGGGCACGTAGGCGGCCCTGCAAGTCAGTTGTGAAATCCTTCCGCTTAACGGAAGAACGGCAGGTGATACTACAGGGCTAGAGTGCGGTAGGGGAGAGCGGAACTTCTGGTGGAGCGGTGAAATGCGTAGATATCAGAAGGAACACCGGCGGCGAAAGCGGCTCTCTGGTCCGTAACTGACGCTGAGGTGCGAAAGCTAGGGGAGCAAACGGGATTAGATACCCCGGTAGTCCTAGCCGTAAACGATGGGCACT
>NZ_PKQP01000041.1 GCF_002887735.1 Stenotrophomonas bentonitica
GGAAGTAAAAGTCGTAACAAGGTTTCCGTAGGTGAACCTGCGGAAGGATCATTATCGTAAAACGGGGGCACTGAAGGCTGTCGCTGACCTCTCAAGGGTCGTGCACGCCAGAAGTGCCCTCGCACACAATCCACCTCACCCCTTGTGCATCACCGCGTGGGGGCTCCTTTTGGCTCGTACCAAAGGGGTGCTCACGTTTTAACACAGACACCCATTAGAATTCAGTGTAGAATGTCTTTATGCGATAACACGCGATTAATACAACTTTCAACAACGGATCTCTTGGCTCTCGCATCGATGAAGAACGCAGCTCC
>NZ_PKQP01000042.1 GCF_002887735.1 Stenotrophomonas bentonitica
AATGAACTGCCGCAGCTGCGGCATATGCCGGCGCTGGCTGCCGGAGGCGTCATAGCGGTCAAGCTGGTCGGTGTCCAATACTCGCCCGAGTCGGGCGGCTTTGGCGATGTGCTTCCGGATCCGCTCGGGCACGTCGGCCAACACCGTGAAGTAACCCAAGCGCTGGAAGAGCTTGAGGTGAATCAGTACCGCCAGCTGAGGACCCGGCTGGGTGGTCAGCTGCTTGGCGAATGCAATCTCAGCGGCGGTGGGGGTATAGATCTCCTCCAGTTCCTTGGCGGTGGGATCAGGCTTCAGTCGCGGGTAG
>NZ_PKQP01000043.1 GCF_002887735.1 Stenotrophomonas bentonitica
ATCGTAGTGCCAGCCGCCGCGGTAATACGTAGGGGGCAAGCGTTGTCCGGATTCACTGGGTGTAAAGGGCGCGCAGGCGGGTTAGCAAGTCAGAGGTGAAATCCTACAGCTTAACTGTAGAACTGCCTTTGAGACTGCTAATCTTGAGTACGGAAGAGAGAGATGGAATTCCAGGTGTAGTGGTGAAATACGTAGATATCTGGAAGAACACCAGTGGCGAAGGCGGTCTCTTGGTCCTATACTGACGCTAAGGCGCGAAAGCGTGGGGAGCAAACAGGATTAGATACCCTGGTAGTCCACGCTGTAA
>NZ_PKQP01000044.1 GCF_002887735.1 Stenotrophomonas bentonitica
AGTCGTAACAAGGTTTCCGTAGGTGAACCTGCGGAAGGATCATTACCGAACTGTCAACACGAGTTGTTGCTGGTCCTCAAATGGGGGCATGTGCACGCTCTGTTTGCATATCCACTCACACCTGTGCACCCTCCGTAGTTCTGCAGCCTGGGGGCTCTGTCCCCCCTGCCGTGGTTCTATGTGTTTACACACACACACTGTAATAAAGTCTCATGGAATGCATGTCGCGTTTAACGCAATACAATACAACTTTCAGCAACGGATCTCTTGGCTCTCGCATCGATGAAGAACGCAGCTCTGAG
>NZ_PKQP01000045.1 GCF_002887735.1 Stenotrophomonas bentonitica
TTGGTCATTTAGAGGAAGTAAAAGTCGTAACAAGGTTTCCGTAGGTGAACCTGCGGAGGGATCATTCTTGAATGGCCTTCATAGGCCTTCATCCTTCCACCCTCGTGGATTAAGACGTGCCTTCGGCCCTAGTGGCCGACTTTTATGCCGTAGATTGTGGTCTGACATGAATATTAGGATCAAAACTTTCAACAAAGGATCTCTTGGCTCTTGCATCGATGAAGAACGCAGCGGCCACA
>NZ_PKQP01000005.1 GCF_002887735.1 Stenotrophomonas bentonitica
TTTTGCAGGTATCTGTTTCTCGGAAGAGACCTCTGCTGAGCCGGCGCAACGCGCTGCTCCAACCGTCTCCCTGGTGAAATTAGCGCTGTGGCACCACCCGATCCCATCCCGAACTCGGAAGTGAAACGCAGCTGCGCCGATGGTAGTGTGGCCTAAGCCATGCGAGAGTAGGTCATCGCCAGGGTTTACACCCAAAACCCCGCTGCTCACGCAGCGGGGTTTTTTTTGTCCTTCTCCCAACGGATGGGAGCGCCTCATTTCACGTGCCACAGCAGATGAGCACGGTCATGCAGCCAGTGCGGCGGGTCTCGCTGAGCAGTAGTGCGGCGGGTCTCGCTGGGCAGTTCTGCGTTTTGGGAATGGTGGCGTCTCCGCTCGCATCTTCCGCGAGCGTAAGGCCCCCGTAGCGACCGGCAGGCCCCTCGGCAAATGTCCCCCGGCCGCCGCCTGACGACGACGCCCTCCTCCTTGATTTTGCCCAGGCGCCTACCGGCCGCTACGAGGCTTCGCGTGCTGTGTGCGGACTGACCAGATCAATCCCGGCACTCGCTGTCGCGCTGCTGCTGGGCGGCGCCAGTGGTCTCCACACGTGGGTCGCGATGCCCTTGTGGGCGAAATCAAGGAGGAGGGGGCGGCCACAGGCCGACCCCGGGGGACATTCGCCGGCAAGGGTATCGCGTCCCAACGCCCGACCAACCCAGCCGCCGCCGCAAAAAAAACGGCGCCCCGAAAGGCGCCGTTTTCATGAAACAGAGATCACATCAGCTAGAACGACCGCTCAGCGCGCAGACTCCGCGGCCGGCGCCTCAGCGCCCTTGCCCTTCATCATCGCATCGCGTGCCGCCTTGAACGGATTGCCTTCGTACCAGTTCGGCCAACGATCGCCGCCGGCCAGTTCCTTGCCAACCCCGTACAGCAGCTGCAGGTCCTCGACCGTGCCGTCCAGCTTCCAGGTGGCCGGATCGAACTCATCCTTGGGGCCGTGGTAACGGTGGCTGCCGTAGTCTTCGGCCGCCTTGCGGCCAGCCTCGACACCGCCCTCGCGCAGATCCTCACCACCGTCGGCATACAGCGCCGGCACACCGGCCTTGGCGAAGTTGAAGTGATCCGAACGGAAGTAGAAGCCGCTCTGCACCGCGGTCTCGCCGCGCAGGGTGCGCCCCTGATTGGCCGCCAGCGGCTTGAGAATGTCCTCCAGCTCGGAACTGCCGAAACCGGTCACGGTCATGTCCTTGGCGCGGCCGGCCACCGACATCGCATCGATGTTGATCACGCCGGCGATCTTGTCCAGCGGGAAGGTCGGGTGGCTGACGTAGTACTTCGAGCCCAGCAGGCCGGACTCTTCCAGCGTCACCGCCAGGAACACCACCGAACGCTCCGGTGCCGGCTGCTGGTGGACCATCGCGTCAGCGACTTCCAGGATGCCGGCCACGCCGGTCGCGTTGTCGACGGCACCGTTGTAGATGTTGTCGCCCTGCTCACCCTCGTGCTTGCCCAGGTGATCCCAGTGCGCCATGTACAGCACGGCCTCGTCGGCGCGCTTGCTGCCGGGCAGGACGCCGACCACGTTGCGCGACTTCTTCTCGGCGATGGTGCTCTTCAGGTCGAAGGAGACCTTGGCCTTCAGCGGGACCGGCTTGAAGCCGCGCTTGCTGGCATCCTTGTAGGCCTTGTCCAGGTCCAGGCCGGCCTCGGCGAACAGCTGACGCGCGGCCTCGGCGCTCAACCAGCCCTGTGCGGGCAGGCGCGCTTCCGGATCATCCTTGGCCGGCAGGTCGTACTGCGGGCCGGCCCACGAGTTCTTGACCACATCCCAGCCGTACGACGCACCGGCGGTGTCGTGCACGATCAGTGCGGCGGCGGCACCCTTGCGCGCGGCCTCTTCGAATTTGTACGTCCAGCGCCCGTAGTAGGTCATGCGCTTGCCGTCGAACAGCTTCTCGTCGTTGACGTGGAAGCCGGGGTCGTTGACGAACATCACGACCGTCTTGCCCTTCCAGTCCTGGCCGGCATAGTCGTTCCACTTCTGCTCCGGTGCGTCCACGCCGTAGCCGACGAAGACCAGATCGCTGTCCTGGACCTTCACCTCCGGCTGGCCGCTGCGGGTGCCGATCACCATGTCGGTGCCGAACGTCAGCTCGCGGGTTTTGCCCGCCTGGTCCAGCTTGAGCACGGTCGATTCGTCGGCGGTGGTCTCGGTCATCGCCACGTCCTGGAACCAGCTGTCGCCGTTGCCCGGCTGCAGGCCGATGCGCTGCATCTGGTCGCGGATGTAATTGACGGTCAATTCTTCGCCCTTGCTGCCCGGCGAACGGCCTTCGAACTCATCCGAGGCCAGGGTCTTGACCAGCTCGGCGAAGTCGTCGGCGTTGATCTCGGGCGAGAACGCGTGGCCCGGTGCGGTGGGCGCCGCGTCGGTGGCGGGCGCTGCGGTGGGCGCGGTGGATTCGCCCTTGCACGCGGTCAACGCAGCGGCAGCGGCAAGGCACAACAGAAGTTTGCGGGGCATCATCGGTTCCTGGAACGGGAAAGGCGGGTGCGCGCGGCACCAGCAGCCACAATATCAATCCTGCGGTGCGGTGTCGGTATCGAAGGGAACAGCCACCGCGCCACTGACCGGTCCGACGCGGGCCGTGCGGTGCACGTACAGGGTGACCTCGCGCTCGAACTGCAGCGGTCCGTTGACCGACGCGTTCGGGCCGATGATCACGCGCGGCTTGCGGCCGGGCGTCAGCGACAGGTTGAAGTTCGGTTTCTTGACCTCGATCCCGCCCTCCACCTGCGAGCCCACGCCAACGGTGATGTCTCCGTTGACGGTCTCGATGCCGCGCGCCACGCGCGTTTCGACCAGGCCGATGCTGCCGTTGACGGTTTCAAGGCTGCCGTCGATCTGGGTGCCACGGTCCAGGAAGATGCCGCCGTTGACGGTGTCCACGCCGCCGCTGGCAATCACTTCGCGTCCGACCCGCACGCTGCCATTAACCGTGGATATACCCCCGGTGCGCGCGCGATCAGCCACGCGGATGCCGCCGTTGACGGTTTCGATACGACCCGTCACAGCGCCTTCGGCGACCTTGATGCCGCCGTTGACGGTCTCCAGATTGCCGTAGGTCTGACCGGCTTCGGCGGAGATGCTGCCGTTGACCTTGCTGATGTTGTCGCTTGCCAAGGCCGGCGCACAGGGCAGCGTCAGGGCCAGCAGCAGCGGGAGCAGGGAGCGTTTCATGGGAACCTCGATGGTGGAGCGCGGCTGGCAGGCCGCCTGCAGGAATGTCACCATGCATCGTTGCAATCCGCATCTGCCTGAAGTCACTGGAAAGCCCTTGCGCCACAACGCCTTTTCCTCACGCCGGGATAACAATCCGACCGATGGACGCGGTCGCACGCAGTGGCTGAGCCCGGCGTTGCGTGCCCTCGCGCTGGCAGTGGCCGTGCTCGGCGCCAGCCCGCTGGCCGCGCAGTCGTCCAAGGAGGCCGAGCGCAAGCTGCAGAAGCTGCGCAGCGAGCTCAAGGGCGTGGCCCAGGAACGGCGGACGCTGGAAGGCCAGCGTGGGCAGGCATCACGCCAGCTGCGCGAAGCCGATGAGAAGGTGGCCCGCACCGGGCGCGTACTGGCCCAGACCGAAACCGCGCTGCAGCGCGAAACCCGCGCCATGAACGAACTGCAGGCCAAGCGCGATGCGCTGCAGGCCGGGCTGGAACAGCAGCGCACGGAGCTGGCCTCGCTGCTGCGCGCGGCCTATCGCATCGGCAACAACGCACCGCTGAAGCTGCTGCTGTCGCAGGACCGTGTTGCCGATGCGAACCGCAGCCTGGCCTACCACCGCTACCTGCAGCGCGAGCGCGCGCAGCGGATCCAGTCGCTGACGGCCGACCTCACCGAACTGCAGCGCGTGGAGACGGAGATCGTCGAACGGCGCAAGGCGCTGGAAGGCACCCGCCAACAGCAGAAACAGCAGGTGGCCACGTTGGCCGATGACCGCCGCGAGCGGGCGGCCACGGTTGCCACGCTGGATGAGCGCTACAAGGACCGCAGCGAGCGTGAGAAGGCGCTGGGCCAGGACGCCAAGGCACTGGAAACGCTGCTCGCGAATCTGCGTGCCGCCGCTGCACGTGCCGAGGCGGAACGTCGCGCTGCCGCGCGCCGGGCCGCTGCGGAAAAAGCCGCTGCGGAGAAGGCTGATCGCGCTGCTGCCGCCAGTGGCACGCGGCCGCCGCCGCGGGCGACCAAGACGCCCCCTGCGGTCGCTTCCGCACCGGCCCCGAAGGTGGGCGGCCTGGGCTGGCCGTTGTCCGGCAATCTGCTCGCCCGCTATGGCGGCAAGCTGCCCGATGGCCGCACCAGCAGCGGCGTGCTGATCGGTGCGCCAGCGGGCAGCACGATCACCGCCGTCGCCGATGGCACCGTGGTGTTCTCCGACTGGATGACCGGCTACGGCATGATCCTGATCGTCGACCACGGCAACGGCTACATGAGCCTGTACGCCCACAACGACACCCTGCTGCGCGATGCCGGCGCCACGGTGAAGAAGGGTGAGGCCGTGGCCAAGGTCGGCAACTCGGGTGGGCAGGGCGTGACCGCGCTGTACTTCGAGCTGCGCCGCAATGGCCAGCCGGTCGACCCCGGCAGCTGGCTGCAGCGGCGATAAACCGCGCACAACAGCAGCGCACCGCCAGGGGCGGGGTTCAACGGGAATTTATCGTCGCTTCGCGCATAATCGGGCGACGCACCCCGGTGCGTGGCTCAACCGTCCCCCGCTCATCCTGGAGTGCTTCATGCGCGTAGCCCGTTCCGCCACCTTGCTGCTGGCCCTGTTGCCCGCGGTGTCCTGGGCGCAGCAGACCGCCGAAGCGCCGGCACGCGGGGCCGATGCGGCCACCACGGAAGAAGCGGTGACCTCACGGGTTCCGTTGGAAGAGATCCGCCGCTATGTGGCCGTGTACAACGCGGTGCGCGCCGCCTACGTCGACCCGGTCGATGACAAGAAGCTCATGCAGTCCGCCATCCGTGGCCTGCTGCTGGATCTGGATCCGCACAGCACCTATTTCGACAAGGAAGACGCCGAAGCCTTCGATGAGCAGGCCAACGGCGCCTACGACGGCATCGGCGTGGAGCTGCAGCAGCAGCCCGACAACAGCAGCCTGAAAGTGATCTCGCCGATCGACGATACCCCGGCCGCACGCGCGGGCATCCTTGCTGGCGACCTGATCATCGCCATCGACGGCAAGCCGATCAGTGCGATCGAGGCTACCGAGCCGCTGCGCGGCGTGGCCGGCACCAAGGTCGTGCTGACCCTGGTGCGCGAAGGCAAGCCCAAGCCGTTCGATGTCAGCGTCACCCGCGAGACCATCCGCGTGACCAGCGTGCGCAGCCGGATGCTTGAACCCGGTTACGGCTACATCCGCCTGAGCACCTTCCAGGCCGACACCGGTGCCGATTTCCAGAAGCACGTTGCCCAGCTGCAGCAGCAGGCTGGTGGCAAGCTCAAGGGGCTGGTGCTGGACCTGCGCAGCAACCCGGGTGGCCTGCTGACCGCCGCGGTGCAGGTAGCCGACGACCTGCTCGAGAAGGGCAACATCGTCAGTACCCGTGGCCGCATCTCGATCAGCGATGCCCGTTTCGATGCAACGCCGGGCGATCTGCTCAAGGGCGCGCCGGTCGTGGTGCTGGCCGACGCCGGCTCGGCCAGTGCCTCCGAGGTGCTGGCCGGCGCCCTGCGCGACAACGGCCGCGCGCGCGTGGTCGGCAGCCGCACCTTCGGCAAGGGCTCGGTGCAGACCGTACTGCCGCTGGACAACGGGGACTCGGTGAAACTCACCACCGCGCGGTATTTCACGCCGAGCGGCAAGTCGATCCAGGCCACCGGCATCATTCCCGATGTGCTGCTGCAGCCGGAAAAGCGTGCTGGCGATGACGACCTGCCGGCCAGCCTGACCGACTACAGCGAAGCCACGCTGCCCGGGCACCTGCGCGGTGACGAAGAAGGCACCGAAGGCTACAAGGCCGGTGACGTGCTGCCGGGCGATGGCCCGATCAACGATGCCCTGGCCGAGTTGAAGCAACCGGGTTCGGTGCTGGCCAGGCAGAAGGCGGAGGCGGCGAAGAAGCCGGCGGCAAAGCCGGCAGGGGCAGCGGTGGCAAAGCCTGCCGATGCAACGGTCAAGCCGGCAGAAACGAAACCTGCAGAGACCAAGCCGGCAGAGACCAAGCCGGCCGAACAGCCTGCGGCTGCACCGGCTACGCCTGCACCGGCCAAGCCGGAAGCCCCGGCCTCGACGGCACCGATCAAGCCCTGATCGGTAGTGCCGGCCGCTGGCCGGCTCTGCATGAAGCCCACCAGGTAGTGCCGGCCGCTGGCCGGCTCTGCTCGAATCCAACCCTGCGTGGAGCCGGCCAGCGGCCGGCACTACCCGTTGGCCGATCTGTCGGCCGACCCGCTTCCGGTCATGCCCTCAAAACCCATGCCGCTTGCGCAGCCGCCGCGCGATCGCTGCACGCACATACACGCCATAGCCGAGCCCGAACACAAAGCCGGCGATGTGCGCCCACCAGGCGACCATGCCGAAGGTCGGGCCGATGTAGGCGAAGACCACCTGCAGCGCCGCCCAGACACCGATCAGCAGATAGGCCGGCGCACGCACGAATTCCAGGAACAGGCCCAGCGGAATCACCACGCCCAGCCGCGCGCCCGGGAACAGCGCCAGATAGGCGCCGATCAGGGCCGACACCGCGCCGCTGGCCCCGATGATGATCTGGTCCGGGCTGCCCATGGTGTAGATCGCGGTCAGATTCGAAATCGCCCCGCCGACCAGGAACAGCAGCATCAGCCGCCATGGGCCCAGCACGCGCTCGGCCGGCAGCCCGAAGATCAGCAGGAACACCAGGTTGCCCAGCAGGTGCGACCAGTCCGCATGCAGGAACAGCGCGGTGAACAGCCGCAGCACGCTGCCGTCCTGCAGGGTCGCCCACCAGTCCAGCGGGTGGGTCAGGCCGGTGGAAAGCGCGCCCCAGTCCATCCACAGGCTGCGCCGGGCGTCGTCCGGCCGGGAGATCGACCACAGGAACGCGACCCACAGCGCCGCGAACAGCACGGGGGTGGCCCAGCGGTAGGCGGCTTTCTTGCGGGAGGGGGTCGACACGAACATGCGGGCACTAGCCTAGCGCGGAGGCTGACCTGACGGGGATATGTCGTGTTCAGCATGAATAGCCACAAGGGCGACGCACGTTATTGTTTCATTAACCGCTCTCGGTATACTCGCATACGGCGTCGTATGTCGGGAGGGGAATCCGGCGCGTTGTCCTGACCCATCAAGGGGAGGGGCGGCGCAGGCGCGCGTTGCCAACATCACCGCTTTCCGGAGAGAACCAACAATGCATACCGCTTCCACTCTTGCCCGCGTCACCGCCCTGGCCGTCGGCATTGCCGGTGTCCTGGCCGTGGGCCACGTCCACGCTGCCGCCTTCCAGCTGAAGGAAAACAGCGCCAAGGGCCTCGGCCGCGCCTTCGCCGGTTCCGGCAGCGCCGCCGGCGACGCCTCGATCATGGCCGTCAACCCGGCCGGCATGCGCCAGCTCGAAGGCATGCAGGTCCAGGGCGACCTGAGCGCCATCAGCTTCTCGGCCAAGTTCAAGGGCACCGGCCGCAAGCCGACCGGCCAGCCGCAGACCGGCGGTGACGGCGGCGACGCCGGCATGATCGCCCCGGTTCCGGCCGCCTACTTCCATATGCCGATCGGCGAAAAGGCCCACTTCGGCGTCTCGCTGACCGCCCCGTTCGGCTTCAAGACCGATTACGACAATGGCTGGGTCGGCCGTTACAGCGGCCTGAAGACCGACATGAAGGCCATCGACCTGGGCTTCGCGGCTTCGTATGACGTCAACCCGTACGTGTCCTTCGGTGCGTCCGTGTTCGTCGAGCACCTGACCATCGAGCTGAGCAACCAGATCGACTTCGGCACCGCGCTGGCGCAGTCGCGCGTGCCGGGCTTCGCCCCGGGCAGCGCCGACGGCAAGTTGACCGTGGAAGGTGACAACAATGCCGTGGGCTGGACCGTCGGTGGCTTGTTCAGCCCCGATGAGAACACCCACATCGGCATCAGCTACCGTTCCACGGTCGAGCACAAGATCACCGGCGGTGATGCCACCTTCGATGTGCCGCAGAACGCTGCTGCCGTGCTGGCCGTCGCCCAGCCGGGCCGCTTCGTGAGCACCTCGGGCAAGGCCACGCTGACCCTGCCGGCCTCGGCCACCCTGAGCGTCACCCACAACGTCAACGACCGCTGGACCGTGATGGGTGATGTCACCCGCACTGCCTGGTCGACCGCGTTCGACCAGGTCACCATCGACTTCGCGTCGGCGCAGCCTGATTCGGTGCTGGAGTTCGGCTACCGCGATACGACCTTCGTCTCGCTGGGTACCGATTACAAGCTGAGCGACACGGTGACCCTGCGTGGCGGTATCGCGCTGGACCAGACCCCGACCACCAACGCTCACCGCGACGTGCGCGTGCCCGATACCAGCCGCAAGTGGCTGTCGCTGGGCGTGGGCTGGACCCCGTCGGCGAACACCGAATACAACTTCGGTTACACCCACCTGTTCACCAAGGATCCGGACGTGATCATCGGTGGCACCACCAACAACCAGGGCAACTCGCTCAACGGCAAGTACAAGGTCCGTGGCGACGTGCTGGCCGCGTCGTTCAACTACAAGTTCTGATCGACGCAGCACTGAACGGTTGAACGCAGCAGCAGAAAACCCCGCGAAAGCGGGGTTTTTTGTTGGTCGCGTTGAGGCGCTTGCGGATCGGCTGCCGCAGCACGGTGGGATCCGCGATCACGACGTACAATCCCCGCCCGGACTGCGCCCCTGCCGTCCCGTGCCTACTGACAAGGATCTGTATATGTCGTCTCTGCTGCTGCGCTCCACGCTTGCTCTTGGCCTGGCTGGTCTCTCGCTGCCCGCTATCGCCGCGCCGGAGTTCGCCGCCTGTTTTACCTTGACCCCGGGCCTGTCGTGGTCCAGCAGCGATGAAACGCTGACCATCGAGAAGGCCACGTTCGCCGGGCAGGAGGCGATCAAGGTGAGCAGCGCCGGTGGTGGGGTTGGCACGGCCAGCTATTACGACGCCAGCGGGCGCCAGCTTCTCGGCCAGGAGCGCCTGGGCATTTCCGCCTGGGGTGGCGACGCGTCCAGGCCGGTGATGACCGACATCTTCAAGCCTGCGCCGACGTTCCCGCAGAGCGCCAAGCCAGGCGATCGGTTCGAGGTCAACGGCAAGGGCGAGCGCACAAACCATGTCGACGAGACGGTCGAGCCGATCGACTACGACGGCTTCTCCGATTACACCTTCGTCGGCGTCGAAGATCTGGAGACGGAAGTCGGCGACCAGCCGCGGACCTTCAAGGATACCTGCCATGTCACGGCGACCTTCGAAGACAACCGTATCGAGGCGTGGTACGCCGCCGGCTTCGGCCGCATCAAGTTCGAGCGCTACATGGGCAGCGAACTGCTGATGCGCGATGAGATCGAGTCCATCGAGCAGTAGTGCCGGCCGCTGGCCGGCAATCTGTGCCAGCTTCCAGGCCACAAAAAACCCCGCTTTCGCGGGGTTTTTCGTTCCACACGGGACGCCGGGAATCAGTCGCCCAGGGTCAGCAGCGAGGCATTGCCGCCGGCCGCCGTGGTGTTGACGGTGACGGTCTTTTCGGTGGCGAAGCGCAGCAGGTAGTGCGGACCGCCGGCTTTCGGGCCGGTGCCCGACAGGCCCTGGCCGCCGAACGGCTGCACGCCGACCACCGCGCCGATCTGGTTGCGGTTGACGTACACGTTGCCCACGTTGATGCGCGAGGAAATGCGGTCCACGGTTTCATCGATGCGCGAATGCACGCCCAGGGTGAGGCCGTAGCCGGTGGCGTTGATCTGGTCGATCACCGCATCGAGCTGGTCGCCCTTCCAGCGGATCACGTGCAGCACCGGTCCGAAGATTTCCCTGTGCAGCTGATCCAGGTTCTTCAGCTCGTAAGCACGCGGTGCGAAGAAGGTGCCGTGTGCCGCTTCGTCGCTCAGCGAGGCGGCGGCGATCAGGCGCGCTTCCTTCTCCATGCGCACGGCATGGTCCTTGAGGATCTGCAGGGCATCGGCATCGATCACCGGGCCGACGTCCGTGGAGAGCAGGCCCGGGTCACCGACCTTCAGCTCGGCCATCGCGCCGGACAGCATGGTCATCACCTTGTCGGCAATGTCGTCCTGCACGAACAGCACGCGCGCGGCCGAGCAGCGCTGGCCGGCCGAGGTGAAGGCCGACCCGATCGCGTCCTTGACCAGCTGTTCCGGCAGCGCCGAGGAGTCGGCGATGAAGGCGTTCTGGCCGCCGGTTTCGGCGATCAGCACACCGATCGCGGCGTCGCGCGCGGCCATCGCACGGTTGATCGCACGGGCGGTATCGGTCGAGCCGGTGAAGGCCACGCCGGCCACGCGCGGGTCGGCGGTCAGGGCAGCGCCGACGGTCGCACCGTCGCCCGGCAGGAACTGCACAACGCCTTCGGGCACGCCGGCGTCGAGCAGCAGCTTCACCGCGTAGTAGCCGATCAGGTTGGTCTGTTCGGCCGGCTTGGCGATCACGCTGTTGCCGGCGGCGAGCGCGGCGCTGACCTGGCCCAGGAAAATCGCCAGCGGGAAGTTCCACGGGCTGATGCAGACGAACACACCGCGGCCATGCAGCTGCAGTTCGTTGGATTCACCGGTCGGGCTCGGCAGCTTTTCGGCATGGCCGAACTGCTCGCGTGCCTGCTTGGCGTAATAGCGCAGGAAGTCGACCGCTTCGCGCACTTCGGCAATACCGTCGGGCAGGCTCTTGCCAGCTTCCTTGACGCACAGTGCCATGAACTCCGGCAGGCGCGCTTCGAGCTGGTCCGCCGCGTGTTCCAGGATCGCGGCGCGGCTGGCGGCCGGGGTGCGGTTCCAGGCCGGCTGCGCGGCCACGGCGTTGGCCAGGGCCTTCTCCACGGTGGCACTGTCGGCCGGCTGCCACTGGCCGACGACCTGGCGGGTGTCGGCCGGGTTGGTCACGTTCAACAGCGCAGCGCTCGGGTTGGCACCGGGCACCAGCGGCGCGGCATGCCACCCGCTCTTACCCGGCGCGGGCACGGCCGCGTTGAGCTGCTCGGCCAGGGCGCGCAGATCGTTGTCGTTGGCGAGATTGACGCCCATGGAGTTCTTCCTGTCATGGTTCTGGCTGCGCAGCAGATCGACCGGCAGCGGGATTTTCGGATGCGGGATGGACGCGAACGAGGAGACCACCTCGACCGGATCGCGGATCAGGTCGTCGATGGCCACGTTCTCGTCGGTGATGCGGTTGACGAAGCTGGAGTTGGCGCCGTTCTCGAGCAGGCGACGCACCAGGTACGGCAGCAGGTCTTCATGCGAACCCACCGGCGCATACACGCGGCACGGCACGTTCAGGCGATCGGCCGGCACCACTTCGGCATACAGGTCATCGCCCATGCCGTGCAGTTTCTGGTGCTCGTACTGGCCGCCCTTGGCGATCGCCCGCACCGCGGCGATGGTGTGCGCGTTGTGCGTGGCGAACATCGGGTAGATCGCATCGCTGTGCGTGAACAGACGCTTGGCGCAGGCCAGGTAGGACACGTCGGTGTTCTGCTTGCGGGTGAACACCGGGTACGCCGGCAGGCCCTCGATCTGTGCACGCTTGATTTCCGCATCCCAGTACGCGCCCTTGACCAGGCGCACCTGCAGGCGACGACCGATGCGGCGGGCCAGATCGGCCAGGTAGTCGATCGTGTACGGCGTGCGCTTCTGGTACGACTGCACGACCACGCCGAAGCCTTCCCAGCCGGCGAGCGAGGCATCGCTGACCACCGTCTCGATGATGTCCAGCGACAGCTCCAGGCGGTCGGTCTCTTCGGCATCGACGGTGCAGCCGATGCCGTAGGACTTGGCCAGCTGAGCCAGTTCCAGTACGCCCGGCACCAGGTCGGCCATCACGCGTGCGCGCTTGGCATGCTCGTAGCGCGGGTACAGCGCGGAGAGCTTGATCGAGATGCCCGGTGCCGAATTGACATCGCCGTCCGGGCGGCCGCCGCGGGCCTTGTGGTCACCGCCGATCGAGTGGATCGCGCGACGGTAATCCTCCAGGTAACGCTTGGCGTCCTTCATGGTCAGCGCGCCTTCGCCGAGCATGTCGAACGAATAGCGGTAGCTGGCGTTGTCGCCCTTGTGCGAGCGCGACAGCGCTTCGTCGATGGTGCGGCCCATGACGAACTGGTGGCCCATGATCTTCATCGCCTGGCGCACTGCCAGGCGGATCACCGGCTCACCCACGCGACCGATCAGGCGCTTGAACGCGCCCGGCACATCGGCGCGGGTGGCATCGTTGATCTGGACCAGGCGGCCGGTCAGCATCAGGCCCCAGGTGGAGGCGTTGACCAGCACCGAGTCGCTGCCGCCCATGTGCTTCTTCCAGTCCGCGTCGCCGAGCTTGTCGCGGATCAGCTTGTCGGCCGTCTCCTGGTCCGGAATGCGCAGCAACGCTTCGGCCACGCACATCAGCAGCACGCCTTCCTCGCTGCCCAGATCGTACTGGCGCATGAAGGCTTCGATCGCGCCCTGGTCCTGGGCACGCACGCGCACCCGCTTGACCAGGTCGGCGGCGGTGGCCTGCACCCTGGCCTGTTCGGCGGCGGGCAGGCGCGCCTGCTCCAGCAGCTCGCGCACATGGGTGGCCTCGTCCTTCAACCAGGCATCGGTGATCGCCTGGCGGAACGCGTTGGGAACGGCTGGCAGCTCAGGAGAGAGCAGCGGCGGGCGGGCGGCGCCGGACGATGCCGGGGCAGGGGGAAGGACAGAGGATGCAGTCATGCCGGTCGGCTCGTGGAGAACTTGACCATTTTAATCGTTTTTTGGGGGAGTCAAGTGCTTTCCGTGGCTGCGCCCATGCGGCGCATAGCCTTTCATACAGGGGGATTCGGCGGATTCGACCCGGCTGGTATTTATTGTGCCGATTTCGTCAAAACGGCCGCCGCAGACGATGCTGTGTTGCAACATTCCTGAAACTGTGAATGGACCCTTGCTACTCGCTGGAGAGCGGGGCTACCATCGAGACGTTTCCCGCGGCAGGAAAAACGCGGTTGCGACATGATCGAGGTGCTCATCGCTCCGGACGGATCAGGGACGCAACTGCGGCTGCGTCCCCCACGGGCGCTCGATGCCCGGCAGTTCGTCCTGTTGTTTGCAGTGTTGGCGGGGGTGATGTGGCTGGCGGCCGGCCTGGGCTGGTTCACCGGCAACGTATTCGCCCCCGTGTTTGCTCTGCTGTACAGCGTGTTGCTGGCAGTGGCGCTGCGCACGGTTTGGCGCAGTGGAGAACGGCAGGAAGAGATCCGGGTAGTGCCGGCGTGCGTGGAAGTGATTCCCGCACCCGGGCATTCGCCGGTGTTCAGCGCCCACCCGCACTGGGTGAGGCTGATCGCCGACGAACGCAGAGTCCGGCTGGCATCCAGCGGTAGGCAGGTGGACGTGGGGAGCTTCCTCGCACCGGCCGAACGCCAGGTACTGGCTCAGAAACTAGAAGGCTTGCTCGCGGCCACTGACGGCCGCAACCGACGACGCTAAGGGTCTAGGCAATGAAGCAATGCAGAAAGTGGGGCAGGACGTTCGGGAAGTCAGTGTTGAGCGGGGCCGCGCTGCTGGCGCCGGCCATGGCGTGGGCCCAGGCGGCCGACCCCAAACCGTGGCAATTGAACATGGGCAAGGGGGTGACCCAGAGCTCGCGGTTGGCGTGGGAGTCCAACCTGTTTTCGCTGTGGGTCTGTACCGTGATCGGGGTGCTGGTATTCGGCGCGCTGTTCTACGCGATCTTCAAGTTCCGCAAATCCAAGGGCGCGGTCGCCGCCACCTTCAGCCATAACACCAAGGCCGAGGTCATCTGGACCGTGATCCCGGTGATCATCCTGGTGGTGATGGCCTGGCCGGCCACGGCCAATCTGATCAAGTTCTACGACACCCGCGATTCGGAAATGACCGTCAAGGTCACCGGATATCAGTGGATGTGGAAGTACGAATACCTCGGCGAGAACGTCAGCTTCACCAGCCGCCTGGACCGTGAGTCCGACCGTGTCCGCCAGAGTGGCGTGGTGCCGACCCGCGACAGCCATCCGCATTACCTGCTGGATGTCGACAACCGCCTGGTACTGCCGGTCGATACCAAGGTGCGCTTCGTAATCACCTCCGACGACGTCATCCATGCATGGTGGGTGCCGGCGCTGGGCTGGAAGCAGGATGCGATTCCCGGCTTCATCAACGAGGCCTGGACCAACATCGAGCAGCCCGGCGTGTACCGCGGTCAGTGCGCCGAACTGTGTGGCAAGGATCACGGCTTCATGCCGATCGTGGTCGAGGCGGTCTCCAAGGAGGATTACCAGAAATGGCTCGCCTCCAAGAAGCCTGCGCCGGCCCCTGCACCGGAGGCTGCCCCGGCACCGGCACCGGCGCCGGCCGTCCCGGCCGAGACCACTCCGTCACCGGCCAGCGAGCCGGCCGCGGCAGCAACAGACAGCAACGCCTGAAATCGAGCCGCGTCCGCCAGCCGGCGGATGCGGGTACCACCGGATACAGTGAGGTGTAGTTGCGATGGCGCATTCCGCAGTTGACCACGACGGGCATCACGGGCATCAGCAGGGGTTCTTCGAGCGTTGGTTCTTCTCGACCAACCACAAGGACATCGGCACGCTCTACCTGCTTTTCAGCTTCATCATGTTCATCATCGGTGCGGCGATGAGCGTGATCATCCGCGCTGAGCTGGCGCAACCGGGCCTGCAGTTCGTCAAGCCCGAGTTCTTCAACCAGATGACCACCGTGCATGCGCTGGTGATGATCTTCGGTGGCGTGATGCCGGCCTTCGTCGGCCTGGCCAACTGGATGATCCCGCTGCAGATCGGCGCGCCGGACATGGCGCTGCCGCGCATGAACAACTGGTCGTTCTGGCTGCTGCCGGTGGCCTTCAGCCTGCTGCTGCTGACCCTGTTCCTGCCCGGCGGCGCACCGGCCGGTGGCTGGACGTTGTATCCGCCGCTGTCGCTGCAGGGCGGCTACAACGTCGCCTTCAGCGTGTTCGCCATCCACGTGGCCGGCATCAGCTCGATCATGGGCGCGATCAACATCATCGCCACCGTGCTCAACATGCGCGCCCCCGGCATCGATCTGCTGAAGATGCCGATCTTCTGCTGGGCCTGGCTGATCACCGCGTTCCTGCTGATCGCGGTGATGCCGGTGCTCGCCGGCGCGGTGACGATGCTGCTCACCGACAAGTTCTTCGGCACCAGCTTCTTCAACGCCGCCGGTGGCGGTGACCCGGTGATGTACCAGCACATCTTCTGGTTCTTCGGGCACCCGGAGGTCTACATCATGATCCTGCCGGCGTTCGGCGTGGTCAGCGAGATCATCCCCACCTTCAGCCGAAAGCCGCTGTTCGGTTACCAGGCCATGGTCTACGCGATCGCCGCGATCGCCTTCCTGTCCTTCATCGTCTGGGCCCACCACATGTTCACCGTGGGCATGCCGCTGGGCGGCGAAATCTACTT
Source organism: Stenotrophomonas bentonitica (assembly GCF_002887735.1). Taxonomy (GTDB): domain Bacteria; phylum Pseudomonadota; class Gammaproteobacteria; order Xanthomonadales; family Xanthomonadaceae; genus Stenotrophomonas; species Stenotrophomonas bentonitica_A. The sequence goes on from NZ_PKQP01000005.1 coordinate 15,598, forward strand.
CATGTTCGCCACGATGCTCATCTCCATCCCGACCGGGGTGAAGGTGTTCAACTGGGTCAGCACGATGTGGCGTGGCTCGCTCACTTTCGAAGCGCCAATGCTGTGGGCGGTGGCCTTCGTCATCCTGTTCACCATCGGTGGCTTCTCCGGCCTGATGCTGGCGATCGTGGTGGCCGACTTCCAGTACCACGACACCTATTTCGTGGTCGCGCACTTCCACTACGTGCTGGTCACCGGCGCGGTGTTCGGGTTGATCGCCGCGGTGTACTACTGGTGGCCCAAGTGGACCGGGCGCATGTACAGCGAAACCTGGGCCAAGGTGCACTTCTGGTGGTCGATCGTGTTCGTGAACCTGCTGTTCTTCCCGCAGCACTTCCTCGGCCTGGCCGGCATGCCGCGGCGTATTCCGGATTACAGCGTGGCCTTCGCCGACTGGAACCTGATCAGTTCGATCGGTGCGTTCGGCATGTTCGTCACGCCCTTCATGATGGCCGCGATCCTGTGGCACTCCCTGCGCCACGGCGCGAAGGCCGCCGATCGCTGCTGGGAAGGCGCACGTGGCCTGGAGTGGACGATCCCGTCGCCCGCACCGGCGCATACGTTCACCACGCCGCCGACCATCCGTCCGGGTGATCTGGCGCATGACGACATCACCCATTGAGGCCGCTCATGACCAGTACGCTCCGCACCCCCGATGAGCAGGCCCTGCAACGCCGCCGCGCGCACCGCACCGCGTGGGCGGTCGGGATCGTCGCGCTGATGGTCTATGCCGGCTTCATCCTCAGCGGGGTGATCGGGCGATGAGCGATCCGCGCCCGGCTCCGCCCGCACGGCATGCGGGCCTGCCCCGCCTGATCGGGGTAGCCCTGGCGGTGTTCGTGCTGACCTTCTCGCTGGTGCCGCTGTACCGCATCGCCTGCGAGAAGGTGTTCGGCGTGCGCCTGGAACGTGGCCCGGGCGCGGCGGCGGGTACGGCGGCCGCCACCGGCAAGCGCACGGTGCGGGTGGAGTTCGATGGCGGTGTGAATTCCAAGCTGCCGTGGGCGTTCCATCCCGAACAGCTGACGATGGACGTGGTGCCCGGCGAGCTCAACGAAGCGCTGTATTACGCGCGCAATGACAGCGATCGCGCGCTGGTCGGCAGCGCGGTGCCGTCGGTGGCCCCGGCCAAGGCGTCGGGCTACTTCAGCAAGACCGAGTGTTTCTGCTTCACCGCGCAGACCCTACAGGCCGGTGAGAAACGCGACATGCCGGTGCGCTTCATCGTCGATCCCGACCTGCCGGCCAACATCACCACGATCACCCTGTCCTACACCTTCTACAAGAACGACGCTTTGTCCGCGCAGTTGGCCCCGGCCAGCCTGCCGACCGGCGCGCGTGCAGCTCCCTGATCCGGACCGGACCCAAGACCATGGCCCAGCAAAGCCCCGATGCGAACGTGTACTTCGTGCCCACGCACAGCAAATGGCCGTTCATCGGTTCCATCGCGATGATGGTGACGATGGTCGGCGTGGCCAGCTGGCTCAATGATTCCAGCTGGGGCAAGTGGACCTTCTACGCGGGCATCGCGATGCTGGTGCTGACCCTGTTCTGGTGGTTCAGCGACGTGGTGCGCGAATCGCAGGCCGGCAGCTACAACCGCCAGGTCGACGGCTCGTTCCGGATGGGGATGGTGTGGTTCATCTTCTCGGAGGTGATGTTCTTCGGCGCATTTTTCGGCGCGCTGTTCTATACCCGCAACCTGGGCCTGCCGTGGCTGGGCGGCGCAGGCGATGGGGTGATGACCAATGAGTTGCTGTGGGATGGCTACTCGGCGGCGTGGCCGACCAACGGCCCCGGGGCCATCGGCGGGCATTTCCAGACCATTCCGGCCTGGGGCCTGCCGCTGATCAACACGCTGATCCTGCTGACCTCCGGTGTCACCCTGACCATCGCGCACCACGCGCTCAAGGCTGGGCATCGGCGCCAGCTGCTGGTCTGGCTGGGCATCACCGTGCTGCTCGGCCTGGGCTTCCTCACCCTGCAGGCGGAGGAGTACATCCACGCCTACAAGGAACTCAATCTCACGTTGGGCTCGGGCATCTACGGCTCGACGTTCTTCATGCTCACCGGCTTCCACGGCGTGCACGTGCTGCTCGGCACGATCATGTTGGCGGTGATGTGGCTGCGTTCCTCGAAGGGGCATTTCACCCGCGACAACCATTTCGGTTTCGAAGCCGCCGCGTGGTACTGGCACTTCGTCGACGTGGTGTGGCTGATGCTGTTCCTGTTCGTCTACGTGCTGTAGCGTCGGTGCGACGTCCTGCCGCATCGACGCCGGTGCGGCTTCAGCCGCCGATGCCGTGGGGCTTGATCCAACCGCTGTAGATGCCGATGACCACCAGCACGATCAGCGCCACCGACACCGCGATGCGGCGGGTGAGGGCATTGACGGTGCGCTTGGTCTGGCCGCGATCGACCAGCAGGTAATACAGCCCGGCGCCCAGATTCCAGACGATGACGATCAGAAACGCGATTACCAGCAGGGTCTTCAACGAATCATTCATGCGCGGCTCGATGGCGTGGCGGGTGCGCCTATATCACCGCGTTTTGCCGGCGTTGTCATGATGCGCAAGCACACACGCCTGATCGGCTGGATCGCCGCGGTGCTCGTCATCCTCGCGTTCTGCCAGTTGGGCCGCTGGCAACTGCAGCGCATGCACGACAAAGAAGCGTTGCTGGCCCAGCAGGTGCCGGCCCGTGCGCAGTCGCTCAGCCTGCGCCAGGCGCTGGCCGCACCGCTGCTGCTGCGCTGGGTGGAAGACCGCGGCCGCTTCCTGCCCGGCACCATCCTGCTCGACAACCAGACCCGCGAAGGCCGCGCCGGCCTCAAGGTGTATCAGCCGTTCCAGAGCGATGACGGCGCACGCGTGCTGGTCGACCTGGGTTGGCTGCCGATGCCGCCGGATCGTGTGATCCCGCCGATCACCCCGCGCACCGACCACACGGCCATCAGCGGCCTGCTGGCGCCGCCGCCGGCCACCGGTCTTGCCCTGGGGCCGGCGCTGTCGCCCGCGCCACAGGCGAACGTATGGCTGGCCAGCCGGATGCCACCCGACGACATGGCCCGCGCGCTGTCACTGCCGACGGGCAGCCTTGCCGCGCGCGTGCTGCGGCTCGATCCGGCGCTGCCAGGCGGTTACCCGCGCGATCTGGAGCTGCTGCCCAATACGCTGCCGCCCAGTCGCCATCTGGGCTACGCCGTGCAATGGTTCGGGCTGGCGTTGACCGTGCTGGTGGTCGCGCTGGTCCTGGAATTCCGTCGCCATCGCCGCCGGCGTGGCACTCCCCGGCGCTGACCGGCTCAACATGAGAAAATGCCGCCCATGAATGCCACTTCCCCGGCCCGGCTGCCGTCCCGTTCACGCGGCCGCTGGACCCTGATCGCGTTGTTCGGCGTGTTCTTCGGCGCCATGGCGCTGGCGGGCGTGCTGCGCTTCTCCGGCTGGCAGCCGACCTCGCACCGCAATACCGGGCAGCTGCTGCAGCCGCCGGCCGATCTGCGCGCGCTGCCGCCCACCCTGGCCGATGGTCAGCCGTACCCGTGGAACCCCAACGATCGCACCTGGCGGATTCTGGTGGCCCCGTCTGCCAGCTGTACCAGCGAGTGCGTCACTTTGTCGCAGGGATTGGGCAAGGTGTGGCAGCTGTTCGGCCATAACGCCGATAATGTCGAGATCCTGTGGCTGGGCACGCCGCCGGCCGAGGTCCAGGGCATGCCCGCACTGCGCGCGCTGCGCGCCCAACCGGACCTGCGTGCCGCTTTGCCCGCCGTGGATGACGCCGCCGGCACGCCTGTGTATGTGATCGATCCCAACGGATTCGTGATCATGCGGTACGCGCCGGGATTCGATATGGCCGGTCTGCGCAAAGACCTGGCCACGCTGCTGAAACTGAAGTGAGTTCCGTTTAGATGAGCCTCTCCGCACGCCCGGTGCTGCACCGCAATTTCCACCGTCTGGCGTGGTTTGCGCTGATCATGACGGCCAGCACGATCATGTTCGGTTCGTTCGTGCGCCTGTCCGATGCCGGCCTGAGCTGCCCGGACTGGCCGACCTGCTATGGCCGTGTCACCTGGCCGCAGCATGCCGAGGAAGTGATCGGGCACGAGGCCGCCAAGATCCGTCCGCTGGAAACGCACAAGGCATGGCGCGAACAGGTGCACCGCTTCCTGGCCGGCGCGCTGGGCATCGAGATCCTCACCCTGGCACTGCTGGCCACGCGCCGCCGTCGCTGGGGCAGCACCGCGGTGATCACCGCCTGTGTGCTGGTGGCGACCGGGATACCGCTGTACATGATGGGCATGCACGTTCCCGCGAGCATCATCGCCTTGATCGGCGAAGCGATCCTGCTGATCGCCGCGTTGCGCTGGACCAACATCGACCTGGCCCGCGCCGCGTTGCTGACGCTGGCGGTGGTGATCTTCCAGGCGCTGCTCGGCATGTGGACGGTCACCTGGCTGCTCAAGCCGATCGTGGTCATGGGCCATCTGCTCGGCGGCATGCTGATGTTCGGCCTGCTGGTGTGGATGGCGTGGCGCGCCACGCACATGCCGATCACCCTGGCCGAAGCGCCGAAGCTGAAGTGGCTGATCCGCGTCGGCGTGGCCGTGCTGGTCGCACAGATCGCCCTCGGCGGCTGGGTCAGCGCCAACTACGCCGCACTCGCCTGCGGTGGCGGCAGCGCCTCGCTGGACAATTTCCCGCGCTGCGTCAGCCAGTGGTGGCCGCCGCATGATTTCAAGGAAGGCTTCACCCTGTGGCGTGGCATCGGCGTGGATTACGAAGGGGGCGTGCTGGATGGTGCTTCGCGCATCGCGATCCAGATGGCGCACCGCGTGATGGCGATCGTGGTCGCCGTCTATCTGCTGTGGCTCTCCGTTCGTCTGTTCCGCCTGCCGAGCATGCGCGGCTGGGCGACCGCACTGGGCCTGCTGGTGGTGCTGCAGATCACCCTGGGCATCCTCAACGTGAAGCTGGCGGTGCCGCTGGAAGTGGCCGTCGCGCACAGCGGTGGCGCGGTGGCGCTGCTGTTCGTGCTGGTGACGCTGCTGGCGCGCCTGCGCGCGCCGGATGCCGAGGGCGGCAAGGCCAGCGCTGCTTCCCCTGCCGTGCAGGCGGGCTGACGGCATGGCCAGCTATCGTCAGTACTGGGATCTGACCAAGCCCAAGGTCGTCGCCCTGATCGTGTTCACCGCGCTGGTGGGCATGTTCCTGGCCATCCCCGGGCTGCCGACCGCGCAACAGGCGCTGGACGGCGCGCTCGGCTTCCTTGGCATCTGGCTGGCGGCCTCGGCCGCCGCGGCGATCAACCAGCTGCTGGACGCGCGCATCGATGCACAGATGGCGCGCACCTCGTGGCGCCCACTGGTGGTGGGCAAGGTCAAGCCGTGGCAGGTGCTGGTGTTCGCCGGCCTGCTGATCGCGCTGTCGATGACGATCCTGGTGGTCTGGGTCAACGTCATCACCGCGGTACTGACCTTCGCCTCGCTGATCGGGTACGCGGTGATCTACACCGTGTACCTCAAGCGCGCGACCTCGCAGAACATCGTCATCGGTGGCCTTGCCGGCGCCACCCCGCCGATGCTCGGCTGGGCCGCGATCACCGGCATGCAGGGCCCGTGGGACTGGGCCTACGCATCGCTGCTGGTGCTGATCATCTTCATCTGGACCCCACCGCACTTCTGGGCGCTGGCGATCTTCCGTCGCGAGGATTACGCCAAGGCGGAGATCCCGATGCTGCCGGTGACCCATGGCGTGGCGTACACCCGCAAGTCGATCATGGTCTATTCGATCGCCCTGGCCATCGTCAGCATCCTGCCGGTCGTGTTCGGCATGAGCGGCATGTTCTATCTCGGCGGCGCGATCGTGCTCAACGCGGTCTTCCTCTGGTACGCCTGGCGCATGCTGAATCCGCCGGATGAGATCTTCTCGATGAAGATGTTCGGCTACTCCATCGTCTACCTGATGGCGCTGTTCGCCTTCCTGATGGTGGACCACTGGATGCTGCCCTGGTTGCAGTAACCGCCTTGAATCGGTGATTCGCCGTCGCCATTGCTTCTCTACCGAACAGGGAGTGACGGTATGAAGCGATGGCGTTGGATGGCAGGGTGGGTGATCGGGTTGGCGTTGGGTGCGGCCAATGCGGCACCGGCACCGGTAGCACCAGTGGAGGACACGGCTGCGCAGATCATCCAGCATGCAGGCGATGCGCGCCTGATCGTCCTCGGCGAGTACCACGGCACCGCTGAAACGCCGCGGCTCGTGGCCGATCTGGTGGAGCGGTACAGCCGCGACAACGCCGCGGTTCAGCTGGGACTGGAGATGCCGATGAGCGAGAACGTCGCGCTCGCGCGCTACCTGCGCTCCAACGGTGATCCTGATGCGCGTGAAGCACTGCGGACCACCCCGTTCTGGTCCGTCAAGGATAACCAGCATGACGGACGGCGAAGCCGCGACATGCTCGACCTGATCGAATCCATTCGATCGCTGCGCGCGCAGGGACGCAATGTGGGCGTCGCCGGCTATGACGTGGAGAGCGGAGCGTCCAACGGCAACGAGGCGCGCGACGCCGCCATGGCCACGCATCTGCACCAGCAGTTCAACGCGCTGCCGCTCGGCGCCCGGATGCTGGTGCTGACCGGCAACGTGCATGCGATGCGCAGCCCGCCCGCAGATGCGCCACCGGAGATGCAGCAGCGCACGATGGCCTCCCACCTGCTGGATCTGCCGCTGTACAGCGTGCGCCTGGAGGCGTTGCGCGGTCATTTCTGGGCCTGCGTGCAGCCTTGCCGCGCGCTGCCGCTGATCGAGCGCGCATCACGTGATCCCGAACTCAGTACCGACCAGGATCGGCAGTACGATCTGGTGGTGTTCCTGCCCGGACTCAGCGTCGGCACGTTGACGGCGCCCTAGGGCTGGCTCTGCGGCCTGCGTGACGAGGCCGCGCAGGCTGCAGTATTGCCGTCTCAGTCCTGCCGGGTGACGGGCGTCGGTTCCACTGGATCACGCGCATACCGCTGCGCGATCATCGCGCAGACGATCAGCTGGATCTGGTGATAGATCATGATCGGCAGCACGATCGCACCGAGGCTGCCCCCGGCGAACAGCACCTTGGCGATGGGCACGCCGGTGGCCAGGCTCTTCTTGGAGCCGCAGAACAGGATGGTGATCTCGTCTTCGCGGTTGAAGCCCAACCGGCGCGCGATGAGGCGGATCAGCGGCATCGCGATGCCGAGCAGTACTGCTGCCACCACGGCCACACTGAGCAGCGACAACAGCGGCGTCTTGCTCCACAGCCCTTCGCTCACCGCTTCGCCGAAGGCGGAATAGACCACCAGCAGGATCGTGCCCTGGTCGGTGTAGCGCAGCAGGGCGCGCTGCTTTTCGACCCAGCGGGCGATCCAGGGCCGCAGCAGGTGGCCGGCCACGAACGGCACCAGCAGCTGCAGCATGATGCTGACGATGGCCTGGCCGGGGTTGTGCATGCCGCCTTCGGTGCCGGCCAGCAGGGCGAGCAGCAGCGGGGTCAGGAACACGCCGAGAATGCTCGACAGCGAGGCGCTGCACACCGCCGCAGGGACGTTGCCGCGGGCGATCGAGGTGAACGCGATCGAGGACTGCACGGTGGACGGCAGCGCGCACAGGAACAGCACGCCGATGTACAGCTCGGGCGTGAGCAGCCAGCCATCCAGCGGTTTGAACATCAGCCCCAGCAGCGGGAACATCACGAACGTGCAGGCCAGGATGGTCAGGTGCAGGCGCCAGTGCAGCAGGCCGGCAACGATGGATTCACGCGGCAGGCGCGCGCCGTGCAGGAAGAACAGCGCGGCGATGGCGACGTCGGTGACATCGTCGAGCACCATCGCGGCGGCGCCGTGCATCGGCAGGAAAGACGCCAGCAGCACGGTGCAGAGCAGGGCGAGGGTGAAGTTGTCCGGTCGCAGGCGCGACCACCAGCGGGTCATGGTGGGCAGGCTCCTGTAGAGCAGGGAAGTGGGCGGGAGAAGAAGAGCGGGGTCAACGCGCGGCGTCCTGCTCCAGCAGGACACGGGTCGGCGCTTCCAGCGAGGTCATGCCGGCCTCGCGGCCGAACTGCAGCGCCTGGTCCACCGAGGCACCGTCACGCGCCTCCAGCACGGCCAGCAATGCACCGGCGCGGTTGCCGGAGGCGCAGTGCAGCAGCACCGGGCCCTGGCTCTGCGCCAAGGCGGTACGCAGCGCCTGCGCGTTGGCGTCGGTCAGGCCGGCGGCACCCGCAACGGGAATGCGCACATAACGCAGGCCCAGGCGCTCGGCCGCGGCGGTTTCATCGAAGCCACGCGCCTCGTCGGGCTGGCGCAGGTCGATCACGGTGGTGATCCCGGCCGCGGCCGCCTGCTGCAGCTCGGCAGCGCTGGGTTGCCCGGCGGTGTACAGCTGCGGCCGTGGCTGTGCGAATGGCAGTTCCGCCGCCCAGGTGGGCAGGCACGGTGCGAACAGCGCGGCCATGACGCCAGCGCGGAGCCAGCGGACGATCGGTGCGGTGGAACGTGCGATGTGGGATGCCACGGCGGCTCCGTCGTCAGAAGCGGAGGGTGCTGCGCGCCTTGAGCAGTTCGCGCAGCTCGTACTTGTCAGTATCGTCCAGACCCTGCTGGCTCTGCTTTGCCTGAAGCTCATCCAGACGTTGCATCAGCAGCTGTTTCTCCAGCTGGGCCACGGCGTCATGCAGTTCCTGGGTCCACATCGCCTCGTCGCCGGGCAGGGTCTGTGCGGCCAGCTTGTGCAGCGCGTCCTGTTCCTCGCGCCCGTCGAAGTGCTCCAGCAGCGCGCCGGTGCTGATGTCCGGGCGCTGCTCGACCAGGGTCAGCAGTTCGGTCAGCAGTTCGATGCCGGGCAGGCGCAGGCCGGTGAAGTGGTGGCCTTCCAGGGTCATCGCCAGCGAGGGCTGCTGCAGCAGGATCGCGATGGCCGCGCGCACCAGGCTGCGGCGCTGTGCCGGTGCGACCGCGCGCTGTGGCGGCCGCGAAGGAGCCGCGGATGCGCTGAGCTTGGCACCCAGGCCGGTCAGCGTGGTCAGCTGCTGCTTCATCAGGTCGCCGAAGGCGCCATCGGGAATCTGCGCCAGCATCGGCTTGGCCCGTTCGGCCAGGCGTGCCTTGCCGTCGAGCGTGCCCATGTTGACCTCACGGGTGAGCTCATCGAAGAAGAACTGCGACAGCGGCGTGGCCTGCTGCAGGCGTGCATCGAAGCCCTCGCGGCCTTCCTTGCGCACGATCGTGTCCGGGTCCTCGCCGTCGGGCAGGAACAGGAAGAATGCCTGGCGGCCGTCCTTCATGCGCGGCAGCACCGACTCCAGCGCACGCCAGCCGGCGCGACGGCCGGCGGCATCGCCATCGAAGCAGAAGAACACGTCCGGCGCGTTGCGGAACAGCAGCTCGGCGTGGTCCGGCGTGGTCGCCGTGCCCAGCGTGGCCACTGCCTGGGTAACCCCGAACTGGAACAGCGAGACCACGTCCATGTAGCCCTCGACGACGATCAGCCGCTCGATCTTCTGGTTGGCCTGGCGTACCTGCCACAGGCCGTACAGCTCGCGGCCCTTGTGGAACAGCGCGGTCTCGGGCGAGTTGAGGTACTTCGGGCCGTCGTCCTTCTCCATCACGCGGCCGCCGTAGGCGATCACGCGGCCACGGCGGTCGAAGATCGGGAACATGACGCGGTCGCGGAACTTGTCGTAGACGTGGCCGCGGTCGTTCTTGGAGAACAGGCCGGCGCGGTCGAGCAGCTTCATCCGGCGCTCGTCCTTGCCCAGTGCATCCTTCAACGCGCTGTAGCCGTCCGGTGCGTACCCGATGGCGAAGCGCTCACGGTTTTCTTCATCGACACCGCGCTGGTCCAGGTAGGCGCGCGCCTTGTCGCTGCCCTTCAGCGCGGTCTGGAAGAAGCGCGTGGCCGCGTCCAGGGCCGAGTACAGATCGCGGCTGTCGTCCTGCTGCTGGGCGGTGCGCGGCTGGGTATCGCGCGGCACTTCCATGCCCACGCGCTTGGCCAGCTCATCGACCGCGTCGAGAAACTCGAGGCGGTCGTAATTCATCAGGAAGCTGATCGCCGTGCCATGCGCGCCGCACCCGAAGCAGTGATAGAACTGCTTGGTCGGCGAGACCGTGAACGAGGCCGAGCGCTCGTCATGGAACGGGCACCGTGCGGCGTATTCCTTGCCTTGGCGCTTCAACGGCACGCGGCTGCCCACCACCTCGACAATGTCGGAGCGGGCCAGCAGATCGTCGATGAATGCGTCGGGGATACGGGCCATGGGCAGCAGGCGGGGGCATGGCCGGTCACGGCCACGCGCGGAAGCGGGGGTGCCGCTAGTCTACTAGCTGCCGGCCGTTTCGCCCGGTTTCGGCGGCGCGACACCGGCCTGGGCGAGGACGGCATGGGCGCGCAGGCGCTCATCGATCACCGAGGTCATCAGTGCACCAACGAAGAACACCACGGTGGCGTAGTAGATCCACACCAGCGAGATCACCAGGGCGCCCATCGAGCCATACGCGCTGCCCGGTGCGACGGTGGCGATGTACAGGCCGATGCCATAACGGCCCAGCGCGAACAACGCCGAGGTGATCGCACCGCCGATGAAGGCCTGTCGCCACGCCACGCGGCGGTCGGGCAGGTAGTGGTAGAGGAAGGCGAAGCCCACCGTGTACAGCGCCAGGCTGGTGAGATAGCCGATCGCCGGCAGGACCGAGGGCAGGTGCGCGAAGACCACCTGCAGCATGGTGGTGGCGGTCATCGACAGGATCAGCAGGAAGCCCAGCGCCAGGACCACGCCGAAGGAGAACACGCGCTTGCGCAGCCACGCCACGATCCCATCCAGGCGCTCGCCGCTGGTGTTGAAGATCAGGTTCAGGGCGTTCTGCAGCTGGGCGAACACCGCCGTGGCGCCGATGAACAGCAACAAGGTGCTCCAGACCCCCGCCAGCGTGCCGATGTCCGGCTGGTTGTTGGCGTTGCTGAGCACGGTTTCGGCCACCGAGGCGGCACTGGTGCCGGCCACATCGTTGATCTGGCCCAGCAGCGCCTGCTGCGCCGGGGGATACAGCGAGGCCGTCAGCCACAGCAGCAGGACCAGCAGCGGCGCCATCGAGAGCAGGGCATAGAAGGCCAGCGCGGCGGCCTGGGTCATCACGTCCGCATCGATGAAACGGCGCACCAGTACGGCGGGAAAGCTCTTCTCCAGCCGCGCCATGTGCTTGCGGACCTTGGACAGGGAGGGGCTCGGTTGGTGCATGGACGGCGTCGGGTCGGGAGCGAGGCCCCTGTTCTAGCAAATGGCCGGGGTGCGCCGGGTGAAGCGGTCCGGTCACGGCGTGACCTTGACGGATATCGCGCTATCCTTTTTCCCGGTTTTCCACCTTCACAGCAGAAAGGACGCTTCATGAAAGGAATGGTCTACACGACGATGGCGCTGTTGGCGGCCGCAGGTCCGGCGATGGCCGCCGGGGCCTGCGACAAGGCCTTCAAGACGGTAGGGGACGCGCGCAACGGTGCGCTTTACATGGCCGATGTCACCGTACCGGGCCTGAAGGTGCAGAGCGCGCTGGACCAGTTGCGCAAGATTGGCGGCGATGACGAATTCGAAGTCGCTGGTCAGCTGGTGCAGGGCGATACCGGCGACCAGTACCTGATCCAGCGCAAAGGGCTGCGCACCCCGCTGGTACTGGTGGGCACCGCCGACCGTACCGGTCGGGTCACCCTGGCGACCAAGCTGGCCCGGGGCCAGTCGGTCGAGCCGGCGGCGGCCAAGCAGTCGATGTGCGGGATGCTGGACAAGCTCAAGGCGGGCAGCCAGGGCGACGCGGTTGCTGCAGCGGGACGCACCCAGTACCCCATGCCGGCCATGGAGGCCGTGGCGGCCCCGGATCTGTCCAAGATGATGGGCAAGGAAGTCAAAGACACGATGGCCCTGTACCGCAGTGCCGGTGCCTTCAAGGACCTGATGCTGGGTACCACCACCAACAAGGAAGACAAGGGCGACCGTTCGGCCACGTTCCTGCCGCTATACGCCAAGTATGTGGGGCGGCGCTACCAGATCGACGGCCAGATCTATACCGTCAATCCCAACACGTACTCGACCAAGCCTGGTGACATCGGCTCGATCAACTATCTGGTCACGCCAACCCGCGGCCTGCTGCGCGTCCGCCAGAGCGACAGCTACAACAACAACAACTACACCATCCGCTGCGAATTCGCGTCCGACCAGGCCGCCAACTTCACCATGCTGCGCGAGCGCGACTGGGCCAAGCTGGAAGGCGAGATCAGTTCGATCGAGGAAAGCTCGATGACACTGCGCAATTGCCGCCAGGCCTCCTGACAGCGGACCTGCTGAAACTGAAAAGGCCCGCGAAATGCGGGCCTTTTCATAGGCGGCGTGGCGGCGGGATCAGCCGGCCAGCTGCTGCTTGACCAGCTTGGACACCAGGCCCATGTCGGCCTGGCCGGCCAGACGCGGCTTGAGCGCGCCCATCAGCTTGCCGATGTCGGCGGGGGTGGTCGCGCCGGTTTCGGCGATGGCGGCCTGGATGGCGGCCACGATCTCGGCTACGCCCAGCTTGGCCGGCAGGTACTGGTCGATGACCACGATTTCCTCGCGCTCGATCACGGCCAGGTCTTCGCGACCGGCGGCCTCGAACTGGGTGACCGAGTCCTTGCGCTGCTTGACCATCTTTTCCAGCACGGCGAGCACGGCGGCGTCGTCCAGCTCGATGCGCTCATCGACTTCGCGCTGCTTGATCGCGGCGTTCATCAGGCGGATCACGCCCAGGCGGTGCTTCTCGCCGGCCTTCATGGCGGCCTTCATGTCATCGGTGAGCTGCTGCTTCAGGCTCATGGGAACACCTCGTGTCGGTGGAAATGGGAAGCGGGGCGCCGAAGCGCTGGAACGCAAAAAGCCGGTAACGCTCGCGCGTTCCGGCTTCGGCTCCGTCACGACAGGCCAGGGCCCGCCGTATCGAAGTTGCGTCCGATCAGTACAGGCGCTGACGCTTGGTAACGTCGCGCGACGAACGGCGCAGCTGACGCTTCACAGCAGCGGCAGCCTTACGCTTACGCTCCTGGGTCGGCTTTTCATAGAACTCGCGCTTGCGGGTTTCGGCCAGCACGCCGGCCTTTTCGCAGGTGCGCTTGAAGCGACGGAGCGCAAACTCGAAGGGCTCGTTCTCGCGGACTTTAACGCTGGGCATGGAATCTCCGGGACACAGTAGAACCGGGTCACGCCCGGTGAGAGCCGCACATTATAGCGGCGAGAAAAGAAGTTGCAACCCACCCCGGCGAACTTCTTGGCCACGGGTGATGCTGAGACAGGCCAGCGTACGTCTGCCGGGGCCTGAAGAGGTCCATAATACCCGTTATGCGAGTCCTTGGTATCGAATCTTCGTGCGATGAGACCGGCGTGGCGGTGTATGACACCTCCCTGTCCGGGATCGACGCCCTGCGCGCCCACGCGGTCTACAGCCAGATCGCCCTTCACGCCGAGTACGGCGGGGTGGTGCCCGAGCTGGCCAGCCGCGACCACGTGCGCAAGCTGCTGCCGCTGATCCGCCAGACCCTGGCCGAAGCCGGCATGACCGTGGCCGACATCGACGGGGTGGCCTACACGGCCGGGCCCGGCCTGGTCGGCGCGCTGCTGGTCGGGGCGGGCGTGGCCCGTTCGCTGGCCTGGGCGCTGGAGGTGCCGGCGGTCGGGGTCCACCATATGGAAGGGCATCTGCTGGCCCCGCTGATGGAAGACGACCCGCCGCAGGCGCCGTTCGTGGCCCTGCTGGTGTCCGGCGGGCATACCCAGCTGGTGGCGGTGGACCGGATCGGCCAGTACCGCCTGCTCGGCGAAACCCTGGACGACGCCGCCGGCGAGGCCTTCGACAAGACCGCCAAGCTGATGGGCCTGCCGTACCCCGGTGGCCCGCAGTTGGCGGCCCTGGCCGAGCGCGGCACGCCGGGCCGGTTCAAGTTCACCCGGCCGATGACCGACCGCCCCGGGCTGGATTTCAGCTTCTCCGGGTTGAAGACCCAGGTCCTGCTGGCCTGGCGCGACAGCGACCAGAGCGAGCAGACCCGCGCCGACATCGCGCGCGGTTTTGAAGATGCCGTGGTCGACACCCTGGCGATCAAGTGCGAACGCGCGCTGGATGCGGCGGGCACCGATGTGATCGTGGTGGCTGGCGGCGTCGGGGCCAACAAGCGCCTGCGCGCAAAGCTGCAGCAGATGGCCGCCCGCCGCGGTGGCCGCGCCTGCTTCCCGCGCCCGGCGCTGTGCACCGACAACGGCGCGATGATCGCCTTCGCCGGCGCCCTGCGTCTGGAAGCGGGCCAGCACACCCCGCCGCAGGTGCAGGTCACCCCACGTTGGGACATGGCGACGCTGCCGGCGGTGTGAGGTTGACCGAACGTCGGCAACGACTCAGACCGGCCTCCGCTTCAGCAATGATGTCACCGACTCATGCCGGTTCATCCACCGCTCGATATGGGCGCAGCGCATCTGGACGATTCGTCCAATCGTGGCCAGATCCAGCGCAAGGTCACGCGCGAAGATCGGTTCGTGATGCGCAATCCGGTTGCGCAGCTGCCTCACCTGTTCGAGGTTGCCGTGCAGCTGCGCGCGCACAAGGTGCCCGGGTACGTCCGGATCCGCGCCTGGAAGGACGCGCCTCAGGGTCTTGGACCATAGCGTCCTGTCGAATCGTTGGGTAAACAGGTGCTGCCAGAACGCGAATCTCAACGAGGCGATAACGCCCGCCGTTGACGTGTGCTTCGACGCTGCGCGGCGCAACTCTTCGCGCGCGTTGTAGCGCGCTGTGCCGCCGGGAAGACTGGTACGGAACCCTTCCTGCCATGGCCAGAGTGCACCATGCTGCTGGGCTACCGCTTCAGCCACCGCATTGCGGATGACGACCTCGCAGGTATGGAGCGGCAGTAAAAACGCGCCGCTGACCCTCATGTTCCATCGATACAGCTCGAATGGATGGGTGCGAAGTCGGGCGTGTGCGACGGCTCCTTCATACGTTGTCATGCGTGCTGCGGAGAACGAGCGGTGAATCAGGTGCTGATCGCGCACGTCAGAGCTTTGCGGGGTCCATGGGCCTCCACCGTAGAGGGTGGCTGTCGCGCGCGGTATCAGGGAAGTCGGTCAGTCGTGGCAGGTTTGATCTATCGAAAACACTTATCGGATCAATGATCTACCGAGTTCCAAGGGGCCTGAGCACTACGTCATAAATCCGGATTCAGACCGTTGACCCTATTTGGCAACACCGGTACCGTTGCCGCGTGTGCCACCGGGATCAGCTGATGGGTATGCCCATCTCCCCCGGGGACAGTGGTGGTAAGCAAAGGGTCCCGCGCGGGACCCTTTGTCTTTTCCGGCACCGGCGCGGACGCCCGCCAACGCCCGATTCCCGGCACATTCCGGACAGCCCCGTTACCATGGTCGCCATCTTCCACGTGGCATGGCTATGGACAAGGTATTCATCGAGGGGCTCGAGATCGATGCGCTGATCGGGATCTACGACTGGGAACGGCGGATCCGCCAGACCCTGCGTTTCGATCTGGAAATGGGCTTCGACAACCGCCGTCCGGCGGCCAGCGACGACATCGCCGATACCCTCAATTACAAAGCCGTGAGCAAGCGCATCGAGCAGTTCGTGCGTGACTCGGACTATGGCCTGGTCGAAACCCTGGCCGAACGCATCGCCGAGATCGTGCTGCGTGAATTCAAGGTGCAATGGCTGCGCCTGAAGCTCAGCAAGCCCGGCGCGGTGCGCGGTGCGCGCGCCGTGGGCGTGATCATCGAGCGCAGCGCGCAGGACCTGGCAACGCCCTGATACCCCGATTAGGAGATCGATACACGATGTTGGATGCGGTAGTGGCAACCCGATGGCTGGACAGTGTCCAGCAGACCCTGGAACCCTGGCCCTGGGCCTACACCCTGCTGGTGCTGGCAGCGCTGGCCCTGGCGGCCTGGCTGGCCAACTTCGTCACCAAGAAGATCCTGCTGCGCGGCCTGCGCAAGCTGGTCAGCCGCCTGCCTGGCCATAGCGCCGGCAATGAAGGCGGCAACAACCTGCGGGTGATTTCGCGGTTGTCCAACGTGGTGCCGAGCATGGTCATCGCCGCCGGCATCCGGATCGTGCCGGACCTGCCGCCGGAGCTGGTGGCGTTCGTGATCGGCGCCTGCCGGGCGTGGGCGGTGCTGACCGTGGCGCTGGCCGTCTCGCATGCGCTGGATGCCGCCAACGATCTGTACGAGCGGCGCCCGGATGCGCGCAACAAGCCGATCAAGGGTTACCTGCAGGTCGTGAAGATCATCGTCTTCGTGATCGCCGGCCTGTCGATCGTGGCGACCCTGCTGGGCGTGAAGCTCGGCCCGCTGGTCACCGGCCTGGGCGCGGCCACCGCGGTGCTGATGCTGATCTTCCAGGACACCATCCTCTCGTTGGTGGCCAGCGTGCAGATCAGCGGCGATGGCCGGGTGCGGCTGGGCGACTGGATCGAAATGCCGAGCCAGAACGCCGATGGTGATGTGATCGATATCGCGCTGCACACCATCACCGTGCAGAACTTCGACAAGACCATCACCACCATCCCGACCAAGAAGCTGGTGACCGAGTCGTTCAAGAACTGGCGTGGCATGCAGGAAGCGGGTGGGCGCCGGATCAAGCGCTCGCTGTACCTGGACCAGCACAGTGTCGGCTTCGTCGATGCGCCGATGCTGGCCGAGCTGGAGCAGTTCGCGGTGCTGGGCGATTACCTTCGCGGCAAGCAGGCCGAACTGCAGCAGTACAACGCCGACCTGCAGGCCAAGGGCGTCGCCGCCGTCAACGCGCGCCGGGTGACCAACCTGGGCACCTTCCGCGCCTATGTCGAGCGCTACCTGCAGCACCATCCGGGCATCCATACCGAAATGACCCTGCTGGTACGGCAGCTGCAGCCCACCACCCAGGGCCTGCCGCTGGAGATCTACTGCTTCACCCGCAGCACGGCGTGGGGCGAGTACGAGGGCGTGCAGTCGGACGTGTTCGATCACCTGCTGGCGATCCTCCCGGCCTTCGGGCTGCGGGTTTTCCAGGAATCCAGCGACGCCATGTTGATGGCGGGGCAGCAGCGCCTGGCCGCTGCGGAGTAAGCTCCTGTGCCCCTGTCGCTGCCCGTGCGGTGGCGGGGGTCTTCCCTCCGGGGAAGAAAAATGAACGCAAAAGTCATTCACAACGGCCTCGGGAACGCTAGAATCCCGGGCTTGTAAACGTTTTCATAAGGACAGCCGGTGGCCGCCGATCGTATCGAAACCCTCATTGCCCAGATGACCGTCGAAGAAAAAGTCGGCCAGCTGGGTGTGTTCGCCGACATGGTCCGCCCGTTCGCGCCGGATGTGAATCCGGAAGCCAACGTCAGCAATGCCGACCAGGTGCTGCAGCAGGTGCGCGAGGGCAAGGTGGGCTCGCTGTTCAATGGCGTGGGCGTGGAAGCCGGCCGCCGCATCCAGCAGGTCGCGCTGGAAGAAAGCCGCCTGAAGATTCCGGTGATCTTGGCCGCGGACGTGATCCACGGCATGCGCACCGTATTCCCGATCCCGCTGGGCGAGGCCGCCAGCTTCGAACCGGACCTGGCCGAGCGCACCGCCCGCGCCACCGCGGTGGAAGCGACGGCAGCCGGCCTGCATTGGACCTATGCGCCGGCCGTGGATATCGCCCGTGACCAGCGCTGGGGCCGTGGCGCCGAGGGCGCCGGTGAAGACGTGGTGCTGGGCTGTGCGTTCGCCGCCGCCCGCGTGCGCGGTTTCCAGGGCCCGGACCTGCGCGCCGCCGATGCACTGCTGGCCACCCCGAAGCATTTCGCCGCCTACGGCGCGGTGATGGCCGGCATGGAATACAACATGGTCGACATCTCGCCGCAGACCCTGCGCGACGTGCACCTGCCGCCGTTCAAGGCCGCTTTCGAAGCCGGTGCCCTGACCGTGATGTCCTCCTTCAACGACATCAACGGCGTGCCGGCCAGCGCCAATGCCGAGCTGTTGACCGACATCCTGCGCGGGGAGTGGAAGTTCCCGGGCGTGGTGATCTCCGACTACACCGCCGACATGGAACTGGTCGCACACGGCTACGCCGCCGATGACCGCGACGCCACCGCCAAGGCCTTCACCGCGGGCCTGGACCTGAGCATGCAGAGCGGCTTCTACGCCGAACACCTGCCGGGCCTGATCGAGAGCGGCGAAGTCCCGATGGCCACGCTGGACGAGTCGGTGCGCCGCATCCTGCGCCTGAAGGAAGCGATCGGCCTGTTCGACGACCCGTACCGTTCGCTGGATCTGGCGCGCGAAGCGGACACCTCGCATATCGCCGCGCATGACGAACTCTCGCGCGATGCCGCGCGCCGTTCGATCGTGCTGCTCAAGAACGCCGAGTCGGTGCTGCCGCTCAAGAAGGCTGGCCAGAAGATCGCGCTGATCGGGCCGTTCGTGCAGGACCGCGACAATATCGAAGGCTGCTGGACGCTGTTCGGCGACAAGTCGCGCTACGTCACCCTGGAAGCCGGCGTACGCGCGGCGATCAGCGATGAAGCACTGCTGGAAATCGTGCCGGGCTGTGATCTGGAAGCGGCCGTGCAGGACGGTATCGAACAGGCCGTGGCCGCCGCGCTGCGTGCCGACGTGGTGGTGCTGGCCCTGGGCGAACCGCAGCGTTACAGCGGTGAGGCGCAGTCGCGCGTTGAGATCACCTTGCCGCCGGCACAGCAGGCGCTGGCCGAAGCGGTGGCGATGACCGGCAAGCCGCTGGTCGTGCTGCTGCGCAATGGCCGCGCGCTGGCCCTGCAGGGCGCGGTGCGCAATGCCCATGCCGTGGCGATTACCTGGTACCTGGGCACCCAGACCGGGCACGCCGTGGCCGATGTGCTGTTCGGCGATTACAACCCGTCCGGCCGCCTGCCGGTGAGCTTCCCGCAGGTGTCGGGCCAGCAGCCGTATTTCTACAACCACCCGCGCACCGGTCGCCCGGAACTGCCGACCATGTCGGAGTTCAAGGCGCGCTGGCGCGAAATTCCGAACGAGCCGGCATACGCGTTCGGCCACGGCATGGGCTACACCACCTTCGCCTATGGCGTGCCGCAGCTGAGCAACGCGCAGCTGGGCTGGGACGACACCCTGACCATCACCACCACGCTGACCAATACCGGTGCGGTGGCAGGTGAGGAAGTGGTGCAGCTGTACATCCACGATCGCGTGGCCAGCCGCGTGCGGCCGGTGCGCGAGCTGAAGGGCTTCGACAAGATCGCGCTGCAGCCGGGACAGAGCACCGAGGTGACCTTCACCCTGGATCGCCATGCACTGGGCTTCACCGGCCGCGATGGCGTGTTCCGCGCCGAGCCGGGCCAGTTCGAGCTGTGGGTGTGCGCCTCGTCGGTCAGCGGCGAGCCGGTGATCTTCGAGCTGCTGGCCGCCTGAGCCGGCCTCGCTTCACCCGGTAGTGCCGGCCAGCGGCCGGCACTACCGTATCCATCATCGGCGGCTGACGTTCCGGCGGGTACGCTGGCTCCCCCGTGAACCCGATGGAGCCACCCATGCGCCTGTCCCGTACTCCTTTGCTGCTGGCCTTGGCCAGCCCGCTGTGGCTGGCCGCCTGCAGCCCGTCGTCGCCGCCGCCGGCTGACACCGCCGCTGCGGATCCCGCCCAAGGCCCGGCCACCGCCATTCCCGAAGGCCGCCCGACGCCGGGTGACACCGTGCCGTCCTCGGGCCTGTCGCCGGATGCGGTCACGGCCGGCAGCCCCGCGCCGGATGCCGACGCGCCTTCCGCTGGCGGTGCAACGACACCTGCTGCGGACGCCGCCGCCACACCTGCCGCGCCGACCAGCGCTGGCACCGGCGATGTCCGCCAGCGCATCGATCAGGTGCTTGGCGACGCGGCCCAGTACGAAGCTGTGTTCAATGCCTTCCAGAAGGCGGTCAACGGCGGCGATCGCGCGGCCGTGGTCGAGGAAGTGCGTTTCCCGTTGAACATCGCCAATGGCGCCAGGATCACCGGCCCCGGCGAGTTCCAGCGCAACTACGAGCGCATCCTGACCCCGGCCGTGCGCAAGGCCATCGCCGCGCAGAAGTTCGACGACGTCATGGTCAACCAGCAGGGCGTGATGATCGGCGACGGCCAGGTCTGGCTCAACGGCGCGTGCCTGGATCAGGCGTGCAGCCGCACCGAAGTCAAGGTCGTGACCATCCAGTAAGCACGTGCAGCGCTTGAACGCACGTGAGGTGGGCAGGCTGCCGGCGATGCGCCGGCAGCCTGTCTGGCTCAGGCTTTCGGCGTGAGCTTGAGCAGCTTGCCGTTGCTGCCGTCTTCGAGCAGCCAGATCGCGCCATCCGGACCCTGTTCGATCTCGCGGATGCGCTCGCCCATGTCGAAGCGCTCGGCCTCGCGGGCGTTGTCGCCGTCGAAGGCCACGCGCACCAGCGCCTTGGAGGACAGGCCGCCAATGAAGCCACTGCCGTCCCACTTGGGGAACTGTTTGCCGTTGTAGATGATGAAACCGGCCGGCGAGATTACCGGGGTCCAGGTCACCTTGGGCGCGGCGAATTCCGGGCGGGTGGAATGGTCGGGAATGTCGCGGCCGTCGTAGTGATTGCCGTTGGAGACGATCGGATAGCCGTAGTTGGCCCCGCGCTCGATCAGATTCAGCTCATCGCCGCCGGCCGGGCCCATCTCATGCACCCACAGCTTGCCGCGCGCATCGAAGGCGATGCCCAGCGCATTGCGGTGGCCGAGCGACCACACCTGCGTGGCCACGCCGCCCTGCGAGGCGAACGGGTTGTCGGCGGGCACGCTGCCGTCGTCATTGAGGCGGACCAGCTTGCCGAGGTTGCCGCCCATGTCCTGGGCCGGATCGAACTTCTGGCGCTCGCTGGACGTGATCCACAGCTTGCCGTCCGGACCGAACGCGAGGCGATGGCCGTAATGCCCCTTGCCGCTCACTTTCGGGGTCTGGCGCCAGATCACCTTCAGGTCTTCCAGCGTGCCGCTGCCATCGGCCGCCAGCGCCAGCCGCGCACGTGCAACCGCAGCGCCACGGGTATCACCGTCGCCTTCTTCGGCGTAGCTGAGATAGATTCACTGGTTCTTCGCGAAGTCCGGGTGCGGCAGCACATCGCCGAAGCCGCCCTGGCCGCCGTAGGCGACGTCAGGGACGCCGGTGATGGTGGCGGTTTTGCGGGTCTGCACGTTGAAGTGCTTCAGCGCGCCTTTCTTCTCGGTGACCAGCAGGCTGCCGTCGGGCAGGAAACTCATCGCCCAGGGCTCGTTGAAGCGGGCGAATTCGGTGGCGGCGAACGGCCAGTGCGCTTTTTCCACCGCCGGGGCGGCGGCCTTGTCGGCAGCAACACAGGCGGTGGTGAACAGGGCGGGGGTGAGGCTGATGGCGAGGGTAAGCAAGAGCTTGCGGGTCATGGAAGTCTCCGTCGGGGAGGCGATGGCCAACCCCTGTTGTACACCATGCCCATCAACGCCGCGTGGACCAGAGGTCCTGCCCACACGATAACGGCGACCCGAGGGCCGCCGCTGGAGGTGAATCGGGGAGTGCGCGTCAGGCGCCGCGCGGGACGCCCTTGTCCAGGTGCGCCTGGCGCAGCGCAGTGGACTCATCCCAGCCGCGGCGCACCGCATTGCGGGCCTGTTCCCAGCTCAGCTTGCTCTGGCCATGTTCCTGCGCCCAGCGGGCCTGCAGCTCGGCTTCCACTTCTTCATACGCGCGGATCATGTCGTCAGCGCGGGTGCGATGGCCGAGCTGGTACGCCGGCTCGTAGTCATCGAAGAACTGGTTGTTGTCATAGTACGGTTCGCTTGGAAAGCGCTCACGCCAGTAATCCGATACGGCTTGGCGCGGGACACCGTCTTCCGGCACCCGGCCGGGAATCTGATAGTCAGTGCTCATGTGTTGGCTCCGGTTGGGTGAGGCTTCACCGTACCCAAAGCCGGGTTAACGCGATGGACCGGCGAGGTGAATGACACATCAAGTGCCATTCACCTGCACACCTGCTCAGGCTTGGTGATCGCGGCGCGGGAATTTATAGATGACCGCGCCTACCGCGAAGGCGATGCCTGCCGCCGCGATGTTCTGCCAGCTCGCGCTGGCGAACAAGGCCAGGCACAACAGCAGTGCGAGGATCGGGATCAGCGGTCCGCCGGGCAGCTTCAACGCGCCAGGGCGATCACGGAACCGGCGCGCCAGCACCAGCACCGCCGCGGCCGTGCCGATGTAGGCGAACAGGCGCGTGGTCATCGACAGCAGCGCCAGCTGCACGAACGAACCGGACAAGGCCAGCGCCAGGGCGATCAGGCCCTGCGCGATGATCGCCGCCGCCGGGGTGCGGAAGCGCGGGTGCACCTGGGCCAGGATCTTCGGCCCGTAGCCATCGCGCGCCAACGCGAACAGGAAGCGCGGCCCCATCATCATCGTGTTGCTGTTGGTGCCGAGGATGGAGATGGTCGCGCCGACGGTCAGGATCAAGGCGAGCGTCAGACCACCGAAGCTGGCGGCGGCATCGGCCAGCGGCGTCGGCGAGCTGGCCAATCCGGCCAGCGTGCCCTGCGCGATGAACTGCACCGCGCCGTAGATCACGGTGACGGTGATGATCATGGTGATCAACGCGAACGGAATATCGCGGCGCGGGTTCTTGTACTCGCCGGCGGCGGCCGGGATGTTCTCGAAGCCGGCGTAGGCATACAGCAGCAGGAGTGCGGCTTCGCCCATGCGCTGCAGATCGTGCGGGTCCGGGCGCAAGCCGGAGAAGGCCAGGTCGGTATCCACGTAGAACGCGCCGATCGCCACGAACAGCACCAGCGGCAGCAGCTTGCCGATCACCAGGATCACACCGGTACGCGCGGCCGAGCGCACCCCGGCCACGTTCACCGCGGTGAGGAAGCCCAGCGATACCACGATGACCGCGATACGGCCGATGTCATGCCCGGCCCAGGGCCAGAAGCGCGCGACCGCATCGGCCAGTGCGTTGCTGAGCGCCGCCGCCGAGCTGATGCGGGTGAGCCAGATCATCCAGCCGATCTCGAACCCGGCAAACCGGCCGAATGCCTCGCGCGCATACAGATAGCTGCCGCCGGGCTCGTCGAAATAGCTGGCCGCCTGCGCATAGCAGAGCACCAGCAGGGCGACCACGATGCCGGCCGCGACCACCCCCCACAGGCTGAAAGGACCGAGCAGGGCGACGGTGGCCGCCGGCAGCAGGTAGATGCCACTGCCGATCACATCGTTGATCGAAAGGCCGACGATCTGCCAGCGGCTGACCGCGCGTTCGAGTTGCGGGTCGGGCGGCGCGGTGCTCAATGCACGCTCCCGGCCAGCATGGGCAGCTGCCATTCGGCCTGCAGGCGCTGGTATTCCGCGCGCGGCAACAGTACGAAGCGCGGCCGCGCGCTGGCGTCCAGCCACGCCAGCAGCGTGGTCATGCGCGCCGGGTCCATCGCGGTGCAACCGGCGGTCGCCTCACCGGGCGTGCGCCACAGGTGGGCGAAGATGCAGCTGCCACGGCCGGGCATCGCTTTCGGGTTGTGCTCGATGACGAAGCCCTCGCGGTAGCGTACGTCGCCCTTGTTGTGCAGGTCCAGCCGCATCGGCTCGGTCGAGCCTTCCACCGCTTCGGCACCGACCACCTCGGCATCGACGATGCGGTTGTAGTACGGCGAGTCCGGTACATCCATGCAGTAACTGGTGTCGCGCATCGGCTGGTAGGGCAGGCCGCTGGTGACGCCGCGCGCATAGCCGAAGGCCGGGCCGATCGCGAAGATGCCGGCCGGGCTGCGGCCATCGCCTTCCTGCTTCCGTGGCGTCCCGGACTGGGCCGGGTGCAGCCCTTCGCCCCACGCGCTGCCGCTGCGGCCCACGGCGACATCGAAGGCGGCGCCCTGCGGCTGCCAGCCCTTCGCGGTGCGCTCGAAGGCCTGCAGCTTGCCCTGGGTGGCATCCCAGCCCTCGGTGGTGACCACGACCAGTTGTGTGCTGCCCTCCAGCGCGGCGGCGAACACGGGGGCGGCGATGACCAGCATCACGGCGGCGGTGACGGAGCGGAACAGCGGCATCATCGTGGCGGACTCCAGGATCAGCTGTCGATCAAATGTTCGATCCGTTCCAGGTTCACCCCGAGCTGGCGGTGGCGGTCCGGGTTGGCGTGGCACAGCAGGACGAAGACGAAATCCAGCAGCGCCTGCAGAGAAGAACGGTACAGCAGTTGCGCCACGTGCGGCGCCGGGTCATGCGCGCACAGCACCAGGCTGGCATCGGCATGGGCGCGCAACGGGTTGGCGCTGTGGCGGGTGATCGACACCACCTTGCCGCCCATGTCCTGGAACTGGCGCGACAGCTGGAACAGCTGTGGCAGCTTGCCGAACTCGGAGAACACCAGCATCGCGTCCCCGGGCCGTGCGGCCGAGAGGTTGGCCATCATCAGGATCGGGTCGGCGTGGTGCACCGTAAGCATGCCCAGCAGCGACAGGCGCATGGCGAACTCGCGGGCGTACAGGCCGTCATCGCCCAGGCCGTAGACGAACACCTTGGGCGCGCCATCGATCAGCTGCACGATCGCTTCGATGTCGGCCTGGGGATTGGCCAGCCAGGTTTCTTCCTCGGCGGCGGCCTTGCTCACGCGCAGGCGCTCGGCGATCTGGGTGTAGTCGTTGGCGGCCTCGGGCAGCGGCGGGCGGCTGTGCGGGTCGCTGCCGGCGCGGGCGACGGCTTCGCCGATGGAGTACTTGAGGTCCGGATAGCCCTTGAAGCCCAGTTTCTGGCTGAACTTGACCACGCTGGACTGGCTGATGCCCAAGGCGCTGGCCAGCTGCTGGGAGGAGTAATCGCGCAGGAGGTGGGCGTTGTCGAGGATGAAGTCGGCGATGCGGCGTTCGATCGCCGACATGTGGTCACGCTCGGAGCGGATTTTCACCAGGGGCGGCATGGGGAGGGCGTCAGATCCGGTAGAGCCACCCCATGGGTGGCTGCGGCAGGTGGGATTGCGCGAACGGCAGCCACGCATGGCGTGGCTCTACCGTAGGCGACCGGCGAGGCGGACACAACGGTCACCACCGCCGCGGCGTGATCATCTCCAGCCCACGCACCTCGGTGATGCCCAACCCGGGCGCATCGCTGATGGTGATTTCCGATTCGTTGAAGTTGACCCCACCGGTGACCGGGTTGAACTGGCCCAGTGACGGCCCGTCCAGATCCACCTTGGTGATGATGTCGCTCTTGGCGACGGCCAGGTGCACGGCGGCGGCCACGGAGATGCTCGATTCGATCATGCAGCCGATCATGCACGGCACGCCGTAGATCGCGGCGATGTCGGCGATGCGGATCGCGTTGGACAACCCGCCGGTCTTCATCAGCTTGATGTTGATGATGTCGGCGGCGCGCTGCTGGATCAGGTCGAATACCTGGCCGGGGTTGAACACGCTTTCATCGGCCATGACCGGGGTGTTGACGCGGTCGGTGACGTATTTCAGGCCACTGATGTCGGCGGCCTTGACCGGCTGCTCGAGCAGTTCCAGCACCACGCCGGCTTCTTCCAGCGCGCGCATCGCGTGCACGGCCTGCTTGGCGGTCCAGCCCTGGTTGGCATCCAGGCGCAGCAGGGCGCGACCCTGCACGGCGGCATGGATCGCCTTGACCCGCTCGATATCCAGGCCGATGTCCTTGCCGACCTTGATCTTCAGCGACTCGAAGCCGCGCTCGATCGCCGAGAGCGAGTCGGCCACCATCTTGTCGATGTAGTCCACGCTGATGGTGATGTCGGTGGTGATCACCGGGTCGCCGCCACCCAGCATCCGGTACAGCGGCGCGTTGTGCAGCTGCGCCCACAGATCGTAGACCGCGATCTCCACCGCGGCCTTGGCGCTGGTGTTGCGCTCCATCGAGGTCTGGATCAGGCCGCAGAGCCGATTGAGGTTGGCCACGTCCTCGCCGATCAGGCGCGGTT
Source organism: Stenotrophomonas bentonitica (assembly GCF_002887735.1). GTDB lineage: Bacteria > Pseudomonadota > Gammaproteobacteria > Xanthomonadales > Xanthomonadaceae > Stenotrophomonas > Stenotrophomonas bentonitica_A. The sequence goes on from NZ_PKQP01000005.1 coordinate 41,629, forward strand.
TGATGAAGCCGTCGATGGCCTCGATGATCGAGCCGTGCGTGTCGCCGGTGATCACTGCCGTGGCCGGCGCTTCACCGTAGCCGGTATGGCCGCTGTCGGTGCGGATCAGCACGACCACGTCTTCGACGGTGTCCACGGTGCGCAGCGCGGTCTTGAACGGGGTCTTCAACGGCACGCGCAGCATGCCGAGTTCGATGTCGGTGATCTTCATTCAGGGGGTCTGTGGCCGAAGGCGCTGGATGTTGGTGATGCGGTCGATGTAGCTCACGGTATCGCTGGCCATCATCGGCTCCAGCGGAGTGACCGACACGCCGTTGAGGTGGGCCTGCACGCGCTTGCCATCCGCGCCGATCCAGCCACCGCCGGCGGTATCGTGGATCAGCCAGGTGCGGCCGTCGATGTGGCCGATCGCCATCATCACGTGGCCGGGGATGTAGACCAGGTCGCCGACCTGCAGCTGCTTGACGGCCGTGTCGCGCGTGGCTTTCCCGTCCTTCGCGCTGAAGGCGATGCGGTCCAGCGCCGGGCTGATCGCCTGTGCGCTGGTATTGCGCGGCATCAACACGCCGACGCTGCGGTAGATCTCAGAGACGAAGCCACTGCAGTCCCGGGTGTCGTAGTCGTGGCCCCAGCCGTAGCGCTCGCCGAGGAACTTGAAGGCCTGGGTCAGCAGCGTCCGCGGGGTCAGCGGCAGATAGTCGTCGGCGGTGTCCTGCGAGCGCGGCAGCAGTGCCGGCACCAGTGACAGGCGGCCATCAGCCTCGCGCACCGGCAACTGCACCACATGCGCGGCGTGGGCCTGCTGGCCGTTGACGGTCTTCTCCAGCGGCCAGTCGGCGATCACCGGCAGGCGCACGCCCATGTCCAGCTGCAGCCGCGACACGCGCGGCTCCTCCGGCGTGTACACGGTGAACGCGGTGGCCCCGGTGACCACACGGTACGGGCCATGCTGGCCGTAACCGAACACGGTGTCAGCGTCGCCGATGCCGACGAAGCGCTTCTCGATCCACGCCGAGTAGCGTTCGCTGGTGATGAACAGCCAGCGCCCGTCAGCGCTTTCATGCAGCACCGCCACCGCGTCGCCGGGGAACAGGGCCGACTCCTGGAAGCGGTCGATGTCGGTGTCGCCCTGGCTGGTGGACACCCGCAGCGCGGTCGGGAACGCGCGCAGCGCGGCGCGATGGGTGACCAGGCCATACTGCAGCGGGCGCTGCGCCGGAACCGCGGCGAGTGCCAGGTTGGCCAGGGTCTCGCTGCGCTGCCGGTCGCTGATGGTCTTGCCATCCTGGCCGTACAAGCTGCGCTCGGGCCACCTGGAGAGCGATTGGATGCTGCCCAGCACCTGCTCGCGCGGCAGCTGCGCCGGCAACGCGCGCAGATCGTGGATCGAGGTGTCCTCGGCACGCATGCGGGCGTTCTGTGCGGCGATACCGGCGCGATCGAGGATCACGCGGTCCGGATCGGGCAGGCGGTCGGCCCAGAAGCCGGGCGCGAGATAGGCCTCGCGCAGGGCGATCACCCCGCCGAAGTCGGCGCCGGGTGCGGCACGCGGCGCCTCGGCCCACGCAGGTGCCAGCGTGGCCGCAAGGACCGCCGCCAGCACGGCGCGCGGCAACCAGCGGGACCGCACGGGGCGGTGGGGGGAAGCCTTGATCATCACGCGGTCACCCTCCTCGGAAGCGTCAGGAATATTTATTCCTTTTTTCGGCGAAAGCAAGAATAAATTATTGACCGGCTATCAGGCCCGTGTTACACAGCGATTACCCCACCCGCACCTGGGAAGTGTCGCCGTGGATCCTGTGATGCGCAAACCGCGATTGCCTCTGCCTGCTGTCTGGTGCCTGTGCGCTGGTCTGCTGGCGATGCCGTGGGGGCTGGCCGCCGCGCCGCTCGCGTTGCCGACCGTGATCGCCGGCATCGACCGCGGTGCGTTCGCGCAGGCCGAGGCCGACATCGCCACGGCCCTGCAGGATCCGAGCCTGTCGGATGCCGAGCGTCAGGCCTATGCCTTCGAGCGCGAGCGGATGCGCCGCATGCGACTGGACTTCACCCTGGACGCGGCGGCGGCCAAGGCGCAGCTGCGCAAGCAGATTCCGGACCTTCGCGATGACGAATTCGCGCGCTGGGATTCTGCCGGCCTGATCGAACACCTGGATATCGATGGCCAGCGCCGCTACTTCAAGCGCGCGCCGTCCAACCTGTTCCGGATCAGCGCCGAGGCGCGCGCCCGGCGGGCACCCGAAGCCCCGCTGCCGAAGGAGGGCCCCTATGAGCATCTGCACCCGCACCATGAGGAGATCGTCGCGGCCGCCCGTGCTACGGGCGCGACCAGCCTGGTGCCGCGCCGCATCGAGGTGACCCAGTCGCTGGTGGTCAAGCCCGATGCCGTGCCGGCCGGGGAAACCATCCGCGCATGGATTCCCTACCCGCGTGCCATCGCCGGCCAGCAGGAAGACATCACCTGGGTCGCGAGTACGCCTGCCGGCGCGCAGGTGGCGCCTGACAGTGCGCTGCAACGCACCGCCTACCTAGAACGCAAGGCGGTGGCCGGCACCCCGACCGAGTTCCAGATCCGCTACGCGGTCACCGTGTACGCGCGGCACATCACGATCGATCCTGCCAGGGTCCAGCCCACGCCGGACGATCCCGCGCTGAAGCCGTACCTCGCCGAGCAGGCGCCGCACGTGGTGTTCACCCCGGCGTTGCGCGCGTTCTCGCAGCAGGTGGTCGGCACCGAAACCGATCCCTACCAGATCGTCCAGAAGCTGTTCGACGCCGTGGACCGGATTCCATGGGCCGGCGCCCGCGAGTACGCCACGATCTCCAACATCAGCGACTACGCGCTGCACGCCGGTCACGCCGACTGCGGGCAGCAGACGCTGCTGCTGATTGCGCTGTTGCGCCTGAACGGCATCCCCGCGCGCTGGCAGTCGGGCATGGTCTATTCCGACGATGCGGTCGGCTACAACAACCTGCATGACTGGGGCGCGCTGTACCTGGCGCCCTACGGCTGGGTACCGATGGATGTCACCACCGGGCGCCTGGACAGCCCGCAGCCCGCGCTGCGCGATTTCTATCTGGGTGGGCTGGATGCCTATCGCATCGCCTTCAACGACGACTACGCCCAGCCACTGGTGCCGGCCAAGCAGCACTTCCGGTCGGACACGGTGGATTCCCAGCGCGGCGAGGCCGAGTGGTCCGGCGGCAACCTGTATTTCGATCAATGGAACTACGACGTCCAGTCGCACGTGGTGCCACTGGAGGCCAAGCGGTAAACGGCGGTATCCACGATTCCACATCTGCAGGAGAGAGCAGGGAATGAACGTAAATCGATTGAAGCGGGCAGCGCTGTGCGTTGCGCTCGGGGCGTGTCTGGGCAGCCTGGTACCGATGAGTGCTTCGGCACAGAATGTCAGCGGTGCCGTCGCGGGGCGTGCCACTGCCGGTGACCAGGTCACGGTCGTCAGCAACGCGACCGGCCTGACCCGGACAGTGACGGCCAGCGCCGACGGCAGCTATCGCCTGGGCCAGCTACCGGTGGGCGACTACCAGCTGCAGGTGAGCCGCGATGGCCAGAAGCTCGGCGAGCCGTTCGCGGTCAGTGTTGCGGTCGGTGGTACGACCACCGTCAACCTGGCCAGCAGTGGCGGCGTGGTCAACCTCGATGCGCTGCAGGTGGTCGGCACCCGCGTCGTCAATCGCGTGGACGTGTATTCCACGGAAACCTCGTTCAACGTGAACCGCCAGGAGCTCTCGCGCCTGCCGGTCGCGCAGGATCTGTCGGCGGTGGCGCTGCTGGCGCCGGGCGTGGTGGGCGGCAATTCCTCGTTCGGGGGGCTGTCCTTCGCCGGTTCCTCGGTGGCCGAGAACGCGGTCTTCATCAACGGCCTGAACGTCACCGACATGTATACCCGCCGCGGCTTCTCCAGCGCGCCATTCGGCTTCTTCAACGAATTCCAGGTCAAGACCGGCGGCTATTCGGTCGAATTTGGCCGCTCCACCGGCGGTGTGATCAACGCGGTCACCCGCTCGGGCACCAACGAGTTCCAGGGCGGTGTGGAGGTGACGGCCGAGCCCAGCGCATGGCGGTCCAGCCCGCGTGATCACTTCCACCGCGATGGCACCCCGCACTCCTACGCAAGCCGCGACAACAACTCGTTCCTGAAGACCAACGTGTGGGGGGCCGGTCCGATCATCAAGGACAAGCTGTTCCTGTTCGCGATGTATGAGGACCGCAACGACACCGGCCACAACACCTCCTCCGATGCGCTGAGCTGGTTCAAGAACAAGAGCGACAACGGCTTCTGGGGCGCCAAGCTGGACTGGAACATCAACGACAACCACAGCCTGGCACTGCTGGCCTTCTCCGACGAAGGCGAGATCACCAACGGCGCGTACAACTACGACTGGGATGACGACCAGATCGGCGCGTGGGGTGGTGATTCGGTCACCGAGACCGGCGGCAAGAACTGGTCGGCGACGTACACCGGTCACTTCGGCGAGACCTTCACCGCGCGCGCCATGGTGGGCGAGAACAACCAGCGGGCCTTCACCAACTCCTCGCTCGATGAGGCGTGCAGCCCGGTGTTCACCGATGCCAGCTATGCCTCCCGCCTGGGCAAGCTCAACGGCCTGCGCGCGGGCTGCCATCCTACCGGTGCCGCGGTTGCCGAGCGCGACGACACGCGCGAGGTGGCCCGCCTGGACTTCGAATGGCAGCTGGGCACGCATCTGCTGCGCTTCGGCGTGGACCGTGAGTTGATGACCACCGAGCAGTCCACCCGCTACCCGGGCCCGACCCAGCTCAGCTATACCGCCTACGTGGCCCGCCCGGGTGATGAGGTATGGGACGGCGCCAATGCCTATGTTCCCGCAGGCGTGACCGAGATGCTGCGCGCGCGCAACCGCGTCTCCGGTGGCACCTTCGAGACCGAGGCCAACGCCTTCTACCTGGAAGACATCTGGAACATCACCCCGAACCTGATGTTGAACCTCGGCGTGCGCTGGGACCGCTTCGAGAACCGCACCGCCGATGGCGACGCCTTCATCAAGATGGATGACCTGATCGCACCGCGCTTCGGCTTCTCCTGGGACATGAAGGGCGATGGCAGCACCAAGCTGTTCGGCAACGCCGGCCGTTACTACCTGCCGGTGACCAACAACATCAACGTCAACTTCGCCGGTGGCCTCACCGACGAGTACTCCTACTACGTGCTCAACGGCTGGCAGCAGCAGGCCAACCCGGTCACCGGCGCACCGTACATGGCGCCGGTCATCGGCCAGCAGATCGGCCCGGTCGATACCCGCATGAACACCGGCGCGGCCGACCTGCGGCAGAGCGTGGACAAGGACCTGAAGGCGGTCTACCAGGATGAGTACATCCTCGGCTTCCAGACCATGATCAACCAGGCGTGGTCGTGGGGCGTCAACGCGACCTACCGCAAGATGGACCGCGCGCTGGATGACATGCGCATCAACCACACCCCGTGCGGGCCGACCGGCACCACCCTGTGGCCGATCGCCAACCCGGGCGAGAGCCTGACGATCTGGGGCGACTCCAGCATCGGCTGCGCCACCGAGGGCTGGATCACCATCGATACCTCCAAGGATGGCTACCGCAAGGGCGGCAGCCTGGAGGTGGTCGGCTACTCCAAGCCCAAGCGCACCTACAAGGCCCTGGAGTTCCAGATCGATCGCGCGTGGGACGAGAAGTGGCTGTTCAACGCGTCCTACCTGTGGTCGCGCAGCGACGGCAACTTCGAAGGCCCGGTCAACTCGGACACCAACTACGGCGACACCGGCATGGTCCAGCATTGGGATCATCCGTCCAACAACCAGCGCTACGGGCCGTTGTTCAACGACTTCCGCCATCAGTTCAAGTTCCGCGCCGCCTATGCGCTGAACGAGCAGTGGTCGTTCGGCACCACGCTGCAGGTACTGTCCGGTGGCCCGATCACGGCGTTCGGCGTGATGTGGCCCAACGATACGGTCGCCGGTGGCAGCACCTCCAGCGAAGGCAGCGGCGGCGGCACAGGCTGGCTGTGCGTGGCGAACTGTTCGGGGCCGTATGACCAGCGCCAGTTCGAGTACAGCCCCCGTGGTGCCTTCGGTCGCCTGCCGTGGACGTGGACCATGGGCGCCAACGTCACCTGGCGCCTGCCGGTGGAGGGCATCGACCTGAGCGCACGCCTGTCGGTCTACAACCTGTTCAACAACCAGACCGTCATCAACGTGCACCAGCGCTACGAGGCCCAGCCGGGCCAGGTGCGCGAGAACACCTTCAACACCGGCACCCGCTGGCAGGCACCGCGCTACACGCAGCTGATGGTGACCTGGAACTTCTGATCCGGCGCGTACGTGGCAGGTGCCGACAGTGGGTCGGCACCTGCCTTCCACGGGCGGCTTCGGTTGCACGCGCTCCGGTCATGACGAGGGACTCCATGCAGTCACGCACCTCACCGTGTATCCCATCCCGCCTCCTCACGCTTGGCCTGTCCTGCACCCTGGCCATCGCGCCCAGCGCATGGGCAGCCGATCCGGCCGACACCTTCAATCGGCTGCTCGATCAGGCTGTCACCCATGAACACCTGCCCGGCATCGCCATGGCCGTGGTCGAAGACGGGGAAGTTGTCTTCACCGGCACCCGTGGTGATCGCCAGGCCGGGCAGGGCGAGGCCATCAACCCGGACACCCTGTTCAAGATCGCCTCCAACAGCAAGGCGATGACCGCCGCGCTGCTGGCCCGGCTGGTCGACCGCGGTCTCCTGCGCTGGGACGACCCGGTCATCAAGTACCTGCCGCAGTTCCGCATGCATGACCCGTGGGTGACGCAGCAGATGCAGGTGCGCGACCTGCTGATCCACAACAGCGGCCTGGGCCTGGGGGCGGGCGATCTGATGCTGTGGCCCGAGCCGAACCGCTTTACCCGGCAGGACATCATCGCCGGGCTGGCCCACCTCAAGCCGGTCACCAGCTTCCGCAGCGGCTATGCCTACGACAACCTGATGTATGTGGTGGCGGGTGAAGTCGCTGCTGCCGCCGGCGGCAAGCCCTACGATCAACTGCTGCGCGAGGAGGTCTTCGTGCCGTTGGGGATGGATCGCTGCCAGGTCGGCGCGTGGTCGGTCACGGCGGTCGGCAATGTTGCCCAGCCGCATACACGGAAGGACGGTCGCAGCGTGGTGCGCGGTGCCGATGGCGACCTCAGCCCCGATCTGACTTCGATGGCCGCCGGCGGCATCCGTTGCGGCCTGCGCGACATGACCCGCTGGATGCAGGTGCTGCTCGATCCCGCGCGCGTACCCGGGTGGCTGGGCGCGGTGCAGCGCCGCGCGCTGTGGACCGCGCACATGCCGATGCCACTGGGCGAGCGGCAGCGCCGCTGGGACGACGCGCACGTCTCCGCCTATGGCTATGGCTGGCGCCTGTCGGACATGGACGGGCAGTGGAAGGTGGCCCATACCGGCACGCTGTCGGGCATGTACTCCTCGCTCGCGCTGCTGCCGGACCGCAAGGTGGGCGTGGTGATCCTGATCAACAGCGACGCCGAAGATGCACGCACCGCGCTGATGCAGGCGGCGTTGAAGCACTACACCGCGCCGGATGACGGTGCAGATGTGGAGCACTATCTGTCCCTGCTCGCGCAGGAGCGCGCCGGGCGCCGCGAGGCCGGGCAGGTGCGCCCGGATACCCGTGCGCGTCGTCCGGCCCCGCTTCGCACCACGGCGGCCGCGCAGGGCCGCTATCGCGATCCATGGCTGGGCGAGGCCCTGCTCTGCCCGCAGCAGGGCACGCTGCGCTTCAGCGTGGCCAAGTCGCCGAGGCTGCGCGGCCAGGTCATGCAGCTCGGCGCGCGCTGGCTGGTGCAGTGGGATACGCTCGGGGCCGATGCTGAGCCCTGGTTGCAGCTGCAGCCAGGTACGCCACCCACCCTGACCTTGGCCGCGATCGATCCGGAGATCGACTTCAGTTATGACTACCAGGACCTGCACTTCACCCGCATCGGCGATTGTCCGTAGCGCGCTGCTGCTGGCGCTGCTGGTCGGCAGTGCCCACGCCGCGGCGCCGGCGGTCACGGTCTCGCCCGCACGCGATGTCGCCGAGGCCGGGCTGGTCGACATCCGCACACTGGCACCGGCGATCGAGCAGGACATCCGCTACGCCGGCCCGGACAATTTCACCGGCCAGCGCGTGCCCGGCTATGACGCGCCCAAGTGCTATCTGCTCGCTCCGGCCGCCACCGCGCTGGCGCAGGTGGAGACCGACCTGCGTGCCGACGGGTTCGCGCTGCGGATCTACGATTGCTACCGGCCGGCCCACGCCGTGACGGCCTTCGTCGCCTGGGCACATGATCCCACGGAGCGGTCGCGCAAGGCGCAGCAGTACCCGGACATCGACAAGCCGGCCCTGCTCGGCGACTACATCGCCGAGACCTCCGGCCACAGCCGGGCTGCCACGGTCGACCTGACCCTGCTCGATTGCCGCAGCGGATCCTGCGCCCCTGTGGACATGGGGACCGACTTCGACTTCTTCGGCCCGCGCGCGCATACCGACGCGCCGGAGATCAGCGCGGCCCAGCGCAGCCACCGCCAGCAGCTTCGCCAGGCAATGGCTCGCCGCGGCTTCGCCAACTACCCGATGGAGTGGTGGCATTTCACCCTGCAGCCCGAGCCCGCGCCGAGCACCGCCTACGACGTGCCGGTCCGCTGAGGCGCGCCGTTACACTGTGCGCTGACCGCCTGATCGGACCACGATGAACCTGCCACTGCACTTCGGATTGCTGGGAACGCTGGAGGCAGGGCTGATCGCGCTGTTGGTCGGACTGCTGGTGTATGCGCTGTGGCACCGGCTGTGCCGCTGGGCAGGCTGGACCGACGGGCATGCGATCGGCTGGGCCTGCGTGATCGCGGTGGTGGCTTCGGCCGGCATCGATGCGTGGAATCTCTTCTACATGGGCATGATGCGGCTGGAGTCGCCGCTGTATGCGCGGTTGTTCCTGGCCGGTATTCATGATCCAAACGAGCTGGGCTCGCGCGTGGTGCTCGAAGTGGCCGGCGCGATCGGTGGTGTTGCGTTGGGCTGGCTTGTATTCAGTTCCCGCTCAGGCGAAAAAAACAGCAACACCGCGTGAGATTGCGTTCGCATCCGGTTAAATCCGGGGCCAATGAATGGGCGCATTACCAACCGCTCACCTGCGGCTAACCACCGCGGTAATGCACCCTTTCGTGGGGGTGGTTAAGACCGCGTGCGCAAGGCGGTTGAGGCCCAATATCGATTCACAAACAGGGTGGCAGTGTGGGGCCGTGCGGAAACAACAGGCCGCGCAATACCTACCAAGGAGACCACCCCAATGACTATTCGCAACCGCAAGCCCCTGATCGCCCTGATCGTCGCCGCAGGCAGTGTGCTGGCCATTCCGGCGATGGCCCAGTCGGCACAGCAGAGTGCCGCGCAGGCGCAGAATCAGGCCGCCCAGGCACAGCAGGCGGCAGCGCAGGCCGGTGACGCAGCCGATACCGCGGCCAACGCCGCAGCGCAGGCCTCCGCGCAGGCCGGTGGTGGCGGTGGCCAGACCTGGGCCAGCGTTGATACCGACGGCAACGGCACCATCAGCAAGGCCGAGGCACAGGTGAACGCGGGTCTTGCCCAGGTGTTCGACCAGGCCGACACCAACAAGGACGGCGAGCTCTCGCCGGATGAATACAAGGCGTACGTGGCTGCCCAGCAGGGCAAGGCCGCCGATACGGGCGCCCAGCAGAGCAGGTAAGGACCGGGGACACCGGTAGCGCAGTGAGGGGGAAAGGGCGGCTTCGGCCGCCCTTTCTTTATGCGCCGCCGGGGTGGGGCCGCTGCGCCGCTGTTGGTATCCTTGGCCGATGATGACTTCCCTGCCCACGCCGCAAGGCGCTATCGGCCTGGTTGGTTTTGACGGTGATGACACGCTGTGGAAGAGCGAGGATTACTACCGCAAGGCCGAGCAGGACTACCTCGACATCCTGTCGCGCTATATCGACGTGCACGACACCCAGACCGCGCGCCACCTGCTGGAAGTGCAGCAGCGCAATCTCGGCGTGTTCGGCTATGGGGTGAAGGGCATGACCCTGTCGATGGTCGAAGCGGCCATCGAGATCACCAACCAGACCATCAGCGCGCGCGACCTGCAGCAGATGCTCGATATCGGCCATGACACCCTGCGCCATCCGGTGGAGCTGATCGATGGCGTGCGTGAGTCGGTCACCGAGATCGCCCGCGACTACCCGGTCGTGCTGATCACCAAGGGCGACCTGTTCCACCAGGAGGCCAAGATCAAGCTGGCCAACCTGCGCGACCTGTTCCCGCGCATCGAGATCGTCTCCGAGAAAGACCCGGAAACCTACGCCCGCGTGCTGGAAGAGTTCGATCTGCCGATCGAGCGCTTCGTGATGGTCGGCAATTCGCTGCGCTCGGACATCGAGCCGGTCATCACCCTGGGCGGCTGGGGCATCCACACCCCGTACGCGGTGACCTGGGCGCACGAAACCCAGCATGGCGTCGCCGACGATGAGCCGCGCATGGTCGATGCACCGACCGCCTTCGAGTGGCCGCAGGCGCTGCGCACCATCGAAGCCAAGGCGGCGCAGGCCGGATGATGCGCGCCGGGCTGCTCGCGCTGCTGTTGATGCTGCCCTGGGCGGCGGCGGCCGAGCAGACCCCGGAGAAGTCCGCCGCCTACGTGGTGGACACCGGGGATGCCTGGGTGGATACCCAACTGCAGGACATCAACCACTACGCCGAGCGCTACCCGGATAGTTTCCTGGATGAAGTATCGCGCTACGCCGGGGTCTCGCGCGGCTACATCGCCGCGCTGATGCACACCCACGGCTGGCAGGCGGGCGACATCTACTTCGCCTGTTTCTGGGCCCACGTGATCGAACGTTCCTGCCGCGAGAGCGTGCAGCAATGGTCGCGCGCGGTGCCGGAGGAGGGCGAGGCCAAGCGCTGGGAAGCCGTGGTCGCCGAGCTTCCGGTCACGCCGACCAACCTGCACTGGCGCGCGCTGCGCCATGCCATCGTCGCCAGCCACGATCACTGGGATCGCCCGGTAACCCTTGATGCCACGCTGCAGCGCCAGCTCGGCAACCGCGAGCAGCGCCAGCGTGCGGCGGCCAATCCGGAACCGGCCGCAGCGACGCGCTGACGCAATGATGCACCGCGCAGCCACGCATGGCGTGGCGCTACCCTGTCGCTCACCTTTGCTGCTGTGCAGATCGCCGCGCGCCACCGCCTCGGCGACAATGGCCGACTGCTGTCCCTCCCCGTGATCCGTTGCCGAGTACGTCATGAGCGCCGACCGTTTCGTTTCACCCGACGATATCCGCAGCCTGTTCGCCCAGGCGATGTCCACCATGTACCGCACCGAAGTGCCGCTGTACGGCACGCTGGTCGACCTGGTGGCCGAGATCAACGACGCCGTGCTGACCGCCAACCCGGCGCTGGCCGAACAGCTGGACCGCACCGACGAACGCGCCCGCCTCGACCAGGAGCGCCATGGCGCGATCCGGGTCGGCACTGCCGGGGAACTGGCGACGCTGGGACGCCTGTTCGCGCTGATGGGCATGTACCCGGTGGGGTATTACGACCTCTCGGTGGCCGGCGTGCCGGTGCATTCCACCGCCTTCCGCCCACGCACCGCGCAGGCGCTGGCGCGCAACCCGTTCCGCGTGTTCACCTCGCTGCTGCGCCTGGAGCTGATCGAGAATGTCGCGCTGCGTGAGCAGTCCGCTGCCATCCTTGCCCAGCGCCGGATCTTCACCGATGCCGCGCTGGCCCTGATCGAACAGGCAGAACGCGAGGGTGGCCTGGATGAAGCCGATGCGCGCCGCTTCGTCATCGAAGCGCTGGAGACCTTCCGCTGGCATGGCGATGCGACGGTTTCGCTCGCCACCTACCACGCGCTGCACGACGCGCACCGGCTGATCGCCGATGTGGTCAGCTTCCGCGGCCCGCACATCAACCACCTGACCCCGCGCACGCTGGACATCGACGCTGCGCAGGCCGGCATGCTTGCACGCGGCATCGATGCCAAGGCCGTGATCGAAGGCCCGCCACCGCGCCGCTGCCCGATCCTGCTGCGCCAGACCAGCTTCAAGGCGCTGCAAGAAACCGTGCAGTTCCCCTCTGGCGATGCAGGCGACGCCGGCACGCATACCGCGCGTTTCGGTGAGATCGAACAGCGCGGCCTCGCGCTGACACCCAAGGGCCGCGCGCTGTATGACCAGCTGCTTGCACAGGCGCGCGACAGCGGCGGCGCCGGCAGTACCGGCCAGGACTATCCGACGCGTCTGGCGGCGGCATTCAGCGCCTTCCCGGATGACCACGACACCCTGCGCCGCGAAGGCCTGGGCTACTACCGGTACGCCCTGACCGATGCTGGGCGCGCCACCCCGGCCGCAGTCGGCGACCTGCCGGCCGAAGCGCTGATCGCCGCTGGCCTGGCCAGCGCCGATCCGATCGTCTACGAAGATTTCCTGCCGGTCAGCGCCGCAGGCATCTTCCAGTCCAACCTGGGCGGCGACGAACAACGTGCCTATGCCGCGCATGCCAACCGCGATGCCTTCGAGCAGGCGCTGGGCATGAAGGTGGAGGACGAGTTCGCGATCTACGAGCGGCTGCAGGCCGAGTCGCTGGCGAGCCTGCGTACTGCCTGACGGAAGGTGCCGGCCAGCGGCCGGCACTACCCTTGGACGATTACGCCTTCATCGTCCCGGTATCCAGCCAGCGCTGGTGCCACGACAAGGCTTCCGGCAGCAGGTGCGGGGTGTGCTTGCCATAGCTCTCGCGGCTGGCGCGGTCGAAGTAGTCGTTCAACTGATCGCGGAAATCCGGATGCGCGCAGTTGTCGATCACCACCCGCGCCCGCTTGCGCGGGGTCAGCCCGCGCAGATCGGCCAGGCCCTGTTCGGTGACGATCACCGACACATCGTGCTCGGTGTGATCCACATGGCTGACCATCGGCACGATCGCCGAGATGCTGCCGTTCTTCGCCGTCGAAGGACTCAGGAACGCGGACAGGAAACCGTTGCGCGCGAAGTCGCCCGAGCCGCCGATACCGTTCATGATCCGGCTGCCCATCACGTGGGTCGAGTTGACGTTGCCGTACAGGTCGGCCTCGATCATCCCGTTCATGCCGATGCAGCCCAGGCGACGCACCAGCTCCGGATGGTTCGAGATTTCCTGTGTGCGCATGATGATGCGCTCGCGGTAGAAATCGATGTGTTCCTTGAAGGTCTCGTTCGCCTGCGGGCTCAGCGCGAAGCCGGTGCACGAGGCGTAGCTCAGCACGCCATCGCGCAGCAGATCGAGCATGCCGTCCTGGATCACCTCGGTGAACGCGCTCAGATCGCGGAAGCCGCTCTTGGCCAGCCCGGCCAGTACGGCGTTCGGAATGTTGCCCACGCCGCTCTGCAGCGGCAGCAGGTTGGCCGGCAGGCGGCCCTTGGCCACTTCGTGCTTGAGGAACTCGATCAGGTACTGCGCGATCTGCTCGCTGGTGGTGTCGATCGGGCTGAAGGGGCTGTTGCGGTCCGGGCCGTTGGTGCGCACCACGGCCACGATCTTGTCCGGGTCGCAGCGCAGCGCGGTCTCGCCGATGCGGTCGTTGGCGTGCACCAGCGGAATCGGCTTGCGGTGCGGCGGCAGCGCGGTGCCGTAGTAGATGTCATGCATGCCGTCCACGCCGGCCGGCTGCCATTCGTTGACCTCGACGATCACCTTCTTGGCCAGGTCCAGCCAGGTCTTGTTGTTGCCGACCGAGGTGGAGGGCACCAGCGAGCCGTCCTCGCGGATCGCCGAGACCTCGATCACCGCTGTGTCGATATCGCCGTAGAAGCCGAACCACACGTGCTGGGCGACATGGCTGAGGTGGATGTCGATGTAATCCAGCTTGCCCTCGTTGATGCGGTTGCGCGCATCCGGGTCGCTCTGGAAGGGCATGCGCATCGCGATGCCATCGGCCTTGGCCAGCGCGCCATCCAGCTCCGGCGCGGTCGAGGCACCGGTCATCAGGCTGATCTGGAAGGGCAGGCCCTGGGCGTGCACCGCCTCGATGCGCTGCGCCAGCGCGACCGGCACCGCCTTGGGGTAGCCTGAACCGGTAAAGCCGCTCATGGCGACGGTTTCACCCGGCTGGATCAGGGCGGCGGCAGCTTCGGCGGAGACAACGCGGTCACGCAGATGCGCGTTTGCAATGCGATCGACAGACATGACGACAACGTTTTTGGGGGGATCTCCATTATCGGCGATCCGCGCAGTGGCAGGGGTTCTACCTTGGTGGGATGGCGTTTTCACGCCACTGCCTCCCTGTTCAGGTATTCCACCTTCTTCTGTACCCGCAAGTATTGTTTTGCAGTGCAGCGTGCAAGTTCGTCGCCGACCCTAGAAGATCGACCTGCATCCCGACGTGGGGGAGGGAGCAGAGCCCGCTGGCAGTTCGCTGCAAGCGGGCTTTTTTATGTCTCGCCTCCGGAGTACCGGGGTGCCGATGGGGTCTCCCGTGTCGACACGCGACCGGCATAATCCCCCCATGCCGATTTCCGACCTTGCCGCGCCCGCGCGCGTCCCCGACGCCCTTGTTCCCCTGGTTGATCGCGCCTTGGCCCGCCTGGCCCTGTCGCTGACCGATGGCGGCCACTGGCCGCCCCCGGCGCCGGTACTCGACACCGTGCGCGCGCTGGCCGTCACCAGCGATTTCGCCATCGACACCCTGTGCCGCCAGCCGGCCCTGTTGTCGCATCTCACCCAGGACGGCTGCCCCCCGCTGCCGCTGCCGGAACTGGATCCACTGCAGCCCAGCGAATGGCAGCAGCGCCTGCGCCGCTATCGCACCGCCGCCTCCACCCGCCTGATCTGGCGCGACCTGACCGGGCTGGATGACGTTCCGGCCACGCTCGCCGGTGCCACCCGCCTGGCGGAGGAATGCCTGCAGCTCGCGCTTTCCGCGCTGGAGCAGGAATTCACCGGCCGCCATGGCGTGGTCCGCGCGGCCGACGGCAGCGCGCAGCAACTCGTGGTGTTCGGGCTGGGCAAGCTCGGTGGCGGCGAACTCAATTTCAGTTCGGATGTCGATCTGGTCTACGCCTACCCGCAGGGCGGTGAATCCGATGGCGCGCGCCCGCTCGCGGCCGAGGAGTATTTCGCACGCCTTGGCCAGCGTCTGGCGCGGTTGCTGGATGACACCACCGTGGATGGCTTCAGCCACCGCGTCGATCTGCGCCTGCGCCCGTTCGGCAATGCCGGGCGGGTCGCGCTGTCGTTCGCCGGCATGGACCAGTACTTCCAGCGCGAAGGCCGTGACTGGGAGCGCTATGCCTGGCTGAAGGCGCGCGCCGTCGCCGGTGATATCGCGGCGGGCGAAGCGTGGCTGCAGACGTTGCGCCCATTCGTGTACCGCCGCTATCTGGATTTCACCGCGCTTGATGGTCTGCGCGAGATGAAGGCCGCGATCACCGCCGAGGTCTCGCGCCGCGAGATGCACGATGACATCAAGCGCGGCCCCGGTGGCATCCGAGAGATCGAATTCCTCGCGCAGGCCCTGCAGCTGATCCGCGGCGGCCGCGAAGCGCCGCTGCGCGAGCGTCGCCTGCTGCACGCGCTGCCGGCGCTGGTTGCCTCCGGCCAGATGGCCGAGCAGGACGGCGCCGACCTGCTGCATGCCTACGGTTTCCTGCGTCGCCTGGAAAACCGCCTGCAGATGCTGCGCGACGCACAGACCCACGCGCTGCCTACCGACGCCACCGACCGCCTGCGCATTGCCAGTGGACTCGGTTACGACGACTGGGACGCGCTGGTCGCCGCGCTGGATGTGCAGCGCGAGCGGGTCAGCACCGAGTTCGCCGCGCTGCTCGCACCGCGCCGTGGTCAGGCAGCGCCGGATGCGCTGGCCAGCTACTGGCGTGGGCTGCCCGACAACGGCAGTGCCGAGGTGCTGGCCGAGGCCGGCTTCTTCGACGCCGGCAGCGCCGATCAATCGCTGCGTGATTTCGCGCAGAGCTCCGGGGTGAAGTCGCTGTCCGACGCCGCGCGTGCGCGCCTGGACCGCGTGCTGCCGGCGCTGCTGCACGCCGCCACGCGCTCACCGCAGCCGGATGCCGCGCTCAAGCGCGTACTCGGTCTGCTGCAGGCGATCCTGCGCCGCACCAGCTATCTCGCCCTGCTCGATGAACAACCCAGTGCATTGGCGCGCCTGGTCGACGTGCTTGCACGCAGCGCGCTGCTGGCCGAGCGTCTGGCGGCGTATCCCTTGTTGCTCGACGAGCTGCTCGATGTGCGCGTCTCCGGCCCAATGCCGGATGCGGCGGGCATGCAGGCCGAGTGCGCTGTCGCGCTGACGATCGATGATCCCGAGGCCGCGCTGCGACTGCTCAACGAGACGCGCCTGGCATTGAGCTTCCGCATGGCGATGGCCACGCTGGATGGCCGTCAGCGCGCGGTCGATACCACCCGTCAACTGGCCGAGCTTGCGCAGGCGGTGGTGGTCACGGTGCTCGCGCTGGTGCAGGCCGACATGCAGCGCCAGCACGGCGGCATTCCCGGCGGACGTTTCGCCATCATCGGTTACGGCAGCCTGGGCGGACTGGAGCTGGGCTTCGGCTCGGACCTGGATTTGGTCTTCCTGCACGATCACCCGGCCGATCAGGACAGCAGCGACGGCCCACGCCCGCTGGATCCCGGCCGTTGGTACGCGCGCCTGGCGCAGAAGGTGATGGCGATGCTCGGCGCGGTCACCGCCGCCGGCCGCCTGTACGACATCGACGTGCGGCTGCGCCCCGATGGCGGCAAAGGCGCGCTGGTGTCCTCACTGGCCAGCTACACCGAATACCAGCGCGAACGCGCCTGGACCTGGGAGCATCAGGCACTGGTGCGTGCCCGCGCCATTGCCGGCGATGACTCGCTGTTGGCCGACTTCGAACGTGTGCGCGCGCAGACGCTGGCGCGCCCGCGCGACAACGCGGTGCTCTACACCGACGTGCTCAAGATGCGGGCGCGCATGCGTGCCGAACTGGACCGCAGCGATGCCGCACGGCTCGATCTCAAGCAGGGCGTCGGTGGCATTGTCGATCTCGAATTCCTGCTGCAGACCGGCGTGCTCGACAGCGCCGTTACGCACCCGCAGGTGGTGCAACCGCGCGATACCCCCAGCCTGATCGACGCGCTGGCCGACATCGCCTGGCTGCCCGGCGGCACCCGCGACGGCCTGCACGAGGCGCATGCGGCGCTGCTGGATGTGGGCCTGGCCTGCACGCTGGACCGCCGCCCGCGCCTGGCGCCACCGACACCGGCATTGGAAGCGGCGCGCGCGATGATCACCGCGGCGAGCGATGCGGCGGGGTTGCCGTTCCAGGTGCGGATCGACGTTGTGAGCTGACGGCGGTTTGTCCGGGCATGGCCTCGCGGTGCTCTGGCACCGGTAGTGGGCGATCGGCGCCCAATGTCACACCGGGCGCGGTGCCATCTTCCATAGCAGCGCGCGGAACGGCGCCAGCAGGAACACGCCGATCATCAACTTCACCGCCAGATCGCCCAGCGCCCAGCTCACCCACGGCAGGCTGGAACCGGCGAAGGCGATGCTCCAGAAAATCGTCGTATCCAGCGTTGCGCTGCAGGTGGTCGCCACCATCGGCGCGCGCCACCAGTGCCCACGGCGCAGCCGGTCGAACACGGTGATGTCCAGCAGCTGCGCGGCGATGAAGGCGACGCACGAGGCCACCGCGATCCGCGGCGTGGCGATCCAGATCGACAGCAGTACCGCCAGCGCAAAGCCCGCCCAGGCCACCTTGCGCGCGGCCTGCGGCCCGAAGCGGCGATTGATCAGGTTGCTCACCAGGAACGCCACCGGATAGCTGAAAGCGCCCCAGGTCAGCCAATCGTTGATCGGGTACTGCACCAGCACGTTCGAGCCCAGCACCACCGCGCCCATGGCCAGCACCGCCAGCAGCAGCGAGCGCGGGGTCAACGGGGCAAAGGCAATGGCAGGACGCGCGGACATGGCGAGCCGGGGGAATAGGGGGAAGCGGCGGATTATCCGGGCTTGGCCACCCCAGGGCCAGCCCGGGCCGGTTTGCCTACCAGCGTTCGCTCAGGTTGCTGGCGGCAGCGTCGGTGGTCGGCAGGAAGGCCAAGGCCGCGCCGTCGACCGCAGTCACGGTCCAGCCGGCACCGGCCGGCGTCGGCTCGAAGGCCAGCACATCGCCGACTGCCACCGCGGGCGCGGACGTGTCGCTGCGGGCCGGCCACTGCAGTAGTGCCAGGTCGTCTGGTGCGTCGGGGTTTTTCAGCGCCACCTGGAAGCCGCCATCGGCCTGGGGCTCGATCCGCTCCACGGTCAGCGGCGGCAGCGGGCCGGCCTTTTCCGCGCGGGCGACGCGCGCCCGGCTGCGTTGGACCGATCCGTCGTGCAGCTTGCCGATCCCGGCCGAGGTCAGCCAGATCGGCGCGGTGACGACAACCAGACTCACCACCGAAGTCACGGCCACGCTGCTGGCGACCGGGTGGCGGTAGACGGAATACTGCGCCTGGGCCGGCAGGCTGGCGGCGAACAGTGCCACGACCAGTGCCGGGGCGATGACGCGCGGTGAGAGCTGTTTCATCTGATCACTCCGTTCACAGAAAGGGGAGAAGGCTACGGGCGCTACCAGCGCTCGCTGGAGTGCCCGGCGGCCGCGTCCGGCGTCGGCAGGAAGGCCAGCGCCGCACCGTCAGCGGCCGTGACGGTCCAACCCGCACCGACCTCGGTGGGCTCGAAATGCAGCACGTCGCCCACCTTGAGCGTCGCGGCCGGATTGTCCGCGCGTGCCGGCCAGTCGATCAGCGCGGTCGCATCGGGGGCGTCAGGCCGCTGCAGCGCAACGTGGAAACCCCCGTCGGGCTGGCGATCAATCTGCTGCACGGCCATCGGTGGCAGCGGCACGGCCTTGCCGGTATCAGGCTTGGTGCGCTTGGAACCTTCGCGGACGCTCTGCGACCCCTTGGCCACCAGCAACACCGGCGAGGCTGCAATGAACGAGACGGTGTAGACGCTGATCACCGCGCTCACGCCCGAGGCCTGATTGCCGTTGAGATTGCCGGCCGATGCAGGGAGCACGGTAAGCGCAGACACAGCGAGCAGGCCCGCACAGAGAAGGGATTTCGTCATGACGCAGGTCCTGGAGAGGGAAGGGGATGATGCGCTCATGGTTTCGGCGCCGCGGCGCCGTCCACCGGTACGTGGGCCACGGTGAGCTCCTGCTGCAGCGCGTGACGCTGTGCAAGGAAATCAAACACGGACTCGACGGTCACCACCGAGTAATTGCCCGAGATACGTTCGCTGGCTGGATGATCGGTCACCGCAGCATTTGGCACGAAGAAGCGCGCGCCCAGCCGCTTGGCCACACCGATATGCAACGTGCTGGGGCGATAGTCGCGCTCCTTCAGCCAGGCCTGCGCCTGAGCACGCTTGATCAGCAATGTCCCGTCGTCCTCATGCGCCAGTGCAGCGGCCAGCACCTCAAGCACCCACTGATTGGAATTCTGGTACTCGTCGCGGAACGGGTAGGCAACCACGCTGTAGCGTGGCTCATGCAGCGCACGCGCCTGGATGGCAGGCGGGGTGAGCATCGCGATCAACGCCTTGCGAACCGCCGGCGTCGGCACCCCGATGCGCAGATCGGTATGGCTGCCACTTTCGCCGATGAAGGTACTCAGTCCTTCCCGGAACAGCTCGGACTGCGGTGATTTGCAGTGGTTGAGCAGGTGCACCGCGCGCCAGTTGCCATCGGCCTCACGCAACAGGAAGGCCAGGTGGCTATGGCGCAGACCGTACTTGCTGAGGTCCTGGCCACCGCGGGCGATGATCACCACGTCCACGCTGTCCAGCGCGTCGAGTGTTTCCCCGGCGGTCAATGCCACATCGAACATCGCCGCCAACGATTGCGGGGTGGGATGACGCTCCTCGCACTGCGGTTCGGCCTGCGCGGTCAGCGCAGCGCCAAGCAGGGCGCCACACAGCAAAAGCGGGCGCAGGCGTTTGATCTGGGCAGCGAAAGGTACATCCATGTCACACAGTCTCCGGCGGCACCGGCCGCGGCCGCATCATAGCGTTGTGCAAGGACGTCAGGCCTGAATCCCCAGCCGTGCGCGCACGTCCTCGGCAACCCGCGTGGTCTCACGCAACGGTTCGATGCGGCCCTGCGTCTGCCAGTCCAGCCAGCGTGCCTGCAAGCGGCCACGTTCGCGCAGCGCGTGCTGGAAGTGCGCCAGTCGTCCCTGCGCCTGCTCGGCCAGGGCCACCGCGACCGGCATGCGCGTGGCACACGCTTCAGAGAGCAGGTTCACCGAATCCGGCGAGACCACCACGCGGTTGGCCCAGCCCAGCAGGCCGGCGTACGGATTCACGCCGTCGCCGCCGTCGCCCCAGATCACGTTCGGCACATCGGCGAATGCACTGCGCAGCGCACCGACCAGGGCCGGTGGTGTGCGTCGCGAAGTCGTGGCCAGCAGGCTGCCCCCCTCGGCGCGCAGCTGCGAAGCGAGTTGCTGGAACACCTGCACCATGTCCGGCTCGTGCCAGGGCGCGTGCGGGGTCGGCCCGCCGACCAGCAACGCAGTGCGCGGGCCGGGCAAGGCGCTGAACGCAGCGAACGCGGCACGGCCGCAGGCCAGCCAGTCATCGTTGACCGGATTGAGGCTGCCGAGCAGGGTGAGCACGTTGCTGCCGCGCAGGCGATCGTGCTCGGGCACCACCAGCAGGTCCCAGTGGCGCGGGCCCAGGCGCGGGTCGAGGATCTGCACCACCTTGGTGCCACGGCGGCGCAGTTCGCGCAGTGCCCCGGCGGCCTGGCGGCCACAGCCGACGGCCAGCTCCGGCGCTTGCGCGGCCAGTTCGGCAAAGGCCTCGCCGTAGCCGTTGGCCGCACCCGGCAACCAGCGCGGGGCCAGCCAGCGCCAGGGCGCGCGCGGGGTGAGCACCAGCGGACGATGCGCCCCCAGCTTCAATGCCGTGGCCAGGGCCACCGCCTGCCGCACATTGCCGGCACGGCCGTCAGTGATCGTCCAGGGCGGACTCCATCGTTTCACGTATGGCATTAATTCGTTTCAGTCAGGCTGGGTGTTGCAACTGTCGCGACACTCTACACTGCCAGCCTTCGCCGATCGCGCGGTCGCCCTCCCACGGTAGCCGATGCGCGAACGTTTCCCCTTGTTTCCGGAGGCTTCATGTCCCACGTCCTTGACGATGCTGCGCTCGATCAGTTGTTCCGTACCGCCCGCACCCAGAACGCCTTCCTTGATAAGCCGGTCGACGACAGCCAGCTGAAGGCGCTGTACGAGCTGCTCAAGTGGGGCCCGACCGCCGCCAACGGCAGCCCGGCGCGCTTCGTGTTCGTGAAATCCCCGGAAGCCAAGGCCAAGCTCGCCCCGGCCCTGTCGGAGGGCAACCACGACAAGACCCTGGCCGCCCCGGTCACGGTGATCGTCGCCTTCGACGAAGACTTCCACGAGAAGCTGCCGTTCCTGTTCCCGCACACCGATGCCAAGGCGTGGTTCGACGGCCCGCGTGAAGGTCGCACCGAAGGCGCGTTCCGCAATGGCAGCCTGCAGGGCGCCTACCTGATCCTGGCCGCGCGCGCGCTGGGTCTGGATGCCGGCCCGATGTCCGGGTTCGACAACGCCAAGGTCGACGAAGCCTTCTTCAAGGGCACCGCGATCAAGTCGAATTTCCTCGTCAACCTGGGGTACGGTGACGCCTCGGGCCTGTTCCCGCGGCTGCCTCGCCTGTCCTTCGACGAAGCGGCCCGCATCGCATAAGCGTTACCGCCGGATCGTGGCCCGTCCGTGCGGATGGGCTGCATGAATTTTTTTCTTTTCCCTTCGATTACGAGAGAGACCTGACATGACCGTGACCCGCAAACTGCTGCTGCCGCTCGCCCTGACCCTGGCCATCGCCGCCTGCTCCAAGCCGGCCGACGAAGCCGCTGCTCCGGCCGCTGACGCGCCGGCCGCCACCGAAACCGCCGCCCCGGCAGCAGACGCTGCGGCTGCCGCCCCGGCTGCCGATGCGATCCAGATCGCCTCGGGCACCTACAAGCTCGACCCGACCCACACCGACGTGCTGGTCCAGTGGAGCCACTTCGGCTTCTCGCACCCGACCGCCCACTTCGGCAGCGCCGAAGGCACCCTGGTGTATGACGCCGCTGACGTGACCAAGTCCACCGTGGAAGTGAAGCTGCCGCTGACCGGCCTGAACAGCTTCACCGCCAAGTTCGACGAGCACCTGAAGAGCGCCGATTTCTTCGACGCCGCCAAGTTCCCGGCCGCCACCTTCAAGAGCACCAAGGTGGAAGCCAACGGCACCAACAAGCTGACCGTCACTGGCGACCTGACCATCAAGGACATCACCAAGCCGGTGACCCTGGATGTCACCATCAACGGCGGCGGCGAGCACCCGATGGCCAAGGTGCCGGCAGCGGGCTTCGATGCCAGCACCACCATCAAGCGCAGCGATTTCGGCGTCGGCGCGTACGCCCCGAACGTCAGCGATGAAGTGAACATCCGCATCACCACCGAGGCGACTGGCGAAAAGCCGGCGGCCTGAGTTTCTCCTCACTCGTCGTGAGAAGGCAGAAAGCCCGCCAATTGGCGGGCTTTCTTTTAGGGCGAGCCGGCCAGCGGCCGGCACTACCGTTTCGGGTCAACCCGCCGCCACTTGCGCGATTACCTTGCCCAGCCACAGCGTGGTGAAATCGGTCGGCGTGCGCCGTGCCGGGGCGGTCAAGCCGCTCTCACGCAGGAAGGCATGGGTGGCCTGCGCATAGGCTTGGCGGGCCAGCAACGCGGCCTGCTTCACCGAGGCCTGCTGCTTGCGCAGCTGCACGATCTGCAGGCTCGGCTTACCGGGCATCGCGTACTTCTGATAACGGCGCAGCTCATCGGCGACCAGGTCGATATCGATGTTCGCCTGCACCAGCGCCGCCTGCGCACGGGCCAATGGCACCAGGGCGGTGCGCAGCGGGGCGATGTTCTCGCCCACGGAAGGCGCCAGCGCCGCCAGGGCGGCATCCAGCGCGGGATCGGCGCGTTCGGCGCGGTCGATCATATCGGTCAGTGCCGAAAGAGGAGAGGCTTGCATGAAAGGCACCGGCACAAAACGCGATTGTCGCATTCGCGGCCGGTGCCCGTCGCGGGCTCAGTCGTCGTGGTGCTCGCTGCCGTGCGCCTTCCAGTAGCCGGTGGAGCGGATCCAGTCCTTGGGCACGCCCAGGTGGCCCTCGATGTACTTGCGCATCATCCGGGCCCGGCGCGATTCGGCCGCGATCCAGTAGAAGGTGTCGCCGTCCGGTTCCTCGAAATCGGTCAGCACGTCTTCCAGCAGGGTGCTGGTGGCGGCGTCGAAGCCGTTGCGCTCCAGCCACGAGATGCGGATGCGGTCGTTCTCCGGCAACTCCTGGCGATCGCCGGATTCCGGGATCTCGATGTAGACATCGGCATTGGCGCCGTCCGGCAGCGTCTCCAGCCACCGGCCGATGGCCGGCAGCGCGGTCTCATCGCCGATCAGCACATAGGTGTCGAAGTCATCGGCGGTCATGTGCGAGCCACGCGGGCCGCCGACGGCGATCGCATCGCCCGGCTGCGCGTTGGCGGCCCAGGTCGAGGCCAGGCCGTCGCCATGCATGACGAAATCCAGCGCCAGCTCGTGGGTCTCCAGGTCCCACCAGCGCGGGGTGTAGTCGCGCGAGGGGGAGGGCGTCTGGCCGTCCGGATAGCGCGGGCCTTCCGGGGTCATCGTCGGGACCACGAACTGGCCCTCGGCGTTGGGGAAGAACAGCTTGACGTGGTCGTCCGGCGAGGGCGAATCGAAGCCTTCCAGCGCCTCGCCTCCGACGATCACGCGGCGCATGCACGGGCTGATCTCTTCGGTGCGCAGCACCTGCAGCGGGCGGAACTTCACGGTATGACGGAGCAGTCGGTTTTCATGCAGAGCCATGGGAATACCTGGATCAGTGCCGCAGCGCGGCGTTGAGAAAGAAGGACCTGGCGGGCGGTGGCTGGCTGGGTCTGAAACGAAGAGGGAAGGTCAGCGGCCCTGCGCACGGATGTGCGCGGCGGCC
Organism: Stenotrophomonas bentonitica; assembly: GCF_002887735.1. Taxonomy (GTDB): domain Bacteria; phylum Pseudomonadota; class Gammaproteobacteria; order Xanthomonadales; family Xanthomonadaceae; genus Stenotrophomonas; species Stenotrophomonas bentonitica_A. Next base: position 65,745 of record NZ_PKQP01000005.1, read on the forward strand.
TCGCGCAGCGCTTCGGCCACGGCGGCGGCGTTGTCGTCCTGCCAGCGGCCGTGGCACAGGCCCAGCGCGTGCTTGAGCTCGCGCAGCGCATCGCGCACGGGCGGCGGCAGGTGGGCCTTGGTGATCGTGCGCGCGCTGTCGCGTACCCGGTGCACCGCGGCATCGACCTCGTCGCGCTGTGCCTCCAGCTCGGCCTGGCCCAGCGCGCTGAGCGCGTACCGCTTGCGCCCACCGTCCTCGACCGCGCCAACCCAGCCGGCCGCCTCGAACTGCGCCAGCACCGGGTAGATCGAGCCGGCGCTGGGCGTATAGACCCGCACGAACATGTCACTGATCAGCTGGATCAGCTCATAGCCGTGGCGCGGCTGGTCGGCGAGCAGCGACAGCACCAGCAGGCGCAGGTCGCCGCGGCTGAGCGGCCGGGCGGTCAGCGGGCGGGCAGGGCGGGCAGGGCGGGCAGGGCGGTCGAGGTCGCGCGGAGAGATCATTTCGATATATCGAATGCAGTGGCGGAACGATATATCGAAAACTCCGTTTCGACCAGCGCTCGCGCACGCATGGCAGGAATGCGTTCAGGTGAATCCAGCGTGCGACGGTGCGTGCTTGTGATGGAACACTGCGCGTGGTCTTAGGCCTCCAACGCGTCCGATGATCCACGCCGATGCGCGCTCAAACGCCCCGTCGCCGCGCACGATCCACGCCAATCGCCTGCGCCGCAGCGCCTGCGCTGTCCATCGGTGTCCTGCTGACGCGCCGGTGTCATCGCCGCCGGGCAGGCTGAAATGCAGCGTGGAACCTTCCGGCGCGGCCCTCGCGCTGTCGCGTGCTGTCCTTCCGGACACGCCTGGATGGTTCCATACGCAACCGTAGCGAAGTAAGCAAACCCCTTGGTGCGCTACACTTTGCGGCTAGAAATCTAAAACAGTCGCGCGCGTGCGTGCGGTCATGGGAGCGCAAATGAACTGGTTGAACGAGGTGCTGAACAACGACCCGAATCCTGTGGAAACCCAGGAATGGATCGAGTCGCTGAAGGCCGTTATTGATGTCGAGGGCCCCGAGCGCGCGCATCAGCTGTTGGAAGGCATGGTGGAACTGACCCGTCGTTCGGGTGCTTACCTGCCGTTCTCTCCCACCACCGAGTACGTGAACACCATCGCGCCGACCCTGGAGGCCAAGAGCCCGGGCAACGCCGAACTGGAATGGCGCATTCGTTCCATCATCCGCTGGAACGCGATGGCGACCGTCGTGCGCGCCAATCGCAAGCCGGGCGACCTGGGCGGCCACATCGCCTCCTTCGCCTCCGGCGCCACGCTGTATGACGTGGGCTTCAACCACTTCTGGCGCGCCCCGAGCGAAGACCACCCGGGCGACCTGCTCTTCATCCAGGGCCACAGCGCCCCGGGCATCTATGCGCGTTCCTTCCTGGAAGGCCGCATCGACGAAGCCCAGCTGGACAAGTTCCGCATGGAAGTCGACGGCGGTGGCCTCTCCAGCTACCCGCATCCGTGGCTGATGCCCGATTACTGGCAGACCCCGACCGTGTCGATGGGCCTGGGCCCGCTCGCGGCGATCTACCAGGCGCAGTTCCTGCGTTACCTGGAAAATCGTGGCCTGATCGAGAAGTCCGACCGCAAGGTGTGGTGCTTCATCGGCGACGGCGAGAGCGATGAGCCGGAAACCCTCGGCGCGATCGCGCTGGCCGGCCGCGAAGGCCTGGACAACCTGATCTTCGTGGTCAACTGCAACCTGCAGCGCCTCGACGGCCCGGTGCGTGGCAACGGCAAGATCATCCAGGAACTGGAAGGCGTCTTCCGCGGCGGCGGCTGGAATGTCATCAAGCTGCTGTGGGGCGGTTACTGGGATGCCCTGCTGGCCAAGGACACCAACGGCGTCCTGCGCAAGCTGATGATGGAAACCGTCGACGGCGAATACCAGAACTGCAAGGCCTTCGGCGGCGCGTATACCCGCGAGCATTTCTTCGGCAAGTACCCGGAGACCGCCGCGATGGTGGCCGGCCTGAGCGACGATGACATCTGGCGCCTCAACCGTGGCGGCCATGATCCGCACAAGGTGTATGCCGCGTACCACGAAGCGGTGAACACCAAGGGCATGCCCACCGTGATCCTGGCCAAGACGGTCAAGGGCTACGGCATGGGCAGCGCGGGCGAAGCACTGAACCCGACCCACCAGACCAAGAAGCTGGACGACGACGCCGTTCGCCACTTCCGCGACCGCTTCAACATCCCGGTGACCGACGCCCAGCTGGCCGACGGCCAAGTGCCGTTCTACCACCCGGGCCCGGATTCGCCGGAAGTGAAGTACCTGCAGGAACGCCGTGCCGCCCTGGGGGGCTACCTGCCGCAGCGCCGTCGCAAGGCCGAAAAGAGCTTCAACGCACCGAAGCTGGAAAGCTACGAGCGCCTGCTCAAGAGCAGCGGCGAGCGCAGCTACTCCACCACCATGGCCTTCGTGCAGAGCCTGAACATCACCCTGCGCGACAAGGAACTGGGCCCGCACATCGTGCCGATCGTGGCCGACGAAGCCCGTACCTTCGGTATGGAAGGCCTGTTCCGCCAGATCGGCATCTACGCGCCGTTCGGCCAGAAGTACAAGCCGGTCGATGCCGACCAGCTCATGTTCTACCGCGAAGACCAGAGCGGCCAGGTGCTGCAGCAGGGCATCAGCGAGCCGGGCGCCATCGCCTCGTGGATGGCCGCCGGCACCAGCTACTCGGTCAGCAACGTGCCGATGCTGCCGTTCTACATCTACTACAGCATGTTCGGCTTCCAGCGCGTGGGCGACCTTGCCTGGCAGGCCGCCGACATGCGCACCCGTGGCTTCCTGCTGGGTGGCACCGCCGGCCGCACCACGCTGAACGGTGAAGGCCTGCAGCACGAAGATGGCTTCAGCCATATCGTCGCCGGTGGCATTCCGAACGTGCGCAGCTATGACCCGACCTTCGGCTTCGAAGTGACGGTGATCCTGCAGCACGGCACCAAGGCCATGATGGAAGATCAGATTGATGAGTACTACTACATCACTCTGATGAACGAAAACTACACCCACCCGGAAATGCCGGAAGGCGCGGCCGAGGGCATCGTCAAGGGCATGTACCTGCTCACCGACGCCGGCAAGCCGAAGAAGGGCGAGCTGCGCGTGCAGCTGCTGGGTTCGGGCACCATCCTGCGCGAAGCCATTGCCGCAGCCGAGCTGCTGGACAAGGACTTCGGCGTGACCGCCGACATCTGGAGCTGCCCGAGCTTCAACGAACTGCGCCGCGACGGCTTCGACGTGGAGCGTTACAACCGCTTCCACCCGGAAGGCGAGCAGCGCAAGGCGTTCGTGACCGAGCTGCTGGAAGGCCGCCAGGGCCCGGCCATTGCCGCCACCGACTACGTGCGTGCGTACGCGGACCAGATCCGCTCGTTCGTGCCGATGTCGTACACGGTGCTGGGTACCGATGGCTTTGGTCGTTCGGATACCCGTGCCAACCTGCGTCGCTTCTTCGAGGTTGACCGGTACTACATCGCGCATGCCGCGATTGCGGCGCTGGCGAAGGAAGGGAAGATGACGGGTAAGGATGTGGCGCGGGCGATCAAGCAGTACAAGATTGATCCTGAGAAGGCCAATCCTGTCGGGGTTTGATTTCCAAATTTGCTCTGGCAAGATCTAGAAGAGGGGGCCGTTGGCCCCCTCTTCTATTGAATCAAAAATGACTCTTGGGAACTCGCCATCTGCGATAGCTGTAAGCATGCTTGCGCGCTTCGAGATCGACTTGGCCAAGCTGCCCAATAGCTAAATAAGGCGCATAAATTTGACGATCACAAGTGCCAACTGGGCACCTTCCACTCGCAAAGAGAGATCTTACAATTTACGCGGAGAGCTTGCTCCTCGCCAAGTAGGCGATCAAATTGTCGCCTACTGACATTACGCTCTCGTCGAAGTCGTGCGCTCTAAGGTGTTCATGGAAGAGGATGTTTCTCACACGGTATATCTTCTCTGCGAAGCTCTTGCCACTACGATCATCAGCCATGTCATCAAGCAGTCTGTCTAGTGCGGACTCTGTACTGCCACATGGCGGAGAGAGGATCTCTCTAATTCTAGGTAATTCCTGATAGGACTTTTTGAAATCGTCAACGATGTCGCGCAGAGTTGTGATATTCACGGGCGCGGCCGAATTTAGTTTCGCGCGTATTGCCTCGGATCGCACCTTAAAATCGAGTCCAATCAGCATTTCAATAATCTGGTAAGCGTAAAAGAATCTCAGCAGGGCGAATGAAGCGTAGGGGTATAGGTTGAAAAATACCGAGCTTGCATACTGGGAATCAATAACGGGATCCCTGACGGTAATTGTCTCGGGCGGAACGATGTCTATTCGGCAGTAGTCGCGAGACCCTCTGTGGCTATATATTCCATTCAGAAACAAGGAGGGATGAAATCTCGAGTGGTCCTCCTTGCCAATGACATCCTTCCATAATACAAGATAGGCATCTCCCTCAAGGAAAGGTATCTCGCCGGGCCTCTCAGCTTCAACAGAACTGGAGGACATAGAGAAGTCTCCATTAAATGACCGAGCGCACACCTCTAAAGCCGCAATGAGGCTATATGCCGCATAGTGCGGGTCGGAGTTGCGCGGATGTTGGGGTGACAAGAGAGCCTGCCCCGGAATAACAAACCCGGCTGTCCTTCCCTTGTACTTAATCGTCGAAACGGATTGCTCTGGCAGTTCTGCCGAAGAGGACACAGCGACGACTAGATACTCATTTGCGCAAGCCTTGGCAACTAAGGCTTGGTTGAGATCCTCAGGGACATCGCGAGAGATTACGGAGCCGTCTCTTCGCTTAAATCGCAACTCCTTGACCTTGAACATAATTAAATGCCGATTCTCAAGCTGCTAGTCATCGCCTCGGACTCGGATTTAACTAAATTCATAAATGAACCAGAGCTGGGGCTAACCAAAGCCCTAAAGAACTGGCGAAAATACAAGCGCTGAGCATTGCCAATACGCTTGGCCCTTGAATTCAGTGTTGAGATGGATCTGTTCAGCGAGAGCATAAACTCATCTCCATCACCGCCAATCTCTAGGGTTGAAAAATCGAGCAAGGAGAGAGACACGTCGTCACCAGCATCCCGGAGTATTGATACTGAGGCTCCAAATCCGGATAGAGCCTGCGGTCTTTTGAAAGCGCGAAGGCCGGTCGAGCCCCAGTTGCGGGGCGATGCATTTCCATCTTCGTCCCCGCGCAGGTCCTCTTCCAAATCGTCATCTGGAAGTCTCAGGGCTAGCCCGTCGATGGCGACAATAAACCTGTCCCACGCAAGAATAAAGTCGCGAAACAGATCCTTATCTCTTGTTTCCTTCGAGATATTCTCTAGGCTGGTAATGTTGTCGAGGATCTCGCCTCGATCAAGGGGCGATTCACTCCTTGCTATGTACGCATTGAATCCGTCGATGGCATCTTTAAAGCTGTAGGCGCTCAAAGCCCTGCTGGTCTTTTCTGGTTCACGGAGCAGCTGAACGTGCTCAATCCTTGTGTCTAGAAAATCTATGTACATTATCTCGACCTGGTGCCGCAATGACATTGTGGTCTGGCCGGTATTCAACGTCAGCATTCTATATAGAATTCCAAGACGATCGATCCCTTGATAGATCTCGCACCGGATACGTCTTTTCATGAAGGTCGTCAAGACCTCTGGATCCTCAATCTCGCTTCGAAGGTCCAACAGGGTGTATGTGCGCTGGAGGCCATCCAAGAGTGAAAAATGAGTTTTCTCTTCATGGAAGGCTTTCATTGGATTGCTTGCGAAGTCACCTCCATCTTTTGTATACGCCAAGACGATCGGTGGGATAACGCATCCTTCGAGGAAGTCTCGCTTTAGTAACGAGTAGACCGTCTTGGAACCTCTAACCCTCTTTCGTTGAAAGGGGTTTGAATTTATCAAGTGCTCCGCCAGAACCAGATACTGCTGGACTTCCATCTCAACGAGTATGCTCTTCGCTCTAACTTTGTGGTCTTCAAGTACTGATTTAACTTCCATGGCTGATGATTCCGGTTAGTCTCAAGCTTGGAGGGCTTATTGCTGCTGCGCACATGCGGAGGAGATAAATCTCAAAATCTTCACCTCAGTTCAGGGATTGATTTTCCAATGTCACTAAGCCGAATGCTCTTCAAGCCGAGCCAGCACTCTTCTTTTTTTGCCCACTCGCTGATCATCTTTCCCTTGGCGGAGGCATGAAGTGCTGCATTCACCTCCTTCGCCCAAACTCGGATCTGATCTTTGAAGCTCTCTGAGAGGCCTTGTTGCTCCCAAACTCGCATCAGATCAACTCCTGAACCATGCTGCTGGGACAGAAGAGCAACCAAGTAGATAGCAACGTTGCCTTGGAATGCAGGAAACAGTGGCCGAACGAGCGACTGAATCTGCTTGAAAATGATGACCTTCGCAATCATCTGCTTGAACCCTATTGCATCCGGGACCGCAGATTCTCCCCTCTCTTCGCGCTCTCTAACATCGTCCATGAAGCGTGCGAAGTTCTTTTGCCCACCGAGACTCGCTTGGTCAGGTCGTCCATCCCAAGAGTTCAAGAACTTAGCAAGGTCTGTCTTGACTAGGCGACGCGAAGGAGGAATGACTAAGGTTTTGAGTGTCCGATACTTCGCAGCCGTGCTGCCCTCTCGCGCCAACTTGGTGTTGTAACTGCCGGAGGCACGCTCATAGAACCAGCGGCCGACACCATCTGGGAGGTAGACGCTGTCAGACAGTTTCTCGAGCTCAACGTGGAATGGTGAGTTGGCAGAAAGGTCAGACTGCTTGACAGTGTTCTGGCTGTTCGCGAACCGCGAGATGTCGCTGATAAGCGCCTCTTCCGCAGCGGAGTTGTCCGTCTTGAGGATCACAACCTTGGCTGGCACCTGGACCTTGGACAAATCGGTGTCTGCGAACTTCTTCTTGGTGAAGTATATAGATGCAGTCGTCTGGCCACCGTTAACGATCTGCATGCCCTTCAGCCATGCAATACCAGGGCCACCATCGCTGGTTTTTCCTAGGCTGACTTCGTCGGCAACCACCACAATGCCATTGTTGTAGGCCACGAACTTCTCAGGCTCTGAGCGCAACGTGGCTTGGATACCCTTGTTCACCTTTCCAGTGGCGCTCAGGAACGAGCGCACATTTGCTTCAAGAAGACGGGCGCCGTACTTGTCATACAGGTGGCGAAGCACGTCGGCCGGGAATACCGTCATCGCGTAGTCATAGCTGTCCTCCTCGCCCCGGATATAGACGCACGGGAGCGGGGTGCCTGCCACTTCTGCAAAATTGACTACCAGCTCGTCCCTCGGCTTTCCCTCTGACAGGTGGCGGTTGAGCCTCTCGATGTCCATCACCTCAAGTCGTACGGTCCGGCCTCCGACCTCCTGCGACTTGAAGTTCTTGGTCTTTACCTGGCCATCCGTCAGCACGTAGATCCGGATTTCCTCGAAGTCCCGATAGCCACGTTCAATGTGCACCGCGAGTTCGTACGCATCGTTCGATGGATCGAGCGTCTTCGTCATTTTTCCCTGGGCAGATTGGGAAAGAAACCGGAAGCAGTACTCCGCTGCTTGCTTTGCTTCAGAGTCCGGGACGGCCTGGACCGTGTCCGAATCCTTGTAGGACGTCACGAACAGGTCAAGGCGTTCCCCGTCCTCAGAGATGGAGTATCCGCTTAGCCTGATGTTTCCCACATGGACGCGCGTATCAACGTGGCAGACCTGTGGCTCGTACGTCATGCCCACTTCTTCCATGTGGCGCATCGTAATTTCGGCGAAAACCAGCTCCGGATAGGGATAGGCGGCCCCCGAAACGGACATGCGATCCTCTATTTCATCCTGTACTTCCGCGCGAATCTGCGAAAGGAAATCGGTCAATTCCATTGATTCTTCACTCCAAGACTAGTCGAAATTTCAGCGTAAGTGGACGCCGCAATCGGAAATGCATCCAGATCGAGCGAGTAACGTGCCTCATGGATTGCTGCGGGCACGCTGGAACGAGTGAGGCGAGGCGAGTCAGCGCATACGATTCGATATGTGAGCTCACTGGACCGGAAGCGCCTTGTGTACTCGGCTCGAGTCATGTCCATGTAGCCAGCCGAGACGAGCCGACTGTTCAGCAAGGCAGATGCGCCAGGATCGTGGATTCGTCCAGCCACTTGGTCAATTAGGTCGGGAAGGGTTGATCCCTCACTCAGTTGAACCAGACGAACCGCCGCAACAAAGAGGGGCTGGTGCAGGCTGTCATCCAACTGATCAAGGTTGGAAATCCTTGCGATAAATCCTGCCGGGGCCAGGGTTGTCTTCACTTCGATTGCACCATCACCAAGCAGGAAGTCGTGTAGCCCGTCGTCAGGCCCGGCCCAGCTGTCGAGAGCGTCGAATTCTGAAACTCCATCGTCCAGAAGGTTTTGAAGAACCAAGAGTTCTCCAAAGAGCCCAATCTCTTCCTCCGTGGAAAGAACGCCATCACTGTCGCGCTTCATGAAGGCTTGCCAGGCACGGATCCTGGAAATCATTGCACTATGAATCCGTAAGCCGTCCTGAGCGGACGTGCTCTCCATCAGGTTCACCAGATCTACCGCCACTTTGGTAAAGAGCTCAAGCGATCCCGACTCCTGTCGAACCAGGGCAAACCACGAATGGCCTGCAGGGTGGCCCTGAAGCTCTGTGCTTATGAGGCTGAACCCCTGGCCGCGTGGCAGCTGAAATGGTTGGGATGGCACGTTTCCCTTGACGCCGACCAAGACGCTCTCTTCATTCCGCGCACCACGACGGCCTGCCATGACGCAGCAGTTGCCGATGCTGAAAAGCTCGATAACCTTCCAGCCATCCCCTGTGGCAAGGCCGCTCAAGGCGCGCCACGCGGCGACCAGCTCTGTGTCACTGCTGGAGCTGAGCATTCATATCCTCCCAGCCGATGCTGTTGATGACGTACTCGGGGATGTCGGAATACTCGCTCTCCCAACCGACGTTGTTCACCTTGTAGGGAACCTTGATATCCGAGCTGCTTCCAGGGAAGCTCACGGCAAATGCCAAGACGGGTGGGGCGCCTGCAAGGTTCTTCGGGCGCTCCCAATCTGCCCCTATCTTGGCGCCCGCACGAGCTGGATCAAGAACATACAGAATCAGCAGGCCCTTCTCTGGCTCCGCCGTCACGGTCGAAGTTCCCTTGCCTCGAACTCGGCGCAGCGCCACGCCACTGGGGGTGTCCGGAGCCGAAGCACTTTTCTTCTCCTCCTTCTTCTCCCAAGTGGACACGGTGAGCGCGAGCGCGGCGTCCCATTGATCCTGGCTCACGTCAATTGACTCGTCGGTCGGATCAAGGAGGACGCCAATCGAGTACCGGCTCCCCTCCATCGAATCCGCCTTTCTGCGCGCCATGCCAACACTAATCCCTGGAGCAAGCTCATAGGGCTCACCCGATTGAGTCCCCAGAACAGCCACTGTCCACTCCGTGAGCTCGTTTGTTTCCGCCATCTTGCGGATGAACTGAGCAAGCACGTTGCTGTTCACCCGGTGGGCGGCTGACAGTGTGCTGTAGCTGTCAAGGAAGTCGACTACGGTTGTGAAGTCGACACCTCGCCAGAGATGCCCCTGCCATTCCTTGGAGCCCCCTTGGAATGCCGCCTTTATGGGGTTGCTCTCCTCAGGCTTTCCCATTTGCACGGCAAGCCGATTACCTGCATCCAGGTTTCGATTCAGAGTCGGTTGATCAGTCGGGAAGCTGACTGTCTGAACAAGCTCTCCACTGTACGAAAGGTGCAGTGTCTTCGCGCTCCGCATCTTGATCTGCGACGTAACCATCATCTCGGGATGCGACTGGACCTTCAGCCCAAACTCCCTCGGCGTGGCCCCAGAATTGGCCATGAGATCGAACTCTTCTCTCAGCTCTGCTGATGCATCAGAGATATGCTTGAACCAGCGGATGAGGTCCGGGGATGTATAGAGACGGCAGAGATCAAGGTAGCCCGGACGGTATCCGAACCACCGACCCATCTGCATCAGCGTGTCGTACATCTTTGATGCGCGCAGGAAGTAGCTGGTGCAGAGGCCTTCCAGCGTAAGGCCGCGTGCAAGCTTGTCGCCACCGATAGCGATGACTTTGAGGCCTCGATCCTTGTTCTGCTCGTAATCCAAGGCATCCTTGGCAGTTCCGTTGATCATTCGCACTTCGATGTCATCGAGTACTCCCGGCAGCGCAGACGCGATGTCTTGCCAAGTAGCATCTGCACTGGGAAGGTCACCCAACCCAAGCTCACGAACCGCGGCAGAAGCAGGAAGGAAGTCACGATTCCACAGCTCCTGCAGACTGGATAGAACGTCGGCGTGGTCGATCCCGCGCCCAATCGCCTGTCGGGCATGCTTGACGTAATCGTCAATGTCAGCCTTTACCACCTTCTGGACGTTGTTGAATCGTGTGACGTGAACGAGCATCGAGCTATGCTTCCTTCCTTGGCCACGGAGCTTCCTGACAGTGCATGCCAGGATAAAGGAGTCGACTGCCTCTCTTAGACTTGGTGGCAGCGCGTGCTCATTGCTCCACACCGGAACATGATCGATCTTGTGGCCCGTCGGCATCCATCCCGTTGTCTTGTCGTCTGACTGGTAGTCGCCCACCGGTTGGGTCAGAGGAAGCTGTCCCTTGCGACCCTCCGGGGACGCGCGCCCAAACATCGTCGTAGGGCCAACGTAATTGTCCGGTGCCGCCAGGTTCTGGATGAAGGCGGATGGGAAGAGATCAGGACCTTCGTTGCGTGTCTCACCGCGTTCATGAATGAAGATGTTTGCGAAAGGCGTGGCGGTGTAGCCCACGTACGCTGAGCGCGAGAATGAATTCAGTATGCGCCGGATCAGTTTGTTGATCGCTGTTGGATCATGTTCCTCATCGGGCTTTCCTTCTTCGTCGACTACCTCTTCACCAGTGTCAACTGAGGCATTGTCAGCTTCGTCATCAATGATGAGCAATGGGAACTTGGTCGCCCTTCTGGCCACGATGGGGAGCTCTTTCGTGTTCGAGGAGGCGGGCTCCGCGCCTGGAACAGGAGCGTCCGCGACGTGCGTCTGAATCCACCTGAGAAGCCTGGCAAGTACCGATTTGTTCTTCTTGACGACAAACAGCCAAGGCCGCTGTTCGGGGCTGATCGAAAACTGCTTTCCAGCTGACTCACCAAAATCACCGTTGTCAGCTCGTGTTGTAGTGCAATTGGGCTTGATGGACAGGTCACTGTCGATCAAGCCGACGCCCACGCGCTTGAGCACATCATGCGTAGAGTTGGTCTCATACCCGAGGAAGCCTTCCTCTAGGCGTATCTGGGTCTGGGATCGCAGGTTTTTATGTAGGCCGGCGAGGACGATGATTATCTTGTACTGCGCATCCGCCGCCTTGCATACAAGGCCGGTGTAGCTCGCTGTCTTGCCTGACTGCACGTGCCCGACAACAAGCCCCCGGCGACTCCACTGGCCTTCACGCAGAGGATCCTCAAGCATCCCTAGAATCTTGTCAGTTGATTTGTCCAGGTTGTCAGCGATATCCCAGGACAAGTCCTTCTCGATCATCTCCCGATACCGCTGCCAGTAGCGCCAGTCCTCTTTCCTGGAGGAGTCGAGCCAGGGTTCATGGCCACGATCGTCGGAGAGACTGATGTCATCACCGATCCATACACTGAATCGTCGGATGAGCTCGTCCGTAACAGCGTCACGATCAAGATCGGCTGCCCACTTTCGATTCATCATCAGCACCAGGCTGATCTTCTCGTCAATCAACGTGGGAGTGATAGGTCCTGAATCCTTCTCGCCAGCCAGAAGCTCCTGGACAATCTTGATAACGCTGCTTTCGCTTGAGTCACTCATGGTTCTCTCTTCAGTCCTTGGAGATGTTGTCCGGCAAATTTTTGACCAGCTCTGAGTGGAGATCGAAGGGTTCGGTTCTTAGAAGCTGCCGCTTTGCCATGCTCGGCGACATGCCCTTCTTCTCCACCAGGCTCCGGTAGATCACATTGAGAACCTCTCGAACTGAGTCGTCGGGCTCCCCTGTGAATCCCCCCTTTGCATGCTCTCCGCCTTCCGCAGCTTCAAGCCAGATTCTCTGCACGGGGATAGTTTCTTCGAGGACACGCAGCATCGCTTCAACCTTGGTGCCGTACGCTGCGTCATCCAGCAGTTCTTTCACCGCTGCATGCGTACGGTCGACACGGTAGCGTCGCCCTGTCACCGTCTCTCTCGACTGCCACACGGGTACAACCTCGTCGCGGCGGCCCAGCGATGAATTCGAATGCGCCCGATGCAGGAATACCTTGCGCGCCCTGTCGCGCGCGTCTTCGGCCAAGCGGTAGAGCTGATCCCGCAGTGCAGCGGGAGGATGAGCGGATGACTTGCGGATGTCGATCTTCCATTGCGCATCAAGATCGTTGGGCAGGTCCAGCCGGATGCGTGCGAGCCTGTGAGCCTCGTCCTTGGACCAGGAGCGTCCACGTCCCAGGCCGAGCCAGCTGCCTGCAACCAAAAGTCTCCGTCCACGATAGATGTAGAAGCCTTGCTGACTCGACCATCCCTCGATTCCGCCCGCTTCAGCGTAGGCCTTGTCGTTGAGGCGGTCCTTGTGGGGCAGCACGAAGGCCTGGCTGGTGATTCTCAGACCACCTTCGCCAACGCTCGACTCGGGGGACCTCCAGGTTGCCGGATTTGACGACAGGAATGGGTCCCATGGTCTAACTGCCTTCCCGTTGAGCCGCAGCTCAATGCCGGGGCCGCTGCCGTCAAGATAGCGGTGGAAGATCATTGCGAGGTGGCGCTCCACGTCGTCAATGAGGTCAAGGAAATGCCTGCTTGTGAAGCCTTCAGTGACAATCCGATCGAGTTGTTCCCACAGGACTACTGTCCCTGATGACTGGGCAGTGTGCGTTACCAGGCGTGGCTCTGAGGATGACTCGGGTCCATCAAGAAGGTGCCACTCGCCATCAGGATCTGAAGCAAGGACATCCAGATCCCAGCGCAGGCAGCTCGATTGACCATCCTTGATGCTCAGAACGGTCAGCCTTCTGGCTTGTGAAAAGGATGCTGTCTTCAATCCCAGGCCAAAGCGACCCAAGTCCGATGCCCCCCGTGCGTCCAATGGGTTGCGGTCGCCGAGGCGCATCGCGCTGAAGAGCTCAGCATCGTTCATGCCTCTACCGTCATCGGCAATGGATATCCAGCTGTCTACTCCATACCAATTGAACCCGATCTCCACTTGGCTGGCGCCAGCAGAGATGCTGTTGTCCACCAAGTCTGCTAGTGCCGTGGCCGTCGTGTAGCCCAGGCCTCGCAGGGCCTCAACCATGGCGTCAGCCCTGGGGGGAGCATTTCGGCCTTGCGGCCTACCTTTACTGTTCTGCTGCATCGTCAGCCTCCGGCTTTCCATTGACCAACTCCCTGAGGCGTCGCGATGGGTGGCGCATCAGTCTTAGCGCCTTGGACTCAATCTGACGTATCCGCTCTCGAGTCACGCCAAAGATCTGGCCGACTTCCTCCAATGTCTTGTCGTTGCCGTCGATCAATCCAAACCGATGTCGGATGACTTCAGCTTCTCTTGAACCAAGCGCACCTAGGCAGTCATCGATCGCTCGCCTACGCAGATATCCATCAGTGACTTCCTCAGGCGGCTGAAAGGTATCTGGAGTGGCGAGGACCAAATCTGCTGTCTCATCCTGCTGGTCCCAAGAGACCGCGTCGTGCGCCACATTCAGCAACTTTGCTACATCTCCAACTGATAGATCGCAGACCTTGGCGATGTCATCGGCGCGCACGTCATCGAATGAGTCTTCACGAAGGACTCTGACTGCCTTCGAAACCTTGTTGACCTTTTCCATGACGTGTATGGGCAACCTTATGACACGCGCTGTGTCTCCGATGGCCCGTCCAACGGACTGTTTCAACCACCACATTGCATACGTAGAAAATTTGTTGCCCCTTGCGTAATCGAATCTGTCGATAGCCTTGAGCAGGCCTATCAGGCACTCCTGAATGCGATCCATGCGTGGCAGCGTGCTCCACGCGTGGCTGTCTGCCACGTGCACTGCGAGTCGAACGTTTGCATGGAACATCTCGAGCTCGAGGCGCGACAGACGCTGCACCGCTCTACGCAGTAGTACGCTTGTGCACCCAGCTGCCCTGAACTCCTTGTCAAACCGTTTAACGGTCGATGAGGTCAGCTCCAGCGCAGATACTGCGGTCAATGCATCCCTAGCAAGACCTTGGTTGTCTGGATTTTCCTGGAAGGCGAAACATCCGCAGCGTGCGCTTTCCAGCATGTCGCTCAGGTTGAGTCCACTGACGGGCCGGGCCGGGGCTGGATCATCATCGGCGTCATCCGAGGCGTCGAGAAGATCGCTGGCGCGCTCATCGTCTTCGCTGCTGATGTGGCTGATTTGGCCGACTGAGACGCGACCCCGCTCAAAGTCTGTGGCTAGGCCTGCTATCGACGCGACAGCATGGGGGCTCTCTGCGATGGCGCGATACGCATCCTTGAGGGACAAGTCCAGCAGAAGCCCCATTCGTTCTTCGCCCGTACGGTCAAGCAGGACAGACGACTGGGCAATCTTTGCGAAGTGGAAGTAGGGATCGTTCGTCATGGACGCGAGATCCTGCATGAACTGCTCCGATTCACCGATATCGCTGTCTGATGTTGGTTCGCTCTCCTGTTCTAGATGCAGAGGAGGTAGCCACTCATCATCGACTTCCGGTACGGCGTCAATCTGGCCCATAAGGACAGTGAGCTGGCGAAGTACATCGCCCCTCTCATCGCCTTCAATCTCACGGGAGATGACCTCAAGGTCAAGAGGATTGAAGTTGCCCTCCATCTGGGCGCGATGAACTAGCGCTTCGAAGAGTCCATGTGTCGAGCTGTGATTGAGCTCCCGCACCAGTGAAATTTCGGCGTGACTTGGGAGTAGCTTCGCGAGGTCATTCCAGTCCTCATCGTTATCGACAATTACGTGCTTGGAAATGACCTCCTGCACGACCTGTATTGTCGATCGAAGCGAGGGATCCTCCAGCGGCGCTTCGGTCGCGACTTCTTCCTCCCAAGTGGCAAAGAACTCGGATTCGAATTCAGCACCGTCGGGAGAGGAGTTCTGTCTGGAGTCAGTGGCTCGCGTTTGAGCAGATTCCTCGGCCTCACCATCACCTTCATTGCTCCAGAGGCCGTCCAGCGTGGCTGGTGAATCGTCAGCCTTCTGGACTGCAAGCCGCTGAACTTCGAGAGCATGCTCCGAAATCAGGCGGCAGAGATCCAGATGCCCTTTGGATGCGGCAAGCATATGTAGTGTCCGCCCCTGCTGGTCGCGTGCTTCTACGTCACCCCCGAGTTGAAGGTAGCGCAGAACATGCTCCGCATCGCCGCGAAGCGCGGCGAGTCGAAGGAGCGGCTTCAGCGATGATTGCCGCTTGTCCCCGGCGCTGGCTTCACTGCCAGCCCGGGTACCTGTAGAGCCCAGGGACTCCATTTCCCCTTGATTCATTGGTTCCCCCTGTTGAACCCTTCGCCTAGCTGAGTATCGACCACACGACTCGGGCGATCTGTCTGGCAATCAAAGGCGGAACTGCATTTCCGACCTGTACAAATTGTTGAGTCCTATTGCCGAGGAAAACATAGTCGTCCGGGAACGACTGTAGCCGGGCAGCCTCTCTGACCGTGAGACTTCGGCACTGGCGAGGATCCCAATGGATGAACGCGTGACCATCTCTCGAAAGGTGGCTGGTCACCGTATTTGAAGGCTTGCCCTTGAGCTGAACGCGGAAGCGATCCGAGAACGAACCACTTTCCCAGTTCAAGTGATCAGGCGCGAGCTTCTTTGGGAAGTCACGGCTGGTCGGTGATCTGTCGTGCTCGCGCGCGAATGCCGCGCAGAAGAGGTAGCGCCCGAGGTCGGATTTCATGTGCCCCCGAGTCTCATGGTTGAGCACGGAGTGCTGCGAGTCGCTCTTGAGCTGCTTGACGTAAGGGTTGCTGTCCTGGGTGTACTTGATCGAGCCGCGCGGAAGCCCGCCGGATGGAACAATCGAGCTGAGCTTCTCGATCAGCTCTGGATGGGATTTGCCCAGAATCCGGACCAAGCGATCCCTCTCCGATTCCATGGCCTTCCGCCATTCTTCGGGATCGTCCTGTTTGCGGCTCAGTCCGCTTCTCAGCCTGGGAAGCCCCTCGAGGGCTTTCTTTACACTGACCGGCTCTGCGGCATTGAGGCCGGGCAAGTCCTCGATTCCATCGGGAAGAAGATCTTCCCGGACACCCATGATAATGACCCGGTGTCTCGCCTGTGGAATTCCGTGGTTCTCACACTTGATGATGAATGCAGACGGATCCTCCGCGACAAGTTCGCTGGTCCGCTTCTGATTCTCCTCAACGTGGATAGGAAGAAGCACATAGCGATACCCGTTCTTTCCCCCCTTCTTTTCCCTTTTCAGGGCTGTAGCAGGGTCGGAGAGATCGCGCATGATTGCAGCGAACATCTCCTTGTTGCCAACCTTGGAAGTCAGGATTCCCTTGACGTTCTCCATGATGAAGACAGCGGGTGAGAACTCGTCAAGAAGACCCAGGTATTGCTTGTAGAGGAAATGCTTCTTGTCGCCCTTTGAGGAGAACCCCTCCACATGCCGCTGGCGAGCCCGGCCTACGACGGAGTAAGCCTGGCACGGGGGGCCTCCGATGAGGATCATCTTCTCGTACTGATCCTTGACCTCGTTGATCCGTGAATAGAGGGCCTGATTGTCCCGCTCTTCTCCCAGGGTGAGGTTGAGCGCTTCTCGCTCGGCTTCAGCCCACAGGTCGCTCCATCGACCGTGTCCGAAGTGTGTTGCCGGAGGAAGGGCGTCGCCCTTCGCAGTTTCATCCAGATAGTCGTAGTACTCTTGCGGGACCTGGCCTTCCTGCCGGATGAGAAGGCGATAGAAGGCCCTGAGACGGAGAGTCGAATGCGCAGACTTCTCCATTTCAGCGGATACCGCGAGTTCGAAGGGGTACTTGGCACCTTCTTCGGGCTTGAAGCTGCTGAACCCTTCGCCCAGGCCACCGGGGCCGGCAAAGATATCAATTACACCGATGGGCTTACGTACTGCGGTCAAGACGGAGTCTCTGCTAGATGGTTGATGTGATGAGCCCGGCTGTTCGGTCAGCACTGATGTCGAGAATCAGGGCTAGGAACACTAAGCCGGAGGTCACTGTCCGAAGGCAACTTTGGGCGCGTGGGTTCCGCTTTCGACTTCATGCGAAGGGCCTCGCAGGAAAGCCTGACCTTGTGCTTCCAAAATGGAAGGCCGCGGTGTTCGTACACGGATGCTTCTGGCATCGCCATGAGGGTTGCCCTCTCTTCAGACTGCCGAAGACACGAGCAGACTTCTGGGATGCAAAACTCTCCGCCAATCGACAGCGCGACCTGGCGGTAGTCAGGTCGCTTCTGGACATGAGCTGGCGCGTGGCAGTTGTATGGGAGTGCGCTATCCGACTCGACTCCAGTGCCGCGAGTGATTGCCTTTCTGAATGGATATCCAGTGGCCGAAAGGGAATAGAGATCCGGGCCAGCGACGGCACAGTAATCTGTGGAGACTTGGATGGTGGTCAATCGTGAAAAATCCATCTGTCTACGATCATTCCCTTGTTCATTTTCGCGTTCAAAAAGGGCGCCGCTCCTGATCCAGGATGTCGGCCCCAATCTGTCTGCGGCAGGGTTCAGTGCTCCACTCTGAATGCCTGAGCCGCGCCCCCCGACGCATGACGGGATCATACCAGGGTAGAAGCCCCTGTCGCTGATTCTTTAGTCGCGCCGGGTGCCCATAGGAGCAATTGCCTAATGCCTGAGCCGCTGGAGTCAGCCGCTGAGCCGCTTGGCGTCGACACACTCATGCCGCCGAACTTGCTGCGCCACAGATAGTACGAAGCCTCGCTGAAGCCTTGCTGGCGGCACAGGACTTTGATGGCCATGCGCGCCTCAACTTCGCGCAGGAAGCCGATGATCTGTTCCTCGGAAAGGCGTTCTTCACGTCCGATCTCCCTGTCATTGAGGATTGGACTCCAAATTGTTGCGCTACTCAAACTCGGGCGCGTCGGCCCTTGCAATCATCGTGGCCGGTAGCACTAGCAGCGGCAGCAGTGCTTACCGGTTCCCTCTTCACTGGCATCAGCGTAATAGCAGTAGTCAGCGTCGGCGATCCTGCCTTCTTCCCGAAGCACAAGCGCTCTTCAGCTGACACCAGCTTCATGCTGCATGGCAGCCGCGGCCCCGTCCTGGCGACTACATGGCCTGTGGCTGCACCCACCCTCCCGCCCTGCTACCATTCCCCCGCAAACCCAGCCAGCCCACCCAGCGCAGACAGATGCGGGGCCGGCCGTCACATGTACGGCCCAGCGAGCCAGGACACCCTCCCGTGCCTCTTCAAGGAAGCTCGCATGCTCTGCAATTCCGTAATCCGCTCGGCCGCCCTGGCCTTCGCCATCTCCCTGAGCCTTGGCGCCCCGTCCGCGTTCGCCGCCGAACAGACCACCGCATCCGCCAGCACCGCCGCTGTCCAGCGCAAAGCGGTCGCTCAAGGCCTCTATGAGCTGGCCTTCAGCCCCAAGCAGAACGCCGTGTTCGTTGCCTCCTCGGGCGGCTTCGGCGACGCCGCCGGTCCGTCCCAGGTGCTGCGCCTGAATCCGGAAACCCTGGCCGTCGAAACCGCCATCCCGCTGGAGCGCAAGGCGTTCGGTGTGGTGCTGGACGATGCCAACGACCGCCTGTACGTCGGCAACACCGTCGATACCTCGGTCACCGTGGTCGACACTGCCACCAATAAATCGGTCGGCATCGTGCAGTTGATGGAGAAGAAGGTCGGCAAGGACGGCAAGGCCGCCTACACCCACGATCTGCGCGAGCTGGTCGTTGATGGCGCCAACAACCGGCTGTACGTCACCGGTCACTCGGGTGAGGGCAGCGTGCTGTTCGTAGTGGACACGCAGTCGCTGAAGGTCATCAACACCATTCCGGGTCTGGGCAACGCCAAGGCACCGGGTCTGGCGCTGGATGCCAAGGCCAAGCGCGTCTACACCTCCAACCTGCTGGCCGAGCTCGTCACCGTCGGCACCGATAGCGGCAAGGTCGAGCAGCGCTTCAAGGTCAGTGCCGAGCAGCCGATGAACATCGCGCTGGATCCGGCCGGCAAGCGCCTGTTCGTGACCGACCAGGGCTCGGAAATGATCCGCAAGTACCAGGCCAGCAGCTCGGGCTTCGAATCGAAGCATCCGGGCCAGCGTGTGCTGGTGCTGGACCGCACCACCGGCAAGGAACTGGCCAGCATTCCGACCGATGCCGGCCCGCTGGGCATCCTGCTGGATGCACCACGCAAGCGTCTGTACGTGACCAACCGCGATGGCGGCACCGTCACCGCGTACAACAGCGACACCTACAAGCAGGTGGCGACGTACGCGGTGCCGACGCATCCGAACAGCCTGGCGCTGGACGCGAAGAAGAACGTGCTGTACGTGACCGTCAAGAACGGTGACAGCGAGCCGAAGGGCAGTGAAGAGTCTGTTGCTCGGATTGCGCTCTAACGCACTGCAGCTGGAACAGGGACCGGCCGCCTGGGGCGGCCGGTTTCGTATGCGTTGCACTGGATGGACTGTTCCCGCGTAGGCCATGATGCGAGACTGGCGCAACGCCCGCGGTATTCGTACGCATGAACAGATCAAGGATGGCAGTTAGACGTATCTCGACGCACGAGATAGACGTGGTCAGGCGCGCTGTGCAGTCCGCGCCGGTGGAAGGCATACAGCTCCCTTCATTGGAAAACTTGGAATCCCTCAACGTAGTCAGCCGTTGTGGCTGCGGTTGCGCATCCGTGGACTTCAGGCTCCTAGGAGCGGGAGAGATCGCCGAGGTGGTTGCCGACGCAATCGGCGAGACATCCAGCGGCGAAGAGGTGGACGTGCTTGTCTTTGGCCTCAACGGCCGTATTACCGGCCTGGAGATCGTGGGGTACTCGGATTCTCCGGCGGACCTGCCCATTGCGTCGACGGTGCGTCGTCAGATGGGATTTGACGACCAACGTCAATGAATCGTGGCATGAGCACTTTCTGAGACGCCTATCTGTGCGACGCCCTGCCTACGGAACCGCACGGCCACGAAGCAACACATAGCTGGCGCAGCTCGCACAACGCTCGGTCAACGGGGTCTGCCGCAGTGCAGCGCTCAGCGCCGCTCGGGATGCAGGGTGCCCACCCAGGCCATGCAGCAGCAGGGTGACAGCCAGCCCGCAGCAGGCGCCCTCGGCAGGGCCGGGCAGCCCGTCAGGCGTGCCGGTAGCAGCCTCCGGCGTGATCTCACGACAATCCATGTACCGGCTCCCACTTTCGACGATGCCCCATCGCAACTATCGTCCTGAGATGTCGCAGATCCTGAGATCGTGGCCTCTGATTCCTCCCTCTCACCTGTGAACACCCCGGCCGGCATCAGTCAGCCCTGTGCACGTCACGTCAGCGACATCGCGCTTTCTTTCACGGCTCACCCAACCCCCTCTCCCTAGGATCGAACTTTCCTTCCTCATCGCTCCAAGGAGTTCCCATGGCTGCTTCCCGCGTTCGCCTGCACGTTGAAGATTCCGGTGGTACCGGTCGCCCGGTGGTCCTGATCCATGGCTGGCCGCTGTCGGCCGAATCGTGGAAGGCCCAGGTCCCCGCACTGCGTGATGCGGGCTACCGCGTGGTGGCCTACGACCGCCGTGGTTTCGGGCGCTCGGACAAGCCGGCCGATGGCTACGAGTACGACACGCTCGCCGATGATCTGGCCGGTGTGATCGAGGATCTCGACCTGAAGGACACCACCCTGGTCGGCTTCTCCATGGGCGGTGGTGAAGTGGCGCGCTACGCCGCCAAGCACGGCGAATCGCGCCTGCACAGCGTGGTGTTCGCCTCGGCGGTGCCGCCGTACATGCTCAAGACCAGCGACAACCCCGAGGGCCCGCTGACCCAGGAAAAAGCCGATGAAATGCGCGCGGGCCTGGAGAAGGATCGTGACACGTTCTTCGATGGCTTCACCAAGGATTTTTTCAGCGCCAACGGCGAGCTGAAGGTGAGCGAGGAAGAGCGCCAGGCCGCGATCACGCTCTGCAGGCAGTCCGACCAGACCGCTGCGCTGGGCTGCATGAAGGCCTTCGGCACGACCGACTTCCGCAGCGACCTCAAGAAGGTGACGGTGCCGACCCTGGTGCTGCACGGTGACAGCGATGGCACGGTCCCGTTCGAGGGATCGGGCAAGCGCACCCATGCGGCCATCGCCGGCAGTGAGGTGGTGGTGCTGAAGAACGCGCCGCATGGCTGCAATGCCAGCCACGCCGATGCGTTCAACAAGGCGCTTCTGGACTTCCTGAAGAAGTGAGTCGCAGCTCGCTCTTCGCAGTACGCGCCCGGCACGTTGCGATGACGTGTCGGGCGTTCTTGTACGCTGCACCGGCTTAGCGCGAATGCAACGCTACTCCACACGAGACCACCCATGCGCCAGTCCCAGACACCGCCCTGGAAGAAGCCCAGTCCCAATGGGAAGAAAAAGTCGCAGCCGCTCTCCGAGGCGCAGAAACATGCGGCACGTCAGCGTGCCGAGGAGAACGGGCGGCGCTATCCCAATCTGGTCGACAACATGTGGGCGGCCAAACTGCCACGCGGCAGTTGACCAGCCCCTTGCTCAGCGCTTGACCGCGAGCACCCCGTCCATCGCCAGCTCGGCCTTGAAGCCTGCCTTTTCCAGCCGCTTGGCGACCTCGCGCGGCACATCGCGGCCGCTGGTCAGCTTGTTCGGCGCACCGGTGTAGTGGAACATCCGGCCGCCCTTGCGGATGACGCGCGCGAGCTGGTCGTAGAACACCTGTGAATACAGTTCGCCGGCGATGCCGAAACGCGGCGGATCGTGCAGGATCGCATCGACCGAGGCCGTCTCCAGCCCTTCGATCTCCTGCGACACGTCACCTTGGCTCAGCGCCAGCCGACCGCCGCTGCTTTCCGCGTCCGGATCGGGCGACCACGGATTGAGCGTGCGCAGCCACAGCACATCCGGATCTTTCTCGAACGAGCGGATACGGGTGACCCCGCCTTCCAGGCAGCACGCGGCGAAGTAGCCCAGGCCGCCGCAGGTATCCAGCACGGTCTTGCCGGCTGGCGCGATCAACGCGACCTTGCGGCGGGCATCCTCGAACGGGGAGACCTGCGCGCTGGGCAGCATCTTGATGCCGTCGATCTCGAAGGTCGGCGCGTCCCAGTCGGTTGGCACCAGCTTGATCAGCGCCGAGCCGAAGCGCGAGATCGCCAGGAATTCCTCGCCGTCCCAGTAGTACAGGGTGCGGTCCTTGGTCTTGCCGGGATAGGCGTAGGTCTCACCCTTCCACTGCCAGTGGTCGGCCGCCAGCGTGGCGGTGCCGGTGGAGCGGCCGAGGTCGAGCGAGCCGGTCCATTCCCCGGTGCCGGCATCGCGGGCGCGGGTCAGGCTCTCGGCGAGCGGGCGGGTCAGCAGGGGGCCGGTGTAATGGGGCACGGGATCCAGGGCCGCGGCGCAGGCGCCAGGCGGTATGTCAGTCAGGGGTGGGCATCGTACCTGAGAAGGTGGAGACGCCGCCTGACTGGACGTCCGCCTTGCATTCCGGTGCCACATCAACCTTCAGTGGGCCGCCAACCAAGTCGGGTCAAGAGGCGACTTGGACGCCCAGTCGGGGTAGCTATCGATAGCGCTTGTTGCCCCCTGACGTTATGCAGTATCGACCTCCCCTCGGCCCAAAGCAGTTGTTGGAAGAGGAACAGGGGCAACCGCTCCCGGAAGAGAATGATGTCCTTGAGGCACTGGGCGCCGGACCTGCATCCCTTGCGCTGCGAGAGGCGCGCGCGGACGTCTTGCTAGCGCAACCGGGAGCAGCGCACAGGCGTTCAGACGAGACCCACTTCATCGGCTTCCCGTCGGCTGATATGCGTACCCACGAAGCATCTTGACCATGCACCGTGACGCTGTCCGAGCGTCTGAGTTTTCCCACCACTTTCCCGTTTGGTGACGAACGAACGTTGAGAGCGTCGGCATCAACATATCGCTCTTCCAGGTCGGGTTCGGCAGCGACTGGCAATTGAGAAACTGCAATTGACTGCTGCGGTTCCGAAAGCTGTCGCGGTACGTCTTCACTCTTGCGGCTGCAAAGCCCGACCAGCACCGCGAAGAACGCAACGACTACGAATCCTGGCCCGTTTCCAGATCGCTTCCTTGTCATTTGACTTCCTCTTCCTTGCCTCGTGGCGTCAAAGTGCCAGCTGCCACCGATGCCACCGTGGACCCGTTCACATGCGGGCCTGTCCAGAACCCTCGTCCTGGGACGAGACCTGCAGTGTGTGCCAGCAACCCGGCGGCTAAAGACGGAACTTGGACGACTGTGTTGTGGACACAATTCTGACCCACTTTCCCGTATGTGGAGGACCATAGCCTGTGTAGTGGGCTGATCGCCACCCGTGGTGAGGCCACCCACACTGGAGCCATGTCCTACGACCACCTCCTCTGGCCTACCGGCACCGCCTACTTCTTCAGCGCGCACCTGCGCGATCGCAGCAGCAGCTTGCTGGTGGAACAGGCGCAGACCCTGCGGCTGGCGTTCCGGGTGGCGCAGCAGGCGCGGCCGTTCCGGATCAACGCGATCGTGGTGCTGCCGGACCATCTGCATGGGGTGTGGACATTGCCGGAGGGCGATGAGGAGGGTCATCGCCGTTGGGCGCAGGTCCAGGCGATCTTCGACCGGCAGTTGCCGATGGTTGATCCGCGGCTGCAGCTGCGGCGGGACCGCAGCCTGCGGCCCCTATGGCACAACGGCTTCCGCGAGCACCGGATCGTTGACGCCGAGGACCTGCAACGGCACGTGGCCTATGTGCACCACAACCCGGTCAAGCACGGGCACGTGAGGGATGCGACGCAATGGCCGTACAGCTCGATCCACCGCGGTCGCCGCGAGCCGGAGGAGCCAGGCTGAGGATTGGAGATGGGGATGGGGTTCCCGCCTGTGTACGACCGCGGGCGGGGATGTTGGGGATGGGGGTCGCGGACCGGGCCACCGGTGCGGGCGGGCGGTTGCCGCCCGTATCAGTGGCCCGGTGGGCGGGATCCGGAAACCTTGCCCATCATGGGCACTTCACCGGAAACACCGGGCCGGCGCCGATCAGCACCAGCGCCATGTAGTCGCTGTCCTTGGCCTTGCCCTTGAGCGTGGCGCCTGGGTTGAACTTGAAGATGCCGAAGCCGCCACCGGGGCGGACCAGCGCTTTGTTGATCTGGTCGGCATCGTCGCGGAAGAACTGGGCGATCTCGGCGCGGCTGGATTCCTGTAGCGGCGTGGCATCGCGCTGCCATTGCTCATCGCGGTTGAAGGACACGTAGTACTGGCCGCTCTGCTGCTCGATGCGGAATTCGGCCGGCTTGCGCGCGTGGGTGGCATAGCAGCCGAGCATCGGATCGGAGGAGAACACGCCGGCGCTGTTGTCCTTGCCGCAGCCGGTCAACAGCAGCGGCGACAGGAAGAGCAGGCTGGGCAGTACACGCATGGCAGATCCTTGGCGGCGGGTGTGGGAGCATTGTCCAACACGGCGTGAAAAGATGCCGTCTGCGTGCCCCGTGCCCCGTCGTCGGCAGGCAATGGTGTACGGTGACGCGATTCTCAGGAGACCCCTCGTGCCGCCAGATTCTCCGCAAGCGCCGCGCCCATCGTCTGTCGCACCGATGTCGGCTCAACGGCTACCGCTGCTTGGTCTGGTCAGCTTCTTCGGCCTTCCCGTCGGGGCGGCCGCCGCGCATATCGCCACCGCCGCCAACCACGGGGTCACCGCCGGCGCCAGCACCACCGGCGTCTCGATCGGCGTACTTGCTTCAGCAGCCGTCGGCCTGATCGCCACGGTCGGCTCGCGCGTCCGTCAGGAGCGCTGGCCGTGGCTGGGCATCGTCGGTGCGGTGCTCAGTGCGGCGCCGCTGGTGCTGTTCCTGGTCGGGATGATGTTCAAGCACTGAGCCGGGCCGTCCGCTCAATGCCGGTGCCGCCGCCAGGCATTCCACACGTGCGTGCTGGCCAGCAGCAGGCTGCCGACCACGGTCATCGGGGTTTCGGCGTCGTGGCTCGGCCAGCCCATGGCGCCGGCCAGCAGCAACAGGAGTCCGATCGCCGCGCCGGCCATCGCCAGCACGGGCAGGCGATGCTGGCGGTGGGCGCGCCACAACGCGAAGCCGGTCACCGGCGCGGCGATGGCCACGAACAGGGCATGCACCCACTCGGCCTGGGCCCACACGCCCATCAGCGGGAGCATCGCCGCGAGCAGCGGCAGGGCCAGGCAGTGCAGCAGGCATAGGCCGGAAAGCGCAATGGCGCCGGCATCCAACAGGGCAGAGGATCGCTTCATGGGGCGTGGGGCCTTGGTCAGTGAATGTTATATAGTAACATTTCATTCCCCTTCCTGACCTGCTCTGCCATGACTGCCTCTGCCTCCTTTGATTCGCGTCTGCCGGTCACCGTGCTGTCCGGCTTCCTGGGCGCCGGCAAGACCACCCTGCTCAATCAGCTGCTGCGCAACCGCGAGGGCCGCCGGGTCGCGGTGATCGTCAACGACATGAGCGAGATCAACGTCGATGCGCAGTTGGTGCGCGAGGGTGGCGCTGCGTTGAGCCGCACCGAGGAGACGCTGGTGGAGTTCAGCAACGGCTGCATCTGCTGCACGCTGCGCGATGACCTGCTGCAGGAGGTGCGCCGGCTCGCGGCGGAGGGGCGCTACGACTACCTGCTGATCGAGTCGACCGGGATCGCCGAGCCGATGCCGGTCGCGGCAACCTTCTCGGTGCGCGATGAGGATGGCTTCAGCCTCAGCGACATCGCGCGGCTGGATACGCTGGTGACGGTGGTCGATGGCGCGCGGTTCCTGCACGACTTCGGCTCAAGTGACCGGCTGACCGACCGCGGCCAGCAGGCCGGTGAGGACGACGACCGCGGTGTCGTGAATCTGCTCGCCGAGCAGATCGAGTTCGCCAACGTGATCGTGGTGAGCAAGTGCGATCTGATCGACGATGACACGCTGCAGTCCACGCTCGCCGTGCTGCGTGCCATGAACCGCGATGCGCGGCTGGTGATGTCCGAGCAGGGCAATGTGCCGCTGCACGAGGTCCTTGATACCGGCCGCTACGATTTCGTCAAAGCGCAGTTGGCGCCGGGCTGGATGCAGGCGCTGCGTGGCCAGCACACGCCCGAGACCGAGGAGTACGGCATCACCAGCTTCGTCTACCGCTCGCGCCGGCCGTTCCACCCGCAGCGTTTCGCACGGCTGCTGGAGACCGGGCTGGGCAGTGTGATCCGCAGTAAGGGTTTCTTCTGGCTGGCCAACCGCATGGACTGGGTGGGCGAGCTCTCCAGCGTCGGTGCCGCCACCCAGACCTCGGCTGCCGGCTTCTGGTATGCCTCGCGCGAGCGCATGGAGGCTGGTCTGGAAAACACCGCGCCGCTGCTGCCGCCCACGCGCGTGCCCTATACGGATATCGGCTGGGCCCGCCAGCAGGCGGCGTGCTGGACCGCGCCGCTGCCCAGCGTGGAGCAGGTCGGCGATGCCGGTGAGTACCAGGCGATGCGCAGGCTGTGGCATCCGTGGTGGGGCGACCGCCGCCAGGAACTGGCGGTGATCGGCGTGGCGATGGACGAGCACGCGGTGCGTGCCGAGCTGGATGCCTGCCTGCTCAACGATGAAGAACTGCGCGCCGGCCCGCTGTTGTGGCAGTTGTTGCCGGACGCTTTCCCGGCGTGGGCGCGCGCGTAGCCGCCGGCGCTACACCGGCGTCAGCTGCCAGCCCTGATCAGATGCGCGCAGGGTATGGCTCAAGCCGACCGCCTCCAGCAGCGCGGCATCGTGCGAGACGATCATCAACGTGCCGGTGTACTGACCGAGCATCTGCTCCAGCGCGGTCAGCGAGGGCAGGTCGAGGTGATTGCCGGGTTCGTCGAGCAGCAGCAATTGCGGCGGCGTCTGCGCGTACAGCACGGACGCCAGCGCCGCCTTCAGGCGTTCGCCACCGCTGAGCGTGCCCAACGGCCGCAGGCTGCGCTCGGCATCCAGGCCGAGCAGGGCCAACTGCGTGCGCAGCGTACCTTCGTCGGCCAACGGATGCGCGCGCTGCAGCAGTGACAGCGCCGAGGCATCGCCCGGCAGCATCGTCAGCGACTGATCGAGCAGGGCGACACTGGCCGCCACCTCGACGTGCCCCGACACCGGCGCCAACGTGCCGGCCAGCAACCGCAGCAGCGTGGATTTGCCGCTGCCGTTGCGGCCCTGCACCCCGATCCGCTGGCCGCGCTGCACGGTGAGATCCAGCGTGTTCCAGGGCGCCTGCACCCACGGCAGTTCGGCGGCGACGAGCTCGGCCACGCGCTGGGGGCCCGGCTGGCTGATCACCGGGGCAAGCAGGGCGATCTCGATGTCCTGCTCCACCTCGCCGGCGGCCTCGCGCACGCGCGCGTCCAGTTCGGTACGGCGCTCGTTCTGCTGTGCCTGCCAGCGGCCGGCAGTGTGCTCGCTGCGGTTCTTCATGCCACCGAGCAGGATCGGTGCCTGGTTGGCGGTGCGTGCATCGCGTGTAGCGCGCGCCTGCCGATGCGCCATCTTCTCGCGCTGATCGCGCAGCTCGGTCTGCTGATGGCGGCGCTCGCGCTTGCGCAGGGCCAGCTCGGCCTGGGCACTGCGCCGCTCGCCGTGTTTCTGTTCGGCGTAGAGATCGTAGTTGCCGCCGTACTGGCGCAGCCCGCTTGGCGACAGTTCGACGATGCGCGTCATGTGCCGCAGCAGCGTACGGTCGTGGCTGATCACGATCAGGCCGCCGTGCCAGCGCTGCAGCGCGTCGATCAGGCGCTCGCGATGGTCGGCATCAAGATGGTTGCTGGGTTCATCCAGGATCAGCCCCTCGGCACCGGACAGGAACGCACCGGCCAGTGCGACCTGCATCGCTTGGCCACCGCTGAGCGTCGCTGCCGGCTGCAGGGGATCGAGCGCAGGCAGCCCGAGCAGGTGCCACTGTGCCTGCAGCTGCTCGCGTAGATCCCAGCGCTCACCCACGCAGCTGAAATCGTCGGGATCGACGCTGCCGGCTTCGATGCGGAGCAGGGCATCGAGCACCGCACCGACCCCGGCCAGGTCGGCGATGCGGCCCTCGGGTACGCCGCTGTGCTGGGTGAGCAGGTGCACCGGCCCACTGCGCGGGATGCGGCCGGAGGTGGGCGCGAGATCGCCGCTGAGCAAGCGTGCGAGCACGCTTTTGCCCACGCCGTTGCGCCCGACCAGACCGGTCGGGGTGCCGTCGAACGCGGCGGACAGTTCGGAAAACAGGACCCGGCCGTCGGGCAGGGTATGCGTCACGCGGTCGAGCGTGAGAGCGAATGCGGTCATGCGACCTCCATTGGATGCCAAGGACTCCCCTCCTGCGGAACAGGTGGGTGGAGACGGGCCGTCAGACGACGGCGGCATCAATGGCGCATGTAGGCTTACCTCGGCAACAAAGGCGGCTGGCTGCCGCGCGGCCAGTATAGAACCGCGCGGCGGCGGGCCGATGAACGCGGCCTGCTCAGCAGCTGCTCAGCAGCTCACGCCGGTCAGCCGCGCGCTGATGAAATCGATGAAGACCCGCAGCTTGGGCAGCACATGGCGGCCGGAGGGCCACAGCAGGTAGAAGGTGCCGCAGGCATGGATGCGGTCGGCCATCACCCGCTGCAGCCGACCGTCGGCCAGTGCCTCGCGCACCGAGTGCTCGGGGATGTAGGCGATGCCGCGCCCGGCCAGCGCGAAGGCCAGCCGCGCTTCGATGGTGTTGCTGACCATCGAGACCGGCAGTGCCAGTGGCGCAGCGCCTGGCGTCTGCGGCAGCGGCCACGGTTCGAGCTTGCCGCTGCTGGGGAAGCGGTAGTGCAGGCAGTCGTGGTGCAGCAGGTCCTCGGGCACACGTGGCGTACCGCGCCGGGCCAGATAGTCCGGCGAGGCCACCAGGTAGCGCGGAAACACGCCGAGTTGCCGGGCACTCAGACGCGAGTCGGTGGGCTCGCTGACCCGCAAAACGGCGTCGAAACCCTCCTCGATCACATCCACCAGCCGGTCATCGAAATCCAGCTCCAGGCGGATGCCGGGATAAGCCGCCATGAACTCGGTGAGCAGCGGCAGCGAGATGTCGCCGACCAGCGGCAGGCTGACCCGCAGCACCCCCGTGGGTGCCTCGGTCTGCTGGACCAGCTCGTCACGGGCGGCGTCACGCTCATCCAGGATGCGCCGGCATCGGACCAGGAAGCGCTCTCCCTCGGCGGTGAGGGTGATGCTGCGGGTGCTGCGGTGGAACAGCCGCACGCCGAGTGCCTGTTCCAGCCGCGACACGGTCTTGCCGGCGGCCGAGGCGGAGATGCCGAGCATGCGGCCGGTCTCGACGAAGCTGCGGGTGTCGGCGACCTGCACGAAGGTCTGCAGGTTGCCGAGGTTGTCCAAGGCTGACATGGGTGGGGGCATGGGGAGGAAAGCGGGCACTGTAACCGTCGGCAGGGCCTGCGGGGCGGGAGGTGCAGCCATCGGCCCGCAACACTGCGGTGCGCCAGGCGCCGGTTGGGGTGAAAGACCTTGCGGGGAGGGCGCTTCACCGATTGCGGCCCTGCAGGTCCGGAATGTGCGGAACGCCAACCGGCTGTTTCGGCAGGCGCTCGCGGCCTACGGTGGCGCTCCCTCACCTCCCGGCGCCGCCATGTCCTCCTTCCCTGACCTCCGCGACCCCACGCGCCCGCTGGATGCGGCCCCCACCCGGGTGCACCCATGAGCGGTCACGCGGTCGATACCAGCGCCGTGCCCCTGCCCAACGCGGCCACCCGATTGCCTTTCGGTGGTCTGCTGGCGCTGGCCTGCGCGGGCTTCATCACCATCCTCACCGAGGCATTGCCGGCGGGCCTGCTGTCACCGATGAGCGCCGATCTGGGCGTCAGCCGCGCGCTCGTCGGGCAGCTGGTCACCATCTACGCCCTGGGCTCGCTGGTTGCCGCACTGCCGATGACCGCATTGACGCGGCGCTGGCCACGCCGCCCGCTGCTGCTCACCGCGATCGCCGGTTTCGTGGTGGTCAATACCATCACCGCGATGACACATCACTACGGCCTGATGCTGGTCGCACGCTTCTGCGCCGGCATCAGCGCGGGCCTGCTGTGGTCGCTGGTGGCGGGGTACGCCAGCCGCATGGTGGTGCCGCAGCTGCAGGGCCGGGCGATCGCGGTGGCGATGGTCGGCACGCCGCTGGCACTGTCGCTGGGCATCCCCGCCGGTACGCTGCTCGGCCAGACCATCGGCTGGCGCTGGGCGTTCGGGTTGATGTCGCTGCTCAGCGTGGGCCTGCTGGTGTGGGCGCGGCTGGCGCTGCCGTCGTTGCCGGCCCCGGGCGCAGCGGCCCAGCAGCCGTTGGGCAACGTGCTGCGCCTGCGCGGCATGCGCACCGCGCTGATGACGATGTTCCTCTACGTGTTGGCGCACAACGTGCTCTACACCTACATCGAGCCGTTTGCGTCGCTGTCCGGCGCGGCGGCGTGGCTGGATCGCCTGTTGCTGGTGTTCGGGGTGGCCGCGCTGGTCGGCATCTGGATCACCGGACTGCTGGTGGATCGCTGGCTGCGCGCGCTGGTGATCGCAAGCACCGTGGCCTTCGCACTCTCGGCAGTGGCGTTCGGCCTGTGGCCCGGCTCGCCGTGGGTACTGGTGATCGGGACAGTGGTGTGGGGCATATCCTTCGGTGGCGTTCCCACGCTGTTCCAGACCGCGGTGGCGCGCCGTG
Organism: Stenotrophomonas bentonitica; assembly: GCF_002887735.1. Taxonomy (GTDB): domain Bacteria; phylum Pseudomonadota; class Gammaproteobacteria; order Xanthomonadales; family Xanthomonadaceae; genus Stenotrophomonas; species Stenotrophomonas bentonitica_A. The sequence continues at coordinate 96,604 of NZ_PKQP01000005.1, forward strand.
CGGACGAGGCCGGGGACATCGCGCAGTCCTTCGTGGTGACCGGCTGGAACCTGGCCATCGCGCTGGCGGGCATCCTCGGCGGCGTGATGCTGGAAACCGTCGGCGAACGCTGGCTGCCAGCGGTCCTGCTGGTACTGCTGCTGGCCACGTTGATGGTGGTGTTGCGCCAGCCGCGCGCCTGGGCACCGATCACGCACTGAGCCCAGCCGCCGCACCCGGCAAGATGGAGCGTGATGCCCGGCGCTATGCTGGGGCCAGGTATCGCGATGGGAGCAGCGGGTGCGCAAGGGAGTTCTTCGAAGTGCTGTGCTGGCCCTGTTGTGCCTGGCCGGCATCGCCCACGCGGCGGCGCCGGAGCGGCGCATCGCGCTGACCATCGACGATCTGCCCTGGCAGCGCCTGGACGAACGCGCCGAGCCCGAGCTTGCCGCCCGGCATGCGCAGCTGATCGCGGCCCTGAAGCGGGCCGACGTGCCGGTGGTGGGCTTCGTCAACGAGGTCAAGCTGGAGGTGGACGGGCAGGTGCAACCGGCGCGGGTGCAGATGCTGCGCGACTGGCGCGATGCCGGCGTTGAGCTGGGCAACCACACCTACGGGCATGTCGACCTGCATGCGATCGGGCTGGCCGCCTACGAGCAGGACATCCTGCGCGGCGAGGCGACGCTGCGTCCGTTGCTGGCCGAGACCGGGCAGGCGCCGCGCTGGTTCCGGCATCCGTACCTGCGTGCCGGGCAGTCGCCGCACGAACGCGCGGCGCTCGGGGAGTTCCTGCAGCAGCACGGGTATCGGGTTGCACCGGTCACGGTCGACAACAGCGAGTGGATCTGGGCGTTCGCCTACGATCATGTGCGCGATACCGACACCGATCCTGTCTCGCGCGAGGCGCGCCTGCGCCAGCTGCGCCGTGGCTACGTGCCGTACATGCTCAAGAAACTGGACTACTACGAGCAGCAGGGCCAGCAGCTGCTGGGCCGGCTGCCGGCGCAGGTGTGGCTGATCCATGCCAACGCGCTCAGTGCCGACTGCGTGGAGGAGCTGGTCGCGGCCACGCGCCGGCGGGGCTATCGCTTCATCTCGCTGGAGGCCGCCTTGCAGGATCCGGCCTATCAGCATCCCGATGGCTACAACGGCGCCGGTGGCATCAGCTGGATCCAGCGCTGGGCGATGGCGGAAAACAAACCGAAGGCCTTCTACGCAGGCGAGCCGCCGGTGCCGGCATGGGTGATGACGCTGGCCGGGCTCGAGCGGGAATGATGCGCCGGCTCAGGCCACGGTGTCGCTGTTGGGGTTCTGCATGTTTTCGGGTGCCTGGCCGTACTGCTGCTTGCGCTGCTGGTGGAAGGCCATGAACTCGGCCGGGGCCAGCGCCTTGGAGAACAGCCAGCCCTGCCCGAACTCCACCTGGCGCGCCTGCAGATAGGCCAGCTGCGCCGGGGTTTCCACGCCTTCGGCCACGGTGAACAGGCCCAGGGTCTTGGCCATGTCGATGATGTGCGAGGTGACCGGGCTGGTCGCGCTGTCAGTGCCGATCGCATCGATGAAGGATTTGTCGATCTTCAACGCATCCAGCGGCAGCTGCTGCAGGTACTGCAGGCTGGAGTAACCGACACCGAAATCATCGATCGCCACGCAGTGCCCCAGCCGCCGCGCATTGGCCAGGCTGGTGCGGGCGCGGCGGACGTCGATGAAGCCACGCTCGGTGGCCTCCAGCCAGATCTGCTGCGGGTGGATGCCGGTGCCGTGCAGCTTGCTGGAGAGCACCTTCAGCGCCCGGCCGCTGCTGACATCCTCGGCGGCCAGGTTGATCGCGATGTGGGCGGTGCGGTCCTGCACCAGCAGCTCGCGCATGTCGGTGATCACATGGTCGATGACCTGGTCGGTCAGCGCTTCGATCAGGCCGGCCTCTTCGGCCAGCGGAATAAACAGGTCCGGACGCACCAGCGTGCCGTCGGCACGCCGCCAGCGCACCAGCGATTCGGCGCCCACGCAGATGCCGGTGTCCAGTTCGATGATGGGCTGGTAGTGCATGAAGAACTCACGCCGGCGCACCGCCGTGGCCAGCTCGCCCCGCAGCGACAGCCGCCGCCGCGACAGCCACACTACGCCGCCGATCATCGCCAGCGCGCCGAGCACGCCCAACGGGATGAACTGCCCGATCTGGTGGCGGAACGCGGCAACCAGATCGGTCCGCGGCGCCATGGCGATCGCCAGCCACTCCTGGTCCTGCGCGCTGGCGTACAGCGTCTGGCCTTCCAGGCCGCTGGCCGGTTCACGCAGCAGGCGCTGCAGCAAGGCCTCGTCGGGGATGTCCTGCTGGGCGATCAGGCGCCCATCGGGGCTGGCCACCGCCAGGCGCACGTTCGGGTCGACGATCACGTCGACCAGCCGGGCCGGGTCCATGAGGATGTCGTAGCGTCCCAGTTGCAGGGCCAGCAGCGGTTGCTGGGGAGTGCCTGCCAGCGGCCGCACGTCCAGGGTGATGCCCGCGCCTTCGGCGGTGACATAGGCCGGCGGGCGCTGGATGATCTGCGCGTCCATCGGGCCCCAGGACGTGCAGGCCAGCCGGCCGTTCTCGAAATAGCCCACCTGTTCGGCCGAGTGGGTGCGTATCACCAGGCTGCGCATCAGCTGCAGGTGCTCGGGTGAGCACGGTGCCAACGTGCTCTGGTTGAGCTCGCGCAGGGTGGCCAGCGCCGTCTCGTAGGCGCGGTGCGCGCGCTGCAGGGTGCGCTCGGCGGTGGTCTGCAGCCGCACCTGCTCGGATTCGCTGGCGCGGCTCCAGGTGAAATAGAACACGGTGGCGATCGGCACCAGGGCGCCGAGCAGGGCAAGCACTACGGTGGCGGCAATGATCCTGGCGCGGTTCAAGCAGACCTCGATGCCCTGGCGGAGCCCTATATGACCATCAGCGGGCAGGGATTGGAACCATCCGGCCGGGGCGCAATCGTCCTGCCGGCATCACGCGCGGTGGAGCGAGGTGAATCCGTCACATCATCGCCCCGGGCAGTGCCCGGCCACGGCCCCCGCGAACGGCCCGATGGCGACTGGCGCAACGCCTCGCGGAGGTCTATGTTCGGACGCTTCGCCCCTGCCGACGCTGCCCCATGACCGATCCTGCCGTCCCGCCGGAACACCTCCGGCGCAGCCTCTCCAACCGCCACCTGCAGCTGATCGCCATCGGCGGTGCCATCGGCACCGGTCTGTTCATGGGCTCGGGCAAGACCATCAGCCTGGCCGGCCCGTCCATCGTGCTGGTGTACCTGATCATCGGCGCGATGCTGTTCTTCGTCATGCGCGCGATGGGCGAGCTGCTGCTTTCCAACCTGCAGTACAAATCCTTCATCGACTTCTCCACCGACCTGCTCGGGCCGTGGGCCGGGTTCTTCTGCGGGTGGACGTACTGGTTCTGCTGGATCATCACCGCCATCGCCGATGTGATCGCCATCGCCGCGTATGCGCAGTTCTGGTTCCCCGAGCTGGCACCGTGGATACCGGCGCTGCTATGCGTGATCCTGCTGCTCAGCTTCAACCTGGTCACGGTGAAGCTGTTCGGTGAAATGGAATTCTGGTTCGCGCTGATCAAGATCATCGCCATCTGCGCGCTGATCATCACCGGCTTCGGGCTGGTCGCCTGGGGATTCACCGCCCCCTCCGGGCACGTGGCGTCGTTCTCCAACCTGTGGAACGACGGTGGCGTGTTCCCGATGGGCATGGCCGGTTTCTTCGCCGGCTTCCAGATCGCGGTGTTCGCCTTCGTCGGCATCGAACTGGTCGGTACCACCGCGGCCGAAACCGCTGATCCGGAGCGCAACCTGCCCAAGGCGATAAACTCGATCCCGGTGCGCATCCTGGTGTTCTACGTGCTGGCGCTGATCGCGATCATGGCCGTCACCCCATGGCGTGAGGTGGTGCCCGGCAAGAGCCCCTTCGTGGAACTGTTCGTGCTGGCCGGCATTCCCGCCGCGGCCAGCCTGATCAACTTCGTGGTGCTGACCTCGGCCACGTCGTCGGCCAACAGCGGCATCTTCTCAACCAGCCGGATGATGTATGGCCTGGCCGAAGAGGGGCACGCACCGAGCGCGTTCCGGCGCCTGTCGCGCGCGGCGGTGCCGGCGCTGGGGCTGGTGTTTTCCTGCGTGTGCCTGTTGCTGGGCGCCATGCTGATCTATCTGATCCCGAACCTGGTGACCGCGTTCACCTTGGTCACCACGCTGGCCGCGGTGTTGTTCATGTTCGTGTGGTCGTTGATCCTGTGCTCGTACATCGTCTACCGCCGCAAGCGCCCGCACCTGCACGCCGCTTCGGCGTTCAAGATGCCCGGTGGCGTGCTGATGTGCGGGGTGTGCCTGGCCTTCTTCGCCTTCGTGCTGGTGCTGCTGACCCTGCAGCCGGACACGCTGTACGCGCTGGCGATCAGCCCGCTGTGGTTCGCCCTGCTCGGCCTGGGCTACGCCGGCAAGCGGCTGCTGGCCCGCCGCCACTGAGTCAGCGCCGGGCCTGCCAGCGCGGCAGGCCCGGTATTCACCTTCGGTTCGCGCCCCCGGCCGGATGATCGCGCCGCACCCTTCCGTGCCCCGATCCGAGCCCGATGAATCCGACCCTGCCTGCCGCGTTGGCCCTGTTGTCGTTGCTGCTGCCTGGCCTGGCATCGGCGCGCACGGTCTATCGCTGCGTGCAGAGCAACACGGTTAGTCTGGCCACGGCACCCGAGCCCGGCTCCAGGTGCACCCCGCAGCAGATCGACGACAACGCCGTGCAGACCCCCAACCTGTGGGGCAACATGGGCGTCTTCAGCGGCACCCTGTACGAACGTGAGCAGGACGGTGCACTGGTCTACTCGACCCGCAACCTGCCGGGCTCGCGCGTGTTCCTGAAGTTCACCGTGGCCACCCCACCGGGCGAACCGGCGCACGAAGGGCTGGGCAAGGTCGGCACGCCGCAGTTGAACCGACATGCCAAGCAGTTCAAGGCGGCGGCCAAGGCCACCGGCGTGGACGATGCCTGGCTGCGTGCGATCGCCCATGCCGAAAGCGGTTTCGATGCCGGCGCGATCTCACCCAAGGGCGCGCAGGGCGTGATGCAGCTGATGCCCGATACCGCCACCGAATACGGCGTGGCCGATCCGCTCTCGGCCGAGCAGTCGATCAGCGGGGGCGCGCGCTACATGAAGGCGTTGTTGCGCCGGTACAAAGGCGACCGCGTGCTGGCGGCCGCCGCGTACAACGCCGGGATCGGTGCGGTGACCCGCTACAAGGGCGTGCCGCCGTATGCGGAAACGCTGGCCTACGTGGAGAAGGTCAGCGCGCTGTATGTGCGCTATCGCGAAGCGATGGGGTTCAAGGTGGAGACGCCGGCGAAGTAGGCGCTGCTCCGGGGCGAAACGTCACGCGCTGTACCGCGCATGGGTCGCCACGCGGCCCAGCGTGTTCACCGCCGCCTTGACCTCGGCACGCTGCGTGGGCGGCTGCCAGCGCGCGTGGACCATCAGCGCTCCCAGCGTGCAGGGTTTGCAGGCACGCCACGAGCGGCTAAGGTCGTGTCCCGAACAGCAGCAAGGACAGCGATGACGCGCGGACGATGGACGATGGTGGTGCTGATCGCCGCTCTGATGGCGGCAGCGCTGGTTTGGACCTTCCTGCGTGAACCGGCCGCGCCGGCGCCGCCACCGGGCCCGGTGGCGACGGCCCTGGGCTGGACGCCGACAATCAGCGTGCTGGCCGGCGACGGCGTGGGCGGCAGTACGGAAGGCCCCGCAGCCCAGGCGCGCTTCGCCGATCCGTACGGCCTGGCCGTGGACACACATGGCGTGGTCTACATCGCCGATGCCGGCGACAACAACCGCATCCGCCGCGTTCATCCCGACGGTCGCGTGGACACGCTGGCCGGGCAGGGCGAGGGTTGGCGCGATGGCGCCGCCCTGCGGGCGCAGTTCAACACGCCCTCCGGGATCGCACTGGATGCGGGCGGCAATGTCTATGTTGCCGATACCGGCAACCACGTGATCCGCCGCATTGCGGTGGATGGCACGGTAAGCACGCTGGCCGGTGATGGTCAGCGGGGGTTCGTCGATGGCCCGGCCGCCCAGGCGCGCTTCGATGGGCCGATGGGCGTGGCGGTGGATGCGGGCGGCCGCGTCTTCGTGGCCGATACCTACAACGACCGCATCCGCGTCATCGAACCCGATGGACGGGTGCACACCGTGGCCGGTGGCGAGCGTCCGGGCCTGGTCGATGGTATCGGGGCGGCCACCCGCCTGGATACGCCGGTGGCGCTGGCACTGGATCCGCACGGCAACCTGCTGATCGCCGATCTGTTCAACAACGCGATCCGCCAACTCGCCCCGGATGGCACGCTGGGCACCCGGGTCGCCGATGGCGGCCTGCTCAGCGGACCGATGGCGCTGGCGGTGACCCATGACGGGGTGATCTACGCCAGCGACATCAACGGCAAGGTGGTGCAGATCTCGGCCCAGGGCCATCAGCTGGCACTGGCCGGGGTACCGCCGCAGCCCCGCTTTGCGCGGCCCACCGCACTCGCGCTGGATGCCGAGGGCGGCCTCTATCTGGCCGATGCCGCCTCCTACCGTGTGCACCGGCTGCGTGCCCTCGGGCCTGGGCAGACGGCGCCGCCGGCGTTGATCGGCCCGGCACCGGACGCTCCTTTGCCCGACACCGCCGGCCGGTGGCCACTGGCCCCGCAGGACGGGTGGCACGAAGTGGTGGGCACGTTGGGTGAGGTGCGCGGGGACTTCAAAGGCGAGAGTCGGCACCATCTGCATGGCGGGTTCGATATCCGCGGCGATGTCGGCCAGCCGGTGTTGGCGATCGCCGATGGCAAGGTCGATACGCCGTTCGCGGCGTGGTCGGTCGGCGGCCAGGCCGAAGGCCTTTCGCTGGGCCGGCTCAAATACATCCATATGAAGGTTGGCCGCGATCCGCGCGATCGGCCGTTCGATGCGCGCTGGCAGCAGGTGTCCGGTGAGGACGGCAAGCTCGAACGCATCCGCGTGCGTCGCGGCACCCGGTTCGCCGCCGGCGAAGCCTTGGGCAGCATCAACCGGATGGCGCATGTCCACCTGAGCGTGGGCGCCAGTGGTTTCGAGCGCAATGCGGTGGCACTGGGCTTCACCGGTTACGCCGATACGTTCGCGCCGCGCATCACCGAGGTCGCCGTGCTGGACGACCTGGACCAGCCGGTCAAGGCGGGTGCCGACGGGCGCGTCGCGATCCCGCGCCAGGGGCCGGGCGTGCAGATCGTGGTGGAGGCGTGGGACCAGGTGGACCGCAATCTGCCACGGCGCCGGTTGGGCCTGTACCAGGTCGGCTACCAGGTCCTGGATGCGCAGGGCCAGCCGCTGGCCGGGTACGAGCAGCCGCGCTTCAACATCGTGTTCAACCGGATGCCGCGCGAAGACAGCGCCACCCGCGTGGCCTACGCGCCGGACAGCGGCATCACCGTGCATGGCAGCGCGGTCACCCGGTTCCGCTACCTGGTCACCAACTCGGTGCGCGATGGGCTGGTCGAGACCGGACGCTGGCAACCGGATGCACTGCCGGCCGGCGAGTACATCCTGCGGGCCAGTGCGCGCGACTACAGCGGCAATGAGGCCATCGGCCCGCGCGAGCTGAAGATCACGCTGTTGCCTTGAGCGGTGTCAGGCGCCGACGCGCACGCGTTCGGCGTCCATGTCGGCCAGCGGGCGTACCTCGATGCTGCCGAAGCGCGACCACGGGAACTGCTGCGCGATGCGCATCGCCTCGGCGTGGTCGGGTGCGTTGATCAGGTTGAAGCCGGCCAGCAGTTCGTGGGTTTCGGCGAACGGGCCATCGGTGATGCGGGTCTGGCCCTGGCGCACGCGCAGCGTGCGCGCGCTGTCCACCGGTTCCAGCTTCTGGGCGAGCACCAGGGTGCCCTCGGCCTGCAGGCGGTCGGCGTGGTGCAGGCAGTCATGCATCAGGCGGTCGTATTCGTCGCCGGGCAGGGCCTGCAACAGGCCCTCGTCGATATAGATCAGCAGAAGAAATTGCATGGCCGGACCAGGGTGGGCGGGGAAACCGCATGATGCCCCAGCCCGCGGTCGTGGCGTGTTGCAGCGCCGCAGCGCGGCCCTGTTCAGCGACGAAAAAATAGTTCGTCGTGCGTGTCGATTTCCATCCCCTTGGCACGTTGTATCCAGTGAACGGCCCGGGTTCCGGGCTGGCACACAGGAGCACCCCGTGAAAGTCATGGTACTGGTCAAGGCAACCGCCGCCACCGAGGCCGGTCAATTGCCGACCGAGCAGGAAATCCGCGCGATGGGCGCGTACAACGAGCAGTTGGTCCAGGCCGGGATCATGCTGGCCGGCGAGGGCCTGCACCCGACCTCGCGCGCCCGCCGCGTGGCCTTCGGCAGCGAGCCGCCGCGGGTGATCGATGGGCCGTTCGCCGAAACCCGCGAGCTGGTCTGCGGGTTCTGGCTGTGGCAGGTCCGCTCGCTGGACGAGGCCACCGAGTGGCTCAAGCGCGCGCCGTTCGCCGCTGGCGATGTGGTCGAGTTGCGGCCGATCCTCAGTGCCGAGGATTTCGGCGCCGCCTTCACTCCCGAATTACAGGCGCAGGAACAGCGTCTGCGCGACCAGATCGGCACGGCCGACTAATCCACCCCGCATCCCTGGAGCATTCCCATGAAACTGATTCCGTTCCTCGGCTTCAACGGCAAGACCCATGACGCCATGGCCTTCTACGCGCAGGTGCTGGGCGGCAAGGTCACCTCGGAAATGAAGTACCGCGACATGCCGCCCATGGAAAGCAAGGAGGGCTGTGGCGAGATGCCGCCGGAGACACTGGACCACGTCGCGCACAGCCAACTGGAGGTGGGCTCGGCGATCCTGATGGCCGCCGACGGCCCGTCGCCCGACGGGCAGGGCAGCACCACGATCAACATCGATGTGGACTCGATCGAGGAGGCCGAGCGCGTGTTCAACGCGCTGGCCGACGGGGGCGAGATCAAGATGCCGATCACCGAAACCTTCTGGGCCCATCGTTGGGGTTTTCTGATCGACCGTTACGGCAAGCCGTGGATGGTCAACTGCATGAAGCAGCCCTGAATCTTTCGTTCAACAGGAACCATCCACATGACCAACGCTACGCAGCAGATGATCTTCGTGAACCTCCCGGTGCGCGACCTGGAGGCGTCCAAGACGTTCTTCGCCGCCCTGGGATACACCTTCAACCCGACCTTCACCGATGAGAACGCAGCCTGCATGATCATCAGCGACAGCATCTTCGTGATGTTGCTGGTGGAGACGTTCTTCGCGCAGTTCACGACCCAGCCGATCAGTGATGCGCGCCGCCAGACCGAGGTGATCACCTGCCTGTCGGCGCAGAGCCGCCAGGCGGTCGACGGGCTGGTGGACAAGGCGCTGAAGGCCGGTGCCCGCGAGCCGCAGCCGGCGCGCGATTACGGTTTCATGTACCAGCGGGGCTTCCAGGACCTGGATGGGCACCTGTGGGAGATCGCGCACATGGACGGCGAACCGGGGTGATGGCACGCCGCGGTGCGGCTTGTGCGCCGGCCGCACCGGTGCTCTGATCAGCCGCATGGACACGGCACTGACGCAACGACTGGAGACGATCTGGCGCATGGAGTCGCCAGTGTTGACCGCCCGCCTGACCCGCCTGCTCGGCGGCGATGTCGGCCGTGCCGAAGAGCTGGTCCAGGACACCTGGCTGGCCGCGCTGGAGCGCTGGCCCAGCCAGGGTGTGCCGGACAATCCCGGAGCGTGGCTGATGACCACTGCGCGCAACCGCGCCATCGATGTGCTGCGCCAGCACCAGCGCGTCGCCGGCCAGCACGCGCAGTTCACTAGTGCGCTGGCGCCGCTGCCGTTGCCGGCGCCGGACGACAGCGATGCGCTGGAAGACGACATCGGCGATGACCTGCTGCGGCTGATGTTCGTTGCCTGTCATCCGGTGCTGGCCGCCGACGCGCGTGTCGCGCTGACGCTACGACTGCTCGGCGGCCTGACCACCGATGAGATCGCACGCGCGTTCCTCGCGCCGGAGCCCACCATTGCCCAGCGCATCGTGCGCGCCAAGCGCACGCTGGCGCACAAGCAGGTGCCATTCGAAGTGCCGCGCCAGGCGGCGTTGCCGGAGCGCCTGGCCTCGGTGCTGGAGGTGGTCTACCTGATCTTCAACGAAGGCTATGCGGCCAGTGCCGGCGATGACTGGATGCGCCCGGCCCTGTGCGACGAAGCGCTGCGGCTGGGCCGCGTGCTCGCCAGTCGGTTGCCGACCTGGCCGCAGGTGCAGGGGCTGCTCGCCCTGATGGAACTGCAGGCCTCGCGCACCGCCGCCCGCACCGATGCCACCGGTACGCCGATCCTGTTGCCTGACCAGGACCGCACGCGCTGGGACTGGCTGCAGATCGCGCGTGGCCAGGCCGCGCTGCAGCAGGCGATGGCGCTGGGCGGCGGTGACGATCCCTATGCGCTGCAGGCCGCCATCGCCGAGTGTCACGCACGCGCTCGCCGCGCCGAAGACACCGACTGGGCGCGGATGACCACGCTGTACGCACGCCTGGCGCAGCGGCAGCCCTCGCCGGTGATTGCGTTGAACCATGCGGTCGCCCTGTCGCGGGCGCAGGGCGCGGCGGCCGCATGGCCGTTGGTCGACGCACTCGGTGACGATGCGCGGCTGCGCGACTATGCGCCGCTGGCTGCGGTGCAGGGCGACCTGCTGGCCCAGCTGGGGCGGCACGCCGAAGCACGGGCGGCATTCCAGCGTGCGGCCGCGCTGACCGCGAATGCGCGTGAGAAGGCGATGCTGCTGGCCCGTGCGGCAGCCGTGTAGACCGGCACTGCACTGCGCGGCGGCTCTGGCCTACACTCGGGCGATTGTCGGTCAGTCATGAGGTGCAGCGTGAAGCGTGTGGTAATCAGCCTGTTGGCGTTGTCGGTGTCGTCGGCCTTGATGGCCGCCACCCCCAAATTCGATGGCGCGCGGATCTCCGCCGACGTCAAGGAACTGGCGTCGGACGCCTACGAAGGCCGCTCGCCGGCCACTGCCGGTGAAGAGAAGACCATCGCCTTCCTGAGCAAGCAGTTCGCAGCGGCGGGCCTGCAGCCGGGCGGCGACCTCAAGGACGGCAAGCGCCTGTGGACCCAGGCCGTGCCGCTGCTCAAGGGCGATATCGTCGGCACCCCGAGCCTGTCGTTGAGCAGCAAGGGCAAGCCCCAGACGCTGAGCCAGGGCAAGGAAATCGCTGTACGCGCCGCGATGAACGGGGCCAGCGCGGTGGACATCAAGAACGCGCCGCTGGTCTTCCTCGGCTACGGCGTCAAGGCCGCCGAGCGCAACTGGGACGATTTCAAGGGCGTGGACCTGAAGGGCAAGATCGCCGTCGTGCTGATCAACGACCCGGACTTCGAAACCGGCCAGGGCGACTTCGACGGCAAGGGCATGACCTACTACGGTCGCTGGACCTACAAGTACGAGGAAGGCGCGCGCCAGGGCGCCCTCGGCGTGCTGATCGTGCACGAGACCGCGCCGGCCTCGTACGGCTGGGCCACCGTGGCCGGCTCCAACACCAACACCATGTTCGACGTGGTCCGCGACAACCCGGCCGAGGCGCATCCGCTGCTGGAAGGCTGGATCCAGCGCGATCTGGCGGTGGAGCTGTTCAAGCGTTCGGGCCTGGATTTCGAGGCGCTCAAGAAGCAGGCGCAGACCCGTGATTTCAAGCCGGTGGAGCTGAAGGGCGAGACCTTCTCGGCCAAGTACGCGGTCAAGACCGAGGTGATCACCTCGCACAACGTGGCCGCGCGCCTGGAAGGCAGCAAGCATCCCGACGAGACGGTGATCTACAGCGCCCACTGGGACCACATCGGCGTGGGCAAGCCGGACGCGAACGGTGACACCATCTTCAACGGCGCGCTGGACAACGCCAGCGGCACCGCCTCGCTGATCGAACTGGCCCGTGGCTTCGCCAAGGGCAAGCGCCCGGAGCGGTCGGTGCTGTTCCTGGCCGTGACCGCCGAGGAAAAGGGCCTGCTCGGCTCGGAGTACTACGCCACCCACCCGCTGTACCCGCTGGGCAAGACCGTTGCGCTGATCAACATGGACGGCATGGCGCCTTTCAGCCCCTCGCGTGACTTCGGCATCTACGGCTCGGCCAAGCTGGAACTGCTGGACCAGCTCAAAGACGTCGCCAAGGGCTGGGACATCCGCTACACGCCGGACCCGAAGCCGGAAGCCGGCCTGTTCTTCCGCTCCGATCACTTCCCGTTCGCCAAGCGTGGCGTGCCGGCAGTGTCGTACTCGGCGGGCCAGGATTGGGTGGAGGGGGGCGTGGCGGCCGGCAAGGCCGCTTCGGATGACTACACCGCCAAGCGCTATCACCAGCAGGGCGACGAGTGGCAGCCGGACTGGACCTTCGCCGGCGCCTCGCGCGATCTGGAAGTGCTGTACACGCTGGGCAACCAGCTGGCCAACTCGCGCGCCTGGCCGAACTGGAGCGAAGACTCCCAGTTCCGCGCCCCGCGTGACGCCAGCGCCGCCGAGCGGAAATAAGGCGCGTCCGGCCGGCACGCCGGCCGGACCCCCGCTGTAGAGCCACGCCATGCGTGGCTTCGCGGTCTCGAACCCAGACGTAGAGCCACGCCATGCGTGGCTTCGCGGTTCCGAACCCAGACGTAGAGCCACGCCATGCGTGGCTTCGCGGTTCCGGAAGAAAGCCAGCCACCCATGGGGTGGCTCTACACCGCTTCGTCCCACCATTCCCTGCCTTCGTCGCATGCCGCTTGTTCCCGCTGGCGGCGGGGCTATGCTCGCCTCACTCCCTATGTGATGACGCCGCCGTGTTCGCCAGCCTCTCCCTGATCTTCCGCATTCTGTTGGCCTGGGCCGCCGCCATCGTGGTGGCGGGGTTTGTCTGGAGTGGCTTCTTCCATGGCATGGACGAAGGCCCCGGCTGGGTGTTCGGCCTGCTGGCCCTGTTCGTGATGGTGACCGCCCTGGGCAGCTGCATCGCCCATATCCGGCGCGTGCAGCACGTCGCCGGACGCCTGGACGCGGCCACCCTGTCCAGCCGCCAGCGCCGCCAGATCGAGGTGCCGATGGACGCCGGCCCGGCCTTCGCCTTGGTCGAGGCCGCCATCGCCGAGCTGCCACGCGTGGAAGACATCGAAAGTGCGCCCGGCAGCCTGCAGGTCCGTGCCTATGTGCGCCGCGTGGATCCCTACAACGGCCGCCCGCCGTCCCGCTGGAACCTGCCTGCGCGGCTGGCGATCAAGCGCAACAGCGTGCTCGCCACGGTCACGCCGGGGCAGGGCACCAGCAGCGTGACCCTGCTGTTCGAGCCCGATGCCGGGGTCTGGGCCGATCTGCTGGCGGTCGACGAAGGCAGCAACCACGAGAACGCCGAAGCGGTCGGCCGTGCGATCACCCGCCGGGTGGCCGAGCAGCGCCGCGACGAGCAGGCCGCCGCCGAGCAGACCGCGACCGAGAAGGAACTGTCGGTGGCCAAGCTCAACCTGCTGCACGCCCAGGTCGAGCCGCACTTCCTCTACAACACGCTGGCCAACGCGCAGGTGCTGACCCGCACCGATCCGCCGCGCGCCGACCAGATGCTCGGGCACCTGATCCAGTACCTGCGCAGCTCGCTTCCCAGCGTGGAGGAATCGATGTCGACCCTGGGCGTGGAGCTGGAGCGCACCCAGGCCTACCTGGAAATCCTCAAGATCCGCATGGGCGCCCGCTTGGCCCTGCAGGTGGACGTGCCCCCGGCCCTGCTCAGCCTGCCGCTGCCCTCGATGGCGCTGCAGACCCTGGTCGAGAACGCGATCAAACACGGCCTGGAACCCAAACCCGGCGGCGGCACGGTGTGGATCATCGCGCGCGCCTTCGAGGACCATGTCACCCTCACCGTGGCCGACGACGGCCTCGGGTTCGGGCAGGGCACCAGTGGTACCGGGATCGGCCTGAAGAACCTGCGCGAACGCCTGCGCCTGACCTGCGGTGAGCACGCTGGCGTGGCGATCGTGTCCAATTTCCCCACCGGCGTGGCAGCGACGATCACCCTGCCGCGCGATGCCCGCGAGGCGATCCATGCAGCTTGACGCCCTCATTGCCGAAGACGAAGACCTGCTGCGCCAGTCGCTGGTCGCGCAGCTGCAGCGGTTGTGGCCGGAACTGCGGCTGGTGGCCGAATGCGAGGACGGTGCCAGTGCGCTGGAGCGTCTGGCCGAGCTGAAGCCGGACCTGGCCCTGCTCGACATCCGCATGCCCGGCATCACCGGTATCGAGGTGGCCCGCGCGCTGCCCGAGATCAGCCCGCGCACCCAGGTGGTGTTCGTCACCGCCTACGACCAGTATGCGATCGACGCCTTCGAACAGGGTGCGATCGACTACCTGCTCAAGCCGGTCAGCGATGAGCGCCTGCTGGCCACGCGCGAGCGGATCCTGGCCCGCATGCAGCTCGGCCGCCCGGACAGCGGCATGCTCGAGCAGCTGCTGCAGCGCCTCGGCAATCAGCCCGCCGCCGCCTCAAGCGCGCCGCCTTTGGCCTGGATCACCGCCAGCAACGGCCGCGACACGCAGCTGATCATGCTCGAAGATGTGATCTACTTCCGTGCGGACAGCAAATACACCACCGTGGTCACCGAGCAGGGTGAAAGCCTGCTGCGCACCTCGCTGCGTGAACTGCTGGATGCGCTCGATCCGCAACGTTTCCGCCAGATCCACCGCTCCACCATCGTGAACATGAAGGCGGTCGCCGCGGTCACCCGCGATGACACCGGCCGCGGCCAGCTGCGCTTGAAGCACCGCACCGAAGTGCTCAACGTCAGCCAGCCCTTCATGAGCCTGTTCCGCGGGATGTAACGCGCCTTTCCTTTCGTCTGGAGCCTGCCATGCGTACCGCCGTTGTCGCCAGTCTCTGCGTGTTGATGCTGGCGGCCTGCCAGCAATCGAACAACACCTCCGTCACCCGCATCCGCGCCAACGGCGTGGATACGCTGTACAGCAAAACCACGGTCGACAACGGCGTGGCCAGCTTCGACTGCATCGCCAGCAGCAGTGGCCACTGCCACTACCTGGTGCTGGATGCGCGCTGCGGGAAGGACAAGGACTGCGCCTATCCGCCCCTGCACCGGCTGTCGGTGGCAGTCGGCAAGACCGAGCAGATGGCGGGGTTGCCGGCTGGCTTCCAGCATTGCGTCAGCGCGGTCCAGAAAGAACAATGCCACCGTGAGTGATCACGGTGGCATCGTGGCTCCCCCCGCGTTTCAGTAGGGTCAGAACGCGGGCTGCAGATGCAGGTTGGTGCCGTTGGGCTGCTCGCCGACATGATTGAGCTGGCCCACCAGTTCGGTGTGCTGCTTCATCCGGCCGATCTCGCGCATGATGCGGATGTCCTCGTGGCGCAGCTCGCGCTTGGCGCTCACCGCCTGCTTGTAATCCAGGACTTCCGGATAGTGCTGGGCCATGTCCAGCGCCTCGGCCACGCATTCGACCGTATCGGCATCGGAGGTGATCCGGGCGCGGCTGTTGAAGGCCTTCATCCAGCGCTCGAAGCCGGCGGTGTGATCGAACATGTTGGCCATGAACCAGATCACGAACAGGATCGACACCCATGAACCGAACACGATCACCACGCGGGTGAAGGTGATATGGAAGTCATCCTTCCACAGGTAGTTGCTGATCAGGCCGAGGATGAGCAGGGAGGACGCCTGCCAGCCCACGATCGAGGCCATCAGCCACTGGCCCTTGGCTTTGGCCAGTACCGCGACTTCTTCGCGGATCTGCTGTTCACTCTTGTTACGCCAATGCGCGACCTGTTTTTCGAACGGGCTGCTGTACAGCTCGTTATCCTGCAACAGCAGACCCAAACCTTTGAACAAAGCGATCATGACGAGCTCCTTCTGGAACGTGCGGCAGCGCATTGGACGACGTTGTGGCGTATCCAGTTCTAGCACTTTCACGGCGCTTGGCAATGGGCAAAGCGCAAAGATCCGGCGCCATTTCTGCCTGAATGGGCAAACCCGCAGCGGATTTGCGCACTGCGGCACGTAAATCGCCGGGTAAATACGGCTTGGACGGCGGCTCCCATGCTGCATCTGCACAATGCGCAGGCCCTGTCGGGCACCCGCCTCGCCAGCCCCACCGGTATCACGCAGAATTGACGCATCCGCGCGAAATGCCGGTCCGCTCGCCCTCGGTACTGCTGATGTCCTCCCTGCTGCGTTCGCTTGCCCGCCCTGCCACCGCCCCCATACGCCGCTGGGTGCTGGGCGCCTTCCCCCGCGGCCAAAGCGGGATCGACTACGACCACCCGCTGGGCGACCCCGGCTGGTTCGGCCCCGACAGCATCACCTGGCGGGTGCATGCCGAGTTTCCCGGCATGCTCGCCGGCGGCCTGTGCGCCCTGATGCTGCAGACCCTGCATCCGCTGGCCCTGGCCGGTGTGTACGACCACTCCAACTTCCGCGATGACCTGGTCGGCCGCCTGCGCCGCACCACCGCGTTCGTCGCGGGAACGACCTACGCATCCACCGCGGAAGTCGAGGCGTTGATCGCCAAGGTGACCCGCATCCATGCCCAGGTGCGCGGTCACACCGCCGATGGCCGCGCGTATTCCGCCGACGATCCCGCGCTGCTCACCTGGGTGCACGTCACTGAAGCGTACGGCTTCCTGCAGGGCTGCCGACGCTATTGCCGCGACGTGCCTACGGCGGTCGCCGACCGGTACTACCGTGAGTACAAGCGCGTGGCCGAAGCGCTTGGCGCTGTAGACGTTCCCGCGTCGGAAGCGGAGGTGGACGCGTACTTCGCGCGCCAGCAATCGCAGCTGGTGTTCGATGCGCGCTCGCGCGAGGTGCTGGCGGTCCTGTCAGGCATCCGCCTGCCGGTGCCGATGGCGGGTCTCTCGCGTGAGCTGTTCCTCGGTGCAGGTGCAGCGCTGCTGCCGGACTGGGCGACCGCGATGATCCAGCGCACGCCGATGCAGCGTGCGCAGTCGCGGGCGTCGGCGGTGATGCTCAAAGGCATGGCGCCGTTGTTCCGGCGCGCGCTGCAGGACGGGCTGGCGACGCGGGCGTGCACGCGGATGGGTGTGTCGGCTGGGGTGCTTGCTGATTGGCCTTGAAGCGGCAAGTGCCCTGTGTCCGCTGGTTGGGTCGGGCACGCACAGGCTTCCGGGACCCGCTGCTCTACAGCGAAAAAAAAACGGGCGCCGAAGCGCCCGTTCTCTCATCTCAGCAACGTGCGATGACGCACCTCACCACACCTTGACCCGCTTCTCCGGCGCCAGGTACAGCTTCTGGCCTTCCTTCACCTCGAAGGCCGGATACCACGCATCCAGATTGCGCACCGTCAACGCACGGAACTGGCCCGGCGCATGCACATTGGTCAACAGCGAATTGCGCAGCGCCTGCTCACGCGCCTTGCTCCGCCATGCCTGCGCAAACCCCAGGAAGAACCGCTGATCCGGCGTGAAGCCTTCCAGCGTCTGGCCCGGCTTGCCCTGCAGCGACAACTGATACGCATCGTAGGCCGTCGAAAGACCTGCCACGTCCGCAATGTTCTCGCCCAGCGTCAGACGACCATTCACCGATACCCCCGGGAACGGTGTGTAGCTGCTGAACTGCGCCGCCAGTGCATCGCCGGCCGCGTTGAACTTCTTCAGATCTTCGGGCGTCCACCAGTTCTGCAGCTTGCCCGTCTCATCGAACAGCGCACCGGCATTGTCGAAACCGTGGCTGATCTCATGGCCGATCACCGCACCGATCGCGCCGTAGTTCACCGCATCATCGGCCGCGCCGTCGAAGAACGGCGGCTGCAGGATCGCGGCCGGGAACACCAGGCGGTTTTCCAGTGGCACGTTCATCGCATTGATGGTCTGCGGCAGCATCGCCCACTCGCTGTGATCCACCGGCTTGCCCAGCTTGGCGATGTTGCGGCGGTACTCGAACAGCTCCGCACGCTCGGCATTGCCCAACGCGTCATCGCGCTTGATCTCAAGACCGGCGTAGTCGCGCCACTTGTCCGGGTAGCCCATGCCCACGGTCAGGCCATCCACCTTGGCCTTGGCACGCGCCTTGGTCTGCGGCGACATCCACTCCAGCGCATCGATGCGCTTGGCGAACGCGGCGATGATGTTCTTGGCCATCGCGTCCGCGCGCGCCTTGGTGGCCGGATCGAAATGACGTTCGACGTACAGCTTGCCGATCGCTTCGCCGACGGCATGGTTGCTGTCATCCACCGCACGCTTCCAGCGCTCGCTCTGCTGCGGGGTGCCGTTGAGCGTGGTGCCGTGGAAGGCGAAGCGCGCATCGGCAAACGACTTGGGCAGGTACGGCGCGGCGCGGTCCAGCGCATGGAAGGCCAAGTAGTCCTTCCAGACCTCCAGCGGCTCGGTGGCGACCAGGCGCGAGATGCCCGCGACGGCCTTGGGCTGCCACACGATGAAGTCCTGCTGGGCGTCCAGCCCGGCCGAGGCCAGGAACGCGTTCCAGTCCATGCCCGGTGCCTTGGCGCTCAGGTCGGTCTGCTTCCAGGCGTTGGCGCCCTTGGCGACGTCGTTGGTGTCTTCCTGGGTGGCGTGGACCTGGGCGATCCTGGTCTCCAGCGCGAGGATGCGCTGCGCCTTGGCGGCCGGATCGGCGACGCCGGCCAGCTGCAGGACCTGGGCGATGTAGGCCTGGTACTGCTTGCGGATCTCGGCCATGCGGCCACCCTGCAGGTAGAAATCACGGTCCGGCAGGCCCAGACCGCCCTGCACCAGGTACGGCGCGGTGCGGTCCGGCTGCAGCAGATCCACCGAGACCCACACGCCGAACAGGCGGTCGGTGTAGAAGTTGGTGGCGTTGAGCAGGTCCACGTCGGCGCGCAGCGTGCCGCCGAGCGCGGTGGCCAGCGCGGCCTTGTCGTTGATGCCGGCGATGGCGTCCAGTTCCGGTTTGACCGGGGCGACGCCACGCGACTCGATGCCGCTCTCGTCCATGAAGGCGGCGTAGTAATCGCCGATCAGCTTGGCCTCGCCCTCGGCCTTTGTGTCGGCCGCAGCGCCTTCGAGGATCGCGCGGGTGTCGGCCAGGGTTTTTTCGGAGATGACGTTGAAGCTGCCGTAGCTGGAGCGGTCGGCCGGGATCTCGGTGTTCTTGACCCAGGTACCGTTGGCGAAGCCGAAGAAGTCATCGCCGGCGGCGACGCTGCGGTCCATGCCGGCGGCGTCGAAGCCGAAGCTGCCCAGCTGCGGCTTGGGCGCGGCCGGTTCGGCCGGGGTGGTCTCGGGGGCGGACGCGGCCGGTGCAGTGGCCTCGCGGTCGCAGGCGGCCAGGCTCAGCGACAGGCTGGCGGCAATGGCGAGCATCAGGGTGGGGCGGCGCAGCTTGGACATTGAGCTTCTCAGCAACGGAAACACCCAAGTCTAATCCCGTACCGGGCGCGCGGTTATGCCGGCTTCGGCGGCATCGGGTACCGGGTGTGCCGGTCTTCCGGGTTCACCGATGTGAACCCTGGCCGCGGTGCTTCCCGTGCCGTACGCGCTGGTGCATGCTGGGGCCTGCACGGATTCTGCGGGCGCCGGCTGGCGCCGGTGTGACGAGCAAGGCGTCAAGAATCCCGGGCAGCGGCCGCTCAGGTTTGGGGAAACCAGGAAGCGTTTACAGATGAAGTCAGCCTGTCGTTCGGGAAAAGGGTTGCGATGCCCGCGTTGAACCGTGCCCTGGCACGGCCACTGCGGACGTTCGTGTGGCTCGGGGTATCCCTGGGCGTGCTGCTGGGCGCCGGGCTGGTGGCGACGCTGCTCAATGACTGCCAGCGCCGACAGGAAGCCGCGCAGCGCCAGAGCTCGGCGCTGGCCACCGGCGCCCAGCGCCTGCTGCGGCTGGAACTGCGCAACCTGGAGCGGGTGATGCAGGGCATCTCCCGCGATGGCGCGCTGCTCTTCCAGCGGGTGCCGGCGCAGGCACCGGACCTGCTCGATGCCAGCATCGCCGGGGCGCTGCAGCGGCATGCCGAACTGCACAGCATCGTGGTGGTCGACCAGTACGGGCGGGCCCTGACCAGTGGCAGTGGCGACCTGCAGTTGCCGCTCTGGGCGGTGGATGACAACCGCGGCCTGGGCAGCCAGGTTTTCCTCGGGCCGCCGCAGGCGCTGGATGCCGCGCACTGGATCCTGCCGCTGGCGCTGCCGATGGGCGGTGACCGCTGGCTGTTGGCACGGCTGCGCACGGCGGAACTGCAGGCCATCATCGGCGGCATGGATACCGGCGATGCCGGGGTGATCTCGATCACCGACCCGCGGGGCTACGTGCTGGCGCGCAGCCCCGATCCGGTCGGCGTGGTGGGGCGCCGCTTCGGCCTGGCCAGGCGCGAGCTGCTGCGCCGCGATGCCCTGACCCCATTGGGGACCGAGACCAGTGCAGTCGATGGCGTCGAGCGCATCTCCAGCCTCAGCACGCTGGCCCAGTACCCGCTGGCGGTGTACGCCGGGTTGGGCCGGCGCGACGTGCTGGCGGCCTGGTGGCCGTATGTGCAGGCCTCGGTCGGGGTCTACCTGCTGTACTGGGCGCTGTTTGCCGCGGTCTATGTCAGCCTGCGCCGCGCCACCCGCGACCAGGACAGCCTGAGCGAGGAGCTGCGTACCGGCCACGCCGAACTGCGCATGGCCCACCAGGTCGGCAAGGTGTGTACCTGGTACGTGGACGAGGATGCTTGCCTGCTGCGCTGGTCGCCGCTGGCCCGAGAGATTTTCGGCATCGACATCGAAAGCCTGCCCGTCGCGGATTTCTTCGCGCGCGTGCACCACGACGATACCGCGCGCATGCAGCAGGCCTTCGATGCCGCCTTTGCCGGCAGCGGCGTGCTCGATGAGATGTTCCGCCTGGTGCTGCCGGGTGGCGCGACCCGCTGGGTCGCCGCGCGCGGCCAGCGCGTGGCGGTGGTGGACCGCCAGCGCCGCATGATCGGTGCGTTGACCGATGTCAGCGAGCGGGTCGATGCGCTGGCCCGGGTGCAGCAGGCCGAGCGCCAGTTCCGGCTGCTGTTCGACCGCAATCCGGCCCCGTTCTGGGTGTTCGATCCGGACACGCTGCGCTTTCTGGAGGTCAACGAAGCGGCGGTGCGCCAGTACGGCTACAGCCGCGATGAGTTCCTGGCGATGAGCATCCTGGACATCCGCCCGCGCGAGGGTTGGGAGGAGATCCGCGGGGCGATCGCGCAGGCGCGCATCGGCGACGTGCAGGATGCGCAGGTCCGCCTGCACCAGCGCAAGGACGGCAGCGTCTTCGAGGTGCGTGCGCATCTGGCGCGGCTGGATTTCGACGGCCGCCAGGCCTGCCTGGTACTGGCCGAGGACGTCAGCGAGCGTTTGGCTTACGAGCGCGATCTGGCGTACCACGCCACCCACAACCCGGCGACCGGTCTGCTCAATACGCGCGCACTCGCCGCGCAGCTGGACGAGGAGGGCGGGGCGTACACGATCGCGTACGTGCAGTTCCGCGGCCTGCAGCTGGTGTCGGACACGCTGGGCCGCGAAGTCGGCGACGTGGTGCTGCAGGCGATGGCCAAGCGCCTGGGCGGGCTCGGCGTGCGCTACGGGCTGCTGGCGTTCCAGCCCGCCGAGGATTTCATCTTCGCGATCCGCGACGACCATCAGCGCCAGACCGCGCTGGACACCCTGGTGCAGACCGTGTCCGAACCGGTGCGTGGGCAGGACTGGCTCCACCAGTTCGAGCCGCGCATCGGTGTCGCCGTGAAGGCCGGCGACGATGCCAGCACCGCCGAACAGGTGATCGGCATGGCCGCGCAGGCCGCCCACGCGGCGCGCGACGAAGGCAATGTCATCGCCTGGTACGACGCGACCGTCAGTTCGCGCCTGGCCGAGCGGCTGCGCCTGGCCGGCCGCATCCACAGTGCGATCGACACCGAGTTCGAGCTGTATTACCAGCCGATCTGCCACGCCGGCGACAGCAGCCCGGCCGCGCTGGAAGCCCTGCTGCGCTGGCCGCAGGCGGATGGCAGCTTCATTCCCCCGGGCGAGTTCATCCAGCTGTGCGAAGACACCGGGCTGATCCTCGCGCTTGGCCGCTGGGTGATCCGCGCCGCGGCGCAGGCGCAGCGGCAGCTGGTCGACGCGGGCTGGGACCTGCCGATCGCGGTGAATGTCTCGGCGGTGCAGTTCTTCAACAGCGACCTGGTGGCCGAGTTCACCCGCGCCAGCCACGAATTCGGGCTGGCCCGCGGTGCGCTGCAGGTCGAGCTGACCGAAAGCAGCCTGATGCGCAAGCCGGGCCAGGCCAAACAGACCATGCAGCGCCTGCACGAGCAGGGCATCTGCATTTCGCTGGATGATTTCGGCACCGGCTATTCCAACATGTCCTACCTGCAGCACCTGCCACTGGACATCCTCAAGATCGACCGCAGCTTCGTGGCCGACGTGGAAACCAACCCGCGCAATGCCTCGATCTGCCGCGCGCTGCTGTCGCTGGGCCACAGCATGGGGCTGACCATCATCGCCGAGGGCGTGGAAACCCCGGGCCAGCTGCAGTGGCTGGCCGCGCATGGCTGCGACCAGGTGCAGGGCTATCTGCTCGGCCGGCCGATGCCGCTGGCACGGCTCATCGGGCAGCTGGAATCGGTGGAGGCATAGCGGCGCGCGCCATCACGCCAGGGCGTCCACCAGGTAGTCGATGAAACTGCGCACCTTCGGGGCCAGGTGGCTGCGGCTGGTGTACACCGCATGGATGCCCACGCCCGGCACCTGCCACTCGGGCAGCACGCGCTCCAGCCGCCCATCGGCCAGCGCCTCGGCGACCAGGAAATCCGGCTGCACGATGATGCCCATGCCGGCGATCGCGGCCTCGCGCAGCACATCGCCGTTGTTGGCACGCACACCGCCGTGCACGGGCACCGAGACCTCCCCGCGCGGACCGTGCAACTGCCATGCATCGCCGCCGGCCCAGTAGCTGTAGTGCAGGCACTCGTGCGCGGACAGGTCTTCCGGCTGCTGCGGGCGCCCGTGCGCGTCCAGGTACGACGGCGCTGCGCACAGGCTGATCTGCGCGTCGCCCAGCTTGCGCGCGATCAGGGCCGGGCTGGGCTGGCGGGTGATGCGGATGGCCACGTCATAGCCTTCTTCGACCATGTCCACCAGACGGTCGGACAGCGACAGGTCCAGTTCCACCTGCGGGTAGCGCGCGCGGTAACCAGCCAGCAGCGGGCCCAGGCGGGCAATGCCATAGCTGACCGGCGCGTTGATCCGCAGCCGCCCAGACGGCTCCAGCGCCTGCGCGCTGATGCCGGCTTCCAGCGCGTCGAACTCGGCCAGCAGCCGCACGCACTCGGCGTAATAGGCCGCGCCCGTGCTCGTGGGGCTCACGCGGCGGGTCGTACGGTTGAGCAGCCGGGTCGAGAGGCGCTTTTCCAGCGCCGCGATCTGCCGGGTCACCCCGGCGGTGGACAGGTCCAGGGCCTGCGCGGCGGCACTGAAGCCATTGCGCTCGACCACGGCGACAAACACACGCATGGCGTCCAGAGTGTCCATTGTTTCTTTTTCCGAAATAAACAGCGTCGATGCATCGTATTTATTGGCCGATCTGTCCGCAATACGCTGATCTGCAGATCGACCCGTTGGGTCCTGCCATTGGAGTCCGTGATGTCCCGCTTGCCGTCCCTTTATATCTCCCATGGCTCGCCGATGACCGCACTCCATCCCGGTCTGGTGGGCGAGCGCCTGGCCGCGCTGGCGGCGCGCCTGCCGCGCCCGCGCGCGATCGTGATGGCCTCGGCGCACTGGCTGACGCACCAGCCGGCGGTCGGCGGCCACGCCCAGCCGCCCACCCTTCACGATTTCGGCGGTTTCCCGCAGGCACTGTTCGACCTGCAGTATCCGGCCCCGGGCGAGCCCGCGCTGGCGCAGGAGGTCGCGCAGCGGCTGGGCGCTGCCGGTCTGCCGACCGCGATCGATCCACAGCGCGGTCTCGATCACGGTGCATGGGTGCCGCTGCGGTTCCTGTATCCGCAGGCGGACATCCCGGTCGTGCCGCTGGCGATCCAGCCACTGCTCGGGCCGGCCCACCAGTTCGCGCTGGGGCGCGCGCTGGCGCCGCTGCGTGAGCAGGGCGTGCTGTTGATCGGCTCGGGCAGCATCACCCACAACCTGCACGATTGGCGCAGCTACGCGGACGGCAAGGAGGCCCCTTATGTGCGGCCCTTCATCGAATGGGTCGAGCAGCGCCTGGCCGCCGATGACAGCGCCGCGTTGATCGATTACCGCCGCCAGGCCCCGCACGCGGTGCAGGCGCACCCCAGCGACGAGCACCTGCAGCCGCTGCACTTTGCGATGGGCGCCGCCGGTGGCGAAGCGCTCGGTGCGCAGCGCATCGATGCCGGGATCGATGCCGGCTTCCTGGCGATGGACATCTATCGCTTCGATGGCGCCGACGCGCAGCAGCGCGCCGCATGAGGGGCCGGCTGTCCGCCGACTGAGCCTGCCACGCCCCGCGCATTCGCGTGGCGGCGCACGTGTGGTACGTTTTTTCCTGTTTCCGGCGCCGGCTGTCCGCAGCCTCCCCCGCGCTGCTTACTGGAAAATGCATGCATACCATTGAAGTCGTTCTGGCGATGCTGGTGGCGGTGGTCGCCAGCGGCTACCTGGTCCGCGTATTGCCGTTGTCGCTGCCGTTGCCGCTGGTGCAGATCGGGCTGGGCGCGGTCATTGCCGGAGTATTCAACCGCGGCCACGCGCTCGAGCCGGAGATGTTCTTCCTGCTGCTCCTGCCGCCGCTGCTGTTCCTGGATGGCTGGCGCATCCCCAAGCAGGGCCTGTTCCGCGACAAGGGCGTAATCCTGGAACTGGCCTTCGGGCTGGTCGTGTTCACCGTGATCGGCGCCGGCTTCCTGATCCACTGGATGATCCCGGTGATGCCACTGGCGGTGGCCTTCGCGCTGGCGGCGATCATCTCCCCGACCGACCCGGTGGCGGTCAGCTCGATCGCCTCGCGCGCGCCGATTCCCAAGCGGCTGATGCACATCCTGGAAGGCGAGTCGCTGCTCAACGATGCGTCCGGCCTGGTCTGTTTCCGCTTCGCAGTGGCGGCGGTGATGACCGGGACCTTCTCGCTGGCGAATGCCTCGCTGACCTTCCTGTGGGTGGCGGTGGCCGGACTGGCGATCGGCGTGGCGGTGACGCTGGGCGTGTCCACCTTCCAGCGCTGGCTGTGGCGGCGCTTCGGCGAGGAGCCGGGTGCGGCGCTGCTGGTCAACCTGCTGATCCCGTTCGCGGCCTACCTGCTGGCTGAAGAACTCAATGCGTCGGGCATCCTCTCGGCGGTCGCCGCGGGGGTCACGATGAGCTACGTGGAGCTTACCGGCCGCGTCTCGGGCAGCATGCGCGTGCAGCGCACGGCGGTCTGGAACATGCTGCAGTTCAGCTTCAACGGGATCATGTTCGTGCTGCTGGGCGAGCAGTTGCCGGGCATCGTGGAACGCGCGATCAAGACCGTCAGCGAGAGCGGGCACCACAGTGCGTGGTGGCTGCTGGTCTATGTGGTGGTGATCAACCTGGCGCTGGTGCTGCTGCGCCTGGCCTGGGTGTGGCTGTCGCTGCGCTGGAGCCTGCTGCGTGCGCGCCATCGGGGCGAGGCCCGGCAGGGCACCTCCTGGCGGATCGTGGTGGCGACCTCGGTGGCGGGCGTGCGCGGTGCGATCACCCTGGCCGGCGTGCTGACCCTGCCGTTGTTCCTGCCCGACGGCAGTGCCTTCCCGGCACGCGACCTGGTGATCTTCCTGGCCGCGGCGGTGATCCTGATCTCGCTGGTCGGTGCCAGCATCGCGCTGCCGCGCCTGCTCAAAGGCCTGGAACTGCCGGCCGATTCGGGCGAGCGCAAGGAAGAGGACCTGGCCCGCAAGCTGGCCGCCAAGGCGGCGCTGGCCGGCGTGGAGCGCACGCGCCAGCAGCTGGTGCAGAACCAGACCACCGAGAACGTGCAGCTCTACAACGACGCCGCCTCGCGGGTCAGCCTGCTGTACCAGCGCAACCTGGAGAAGGAAGCCGGGCCGGATGCGGATCCGGAGAAGGTCAAGCGCATGGAGCAGGGCTATCGCCAGCTGCGCACCGCGGGGCTGACCGCCGAGCGTGAAGAGCTGTTCCGCCTGACCCGGCGGGGCAAGATCTCCGATGAGATCTCGCGCAGGCTGATCCGCAATCTGGATCTGCTGGAGACGCGGCAACGCGATTGAGGCCGCACCGTGCCACGGGTAGAGCCACCCCATGGGTGGCTGCGCTTCGTCCCTGACGCGAGGGTTCCAATGGGTCCGCGCAGCCACCCGTGGGGTGGCTCTACCCCGCCACACGTGGATCAGACGTCTCCGGCAGACGTCGGATCAGGCGTCCGGCTTCTGATCCAGGAAGTAGGCCACCACGGTGCCCTTGACCTTGATCGTCATCGGGTGGCCGCGGCGGTCGCGGGCCTTGCCGGCCTGCACGCGGATCCAGCCTTCGCTGACCGAATATTCTTCAACGTTGTCGCGCTCGACGTCGTTGAAGCGGATGCCCACGCCGCGCTCCAGCGCAGCGGCATCGTGGAAGGGGCTGGCCGGGTTGATCGCCAGGTGATCGGGAGGGGTATCGCTCATGGTCACAGGATGCTGACGACCACCAAGGCCGTCTTCTGCCGCACAGGATAAACCGCGGCGGGCCCCGCGCCGAATTTCGCTTCCTGCCAACGCCCTTGCACGGCAGAATGCGCCCCTGTCTCCAGGATTACCGGCCATGCCCGACAACAGCGATTATTTCGACTTCGAAGAAGAAGAGCGCGATTTCGACGAGGACGATTTCGAGGCGCGGATCTGGAATCTGTTCGTGCTGATCAACCCGGGCGATGAAGAACTGGCGCTGCAGCAGTTCAACCGCTGGCGCGAGGCGCTGCTGGAAAGCGGCGAGGGCATCGATGGGGACGCCGACTGGCTGCCGCCCATGATGGCCGCGATTGCCTGGCAGTCCGGGTTCGAGGTGGAGCGGGGCGATGCCGATGCGCTGATGTCGGCGGTGAACGAGCTGTCCGCGCGCTGGAACCTGCAGATCGACTGGGGCGGCGACCTGGACGATGAGGACTTCGCGGCGGAGGTGGATGCGCCGATGTTGATGACCACCGCCCACGACCGCCTGCGCGAGCACAACTACGCGCTGTGGAGCGTGGATACCGGCAATGACACGCTGGCCGGCTGGATGGCGCTCAACCGCGATGACGATGCGATGCTGGCGCTGTGCTCGCTGCTGGGCGTGGAAGTACGGCCGGGCAGCGATCCGTTCTGAGGGCGCGATTGCGGGCTGCGTATGCTGACCCACGGTCGGCAGCTACGCCTGATACTGGCTTCTTGCGTTGGCGATCACGGCTTTGACCCGTTCGCGGTCCGTATGTCGTGAGATGGCCTGTGCGCCCAGGGCGATCGCCTGCAGGCGCAGCGGGGCGGGCACGTCGTAGTGCGCGCCGCTGCGGCGGTTCTGGAACGCCCGCCGTGGAATCCCGAGCTGCGCCGCCATGGCGTGCAGCTCGGGCAGGGTGTCGGCCATCAGATGCGCCCAGCGCTCGCCGCGCCAGGGATGTACCGCATCGTCGATATAGACCGTCACCGGATCGCCGTGGCTCAGGCCTGCGGCTTGTCGTCGCTGGCGGCCGGGGCGGCGTCGGCGGCGGCATCGGTGCCGGCCTCGTCTGCCACCTTGGCGTCGTCGCCGGCGTCGGCAGCGGTTTCGGCGTCTTCGCCTTCCTCGCCTTCCTCGCCTTCCACACCTTCAAACTCGGAGACCAGCTGGGCCAGGTACTCGTCGGCGGTCTTGCCTTCGTCGGCGGCCAGGTCGTCGATCAGCTGCTGCAGCTGGGTCGAGTACTCCAGGTTGACCTTGCGACCTTCCTTTTCCTGGACGTTGGACAGGTGCTTGAGCATGGCCAGCATCGGCACCGGGTTGTCGGCGTTGCCCATGGTCTGGCCGCCGATGGCCAGCAGCCACTCGGTGCCCTGCAGGCCGATCGCGGCGACGACCTGGCCTTCTTCGTTGGTCAGCACGGCATGGTTCTGCACCGGCTGCTGGGCGTTGAGGCGGTTGATCGGGCGCTTGGGCTGCTGCTTCTTGCGCTTGTCGCGCTTGGCCTTGGACTGCTTGGACATGGGTGCGGTCTATCTACAAAAGGAAAGACCCATTGTAGTGCCGGCCGCTGGCCGGCTCCACGGATTCCCTGAACTCCCTCTGCTGCTGCCTTCGTCGCGCCCCTTAAGGCGCGACAGCCGGCGCGAGCGTCGCCTGGATATCGGCGTCGGCAGCGGTGGGCGACAGCGCCACTTCCTGCCCGGCGCCGGCCAAGGCCGCCGCTTCGGCTGCCTTGGTCATCACCACGATGCTGATCCGGCGGTTGATGGGGTTGTCCGGCTGCGTGCGGTCGAACAGCACCGAGGAGGACAGCCCGACCACCCGGGTTACCTTGTCCTCGGTCATGCCGCCATCAAGCAGCGCCCGCCGGGCGGCATTGGCGCGATCGGCGCTGAGCTCCCAGTTGCTGTAGCCGTGGGCCGCGTTGTAGGCGGTGATATCGGTATGGCCGGTGATGCTGATCCGGTTCGGCACGTGGTTGATGAACTGCGACAGCTCGCGAAGGATCGCGCGCGTGTAGGGCTTGAGCGAGGCGCTGCCCATGTCGAACATCGGCCGGTTCTGCTTGTCCACGATCTGGATGCGCAGCCCTTCCGGAGTGAGGTCGAGCAGCAGCTGATCCTTGAACGGTTCCAGCGCCTGGCTCTTGCTGATCGCTTCTTCCAGCTCCTGCTTGAGCGCTTCAAGCTGGCGTTTTTCGCGCTCGCGCTCGTCCTGCTGCGGCACGGGCCGGGAGGCCTGCTGGTTCTGGAAGGGATCGTTGCTGTTGCCGCGCGAGATGTCGGTGGCGCCGCCCAGCTTGATCATCGAGGTGCTGGCGCCGCCCGGTCCGGCCATGCCCGGGGCCGGGGTGGAGCTGCTGCCGGCCAGCGGGCTGGGGTTGCGGAAGTATTCGGAGATCGCCGCGCGCTCGGGCTTGCTGGTGGCGGCCATCAGCCACAGCACCAGGAAGAAGGCCATCATCGCGGTCACGAAGTCGGCGTAGGCCACTTTCCAGGCACCGCCATGGTGCGCGGCATGACCGGCTTTCTTGACCCGGCGGACGATGACGGTGGGTTTGGTCTCGGCCATGGCGCTGCCTTACTTGACCGTCTTGAGGTGCTGTTCGAACTCGCTGAAGCCCGGGCGCACGTTGGACGGCAGGGTCTTGCGGGCGAATTCCAGGGCGATCTTCGGGTTGTAGCCGCGCAGGCAGGCCAGCAGGGCGGTCTTGACCGATTCGTAGATGCGTGCGTCCTGTTCGGCGCGCGCTTCCACGGCCGAGGCCAGCGGGCCGACGAAGCCATAGGCCAGCAGGATGCCCAGGAAGGTGCCGACCAGCGCGCCGGCGACGTGCGCGCCGACTTCCGTGATTTCCCCGCCGATCGAGCCCATGGTGATCACGATGCCCAGCACCGCGGCGACGATGCCGAAGCCGGGCAGGCCGTCGGCGACCTTGTTGAGCACCGCGGCCGGCTGCATCGCCTCGCCATGGTGCTTCTCCAGTTCCAGCTCCAGCAGCGGCTCCAGCTCGTGCGGCTCGATGTTGCTGCCGATCATCAGGCGCAGGCAGTCGGTGATGAAGTCGACCAGGTGGTGGTCGGCCTGCACCTTGGGGTAGTTGGCGAAGATGCTGCTTTCGGCCGGGCGCTCGACGTGGTCTTCCAGCGCCATGAATCCTTCGCGGCGGGCCTTGTTGAGCAGCTCATAGAGCAGGCTGAGGACGTCGATGTAGTCCTGCTGCTTGTAGCGTGGCCCCTTGAACACGCCCACGGTGGCCGCCAGGGTCTGCTTCACGGTTTTGACCGGCGTGCCGACCAGGAACGCACCCAGCGCCGCACCGCCGATGATCACCAGTTCGTAGGGCTGCCACAGCGCGCCGAGTTTGCCGTGCGCCCCAACGTAACCGCCGAGCACGCTGAGGATGACGACGAGAAGTCCAACGATGATGAGCATGGGGCCGACGCGGGAAGGGGATACCTCCATGTCGGCCCCTTCACACCCTTTCTGAAGGGGGGCGTTCGCTCGACGTCACACTTTCCCGGATTCAGCCTGCCGGGCCAGCCTCGGCACCACCGCGTTGCAGCGGGTCCGGATAGGCCTGCCCATTGGGGGTGAACGACAACGAGACCGAGTTCAGGCAGTGGCGTTCATGGGTCGGCGGCGGGCCATCGGGGAAGACATGGCCGAGATGGCTGTCACACCGCGCACAGACGATTTCGGTGCGGACCATGCCATGGCTGGCATCGCGGATCTCGCGGACATGGGCCGGATCGAAGGGGGCAAAGAAGCTCGGCCAGCCGGTGCCGGAGTCGAATTTGGTGCTGGAGCGGAACAGCGGAAGGCCGCACAACCGGCAGCCGTAGACCCCGTCCTGCTTGTTGTCCAGGAACACCCCGCAGAACGGCGCCTCGGTGCCGTGGTGCAGGAGGACACGCTGCTCATCGGCGCTGAGGCCGGCCACCAGGGCTTGGCGCTGGGCGTCGGTAGGTGGGGACAGGTCAAAAGCCGTCATAAAGGTTCCCTATTGGTATGGCAGTTAGATTGGGCTTTTGCCTCTCAAGGTACAAGCCGGCGTTCATGGTGCTGATACCCGTGCAGGTGCATGGTGAAGACCTGAACCGCCGCCGGGAGATCACCATGTACCGCCCACGCCGCCTTGCCGCTGCCCTGCTGGCGTTGCTCCCATTGGGCGCGGCCGCGCAGATCGGGCCGCCACCCACCCCCACCGCGACCCGCCCGGTCGTGGCCCCGCCGCCGAC
Organism: Stenotrophomonas bentonitica; assembly: GCF_002887735.1. GTDB lineage: Bacteria > Pseudomonadota > Gammaproteobacteria > Xanthomonadales > Xanthomonadaceae > Stenotrophomonas > Stenotrophomonas bentonitica_A. Next base: position 127,477 of record NZ_PKQP01000005.1, read on the forward strand.
CCCCGCGCCCCTGCCGATCCCCGCGCAGCCGGCCCCGGCCGACAGCCTGTCCGGGCAGATGGCGCCGGTGAAATCGTCCTCGCAGACCCAACAGCAGCTGCGCACGCACCCGATCCAGAGCAAAGGCCCGTCGCAGCCGGCGCCGATGCGGGGGCCGGCCGTGCAGAGCAAGGTCTACGACCGAAACGGCCGGATCATTCCGGGGGTCAAGCAGGTGGGCCCCAACCGCGTGCTCGATACCCGCACGGGGCGTTACTACGACGCGGTGCCCAGTGGCGATGGCCAGCAGATAAAACCGTGAGGGCTGCGGCGCTGGGACGCGGAGCATGAATGGTTTACATCGGGCTGCCCGCAGTCATCGCCGTCAACGCACCACCTCACTGTTTTTTCGCCTGTGATTAACCGGATCGGCGGGACCCTGTACCCGCGCCGCAACCCAGCGCATCCCCCGAGGTTTTTCGAGAAGAGTGCAATCATGGCTAACCAGCAGAACCGCAGTCCCGGCAAATCGCCGCAGGAGCAGCAGGGCAGTCAGCAGCAGAACCAGAAGCCCGGCCAGCAGAACCAGCAGCAGTGGGACCAGCAGAATCAGAAGGGCGGCAAGCAGCAGGACCAGAAGCACCAGGACCAGAAGCAGCAGCGCTGATGCGCTTGACGCAATGAACGAAGGCGGTGCGCACACGCGCGCCGCCTTTCTGCGTTATCGGGCCGACATCAATCCGGGATCGGCAGGGTCAGGGTTTCCTTGACCTCTTCCATCACGATGTAGCTCTTGGATTCACGCACGTGCGGCAAGGTCAGCAACGTGCTGCCGAGCAGCTTGCGGTAAGAGGCCATCTCACTGATGCGTGCCTTGAGCAGATAGTCGAAATCGCCCGACACCAGGTGGCACTCCAGCACGTTGGGCAGCTTCAGCGCCGCGCGCCTGAACTCCTCGAAGATATCGCCGGATTTGTAGGCCAGGCTGATCTCTACGAATACCAGCAGGCTGGCCTTGAGGTAATGCGGATCCAGCTTGGCGTAATAGCCGGTGATCGCGCCGTCGCGCTCCAGCCGCCGCACGCGCTCGGTGCAGGGCGTCGTCGACAGCCCGACCCGCTCGCCCAGTTCGGTGAAGGAAATGCGACCCTCGTCCTGCAGGATGCGCAGGATCTTGCGGTCGATCTTGTCCAGTTCGCGGGCACGCGCGGCCATCGGCGTCAGCCTCTCAAGGGTGTTGGCAGGACAATACCCTGCCTGTGACTCTAAAAACAGGCGAATTGCTTGGTTGCGGCTGACTATACTTCCTCAATTATGGTCCCAGCGTGCTCCTGCGCAGGGAATGATCGGGTTGGAGAGGTGTCATGCGCGTTCTAGTCCTTGGCAGCGGTGTGATCGGCACGACCAGTGCCTGGTACCTGCGGCAGGCCGGGTTTGAAGTCACGGTCGTCGACCGCCAGCCTGGTCCGGCGCTGGAAACCAGTTTTGCCAACGCAGGGCAGCTGTCGTTCGGCTATACCTCGCCGTGGGCCGCCCCCGGCGTGCCGCTCAAAGCGGTCAAATGGCTGTTCTCCGAGCATGCGCCGCTGGCGATCCGCCCGGGCCTGGACTGGCACCAGTACCGCTGGCTGGCGCAGATGCTGCGCAACTGCACGCACGAGCGCTACGCGATCAACAAGGCGCGCATGGTGCGCATGTCCGAGTACAGCCGCGACTGCCTCAACGAGCTGCGCCGCGAGACCGGCATCGAGTTCGAGGGCCGCGACCTGGGCACCACCCAGTTGTTCCGCACCCAGCAGCAGCTGGATGCCTCCGCGCAGGACATCGAAGTGCTGGCCCAGTACGGCGTGCCGTACCAGGTGCTCGACCGCGCGGGCATCATCGCCCATGAGCCGGCGCTGGCCGGCGTGGCCGACAAGCTGGTCGGCGCGTTGCGCCTGCCGCGCGACCAGACCGGTGATTGCCAGCTGTTCACCCGTCGCCTGGCGCAGATGTGCGTCGATGCCGGGGTGGAGTTCCGCTTCGACCAGGACATCGCCGGCCTGCAGAGCGAGGGCGACCGCATCACCGGTGTACGCATCGATGGCAAGCTGGAAACCGCCGATCACTACGTGGTCGCGCTGGGCAGTTACTCGCCGTCGCTGGTCGCACCGCTGGGCATGCAGCTGCCGGTGTACCCGCTCAAGGGCTACTCGCTGACGCTGCCCATCACCGATCCGGCAATGGCGCCGACCTCGACCATCCTGGATGAAAGCTACAAGGTGGCCGTGACCCGCTTTGACGACCGCATCCGCGTGGGTGGCATGGCCGAAGTGGGCGGGTTCGACCTGTCGCTCTCGCCGCGCCGCCGCGCCACGCTGGAGAAGGTGGTGCGCGATCTGTACCCGGAGGGCGGCGACCTGTCGCGCGCCGAGTTCTGGACCGGCCTGCGCCCGGCCACGCCGGATGGCACCCCGGTGGTCGGCGCTACGCCGTACCGCAACCTGTTCCTCAATACCGGCCACGGCACCCTGGGCTGGACCATGGCCTGCGGCTCCGGCCGCTACCTGGCCGACCTGATGGATGCCCGCCAGCCGCAGATCAGCACCGAAGGCCTGGATATCTTCCGTTACACCCACCATGCCGCCTCTGTCCGTTACCGTGAGCCGAGTTCATGCGCCCAGCCCGTGCGTTGATTGATCTGGACGCGCTGCGCAGCAATTACCGGCTGGCGCGCGAACTGGGGGGCGGCAAGGCCGTTGCGGTGATCAAGGCCGATGCCTACGGGCACGGCGCGGTGCGCTGCGCCCGCGCGCTGCAGGCCGAGGCCGATGCCTTTGGCGTGGCCTGCATCGAGGAAGCGCTGGAGCTGCGCGCGGCCGGCATCACCGGCCCGATCCTGCTGCTGGAAGGCTTTTTCGACGCCAGTGAGCTGCCGCTGATCGTGCAGCACGACCTGTGGTTCGCGGTCGGCGCGCCGTGGCAGGTCGAGGCGGTGGCCGCGTTCCAGACCACCGCCACGCTCACCGTGTGGTTGAAGCTGGACAGCGGCATGCATCGCCTGGGCCTGTGGCCGGACGAGTTCCGTGCCGCGCACGCCACGTTGAGCGCGTTGGCGCATGTCGGGCCGATGGTGCTGATGACCCACATGGCGCGGGCCGACGAACTGGACAGCCCGCGCACCCGCGAACAGGCCGACGTCTTCGCGGCCACCATCGGCGGCTTGGCCGGGCAGACCAGCCTGTGCAACTCGCCAGCGCTGCTGGGGTGGCCGGACGTACGCAGCGACTGGGTGCGCCCGGGCCTGATGCTGTACGGGATCAACCCGATGCCGGCGCATACCGCGCTGACCGGGCGCCTGCGGCCGGTGATGAGCATGCGTTCGAAGATCTTCGCCGTCCGTGACATCGCGGTGGGCGAGCCGGTCGGTTACGGCGCGCGCTTCGTCGCGCAGCGCCCGACCCGGGTTGGCGTGGTCGCGCTCGGTTACGCCGACGGTTACCCGCAGTTCGCGCCGAACGGCACCCCGGTGCGGATCGACGATCAGCCGGGCATCGTGATCGGCCGGGTCTCGATGGACATGCTCACCGTGGACCTGACCCACCTGCCGCAGGCCGGCATCGGCAGCACGGTGACGCTGTGGGGCGATGCCCCCCGCATCGAGGCGCTGGCACCGCTGTGCGGGGTCAGTGCTTACCAGCTGCCGTGTGGGGTGAAGCGGGTCGTGCGCGAGTACGTCGACGGCTGAACCGCCACCGGCGATACCGCGTGCATGAAAAAAGGCGGCGCTGATGCGCCGCCTTTCTCATGTGGGCCCAAGGGCTCAGGTGCTGGCCGTGGCCTCGTTGCGCAGGTCGCGCCGGATCCAGTCATCCAGCAGGCGCTTCTCATAGCGCAGCGGGTCGGTGTCGCTCTGTCGCCCGATGTTGTGCAGGTAGCCGGTGTCCTGCAGCTTGCGTTCCCCTTCGCTGATCACCTGGCCCTGCGCATCCTTCAGGGTGTAGGTCAGGGTCACGCGCGGGGGGTAGATATCGCGCATCACCCGGATGTCGTTGGCGCGAGGGCCATGCCAAGGCTCGTAATCGCCGGCGCGCTTGATATCGGTAAAGGTGACCTGCAGCGTCTGGCCGGGCTGCAGCGCCTTGCTGGCCGTGGTCTGCACATACTTGGCCAGTTGCTGCACCCAGTCGCCGCGTTCGGCCTCGAAGCGGTTGTTGCTCAGCCGGATCTCGGTGAACTGTGCCGGGTCGGTCCAGGTCACCTGGACAGGGCCTTCGGTCTTGAGCGCGCGCGGGGCCTGCGGGTCGGTCACGGTACGCGGGGCGGCCGCGGCGCTGCCGATGAGCAGCAGCCCGGCCAGGGCCCCGGCGATCAGGGAGGTGCGGTTCATGACAATGCCTGGGTCGCGATCACAAGTGGGATCAGGTACCAGTGTGATCCCGATCCGGGTGGCGGACAATCCACGCGTGTATGCTCCGCGTCTGCGGTTGGCGCCAATTCACCCAGGCCCGCCCCAGACCCCCGGCGCTTGACGCTGCGAATACGCGCGTTGGCCGATCCTGTCCTCCTCTGTTTCGCCAGTTGCCTCATTGACGCCCTTGCCCAGCCTGCCCACTTCGACGTTGGAACGCGCCTCTTTCCTGGCTTCATCGCCGGATCCGGCCCTGTATCGCACGGTCCTTGAGCGCCTGAATGCGGGGTTCTGCATCATCGAGGTGATCTTCGACGATGCCGGGGTGGGCGTGGATTACCGGTTCGTGGAGGTCAACGAGGCGTTTTCGCGCAATACCGGCTTGAGCAATGTCTGCGGGCAGCGGATGACCAGCCTGCAGCCCGGCCATGAGACGGACTGGTACCGCACCTATGGCGAGGTGGCACTGAGCGGCCAGGCCCGGCAGTTCGAGATGGAAGCACGCGCGCTGAACCGGTGGTATTCGGTCGAGGCGGTCAGCGTTGGCGAACCGGACGAGCATCTGGTGGCCGTAGTGTTCTTCGACATCACCAACCGCAAGCACATCGAGGTGGAGCTGGCCGAAAGCGAGGCGCGCTTCAGTGCGCTGGCCGATGGCCTGCCGATGCCGGTGTGGGTCCTGGATGAGCGCGGGCATTCGCGCTTCGTCAACAGTGCCTTCAGCGAGTTCTTCGGCGGCGACGAGCAGCGCGTACCGGACGATGTGTGGCGTGGCCTGGTGCATCCCGACGATGCTTCGGTGTTCGATTACGAACTGCAGGAGGCACTGAAGTCGCAGCGCTCCATGCATGCACTGGTGCGCGGCCGTCGCGCCGACGGGCAATGGCGCTGGCTGGAAATGAACGCGCGGCCCCGCTTTTCCAGGATGGGCCGTTTCATCGGCCTGGCCGGCAGCAGCCCGGATGTGACCGAGCGTCGCGAAATCGAAATGGCGCGCGAAGAACTGCTGCAGTCCGAGCGTGCCGCGCGCAGCGCCGCCGAGAACATGGCGCGGCTGAAGGATGAGTTCCTGGCCACGCTTTCGCACGAGCTGCGCACCCCGCTCACCACCATCCTGGGCTGGAGCGAACTGCTGCTGCAGCGTATCGACAACACCAGCCCGATGTACAAGGGGCTGGGCGTGATCGCCAACAGTGCGATGGCGCAGAAGCGGCTGATCTCGGACATGCTGGACCTGAGCAGCATGCTGCTGGGCAAGGTCCAGCTGGAAGTGGAAATGCTGGATCTGCGTGCGCAGCTGGAAGAGGCCATGCGTGCACAGGAGCTGGTCGCCGAAGGCAAAGCGCTCTCGATGGAACTGGTGATGCCCGACGAGCCGTGCCTGGTGCTCGGCGATGCCACGCGCCTGCAGCAGGTGCTGTGGAACCTGCTGTCCAACGCCATCAAATTCACCCCGGCCGAAGGGCGCGTGGTGCTCACCCTGGCCGCCGATGGCGGGCACTGGTCGATCACCGTGACCGACTCCGGCGACGGCATCGCGCCGGAGTTCCTGCGCCATCTGTTCAGCCGCTTCCGCCAGGCCGACGGCACCACCACGCGTCGCCATGGCGGCCTGGGGCTGGGGCTGGCGATCGTCCAGCAGCTGGTGGAACTGCATGGTGGCGTGGTTGCGGCCAGCAGCGAAGGCCACGGCCAGGGTGCCAGCTTCAACGTGCGCCTGCCGCGCTATCAGCCGCAGGCCGATGGCCGCCCGCTGCGCGAAGTGTTCAGTGGGCCGATCACCGAACAGATCATCGAGCCGTATCCGCTCAAGGGCCTGCACCTGCTGGCCGTGGAAGACCAGCCCGAGGTGCTGGAGTACCTGCGGCGGCTGTTGGAAGAGCAGGGCGCTTCGGTCACCACGGCGTCCTCCGCCGGCGAAGCGCTGGCACTGCTCAACGAAAACGGCCACAGCGGTATCGATGCCCTGCTGACCGACATCGGCATGCCCGGCATGGATGGGTACGGCCTGGTACGCACATTGCGCGACAACATGGGCGTCGAGCCAGAGGCGCTGCCGGCGGTGGCGGTGACGGCGCTGGCGCGTGCGGACGACCGCAAGCGCGCATTGGCGTCAGGCTTCCAGGAGCACGTGGCCAAGCCGTATTCGGTCGCCCAGCTGGTGGCCGCGGTGCGGGGCGTACTCGCCAGCCGCTGAGCCGGCGCCGCTGCCGGCAGCCGTTGGCAATGTGTTGACGCCGCGGCGGGCACACTGAGGGCGTACGCCACAGGAGTTGCCATGTCACGTTACGCCCCCCGCATCCACACCGATCCGGCCGCCATCGCGGCCCTGGAAGCGCTGCTGCCGCAGCTGCACGGCCAGACCCAGGTCGAGCTCACGCTTGATGACGGCAGCCGCCTGCTGGGCACCGTGGCAGTGCAGCCGACGCTGCAGCAGTACCGCGATGCCGACGAACATGAAGGCAGCAACGGCCAGCTGCGATTGGACGATCTGGATACGCCGGTCCAGCAGCACCTCATCTGGCTCGATCAGATCAGGGCCATCCGGCAGCTGCCCTACCGCGAGTGATCGCGGCGGGCAGCGCCTCGGCGTCGGCTCAGTGGGTGAATTCGCTGGGCTCGGCTTCGAAGCGACGCGCGTAGGCTCGCTCATCGGCGATCCGCGCCACCTCTTCATCGGCCATGTCCGGCGCCCCATAGACCGCATAGGCCACGTTGCCATCGGAGGTCTTGCCGATCTGGTGCAGGCGGTAGCGCGAATGGCCGCCGCCGGTGTCTTCGGGGTAGTGCACCGGTGGTTGGCTGCCCTCCATGTCCATTTCGCTGTTGTCGACTACGCCACCGACGAACAATGCACGCATGAGCCATCTCCACGGGAAGTGAGGCTCCACCCTGCCGGTTTGGATGTTGTCAGGGCATCAACAGGACGTTGAATAAACGCAAATCCGGGTCCGGCGGGGCGAACCGGTAGAATGGCGGCCTCTTTTCAAGATGTGCCCCCGCATGGCTGCCCAGCACGACGCTCCCCTGGAAACCCTGTTCCTGCCCTTCGCCAGTGGCGCACTGTCCTGGCCGGCCGGCCCCGTGCTGTTCCTGCGCGCCCGCGACGGCGCGCCGCTGCGCGAGCACGCCCAGCCGGCCCAGCTGGTCTGCGAGCAGAGCTTCCGCCCGTTCGCCGATGCGCTGGAAGCCAGTGGCTGGACCGTACGCGACGAGCAGCAGCTGGCCAGCGACGCCACCCGCTACGCCGTGGTGCTGGTCCTGCCGCCGCGCCAGCGCGAGGAGGCCAAGGCCCTGTTCGCCCGTGCGCTGGCGCTGGCCGCGCCCGGCGGCATCGTGGTGGCCTGCCAGCACAACAACGAAGGTGCCCGCTCCGGCGAAGGCGACCTGCAGCAGTTGGCCGGCCTGGGCGGCAAGCTGACCAAGAACCACTGCCGCGCCTACTGGACCGCGCCGCTCAATGGCCAGCACGACGCCGCGCTGGCGCAGCGCTGGGCGTCGCTGGACGCGCCGCGCGGGATCCTGGGCGGCCGCTTCCAGAGCCGCCCCGGCATCTTCGCCTGGGACCGCATCGACCCGGCCTCGGCGCTGCTGGTGGAGCAGCTGCCGGCCGACCTGGCCGGCCGTGGCGCTGACCTGGGGGCCGGCTTCGGCTACCTGTCCGCTGAAGTGCTGGCCCGCTGCCCGAACGTGAGCGCGCTGGACCTGTACGAGGCCGAAGGCCGCGCCCTGGCCCTGGCCCGCGAGAACCTTGCCGCGCTGGGCAAGCCGGCGGCGCTGGGCTTCCACTGGCAGGACGTCACCGCCGGGATCGAGGGCGAGTACGACTTCATCGTGACCAACCCGCCGTTCCACACGCCCTCGCGCGCCGACCGTCCCGACATCGGCCAGCGCTTCATCGCCGTGGCCGCGCAGGCGCTGCGCCCGGGCGGGCGGATGTGGCTGGTGGCCAACCGCCATCTGCCGTACGAGCAGATCCTCAACGAAAGCTTCGGCCAGGTCCGCGTGGCCGCCGAGCGCGATGGCTTCAAGCTGATCGAAGCGACCAAGGCGAGCAAGAGCGCCACCCCGGCCCGTGCCCCGCGCAGCACCGAGCCGAAGTGGGGCCGCGGAGGCCGCGCATGAAGCTGGTCAAGCTGTTGGCCAACCTGGGCTATGGCAGCCGCAAGCAGGTGCAGGGGATGTTCCGCGCTGGCCTGATCACCGATGCCGACGGCGAGGTGCTGTACGCCGACGACGCGGTCGCACATGAGGCGATCCGGGTCGAGGGCGAGCCGCTGGACCCGCCGCAGGGGCTGACCCTGATGCTGCACAAGCCGCGCGGTTATACCTGTTCGACCAAGGACAAAGGCCGGCTGATCTACGACCTGCTGCCGCCGCGTTACCGCGAGCGTGCGCCGGTGCTGTCCTCGGTGGGCCGCCTGGACCGCGACACCAGCGGCCTGCTGCTGATGACCGATGACGGCGCGCTGCTGCACCGGATCGTGTCGCCGAAGTCGCGCCTGGACAAGGCCTACGAGGTCACCCTGGCCGAGGACCTGCGCGGCGATGAAACCGCGCGTTTCGCCAGCGGCGGGCTGATGCTGGAATCGGACGACAAGCCGTTGCTGCCGGCCGAGCTGCACGTGAACGGCCCGCGCCAGGCGCAGCTGGTCCTGCACGAGGGCCGCTACCACCAGGCGCGCCGGATGTTCGCGGCGGTCGGCAACCACGTCGAGGCGCTGCACCGCAGCCGCATCGGCGGGCTCTCGCTGGGCGATCTGCCGGAAGGCGAGTGGCGCACGCTGGACGCGGCCGATCTCGAGACACTGTTCAACGTCCCATGAGTGCTTTCGCCGCGCTGCCGTTCCTGCCCGACGCCGTCATCTTCGACATGGACGGCCTGATGATCGACAGCGAGCGGGTCTCGATCGCGTGCTGGTCGCAGGCGGCGCAGGAACTGGCGCTGCCGTTCCCTGAGGGGTTCTGGCTGCGCATGGTGGGCCTGGGTGACCGCGACTGCGAGCGCCTGCTGCTGCAGACGGTGAATGCCGAGCAGGTCGCTGCGCTGTTCGCGCGCTGCCATGACCTGTATGAAGCGCGCACGCAGCAGGGCCTGCCGCTGCGCCCGGGCATCCTGGAGATCCTGCAGCTGCTGCACGATCACGGTGTGCCGCGCGCGGTCGCAACCTCCACGCGCCAGCCGCGCGCCTCGCGCAAGTTGGCCGCCGCCGGCCTGCTGCCGTTCTTCGAGGTGGTGGTGACCAGCAGTGACGTGTCGCGTCCCAAGCCGGCGCCGGACATCTACCTGCTCGCGGCGCAGAAGCTGGGCAAGGACCCGGCGCGCTGCCTGGCGCTGGAAGATTCCCCGGCCGGCATCCGCGCGGCGGTGGGTGCGGGCATGACCGCGATCCAGGTGCCGGACCTGGTGCACCCGGATGAGGAACTGCGTGCGCTGGGGCATCGCATCGTGGGTTCGCTGCTGGATGCGCGGGCGTTGTTGATGCCGTTGCTGCCTCCTCCTTGAGTTTGCCCAACGGCCTGCCAGCGGCAGCGGGGCTCGGCTCGCCGATATACCGGCATAAAAAAGCCCGGCACATGGCCGGGCTTTTTCGTGTACGTCGCCGCTGCAATCAGATGCGGCTGAACACCAGCGCTGCGTTCGTGCCACCAAAGCCGAAGCTGTTGGACATCACGGTGTTCAGCTGTGCCGGCTGCGTCTCGCGCACGATCGGGAAGCCTTCCACCAGCGGGTCCAGCTCGCCGATGTTGGCCGAGCCGGCGATGAAGCCGTCACGCATCATCAGCAGGCAGTAGATCGCTTCGTGCACGCTTGCCGCGCCCAGCGAGTGGCCGGACAGCGCCTTGGTCGAGGACAGCGGCGGGATGGTCTCGCCGAACACTTCACGGACCGCCTTCAGCTCGGTGACATCGCCCAGCGGGGTCGAGGTGCCGTGCGTGTTGAGGTAGTCGATCGGGCCGGTGAGGTGCTCCATCGCCATGTTCATGCAGCGCACCGCCCCTTCACCGGAGGGGGCGACCATGTCGGCACCGTCGGAGGTGACGCCGTAGCCGACCAGCTCGGCGTAGATGCGCGCACCACGGGCCACGGCGTGGTCGTAATCCTCCAGCACCAGCATGCCGCCGCCACCGGCGATGACGAAGCCATCGCGGTCCTTGTCGTACGGGCGCGACGCCGAGGCCGGGGTCTCGTTGAAACGGGTCGACAGCGCGCCCATCGCATCGAACATCACGCTCATCGACCAGTGCAGGTCTTCACCGCCACCGGCGAACATCACATCCTGCGCGCCATGACGGATCAGGTCCGCGGCGGCGCCGATGCAGTGGGCGGAGGTGGCGCAAGCGGCCGACAGCGAGTAGCTCAGGCCCTTGATCTGGAACGCGGTGGCCAGGCAGGCCGACACAGTGGAGCACATCGTGCGCGGCACCATGTACGGGCCGACCTTGCGCACGCCACGGGCGCGCAGGATGTCGGCAGATTCCACCTGCCACTGGCTGGAGCCGCCGCCGGAGCCGGCGATCAGGCCGGTACGCGGGTTGGCGACCTGCGCCTCGTCCAGACCGGCATCGGCGATGGCGTCGCGCATGGCGATGTAGGCGTAGGCCGAGGCGTCGCTCATGAAGCGCTTCACCTTGCGGTCGATCTGCGCGTCCAGGTCCAGCTCGATGTTGCCGCCAACGTGGCTGCGCAGGCCGGCTTCGGCGTGATCAGGCAGGTGGCGGATGCCGGCGCGGCCTTCACGCAGTGCCGAGGACACGGTGTCCAGATCGTTGCCCAGGCACGAGGTGATGCCCATTCCGGTAATGACGACGCGACGCATCAGAAGTTCTCAGTGGAAGTGAACAGACCTACACGCAGGTCTTTGGCAGCGTAGATTTCGCGGCCATCGACGAGCATGCGGGCGTCGGACTGGGCCATCACCAGCTTGCGGTTGATGACGCGCGAGATATCGATTTCGTAAGTGACCCGCTTGGCGTTCGGCAGCACCTGCCCGGTGAACTTCACTTCACCGCAACCCAGGGCGCGGCCACGGCCGGGCGCACCGATCCAGGTCAGGAAGAAGCCGGTCAGCTGCCACATGGCATCCAGGCCGAGGCAGCCGGGCATGACCGGGTCGCCGAGGAAATGGCAGTCGAAGAACCACAGGTCAGGGCGGATATCCAGTTCGGCGCGTACCATGCCTTTGCCGTGCGGGCCGCCGTCCTCGCGGATATCGGTGATGCGATCGAACATCAGCATCGGATCATTGGGCAGGCGACCGCTGCCCGGGCCGAACAGTTCACCGCGGGCGCTGGCCAGCAGCTGGTCGCGCGAGAACGCGTTGAGACGAGTCATGGAAAACGCAATCCTGAAGAAGTTGTCGTCGGGGTGAGCCGACCACAGGTCGACTGCTCTTGCATGAAGCAAGTGCTCAAGAGTGCATGAGAAAAAGTGATTCAATCAAACGTTTTAACCGTACGCCGCCGTAGTGTTTTCAGGTTCAAAAACGCATGTTGTTGTTATCCAACAACCATACTGCGGCGTGTGGCTGTAATCTTGTTCATCTGAATCCGAGTGCCCACGCCCGTGTCCCGCCCCCGCAAGATCATTCACGTCGACATGGATGCGTTTTACGCGTCCGTGGAGCAGCGCGACGATCCCTCGTTGCGGGGCAAACCGGTGGTGGTGGCGTGGCGCGGCATGCGCTCGGTGGTGTGCGCGGCCTCCTACGAAGCGCGCGTGTTCGGCGTGCGCTCGGCGATGCCCGCGGTACGCGCGGAGCGGCTGTGTCCGGATGCGGTGTTCGTGCCCCCGGATTTCGTCCGTTACAAGGCGGTGTCCCGCCAGGTGCGCGAGATTTTCCTGCGGCATACGGAGCTGGTGGAGCCGTTGTCGCTGGATGAGGCGTATCTCGATGTGACCGAGCACAAGGGCGGCATGACGGTGGCGACGGAGATTGCACAGATCATCCGCGCGCAGATCCGCGAGGAGACGCAGCTGACGGCGTCGGCGGGGATCGCGCCGAACAAGTTCCTGGCCAAGATCGCCTCGGATTGGCGCAAGCCGGATGGGCAGTTCGTGGTGCCGCCGCATCGCATCGAGCAGTTCCTGACGCCGTTGCCGGTGAACCGCGTGCCAGGCGTGGGCAAGGTGATGGCGGCCAAGCTGGCCGAGCTGGGCATCGCGACGGTGGGCGATCTGCGTTCGCTGCCGCTGGAGGAACTGGAGGCGCGCTTCGGAACGTTCGGCGGGCGCTTGTTCAATCGTGCGCGCGGCATCGATGAGCGACCGGTGGAGCCGGATCAGCCGGTGCAGTCGATTTCGTCGGAAGACACGTTCGCGGAGGATCTGCTGCTGGAGGATCTGGCGCCGGCGATCGTGCAGTTGGCGGAGAAGACGTGGCAGGCGACGCGCAAGACCGATCGGGTGGGGCATACGGTGGTGTTGAAGTTGAAGACCTCGCAGTTCCGGATCATTACGCGCAGTTTCACGCCGGAGTCGCCGCCGGATTCGATGGAGGAACTGCGGGATATTGCGCTGGGGTTGCGGGCGCGGGTGGAGCTGCCGCTGGAGACGCGGTATCGGTTGGTGGGGGTGGGGTTGGGGGGATTCCGGGAGCGGGAGGTGGTGCGCCAGCCGGGGTTGTTTGATCACCTGGGTGATGGCTGACGGTTTTTCTGTTTGCGGTGACGGCAACGGCAACGGCAACGGCTGAGGCGCTGGGGTCCGGGTGATGAGGGTTTGGGACGACGCGGGTGGGGTAGCGGGACCCGCTGCAAGTACGTCCCTGTAAGCTCGTGTGTTGCCATCCATGGCAACACACGGTCCCGATACCCCACCCGCGCCGTCCCTCCGACACTGGGTCGGTGCGCAGAGAGGAAACGCGTCGCGCGTTTCGAGATTCGCGAATGACGTCTGGTTTCTACGGATGCGTCATTACGGCCACTGCATTTCACCCTTGGCTACTTTTGCGCTCAGTTCCAGCGAGCTCTCGCCCGCCAGGGTCGGATAGCGTTTTTTCATCGCGGCAATCAGTGCGTTGGCGTCGTTGCTCCGTGCCGTTTCTTCGTCGAAGGCGCGGATGTAGTCGGCGGTGAAATCCACGGCGCTGATGTCCAGGGCGGCACCCGTTGCGTAGTGGCCCGGTATGACGCGCGTCGGCTTCAGGGCCTTGATGGTGGCCAGGGTCTGCAGCCAGTGCGCGTGCGATTGGGCGCTTTGGGTGTCGGCCATCCAGACGTGTTCGCCGGCGACGATGGGGATGCCGCCGAGGACGGTGCGCAGGGCGGGGATCCACAGGACGGTGCGGTCCGGGGTGGGGCCGGTGAGGCCGATGATCTTGATCGGTTGGCCTTCAAGGGTGAGGGTGTCGCCGTCCAGGGGGGGCGGGATGACGATGCGGCTGGGCTTGGCTGCGCCCATCTGCGGGCCCCAGTACGCGAGTTTGGCGGCCTGGGTGGCGTTGATGTGGGCAACGGTTGCGGGGGTGGCGAGGACTTGGGCGTCGGGGAAGGCGTCCTGCAGGGTGGCCAGGCCGAAGTAGTAGTCGGGGTCGCCGTGGCTGATGTAGATCGTGGTCAGCCGTTTGCCCGAGGCGCGGATGCGCTGCACCAGCTGGGCGGCGTCGGATGCGGCGAACTGGGCGTCGACCAGGATGGCGTCGTGGCGGCCGGTGATCAGGGTGGACGCGACCGAAAACAGCGCCTCGTCGCCGGGGTGGTAGGGCTGCACCTGCAGCACGTGGGCTTCGGCGGTGGCCGCAGCGGCGTGGCTGATGGCCGGTGGGCTGACGGCGAGCGCGGTACCGAGCGCCAACGCCAAGGCCAGGGTCGTGCGGGAAACGTTCTGCATTTCAAGAAGTCCTGTGCAGCGCGGCCCCGGCATCACACCGGGGCGGGACGGCCCCGACATGGCACCGGGGGGAACGGCCCCCGACATGACACCGGGGGGGGGGACGGCCCCGACATGACACCGGGGGGAACGGCCCCGACATGACACCGGGGCCGGTAGAGCCGACCGTTGGTCGGCTGCTTCACATCGGCGGCCTGGTCAGTACGCAACCGTGGCGATCTGCCGCACGTACTGCGGGGTTTCGATCTCGCTGACGAAGGCGTCGGCGTAGTCGGCGTAGCTGATCCGGCTGTGTCCGTCGGCACCGACCAGGAAATTCTTCGCCTGGCTGCGGAAGCCGCCGCGCTGCGGGCCGGGGCCGATCTCGGCGGCGGGCGAGTAGAAGGTCCAGTCCAGGTCATCGACGGCCTGCAGCTGCTTCAGCGTCTCGCGCGCGGCCAGGGCGACCGGCTTGTAGGCATCCGGGAAGCCCTCGGTGTCCACCAGTTGCACGCCCGGGGCGACTTCCAGGCTGCCCGCACCGCCGACCATGATGAAGCGCGGTACGCCGGCCTGGCGGGCTGCCTTGACCAGCGCGGCGCTGGTGGTGGTCACGGTGCTCGGCGCATCACCCGGGCGCGGGCCGAAGGCGCTGGCCAGCACGTCGTGGCCGGCGATCACGGCGGCCAGGGCATCGGTATCGTCCAGCGCGGCGACGGCCAGCTGGGCGCCCTCCAGTTCGGCCGGCAGGTCGGTCTCGCGGCGCACGATGGCGGTGACCTGATGGCCGCGGGCGAGGGCCTGGCGGGTGATTTCACGGCCGATATTGCCGGTGGCACCAACAAGCGCGATTTTCATGGGGCAGGTCCGTTGAGGAAGGAAGGCCAGCGTATGCCTCTGGAATCGAACGAAAAACCGCGTATAACGGCCTAATTTGTTGCACGGATCGATCAAATGGACCGGATGACCGCCATGAACGTGTTCGTCGAGGTCGCCGAGCGCGGCAGCCTGACCGCAGCGGCCGAGGCACTGGAAATGTCGCGGGCGATGGTGACCCGTTATCTGGCCGAGGTGGAGCGCTGGCTGGGCGCGCGGCTGCTGCACCGGACCACGCGCCGGATCAGCCTGACCGGGCCGGGCGAAGCCGCGCTGCTGCGGTTCCGGCAGATGCTGGCGATCGGTGATGAGCTGCGTGGTGAGCTGGCCACGGACAACCCCGAGCCGCACGGGCTGCTGCGGGTCACCGCGAGTGTCTCCTTCGGGCAGATCCACCTGGCGGCGGCGGTGGCGGCGTTCGTCAAACGGCATCCGCTCACGCGCGTGGAACTGCTGCTGGTGGATCGGGTGGTGAATCTGGTCGAAGAGCGCGTGGACATCGCGGTGCGCATTTCGCGCGCGATCGATCCGAGTCTGATCGCGCGGCCGTTGGCGCCGTGCCGTTCGGTGCTGTGCGCGTCGCCGTCGTACCTGACCGAGCACGGCACGCCGACCACCGCCGATGCACTGGCCGCGCACAACTGCCTGACGCACCACTATGTCGGCAAGAGCGTGTGGCACCTGCAACGCGACGGACGGAAGATCGCGGTGGCGGTAGGCGGCAACATCAGTGCCAATGAAGCGTCGCTGCTGCTCGAAGCGGTGCGTGCCGGCGCCGGCATCGCGATGTTGCCGACGTACCAGATCGCCCCGTTGCTCCGCAGTGGCGAGCTGATCGAGGTGCTGCCTGATTACGAAGTGGAAGGCTTGGGTATCCACGCGGTATATGCGTCACGCCGGCAGCTGCCGACAATCATGCGCAGCTTCCTGGATTTCCTGGTGGAACGTTTTGCCAGCCCGGCATTCCTGGCGCAGCTGTAAACGCGGCGCTACCCGGGCGTGCATCGGCATCACACACGCACCTCCGTACAATGGCCCTTCCCTGCTGTGGAAGTGAGCATTGCCTTGTCGTACCCGTATCCGTTGGTGGTGTTCGATCTGGATGGCACGCTGGTGGACAGCGCCGCCGATATCGCCGAGGCGTTGAACCGCACGCTGGAGGACTGGCAGTTGCCGCGCGTGCCCGAGGCCACCGTGCTGACCTGGATCGGCGATGGTGTGCGCCGATTGGTGGAGCAGGCATTCGATGCGGCTGGCAGCGCCGTCGAACTGGACAAGGTGATGCCCGGTTTCATGCGGCACTACGAGGCGTGCCTGTTGCGCAGCCCACGTCTGTTTGATGGTGTGACCGACACGTTGGCCGCATTGCGCGAACGCGCGGTGACGCTGGCGATCTGCACCAACAAGCCGTCGGCGCTGGTGGCGCCGTTGCTGCAGCATTTCGGGTTGCAGGATCAGTTCGCGCTGGTGCTGGGCGGAGATTCGCTGCCGGAACGCAAGCCCAGTGGTGCGCCGTTGCGGCATATCGCGGCGCACTTCGAGGTGGCCGTCGAGGCGGCCCTGATGGTGGGTGATTCGATCACCGATTACCGCGCCGCGGTGGATGCGGGCATGCCGGTGGCGCTGGTGCGCTATGGGTATCCGCGCGGGCTCGATCTAAACAACGTCGCGGCGGTGGCGGTGATGGACGATCTGCGGGAACTGCTGGCGCTCTAATGCGCGTGTGCCGACCAACGGTCGGCACCTACCAGGGTCAACGATTGTGCCGACCAATGGTCGGCAGCTGCCGAGGGTGGGACGGCAGCGGTGCCGCCGTCCCGCACGCTTATTTCGGCTGGTAACGCACGCTCAGGCGGTACTCGCGGCCCGGCTGGTTGTACCAGGCAACGGTTTCGTAATCGCGGTCGAAGACATTGCTGACGCGGCCCAGCACCGACCAGTCGCGGCTCAGTGCGTATTCCAGGCGCAGGTCCACGGTGCCATAGCCACCCAGGCGCACGGTGTTGGCCGCATCGTCGTAACGCTTGCCGGCGCCGTTGGCGGTGAGGCCGGTGCGGAAGTCACCGAAGCGGCGATCGACGTCCAGGCGCGCGGTGTTCTGGGCGCGGCGGGCCAGCCAGTTGTCGAACTGCGCGCTGCCGTCGGTGCGGTTGCGCGGGTCGGTGTGGCTGAGCTGTGCATTGAGGTCGAACCCGGCCACGGTGATCGCACCGGTCAGTTCGGCGCCGCGGATGCGGGCCTTCTCGACCTGCGACATCATGAAGGTCGTCGCGTCGTAGGTGATCAGGTCATCGATGCGCGTTTCGTACACATCCAGACCCCAGCGCCAGCCCTCACCCTGCTGGGCAATGCCGACGTTCGCGCTCTTGGATTTTTCCGGGTCCAGGGTCGGCACGCCGCTCCACGGGTCGTACAGATCGCTGAAGGTCGGGGCCTTGAACGCGGTGCCGTAGCTGGCGTTGAGGCGGAAGCCGCTGCCCAGCTCCAGCCCCCAGCCGAGGCTGCCGGTGGTGTGGTTGCCGAACTGCTCGTTGTCGTCGTTGCGCACGCTGGCCTGCAGGTGGTGCGCGCCGAAGCGGCCCTGGTACTGCACGAACACGCCGGTGTTGTCGCGGCTGTCGACCAGATAGCCGGCGCTGCTGCCGTCCAGGTTGTCCTGGCTCCAGTCCACGCCGGCGCTCAGCAGCTGGCCATCGGCGATGCCGATATCGGCCTGCACCGAGGCGCTGTCACGGTGGGTCTGCGCGTTGCCCAGCCAGGCATCACCGTTGTAGTTGTCCGATTCGTTGTCGGCCCGGCCGACATTGACGGTCAGGTTGAAGCGCGCGCTGGGCGTGTAGCGCAGCTTGCCACCGAGCACCTGCTGCAGGGTCTCGGAGTAGTTGTAGTAGCCGTCGTAGTGGTTCTCGCCTTCGGCGCGCAGCGCGGTGCCTTCCAGGCTCAGCGTATCGGTCAGCGCATAGCCGCCGCGCAGGCTCATCGACAGGTTGCGGTAGCCATCGCGGTCGGGCTCATTGGCGCCACAGCCGGCGAACGGCGAGACGGAGCCGCGGCAGGCGTTGATGCCGTCGGTGTGCTGGTAGGCGATGTCGGTGCCGAACCAGCCACGCTCGCCACTGCCACCGAAGCCACCGCTGGCCTCGCGCAGGCCGTTGCTGCCGCCGCCGAGCTGCAGGTGTGGCGCGAACTGGCCGGCATTGCGGCGGGTGAAGATCTGGATCACGCCACCGATCGCGTCGGCGCCGTACAGGCTGGACTGCGGGCCACGCACGATCTCGATGCGCTCGATCTGCGCCAGCGGCAGGTCCTGGATCATGGCCAGGCCGAGGTCACCGGTGTTGATGCGCACGCCGTCGATCAGCACCAGGGTGTGGGCCGAGTTGGTGCCGCGCAGGAACAGCGAGCTCTGCTTGCCCAGGCCACCGCTGTTGTTGAGGTTGATGCCGGCCCGGCCGCGCAGCAGCTCCTGCAGCGACGGTGCCTGGCTGCGCTCGATCTCGGCGCGGTCGATCACCTGCGCTGGCGAGATGCTGTCCTGCAGGGCGATCGGGGTGCGGGTGGCGGTGACCAGTACCTGGTCCAGCGCGGTCGCCTCGTCCTGGGCCGACGCCAGCAGGGGCAGGGCCGACAACACGGCCAGGGAAAGGACTTGGATCTGCAGCTTCATCGATGACTCCATGCACCGCGCACGCCCGCGCGGCAAGGGGTGGGGATGATCGCGCTGCAGGGATGGATCGACGGTTGGCGGACGCGCACGGCGCCGCTTGCCGCCGCCATGCCCGCCGCATCGCAACCAGTCGTCTTCCAGGCCGGTCTCCGGGCTTGCGGGTCGATGGCGGTGCCATCGTGCCAGGCGCCTTCCCATGCCGGAGCACAGTGGCGTGTTGCCTGGTGTTTCCTCGCTTACCGTTGCGGGGGCAGCGCCGGAGTGGCGGCGGGGCACGAGGCCTGACGCGTCACCGGCTTCCCGTTTCAACCTGGCGGCATTGCAGCCCCGGGTCACCTGAAAGTGGGCGCAGTCTAAGCCATCGGCCGGGCCGGTGGAGCGCACCGGTTAGAATGCGCCTCGCTTTTTCGATGTGATCTCCATGACCCCGACGTGGTTGCAGCACCCCGGTACCGACGCCCGTGACCCTCACCGGCCGGCCGCAGCGGGCAGCAGAGGGGGCCCGGCATGATCCTCGACCTGATCCGCCACGCCAGCACCGGCCGCGACGACCATCTCGATGGCCGTACCGATCCACCGCTGCATGAGGGCGCCACCGACGCGCTGTGCGCGCGCTACGCGGCGCTGTCCTGGGAGCGCGTGCTGTGCTCGCCGCGGCAGCGCGCCGTGCGCACCGCCGAAGCGCTGGCGGCCCCGCTCGGGCGGGGGGTGGACACTGACGAGGAATGGGAAGAGCTGGATTTCGGCGACTGGGATGGTGCCGCGCTGGAGGCGCTGCCGATGGACGCGCTGTCGGCGTTCCATCTGGACCCGCACGCCAACCCGCCGCCGCACGGCGAAAGCTGGGGCCACTTCGAGCGCCGCATCGCGCGTGGGCTGCACCGGCTGCTGGATGATCCGGACCCGGTGCCGACCCTGATCGTCAGTCATGGCGGGCCGCTGCGCATGGTGCTGTCGCAGGTCTGCGGGTTGCCGATGGCGATGTGCTGGGCGCTGCGCATCGACCACGGCACGCGGCTGCGGCTGCGCGTGGAGCGCGAAGACGATCAACTCTGGGGCGAGCTGCTGGAACTGCAGCAGGTATGAAGCGCGCAGGACCGACGATGCGTCGGTCCGTGCGGATCAGCGAGGCTCGTCGTCGCTCTCGAACGGCGATGCCTCATCGCCCTCATCATCGCGATGCTCGACCGTGCGGTCGTAGACCGGGCCGGACGCGGGCGGCGCCTTCTTCAGCGGCTGCTCGGCGATGATGGCCTCGTACTCGGCCACCAGCACGGTACGGCGTGCTTCCGGCAGTTCCTGCCAGTGGCAGTCCTGCAGCGCGCCTTCCAGCGAATAGAGCAGGTTCAGGCTCGGTTTGAAGCCGGCACGGCGCACCTTGACGAAGGCACCCACGGCGCCGACCGCCACCAGGTCTTCCGGCGTACGCAGACCGACCTGGCGCAGCCATGCTGCGCTCTTCGGGCCGATGTTGCGCAGCTTGGCGCCACTCATCCCAGGGCCTCGACGAACACCGCGGCGATCGCTTCAAGGCCGGCCTGGTCCTCGGCGTCGAAGCGCGCCAGCGACGGGCTGTCCAGATCGAATACACCGACCAGGTTGCCGTTGTGGACCAGCGGCACCACCAGCTCCGAGCGCGAGGCCGAGTCGCAGGCGATGTGGCCCGGGAAGGCGTCCACGTCTTCGATGCGCTGGGTAACCCGCTGCGAGGCGGCGGCGCCACACACGCCCTTGTCGAGCGGAATGCGCACGCAGGCGGGCAGGCCCTGGAACGGGCCGACGACCAGCTCGTTGCCGTCGAAGAAGTAGAAGCCGACCCAGTTCAGGTGCGGCAGGGCGTGGTAGACGAGCGCCGACAGGTTGGCCGCATTGGCGATGCGGTCGCGCTCGCCATGCACCAGGGCACGGGCCTGGGCCAGCAGCTGGCCGTACTGTTCCGGCTTGCTGCCGGTAAGCGTGGAGGTATCGAACATGGCCGCAGTCTACCAAGCCGCACGCCCGCCTGCGCCGGGGCCGGCGGAACGCAGCAGACCGCAGCGCGGCGTTGCCGGGACGGCGGATAATGACGCGTTTCCAGCCCTGGTCGTCTTTCATGTCCCTGCCTGCGCCGTTGCCCGCCGCTTTGTTCGTCACCGGTACCGATACCGGCATCGGCAAGACCTTCAGCAGCTGCGTGCTGCTGCATGCCCTGCGCCGGCATGGCGGCACGGCCGTGGGCATGAAGCCGGTCGCCAGCGGCTGTGAGCGCACCCCGCAGGGCCTGCGCAACGAGGACGCCACCGCCCTGCTGGCTGCCAGCGTGCCGACGCCCGGGTACGACGACCTGAACCCCTTCGCGCTGGAGCAGCCGCTCGCGCCGGAGATCGCGGCGGCAGAAGCGGGCGTGCAACTGTCGCTGGCGCCGATCGAAGCTGCCTTCGCGCGCCTGCGTGCCAGCGCGGACACGGTGGTGGTGGAGGGCGTCGGCGGCTGGCTGGCGCCGCTGTCGGCCACGCTGGACCAGAGTGATCTGGTGCAGGCGCTGAAGCTGCCGGTGGTGATGGTGGTCGGGCTGCGGCTGGGTTGCCTCAACCACGCACGGCTGACCGCCGAGGCGATCGCGGCCCGCGGCGCGCACTGCATCGGTTGGATCGCCAACGAGGTGGACCCGGCGATGGCGCGCCGCGATGAGAATGTCGCGTTGCTCAAGGCGCGGTTGCCGATGCCGTGCTGGGGTCGCCTGCCGTATGCGCCGGGTGCGGATCCGGCGAGCCTGGCAGACCGCCTGGTGTTCTGAGCGTCAGCCGCCTGCGCGCACCTGCAGCGCGCTGGCGAGCCGGCCGACCGTGGCAATCGCGCTGGCGAAGCGCTCGTCCAGTTCCTGGCAGCACGACAGGCGCAGGCAATGCCGGTAGCGGGCACCGCGCGAGTACACCTGGCCGGGCATGAACACCACGCCCTCGGCCAAGGCCTGCTCGAACAGCTCCCCGGCATCGATCGCCGGGGGCAGCTCCACCCACAGAAGGAACCCACCGGTCGGCTGGGTGGCCGAGGTGCCGGGCGGAAAATGCTGGGCGATCAGCCCACGCACGTGGCTCACCTGGTCGCTGTAGAGCCGGCGCAGCCCACGCAGGTGGTGTTCGTAGTTTCCGGCCTCCAGGAATGCCGCCACCGCATCGCCGAGCAGGCGTGATTCGGCGCCGGAGGAATGGAATTTCAGCAGCTGGATATCGGCAGCGAAGCGACCCCCATCGAGCCAGCCGATCCGGTAATCCGGCGCCAGCGTCTTGGAGAAACCACTGCAGACCATGATCCAGCCATCGCGATCGAAGCTCTTGGCCAGCGGTTCCAGCGGCTCCTTGAACTGCAGCTCGGCGTAGACCGCATCTTCGATCAACGGCACCTGGTAATGGTTCACCAGCTCGGCCAGGCGCTGCTTGTTCGGCACGGGCATGCTGCCGCCGAGTGGATTGTGCACGGTCGGCATGACCATGATCGCGGCGATGCCGCCGGCGGCGAGCAGCGCTTCCAGTGCTTCCAGATCGAGGCCGTCCCTCGGATGGGTGGGCAGCTCGATCGCGCGCAGGCCCAGGCTGCGCAGCAGCGGGTAGATGTTGAAATACGAGGGCGCTTCGATCGCGACCGCATCGCCGGGTTGGGTCACCACGCGCAGCGCCAGCTGCAGGGCTTCCATCGCGCCATGGGTGAGCACCAGCCGGTCGGTGGTGGTGTGCAGCCCCAGCCGTGGCCCTCGCTGCACGATCTGCGTCAACAGCCGTGCCGCACCGTTGGGACGTGCGTAGGTCTCCACCGTGGTGGCAGCCCGGCGCAGTACCTGCGCGGTGATGCGGGCCAGCTGCGCACCGGGATAGAAGCGCTTGCCGCGCGGCCCGGCGAAGGCCAGGTCGACGATGCCCGGTTGCTGCTGTGCGGCCAGCACGCGCGCCATCATCGCCTGCTGTGCCGGTGCGGTGGGCGGAGACGGCGCCTGCCGCAGCGACTGCGTCGGTTCGGGCAGACGCGGGCTGACCACGAAGCCGGCCTTGGGCCGCGGCAGCACCAGCCCGGCATCCTCCAGCTGCCGATACGCGGCGATCACCGTGTTGAGGCTGAGGCTGCGCTGTGTCGCCAGGCCGCGCAGCGACGGCAGCCGGGTGCCGACCGGCAAGCGCCCACTGCGGATCGCGTCGGCCATTTCATCGGCCAGGGACTGGTAGAGGTTGGTCGCCATCGGCATCTGCATCCACGGGTATCTGTAACCGTGCGGATGCCAGTCATCTGCATCTGTATCCGCGTTGGGACGCAGCCTACCATGGGCGTGACGACTTCTCTCGCGCACGGCAGAGCGGTGTGTGCCGTGCGTCTTTTCTTCTGGTTCGCCGCGTGATCAGCGCGCCGAAATGGAGGTACTCACCAGGCGCGGCTGCTCGCGGTACAGCGCCGGATACTGCTGCTTCAGCGCGGCCACCTTGGGCAGGTCGTTGATCCGGATATACAGCGATTCCGGATGCAGCGTGAGGTAGTTCTGGTGATAGCCCTCGGCGGCGAAGAACGGCTTGCCACCCTCGACCTGGGTCACCACCGGCGCGGCGTAGGTCCTGGCCTGCTGCAGCTGGGCGATGTAGGCGCGGGTGGCATCGCGCTGCGCGGCGTCGTCGGCATAGACCGCCGAGCGGTACTGGGTGCCGCGGTCCGGGCCCTGCCGGTTGAGCTGGGTCGGATCATGCGCCACCGAGAAGAACACCTGCATCAGCTGGCCATAGCTGACCTGGGCCGGATCGTAGGTGACCTGTACCGCCTCGGCATGGCCGGTACCACCGCCGCCGACGCGCGGGTAGGTGGCGTTCGCCGCACTGCCGCCGATGTAGCCGGAGAGCGCATTGTCCACGCCCTTGATGTGCTGGAACACGCCCTGCACGCCCCAGAAGCAGCCACCGGCGAACACCACCTGCGCGCGCTTCACGCCGGGTTGGCGCAGGTCCGCCTTGCCGGCAGGGGGAGGCAAGGCCACGGTCGTGGCGGCCGCGGCAGCGTGTGCCGGCCGATCAAGACCGACCACCACCACGCTGGCGGTGAGTGCCGCGATGGCGACAGCGATGCCGCCTGCAACGAGTTTGTCGAACGCGATCTTCATGCGATGGCTCCTCAACCAAACGTAAAGGCGTAGGCGTGCACGCCCGGATCGAGGAACTCGATCTCGAAGGTGCGCTCCTGCACGGTGCCGGACTGGCGGATCAGCTGATACAGACGGTTTTCATCCACGCGGCCGTCGCCATCGGCGGTGATGTCACCGCCGGCCGCTGCGCCCGGCGC
Organism: Stenotrophomonas bentonitica; assembly: GCF_002887735.1. Lineage (GTDB taxonomy): Bacteria > Pseudomonadota > Gammaproteobacteria > Xanthomonadales > Xanthomonadaceae > Stenotrophomonas > Stenotrophomonas bentonitica_A. The sequence goes on from NZ_PKQP01000005.1 coordinate 151,492, forward strand.
CTGCCCGTCGATGCGCACGCGGAAGCGGACCGGCTTGCCGTCCTCGCCCGGGGCCAGCACCAGGTGCAGGTCGCGCGCATGGAAGCGGAAGGCGATACGGCCGCCATCCGTCTCCAGCCGGGCGTCTTCGTTGCCCACCGTCCAGCGTCCTGCCAATGCCCACTGGTTGTGTTGAAGGGTGGCAGGGACGGTGTAGTCGGCAGGCTGGTCCTGGCGCTGGCCACCGGGCGAGGCGAAGTTCTCGGCGCGAGCGTGACCCAGGTAGGTCTCCGGCGATTTGAGGTTGTCCATGTCGGCCTGGCGCGCCACGCCATCCAGCGCCATCGCCACCGGTGCGTCATCACCGGGGAGGGTGTTGCCGGCCTCGCGCAGCAGCTGGCGGATGATCTGCTCGGACTGCGCATAGTTGCCTTCACCGAAGTGATGCGCACGGATCTGGCCCTGCGCATCGATGAAGTAGTGCGCCGGCCAGTACTTGTTGTTGAAGCCGCGCCAGATGGCGAAGTCGTTGTCGATCGCCACCGGGTAGGTCACCTTCAGGTCCTTCACCGCGCGCTGCACGTTGGCCAGGTTGCGCTCGAAGGCGAACTCCGGTGCGTGCACGCCGATCACCACCAGCCCGTGGTCGCGATAGCGCTCGGCCCACTCGCGCACGTACGGCATCGCGCGCAGGCAGTTGATGCAGGAGTAGGTCCAGAAATCGACCAGCACCACCTTGCCGCGCAGCGGCGGTGCATCCAAGGGCGGGCTGTTGAGCCACCCGGTGGCACCGGCCAGCGAGGGCAGGGTGCCTTCCACCGGCAGTGGCTGCCCGGGCGTGCTCGCAGCGGCGCGCATCATCGCCGCGCCGGCGGCCGGTTCCTGTGCTGGCAGCACGTCGAGCAGGCCCTGTTCCAGCTTGGCGGTGCTGACCGTGGAGAGCCGGGTCAGTACGCCGGTATCCCAGCCCATCGCGATGGCGACCACCGCCAACAATGCGGCGATGCCCAGCCCACGGCGCACCCACTCGCCCACGCCGAGGCGACGCTTGAGCGCGGCGAACACGCGCCCGCCGATCCAGATCGCCAGCGCCAGCGAGGTCGCCGCGCCCAGTGCATAGGCGAGCAACAGCCCGCTGGTGCCGACACTGGCGCCCTGCAACGCCGCGCCGGTGAGGATCAGGCCGAGGATCGGTCCCGCGCACGGTGCCCACAGCAGGCCGGTGGCGATGCCGATCAGCAGCGAGGTACCCACGCCCCCCCGGCCCGCGTCACTGGCCGCATCGGCCGAGGCGCTCAGCCGCGCCCCCAGCCGCTGGAACGGCGACAGCAGGCGGTCGGCCAGCGCCGGCCACAGCAGCGCCAGCGCGAACACCGCCATCACCACCAGTGCGATCCAGCGCCCGATCTGGTTGGCCTGCGCCACCCATTGGCTGCTCACCGCCGCCAGGCTGGCGACCACGGCGAACATCAACGTCATGCCGATCAGCAGCGGCAGCCCACTGCGCAGGAAAGGGCGGTCGGACCGTGCGAACACGAACGGCAGCACCGGCAGGATGCAGGGGCTGAGGATGGTGAGCACGCCACCGAGGTAGGCCAGCACGAGCAGAAGCATGGAGAGGTCCTTCTATGACGCAGGGAGTGCGGCGCTCAGGCCGCGACGAAATTCATGGCCACGCCGTTCATGCAATAGCGCAGTCCGGTCGGGCGCGGGCCATCGTCGAACACGTGGCCGAGGTGGCCACCGCAACGCCGGCAGTGCGCCTCGACCCGGACCATGCCCAGCGTGGTGTCGCGGTCTTCGCCGACGGCATCGTGCAGCGGCGCCCAGAAGCTGGGCCAGCCGGTACCGCTGTCGAACTTGGTGGAGGAGGAGAACAGCGGCAGCGCGCACCCCGCACAGGTGAAGGTGCCGCGCCGGTGTTCCTTGTTGAGCGGGCTGCTGAACGGCCGCTCGGTGCCCTGCCGGCGCAGCACGCTGTACTGGGCCGGGGTGAGCTGCTCGCGCCACTGCGCATCGCTGCGCATGACCTCGAACTGGCGCGCAGGCGCGGCGGGAGCTGCCGGGGCGGGCCCGCTGCAGGCGGTCAGTCCGAACAGGCCGGCCGCGGCAGCCATGCCACCCATTCCAAGCACATTGCGACGTGTGTAACGCATGGCCGATCTCCGGGCACGGGGACGATGCGGCCATGCTGCGCCCGGCCCGGTCAACGAATCCTCACGCAGGGTTAAATTTTCCGTGACACATTCAGGTCGCGATCCGTCGACAATGCCGCCATGCCCTCCTGCCGCCCCCTGAGCCGATGAGCAGTGCCAAGCGCGTCCTGATCGTCGAAGACGATGTCCACATCGCCAACCTGCTGCGCATGCACCTGCGCGATGAAGGTTATGAGGTCACCCATGCCGCCACCGGCGACGAGGGCCTGGCCCTGCTGGAGGCGCAGCCGTGGAGCGCGCTGGTGCTGGACCTGATGCTGCCCGGTGTGGACGGCCTGGAGATCTGCAAGCGCGCCCGTGCGATGACGCGCTACACGCCGATCATCATCACCAGTGCGCGCGCCAGTGAAGTGCACCGCATTCTCGGCCTGGAGCTGGGCGCAGACGATTACCTGGCCAAGCCCTTCTCGATGCTGGAACTGGTGGCACGCGTGAAAGCGCTGCTGCGCCGGGTGGAAGCGATGGCCCAGAACGCACGCATCGATGCCGGTGAGATCGAGGTGGCCGGGCTGCGCATCGACCCGGTCGCCCGCACGGCGCTGGTGGAGGGACGACCGCTGGAGTTGACTCCGCGCGAGTTCGACCTGCTGTACTTCTTCGCCCGTCATCCCGGCCAGGTGTATTCGCGCATGGACCTGCTCAACCAGGTGTGGGGCTACCAGCACGACGGCTACGAGCACACCGTCAACACCCACATCAACCGGCTGCGCAACAAGATCGAGCGCGATGCGGCCAATCCGCAGCGCATCCAGACGGTCTGGGGACGGGGCTACAAACTGGTCGATGGCAACGAAGGGGGCGGCGCATGATCCGGCTCACGTTGTCGCAGCGCCTGTCCGCGGTGTTCTTCGCGCTGCTGCTGTTGTGCTGTGGCGCGCTGGTGTGGATCCAGATGCGCAGCACCACGGTGCATGAGCAGGAAACCGTACAGCGCCTCTCGCGCGGGCTGGCCGAACACATCGCGCGCAGTGGCGAGTTGATGGATGGCCGCGGCATGCGCAACGGCGAAGTGCGCGCGCTGTTCGGCAAGCTGATGGCGGTCAACCCGAGCGTGGAGGTATACCTGCTCGACGACCAGGGCCGCATCCTCGGCCACGATGCTCCGGACGGTCATCTCAAGCGCAGCCGGGTCGATCTGGCACCGGTAAAGGCGCTGCTGCGCGACGAGCCGCTGCCGATCCTCGGCGATGACCCGCGCAGCGCCACCGGCCGCAAGGTGTTCAACGCGGCGCCGCTGTGGGTGCAGGGGCATCAGGCCGGCTACATCTACGTGGTGCTGGTCGGTGAACAGCGAGAAGCACTGGCGGCCAACATCGCCGCAAACAGTACGCTGCGCACCACGCTGTGGTCGTTGGCGATCGTCGCGGTGGTGGGCCTGCTGGCCGGCCTGGTCGCGTTCCGTTGGGTCACCCGCCCGCTGCGCCAGCTGACCCGGCGCATCCAGTCCTTCGATGTCGATGCCGCCACTCCCGATGCCGCCCCGCCGCCGGCGCCGCTGCGCAGCGGCGAGCGCGATGAACTGGCCATCCTGCAGCACAGCTTTGGTCACATGGCCCAGCGCCTGGGCGAGCAATGGCAACAGTTGCGCCAACAGGACCTGCAGCGGCGCGAGCTGGTGGCCAATATCTCCCACGACCTGCGCACGCCGCTGTCCTCGCTGCACGGGTATCTGGAAACGCTGGCCCTCAAAGACGCCACGCTGGGCGCCGACGAGCGCCAGCGCTATCTCTCGATCGCGCTGTCGCAGAGCCACAAGGTCGGGCGCCTGGCCCAGGCGTTGTTCGAGCTGGCCCGGCTCGAACACGGCGGTGTCGTACTGGACCGCCAGGCGTTCTCGCTGCCGGATCTGATCCAGGATGTGTTCCAGAAATTCGAGCTGGCGGCCGAGTCCCGCCGGCAGACACTCAGCGCCGACATTCCGCCGGGTATCCCGCCGGTGATCGCGGACCTGGCATTGATCGAGCGGGTGCTAACCAACCTGCTCGACAACGCGATCCGCCATACGCCGGAAGGCGGGCGCATCACGGTCACCCTGCGCGCGGCCGATGGCCAGGTGCAGGTCAGCGTGGCCGATACCGGCCCGGGCATTGCCGCCGAACGCCGCGCCACCCTGTTTACCGCGATGCCGGCGTTGAGCAGCCAGCGGCCGGACAGCGGTGGGCTGGGCCTGCTGATCGTGCATCGCATCGTGCAGCTGCACGGGCGTGAGATCCGCCTGCTGGAGAGCCGGGAAGGGGCGTTGTTCGTGTTCTCGTTGCCGGCAGCGCGGTAACAGCGCCCAAAAAAAAGACCCGACAGAGGGAGGGTTCTGTCGGGTCTGGGATTGCGTGGGGGGAGGGACCCACGCAAATTCGATGTTGTCCGGCTCAGCCGCGGGTCTTGCCTGCGCTGGGCGTGGCGGCCGCGAACGGCTGCCGGGCGAGTTCGCTGAAGGCTTCGGAGGCCTTCAACCCCATGCCGGCCACTTCCTGGCTGGCGCTGGACCAACGGGCGAGGTTGTCACGCGCCAGTTGCGCGCCTTTGGGCAGCAGCAACTGCAGCGTGCCAGCATCCTGTGACTGCACGATTTCACCGAAGAACCCGCTGGTGGCGGTGATGTTCTTCTCCAGCGTCTTCAACTGCACCCCGAACATGCTTTCGGCATTTTCCAGCGCGAGCCGGTTGGCACGCGTGGCCGTGGCGGCCAGCTGGCGGGTGTAGTCGCTGAAGGAATCGGTGAACGCGGACGCCATGGTCAGGACGGCTCGAGAACGTTGATGCAATGCAGCATACGCCGAAAATATTGCATTGCAACATTCCATCGCCAGTGGTGGCCCGGTTTTAGTTGAACCGGTTTCCAATCAATGGGTTGCGAAGGCTTGCGTGCGATGATGATGGGGTGGGAGCCGACCAACGGTCGGCTCTACCGCGCGCTGCCGGGTCAGCCGCGGTAGCGGCAGCCGGAGGTGCAGGTTTCGTGCACGGTGACTTCGCTCAGCTCGGGCAGGGCCGGCTTGAGTTCGTCCCAGATCCACATCGCCAGGCGCTCGCTGGTCGGGTTCTCCAAGCCGGGGATGTCGTTGAGGTAGTGGTGGTCCAGACGGTCGTAGATCGGCTGGAAAGCGGCTTTGACGTCGCCGAAATCCATGATCCAGCCGGTCTGCTCGCCGGGCTCGCCTTCCACTTTGAGTTCCACCCGGAAGGAGTGGCCGTGCAGGCGCGCGCACTTGTGGCCCGGCGGCACGTTGGGGAGGTGGTGAGCGGCCTCGAGGGTAAAGACTTTGAAGATTTCCATGGCCGCATTGTAGCGGTGGGCTGGGGCTCCAGCAGGGGTCGGGCGTTAATTGTTGCTAACGAAAACATTTCCATCCGGATGAAGAGATGTTAGTTTCTCTTATATCCGTATGAAGAGATGTTATTGGCCGCGGTTCAGCCAGGCATGGACTACTGCGGAACTTGTCGTCCACCACCCCACTGAAGTTCATGCCCAAGCACACTCTTCTTGTAGCGGCGCTGTCCGTCGCTCTGGCAACGCCTTTGACCGCGTTTGCCGACGCCGCCCCCGATGCCGCCGCCGCCGGCGACAGCAAGACCCTTGCCGCCGTGCGGGTCACCGGGTCCAACATCAAGCGCACCGATACCGAGTCGGCCAACCCGGTGCAGGTGATCGAGCGCCAGCAGCTGGAGGAGACCGGCAAGGCCACCGTCGCCGACCTGCTGCGCTCGATCTCGGCCAACACCGGCAACGCCAACAACGAGACCACCAACAACGGCTGGGCCTCCGGTTCGGCCGGCATCGGCCTGCGCGGCCTGTCGCAGAAGAACACGCTGGTGCTGCTCAACGGCCGTCGCCTGGCCAACTACGGCTTCCCGGCCGGCGGCCTGTCGGACACCTTCGTCAACCTCAACGCGCTGCCGCTGGTGGCCGTGGAACGCATCGAAGTGCTCAAGGACGGCGCCTCGGCGGTGTACGGCTCGGACGCGGTGGCCGGCGTGGTCAACATCATCACCCGGCAGAATTTCCAGGGCGCCGAACTCGGTGGCAGCCTCGGCACCGCCGACCAGGGCGGGTTGGACGAGCAGAACCTGAAGTTCATCGGCGGCATCGGTGATCTGGACACGGATGGCTACAACATCCTGGTCAGCCTGGAAGGCTACAACCGTGAGCGCCTGGACCAGGACCAGCGCGACCTGACCAAGTCGGGCATCTACACCGACAAGCCCGGCGGCCGCTGGAACGGCTGGTCGGCCAAGGGCGCGCGGTATCTGGTCAACGGCACCTCGGTGCCGATGCTCGATGCCAACGGCAACTGCCCGGAGGGCACCACCCTGGTCGCCAGCGCGCCGATCGATGGCCTGGCCGGCAACACCTGCGGCTTCAACCAGGCGCCGTACACCACGCTGATCCCCTCGACCAAGCGTTACCAGGCCTACGTCAACGGCACCTTCCGGGTGAATGACAACGTCGAAGCCTTCGGTGAAGTGCTCTACAGCGACATCAAGGGCGTCTCCTGGTTCGGCAGCAGCCCGTTCTTCACCCTGGAAAGCGGCCGCTTCGCGCTCAACGCCGATACCGGGCTGGCCGAGCCGGTCTCCTCCAATCTGCCGGCGAGCAGCCCGTACAACCCCTACGGCCGCGCCGTGCCGATCGAGTACACCTTCTTCAACCTCGGTGCGACCATCAAGACCAACCGCTCGCAGGCCTACCGCGGCCTGGTCGGGCTGCGCGGCAGCCTGCAGAACTGGGACTGGGAAGTGGGTGCATTCGGTGCGCGCAGCAGTGAGAGCGAGACCGTCTCCGGCGGCTTTGCCAACCGCTATGCGCTGGCCGATGCGCTGGCCACCGGCAGCTACAACCTGCTCAATCCCGCGGCCACCCCGCAGGACGTGCTCAACGCGATCAACATCAGCACGCTGCGCCCGGCCGAGTCGGTGCTGCAGGGCGTGGATGCCAAGATCTCCGGTGCGCTGGGCCACACCTGGGCCGGCGAGATCGGCTTTGCCGCCGGTGCCGAGTGGCGCCGCGAGAAACTCGATTCCAACAATCCCTGGCAGATCGATGCGGGCCTGCAGATCCGCCCGGCGATCGCCGAGGTGCACGGTGAGCGCAAGGTGACCGCGGCCTATGCCGAAGTGAACGTGCCGCTGGCCGAGCGCCTGGAGCTGCAGGCCGCTGCGCGCGCCGATCATTACAGCGATTTTGGCGATGCCTTCTCGCCCAAGCTGAGCCTGCGCTGGCAGCCGTGGGACATCCTGCTGGTGCGCGCGGCCGCCTCCAAGGGCTTCCGTGCGCCGTCGCTGTCGGAGAATTCCAACAGCACCAGCATCGCCTACGGCAGCGTGATCGATCCGCGCGATCCGGATGTGCCGGGCTCGCGGCAGAACCCGACCTTCTTCACCGTGGGCAACAACGACCTCAAGCCGGAGCGTACCAAGAGCTTCAATGCCGGCATCGTGCTTTCGCCGTGGTCCAACACCAGCCTGAGCGTGGACTACTACCGCATCGAGCTGGAAAACCTGGTAGGCACCAACAACACCCAGACTCTGGTCACCGATGACGTGCCCGGCGCGGTGCTGCGCGATGAGCGTGGCAAGCTGCTGGCGGTCTACAACCGCTATCAGAACCTGAGCGAGCTGAAGACCTCCGGCTTCGATGTCGAACTGCGCCAGCGCTTCCCCACCGAGCGTGCCGGCGACTTCGGCCTGAGCACCGCCTTCACCCACGTGCGCGACTACAGCCGCCCCACCGTGGTCGGTGGTCCGCTGGTGGATTACGCCGGCAGCAACCTCGGCGCCACCCTGCCCAAGAACAAGGCGACCACCACCTTCGATTGGAGCTATGGCGATTTCCGCACCGCGCTGACCTGGTACTACACCAGCGGCTACGACCAGAAGGCCAGCGCCGCGGCCACCGCCGTGCAGGACCGCGTGGATGCCTACAACCAGTTCGACCTGTACCTGGGCTACACCGGCATCGACAAGCTGACCCTGTACGCGAAGATCCAGAACCTGGCCGATGAGGAACCGCCGTACGACGCCTCGTTCCCGGGTATCCGCGCGCCGTACGACTTCAGTCAGTACGATCTGCGCGGCCGCTACTTCACGGTCGGCTTCGACTACCGCTTCTGAACCTGCGGGCCGGTTGCCTTTGCGCCGGCCCGGCACCTGGCTGCACCGGAGCGTGCGCATCCAACGGGGCCGGCGGAGATGCCGGCCCGCTTCATGGGGAACTGCTGTGTCTTTGCATCGTGTCGTGTCACGTCCCATCACCTGGCTGATGGGCGCGTTGTGGTTGCTGGCCGCGCCAGCGTTCGCGCAGAGCGCGTACTTCTTCCCGCAGGGCGGCGAGTTCGATCCGTCCATTCCCACCCCGCAGCAGTTCCTCGGCTATGAGATCGGCAGCCGCTACACGCGGCACGACCAGCTGGTGGCCTACTTCAACGAACTGGCCAAACACTCGGACGAGATCAAGGTCGAAGAGATCGGCCGCAGTTACGAGGGCCGCCCGCTGCTGATCGCCACGGTGACCTCGGCACAGAACCTGCAGAACCTGGAGGCGCTGCGGCGCCAGCACGTCACCCTGGCCGATCCGGCGCAGCCGCTCTCGGCCGCCGGCAGCAGCCCGGTGGTGGTGTGGCTGGGCTACAGCGTGCACGGCAATGAAACCTCCAGCGGTGAAGCCGCGATGCTGACCGCCTACTACCTGGTCGCCAACCGCAGTGCGGAAACCGCGCAGTGGCTGCAGCAGGCGGTGGTGCTGTTCGATCCGGCGCAGAACCCGGACGGGCGCGACCGCGCGGCGAGCTGGCACAACGCGTATGCGTCCTCGCCGGCCTCGGCCGATCCGGCCGACAAGGAACATGTCGAACCGTTCCCGCAGGGCCGCACCAATCACTACTTCACCGACCTCAACCGCGACTGGCTGGCGCTGACCCAGCAGGACACGCGGCCGAAGATCGCCTACTTCCACCAGTGGTATCCCAACGTCCAGATCGATTTCCACGAGATGGGCAAGGACAGCACCTACTACTTCGAACCGTCGCCGGCCAGCATGCACAGCCCGCTCATCCCGGCCTCGTCGTATGCGTTCAACAAGACCCTGGCCAAGTACCACGCACAGTCGCTGGATGCACTGGGCTCGCTGTACTACACCGGGGAGAACTTCGATAATTTCTCGCCGGTCTATGGCTCGACCTACCCGGACTTCCACGGTGCGGTGGGGGTGACCGTGGAGCAGGCCAGCTCGCGCGGCCGCGTGCAGGAATCGGTCAACGGCCTGCTGACCTTCGGCTTCACCATCCGCAACCAGGTGGCCACCGGCCTGGGCACCGTGCGCGGCGCGGTCACCGAGCGCGACGGGCTGCTGAAGCTGCAGAAGGATTTCTTCCAGTCGGCCCTGAAGCAGGCCAACCAGCAGCCGGTGAAGTCGTTCGTGTTCGGCGACGCGGCCGATCCGGGCCTGACCCGGCGCCTGCTGGATCTGCTGCTGCAGCACCAGATCGCCGTGCAGGCATTGAGCGCCCCGGTGACGGTGGACGGCCAACGCTTCGAGCCGGGCAGCGCCTACGTGGTCCAGGCCGCGCAGCCGCAGTTCCGCCTCGTCCATTCGATCTTCGCCGACACCCCGCCGATCAAGGGCGATGTGTTCTACGGCAGCACCTCCTATGCGATCGCACCAGCCTACGGCGTCGCATTCGCCGCCAGCCGCAGTCGGATTGCCGGTGGCGAGCGCGTGGCCAGCGTGCCGGACGCGAACGGCGGCGTGGTCGGTGGCCAGGCGGGCTATGCCTACGTGTTTGACTGGCGCGATTACAACGCCAGCCGCGCGCTGTACGCGCTGCAGGCCAAGGGCCTGCTGACCCGCGCGGCCTTCCAGCCGTTCACGGCAGCCACCGCGCAGGGCGAGCCGTCGTTCGGCTACGGCAGCGTGGTGGTGCCGGTGGCGGGCCAGCCGCTGGCCGGTGCCGAACTGCTTGCGGCGGTCGACACGGCCGCACGCAGCAGTGGCGTGCATATCCAGGCGCTGTCCAGTGGGCAGAGCCGTGGGGGTATCGATCTGGGCAGCGACAGTCTCAAGGCACTGCGCAAGCCGGCGGTCGCGCTGGTGATGGGCGAGGGCGTGAGTGCCACCGAGATCGGCTCGGCCTGGTTCCTGCTTGATCAGCACCTGCAACTGCCGGCCAGCAAGATCGATCCGGCCCAGCTCGGCAAGGTCGCTCTGGATCGCTACACCACGATTGTCCTGGCCGGGGGCACCTACGGTGGCGTCGATGCCACCGCCGTGGCCGCGCTCAAGCGCTGGATCAATGCTGGCGGCACGTTGATCACCTATGGCACCGCCGCGCGCTGGGCGATCGAGCAGAAGCTCAGCGACGAAGTGCTGGGGCCGGAGGAGAAGGAACCGGAGGCGGCACGACGCGCCTTTGGCGATCAGCGCGACATCGCCGCGATCGAACGCGTGAGCGGCAACATCCTCAGCGCCGACGTTGACACCACGCATCCGCTGGGCTTCGGCGTGCCGCGCCGGCAGCTGGCGGTGAACAAGGAAAACGGCCTGAGCTTCCAGCCCAGCCGCAACCCGTTCTCCACGGTGGTACGCATCGACGAAGCGCCCAAGGTCAACGGGTATCTGTCCGAGCGCAACCGCAGCCGCGTCGCTGGTGCGGCCTGGCTGCTGGTCTCGCCGCAGGGGCAGGGCAACGTGGTGCTGTTCGCCGATGACCCGGCGCATCGCAAGTACTGGCACGGCACCGAGCGCCTGCTGTTGAACGCGATCTTCTTCGGCAACCAGCTCAACCCGACCAAGCCGCGCGGCTGACGCCTTCGGCAGCGGTAGTGCCGGCCGCTGGCCGGCTCCCGACCACACCCGGGGTGACACGCCGGCCTCCCCCCCTATGTGTCCGACACAGCCGACCAACGTCGGCTGTTTTCGGTTGCTGGACACCATCACACCCCATGTGAAAATTCCGTATTGCGAATCATTCGCAATAAGAATAGGATGGCGCCCGCCGGGATCGCCCGGCTGTTTCCGCGAGAAGCCGCCCACCTGATCGCTGCGCGTCCACGTTGTCGAACCGTAACCGTCCTTTCTCCAGGGGAACCACCATGAAGATCGTCCCGCTCACCGCGGCCCTGCTGGCACTGGTGCTGGCGCCGGCCGCCCATGCACAACCGGCCACCAAGGCCCCCCCTGTGTCCCCGACCGCGGCCGCCTTCCTGGCGCAGTTCGCCACCGAAGGGACCGACAGCGTCAGCTGGGCCCAGTTCGAGGCCTTCCGCAAGCAGCGTTACACCGACACCGACCGCAACCAGGACGGCCACGTTGACGAACAGGAATACGTCGATGAGTACCTGCAGCGCTTCGATGTGCGCCTGGCCGACGCGCGCGCTGGCCACCTGCGCCAGACCGACACCCGTTTCAAGGCACTGGATCGCGACGGAAACGGGGCGATCAGCCGCGCCGAGTACGATGCCGCCGGCGAACGCACCTGGGCCGGCTACGAGACGTCGCAGAACGCCTCGCAGGAGACCGCCGGAGCGTCTTCGCGCGATCCGCTGAAGATGCCGACCTCGCACACCGCCAACGGCATGCTGGAGCTGTACGACCGCAACCAGGATGGCGCGGTGGGTCGCGAAGAGTTCGACGCAGTGCGTGCCGCGGGCTTCGCCGCCACCGATGCCGACGGCAACGGTACGCTGTCGCTGGCCGAATACACCGCCGAGTTCAGCGGCCGCCTGGAGCAGCAGCGCCAGCGTGTCCGTGCCGATGCCGCGCGCCAGGCCCGCGTGCGCTTCGCCTCGCTGGACAACGACACCGATGGCCGCATGACCTTTGCCGAGTACCAGCTCTCGGGCAAGCGCATGTTCGACCGCGCCGACAGCAATGGCGACGGCGTCGTCGATGCACGCGATCCCGAGCCGGTCGCCGGCGCGCATTCGGCCAACGGCAACCGCTAGCGGCCGGGACGTGCCCTGCACGTCGCACGCCTGCACCCACGGATGAACCCGGCGCGCGCCCCCTGCGCGCCCTTGCCCCCCAGCCCCGCTCGATCCACCGATCGCCGCAGCCAGGAACGGCCCGCCGCCACCGCGGCCTCACGCCATTTCCTTCCCCTCCTGCGGAGCTTGATCATGAAGTCGTCCCTCACCCTGCTGGCGCTGGCGGTTGGCGCCAGCCTTTCCGTCACCGTGCATGCTGAAACCGCTGCCGATGCCAGCACGCTCGATACCGTGCGCGTGCAGGCCGAGCGCGCCAAGAAAACCCGTTCGACCAACCAGAACGTCACCGTCCTTACCGCGGCCGATCTCGACAACGAGATGGCCAACACGATGGAAGAAGCGATCCGCTACATCCCCGGTGTCAGCATCGTGGACATGGGCCGCTTCGGCGACAACGGCTTCAATATCCGCGGCCTGGAAAGCGACCGCGTCGCGATCACCGTCGATGGTCTGAGCCTGGGCGAATCGGTGGAAACCGCGCGTTCCTACGAGTTCTTCCGCGGTGGCCGCGGCGATGTGGACATCGATACCCTCAAAAGCCTGGCCGTGATCAAGGGCGCCGACTCGATCAGCGCCGGCAGCGGTGCGCTGGGGGGTGCGGTGGTGTTCACCACCAAGGACCCGGCCGACTACCTCACGCGCACCGGCAACGACACCCACCTGGGCTTCAAGGCGGGTTACTCGGGTGCCAATGACGAAACCATGGGCACGCTGACCTTTGCCAACCGTACCGGCATCGTCGAATCGATGCTGGTCTACACCCGCCGCGAAGGCCATGAATCCGAGTCGTGGTATGACACCACCAACGACCGCATCGGGGTCGGTCGCCGCACACCGGATCCGGTGGACAGCACCCGCGACAACCTGCTGGGCAAGCTCGACCTGCAGCTTGACGAGGCCAACACGCTGGGCTTCCTCTACGAGCGTGGCCGCGCCACCAACGACGTGGACAACCTCTCGCGCGTCTACGCGCCGGGTTACCTGTCGCGCAAAGGCCATGACACCAACGACCGTGACCGCTACGGGGTGAACTACCAGTGGCGCGCTGACAACGCGCTGTTCGATACGCTGGATGCACAGCTGGACCGCCAGGTCACCGACAGCCGTGGCATCACCACCATCGTGGCCGGCAGCGGTTGCCCCGGCGGCACGACGCCATGCCTGCGCAGCGAGAACCGCTCGACCAAGCAGACCCTGGACCGCGCCGCGGCCGACTTCAGCAAGGTCTTCGCCACTGCCGGCGCGCGCCATGACGTGGTCTACGGCCTGGCCTGGCAGCAGCGCGACATCGATTTCACTGCGGTTGATACGCGCTGGAATGCGGCCGGCGCGGTCGCCTCGGTGGAGATCGACCCGCGGCAGGTGCCCAAGACCGACGTGACTGCCTGGAACCTGTACCTGCGCGACAGCGTGCAGCTGCTGGACGAACGGCTGACGCTCAGCGCCGGTGCGCGCTACGACCGTTACGATTACTCACCGCAGGTGGATGCCACTTTCGTGGACCGCACCGGCACCGTGCGCGATGTGAGCTTCGCTTCGCCGAGCTGGCAGCTGGGCGCCGAGTACCGCTTCCTGCCCGATCACGCGCTGTGGGCCCAGGTGGGTCGTGGCTTCCGCGCACCGACCGTGGCGGACATGTATTCGCCGACCAGCGCCACCCAGGTCATCAACGCGCAGAACGGCCAGCCGCTGCTGCTCAACGACACCGTGTCCAACCCGGACCTGGAGGCGGAGAAGAGCCTGAATCTGGAGTTCGGTTACCGCTGGAGCACCGATCACGCGCAGCTGGGCCTGTCGGTGTTCCGCGACCGCTACGAGAACTTCATCGAGTACACCAACCTGGTCCAGTCGGTACCCGGCGGCTTCCGCACCACCGCCACCGGCCCGGTGCTGTATTCGCGCAACTACACGATGCCGACCAACGCGGGCGAAGTGACGGTGAAGGGCGTAGAGCTGGAAGGGCGCTGGCAGATCAGCGACGCCTGGTCCTCGCGCCTGGCGGCCTCCTACAGCGAAGGCGAGAAGCGCAACGGCGACCCGCTGGAGAGCATCGTGCCGGCCAGTGCGGTACTGGGCGTGCGCTACGCGCCGTCGCCGGTGTGGAACCTCACCGCCAGCGTGACCCACGCCGTGGCCAAGAAAGCGAAGGACGCCTACACCACCGACGCCACCGGCAAGGTCATCACGCCCGCCTTCGTCGACAAGGCCGATGGCTACACCGTGCTGGATCTGTACGGCACCTGGAACGTCACCCCGCAGTGGAAGCTCAGCGCCGGTATCTACAACCTGACCAATGAGGAGTACTACCTCTGGCAGCGCGTGCGCAACATCAACAAGGGCACCAACACGCTGTACGGCTACGTCAACGATGAGGGCATCGGCCGCTACAGCGAGCCCGGCCGCAATGCGCGGATCACGGTGGCCTACAGCTTCTGAGTCGGGGCGCCGAGCCACTGCCGGACAGGCGCCAACGACCGGGCCGGTAGTGCCGGCCGCTGGCCGGCTCCCGAGACACACAAAAAAAGGGCGACGCAGATGCGTCGCCCTTTTTGCGTTTCAGCGATGCCCGTAGGAATCAGCTGGCGCGACCGCCGCCGCCACCCTGGCTGCGACCGGCACCGCCACGGCGCTGGCCCTGCGGCTGGCCACCGCGCGGTGCACCGCGACCGGCGCCATCACGCTGGCCGCCACCGGCCTTCTTCGGGCCGGCATGGGCGTGGCGCGGGGCCTCGCTGTGCGGACGACGCGCATGCTTGCGCGGCGAACGATCGCCACCCGGCACTTCGGCCTTGCCCGGCGCACTGTTGCCCCAGCGGATCGGGGTCTGCGGCTCGAAGCCCGGCACGTCGCGGATGTCCATGTCCTTGTCGAGCAGGCGCACGATCTGGCGCAGCAGCTTGGCTTCGTCCTGGGCCACCAGCGAAATCGCCTGGCCGGTCGAACCGTTACGGCCGGTACGGCCGATGCGGTGCACGTAATCCTCGGCCACCATCGGCAGGTCGTAGTTGATGACCTTCGGCAGTTCGTTGATGTCGATACCGCGTGCGGCGATGTCGGTGGCCACCAGCACGGTCACGCGGCCGGCCTTGAAGTCACCCAGGGCACGCAGGCGCTGGCCCTGGCTCTTGTTGCCGTGGATCGCCGCGGTCTTGATGCCGGACTTGTCCAGGAACATCGCCAGCTTGTCGCAGCCATGCTTGGTACGGCCGAACACCAGGGTCTGCTCACGGCTGTCCTGCGCCAGCAGGTGCAGCAGCAGTTCGCGCTTGCGCGCGCCATCGACCGGATGCACGCGGTGGGTGATGGTCTCGGCGACGGTGTTCTTCGGGGTCACCTGGATCTGCGCCGGATCGCGCATGAATTCCAGGGCCAGCTGCTTGATGCTCTCTTCGAAGGTGGCCGAGAACAGCAGGGTCTGGCGGTTCTGGCGCGGCAGCTTGGCGAGGATCTTCTTGATCGACGGCAGGAAGCCCATGTCGAGCATGCGGTCGGCTTCGTCCAGGACCAGGATCTCGATGCCGGACAGGTCGACGCTGCGACGCTCGATGTGATCGATCAGGCGGCCCGGGCAGGCGACCAGCAGGTCCACGCCACGGCGCAGCACGTCGAACTGGTTGCCCATGCCGACGCCGCCGTAGATGCAGGCGCTCGGGATGCGCAGGTACTTGCTGTAGCCCCGCAGGCTGTCATGTACCTGGGTGGCCAGTTCGCGGGTGGGGGCGAGCACCAGTGCACGCGGCTTGCGCGGGCCATTGACGGCCTGCGGGTTGGTACCCAGGTGCTGCAGCAGCGGCAGGCCGAAGGCGGCGGTCTTGCCGGTACCGGTCTGTGCGCCGGCCAGCAGGTCGCGACCTTCCAGGGCGAGCGGGATGGCCTGCTCCTGGATCGGCGTGGGGGTATCGTAGCCCTGCTCGGTCAACGCGCGCAGCAGGAACGGGGCAAGGCCCAAGGATTCAAAAGACATCGGGTGGAAGCTCCAAAGACAAAGTAACGCCAGGCCGAATGGCCGGACGCGAGGCAGATCAATGTGATCGGCTGACTCGGAGCGTTCCCGTGAACCGCGCTGCGAGAATTGGGTGCAGTCGACGCGGTGCGAAGACTGGAATGCATGACGAATGGCGTCGGAGTGGGGGCGGGCGACGGATCGTTGATCCATATCGCCGGCGATCCCGAAGGGAAACGGACGGCCGCTGCAGACCCGGATAGTCTAACGGATGTTTGAGACCCATACCAAACCCCCCTGTTCAGTTTGGGAGGAGGAGGGCGGAACGGTAGAGCCACGCCATGCGGGGCTGCTCCTGCGCGTAGGCAATGCATTACGGTAAGGCGATGCGGCGGTGCAGCTGGTCGGTCCGCCAAGCATTTGATTACACTTGAAACCTATTTTCGCGATCCCGGATATCCACCCATGAAGCTTGGTTCTTTGAAGGAAGGCGGCCGCGACGGCACCCTGATCGTGGTCTCGCGCGATCTGCGCCAGGGCGTGCGCGCCACCGGCATCGCCGCGACCCTGCAGCAGGCCCTGGAAGACTGGAGCCACCTGGCCCCGCGCCTGAATGCCCTGTACGAATCGCTGAACGACGGTGACGCCGACGGCGTGTTCGATATCGACCTGCAGGCGCTGGCTGCGCCGCTGCCGCGTGCCTATGAATTCGTCGATGGCAGCGCCTACCTGCCGCACGTGGCCCGCGTGCGCCGCGCCCGTGGCGCCGAAGTGCCGGAGAGCTTCTATACCGACCCGCTGATGTACCAGGCCACCAGTGCCGGTTTTTACGGCCCGCGCGACGCGGTCAAGGTGATCAGCGAGGTGTACGGCATCGATCTGGAAGCCGAGCTGGTGGTGATCACCGACGACGTGCCGATGGCGGTGACGCCGGAGCAGGCTGCCGGCCATATCCAGCTGATCGGCCTGGTCAACGATGTCTCGCTGCGCAACCTGATCCCGGGCGAGCTGGCCAAGGGCTTCGGTTTCCTGCAGTCCAAGCCGCGCTCGGCGCTGTCACCGGTGTTCGTCACCCCCGATGAGCTGGGTGACGCCTGGCAGGACAGCAAGGTCCACCTGCCGCTGCTCACCCATATCAATGGGGAATGGTTCGGCGCGCCGGAAGCCGGCGTGGACATGCAGTTCAACTTCGCCCAGCTGGTCGCGCACGCCGCCAAGACCCGCCCGCTGGGCGCCGGTGCGATCGTCGGTTCGGGCACCATCGCCAACGAAGACACCAGCAAGGGCGCCTCCTGCTTCGCCGAGCAGCGCACGGTGGAAACCCTGCGCGACGGCAAGCCGAGCACGCCGTTCATGTCCTTCGGCGATGTGGTGCGGATCGAGATGTTCGACGCGGCCGGCGAGAGCATCTTCGGTGCGATCGAACAGCGCATCGAGCAGGCGGCCAAGCCCTGAGCAACGGCCGGGAGACCGCCATGGAACCGATCGAGCTGTTCAGTTACTGGCGCTCCAGCGCAGCCTACCGCGTGCGCATCGGGCTGAATCTCAAGGGCCTGCCGCACCGGATCACCCCGGTGCACCTGGTCCGCGAGGGGGGCGAGCAGCACGGCGCGGCCTATGCCGCGCTCAACCCGCAGGAGCTGGTGCCGACCCTGCGCCATGGCGAGCGCGTGCTGCAGCAGTCGATGGCGATCCTGGAGTATCTGGACGAGGTGTTTCCGGCCCCGCCGTTGCTGCCCGCCGATGCGGAGGGCAGGGCACGGGTGCGTGCGCTGGCGCAGCTGGTGGCCTGCGACATCCACCCGCTCAACAACCTGCGGGTGATGCAGTATCTGGAGCGCACGCTGCAGGCCAGCGCCGAGGCGCGCACCCAGTGGACGCTGCACTGGATGGCGGAGGGGTTCGCGGCGATGGAAACGCTGTTGGCCGGCGATGCCAGGACGGGCACGTTCTGCCAGGGCGACCAGCCCGGCCTGGCCGATGCCTGCCTGGTGCCGCAGCTGTACAACGCGCACCGGTTCGGGCTGGATCTGGCGCCGTACCCGACGCTGCAGCGGATCGAAGCCGCGTGCCTGGCCCTGCCGGCATTCGATGCAGCCAGGCCGGAGCATCAGATCGACGCAGGATGACGGTGGGCATCGACAGATCGACGCGGGGAGACGGGTAGGCATCGACCGTTGGTCGATGCGCCGTGTCAGATGCCCCCACCAACGGTGGGGAACCGCTAGAACCCGTGCGTGATCGCCGGTGCGGAGGCAGCCGAGTAATCCGCGTACGGATCGTGTTCGCTGCCGCCTTCGGACAGCCGGAATTTCAACGCCAGGCCATCGCGCGAGTCGGCCGCGCGCAGCGCCTCCTCCTGCTCGATGATGCCGTTCTTGGCCATCCGGAACAGGCACTGGTCGAAGCTCTCCATGCCTTCTTCCAGCGAGGCCTCCATCGCCGCCTTGATCTCGTGCACCTGGCCGCGGCGCAGCAGGTCGCGGATCATCGGCGTGTTGATCAGCACTTCGGTGGCCGGCAGGCGGCGCCCGTCCTTGCCCTTGACCAGGCGCTGGGAGACGACCGCACGCAGGTTCAGCGAGAGGTTCATCAGCACGTTGCGGTGCGCGCTCTCGGGGAAGAAGTTGAGGATGCGCTCGATGGTCTGGTCGGCGTTGTTGGAGTGCAGGGTGGCCAGGCACAGGTGCCCGGTTTCAGCGAACGCGATGGCCGCCTCCATGGTTTCCGCATCCAGGATCTCGCCGATCAGGATCACGTCGGGCGCTTCACGCATCGCGTTCTTCAACGCGTCGTGGAAGGTGTGCGTGTCCAGCCCGACCTCGCGCTGGTTCACGATCGACATCTTGTGTTTGTGCAGGTACTCGATCGGGTCCTCGATGGTGAGGATGTGCCCGGTCGTGGTGCTGTTGCGGTGGTCGATCATCGAGGCCAGCGAGGTCGACTTGCCCGAGCCGGTCGAGCCGACCACCAGCACCAGCCCGCGCGGGGTCATGATGACGTCCTTCAGGACCTGGGGCAGGTTGAGTTCTTCGATGCTGGGGATCTTGCTGCGGATCGCGCGGATCACCATGCCGACCTCGCCGCGCTGCTTGAACACGTTGACGCGGAAGCGCCCGGCGTCGGGCAGGGCAATGGCCATGTTGAGCTCGAGCTCGCGCTCGAACTGCGGGGCCTGGCCCTCATCCATCAACGAGTAGGCGATCTTCTTGACCATCCCGGGCGGCAGCCCGGTATTGCCCAGCGGATAGAGTTTCCCCTCGATCTTGATGTATACCGGTGCTCCGGTCGTCAAGAACATGTCCGACGCGTTCTTTTCGGTCATCAGCTTCAGGAAATAGCCGATATCCATGCGAAATGTTTCCCCAACAATCAGCGGCTTGCCATTGCAAGCGCACCGCAGGCTTCCGACAATGGCCGCGCACACAACTCTGGCGACGGCACCCCCAATGAAACCTAGCTTCGCACAAATACGACGGGCCCTGTATGTGACGGTGTGCGCATTCGCGCTCTCTGGTGCCGCACAAGCGCAGGATGGCGCCCTGGAGCTGATGCAGGCCCAGCAGGCGGTCGACAAGGCCACCCAGGCCGATGCCGACCAGTACGCCCCGGACCTGATCGCCGTGGCCCGCCAGGGCCTGGAGCAGGCCCAGCGTGCCGCTGGCGACCGCCGCGAGCGCAAGAACGCGCCGATACTGGCCGTTCGCGCCACGGTCGATGCCGACCTGGCCCGCGCCCGCAGCGAAGAAGCCACCGCCACCGCGCAGCTGCAGCTGCGCCGCAATGAAGTCAGCCAGCTGCAGCGCCAGTTGGCCACCGGGGAAGATCGCTGATGATGTCCACCAAGATGCGCATGCCCTGCCTGCTGCTGGCCGCCAGCCTCAGCCTGCCGCTGATGGTCCAGGCCGCCGATGACCCGGCCGTGGCCCAGCTGACCCAGCGTCTGATGGCGATCCAGTCCAACCCGGATGCGGCCCAGCTGGCCGCCTTCGAGCGCTTGCAGGCCCAGCAGGCCGTGGCCGATCTGGCCAAGGCCAAGCGCCGCGACCAGGACCAGGCCCGTTACCTGGCCGAGCGCCGGGTCGAGATCGCCGAGACCAGTGTCCGTGCCGCGCTGGCCCAGCGTGAGGTGGATCAGCTTGAACGCACCCGCAGCGAGCTGCTGATCGAAGCCAGCCGCCGCGATGCCCAGCGTGCCCGCCAGGAAGCCGAGCGCCTGCGCGTGCAGGCCCAGATCCAGGCCGAGGAAAGCGAGCGCCTGCGCCAGGCGGCCGAGCAGGAAGCGCTGGCCCGCCAGGATGCCGAAACCGCGCTGACCAGCGTGGCTGGCAAGCAGACCGCGCGACTGAGCGCCGCCCAGCAGAACGCGGCCAAGCTGGCCCGTGAGGAAGCCGAGCTGGTGGCGGGCAGCAAGCTGCCGGGCTCCAAGTTCGACAGCCGCGGCGAAGTGTTCACCTTCAACGGCGATGCTTTCGCGGCCGGCAAGGGCAGCCTGTCCGGCGGTGCCAAGGGCCAGGCCAAGGCCTTGGCCGAGTACCTGAACATCGGCAAGAAGGGCCGGGTCCGGATCGAGGCGTACGACGCCGCGGCCGGTGTCGGCCAGCAGCGCGCCGAGGCCCTGCGCGATGCGCTCGTGGCGGCTGGTGTCAGTGCCAGCCGGTTGCAGGTCAGCGGCAAGAAGGCCGCCGCGACCAAGGCCCGCTCGGCCGAGGTCATCATCGCGCCCTGATGCCGGACCGGTGCTGCGTCGCGCAGGGGTCATGACGCAACTGGTTGTTTTTGTTTAATTTTCGTTGTTCTGCGCGTTCAGCCTGAACCCCGCTTAGGCGGGGTCGACGATATCGTTTGAAAGGGTTGAACCGGCCCCGAAGCAAGCGTAGGGTCAGTTGTCCGGGTCGCCTTCCGCGGCCTGGACGATTGGAGGGCCGGCAATGCACCAGCGCCACGAATCACAGCAGTCC
Source organism: Stenotrophomonas bentonitica (assembly GCF_002887735.1). Classification (GTDB taxonomy): domain Bacteria; phylum Pseudomonadota; class Gammaproteobacteria; order Xanthomonadales; family Xanthomonadaceae; genus Stenotrophomonas; species Stenotrophomonas bentonitica_A. Next base: position 172,569 of record NZ_PKQP01000005.1, read on the forward strand.
GAGGTCCAGTCTCTACTGGCCGCCGCTGCGGGTTCGCAGGTCAGGGTTGTCCGGCACTCCGCCCCAAGCAGCGCCCCGTGCCGTCAGGCCGGGGCGTTCTTGTTTCTACAGAAGCGATAGGAGGTTCATCATGTTTGAAGGTCAGCCCCAGAGCGATATCGACGCACGGCGCAAGCAGGATCCTGAATTCAAGGCGCTCTACGAACGGCACCAGAAGTTGAACAAGAAGTGCATGGATGCCGAGCTGGGTGTGCTTCCGATAGACAGCCTCACCCTGGGACAGATGAAGCGTGAAAAGCTGCTGGCCAAGCAGAAACTGGAACGGATGTACGCCTCCCCCGTGCACTGACCCCCCTTGCTGCCCTACGTCGCGGGCGGTTCCGGTCTCCTCGTCGACCGGTGCCGTCCGCGCCGCTTGATGAACGCGGCAACCTGACTTTCGCCGCCAACCGTCGGATAATCACCGGTCCGGCCGCATTGCGGCGCGAATCGATGTGAACCGATGGCAATCCACTCCTCCGTACTCGAACTCATTGGCCAGACCCCGATCGTCAAGGCCCAGCGCCTGGATACCGGTGTCTGCGAGCTTTACCTGAAGCTCGAGAGTGCCAATCCCGGAGGATCGATCAAGGACCGCATCGGCCTGTCGATGATCGAAGCCGCCGAGCAGCGTGGCGACCTCAAGCCGGGCGCGACCCTGGTCGAGGGCACCGCCGGCAACACCGGCCTGGGCCTGGCGCTGGTCGCCCAGCAGAAGGGCTACAAGCTGATCCTGGTCGTGCCGGACAAGATGAGCCGCGAGAAGATCTTCAACCTCAAGGCGATGGGCGCCGAAGTGCGCCTGACCCGTTCGGATGTGGCCAAGGGGCACCCCGAGTACTACCAGGACATGGCCAAGCGCGTGGCCGAGGAAACCCCCGGCGCGTACTTCATCAACCAGTTCGGCAACCCGGACAACCCGGCCGCGCATGAGTTCGGCACCGGCCCGGAAATCCTGGCGCAGATGGACGGCGACCTGGACGCGATCGTGTTCGGCTGTGGCAGCTCCGGCACCATGACCGGCCTGTCGCGCGCCTTCTCCACCCTCTCGCCGAAGACCGAACTGGTCCTGGCCGACCCGGTCGGCTCGATCCTCGCCGAGTACATCAATGACGGCGTGCTCAACGACAAGTCGGGCAGCTGGCTGGTGGAAGGCATCGGCGAGGACTTCCTGCCCTCGATCGCCGATTTCAGCCGCGTCACCAAGGCCTACGCGATCAGCGATGCCGAGAGCTTCCATACCGCGCGCGAGCTGCTGGGCAAGGAAGGCATCCTCGGCGGCTCGTCCACCGGTACCCTGCTGGCCGCGGCGCTGAAGTACTGCAAAGAGCAGACCACCCCGAAGAAGGTGCTGGTGCTGGTCTGCGACACCGGCAACAAGTACCTGTCCAAGATGTACAACGACTACTGGATGCTGGACAACGGCTTCCTGGAGCGTCCGCAGTCCGGCGACCTGCGCGACCTGATCCTGCGCCCGTACGGCCAGCGCGATACCGTGGTGATCGGCCCGAACGATCTGCTGACCACCGCCTACCAGCGCATGAAGCTGTACGACGTGTCGCAGCTGCCGGTGATGGACGGCGACCAGTTGGTCGGCATCGTGGATGAAAGCGACGTCCTGCTGCATGTCTACGGCGACGAAGCCCGCTTCCGCGACCCGGTCGCCACCGCGATGGTCAGCAAGCTGGACCGCCTGGACGTGAAATCCCCGATCGAGGCCCTGCTGCCGGTGTTCGACCGTGGCCAGGTCGCCATCGTCATGGATGGCGCCAACTTCCTCGGCCTGATCACCCGCATCGACCTGCTGAACTACCTGCGCCGGCGCGTACAGTAAGCGTCTGTGTCGCAATGAACCCATGTTTATCCGCGTCAACGGCCGATTAAGCCACCGCTGATAGACTTCCGCTCCTTTTGCGGGGCCCCCCATGGGGGCTCCTCTTGCTGGGAAACAACATGTCCGATCACGCTTCTTCCGGGCACGGCGACCGCTCGCTCGCCCTGGCTACCCTGGCCATCCACGGCGGCCAATCGCCGGATCCGAGCACCGGCGCGGTGATGCCGCCGATCTATGCGACCTCCACCTACGCCCAGTCCAGCCCCGGCGAGCACCAGGGCTTCGAGTACTCGCGTACCCACAATCCCACCCGCTTCGCCTACGAACGTTGCGTGGCCTCCCTGGAAGGCGGTAGCCGCGGTTACGCGTTCGCCTCGGGCATGGCCGCCAGCTCCACGGTGATGGAGCTGCTGGATGCCGGCAGCCACGTGGTGGCGATGGACGATATCTATGGCGGCACCTTCCGCCTGTTCGAGCGCGTGCGTAAGCGCACTGCCGGCCTGCAGTTCAGCTTCGTCGACCTGACCGACCTGGCCGCGTTCGAGGCCTCGATCACCCCGCAGACGAAGATGGTCTGGATCGAGACCCCGACCAACCCGATGCTGAAGATCGTGGACATCGCCGCAGTCGCTGCGATCGCCAAGCGCCACAACCTGCTGGTGGTGGTCGACAACACCTTCGCCTCGCCGATGCTGCAGCGCCCGCTGGAGCAGGGCGCGGATCTGGTCCTGCACTCGGCCACCAAGTACCTCAACGGGCACTCGGACATGGTCGGCGGCATGGTGGTGGTCGGTGACAACGCCGAACTGGCCGAGCAGATGGCCTTCCTGCAGAACTCCATCGGCGCCGTGCAGGGGCCGTTCGACAGCTTCCTGGCCCTGCGTGGCCTGAAGACCCTGCCGCTGCGCATGAAGGCGCACTGCGCCAACGCCCTGGCCCTGGCCCAGTGGCTGGAAAAGCACCCGGCCGTGGAGAAGGTCATCTATCCCGGCCTGACTTCGCACCCGCAACACGAGCTGGCGACCCGCCAGATGAACGGCTACGGCGGCATTGTTTCGATCGTGATCAAGGGCGGTTTCGAGGCGGCCAAGCGTTTCTGCGAGAAGACCGAACTGTTCACCCTGGCCGAGTCGCTGGGGGGCGTGGAAAGCCTGGTCAACCATCCTGCGGTGATGACGCATGCTTCGATTCCGGTGGAACGCCGGGAAAAGCTGGGCATCAGTGATGCGCTGGTGCGGCTGAGCGTGGGCGTGGAAGACCTGGGTGATCTCCAGGTGGATCTGGAAGGGGCGTTGGCGTGAGCAGTGGTCTGGACAAGAACGCGCCGGGACTCGTTCCCTACGCCGCGTCGCGTCGTCGGCCGCTGGCCGGTTTCCTGCGCTCGCCGATCGAGCACCGTCAGCTCATCTTTCGCCTCATCCAGCGTGAGATTGTGGGTCGCTACCGGGGCTCGTTCGCCGGTCTCGCATGGTCGTTCATCACGCCGCTGATCATGCTGGTGCTCTACACCTTCGTTTTCTCAATCGTTTTCAAGGCCAAGTGGAAGGATTTCGACACCAGCGGCGGTTTTGCTCTGATTCTGTTCTCAGGCCTGATCGTGCATGGCGTTGTCGCTGAATGCATCAACCGATCGCCGGTGCTGATCACTGGCAACCCGAACTATGTGAAAAAAGTGGTGTTCCCCCTCGAAGTGTATGCATGGGTGACCCTCGGTTCCGCCGTGTTCCATGCGTTCATCAGCTGGATGGTGCTGACCATCGCGCAGCTTTGCATGGGCGTACCCCTGCCTTGGACGGCGATCCTGTTCCCGCTGGTGATGCTTCCGCTGCTGCTGGGCTGTTTAGGGATTTCATGGTTTCTGGCCGCGATCGGCGTCTATTTCCGCGATGTCGCGCAGATCACCGGCACGCTGGCAACGCTGTTGCTCTTCCTGTCGCCGGTTTTCTATGCGCTTGATTCGATTCCCGCGCATTATCGTCCGCTGATCCAGGCCAATCCACTGACCTGGGTGTTGGAGGCTGCCCGCAAAGTGCTGATGTTTGGAGACATTCCGTCTCCTGCCTATTTTGGTGTAGGCATTTTGATCGGCTTGGTCATGGCCGTAGCCGGCTATGCCTTCTTCCAGAAATCGAGGGATGGATTCGCTGATGTCATCTGATCCAGTCGTACTCAAGGTCGCCGGTGTCTCCAAGCACTATCAGGTCTACGGCTCGCCGCAGGATCGCTTGAAGGAGGCGCTGTTCTCGCGTGCAGCGCGTGCCGTTGGGCGTGACGGAAGGTCCTACAGTCGCCGCTTCAGCGCGCTCCAGGACGTTTCCTTCGAAATCCGCAAGGGTGAAACGGTCGGCATCATCGGCCGGAATGGGTCGGGTAAGTCCACCTTGCTGCAGCTGCTCAGCGGAACACTTTCTCCGTCGGAAGGACAGATTCTGGTGGATGGCCGGGTGGCCCCACTACTTGAGCTTGGTGCCGGTTTCAATCCGGATTTCACCGGGCGCGAGAATGTCTTCTTCAATGGCGCCCTTCTCGGGTTGTCAGACGAGCAGTTGCGCAGCAAGTACGATTCCATCGTGGAATTCGCCGACATCGGGGATTTCATCGATCAGCCGGTCAAGACCTACTCCAGCGGCATGTTCGTCCGCCTCGCTTTTGCGGTCATTGCCCACGTCGACGCGGACATTCTGGTGATTGATGAGGCATTGAGCGTCGGCGATGCCTTCTTCGTCCAGAAATGCATGCGCTTCCTGCGCACGTTCATGCAGAACGGCACTGTCGTGTTTGTATCGCATGACACTGCCGCAGTAATCAACCTGTGCGACCGCGTGGTCTGGCTTTCCCATGGAAAGGTGGTGGCCGACGGCCCACCCAAGGAAGTCACTGCCAAGTATCTTGAAGATCTCTATGCGGTCGAGATGATCAATGCGGGTCCTGCACCGGAGTCGGTTGCTGCAGTTGAGTCGGTCATGGCCGATCCCCTGTCGATGGGTGCTGCGAGCGTTGTCAGTGCTGTCGATGCGAACCATGACGGCATGGCACCCCGGGATTTCCGCCAGGATCTGATCAACGCCAGCGAGCATCGCCACGAGATCCGTGTTTTCGAGTTCAACTCGGACAAGGGATTCGGGCAGGGCGGGGCACAGGTCCAGTCGGCCGCGTTCGTGGATAGCGACGGCAATCCGCTCTCGTGGGTGGTGGGCGGTGAGCCGGTGCGGCTGCAGATTCGTTGTCGTGTCAATCAACCGTTGGTTTCGCCGATCATCGGGTTCGAAGTTTATGACCGGCTTGGGCAGACGTTATTTGCGGACAATACCTTTGTCGCCTCACTGGACGTTCCGCCCGCTGCCGACGCGGGGCAGTTGCTGACGGCGTCATTCGACTTCCGTATGCCGGTCCTTCGCGAGGGGGACTACACAATGAGTGCGGCCATCGCCGATGGCAATCAGGAGCACCATGTCCAGCACCACTGGCTGCATGATGCGCTCGCCTTCCATGTTCATGCGCGTGGCATCTGCCTGGGCCTGTTCGGCGCGCCCATGCAGCGCGTTCGTTTGGTAGTCGAGCAGGAAGATTTCGTTTCCGGGTGATCCGGGCTTAACCGCATTCACGTATCGAGGTGTCCCATGGCAACCCAGGTTGAAGAGCACACAGAGGATCTGGCATTTACCGGCGAACGGTTCATGCCCGAGGTTGCGGGCCAGATCGCATTTGAGCATCTGCACCGGTATCACTTTGCTGCCAGGTTCTGCGCAGGCAAGCAGGTGTTGGACGTGGCCTGCGGTGAGGGCTACGGCAGTCAGATCCTGTCCACGGTGGCGACATCTGTTATCGGCATCGATATTTCTGCCGAAGCCGTCGAGCACGCGTCACTAAGGTACGGTTCGGACCATCTGCGCTTTGTCGAGGCATCGGCCGCATTGTTGCCGCTCGCCGACGACTCGTTGGACGTGGTGGTCAGCTTCGAAACAATCGAGCACCACGATCAGCATGAGGAGATGCTCTCTGAAATCCGGCGGGTGCTGCGGCCCGGTGGATTGATGATCATGTCCAGCCCGAACAAGCAGTATTACTCAATCGAGACGGGCTATTCAAACCCGTACCATGTCAAAGAGCTTTTCCGCCACGAGTTGGTGGAATTGGTCGGGCGCTATTTTCCGCAGCAGGAGGTCTATTCGCAGCGTGTGGTCCATGGGTCGTTGTTGGTGGCAGATGGCGCCGCTGCGTTTGATTCCATCCAAGTCACCGGGCCCGAAACCAGCGAATGGTCTCATGGCCTGAGCCGTCCTCTTTATGACCTGGTCATTGCCAGTGACGGTGCACTGCCGCAGCAGCTGTCCACATTTTTCGAGCTGAAGGTTCACGAGCTCGACGCCGCCACTTTCTACGGGGTGCACCTGCCCGAGCGAGTGCAGCAGGGCGACGTGGAGCTGCTACGTCTGCGTGCGGAGATCACCGCGCTGAAGGGTGAGCTGGAGCAGCACGAGGACCACAAGGCCGCCGTTCTGACGGAGGCCGAGGATGAGCTGCGCCGGACCCGCGAGGCGCACATGGCAGAGATCGAGAGTCTGCGCGACAGCCGCAACGAAGTGCTGTCGTCGTTGTCCGTCCTGGGCTCGCTGGTGGATGATGTGCGCCGCGAGGGTAGCCATGATCGGCTCGTCCAGGAACGTCGGTTTGAGAGCCTGCAAAGCGCCTTCGACCAGAACCGCGCGTTGCTTGCCGAAGCCACCAGCAGCCAATCATCGGACATCGGGCAGTTCCGGTCGCAGTTGGCCGAGGTGCGTCAGCAGCTTTCAGAGGCGATCGCCACCGAGGAGCGCGTCCGCTCGCTTGAGCGCATGTTGGCCGAGTCGCAGGAAATGGTTCTGGGCCACATCACCGCCGCCGGGGCATTGCGCGGTGAATCCGAGACCCTGCGCAATGAGATTTCATCGCTGCGCTCTGACCTGGCAGCTGCAAACGCCCAGCGCGATCTGGCCCAGCGCGACGTTCAGCAGCTGCAGTTGGCGGTCACCGAACAACGCATCATCAGTGAACATCGCGAAAGGGACGTGGAACTGCTCAAGGCATCCCGGAGTTGGCGTTACACTGGGTGGCTGAGGAAATTGTCTGGAAGTGCCAGGAGGCACCTGTAAAACGATGCAAAAGGATCAGAAAGCGGGAAAACTGGGGGCAGCTGCGCGCCGTATTTATATGGCGGTGCCGGGTTGGAATACACGGCTCGCACTGAAGGATTTCCTGTTTCGGAATTTCGGTGTCGTTTTTTCCGGTACCAACGCATACCGTCGTTGGAAGACCTTCGGCGCCGGGCAGGAGTTCGCGGTGGCCACCGGTGGCGCGCAGTCGCCGCCTGCGGCCACGGCCGCGATCGTCGCCGAAACGGTGAAGGTGTCCGCCGTCTCGCGTATCTATGCGGATGGTTTTGATACGGCCTCTGGCGTGCGCGGGCCTGAATACGTTGAATTGCCGACTTCGCTGCAACCGCCGGCCAGCCTCCGATTCAAAACGATCGCCTTCTATCTGCCGCAGTTCCATCCATTCGATGAGAACGATGCGTGGTGGGGTCGTGGTTTTACGGAGTGGACCAACGTCAGCAAGGCCGTACCCCAATTCCAGGGTCATCGCCAGCCGCACCTGCCTGGAGAGCTGGGCTTCTATGACCTGCGCCTGATGGATGTCATGCAGCGTCAGGCTGAGCTGGCCAAGCTCTACGGTGTACACGGCTTTTGTTTCCATCATTACTGGTTCTCCGGCCATCGCCTGATGGAACGTCCGGTTGACCAGTTGCTTGCGCACCCGGAAATCGACCTGCCGTTCTGCATCTGCTGGGCCAATGAGAACTGGACCCGCCGCTGGGATGGGCACGAGAACGACGTGCTCATCGGTCAGAACTACACCGCCGACAATGATATTGCGTTCATCCGGGACGCGATGCCGTACCTGTCCGATGCGCGCTACATCCGCATTGACGGCCGGCCATTGCTGATCATCTACCGTCCATCACTGCTTCCGGATGCGCGCAAGTCGCTGGAGGTGTGGAGGACGTACGCACGCGAGCAGGGTCTGGGCGAGCTGTTCATCGCGATGGTCCAGTTTGACGTGGACGATCCGCGCACCTATGGCTTTGACGCGGCGCTGGAATTTCCGCCGCATAAAGTCGCGCGTGGTCTGTCGAGCATCAACCATACGTTGGAGATCGCCAATCCGCGATATGAAGGTTATGTCGTCGATTATCGCGAGATGGCCGAGCGCTCCAGGACCTGGCCTGATGAAGACTACCCGCTGTTCAAGGGCGTCACTCCTCGATGGGACAACGAGGCCCGCAAGCCGGGTCGTGGCTACACGTTCGCGCATTCCTCGCCCAGCGAGTACCAGCGCTGGCTGGAGTCTGCCGGTGAGTTCGCGCTGGCCAAGCCTGTGCGCGGCGAAAGCGTTGTCTTCATCAACGCCTGGAACGAATGGGCGGAGGGCGCGCACCTTGAGCCGGACCGCCATTATGGCTATGCGTTCCTCCAGGCAACACGCAACGTCACGGCGGGAACGGACCGACCGCGCATCGCGCTGATCTCGCATGACGCGCACCCCCATGGCGCGCAATATCTGGCGCTGAACATGGCCAGGAAGCTGGCGTCCGGTCTTGGTCTGGATGTCCATGTCATCCTGCTCGAGGACGGGCGCCTGCGCGATCAGTTCGCCGAATGCGCAACCGTGCACCTGCTCGGTGACGGTGACCCGCGCATGTTGGCCCAGGAACTGCGCCAGTTGGGTGTGCGCTCGGTACTGGCCAATACCGCGGTCAGTGGGCGGGTCGTCAAGGCGCTCAGTGATGCCGGTCTTCCAGTCGTTTCGTTGATCCATGAGCTTCCCGGGGTCATCAAGAGCTACGGTCTGGAACCGGCATTGGCCGATATCTCGAGCGTGGCCCGCCGCATCGTGGTGGCCTCCGACGCGGTAAGGGACGGATTGCAGCCGTTCCTTGACGAAGCGGGCAATTCGAAGGTCGTCAAACTGCCGCAGGGCTTGTTTGCTGCCAACCGGCATCGCGGCCGCCGCGATCGGAGCGCGGCCAGGTTGGCGATACGCCAGCGGCTGGGGCTCAAGCCTGCCGACCGTCTGGTGCTCTCGGTGGGCTACGCCGACGCACGCAAGGGTGTGGATCTGCTTGCAGAGGCCGTTGCCAGCGCATTTTCGCAGCGCCCCGATGTTCATGTTGTCTGGGTGGGACATCGCGAAGAAGCGGCGTGCGAGGCAGCCGAGAAGGTGCTGCGTCGTCATGGCATGCTGGAGCGGTTCCACTTCGCGGGCCTGGATTTCGACACGGACGACTATTACGCGGGCGCCGATGTCTATGCACTGGCATCAAGGGAAGATCCGTTCCCCTCCGTCGTGCTGGAAGCGTTGTCTGTCGAGTTGCCGGTGGTGGCGTTCGCTGGAACCGGCGGTGGCGCCGACCTCGTTGCGCAGCACCAGGCGGGACTCGTGGTGCCTCCCCTGGATGCAACTGCCTATGGTGCCGCGCTCGCGCGTCTGATGGACGATCCGGGCCTGCGCTCCACCACAGGCGCGGCCGGTCGTCGCCTTGTCAATGCCGAGTTCTCTTTCCGCAGTTACCTGCTCGACCTGCTCGATCTGGCTGGGCACCGGATTCCCCGCGTTTCGGTCATCGTCCCCAACTACAACTATGCCCATTACCTCGAAGAGCGTCTGGCCTCGGTGTATGGGCAGGACTTCCCGCTGTATGAGGTGATCATCCTCGACGATGCTTCCTCCGATGGCAGCATGGAAGAGCTCGAGCGTCTGTGGCCCCAGCTTGATCCCGAGCCGCGGCTTGAGGCGTCGACTGATAACAGCGGCTCGGTGTTCCGGCAGTGGATGAAGGGCGTGAGCCTGGCCCGGGGCGAGTACGTCTGGATCGCAGAGGCCGATGACCTCTCCAAACCCGGTTTCCTGCGTTCGCTGGTTGACCTGCTGGAATCCAATCCGCGCTCGGTACTCGCCTACTCCCAGTCCGAGCAGATCGATGAATTTGCGGAAGTCATGGCGGGCGACTACCTGGAGTACACCAACGATCTTTCCCGGGACCGCTGGCGGGCCAGCTACTCCGCGATGGGCGCCGAAGAGGTCGAGGCTGGCCTGGCGGTGAAGAACACGCTGCCCAACGTCAGTGCTGTTCTGTTCCGTCGGGAGCCGCTGTTGCAGGTCATGCAGTCGCATATCGAGGAAATCACCCAGTATCGGATTGCCGGTGACTGGCTGGTCTACCTGTTGCTGCTGCGTGAGGGGGGCCTGAGCTTCAATGCCGAGTCGCTCAACCAGCACCGCCGGCATGGCAATAGCGTGACCTTGGGCTCCAAGGCGCAAGGGCATCTGGACGAGATTCGCAGCCTGCATGCCCACGCACAGCGTTTGTTCCCCCTCAGTGCCGCCACCCGTGCAGCGGCGGCGAGCTACGAAGACAAGCTGCGCACCCATTTCGGGCTGCGCAACGCCCCGGTGGATGCGGAGTAATGCCATGAGCGTGCTGGTTATCGGCGGTAATGGTTTCATCGGTTCGCGACTGGTGAGCGCGCTGCGTTCACGTGGGGATGAGGTGGTCGTGCTGGATCGATATCCGGCGCGGCCCGACATGGACTGGAGCGGGGTTACCTATCACGTCGGCAATTTCCATGATGCAGCGGCACTCGATCAGGTGCTGTCCGGTGTCGACGCCGTCTACCACCTGGCCAGCTGCACGGTTCCCAGTACGGCCGATGCCGATCCACTGGCGGACATCCAGGGCAACTTGGCCGGTACGCATCATCTGCTTGCCGCGATGCGGAGCCGCGGGATCCGTCGGTTCTGCTATTTCTCATCGGGGGGCACGGTGTATGGGAATCCGGACGTCGTGCCGGTGCCGGAAACCCATCCGCTGCGTCCCATTTCGTCGTATGGGATCGTCAAGGTTGCAATCGAGCACTACCTGGCGGTGTTTGAACGCCAGGGCTGGCTGGATCCTGTGGTCATCCGCCCTTCCAACCCGTATGGCCCTGGTCAGGCCACTGGCGGCATCCAGGGGGCAGTGGCTGTGTTCCTGGGAAAGGCACTCGCCGGCGAAGGGGTCCAGATCTGGGGGGGTGGGGAGACCATTCGTGACTACATCTTCATTGATGACCTGATCGACCTCACGCTGCGCGCGTGTGATTCAGGACGCAATGCGGTGTTCAATGCCGGGTCGGGCAAGGGCATCAGTCTCAACGAGCTGTGCGCCTGTATCCGGCAGGTGACTGGTAGTGAACTGCCGGCAGCGTACCAAGATGGACGCGCCTTCGACGTGCGTGAGGTTGTCCTCGACGTCACTCTGGCCTGCAGAGAGCTCGGGTGGACACCTCATACTGACATCCATGCCGGCATTCAACGGACTTGGCGGGCGATGAAGGCTCATGAGGCTCACCAAGCCGGAATGGATGGATGAGCCCCTCTCAGGGAGATCGCCATGTATCCGCAATCGACGTGGTTCGACACCGTTGACGCACTGACGGATGCCGTTGCAGATTCACTTGGAACGATGCGGGTAATCGACGCCGGAATCGCCGCAGGCGCTGCCATTGACGGCTACTGTGTGCATTGCGAGCGCGTTTGCCTGCTCCAGGTGAACGGCGGCGCGTTGTTCGGGGAAGATGTCAATCTTCGAGAGGGATTGGTGTGCCAGTCCTGCGGGCTGAACTCCCGGTCGCGCCAGCTGTACCTTGCGGCCCGCAGAGCGTTCCCGCACGGTAGCCGCCTTGCGCTGTTGGAGGCCTTTTCACCGCTTGCGCGCTACGCCGAGGCGGCGTGGCCGGGAATCCAGCTGTCCGAGTTCCATGATTCCTCTGCACGCAGTGGACAGACTTACGAATTCCCCGACAACGAGGGCGGCCATCGCCGGGCCTTCCATCAGGACATGCAGCGTATGTCCTTCGCCGACCAGTCGCTTGATGGCATCCTGCACAACGACGTGCTGGAGCACGTGCCCGATGCGCTGGCAGGCCTCCAGGAATGCCATCGGGTGCTGGTCGACGGGGGCACTGCCCTGTTCACCATGCCATGGTTCCCTTGGCTCCCTTCGACGCTTGTCAGGGGGCGTCTGGATGAGCAGGGCGCCTTGCTGGAACTGCTCCCCACGGAACTCCATGGTGACGGGCTACGGCCCGAAGGCATCTACACGTTCTACAACTTTGGTGCCGATTTCGCCGATCTTCTGGGCCGGGCCGGATTCTCCAAGATCGCGTTCGGGTGTTGTTATGACCCCTTCGCAGGATTCGTAACAAACAACTACCGTTATGGGGACGACTTCCTTATGCTACCCACGGTCATCCGCGCAACAAAGGCTGCCTGAGCCTGTTTCGGGGGTGCGGTCAGGCCGGGAGCTGATGGTTGCGATATCACGCCCAACTGAAGCGCAAGGTTTATGTCGCACCCGTGGATCAATGTGGCCGGAGTGAGCTTCACGGTGCAGTGAGTAAGTATTTGTATCGGACGGGTTTTGTATGAAGCTGATCTTTCCATGTTCCTCAAGTCGGCTTCAGCGAAGCGTGCGTCCAAGCCAGAACCCTGATTTATCAAACATCTCGAGAATAATTCGATGAAAAGAAAAATTTCTTACCCGGGCATCGTCACAAGTGTGCTGTGTCTCTCTCTCTCTTTGGTCGGCTGTAGCAATGAGACGCAAGTCGAGAACGCACCACAATCGGTAGCCGACGCGTCGCCTGCGCCCGCAGCGAAGCCTTCCATCGGCCAAGCGCCCGTAGAGTTCAATGAAGCCCAGCGACAAGTTACTCGCGCTTCATTCAATAATTGTAATTTGGAGGCGCTGGATAGCACTGCATTTGCAAGTGAGCCTGATTACACTCCCGCTGATAAGAACAGCGTGGTTCTCGGTGGGTGGCTCGGGAGAAATGGCGGGGCCGGTGTGCCAGCCGAGCCAAATCTACTGTTGATGCTCAACGAGCGTGTATGGAGTCTTCCGATTTCCTACAACGTTGACCGACCTGATGTCGCCGCGCACACTGGTGATGCTGAATTGCTGCATTCTGGTTTCAGCATTAGCGTTGACGTATCTTCGCTGCCGAACGGCGTATATCGCGTGCTCCTGGCGGACGGTGCCAATTCTTACTGCGATAACGGGCGTCGTCTCAAAATCTGACGCTTTCTATTCAGCCACCCATTGCAGCTGCAATGGGCGGTAATTTCAGGCAGGACCTTTGAATGAAGATTGCAAACACCCGCGGCGCGCCATTCGGTGGAACTTTGGAGGCGGCTGTTTCAGTCATTGCGTTGGATTGTCGGATGAAGGCACTACCTGCGTTGCATGATGAATTCGGATGCGACCCGTTTTCGACGGTCCAGTCAATTCATGGCTTGGAAGAGCAGTGAACACGACCGCTCGAGCCATAGATGTTTCCCTGCCGATCGTTGCGCTCTTTGTCGCCGTTGTTGGTGTGGTGGTATACATCGCCACTGCAATGGTCGCGCCTCTGAATGGTGAGGACTTTGCGCTGACCCGAGAGATGCTCGGGGCGAGTGCTTACGATAGGCTGCACTGGATGGGTGAGCGCTCATTTGTCCAAATAACACAGTGGAATGCCCGTTTGGGTGAGCAGCTTGCGATTTTTTGGCTGAGTGTTCCAAGGATTTACTATGTATTTGCGTCAATCCTGTCATTTGTAATCTACGCTGGACTTGTCGGAATTTGGTCTCGTGATGAAGGACAGTCGAGTTCGTTCAGTCGATCTGTGATCTACGCACTTGCGCTGATATGGTTGTTTTGGCCTAGCTATGAGGTGTTTTTCTGGATAACAGCGCAGAGCGCCTACTTCCAGCCGATGATTCTTGTGGTAATTCTGCTTCTTATGTACAGGACGCCGAATGCGATAGATGGTCTGAAACAGTCAGGACTTAAATTCGTATCGGCGCTGTGCCTTGCCGCGCTGGTTGGCGTTTCATTTGAGAATGTACCGCCTGCCCTCGGTGCTTCACTTGGGCTCGTGTTGCTCTTGCGTGGTCGTCAATATTGGACATTCAGGACGATGCTCCCGATTGTAGCGCTCGCCATCACTTGGGCTTCACTGATGCTCGCGCCATCTACTGGAATTCGACGCGCAGCATACGCCCTTATGTATCCTGGCGATCCCAGTGTCATGCATTACGCAATGCGCGCGAAAAATGTAGCCGCCCAGTTGTTTGGGACAAGTGGATACTTGATATTGGCCGCGTTGGCTTCAAGTGTGTATCTGTGGCGCGTCCATCAGTGGAGGCAGCAAGTTGTGCTGGGCTGGTCAGTCTCAGTTCTGACCGTCGCAACAGTCGTGGCCGCGCCATATACAGAGCCCCGTGCTTTCATTGTGCCGTGGGCACTGTGGTTCATGTTTGTAATCGCTGCCGCTGTAAGGCTCGACATTCGTCCTGCAGCGCGCACAGTGTTGGCGCTGCTATCTATCTCGAGCCTGTGGTTTCCGTTTCAGGCGCATATGGCGTATGTGGATTTCGCCCGCAGTCTCGACGAGCGGGATGCATACATACGCATTATCGGGCGAACTGATCGCTGCAACAGTGGAATAGTCGTTGGTCACACTGATCGTCAGTACCCATACAAGTATCTAAATAATCGAGAGCAATGGTATGTCGCCAATCCGGCGTACGTAAGCGGGTACTATCGTTGCAGAGTAACGGTGCAATGACTTGCAGGTCGATTAAAGAGTTGATGCGGTATGCCGTGACCGGCGGATTGAACACGCTTATTCATTGGAGTGTGTTCGGGTTGATGCTGCTGGTCGGAAGCTCTCAGGCGCTGGCGAATCTCGTTGCATTCGTTGTTGCAGTCACGTTTTCATTCTTTATCAATGCTAGGTGGACGTTCCGCGTTAAACCCAGTCTAAGCAGATACTTAACGATGGTTGTTTCCATGGGTGCTCTCAGTTATGTGGTGGGTAGGCTGGCGGATCATATTGGCTTGCACCCTGTCTTGACATTGATCTCATTTTCTGTATTTAGTTTGGCGGCAGGGTTTCTGGTCGCCAGGTTCGTGGTGTTTAGGGAGGTCCGTTGAAAATTAGCCTTGTCGTGCCCGTCTTCAATGAGGAGGAGGCCGCCCCCATATTTCATAGAGAGTTGCAGGCGATTCCGGGTTTGGAGGCGCATAGTTTAGAGATCATCTTCGTCAATGATGGCAGTCGAGATCAGACCGAAGCTGTGATCGCTGATCTTGCAATCCGTGACCCGCGGATTATTTTGATAAACTTCTCAAGAAACTTTGGAAAGGAGCCTGCACTCCTTGCTGGTATAGAGGCTGCGACTGGCGACGTTGTGATTCCAATGGATGTGGATTTGCAAGATCCATTGGAGCTGCTGCCTGCAATGATCGAGAAGTATGAGAGTGGAGCCCAAGTTGTTTTGGCGCGCCGGGTTGATCGCGGAAATGACGGGTTCTTGAAACGAAATAGCGCCAGTTACTTCTATCGCATCATTAACGCAATCTCTGACAGCCCGGTGGAAGCTAATGTCGGCGATTTCCGTCTTATGTCGCGGCCTGTTGTGGATGCGATCAAGCGCCTCCCCGAGAACCGGCTTTTCATGAAGGGATTGCTTAGTTGGGTGGGCTTCCGAACAGAAATAGTGGACTATTCACGCCCTGCAAGATCGGTTGGCGTGTCGAAGTTCAATGGCTGGAAACTCTGGAACTTCGCGCTTGAAGGAATCACGTCTTTCAGTAGTGCGCCGTTACGCGTCTGGACTTATATTGGCAGCACCATTGGTGCGTTTTCCATTATTTACGCGGTTTGGATCGTCATGGTCAAGGTGATCTACGGAAACCCCGTTCCAGGCTACTCATCTCTGTTCGCCGCTATTCTCTTCCTGGGAGCGGTTCAGCTGATAGGTATCGGAGTGCTAGGAGAGTACATAGGGCGCATCTACTCAGAGGTTAAGCGTCGTCCGCGCTACATCGTACGCAGTCGCTTCACGAGCAACTCGGAGAACTTAGGTGAGTAATCGATTGCGATTTTCGTTGATGGCAATGGTGGTGAGTTGCGCCGCCGCAGTTTCCGCATGCGCCGAGCGCGTTCCCGAAGCCACTGTTCCTGCCGCGCTGGTGGGGGCCGGTGGAATGACTGACCCCTCTCCCTCAGCCGCGTTGTTAGAGGATTGCAACGTAGAGAGGGTGGATGGGCGTCCAGCGTCGGTCGGTGAAAGAAGTTCGTCGCGTCGAATTCTGATTGAAGGCTGGGTTGCGGGCAGCTTAAATGTCTCTGGCGAGCTCGTAGGGAAGCCTTCAGTCAGGCTCGTGCGCATTCAAGGCAGTGAGCCTGTTGAAGAGATCGAGTTCCCTGCGCAGGCTGTGGCTGGGCGGGATGATGTAGCTCAAGCACTTGGAAAACCAGGTCTAGCAAGGGCCGGCTTTCAAGTGAATGCGGATATCTCCAATTTGGCACCTGGCCGTTACACTGTTGCGCCAAAGCGCGGTGCATTCACCTGCGCCAATGTATTCGAGCTGCAAAAATCCTGATGCCCGCACGCGCAAGTAACTGCAAAGGTTGCATTGAATAGTCACGCAACTGCGTCAGGTGCAATCTTTTCCCGGCGAAGTCGTTTATAGAGATTTTGTCCTGGCACTTCTATGTACCGGTATGTAAGCCCGGCTACCAGTATCACGCAAGCCAGGGTGAGCAAGACGCCAGCAATGAACGCTAGGTCGTTACGCCCAATTGATCTGTAAATGGCTTCGTAGATTCCGGATCTTTGCAGTACTCGATGATCGGAAACTGAACAAGACAGGTGCTGTAGCTTATGAGTCCAAGCCATCGTGTAAAGCGATTGTCCAGCCAAGATGGGAAGCCGGCAATCGAGAGCGCCACCATCAAGGGGGCGGCGATGGAAAGCAGGATCTCTTCGGGAAGCAGGTTGGGGTGCCGAAGTGCGTAGAGTGTTGTTGCGAGAGTTGCTGTAAATGCGAGGCCACAGAGTTGACGTTGCTGATTGCTCTTGGCAAGGGGCAGTCCTGCATTGGTTAGATGCAGAATAAGGAAGCCGAGCACGAAGTAGTGGGCGTGCGAAAGAAGGTATAGTGCGCCGAACTCACCAAGCTGGCTATCGAAGCTCTGTTGATAGTAGGTTTTGCCCAGAATGGCGATCGGACATAGAATGATCCATGCAATAACGGCACTTGGGATGTTGCGGATAAGTGCAAGCATCATCGGGAACAGAAAGTAGAAAAGCCACTCGATGCCGATTGACCATCCGCCGCCGACCAATCCACTTTGTTTCCCCGGTACTAAGGTGAACAGAAACGTTCCGGAAAGCATGAAGTCAAATAGTGCCGGCATTGGTTGCGCCATTGCCAAGCGAAAAATGACACCTATCAGCGCCATAAAGTAGAACAGGGGCGCGATTCGGAAGAAACGCTTCAAGTAGAATGCGCGCACTGAATCGGCATTCCCCATTCGATTGTAGTAGGCGTTTGCAATTGCGAACGCGCTCAATACAAAGAACACGCGAACGAAAAAGTCCATCCGTCCAGTCAGCGCTGCGGCGCCCTCGTGGACGGGAATGCCGGAAAGATAGAGAACGTGAAACAGTACTACGCCCAGCGCCGCGAGCCCGCGGACCACGTCCGGACCGTGAATACGACCCTGCGTTTGATCACTCATATCAAATAGCACCAGTGCTAATGTGGAGCGGGCCGGTACGAATACACGGCCCGCCTCTCCCTTCTTCAGGTGCTGAAAGGCCTACAACGCCTTCTCTAGTTCCGGCAGCAGTGTGAACAAGTCCCCTATCAGACCAATATCGGCGATCTCAAAGATCGGCGAATCCGGATCCTTATTAATGGCGACGATCGTACCAGCATCCTTGATCCCGGTCAGGTGCTGGATCGCGCCGCTGATGCCCACGGCCACATACAGCTCCGGCGAGATGATCTTGCCGGTCTGGCCAACCTGCAGGTCGCTGGGCACGTAGCCGGCATCGACCGCCGCACGCGAGGCGCCGACGGCGGCGCCGAGCTTGTCGGCCAGCTGGAAGATGATCTTGAAGTTCTCTTCCGAGCCGACGCCACGGCCGCCGGAGACCACGCGCTTGGCGCTCTGCAGATCCGGGCGGTCGGTCGCGCCAGCGGCCAGGCCGACGAAGCGGGTGTGGGTCGGCAGGGCCGCATCCACGCTGACCGCTTCCACAGCAGCGCTGCCGCCCTTGGCCGCTTCCGGCCAGGAGGCCGCACGCACGGTCGCGACCACGATCTGGTCGGCCGGCACCTCCACGGTGATGATGGCGTTGCCGGCGTAGATCGGGCGCTTGAAGCTGTGGCTGCCTTCGACGGTCATCAGGTCGGAGACCTGGTTGACGCCCAGCAGGGCGGCCACGCACGGCATCAGGTCCTTGCCGAAGGTGGTCGAGGGGCCGAATACGTGGGTGTAGCCGGTGGCCAGCTGCGCGATCTGCGGGGCCAGCACCTGGGCCAGCGCCTGGGCATTGGCGGCGTTGGTCACGGTCAGCACCTTGGCGACGCCGGCCAGCTGGGCGGCCTCGGCAGCCACGGCGGCCGGATCGGCGGCCAGCACCAGCACATCAATGCTGGCGCCGCTGATCGCGGCGGCCGCACTGACGGTCTTGGCGGTGGCGGCATTGAGCTTGCCATCGTGGTGTTCAGCGACAACGAGGATCTTGGTCATTACAGCAACCCCTTCTGCTTGAGTGCGGCGACCAGTTCGGCCGCGTCCTTGACCATCACGCCCTTGCTGCGCTTGACCGGCGCGGCGTACTGGGTGGTCTTGAAGGTATCAGCGGCATCCACGCCGAGGTCGGCCAGCTGCAGGGTCTCCAGCGGCTTGGCCTTGGCCTTCATGATGTCCGGCAGCTTGATGAAGCGCGGCTCGTTCAGGCGCAGATCGGTGGTGACCACGGCCGGCAGGTCGACTTCCAGCGTTTCCAGGCCGGCATCGACTTCACGGGTGACCGTGGCCTTGCCGTCGGCGATGTGCAGCTTGCTGGCGAAGGTCGCCTGCGGGCGGCCCCACAGCGTGGCCAGCATCTGGCCGGTCTGGTTGGCATCGTCATCGATGGCCTGCTTGCCCAGGATCACCAGGTCCGGCTGTTCCTTCTCGACCAGCTTGAGCAGGGCGCGCGCAGCGGTCAGCGGCTGGATGGCCTGGTCGGTCACGACATGGATGGCGCGGTTGGCGCCCATGGCCAGGCCGTTGCGCAGGTGCGCCTGGGCATCGGCCGGTGCGATCGTGGCAACCACGACCTCGGTGGCGATGCCCTTGTCGCGCAGGCGCAGCGCTTCTTCCAGGGCGATTTCATCGAACGGGTTGGGGGACAGCTTGACGCCGTCGGTGACCACGCCGGAACCGTCCGGCTTGACCTGAATGCGGACGTTGTAGTCCACCACGCGCTTGTACGCGACGAGGATTTTCATCTGGAGCTGGATCCTTCAATAACGGGGAAACGTCCGGTTCTTCGTCCCAGCAACCGGTTCGGGGGTGGGATCGCGATTCTAACTGGCCCGGGCCTACCATGCGAATGCGTATGGTGGCGCGAGCCCATGTTGCGCTGCGGCATCCGCAAGGGTCCGTTCAACTCGAAACGGGTCGAAATCGACGTCCCGTTGTATCCTGTGCAGCTAATCAGGTGGCCGTAATGCGCGCCTCAGCATGGATACGGAACAGGAGAACGGGTAGTGCCCACATGGCTTGTCACCGGCGGAGCCGGATTCATTGGCGGTAACTTTGTCCTCGAGGCAGTCGCTAAAGGGGTGCGCGTCATCAACCTTGATGCGCTGACCTACGCGGGAAATCTGAAGACGCTTTCGTCGCTTGATGGAAACCCGGATCACGTCTTCGTCGAGGGTGATATCGGCGATGGTGCACTGGTCTCGCGTCTGCTGGCCGAACATCAGCCGGATGCCGTGCTGAACTTCGCTGCGGAGAGCCACGTGGACCGCTCCATCGATGGCCCCGGCGCGTTCATCCAGACCAACGTGGTCGGCACCCTGGCCTTGCTTGAAGCCGTGCGCGATTACTGGAAGGCGCTGCCGGCCGACAAGGGCCAGGCGTTCCGCTTCCTGCACGTGTCCACGGATGAGGTGTACGGCACCCTCGGCGAGACCGGCAAGTTCAGCGAAACCACCCCGTATGCCCCCAACTCGCCGTACTCGGCGTCCAAGGCGGCCTCGGACCATCTGGTGCGCGCGTTCCACCACACCTACGGGTTGCCGGTGCTGACCACCAACTGCTCCAACAACTACGGCCCGTATCACTTCCCCGAGAAGCTGATCCCGCTGGTGATCGCCAAGGCGCTGGCCGGGGAGCCACTGCCGGTGTATGGCGACGGCAAGCAGGTGCGCGACTGGCTGTTCGTGTCCGACCACTGCGAAGCAATCCGCACCGTGCTGGCCAAGGGCCAGGTGGGCGAGACCTACAACGTCGGCGGCAACTCCGAAAAAGAGAATATCGAAGTGGTGCACGCCATCTGCGCGCTGCTCGATGCGCGACGCCCGCGCGAGGATGGCCAGCCGCGCAGCAGCCAGATCACCTACGTCGCCGATCGTCCGGGGCATGACCGCCGCTACGCGATCGACGCCTCCAAGTTGAAGGACCAACTGGGCTGGGAGCCGAAGTACACCTTCGAGCAGGGCATCGGCTTCACGGTGGACTGGTATCTGGACAATCAGGACTGGGTCAACGGCGTGCTCGACGGCAGTTACCGTTTGCAGCGCATCGGCACCGTAGTCTGAATCAAGGAAGACATCCAATGACTCAACGCAAAGGCATCATCCTGGCCGGTGGCTCCGGCACGCGGCTGTATCCGATCACCAAGGGCGTCAGCAAGCAGCTGTTGCCGGTGTACGACAAGCCGATGATCTATTACCCGCTCAGCGTGCTGATGCTGGCGGGGATCCGTGAAGTGCTGATCATCAATACGCCGCACGAGCAGGCCTTGTTCCAGCAGCTGCTGGGCGATGGGTCGCAGTGGGGCATGGACATCCAGTACGCCGCCCAGCCGAGTCCCGACGGGCTGGCGCAGGCCTATCTGATTGGCCGCGAGTTCCTTGACGGAAAGCCGAGCTGCCTCGTTCTGGGCGACAACGTGTTTTATGGCCATGGCCTGACCGACGTGCTCAAGCGTGCCGATGCCCGCGAGAGCGGCGCCACGGTGTTCGGCTACTGGGTCAACGACCCCGAGCGCTATGGCGTGGCCGAGTTCGACAAGGATGGCAAGGTTGTCGGTCTGGTCGAGAAGCCTGCCGAGCCCCGTTCCAACTACGCGGTGACCGGCCTGTACTTCTACGATGGCAAGGCCAGCGACTACGCGGCTGAACTCAAGCCGTCGCCACGCGGTGAGCTGGAAATCACGGATCTCAACCAGCGCTACCTGGATGAAGGCGCGCTGCAGCTGGAGCCGCTCGGCCGTGGTTACGCCTGGCTGGATACCGGCACGCACCAGTCGCTGCTGGAGGCCTCCAACTTCATCGAGACGATCCAGACCCGTCAGGGCCTGCAGGTCTGCTGCCCGGAAGAAATCGCCTTTGGTCAGGGCTGGATCACCGCCGAGCAGCTGGAAGCGCTGGCAGCGCCGCTGATCAAGAATGGGTACGGCCAGTATCTTCATAAACTGGCTGTGCGAGGAGTCGTGCCGTGAAGATCATTGAAACCAAGCTGCCGGGCTGTGTTGTGATCGAGCCGGCGGTGTTCGGCGACGAGCGCGGCTTCTTCTTCGAGACGTGGAACGCGGCCCGCTTCGGTGAACATGGACTGCCGACGAAGTTCGTGCAAAGCAACGTGTCAAGTTCGGCAAAGGGTGTGCTGCGCGGCTTGCATTACCAGTGGCCGCGGCCGCAGGGCAAACTGGTCAGCGTGCTGGAAGGCGAGGTCTACGACGTTGCGGTGGATATCCGTCGCGGCTCGCCGACCTTCGGCCAGTGGGCCGCGGTGGTGCTGAGTGCGGAGAACAAGAAGCAGTTCTGGATTCCGGAAGGCTTCGCGCATGGTTTTGCCGTGCTCTCCGAGCGGGCGATTTTCAGCTACCTGTGCACCGAGGTGTACCTGAAGGACTTCGACGCCGGCGTGCGCTGGAACGACGCCGACATCGCGGTTGACTGGCCGATCAGTGCACCGACGCTCTCGGGCAAGGATGAGGTCGCGCCGTTCCTGAAGGACATCGCCGAGGACCGCCTGCCGGTCTACCAGCCGTGACGATCCTGCTGCTGGGGGCCAATGGCCAGCTCGGCCAGGAACTGCAACGCGCGCTGGCCCCGCTGGGTACGATCGTAGCGACCACGCGCAGCGGCGCGCTGCCCGATGGCAGCGCGTGCGAAGTGGCCGACTTCGATCAGCCCGCCTCGCTGGCCGCACTGCTGGACCGCGTCCAGCCGACGGTGGTGGTCAATGCCGCCGCTTACACGGCGGTCGACCGCGCCGAGGGCGACCGCGATGCCGCGTTCCGCGCCAATGCTGAAGCGCCGGGCGTGCTGGCGCAGTGGTGCGCGCGGGCCGGCGTCCCATTGGTGCATTACTCCACCGATTACGTGTTCGACGGGCAGGGCACGCGCCCGTACCGGGAAGACGATGCGACCGCCCCGCTGGGCGTGTATGGCGCCAGCAAGCTGGCCGGTGAGCAGGCCATCCGTGCGGCCGGTGGACGCCACCTGATCTTCCGCACGGCCTGGGTATACGCCTCGCACAGCGCCAACTTCCTGCGCACGATGCTGCGGGTGGGGGCCGAGCGCGACGTCCTGCGTGTGGTGGCTGATCAGGTCGGTACGCCGACGCCGGCAGCGTTGATTGCCGATGTGACCGCGCAGGCGCTGCAGCACGACGGCGCACTGTCGGGCACGTGGCATCTGACCGCCAAGGGCGAGACCAGCTGGCACGGCTTTGCCGAAGCGATCTTTGCGGAGGCGGTGGCAACAGGCGTGCTGCCGCGGGCGCCGAAAGTCGAGGCGATCACTACGGCCGAGTACCCGACGCCGGCCAAGCGCCCCGCCTATTCGCACCTGGATGTGGCGAAGCTGGAGCAGGACTTCGGCGTCGTGCTGCCGAGCTGGCAGGACGGCCTGACGCGGGTCATCGCGGACGGTTGACCCAGGCGTAGAGCCACGCCATGCGTGGCTGACGCGGTGTCAGGATCCCAGGCAGGGCAGCCACGCATGGCGTGGCTCTGCCCGCAATAAAAAAACCCGGCCTTGGCCGGGTTTTCTGTTTATCTGCCTACCGTCGATCAGGTACGGCCGTAGGTATCTTCAAACCGCACGATGTCGTCCTCGCCCAGATAGCTGCCGGACTGCACTTCAATCAGTTCCAGCGGCAGCTTGCCCGGGTTCTTCAGGCGATGGGTCACGCCCAGCGGAATGTACGTGCTCTGGTTCTCGGTGAGCAGCAGCACTTCCTCGCCGCGGGTCACTTCGGCCGTCCCGCTGACCACGATCCAGTGCTCGGCACGGTGGTGGTGCATCTGCAGGCTCAGCGTTGCACCCGGCTTGACGGTGATGCGCTTGACCTGGAAGCGGGCACCGTTGTCGATCGAGTCGTACGCGCCCCAGGGGCGGTACACCTTGCGGTGCCAGGTTGCTTCGGGGCGCCCATCGGCCTTGATCTGGGCGACCACCTGCTTGATCTCCTGCATGCGGTCGCTCTTGCCGACCATCACCGCATCATCGGTTTCCACCACGATCACATCGTCCAGGCCGACCAGGGCGATCAGCCGCTCGCCGTAGGCGAAGGTGTTGCGGCAGTCGATCGCGATCACATCGCCGTGGTGCGCGTTGCCATCCCCATCCTGTTCGGATACATCACGCAGCGCGGTCCACGAGCCCACGTCGTTCCAGCCGGCATCCAGCGGCACGACCACGGCATCAGCGGTCTTTTCCATCACTGCATAGTCGATGGAATCCGAGGGCACGGCGGCGAAGGCGTCCTTGTCCAGGCGGGTGAAATCGCTGTCACGACGTGCCTGCTGCCAGGCGGTGCGGCTGCCGGCGAGCATGGCGGGGTGGAACGTCTCCAGCTCGGCCAGGAATCGGGACGCCTTGAACAGGAACATGCCGCTGTTCCAGAAGTACTCGCCCGACTGCACGTAAGCGGTCGCGGTCTGTGCATCCGGCTTCTCGACAAACCGGTCCACGGCGCGGACATCGCCGCCGGAGGCCGCCTTGATGTAGCCATAGCCGGTTTCCGGGCCGGTCGGCACGATGCCGAAGGTCACCAGCTTGCCGGACTCCGCGGCCGACACCGCACGCAGCACCGCAGCGCGGAACGCATTCTCGTCGGCAATCACGTGGTCTGAAGGAAGCACCAGCAGCAGCGCATCATCACCGTCACGGGTCGCTTCCAGTGCCGCCACCGCGATGGCAGGTGCGGTATTGCGGCCGATCGGCTCCAGCAGGATCGCTTGCGGCTGCACGCCCAGCTGCTGCAACTGCTCGGCGGCCACGAAGCGGTGTTCCTCGTTGGCGACGATCAGCGGCGCGCGCCCAGCGATCGCTGCTACGCGCTGCCAGGTCGCCTGCAGCATGGTCTGTTCGCCGGCCAGGGCCAGGAACTGCTTGGGGTAGGACTCGCGCGACAGCGGCCACAGGCGGGTGCCGGAACCACCGGAAAGGATGACGGGAAGAAGGTTCTGCATGGTGGGGTATTCGCCTCAGGCGTCCTTGAGCAACTGGGAAATTTCGTCGGTGCGTGCGCGCAGCAGCGCTGCGTCGCCGCGGGTTTCAACATTCAGGCGCAGCAGCGGCTCGGTATTGGAGCTGCGCAGGTTGAAGCGCCAGTCGCCGAAATCGGCGCTGATGCCATCGGTGTGGTCCAGCGACGGCGCCTGCGCGGCGTAGTGCTCCATCACGCGGGCGACGGAACGCTTGGCGTCGGCCACCTTGAAGTTGATCTCGCCGCTGCACGGGAACTTCTGCATGCGCGCCTCGACCAGGTCGGCCAGCGAGCGGCCGGACTCGGAGACCAGCGCGGCGATCAGCAGCCACGGGATCATCCCGGAATCGGCGTAGGCGAACTCGCGGAAATAGTGATGCGCGCTCATCTCGCCGCCATAGACGGCATTTTCCGAGCGCATCTTCTCCTTGATGAAGGCATGGCCGCTCTTGCACTGCACCGGCTGGCCACCGGCTTCCTCGACCATTTCCACCGTGTTCCAGGTCAGGCGCGGGTCGTGCACGATCTTGCCGCCGGGCTGGCGCGCCAGGATCGCCTGGGCGAGCAGGCCGACCAGGTAATAGCCTTCGATGAAGCGGCCATTGTGGTCGAAGAAGAAGCAGCGGTCGAAATCGCCATCCCAGGCGATGCCGAAGTCCGCGCCATGCTCGCGCACGGCCTGCGCGGTGAGCTCGCGGTTCTCCGGCAGCAGCGGGTTGGGGATGCCGTTGGGGAAGCTGCCGTCGGGTTCATGGCAGATGCGGATGAACTCCAGCGGCAGGTGCGGGGCGAGCAGATCCACGATCGTGCCGGCGCCGCCGTTGCCGGCATTGACCACCAGCTTCAGCGGCTTGAGCGCCTTGGGCTCGATGTAGCTCAGCAGGTGGGCGATGTAGGCGCTCTTGTCCGGATGCGACTGCAGGCCGGCGCTCGGCTCGGCTGCGGGGGCCTGGTCGGCCTCGACCGCGTCGGAGATCGCGAACAGGCCGGTATCGGAGCTGATCGGACGGGCCTGCTCCTTGACCAGCTTCATGCCGTTGTAATCCATCGGATTATGGCTGGCGGTGACCATCACCCCGCCGGCCGCCTTCAGGTGGTCGACCTGGAAATAGACTTCTTCGGTCCCGCACAGCCCGATGTCGAGCACCTCGCGGCCGGCGCCGCGCAGGCCGGCTGCCAGGGCATCCTGCAGGGCCCCGCTGGTGAGGCGGACATCGTGGCCCACCACCACCGTGCCGGGCGACAGCTGGGCGGCCAGGGCCACGCCGATGCGGCGGGCCAGATCTTCGTTCAGTTCATCCGGAACCCGGCCGCGGATGTCGTACGCCTTGAATGCGGGGAGCGTCATCTATTCAGTCCTTCTGACAGTCAGCGCACTAGTTTAGCCGCTGCCGTGTATGGGAATCGTTTTCACCGGCGCGGGCCGGGTCGACGCCGGACCCATGGGGCAGGGAAAGCCCCGGGCAATGGCTACAATGGCCGCTTACATCAACGAGGTGAGGGCGTAGATGAGCAAGTCCCCAGACAACGCCGGGCGACGTGGCAAGCAGTACGCCAGTGCGGCTGAAGCGCTGCAAGGCGCCATCGCCGATGGCCAGACCCTGGCGGTCGGCGGGTTCGGCCTGTGCGGTATTCCCGAGGCCCTGATCGCCGCGCTGCGCGATACCGGTGCCAAGGACCTGACCGTGATCTCCAACAATGCGGGTGTGGATGGCTTCGGCCTCGGCCAGCTGCTGGCGACCCGCCAGATCCGCAAGATGATCTCCTCCTACGTGGGCGAGAACAAGGAGTTCGAGCGTCAGTACCTGGCCGGCGAGCTGGAGCTGGAGTTCAACCCGCAGGGCACCCTGGCCGAGCGGCTGCGCGCCGGCGGTGCGGGCATTCCGGCCTTCTTCACCGCGACCGGCTACGGCACGGTGGTGGCCGAAGGCAAGGAAACCCGCGAGTTCGACGGCAAGCACTACGTGATGGAGACCGCGCTGCGCGCCGACATCGCGCTGGTCAAGGCGTGGAAGGCCGACGAGCCCGGCAACCTGGTGTTCCGAAAGACCGCGCGCAACTTCAACCCGGCCTGCGCGATGGCCGGCAAGCTGTGCATCGTGGAAGTGGAAGAGGTGGTGCCGGTGGGCAGCATCGACCCGGACCAGGTGCATCTGCCGGGCATCTACGTGCACCGCATCGTGCACAACCCGCACCCCGAGAAGCGTATCGAACAGCGTACCGTGCGCCAGGAGGCGAACTGAGATGGCCTGGACCCGTGATGAAATGGCACAGCGCGCCGCGCGCGAGCTGACCGACGGTGCGTACGTGAACCTGGGCATCGGTCTGCCGACCCTGGTGGCCAACCATATTCCCGACGGCGTCGACGTGTGGTTGCAGTCCGAGAATGGGCTGCTGGGCATCGGCCCGTTCCCGACCGAAGCCGAAGTGGATGCCGACCTGATCAACGCCGGCAAGCAGACGGTGACCGCACGCGCGGGCGCCAGCTACTTTGGCAGCCACGACAGCTTCGCGATGATCCGTGGCGGTCATATCAACCTGGCCATCCTCGGCGCGATGCAGGTCACCGACAAGGGCGATCTGGCCAACTGGATGGTGCCCGGCAAGATGGTCAAGGGCATGGGCGGGGCGATGGATCTGGTCGCCGGCGTGCAGCGCGTGGTGGTGCTGATGGAGCACACCGCCAAGAACGGCGAGCACAAGATTCTGTCCGAGTGCAATCTGCCGCTGACCGGGGTTGGCGTGGTCGATCGCATCATCACCGACCTGGCCGTGTTCGATGTCACCGACAAGGGCCTGGTGCTGATCGAGTCCGCGCCGGGCGTGGGTATCGATGAGCTGAAGGAAAAGACCGGCGTGGCCTTCGGCCAGGCCTGATCGCTGTCGCCGCCGTGGTGCCCGTGCGACGGGCACCACGATAGTCGTTGAGGATTCCATGGATCTGCATCTGCGCGAGGCCGAGGTGAGTTGGCACCGCCACTGGCTGCCCCGCGACGCCGCCGACACCCTCCAGCGCACGCTGCGCGAGGATGTCCCGTGGGAGGTGCACAGGATCCGCATGTTCGGCCGCCAGGTCGATTCCCCGCGGCTGAGCTGCTGGATGGGCGACCCGGCCGCCCGCTACCGCTATTCCGGTACCGAGTTCGTGCCGCAGCCGTGGCATCCGGCGCTGCTGCCGCTTCGGGATCAGCTGGCCGCATTCTGTGGCCACGCGTTCAACAGCGTGCTGCTCAACCGTTACCGCGATGGTGATGACGGGATGGGCTGGCACAGTGACAACGAGCCCGAGCTCGGGCCGGCGCCGGTGATCGCGTCACTGAGCCTGGGCGCGGGGCGGCGGTTCCTGCTGCGGCGCCGGGACGACCATGCGAAAAAGGCCGAGGTCCTGCTGGACCATGGCGATCTGCTGGTGATGGGGGGGCAGACCCAGCGCCATTACCAGCATTCCCTGCCCAAAAGCGCGCGACCGCTGGCCGAGCGCCTCAATCTCACGTTCCGCTGGATCAACGCACCCGGGCAGGGGTGACCGCGCTGCGGGCGTGATCCTGCTCGCCGGTCACCAGCGTCCAGCCCACCACGTTCGTGGTCAGTGTCTGCAGCCCCTGTTCCAGCGCGGCGGTGACCTGGGCGACGTCGGTGCTGCCGACCGGGTTTTCCTGGCGGAAGGTGCGGTCGGCGACCACGCGCTGGTCGATCACGTGGATCAGTTTGGCGTTCACTTCGATCAGCGCGGTCGGCGTGGCCTGGCCGCGGTAATCGGCTTCGAAACGGCGCACGTCCATGGCCAGTTTGTAGTCGGCGCGGATGCCGGTGGTGACCCGGGCCACGCCGTTGATGCGGCCGGAATCCTCGAAGCCGCGCACCAGCGCGTCGTCGAGCATGTCGGTGGCCGGCTGGGCCCAGCTCACGCCCTTGTAGACCTCCAGCTCGGAGGGGGTCGGACGGACGTTGATGCGCGGGCTGTCGACCACGCGGGCGGCGCTGGGCTTGACCAGCACCAGCTGCCAATCGACGGTCGGCCAGCTCGGGTCGGCCTGGATGCGCACCACGGGCGAATAGATCGTCACCGCGCTGCGTTCGTTGCTGCCCAGCAGCGAGCAGCCGCCAAGCGCGGCGATCAGGGCGATCGGCAGCAGGGGCCGGAAGAAGGTCGCGTGGCTCATTTGGGTTCGAACTCCTTGGGTGCGTCACGGCCGAGCAGATAGCGTGCCGGGTTGTTGTCCAGGCGGTCGCTGACCCGGCGCAGGTCGCGGATCAGGCCGCGCAGCTCGGTCAGGGTCGGGCCGAGCTGGGCCAGGCCATCATTGGCGAAGCTGTTGATCGCGGCACGGTTCTCGCCAAGGATCGAATCGGCATTGCCGGCCGCCGAGTCCAGCTTGCTCAGCGTGGTTTCCAGCTTGTCCAGGATCGGCGGCAGCTGCTGCACCAGATTCTTGTCCAGCCGCTGGATGGTGCCGTTGGTGCTCTTGAGGGTCACATCCAGGCTGCGGGCGGCATCACGCGCGCTCAGCAGCAGCGCCTGGGTACCCTGGTCGCGGTCGGCCAGGCCGCCGCTGATGGTTTCCAGGTTGGCCAGGGTGGCGTTGATGCTGGCCACGTTGCGGTCGCTGAGCACCTGGTCCATGCGCTCGACGATGCGGTTGGCCACGTCGGTGATGTTCTGCAGCGCCGAGGGGGTGGTCGGGATGATCGGGGCCGGATCCTTGTTGACCGCGGTCAGCGCGGGCGACTGCGGCGTGCCGCCACTGAGCTGGATGATCGACGGGCCGGTCAGGCTGGTGATCGCCAGCTTGGCGCGGGTGTCGGTCTTGACCGGCGTATTGGAGTTCAGGCGGATCCGTGCGACCACCTGGCGCGGATCGTCCGGTACCAGGTTCAGTTCGGTGATCGAGCCGACCGCGATGCCGTTGTACTGCACCGGGCTGCCGACCGACAGGCCGGTGACGGCCTCGCGGAACACCACGCGGTACTCGGTCCAGGTGCGGTCGGAGGAGTACTTGGCGGCCCACAGGCCGAAGGCCAGCAGCGCCAGGCCCACTATCAGGGTGAAGGCGCCGATCAGGACGTAATTGGCTTTGGTTTCCATGGCTTACTCGCTCTCGTGCTTTGCATCGCGCGCAGCACGCGCGCGCGGTCCGTGGAAGTACTCCTGGATCCACGGGTGGTCCAGTTGTTCGATCTCGTGGAGCGGGGCATTGGCGATGACTTTCTTGTCGGCCAGCACCGCCACCCGGTCACAGATCGCATACAGCGTGTCCAGATCATGTGTGATCAGGAAGACCGTCAGGCCCAGCGCTTCCTGCAGGGTCTTGATCAGGCGGTCGAAGGCGGCCGCGCCGATCGGATCCAGCCCGGCGGTAGGCTCGTCCAGGAACAGCAGCGGCGGGTCCAGCGCCAGCGCCCGGGCCAGGCCGGCGCGCTTGCGCATGCCGCCGGACAGCTGCGAGGGCAGCTTGTTGATCGCATCGGCCGGCAGGCCGGCCAGCTTCACCTTGAGCAGGGCCAGCTCGTAATGCCAGCGCTCGGGCAACTCGCCGTGGTGTTCCTTCAGCGGCACCTGTACGTTCTCGCCCACGGTGAGCGAGGAGAACAGGGCGCCATCCTGGAACAGCACGCCGGTATTGCGTTCGATATGCAGGCGGTTGGCCGGGTCGCTGGAACGGGCGTCGACGCCGAGTACCTCGATCTGGCCGTCATCGGGCGTGCGCAGGCCGAGGATGCTGCGCATCAACACCGACTTGCCGGTACCCGAGCCGCCGACCACGCCGAGAATCTCGCCGCGGCGCACGTCCAGGTCCAGCCCGTCGTGCACGACCTGCGCGCCGAAACGGTTGGTCAGCCCGCGCACGCGGATCAGCAGTTCACCATCACCGGTGGCGGCGTCGTCGCGGTCCATGGCCGGAGCGGTATCGGTGCTCATCGGTTACCAGCCCATCTTCATGAACCACAGCGCGGCGAACGCGTCGAGGATGATCACCAGCGAAATGGCCTGCACCACGCTCGAGGTGGTGCGCTCGCCGACCGACTGCGCGGTGCCTTCAACCTTGAGGCCTTCCAGGCAGCCGATCAGGCCGATCACCAGCGCGAACACCGGGGCCTTCGACAGGCCGACCAGCATGTTGCGCACTTCCATGGTGTCGTGCATCCGCGCGATGTACATCTGCGGCGGGATGTCCAGATCGAACGCGCCGACGGTGATGCCACCGGCCAGGCCGGCGACCATCGCGATGAAGGTCAGCAGCGGCAGGGTGATCAGCAGGGCGATCAGGCGCGGCAGCACCAGCAGGTCGACCGGGTCCAGGCCGAGCGTCTTCATCGCGTCGATTTCTTCGCGGGCCTTCATCGCGCCGATCTGCGCGGTGAACGCACTGGCGGTGCGGCCGGCCAGCACGATGGCGGTCAACAGCACCGCGAACTCGCGCAGGAAGGCGATGCTGACCAGTTCGACTACATAGATCTCCGCGCCAAAGTCGCGCAGGATCGTGGAGCCGAGGAAGGCGATCACCGCGCCGACCAGATACGACAGCAGGGCCACCAGCGGCACCGCGTCCAGGCCGACCTGCTCCATCTGCGCGACGGTAGCAGTGAGACGGAAGCGGCGCGGTTCCTTGATCAGGCGCGCGCCCTTGACCAGGTTCTCGCCCAGGAAACTGGCCAGCGCCACGATGTTGTGGCCCATGCCGTGCACGCTGACACCGAGCCGCTCCAGCGCGGCCAGCACGCCGAAGTCGCGTTTGGCCTTGGGCCGGTCGTCGGCGACTTCCTCGATGGTGGAGACCAGCGCGCGATGCTCCTCGCGGAACGTCACCGCGTCCTCGCCCAGGTCGGCGCGGTGCGCGACACGCAGCAGCTGCAGCACACCGGCTGAATCGAGCAGGGTAATGCCGCTGGCGTCCAGGCCGGTCACTTTCTCCGGAAGGCCGCGCAGCACTTCGGCCGCGTCCAGCGCGGTGCGTAATGTCCAATGGCCAGACAACCGGATCAGGCCGGGGTCCTGGGCATCCTGCTCGAGATGGGGGGCTTGGTCTGAGGTCATGTAGGCGTCCTGCGCGCAGCATACCCTGTCCGGGTGCATGGCTCGCGTATGCGCCGGACCGGTCCGTACACGCCGCTCGGCACTGCCGGGCATGCGCGCGCCAGCATCATGACACCGGGATTCTTCAGGCCGGGGCGTGTTCGGGTAATACTACGGCGCATGTCTGCCGACGCCCCCACCATCGTTGCACCACCGGCCACCTACGCTCAGCGCGTGGCCTTCGTTTCGGAAATGGCCGGGCGCCTGCACAGCTATGGCACCACCGCGCAGCGGCTGGAGGCGGCGGTGGTCGCCCTGGCGCAGCGGCTGGACCTGGATTGCGAGCCGTGGTCGAACCCGACCGGCCTGATCCTGAGTTTCAGCGACCCCACCAAGGCTATCGGTTCGTCGGACATCACCCGCGTGATCCGCCTGGCCCCCGGCGAAAACGATCTGCATAAACTCAGCATCGCCGACCAGATCACCGATGCGGTGGCCAACGGCACCATGAGCATCGCGCAGGGGCATACCGCGCTGCGGCAGCTGGACAAGGACCCCGGGCGCTGGGGCAAGGTCCGCACGATTCTCTCCTACAGCCTCGGCGCGGCCGGCGTGGCCGGGCTGTGGAAACTGCCGTGGCTGGATATCGCCACCGCCGGCGTGATCGGCCTGCTGATCGGCGTCATGGGCATGTACACCGACCGCCGCCCGGCCACGCGCGAGGCCAACGAAGCCCTGGCGGCGCTGCTTGCCGGTTCGGTGGCAACGCTGGTGGCCTCGTTCATCGGCGCGCTCAACCTCAATACGGTGATCATCGCCTCGCTGGTGGTGCTGCTGCCCGGGATGTCGCTGACCAATGCGGTCAACGAACTGGCCAGCCAGCACTGGGTCTCGGGGACGGCACGCTTCGCCGGTGCGGTGACCACGATTCTGAAACTGACGGTGGGCGCGGTGATCGCGGTGACCCTGTCCGGCATCGTCGGGCTGGAACCACTGGTGCGCGCGTCGCGTCCACAGGCCGATTGGGTCGAGTGGGGTGCGTTGCTGCTGGCCGCCTTCGCGTTCGCGATGCTGTTCAAAGCCAACCGGCGCGATTTTCCGTGGGTGATGGCCGCGGCGGTGGCCGGCTATGCGATTTCAAAATTCGCGGGCCAGGCGTGGGGCATACCGGCCGGCATTTTCATGTCGGCGATGCTGCTCACGGCCGCAGGCAACCTGTTTGGTCGCCTGGCGCAGCGCCCGGGCGCGATCATCCGCTTGCCCGGCATCATCATGCTGGTGCCCGGCAGTACCAGCCTGCGTGGCGTGCTGACCCTGGTCCAGCAGCAGGACATGAGCGCCGGCCAGACCGTGCTGATGACCGTGCTCAACGTGGTGATGGCACTGGTGGCCGGGCTGCTGTTCGGCAATCTGCTGATCCCGGCACGCAAGAATCTTTGACCGCCGCGGCCATCGCGCAGGTGTGCACCAGGAACGAAAACGCCGGCGCGAGGCCGGCGTGTCCATGTGCGTCAGTAACTGACCGGCTTACTTCTTGATCAGGAACTCTTCGACCTTCTTGCCCTTGGCGGTATGCGCGGCCAGCCAGCGCGGCTGCTTGCCACGGCCGGTCCAGGTTTCCTTCGGGTTGGCCGGATTGCGGTACTTCGGGGCCACCTTGCCAAGCTTGCGCACGGCCTTGGCCGGGGCCTTGGTCGCTTTGCCCGCGGCACGACCGCGTGCGGCCGGGGCGGCGCCGCCGAACAGTTCTTCCACCGAATAGCCCTGGGCCTTGGCCAGCTTGGTCAGCTGCGCGCGGACCTTGCTGATCGCCGGACGCTTGGCCACGATGGTCTGCTGCTTCTTGGCGTTCTTGATCAGCGCGCCCAGCTCTTTGGCGGACAGGCCGCTCAGGTCAATGCTCATCTACTACTCCGCAATATATTAAGGACAGGGTGAGCCGGTCCTTGGCATCGGAAACAGCATACATTCTCTTTTGCGAAATACACAAACAAACCGGAGATATTGAAACCGGGTCCGCCATTGAAAAGGCCGGGTTATTCACCCGGCCTTTGTCATTACTGCGTCAACTTCGCCAGCAGTGCGTCCTTGTCCAGGACTTCCGCTTCGGCCGCGCTGCGCGCGCGGTACTCGAACGTGCCGGCGGCGACACCGCGTTCGGACACCACGATCCGGTGCGGCACGCCGATCAGTTCCATGTCGGCAAACATCGCGCCCGGGCGCAGGCCGCGGTCGTCCAGGGCCACGTCCAGGCCGGCGGCCTGCAGCTGTGCAAGCAGCTCGGCGGCAGTGGCCGACACGGTCTCGTCCTGCTTCGGGTTGATCATGCAGACCACTACCTGCCACGGCGCCATCGCGTCGGGCCAGATAATGCCGGCGTCGTCATGATTCTGTTCAATCGCCGCAGCCACGATGCGCGAAATGCCGATGCCGTAGCAGCCCATCGCCAATACCGCAGCCTTGCCGTTCTCGTCGAGCACGGTCGCATTCAACGCCTGCGCATACTGGCGGCCGAGCTGGAACACGTGGCCGACCTCGATGCCGCGCGCGATTTTCAGCTCACCCCCATCGGCGGCGCGATCACCGGCCTTGGCGTTGCGGATGTCCGCCACTTCCGGTTCGGGCAGGTCACGGCCCCAGTTGACGCCGGCGATGTGGAAACCGGCTTCGTTGGCGCCGACGACGAAATCGGCCAGCGCGGCGACGTCGCGGTCGGCGACGATGCGGATCGGCTGGGCCGGATTGAGCGGGCCGAGGAAACCGGGCTGGCTGCCCAGGTGCGTGGCGATCTCCGCCTCGCTGGCCATGCGGTAGCCCTGCAGGCCCTCGACTTTACCGAGTTTGATTTCATTGACGTCGTGATCGCCACGCACCAGCGCCAGCACGAAGCCGCCCTCGCTCATGATCGCGATCGACTTGACCGTGCGCTCCAGGCCCAGGCCGAGCAGGGCGGCCACCGCTTCACAGGTTTTCTGCGTGGGCGTGTCGACCTTGCGCAGTGCTTCGCTGGCGGCCGGGCGCTCGCCCGGGGCCGCGGCGATGGCCGCTTCCATGTTCGCGGCGTAATCCGAGCCGGTGGAAAACACCAGCGCGTCTTCGCCGGACTCGGCGATCACGTGGAATTCCTGCGAGGCGTCGCCACCGATCGCGCCGGAGTCGGCCTGCACCATGCGGAAATCCAGGCCGAGGCGGGTGAAGATGCGGGCATAGGCCGACTTCATGTTTTCGTACTCGCGCACCAGGCACTCATCGTGCAGGTGGAAGGAGTACGCATCCTTCATCAGGAACTCGCGCGCGCGCATCACGCCGAAACGCGGGCGGATCTCGTCGCGGAACTTGGTCTGGATCTGGAAGAAATTGACCGGCAGCTGCTTGTAGCTGGACAGCTCCTGGCGCGCGAAATCGGCAGCGGCCTCTTCGGCAGTCGGGCTGTAGCAGAAGACCTGCTCCTTGCGGTCCTTGATCTTCAGCAGCTGCGGGCCGAACTTTTCCCAGCGGCCGGTGGCTTCCCACAGTTCCTTGGGCTGGAGGGTCGGAATCTGGAATTCCACCGCGCCGGCACGCTCCATTTCCTCACGCACGATGCGCTCGACCTTGCGCAGCACGCGCAGGCCCAGCGGCGACCAGGTGTACAGCCCCGAGGCCAGCTTGCGGATCATGCCCGCGCGCAGCATCAAGCGGTGGCTGGTCAGCTCCGCGTCGCTGGGGGTTTCCTTGGTGGTGTGCAGGTGGAACTGGGAGAGGCGCATCGTCGGCTTCGCTGAACGGCAGAAGCCGATATTCTGCCAGTCCGGCCGCCGCGATGGGTGCTGGCGGTGGTTTTTGGCCCTTGCGGGGACCGGCGGCTCAGGCCTTGGGCGTGCAGTACGCCTGGATGGCGGCCTCGGCCAGGGTCCTCTGGGCGCTGCGCTGCGCGTCGGTCAGGGCGGTATCGGCCTTGCCGTCGCCATCGGTGTCCTGCATGACCTTGCCTGGCCCATCGAGCAGGACGATATTGCCGCGGGCGGTGGTGCAGTCGCTGTTCTCGGCCGGGGCGGCCGCCGCCTCGCGCGGGGCCGGGTCGCGGTGTTGGACCTGGCGGGCCTCGTATTTCTGCCCGGTGGGCGGCTTCTCCGAATACTGGGTCACGCCATGGGCGTCTTTCCACTTATAGACGTTGCCGGCACTGGCCGTCGCACTGGCGAGCAGCAGCAGGGCGCTCAGACGGGACAGGGCACGCATGGCGACTCCGGAGACGGGGCAGAAGCGCGATTGCAGCACCCCGGGCCGGCGCTGGCAAGCCGATCACGGCAGCAATGGCAGGGCGCGGCGCGCTGGCACTGCCCCAAAGGGCACCGCAGCCACTAAACTGGCCGCATGGATCAACTGAAACCCCCGCCGCGCTCGCGCAGCATCTACCTGCTGCCCAACCTGTTCACCACCGCAGGCCTGTTCGCCGGCTTCTACGCGATCATCGCCGCGGCCAACGGCGACTTCGTCAATGCCGCCATCGCCGTGTTCGTCGCGGCGGTCATGGACGGCCTGGACGGCCGCGTGGCCCGGCTGACCGGGACCAGCAGCGAATTCGGCGTGCAGTACGACTCGCTGGCCGACCTGGTCAGCTTCGGCATGGCCCCGGCCCTGGTGATGTACCACTGGTCGCTGTCCTGGCTGAAGTTCGACGACCCGGTACTCGGCCGCGTCGGCTGGGCGGTCGCCTTCCTGTATGCCGCCTGCGCCGCGTTGCGCCTGGCCCGCTTCAATACCCAGGTCACGGTGGTCGACAAGCGCTGGTTCATCGGGCTGGCCAGCCCGGCTGCCGCCGGCCTGATGATGTCCTTCGTCTGGGCCTTCGCCGATGGCAACCTGGGCTGGGACGGCAACCAGCTGCGCTACGTCGCCCTCGGCGTGACCCTGGTCTCGGCCCTGCTGATGGTCAGCCGGATCCGCTTCTGGAGCTTCAAGGGCAGTGGCGAGAAAGGGCCGCGCGCGGACCGCGTGCCGTTCCTGGCGCTGGCCCTGGTGCCGATCGCCATCGCGATCATGGTCATCGATCTGCCGCGCGTGCTGTTCGCGGTGGGCCTGGTGTATGCCCTGTCCGGCCCGTGCTACTGGGTGTGGCAACGCACCCGCAGGCCGGTCGAGCCGAACGCGTGAGCGGGCAGGCGCTGCCGCCATTGTGGTCGCCGGCGCAGCAGTCCTGGCTGCAGGCCATGGGCTACACGGTGTTCGTCGACGGCAGTGTCGCGCCCGAGGCGGTGGTGATGCCGGAGATCGAGCTGCGCGCGGCCCCGGTGGCCGAGCCGCCGGTGCCCGTACGCCCCGCACGGCCGGCGCCATCGGCGGACGCGCCCGCACCGGTACGGCGCAGTGCCCCGCGCACGGTGGAAGCAGGCGCGCCCAGCAGCCCGCCGGCCGCGACACCCGTGCGCGCGAGCGGTGGCCGCCGCGCCGCGGTGCGGATGCCTGATCGCCTGCAGATCGCGCTGCTGCGTGCCTCCGGCTGCAACCCTGCCGAACCGGATACCCAGGCCTTGATGGCCAGCTGGAACCTGGATGAACTGCGCGGCAGTGCGGCCGCCAAGCGTGCGTTGTGGCCGCAGTTGCGTGCCCTGCGCAGGAAGAACCGCCCGTGAGCGCGGTGAGCTCGCCACGGCCGTTGTCGCTGCGCGCGCTGCGCGAAAGCGACCTCAATGCGGTGATGGCGATCGAGGTGCGCGGGTATCCGTACCCGTGGACCCGCGGCATCTTCCAGGATTGCCTGCGTGCCGGTTATCCCGGCCTGGCGATGGAAGAGGACGGCCTGCTGATGGGCTACGGCCTGCTCAGCATCGCCGCCGATGAAGCCCATATCCTCAATATCTGCGTGGACCCGCTGTGCCAGTCGCGCGGCCACGGCCGGCATCTGCTGCGCGCGCTGGTGAAGCTGGCCCGCGACCACGGCGCGCACCGCGTGTTCCTGGAAGTGCGCCCGTCCAATGCCCCGGCGGTGGCGCTGTACCACAGCGAGGGCTTCAACGAGATCGGCCGCCGGCCGCGCTATTACCCCGCCCGCGAGGGGCGCGAGGACGCGCTGGTGATGGCCATCGAACTGGTCGACGACGATATCCAGGTGATGCCGCCGCTCTGACGTCCCGATGTAGAGCCACCCCATGGGTGGCTGCTGTTCGATCCGGCCCGTACGGGGTGTGGCTGTCGGAGACAGGCGCAGCCACCCATGGGGTGGCTCTACGTGATCCGCAGCACCACTGCCCCGAGCACGATCAGGCCGGCGGCGATCCAGCGTTGGCGGGTGACCCGTTCGTGCAGGATCCAGGCCGAGATCAGGATGCCGAACAGGATCGAGGTTTCGCGCAGCGCGGAGATCATCGCGATCGGCGCGACCGTCATGGCCCACAGCGCCAGTCCGTAGGAGACCAGCGTGCCGATGCCACCGATGATGCCGTAGCCCCAGTTGCGGCGGGCATAGTCGCGCAGCGCGCTGGCCCGGGTGCACAGCGCCCACAGTGGCAAGGGCAGGCCGGAGAGCAGGAACAGCCACAGCGTGTAGCTCACCGCAGCGCCGGAGTGGCGTGCACCCCAGCCGTCAACCAGCGTGTAGGTGGCGATGACACCGGCATTGAGCAGCGGCAACCACAGATGTTGGCGCGAGGTGCCGCGTGTCATGCACAGGATGCCCAGGCAGATCAGCCCGATGCCGGCCCAGGCGACCCACTCAAGGCGCTCACCGAGGAACAGTGTGCTGACCAGCGCGACGAGGATGGGCGCGCAGCCCCGCATCAGCGGGTAGGACGCGCTCATCTCGGTCAGCTGGTAGGTGCGGGCGACCAGCAGGTAATACCCGACCTGGAGCAGTGTGGAGGTCGCCAGCCACGGCCAGCTCTGCGGCGCGGGTACGGGCAGGAACGGCAGGCCGATCGCGGCGATCACCGCCGCCGAGCCGGTGACCAGCAGCGTGGTCATCAGCTTGTCCGTGCCGCGTTTGACGATCGCGTTCCAGCTGGCATGCAGCAGGGCGGCGAACAGCACGATGCAGAAGATGGACAGCGACATCATCGGCCCAAGGTGGAGCCACCCATGGGTGGCTGCGCGTCATCCCGCCCCGGAAGGCAGCCACGCATGGCGTGGCACTACCTCCCCCCAGCGCTTACAGCTTCGCGCGCTGCGAGCGCAGGCCATCCAGCTGGGCGGTCCATTCGACCAGGCGCACGCGCTCCTGCTCGACCACGGCCGCCGGCACCTTGTCGGTGAACTTGGCCAGCTTGGTCTCGCTCTTTTCCTTCTCCGATTCCACCCGGGCGATTTCCTTGTCCAGGCGCGCGCGTTCGGCGCCCAGATCGACCAGGCCCTCCAGCGGCACCAGCAGGGTGAGATCGCCCACGATCGCAGCGGCGGCCGGCGGCGTGTCGCTGCCGTTGGCCAGCCATTCGATGCGCTCCAGCTTGAGCAGGAACGACAGCGACGAGGTGAAACGGGTCATGCGCGCGCGGTCGTCGTCGTTGCCACCCTGCAGCAGCAGCGGCACCAGCTTGGACGGCGGCACGTTCAACTCGCTGCGCACGCGGCGCAGCGCGTTGACCATCGACTTCAGCCATTCCACGTCGGCTTCGGCACGGGCGAAATCACCCGCGAACTCCTCGGCGGTCGGGTACGGACGCAGCGAGATGGTGTCGCCGGTGATGCCCAGGCGCGGGGCGACCTGGCGCCACAACTGCTCGGTGACGAACGGGGTCAGCGGGTGCAGCAGGCGCAGCAGCGCTTCGAGCACGTACAGCAGGGTGTGGCGGGTGCTGTTGGCGTCATCGGCGTCGGCACCGTTGAGGGCCGGCTTGGTCAGTTCCAGGAACCAATCGCAGAACTCGTTCCAGGCGAATTCGTACAGGCACTGCGCCAGCAGATCGAAGCGGTAGTTGGCGTAATGCGTCTGGGCTTCGGCCGAGACCGCGGCCAGGCGCGCCAGAATCCAGCGCTCGGCATCGGTACGCGGCTGCGGCACGCCGGTGAAGCTGCTGCCCTCGGTGTTCATCAGGGTGAAGCGGCTGGCGTTCCACAGCTTGTTGCAGAAGTTCTTGTAGCCCTCGGCGCGGTTCATGTCGAACTTGATATCGCGGCCGTGGGTGGCCAGCGCGGCGATGGTGAAGCGCAGCGCATCGGCACCGTGGGCGATGATGCCCTCGGGGAATTCGCGGCGGGTCGCCTTCTCGATCTTCGGCGCGTCCTTGGGCTTCATCAGGCCGGTGGTGCGCTTGGCGACCAGGTCCTCGATGGAGATGCCATCGATGATGTCCAGCGGGTCGAGCACGTTGCCCTTGGACTTGGACATCTTCTGGCCCTGCGCATCGCGGATCAGGCCGGTGATGTAGACGTCCTTGAACGGAATCTTCCCGGTGAAGCTGTCGGTGGCCATGATCATGCGGGCCACCCAGAAGAAGATGATGTCGAACCCGGTGATCAGCACCGACGACGGCAGGTAGCGCTCGAAACCGCGCGCGTCCATCGCCTGCTCGTTCGGCCAGCCCAGCGTGGAGAACGGCCACAGCTGCGAGGAGAACCAGGTCTCCAGCACGTCGCTGTCCTGGTGCAGGGCGACATCGGCGGCAAGATTGTTCTTCGCGCGGGCCTCGGCTTCATCACGGCCGACATAGCAGTTGCCCGCGTCGTCGAACCACGCCGGAATGCGGTGGCCCCACCACAGCTGGCGGCTGATGCACCAATCCTGGATGTTCTCCATCCAGTGGCGGTAGGTGTTGATCCAGTTGGCCGGGACGAACTGGATGCCGCCGTTCTCGACCAGCTCCAGGCCGCGCTTGGCCAGCACGTCCATCTTCACGAACCACTGGTCGGTCAGGTACGGCTCGATCACCTGCTGGGTGCGATCGCCACGCGGCACCTGCAGCTTGTGTGCACGGGTCTCGACCAGGATGCCCAGGTCTTCCAGCTCGGCCAGGATCACCTTGCGCGCCTCGTAACGGTCCAGCCCGCGGTACTTCTCCGGGGCGTTGTCGTTGATCGCCGCGTCCGGGGTGAACAGGTTGATCATCGGCAGGTTGTGGCGCAGGCCGACCTGGTAATCGTTGAAATCGTGGGCGGGGGTCACCTTGACCACGCCGGTACCGAACTCGCGGTCGACGTAATCATCGGCGATCACCGGAATCTCGCGATCGGTCAGCGGCAGCTTCACCTTCTTGCCGATCAGGTGCGCGTAGCGCTCATCGTCCGGGTGCACC
This sequence comes from Stenotrophomonas bentonitica, assembly GCF_002887735.1. Lineage (GTDB taxonomy): Bacteria > Pseudomonadota > Gammaproteobacteria > Xanthomonadales > Xanthomonadaceae > Stenotrophomonas > Stenotrophomonas bentonitica_A. Next base: position 213,306 of record NZ_PKQP01000005.1, read on the forward strand.
ATCACCGCGGTGTCGCCCAGCATGGTTTCCGGGCGGGTGGTGGCCACGGTCAGGGTGCCGCTGCCATCGGCCAGCGGGTAGCTGATCGACCACAGGAAGCCGTCTTCCTCCACGCTCTCCACTTCCAGATCGGAAATGGCGGTCTTCAGCACCGGATCCCAGTTGACCAGGCGCTGGCCACGGTAGATCAGGCCCTGCTCGTGCCAGCGCACGAAGGCCTCGATCACCGCTTCGGACGGCTGCGGGTCCATGGTGAAGGTGCTGCGCGACCAGTCGCTGGAGGTGCCCAGGCGGCGCATCTGGCGTTCGATGGTGTCACCGGACTGCGCCTTCCACTCCCACACCTTTTCGATGAAGCCGTCGCGGCCCAGCGAATCGCGGGTTTCGCCCTGGCCGGCCAGCGCCAGGTTGCGCGACACCACCATTTCGGTGGCGATGCCGGCGTGGTCGGTACCCACCTGCCACAAGGTGTCGTAGCCGCGCATGCGGTGGTAGCGCACCAGCGCATCCATCAGGGTCTGCTGGAAGGCATGGCCCATGTGCAGCGTACCGGTCACGTTCGGCGGCGGCAGCAGGATGGTGTACGGCTCGCCCTTGCCGGACGGCTTGAAATGGCCGGCCTTCTCCCACGCGTCGTACAACGCGGTTTCAAAGGTTTTCGGGTCGTAGCTGGAGGCGAGTTGGGTCATGCGGGAACCAGGATCGAATACGGAAGGTGGGGGTGCCGGAAGCTCAGCGCCCTAAGGCGCGACGGATCTTCTGGCCGGTATGGAACGGTGAGACCGCGCAGGCGGCCCAGATCGCGGCGGGCCGCCAGCCAGACAGGGACAGCCGACTGACAGTCGGCGCTACCTTCGAGACGTTGAGGATGCCTGCGATCGGGCGGCCGATGGTGAAGAAGGCGGACCAGGGAAAGATCAGGGCGATCAACAGGCGCATCAAGGGTCTCCGGGGGCGGCGGCGACCGGACGGACGCCACGCGGGTTACATGTCGTACTTGTTCAGCTCAAAGCCCAGCGCCTTGTACTGGCGCCAGCGCTCGCGCAGCGGTTCGCGCGCTTCCGGGTCGGCCGGGACCACCTCCAGCACGCGGTCGCAGGCGGCCAGGTAAGGATCGTCACGCAGGTTGATGACCAGCGGCCGGGCCGGGGCCTCGGTACCGGGAACGGCGATCAGCACCAGCGCCTCTTCCTCGTCCATGTCTTCGCCGGCGATCTGGTGCGGGATGTAGGCATCGTTGTCGAACGCCCACAGCAGTTCGTCCAGTTCTTCGGCCTGGGCCTGGTCGCGTGCCAGCACCAGGGTGAACAGCCCGGCGTCGTTGGCCTTGCGGGCCAGCTCACAGACCAGCCGCAAGGGCTCGGTCAGGAAGCGGGGCTTGGCGATCAGGTAAAAATCAGCACGGGACATGGCAGGGCCTGGAGCGAAGGGAGAACCCGGCGCCAGGCCGGGCGGGATCGCGGCTACCGATGGGCGGCCGCGATCGGGCAGGGCATCAGGCGCGGGCGACCTGGTCCAGCAGCCACTGGCTCAGCAGGCCGACCGGGCGACCCGTGGCCATGCCGCGCTTGCCTTCATCGCTGGCCACGCCGGCGATGTCCAGATGGGCCCAGCGCTGGCCTTCGGTGAAGCGCGACAGGAAGCAGCCGGCGGTGATCGCACCGGCCCAGCGGCCGCCGATGTTGTAGATGTCGGCGAAGCTGGAATCCAGCATCGGCTGGTACTCGTCCCACAGCGGCAGGCGCCAGGCGCGGTCGAACACGTGCTCGCCGGCGGCCAGCAGCTCGTTGGCCAGATCGTCGTGCTTGCTCATCAGGCCGGCGGTCTGGTGGCCCAGGGCGACCAGGCAGGCACCGGTCAGGGTGGCCACGTCGATCAGCGCGGCCGGCTCGAAGCGCTGCGCGTAGGTCAGCGCGTCGCACAGGATCAGGCGGCCTTCGGCGTCGGTGTTGCCGACTTCGATGGTCTTGCCCGACATCGAGGTGATCACGTCCGACGGGCGGTAGGCATTGCCGTCGATGGCGTTTTCCACCGCCGGCACCACCACCACCAGGTTCAACGGCAGCTTGGCCGTGACGGCCGCGACGAAGGTGCCGATGACGTTGGCGCCACCGCACATGTCGTACTTCATCTCTTCGATGCCGCCCTGGGTCTTCAGGTTGACGCCACCGGTATCGAAGGTGATGCCCTTGCCGACCAGCACGTAGGGCTTGGCGTCGCCGCCGTTGCTCCACTTCAGCACCACCAGGCGCGGGCGGTTGGCCGAGCCACGGGCCACGGCCAGCAGCGAGCCCATGCCCAGCGCTTCCATCTGCTGCTCGTCCAGGATCTCCGCTTCGGCGCCGTCATGGGCCTGGGCGAAGGCGACCGAGGACTCGGCCAGGTAGGCCGGGGTGCAGACGTTCGGCGGCAGGTTGCCCAGTTCGCGGGCGTACTGCACGCCGGCGGCGATCGCCTGGCCCTGGGCCAGCGCCTGGGTGTCGGTGCCGGCGATGGCCAGCGTGGTCAGGCCGGGTTCGTCGGCCTTCTTCTTGCCCAGCGTGGCGCTGTAGCGGTAGGCGGCGTGGTCGGCGGTGATGATGGCCTGGCGGATGTTCCAGGCGGCATCGCGGCCCTTGACCTCGATCTCGGTCAGGGTGAACAGCGCGTGGTGGTTGACCCCGCTCTTCAGGGCGCGGCTGGCATCGCCCACGGCCTTGAGGTACTGCGGCACGCCGAACTTGGCCGGCTCACCGAGCCCGACCACCAGCACGCGTGCGGCGGTGACGCCGGGCAGATCGTGCAGCAGGGTCGTGTTACCGGTCTTGCCGCCCACGTCGCCGCGGGCGATCAGGGCCGACAGGCGGCCACCGGACGCTGTGTCCAGGGCCTGTGCCGCCGGGCTCAGGGTCTGGTCGGCATAGGCGCCGACGATGACGCAATCGCACTCGGCCGAGGCCGGTGCTGCGTGGTTCAGGGTGAATTCCAGGGCCATTGATCAGATTCCGTTGGCAAATCCGTACAATCGCGAGCTGTTTACGTCCCGTCAGTAGACTGGGCAGCACCGCGAACGAATCCGAGAGTTTAAACCACCGCCCCATGTCGAAGCTCGATCGCTATCTCCTGCGTGATTTCGTCCAGAGTTTCCTGGCCACCCTGATCGTGTTGCTGGTGGTGAGCGTCGGTGGTGTCCTGGTGGACATCCTCGGCAACATCGCCGACGGCCGCCTGCCTGCCCGCCTGCTGTTCTCCCAGCTGGGCCTGCAGTTCATCGTCTATATGCCGCTGATCCTGCCGCTGGCGCTGATGCTGGGCCTGCTGCTGGCCACGGCCCGGCTGTACCGGGACTCGGAAATGGCGGTCATCACCGCCATCGGGGTCGGCCCCAAGCGCCTGCTGCGCCCGGTGCTGATGCTGGTGGTGCCGGTGGTCGGGCTGATCGCCCTGTGCTCGCTGTGGCTGGGCCCCTGGGCCGACCGCACCGGCGAGACGATGATCGACGAGGCCAACCGCAGCGTGGTCATGGCCGGCCTGGAGGCGGGCAAGTTCACCCCGCTGCCCAATGGCGGCGTGGTCTACCTCTCCTCGGTCTCCCCGGACGGCACCCAGCTGGGCAAGGTCTTCCTGCAGCGCCAGAAGGAGGACCGCCTCGAGGTGATCTCCGCCGATCACGGCCGGATGTACTTCGAAGGCGCCAAGCAGCGCTATCTGGAACTGGACGATGGCCACCAGGTGGAAGGCCCGGCCAATGGTGCGCTGGACTACAAGCTGATGACCTTCGCGCGCAACGACGTGGCCATGCCCGACGGTGCCGAGACCCGCAAGGACGATGACCCCGAGCTGCTGCGCACCACCCAGCTGTTCGGCGATGAACGCCCCGAGGCCCAGGCCCAGCTGCACTCGCGTATCGCCCCGCCGCTGATCGCGCTGGCCTTCGCCCTGATGACCCTGCCGCTGGCCCGCAGCTCGCCGCGCCAGCAGCGCTACGGCCGGATGATGCTGGCCTTCCTGGCCTACATGGTCGGCATGAACCTGATGTTCATCGGCACCCGCTGGATCGCCGATGGCAAGATCCCCGCCGTGGCGGGCCTGTGGTGGCTGACCCTGCCGCTGCTGTTCCTGGCCCTGTGGATGTATTTCCGCGACGGCAAACTGTCGCGCCCCCGGAGGACCGCATGAACGTGTTGCGCCCCATGCGGTTTGATCTGTACCTGGGCCGTGCCGTTTTCGGCACCGTCCTGCTGACCTGGGCGGTGCTGGTCGGCCTGGACGTGGTGATGGCCTTCTCCGGCGAGTTCAAGGATGTCGGCAAGGGCAGCTATACCCTTGGCCACGCCGCCGCCTGGGTGCTGTACACCGTGCCCCGCCGTGCCTACACCTTCTTCCCGACCGCCGCCGTGATCGGCGCGCTGATGGGGCTGGGCCAGCTGGCCGCCACCTCCGAACTGACCGCGCTGCGTGCGCTGGGCCTGTCGCGCAAGCGGCTGAGCGTTTCGGTGGCGATCGCGCTGTCGCTGATGACCGCGGTGATGGTGTTCAGCGGCGAAACGCTGGGCCCTTGGGGCCAGAGCAAGGCCGACGACATCAAGATCAGCGCCAAGTGGGGCAGCAGCCTCAGCGCAGCCCGCTATTCGGGCGTATGGGCGCGCGAAGGCGACACCTTCCTCAATGCCCAGAGCGGCGATGAGCAGTTGCAGGCCGGCGGTGGCACGCGCCTGATCCTGCACGACGTGCGCCTGTACAAGATCGCCGACGACGGCCGCCTGGCCTCGCTCACCTATGCGACTACCGCCGAGCACGGCGCCGACGGCTGGGTGTTGAACAAAGTCCGCCGCGACACGTTCGGTGAGCGTTCGGCCACCCGCGAGACGGCCGAGTCCGAGCCGTGGGATTCACGCCTGGATGCGGCGGCGCTGGCCAGCGGCATTTCCAAGCCGCGCAACCTGACGGCGATGGATCTGCGCACCAGCATCGAGTACCGCAAGCGCAATGGGCTGGACGCGCGCGATTACGAGGATGTGTACTGGAGCCGCTGGTTCTATCCGATCAATGTGCTGGCGCTGTGCCTGGCGGCGGTGCCGTTCGCGTTCGGTTCGCTGCGCAGCGGTGGCATGGGCAAGCGCTTGTTCCTGGGCATTCTGTTCGCGCTGGGCTTCTGGTTGCTGCAGTTGTTCTTCGGGCGCATGGCAGGTGCGTTGAAGTTCGATTACCGGATTGCGTATGCGCTGCCCCCGATCGTGATGATGGTGGTATCCGGGTTGTTGTTCCGACGAAAGTCGGGCTGATTTTTCTGCTCGAGCGGAAGATGTCAAACGCTGCAAGAGCCAAAGACCAAAGCCAAAGACCAAAGCCAAAGCGGCCACCATGATCTCTCAGGCAGGCGCGACGGGCTCACCATTCCGGGACCCGCCGCAAGTCCCGCTCCGCGGCCGGCCCAGCTGCTGGCGGCTGTGCGTTCGACCGGATGCGAGGCAGTGCCTCGCGAGCCATCCGCTCTCACCCATGTAGGCTCGTGTGCTGCCATCCATGGCAGCACACGGTCCCGGCCTGGTAATCCCGCCGCGCCTCCGACAGTGTGCTGGTGGGGGAGGGAGAGCAGCCGGGCATGGCCCGGCTCTACCGTCCTGATGGGTTGGCGCAGTGCTTCGGTAACCGAACAACCCGCGTCCCGCTGGCCCGGTCATGCCAGGTCAACCGCTGCCGATCCACCAGCGCCCACCAGAACCCCAGGCCGGCCGTCAGCACCGACAGGGACCCCACCGCATACCGCAGCCACAACTGCCTGCGCGTCGGCCCTGTGTCGTCCAGCGACACCACCCGCAACCGCCACGGCCGCATCCCCAGCGTCTGCCCGCCGCGGCGCCAACTCATCGTCGCGTACAGGCCTGTCACGACCCAGCAGCATGCCCACAACGCCCACTGCCACGCGCTGAACGGGGCGATGTTCTCCCGCGCTGCGTGACCGCTGATCGTGTAGACCGCCACGAACACCGCCCCCAGCAGCATCCACAGCGCCAGGGCGGGGAAGAAGTCGTACAACAGTGACAACAGACGCCACAGCAGCAACGATGCAGGGCGATCAGCAGCGGGGGACGACAGCGCGGTATCGGTCATGACCCGGAGCATACCCGGCCCGCTGCCCGCGTTCGATGGCCCACGCACGGCCTGCTCCGTATGCTGTGCGCATGTCCGATGCCACCACCCCCGCACTGCGCCGCCAGCTCATCCAGCACCTGCCCGAGCTGCGCGACGACGACAACGTCCGCATCCAGCGCTTCCTCGACACGGCCTGGGCCGAACACGGCCTCGCGCGTGCCAGTCTGGACAGCTACCGGCGCGATCTGGAAGGTCTCGCGCGCTGGCGCGATGGCGCGGCCGGGGGGCTGGCCGGTCTCGATCGCGCCGGGCTGTTCGACTACCTGGCCTGGCGCTCCCGCCATGGCTGGTCGCCGCGCAGCAATGCCCGCCTGCTTTCCGCGCTGCGGGCCTTCTTCGCCGATGCGGTCCGCCGCGGCGAGCGCAGCGATGACCCCAGTGCGTTGCTCGATCCGCCGAAGCTGCCGCGGCTGCTGCCCAAGGCGCTGGCCGAAAGCCAGATCGATGCGCTGTTGGCCAGTCCCGACATCGACACGCCGCTTGGGCTGCGCGACCGCGCCATGCTGGAGTTGATGTATGCCGCGGGCCTGCGCGTCAGCGAACTGGTCAACCTGCCGGCCAATGCCGTGAATCTGCGCCAAGGTGTGCTGCGCGTGACCGGCAAGGGCAGCAAGGAACGGCTGGTTCCGCTGGGGGAAGAATCCCAGCACTGGCTCGAACGTTATCTGGCCGAATCGCGCCCGCAGCTCACCGGCAAGCGCAACGTGCCGACGCCACAGGACGGCGCTGTGCCGATGTTTTTGGAGCCCTCCCTGCATCCCTTGAGCCGCCAGCAGTTCTGGGGGCTGGTGAAGAAGTACGCGGTGCTGGCCCGGATCGACCCCGCCCGGATCAGTCCCCATGGCCTGCGCCACAGCTTCGCCACCCACCTGCTCAACCGGGGCGCCGATCTGCGCGCCCTGCAGATGCTGCTCGGCCACAGTTCGCTGTCCACCACCCAGATTTACACGCTGGTGGCCCGCGAGCACCTGCAGAAGCTGCACGCCAAGCACCACCCGCGCGGCTGAGGCGGGGCCAAACGCGGCCGCGCCTCACCGTTCCACTGCGGTCCAGCTGCGTGAGCAGGCAGCTGTGCGAGAATCCAGCCTGACCTCTTACACCGGAATGCTCGATGCTCCGTGTTGCCATTGCGGCGCTCTTCGGCGCGCTCAGCCTGTCTGCCTGCGCGCAGCAACCGTCCGCTCCGGCGGCCAAGACCACTGCCGCCACCCCGGCCACTGCCGGTGATGCCGACCAGCGCGTGCGCACCGCGCTGCAGCAGCTGGACCCCACCTTCCAGCCTGATTTCATCGGGGCCGCGCCGTTTGCCGGTTTCCGCGAGGTGCTGGTCGGTGGCCAGGTGCTGTACGTCTCTGATGACGGCCGCTACCTGATGCAGTCCCAGCCGTACGACATCCAGAACAAGGCGCCGGTCAGCAGCCAGGGCCTGCTCAGCTACCGCCGCAAGCTGCTCGATGGCGTGCCGCACAACGAGCGCATCGTGTTTGCCGCGCCGAATGCCAAGTACACCGTCAGCGTCTTCACCGACATCGAGTGCGGCTACTGCCGCAAGCTGCACCAGGACATCGCCGAGCTCAACCGCAACGGCATCACCGTGGAATACCTGGCCTTCCCGCGCATGGGCCTGGGCAGCCAGGACTACACCGACATGATCTCGGTCTGGTGCGCTGCCGACCGCAAGCAGGCCCTGACCGCCGCCAAGACCGGCAAGGCCGTCACCCCGAAGAACTGCACCAATCCGGTGGCCATGCAGTACAAGCTCGGCCAGCAGATGGGCGTCAACGGCACCCCGGCGATCTTCGCCGCCGATGGAACCCAGCTCGGTGGCTACCTGCCGCCGGCGCAGCTCAAGGCCGCGCTGGAACGTGTCTCGGCAGGCGGCAGCCGCTGAAGACAGAACGCCCCGGCCAGGCCGGGGCGTTTTCGTTGTTGCGATCAACGCGGCGCGTCCCTGCGGGATCCGCGAGGCAGCGCCCCGTGTCAGGCGGGCTTACTTCAAGCCGTCACTGATCGCCTTGGTCAGGGTGCCCTGCGCATCATCGCCGCTGAACTCCCAGAAGAATGCACCGCCCAGGCCCTGTGCTTTCACATAGCCCATCTTCTCGGTGACCATCGCGGGCGTATCCAGACTCCAGAACGTGGTGCCGTTGGAGATCCACGTGGCCTTGGCGACGTTGTCGGTGTACACCGGCCAGTTGAGGGTCTTCAGCACCTTCCAATCTTCGATACCGGCTTCGTACGTGCCCGGTGCCGCGCCGCTGGCGCTCTTGTAGAGCCCATTGTTGCCGCTGGCCACGCCGGTCCAGCCACGCCCGTAGTAGCCGATGCCCAGGTTCAACTTGCTGGCCGGTACCCCGCGGCTGAGGAAGGCTTCCATCGCATCGTTGCTGTTGTAGAGCTTCTGGTCGCCGGTGGAGGGATCAGCCGGTGAATCGAACAGGGCCGAGTGATGGTTGGTCTGCGGATCCCATGCGCCGTGGAAGTCGTAGGTCATCACGTTGATGAAATCCAGGTACGGGTGGTAGCTGGCCGGATCGGTCACCCGGATCTTGTCCACGCCTGCGCCCACGGCCACCGTCAGCAGCAGCCCGGGCCGCACTGCGTCGAGCTGGCGGCGGAATTCGGCCAGCAGGGCGGTGAAGTTGGCATTGTCGGCCGGTGTGCCGCAGCTCAACCCGCAGGCCACCGGGTACTCCCAGTCGATGTCGATGCCATCGAACACGCCGAGTGCCGCACCCGCGCCGCCGGCACCATCGGCGACCGGCAGGTTGCCCTTGATGTAGGCATCGATGCACGAGGCCACGAACGCCTGCCGGTTGGCCGGCTGCGCTGCGCTGGAGAACCCGCGCGACCAGGTCCAGCCGCCGAGCGAGATCAGCACCTTGATGTTCGGGTGTTTGGCCTTGAGCTGCTTGAGCTGGTTCCAGTTGCCACGCAGCGGCTGGTCCCAGGTATCGCCGACGCCACTCACGCTGGCCCCGGCAGCGAAGGATTTGCCGTAATCAGCGTACGCATCGCCGCCCACGCCGGTGTTCGGGTCGGAGGCCTGGGTCACGCCCACTTCGCAGCGGTTGTTGCGCACGTTGCCGAAGGCGTAGTTGATGTGGGTCCGCTTCGCTGCCGAGCCGCTGGTATCGATGTTCTTGACCTGGTAGTTGCGGCCGTAGATGCCCCATTGGGTGAAGTAGCCGATCACCCGCTTGTTGCCGCCGCCCCCGCCATCGGCGGCCGTGGTCACGCTGATCGAACTGCTCTGCGCCGACGCATTCCCGGCGTTGTCACGCGCGCGCGCCGTGTAGGTGTAGGCCGTGCTCGCGGTGAGGCCGCCGTCGGTGTACTGGGTGGCACTCGGCGAGCCGACCAGGCTGCCGTTGCGGTACACGTCGTAGCCGGCCACGCCGCTGCCGCCGCTGTTGTCGGTGGCGGCATTCCAGGCCAGGTTCACCGTGGTGGCGGTCCTGGAAGGTGAAGCCAGCCCACCCGGCACGCTGGGCGGCGTGGTGTCGTTGCTGGCTGCGGTGACGGTCACGCTGACCGTGGCCGAGGAGGTCACCGCATTGTTGTTGTCGGTGGCCACCGCCTTGAAGGTGTGGCTGCCCGCCGAGGCATTGCTCCAGACCACGCTGTACGGCGCGCTGGTGTCGATGCCCAGCGAGGTGCCGCCGCGGAAGAATTCCACCTTGCTGACGCTGCCGTCGGTATCGCTGGCGTTGGCGCTCACGGTGATGTTGCTGCCGGCGGTGAAGCTGGCCCCGGCGGTGGGCGAGGTCAGGCTGACGGTGGGCGGTTGGTTGCTGCCGCTGCCATCGCAGGCGCCCAGGTTGGTGTAGTAGGGCGCGCCGGCCGGGTGGTCCGGCGGTGCGTTCCAGATGTCCTGGTTGGCGCGGTACAGCACGCCTCCCTTCTGCAGGGTCTGGCCGGCCAGATAAATGGCCGCGCCGTTCCATTCGGGCGCCCCGGTACAGTTCGCGGCCTGCACCAGGGTGGGCGTGCCGGCCGCAGCGGCCAAGGCCAGGGCCAGCAGCCAGCGCCGCGGACGCAGGGTGGGGGCTGGGGAGGTAGACGATGTCACTGCACGGCGCGCAATCGGGTCTGGCATGGTCGGTCTCCGATCAGGTGGTGTGCGCATGCCGCCGGGATGGCGGCATGCGTGCAGCAGTTCCGGACGCCGGTGAGAGAGGCCGGCAACGACATGGGGGACGGACGGCACCTGGCCGTGGGCCAGGTGGTGATAACGTTGTCATGTAATCGGCGGCCAATCCGTGAACCAGTGCATGGTTCGGGTGTGAACTGGGCTGGGCACCGCCTGGGCCTGCCGATCCCCGGGGCCGGGCCGCGGCGGCCGAGTTGGGTACAATAGTGGGCCCCGTTCCCAACCACGGTTCCCCGGACATGATGGTCCTCGAGGGCGCATCCGCCCTTTCGCCGTTCCGCCGCGAACGCCTTGAATCCCGCCTGCAGTCCCTGGCCGCCGATCTGCGCATCACCGGTGCCTGGCATGTCTACTTCATCCAGACCGAGGGCGATGCGGCCCCGGACCCGGCGATCCTGAGCCGGATCCTGGAAGCCCAGCCCGCGCTGGCCGGGCGTGAGGACGGGGCGGTATCGCGCTTCGTGGTGCCGCGGTTGGGCACGCTGTCGCCGTGGTCGAGCAAGGCCACCGAGCTGGTCCGCGGTGCCGGGCAGCCGATCCGCCGGGTCGAACGTGGCCTGCGTATCGATCTGGCCGGATGGCCGGCCGACGCGGCCGCGCAGGAAGCGGTGATCCGCGCGCTGCACGACCCGATGACCCAGTCCGTGCTGGCCGAGACCGCGCAGGCGCAGGCGCTGTTCAGCGCCCCGGCCCGCGGTGAGCTGGAACGGATCGCGCTGGATGACCTGGAAGCGGCCAACACCCGCCTCGGCCTGGCGATGGCCCAGGACGAGATCGACTACCTGCGCCAGCGCTTCGGCGAACTGGGCCGCAAGCCGTCGGACGTGGAACTGATGATGTTCGCGCAGGCCAACTCCGAGCACTGCCGCCACAAGATCTTCAATGCCAGCTGGACCATCGACGGTGCCGAGCAGTCGCACTCGTTGTTCCGGATGATCAAGAACACCCACCAGCAGACCCCGCAGCACACGCTGAGCGCCTACAGCGACAACGCCGCGGTGGTCGCCGGTTTCCCGGCCGCGCGCTATCGCCCGGACCCGGCCAGCGGCCAGTACCGCAGCGAGGCCGTGGTCGATTCGGCGTTCTGCATCAAGGTGGAAACGCACAACCACCCGACCGCGATCGCCCCGTTCCCGGGTGCGGCCACCGGTGCGGGCGGCGAAATCCGCGATGAAGGTGCGACCGGCCGCGGCGGCAAGCCCAAGGCCGGCCTGACCGGCTTCTCGGTCTCGCATCTGCGCATCCCGACCCTGCCGCAGCCGTGGGAAGCGCCGCGCGCGCTGAACCCGCGCATGGCACCGGCGCTGGACATCATGCTGGACGGCCCGCTCGGCGGCGCCGCCTTCAACAACGAGTTCGGCCGCCCGAACCTGCTCGGTTACTTCCGCAGCTTCGAACTGCCCGAAGGGCAGGGCCTGACCCGCGCTTATGACAAGCCGATCATGCTGGCTGGTGGCCTGGGCGCGATCGACCAGAACCAGGTCGAGAAGCTGCGCCTGCAGCCCGGCGACGCGGTGATCGTGCTCGGCGGCCCGGCGATGCTGATCGGCCTGGGCGGTGGTGCCGCCAGCTCGGTGGCCTCCGGTGAGAGCGCCGAAGACCTCGATTTCGCCAGCGTGCAGCGCGACAACCCGGAAATGGAACGTCGCTGCCAGGAAGTGATCGACCGCTGCGTCGCGCTCGGCCTGGACAATCCGATCCGCTGGTTCCATGACGTCGGCGCCGGTGGCCTGTCCAACGCGATTCCCGAACTGCTGCACGACTCCGGCGTGGGTGGCGTGATCGATCTGGGCAAGGTGCCCGCCGATGACCCGTCGCTGTCGCCGATGCAGTTGTGGTGCAACGAATCGCAGGAACGTTATGTACTCGGCGTGCCGCAGGCGCGTCTGGCCGAGTTCGCCGCGCTGTGTGCGCGCGAACGTTGCCCGTTCGCCGCCGTTGGCGTCGCCACGGCTGAAGAGCGGCTCGTCGTGGCGTACGGCGCTACCGTGGGCAATACCCCGGTGGATGCCCCGATCGATCTGCCGATGGACGTGCTGTTCGGCAAGGCGCCGAAGATGCACCGCGACACCGTGCACCCGTCGGCGCCGCGCTGGCCGGCGCTGAAGACCGCGGGGCTGGACCTGCACGAAGCGGGTCTGCGCGTGCTGGCCCATCCCTCGGTGGCCTCGAAGAACTTCTTGGTCACCATCGGTGACCGCAGCGTCGGTGGCCTGACCGCACGCGAACAGATGATCGGCCCGTGGCAGCTGCCGCTGGCCAACGTCGCCATCACCTTGGCCGGTTTCGACACCGTGGCCGGCGAAGCGATGTCGATCGGCGAGCGCACCCCGCTGGCGCTGCTGGATGCGGCCGCGTCGGCGCGCATGGCGGTCGGTGAAGCGATCACCAACCTGTGTGCGGCGCCGGTGGATGCACTGGAAACGGTGAAGCTGTCGGCCAACTGGATGGCCGCGGCGGGCCATCACGGCGAAGACGCGCTGCTGTATGACGCGGTGCGTGCGGTCGGCATGGAGCTGTGCCCGCAGCTGGACCTGAGCATTCCGGTCGGCAAGGACTCGCTTTCCATGCAGGCGCAGTGGCAGGACAACGGGCAGGCGCACAAGTCGGTGTCGCCGGTGTCGCTGGTGATCTCGGCGTTCGCGCCGGTTGCCGATGCGACCGGCCAGCTGACCCCGCTGCTGGACCGTGACGCCGACAGCGAGCTGTGGCTGATCGGCCTGGGCGCTGGCAAGCAGCGTCTGGGCGGCTCGATCCTGGCCCAGGTGCACGCCGACCATTCCGCGCTGCCGGCCTTCGCCGGTGCCGTGCCGGATCTGGACGATGCACAGCGCCTGCGCGCGTTCTTCGAACTGATCCGCGATGCGCGCCAGGCCGGCCTGCTGTTGGCATACCACGACCGCAGCGATGGCGGTGCGTTTGCCGCGCTGTGCGAGATGGCCTTCGCCTCGCGCCTGGGCCTGGACATCACCCTGGATGCCTGGGGCGATGATCCGTTCCGCAGCCTGTTCAATGAAGAGCTGGGTGCGGTGGTGCAGATCGCCAAGGAAGACCGCGCCGCGTTTGCTGATCTGGTCGAACGCCATGCACTGACCGAATGCGCGCAGCGCATCGCGCGTCCGACCACCGCCCCGGTGGTGCGTGTCTCGCTGCAGGGCGAAAGCCTGGTCGAGTGGCGCTGGGAAGCGCTGTTCGATGCCTGGTGGTCGGTCACCCACGCCATGCAGAAGCTGCGCGACAACCCGGACAACGCCGACCAGGAGCGTGCGATCGCGCGCAACTTCAACGCGCCGGGCCTGAAGCCCAAGCTGACCTTCGATATCAACGAAGATGTGGCGTCGCCTTTCATCAACACCGGCGCACGTCCGCGCGTGGCGGTGCTGCGCGAGCAGGGTGTCAACGGCCAGATCGAAATGGCGAACGTCTTCGAACGTGCCGGCTTCAGTTCGTTCGATGTGCATATGAGCGACCTGATCGAAGGCCGTGTCGCGCTGTCCGATTTCACCGGCCTGGTGGCCTGTGGCGGCTTCAGCTACGGCGACGTGCTCGGTGCCGGCCGCGGCTGGGCCACCTCGGTGCTGGAGCGCAGCGCGCTGCGCGATGCCTTCGCGGCGTTCTTCGCCCGCGAAGACAGCTTCGCGCTGGGTGTGTGCAACGGCTGCCAGATGATGAGCCAGCTCAAGGACATCATCCCCGGTGCCGAGCACTGGCCGCAGTTCCGCCGCAACCGCAGCGAGCAGTTCGAAGCGCGCACCGCGCTGCTGGAAGTGGTGGAATCGCCGTCGATCCTGCTGCGTGGCATGGCCGGTTCACGCCTGCCGGTCGCGGTGGCACATGGCGAAGGCCAGGCGGTGTTCGCCAATGCGGTCGATCAGGCGGCGGCGCGCGTGTCGCTGCGTTACATCGATGGCGACGGCAACGTAGCCACCCAGTACCCGCTGAATCCGAACGGCTCGCCCGACGGCATCACCGGCCTGACCACCACCGATGGCCGCACTACGATCATGATGCCGCACCCGGAACGCACCCCGCGTGCGATCAACCACAGCTGGCATCCGCAGGACTGGAACGGCGATTCGCCGTGGCTGCGGATGTTCCGCAACGCAAGAGTATGGTGCGGCTGATACTGCGCATCGCCTCCCATTCGAGGCAGTGAAAACCGCGTGAAGAAACCGCCGGCTTGCCCGGCGGTTTTCCTTTGTACGCCCCACAACATGATCGGCAGCAATGAGTTACATCGCGTTACAACGTGAAATGACGTTATCGCCGTTACTCACATGTATCTAACAAAATCCTTCAATAACGCGTGGTTTTTGTGACGCACTTCGCGGTCATATGAATTTCAATGTCAAAGTCTTGACGTTGTTCAAACTGTACGTTAACACTGCATCCTCATTTCGACAGCGTTCAGTTCCACAGTAACCGCATGGATGGCGTGCACGCTGTAGGTATCTGCCAGCCATTGCGCACAACGCAGTAAATCAAGCGAAAAAACGCCCCCAGGGGACGTTGGACCACGCGGTCCGGCGTTGGCGTCGCTTTGCCTAAAACCAGCCTAATCAGGAGCCGCATCGATGAATCGGATTTATCGCAAGGTCTGGAACAAAGCACTGGGGCAGATGGTCGTCGCCTCGGAATTGGCCAGCAGCCAGTCCTCGGGTGTCGTCATCGATCAGCGCCGAACCTCTGGCGGACGCAACACCGCACTGCTCTGCGCCGCCATCGCGTTGACGCTGGGAGTGGGCATGGCAGGCGGCGCGCAGACAGCGCGTGCGCAGTCGGTGGAGGTGGGTGGGAACGCGAACTGCGTGGTTCTGAACAGCACGGTCATCGACAGCTGTGTCGTTGATGGCAATGCCACCGCCTCGGGCACCAATGCGGTGGCGATCGGCAGCAACAGCACGGCCTCCGGGGCGAACAGCGTGGCGCTGGGCGCCGGCTCGAAGACCAACCGCGCCAACACGGTATCGGTGGGTGATGCGGGCAAGGAACGGCAGGTTACCAACGTGGCCGCCGGCACCGCCGCCACGGATGCGGTGAACAAGGCACAGCTGGACAAGGTTGCAGTGGCAGCCGAAGGCGCGACCCGCTATTTCAAGGCCGACGGTGACGGCAACGATGCCGACGCGGCGAAGATCGATGGCGAAGGTGCACTGGCCGCAGGGGCGAGCGCCAACGCGGACGGTGACGGCGCAACGGCGCTGGGCCACAGCAGCCAGGCCATCGGCAATGCGACCACCGCAGTGGGCAGCGAAGCACTCGCGGTCGGCCTCGGGGCAAGTTCGTTCGGCCAGGGCAGCCTGGCCTTCGGTGATGCGAGCATCGCGCTCGGCCAGAGCGCTGCGGCGTTCGGTCTGGGCGATGTCGCGCTCGGTGCATCGGCAGTGGCGGCCAGTGAAAACGGCGCGGCCACCGCGATTGGCGGTCTTGCCGAAGCCAGCGCCGATGGCGCGACCGCGATTGGTGGCGGCGCACTCGCCATCGGCCCGGGCAGCACCTCGCTGGGCCGCGGCGCGGCCAGTGCCGGCGAAGCGTCGGTGGCGGTCGGTGCGTTCAGCGTCGCGGTCGCCGATTTCAGTGCGACGCTCGGTGCGAATTCCGCTGCGGTTGCGGTAGGCAGCGTGGCGCTCGGCGCCGGCTCGTACGCCGATCGCGTCGACACGGTGTCGGTCGGCAATGCGCAGAACGGCCTGCGCCGCCAGATCACCAATCTCGCCGACGGCACCGATGACAGCGATGCGGTGAACAAGGCGCAGCTCGATGCCGTCGGCGGCGTCGCCGCCAACACGGACAAGTACTTCCAGGCCACCGGCAGCAGCGACAGCGATGCCGGTGCCTTCGCGGCAGGCGACAACGCTACGGCGATCGGTGAAGCATCCAACGCGCTGGCCGACGGTGCGACCGCGCTCGGCAGCGGCGCCACGGTGACCGCGCAGAACGCAACGGCGGTCGGTTACAACGCCAGCGCCACCGGCCAGAACAGCGCGGCCTTCGGCACCAATGCGCAGGCCAATGGCCCGGGCAGCGTGGCGGTCGGCGGTGCTGCGGTGGATGCCGATGGCAATCCGCTGATCACCAATGGCGGCGTACCGGTCGATACCGGCGCGACCAGCGCCGGCGTGGGCGGCACGGCGGTCGGTGCAAGTGCGGAAGCCTCCGGGTTCGCTGCGTCGTCCTACGGCGTCGGCGCGTACGCGGCCGGTGCACAGGCGTCGGCCTTCGGCGCGGTGGCCAACGCCACCGGCGACTATTCCACTGCGGTCGGGACGCAGAGCGTGGCGACCGGCAACAGCAGCACGGCCATCGGTGGCCCGGCGGATCTGCTGCCGGGGCTGGGCTTCTTCGTGCAGACCCAGGCCAGCGGCGAAGCCGCCACGGCCGTCGGCGCAGGTGCGATCGCCAGCGGTGATTACGCCGTGGCCAACGGCACCCTGAGCGAAGCCTCGGGCACTGAAGCCACCGCCGTGGGCTACTTCGCCTATGCCCCGGGTGAGGGCGCCACTGCACTCGGCGCGGAGACCTGGGCCAGCGGGGAACTGAGCACGGCGGTCGGTTTCTACAGCACCGCGCGCGGCGCCAACAGCGTTGCCCTCGGCGCCAACTCCACCGCCACCCGTGACAACACGGTCTCGGTCGGTGACGTCGGCAACGAGCGCCAGATCACCAGCGTCGCAGCCGGTACCGAAGCCACGGACGCGGTCAACAAGGCACAGCTTGATGCCGTCGCGACGTCGGCCTCGGCGACCTCGGCGCAGTTCAAGGCGAACGGTGCGGCCGGCGGTGTGGTCGGTGCCTTCGCCGAGGGTGAGGATGCGCTGGCGGCCGGTGAGGCCAGCAATGCGCTGGGTGCCGGTGCCACGGCGGTCGGCGGCGGCGCGACCGCGGTCGGCGATGACACTGTCGCGCTGGGCCGCAACAGCAGCGCCACCGGCAATGGCAGTGTCGCCATCGGTGGGCTGGGCCAGGCCTATGACGAATACAACCAGCCGCTGGTCGATGACCAGGGCAATGCGATCCTGATCGGTGCGACCGCGGCGCCGGACAG
Organism: Stenotrophomonas bentonitica; assembly: GCF_002887735.1. Lineage (GTDB taxonomy): Bacteria > Pseudomonadota > Gammaproteobacteria > Xanthomonadales > Xanthomonadaceae > Stenotrophomonas > Stenotrophomonas bentonitica_A. Next base: position 230,639 of record NZ_PKQP01000005.1, read on the forward strand.
CGTGGCGGTCGGTGCCGGTGCTCAAGCTACCGGCACCACCAGCAACGCCTTCGGCAGCGGCGCGCAGGCCACCGGCAGCAACAGCCTGGCCAGCGGCTACAAGGCCCGCGCGACCGGCGATTACAGCGTGGCGCAGGGCGACAATGCCTTCGCCAGTGGCGAAGAAACCACGGCCACCGGTGCCTATGCATGGGCCACTGCCGATGGCGCCACCGCCTTCGGTTCCAGTGCATGGGCGACCGAAGCCAACGCGACCGCAGTCGGCCAGTCGGCCTGGGCCAGCGGCACTGGATCGACCTCGATCGGCTACAACAGCTGGGCGCGCGGCAGCAGTTCCACCGCGCTCGGCCGTGGTGCCTTCGGCTACGGCGACAACAGCGTAGCCGTAGGATTCCAGGCCCTGGGCAACAGCATCAACACCATCGCCATCGGCACCAATGTGGTGGCCGGCGGTGAAAGCGCGATCGGTATCGGCGCCGGCAGCAATGCCAGTGCGTCCAACAGCGTGGCGCTCGGCGCGGGTGCGGTCGCTGATCGTGCCTACACCGTCTCGGTCGGCAACGATGGCCGGCAGCGCCAGATCACCCAGGTCGCCGCCGGTACCGAAGGCAGTGATGCGGTCAATCTCGATCAGCTGAGCGCAGCCACCGATCAGTTCCAGGCCAGCGGTGATGGTGTTGCCGTCGCCGGTGGCGAGGAGAGTGTGGCCGCCGGCGCGAACGCGGCGACTGATGGCAACTACGCCACTGCCGTGGGCTCGAGCAGCTTCGCGGCCGGTACCGGCGCATCGGCTGTCGGCAGTGGTGCCTTTGCCTTGGCCGACAACGCCAGTGCCCTCGGCTTCAACGCCGTTGCCAGCGGTGCCAACGCAAGCGCAACCGGTGCCAACGCACAGGCGAGCGCCGAATACGCAACGGCCAGCGGCGCCGAAAGCCTGGCCTCGGGTGAGCAGAGCACCGCGACCGGTGCGGCCAGCGTCGCCTCTGGTGCCGGCAGTCTGGCCGGTGGCGCGCTGTCCGACGCGGCGGGTGAAGAGTCGGTGGCCCTGGGCTACTTCAGCAGCGCCAGCGGTGAGGGTGCGACGGCCGTCGGCGCGGAAAGCGTGGTCAGCGGCACCCTCTCGGCGGGTTACGGGTTCGCCTCCGAAGCGACCGCCAACTACACCACCGCGATCGGCGGGTATGCCGTGGCCTCGGCTTTCAACGCCACCGCGCTGGGCAGCTTCGCGCAGGCGACCGGCTCCAACAGCGTGGCCCTCGGTGGTGATGCTGAAGCCTCCGGAGCCTACAGCACCGCCACCGGCCAGGGCAGCCTGGCCAGTGGCATCAACAGCGTGGCCGTCGGTGGTGCGCTGTTCGGCCTGCTGCCTACCGAAGCGTCGGGCAATTACTCCACGGCTGTCGGTGGTGGAGCATGGTCGCCCGGCGTGAACAGCACCGCGCTCGGCAACGCAGCAACCTCCACCGGGGCCAACAGCGTTGCGCTGGGCGCGGACTCGATCGCCGACCGCGATGACAGCGTCTCGGTCGGCAGCGCCGATGCGCAGCGCCAGATCACCCACGTCGCCGCCGGTACCGACGGCACCGATGCGGTGAACGTGAACCAGTTGAATGCGGTGGCCGATGCGGCCGCCACCACTAGCAAGTTCTTCCAGGCCAGTGGCAGTGCCGACAGCGATGCCGGTGCCTACGTGGAAGGCGACAACGCGCTGGCTGCCGGTGAGGCCGCCAATGCCATCGGCAACGGCGCCACCGCGCTGGGCAGTGGCAGCACCGTGATCGCCAATGAATCCACCGCCCTGGGCTTCAATGCCACGGTCACCGGGGACAACGCCGTGGCGATCGGCAGCAACGCCAGCAGCAGTGCTGCCGGGGCAGTCGCCATCGGCGATCTGAGCGCGGCGTCCGGTGCGGCGTCCGTCGCCATCGGCGGTGGTTCGCTGTCGCAGGGCTTCGGTGCGGTCGCGATCGGCGCTGGCTCGGAGGCGGCAGGCCTGGCCGCGACGGCGGTCGGGTACGGTGCGTGGGCGCTGGGCCGCGAGTCCACCGCGATCGGCAACTTCGCCACCGCCGACGGCTGGCAGGCCAGCGCGTTCGGCGCCAATGCCAGTGCCGCCTTCTTCGGCACCGCGCTGGGCAGCAATGCGCAGGCGGGCGAGGTCGCCACGGCGGTCGGCCAGGGCACGCGTGCGGACATCGCCGGCGCCGCCTTCGGCGTGCAGGCCAACGCCGGCCAGTATGGTGTGGCGGTCGGCAACAACGCCGCCACCGCCGAGGACGGCGTGGCCGTAGGCTTCAACGCGTTGGCCGGTGCGGATGCGGGCAGCGTCACCCAGGGCATCCAGACCACGGCCATCGGCAGCGAAGCCTGGGCAACCGAAGACGGTGCCACCGTGGTGGGCTACAACAGCTACGCGCAGGCGCTGAACTCCACCGTGGTCGGCAGCAACACGTGGACCACCAAGGACGCCGACAACAGCGTCGCGCTCGGTGCCGGTTCGCTGGCCGACCGTGCCAACGCCGTGTCGGTCGGCGCCGCAGAAGCCTGGACAGACGCCGCGGGCGTGGTGCATGCGGCCATCGACCGGCAGATCACCAATGTCGGTGCCGGTACCGAAGACACCGATGCGGTCAACCTTGCGCAGTTGAAGGAGGTGGCGGCCACCGCCGAAGCCACCAGCAAGTACTTCCAGGCCAGCGGCAGCGACGACAGCGACGCCGGTGCCTACGTGGAAGGCGACAATGCGCTGGCTGCCGGTGAGGCCGCCAACGCCATCGGCAACGGCGCCAGCGCACTCGGCAGCGGCGCCACCGCCATCGCGGACAACGCCACGGCCGTCGGTTTCAATGCCCTGGCCAGCGCTGACGGCGCCGCGGCCCTGGGCAGTGACGCGCAGGCGACCGGCGAAGACAGCGTGGCGATCGGCAACGGCGCCAGTGCCAGCGAGATCGGTGCGAGCGCCACCGGCGCCGGTGCACAGGCCGGTGGTGCATACGCCACAGCGACCGGCAGCCAGTCCACGGCGGCCGGCCAGCAGGCCACCGCCAATGGCTTCCGCGCCAATGCCTCCGAAGCCGGTGCATCGGCCTTCGGCAGTTACAGCGAAGCGACCGGCCAGCTCTCGTCCGCGCTGGGCTACGGGGCGGTCGCCTCCAACGCCTACGCCGTGGCGGTGGGTGCGGCCTCGACGGCCTCCGGCGCTGGTGCGGTGGCGATGGGTGAGTACTCCGAAGCCACCGGCGATGAGAGCGTGGCGATCGGTGGCACGACCTTCTTCGGTCTGCTGCCGTCGCGCGCATCGGGTACCGGTGCCTCGGCCTTCGGTGCGGGCGCGTGGGCAACCGATGATTACGCCACGGCGATCGGCTGGAACTCGTGGGCCGATGCGGGCAATGCCACGGCACTGGGTGCCAGTGCCAGCGCGGAAGGCGTGAACAGTGTTGCGCTCGGCGCCGGTTCCACCGCGGATCGCGACAACTCGGTCTCGGTCGGCACCGCCACCGCGCAGCGGCAGATCACCAACGTCGCCGCTGGTACGGAAGGCACCGACGCGGTGAACGTCGATCAGCTCAGTGCGGTCGCCGATGTGGCCGAAACCACCAGCCGGTTCTTCCAGGCCTCGGGCAGCGGCAACGGCGATGACGTCGGCAGCTTCGTCGACGGGGCGTATGCCACTGCGGCGGGTGAGGCGGCCAATGCGTTCGGTACCGGGGCCTCGGCCTACGGCAGCGGCGCGCTGGCGTCGGGGCGCAATGCCTCTGCGTCGGGCTTCAACGCCTCGGCCACGGCCGACTCGGCGACCGCCATCGGTGGTGCGTTGTATTACGAAGATGAGAACGGCAACGTGTTGCTCGACAAGGCCACCAGCGCCAGCGCCGTCGGTGCCACCGCGCTCGGTGCGGGGGCGCAGGCCGACGGAAGCTTCAGCACCGCGACCGGTGCCGGTGCCACGGCGGCCGGGCTGCAGTCCTCTGCTTTCGGCTACAGCGCCGAAGCCGGCAGCGACTACAGCACCGCCGTCGGTACGTTCAGCGCGGCCAGCGGCGTGCGCACCACGGCGTTGGGCTACGGGGCCGAAGCCAGTGGCGATTACGCCTCCGCACTGGGCTGGGGCAGCGCCGCCTCGGGCAGCTACGCCAATGCGATCGGCTACGCATCACAGGCCAGCGGCGACAACAGTGTGGCTGCCGGTTCCAACGCCTGGGCAACCGCGGCACGCACCACGGCGGTCGGGCAGCTGGCCTGGGCGACCTCGCAGGGGTCCACCGCCATCGGCCAGGACAGCTATGCCTACAGCGGCATCAATGCCACCGCACTGGGCACCAGTTCGTCGGCCAGTGGTGCCGGCAGCGTCGCGCTCGGCGCCGGTGCCCGCACCAGTGAAGCCAACGTGGTCTCGGTCGGTGGCGGTAACGGCACCACCGGCCCGGCGACGCGGCGCATCACCAATGTCGGGGATGCGGTCAATGCCAGTGACGCGGTGACCAAGTCGCAGCTGGATTCGGTCGCTGCCACGGCCGATGCGGTCGGCAAGCACTTCCAGGCCAGCGGCAGCGGCGTGGCCACGGCCAGCGGCAGTGATGCACTCGCCGCCGGTTCCGGCGCCACCGCCAGCGCAACCCGCAGCAGTGCACTGGGTACCGCGGCGGTCGCCTCGGCCACCGGTGCCACGGCCGTCGGTGCCGATGCCTCGGCACGCGGTGCCAACAGCACCGTGATTGGTCGCCAGGCCTCGACCAATGCGACCAACGGCGTGGCGATCGGCAACGGTGCGTTCGCCAGCAACGGGGCCAACAGCATCGCGATCGGGTCGGCGGCAGGCGTCTCCGGTGCCAACGCGGTGGCATTGGGCGCCGGCTCGCGCGCGGTCGAAGCCAATGTGGTCTCGGTCGGTGGCGGCAACGGCACCGATGGCCCGGCGACACGCCGCATCGTCAATGTGGGTGCCGGTCGCATCGCGGCGGGCAGCACCGATGCGGTGACCGGCGGCCAGCTCAACACCACCAACCAGCGCGTGGGTGCGGTGGAAACCCAGGTCGGTGATATCGACACCCGGATCGGCTCGGTCGAGAACGTCACCGCCAATGCGCTGACCTACGACGACAGCAGCCGCGACACGCTCACCCTCTCGGGTCTGCAGGGCACCACGCTGGACAACGTCGGCAGCGGTTCGATCGCATCCGGCAGCCGCCAGGCGATCAACGGCGGGCAGTTGTTCCAGTCGCTCACCGATGTCGCCACCTTCCTCGGCGGCGGGGCCAGTGTCGGCATGCAGGGCGTGTTCGTTGCGCCGAACTATGTGATCCAGGGCGCGACGTACAGCAACGTAGGTGATGCACTGGGTGCGCTGGACCGCAAGGTCAGCGACCTCGATCAGCGTGTCGCCGGTGGCAGCAGTGGCAGTGCACGTGCACGGACTGCCTCGCTGGCGACTGCCAGCGTCGCAGCGGACACCAGCGCTGTGCAGGAGGCCAGCGTCATCAGCGCTGCCAGCGAAACCGTCGTCGCCAACGTGCAAGGCGCGCCGACCGCTGCAAGTGTCGGCAGCAGTCAGCCAATCAACGCGCCGGCGGCCGCACCTGCCGCCGTCAACGCGGTGGCGATGGGTGACGGTGCCGTCGCAAGCGGGGCCTCGGCCACGGCCATCGGCCAGGGCGCGACCGCCTCGGCGGCCAACTCGGTGGCGCTGGGCCAGGGCTCGGTCGCCGATCGTGCCGACACCGTCTCGGTCGGCAGCGTCGGCAACGAGCGACAGGTCGCCAACGTCGCGGCCGGTACGCAGGCCACTGATGCTGTCAACAAAGGCCAGCTGGATGGCGGCATCGCGACCGCCAACAGCTACACCGACCAGCGCTTCACCTCGATGGCCGACAGCTTCGACATCTACAAGGGCGAGATCGACCAGCGCCTGCGTCACCAGGACCGCCGCATCGATCGCCAGGGCGCGATGAGCGCGGCCATGCTCAACATGGCCACCAGCGCCGCCGGCGTGCGCACCCAGAACCGCGTCGGTGTCGGCGTCGGTTTCCAGGGCGGCGAATCGGCCCTGTCGCTGGGCTACCAGCGTGCGCTCAGCGAGCGCGCCACGGTGACCCTGGGCGGTGCCTTCAGCAGTGATGACAGCTCGGTCGGCGTGGGTGCCGGCTTTGGCTGGTAAGCCGTTTCAACGCGGGGCCGTGCGCGGCCCCGCCGCAACGCAATGCAAGGCCTGAGGGGGCGGGTCACGGGAACCCTGGCCAGGGCCGGCCAGGGAGCTCGCATGGAGTGTTGGCCTGAACAGTCGTTTGATCCATGACCTTGAAGAGGACGTCAACGTGACCAGTAAGCAGAACCTTCGCATCAATGTGCTGGCAGCCGCCGTGCTGTCGTTGTCCGCAGGCGCCAGCGCCTATGCCGCGGGCCTGCCGGCCAAGGAGCCGGTGCGCCAGCCGGCTGCCGCCCAGGGCGCAGAGCGCATCATCGTCAAGTACCGCCCCGGCAGTGCCGCGGCCACGGATCGTTCGGCCAAGCTGACGGCCGTGCAGTCGGCGGTCGCCCGCGCCAGTGTCGGTGGCTCCGCCGCCGGGCGTGCCAGCGCGGTGAACCCGCAGATCGTGCGCAAGCTCGGTGTCGGTGCCGATCTGATCCGCCTGCAGGGCCGCTTGAGCCCGGCCGAACTGCAGAAGGTGCTGGCCGAGATCAAGGCCGATCCTTCCGTGCAGTACGCCGAAGTGGACGTGAAGCTGCAGCGCACCGATGTGCGCCCGCGCGACGCGACCCCGCAGCTGGTGCCGAACGATCCGTACTACGCGCAGTACCAGTGGCATCTGAACAGCGCTACCGGCGGCATCAATGCGCCGGCCGCGTGGGACATCGCCCAGGGCGAAGGCGTAGTGGTGGCGGTGCTCGATACCGGCATCCTGCCGCAGCATCCGGACTTCTCCGGCAATCTGCTGGAAGGCTACGACTTCATCAGCGACGCGGAGACCTCCCGCCGCGCCACCGATGACCGCGTGCCCGGCGCGCTGGATTACGGTGACTGGGTGGAGAACGACAACGAGTGCTATGCCGGCTCGCTGGCCGATGACAGTTCCTGGCACGGCACCCACGTGGCCGGCACCATCGCCGAATCCACCAACAATGGCGTCGGCATGGCAGGCGTCGCGTACAAGGCCCGCGTGCTGCCGGTGCGCGTGCTCGGCAAGTGCGGCGGCTACCTCTCCGACATCGCCGATGCGATCACCTGGGCCTCCGGCGGCACCGTTGCCGGGGTTCCGGCCAATGCCAACCCGGCCGAGGTCATCAACATGAGCCTGGGCGGTGGCGGCGCATGCGATGCGCTCTACCAGGACGCCATCAACGGTGCGGTATCGCGGGGCACCACCGTGGTGGTCGCCGCCGGCAACTCGGCCTCCAACGCGGCCAACTTCCGGCCGGCCAGCTGCGCCAACGTGGTGGCGGTCGGTGCCACCCGCATCACCGGCGGCATCGCCTACTACTCCAACTTCGGCCCGGTGGTGGATCTGTCCGGCCCGGGCGGCGGCGGCAGCGTAGACGGCAACCCGGGCGGTTACGTGTGGCAGTCCGGCTACAACGGCCTGACCACGCCGACCTCCGGTGCCTACAGCTACATGGGCATGGCGGGTACGTCGATGGCCTCTCCGCACGTTGCGGCGGTGGCGGCGCTGGTGCAGGGCGCGGTCGCCGCGGCCGGCAAGGATCCGCTCACCCCGGCCGCGCTGGAAGCACTGCTCAAGCAGACCGCGCGGGCGTTCCCGGTGACCATCCCGACCGCCACCCCGATCGGCACCGGCATCGTCGATGCCAAGGCGGCCCTGGACAAGGCGCTGGAAGAAGAGTGCACCGAGAACTGCGGCCCGGTGGCGACCCCGCTGACCAACAAGGTCGCCGTGGGTGGCCTGAGCGGCGCCGGTGGCAGCGAAGTGCTTTACAGCTTCGAGGCGCAGGCCGGCAAGGTACTGAGCCTGCTCACCTATGGCGGCAGCGGCAACGTCTCGGTGTATGTGAGCCAGGGCAAGGAGCCGACCGCGACCGCGTTCGATGCCAAGTCCACGCGGCCGGGCAACAGTGAAACCGTGCGCTTCACCGCACCGGTGGCCGGAACGTATTACATCAAGGTGGTGGGCGAGTCCGCGTTCAGCGGCGTGAGCATTCTCGCCAACCAGTAATACGGGTCAAACGCCACGGGAGTCCGTCATGTGACGGGCTCCCGTTTTTACATCTGGACGGTGTGGAATCCCGCGTACGATCGCGGTGAACTGCTAAAGTCGCAGCGGTTGCCAGGAGAAGCTTCTTGAACGCGGTTGCCCAGGACCCCACTGCAGAATCCACCGCTGAATCCCGCATCGTCGGGGTATTGCTGGAGAAAGGCCGGCTCAAGGACAGCGATCTGGCCCGCGCGCGTCCGCTGCACCGTGAATCCGGTGGCAGCCTGCTCGGCCTGCTGGTCCGCCTGGGGCTGGTATCAGAGCGCGACCATGCACAGACCTGCGCCGAGGTTCTCGGCCTGCCGCTGCTCGACGCCAAGGCCGTGCCGGAATCGCCGCCCGAAGCGCTGCTGGACGGGCTGCCGCTGACGGTGCGATTCCTCAAGCAGTTCCATGTCTGCCCCCTCGCATTGCAGGACGACGCGCTGGATCTGTGGCTGTCCGATCCACAGGACCCGTATGCGGCCGATGCCGTGCAGCTGGCGATGGCGCTGCCGGTCCGCCTGCATGTCGGCCTGCGCTCGGAAATCGATGATCTGATCGAGCGCTGGTTCGGCCAGGGCCGCAGCGCGATGGGCGCGATCATCGAAACCGCGGACGGTGAAGGTGCGGCGGTCGACGACATCGAACACCTGCGCGACCTGGCGTCCGAAGCGCCGGTGATCCGGCTGGTCAACCTCGTGATCCAGCGGGCGGTGGAACTGCGCGCCTCCGATATTCATATCGAACCGTTCGAGAATCGCCTGAAGGTGCGCTACCGCGTAGACGGCGTGCTGATCGAAGGGGAAAGCCCGCCGGTGAATCTCACCGCTGCGGTGATCAGCCGCATCAAGATCATGGCGCGGCTCAACATCGCCGAACGTCGCCTGCCGCAGGACGGCCGCATCATGCTGCGCGTGCAGGGCAAGGAACTGGACCTGCGCGTGAGCAGCGTACCGACCGCGCACGGCGAAAGCGTGGTCATGCGTCTGCTCGACCGCGACACCGTTGTGTTCGATTTCCATCGATTGGGGTTCACCGAGGCGTTCCTGCCGCAGTTCCGCAAGGTGCTGGAACAGCCACACGGCATCCTGCTGGTCACCGGCCCGACCGGTTCGGGCAAGACCACCACGCTGTACACCGCGCTGAGCCAGCTCAATACCGCCGACGTCAAGATCATCACCGTCGAAGATCCGGTGGAGTACCAGATCGAAGGCATCAACCAGATCCAGGCCAAGCCGCAGATCGGGCTGGATTTCGCCAATGCGCTGCGCAGCATCGTGCGCCAGGACCCGGACATCATCATGATCGGTGAAATGCGCGACCTGGAAACCGCGCGCATCGCGATCCAGTCCGCGCTCACCGGCCACCTGGTGCTGTCCACGCTGCACACCAACAACGCCGCAGGCGGCATCACCCGCCTGCTCGACATGGGCGTGGAAGATTATCTGCTCACCTCCACCATCAATGGCATCCTGGCCCAGCGCCTGGTGCGCAGGCTGGAGCCCCAGCACGCCCAGCGCTATCGCGCATCGCCCGAAGAGATCGATAAATTCGGCCTGCGCCGGCTGCAGCCGGAGGGTGAGATTTTCCTGTATCGCGCGCAGCCCTCGGCGATCGCACCGACCGGGTACCTGGGCCGGACCACCATCGTGGAATTCCTGGTGATGAACGATGCGCTGCGCAGTGCGGTGATGCGTCGGGCCGGGATGGGCGAGATCGAGCAGATCGCGCGTGCCGCGGGCATGCGCACCATGTACGAAGACGGGCTGTCCAAAGCCCTGCAGGGCCACACCACGCTGGAAGAAGTGCTGCGCGTGACGGAGGATGCCTGATGCGTGCCTGCGGCCAATACCGGGTGGGTGGCTGAGCATGCCCCAGTACCGCTACAAGGCGCTCAATGCCCACGGCGAACTGTTCGATGGCCAGATGGAGGCAGCCAGCGAAGCGGAGGTCGCCGCGCGGCTGCAGGACCAGGGCCACATGCCGATGGAGGCACGTCTGGCCAGCGAGGGTGTCGCTGGGGCGTCGTCGTGGCTGGCGCTGCTGCGCCGCAAGCCGTTCGATGGCGGCGCGCTGGTGCAGTTCACCCAGCAGCTGGCCACGCTGCTCGGTGCCGGCCAGCCGCTGGACCGCGCGCTGAGCATCCTGCTGGAACTGCCCGAAGACGAGCGTACCCGCCGCGTCATCACCGACATCCGCGACATCGTGCGCGGTGGCGCACCACTCTCGACCGCGCTGGAACGCCAGCACGGATTGTTCTCCCGGCTGTACATCAACATGGTGCGCGCCGGTGAGGCCGGCGGCAGCCTGCACGACACCCTGCAGCGACTCTCGGATTACCTCGAGCGCAGCGCCGAGCTGAAAGGGCGCGTGATCAACGCGCTGATCTACCCGGCGATCCTGTTGGTGGTGGTCGGCGGTGCGCTGCTGTTCCTGCTGGGTTACGTCGTGCCGCAGTTCGCGCTGATGTACGAGAGCCTGGATGTCGCGCTGCCCTGGTTCACCCAGTGGGTGCTCACCGCCGGGCTGGTGGTGCGCGAAGGCTGGGTCATCATGATCGTGGTGCCGGCCGTGATCGCGCTGGTAGTGGAACGGCGGCTGCGGCAACCGGCCGCGCGCCTGGCCGTGGATGGCTGGCTGCTGCAGCGCAAAGGCATCGGCCCGCTGCTGGGCAAGCTGGAGACCGCACGCCTGGCCCGCACGCTGGGCACGCTGCTGCGCAACGGCGTGCCACTGCTGTCCGGCCTGGGCATCGCGCGCAATGTGTTGAGCAACCGCGCGCTGGCTGCCGACGTGGATGCCGCCAGCGACGAGGTCAAGAATGGCAACGGGCTGTCGGCCTCGCTGTCGCGGGGCAAGCGGTTTCCGCGGCTGGCACTGCAGATGATCCAGGTCGGCGAGGAATCCGGTGCGCTGGATACGATGCTGCTCAAGACCGCCGATACGTTCGAGCAGGAAAGCGCGCGCGCGATCGACCGTCTGCTGTCGGCACTGGTGCCGGTGATCACCCTGGTGCTGGCCTCGGTGGTCGGCCTGGTGATCGTGGCCGTGCTGGTGCCGCTGTACGACCTGACCAATGCCATCGGCTGACCGGCCGCTGGTCAACACCTCTACGATTCGATGCAAGGAGCCTGCCACATGCAACGCCGCCGCCTGACCCGCTTCTCTTCCGCGCGCCACCAGTCCGGCATGAGCCTGCTGGAAATCATCATCGTCATCGTGCTGATCGGCGCGGTGCTGACCCTGGTCGGCAGCCGAGTGCTCGGCGGCGCCGACCGCGGCAAGGCCAACATCGCCAAGGCGCAGGTGCAGACCATGGCCGGCAAGATCGACAACTACCAGCTGGACACCGGCAAGCTGCCGGCCAAGCTGGAGGATCTGGTCACCCAGCCCAGCGGCAGTGCCGGCTGGCTCGGTCCGTACGCCAAGCCGGCCGATCTCAACGACCCGTGGGGCCACGCGCTGGAGTACCGCGTCCCGGGCGAAGGCCAGCCGTACGACCTGATCAGCCTGGGCAAGGATGGCAAGGTGGGCGGCAGCAGTTACGACGCGGACATCCGGTACGAGTAATCGGCATTGCGAGCACTGTGGTCCATGCCGAGCAGACCGCCGCGCCGCGTGCCCACGGGCATGCATGCGCGTGGCCTGTCGTTGCTGGAAATGCTGCTGGTGGTCGCGCTGATCGCCATCATCGGCGTGGTCACCGCCACCGCGATGAACGGCGGCATCGACGGCATGCGCCTGCGCAATGCCGGCAAGGAAATCGCCACCCAGCTGCGTTACACGCGTACCCAGGCGATCGCTACCGGGCAGACCCAGCGCTTCGTGATCGACCCGCGTGCGCGGACGTGGCAGGCGGCCAACGGCCGCCACGGGCAGATTCCGGCGGCGTTGGATGTACGGTTCCGTGGCGCCGGCCAGCTCGGTGCCGCACCCGGGCAGGGCGCGATCGCCTTCTTCGCCGACGGCGCCGCCAGTGGCGGCACCATCGAAGTGAGCACGCGGGGCGCAGCCTGGGACATCCACGTGGGCTGGATCACCGGCGAAGTGCGTGCCGGCCCGCGCCGGGAGGGCCGATGAGGCGCCAGCGTGGGTATTCGCTGCTGGAGGTGATCATCGCCTTCGCGCTGCTGGCGCTTGCGCTGACCCTGCTGCTGGGCAGCCTGTCCGGCGCGGCGCGCCAGGTCGGGCAGGCCGACGTGCGCAGCCGCGCGACACTGTATGCGCAATCATTGCTGGCCAGCACGGGGGTGGAAAGCCCCTTGCAGGAAGGCAGCACGCAGGGAGAGTGGGAGCAGGGCAGGTACCGCTGGCAACTGCAGGTGGCGCCCTACCAGGAGCCCCGCAGCGCTACCGGTCCGGTCACGGTGGACGTTGGCGGCCCGACCCTGGCACAGATCACCCTGCAGGTACGCTGGGGCGAGGGCAATGGCGAGCAGCTGCAATGGCGCAGCCTGCGCCTGTTGCCGCCGGTGCCGGGCGCACCACGATGACAGCACGCGCACGCCGGGCCGCCGGCTTCACCCTGATCGAAATCCTGCTGGCGACCGCCTTGCTCGTCGGCGGCCTGGCGTTGGCCTTCGCCACCGTGCGCTCGGCCATGGCGATCAGCCAACGCGGCGAGCGCATGGCCGCGCAGAACGAGCGCATGCGCGCGGTGGAAGGTTTCCTGCGGCGGCGCCTGTCCACCGCACTGGTGATCGCGACCACCCCGCCGGACCCGACCCGCGATCCGGTGTATTTCATGGGCGAGCCGCAGCGCATGCTGTTCGTCTCGGATCTGCCGGGCTATCTGGGTCGCGGCGGGCCGTATGCACACGAGCTGCAGGTCCGCCACGCCGCGGGCGCCGAGCAGCTGGAGGTCGCGCTGACCCTGCTGCAGAACGGCGAGGCGATCGAGGAAGATCCGCCACGCCCGCCGGAAATGCTGGCCGATCAGCTGCGCGAGGTGCGCTTCCGTTATCGCGGCACCGACCCGCGCACTGGTCAGTTGACGCCGTGGCTGGACCGCTGGGATGACACCCGCCGCCTGCCGTTGCTGGTCTCGATCGAGATCGTGCCGCTGCAGGGGCCGGCCTGGCCGCCGATGATCGCCGCGCTGCCACCGTCACGTGGGGATCGCCCATGAGGCCGGTACGTGGCGCCGCGCTCGTCCTGGTGTTGTGGCTGATCGCCCTGCTGACCGCGGTGGTCGGCGCGTTCGCCCTGAGCGCGCGCGTGGAGCACATGCAGCAGCGCGTGATCGGTGACGATGCCATCGGGCAGGAGTACGCGCGCGCAGGGCTGGAGTACGCGCTGCACCGCCTGCAGCCGCGCGCCGCCCAGCCGGCCTGGGTTGCCGATGGCCGCCGCTACCGGTGGACGTTCGATACGCGCCGGATCGATCTGACGATCCTCGATGAGAACGGCAAGATCAATCTGAACCTGGCCGACGTGAGCCTGCTCAACGCGTTCCTGCGTGCGATGGGGGAGGAGCCCGGGCGCGCCCAGCAGTTGGCCGGCGCCATCGTCGACTGGCGTGACGCGGACAGCCTCAAACAGCCCGGTGGCGGCGCGGAGACGCCCGATTACCTCGCCGCCGGGCTGCCCTACGGCGCACGCAACGCGCGCTATGAGACGGTCGGCGAGCTGCAGCGCGTGCTCGGCATGGAGGCGGACCTGTATGCGCGGATCGAGCCGATGCTGACCCTGTACAGCCGCCAGGCACGGCCTGACCCGCGCGTTGCCGCGGGCCCGGTGCTGACCGCACTGGGGCTGGATGCAGAGCGCCTGCTGGCCGAACGCGAACGCGCGGCCGCCGCTGATGAAGCTGGATTGCCGGTCGCGCCGCTTGCAGGTGGCAGTGGCACCTATAGTATCGAGAGTCGCGCCACGGACGAACGCGGCCGGGTATCGGTACTGCGCGCCGTGGTGCGGATGGGGTCGGCAGGCACGCCGGGAACGGCTTACACAGTACTTCGCTGGGAACAGGGAATGGCAGCAAGATGACGGCATGGCGTGACAGTCTGGTGCGGGCCCGCGGGCGCGTGTCGCCCGGCGTGGGCAGCAGCCTGCGCTGGTGGCGGCAGTCGTTGCTGGCCTGGCTGCCGGTTCGGTGGCAATGGGCGATGGGCTGGTCGCGTTCGCGCCTGCTGCTGCTGCGCGAGGGCGAGGTACTGCGCCTGCAGCGACAGACCGGCGAGCAGATCGAGGCCATCGCGGAGCTGCCGTGGCCCGTCCCGCCCGCCGCGCTCGATGGCGTGCTCGATGCGCGCCTGCGCAGCCTGCCCCGGCACTGGTTGCTGCCGGTCGGGAGCGTGCTGCGCCGTCCGCTGCGCTTGCCGGCGGCCGCCGCCGAGCGGCTGCGCGATGTGGTCGGATTCGAAATCGATCGGCAGACCCCGTTCGATGCCAGCCAGGTCAGCTATGACGTGCGCGAGCTCGGGGCCTTGCCGGATGGCCAGCTGCAGGTCGAGCTGGTGGTGATCCCGCGCGCGCAGCTGGACCAGTGGGCGCAGCAGGCCGGGCCATGGGCACAGGCGGTGGCCGGCGTCGATGCAGTGGATGCCGCTGACCGGCCGCTCGACGTCAACCTGCTGCCGCTGGCGCAGCGGCAGCCCTGTCGCGACCCGATGGCCCGCTGGAACTGGCTCCTGGCCGCGAGCACGATCGTGCTGCTCGCGCTGGCCGGCCACCAGCTGCTGGACAACCGCCAGGCCGCGGCGGACCAGCTGCGCGCACAGGTGGATGACGCCGCGCGTGATGCGCGCCGGGTCGCGGCCGAGCGCCAGCAGTTGCAGAGCCTGGTCGAAGGCGCCGCGTTCCTGGAAGGCCGGCGCGGCGAGCACGCTAGTACCGTGGAACTGTGGAACGAGCTGACCCGCCTGCTGCCCGATGGCACCTATCTGGAAAAACTCTCGATCGAAGGCAACACACTGCAGTTGATCGGGCTCAGCCGCGAAGCCTCGCAGTTGGTGCCGCTGCTGCAGGACTCGCCGCTGTGGCGCAAGGTCAACCTGACCGGCGTGCTGCAGGCCGATGGGGCAACCAGCGGCCGCGACCGTTTCACGCTGACGGCCGAGCTGCAGCCGCTGCCCGGTGCGGCCCCGCCCGCGAAGGAGGTTGCCGATGGCAGCACAACCGACGCGCCGTGATCGCTGGCTCGCGCTTGGCCTGCTGCTGGCGGTGATCGCCGTGGCGTACCTGCTGCTCGTGCACCCGTGGTTGACCCGCCCCCTGCTGGCGATCAATGCCGACATCGCCGCCGTGCAGGAGCGCCAACAGCGCGTGGATGCGCAGCTGGCGCAGCGCGGGCAGATCGCCACCCAACTGCGCGAGGTGCAGGCCGCCCTCGAGGGCCGCCCTGGCTTCCTGCGCGAGGCCACTGCCGAATCGGCCGCCGCGGCGCTCTCCAGCCGCCTGCAGGATGCGGTGGCGTCGGCCAGCCCGGGCAACCGCAGCTGCACGATCAGCAATCGCACCCCGCTGCCCGATGCCAACCGCGAGGCTGCCTTCCCGCGTGTGGCCCTGCAGGTGCGCCTGCGCTGCGGCGTGCCGGAAATGGCGGCCGTGCTGCACACGCTGGAGACCGGCAGCCCGCGCCTGTTCGTGGAGAACCTCAACCTGCTCGCGCAGCGCTTCCAGCAGTCGCCCAGCGAAACCGGCACCGGCCTGGATGTGTCCTTCGAACTGGTCGGTCATCTGCGCCCCGGCGCAGCGCTGGCGCCTGACGCGCCCGCGCCGGCCCCACTGCCACCGCCGTCCGGGCAGGATGCCGGGCAGGACGGCGGCCCGGATGCGGCCCCGCCCAGCGATGCAGCCGAGCCCGCGCCCGCACCGGACGCTGCCGGGGAGGCCCAGCATGAAGCTTGAAGCAGCTGGCCTGCGGACCTGGTGGCTGGGCGGCATCGCCCTGTGGGCGCTGGCGATCTGGATCGCCACGCTGTTCGGCCTGGGCCAGCGCATCGCGCCGGCCACGGACGGCGATATGGGCCCTGCGCCGCTGCCCCACCTGGCTCCCGCCGCGCCCGAGCGGATGAGCTCGGCCAGCACCTATGCCCAGATCGGCGCCCGCCCGCTGTTCGCCGAAGATCGCCAACCGCGCCCGTACCTGCTCGGTGGCACCGAACAGGGCACCGCCAGCAGCGTGTCACTGACCGGCGTGCTGCTTACACCGGGTTTCGGGATGGCGATCCTGACCACCGACCAGCGCCAGTCGCTGCGACTGCGGCTGAATGGTGAAGCGGTGAACGGCTGGCAGCTGCTGGCGCTGGAACCGCGTCGCGCCACCGTCAGTGGCCCCGGTGGCACGCAGGTCCTGGAATTGCCGGTGTTCAATGGGCAAGGCGGTGAACCACCGACGGTGCTGGGCGCTACGCCGCTCACCGCGGTGCCTCCGGCCGGTGCCGGCGCGCGCCCGATCAATGGCGCCGCAGCGATGCCCGCACCGGCGCCGGGCGCATCACCTGCGCCGCAGGCAGCGACGCCATCGAATGCGGGGGCCCCCGCGCAGAACGCGCAGGGTCCCAGCGAAGCCGACATGAAGGCGATCCGCGAGCGCATCCAGGCGCGTCGCCAGCAATTGCAGCAGCAACAGCAGCAGTCGCAGCAACCGCCCGCGGGCGGCTCCGGCCACAACCCTTAGAGTGACAGCATGACCCTGCGCCTTTTTCCCGTGTCTTTCCTTGTCGCCCTGCTGGTGGGCTGCACCACCGTGCCCGCGCCCGAGGTACGCCGCGATGCGGTGCTCGACATCCACCAGGTGGTCGCCGGTGACGGATCCCGTGAAGGCGTCGAGGCCGAGCCGCTGGGCAGCGCCGGCACCCCGCAGGCGGTGATCCGCCGTGGCACCGGCACCATGATCAACCGCAGTGCCGCGGCCGCGCCGCAACCGTCGCTGGGCAATGCCTCCACCGGCAACGCCACCTTCAACTTCGAAGGCGAATCGGTGCACGCGGTGGTCAAGGCGATCCTCGGTGACTTCCTGGGCCAGAACTACGTGATCGCGCCGGGCGTGCAGGGCACCGTGACCCTGGCCACGCCCAAGCCGGTCTCCTCGGCGCAGGCATTGAACCTGCTGGAAATGGTGCTGGGCTGGAACAACGCGCGCATGGTCTACAGCGCCGGCCGCTACAACATCGTGCCCGCCGACCAGGCACTGGCCGGTACGGTCTCGCCGAGCACGGCGTCGCCGGCCAATGCGCGCGGCTTCGAAGTGCGCGTGGTGCCGCTGCAGTACATCTCGGCCACCGAAATGAAGAAGGTGCTGGAGCCCTACGCGCGCCCGAATGCCATCGTCAACGTCGACAACGGCCGCAATGTGATCACCCTCGGCGGCACCCGTAGCGAGCTGGAGAACTACCTGCGCACGGTGGAGATCTTCGACGTGGACTGGCTCTCGGGCATGTCCGTGGGCGTGTTCCCGATCCAGTCCGGCAAGGCCGAACAGGTTGCCGCCGATCTGGAGAAAGTGTTCGGCGAGGAGAGCAAGACGCCCAGCGCCGGCATGTTCCGCTTCCTGCCGCTGGAGAATGCCAATGCGGTGCTGGTGATCACCCCGCAGGCGCGCTACCTGGACCAGATCCAGCAGTGGCTGGACCGCATCGATACCGCCGGCGGCAATGCGCGGCTGTTCTCCTATGAACTGCGTTACGTCAAGGCCAAGGACCTGGCCGAACGCCTGGCCGAAGCCTTCGCCAACGAGAATGGCCGCAGTGGCCGTGGCAGCAGTTCGCTGGCGCCGGGCGCCTCGCCGATGGATATCGGCAGCCGCGATGGCAACAACAACACCAACGGCAATTTTTCCAACACCGGCAGCAGCACGGGGAGCAGCCGCGGCGGGCTGGGCGATGGCACGATGAACCTGCCGCAGCGCCAGTCCGGCAACGCCAGCTTCAGCCTGGAAGTGCAGGGCGATACGGTCGGCGTCTCGGCCGTGGAGGAAACCAACACCCTGCTGGTGCGCTCCACCCCGCAGGCCTGGCGTTCGATCCGCGAAGTGATCGAGAAGCTCGACGTGATGCCGATGCAGGTGCACATCGAAGCGCAGGTTGCCGAGGTCGCGCTGACCGGCGACCTCAGCTACGGCGTGAACTGGTTCTTCGAACAGGCCGTGACCACCGGCAAGACCGAGAGTGGCATCGACCTGCCCAGTGCTCTGGGTCGCTCGATCTGGGGCAGCATCTCCGGCACCGTCGGCGATGGCGGGGTGGGCTGGACCTTCCTCGGCAAGAATGCCGCCGCCGTGGTCAGCGCACTGGACAAGGTCAGCAACCTGCGGCTGCTGCAGACGCCGTCGCTGTTCGTGCGCAACAACGCCGAAGCCACCCTCAACGTCGGCACCCAGATCCCGATCAACTCGGTCTCGGTCAATACCGGCATCGGCGGCGACAACACCTACAGCCAGGTCCAGTACCTGGACACCGGCGTGATCCTCAAGGTGCGCCCGCGCATCACCCGCGATGGCGTGGTGTTTCTGGATATCGTGCAGGAGGTGAGTTCGGCCGGCGCGATCCCGAGCGGCTGCGACCCGACCCGCACCACCTGCAACCCGCCGATCAATACCCGCAAGATCTCCACCGAAGCGGCCGTGCAGAGTGGCGACACCATCATGCTTGCCGGGCTGATCACCAACTCCGACGATGATGGCGCCAATGGTGTGCCTGGCCTGAGCAGGATCCCGGTCATCGGGGCGCTGTTCGGCAGCAAGACGAAGAAGTCCGGGCGTTCCGAAGTGATCGTGCTGCTGACCCCGACCATCGTGCGCAACGCGCAGGAGTCGCGCAACCTGACCGACGAGTACAGCAGCCGCTTCCGCGCGATGGAGCCGTTCCCCGAGCACAAGGGCAAGCGCTGAGTGCTGCCCGGCCCCGGCTGTCACCGCAGGGGCCGATCTTGCTACGCTGGCCCCGCCCAGGGGAGCCCGCGATGACACAGCGACACGGCGAAGACGGCAGTACGCAGAGGTCCGCATGAGCACGGTCGTCCTGCTGCCGATCGGGGTCGACGATGCCGCGCTGGACCGTTGCCTGGCTGCCCTGGACGCCGGTACCGCGCCGGGGACCGCCATCTGGCTGGCCGATGATGGCCAGGCCGGGCCGCGGGCCCAGGCCGTGATCGAGCACTGGCTCACGCACACCCCGCTGCAGGCCGAGTACACCCGCCGTGCCCGCGCCATCGGCGAAGTGGCCCATCTGGATGAAATGCTGGCTGCCTGCGCCGGGGCCGATGTGGTGGTGCTGGCGCCGGACGCGATTCCGGCACCGGGCTGGCTGCAGCAGCTGCAGGCCTGCCTGGCCCGCGATGCCTCGATCGGCTCGGCCACGCCGTGGTGCAACGCCGGCGAGACGGCGGCCTGGCCGCGCCTGGGGGAAATCAACCCATTACCGGGTGACCTGGATCTGGCCCCGTTGGCGCAGGCCTGCGCGGCGATGCCGCCGCTGCATCCGGAGTTGCCGTGTGCCGTGACCCATGCAGTGCTGTTGCGCGGCAATGCGCGGCGCAGGGCCGGCGGGCTGGACATGCACAGCTATGCCTCGTGGAATGCCGCGCTGATCGACCTGAGCCTGCGCATGGCCGGGCTTGGCTGGCGCAACGCGCTGTGCGAGACCGCCTTCGTCGCCCGCGTGGCCGAAGGCGTGACCGGCGAGGGCGACATGGACGCGCTCGCCACGCGCTGGCCCGGTTGGCCGCCGCGGTTGGCGGGCTTCCTGATGGCCGACCCACTGCAGCAGGCACGCCACGATCTGCAGCAGCATCACCGGCAGGCGATAATGCCCAAGGCGCAGGGCGATCTGTTCGCGCCGCCTGTCACTGCCGCCCCGGAGCCGCCCGTTTGAGTCCTGCCATCGCCGCCATCATCGTCAGCTACCAGAGCGCCAGCACGCTGGATGCCTGCCTGCTGCGCCTGCGCGAGGCGCGCGACATCGCCGAGATCCGCGTGGTCGACAACGATTCCACCGATGGCACCCTGGAGATCGTGCAGCGCCACGCCAGCGCCGATCCGCGGGTGCGCTTCATTGCCAACCCGGACAACCCCGGATTCGCCGCCGCCAACAACCAGGGCGTGGCCGACAGCCAGGCACCGTGGTTGGCCTTCATCAATCCGGACCTGATGGTCGGTCCCGATACCCTGGCCCTGTTGCGCGAACGCGGGATGCCGCTGGGCGACTGCCTGCTGGGCGTGGAACAGGTCGACGAAGACGGCCGCCCCGACGATGCGGTGCGCCGCCGTGACCCGGATTTCGCCGCGATGCTGCGCAACCCCGGGCAGGGCGGAAAGCTGGCGATCCCGGTTGACCGCAGCCAGCCGCTGCAGGTCGTGCTGGCCCTGTCCGGCGCCCTGCTGTTGATGCCGCGCGCGCTGTTCGACCGGATCGGCGGCTGGGATGCGGGCTATCGCCTGCACGCCGAGGATCTGGACCTGTGCCGGCGCGCACGCGAGGCCGGCGCGGTGATCGCGATCGCCAACGACCTGCAGGTCACCCATGTACGCGGTGTCTCCAGCCGCTCACGGCCGTTCTTCGTGGAATGGCACAAGCACCGGGGGCTGTGGCGCTACTTCCGGAAATTCGAGGCGCCGCAACGCGCCTGGCCGGTGCGCTGTGCCGTGTGGGGCGCGATCTGGGCGCATGCGCTGGCGCAGGTGCCGCGTCTGCTCCGCCGCCGGTAGAGGCCCGCGCACTCGCTTCGGCACCGGGGCGATACCTGCCGTGAACGCATTCCACGCTGCGGGCACCGGCCGTTGGTCGTACCCGGTGGCGGGCGCATAATCCCCAGCATGATCATCCAGTCCCTGCTCGACACCGACCTGTACAAATTCACCATGATGCAGGCGGTGCTGCATCAGTACCCCGGCGCGCAGGTGCAGTACCGGTTCAAGTGCCGGACCCCGGGCATCGACCTGGCGCAGTTCATCGACCAGATCAACGCCGAGATCGACCACCTGTGCAGCCTGCGATTCAGTGCCGAAGAGCTGGACTACGTGCGCGGCCTGCGTTTCGTCAAACCGGACTTCGCCGATTTCCTCGGCCTGTTCCACCTGGACCGCAAGTACATCGCGCTGCGCCCCTCGGCCACCGTCCCGGGTGAGATCGAGCTGGACATCACCGGCCCCTGGCTGCACACCATCCTGTTCGAGGTGCCGCTGCTGGCGATCATCAACGAGGTCTGGTTCCGCAATACCACCGATTCGGACTTCAGCGAGGGCGAGCGCCGCCTGCAGGCCAAGACCGCGCTGCTGCGCGATACGCCCGGTTTCGAGCTGTGCCGGATCGCCGATTACGGCAGCCGCCGGCGCTACTCGCGCGAGTGGCACGGGCGCATGCTGCCGATGCTGCGCGATGCGCTGGGCGCGCAGTTCGTGGGCACCAGCAACGTGCACTTCGCCCGCCTGTACGGCATGACCCCGCACGGCACCATGGCCCACGAGTACCTGCAGGCCTTCCAGGCGCTTGGCCCGCGGCTGCGCGATTCGCAGGTGGCGGCGCTGGAATCGTGGGCACGCGAGTACCGCGGTGACCTGGGCATCGCGCTGTCCGATGTGGTCGGCCTGGAGGCGTTCCTGCGCGACTTCGACATGTATTTCTGCAAGCTGTTCGATGGCGTCCGGCATGATTCCGGCGACCCCTTCACCTGGGGCGACCGCATGCTGGCGCACTTCCACAGCCGCCGCGTGGACCCGCGCAGCAAGGTGCTGGTCTTCAGCGACGGGCTGAATATCGAAAAGGTCATGCAGCTGTTCGACTACTTCCGCGGCCGCTGCCAGGTGGCCTTCGGGGTGGGCACCCACCTGACCAACGACCTGGGCCCGACCCCGCTCAACATCGTGATCAAGATGGTCCGCTGCAACGGCCAGCCGGTCGCCAAGCTGAGCGATTCGCCCGGCAAGAGCATGTGCGATGACCCGGGGTATCTGGCCTACCTGCGGCAGGTGTTCGAGCTGCCGGCCGAGGCCTGACCCCGGCAACGGGTGGCACGCTTGGCCGCCGTCCGGCTCCGGCGCCGGGGCGGCCCGGTACGCACATCCGTTCAGCGAAGCGGTGGCGGGTGACGCGGCGGGTCAGGAAGCGACGCAGGGCGCTCGCTATGCAGGAAAGCCAGATGTGCCACAATATTGTGAGGCGTAGTTCACACTTTTGACCGACATCGATGCCGGTAATTGCCCGTATACCGCCTCTGCATCGTGGTTCGTCTAGGCTTTCCACATGAAGTCATCAGCATTGCTCGATTACTACCGGACCCACGCGTGCTCACGCCAGTGGCGCGGCTTCCTGCTGGCGCTCTGCGAAGAGTTCGACAGTGCGTTGCCCGATGCCGAACTGTCGCGGTTGATGGCGCGTATCGGTGAGCGCTTCGGCCGTGACCATGCGCTGCCGGCGGTCGCCACACTGGATGAACTGCAGCAGGCGGCCAATGCGGTGTGGTCCTCGACGGAATGGGGGCAGGTCGTGTTCGAGGAAGCCCCCGAACAGGTCCGCATCCACCACGCCGCCTCGCCGCTGTCAGCCGTCCTCGGCGCCCGGGCCGGGTGGGACACTGGGTTTCTGGAAGGTGTGTACCGCCAGTGGTTCCGGGCCGCCGGGATGATGTCGGTGCTGGATGTGCGCTATCTGCAGAGTGATCATCCCGATGTAGCTACCTACACGCTGTCGCGTGTGTTCTGACCCTCTCCCCCTTTCGATGGTGCCATGAGCAAGTTTCAGCAACCTGCCGATGCCGAGAGCCACGACGACGTGGCTGGTCTCTTCAACCGCCTGGGGGCTCGCGATGACACGCGTGCTTACCGGGATTTTTCCCACAGCCAGTCCCGCGTGAGCACGGTGGCCAAGCCGCGCGATGAGGTGCCGCCGCCGGTTCCGGCCGCGACGAACCTGCCGCCCGCGGTCACTCTCGCGCCGGTGACCACGCCGGTCCAGGCGACCACCGTGGAGACGCCGGCCACGGCCGCACCGGGGCGCAAGACACCGCTGGAGCAGTTGTTCCAGCGCCTGGCGGAGGCACGTAGCGCCACGCCGGGGCACAGCCCACTGAGCCGTCTGCGCCAGGGTTGAAACGTAGTCGGTGATCGTCCGTCGCGCCCAGCCGGGTGCGGCAACGGGATCGGCTGATGCAAGGGGATGCCGCGATCTGCGGCCGTGTTGGGGGAACATCATGAGCAAGTCATCCACCCCGAGAGGGGATGCCATTCTGGCCCGCCTGGCGCTGCTCGCGCTGGCGGTCGGCGGCGCCGTGCTGCTGGCCTTTGTGGTTACCGTCCCGATGGAGATCGGCCAGCAGTTCCTGTTCTCGGCCGTGGTGTTCCTGATCGCCCTGTGCCTGCGCAACCGCGAGAACCGGTTGATCCCGCTGGTGCTGATGGGGCTGTCGCTGGTGATGTCCACGCGCTACATGTACTGGCGCCTGACCGACACCATGGGCATGAGCAGCTTCGTCGACCTTACCCTGGGCCTGGGCCTGGTGGCCGCCGAGGTGTACTCCTTCATCGTGCTGGTGCTGGGCTACTTCCAGGTGGCATGGCCACTGCACCGCAAGCCGATGCCGCTGCCCGAAGACCAGTCGCTGTGGCCGAGCGTGGACGTATTGATCCCCACCTATAACGAGCCGCTTTCGGTGGTGCGTACCACCGTGCTCGCCGCGACCGTGCTGGACTGGCCGGCCGACAAGCTCAACATCTACCTGCTCGATGACGGCCGCCGCGATGAGTTCCGCGCGTTCTGCGAAGAAGTCGGGGTGCAGTACATCACCCGTACCAACAACAACCACGCCAAGGCCGGCAACATCAATGCGGCGTTGAAGAAGACCAGTGGCGAGTACGTGGCGATCTTCGACTGCGACCACATGCCGACCCGCTCGTTCCTGCAGATGTCGATGGGCTGGTTCCTGCACGACGAGAAGATGGCGGTGGTGCAGACCCCGCACTACTTCTTCTCGGCCGATCCGTTCGAACGCAACCTGGGCAACTTCGGCCGCGTGCCCAACGAAGGCGAGCTGTTCTACGGCCTGCTGCAGGACGGCAACGACCAGTGGAATGCGACCTTCTTCTGCGGCTCCTGCGCCGTGATCAAGCGTGCTCCGCTGGAGGAAGTGGGCGGTGTGGCGATCGAGACGGTGACCGAGGATGCGCATACCGCCATCCGCCTGCACCGTGCCGGCTACCGCAGCGCCTACATCCCGGTGCCGCAGGCGGCCGGCCTGGCCACCGAGAGCCTGTCGGCGCACGTCGGCCAGCGCATCCGCTGGGCGCGCGGCATGGCGCAGATCCTGCGGGTGGACAACCCGATGTTCGGCAAGGGCCTGAGCTTCGTGCAGCGGCTGTGCTACACCAACGCGATGCTGCACTTCTTCTATGGCCTGCCACGGATCATCTTCCTGACCGCGCCGCTGGCCTTCCTGTTCTTCGGCGCCCATGTCATCCACGCCTCGGCGCTGATGATCCTCGCCTACGCGCTGCCGCACATCGTGATGGCCAACCTGACCAACCTGCGTGTGCAGGGCAAGCATCGCCATCTGCTGTGGAACGAGGTGTACGAGACCACGCTGGCCTGGTACATCCTGCGCCCGACCCTGATGGCGGTGATCAACCCCAAGCTGGGCAAGTTCAACGTCACCGCCAAGGGCGGCCTGGTCCAGCGCAGCTACTTCGATGCGCAGATCGCCCGCCCGTACCTGTTGCTGCTGCTGTTGAACCTGGCCGGCGTGATCGCCGGCATCGTGCGGATGGTGATGGCCGAGACCAGCGGCGAGGTCAATACGATCTGGTTGAACCTGGGCTGGACCGTCTACAACATGATCATGCTTGGCGCGGTCATCGCCACCTCCAGCGAACAGCGCCAGATCCGCCGCGCGCACCGCGTGCCGCTGAACATGCGCGCCGTGCTGCATCTGCCTGATGGCCAGGCGCTGCCATGCCGCACGCTGAACTTCTCCACCGGTGGCATGGCGATCCGCCTGGACCAGGTGCAGCCGGTACAGCCGGGCACCCGCGTGGAGGTCGAGCTGGCTCATCGCCAGCGCAGCCAGCGGCTGCCGGCCGAAGTGCGGCATGACCGCGACGACCAGGGCATCAGCATCCAGTTCGGTGAGCTGAGCCTGGAGCAGGAGCGCTGGCTGGTCACGTCCACCTTCGCCCGTGCCGACATCTGGGTGAAGCTGTGGGGCCGCCACGACCGCGACACCTTCCTGCGTTCCACCACTGACGTCCTCAAGGCCAGCATGCGCGGCTTCCACCGCCTGGGCCAGTTCGTTTTCGCGGGCGGCCGCAAGGATGCCCCCACGCCGCCGCGCACCGGAGATTCCGCATGACCCGTCGTCACCGTTCCCTGTTCCGCCCGGTGCGCCTGCCGCGCCCGTCCGCCGCAGCGGTGGCGTTCACCCTGACCCTGCTGTGCGGGGCGGTCTATGCGCAGAGCCCGCCCGTGCCCGCGACAGCGCCCGCTGCCTTGCCAGCGACCACCCCGGCAGACGCCGCGCCGGCGGCGGTGATGCCCGCCACGCCGGCTGCAGGGACCCGGCAGAGCCGCTCCACGCTCAAGCAGCTCGGCATCGACTATGAGATCACCCTGCGCGGCATCCAGGGCACGGCCGGCGTGCCGTTCTCGATCCGCAACGACCAGGTGGTGGACCGCGCATCGCTGCATCTGAAATACAGCTATTCGCCAGCGCTGCTGCCAGACCTGTCGCACCTGAAGGTGACCGTCAATGACGTCACCGTGGCGACCCTGCCGACGCCGGTGGACCAGGCCGGCCGGATGATCGAGCGCGATATCGATATCGACCCGCGCATGATCATCGACTACAACCGCATCAACCTGCAGTTGATCGGCCACTACACACGCGAGTGCGAAGATCCCGATCACACCAGCCTGTGGGCCAACATCGACAGCGCCAGCTACCTGGAGCTGGGCTGGGCGCCGCTGCAGCTGACCAATGATCTGTCGCTGCTGCCGGTGCCGTTCTTCGACGCACGCGACACCAACCGGCTGGAACTCCCGTTCGTGTTCACCGGCCAGCCGGGGCAGGGCCTGCTGCAGTCGGCCGGCATCGTGTCGTCGTGGTTCGGCGCACTGGCCGGTTACCGTGGCGCGCTGTTCCCGGCCTCGATCGATACGGTGCCGATGGAAGGCAATGCGGTGGTCGTGGCCACCCCGCGCAATCCGCCGGCCGGCCTGGTGCTGCCCGACATCAGCGGGCCGACCCTGGCCGTGATCGCCAACCCCAACGATGCCAACGGCAAGCTGCTGCTGGTGCTGGGTCGCGATGATGCCGAACTGCGCATCGCCGCCACCGCGTTGACCTTGGGCGCGCCGCTGTCCGGCCCGACCGCAAGCATCGGGGACTTCAAGGAGATCGCGCCGCGCAAGCCGTACGACGCGCCGAACTGGATTCCCAGCGACCGGCCCGTGCGCGTGTCCGAACTGGTGCGGCAGACCAGCGAGTTGAACGTCGTCGGCTACCACCCGGACCTGATCCGCATCGGCCTGCAGCTGCCGCCGGATCTGTTCGTGTGGCGCCGCGACGGCATTCCACTGGACCTGCGTTACCGCTATACGCTGCCCGAAGGGGCGGACAAGTCAGCGCTGAACATCAGCATCAACGACGCCTTCGTTACCACCCTTCCGTTGAACGGTCGGCCGGCACCGCGCTCGGTCTCGGACATGGTGTGGAACAAGCTCAAGGCACCCGGCGCGATGCCGATCCAGCAGAAGGTGATGCTGCCGACCGGCCCGTTCTCGTCCAACAGCCAGCTGCGCTTCCACTTCTTCTTCGACCGCCCGCAGGCAGCCGAGTGCAAGAACACCTTCCCGGATGTCTCCGCGGCGATCGATGGCGACACCAGCATCGACCTGAGCGGTTTCGACCATTACATGGCGATGCCCAACCTGGCCGCCTTTGGCAACGCCGGTTACCCGTTCACGCGCCTGGCCGATCTGTCCGAGACCGTGCTGGTACTGCCGGACAACCCCAACGCCGATGACGTCGGCAATGTGCTGACCCTGCTCGGCCGCATGGGTGCCTCGACCGGCTACCCGGCGCTGCGCAACCGCATCATCGCCGCGCGCCAGGTCGGCGAGCACGCCGACCAGGACCTGGTGGTGCTGGGCTCGCGCCGCAGCCAGCCGCTGTTCGGCGAATGGGCGGCGCACCTGCCGATCGGCGAGGCGGGGCAGTCGCGCCGCGTGCAGCTCTCGGACTGGGTGTTTGAACGCATGCCCTCGTTCCTGTCGCCGGATGCGCGCCGCACCGATCTGCCCACCACGGCCGAAGTCTCCGTGCGTCCCGATGCCGGCGACGTCGTGTTGATGGGCTTCGAGTCGCCCCTGCGCAAGGGCCGCAGTGTGATCGCGGTGATGGCCGACGACCCGGCCCAGGTCAACCGGCTGTTCGAAGCATGGTTTGATCCGGACCGCCTGCGCGATTTCCAGGGCAGCGTGGTGCTGCTGCAGAAGGACAAGGTGCGCAGCCTGGCCGGCAACCAGAGTTACTACGTCGGCCACCTGCCGCCGCTGACCTGGCTGCGCTGGTACTTCTCGCAGAGCCCGCTGCTGCTCGGCGCCCTCGTCGGCCTGGCCTGCCTGTTGTTGGCGCTGATCGCGCGCTGGCTGCTCAAGCGCAACGCCAGGGCACGCATCGGGATGTCCGGCTGAGCATGCGCGACCCGTCCGTCCCCGCGCCGGCGCCTGCGCGCCGTCGCTTCCTGCAGGCGATGGCGGCCGCTGGTGCTGCCGCCGTGCTGCCGCTCGACGTTCTGGCACAGGCCTGCGGTACGCCGTGGCGTGAGTGGCGTGCGTTTGTCGATCGGCATATCGAGCCGGATGGCCGCGTGGTCGATCATCTCAATACCGACCTGCGCAGCACCTCCGAATCGCAGTCCTACGGATTGTTCTTCGCACTGGTGGACAACGATCCAGTGCTGTTCGACCGTATCCTGGCCTGGACCCGCCGCCACCTGTGCCGCGGCCGTGCCGACCTCAATCTGCCTGCGTGGTTGTGGGGGCGTGCCGCCGATGGCCAGTTCCGCGTGCTCGACCCCAACACCGCCGCTGACGGCGAGCTGTGGATCGCCTACGCGCTGCTTGAAGCGGGCCGCTTGTGGAAACGGCCGGGGCTGGTCGAAGCCGGCCGGCAGACGCTGGCGCTGATGCGCACGGCTGAAGTCGTCGAGCTGCCCGGCTTCGGCCCGATGCTGCTGCCCGGCAACCGCGGGTTCGTGCAGGCCGACCGCTGGACGCTCAACCCGAGTTACCTGCCGTTGTTCGTGCTGCGTCGTTTTGCCGCCGTCGATGCACGTGGCCCGTGGGCGCGGCTGGCCGAACGCAGCGTGGCGATGACGCGTGCCAGTGCGCCGGTCGGATTCGCGCCGGACTGGATCGCCTGGAACGGCAAGGCCTTCGTAGCCGACCCGGGCAAGGGCGCGATCGGCAGCTACGACGCGATCCGCTGCTATCTGTGGGCAGGCATGACCGATCCGGCCGATCCGTTGCGGCGCACCTTGCTTGATGGCCTGTCTGGGCCGGCATCGATGTTGCGCGCGCAGAGCGGCTTTGCCGAAAAGATCGACACACGGCTTGGGGTGGGCACCGGTACGCCGTCAACGGGCTTTGCCGCCGCCCTGCTGCCGTATCTCAGTGCACTTGGCCAGCCCGCATTGGCCAAAGCGCAGCTGGCGCGGATTCCCGCCGCCGGCACCCTCAACTATTACGATCGTGCCCTGGTGCTGTTCGGCAAGGGCTGGATGGATCGCCGCTACCGTTTTTCTGCCGATGGGCGACTGCTGCCCGCGTGGAGTTCGCCATGTTCCGCAAGACCCTGACACCTCTTTGCCTGGTTGGCCTGTGCGTGCTGACCGTGCCGGCCTTCGCGCAGAACGCGTCGTCGACGCAGCAACTGGTCAGCCAAGGCAACTACTGGCAGGACCAGGGCCGCGAGGATCTGGCCGCCGATGCCTGGCGCAAGCTGCTGGCCACCGATCCCAACCAGGCCGATGCACTGCTCGGCCTGGGCCTGATCGACCTCAACCAGGGCCGCCGTGCCGAGGCGCAGAAGCGACTGCAGCAGCTGCAGGCGCGTCATCCGTCCTCGGCGCAGACCACGCGCCTGCGCATGGCGCTCGGCGGTGGCGGTGGGGGGAACCAGCTGCAGACCGCGCGTCGCGCGGCGGCGGCCGGTCGCTATGTCGAAGCGGTACGTGCCTATGACGAGGCCTTCGGCGCAGGCGGTCCGCCCAATGATCTGGCGCTGGAGTACTACCAGGTGCTGGCCGGTACGCCGGAAGGCTGGACGCGCGCGCGCGATGGCCTGCGCCGCATCGCCACCGGCAACAACAACCCGGCCAAGTTGGCGCTGGCCCAGGTGCTGACCTACCGCGAGCCCACCCGCCGCGAGGGCATCGCCCAGCTGCGTACGCTCAGCCAGGCCACCGATACCGCCGGCCCCGCGCGTGCGGCCTGGCGCCAGGCGCTGCTGTGGCTCAACGCCACCACCGCCGATGCACCGCTGTACCAGGCCTTCCTGGACGTGGTGCCGAATGATCGCGAGGTGGCGGCCAAGCAGGCGCAGCTGCGTGAACAGGCCATCGCCAACCGCCCGGTGCCGCAGGACCCGAACCAGCGGCTGCTGGGCGAGGGCTTCCGTGCCCTGGACAGCAACAACCTGGCCCAGGCCGAAGCCCGTTTCGCCCAGGTGCTGCGCGCGCGTCCGCGCGATGCCGAGGCACTCGGTGGCCTGGGCTCTGTGCGTCTGCGCCAGGAGCGCTTCGGCGAAGCCAATGAACTGCTGCGCCCGGCGGCTGCGATCAACGGCAAATGGCGCAGCGCGGCCGATGCCGCGCGCTACTGGCTGACCCTGCAGGAGGTGCGTCGCCAGCCCAGCGGCGATGCCATCGCCCGGGTGCAGCAGGTCATCGCGCTGCAGCCGAAGGAGCCTGCGGGTTACGTCGCGCTGGCCGACCTGCAGAGCGGGAGCGATCCGGCCGCGGCCGAACGCAGCTACCGCAAGGCACTGGAACTGGATGCCGGCAATGCCGGTGCGCTGCAGGGCCTGGTCGGCCTGCTTGGTCGTCTTGGCCGCGCCGATGAAGCGGCCGCCCTGTTCGACCGGCTGACCCCGGCCCAGCAGGAAAGTGCCGGTGGCCAGTCGGTGCTGCGTGCCAACCTGGCGCGTGCCCGCGCGCAGCAGGCGCTGGCCGAGGGCAGCATCGAAATGGCGCAGATCGAGCTGGAAGATGCATTGCTGGTGCAGCCGCGTGACCCATGGCTGCGGTTGGAACTGGCGCGCCTGTACACGCGCGCGGGTCGTCCGGACCAGGCCAACGGTGTCATCGAAGGGCTGCGCGCGCTGGACGACAGCTCGGCGACCTCGCTGTATGCGCAGGCCCTGTTCGCTCAGGAGAACAGCGACTGGCCGCGCGCGTATGCGTTGCTGGAACGCATTCCCACCGCGTCGCGTGATTCGGAAATGACCGCGTTGCACGACACCGCGTGGGTGCAGGTGCAGGCCGCCCAGGCGCGCTCGCTCATGCAGCGCCAGCGCAGCGGCGAAGCGCAGCTGTTGCTGGCCCGCGCCGAAGCCGCACTCGGCGACCGGGTCAAGAACCCGGCCATCGTGGCCGCGTTGGCCGGTGCCTACGCCGACATCGGCAGCCAGCAGCGCGCCCTCGTGCTCGCGCAGCGCCTGATCGAAGGCGGTTCGCCCAGCGTCGACAACCGCCTGGAATATGCCTCGGTGCTGCTGCGCGCCGGTCGCGATGGCGAGGTCGCCGCGATCCTGCGCCAGCTCGCCGACGTGCCGCTCTCGGCCAGCCAGCAGACCCGCTTGAACGATCTGCGCAGCGGTTACGTGCTGCGCCAGGTCGATGCCCTGCGGGAGCTTGGCAATCTTGAAGGCGCATACGCGGTGTTGGCCCCGGCATTGGCCGAGCGCCCGCAGGACCCGCGCAACATCGCCGCGCTGGCACGGCTGTATGCCGCCGCGGGCGACAACGGCCAGGCCCTGGCGCTGTACCAGCAGCAGCTGCAGTTGGCACCGGGCGATCTGGATGCAATGGTTGCCGCCGCGGGCAGTGCCGCGGCGATGCGTGACATGGATCTGGCCGAACAGTATCTGGAGCGCGCGCTGAAGCAGGCCCCGGAATCGCCGGATGTGTTGGCGGCGGCAGGGCGCGTGTATCGCGCGGCCGGCAAGAACCGCCGCGCCGAAAGCTACTTCCGCGCGTCGCTGGCCGCCGCCGCGAAGGGCAGCGGCCAACTCGACAATGGCTACCCGCAGGCCAGCACCGCGATGCTGGCCAGCGGTGGCAGCTTCAATCCGTTCGCCGGTCTCAACCGTGGCGGTGGCACCCGTAACGCAGCGCTGCGCGATGGTGGTCTGCCACTGCCGGCCGCGACTGCCCGCCTGGCTGCCCAACCCCTGCCGATGGACGCCGGCCCGGCGATGGGCATGAGCCTGGGCCCGGCAAGCGTCACCCCGGTAATCGATGCCGATGGCCTGCCGGAACCGGTCATGGCCACGGCTGCGGCCAGCGGC
This sequence comes from Stenotrophomonas bentonitica, assembly GCF_002887735.1. Classification (GTDB taxonomy): domain Bacteria; phylum Pseudomonadota; class Gammaproteobacteria; order Xanthomonadales; family Xanthomonadaceae; genus Stenotrophomonas; species Stenotrophomonas bentonitica_A. The sequence continues at coordinate 262,327 of NZ_PKQP01000005.1, forward strand.
GGTGTCGCCCTGCCGTTGCCGGTGCCCGGCTCGCGCCAGGTGCCCAGCCAGGCGAGTGCGCCGCGCGCCTCGCGCAATACCGCGCTTGGTCCGCTGCCGCCAGCCACCACCGGCAACGGCGTGCTCGACGAACTGCGCGCGCTCAAGGCCGAGAACAGCAGCAGCCTGGCGGTCGGCGCGGCGTATCGCACCCGCGCTGGCGAAGCCGGCATGGGCCAGCTCGATGACCTGCAGGTGCCGCTGGAAGGGCAGTTCGCGGTCGGCGATGGCAAGCTCAAGGTGGCAATCACCCCGACCGTGCTCGATGCCGGGCGCCCCGATCCGGAATACACCAGTGCCAGCCGCTTCGGCGGTGGCCCGCAGGCCGCTTTGGCCGGTGCACTGGCCGCTGACCGCACACCGGTCGATGACTTGGTCGGCTCGTCGCTGTACCAGACGCTGCTGACCCGTGGCGAGAGCAACGCGACCCGCAATCTGATCTACGACCGCGCGCTGGACAACGGTCGTTACCAGGAACTGTTCAACCAGACCGACGGTTCGCTCACCCAGGCCGAACGGGCCGCTGCCGCACGTGCGCTGCTGTTCGCCGATCCGCTGCCGAGTTACATCCTCAGCCGTGATCTGGCCAATACCTCGATCAGCGACATCGCCACCCAGGTGCTGGGCAATGCCGGCCTGGTGCGCGGGCTGAGCGCGGCCGAGCAGGCCCAGCTCAAGACGCTGGCCCAGGGCGGCGGTGGCTCACAGACACCGCAGGCGTTCCAGGACACTTTGTACGCGATGGTGGCCAATGCCGCCGGCGCGCGCCGCATGAGTTCCCAGGATGCCAGCGGCGCCGGTGTCTCGGTGGGCTATGAGCGGGGTGGCTTCCGCGCCGATGTCGGCAGCACGCCGCTCGGCTTCGATGACACGCAGATCGTCGGCGGCATCGGCTACCGCGGTCAGATCGGCGATGCGCTGACCTGGTCCGGCGAAGCCTCGCGCCGCGCGGTGACCGACAGCCTGCTGTCCTTCGCCGGCGTGGAAGACGGGCGCAACGGGCTGCGCTGGGGCGGGGTGACCGCGAGCGGCGCCAAGCTCGCCGCGACCGTCGACAACGGTCAGTTGGGCGGCTACGCCAGCGCGTCCTGGCATCGCCTGGAAGGCGAGAACGTGGCCGACAACGATCGCCAGGAAGTCGGCGTGGGCGTCTACGTGCACGCCCTGGAGACCGACAACCAGTCGCTGACCGCCGGCCTCAACCTGACCGCGATGCAGTACGACCGCAACCTCAGCGGCTTCACCTACGGACATGGCGGTTACTTCAGTCCGCAGCGCTATCTGGATGTCGGCTTCCCGGTGCACTGGAACGGGCGTACTTCCAGCGGCCGCGTGGCGTGGCAGCTGGATACCAGCGTCGGCGTACAGCACTTCAAGGAAGACGCCGCGCCGTACTTCCCGACCGATCCGGCGATGCAGCAGGCTGCCTACGAGGCCGCCTCGATGGCCGCGTTGCTGGGACTGACCACCGAGTACGTGGACCCGGTCTATACCGGCCAGACCAAGACCGGCGTGTCCTACAACCTCAGCGCCGCCGCCGAATGGCAGCTGTCTTCGCAGCTGTTCCTGGGCGGGCGCATGGAGTTCAACAACGCGCGTGACTACCGGCAGTTCGGCACCAGCCTGTACCTGCGCTTCCTGCTCGACCGCCTCGGCGCCGGGCTGGGCAAGCAGCCGCAGCCGCTGCGCTCGCCGTACGCGTCGGGTGAATGATTACCGTCATGCGTTGATGACCGGCCCGCTGCCAGGCTTTACCTGGCCGCGGGCGTCCCGCAGGCTTGCCAGGTTCCTGCTGCGAAGAGGCTGATGTCCGTGACTGAGTCCCCATCGTTCCATCGGATGCGCCGCCGTCTGCTGCAGGCGCTGGCCGTTACTCCGCTGCTGGCCTGCTCGGCCAACGGCCCGGCGCGCGGGCCTGGCCCGTGGACGGCCTGGCAGGTGATGCGTGCCTCCAGCGTGACCCCGGACGGGCGCATGGTCGACCACAACAACGCCGACCAGCGTTCGACCTCCGAAGGCCAGTCCTACGCGCTGTTTTTCGCGCTGGTGGACAACGACCAGCCGCTGTTCGATCGCCTGCTGCGCTGGACGGAGGACAACCTCGCCGGCGGCAGCATGGCCCAGCGCCTGCCGGCCTGGCTATGGGGGCGCGACACCACGGCCAATGCATGGAAGGTGCTCGACGACAATCCCGCCAGCGACTCGGATGTCTGGCTGGCCTATACCCTGCACGAGGCAGCGCGGTTGTGGAAACGGCCGGCGCTGCGGCAGACCGCCGAGGCGATGCTGGCGGCGATCCAGGTGCAGGAGCTGGTCGATGTGCCGGGCCTGGGCACGATGTTGATGCCTGGGCCCAAAGGATTTGCGACGGAAGACACGTGGCGGTTCAACCCCAGCTACCTGCCGTTGCCGCTGCTGCGCCGCTTCGCCGCGCTTGATCCGAGCGGGCCGTGGACCACCGTGATCGGCAACGGCGTTCGCCTGCTGCGCGATACCGCACCCCACGGCTTTGCGCCGGACTGGACCGCGTGGCGCGACGGCGGCTTCATCGCTGATCCGGACAAGGGTCCGCTCGGCAGTTACGACGCCATCCGCTGTTATCTGTGGGCAGGCATGACCGCCGTGAACGATCCCAGTTTCCGCTCGGTTCTGGATGCACTGCACGGCCCGCTGAGCACCCTGCGCGAGGGCCAGCCGATGCCGGAGAAGGTCAACACGCTCACCGGCATACGCGAAGGCACCGGCAACTACGGTTTCCAGGCGGCCCTGGTGCCGTACCTGCAGGCGCAGGGCGAGGCCGAACGCACCAAGGCAATGGTCGCTGCGCTGCCGACACCGGAGCAGCAGCGCGCCGCGCCGCCGCGCTATTACGAGCAGGTGCTCAGTCTGTTTGCCCTGGGCTGGTACGAAGGCCGCTATCGCTTTGCCGCCGACGGCCAACTGCGCCCAGCCTGGGCCTGACCAGCACCAGCACCGGCACACGGCCGGTGCCCGTCGATCACTCCAGCGCGTAGCGCAGCACGAACAACCCGGCCACCAGCCACACCGCCGGATGCACGTCGCGCCAGCGCCCGGTGCCGGCCTTGAGCACCGCATAGGCGATGAAGCCGAAGGCCAGGCCGTTGGCAATGGAGTAGGTGAACGGCATCGCCAGCGCGCACAGCGCGGCCGGCACCGATTCGGTCAGGTCGCCCCAGTCCACATCGACCAGCTCGCGCAGCATCAACCCGGCCACGAACAGCAGGGCAGGGGCGGTGGCATAGCCGGGCACCATCGCCGCCAGGGGCGAGAACAGCAGCGCCGCCAGGAACAATGCCGCCACCACCAGCGCGGTCAGACCAGTACGGCCACCGGCCTGCACGCCCGAGGCGCTTTCAGCGAAGGCGGTGGTGCTGCTGGTCCCGAGCAGCGAACCGGCCACGATCGCGGTGCTGTCGGCCAACAAGGCACGGCCGAACCGCTTCTGCGCGCCGGGCAGTTTCAACAGGCCCGCACGCCCGACCACGCCGTACAGCGTGCCGGTGGCATCGAACACTTCCACCAGCACGAACACCAGCACCACCTGCAGCAGCACCGCGATCGGCGCGCCACCGTCGTGGTGCAGCAGGCCCGGCAGGTCCAGCTGCAGGAACGTCGGCGCCAGGCTCGGCGGCAGCGAGATCAGGCCATGGAACTGCACCTCTCCGAGCAGCCAGGCCGCCCCGGTCACCGCCAGGATGCCGATCAGGATCGCGCCGCGCACCTTGCGTGCCTCCAGGATCGCGATCAGCAGGAAGCCGGCCAGGGCCAGCAGCGGCGGGGCGGTGTTGAGCGGCCCGAGTGCGACCAGGGTGTCGGTGTTGGCGATGATCACGCCGGATTTCTGCAGCGCGATGATCGCCAGGAACAGGCCGATGCCGGCCACGATCGCCGCGCGCAGCGAAGCGGGGATACCCGCCACCAGCCAGGCGCGTACGCCGGTCAGTGACAGCACCAGAAAGACCAGGCCGGAGATGAACACCGCCGCCAGCGCCTGCTGCCACGGCAGGCCGGCCGCGCCCACCACGGTGAAGGCGAAGAACGCATTCAAGCCCATGCCCGGGGCCATGCCGACCGGGAAGTTGGCCGCGAACGCCATCACCAGCGAGCCCAGCGCGGCGGCCAGGCAGGTGGCGACGAACACCGCGCCCGGGTCCATGCCGGTGGTGGCCAGGATGTCCGGGTTGACGAAGACGATGTAGGACATCGTCAGGAACGTGGTCAGGCCGGCCAGCAGTTCGGTACGCACGGAGGTGCCGTGCTGCTGCAGCTGGAACAGGCGTTCGGGGAGGGACATCGCGAAATCTCAAACCGTTGGTGGTGGGTACCGACCGTTGGTCGGTACGCTTCAAAGCATCACCACCAACGGTGGTGACCTACCGAAATGAGAAAGGCCGCGCGAGCGCGGCCTTTCCGGTTGCCTTATTTCAGCGCCTTGAAGCGCAGGCGCTTCGGCGCAGCGTCGTCGCCCATGCGGCGGCGCTTGTCTTCTTCGTACTCGCGGTAGTTGCCCTGGAAGAACTCCACGTGCGAATCGCCTTCGAACGCCAGGATGTGGGTCGCGATGCGATCCAGGAACCAGCGGTCATGCGAAATCACGAAGGTGTTGCCCGGGAACTCCAGCAGCGCATCTTCCAGCGCACGCAGGGTTTCGATGTCCAGATCGTTGGACGGTTCATCGAGCAGCAGCACGTTGCCACCCTGCAGCAGGGTCTTGGCCATGTGCAGGCGGCCACGCTCACCACCGGACAGCGAACCAACCAGCTTCTGCTGATCCTGGCCCTTGAAGTTGAAGCGGCCGATATAGGCGCGCGACTGGATCTCGATGCCGTTGATGTTGAGGATGTCCAGGCCGCCGGCGATTTCCTGGAAGACGTTGTGGTTGCCTTCCAGCGCGTCGCGGCTCTGGTCCACGTAGGACAGCTTGACGGTCGGGCCGACGGTGATTTCGCCAGAATCCGGCTTTTCCTGGCCGGTGATCATCTTGAACAGGGTCGACTTACCGGCACCGTTGGGGCCGATGATGCCCACGATCGCACCGGCCGGCACCAGGAAGCTCAGTTCGTCGAACAGCAGGCGGTCGCCGAACTTCTTGGAGACGTTCTTGAACTCCATCACCGAGTTGCCCAGGCGCTCGCCCGGCGGGATGAAGATTTCATTGGTCTCGTTGCGCTTCTGGTAATCCACCGACTGCAGTTCTTCCAGGCGGGCCAGACGGGCCTTGCCCTTGGTGCGGCCGCCCTTGGCGTTCTGGCGCGACCACTCCAGTTCCTTCTGGATCGCCTTCTGGCGGGATTTTTCCTGGTTGTCTTCCTGCTTCAGGCGCTCGTCCTTCTGCATCAGCCAATCGGTGTAGTTGCCCTTCCACGGAATGCCGCGGCCGCGATCCAGTTCCAGGATCCACTCGGCGGCGTTGTCCAGGAAGTAGCGATCATGGGTGACCGCCACGACGGTGCCGGTGTAGCGCGCCAGGAACTGTTCCAGCCACTCGACGGACTCGGCGTCCAGATGGTTGGTCGGTTCGTCGAGCAGCAGCATGTCCGGCTTCTGCAGCAGCAGGCGGCACAGTGCCACGCGGCGCTTTTCACCACCGGAGAGCTTGCCGATCACCGCATCCCACGGCGGCAGGCGCAGCGCATCGGCGGCCACGTCCAGCTGGTTTTCCAGGGTGTGCGCATCGCCGGCGGCGAGGATCGCCTCCAGGCGCTCCTGTTCCTTGGCCAGCTTGTCGAAGTCGGCGCCTTCCTCGGCATAGGCCAGGTAGACCGCGTCCAGCTGGGCCTGGGCCTGCAGCACTTCGCCGACGCCTTCCTCGACCGCTTCACGCACGGTCTTGGTCGGGTCCAGCTCCGGTTCCTGGGCCAGGTAGCCGACCTTGATGCCGGGCTGCGGGCGGGCTTCGCCCTCGAAATCGGTGTCCACGCCGGCCATGATCTTGAGCACCGTGGACTTGCCGGCACCGTTCAGGCCCAGCAGGCCGATCTTGGCACCCGGGAAGAACGACAGCGAGATGTCCTTGATGATCTGCCGCTTGGGCGGGACCACCTTGCTGACGCGGTTCATGGTGTAGATGTATTGCGAGGACATGAGCTCTCCGAAGGCGCAACCCTGCGCCCGTTCCGGACGGAACAGGAACAGAGGAAGAAAAGGATGCCCCGATTATAGCCGGAAGCGATCAATGCCGCCGGGAGCCAAGGGCGCCGGGGCTTGCCGCCGCCTGAATGCGGGGTCAAAGCCCTTGAATTGGAAACCGTTTCCAGCCGGAGACCGTTCAGATGGGGTGCGCATGATGGAGCCATCAACCCAACAAGCGAGGCCAATCATGCGCATGAATCGGGGCCGTTGCCTCGCTGCTGGCCTTGGGCACCGTGGCCCCGGCCTTTGCCGATGACCACCGTGGGCGCGGTCACGACCGCCGCGAGTGGCGTGATGACCGCCGTGACAACCGCCACGATCGCCATGACCGGCACGATCGTCATGACCGTCGCGAAGTCCGCCACGACCGCCGTTACGACCGCCGCTATGACAACCGCGGCTACTACCGCCCGGGCCCGCCGCCGCCGCGGGTGGTCTATCGCCCGGCGCCGGGCTATGGCTCCTACGGCTGGGCCCGCGGCCACCGCTACCGTGAGTACTACGGTGGCCCGGTCTATGTGGTCAACGATTACAGCCGCTACTCGGTGCGCCGCCCGCCGCGCGACCATCACTGGATCCGGGACGACCGCGGCAACCTGCTGCTGGTCGCCATCGCCACCGGGATCATTGCCGACTACGTGATCAACAACCGGTAAGACCGGGTCCAATCGCGGCGGTACCTCACACGGACGGCGTCCTTCGGGGCGCCGTTCTGGTTTCCACGGCGGGCCGCTGCGGCTGGCGCCCTGGGCAGCATGCGGTGGTGCCGGCGATCGGCGGCACAATTGGTCAGCCCCGCGCCCGGGGACTACAATCCAAGGCTCGCGCTGTACCCCCTCTGCCTGCCTGGAGTAACCGATGTTCCCGCGTGACGTCCGCATCGAAACCTACGATCCCGAACTGGCCAAGGCCATCGCCGCCGAAACCCAGCGCCAGGAAGACCATGTCGAGCTGATCGCCAGCGAGAACTACACCAGCCCGGCCGTGATGGAGGCCCAGGGCAGCCAGCTGACCAACAAGTACGCCGAAGGCTATCCGGGCAAGCGCTACTACGGTGGCTGCGAATACGTGGACATCGCCGAACAGCTGGCGATCGACCGCCTCAAGCAGCTGTTCGACGCCGACTACGCCAACGTGCAGCCGCACAGCGGTTCGCAGGCCAACCAGGCGGTGTACTTCGCGCTGCTGCAGCCGGGTGACACCATCCTGGGCATGAGCCTGGCCCACGGCGGTCACCTGACCCACGGTGCCAAGGTCAATGCCTCGGGCAAGCTGTTCAACGCCATCCAGTACGGGGTCGACGAAGCCGGCCTGATCGACTATGACGAGGTCGAGCGCCTGGCCCTGGAGCACAAGCCGAAGATGGTCGTGGCCGGCTTCTCGGCCTACTCGCAGGTGGTGGACTGGGCACGCTTCCGCGCCATTGCCGACAAGGTCGGTGCCTACCTGTTCGTGGACATGGCGCACGTGGCCGGCCTGGTCGCCGCCGGCGTCTACCCGAGCCCGCTGCCGCACGCCCACGTGGTCACCTCGACCACCCACAAGACCCTGCGCGGCCCGCGTGGCGGCATCATCATCGCCAAGGGCGCCAGCGAAGAACTGCAGAAGAAACTGCAGTCCATCGTGTTCCCGGGCATCCAGGGCGGTCCGCTGATGCACGTCATCGCCGGCAAGGCCGTGGCCTTCAAGGAAGCGCTGGAGCCGGGCTTCAAGGCCTACCAGCAGCAGGTGGTCAAGAACGCCCAGGCGATGGCCAACACGCTGATCGCGCGTGGCTACAAGATCGTGTCCGGCGGCACCCAGAACCACCTGATGCTGGTCGACATGATCGGCAAGGATGTCTCGGGCAAGGATGCCGAAGCCGCGCTCGGCCTGGCCCACATCACCGTCAACAAGAACTCGGTGCCCAACGACCCGCGTTCGCCGTTCGTGACCTCGGGCCTGCGCCTGGGCACCCCGGCGGTCACCACGCGCGGTTACGTGGAACAGGACTGCGTGGACCTGGCCAACTGGATCGCCGACGTGCTCGATGCCCCGGCTGACGAGGCCGTGATCGCCCGCGTGCGCGATGCGGTCAGCGCGCAGTGCCGCAAGTACCCGGTCTACGGTTGACATGGACGAGGGCCGGCAACGGCGTATCTACGCCGTGCTGGCCCTGGTCTGCGGCATCGTGGGGATGGCTGGCGGTGGCACCTTCGCCGCCATTGGGGTCTGGGTCGCGTTCGTCGAGCCGGCCTATCTGGACCGGGCCTCGCGCCTGGTGATCGGCGGCTGGGGGGTGGCCGGCCTGATCGGGATCGTGGGCTGGCTGTGGTTGAGTGGCCGCTATCTCCGAAAGGGACGCACCGGCCTGCGCGATGCCGGGCCTTGGCCGTGGGCTGCATTGGGCCTTGGCGTCCTTGCCGCCCTGGCGGTGGTCGGCATGGCATTCTGGCAGGCCGCCGCGAGTCCGATGGCACTGGTTCTGCTGCTGGCCGGGCCGCCGATGCTCTCCTGCGCGGCGCACCTGCTGTGGCTGCGCTGGCAGCCGGCCTAGGCTGGGCTGGCCTCTGCCCCCTGCCATTTGCTGTTGCCTGTCTCTCTCAGGTACCGTTGCGACGCTGCCGTGACCGCGGCATGACGTTTTCCCGATGCAAGGCGTTCCATGTACTGTCCGTTCTGCCAGCATGCCGATACCCGTGTGATCGATTCGCGCGTCTCTGAAGACGGCGCGACGATCCGGCGTCGCCGCGAGTGCGAGGCCTGCAACGAGCGCTTCAGCACCCTGGAAACCATCGAACTGAAACTGCCGGCGATCGTCAAAAGCGACGGCAGCCGCGAGGCCTTCGATGCGCGCAAGGTCCGCAGCGGCTTTGATCGCGCGCTGCAGAAGCGTCCGGTGCCTGAAGACAAGATCGAGCTGGCGGTGCGCGCGGTGATGCAGCAGGCGCGCATCTGTGGCGAACGCGAAATCCCCTCGATCAAGGTCGGCGAGTTCGTGATGAACGAACTGCGCAAGCTGGACCATGTGGGTTACGTGCGCTTTGCCTCGGTGTACCGCAGCTTCGAAGACGTGGCCGATTTCCGCGAAGAAATCGAGAAGCTCGAACGCGAGCTGCCCTCCAGCACCGAACAGCTGCAGCTGCTCGGCGATGTGATCGCGCTGACCAAGAAAAAGAAAGGCTGAGCCTGCGCCGCATCGCGGCCACCACGGCTGAGCTACCATCGCGGCTGCCTGCCGCCGGACGCTCACCGCCATGACTGAATTTACCGCTCTCGACCACCAGCACATGGCGCATGCGCTGCGCCTGGCCGAGCGCGCCGCGTATACCGCGCGGCCCAACCCGATGGTCGGCTGCGTGATCGCACGCGATGAGGTGGTGGTCGGCGAGGGCTGGCATCAGCGCACCGGCGGTCCGCACGCGGAAGTCTTCGCACTGCGCCAGGCCGGTGAACAGGCCCGCGGTGCCACCGCCTACGTGACCCTGGAGCCATGCGCGCACCACGGTCGCACGCCGCCGTGTGCACTGGCCTTGATCGAGGCAGGGGTGACACGCGTGGTGGCGGCGATGCGCGATCCTTTCCCGAAGGTCGATGGGGGGGGCTTCGTGCTGCTCCGCGACGCCGGCATCGAGGTCGCCGAAGGGTTGATGGCTGCGCAGGCGCGCGAGCTCAACCACGGGTTCCTGTCACGCATCGAGCGCGGCCGCCCGTGGGTGCGGGTGAAGCTCGCGGCCAGTCTGGACGGGCGTACGGCGATGGCCGATGGCCGCTCCAAATGGATCACCGGTGCGGCCGCCCGCGACGATGTGCAGTACTGGCGTGCGCGTGCCGGTGCGATTCTCACCGGCGCGGCCACCGTGTTGGCCGATGACCCGGTGTTGACCGTGCGGCTGGCCGATACCGAGGTATTGCCGCCCTTGCGGGTGGTACTCGATGCACGCCTGCGCTCGCTGGAGTGCGCGCGGGTGCGCGAGGGCGGGGCGCCGACCTTGTACGTGCATGACGCCGCGGTCAGCCCGCCGGACGCCGCCGATGCGGAGTTCGCCAGCGTGCCCAGCCATGACGGTCGTCTGGATCTGGGCGCGGTGTTGGCGCTGCTCGCCGAGCGCGGCATCAATGACGTGCATACCGAGGCCGGCGCCACCTTGGCCGGCGCGTTGCTGGCCGGCGGCTGGGTCGACGAACTGTTGCTGTATCAGGCGCCCACGTTGCTCGGTGAGCATGGGCTGCCGCTGCTGTCCGGCCTGGGTATCCACGCGATGGAACAGCAGCGCCGGCTGCGCGTGGTGGACAGGCGCCAGGTGGGTGAGGACCTCCGCCTGTTGCTGCGCCCATAAAAAACGGGCCCCTTGCGGGACCCGTTCGATCATGGCGCGGCGCGGACGCCGCAGCCCGATCAGTAACCGACGTGTGTGCCCTCCTATCCACGGGGCGCAGCACTCAGCGGAATAGCTTAACACTTATTTAACTTAAAGCCCCCAGTCAGGGTGCCCTGTTACACTAGCCGCGCCGGTTCGCCGGTACACAAACGTCTTCAGGGCGGGGTGCGATTCCCCACCGGCGGTAGGTGCGCAAGCACGAGCCCGCGAGCGCTTCCCGGTCCTCGGGAAGGTCAGCAGATCCGGTCCGATGCCGGAGCCGACGGTATAGTCCGGATGAAAGAAGACGGTGCGGCCGGGCCTTGGTGCTCGGCGTGCACCTATATGCCTTGCGGCGTTTTTCGCTCACTTTCCGCGGAGAACGTTCCTTGTTTACTGGAATCATCGAAGGCGTCGGCCGTCTGGCCGCACGCGACACCCTTGGCGGCGATGTCCGCTTTACCTTTGACGTGGGCACCCTGCCGTTCGAGAACGTGCAGATGGGCGAGAGCATCGCCATCAACGGGGTCTGCCTCACTGTCATCGCTTATGACGCCACCCGCTTCCAGGCCGACGCCTCGACCGAGACGTTGGGCCTGACCACGCTGGGGCAGCTGGCCGACGGCGCCGTCATCAATCTCGAACGCGCGATGCGCCCGACCGATCGCCTGGGGGGTCATCTGGTCAGCGGCCATGTCGATGGCCTGGGCCAGGTGTTGTCGGTGCATGACGATGCGCGTGCCCAGCGCTGGCGCTTCGCCGCGCCGGCCGCGTTGCTGCGCTACATCGCCAAGAAAGGCTCGATCTGCGTGGACGGAGTCAGCCTGACCGTCAACGAGGTGGACGAGCAGGGCTTCGAGGTCGCCCTCATCCCGCACACCGTGGCCAACACCGCCTTCGCCGCAACGGCCGTGGGCAGTGCGGTCAATCTTGAAATCGATCTGGTCGCCCGTTACGTCGAACGTTTGTTGGGTGCAGGAGCACGCGCATGAATTTCGCCCCCATTCCCGAGATTCTCGAGGACATCCGCCTTGGCCGCATGGTCGTCATCGTCGATGACGAAGACCGCGAGAACGAAGGCGACCTGATCATGGCCGCCGAGCTGGTCAAGCCGTCGGACATCAACTTCATGGTCACCCATGGCCGTGGCCTGGTGTGCCTGCCGCTGACCCGTGAGCGCGCTGCCGATCTCGGCCTGGCGCCGATGGTCCAGGCCAACACCGCGCAGTTCCAGACCAACTTCACCGTCAGCATCGAAGCGGCCGAGGGTGTCACCACCGGCATCTCGGCCTATGACCGCGCCCACACCATCCGCACGGCGGTGAAGCCGGACGCCAAGCCGGCCGACCTGCACCAGCCGGGCCACATCTTCCCGCTGATCGCCCAGCCGGGCGGCGTGCTGACCCGCGCCGGGCATACCGAAGCGGGCGTGGATCTGGCCATGCTGGCAGGCCTGGAGCCGGCTGGCGTGCTGGTGGAGATCCTCAACCCCGACGGCAGCATGGCGCGCCGCCCGGAGCTGGAGGTGTTCGCCCGCGAGCACGGCCTGAAGATGGGCTCGATCGCCGACCTGATCGCCTACCGCCTGGCCACCGAGAAGACGGTCGAGCGCGTGGACGAGCGCGAGATCGACACCGAGTTCGGTCCCTTCAAGCTGGTCACCTACCGCGACCGCATCGCCCACGACCTGCATTTCGCCCTGGTCCGCGGCACCCCGGATGCCGAGCCCACGCTGGTCCGCGTGCAGGTGGAAAACCCGCTGGCCGACCTGCTGCACTGGCGCCGCGACGATTTCGGCGTGGCCTCCACCGACGCCCTGCGCGCCATTGCCGCCGCCGAGCGCGGGGTGATGGTGGTGCTGTCGGCGCCACGCGACACCAACACCCTGCTGGCCCGCCTGCGCCAGCAGCCGGCCCCGGTGACCCCGGGCAAGGACAAGGATGTGAGCCAGTGGCGCCGCAACGGCGCCGGTGCGCAGATCCTGTCCGACCTCGGCCTGGGCAAGCTGCGCGTGCTGGGCACCCCCCGCCGCCAGATCGGCCTGGCCGGCTACGGCCTGGAAGTAGTGGAAACGGTCACCCCCTGACCGCCCGCCCGACCGCCCACCCTCCCGTAGAGCCGGGCTCTGCCCGGCTGGCTCTCGGCGCTGGCCTGTGACGCAGCCGGGCAGAGCCCGGCTCTACGCGCGGCCAGCGACGCCAGCCGGCAGAGCCCGGCGCTACGCACGGCCAGCGACGCCAGCCGGGCAGAGCCCGGCGCTACGTGGCCATGGCCGCCGGCCCGTGTCCGGCGTAACCGGCCCGCCCGCGTTAAACTAGTCAACCTTTTGGACCCCACGCCGAACATGAGCCACTACGAAGGCGACCTCCGTACTCCGGAAAAGGCCCGTTTCGCCATCCTCGCCAGCCGCTGGAATGCCCGCATCACCGACGTACTGGTCGCTGGCGCGCGGCAGAGCCTGGCCGGCAACGGCATCGACGAAGCCGCCATCGACGTGATCCGTGTGCCCGGCGCATGGGAACTGCCGCTGGTGGCCGCCCGCCTGGCCGCCGCGCATGAACATGCCGCGATCATCGCCCTGGGCTGTGTGATCCGCGGCGACACCCGCCACTACGAACACGTGGCCGATGGCTGCGCCGAAGGCCTGATGCGCGTGCAGCTGGATTTCGGCGTGCCGGTGCTCAATGGCGTGCTCGCCGTGGAACGCGCCGAGGATGCCGAGGCCCGTGCCGGTGGCAGCCATGGCAACAAGGGTGAGGAAGCCGCACTGACGGCGTTGGAAATGGTCAATCTTCTGGAGCAGTTGCCGTGAACAAGTCGAACCCGGGCAAGCCCTCCGGTAAACCCGTCCGCCGTGATGGCATCGACCCCGTGCTGCGCTCGCGCGCGCGCCGTCGTGCCCTGCAGGCGATCTATGCGTGGCAGATTTCCGGTGGCAACGCGCAGACCGTGATTGCCCAGTTTGCCCACGAGCAGGCGCGTGAAATCGCCGATCTGGCCTATTTTGAAGCGCTGATCCACGGCGTGCTGGACAACCGCAAGGACCTGGACGAGGCACTGACCCCGTACCTGGATCGCAGCATCGACGAAGTGGACGCCATCGAACGCGCCGCGCTGCGCGTGGCCGCCTTCGAAATGCGCTACCGCCTGGACGTGCCGTACCGCGTGGTGATCAACGAAGCGATCGAATCGGCCAAGCGCTTCGGCTCCGAGCATGGTCACACCTACGTCAACGGCGTGCTGGACCGCGCGGCCGTGGAATGGCGCAAGGTCGAATCGGGTCACTGACCCGCCGGTGGCAATGAGCCGCCGGCGGTAATGACCCGTCTGGTAGTGCCGGCCGCTGGCCGGCAACCACCGGGCGTCTGAGGTTGCCGGCCAGCGGCCGGCACTACCGACAACCGCACGCCGCGCGGCACGTACAACCGCCCCACCGCGCACTGCGCGGCACGCACAACCGCGGGAGCGCCCCATGTCCCTTGCCGAATTCGCCCTGATCGACCGCATCCGTGCCCGCACCGCCGAGCGCGACGACGTGGTGCTCGGCATCGGCGATGACGCCGCGCTGCTGCAGCCGCGCCCGAACGAACAGCTGGTGGTCACCGCCGACACGCTCAACAGCGGCGTGCATTTCCCGGCCGAGACCATGCCCTTCGACATCGGCTGGAAGACCCTGGCGGTCAACCTGTCCGACCTGGCTGCCATGGGCGCACGCCCGGCCTGGTGCACGCTGGCGTTGTCGCTGCCCGACGCGCACCCGGACTGGATCGAATCCTTCGCCGACGGCTTCTTCGCGCTGGCCGACGAACACGCCATCGCGTTGATCGGCGGCGACACCACGCGTGGCCCGCTGTCGCTGTCGGTCACGGCGATGGGGCAGGTGGCACGCGGCCAGGCGCTGCGCCGCGACCGCGCCCAGGTGGGCGATGACATCTGGGTGAGCGGCACACTCGGCGACGCCGCCGGTGCCCTGCAGCTGTGGCAGCGCGGTGAGTTGAACATCGCCACCGCCACCGTGCTGGGTGACTACGAAACATTGCGCCTGCGCTTGCTGCGGCCGACCCCACGGGTGACGCTGGGCCTGCGCCTCCGCGCCTTCGCGCATGCTGCCGTGGATATCTCTGACGGCCTGCTGGCCGACCTGGGCCACATCACCACGCGCAGTGGCGTGCGTGCCGAAGTGGATGCCGACGCCGTGCCGCTGTCACCGGCGCTGCGTGCGGTGCTTGGCCGCGACGCCGCGCGTGCGTGTGCCCTGCGCGGCGGCGACGATTACGAACTGTGCTTCACCGCCGCCGCCGACCAGCGCGAGGCGCTGCATGCCGTGGCCGAATCGCTGCGCCTGCCGCTCACCCGCATCGGCCGCATCGTGGAAGGGCAGGGCGTGCAGTGCGAAGGCGAAACCGGGCCCGGCGGCTACCAGCACTTCGCGGAGTGAGCAGCCGGCAGAGCCCGGCGCCACGGTCGCGATGCGGGTGTTACGGGATGCTCACGGTCGCCTGCTGGTCCCGCGGCGTGCCGTAGTCGTCCAGCCACTGGAACGTCACCTTCGCCGGCATCGGGGCACCCGCCGGCAGCGCGTAGCGCACCTGCTGGCCCGGGGCGATCATGTCCACCTCCACCTTGCGGCCGTCCGCCAGCGTCAGCGTGCTCAGGGTGACGTGGTAGGCGGTAGGGTTGGTGACCTGCAAGGCATTGCCCGCACCGGTCCATACCAGCGCAGCCGCGGCATCGCGGGCGTTGCCGGGCAACCCTGCGGGACGGTGAAACAGCTTCACACGCGTGCGCACGGCGAATTGCAGCAGATTCTTGCCTGCGGCATCGGTCGGCTTGGGCGGAATGTCCAGCAGGTTGAAATAGAACACCGATTCGCGGTCGGTTGGCAGCGGTGCCTCCGACGGGCGCGGTGCATAGGTGATGCGATAGGCCTGGCCCTGATGCGCCTGCAGCAGGCGCGGGTCGGCCGGGGTAAGCCGGAACGGCGTGCGCACGTTCTCCGGCCGGGCATGACTATCGCCCGCGTCCACCCACACCTGCACCATGGCCGGCTGGTCGCCACCGTTGCTTGCCTTCACTGTGACGTCGCGACCCTTGCCTGCGTCGTGCACGATGCGGGTGCCTTGCAGCGTAACCGCGGCCAGCGAGGCATGGCTCGCCAGCAGCAGCGTCACCAGGGCGAACGCCCGGGATGTAATGCGCATGTTCATTGCTCACCTGCTCCAGAAGAAAGTGCCGTACCTGCCGCACGTGCGGCAGGTACGGCGAAAGGGCGTTGAGTTACTTGTAGAGCACCACGAAATCACCGGAGGCATCGGCCTTGCCGGCCGTTGCGTCCTGGCCCGGCGAGGCGTACCACGCGCTGTAGTCCAGCTGGCCTTTGCCGTCGGCAGGAATGACCACCCACTGCGTGGGATCTTCACCGATCTTCTGGTGCGCACCGGCGGCGTCGTACAGCGCAACGCCCACGTTCTGCGCGCCGCCCGGAGCGACACCCAGGTTGCCGGTGCTGCCATGCGGCGTGCCGCCAAAGCGCACACCCACCT
This sequence comes from Stenotrophomonas bentonitica, assembly GCF_002887735.1. GTDB lineage: Bacteria > Pseudomonadota > Gammaproteobacteria > Xanthomonadales > Xanthomonadaceae > Stenotrophomonas > Stenotrophomonas bentonitica_A. The sequence goes on from NZ_PKQP01000005.1 coordinate 278,402, forward strand.
CCTGGGAACTGCCCGAACCGGAGCAGTCCAGGCCGATGCTGAAGTTCTTCTGGCCGGCACGGGTGTTGGCGTTGACCGACTTCAGGTCGACCTGGCCCATGGCCACGGTGATGGTGCCGCCGGTGGAGTCCACCGCGCAGGTGGAGGTCATCAGCTCGCCGGTGATCTCCAGCTTCTCGGCCATGGCCGACGGTGCGGCCGTGGCAGCCAGCAGGGAAATGATCGCTACATTCAATTTGTTCAACATGATCTGCACTCGGGTTGGAAAATACGAGGAGCGCAGTGTCGTTCCAGACATATCTCGGAACCATGCAATAAGTTGCAAACGATAGGCGGTGTCTTAAATGGCCGCCGTTTGTACAGGTGGCGTTCAATGCACGGCGCACCGTGCCCGCGCGTGACACCTATAGGGAATCCGCCGCATTTCAAAAACTGCAGATCGGGTGACGCTGAAAATGAATGCGCTTGAAACTTAGATAGGCAAAATCTCTCTAGTTCTAAGGGTTGCATTGAGCATTGCAACTAATTGCATGGGATGACGCGCGGTAGACCCCTACGCTGCGACCCCTCATCCACAGGGAGATGTCGGTTTCAGCCGACGTCGAATGATCGTCGCCATGAATGCATGCTCGCCAGTCTTCGCTCCGCCTCGTCGTCGCACGCGCCACTGCTTGGCAACGGCTATCGCCGTCTCGCTGGCATTGGGTATGGTCGCGCCAAGCCGGGCCGATCCGCTCGACGGCCTGCAGTTCAGCGAGGGGTTCCTGATCGGCGGCGAGGCCATCGACCTGCAGCGCTACGCGCAGGGCAATCCGATGGCGCCAGGCGTGTACCCGCTGGACCTGGTGGTCAACGGGGCGTTCCGCGAAAGCCGCGACATCACCTTCGTGCCGGGCGAACAGGGCGCCGTGCCGTGCCTGCCGGTGGCACTGGTGCGCGAACTGGGTCTGAAGGATGCCTACCTGACGCCACTGGGTGATGATGCGTCGGCCTGTGTCGACCTGGTGGCCATCGTGCCGGGCGCCACGGTCAGCTTCGACAGCGGCGCGTTGCAGCTGCTGGTGACGGTTCCGCAGGCCGCACAGGTCAGCACCGCGCGTGGCTACGTGGCACCGGCGCAGCGCGACTATGGCGTCACGGCAGGATTCTTCGACTACAACGTCAACCACAATCGCAGCCAAGGGCAGGACAACACCTACGCCAGCGTCAATGCGGGCATCAATCTGGGTGCCTGGCGGTTGCGCCATCGCGCGTCGTTCAGCCAGGGCACGCACGGTTCGCGACACGATGTGATCAGCAGCCACCTGCAGCGCGACCTGCCGTGGCTCAACAGCCAGTTGCTGATCGGCCAGAGCAGCACCGGCGGCGAGTTGTTTGAAAGCGTGGCCTTCAGCGGTGCACGCGTGGCCACCGACGAGCGCATGCTGCCCGATTCGCTGCGCGGCTTTGCCCCGGTGGTGCAGGGCATTGCCGAGGGCAACGCGGTGGTCACCATCCGCCAGAACAGCCATGTCATCCATGAGGTGACCGTCGCGCCGGGGCCGTTCTCCATCGAGGATCTGTACCCCACCAACTTCGGCGGCGACCTGGACGTGACTGTCACCGAAGCCGACGGCCGGACCCAGCGCTTCAAGGTCAGCTTCTCGGCGGTGCCGCAGGCGCTGCGCCCCGGCGCCAGCCGCTTCAGCGCCACCGCTGGTGAACTGCGCGCCTCCCGTCGCGGCGGTGAAGACCTGCGCTTTGCCGAAGGCACCTACGCACGCGGCATCAGCAACCGCTTCACCGCATTGGGCGGCGTACAGGCCAGTGAAGGTTTCCAGGCGGCATTGGTCGGCGGTGCGGTGAACACGCCGATCGGCGCGTTCGGTGCCGACATCACCCATTCGCGCGCACGCCTGAGCAACGGCGAGCAGGTGACCGGCAACAGTGTGCGGCTCAACTTCCAGCGCTATGTTGCCGCCACCGGCACCAACTTCGGCCTGGCCGCGCACCGCTACAGCACGCAGGGCTATCTCACCCTGACCGACTTCGCCGACGCACGCAGCGACGACTGGGGCTATGGCCGCCGTGCGCGCCAGCGCTACCAGGTGAACTTCTCGCAGCGAGTGGGCGAGCGCAGCACGCTGTCGCTGAGCGGGGGCCATGTGAGCTACTGGGACAGCGCCGACCGCCAGAACGATTTCCAGCTGCGCTTCCAGAGCACCTGGGGCCGCGCCAACTACGGCATCTCCGCGATGCGCTACCAGTTGGGCAACGGCCGCCAGGACACCCGCTATGCATTCAACGTGAGCGTGCCGCTGGGCCGCAGCCCGAGTGCGCCGCGCCTGAGCAGCCAGGTCGGGCAGTCCGCTGCCGGTCACCAGGCGCAGCTGGGCATCAACGGCACGCTGGGTGAGGACCGCGCACTGAGTTACAGCCTGTCGGCCAGCGATGCCAGCAACGGCCAGCGCAGTACCAGTGCCTACACCACCTACCAGGGCGGACGTGGCACCTTCAGCGCGGGGTATACCCGTTCCGGCGACTACAGCGCGGTGTCGGCCAGCGCGGCCGGCAGCGTGGTGCTGCATGGCGGCGGCGTCAACCTCGGCGCCCCGGTGGGCGACGGCTTTGCGTTGATCCAGGCCGAGGGTGCGCATGGGGCAAAGGTCGGGTACGGAAGCGATACCCGGGTGGCGCGCAATGGCTATGCGTTGCTGCCGCACGTCAGCCCCTACCGCTGGAACCAGATCGACCTGGACCCGTCCGGCCTGCCGCTGGATGTGGAACTGCTGCAGACCTCGCAGCGTGTCGCCCCCACCGCCGGCAGCATCGTGCGGGTGGCCTTCAACGCCAAGCGCGAGCGCACGCTGTTCATCGATGCCACCGACGCGCTGGGCCAGCCCCTGCCGTTCGCCGCCCGCGTTGAAGACGAGGCCGGCCGCGCATTCGGTGCGGTCGGGCAGGGCGGGGTGATCCAGTTGCGCGGCGCGCCCGAACACGGCCAGTTGATCGTCGATCCCGATGGTCCACAGCGCTGTCGCCTGCACTACACCACGCCCGATGCCCCGGATGCCTACGGGCTGTCCTGGAGCCAGGCGGTCTGCACACCGCTGCCCGCGCCCAGCCCGGGTCTGCAGGCCGCTCTGGATGTGTCCAGCGCAGCGTCGTTCTGAGTCTTTCTTTCCTTTCCCTATCTGGAGTTCTGCATGAATCTGTTCAACCGCTTGACCCTGTGCACCGCTCTGTTGGCCGTGGCGCCGCTGGCCATGGCCGACAGCGCCACCCTCACCATCAGCGGCCGGGTGCTGCCCGGCACCTGCACGCTTACGGATGCGCGGATCGATCTGGACCCGGTCAAAACCAGCGACCTCACCCCCGGCACGGACAGCCAGATCAAGGCCGGCGCGCTGGAGTTCAACGGCTGCGTGGGCGTGAGCAAGGCGGTGCTGTCCTTCGCCGGCACCGCTGCCGACGGCGATGCGACGCGCTGGAAGAACACCGAAGCTACCGACCCGGCCGGTGGCGTGTCGATTTCGCTGCTGTCGGGTACCACCGGCAGCACCTATCTCAAGGACGGCGACACCGGCATCGATGTGCCGGTGACCGGCACCAGCGCGCGTTACGACCTGAGAGCGGCGTACTACCTGCCTCCCGCAGGCGTGCCCGAAGCCGGTGGGGTTTCCACGGAGATCGTGGTGACGGCGGACTACGAATGAGAACGAATGTACCCACGCCGACCAGAAGCATGATCAGCGCCGCGCGCCAAATCAGGCGGGCAAGGCACTCCGGACTGCGCATGGCGATCGGCTTGCTGTGTTCACTTGGCTTCTGCGCGACTGCAGTTGCGTGTACGACAAGCCGGGGTTACCCGATGAACTTCGACAAGACCTACAGCTCCTCGCCGCCCTCCGAGGGACGGTTCATGGATTACGGCGGTGCCGTTGCCAACTTCAGCGCATGCAGTGTCCCCGGCCTCTATGATATGGCGCTCACGCTGGATATGCCTGGACTCAGGCCGGCAGGTACCATCAGCTATGACGGAATGACGCTGCCCGTTTACGACTTTGCGGATGATTCGCCGTTGATCGGCTTTGCGTTCATGCAGGTCATAGGATGGTCTGCTCAACCCGTCACTCCGGGTAGTACCACACCGTATGTCATGGATATAGCGGCAACGGAGAGCCCCAAAGCCGATTTCAATTTTCGCGCCTACGCTTTCTCACGGGGAACTCCCATGCGCACCTATGAGATGTCAGGCAGCCTCAAGATCGATGCGCCTGATTTTCCTTCGCTGGGACTCACGATTCCGCTCAGGATCAACCTGAAATTCCCACACGTCACGTGCCCGCTGCTGGACGCGGCGGAGGACCTGCGGGATGTCGATTTCGCCGAGTTGTCCGCACCAGGCAGCACGGCAGGAGAGAAAGTGGTGGCCATTCGGATGGATTGCGGCGCGGATACGCCCCGGGCCAGGATCTCGTTGCATGATGCTGCAGACCCTGGCAATACCGGAAGCCAGCTGACACCCAGTGCGGGTTCGGATGCCGGCGGTGTCCGTGTGCAGCTGATGCGTGCAGGCAGCGAGGTCCAGTTCGGCCAGCAGTGGGATTTCGACCCGGGGGTGGGCGGCATGCATAACCACGAGTTCACGGCGCGCTACATCCGCACCACGGAGACACTCACGCCCGGCATCATCAAGGGGGAGGCGGTGTTGAACGTCGATTACTGGTAGCGGCGATGTCGGGAGTTTCGCCAGCGTCGCAGGCGGATCTGACCGGCTACACCGCTACCGGCCGCGTGCGTGGTACTGCCGCTGGGTGTTTATGGCACCTGGTTGCAGGATGGCGAGGGCACTCACGGCGCCTATATGGATACGAACGTGCAGTACGGCGGTTTCGACAACCGCGTGAGGGGTATCGGCCTGGAGCCGGAGCAATACGATTCGCGGATGGCCAGGGCGTCGCTGGAGGCCGGTTACACGTTCAACGTCTGGCAGGGTGCGTCGAGCCAGCTGTATCTGCAGCCGCAGCTGTCGTATGTCGACTTCGACGCTGATCGCCATGGAACACAACTGCACGGCGATCGATCGTGCCGATGCCGGTGGCCTGAACGGGCGCCCGGGCTGTGCGCGTGTTCGGTCATGGCGCTGCAGCTGGCACGTACCTGGGGGGGAACTGGCTGCGCGGCAGCGGCACCAGCGCCTTGCAGTTCAACGGTGACACGCTGGGTGCGGATGTGCCGCGCAACCGCTATGAAATGCAGGCCGGTGCCGAGTTGAAGCTGGGCCAGCGCTGGGGCGCATGGGGTGGCCTGACCGTGCAGCGGGGTGACCACGGTTACCGCAATGTGGGTGGCCAGGTGGGCCTGCGCATGGCCTGGTAAGCGACAGTGCCGGGGTCGGAGCCCATTGCTTGGCAATGGGATCCGACCCCGGGTAACCGGTAGCGCCGGGCCATGCCCGGCGGGTGTCACCCCGGCGGCAGCACCTTGCCTGGGTTGAGGATGCCATCCGGATCCAGCGCGGCCTTGATCGCGCGCATCGTTGCCAGCGTGGCCGCGCTGAACGCCTTGGCCATGAAGTCGCGCTTGGCCAGGCCGATGCCATGCTCGCCCGACAACGTGCCGCCCAACGCCAGCGTCAGTTCGAAGATCTTCGGCAGCGCCGCATGCGCGCGTGCGTTTTCGTCGGCGTCGTCGGGGTGGTAGAGGATGTTGACGTGCAGGTTGCCGTTGCCGGCATGGCCGAAGGTGACGATGGTGAGCGCGTATTCGCGCGCCAGCGCCTGCACGCCGGCCACCAGGTCGGGGATGCGCGACACCGGCACCACCACGTCTTCGTTGATCTTGCCCGGGGCGATGCTGCGCAGCGCGGGCGACAGCGCCTTGCGCGCGGCCCACAGTTTTTCGCGCGCGGCCCCTTCCATCGCCACGTCCAACGCGATCATGCCGTCGCCCTCGGCGGCGGTGGCCAGTGCCTGCAGCAGGTAGGGCAGGGTGTCGTGGTCGCCGTCGGCTTCCACCAGCAACATCGCGCCGGCCTCGGGCACGTCGGCGCCATTGCGACGCAGCAGCTCCAGGCTGCGCGCGTCCATGAATTCCAGCCGCGTGGGCACCACCGGTTGCGCCATCAGCCGCGACACGGCCGCCGCGGCCGCATCGGCATCGCGATACAACACGCGCAGCCCGGCCTGGGCGACCGGAAGCGGGGTGAGCTTCAGCGTGGCTTCCACGATCAGCGCCAGGGTGCCTTCGCTGCCCACCAGCAGGTGGGTAAGGTCGTAGCCGGTGGCGTCCTTGGTGTAGGCGCCGCCGCAGTGGATGAGGTCGCCTGCGCCGGTCACCGCCACCAGCCCGAGCACGTTGTCGCGGCTGGTGCCGTACTTCACCGCGCGCGGGCCACCGGCATTGCACGCCAGGTTGCCGCCGATGCTGCATATGTCGGCGCTGGACGGGTCCGGTGCCCAGAACAGGCCGTGCGGCATCAGCGCCTGCTGCAGGTCGCCGTTGAGCACACCCGGTTCGACCACCGCGCAGCGGTTGCCGGGCTGGATGTCGAGGATGCGCGCCATGCGCGCGAACGACAGCACGATGCTGCCGTTGACCGGTACCGCCGCGCCGGTGGTGCCGGTGCCCGCGCCGCGCGCCACCACGGCCACATGGTGCGTGCGGCAGGCGCGGACCAGCGCCACCACCTGCTCGCGGTCACGCGGAAACGCCACGCCGAGCGGCAACTGGCTGCGCCAGGAGTTGTCCTGCGCGTGGGCGGCCAGCACGGCGTCATCGGTGCGCCAGCCGTCGTCGCCCAGCAGGGCATGCACGGTGGACAAGAAGGCGGCGGGCAGGGCGGGGGTGGTCGACATCAGGCGTTCCGGGAATTCACAGGGGCGCGTTGGATCAGCCTCCAGCCGATCACGGCGGCGGCCAGCGGCAACCACACCCAACGCAGTTCAGATACAACAGTGGCCAGCCCGCGCGCGCTGAAGAACTGCCCGGCGAACGGCGACACACGGATCGGGCGCCACGGTGCGAACAACCGCTCGCCACTCCATGGCCACCACAGGGCAACACCCAGCCCGCCGGAGGTGAGCGCGTCCAGCAGCGGGTGCGACAGCGCACTGATGCCAACGAACGCGGCGGCCTGCACTGCACTGGCGCGCAGGCGCGTATGCAGTACCGCAGCGAGCACGGCCAGCACCGCAGCGAACACGATCGAATGACTGGCCCCACGGTGGCCGAAGCTGTCGGCATAGGGAATGTGCAGCGCGAAGGCCAGCACATCGGCGTCGGGCAGCATCGCCGCGACCACGCCCGCGGCCAGCAACGGCGCGGCGATGCGACCGCGATCCGCGGCGCACCACAGCGCCAGCGGAATGGCGGCGTGGGTGAAGATGGAGGGCATCAGCAGTCGTCCAGCCGGAACGCGTCGCGCAGCCAGTTCAGCTGCGGCGGCTCGCCACTGGCTTCAACCACGTCGAAGCGGCAGGGCTGCTCGGCCAGCCAGGGATGCGATTGCAGGAACAACTGCGCGGCGATCACCAGCTTGCGTCGCTTGCGCAGGTCCACCGAGGCCGCGCCGCCGCCAAAGCGGGCACTGGCGCGGTAGCGCACTTCCACGAACACGACGACATCGCCGTCGCGCATGATCAGGTCGATCTCACCGCGGCGATAACGCGCGTTGGTGGTGACCGGGCGCAGCCCGGCCTCACGGAGATGGTGCTGCGCGGCGGCTTCCACCGCCGCGCCACGTAGCGCGCGCCCTGTCGGCACGCCGATCAGTTGCTGCTGGCGATCGGCATCGGCCGGCCGCCGCTGAAGGTCGACCACGCCGGTACCCGCAACACGTTGCCGTTGCTGTCCAGGAACAGGGTGCCGGTGGCGCCGGCCAGGCCGCCTTCGGTGGCGACCTTGTCCAGGTAGGCGCTGATCTTCCAGGCGTCGAAACCAAACGCGAACAGCCGACCGGAGGCGCCACGTGCCGAGGGCAGGATCTGCCCGGCGGTGGACGCGGCTGGCAGGCCGGGCACGCCGCGCACGTTCCAGGCTTCGTTCGGGTAGACGATGCCGTCCAGCGCCATGTCTTCTTCGGGCTTGCCGGCGCCGGCGGTGAGCTGGGAGGTGCCGACGCGGGTGGCGCCGCCGGCACCGGCCAGTGCGAGTTGCGGCGTCAGCGCACGCGCCTGTGGTGCCTTGACCGCCAGCAGCACGCCGTCGATGGCACCGGCGGCACGCACCTGCGCGCCGATATCACCGACGGTGTCGCTGACGCCGATCGTCGCCACCACCTGGCCACCACGCTGCGCGAAGCGCTCGCGGAAGGCGGCAGCGGCACGGCGGCCGTTGTCATCGTTGCTGTGGATCACCAGCACCTTGCTGCGTTCGCGGCCGCGAAGATACTCGGCGGCGATGATGCCGTCGTCTTCCGGGGCCAGCGAGAAACCGGCGCTACCGGCCGGCGGGGTGTCCTTGCCGCGGTTCAGCGCCAGCACCGGCACCGGAAGCTCGCGGCGGCCGAACACGGCATCCACTTCGTCGCGGCCGAGCGGGCCGACGATGAAATCGGCGCCGGCGGTCACGGCCTTGTCGTAGGCCGCCACGGCCCCGGCCGCGGTGCCGGCGGTATCGATGAACTGGATGTCCGGGCGGCGGCGGGTTTCACCGTAGTAACCGCTGAGCAGGCCATCGCGGACCGGCTGCGCGGCGGTGGCCAGGCGGCCACTGAGCGGCAGCAGCACGGCCATCTTCACGGGCGGACGATAGCCATCGCTCATCGCCGGCGGGCGCTTGCTGGTATCGAACTGCGAGGCGCCTTCGCGATCGAACGGACGCGGCAGCGGCAGGCCCCGGGCGATCAGCGCACGGCCGGCGAAGTTGTACAGCGGCTCGTTGGCCGGCAGTGCCGCCGCGCGGGCGCGCAGGGTGGCATCGTCCAGCGTGCCGAGCAGGCCGGCGATGGCCTGCTGGTTGTCGGTACGCGCTTTGCCGGTCAGCGCGGCGTGCGCACGGGCGCGCTCGAGCGCGGCACCGAGGTTGTCGCCGGTGGCCTGCAGTGCGTTGGCGCGCGCCAACTGCCAGCGGGTACGCAGCGATGGGGTGACCGCCTCGGCCGATTCTTTCAGTGCGGCCAGCGCCTGCGCCGGCTGCTTGTCGGCCAGGGCCAGCTCGGCGGTGGTCAGCTGATACCGCTGCAGGCTGGCGCCGCTGAGCTGGCGCGCAGTGACCTGGGCCAGCAGCGTGCGGGCGCGGGTGGCATCGCCGGCTTCGTGCCAGGCGAAGGCGGCATCGGCCAGCGCGGCGCTGCGGGCACTGCCGCGCAGGGTGTTGGCCAGGGCTTCCAGCTGGACCGCCGCATCGCGCGGCTTGCCCTGCTCGATCAGCGCCAAGGCCTGGCTCTGGGCCGGCGAATCCGGCGCACTGGTGAAGCTGGTCGTGGCGCAGCCGGCAAGCAGCATCAGCGACAACGAAAGGGCGGAGATCCTTACGACGGGCTTGTTCATGATCAGGTCCATTCGATGGGGGCAGCGGCCGTGGCCGGGGAACGGTACGATTCTACCCTTGACCACGGAAGAGCCGCTGATGAGTGCTGTCCCCACGCTGTATGTCGTTGCCACCCCGATCGGCAACCTCGCCGATCTGACCCCGCGGGCACAGGACGTGCTGCGTTCGGTGGCCGCGATCTGCGCCGAGGACACCCGCCGCAGCGGCCAGCTGCTGGCCCACTTCGGCATCCAGCAGCCACTGGTGGCGCTGCACGATCACAATGAGGAAGCGCTGTCGCAGCGGATCGTGGCGCGCCTGCTGGCCGGTGAGTCGCTGGCGCTGGTCAGCGACGCCGGCACCCCGCTGGTGAGCGACCCGGGCTATCGCCTGGTCCGCGCCGCGCGCGAAGCCGGGATCAAGGTCAGCCCGGTGCCCGGCGCCTGCGCCGCGATTGCCGCACTGAGCGTGGCCGGCCTGCCCAGCGACCGCTTCACCTTCGAAGGGTTCCTGCCGGCCAAGGCCTCCGGCCGCCGCGAGCGCCTCAACGCGCTGGCCGGTGAGACCCGCACCCTGGTGTTCTACGAATCCTCGCACCGGATCACCGAATCGCTGGCGGACATGATGGCTGCGTTCGGGCCCGAGCGGCCGGCGGTGCTGGCGCGCGAACTGACCAAGCTGTTCGAGACCGTGCTGGACGGCGACCTGGCCTCGCTGCTGCAGCAGGTCGAGGCGGACGACAACCAGCGCAAGGGCGAGTTCGTGGTGATGGTGCAGGGCGCGGCCGACGATGAGGAGGCTCAGTTGGCCGCCGGCCGCCGCATGTACGCCAAGCTCAGCGAACACCTCCCGCCGTCCACCGCAGCCAAGCTCGCCGCCGAACTCACCGGTGCCCCCAGAAAAGCCCTGTACGGCGGTTGATCGGCCGGTCGCGCCACCCCACGGGTGGCTGCACGCGGTGCCAAAGAAGGTAGCCACCCCATGGGTGGCTGCACGCGGTGCCAGAACGTGTGGCAGCCACCCATGGGGTGGTTCTACCGCGCGTGCAGATTGAATGCCGGCCCACGCCAACCGTCTGGATGCACAGCCCCCTTTGGTAAAGGGGGGCGCGGCGACAGCCGCGGGGAACTGGGCGCTGGTGGCCCGGGGCCCCAGGTTTGCGCTGCAAACCTCGGGGCTTTTTCGTCATGACGAAAAAAGCGGCGGAGCCGGCCGATAAGCCGGGTTTTGTCGTGGACAGTCATTCTTCTAGGCGCTGCGTCACCGCAGCGCTCAAGCAACCTACCCGGACCCGACGCGGGCCACGCCATTAGGTCCCTATTTGGTCTTGCTCCAGGTGGGGTTTGCCGTGCCGGTCTGTTGCCAGACTCGCGGTGCGCTCTTACCGCACCATTTCACCCTTACCGGCTTCCCGAAGGAAACGTAGGCGGTATCTTTCTGTTGCACTTTCCGTCGGCTCGCGCCGCCCAGGCGTTACCTGGCACCTTGCCCTGTGGAGCCCGGACTTTCCTCGGCATCCGCAAGGGATGACGCGACTGTCTGGCCGACTCCGCCGTGCGCATTGTCCCACATTCACGTCACCTCGGCGCAGACAGCTGCGTGGTCGTCAGCCGGGTCTCGCCGATGCAGACACCCTCCGCATCGAACCGGCGCTCGGCGATGAAGCCGTGGCCATTGGCGTCCAGCGCGATGATCGTGCTGGCGCGGGTGCCGTACTCGGGGCTGCGGATGAAGGCGGAGGACAGCCAGCGCTCGCGCGCCAGGCCGATGCCGGTGTCGGGCAGGGCGCGGTCGTCGGCGCGGGTCTCATCGCGCAGGGCGTCCCACAGCGGGGTCAGGTCCTCGCTGCCGGCGTCCACCCACGCGCGCAGCGCTGCGTTCAATGTCACGGTTTTCGGCCACGGCGCGTCCAGCGGCCCGTTGGACACGCCATGGATGCCCGGGGCCAGCGGTTGGCGGTGCAGGGGGTGGTTGCCCAGGAACTGGCAGCTGCCGCGGTCGGCCAGCACCAGGTTGAAGGGGGCGAACTCGACCGCGCGTGCGGCGAGCTGGTCGGCGAAGACGGCCGCCGGCGCATCGTCGCGCAGGTAGCCGGCCACCAGGGCGCCGCGCGAGGGGCCGGTCTGCCGGGCCAGCGGGTCGCGGACATTGGTCACCACCGCCATCCGACCCTGCGCGCCGATCCCGGCCCAGGTCCCGCCCGAGCGCAGGTCGCGGCCGGCGGCCACGGCCTCATCCGGCGGAGACCAGCGCGCCAGCGCGGCGGTGGGCCGCGCGTGGAACTCATCGCGGTTGCCGGCCATCACCAGCTGCCAGAGGGGGTGTGTTTTCCATGCGAGGGCGAGCAGACACATGCCTCACATTGTGCCGGTTCTGCGCAGCGGCGAGACGATGCCGACCGCGTCAGGACTGAATACGCGGCGATGTTTCACGCGGTCTCCACAGGCCTGAACTTCGGCGAAATCTCAAAAAATGAGACGAAACAGCAACTTGTGGATAAGCCTTGAACAAGTCTCTAAACATTGCTGCAAGCCCTTGATGTTCAAAGTGATTTCCCCTTCGCAAAGTTGTTGACAACCCAATCGGCACTGCTAAGGTGGGCATGAGAGGGGAAACCGGGTTTTTTGTGGTTTTTCGTGGTTCAATGTTTCACCAGGCGAAGGAAAGGTGAAAACGTCGTGTTTCAAGGCGAGACGGCCATCACTGTTGACGACAAAGGGCGCATGGCGGTTCCGACCGCGCATCGCGACCTTGTCGCGCGTGTGAGCAACAACCGTCTGGTCCTGACCTACAACCCGTTCGAGTCCGGCTGCCTCTGGCTGTACGCCGAACAGGAATGGGAACGCGTCCGTGATGACGTCATGTCCAAGCCCAACACACAGCGCGTCGTGCGCCTCCTGCAACAGAAGCTGGTCGGTTCGGCCGCGCATCTGGAGCTGGACGGCAATGGCCGCATCAGTATTCCCGCCAGCCACCGTGGTGCCGTTGGCATTGAAAAGAAGGCGGTGCTGCTCGGTATGGGCGACAAATTCGAATTGTGGAGCGAGCAGGCTCATCGCGCGTTGATCCAGCAGACGTTGTCTGACGAGGATCTCGGCGATGGGTTGCTCGACCTGAAGTTGTGAGCCGGGGTGCCCGGATGCGCGGAGCAGCGCAGACCGGTCACCTTCCGGTGTCGCAGTCGCCGGCAGGCCACCTGCCGGTCCTGTACACGCAGGTCCTGGATGGCCTGAAGGTGATCGAAAACGGAGTGTATCTCGATGGCACGTTCGGTCGTGGCGGTCACGCCCGCGGCGTGCTCGAGCAACTCGGTCCCGGAGGCCGGCTGCTGGTCATGGATAAGGATCCCGAGGCGATTGCGGTAGCCGAGCGTGATTTCGCGCCGGACCCGCGCGTCTCGATCTTCCGTGGCAGCTTCGCCGATCTGCTGCACTGGGAGGCCACGGCGCAGGGCCTGGATGGCGTGCTGTTCGACCTGGGCGTGTCCTCGCCCCAGCTGGATGTCGCCGAGCGTGGCTTCAGCTTCGGCAAGGACGGCCCGCTGGACATGCGCATGGACCCGGACAGCGGCGAAAGCGCGGCGCAGTGGCTCAACCGTGCCGAAGAGCGCGAGATCGCCGATATCCTTTGGACCTATGGCGAAGAGCGCCAGAGCCGCCGCATCGCCAAGGCCATCGTCGCCCGCCGCGACAAGCAACCCTTCACCCGCACCGCCGAGCTGGCGGAGGTGATCGCCTCGGTGATGCCGCGTGGCAAGGACAAGATCAACCCGGCCACGCGCAGCTTCCAGGCGATCCGCATCCACATCAACCGCGAACTGGCCGACCTAGAGGCCGGCCTGGATGCCGCCCTGGCGCGCCTCAAGCCCGGTGGCCGCCTGGCCGTGATCAGCTTCCATTCGCTGGAAGACCGCATCGTCAAGCAGTTCATGAACCGCCATGCCAAGGCCCCGCCGAGCAACCGCCGGTTGCCCGAGGCGCAGCCGTTCGTGCCGACCCTGGTGCTGCACGGCGGCGCCATCAAGGCCGACGATGACGAGCTGGCGGTCAATCCGCGCTCGCGCAGCGCCGTGCTGCGCGTCGCCGAGAAGTGCGAGGTGGCCGGATGAGCCGCCTGCTGTTGATCGTGCTGCTGGCCTGCACCGTCGCCTCGGCGATCGGCGTGGTGTTCATGCGCCATCGCCACCGCCAGACCTTCGTGGAGCTGTCCCGGGTCGAGCGGGCGCGCGATGAGATCAACATCGAGTTCGGTCGCCTGCAGCTCGAGCAGGCCACCCTGGCCGAGGCCACCCGGGTCGACCGCGTCGCCCGCGAGCGCCTGGGCATGAAGTTCCCCGAAGCGGCCGATGTCGTGGTGATCCGGCCATGAACAAGTCCGGCCGCAACCGTGCGCGCAACAGCTTCAACCTCCGCCAGCGCCTGAAGTGGGTGGGGCTGGCGCTGGGCTTGTGCTCGGTCTCGCTGGTTGGTCGCGCTGCCTACGTGCAGATCATCAACAGCGAGTTCTACCAGCGCCAGGGCGAAGCCCGTTACCTGCGCGAGCTGCCGATCAACACCTCGCGCGGCATGATCACCGACCGCAACGGTGAGCCGGTGGCGGTCTCCACGCCGGTCGCCTCGATCTGGGTCAACCCGCAGGAACTGCTGCGCGCCCCGGACCGCATCCCGGAGCTGGCCACCGCGCTGGGCATGCCGCTGGACGAGCTGACCTCCAAGCTGTCGCAGAAGGCGGACAAGGAATTCATGTACCTGCGCCGCCGGATCAATCCGGACGACGCGGAAAAGGTGGTCGCGCTGAAGATCCCGGGCGTGGCCTCGCAGCGCGAGTTCCGCCGCTTCTACCCGCAGGGTGAGGCGATGGCGCACGTGCTGGGCTTCACCAACATCGACGACCGCGGCCAGGAAGGACTGGAGCTGGCCTTCGACGAATGGCTGCGCGGCAAGGCCGGCGCCAAGCGCGTGATCCGCAACCGCAAGGGCGACACCGTCGAGAGCGATCTGCTGCGCGCCGCCGAGCCGGGCAAGGACCTCACCCTCAGCATCGACCGCCGCATCCAGTTCCTGGCCTTCAAGGAGCTGCGCAACGCGCTGATCGCCAACAAGGCGGCCGGCGGCTCGATGGTGATCATGGACGTGGCTACCGGTGAAGTGCTGGCCATGGTCAACCTGCCGACCTACAACCCCAATGCCGTGGGTGGCGCTGCGCCGGACACCCGTCGCAACCGCGCGGTGACCGATCTGGTCGAGCCCGGCTCGACCATGAAGCCGCTGACCATCGCCTCGGCGCTGCAGTCCGGCGTGGTCACCAAGGACACCACGGTGGATACCAACCCGGGTTACATGGCTGTCGGGCGTTTCACCATCAAGGACGTGCCGCGCAACAACGGCGTGCTCAACGTCACCGGCGTGATCACCCGCAGCTCGAACATCGGCGCGGCCAAGATCGCGGCCAAGATGCCGGACCAGGTCTTCTACGACCACGTGCACAGCTTCGGCTACGGCGTGTCGCCGCACAGCGGCTTCCCCGGCGAATCGGCCGGCGTGCTGCCGCGCCCGGCGCGCTGGAGCGGCTCGTCCAAGACCACCATGTCCTACGGCTACGGCCTGAATGTCACCCCGCTGCAGATCGCCACGGCGTACTCGGCGCTGGGCAACGGCGGCAAGTTGATCGCGCCGACCTTCGTCAAGGGCCAGCGCAACGAAGGCAAGCAGATCATCGATGAGAGCATCGCCAAGGAAGTGGTGGCGATGATGGAAACCGTGGTCACCCAGGGCGGCGCCAAGCAGGCCGCGGTGCTGGGCTACCACGTGGCCGGCAAGACCGGTACGGCCCGAAAGGCCGGCCCGGGCGGGTACGAGCGCGGGCATTACAACGCGCTGTTCGCCGGCGTGGTGCCGGCCACCAACCCGCGCTTTGCCACGGTGATCGTCATCAACGACCCGCAGGCCGGCAAGTACTACGGCGGCCTGGTGTCCGCACCGGTGTTCCACAACGTGATGGAAGGCGCACTGCGCCTGATGGACGTGCCGCCGGATGACATCGAGTCGTGGCTGGCCGCCCAGCAGTCCGGAAAGATGGGCCACTCGGCCTCGGTGCTGCCGATGCCGCCGCCGGAAACGGTGATCGCACCCGACGCCGCCGCAGAATTCGATGCCGCGCTGCCCAGCGCGCACGCCACGGTGCCGCCCGCGCAGGGAGGCACCCAATGAGCCAGACGATGTTGCTTTCGCAGTTGCTTCCCGATGTGGCACTGAGCCACGATCCGACCCTCACCGGCCTGGTGCTGGACAGCCGCGCGGTGCGCCCGGGCAACGCCTTCGTGGCGATCGCCGGTTTCGGCGCGCACGGGCTGGGGTTTGTCGACCAGGCGCGCGCCAATGGCGCTGCGGCGATCCTGTTCGACCCGCCGGCCCCGGCCGAACTGCCGGCCCCGGCCGATGCGATCGCCGTGCCGGGCCTGCGCAACCGCATGGGTGCGATGGCCGACCAGTTCCACGGCCATCCCTCGCGCGCGATGACGATGGTCGGCGTGACCGGCACCAACGGCAAGACCTCCACCGTGCAGCTGCTGGCCCAGGCCTGGCACCTGCTCGGCACCGCCAGTGGCAGCATCGGCACGCTAGGCGTGGGTCTGTACGGCGACGTCGTGCCGACCGGGTTCACCACGCCACTGGTGCTGCAGATGCATGAGGTGCTGGCGCAGCTGCGCGATGCCGGCGCCCAGGCCGTGGCGATGGAAGTCAGCTCGCACGCGCTCGACCAGGGCCGCGTGGACGCCGTGCATTACGACGTGGCGGTGTTCACCAATCTCACCCGCGACCATCTCGACTATCACGGCGACATGGCGCAGTACGGTGCGGCCAAGGCCAGGCTGTTCCACCGCGACGGCCTGAAGGCTGCCGTGGTCAACCTCGATGACAGCTTTGGCAGCGAGCTGCTGCGCACCATCGGCGAGAGCGTCCGCCCGATCGGCGTCAGCTCGCGCGGTGCCGCACAGGCCACCCTGCGTGCCGATTCACTCACCCTGGATGGGCGCGGCATCGCCTTCGACCTGGTGGTCGACGGCCAGCGCCATCCGGTGCAGTCGCCGCTGCTCGGCCGTTTCAACGTGGACAACCTGCTGGCCGTAGCCGGTGCGCTGTATGCGCTGGACCATGCCCCGGCCGCGATCGCCGCGCTGCTCTCGCAGCTGCAGCCGATTGCCGGCCGCATGAACCGCCTGGGCGGCGAGGGTGGCCTGCCCACCGTCGTGGTCGATTACGCCCACACCCCGGATGCACTGGAACAGGCCTTGACCAGCGTGCAGGGCCATCTGGCCGGCCGCCTGGTCTGCGTGTTCGGCTGCGGCGGCGAGCGCGATACCGGCAAGCGCCCGCAGATGGCCGCCATCGCCGAACAGCATGCCGACGTGGTGATCGTCACCGACGACAATCCGCGCGGCGAAGACGGCGACGTGATCGTGGCCGACATCCTCAAGGGATTTGACGCACCCGCGGCGGTCACCGTGCAGCGCGACCGTGCCGCCGCGATTGCTGCTGCGATCGGCCAGGCCGGCACGGGCGACATCGTGCTGATCGCCGGCAAGGGACATGAGCCCTACCAGGAGATCCACGGGGTCAAGCACGCCTTCGACGACACCGAGGTTGCCGGCCGAGTGCTGGCCGCGCGTGTGGACAACGTGGGCACGCTGCGCAGGGAGGCCCCATGAAGCGCACACCGCTGTCGCTGATCGCCCATTGGGCCGGTGGCGAGATCCATGGCGAAGACACCGCCATCGATGCGATCAGCAATGACACCCGCACGCTTGCCCCGGGCAGCCTGTACGTGGCGCTGCGCGGCGAGCGTTTCGATGGTCATGATTTCGCAGCCGACGCCCTGGCGCGCGGTGCTTCGGCGATGCTGGTCGAGCGCCTGCTGGATGTGGCCCTGCCGCAGATCGTGGTTGCCGACAGTGAGCACGCCCTGGGCCGCATCGCCGCCGGCATGCAGCGCGACCGCGGCACCGAGGTGTTCGCGATCACCGGTAGCAACGGCAAGACCAGCGTCAAGAGCCTGCTGCTGGCGATTCTGGAGCAGGTGGCACGGGACGACCGCAAGGTGGTCTACGCCAACCCGGGCAACCGCAACAACGAGATCGGCCTGCCGCTGGCGGTGCTCGATGCGCCGGAAGATGCCGACTACGCCGTCTACGAGATGGGCGCCGGCAAGCCGGGCGATATCGCCTACCTCACCGAGATCGTGCGCCCGCACTACGCGCTGGTGAACAACATCGCGCCGGCGCATCTGGAGCGCATGGGCAGCCTGCAGGGCGTGGCCACCACCAAGGGTGCGATCTACGCGGCGCTGCCCTCCGATGGCGTGGCTGTGATCAATGCCGATGACGCCTTCGGGATCTGGTTCGAACAGCACATCGTCGGCCAGCCGTCGCGCTGCCGCGTGCTGCGCTACGGCCTGGACCACAGCGCCGATGTCACCGCACGTGCGATCCGTCCGGCCGCGCAGGGCAGCCAGTTCGTGCTGTCCACGCCGCAGGGCGATGCAGAGATCACGCTGGGCCTGCCGGGCCGGCACAACATCAGCAATGCCCTGGCCGCTGCCTCGCTGGCGTTGGCCGCAGGCCTTCCGGTGGCGCAGATCGCCGCCGGCCTGGCCCGCGCCGAGCCGGTCCCCGGCCGCCAGATCGCGCACCAGCTGCCCAATGGCGCGGTGCTGATCGATGACAGTTACAACGCCAACCCCGGCTCGTTGGCCGCGGCCATCGATGCCCTGGCAGGCACGAAGGAAGAAGGCTGGCTGGTGCTTGGCGACATGCGCGAACTCGGCCCGGACGGCGAGGCGCTGCATGCGCAGGCCGGCCGCCGTGCGCGCGAGGCTGGCCTGGCGCGGCTGTACACGCTCGGTCCGCTGAGCGCCGCCGCCTCGACCGCCTTCGGTGAAGGCGGCCAGCATTTCCAGAGCCACCAGGCCCTGGCCGCCGCGCTCGCCACCGAACTGCATGCCGGCGTGCGCTGCCTGGTCAAGGGCTCGCGTGGCAGCGCCATGGACACGATCGTCAAAGCGCTGCTCGCGCAAGGAGAGGAAACCCCCAATGTTGCTTGAACTGGCCCGATGGCTGCAGCAGTTGGAGAGCCTGTTCGGGCTGTTCGGCTACCTGACCCTGCGCGGCATCCTCGCGGCGCTGACCGCCCTGTTCCTGTCGCTGTGGCTCGGCCCGGCGATGATCCGCAAGCTTGCCCAGTTCAAGGGCGGCCAGCCGATCCGCAAGGACGGGCCGCAGACCCATTTCTCCAAGGCCGGCACGCCGACCATGGGCGGTTCGCTGATCCTGCTGACGATCACGCTGTCGGTGCTGCTGTGGGCCGACCTGCGCAATCGCTACGTCTGGCTGGTGCTGGCGGTGATGCTGTGCTTCGGTGCGATCGGCTGGTACGACGACTGGATCAAGATCGTCCGTCGTGATCCCAACGGCCTGAAGTCGCGCTGGAAGTACCTGCTGCAGTCGATCTTCGGCCTCGCGGCCGGTCTGTTCCTGTTCTACACCGCCGATGTCCCGGCGGCGATGACGTTCTACATCCCGATGTTCAAGTCGATCGCGCTGCCGCTGGCCGGCATCAGCTTCGTGGCCATCGCCTACTTCTGGATCGTCGGCTTCTCCAACGCGGTCAACCTGACCGACGGCCTGGACGGGCTGGCGATCATGCCGACGGTGCTGGTCGCCTGCGCGCTGGGCGTGTTCGCCTACGCCTCGGGCAACGTGGTGTTCTCCAGCTACCTGCAGATCCCGCAGATCCCGGGCGCCGGTGAGCTGGTCATCATCTGCGCGGCGATCGCCGGCGCAGGGCTGGGCTTCCTCTGGTTCAACACCTATCCGGCCATGGTCTTCATGGGCGACATCGGCGCGCTGGCGCTGGGCGCGGTGCTGGGCACGATCGCGGTGATCACCCGCCAGGAACTGGTGCTGGTGGTGATGGGTGGCGTGTTCGTGATCGAGACGCTGTCGGTGATGATCCAGGTCGCCTCGTTCAAGCTGACCGGCAAGCGCGTGTTCCGCATGGCGCCGATCCACCACCACTTCGAACTGAAGGGCTGGCCGGAGCCGCGCGTGATCGTGCGCTTCTGGATCATCTCGGTCGTGCTGGTCCTGATCGGCCTGGCCACGTTGAAGGTCCGCTGATGAACGACCTCTCGCGCCAAGCCACCCGCCTGGAAGCCATCGGAGGCCACTTCGACAAGTGGCTGCTGGGCGCGATCATCGCGCTCACCGGGCTGGGCGTGGTGATGGTCGCGTCGAGCTCGATCGCGTTGATGAGCAGCCCGTTCTACTACCTCAACCGCCACCTGATCTTCCTGGCGGTGGGTATCGGCCTGGCGATCATCGCCATGCGCACCGAGCTCAAGAGCATCGAGCAGTACAACCAGATCCTGCTGCTGGGCTGCTTCGCGCTGCTGGTGGTGGTGTTCATCCCGGGCCTGGGCAGCAGCGTCAACGGTGCCCGCCGCTGGATCAACCTGGGCATCTCCAAGTTCCAGACCGTCGAAGCGGTGAAGGTGCTCTACATCGTGTGGCTGTCCAGCTACCTGGTCCGCTTCCGCGATGAGGTCAATGCCACCTGGCCGGCGATGCTCAAGCCGCTCGGCGTGGCCGGCGCGCTGGTGGTGCTGTTGCTGCTGCAGCCGGACTTCGGCTCGTCCACGCTGCTGCTGGCGATCACCGCCGGCATGCTGGTGCTGGGCGGGGTCAACATGCCGCGCATGTCCATGCCGGTGATCATCGGCATGGTCGGCATGAGCGCGCTGGCGATCATCGAACCGTACCGCATGCGCCGCATCACCTCCTTCCTGGACCCGTGGGCCGACCAGCAGGGCGACGGCTACCAGCTGTCCAACGCGCTGATGGCCGTGGGCCGCGGCGAGTGGACCGGCGTGGGCCTGGGCAACTCGGTGCAGAAGCTCTATTACCTGCCCGAAGCGCATACCGACTTCATCTTCTCGGTCACCGCCGAAGAGCTGGGCTTCCTCGGCACCTGCCTGATCATCGCGCTGTACGCACTGCTGGTCGGCCGCACCTTCTGGCTGGGCATGCGCTGCGTGGAAATGAAGCGCCACTTCTCCGGCTACATCGCCTTCGGCATCGGCCTGTGGATCAGCATGCAGAGCTTCGTCTCGATCGGGGTCAACCTCGGCATCCTGCCGACCAAGGGGCTGACCCTGCCGCTGATTTCCTCGGGCGGCTCGAGCGTGCTGATGACCTGCGTGGCGATGGGCCTGCTGCTGCGCGTCTCCTACGAACTGGATCGCGCCGAGCGCCGCCAGGCCGTGCGCATGGGTGCCGACCAGGAGGGGCCGCTGCCGGGGGATACGCCCAGGGCCGAGAGCGCCAGTGCGGTCGCCGCAGCGATGCAGGACAGCGGCAACCGCGATGCGGCACCGCGCGACAGTTCCACCCGTGGCACCAGCCGCATGCAGCAGCGCATCGAGCCGACGCTGGGGAGGATGGGATGAGCACGCCTCGTCTCGATCCGTCCCGTCGCCCGGTCATGATCATGGCCGGTGGTACCGGGGGGCACATCTTCCCGGGCCTGGCCGTGGCCAAGGTGCTGCGCGAGCGCGGCGTGCCGGTGACCTGGCTGGGGGCCGATGGCGCGATGGAAACGCGCCTGGTGCCGCAGCACGACATCCCCATCGACACGCTGGCCATCGGCGGCCTGCGCGGCAAGGGCAAACTGGCCCTGCTCGGCGCGCCGCTGCGGCTGCTGCGTGCGATCCGCGCGGCCGGCTTCCTGATCCGCGATCGCCAGCCGCGTGCGGTGATCGCCTTCGGTGGCTTCGCCTCCGGCCCCGGCGGCATCGCCGCGCGCTTGCATGGCCTGCCGCTGCTGGTGCACGAACAGAACCGCGCCCCGGGCATGACCAACCGCGTGCTGTCGCGCGTCGCGCGCCGCGTGCTGGCCGGTTTCCCGGGCAGCTTCGCCAAACGCGAGGAAGCGGTCGGCAACCCGGTGCGTGCCGAGATCGCCGCGATCACGCCGCCGGATCTGCGCCTGGCCAATCGCCAGGGCCCGTTGCACCTGCTGGTGCTCGGTGGCAGCCAGGGCGCACGCGTGCTCAACAACGCGGTGCCCAAGGCGCTGGCCGCACTGGGCGCCGGCATGCCGGTGCAGGTGCGTCACCAGAGCGGCGAGAAGCTGCATGCCGAAGCCCTGCAGGCCTATGCCGATGCCGGCGTGCAGGCAAGCGTGGAACCCTTCATCGCCGATATGGCCGAGGCGTTCGCCTGGGCCGATCTGGTCGTGTGCCGCTCCGGTGCCTCCACCCTGGCCGAGCTCTGCGCGGTCGGTGTGGGCAGCGTGCTGGTGCCGTTCGCGGCGGCCGTCGACGATCACCAGACCCGCAATGCGGAGTATCTGGTCGAGCGCGGCGCGGCCGTGTTGCTGAAGCAGGATGAAACGCTGGCGACGCAGTTGGAAGGCGTGCTGCGCGATCTGTCCGAAAATTCCGCCCGACGCATGCAGATGGCGAACGCCGCGCGTGCCCTGGCCAAGGTCGATGCCGCTGAGCGCATCGCCGACATCATTCTCGAGGAATCCAAATGAACACCGCTACGCGCGCCAGCCTGGCGCGAGGCCGCGCATGATCCGCCGCCTCCACGACACCAACGACCTGGTACGTGCGTTCCCGCGCGTGCACTTCGTCGGCATCGGCGGCACCGGCATGAGCGGCATCGCCGAAGTGATGCTGACGCTGGGCTATGAAGTGTCCGGTTCGGACAACGCCGACAACGCCGCGACCCGTCGCCTGGCCGGCCTGGGTGCGCGCGTGATGCGTGGCCATTCGGCTGCCAACGTGCTCGGCACCGACTGCGTGGTGGTCTCCAGCGCGATCCGCGATGACAACCCCGAGCTTATGGAAGCGCGCAGCCAGCGCATTCCGATCATGCCGCGCGCGGCGATGCTGGCCGAACTGATGCGCTTCCGCCGAGGCATCGCGGTGGCCGGCACGCACGGCAAGACCACCACCACCAGCCTGACGGCCGCGGTGCTGAGCGAAGGCGGGCTGGACCCGACCTTCGTGATCGGCGGCCAGCTGCTCGCTGCCGGTGCCAACGCCAAGCTCGGCAGTGGCCAGTGGCTGGTGGCCGAAGCCGATGAAAGCGATGGCAGCTTCCTGCGCCTGAACCCGCTGGTCTCGGTGATCACCAACATCGATTCGGACCACCTGGAAAACTACGGCAACGATTTCGCCCGGGTCCAGGCTGCGTTCGCCGAGTTCCTGCAGCGCCTGCCGTTCTACGGCCTGGCGGTGCTGTGCATCGATGATCCGGAAGTGGCCGCGCTGGCCGCGCAGACGCCGCGCCATGTCATGAGCTATGGCATGAGCAGCAACGCCGACGTGCGCGCCGAGGATGTGGTCCAGGATGGCCCGCGCATGCGCTTCACCCTGCGCCTGCCCGAAGGCAGCAGCCACCCGGTGACGCTGGCCCTGCCGGGCGCACACAACGTACTCAACGCCCTGGCCGCCGCGGCCGTGGGCTGGCAGCTGGGCGTGGCGCCGGAGGCAATCGCACGCGCGCTGGAAAGCTTTGCCGGCATCGGCCGCCGCTTCAACGATCTGGGCATCGTCACCACGCACACCGGTGCCAAGGTGCGCGTGATCGATGATTACGGCCACCACCCGCGCGAACTGGCCGCCGTGTTCGCCGCCGCCCGCGGCGGCTGGCCGAGCCAGCGCCTGGTCGTGGCGTTCCAGCCACACCGTTACAGCCGTACCCGCGATCAGTTCGACGCCTTCGCGGCGGTCCTCTCCGAAGTGGACGCACTGGTGCTGAGCGAGGTCTATCCGGCCGGCGAGGCGCCGATCCCGGGGGCCGATTCGCGTTCGCTGGCGCGCGCCATCCGCGCGCGTGGCCGCAGCGAGCCGGTCGTGGTCGGCAACGCCGCCGAACTGGCGCACGTGCTGCCCGACGTCCTGCAGGACGGTGACCTGCTGCTGATGATGGGCGCAGGCGACATCGGCTACATCGCCCAGCAGATCGCCGGCGAAGGCTTCCAGGAGGCCCCGGCGGCATGAACGCGCTGACCTTCCCGCCACTGCGCCTCACCGACCCGGCCATGTTCGGCCGCGTCGCCGTGCTGCTCGGTGGCACCTCCAGCGAGCGCAACGTCTCGCTGGATTCGGGCCGCAACGTGATCGAAGCGCTGCGCGCGCGCGGCGTCGATGCGATCGCCGTCGATGGCATCCCGGCCCTGGCGCTGGCGCTGGTCGAGAAGCGTTTCGACCGCGTCTTCAACATCCTCCACGGCCACAACGGCGGTGGTGAGGACGGCATCGTGCAGGGCCTGATGGAGGCCTTCGGCGTGCCGTACACCGGCTCGGACGTGCTCGGCTCGGCGCTGAGCATGGACAAGGTCCGCACCAAGCAGGTGTGGATCTCGCACGGCCTGCCGACCCCGCGCTTCATCGCGCTGGACCAGGCCTCCGATGTCCATGCCGCCGCGGCCGAGCTCGGCCTGCCGGTGGTGGTCAAGCCGGCCAACGAAGGCTCCAGCGTCGGCATCAGCCGCGTAGTGGAAGAGGCCGGCCTGGATGAGGCGGTCGCACTGGCGGTGCGCTATGACGGCCAGCTGCTGATGGAGCAGATGGTGGTCGGCGACGAGTTGACCGTGGCGATCCTGGGCGACCAGGCGCTGCCGTCGATCCGCATCGTGCCCAAGGGCCAGTGGTACGACTACAACGCCAAGTACATCGCCGAGGACACCCAGTACCTGTGCCCGGGCCTGGAAGGCGAGGACGAGATCGAGATCCGCCGCCTTGCACTGGCCGCGTTCCGCGCTGCCGGTTGCCGCGGCTGGGGCCGGGTGGACGTGATGCGCGACCGCAGCACGGGCCGCTTCTACCTGCTGGAAGTGAACACCGCGCCGGGCATGACCAGCCATTCGCTGGTGCCCAAGGCGGCCAGCCAGGCCGGGATCGGCTTTGAAGAGCTGGTCTGGCGCGTACTGGAACAGACCCTGCCGGGTCACGCAGCGCAGGAGAACCGCCACGCATGAACGCGGTGCTGCGCATCTTCGTCTGGTTGCTGGCCCTGTCGGTCGTGGCACTGCCCGTGGTGGCGGTGCTCAACGGCTGGGTCGGTGCCGAGCGGTGGCCGTTGGCCAAGCTGCGTGTGCACGGTGAGTTCAAGCGGGTGCCGGCCGAGCAGCTGCAGCAGGTGGTGCTGCCGTATGCGAAGTCCGGCTTCTTCGCGGTCAAGCTGCAGGATGCGCAGGACGCCATCGAAACGCTGCCGTGGGTGGAAAGCGCGCAGGTCCGCAAGCAGTGGCCCGACGTGCTGGAAATCACCCTGGTCGAGCACAAGCCGTTTGCGCGCTGGGGCCATGACCGCCTGCTCTCCGAGCAGGGCAAGCTGTTCGCCACGCCCAAGAAACTGCAGGACCTGGAGCTGCCCGACCTGGATGGTCCGGACAGCCAGACCGAAGAAGTGGTGGCGCTCTACAACGATGCGCGCGCGCTGTTCGCGCCGGCCGGGGTGGACGTCAAGCGGGTCACCATGGACGCACGCGGCAGCTGGTCGCTGGTGCTGAGCAACGGCACCGAAGTGGTCGTGGGCCGCGACGATGCCCGCTCGCGCCTGCAGCGCTTCGTGCGCGTGCTGCCGCAGCTGGCCAACCAGGCGGCGCCGATCGAGCGCGCCGACCTCCGATATACCAATGGTTTCACACTGAGCTGGGGTACCCCGGCTCCGGCGACGCCGGCCGCACCGGCCGCGCCGGCCAATGTGGCGCACACGACGCAGGACAGGACATGAATCGCAAGGGTGACAAATCACTGATCGTCGGTCTGGACATCGGCACCTCCAAGGTGGTGGCGCTGGTCGGCGAGTATTCGCCGGGCAATCCGATCGAGGTCATCGGCATCGGCTCGCACGAATCGCGCGGTCTCAAGCGCGGCGTGGTGGTGGATATCGAATCGACCGTGCAGTCCATCCAGCGTGCGGTCGAAGAGGCCGAGCTGATGGCCGGCTGCGAGATCCGCTCGGTGTACGCCTCGATCTCCGGCAACCACGTGCAGTGCAAGAACTCGCCCGGCATCGTGCCGATCCGCGACGGCGAAGTGACCTGGGGCGACCTGGATCGCGTGCTGGACGCGGCCAAGGCGGTGGCGATCCCGGCGGACCAGAAGATCCTGCATGCGATCCCGCGCGAGTACGTGCTGGACGATTCGCAGGAAGGCATCCGCAATCCGGTCGGCATGACCGGCGTGCGCCTGGAAGTGCACGCCCACCTGGTGGTGTGCGCACAGTCGGCCGCCGCCAACATCTCCAAGTGCGTGCAGCGCTGCGGCCTGCAGGTCGATGACCTGGTGCTGTCCTCGCTGGCCTCCAGCGTGGCCGTGCTGACCGCCGACGAGCGCGAGCTGGGCGTGGTGCTGGTCGACATGGGCGCGGGTACCACCGACCTGGCCGTGTTCGTGCAGGGCGCGATCTGCCACACCGCCTCGCTGCCGATCGCCGGCGACCACGTCACCAACGACATCGCGCACATGCTGCGCACGCCGACCCCGGAAGCCGAGCAGATCAAGGTGCGCTACGCCTGCGCCCTGGCCCAGCTGGCCACCGCCGAGGAAAGCATCCAGGTGCCCAGCGTCGGCGATCGTCCGCCGCGCCGGATGCCGCGCCATGCACTCGCCCAGGCGGTGCAGGGCCGCTACGAAGAGATCTTCGAGATGGTGCAGGCCGAACTGCGCCGCTCCGGTTTCGAGGAACTGGTGCGCGCCGGCATGGTGCTCACCGGCGGCGCTTCGAAGATGGAAGGCGTGGTCGAACTGGCCGAGGAAATGCTGCAGATGCCGGTACGCGTGGGCATCCCGCAGCACGTCACCGGCCTGGGCGAAGTGGTGGGCAACCCGGTGCATGCCACCGGCGTGGGCCTGCTGCTGATGGGCAGCCAGATCGAACACCCGCGTCGCCCGTCGCTGCCGACCGGCCGCGCCGGCAGCATGTTCAAGAAGCTCAAAACCTGGTTCCGCGGCGAGTTCTGATCGCGGCCCGCAACACGCAGTACACATGCAATAAGCGATAAGCAGTTCCCGAAAAATCCACACACCGTCCACGCAACGCCGCAACACCCCGCATCACGACGTACACAGCAAGCGCATTACCCGGCCACCTGGCCGACCATTGAAGCAGGCAACACCGTCGCGGTTGGCTCTATCCAGCCCGGCATACCAACTACAACTCGCCGGCACGACGGTGGGGAGGACAGGAGAAGGATTCTCCGAAGCCCCCGTCCCGCGTAAACGGCAACACGAGGACACGGACATGGCGCATTTCGAACTGATTGAAAAGATGGCACCCAATGCGGTGATCAAGGTGATCGGCGTGGGCGGCGGCGGCGGTAACGCAGTGGCGCACATGGTCAGCACCAGTGTGGACGGCGTGGAATTCATCACCGCCAACACCGATTCGCAGGCCATCAAGAATTGCGGTGCCAAGCTGCAGCTGCAGCTGGGTACCAACGTCACCAAGGGCCTGGGCGCAGGCGCGAACCCGGAAGTCGGCCGCCAGGCCGCGCTGGAAGACCGTGAGCGCATCATGGATGCCCTGCAGGGTGCGGACATGGTGTTCATCACCGCCGGCATGGGCGGCGGCACCGGCACCGGTGCAGCCCCGGTCGTGGCGCAGCTGGCCAAGGAGATGGGCATCCTGACCGTCGCCGTGGTCACCAAGCCGTTCCCGTTCGAAGGCCGTCGCCGCATGCAGGTCGCGCTGAAGGGCATCGAAGAGCTGAGCCAGCATTGCGATTCGCTGATCACGATCCCGAACGAAAAGCTGATCACCGTGCTGGGCCGCAACGCCACCATGATCCAGGCCTTCCGTGCCGCCAACGACGTGCTGCAGGGCGCCGTGCAGGGCATCGCCGATCTGATCGTGCGTCCGGGCCTGATCAACGTCGACTTCGCCGACGTGCGCACCGTCATGTCCGAAATGGGCTTGGCGATGATGGGCACCGGCACCGCGCGTGGCGATGACCGCGCCCAGGCCGCGGCCGAAGCCGCCATCCAGAACCCGCTGCTGGACGATGTGAACCTGGCCGGTGCCAACGGCATCCTGGTCAACATCACCGCCGGCGCCGACTTCACGATGGCCGAGTTCGACGAGATCGGCCGCACCATCGATGGCTTCGCCTCCGAAGATGCCACCGTGGTCGTGGGTACCGTGCTGGACCCGGACATGCAGGACGAAGTCCGCGTGACCGTGGTCGCCACCGGCCTGAACCGTGCCGTCACCGCCAAGACCCAGCGTCCGGGCGAGCGCGCACCGATCAAGCTGGTCCGCAACGCCACCACCGGCCAGCCGGAGTTCGGCGAATTCGACAACGGCGGCGATGCGGTCTCCAAGGCCGTCGGCGGGATGGGCATGGGCATGGGCCTGCGTCGTCCCAGCGCCGACACCGTGGCACCGTCGGCTCCGAGCGCTTCGGGTCCGGCCGCCGCTGAGCTGCCCAACGATTACCTGGACATCCCGGCGTTCCTGCGCCGCCAGGCGGACTGAGTAACGCTGGCCGGGGCCTTGTCCTCCCCGGTAAGCACCTCCATGTCCCATGCTGCCGGGCCAGGATCGGCCCGGCAGTCTGACCGCCGTCGTGCATCGCGCACGTCCGGGCAGTGCTGTCGACGCACCACGGTTCACGGAAGGGACAGCGGTAGTGCGTGTTATTCTTGTTTGTCACAGCCGCGCTGACCGCGCGCTTTCTGGTCCTGCCCCCCGATGATCCCGCAACGCACCCTCAAGAACACGATCCGCGCCACCGGCGTCGGCCTTCACAGCGGTGACAAGGTCTACATGACCCTGCGCCCGGCCCCGGTCAACCATGGCATCGTGTTCCGCCGCGTCGATATGGACCCGGTGGTGGAAGTGCCCGCGCGTGCGGACCTGGTCACCGAAGTCACGCTGTGCACCGGCCTGACCTACCACGAGGCCAAGATCCAGACCGTCGAACACCTGATGTCGGCCCTGGCCGGCCTGGGTGTGGACAACATCATCGTGGAGCTGTCCTCGGCCGAGCTGCCGATCATGGACGGTTCCTCCGGCCCGTTCGTGTTCCTGCTGCAGTCGGCGGGCATCGCCGAACAGGACGCGCCGAAACGCTTCATCCGCATTCTCAAGACGGTGGAAGTCACCGATGGCGACAAGGTCGCCCGCTTCGAGCCGTACGAAGGCTACAAGCTCGGCTTCACCATCCAGTTCAACCACCCGATGATCCCGGCCAAGCAGTCGCGCGCGGAAATCGAGTTCTCGACCCTGGCCTACACCAAGGAAATCTCCCGCGCCCGGACCTTCGGCTTCATGCGGGATCTGGAATACATGCGCGAGCGCAACCTGGGCCTGGGCGGTTCGATGGACAACGCCATCGTGCTCGACGAGTTCCGCGTGCTCAACGACGACGGCCTGCGCTACGCCGACGAGTTCGTGCGCCACAAGATCCTCGACGCGATCGGCGATCTGTACCTGGCCGGTGGCCAGGTGCTCGGCGCTTACGAGGGCTTCAAGTCCGGCCATGCGCTCAACAACAAGCTGGTACGCGCCCTGCTGGCCGATGCCAGCGCGTGGGAGTGGGTCAGCTACGAGTCGCCTACGGTCGAGGCCCCCGTCGTCTATGGTCTGCCGGCCTACGCCTGAGCCAGGTTCTGGCCAACCCATTGATCTGAAAGAAAATAGAACGGCGCCCACGGCGCCGTTTCTGTTTCAGGGGGTCAGGACGGGCTCAACGCCGCGTGATCTTGACGTCAATGAACCGTAGGGGTGCACAGCGCACAGATTTGTGAACCTCATCAAGGTTTGTGCCGAATTTAACGTTAATTTAATAAAACACTAACGACTGGCGGCACCGACGCCGCTACAGTGCAGACCGGCTCCCAGCCAAAGTTCACGTGATCGTGACGCGGCCGGGAAGGGGCGGGATGCCCCGATGGCTTCACGACTTGGAGGAATCCACGTCGCGCAGACAAGCCAACGCGTCGCGTAGCCCTTTGTGCGTGGCGGCTGAAACAGCGTGGGGGCCATTCCTGTTGTCGATCGCTGGGGAGCGTGGGGGAGGGGCGGACGCTGTTTTGACGGTCACCTTGGTGACCTTCAGCCCGATGGACCGGGCCGCGTCGATCAACTGTGCTTCGGCAAGCCGGACCTTGGCGTGCCACACGGGAGATTCGACGAGAAAAACGAGGTGCTCGCCGTTTACATTCGCCAGCCGGCAACGGGTGGCCAGTGCAGGCGGCAAATGGGGGCGCAACTGACGGTCCAGCGCGTCGAGCCACAAGGCGCGACGCAGCGGGTTACCGGCTTTGTCCGCCATGACCGCATCCAGCGCCGGCTTCGGCGTGGATGGGGAACGGGCACTGGATTTCGGCTCAGACATGAAAACTCACTGATGGCATTCAAAAAGATCGTAATCAAAACGCGTGAAGGACAGGCCAAGACGCCGCTGGCGCGTTTGCGTTTCTACTTCGAAGATTCCCCCCGTGCCCTGCTGGGCAGTGTGCTGGGGGTGGGCTGCCTGATCGGCTTCGGTGCCGGTATCGGTGGCAGCATGTTCAACGATTCCCGGCTCCACGCCAAGGTCGCACAGCAGGAACGCGAACTGGCGCAGGCCCAGAAGGACGCTCAGACCCAGGTCAACGCGCTGGCAGCGCGGATGGGCGAGCTGCAGGCGCAGGCCACCCGTCTCAATGCCCTGGGCGAACGACTCACCCAGATGGGCAAACTGGAAGACGGCGAATTCGACTTCAACGAGACCCCCGGCCTCGGTGAAGGCGAGCCCGGCCCGACCCAGGACATCCCGGTCAGCGCGGTCAACGCCGACTTACAGGTGCTGGAGCAGCGCTTTGCTGCTTCAGGCCGCCAGCTGTCGGTGATGGAATCGCTGATGTTCGACCACCAGCTCGAGCAGAACGCCGTGCCCTCGCGCATGCCGATCCGCAACACCTACATCACCTCCAACTTCGGCACCCGCAGCGATCCGTTCGGTCGCGGTGCGGCCACCCACAAGGGCATGGATTTCCACGCCAAGGTCGGTGACCCGGTGATGTCGGTGGCCGATGGCGTGGTCAGCTTCGCCGGTGTGAAGGGCGGTTACGGCAACGTGGTCGATGTGGACCATGGCAACGGCTATGTGACCCGCTATGCGCACAATTCGCGCCTGGTGGTGAAGCCGGGCGATCTGGTCCGGGCCGGCCAGGAAGTGGCCAAGGCCGGTTCCACGGGCCGTTCCACCGGTGCCCACGTGCACTTCGAGGTCTGGGAACGCGGCCAGGTGGTCAATCCGCGCAAGTTCCTCGGTGATGGCGGCAACACCCCGGTCGGCCGCGTTTCGCGGGGCTGATCACGGTAACGAACTTGAACGGGGGTGCTTGAAACGCCGGACCCCCGTCCCAAGCTACAATGGGTGTTGCCATAGACAGGGCGCGGTGCGCCCTGTTTCGTTTGCGGCGTGCGCATCCCCCGGGGAGAGCGCCGCCGTTGGGGCGTCTCATTCCAACCGGTTCCTTCAATGATCAACAGCCTGCTTACCCGCGTCTTCGGCAGTCGTAATGAACGACAGCTGCGCCAGCTCAACCGCATCGTCGCCAAGGTCAATGCGTTGGAGCCGGAAATCGAAAAGCTCTCCGACGAGCAGCTCAAGGCCAAGACCCCGGAGTTCAAGCAGCGCATCGCTGACGGTGAAGCCCTGGACAAGGTGCTGCCCGAAGCGTTCGCGGTCTGCCGTGAAGCCAGCCGCCGCGTGCTCGGCATGCGCCATTACGACGTCCAGCTGATCGGCGGCATGGTCCTGCACCTGGGCAAGATCGCCGAAATGCGCACCGGTGAAGGCAAGACCCTGGTCGCCACGCTGCCGGTCTACCTCAACGCGCTGGAAGGCAAGGGCGTCCACGTGGTCACCGTGAACGACTACCTGGCCCGCCGTGACTCGGCGCAGATGGGCAAGCTCTACAACTGGTTGGGCCTGAGCGTGGGCGTGGTCTACCCGGGCATGCCGCACGGCGACAAGCGCGAGGCGTACGCCAGCGACATCACCTACGGCACCAACAACGAGTTCGGCTTTGACTACCTGCGCGACAACATGGCGCTTTCCCGTGCGGACCGCTACCAGCGCGGCCTGCACTACGCCATCGTCGACGAAGTCGACTCCATCCTGATCGACGAAGCCCGTACCCCGCTGATCATCTCCGGCCCGGCCGATGACTCCCCGGAGCTGTACATCCGCGTCAATCGCGTCGTCCCGCACCTGATCAAGCAGGATGCCGAGGAAGGCGAGGGCGATTTCTGGGTGGACGAGAAGGGCAAGCAGGTCCATCTGTCCGAAGCGGGCATGGAGCATGCCGAGGCGCTGCTGGTCGAAGCCGGCATCCTCAATGCCGAAACCGAGGGCCTGTACGCCGCGCAGAACCTGACCGTGGTGCATCACCTCAATGCCGCCCTGCGCGCGCATGCCATCTACCAGCGCGACGTGGATTACATCGTGCGCGATGGCGAAGTGGTGATCGTCGATGAATTCACCGGCCGTACCCTGGCCGGCCGCCGCTGGTCCGATGGCCTGCACCAGGCGGTGGAAGCGAAGGAAGGCGTGCCGGTCCAGCGCGAGAACCAGACCCTGGCGAGCATCACCTTCCAGAACCTGTTCCGCATGTACAAGAAGCTGTCCGGCATGACCGGTACGGCCGATACGGAAGCCTACGAATTCCAGAGCATCTACAACCTGGAAGTGGTGGTGATCCCGACCAACCGGCCGACCATCCGCAAGGACGGTTCGGACCAGGTGTTCCTCAACCGCAACGGCAAGTTCAACGCCGTGCTGGCCGATATCCAGGCCTGCAACGAGCGCGGCCAGCCGGTGCTGGTGGGTACCACCTCGATCGAAACCTCGGAGATGCTGTCCGAGCACCTGACCAAGGCCGGTGTGCACCACGAAGTGCTCAACGCCAAGCAGCACGACCGCGAAGCGACCATCATCGCCAACGCCGGCATGCCGGGCGCGGTGACCATCGCCACCAACATGGCCGGCCGTGGTACCGATATCGTGCTCGGTGGTTCGCTGGAAGCGCAGCTGCATGAGCTGGGCGAAGACGCCACCGACGAGCAGCGCGCCCAGGTCAAGGCCGAGTGGCAGAAGCGCCACGACGCGGTCAAGGCGGCCGGTGGCCTGCACATCGTCGGTACCGAGCGCCACGAATCGCGCCGTATCGACAACCAGCTGCGTGGCCGTTCGGGCCGCCAGGGCGATCCAGGTTCGTCCCGTTTCTACCTGTCGCTGGAAGACAACCTGATGCGCATCTTCGCCTCGGACTGGGTCCAGAAGGCGATGCGCATGATGGGCATGAAGGAAGACGACGTCATCGAGGATCGTCTGGTCAGCCGCCAGATCGAGAAGGCGCAGCGCAAGGTCGAAGCGCACAACTTCGACATCCGCAAGAACCTGCTGGACTTCGACGACGTCAACAACGATCAGCGCAAGGTGATCTACAGCCAGCGCGACGAACTGCTGGATGCGGAGTCGGTGAAGGAGAACGTCGACGGCATCCGCGGCGACGTGATCTTCGATGTGGTGGCGCGCTTCGTGCCGCCGAACTCGATCGATGAGCAGTGGGACCTGCAGGGTCTGGAAGCGACGCTGGCCTCGGACTTCGGCATCGACATGTCGCTGACCGAGCTGGTCAAGGCACACGAGGAGCTGGACGCCGAAGGCATCGCCGAGAAGGTGCAGGCCAAGGTCGACGAGCACTTCGCCGCGAAGGAAGCCGGCGTGGGCGACGAGACCATGCGCGCGCTGGAAAAGCACGTGATGCTGACCGTGCTGGACCAGAGCTGGAAGGAGCACCTGGCGCGCATGGATTACCTGCGCCAGGGCATCTACCTGCGCGGTTATGCGCAGAAGCAGCCGAAGCAGGAGTACAAGAAGGAAGCCTTCGAGCTGTTCTCGGAAATGCTGGAGAACGTGAAGCGCGAAGTGGTGACGTTGCTGGCGCGCGTGCGCATCCGCAGCGAAGAGGAAGTGGCGGCACTGGAGCAGGCCGAGCGTCAGCAGGCCGAAGCACGCCTGCTGCAGTCGCAGTTCCAGCACCAGGACGCCGGCGGCTACGTTGCAGACGAAGAGGCCGCGCAGGTGGAGGCCGCCCAGAACGGCGTGCCGCAGGTCACCCGTGATGAGCCGAAGGTCGGCCGCAACGATCCGTGCCCGTGCGGCAGCGGCAAGAAGTACAAGCACTGCCATGGTCAGCTGAGTTGATCGGCTGATTGGACGTGCCGAAGAAGCCCTGCCTTGTGCGGGGCTTTTTTTTGGTTCTTCTTCCATCCGCGTGGCAGGTATGTGGTGCGCGTTGACCCTTCCAGGCACGGCGGTCGATGGGTCGGGCGCTGGGGCGCGATGCCCTTGTCGGCGAATGTCCCCCGGTGCCGGCCTGCGGCCGTCCCCTCCTCCTTGATTTCGCCCACAAGGGCATCGCGCCCCACGTATCGAGACTACTGGCGCCCAACAGCAAGGTCCGCTTTTCCGCACTCCTACCGCGCGCGAGCCCCGTAGCGGCCGGCAGGCTCCTGGGCAAAATCAAGGAGGAGGCCGTCGCCGCCAGGCGGCGGCCGGGGGACATTTGCCGAGGGGCCTGCCGGTCGCTGCGGGGCCCTTACGCTCGCGGCAGCTCCGAGCGGAGACGCCACCACGAGCCACAACGAGCCCCTACAACTACCCGCAGGGGCATTGCGTCACGGGCCCCGGTTTGGGCATCCTCGGGGTATGTCATCTCCCCTTCGTTCGATCCATGTCGTGGCCGGCGTCATCACCGATGCCCGCGGCCGCATCCTGCTCAACCGTCGTACCGAGAACCGCGATATGGCCGGCCTGTGGGAGTTCCCGGGCGGCAAGCGGGAGCCCGGCGAGACCTCCGAGCAGGCCCTGGTGCGGGAACTGCGCGAGGAGCTGGGGATCGAGGCGGAGGTCGGTGAGTGGATCATGGACGTGCCGCAGGTCTACCCGGACAAGCGGCTCCGCCTGGAGGTGCGCCGGATCCAGGGCTGGAAGGGCTCGCCGCGTGGGCGGGAAGGGCAGGCGATCACCTGGGTGGCCCCGGACAAACTGCACCGGTACTCGATGCCGCCGGCGGACCTGCCGGTGGTGGCGGCGTTGCGCCAGCCGGATCGGTATCTCATCACCCCGGAGCTGGAGGGCGAGGAGGACAGTGTCCACCAGGCATGGCTGGGGCGCCTGGCGCAGGCGCTGGAGAGTGGCGTGCGCCGGGTGCAGCTGCGCACGCCATCCAGTCCGGCGCGGGTGGCGCTGGCCGAGCGCGTGATCCAGCAGCATGGGCCGCGCACGCAGTGGCTGGTGAACCGGGATATCGACCTGGCCGGGCGGCTGGGCGTCGGGGTGCATCTGGGCAGTGAGCAGCTGCTGGCGCTGGGCGAGCGGCCGCTGCCGGCCGGTCAGCTGGTGGCGGCCTCCTGCCACGATCTGGCGCAGCTGCAGGCGGCGCAGCGGCTGGGCTGTGATTTTGCGGTGCTGGGACCGGTGCACACGACGGACAGCCATCCCGGCATCGCGCCGCTGGGCTGGGACGCGTTCGAAGCGCTGCGCGAGCAGGTCTCGCTGCCGCTGTACGCGCTGGGCGGGATGACCCCCGGCGATATCGAGCAGGCGCGCCGCCACGGCGCGCAGGGCATCGCGGCGATCCGCTCGCTGTGGCCAGCTACAGCGTGATCCAGAAGCAGCCGTACTGACGCCGCAGGCCGAACACGGTCCGGGCCGGGGTGGCGGTGCTGCCCAGGGTCTGTTCGATGCGCAGTCCGATGGGGCGGGGGCGCGAAGGCGCCGATTCAGGACCTGCAGCGGCAAGCGCCGGGTCCACCATCACCGGCGCGCTTTCGGGGTAGACCGGGGCGATGTCGACCAGGGGGCGCTGCACCACCGATTCCAGCCGCCCGATGATGTGGTTCGCGGTGGCGTTGGAGACGTTGCTCCACAGGTAGATCGAGGACAACCGGTTCACGTCCTGCGCGCTGACCGCGTCGCGGATCTGGCCGGTCAGCTCGCTGAGCCGGCGCGCGCAGCCGGCGCGATAGATGCCGGTGTTGCCCACGCTCGCGGTGCGCGGGGGCAAGCGCGACGTAGCACCCACTGCATCGCAGCGGCGGTCGGTGAAGACGGTTTCGCCCTGCGCGTTGGTACAGCGGTTCACGCGCTGCGGCGCCTGCGCCAGGACGGGCAGCGAGGGCAGGCACAGCGCACACAGCAGGAGCCACACGAGCGGTTTCATCGCAGCAGCGTAGCGGCGCCGGCGTTATCTGCAAGCGATGCGCAACCGCCTCAGCTGCGCAGCAGTTTCAGCACCTGGGTGGTCGGCTTGGCCAGGTTGAGCGTATAGAAGTGCAGGCCCGGGGCGCCGCCGGCGACCAGGCGTTCGCACAGGCTGGCCACCACCTCGGCACCGAACGCGCGGACCGATTCGGCATCGTCGCCATAGGCCTGCATGCGTTTGCCGATCCAGCGCGGGATTTCCGCACCGCACTGCTCGGAGAAGCGGCGCAGCTGGCTGAAATTGGAGATCGGCATGATGCCCGGCACGATCGGCACGGTTACACCCAGCGCGCGCACGGCATCGACGAAGTGGAAGTAGGCGTCGGCGTTGAAGAAGTACTGGGTGATCGCCGCATCGGCGCCCGCGTCGATCTTGGTCTTGAAGTGCTTCAGGTCGAGCAGGGCGTCGCTGGCCTGCGGATGGGTCTCCGGATACGCGCCCACTTCAATGCGGAACGCATCGCCATGCTCGGCACGGATGAAACTGATCAGTTCGGAGGCATAGCGCAGGTCGCCGGGATGGCCCATGCCGGAGGGCAGGTCACCGCGCAGGGCGACGATCCGCCGGCAGCCGATCGCGCGGTACAGCTTGAGCAGCTCGCGGATCTCCTCGCGGCTGCCACCGACGCAGGACAGGTGCGGGGCGGCTTCGAAACCATGGTGCTGCTTGAGGTGGCGGACCGTCTCGGAGGTGTAGCTGAGCGTGGAACCGCCGGCACCGAACGTACACGACACGTACTCCGGCGCGAACACCTTCAGCTTGGCCGCGGTCCGGTCCAGCTGGGCGCGCTGCTCGTCGGTCTTGGGCGGGTAGAACTCGAAGCTGATGGCGGTCATGGGCGGGATGCGTCGGCGGGTGTGGTCCAATCATATCTCTTCATCGCGATGAATGTGAAGTGCATGGTATGTCGCGTGCACATCGCGGCGCGTACAGTGGCCCAGACCTCAACGGAGCAACCGTCATGCAGATTCTCGTCACCGGCGGCACCGGCTTCATCGGGCGTCGCCTGTGCACGCGCCTGCTGGCCGAGGGCCACGACCCCATCGTCCTGACCCGCCGGCCCGGCCGGAACCCGCAGCCGGGGATCCGCAGCGTTGCCACGCTGGACGAGGTCGGCCCGGTCCAGGCGGTGGTCAACCTGGCCGGCGAGCCGCTGATGGACGGCCGTTGGAGCGATGCGCGCAAGCAGGCGCTGCGCGACTCCCGGATCGGCACCACCCAGGCGCTGCTCGCCTGGATCGCTGCGCTGCCCGAACGGCCCCGGGTGCTGGTGTCCGGTTCGGCGATCGGCTGGTACGGCCCGCGTGACAGCACACCCCTGGATGAAACCGCCTCGCCCGGGCATGACTTCGCGGCGATGCTGTGCCGGCAATGGGAAGCGGAGGCCCTGAAGGCGGAAGACCTCGGCGTGCGTACCTGCGTGCTGCGAACCGGTATCGTGCTCGACCGGGACGGCGGGGCCCTGCTGAAGATGCTGCCCCCGTTCCGGATGGGCGTGGGCGGCCCGATGGGCGACGGCCGGCAGTGGATGAGCTGGATCCACCGCGAGGACCTGGTCGGCATGATCCTGTGGCTGCTGGGCAACGGGCAGGCGCGCGGTGCCTACAATGGGACCGCGCCGGGTACCGTCACCAACCGCGTGTTCGCCACCACGCTGGGCGAAGCGCTGCATCGTCCTGCGCGGCTGACCACCCCGGCCTTCGCGCTCAAGGTGGCGTTCGGCGAGATGGCCGGGCTGCTGTTGACCGGGCAGAACGTGCAGCCGGTACACGCGCTGGCCGAAGGCTTCACGTTCCAGTACCCCTCGCTGCCGGGCGCCCTGCAGGCCATCGTGGGCGCGCCGGAGCACTGAGGTCGCATTTCCATCCCCGCCTGGCGACCGCTCATGGCCCGCTGCGGCCGCTGCTCATGTCATCGCCCCGGCCGTGCCTCCATGCGGCAGTCTGCAGGCTCACCCCAGCCGGAGCCTGCCATGTCGACCCGCCGCAACCGCCGCATCCACTCCCTTGCGCCATTGGCCGCACTCGCGCTCACCGCCTGGGCCACCTTGGTCAGCCCCGCCCACGCAGCGACCGAAGCGTTCCAGGTTCTGCAGGTCGAGGTGATCGGCACCGGCCGGCCGGTGCTTATGATCCCCGGCCTCAACAGCGGCGCGCAGGTCTGGCGCGAGACCTGCGCCGCGCTGCAGCCGCAGGTGCAATGCCACCTGATCCAGCTGCCCGGCTTCGCCGGTGCGCCCGCCGTGGCCAGCGATGATTTCCTCAGCGCCATGCGGGACCGCCTGCTGGCCTACAGCGCCGACCGCAAGCTCGATCATCCGGCGGTGATCGGCCACAGCCTCGGCGGCGTCCTGGCCCTGCAGATGGCGATCGCGGCGCCGCAGAAGATCGGCCCACTGGTGATCGTCGATGCCTTGCCCTACTTCGGCGCGGTGCAGAACCCGGCGGCGACACCGGCTACGCTCAAGCCGATGGCCGAGCAGATGCGGGCCGGCATGCTCGCCGCCGACGCCACCCGGTACGCGGCGCAGACCGATGCCGCGGTGGCCGGGATGGCGCATGCACCAGAACGTGTTGCAACGTTGAAGCAATGGGGACGCGACAGTGACCGCGCCACTACCGCCAACGCGATGTATTCGATGACCATGACCGACCTGCGCCAGCCGATCGCCGGCATCACCGCCCCGGTGATGGTGCTCGGTGCCTGGGCGGCTTACCAGCCGTTCGGTGCGACCGAAGCCAGCACGCGCCAAGTGTTCGCGACGCAGTACGCCGCGCTGCCCGGGGTGCGGATCGAGATGAGCCGCGCCGGCTACCACTTCCTGATGTGGGATGATCCGCGCTGGCTGCAGACGCAGATTCGGGACTTCCTCGATCTGCCTGCGGCGCCCTGATCGATAGCGGCATGGAGATGATGAGCACGACGCAGGCAGCACGCAGTTCCGGCTTCTGGTGGGCCAACGCGGGGCTATGGTCCGGCTACCTTGGCTTGAGCCTGGGAATGGGCATCGCCTACCGGGGCAACTGGTCGGGCGGGACGCTGATCTATGTGACGGTCGCGCTAGGCCTGTTCGTCGGCAGTGCATCGATACGCAGCTGGGCACTCCGTCATGCATGGCTGCAGCGTGATCTGCTCGGGTTGACGTGGCGGATGGCGCAGGCTGTGATGATCGTCGCGGCCGCCATCCAGCTCTTCACCGCCGCAGTGCTGCTTCCCGCGCTTGCGTGGGATTGGGTGGCGCTGCCGGGCCAGCGCGCCTATTACAGGCCGATCGACACGTTCAACTATTGGCTCAGCACCGCCATCGTCCTGAGCGTGTGGTGCGCACTGTGGACCGGCCGCCGCGCGCTGCAGCGGGCCCGGCACAGTGAAATGGCACAGCTGCGCGCCGAAGCACAGCGGGCGACGCTGGAGCACCAGGCACTGCGTGCGCGGCTCAATCCCCACTTCGTGTTCAACGCGCTCAACAACCTGCGTGCACTGATCAATGAAGACCCGGCGCGCGCACGCGACATGGTCACCCATCTGTCCAGCACGCTGCGCCACGCCCTGGTGCATACCGATGGCGATTGGGTCACCGTGGCCGAGGAGTGGCGCGTGGTGCAGGACTACCTCGCGGTGGAGGCGATCCACTACGAAGACCGCCTGCGGGTGCGCACCGATATCGACCCCGCCGCGCTGTCCGCACGGCTGCCGCCGATGGCCCTGCAGCTGCTGGTGGAGAACGCGATCAAACACGGCATCGCGGTCCACCCGGGCGGTGGCGAGCTGACGATCCGCGTGCACCTCGATGGCGGCTGGCTGCGGGTGGAGGTGGACAATCCCGCCCCGCACGACGCCAGCAGCGCAGGCCACGGTATCGGGTTGACGTATCTGCGCGCCCAGCTCGGCCTGGACGAGTCGCGTTCCGCATCCGGCCGCGGCACGTTCCTGCTGGAGCGTCAGGGTGAGCACATGATGGCCCGATTGCAGGTGCGGCAATGAGCCCCTCCCTGCGCGTGCTGATCGTGGACGATGCGCGGCTGGCGCGCAGTGAACTGCGCACGCTGCTGGCGGCGATCCCGTGGGTGGACTGTGTCGGTGAGGCGGACGATGTACCCGCCGCGCGCGATGCGATCCTGCGTGAGCAGCCCGACCTGGTGCTGCTGGATGTACAGATGCCCTCGGGTGAGGGGTTCGATGTGCTGGATGGACTGGAGACCGTGCCGATGGTGGTGTTCGTGACCGCCTACGACCAGTACGCCGTGCGCGCCTTCGACACCAATGCGCTCGATTATCTGGTCAAGCCGGTGGAGGCCGACCGCCTTCGGGCGGCGCTGGAGCGCGGCCGGGCGCGCCTCCCGGTGCCGGCCGCGCCTGTAGCGCCGCACGCCACGCGTGACCTGCTGGGCGCCGACGATCAGGTGTTCCTGCGCGATGGCGAGCGCTGCTGGTTCGTGGCACTGGGCGAGATCCGCAAGATCGTGGTCGACGGCAACCATGCCCGGCTCTGGTTCCGTGACCAGAACGCGGTGCTGGCACGCAGCCTCAGTACCCTGGAAGCACGGCTGTCGCCGGCGATGTTCTTCCGCGCCAACCGCAACACCCTGGTCAACCTGCGCCGCGTGCGGGCGATCGAACCGTCGCTCGGCGATGGCTACGACCTGACCCTCGACGACGGCAGCCAGGTCGAGGTCTCGCGGCGCCAGGCGCGCGAGCTGCGTGAGCGGTTGGCGCTGTAGGGCACGCGTCGCACACGTTACCCTGTGCGTGATCTCCGCCGCCTGATTGCGCCCATGTCCATCGTCCTCACCGCGTTCGCCCGGCCCCGCCTGTTCCCCCGCGTGCCGCGCGGCAACACCATCCAGGACTGCAGCGCCGAGCAGTTCGAACAGCACCTCAACACGCATGCGCCGTTCAAGGTGCTCGATGGCTACGCGCCGTTCTGCAAGTTGCATGTGTACGAGAACTGGACCTCCACGCGCTGCCTGACCGTGCCGATCACCGAGGCCAACCGTCACCAGCTGCGCAGTGGTTATGAAGCGCGCAACCGCGAGGAGCTGCCGGTGCTGGTGCGCTGGTTCGAAGGCGTGGAATCCCCGCGCGCGCACTACCTGGTGGTGATCCTGTACAGCGCCGAGCAGTTGGCCAAAGAGGGCTCCCCCATCGATGCGGACTGGGGCATCGTGGGCTGCATTTACACCGCCGAGCCGGAGGAAGTGCCGATGGCCCCGATCACCATGATGCGCAATGCGCTGGGCGTGGAAGAAGGCGGCTCGGGTGTGCCGCTGGATCGCGACGCTTATGCGCGCGCGGTGGCGTTCTGGGAGAGCAACGCCAACTGGCGTCCCTGAGGCGCCCAGACTCGCTGCACGCCTCCCCTGTAGAGCCACCCCATGGGTGGCTGCACGCGGACCGGGGCGAACGCAGCCACGCATGGCGTGGCTCTACAGGTCCATGAAGCGTCCGGCTGGATGCCCATGCGCCGAAGCGTCGCGCCAGTACGATGTGCAGCGGCGATGCAATCACGCATGCGTTGGGGTTCCCTCCACGGTGGGACGCGTTGGTTTCCACTCCCACCACGGGTAGTGATACTCGCGGTCGGTGGCCAACCAGTGCGTTGCACAGTCCACGCAGGTGACGGCATGCGCCTCGCCCCAGCCGTCCTCGGCCTCCCCCACGGCATCGATGACCACATGCCCGCGCGTGGCTTCCCGACGAGGATCGAAGAACGGGTAGTGCGGGTAAAGCGCACACATGCAGCCGGCCCGCTCCCGCCAGAAGCGCAGCCGGCGCAGGGCGAACTGCAGGTGATGGTTATTGGCGAACAGGGCGCCACCCAGCGCGATGTGCGCGGTGGCGCGCTCGATCCGTTCGACCCACGGCGAAAGCGCATCCAGTTCGGCCGGATCACGGAGCTGGGCGATGGTGCAGGCCGCGCTGTAGATGCGGTCAGGCGCTGAAGACAGCAGCGCCTGCAGGTGCTGCGCGCCAAGTCCCTCGGTGGGGGCGGCCGGCTCACGGTTGAAAGGCCAGCCCATCAGCGGGCCTTTCCGATGGCGGCATAGCATCCGCCAGTTAGCTGCAGTAGATCGGCCGGTGCCAGCGCCACCTCCAGTCCACGCCTACCCGCACTGACATGCACGGTCGGCAAGGCCTGCGCGCTGGCATCAAGAAAGGTGCGGTGCTTTTTCTTCTGCCCCAGTGGGCTGATCCCGCCGACCAGGTAACCGGTCGCGCGCTGCGCCGCTTCGGCGTTGGCCATCCCGCACTTCCGGCAGCCGGCCGCGGCGGCGAGTGCCTTGAGGTCCAGGGTGCCGCTCACCAGCACGATCGCCACCAGCAGCTCATGTGTCTCGGTGGTTGCCAGCAAGGTCTTGAACACCTGGGCCGGATCCAGTCCGAGCTGCTGCACGGCCTCGCCACCGTAGGATTCGGCGGCGGCGTCATGGTGATAGGACAGCACGGTGTGGGCGATGCCTGATTGCTTCAGCAGGTTGATGGCGGGCGTCATGGCGGCATCGTAGCGTGGTGCGTACCCGCTGACTTGACCGAGGCTACTGCGGTCGCTGCGATAATGGCGGCGTTCCCGTCTGGAAAGATCCCATGCGCCTCTCTGGCCAATTCAACGCGCTCACCTTCGACAGTGATGTGGCGCGCGGACCGTATCCCCCTCAGGGGTTTGTATCGATCGCGGAAGGCGCGCTCGGCAACGGCGATTGTTTCGGGCTGTACTGGCCGTTGGGGCGTGAGGGAGATGCGCCCTTCGTCTGCGAGATGTTCCATGACGAATGGCGTATGGAACTGCGCCATTCCTCGGTGCAGGTGTTTTCGCAGTGGCTGGAGCTGAACGAAGGCGAGTATGGCGAGCTTGAGGTCGAAGATCCCGGTTCGCCAACCGGGCAGTTGGAGCAGGCGCGCGCGCAGGTGCTGGCGGGGCAGGTCGAGCAGGCGATTGAACTGCTGCGCGCAGCATGCACCGCCTTCCCGGAGCTTCAGCAGGGCTGGGCGCTGCTGGCAAGCCAGTACATGCGGCAGGGGCAGCGCGATGCGGCGATCGATGCAGCACGTTCGGCCGTGATTGCCAACTGGGCGTTTGGCATTCCCGAGGCCGGCGTGCTGCGCATTCTGCGCGCTGCCCCGGCCAGCACTGACCCGGTGATCGCGTTGGTACAGCGGATGGGCTTCGCCTTTGGCGGCGCCAAGACCAATCCGGATTACGCGCTGATGCAGGCCTGCATCGATGACTGCTGGGCCGCCGGTGACGCGCTGACCGCGCTGCGACTGTCGCAGAACCGCTGCTACGTGCTTGCGGGCGAAACGGTGTCGTTCCAGGAACGGGAAGGGTTCGCGCTGTCGCGCTGGCAAGCGGACTTCGCCGCGCAGTGTCAGGCCGTCCTGAACGACGACCGCAGGTGTTTCGGCCAGGACTGAAGGGTTTTCCGCCACGAAAACGGGCGCCTTTCGGCGCCCGTCTGTTTTCAACGCAACTGGACCGGCAGGCCGATCAGTAGCGGTAATGCTCCGGCTTGAACGGACCATCCACCGGCACGCCGATGTAATCGGCCTGTTCCTGGCTCAGGGTGGTCAGCTTCACGCCGATCTTTTCCAGGTGCAGACGCGCCACTTCCTCGTCCAGCTTCTTCGGCAGCAGGTACACCTTCTTCTCGTAGCTGTCCTTGTTCGCCCACAGGTCGATCTGTGCGAGCGTCTGGTTGGCGAACGAGTTGGACATCACGAAGCTCGGGTGGCCGGTGGCGCAGCCCAGGTTCACCAGGCGGCCTTCGGCCAGCAGGAAGATCGCGTTGCCGTTCGGGAAGACGTACTTGTCCACCTGCGGCTTGATGTTGATGTGCTGCACGCCCGGGAAGCCGACCAGCGCATCGACCTGGATCTCGTTGTCGAAGTGGCCGATGTTGCAGACGATGGCCTGGTCCTTCATCGCGCTCAGGTGCTCGATGCGGATGATGTCCTTGTTGCCGGTGGTGGTGACGTACAGGTCGGCACGGCCCAGGGTGGATTCGATGGTGTTGACCTCGAAGCCTTCCATCGCGGCCTGCAGGGCGCAGATCGGGTCGATCTCGGTGACCACCACGCGCGCGCCGTAGGCACGCAGCGAAGCGGCGCAGCCCTTGCCCACGTCACCGTAGCCGCAGACCACGGCGACCTTGCCGGCCAGCATCACGTCCATCGCGCGCTTGAGGCCATCGGCCAGCGACTCGCGGCAGCCGTACAGGTTGTCGAACTTGCTCTTGGTGACCGAGTCGTTGACGTTGATCGCCGGGATCAGCAGGGTGCCGGCCTGGGCCAGCTGGTACAGGCGATGCACGCCGGTGGTGGTCTCTTCGGAGACGCCCTTCCAGTCCTTGACCACGCGGCCCCAGTAACCCGGGCGCTCGGTGGCCACGCGCTTGAGCAGGTTCTTGATGACCTGCTCTTCGTGCGAGGCGGCTTTTTCATTGACCCAGTTGCTGCCGTTCTCGAGCTCGTAGCCCTTGTGGATCAGCAGGGTCACGTCGCCGCCATCGTCCACCACCAGCTCCGGGCCGGTCAGGGTGCCGTCGGGCAGGGTGAAGGTAAGTGCATCCAGGGTGCAGTCCCAGTATTCCTCCAGCGACTCACCCTTCCAGGCGAACACCGGGGTGCCGGACTTGGCGATCGCGGCGGCAGCGTGGTCCTGGGTCGAGAAGATGTTGCACGAGGCCCAGCGCACGTCGGCGCCGATGTCCTTCAGGGTCTCGATCAGCACCGCGGTCTGGATGGTCATGTGCAGCGAGCCGGTCACGCGCACGCCCTTCAGCGGCAGG
The DNA here is from genome assembly GCF_002887735.1 of Stenotrophomonas bentonitica. GTDB lineage: Bacteria > Pseudomonadota > Gammaproteobacteria > Xanthomonadales > Xanthomonadaceae > Stenotrophomonas > Stenotrophomonas bentonitica_A. The sequence goes on from NZ_PKQP01000005.1 coordinate 322,981, forward strand.
GTGGCGGCGTGCTTGCGGCGGATCGACATCAGGCCCGGCATTTCATGCTCGGCGATGTCCAGCTCCTTGCGGCCCCAATCGGCCAGGGAGATATCGGCAATCTTGTAATCGCCTTCGGTGGAGAAGGTCTTGGCAACAGCGTTCATTCAAAGCTCCGGTGTAATGACGAGTCGGTACTCGTGTTCGCCGGGCGCCGTTGGAACCAATCCTGGCCACCGAGCCTGGCCGCCCCCGGAAAGGTCCGGAACGGTCGCAGCGCCCCTCGGTGGAGGGTCGCCCATTATATCGCGGCCCGCTGCGTTGGCATGAATCGGTCTCCGCCCCCAACCATCGGCAGGGGGGCGATTGGCGCCCGGCTGTTAAGGTCGGGGGTTTGTATCAGCATAGGGACGGAACATGACACGCAACCATGGTCGACGCGCACCGCAATGGCGCCATACCTTGATCCTCGGCCTGGCCCTGCTGGCGGTGCCGCCGTTGGCGCTGGCCGCCGCGCCGGCCGCGAAGACCTCTGCGCAGGCCGTGGCCGCCGCCAAGGGCGACCCGAGCGGCTATGAGCTGCCCTCGCCGGCGCTGCAGGCGGTGGTCGACGCGCCGCGTGCCCCGACCCTCAGCCTGTCCCCGCGCCGTGACCTGGCCGCGCTGCTGCAGACCCCGCCGCTGCCGTCGATCAACGACGTCGCCCAGCCCGAACTGAAGCTGGCCGGTCTGCGCATCAACCCGGCCACGCATTCGGCCAGCCGCTTCAGCTTCGCCGACAAGCTGTGGCTGATGAACGTGGCCGATGGCAAGGAGCGCCAGATCAGCGGGCTGCCGCAGCCGTTGTCGATCGCCACCTTTGCGTGGTCGCCGGACCAGAAGTACATCGCCTTCAACCAGGTGCATGCGGCCACCAACACCAATGAACTGTGGATCGTTGATGTGGAGGCCGGTTCGGCGCGGCGCCTGGTCGGCGATCTGAACACGGTGATGGGCGATGGCTACAGCTGGCAGCCCGACAGCCGGGGCCTGCTGGTGATGCAGCAGCTCAAGGGCCAGGGGCCAGCACCGTCTGCCGGCGGCATTCCGACCGGCCCGGCGATCCAGCAGACCGAGGCCGACGCCGGCGTCCGCACCATCCGCACCTACCAGGACATGCTCAAGAACGAGGCCGATGCCCGCCTCTTTGATTACTACGCCAGCGCGCAGCCGGCCAAGGTCGCGCTCAATGGCGTGACCACGCCGCTCTCCACAGGCGGGGTGTACTGGGACGTCACGCTCTCCCCGGATGGCCGTTACCTGCTCAGCGAACGGGTGGTGCGTCCGTATTCCTATCTGGTGCCGGCCAGCGCATTCGCGCGTCGCATCGAAGTGCTGTCCGCCGTGGACGGCAAGCTGGAGCACACCGTAGCCAACCTGCCGTTGAAGGAAGGCCTGCCGACCGGCAACGATGCGGTGGCCACCGGCGTGCGCCGGATCGACTGGCGCGCCGATGCCCCGGCGACGCTGGTCTGGGCGGAGGCGCAGGATGGCGGCGACCCGAACCGCGAGGCCAAGGTGCGCGATGCGGTGCTGATGCAGGCCGCCCCCTTCGACAAGCCGCCGGTGACCCTGGCGCAGCTGGGCAGCCGCTATGCCGGCATCCAGTGGGGCCGTGGTGATCTGGCGCTGCTCAACGAATCGTGGTGGAAGAACCGCGAGGTCAAGCAGTGGCGGATCGCGCCCGACCAGCCGGAGAAGGCAGCGGAACTGCTGTCCGCACGTTCCTCGCAGGACCGCTACAACGATCCCGGTCGCCCGGGCCTGGTGCGCGACGTCAACGGGCGCGCGCGCCTGCAGGTGAGTGCCGATGGCCGCAGCATCTTCCTGTACGGGCTGGGCGCTTCGCCGGAAGGCGATCGTCCGTTCGTGGACCGCTTCGATCTGGACAGCAAGCAGACCACGCGCCTGTTCCACTCGCAGGCCCCGTCCTATGCCGCGCCGGTGGCGCTGCTCGACCAGGAAGGCACCGCGCTGCTGTTGACCCGTGAATCGCCCGATGAGCCGGCCAACTTCTTCGTGCAGTCGCTGGGTGATGCCACGGCTGCACCGAAGGCGCTGACCCACTTCCAGCACCCGCTGCCGCAGCTGCGTGGGGTGAGCAAGGAGCAGATCCGCTACAAGCGCAACGACGGCGTCGACCTGACCGCCACGCTGATGCTGCCGCCGGGTTACAACGCGAAGAAGGACGGTCCGTTGCCGCTGCTGATGTGGGCCTACCCGGGGGAGTTCAAGACCGCCGAAGCCGCCAGCCAGGTCACCGATTCGCCGTACCGCTTCAACGCGATCAGCTACTGGGGTCCGCAGGCGTTCCTGGCCAAGGGCTACGCGGTGCTGGTCAGCCCGTCGATGCCGATCATCGGTGAGGGCGACAAGGAGCCGAACGACACCTACCTGCCGCAGCTGATCGCCAATGCCGAGGCGGCCGTGAATGAAGTGGTGCGGCGTGGCGTGACCGACCGTGAGCACATCGCGATCGGTGGCCACTCCTACGGTGCGTTCATGACCGCCAACCTGCTCGCGCATACCCGCCTGTTCAAGGCCGGCATCGCGCGCAGCGGTGCGTACAACCGCACGCTGACCCCGTTCGGCTTCCAGGCCGAAGAGCGCAACTACTGGCAGGCGCAGGACGTCTACCAGAAGATGTCGCCGTTCAACTATGCCGACAAGATCAAGGACCCGATCCTCTTCATCCACGGCGTGGACGACAACAATTCCGGCACGTTCCCGATCCAGAGCGAGCGCATGTTCGCCGCGGTGAAGGGGCTGGGCGGTACCTCGCGCCTGGTGATGCTGCCCAACGAATCGCATGCGTACCGCGCGCGCGAATCGATCATGACCATGCTGGCCGAAAGCGAGCGGTGGCTGGAGCAGACCGTAGGCGAGGGCAAGCCGGTCAAGAAGAAGCGCTGATCGGCCCTGGCCGGCACCCATCGTGATGGGGCCGGCCACGATCCGATGCGGATCCTGGTCGTTGATGCCGGCGGTTGGCCGGCACGGAAAATGACAGGTAGGTACCGGCCGTTGCCGGTACGAAAAATGACGGGTAGGTACCGGCCGTTGGCCGGTACGAAAAATGATCGGCAAGCGCCGGCCAGCGGCCGGCACTACCAGATGTAACTATTTGCGCGACGCAGCAACGACGCGATTGTGGGTTAGGCTTGAGCGGATTCCGTTCCCGAGGCCAGTGCGTCGCAGATGAACGAGTACCGTAGCAGCATCGTTTTTGCCACTCCCGATATTCCCCTGCGTGACGATGTACGCCGACTCGGCGCACTGGTCGGCGACCTGCTCGCCGAGCAGGTCTCAACGCAGTTTTTCGATGATGTGGAACAGGTGCGTACGCGCGCCATCGCCCGCCGCGAAAGCGACGCCCCGCTGTCCGACCTCAACGATGCCCTGACCGGCCTGCCGCCCGAGCGCGCCGAAGCGATGGTGCGTGCGTTCAGCACCTACTTCCAGGTGGTGAACATCGCCGAGCGCGTGCACCGCATCCGACGTCGCCGTGACTACCAGCGTGCCGGTACGGCCACACCGCAGCCGGATGGCCTGCAGGACGCACTGGTCAATCTCAAAGCGCAGGGCGTGACCCTGGCCGAGCTTGCCGAGTGGCTGCCGCGCATCGATATCGAACCGGTGTTCACCGCGCATCCGACCGAAGCGGTCCGCCGTGCGCTGCTGGAAAAAGAGCAGTTGATGGTTGCCAGCCTGGTCGACAACCTCGACGGCCAGCGCACGCCGGGTGAAGCCGCCGCCGACGCGGCACGTTTCCGCATGGCCCTGACGGCGTCGTGGCAGACCACCGATTCCTCGCCCGTGCGCCCGACCGTGGAAGACGAGCGCGAGCATGTCGGCTTCTATCTGGTGCAGGTGCTGTACCGGGTGATTCCGGTGCTGTACGAATCGCTGCAGCAGGCACTGCTGGATACCTATGGCCAGGAACTGCCGCTGCCGCGCCTGCTGCGTTTCGGCACGTGGGTAGGCGGCGACATGGATGGCAATCCGAACGTGGACGCCGGCACCATCCGCAACACGCTCGATGCGCAGCGCCAGGCCGTACTCGGCCGCTACCAGAAAGACCTGCTGCAGCTGGCCAGCCTGCTCAGCCAGTCCACCGAGCGGGTGGCGGTCAGCGATGCGCTGCAGGCACGTGTGGAGCAGTACAAGGTGCTGCTGCCCAAGGTCACCTCGCGGCCGCGACATGCCGACATGCCCTACCGCCTGCTCAACGACCGCATGCGCGCACGCGTGCAGGCGACGATGGACGATGCGGAAGGCGCCTACGCGTCGCCGCAGGAACTCACCGACGACATCGAGCTGATCCTGCGCAGCCTGCACGACAACAAGGGCGACCACGCGGGCGGTTTCGCGGTGCGCCGCCTGCTGTGGCGGGTGCGTACCTTTGGCTTCCATCTGGCACGGTTGGACGTGCGCCAGGAGTCCAGCGTGCACGGCCGCGCGCTCGCCAGTGTGCTGGATGGGCAGGACGCCTGGGACGCCGCCGACGCGGTCACCCGCGCCGCGCGCCTGGCCCCGTTCGCCAGTGGCGAGCAGGCGCTGCCGGCGAGCGATGAGGAGGGCGGTGAGCGGCTGGATGCAGTGTTCGCGGCACTGGCCGATGCACGCCGGCGACACGGTGCCGATGCGCTGGGCAGCTACATCATCTCGATGGCGCACGACCGCAGCGATGTGCTCGCCGTACTCGCGCTGGCGCGCCGCGGCGGCCTGGTGGATGACGCCGGCGCGGTGCCGCTGGACATCGCGCCGTTGTTCGAAACCGTGGATGACCTCAAGCGCGGTACCGACACCCTGCGCGATCTGCTGGCCGACCCGGTCTACCGCACGCACCTGGCCTCGCGCGGTGATGTGCAGATGGTGATGCTCGGCTATTCGGACAGTGGCAAGGACGGTGGTATCGCGGCCTCGCGCTGGGGGCTGCAGCGCGCCCAGGTGGAACTGCTGGACGTCGCCGCCGAGAACGACATCCGGCTGACCTTCTTCCACGGCCGTGGCGGCTCGATCAGCCGCGGGGGTGGCAAGACCACGCACGCCGTGGATGCCTCGCCGCGCGGCAGCATCGACGGCCGCCTGCGCGTGACCGAGCAGGGCGAGGTGATCCACCGCAAGTACGGCATCCGTGCGCTGGCGCTGCGCTCGCTGGAGCAGTCCACCGGTGCGGTGCTGCGCTCCAGCCTGCGCCCGCGTGCACCGGAACCGCGCGAGGAACAGTGGCGCCCGGTAATGGACCTGATCGCGCAGAAGAGTGCGGAGGCCTACCGCGCCTTCGTCGGCCAGAAAGACTTCATGCAGTACTTCCGGCTGGCCACGCCGATCGACGTGATCGAGCGGATGACCTTGGGCTCACGCCCCTCGCGCCGACTGGGTGAGGATGCCGCGTTGAGCAACCTGCGCGCGATTCCGTGGGTCTTCGCGTGGAGCCAAGCACGTGCCGTGATTCCGGGCTGGTATGGCGTCGGCAGTGGCCTGCAGGCAGCGATCCATGCCGGCCACGAGGACACCCTGAAAGAAATGGCGCGCGACTGGCCGTTCTTCAGCACCTTCCTGGATGACATCGCGATGGTGCTGTCCAAGGGCGACCTGACCATCGCCGAGCAGTTCTCGCAGCTGTCTGGTGCGTTGCATGGCCGTTTCTTCCCGCAGATCCAGCGTGAGCTGGAGCTCACCGCGCAGTGGATCCTGGCGCTGACCGGGCAGGATGCACTGCTTCAGCACGACCAGCGGCTGGCGCTGTCGATCCGCCTGCGCAATCCCTACATCGATCCGATCAGCGTGCTGCAGGTGGACCTGCTGCGCCGCTGGCGTGAAAGCGGTGGCGAAGACGATGACGTGCTGCGCGCGCTGGTGGCGTGCGTGAACGGTGTTTCGCAGGGCGTACAGAACACCGGGTAGGCCATGAAGGGGGAGTGCCGGCCGCTGGCCGGCAGCGCTTCTCAGACCCGCTCGACCAGATCACCTGGTGCAGGCGGATTGGATGCCAGCAGCTCCAGGTGGCGCTGCTCCATCTCCTCGCGCAGCTGGCGGCGGATCAACGCGGCGGCATGCCGGCGGCGTTCGTCGGCAGTTTCCAGCACCAACGGCGGCACCGGGGTCGGCTTGCCGTCGTCATCCACCGCGACCATGGTGAAGAAGCAGCTGTTGGCGTGGCGCACGCTGCGCTTGAGGATGTCCTCGGCCACCACCTTGACCCCGATTTCCATCGAGGAGGTGCCGGTGTAGTTCACCGAGGCCAGGAAGGTGACCAGCTCGCCGACCGCGATCGGCTGGCGGAACATCACCTGGTCCACCGACAGGGTGACCACGTAGCTGCCGGCATAGCGGCTGGCGCAGGCGTAGGCGACCTGGTCGAGCAGGCGCAGCACCGCACCGCCGTGCACCTTGCCGGAGAAGTTGGCCATGTCCGGCGACATCAGCACCGTCATGGAGAGCTGGTTGGATTTGAATTCGGGCATGGCTGGAGTGTAGCGCCGCTTGACCCATTGGTAGAGCTGACCGTTGGTCGGCTGGTCGCGCGCGGCGCGACGATGGGTCAAGGCGCCAAAACGACGACGGGCCGCTTTCGCGGCCCGCCGTTTGTTTCGCCGATCATTGCCGCGCTGCGCGCGGCCAGCCGACCAACGGTCGGCTCTACCCGCCGCCAGCCGACCAACGGTCGGCTCTAC
>NZ_PKQP01000006.1 GCF_002887735.1 Stenotrophomonas bentonitica
GTCGCCCTTCTTCAGGTCGATGGCATCGCCTTCCTCGTCCCGGTTGTAGAACGCCTTCGCCAGCGCCCGATCCTCCTCTCGGCCCGACCTCCCCATCGGCAGGTTCCGGACAGGCGAGGCCAAGCCCGCTACGGTCCTCTTCAATCCGTTTTAGTCAAACGAATGCCAAGGCGACCCTGCACTGCCTGCAAGCGCGAGGACTCCTGTTGGCAAACGCAAGGACGGGGGAGCTGCAGGCCAGCGACGGGTCTTGCAAGTTGTTTTAGTCAGATCTTTATCAAGCGATGGAGGCGAGCTTGTGTGGCTCAATCCCCGCACTGAACATCCGTCTGACGGTTGATCGTCACGGAGAACGGATGCCACTGGATCGCTGGCGCCGCAGCCGCTCGACCAGCCCCGGCGACCGCCTCAGCGATTCGGCGGCGTCAGGGAAGAGAAAGGCGAGCAGATCGTCGTAGCGCCGGTCCGGTGCGTAGAGATCGTCGCCCCGGTCCCAACCTTCTCGGTACAGGTCGCGCTTCTTCTTCCAGCCCTCGACGTTGCCATTGGCAGCAAAGTCTGTGGTCCGATTGAAGTGACCGAGCATCACCGAGAAGGCCCAAAGAGCACTCTTGTGCCGATCGAACAGGTTGTGAGCCAGGCCCATCAGGTTTGGGAGACGGCAGGCCACGGGCTTGCCATGCTTGGCCGAGTAAGCCGCTTGAAGGTGATAGAAGGGTCCATCACCGCCATACAGAGCCTGCGGTAACTCCAACCCCACCTCCTTAAAACGAAGCCGGAGGGTCAGCCATTGAGGGCTCCCATCCGTTTGCCTAGCGAAGCCAACCACCGCCGCTTCCATTGCTTCACGCAACGCTTGGTCACGCGCTTCTCGTCGGGCATGCTGTTCCTGCTCCCGCCGTTGGCGCAGCTTCGCCAGCGCTCCATCGAAGTCGTAGAAGTAGGCCCGCGGCACACCGCCATCGCTGACGTCGAAGCGGAGATCGTCAAACTCAATCACCTTTTGAGCCAGACGGTGGCCCTCGTTTCCCCGCTCGTCGAGGGTCGGTTCGTGCCACGCGCAGTGGAGCATGAACCGCCGCTCTTGCCGCGATTGCTCCAAGGTTTGGGAATCGATACGAAATCCGTTCCGGTTGTTGGAGTAGAAGATGTCGTCCTCTGCCTGTTTGAACACCGTCGAGTCCAAGTCTCGAAAGAACCAGAGAAGCAAACCGTCGTTGCGGCGGTAGAAGCTCATCCGCTCAGCGATGACGTGCAGGAAGGTCGTCGACAGCTGCACCTCGAAGGCAACCCTGCGGCCCTGCCATGCGCTCTGCACGTCGGGCTGGCGCCATCGCACGCGATCCACGTCCTTCCAGCGGGCTTCGGTCTGGGTCCCGGTGAATCGCACGTCCGCAGCCAAGCTCTCTTCCAAGACCCTCTTGAGGTGCTTGTGCTGAGCCCCTTCCTTAGCGAGAGCGAATTTGCGCTCGCAGATCTCGGCCGGGGACAGCCCGCCCTGGCCGGGGCACTCCTGAGTGTCAAAGCGGTGTCTGAAGAAGAACCGATCCTCCGACTTGTCGTCGGTGGCAAACGACCGCAGCACCATGGCCTTTCCACAGTCGGGGCAGACATAACGCTCCCGCCCCTCGATCAGATCGTTCTCCAACGCCACGCGCTTGTCCGCGACGATGGCACCGTAGGACGCGCTGCCCAAAAACTCAGCCAGGGACACCAGCCGCCCAGAATCGCGATCATGCACTTCGTCGTATTGGCGCTTCAGCGCCAGAGCAACCCGTCGCGGGGATTCCAAGGGATCAGGCAGCGGTTCCATGCCTCATTCTACGAGTCCTGGCTCTCAGGTGATGAGACGGATCCAGCGATGGCTCCGGGCGTCGCCACAAGTGGTACTGGGGTACGGGTCGTCGACCGGCTAGCTTCTACCTCCCTTCCCGTTGCCCTTTGACCGATCCGCGCTAGAAAGGATGGAACGCGAAGACCACAGATGCCAAGGACTTCAACATGGCTGGGCATCACCCCTCGATTCATCCAAGCAAGCCTGTTCCGTGGCGAGCACCACCGAAGCCCAGGGCCGCCTGGACCAGACCGGAGAGTGCATTGAGAACACGTGGAGCGACTCAGTGATGGACGTCATGCCGTTCCTTCATGCCATTGCTCAGGCAGAGACTCCTCCCCGTGCGCCCAACAACGGCTGGCGCCATGGCGCTGGCCGTGCTGCGTCTGGAAACACGTGTGCCTTCTGTACGTCCGCCCTGGACCTCGCCTCTCCGCAGTCCTGGAGGCTGATAGCCCTCGTGCCGCTGGAACTCGGAGGGCCGCCTCACATCAGCGACAACTGGGTGCCTTCGTGCCGTCGCTGTGCTGCGACCAGGGGAATGAGGGACGTGGTGAGCTGGATGGAGTGGCACGCGTCTTTCGACCCTGCAGTGGTGTCCGCGCTGCTGGAGCAGAGGACAGCCGCGTTGCTCTTTGCGGAGAACCACTTCACCGCGCTGTTGCGTTACTCCAACCGACATCGCCACCTGAGCTCCCTGGCGTCCCGTTTCAGCCATCCCCGCTTCCTAGTGCATGCATGGTCTGGTCCCCGATATACCGCACTCCCTGCTAGGAGGCGAGCTAAGAGATGGATCAGCGATTCGCGATCCGGCATTCATTCGAGGAGCTCATGCCATGCCCACCGGGCTACTTTTTCTACACCAAGCACTGAGAAGGCCACCCCCGGATACAACCGCATCGCGGCAACCGAAGCAAGATCAGGATAGAGCTCCGTTGATGACTGCCGCTGCTACCACAGGCGACCCCACTACCGCTGAGATGCGTTCACCACACGCGGAGAGAGTCCACGATCACGAGGGAAGTGGAAAGTGAACTTCAGGCGTAGAGGACGAAATCACCAGAGAAGTGCGTGCTCGCGACAAGGCAACGTAGAAGAGCTTCGCCTGCGCGCCCTCGTCATCCTCATTCGAAAAATGAAGGGCATCTGGCACGGCCACCCGATCAAACTCCAGCCCCTTCAGCAACAGCGGCGTCGAGACCGTGCGCTTGGGAAGAAGGCGCCCCATGTGGCTAACGCGCTGGCGTGTAACAGATGCGCTCGCTACCAACGTGGCATGCTTTCCTTCGGCCAACGCAGAAAGCGCCTTAGCTGTGTCCCGAAGAAGCTCTGCACGAAACGATCTGGCCCGGCTGTGCAGTCGACACGCAGAGAGGACCTGCACTGCTGCACCCGGATCCCCCGTTGAGGAAAGCGCCTTATAGGCCGTTTGCGCCATTCCTTCAACTCGCACGTCTTCTTCGGGCCCCGGCTCGCCAGGAATCAGCGGCTTGAACAACACCGCCGACCTTACCAACGTGCGAAGCAACACCTCTCGCTGGCCACTGGAGGACGTGTCCCAGTTGGCGGCGAACTGCTGCAAAGACTTGCAAGCGATGTCTTCGATGGCTTGGTATGCAGCCCTGCTCGATTTGGCCAACTGCTCGCAGGTGGCACGACGGCAGTGAATCGCCGCCACGCTGCCACGAACGTCATCCAACTCGTGGAAGAGTGGGGACAGATCATAAGCGTTTTCACAGCGGAGGAAGACCGCCGGCCCGCCGGTCAAGTCCACGCGTTCGCCACGCTCCAGCTTTCCCCTCACCTGCGCTATCCACTCTCCCAGTGCGGGGTTGGTTTTCTTCCAACGCATGGGTTCTCTGAGTTCCTCCACAAGAGGGAAGGCAGGAAAGACGTCGCGCCCCCAAGACACGGCCGGCCCGGCGAAACCGAAAATGCCTTGCATGGCATCGCCAAAGACAATGGTGGGCAACTGTTCTGCCAGTGCGATCACGAGGCGGTGCTGGTGCAAATCGCAATCCTGATACTCATCCACCAACAGCCGATCGTAAGAGGCCGCAATGACGTCCCGAACCGGCGATACAGAGAGTACATCCAGCCCCCCGGTGTACAAGCTGTTCCACTCGCTGCCATGCGGCATCCTACCCAACGGCTTCCCTAACTTCGGGAACGCTGCTATGTATCGGGTTGCCCAGCTCGCAAGCGTATCGACAGCAGCCGAGCGGGGATCAATGCCCAAGCGACTCATGCGAGCGCGCAACGCGTGAACGCCGGCGTGGGTGTGCGTCAGCACCAGCGTCCGACCCGACATGCCCGCAATCTTGGCGATCAGCTCAGTCTTCCCATGCCCGGCGGGGGCCACCACACTCCCCCGCCTCACCCCCAAGAGGCTTCTTGCACTAGGCATAAAGCCACTCCTCAATCTCCTTCAGGGCAAGAGCAAGTTCGGAGGTTGGCCCCTGTGCTACTGCACGGTCAACAACGGGAGCCAACCCTCGGGCGATGTAGTGATTCTTGAACCAGGAGTTCTGTTTGGCCAATAGGCCAAGCCTTTGCATGATTTCCTGCCGATCCAACCCCAGCATGACGTCCATGCTTGCGAACGACCCGTTCCCGACACCCCTGTCACCAGCTTCGGAGAATGCCTTGTTGAGCTGATCGATGACCGTCGCCTCCCCTTTGTATCGCTCAGCTTCCAACAACAGCTCGTCCACAAGCGCATCGTCGGCAACCCCCGCAAACAGCGCCTCCTCAATGGCCATGGCAGTTGGATAAGTAATGGTGTGGACCCCTGCCTTATCCAACGCCTTTTGCTGCTTCGCGAGCACAGGAACGTCCGAGTCCCGGTACAGGGCCGTCGCGTAGCCCAATGCCGACAGCGCGGTCGCCATCTGCGGCGCATTGGCTCCCCCCCCATCCACTACACACGCACCGCGCTGTTCAATGGATGCCCCGGCATGCCTGGTTGGGTAAAGCTCGCGAAGGCCAAGGATCAACCCCATCTCCGTCTCGCCTTCGCACACCAAAAGCCGCCGTGCGAACAAAGCCCTCGGCATGTGCTTAAGCACCTTGCGAAGCGCATCCTGATCGATTGGATGGAGCACCTTCACGGCGCTCCCTGAGGCACGGCGGCAGACGTAGAGGCTCGCCGGCGGGACTTCACTGAGAGCCACATCGGAGTGAGTGGTCATGACGATTTGACCAGCCGGCTTGGCCAACGCCGCAGCAGCGGCTTGCGACTGGCGTAGATGAACGATGGCGCCCAGAATCCGATGAGGCTCCAATCCCTGTTCGATCTCGTCGACCAGGATGATCGCCCCGTCCTCAATCGCCGCGCGTTGAATAGCCAACGTAGCAAGTCGCCTTGTTCCGGTACCGGCCAGTCGCAGAGGCACGAAGCCGTCATGAAGCGCGATGGAGCCGGAAGAGAAGCCGCCCCTAAGCAGCTCCAGACCTGGGATGTATTCGTCTTCGACCAGCGCTCCAATTTCGATAGCTCGCGCCTGGGCTTCCTTGGCCACCTTGGCCAGGCTCGGGATCTTGTGCAACTGAGTACTGGCCTTAGCGGTCCTATACGCCTCCGCCAATTGCTGGGCCGCCTCGTCCCCAGACTCCGTGAGCTTGGACAGGATGGAACCTTGGCCCCATGTCAGGTGTCGGGCATCGTCGCCAGTCAGGCGTACTACCCGGAACAGCGCACGGTCGCGATTGGACATGGTTCGGGGGTAAGACGCCCGATCATTGACCACCTCCCATACAGGCTCCATGGTGGCATCGACCGTCAGACGCACCGTCAGGACCGCCTCGTCCCCATCTTCGGGTTCGTCTCTCAGAGTTCCGTCCGGGGCCAGGCCTCGAATATGAAGGCCGAATTTCTCATCTGAGAGCAATGGCCTTGAAAGCTCTGCGATCGTGACTTCGATCTTGATTGAGCGGGATGTGTCGCAATCTCGGAAGTCGGCCTCGCCAAAGGTGTACCACCGGGAGGACAGCGCTGCTTCAATCGCATCCAGAACCGTAGACTTCCCCGAATCCCCTGGACCAATCAAGCAACAGAGCGGCGACGCCTTGAGCGTCCACTCAAGCTCACTGATTCCGCGGAAGTTCCGCACCGACAACGTCACTATCCTCACGATTTCCCTCGATCCGTCGAATACCCTTGGCCGGGCGGGTCTAGCTTACTGCCTCGGGCGGGTTGCAACCTGACACTGGCTCGGCTACAAGGGAGTTGCCGTCCGTAAACGCGTCGGTGTTGTGCCCGCATAGCCAATAGGCTCCGGGTGCCCGAGGTCCACCCAATGGGGCACGGGAATCCTTTTCGATTCCGGAGCCATCCATGACGGCCAAGCGCCTCAAATCCATCCGCACGTCTGCCCTCCATTTCCAGTCGGGCGGTTGCTTCTATCGCGGCCTGCCGATGTGGCTCGCTGCACCTTCAGAGCTCGGACTGAGGCCCCGTAACGCTCGAGCCTTTCAATGCACCGCCGAGCACCTTGTGGCTCAGCAAGACGGCGGACTAGACACCCCTGAGAACATCGTGGCCGCTTGCATCTTTTGCAACCAGCGCCGGCACAAGCGGCGCGGTCCGGCGCCCGCACCCAAACTCTTTAGAGCTCATGTCCAACGGCGCCTCTCTCGTGGAAAATGGCATGGAGCTCTGCGCGTCAGCAGACCACAAGGACAGGGGACATTCGGTGCTGAAGAAATTTGCGTTTCTTGAATATGGCGTGGAGCTAAAAGCTCACATTTCTTCGGTTTCGGGCTTCACAGAAAGCCCTAAAGAACTTGTTGTGAGCCTCTGGGAACACGACTTCAACGAAGATTTCTCTCGATATCATGGACATATGACCGCTTGGTCAGGCGCCGGTGAAAAAAGGTTCCGGAAACAAGTCTTGGAAGCCAATCGCGAGAGACTTCCCATACGCGTCGTCCTTGCAACGTCCCAGCAGCCTGACATGGTTCGTGCCGGCCGGGCCTCCGACGCTGATAACGATTTTGTGCCCCGCTTTGACCTCGTGGGTTGGTTGATCAACCTTGATCGAGACAACGTTGAGTTCAAGTTCGAAAAGACTGGAACCGCATGGGTGAAGCCGACTGTGCAGTCAGCTGAATCCGTCGCAGTATCTGATAAGAGTGACGAAACGGATCTCGCCCTGTCCACTCCAGATGCTAGGTATTGGCGTGCAGTCGAAGCTATTGAGGCACTGGGAGAAGGAACCGTAGCTGAGACCGTAGCTTGGCTAGAGAGTCACTATCCAGGCGATCCGCTGGGCGATCCTCGCGCAAGCCTTGAGCACGTCACAGTCAACGCCACAACTCGTCCCCACTACGACAAAGCACGCAGTAACTGGCGAAGCGATAGCGGCCATCCTCGTGATCGATTGTTCAAGGTCACTGAGAAGAACCCGATCCGCACAACCTACATTCCATTCGATCCCACTAGTCACGGCCATGTCGACTTACAAAAGTCCGCAGAAGGAAAGTGGGAAGTTGTCCAGTTGCCCATGAGCGAGTTGGCATTGGCCGAAGCGGAAGCTCAAGCCACTGCACCGCCGCTGCCAATCGACTCTGACCATGATTCCCGCGTGTGGGCCATGAAAGCCATTGCGCAAAGGCAAGGCCAGTCTCTTTTTAGATCCATGTTGATCGAAGCTTACGACGGCAAGTGTGCAGTTACAGGCTCAAATGCGACCGCTGTTCTGGAAGCCGCACACATTGAACCCTACCGCGGGACTCACACGAATCGCATTGACAATGGACTCCTCTTGCGAAGCGACATTCACACGCTTTTCGACCTTGGCTTGGTTTGGCTCACCGCCGACTACCTGCTGGTCGTTGCACCTAGCTTGAAGGGGAGCGATTACGAAGCATTTGATGGTTTGCCGTTACGACTTCCTACCATAAAAGCGCATTTGCCCAATCCCGCTCACTTGATGAAGCATGCACAGCTTGCTAGAGAGAAGAATGGCCTGCCTGACCCCGCTGAACTAAAATGAAGCGCTAGCCCAATTCAGTAGCTGATCTGAAGCAAAAAATAGGCCGGGGGAGCCGGCCGAAGGATCCCGAGAAACAAGGGATGGGCAGCAGCATGCCCGCCCTGATTCGCAGGAGTTGAGACCCTTGGCCGAAATCCCGCCTGTGCTCCTGACGCAGCTGTCAGCCCTCAGCTGGCAGCTTGACGAGCTCCACCCAACCCGACTGCGCCGTGGACGCGCTCGCCATCAACGGCCCGTGCTCAAAGATGACTTTTAGTTGGTCCACGCCGGCTTGGTCTTGCGGGAAGAACGGGCCGTCTGGGCAGTAGACGAAATGATCGCCTTGCAGGGCATCGCAGGCCTGGCAATGATTGGCCAAGTGAGTTTGGTCGGCCGTATGTGAGTAGTTGGGTTTGAGCCAGGGCGAAGCCGCCCGCACGCGAGCCATAGTCCCGGCGTCGAGATCTGAGATGTATTTGAGCAGGGCTGCACCACCCTCTTCCGGGCATTCCTCGTCTTCGTTGTCGATACAGCCGGGCACCCAGATGGCCGTGACCGTCGTTGCAGCCGAGCACTTCCAGCAGGTGGTTCCGCTTTGGAGGAGCGCGCAGCTGATGGCCGAGATGTTCAGATCGGTCATGGGGATGGGTGCACATAAGCACCGCGATCCCAGGAGCGGTAACGCCAAGGCACCACCTGTTCCAGCGGGGTGAAGCGTGGGCTTGGAAGGTTGGTCAGGTCCCGAATGGCGTAGCGAAGAGTCGCGATTTGGGCCTCCGGGACGAACAGCCACAGTCTGGCGATCCAGTCGGCCAGCACGCCGCTGTCGCGCTCCATGGCCACACGAACGCCAGGCCAACGTTCGTTCCACCCTTTTAGGCGCGCGAGAAGCGAGGGTGCACGGGCGGCGTAGGTGATTTAGCACAAGAAAGCGGCTTGCTCTTTGAAGCTGACCGCCAAGGCGTCGCAATACCAATGCGGCCCGCTGATGTCGGGATTGCTCCCTTCGTTGAGCTGGATGCAACACTGGCTGTTGACGAAGAGCGCGCGGTCCGCGCGAAGGTAATCCAGCACTACGCCTTCGAAATGATCCATCCTTACATCTGCTCCATGGATGCCCGGACTTTCCTGCAGGCGTTCGGCAACCTTGCCGCGCCACCGTCAGGCATTGGATTCCTCACGATTTCTGTAGGTATCGGAGACAAAGTCAATGAAGGCCACCGCAGAGGCTACCGCCAAACGCGCATGCCTTGGCTGCAGCCCCCGGTGCTTGCCATCCCTCCCATGTCCCGTGCCGTACAAGCCACGCAACTGCGCGAGATTGTGAGTGAGGGACGTCAGGTTCCGCAGAATGAGGCGAATGTTGTCCGCTCCCTTCTTCTCGTCAGAGACTGCCTCCGGAACAAGCTGCAAGTTCACCAGCAACAGCTTCGTGAGATCTCCGATGTCTGCCGCTTTTCCGTAGACCACCCCTCGCTTGTTGAGGATCGTCTTACAACAAGTCTCAACTAGCTCTTTGGCCGTCCCAATAGCCGATGCAGGATCACCGTCAATAGATTTCTCCAGGCGCTCAATCTCCTTCGCCATCCATCCAGCGTCTAAGGCATCTGCGACGGTACGTCCGCGCGAGACCGCACGCTGCCCGTGATGAACAAGCTCACGGGAAGCGTATCGTGACCTCCCACCAATACGTTCTTCCTCAAAGATCTCCCAGCCCGCGCCGCGCAGCTGGTCATTGATGTGAGAGACGATGGTCAGCGATTCGTTCCTGTCCGGCCGGACGATTGGATGAACAATCTCGCATAGAAATCGAAGGAACTTATCCGGCGGACCATCAAGCAGATTGAAGCGCCCGTCCGTGAATACCCAGTCGCGCTCCCAGTCATCGTTGTTGATGCAGTGTTGCCAGATGTCATCAGAGGCTGTCGCATACCTCGGGTCTGTGGAAGGAAGGGAGCCCAAATCATAAAGACGGCTTAAAAACTCGACGTCATCCAGCCTGCCTTTCCAGGACGTGTCATCCAGCCGAAGGCCATCGAATATGTTCTGACGCACTTGGCGCGGCAGCTTCGACCCAATGGTTCGCCAACCTTTGCCCGTCTCACGGGCAGGGACAATCTTTGCCGTGTACCAATTGCCGGGCTCCTCGCCCATAACGTCCTTCATCTTGGTCGAGATCTGCTCCTCCAGCATTCCTCGCCTCGACCCGAGCCGAGCAAACTCGATGGCAGGCAACTGAAAGTGGATGTCCCACAGATTGGTGCCGCCATTCCAGTTGTCATAGCCAGTCAGTTCAGCCCGAGATGAGCAAGCTCTGACCAATGCTGCGGCATCCTGAAAATCTTCCGCCAACAGAAGGGAATGAACGGTCGCCAAAACCTCTTCCAACTCGGAACTTTCCATCGCAACGCATTCCCTTAATGAGCCACTTCCACGTTCACATTATCGTCCAGGGCAAACCGATGGGCCAGCACCTCAAGACAGGGCTCTCGCCTCGAACAAGGCACCCTCTACAACGCTCGTGCTCGGGGCGAAACGATGTGCGCAAGTTCACTTCGATCACTGCCTAGTGGCGCATCTAAGGCCACCTGGCGGCAGAAGCGATAGACCGCAGTACCGCTTACACCCAGCTCCCGCGCCAACTGAGCCCGGCTGACCGCGTTCAAGCGGTCCCTCACCTGGTCCACGCCCAGCCCCCGCAAGTTGCGGTACTCCGACGGTTTCAAAGCGCGCCCCAGGCGAAGGGCCCGGCGGTCCAGACTTATGGTTGCAGGCGACACGCCCAAGCGCTCGACCACCTCGGCGGACGTCAGCCCGGCTTGGATCAGCGGCCGCACCTGCTGGCGACGCTCGGCGAGCTCGCGGACTTGGCGGTTCCGGAAGGCCTGCCGCCCGGAGCCGGCCAGGCGGTGTCGCCGCACCTAGCGGTTCACGGCTTGGTGGGTGACGCCCAGCCGTTGGGCCAGGATCCGCTGAGTCACCCCTTCGTCCAGCAAGGATTGGACATGGGCCGGGGACTGGCCGCCGAGAAATCCCTTGTGTGGACTCATCTAACCATTGCCGCGAGGTCGCCCTGGATCACCGAGGGCGACACAGCCAGCGCTTGCGCGATGGCCTTATGTCTCAGTCCCGCGGTCATACTGGCCAGAACCGCATACGGCCGCTGACGTGCATAGGCTTGGCGACGCGCCTCTGGGTCGATGGGCATGGCATCGGATGGGTTTATCCGTTGGGCGTGCTCGATTTGCTCCCGCTCACCATAGGCTTGGCGGTGCGCGGCCACCCGATAGGCCTTGCCCCCCTGCTCCGCCGGCCGTTCGACAAGCTTGGCGCGCTTCCCCGCGACCCCAAAACCGGGATCCGGCGGATCGATAGCTCCATTACTTGCTGGTGCATCAGACTAAACTTGGTGACCTCGCGCCGTGTGGCGCGGCCCGTCGCAACACCATCGCAACAAAAAATCCCGTTACTTGCCGTTTTTGACGGCAACCCGCCCTCACTGACCGAGACGGACTCCATTGCAAGCCGCTGATTCAAAACAAAATAGCAGCAACATCAAGGCCTCATCAGAACACACCCCGCTCATGAAGCAGTTCTTCGCCGCCAAGTCCGATTACCCGGACCTGCTGCTGTTCTTCCGCATGGGCGACTTCTACGAGCTGTTCTACGACGACGCCCGCAAGGCGGCGCGGCTGCTGGACATCACCCTCACCCAGCGCGGCAGCTCGGGCGGCGCGCCGATTCCGATGGCCGGTGTGCCGGTGCATGCCTACGAAGGCTATCTGGCGCGTCTGGTCGCCCTGGGCGAGTCGGTGGCGATCTGCGAGCAGATCGGCGACCCGGCGCTGGCCAAGGGCCTGGTCGAGCGCAAGGTGGTGCGCATCGTCACCCCCGGCACCGTGACCGATGAAGCGCTGCTGGACGAGCGGCGCGATACGCTACTGATGGCGCTGTCGCGCGGCAAGCACGGCTACGGCTTGGCCTGGGCCGATCTGGCCGGCGGCCGCTTCCTGGTCAACGAAGTCGATTCGGACGATGCGCTGGAAGCCGAGCTCGCGCGTTTGGAACCGGCCGAGCTGCTGGTGCCCGATGAAGAAAACTGGCCGGCCTTCCTGCAGTACCGCAGCGGCATCCGGCGACGTGCGCCGTGGCTGTTCGATGCCGACGGCGGCCGCCGACAGCTGCTGAATTTCTTCAAACTGCACGACCTGACCGGGTTCGGCATCGACGACAAGCCGCGCGCCACCGCCGCCGCCGGTGCCCTGCTCGGCTATGTCGAAGAAACCCAGAAACAGCGCCTGCCGCACCTGACTGCGATCGCCACCGAAACCGCGAGCGAAGCCATCGCCATGAACGCGGCCACGCGCCGCCATCTGGAACTGGACACGCGCGTGGATGGCGATACCCGCAACACCCTGCTCGGTGTGCTCGACACCACCGTGACGCCGATGGGCGGTCGCCTGCTGCGGCGCTGGCTGCACCGCCCGCTGCGCCTGCGCGAAGTGCTGGTGCACCGCCACGATGCGGTCGCCACGCTGATCGACCGCGGTGCCGACAGCGACGTGCGCGATGCCTTCCGCGCCCTTGGCGATCTGGAACGTATTCTTACCCGTGTGGCCCTGCGCTCGGCGCGCCCGCGCGATTTCTCCACGTTGCGTGATGGCTTGGGCCTGCTGCCGGACGTGCGCGCGGTGCTCGCCCCGCTGGATTCGCCGCGCCTGATCGCCCTGCACGATGCGCTGGGCTCGCATGACGAATGCGCGCACCTGCTGGCCAGCGCGATCGCCCCGACCCCGCCGCTGAAGCTCAGCGACGGCGGCGTCATCGCCGAAGGGTACGACGCCGAGCTCGATGAGCTGCGCCGCCTCTCCACGCATGCGGACCAGTTCCTGATCGATCTGGAACAGCGCGAGCGCATCAGCAGCGGCATCGCCACGCTCAAGGTCGGCTACAACCGCGTGCACGGCTACTACATCGAAATCAGCAAGGGCCAGTCGGAGAAGGCACCGGTGCATTACACGCGCCGCCAGACGCTGACCAATGCCGAGCGTTACATCACCGAGGAACTGAAGTCCTTCGAGGACAAGGTGCTGTCCGCGCGCGAGCGCTCGCTGAGCCGCGAGAAGTTCCTGTACGAGCAGTTGCTGGACATCCTCGCCAGCGGGCTGGAGCCGCTCAAGCAGTGCGCGGCGGCATTGAGCGAACTGGACGTGCTGGCCGGTTTCGCCGAGCGTGCGCAGGCGCTGGACTGGGCGCGCCCGGAACTGGAGACCGCGCCCTGCCTGAAGATCGAGCGCGGGCGTCACCCGGTGGTCGAAGCGGTACGCGAGCAGCCGTTCGAACCGAACGACCTGGACCTGCATCCGGACCGCCGCATGCTGGTGATCACCGGCCCGAACATGGGCGGTAAATCCACCTACATGCGCCAGAACGCACTGATCGTGCTGCTGGCCCATATCGGCAGTTTCGTGCCGGCCAGCCGTGCGGTGATCGGCCCGATCGACCGCATCCTGACCCGTATCGGCGCCGGCGACGATCTGGCCCGCGGGCAATCGACCTTCATGGTCGAGATGGCCGAGACCAGCTACATCCTGCACCACGCCAGCGCACAGTCGCTGGTGCTGATGGACGAGATCGGCCGCGGCACGTCCACGTACGACGGCCTGGCGCTGGCTGATGCGGTCGCACGCCATCTGGCTTACCAGAACCGCTGCTACACGCTGTTCGCCACGCACTATTTCGAACTGACCGCCCTGGCCGACGAACAGCACCAAGGCGGCGCCAGCGGCATCGCCAACGTGCACCTGGATGCGGTGGAGCACGGCGACGCGCTGGTGTTCATGCACGCCGTGAAGGATGGCCCGGCCAACCGCAGCTTCGGCCTGCAGGTGGCCGCACTGGCTGGCCTGCCGAAATCGACCGTCGCCCAGGCGCGACGTCGTTTGGCCGAGCTGGAGCAGCGCAGCCACGAGACGCAGTCCGCCGTGGTGGCCGCGCAGGCGCTGGATGCACCGCAGCAGTTCGGGCTGTTCAACGCGCCCAACACCGCTGCCCAGGACGCGCTGGCCGCGATCGATCCGGACGAGCTGACCCCGAAGCAGGCACTGGAAGCGCTGTACCGGTTGAAGACACTGCTCTGACGATCCGGTAGTGCCGGCCGCTGGCCGGCTCCCCGCAGAGCCGGTAGCACCCGACCGTTGGTCGGGGGCACGCGCGGGCCCGCGTGAATTCTTCGCATTCCCGTAGTGAACGCGGCGCTATGCTCGGGCGGTCCCCATCCCTGCCCTGGAGTCCGCCGTGAATACCGAATCGCTTGCCGCGTCCCTGTTCCAGCAACTGCAGCAGGGCCAAGGCCTGCAGCAGGTATCCCAGCAATTGGGCATCGATCAGAACCAGGCCAGTGGCGCCATCGGGGCGGCGCTGCCGCTGTTGCTGGGCGCAATGGGCCGCAATGCCCAGGAACCCCAGGGCGCGCAGGCCCTGCTCGGCGCCCTGCAGCGCGACCACGCGCCGGCCAGCGGCGGCGGCTTCGATCTGGGCGGGCTGCTCGGCAGCGTGCTCGGCGGTGGCGGCGGCAATGCGACCAACGGCGCCGGCATCCTTGGCCACGTCTTCGGTGGCAATACCGACCGCGCCACCCAAGGCCTGAGTCAGGCCACCGGGCTGGACAGCAGCAAGACCAGCCAGCTGCTCGCCATCCTCGCCCCCATCGTTATGTCCTATCTGGCCCAGCGCTTCGCCAGCGGCGGCAACGCCAGCCCGGGTCAGCTCAGCCAGGCCCTCGGCCAGGAAGCGCAGAGCGCCAACAGCGGTGGCCTGCTGACCTCCGTGCTGGACCAGGATGGCGACGGCCAGCTGGGCGTCGGCGATCTGCTCACGCTCGGTGGCGGGCTGTTCGGCAAGCGCTGAGGGCGAGACGCGAAATAGCCTGCGCCTATCACATCGGTTGATTCATTCGAATTTACTGAATGAACGGCAGTGCCTAACGTGGACGTATGCCTTCACATCGCGCCGCCCCACGCGCCGCACGTGCAGGTGCCACGTTACCCGACGTCGCCATCGCCTCCCCCGCGCCGGTGGTCTCCACGTTCGCCAGTCCACAGGTAGATACCCATGAAAAGCGAAGCCAAGTGTCCGTTCAACCACGCCCTCGTCGGCGATGCCACCACCAACCGGGACTGGTGGCCCAAGCAGCTGCGGGTGGATCTGCTCAACCAGCACTCGAGCCGCTCACAGCCGCTGGATGACACCTTCGATTACGCCGAGGCCTTCAAGGGCCTGGATTACGCCGCGCTCAAGGCCGACCTCAAGGCCTTGATGACCGACTCGCAGGACTGGTGGCCAGCCGACTTCGGCCATTACGGCGGCCTGTTCGTGCGCATGGCCTGGCACAGCGCCGGCACCTACCGCATCGGCGATGGCCGGGGTGGCGCCGGCCGCGGCCAGCAGCGCTTCGCACCGCTCAACAGCTGGCCGGACAATGTCAGCCTGGACAAGGCCCGCCGCCTGCTGTGGCCGATCAAGCAGAAGTATGGCCAGGCAATCTCCTGGGCCGACCTGCTGGTGCTGACCGGCAACGTCGCACTGGAATCGATGGGCTTCAAGACGTTGGGCTTCGCCGGCGGCCGCCCCGATACCTGGGAACCGGACCAGGACGTGTACTGGGGTCGCGAAACCACCTGGCTGGGCGGCGACGTGCGGTATGCGCACGGCTCTGAAGGCGTGCAGGAAGACCACGGTGTGCTGGTCTCCGATGACGACGCGGACGGCGACATCCACTCACGCGATCTCGAGAACCCGCTGGCCGCCGTGCAGATGGGCCTGATCTACGTCAATCCGGAAGGCCCGGACGGCAACCCCGATCCGCTCAAGGCAGCATTCGACATCCGCGATACCTTCGGCCGCATGGCCATGGACGATGAGGAAACCGTCGCCCTGATCGCCGGTGGCCACAGCTTCGGCAAGACCCACGGCGCCGGCCCGGCCGACAACGTCGATGTGGAACCAGAAGCGGCCGGGCTGGAAAGCCAGGGCCTGGGCTGGGCCAACCGATTCGGCACCGGCAAGGGCGGCGACACCATTACCAGTGGCCTGGAAGTGACCTGGACGCGCACACCGGCGCAATGGAGCCACGACTTCTTCGAGATCCTGTTCGGCCACGAGTGGGAACTGACCAAGAGCCCGGCCGGTGCGCACCAGTGGGTAGCCAAGGACAGCGAGGCGATCATTCCCGATGCGCACGATCCGTCGAAGAAGCATCGCCCGACCATGCTCACCACCGACCTGTCGCTGCGGGTGGACCCGGCGTACGAAAAGATCTCGCGTCGCTTCCTGGCCGACCCGCAGGCCTTTGCCGATGCCTTCGCCCGTGCGTGGTTCAAGTTGACCCATCGCGACATGGGCCCGCGCGCACGCTATCTCGGCCCGGAGATTCCGGCCGAAGAATTCGTCTGGCAGGATCCGGTGCCGGCAGCCCCCCAGGCCACGATCAGCGCGCAGGACATTGCCTCGCTGAAACAGCAGATCGCTGCGGCCGGGCTGAGCGTAGGTGAGCTGGTCTCCACCGCGTGGGCGTCGGCGTCCACCTTCCGCGGTTCGGACAAGCGCGGTGGCGCCAATGGTGCGCGCGTGCGCCTGGCCCCGCAGAAGGACTGGGCGGTCAACCAGCCGCAGCAGCTGGGCAAGGTGCTGGCCGCGCTGGAGAAGATCCAGAGCGGCTTCAAGGGCGATGGCGGTGCTCAGGTGTCGCTGGCCGACCTGATCGTGCTGGCCGGCAATGTCGGCGTCGAGCAGGCGGCCAAGGCCGGTGGCCATGAGGTGAGCGTGCCGTTCAACCCGGGCCGCACCGATGCCAGCCAGGCGCAGACCGATGTGGACTCGTTCTCGGTGCTGGAACCGTACGCCGATGGGTTCCGCAACTACGTCAAGGGCCGTTACGCCGTGCCTGCCGAGGCGATGCTGATCGACCGCGCACAGCTGCTCACGCTGACCGCCCCGGAAATGACCGCACTGGTCGGTGGCCTGCGCGTGATCGGCACCAACGTCGGCGGCAGCCAGGACGGCGTGTTCACCGATCGCGTCGGCACGTTGAGCAACGACTTCTTCGTCAACCTGCTCGACATGCGCACGCAGTGGGTGGCCAACGGCGATGGCTACAGCGGCCGCGACCGCAGCACCGGCGCGCAGCGCTGGAGCGGCAGCCGCGTGGACCTGGTGTTCGGCTCGAACTCGGTGTTGCGTGCACTGGCCGAGGTCTACGCCAGCGCGGACGGCGAGAAGAAGTTCGTTCGCGACTTCGTCGCTGCCTGGGCGCGGGTGATGGAGCTGGACCGCTACGACCTGCGCTGATCCGCTGTCGCAGGCACACACGAAGACCGGGCCCACTGGCCCGGTCTTTTCATTTCTGCAGGGCGCCCCTCACAGCGCGTCCAGATCGCCCAGCGCACGGATCAATCGACGCGCACGCTTGTCCGGCTTGTGCTCCGGCGGCAGGTAACCGTTCTTCGCCGCCGCACGCTGCAGGCGCACCTCCGCGCGGCGAGCCAGCGACGTTTCACTTTCGACATACAACTGCTGCGCCACCGGTGCCGGGCCGCGCATATCGCTCAGGCCACGGACCTCGATCTCGAACACTTCATCGCCCCGGCTGATCTGCAGGGCTTCGCCCACGCGCACCGCGCGCGAGGATTTCGGACGCTGCCCGGCCACGTCCACCTTGCCGGTTTCCACCGCCTGTTTGGCCAGGCTGCGGGTCCGGAAAAACCGTGCGGCCCACAGCCATACGTCCAGCCGCACGGCGGCTACCGGTGTTGCTTCAGTCATGCTTTCTACCCAGCTCCACGGCGTTGGCCGGTTGTCGGTTAAGCGGTTGCGTCGCGTCCGGATTGCCGCGGCACCCCGTGCCACCGATCAGCACCGGCACTCCGGCATCCAGATCACGGCGCTGGCTGCCGACCTGGCATTCCGGTCGGTCCATGGGCCTTACCTGTGCGTCGCGCAGGCGGTCGTCCGTACTCGAACATGCGGCCAGCGAGGCGGCAATCAAGAGGGCCAGCGTGGTGGGGATGAACCGGTCATCCAGGAGGATAGGCAGCCGGCCAGCGGCCGGCACTGCCGGGGGAGCGGCTGACGTGCGTTGAGACGCGGAAGTGCGCATCGCGATATCCCCTTGATGGGCTTGGTGCTAGTGTGCCGCTCTCTGAGCATGATCTCCAGCGCACATGGCCAAAGCGCCGCTTGACCTGACCACCGGCCCGATCGGGCGCAATCTGTTCCTGTTCGCCCTGCCGATCCTGGCCGGCAACATCGCCCAGTCGCTGAACGGCTCGGTGAACGCGATCTGGGTCGGCCGCTTCCTCGGCGAAGCGGCGCTCACCGCCACCGCGAACGCCAACAACATCATGTTCTTCCTGATCGGCTCGGTGTTCGGGATCGGCATGGCCGCCTCGATCCTGATCGGCCAGTCGATGGGCGCACGCGACCTGCCGCAGGCGCGGCGCGTGATGGGCACCAGCGCGACCTTCTTCATCGGCCTGTCGGTGGTGATCGCGATCGCCGGCTGGTGGCTCTCACACCCGCTGCTGGCGGCGATGGGTACACCGGCCGAGTCCCTGCCACTGGCCGAGGCCTACCTGCGCATCATCTTCCTGGCGATGCCCACGCTGTATGCCTTCGCCTTCCTGAGCTCGGCACTGCGCGGCGTGGGCGATTCACGCACGCCGTTCCGCTTCCTGCTGCTCTCGGTGCTGCTGGACATCGGCTTCAACCCGCTGCTGATCTTCGGCATCGGCCCGTTCCCGCAGCTGGGGATCGCCGGCGCGGCCTGGGCCACGCTGATCGCGCAGACCCTCTCGCTGCTCGGCCTGCTCTGGTACATGCGCAACAAGCGCCATGTGCTCTGGCTGGGGCGCAAGGACATGGCGCTGTTCAAGATCGATGGGGAGATCCTGCGCGCCTTGGTGGTCAAGGGCGTGCCGATGGGCCTGCAGATGGTGCTGATCTCGCTGTCGATGATCCTGATGATGACCATGGTCAACGGCTACGGCACCGATACCGCGGCCGCGTATGGTGCCTCGCTGCAGCTGTGGACCTATGTGCAGATGCCGGCGATGGCGATCGGCGCGGCGTGCTCGACCATGGCCGCACAGAACGTCGGCGCGCAGCGATGGGACCGCGTCCGTGGCACCGCCCGCAGCGGTGTGCTCTACAACTTCCTGCTGACCGGCGTGCTGATCCTGCCGCTGATCCTGCTTGATCGTTACACGCTCGCCCTGTTCCTGCCCGAGGGCAGCCAGGCGCTGGAAGTGGCCCGCCACCTCAACCACATCGCGGTGTGGTCGTTCCTGTTCTTCGGCGTGAACTTCGTGATCTCCGGCGTGGTGCGCTCCACCGGCGCGGTGATCCCGCCGCTGCTGATCCTGGCCGCCTCGCTGTGGGGCATCCGCGTGCCGTTCGCCGAGCTGCTGCAGGACCGCTGGGGCGCCGACGCGGTGTGGTGGAGTTTCCCGGTCAGCTCGTTCTGCGCGATGCTGATGTCGCTGGCGTATTACCGCTGGGGCGGCTGGCGCAAGGCCCGCATGCTGCCCAGCCATCATGAAGAGCTGGCAGCCCCGGCCGAGATCCCGGCGTCGCCGCCGTCACCCGTGGCGGACCCGAATCCCACCACGCTGCAGCCCGCCGCGGCGGGCAGCGCACGGCCGGATTAGGCCACGCGACCCTGCAGCAGGGTCTTCCAGGCCGGCAGCCTGTAGCGCCGGCGCTGGTAGCGCATGAGCAGCGCCATCAGCAGGCCGAACAACAGCCCGGCCATGACAGCACTGCCCACGGTGATGCCGAGCGTGAGCGAGCCAAGGTCAAGCACCAGCCCCATCAACAGGCGCCACAACACGCCCCACAGCACCCCGAACAGCCCGCCCATCACGAACAGGTTGGCACCGAAGCTGGCGAGCAGCGGGGGCGGTACGCGCAGCCCCATGCGCCACAGCAGCCGATGCATCGGCGGTGCGCGCATGCCGGCCGGCACCTTGGCGTCGGCCATGGCCTGCAGGGCAAGACGTACGTCGGCGGGATAACGGTCCATGTGCTTCTCCATCACGAGGCCACAAACGCAAACGGCCACCCGAAGGTGGCCGTTTGAGGCGACAACCGAAGTTGTCGGCCGGGAATTACTGGGCAGCCTTGGCAGCCAGGCGCGCGGCCTTGGCCTGCGCAGCAGCAGCCAGATCTTCCTTGATGCGGGCAGCCTTGCCTTCCAGACCACGCAGGTAGTACAGCTTGCCGGCGCGGACCTTGCCACGACGCTTCACTTCGACCGAGTCGATGATGGCGCTGTGGGTCTGGAAGACGCGCTCGACGCCGTAGCCGTGCGAGATCTTGCGGACGGTGAACGCGGAGTTCAGGCCGGCGTTCTTGGTGCCGATGACGACGCCTTCGTAAGCCTGCACGCGCTCACGGTTGCCTTCCTTCACCTTCACGTTGACGACGACGGTGTCACCCTGGCTGAACTTCGGCAGCTCGCGGGTGATCTGGGCGGATTCGAAGTCCGAGAGGATGGATTTGTTCAGCTTGCTCATGGGTGCACCGATAGTGTTCGGGTGGTCGTGTCGTTCGACAACGTGGGCTCATGCAGTCACCGGACTGTGCTGCACGTTTTTTGTAGGGATTCCTGCCACCGCGCCCAAAAGGCCGATGGCAATCCCGGATTGTAAACAAGATCCCGCCCCCGCGCTAGGGGGTCGGATCCTTGGCAAGGGCCTGCCGTGCCTGCTCCAGCAGGAGGCGGTCGGCCTTGGGCAACTGGCTTTCATCGAGCAGATCCGGCCGCCGCAGCGCGGTACGCAGCAGCGACTGCTGCCGTCGCCAACGGGCGATGGCGGCATGGTTGCCCGAGCGCAGCACGTCCGGGACAGTGCCCCATTCATGCTGCGCGGGATGACTGTAGTGCGGGCAGTCCAGCAGCCCCTGCGGGCCTTCGAAACTGTCCTGGGCGGCCGATTCGGCATCGCCGAGGGCCCCGTCCTGCAGGCGGGTCACCGCATCGACGATCACCGCCGCGCCCAGCTCACCGCCGGACAGGACGTAGTCGCCCAGCGAGATCTCCTCGGTGACCTCGGCCTCGAGGAAGCGCTCGTCGATGCCTTCATAGCGGCCGCAGAGCAGGATCATGCGCGGCAGCGCCGCCAGTTCCCGGACCTTGGCCTGGGTCAGCGGCCTGCCCTGCGGGCTGAGGTAGATCACCGGCGCAGGCGCCGGGTCCGCCGCCTTGGCCGCAGCCAGGCAGGCCCGCAGCGGCTCGATCAGCATGACCATGCCCGGGCCACCCCCGAACGGACGGTCGTCCACCCGGCGGTAGTTGCCTTCGGCATAGTCACGCGGATTCCAGCCGTGCAGGTCCAGCAGACCGCGCTCAGCGGCACGGCCGACCACGCCCAGCGCGGCCGACTGCGCCATGAACTCGGGGAACAACGTGACGACGTCGATACGCATCCGGCCTAGAACTCCGGATCCCAGTCGACCACGATCAGGTTGGCCTCGAAATCCACCGACACCACGAATTCGGGCTGCACGAACGGAATCATCCGCTCACGGTCACCCTGCACCACGAGCACATCGTTGGAGCCGGTCGAGAACAGGTGGGATGCCCGCCCCAGTTCGACGCCATCGACGGTACGCACCTGCAGGCCCTCCAGATCCACCCAGTAATATTCATCGGGCTTCGGCGGCGGCAGTGCGCTGCGCGCGACATAGACTTCGGTCCCGTACATCGCCTCGACCACGTCGCGGTCGGTGATGCCGGGAAACACGGCGACCAGATGCTTGCCGGACTGACGTCCGCGCGCACCGGTGAGCGTGCTCTCCTGGCCGGCGGGGGTCCGCAGGATCCAGGGCTGATAGTGGAAAATGGCGGTACGCGGCTCGGTCCAGGACTCGAGCTTGATCTCGCCTCGCACACCAAAAGCGCCGACAATCCTGCCCAGCAGGATCCGGCGCTCGGTATCTTTCATCTGAATAGACCGAATGGGCCGCGGCAGGCGCGGCCCTTCAGGATCAGGCCGCGGAGGCCTGGGCCTTGGTCGCTTCCTTGTACAGGTTGCGGACCTTGTCGGTCATCTGGGCGCCGTTGGCGACCCACTTGTCGACCAGCGGCAGGTCCAGCACGATGCGGGACTCGGCACCCTGGGCAACCGGGTTGTAGTAACCGACGCGCTCGATGTTGCGGCCATCACGGGCGCTACGCGAGTCGGTCACGATGATGTGGTAGAACGGACGCTTCTTGGCGCCGCCGCGGGTCAGTCGAATCTTGACCATGGTGTTGTTTCCTCAATTGCCCAGTCGCCAGGATGGCGCGGTAAGCCGGCGATTATAGCGGCGGCCTCCCGCCATTCCAAGCCTGTGAAGGCCGTGAAAGCTGAACCGGGCCCACTGATCGGGGCGTTCACGACGACAAGGGCTGCCAGGGTGTCCCGGCGAGCACCCGCCGGGCGTTGGCGCACAGGGCTTCCGAGTTCCCCAGTGCGACGCCATCGACCCTCGCGATCGGCCAGATGCCGGCGGCATTGCAGGCGATGGCGGCGTCGAACCCGGCCAGGTCCGCCAGCGCGACCGGCCGCACCTGCTGATCGCCGCCCCACCCTGCCTGCAGCAGGCGTTCGTGGGTGCCGCGCAGCGCGCGCGCCTGCGGCCAGACCAGCGTGCCACCACTGGCGAAGGCGATGTTCCAGGTGGTGCCTTCGCTGATATGCCCGTCGTCGCCAACGAACAGCGCGTCGTCCACGCCAGCCTGCAATGCCTCGCGACGATGCTGGAACAGCGCGAACGTACCGACATGCTTCACGTGCGGCAGCTCGCGCTGATAGCGCACCGTCCGCAGCCGCCGCGATATCGCCGGTAGATCGACCGGTGGCGCCACGGCGACCAGCACATCGACGGCCACCGGTTGCAGCGGCCGCCGGAAATCGAACTGGCGCGAGAACACAGTCACCCGCAGCGACGCATCGACCACGTCCTCGACCCGCAGCGCGCCGTGCATCCAGGCCCGCACCTGCAGCGGATCCAGTGCGCTGCCGAACAGCTCGGCCGTGCCCTGCTGCAGGCGCTGCAGATGCAGGTCCAGGCCCTGCACCGCACCACCGCGCACCTGCAACGAGGTGAAATGGCCGTAGTTGGTCAGCGCCCCGGCAAGATCATCGACCGTGGCCGGCCGGCCATTGCAGTACGGCGTCATCCCAGCAACGCCTTGGCGTCGGACCACATCTGCTGCAGCACCTCGGCGGCGGGGCGTGCCGGTGCCATCCACGCGGATTGCCCGGCCCAGGCCTGCATCGCATCGAGGTTGCTGTCGCGGCCCGCCTGCGTGCGCATCGGTGCGGTCAGGCCACGCTGCACCGGATACGGGCGCGGCGGCGGCGCATCGGCAGACGCGGCGGCACGTACATACGCGGTCGCCAGGCCACGGCCGAGGCGACCACTGAAGGCGCGGGTCGGCCAGGTATCTTCGGGTTCGGCCTCGGCCAATGCCTGCGACCACGCCGGATTCAAATGACACTCGGGGGTACGCAGGAACGCGGTGCCCACCTGCACTGCACTCGCGCCCAGCGTCAGCGCCGCGGCCATGCCGCGCCCATCGGCGATGCCACCGGCCGCGATCACCGGAATATCCAGATGATCGGCCAGCCGCGGCAGCAGCGCGAACAACCCGACCAGCTGGCGCTCGGCCGCATCCGGATCGAACGCGCCCCGATGCCCGCCGGCTTCAAACCCCTGCGCAACCACCGCGTCGGCGCCGGCGGCCTGTGCGGCACGCGCTTCCGCCAAGGTGGTCGCACACGCGATCCAAGCGATGCCGACGTCTTTCAGGCGCTGCACCTGCGCTGCGGAGAACACGCCCATGATGGTCGAGGCCACCGCCGGGCGCGCCTCGATCAGGGCCTCGAACTGCGCATCGAAATCGGCTGGCCCGGCATCGGCCGCACTGGCCGCTACCTCAGGCCCCCACTGCGCCAGGAAGCGACGTGTCGCGGCTTCCGCATCGGCATCGCGCCGCGGCAGCGGATCAGGAATCCAGACATTGACCTGCGCCGGCCCTGCGGACTGCGCGCGGAAATCGGTCATCCACGCCACGATGTCCTGCGGCTGGGACAACACCGCGCCCATCGCGCCCATGCTGCCGGCGTTGGCCAGCGCGGCCGACAGCGGCACCGGGCAGGCGCCGGCCATCGGCGCGAGCAGGATCGGGGCCTGCAATGCAAAACGCCGACAGAAGCTGTCGGCGCGTTCGAGAAGCGGGGAACCATTCACGCGCGGCGCACCTGGGGAAGGAGACGGTGCCAGCATACGCCGCACCGCCCCCGCCCGGAATGCATGCGCGCAGGACTCAGCGGAACGGCATGCCGCCGCGGCCGCCCATGGCGCCCATCATCCCCTTCATGCTGCGCATCATGCCCTTCATGCCGCCGCCGGCCATCTTGCTCATCATCTTTTCCATCTGCTGGAACTGCTTCATGAGCTTGTTGACGTCGGCCGGGGTCAGGCCGGAACCACGCGCGATGCGGGCGCGGCGCGAGCCGTTGAGCAGGCCCGGGTTGCGGCGCTCTTTCTTGGTCATCGAGTTGATGATCGCGATCATGCGCGGCACTTCCTTGCCCTGGCTGACCTGCTGCTTGAGGTGCTCGGGGATCTGGCCCAGGCCCGGCAGCTTGTCCATCAGGCCGCCGATGCCGCCCATGTTCTGCATCTGCTCGAGCTGGTCCCGCATGTCGTTCAGATCGAACTTCTTGCCCTTGGCGACCTTCTCGGCCAGCTTCTGGGCCTTGTCCTTGTCGACCTGCTGCTCGACCTGCTCCACCAGCGACAGCACATCGCCCATGTCCAGGATGCGGCTGGCGATACGGTCCGGGTGGAACACATCCAGGCCGTCCGGCTTTTCGCTCACACCGACGAACTTGATCGGCTTGCCGGTGATGTAGCGCACGCTCAGCGCGGCACCGCCGCGGGCGTCACCGTCGGTCTTGGTCAGCACCACGCCGGTCAGCGGCAGCGCATCGCCGAAGGCCTTGGCGGTGTTGGCGGCATCCTGGCCGGTCATGGCGTCGACCACGAACAGCGTTTCGGCCGGGTTGACCGCGGCGTGCAGCGCCTTGATCTCGGCCATCATCGCTTCATCGATGGCCAGGCGACCGGCGGTATCGACGATCAGCACATCGACGAACGACTTGCGCGCGTCATCGATCGCGGCGCGGACGATGGCTTCCGGCTTCTGGTCGGCGGTGGACGGGAAGAACAGCACACCGACCTGGTCGGCCAGCGTCTTGAGCTGCTCGATCGCGGCCGGACGGTAGACGTCGGCCGAGACCACCATCACCTTCTTCTTGCGCTTTTCCTTGAGGTGCTTGGCCAGCTTGCCCACGGTGGTGGTCTTGCCCGCACCCTGCAGGCCGGCCATCAGGATGATCGCCGGCGCCGGCACATTGAGGTTCAGGTCCGAGGCGGCCGAGCCCATGACCGCGGTCAGCTCGTCGCGCACGACCTTGATCAGCGCCTGGCCCGGGGTCAGCGACTTGAGCACTTCCTGGCCAACCGCGCGCACCTTGATGCGCTCGACCAGCGCCTGCACCACGGGCAGCGCGACATCGGCCTCGAGCAGCGCGATGCGGACTTCGCGGGTGGCCTCGCGGATGTTTTCCTCGGTCAGGCGACCGCGGCCGCGCAGCCGCTCGATGGTGCCGGAGAGGCGCTGGGTCAGGGACTCGAACATGGAAGCGACCTGTTCAGAACAAAAGACAATGAGACCGCCAGTATAACGGTTCCGCCCCGGCTCCCGGACCGACCGCAACCTGCCGCCCGCCGGGCATCGCCAGCACCCCGGGGGTATGCGAAACTGACACGATGACAATCGTTCTCATCGCGACCCTGCTGTACCTGACCGCCACCGGCCTGCTGGTGCGCGCGGTCGTCCGCGATGATGCGGTGACCTCCCCGGCCTGGCTGTGGCCGGCGCTCCCGGCGATGCTGCTGCACGGCGGCTATCACGTGCTGGTGGCGATGCGCACCAGCGGCGGCCCGGACATGCACTTTTTCGCGGCCCTGTCGCTGGTCGGCCTGGGCATGGCGTGGCTGACCTCGCTGGTCGCCGCGCGCGGGCGCATGGCAGCACTTGGCGTGCTGGTGTTCCCGATGGCCGCCGCAGTGTTGTGGATCTATCACGCCTACGGCCACGAGCCGAGCAGGCCGCTGGGCTGGCAGCTGGCCACCCACGCGTGGATGGCCCTGCTTGCCTACGCCACCCTCAGCGTGGCCGCGCTGCTGGCCATCATGCTGTGGCTGCAGGAGCGCGCCCTGCGCCGCCGCGATTTCCGGCCGTGGCTGCGCGCCCTGCCCCCGCTGGCCGATCTTGAAGCCCTGCTGTTCCGCGTGATCGCGGTCGGCTTTGCGCTATTGACGCTCACCCTGGTGACCGGCGTGCTGTTCGTCGATGACCTGCTGGCGCAGAAGCTGGTCCACAAGACCGTGCTCAGCATCCTGTCCTGGATCGTGTTCGGCACCCTGCTGATCGGCCGCCGCCGCTACGGCTGGCGCGGCGCGAAGGCGGTGCACTGGACCCTGACCGCGATGGCGCTGCTGCTGTTGGCGTTCTTCGGCAGCCAGTTCGTGATCGAATTGGTGTTCGGCCGCACGCGATAGCGGCGTGCCGACCAGCGGTCGGCACCTACCCGAATCTCGCAGGGAAGCTGCCGACTGTTGGCCGGCAGGCCGCTGGCGGGCACCAATCCGCTATCCGTTGATCACAACCCGTACCGTTCGATCGCGTCCAGATGCGGCTGACGGTCCTGGTCGCAGGCCTCGGCCAGGCGCAGCCAGCAGTGCGGGTGCGCCCACTCCGCCGTCACCTGCTGCAGGAAGCGATGCAGTGCCAGCGGCGCGTGATCCTGTGGCTGGGCGATAGTGAACAGCAGGCCCGGCAGCGTCCCGCCTTCCGCATCCGGATCGGTCACCGTGTAGTCCGGCCGGCTGTGCGCCCACACCTTCCAGCCCTGTGCCTCTGCCGCTGCTACCAGAGCGTTCCACGCCTCCTCGCCCGGGTGCGCGCCGTCGACCAGCCAGCTGCGTGCGAAACCGCCCCGCTCCAGCACGTGCACCTGCGCATAGGTCGGAATGAAGTGCTCGCGCTCCGCTTCGTCCTCCGGCGCGGGGTGTACGAGGCCGGCGTCAAACACCACCCAGTCCCCCACCTGCTGCGCGCGGTTGGCCGGTGCGTTCTCGACGATGCGCGCGGTCACCGGTCCGGTGCGGCGGCCGTAGTACTCCATCGGCTCGCCGCCTTCTTCGCTGCGGATGATCACCCAGCCCCAGGCCTCTTCGACCACGCCCTGCTGACTGGACAGTTCCATGCCGATCGCCGCCGCCGAGCGGCGCACCGCCTCCCAGTCGCGCGCCGCGCTGGCCGCACTCATGTGGTCCCAGTGCGCGGCGTTGGGCTCATCCTGCGTCTCCACCAGCTGCGCATAGCAGGCCTGCGCGTCGCTGAAGCGGCCGGTCTCCATGTACATGCGGGCAAGCGTCCCGCGTGCGCCGTTCGAGCCTGGCGACAAGGCCAGCAACGCCTGCGCGGCCTGTTCCAGCGCCGGCCAGTCGGACGCGCGCCGGGCACGCTGCACCTCGCACCAGTGCGCGAACACCGGCACGCTGTCGCGGTAGGTCGCCGCCAGCCTGCGCAGGCCGTCATCATCGCCCTGCTCGGCCAGCCAACGCATCAGCGTATAGGCCGCTGCGCCATCTTCCTGCGCGTGGGCGCGCACGAAGTCCCACAGCAGCGCCTGCGCTTCGGTCTTCGCGCCACAGGCATGCAACGCCGAGGCGGCAACTTCGGCCAGTGCGCCGTCGTCCGGCCGCTCGGCGTGCGCCTGCAGCAGCCACTGCGCTTCGCGCTCGGGATCGCGCGACTGGTGCTGTTCGCCCTGGGCCTGCAGCCATGCCAGCAGTTCATCGGCCGGCACCGGCAAGGGTGCCATCTCCGGCAGCGCCTCGATCCGCGCCGCCAATCCATCCACCAGCGCGGCAGCGCCACGATCCTGCCGCAGAAGCGCCAGGTGGGTACGGGCCAGTCCAAGCTGGCGCTGCGCCACCCAGCGTGCACCGCGCTGCAGGGCGAGTTCAAGGCTCAACGCGGCGATCTCGATCACCAGGCGATGCGCGCCGACAGCGGCGAAGTGCTCGATGATCGTGTTGAAGCGCGTCCCCAGATCCCATGTATTGCGTGCGCCATCACGGCTGCACAGCGTCGAAGCGGTA
Organism: Stenotrophomonas bentonitica; assembly: GCF_002887735.1. GTDB lineage: Bacteria > Pseudomonadota > Gammaproteobacteria > Xanthomonadales > Xanthomonadaceae > Stenotrophomonas > Stenotrophomonas bentonitica_A. Next base: position 28,096 of record NZ_PKQP01000006.1, read on the forward strand.
TTGGCCCACAGCCGCCAGTGATTCGGCGTCAGCTCGCTCCAGGGCACCAGCTGCTGCAGCGCCTCTTCATCGCGCCCCAGCTGGGCCAGTGCCCAGGCCTTGGACAGCCGGCGCGGCACCGTGCAGTTGGCAGGTTCGTATTCGCCCGCAGCGGCCACCTCGGCTTCGCGCGTCTCGATCAGCGCCAGCGCCTCCTGCGCACGACCACTGGCAAGCAGGATCTTGATCTGCATTTCAGGGAAGCTGTCGAACACTTCCTTGCCGCGCGCCTGGATCGCCGCCGCCTGCACCTGCAGGTACTCCAGCGCGTCCTGGCCGCGGCCGTCGTCCAGCAGCGCGTCGGCCTTCTCGCAGCTCAGGCACTGGAAGCAGGCCCAGCTCGGGTCGATGCGGCCCAGCGTCTCGTCGCAGACCTCGATGCGTTCGGGCACCCAGCCCGGACCATCGATGTTGCCGTAGCAGGCGGCAAGATCCTGGGTGACGCAGATAGACTGCGGGCAGTCCAGGGTATCGGCGCGGTGTGCGCGCTCGAACAGCGCCACCGACTCGCCCAGCGCGCTTTCACCTTCCATGCGGTTGCCGACGCGGTTGCGCAGGGCCCAGTGGCCGACATAGACGTCGACCCAGGGGTTGTCCAATGCCTTGCCCAGCGCGCGCGCTTCAGGCAGCAGTGCATCGACGCGGTCGACCTGCAGTTCACTGACGTCATCGGCAAGGCGTGTCAGCAGGTGGGCGTTCTGTGCCTGGCCTGCCTGGCGCAGGTCTTCCTGCAGTTTTTCGACCCAGTTCCAGATATCCATGGGGGTTGAGGCTCCTGTCTAGCGAAGGCTTGATGAGAGAGGGGGCGGTACTCAGCGCAGCATCTGCTGCAGGGCACCGGCAATATCGGTAAATGCACCGTTGAGATCGGGGCCTGGCGTCGCGGTGCTCCGCTGCAACGGCCGGCCCTGCGCGGACACGATGATCTTCAGTGAGCGCAGCAGGCGCGCGGCCGCCCCGGCCTGCGGGTGGCCCTCGCGCTGGGCCTGCAGCAACGCCTGCACCGCTGGATTGTCCAGGTTGAGGTACAGCCGCGACGGCGCACGTGCCTCGATGCGCGCGGTGAATTGGCGGGCCAGTCGCAATGCGGCCATCGATACGCGCTTGTCGTTCTCGTCGTCTTCCAGGCGCTGCTTCAGTTCGGCTTCGCGGTCGGGCACCACCACCACCGGCAGCGCCTCGGGGCTGAACCGCGCCGGCAGCAGCTGCTCGCCATCGCCCAGGTGCTCGCGCAGCCAGGCCAACTGCGTATCGTCAAGGCTGTCGTCGGTGCGGAACAGGGCGCGGTTGCCCTGCTCGGTACCCAGTTCGACCAGGCGCAGGCCCTTGGCCTGGGCCCAGCGCCGCAGGAACGGCACTACTGCATAGCGATGACCATGCGCGACCGGCACGCCCATCGCGCGGAACAGCATTTCCTCGAAGCCACCACCGTTGTCGAGGATCACATGCACTGCGCCGCGGGCCGGCAACGCGCTGGCCGGCAGGTCACCCTGCGAGGTCGGCACGCGCACGTGTTCCAGCAGCAGGTCGAACAGGCGCTCATCGCACAGCGCCGCGCCCAGCAGGACCTCGTTGTGGCGGCTGAGCACGCGGCGCCAGGCTTCCGGCTGCTGCCGCGCGACGTCGGCGAGGCCATCGATCAGCGCTTCCAGCAGGGCATGCTGCACGGCGCGATAGTGGTCATCGCGCTGCAGGTCCTCGCGGCTGGCGGTCGGGGTCAGCTTCGACGATTCGATCACCCCGCCGATGAAACCGGCCCACGGCGGCAGCAGGTCGCGTGCATCGTCGTCCAGCAGCATGCCGCGCACGAACACCGACAGGTTGCGGTTGTCGCTGGTGCCGTAGGTGGCACCGTCCTGCACCCAGAGCATGCCGAGGGCGTCGCTGCTGCCATCGGACTGCAGCGGCATCGTCACGATGGGCTCGAAATCGTGTTCGAAACGGGCCGCGAACTGCAGCGCCTGGCGGCGCGCCTGCACCGGATGCAGCGCGACGTCACCCTGCCCGCGCCACGGCGGCGGTTCGGGATTGATCGCGGTGGTCGCCGCACCGATGAAGATCGGCTCGGACAGCAGCGCGCAGTAGCGGCCCAGCACCTCGTGCAGGCGCGCTTCGTTGGCCAGCGACAGGAAGTCCGGATGCAGCTCCAGCTCGACCTCGGTGCCGATCGCGCGCGCCGGCACGTCGCTGACGGTGTACTGCTCGGCATTGCTGGACACGTACAGGTGGCCCAGTTCCGGTGCCTGGTAGGAAGTGGTGCGCACACTGACGCGGCGCGCCAGTACAAAGGCCGACAGGAACCCCAGGCCAAACATGCCGATCAGGCCGTCATTGTCCTCGCCATCCTGGCGCAGCCCCCGGGTGTAACCCACACCAACCGTGGCCAGGTAATCGTGGATTTCCTGCCGGGTCAGGCCGGCACCGGTATCGGTGATGCGCAGTACGCCGGCGGCGGCGTCCACCTGCACGTCGATGCGCGACAGACCCGGGCTGCCGGGCTGCTCGATACGGCGACGGATGATCGAATCGTGCGCGTTCTGCACCAGTTCGCGCAGCGCCACCATCGGGGTGGAATACAGGTGCTTGCCCAGCACCGTCATCAATCCATTGAGATCGACCCCGGCGCGGCGGATTTCGGCGGCGGGGGCGCTGAACATCGGGTCCTGCATGTAATCGGTTACTCCTTGCCACGGAAAGCGCCGGAGGGCGCCTTCGTCGAGCCGGAAAAACTAGCACAGGCCGGCTGAGCGCTGACGCACTTTCCCGTGGCACCCAGCGTCTGCCCCGCCCCCCCTTACAGCGCGTCGATCGCCTCGGACAGCCGCTCCACCGCGATCACTTCCATCCCCTTCACGCTGCCGGTCTTCGGCGCGTTCGCCTTGGGCACGATGGCGCGCTTGAAGCCATGCGTGGCCGCCTCGCGCAGGCGATCTTCTCCGTTGGGCACCGGGCGGATCTCGCCGGACAGGCCCACCTCGCCGAAGGCGATCGTCTTCTCGGCCAGCGGCCGGTCCTGCAGCGAGGACAGCACCGCCAGCAGCACCGGCAGATCGGCGGCGGTCTCCTGCACGCGGATGCCACCCACCACGTTGACGAACACGTCCTGGTCGCCCACCAGCACGCCGCCATGACGGTGCAGCACCGCCAGCAGCATCGCCAGGCGGTTCTGCTCCAGACCCACCGCCACCCGGCGCGGGTTGGACAGCGGTGAGGCATCCACCAGTGCCTGCACTTCCACCAGCAGCGGGCGCGTTCCCTCGCGGGTGACCATCACGCAGCTGCCCGGCTGCTGGGTGCTGCCGCCGGAGAGGAAGATCGCCGAGGGATTGGAGACCTCTTTCAGGCCCTTCTCGCCCATCGCGAACACGCCCAGTTCGTTGACCGCGCCGAAGCGGTTCTTGAAGGCGCGCAGCAGGCGGAACCGGCTGCCGCTCTCGCCTTCGAAGTACAGCACCGCATCGACCATGTGCTCGAGCACGCGCGGGCCGGCGATGCCGCCTTCCTTGGTCACGTGACCGACCAGGAACACGGCGGTGCCGGTTTCCTTGGCGAAGCGCACCAGCCGTGCGGCGCTCTCGCGCACCTGGCTGACCGAGCCCGGCGCGGCGGTGAGCGATTCGGTCCACAGCGTCTGTACCGAGTCGGCCACGATCAGCCGCGGCTTGGCCACGCTGGCATGCTGGAGGATCGCCTCCACCTGGGTTTCGGCCAACGCGTTGACGTTGTCCAGCGGCAGGTCCAGACGCACTGCACGGCCGGCCACCTGCGACAGCGATTCCTCACCGGTGATGTACAGCACCGGCAGCGACGCGGCCATCTTCGCCACGGCCTGCAACAGCAGGGTGGACTTGCCGATGCCCGGATCGCCACCGACCAGCACCACCGCACCTTCGACCAGGCCACCGCCGAGCACGCGGTCGAACTCACCGATGCCCGTGCTCACCCGCAGGTGTTCGGTCTGCTGCACGTCCTTGAGCGCCATGATCTTCGGCGCATCGACCTTGCCGGCCCAGCCGGAGCGCCGCGACGCGGGCGACGCCTTGGTGGGCGTGGCGCTTTCCAGCGTGATCTCGCTGAGCGTGTTCCAGACGCCGCACTCGGTGCATTGGCCCTGCCACTTGCTGTATTCGGCGCCGCATTCGCTGCAGACGTAAGCGGTGAGTCGCTTGGCCATGTCCACTTCCACATCATCAATTGTCAGGCAGGATAGCCGAGCCGCGTCGCAGCAACCGAGACGCCGGGCGGGTGGGCTCAAGTTTCCGGCCCCGAGGCCGATACTCCGGCGGGCCACTGCGCCTCCTTTCCATTTTTCCAGGCTTTTCCATGACCGGCACCTACAGCCAGAGTCTTGTCGTGTTCTCGCTGCTGGTTGCCATCCTCGCCTCGTACACCGCGCTGGACATGGCCGGCCGCCTGGCCACCACCCGCGGCCGGGTGGCACGCTGGTGGCTGGCCGGTGGCGCTGGTGCGATGGGGCTGGGCATCTGGTCGATGCACTTCATCGGCATGCTCGCCTTCCACCTGCCGATCCCGGTCGGCTACGACCTGGCCATTACCCTGTATTCGCTGGCCGTCTCGGTTGGGGCTTCGGCTTATGCGCTGTGGCTGGTCTCACGCGCGGAGCTGCCGTGGTCGAGGTTGTGCGCCGGCGCGGTGCTGATGGGCCTGGGGATCGCGGCCATGCATTACCTGGGCATGGCCGCGCTGGAGATGAAGCCGGGCATCGACTACGACCCGCTGTGGTTTGCCGCCTCGGTCCTGATCGCCATCGGCGCGGCCGGTGCGGCGCTGTGGATCGCCTTCCGCCTGCGCCTGGAACAGCGCCGCCCGTTCGTGCTGCGCGGGCTGGCCTCGCTGGTGATGGGCCTGGCGATCGTCGGCATGCACTACACCGGCATGGCCGCGGCCCACTTCCCCGAGGGCGCGATGTGTGGCGCGGCGTATGGCGAGGGCATCGAGACCAAGTGGCTGGCGGTGCTGGTGATCGTCACGACGCTGGCGACCCTGGGGATCGCACTGATCGCATCGGTGTTCGACCGCCAGATGCGCACCCGCACCGGCCTGCTTGCCGATTCGCTGGCCCAGGCCAACGAGAAGCTGATGCAGGCCGCCCTGCATGATCCGCTGACCCAGCTGCCCAACCGGATGCTGCTGCAGGACCGCATCGAGCAGGCGATCGAAAAGGCGCAGCGCCGGCAGTTCAGCTTCGCGGTGATGTTCTGCGACCTGGACGGCTTCAAGGCGATCAACGATGCCTACGGTCACCAGCTTGGTGACCAACTGCTGATCCAGGTCAGCAAGCGGATCACCGCGCTGCTGCGTGCACAGGACACCTTCGCGCGGCTGGGGGGCGATGAGTTCGTCATCGTGTTCCAGGTGGAGGATCCGGAAGATGCGGCCGTGGTCGCCGAACGGATCATCGCCAGCGTGGCCGAGCCGTTCGAGATCGATGCCTTGGAACTGCAGGTCAGTGCCAGCCTGGGCATCGCGCTGTACCCGGCCGACGCCACCACCGAACGCGACCTGATGGCCCACGCCGATGCGGCGATGTACCACACCAAGGATTCGGGCCGGAACGGCTATACCTTCTTCACCCAGTCGCTCAACGTGAGCGCGAACCGCCAGCTGAAACTGCTGCAGGAACTGCGCAAGGCGGTCAGCCGCAGCGAGCTGGTGCTGCATTACCAGCCCAAGTTCCAGGCCAGCGGGACATCGCCGATCGGGGCCGAGGCGCTGGTGCGCTGGCAACATCCCGAGCTGGGCCTGTTGTCACCGGACGCATTCATTCCGATCGCCGAACGCAGCGGCCTGATCCTCTCCATCGGTGACTGGGTGCTGGACCAGGCCTGCGCGCAGCTGCGCCACTGGCACGACGCCGGTCACCCGGACTGGACCATGGCGGTGAACCTCTCACCGCTGCAGTTCGGGTCGAGCACGCTGCTCGAGACTGTGCGCCGCACGCTGGACAAACACGGGCTGGACCCGAAGCGGCTGACCCTGGAGGTCACCGAGACCACCGCGATGCGCGATGTGGAAGCCAGCCTGCTGATCCTGCACGGGCTGACCGCGATGGGCGTGAACATCTCCATCGACGACTTCGGCACCGGCTACTCCAGCCTGCTGTATCTCAAGCGCATGCCGGCCACCGAGCTGAAGATCGACCGCGCCTTCGTGCACGACCTGGAAGACAACGCCGAAGACGCGGCGATCGTTTCCTCGATCATCGCATTGGGCCGGTCCCTGCAGCTGCAGATCGTCGCCGAGGGCGTGGAAACGGCCGGGCAACGCCAGTACCTGAGCGACATGGGCTGCGACCAGCTGCAGGGGTATCACCTCGGGCGGCCGGTCGACGCCGCCGAGTTCATGCGGCTGGCGAAAGTGGCGTAACGCGCGGAGAGCAGCCCGTTGCCGTAGGGCGCCAGTAGTCTGGACACGCTGGGCCATCCCCCACCGGCCGCATCTGGAACGGCCACCACCCTGAACAACGTTCGCTGCGTCGCCATGCGCGCCAAACAGAAAGGCCGCGCGAGGGCGGCCTTTCCGTGTGTGGCAACGTCGCGAAGACGTCAGTGCATCATGTGCACGTTCATGTTGTGCATGACCCACAGCGAACCGGCGACGATGATGCCGATCACCACGACGGTGAAGGCCGCCGCGCTGACGTTCCAGCGCTGTTCCGAGGAACGGTCAAGGTGCAGGAAGAACACCAGGTGCACCAGGATCTGCAGCACCGCCGCAACGACGATGATGACGCCGGTGGTGAACCGCGGCAGGTCGCCATGCATGACCGCCCAGAACGGGATGATGGTCAGCACCGCGGCCAGCAGGAAGCCGATCAGGTAGGACTTGACGCTGCCGTGGCTTTCGCCGGCGGCACCGTGGCCATGATCGTGTGCGTGATTGTCATGTGCGGCCATTACAGCGCTCCATTCAGATAGACGACGGAGAACACGCCGATCCAGATCAGATCCAGGAAGTGCCAGAACAGGCTCAGGCACGCCATGCGGGTCTTGTTGGTCTGGGTCAGGCCGTTCTGCTTGATCTGGATGAACATGATCAGCAGCCACAGCAGACCCGCGCTCACGTGAAGACCGTGGGTACCAACCAGCGCGAAGAACGCCGACAGGAACGCACTGTGGTCCGGACCGTAGCCCTGATGGATCAGGTGGTTGAACTCCCACACTTCCATGCACATGAAGCCAAAGCCCAGCAGCCAGGTCAGGGCCAGCCATGCATACATCTGGCCCACCTTCTGCTTGTGCATGGCGATCATGCCCAGGCCGAAGGTCAGCGAGGAGACCAGCAGCAGCGTGGTTTCCCAGGCGACGAAGGACAGTTCGAACAGGTCCTTCGGGCCGGGGCCACCGTCGGTGCCGCCGGACAGCACGATGTAGGTCGCAAACAGGGTGGCGAAGATGAGGCAATCGCTCATCAGGTACACCCAGAAACCGAAGACGGTATTGCCGCCGGTGTCGTGGTGCTCGTGGTCGTCATGGCCGTGGGCCGCCGCGTGCGCGGCGTGCCCATGGTTCATGGTGTTGGGGATAGTGGTGCTCATGCCTTCAGCTCCGATTTCACCAGGCCCTGCGCCACGAGGTGGCGACGGTGCTCATTTTCGATCCGCTCCACTTCCGCGGCCGGCACGTAGTAATCCACGTCCTTGTCGAAGGTGCGCCAGATGAAGGTGCCGATCATGCCGACCAGACCCACGATGGCCAGCCACCAGATGTGCCAGATCATCGCAAAGCCGAACACCAGGCTGAAGGCGCCGATCACCACACCGGTACCGGTGTTGCGCGGCATGTGGATGTCGGTGTACTTGGCCGGGCGTTCCCACGCCTCACCACGCTGCTTGCGCTCCCAGAACTCGTCCAGTTCGGTGACGCGCGGCAGCGAGCCGAAGTTGTAGAACGACGGCGGCGAAGAGGTTTCCCACTCCAGCGTACGGGCGTCCCACGGGTCGCCGGTCAGGTCGGCGGTCTTCTTGCGGTCGCGGATCGACACGGCGATCTGGATGATCTGGCACAGGATGCCGGCACCGATGATGAAGGCACCGCACATGGCGATGATCAGCAGCGGCTGGTATTCCATGTTCGGGTAGCTCTGCATGCGGCGGGTCATGCCCATGAAGCCCAGGATGTACAGCGGCATGAACGCGACATAGAAGCCGATGAACCAGCACCAGAACGCGCGCTTGCCCCAGGTTTCATTGAGGCGGAAGCCGAACATCTTCGGCCACCAGTAGGTGATGCCGGCGAACATGCCGAACACCACGCCGCCGATGATGACGTTGTGGAAGTGGGCGATCAGGAACAGGCTGTTGTGCAGCACGAAATCGATGGCCGGGATCGCCAGCATCACGCCGGTCATGCCGCCGATGGTGAAGGTGACCATGAAGCCGATCGTCCACAGCACCGGGGTCGTGAACTGCACGCGACCGCGGAACATGGTGAACAGCCAGTTGAAGATCTTCACGCCGGTCGGGATCGAGATGATCATCGTCGTGATGCCGAAGAAGGCATTGACGTTGGCACCCGAGCCCATGGTGAAGAAGTGGTGCAGCCACACGATGAACGACAGCACGCCGATGCAGGCGGTGGCGTAGACCATGCCCTTGTAGCCGAACAGCGCCTTGCGCGAGAACGTGGCGATGACCTCGGAGAACACGCCGAAGGCCGGCAGGACCAGGATATAGACTTCCGGGTGACCCCAGATCCAGATCAGGTTGATGTACAGCATGGCGTTGCCGCCACCATCGTTGGTGAAGAAGTGCGTGCCCAGGTAACGGTCCAGGGTCAGCAGCACCAGGGTGATGGTCAGCACCGGGAAGGCGGCGATGATCAGCACGTTGGTGACCAGCGCGGTCCAGGTGAACACCGGCATCTGCATCAGCTTCATGCCGGGGGTACGCATCTTCAGGATGGTAATGAAGAAGTTGATGCCGCTCAGCGTGGTACCCAGGCCTGCTACCTGCAGGCCCCAGATGTAGTAATCGACACCTACCCCTGGACTGTATTCCTTGCCTGACAACGGCGGGAAGGCCAGCCAGCCGGTCTGCGCGAACTCACCGACACCCAGCGAGATCATCACCAGGCCCGCGCCCGCCACGAACAGCCAGAAGCTGAGCGAGTTGACGAACGGGAAGGCCACGTCGCGTGCGCCGATCTGCAGCGGCACGACGACGTTCATCAGGCCGGTGATCAGCGGCATCGCCACGAAGAAGATCATGATCACGCCGTGGGCGGTGAAGATCTGGTCGTAGTGATGGGGGGGCAGGACGCCCTCGTTGCCGCCAGCGGCCATGGCCTGCTGGACGCGCATCATGATCGCGTCGGCGAAGCCGCGCAGCAGCATGACGAAGGCGACGATGAGGTACATCACGCCGATCTTCTTGTGGTCTACCGAGGTGAACCACTCTTTCCAGAGATAGCCCCACAGCTTGAACTTGGTGATCAGGGCCAGCACGAGCAGGCCACCGATCCCCGCGCCGATCAGCGTGGTGATGATGATCGGGTCGTGCGGGATGTCGGCAAAGGTCAGTTTACCCAACAGATTCATGGTCATTCTCCCGAGCCGTCGTGACCGGCGTGACCGGCTGCGGCGTGCTCGTCTGCAGTGTGTGCGGCGTCCGCGGCAGCGGGCTGGTCGGCATGGACCGGCAGCTTCGCTTCGTCGTGGGCTCCGCTCATGGCCTGCATGTCGTGGCCTTCATGGCTTTCGCCTTCGGCGCCGTCATGCTTCATGGCCTTGTGGTCGTGCTTCATGCCGTAGTGCTGGTTGTCGCCCATGTGCTTGGCGATGACCCAGTCGAACAGGCCGGCCTCGGTGGTGCCGTAATAGGTCACCGGGTGCCAGTCGTGGTTCTTCTCGGCGACCAGCGCAGCGAAGGCGGTCTTGTCCAGGGTCGCGCTTTGGGCACGCACCTCGGTCAGCCACTGCTGGTACTCCGCCTCGGTCACCGAGTGCGCGGAGAAGTGCATCTTGCTGAAGCCTGCGCCGCTGTAGTGCGAGGACATGCCCGGGAACTCACCGGTCTCGTTGGCGATCAGGTGGAGTTTGGTCTCCATGGCCGTCATCGAGTAGATCATGCTGCCCAGGTGCGGGATGAAGAACGCATTCATCACCGAATCGGACGTGATCTTGAAGTTCAGCGGGGTATCGACCGGGAAGGTGATCTCGTTGACGGTGGCGATGTTCTCTTCGGGATAGATGAAGAGCCACTTCCAGTCCAGCGAGATGGCTTCGATCACCACCGGCTTCTTGTCCGAGTCCAGCGGACGGTACGGATCCAGCGCGTGCGAGGAACGCCAGGTCAGCACGGCCAGCACCAGCACGATCATGCACGGGATCGACCAGACCACCACTTCGATGGCCGTGGAGTGCGACCACTTCGGCTCATAACGGGCCTTGGTATTGGTCGCACGGTACTTCCACGCGAAGGTGAGGGTCATGATGATGACCGGCACGACAACCAGCAGCATCAGCACGGTCGCCGTGATGAGCAGGGTCTTCTCGTCGTGGCCGATCTGGCCCTTGGGGTTGAGGATGGCCGAGTTGCAGCCCGTCAGGAACACGGACAACGCAAACAGCAGGCCCGGACGCAGGAAGCGTCCAAGGGGTTTCAACGGAATCATCGGTCGATCCAATTGCGTAGGGAATGCCAGTTCAAGCCCGCCTCCGTCCCAGCCAAAGCCGGTGGTGCCGGTCCAAGGGGACAGGCACGGAGGACGATCATGTCAGCCTTCCAATTTTAGGCCGTCACGCATCATTTAAGAAAGGCATTGACAATGATCCAGCGCAGGAAAGGCCTGTTTTGGGCTGCGACACGTTGTCGCAGTGCCGGGCAATGACCCGATTCGGCAACATTCCGGCCCTTGTATAGACATGAACGGGTCAGTTCCGGGGCTGGCCAGCGCGGACCCGGTTGCAGTGTCCCGGCGCGTGCTGCGCAACGGCCGGCGGGCGGCCACGGTACACGTACCGACGCCCCACGTCACCCGCGGCGCCGCTCAGACCGCCCGCACCCGATTCGCGCACGCCGCCCCACTGGCGAAGTCCGCCAGGTTGCGCAGCGTGATGTCGGAAATCTCCTGCAGCGCCTCGACCGTGAAGAAGCCCTGGTGCCCCGTCACGAGCACGTTGGGGAAGGTCATCAGGCGCTGGAACGCGTCATCGTCGATGATTTCGCCGGACCGGTCCTGGAAGAACAGCCCGCTCTCCTGCTCGTAGACATCGATGGCCAGGTGGCCGAGGCGGCGCGACTTCAGCGCGCGGATCACCGCATGGGTATCCACCAGTCCGCCGCGCGAGGTATTGACCAGCATTGCCCCGGGCTTCATTGCGGCCAGTGAGGCGTCGTCGATCAGGTGATGGGTGTCCGGCGTCAGCGGGCAGTGCAGCGAGACGATGTCTGATCGGGCCAGCAGGTCCTCCAGCGCGACCGATGCGCCAACGGCGGCGAACCCGGGCGATGGATACGGATCGTAGCCCAGCACGGTACAGCCCATGCCCTTGAAAATGCGGGCGGTGGCCAGGCCGATCTGGCCGGTGCCGACGATGCCCACGGTCTTGCGGTGCAGGGTGCGGCCGAGCAACCCATCGAGCATGAAGTTGCCCTCGCGCACCCGGTTGTAGGCGCGGTGGGTCTGCCGGTTGAGCGTCATCACCATGGCCAGGGCATGCTCTGCCACGGCTTCGGGGGAGTAAGCCGGCACGCGTGCCACGAACAGGCCCAACTGCTCCGCCGCGGCCAGGTCGACATTGTTGAAGCCCGCACAGCGCAGCAGGATCGCGCGCACCCCCTGTGCATGCAGCGCCTGCAGTACCGGGGCGTTCAACCGGTCGTTCACGAACACACAGACCGCCTCGCAGTCCTGCGCCAGTGCCGCGGTATGTACCTCCAGCGCGGCATCGAAATACAGGAACTCGAAGGACGTCCCTGCCCCGCGGCGTTGCTTGGCCTCATCGAGAAACTGCTGGTCGTACGGGCGGGCGCTGAATACTGCGATCTTCATGAGGCGATCCCCGGGAGTTCGAGCATCACGATACCGCAGTACACTCCGGCCAACTGCCTGGAGCCTGCCGTGTCCCTGACTGCCCGCCTTCTCCGCTGGACCGCCACGCCGATGGCCCGGCGCGGCCTGTTCGTGCTCACGTGCGCGGCCGTGATCGTGATGGCCTGCAATCCATTGCTGGCGCCCTTGCTGCCCGTGGTGGATGCGCTGGGGCTGGATGTCCTGGTGCTGCTCATGGGTGCGCAGGCGATGGCACTGCTGCCATGGGTGCGGCTGCATGCCCGTCGTATCGCGCGCATCACCCTGCGTTTGCTGCTGGGTACCCTCGCCGGTGCCATCGCCAGTTTCATCGGCGGCTATCTGCGGCAACTGGTATTCGCCATGGCCACGCGTTGGACCCACGCGCGCCCGTGACCTAGTATTCGGCCCTTGCAAGACGCCATGGGTGGATGTGCGTGGAAAGTTTCGAGCGGTTCAACGGGCGCCGTAGTGGTGAGGGCAAGGCGGTCGCGATCCTGTCACACGGCTTTGGTACCGATCAGACCGCATGGAATGCATTGCGCCCGTGGTTTGAAGCGCGCTACGACGTGATCTCCTTCGATCTTGCCGGCTGTGGCCCGCAAGGTGCGCAGACTTACGATTTCGAACGCCATGGTTCGCTGTTCGGCTACGCCGACGATCTGCTCGACATCCTGGATGAGCTCGACGTGCACAACTGCACCTACGTCGGCCATTCGATGAGCGGCATGATCGGCGCGGCCGCTGCGGTGGCACGGCCGGAGCTGTTCGAGCGGCTGGTCATCATCGGTGCGTCGCCGCGTTATCTCGACGATGAGGGCTACACCGGCGGCTTTAAACCGCAGGACCTGGAGCAACTGTTCGAGAGCATGCGCGCCAACTACCAGGCCTGGATCGCAGGCTTCGCCCCGATGGTCGTCGGCGTGGAAGACAGCGCGGTCGTTGCCGATTTCTCCAACACCCTGTTCCAGATGCGCCCGGACATCGCGCTCAATACCTCGCGGACGATTTTCACCTCCGATCTGCGCAGCCTGGCCGCGCGGGTTTCCACGCCGGTCCACCTCATCCAGACCGCGCACGACGTGGCGGTACCGGTCGCCGTCGGCCACTGGCTGGCCAACGCGATCGATGGCGCCACCCTGGATGTGATCGATGCTTCCGGTCACCTCCCGCACATGACGGCACCCGATGACGTCATGCGCATTCTCGAACAGCGTCTGGCAGGCCCCACGCGGTGACGACCTCCGACAGTGAAGCGCTTGCCGCGCTGTGCCAGTTCGCCCGTCTCGCCTCCCACGCCGACCTGGTGATGGCAGTGGAGGTGGACGCCGGCGGGAGGGCGACCTGGGCTGTCTCGGCCCCGGCACTGCCCTCGCCGAGCTTCAACCTGGCGCGCAGCGGCATCCTCGAGGCGCGCTGGAGCGGCGAGGCCATGGACGCAGCGGACTTCCGGCTGCCGACGGCGATCATCCATGCCCTGGAAGGCCGCCCCGCCCGCCTGCTTTACGTTCCGGCCCCCTCCCACGGCGCGCCACTGAGTGGCCTGCTGCTGCTCTGGCGAAGCGTCCCTGCCCCGGCAACCTTGACGGCACAGGTGCCACTGCTGGCCACGAGCGTGGCCCGGCTGCTGTCCGCACGGCGCGAAGCCGCGCGCGGCACGATCGTCCGCAATCAGTTCCTCGATCTGTTTGAAAGCGTGCCGGCGGGCATCGTGCTGATCGACGGGGATGGCATCGGCGCGGCGGTCAACGAGCACGCCGCGGAGCTGCTGGGCTGCACGGCTGGCAATCACCGGGCGGCGGATCTGGCCGGTCCGATGCGCGCCCTGCGCCAACGCTGCGACAACCACGCCGAGCTGGAACTGGCCTACAGCGCTCAGATGAACAACGATCAGTTCGCCGCCAAGCAGAACTGGACTCTGGGCGAACGCACCTTCGAAGTGGACACCCATCCGGTGCGCGGCAACGGCGCGCACGGGCGCATCTGGCTGTTCACCGATGTCACCGCGGACCTGCTGATGGCCGCCGAGCTGCGCCGCCTGGCGTCCTCGGACCCGTTGACCGGCGTCCCCAATCGACGCCATTTCGAAGAATGCTCGGCCCAGATCATCGCCGCCCGCGAAGCCAACGGCCGCGCGGTGGCGGTGCTGATGGTGGACGTAGACCACTTCAAGAAGATCAACGATACCTACGGTCATCCGGTCGGCGATGAAGTCCTCAAAGTAGTCGCCAAGCGCTGCCGCGACGCCCTGCGGGAGCGCGATCTGTTCGCCCGCTTCGGCGGCGAAGAGTTCATCGCCCTGCTGGCGGCGTCCGCCGTCGATGAGATTCCCGCCGCCGCCGAGCGACTGCGCAGTGCGGTGGCCGCTGAGCCGATCCTCGTGGGCAGCGAGCGCGTTGCCGTCTCCGTCAGCGTCGGGGGCGCGATCGGCGAGGCGTTGCCGGGTGGCGACCAGCGGCTGCTGGAGGCGCTGATCGCCCGGGCGGATGAGGCGCTGTATGACGCCAAGACCAGCGGGCGCAACCGGGTCCGGATGGCGGTCCTGCAGCCTGACCTGATCGACCTCTGAGCCAACCGGGCGCCTGGGGCCCCCTCCCCCCCCTCGGCGCGCCTGAACCCATCAGCCACGTCCCGCGGGCCCATTGGAGGTCTGTGCACGGGCACTTGTCGGCGCGAACCTAACACTGTTAGATTCGCCCCCTAACAACGTTAGGCCAGAGCACAGTGCGCCAACCCATCGCGCGGGAAGACATCGTCAAGGCGGCCTTCCGGATCCTCGACGAGGCCGGCCCGGAGGGCATTACCCTGCGCAAAGTGGCCTGCTCGCTGGGCATCCGGGCGCCGTCGCTCTATTGGCACTTCAAGAGCAAACAGGCGCTGATCGACGCCATGGCCGACGCCATGATCTGCGACGTGGCTCGCGTGATTCCCGACGGACAGCCATGGCGGCAGACGCTGCTGCAGATCGGGCGTGAGTTCCGCCGGGCGTTCAAAGCGCGCCGCGATGGTGCGCGGGTGTATGCGGGCACCTTCCTGGCCACCGAGAACGTGCTGCGGGTAGGTGAGGCCGGCATCGCCGCGCTGATGGGCGCCGGCGCGCCGGCACGCTTTGCCGCGACCGCGGCGATGGACCTGGTGTACTACACGATGGGCTTCGTGATCGAGGAGCAGTCCTGGCCCGGCGACGGCAGCATGGAAGCGCTGGGTGAGGCCTTCATGGCGCTGGCCGAGGCGCGCTTCCCCCATTGCTGGCAGGCCCGTGATGCATGGAGCGAGGTCGATTTCGACGCCCGCTTCGAGCAGGGGCTGGGCCTGATGCTCGATGGCATCGAACGACGCCTGTCGCGCGAATCCTGATTTCCCGATTCCTTTCTTTTCCCGCTGTTCCGACCCGGAAAGCCTCTCGATGCGTGCACCCTACCTCCGCAGTTTTTCCCTGATCCTGGCTGTCGCGCTGCTGTCCGCCTGCGGCGGCAAGGACGACAAGGCCGCGGCCGACGCCACGGCCGCCAGCTCCGCGCTGCCGGTCTCGCTGGCGCCCGCGCAGCAGCAGACCATGGCCCGCACGGTGCTGGTCTCCGGGCCGGTGACCGCCTATGAAGAAATGCAGCTGGGCGTGGAGATCAGCGGCCAGCGCGTGACCGCGTTGCTGGTGGACGTGGGGCAATGGGTCAAGCAGGGCCAGGTGCTGCTGCAGGTGGACCACCGCACCCTGGACAGCGAGCTGGCGCAGGCCGACGCCTCGTTGCGGCAGGCGCAGGCCTCGCAGGAACTGGCCCGCATGAACTACGAGCGCAGCGCCAAGCTGGCCGCCCAGCAACTGATCAGCGAAAGCAGCCTGGATGAGCTGCGCGCCTCACGCATCAATGCCGAAGCGCAGACCTCCACCGCACGTGCCGCGCGCGACGCGGCCAAGCTGCGCCGCGACTTCGCCGACCTGCGCGCACCCGCCGACGGCCTGATTTCCAAGCGCCTGGTGCAGCCGGGCCAGGTGGTCTCCGCCGGTACCGAGCTGCTGCGCCTGATCCGCGATGGCCGCCTGGAGTGGCGTGCGGAGTTGCCGGAAAACCAGCTGGCCGATGTCACCGTCGGCAACACGGTTGAGCTGCCGTATGCGGGCCAGGTGGTCAGTGGCCGCATCCGCGCGGTCACCCCGGGTGTCGATGGACAGACCCGCACCGGCACGATCTACGCCGACCTGCCAGCCCCCGGCCCACTCAGGCAGGGCATCTACGTGGATGGCCGCATCGTCACCGGCGACGGCCCGGTGCTGACCATCCCGACCGCGGCGATCGTGCAGCGCGACGGCCACAACTATGTGTTCACCGTGAACGAAAAACAGCAGGCCACCCGCCACCGCGTCAGCACCGGCCAGGCCGTGCAGGGCCGCACTGCGATCCTTGAAGGCCTGAAGGCCGGTGACCAGGTCGTGGTGGATGGCGCCGGCTTCCTCGGTGAGGGCGACCGCGTGCGTGTGGTCGCTGCGACCAAGGCCGCCGCACGATGAACATCTCCGCCTGGGCGATCAAACGCCCGTTGCCTGCGCTGCTGATCTTCTTCGTGCTGTGCGTGGCCGGCCTGTGGGGTTTCCATCAGCTGCCGGTGGCGCGCTTCCCGGACATCGCCTTCCCGATGACCACCGTCACCGTCACCCAGCCCGGCGCCTCGCCGAGCCAGCTGGAAGCCGAGGTGACCCGCAAGGTCGAGGACTCGGTGGCGACGGTCAACAACGTCAAGCGCGTGATGTCTTCGGTCAGCGAAGGCGTCAGCACCACCACCATCGAGTTCCAGCTGGAAGCCGATCTGGCCACCGCGCTGGACGACACCCGCGACGCGGTCACCCGCATCCGCACCGATCTGCCGCAGGACATCCAGGAACCGGTGATCTCCAAGGTCGACATCGGCGGTTCGCTGATGACCTATGCGCTGGTCGCCCCGCACATGACCACCGATGAGGCCAGCTGGTTCGTCGACCGCGATATCTCGCGTGCGATGTACGGCGTACCCGGTGTCGCGCGCGTCACCCGCGTGGGCGGCGTGCAGCGCCAGGTCCGGGTGGATCTGGATCCCAATGCGCTGATCGCGATGGGCATCACCGCCGGCGATGTTTCGCAGCAGCTGGCCCGCATCCAGGTGGAGCGCGCCGGCGGCAAGACCGAGGTCGAGGGCGCGCAGCAGACCATCCGCACGCTGGGTACTGTCGGTGACGCGCAGGCGTTGCGTGACTACTCCATCGCCCTGCCGGACGGGCGCGCGGTGCGGCTCTCCACGCTGGCCACGGTCACCGATGCCGCCGCTGACCCCACCGAGGCCGCCCTGCTGGATGGCAAAGGCGTGGTGGCGTTCTCGATGTCGCGCACGCGCGGCTCCAGCGAGGTCAAGGTGGAGGCCGGCGTGCATGACGCGCTGGACAAGATCAAGGCCGAGCATCCGGGCATCGACTTCCGCCTGGTTACCACGGCGATCGACGAGACCCACCGCTCCTACGATTCCTCGATGACCATGCTCTGGGAAGGCGCGCTGTTGGCGCTGCTGGTGGTGTGGCTGTTCCTGCGCGACTGGCGCGCGACGTGGGTGTCGGCGCTGGCGCTGCCGCTGTCGATCATCCCGACGTTCGCGGTGATGTACTTCTTCGGGTTCACCCTCAACATCATCACGCTGCTGGCGCTCTCCGTCGTGGTCGGCATCCTGGTGGACGATGCGATCGTGGAGATCGAGAACATCGTGCGCCACCTGCGCATGGGCAAGCCGCCGCTGGAAGCTGCGCGCGAAGCTGCGGGTGAAATCGGCAATGCGGTTATCGCCACCTCGCTGACCCTGGCTGCGGTGTTCGTGCCGGTGGCCTTCATGCCCGGCATCGCCGGCAAGTTCTTCCGCGAGTTCGGCTGGACCGCCGCCACTGCCGTGCTGTTCTCGCTGCTGGTGGCCCGCCTGCTCACCCCGATGATGGCCGCCTACCTGCTCAAGCCACATGGCGAGGAGAAGCCGGAATCCAAGCTGATGACGTGGTACCTGGGCTGGGTGGACGCCGCACTGCGCCATCGCGGCCGCACCCTGTGGATCGCCACCGGCCTGTTCGTGGCCTCACTGGCGCTGGTGCCGTTCATCCCGGCTACCTTCATTCCACAGTCAGATCTGGGCCGCAGCAACCTCAACCTCGAACTGCCGCCGGGCACGCGCCTGCAGGAGACCGTGGCCGTCGCCGAACACGCGCGCGGACTGCTCAAGGACATGCCCGAACTCAAGCAGGTCTACACCGCGGTCGGCAGCGTGCTCGACCTGGGCGACCCGGGTGCGACCGGCGTCGGTGAGCCGCGCAAGGCGACCCTGGTGCTCGACTGGGGCAGCGCCGACGGACGCGAACGTGATCAGCGCGTGCTGGAACGTGAGGCGCGCGAGCGCCTGGCCGACCTGCCCGGCGTGCGCGTCAGCTATGTCAGCTCCGAGCCCGGCAACCTGCTGCAGCTGGTGCTCTCCGGTGACGACCCGCAGCGCCTGCAGGATGCCGCCACTGCGCTGGAGCGCGACCTGCGCGGTATCCAGGGCCTGGGCAGCGTCACCTCCACCGCCTCGCTGCTGCGCCCGGAACTCCAGATCGTGCCGAACCCCGCCCGCGCCGCGGACTTGGGCGTCGCGACCGCCGACATCGCCGAAGCCGCCCGCATCGCCACCGCCGGCGATTACGAACAGCGCCTGGCCAAGCTCAACCTGCCCGACCGGCAGGTACCGATCCGGGTCGGCTTCGCCGAAGCCACGCTGGCCAATCCGGGCCTGATCAGCCAGCTGCGCGTGCCCGGCCGCAATGGCCCGGTGCCGCTGGCGGCGGTCGCCGATATCCAGCAAGGCAGCGGCCCCTCGCAGATCTCGCGCTACCAGCGCCAGCGCAACGTGACGCTCACCGCCGAACTCAACGGTCGCCCGTTGGGCGATGTGATGACCGAGGTGCAGGCCCTGCCGGGCGTCAAGCAGCTGCCGCCGGGCGTGACCTTCCTCAACACCGGCGATGCGGAAGTGTTCGTCGAGCTGTTCATCGGCTTCATGCTGGCAATGGCGGCCGGGTTGATCTGCATCTACATGGTGCTGTTGCTGCTGTTCAACCACGCGCTGATGCCGGTCACCATCCTCGCGGCGGTGCCACTATCCGCCGGCGGTGCGTTCGGTGCCTTGCTGATCACCCAGAACATGCTCTCGCTGCCGGCGCTGATCGGGCTGCTGATGCTGATCGGCATCGCCACCAAGAACTCCATCCTGCTGGTGGATTACGCGGTGATGGCCGAAGACGAACACGGCATGAGCCAGCACGACGCACTGATCGATGCCTGCCGCAAACGTGCACAGCCGATCATCATGACCACGCTGGCGATGGGCGCGGGCATGATGCCGATCGCGCTGGGCTTTGCCGGCGATTCCAGCTTCCGTGCACCGATGGCGATCGCCGTGATCGGCGGGTTGATCACCTCCACGCTGCTGAGCCTGATCGTGATTCCGGCGGCCTTCACCGTGGTGGATGATGCGGGGGATTGGTTGTCGCGGAAGTTCCGGCGGCGGTCGTCGCATCCGGCGGGGAGTGGTGCGGAGTGAGGTGACTGGCTGCTTCGCCACAAACAAAAAGCCCCGGCCAAGGCCGGGGCTTTTTGATGTATCTGGCGTGTCCGGAGCAGAATATTGAGCCTGCTGCCAAGCTGACGCTGGCTGCATGACCTGCTGAATAGATACGGTTGAACTTCAAAATGCAGCATGTACAGATGCGCCATCGGGCATCGAAGTCTCATCGACAAACTTATCGCAAGGCACTTACGAGCATGTCAACGGCGCAGCTCATCTGTGATGTCAGACAGAAATCTTCGCAACCCAACCGGATCGCCTTCTCCAGGTTCAAAATCCTCGATCATTCGATCCAAGACACCGTTCAAACCATGAAGACGGTCGATTACCTCGCGCATGAAATCTCGCTCTGCCGCAAACAGTGTCACGTCCTGATCGAGGCGAACCACCCAGTTGAACGAGGACGAAAAAAGGTAGTGATCGCGCAGAAACCGCTCACCTTCCATCCAATATCGGCGCAGCGAGTCAAGATCGGGCTCCACGCTGCATTCTTCTTTGCCGGCAGCCAGGTCTTCAAAGGACGCAATCCCTATGGCGCTAGATGAGCAGGACTGGCGTATATGCACATCCAACCAGGCATTCCAAACGTCTGTCGGGGCAAGATCCGCATATCGATTTCTGTCAAATGCAATCCCCGCACAGTCATTGGCAATAATCGGATTGTCCGGCGGTTGCGCATCCGACAGAACCGAGAGCAACTTCAGCTTCGGCAAACAACCAGTCATCATATCTAGTCCCGCCCCGCCCCCCGTGATGAGTCTTCGTTTTGCTGGATGTTCCCGCCACGATTATCTAAAGGCAAAGTGATAATGCAAGAAATAGGCATCTTAAGTGCCTGCCGCCCATCCGGATCAGTGAACCCGTAAGGATTGCCATTCGCATACCGATAGCGATTGAACTGATCAACCGGCTTCTGATAAGCCGTCACCGAGCCCACGCACGGGCAAGTTCACTGAAACCGCATGCAGCTAAGATGCGTCCGTCCTTGCCATTTCATTATCTTCATAAATGCGCTATTCATCATTATCTGAAGAAGCAGGCTCAGCCCCAGATAACGATGCTACCGTCAGGCCCGTTCAGCTGCATGGCCTCCGGCCCGGAGTACCCGTCGTCCGTCAAGTCGACGGTGAGAAATTTATCGCCCGAAAACATCATGGTCATTTTGACGTCATCGACCAGGCAATCGACCAACTTCAATCGGAGCGACGCATGTGTCAGTGCGCCCACCCACTCGCCGGAGGAGAGCGTGTATCCGTTATAAATATGAAGCGACCATCCATCATCAGTTCCAACCCGAAGCTGCTCATCCTCGACGGTCAACGTTACATACTTGCCTTTTAGATGTTGAAAAGTGTCTGATCGATGCTCGTTCATGGACGTTTCTCACGCTACTTGATTGGAAAATGCGACTTGGAATTGGGCAGGGTCTTTCCTGAATATGGATCAACACCTTGCTTACCTGCGTTCTCATATTTGATGTAGCCCGCCGGGTATCCGGGACTGGCCCCCTTCGACGGCGTCGGATCCATCATCCGCATGGTTGCCACTTGTCGGTTGGCGCCCCCCGCGCCACCTGTAAAGGCGACACCGGTTTGCTTCCCCTCCGGATTTTTCACTGGAGAGGGTCCTGTTGAGCCTGGGGGCACAGGAAACGTCGTTCCATTTGATGAGACAACAAAATTTGGAGAGGAAGCAGGTGCTGGAGCGGCAACTGAAGCAGATGTTGACGCCGCTGCTGTTGGTGCGGGTACTGCCCGAGACTGTTGTGCAGAGTCGATCGCGCCTGACATCAACGAGGCGGCAGCAGGACCAACGAAGGGAGTTGCTCGAATTATCGCGTAGGTCAACACGAGGGCCGCGGGACCAAATGTGTTGTACGCGGCAGGATCGCTTGCTACCGAGTCAGCGTGTCGCTCGGCTGCACGCTCCTGACGACCGTCAGGGTCATTAAACCGGTAAGGATTGTTTGCAGCGTATTTGTATCGGTTGAAGGACGATCCAGGATTGTCGTGTGGTGTGACCGGGTCCACAGACAGGAACATCTCCAACTGCGGATCCATGTACCGCTGCTGCATGTAGCTGAGGCCAGTCGCAGAGTCGCTCACATGCCCTGTGTAGCCCGGGCCATCAGCAACCGGCGCACCTACGACAGCGCCATATGGCTCGTAGGTGATGCGCTCGATCACGTTGCCATTGGCATCGCTCTTGGCCACTACCGAGCCCAAGGCATCGGTATGGATGTAAGTGACCGTTTGTCCCTGCGCAGGTAGCGACGCTATTGCGAGCCCACACAGAACCAGCGCCTTCAGCACAGTCACCCTCAGCAGCCGGTGCAATATCACTTCCCCCATCATGGGATCACCTCGCCCGGATTCCGTGGCGGCTGTCCCGGATCGCCGCCGCCCGGGTGTGGCTCTTGTTCGAACGTGCCGGTATAGGGCTGCGACCATCCCGAACAGCCTGCTGCGTTGCACGCGCGCACGATGTAGCTGGGCGCACAATAGCTGGCCGAGTACATCGGCGATGTCACCGATGTCGCCGACCCCGAATAGAGCAGCCTGAGCCCACCAGGCGCGCTCAGCTCGTATCGATCTGCATATGGCGATGACGACCAGCTGACCGTGCACAGGGAGTACTCGCTGTTATGCGGCCCCGCGTAGTAGTTGCGTTGATGCGCGTAGCCCACATTCGTGCCGCGGGGCGGCTTCAGGACCGTCACTACCTTGGTAGCTGAGTAATTTCCGCAGCCAGAACCGTTGCACGCCTTTACCCGATAGCCGTACTTACCGGAGGTGGCAGGATCGCGGGCGATACTGGTGGCGGCCGTGTCCTGCTGCGCGCTCCACGCCCCACCGTCGATGTTCTGTTCCAGCACATAGGTGCCTGCGGTGGCTACAGTGGTCCAACTAACCGTATAGGCAGCACTGGTGCCGGTCGGAGCGGTAAGGGTCGGCGTGCCACTCGGCTTCAGCAGTACTGTGGTGGCCGCCGTCGGCGACCAGGTGCCACAACCGCCATCATTGCAGGCCTTTACTCGATATCCGTAGGTGCCATTTCCCTTACCACTGAAGGCAATGCTGCGCTCGTTCGTAGACTTCACTGACGACCAAGCGCCCCCGTTTGACTGCTGCTCGATCAAGTAGCTGGTTGCCGTCGCTACACTCGCCCAAGAGAGCGTATAGGCGCCGTTGGTGCTGCTTCCCGGAAGAGTCAGAGAGGGCGCACTGCTGGGCGGCAGAGTTACCACCGTGGAGACGGTTGCCGAGTAGCTACTGCATCCACTGGTATTGCATGCCTTCGCACGGTAGCCATAGGTGGCCGAACCACGACCGGTGATGGCCCAGCTCAAGCCGGCGGAGGTTTGCGCACTTTTCCACGCAGCCCCATTAACACTCTCCTCCAGCTGATACGACGTTGCCGTAGACACAACGGGCCATGTAACCATCCATGCCCCGGTATTGTTAGTCGCTGGCGTCGTGAGGATTGGCCCAACCGGAGCACGCAGTACTGTAGTTGTTTTTTCCGCCGACCAGCCGCTGCAACCACTGCTGTTGCAGGCGCGCACGCGGTAGCCATAGGCGCCATTGCCCCTGCCTGTGGCAGCGTAAAGGGTGGCCGCCTCCGATTGCAGCTGAATCCAGCTTTCACCGTTGATCCTTTCCTCGAGTACATACTCTACCGAACCCGGGACGGCATTCCAGGTGACCTGGTATTCGCCGCTCCCGTTGTTGGTGGGCAAAGAGATTGCCGGAGCCGCCGCGGGCGGCAGCAGCACAATCGTAGTCACGGTGTTCGACCAAGGGCTGCAGCCGGCCGCATTGCAAGCACGAACCTGATACCCGTGACTTCCCGTCTGCTTGCCGGAAACCGCGAGCGACTCTACCGTCGTCGCCGAGATGTTGGTCCAGGCTCCGTCCCCCAGGCGCTCCTGCGGTTCGTAGCGTGTGCTGCCCGCCACTGTCGACCAGCTCACCGTATACGCACCCGTACCGCTATTGGTCGGTGCTGTGATGGCAGGCGCGGAGGCAGAAGGGTAGATAACAGTCATCGCGTGTTCTACTGACCAGCCGCTGCAGCCGGAGGCATTGCATGCCCGCCCCCGGTACGCATATGCACCAGCCGCGCGACCAGTCAATGAAACGCTGGTGCTACTGGCGCCATGAATGGATCTCCATGCAGCTGAGCCCGCCCGCTCCTCGATATCGTAACGCGTGGCGCCGGCAACGGCCGCCCACGAGACCGTGTAGCTTCCGTTGAGACCGGCCGCAGGTACAACCAGCGCGGGCGCACTTGACGGTATCGGTAGAACTTGAACCACCAGAGCAATGCTCCAGCCGCCACAGGTTGAACCCTGACAAGCCCGGACTCTATAGGAGCGGGCCCCTGTGGAAGCGCCCGTCACGGTGTAGGAGGCAGCCGGACCGCTGTAAACCGCTGCCCATGAGGCACCTCCGTTGCTGGAGCCATGCAGCTCGTAGCGACTTGCATTGCCAACGCTGGTCCAGTTCACTGTGTAGGTGCCGGTGGCTACCGTGGCTGGGCCACTCAGAGAGGGAGTCCCAAGGACCACCAGACTCTCCAACTCGGCGACCAAACTTCCGCCGAGACTGATGTACTCCAGCTCTTTCCCGGTTCGCTTGTTGTGCTGGCGACGCAGCACGCCATCATTTCCGTAGAAGGAAAGAATGTCGCCCAATGCTGCGCTGTAGCTGCCAACGCGGCGACCTTGCGCATCGTAGGCGTAGCCCTCTCGACCCGCACCGTCCCTCAGACGATTGCCGTAGTCGAAAATGAAAACATCTCCGTTCTTTTTTGCCAAATTTCCCTGCGCATCATAGGCGATACCGATGACGGCACTCCCGTCATCCAGATTCACCGTCGTCATTCGATTACGTGCGTCATACCAGTAATTGTGCTGCTTTACACCACCGAGTTTGGCGCTGCGAATGTTGTCCAGTACGTCGTAGGTGTATCGGTACGTACCATCCCCACCGAACGAGGAAGACTTCGCATAAGTCAGGCGATCCAGCGCGTCATACTGCATCTGCCTGGATTTCGCAGGCTCGACAGCATCCACCGTAGCGGTGACGTTACTGTTGCTGTCATAGCTGAAGGTTGTATCGAGGACGGTTGTATCAATTGCTCGTGCCGGCATGCCCCGTGCGTTCTGAACCATGTTGCGCACGATGCCATTCCCATAAGTGAATGATCGCAACCCCCCGTTCGGGTAATAGCGAGCTCCTGATGCGTAAGGTCCCGCCTGCGTCGCCTGCCCCAACGCATTCGGCGCCAGAGCGATGACCTGACCGCTTGGATACTGCAGGCTGGCCAGCGCCGCGTTGCCGTTGTAGCCATAGCCCATTGTCCATATGCCCACGCCCTGCTGCTGCATCGTTTCACCGACTATCAGCCCGCGCTTGTTATAAGCATAGGTATTGATGACCTGCCGACCGCCACTATTCGCTGTAACTACCTGCGATGGCTTGCCGTCTGCGGTGTAGCTCCAGTCCTGGCTGCCGTTGCCGTCCGGGAAAGTCAGCCGACTGAGCCGGTTGCGACTGTCGTAGCTGCGATCCACACGCCGTCCAGATGATTGTGCAACCGATGTTTCGCAATCGCTCAAAGAGTTCAATGTCAATCCCGCAGCACTCCAAGACAGATTGCCTGCCGGGTCGTACGTCATGACCGTTGCCCCGGATTCGGGCTCCACTGATTTGCAAAGCTGTTGGAAGCTGTCATACACGTACGAACGCGTCAGCGAGATACTGCTGTCAGCGTTACGCCGCTTGATCGAGAGAACCTTGCCGAACCGGTCGCGCGCAATTTCGGTAAAGGCTCCAGCGGGATGCTCGATACGAGTCGGGGCGTCATAGTTTGGATTGTCAAACACCTGATGGCTGGTAACTGACTTCTGACCACGCGGATTGGTCGTTCGCACGCGCAGCCCCGACAAGTACTCAGTCACTGTCGTCAAGAGCCCCAGCTCGCTATCGGCGGAAATGGATGTTGGCCGGCCGAGCGCATCGAACTCACTCCATTCGCCGGCGGTCGGGCTCGCGCTGCTGCTGGGGTAAGACTGGAACGTGGCTCGCCCAGCATGATCATATGTGAAGCGCTGGTAGCGCTCCGTCTCCGCCAAGGTTGCATCAAGCTCACGGGTCAGCACCGGGCGCCATAGAGCGTCGAACCATGTGAACCTGCGATGGTTCCCGGTGCTGCTGGTCAGCCGCCAGTGTCCCGATGCGATGCCATGCTCCACCGCGTCCACCCGCTCAAAGACCTGTGTCGTCGGATTCCAGGCTACGCTGTCGCCCGCTCCATGTGTCTTCGCGGTGATGCGCCCCATTGCATCGTAGTCGTAGCTGGTCTGGTAACCCTGTTCATTGGTGACGGCGCGGATCCAGCCATTGTCATCTACGCTGGCACTGAGCGAAGTGCCATCTGCAAATCCAATGGACTGAGGTGTCCCGCGCTTCCAGTTGTTCAACGCTGTGCTGTTACCACGCCCGTCGACGAAGCTGGCAACACTGCCATCGGGGTGGTAAGTCAGCGATTGAACGAGCTTGCCGAATTGGTGCTTCTGCTGCGGCATGCCCAGTACGTTGAAACTCGTTTGGGATTCCACCAGCCCCGTGTTTACGTTGGTGGTCTTGGCAGTCTGTCCTAACAACCAACGCGCCGTATCATCGTAATAGGCGGTCACGTCGGTTCGACTGTCGCCCAGCGAGCTACTGCGCACTACCTGCAGCGGGCGGGCCTTCGCATCAAACGAGGACACGTTCCAAGACATGGTAACGCCATCACGCGTAATCACCTTCTTCGCCAACGGACGCACCAGCACGGATGACTCGTCATTCCCACCCCAGCGCGAGCCATAGCGGTCGGGAAACGGCATGGAGTTGGCCTGGGCGGAAGTTACATATGTCAGATCCTCCTGCTCAAGCTTGGTACCGTTGGCCGCCACCGTACTGCGCCCCAGTAGTTTGCCCTCATCGCGCGAGTAGACCGTTCCGTAGTGCTCCAGCAGGACGCTGCCATCCGGCTGCACGACGGCGACGCTCTTTCCACCAGTACAGGCGGTGCAGGGCGGGACCACACCTGACCAGAGGGCCGTTTCACCGTTGGCACCTTCATAGCTCCAGACCAGAGGCGCCGGCAGTCCGGGACCTTCGATGGTCTTACGCGTCAGCCCCAGTACATCGAAGTGTATTGGTACGGCCAGATGGTGGACCATGGCAGAGTTGTTTTCTGCCGAACCGCTGACCGCTTCACCTTGGCAAAGAACGCTTGGCACACCGTCGCGATAGTGACGCTGATGATCAAAGCGGAAGGTGCCTACAGCTCCGGATGGGTGCTTCATCTGTACGCTGTAACTCTTGGGTGACAGCGGTGCGACGTTTCCACAGCCCGGGCCTGGATCTTCGGTCCAGGTCATGTATGAAACGCGCATATCCGACAGATGGTTGATTTCCCATGCAGCCTGGTCGGGCTGCACGATGCGTTGCAATAACTCGCCGTTGTAAGCGTAGATCCAGCTTCTACCATGTGCGCTGGCACTGGCGAGTCGATTGTTAGCATACTGGAGCGTTATGGCTCGGCCATCGCTCGCAGTGATGCTTGTGGGGTGGCCATTGCTGTTGTAAGCAATCGCGACCGAGTTTCCAAAACGATCTTCAATTCGGCTGGCAAGCAGAAAAACCTCGACGCGGGGCCGCGCACCGCCATCCTTGACGTCCTGCCCCATGTTGCCTGCGTAGCGTGTGGTCCCGATGTTGAACGTGTAGGTGATGCCATCGGTTGTCTGCAGTACGAAGCCCTCGCCCTCATAGCCAGCAACCATTGGCGTGCAGGTGATCGAATCCAGCGCACTGGTCGTCCATACACTCGCCTGGCGGTTGTCTGGTTTGAATTGTGCAGGCGGCAATGCGATGAGCGATCGAGCCCCTTGGCCAGGAAGGTTTACCGAGTACCCGGACCAGATATCTTCTATGCGATGTGGTGGAAGCGTATAAGGATAGAAAATGTCCGTACAGCGTGGTTTGCGCATGCCAACCGTGACGTTCCATCCGTAAGCTTAGTCAAAGACACCCGAGATGTAGGGAACGTCGATGTTCCAGTCGCCGACTCCTCCGTAAATATGCGGAGCTATACCCGCAAGCGGCGTTGGCCTGATGACAAGCTTCCGGGTCAGCTTCACCGGAAGCGTGTTGGTGCCAGGAATATCGATGTCGGTTTGCTCAAACGCGACGCTCTGATCGAACATATTGATCGCGTCGCCAAACAAATCCGACTTCAGCGCACCAACCTGCTCGGCCGTGCGCAAGCGCTTGTCGTACTCCTGAAAAGGCTGCATCGCCTGGGCATATGCGGCTCCGACGCTGCCTCCCATCAACAGCGTAGCCAGACCCACGCGTACAGCTCCCTTGACCGCGCTATGGCAGCCTGACTTCCTGTCCTGCATCCGTACATCCCCTGTTATAGGCGACGCCAATATTCACCTAACTTTCACCCCTGTCAAGCGCGGCGATCTCTCCGCTTCGATAGCTCTTCCGAGCAAGCCCCGAGCTCAGACGCGCTGCACTGAGACGAGCCAATTGGAGTTGACGCCATACGTCCAAGCCATGACGATCCCCAAACAAAAAGCCCCGACCAAGGCCTGGGCTTTCTGCTGTATCTGGTGCCGGAAATGGGAATCGGACCTACGACCTACACATTACGGACCAAGCCGAGTGAACCGTGCTGGCGATTGACCGGCTGCTCATACGTCGTCACCGGATCCACCGACAGGAACACGCCCAACTGCGAATCCATATACCGCTGCTGCATGTAGCTCAGGCCAGTGGCAGAGTCACTCACATGCCCCGTATACCCCGGGCCATCAGGAACCGGCGCACCTATGACAGCACCATAAGGCTCGTAAGTGATGCGCTCGATCACGTTGCCATTGGCATCACTTTTGGCTACAACCGAGCGTAGGGCATCGGTATGGATGTAGGTGACCATTAGTGCGCTTGCGGTGGCACAGCAGCCAGACCCAGCAACAGCACAAAGCATAGCGATGCGTCTACGGCACCAAGCTTCCGAACTGGATCCTTAAATCTCCCGAAGCGGGTGGACACGCCGTTTCCCCGATCCTGCGCATCCTTCCAATCCCTGAAAGAGCTTGAAGCAAGGCAGGGTATTCATAGCACAGGAATAACGCACCATGAATCCAACGGGGCGATTGAGGCCACCCACACCATCCTGACGTGAGCAACGCCCTTGGCGCTAAGCGCCGGCGAGGCCGAACCGGATCGAGGTGCCGATGTCAGTCCGGGGTGCGTCGAACGGACCTGAGGTTGCCGGCCGCTGGCCGGCACTACCACCAAGCGAGCCACAAACAAAAAGCCCCGGCCAAGGCCGGGGCTTTTTGATGTATCTGGTGCCGGAAATAGGAATCAAACCTACGACATACGCGTTACGAATTACTAGAAAAGAACAACTCATACGGGTGCAATGCGTCGCTATCCACGTACTTACCGATACGCCCGTTATCGGAAATGACAAAGAATGCCCTGATGGGTCGCATGAACACATCATCGGCAATCGGACAGGAACTTGTCATCTCGCTCCAGGACACATCCAGCGGATATGCAAATCGGAAAAACGATAAAGATGAAAAATCCACCCACTCGCTTTGCCCAATATACTCAATCACTGCGAAACTCTTGGCACCTAGATCAATAGACAGCCGCTTGAAGTCGAGGAACTCCTCCTCAGTAAATAGGACGCCCCCGGGCCGGCACTCCATATTTGATTGGCATCGGACTCCAGGACCGTCGCGATTGATAATGAAAGCCTGATTAAGCAACCCTGCCCAATAACTTACCAAGCCTTCTAGATTCAACCAGTATTTCTCTAGGTAACAAATATCCAGCTCATCGAGAGAACCCTCGCCGTATCCCACAATGCCGCTTGACTGAAAGTCGATCATCACTCCACCCCCGAACCTACTTAAGCGCATCGATTCTTATCTTGTAAATTTGGCCAGACTTGTTGATGTCAATAGTCGCCACGCCAGTAGTTTTTGACGTGTGGCTTCCTATGACTGTTCCGTCCGGCATTCTCACCCGACCGCCAGAGGTCTTAGTGCCGCCATCGGTGATTGCATCAAATAGCTTGCCTGCGTCTCCTTCCACCCGCCCTTGGCGCGCGCCCCCCTTTACCCGCTCCAGCTTTCCAGCTGCATCGATCAGATGGTCCGCGTTCTTGATGGCCTTCCCTGCTACATCTCCAACAATAGGAATGAGGCCTACGGTGGCAGCAAGAATGTTTCTTGGCGTCGGCTCACCAACTGCTTCAGCCACTCCCTTCACGTCACCAACGACCGGAGTGAAATCCGCAACTATCGATACGGCCTCTCCAAACGCCTGCCTGGTTTCAGGCTTGGTCCAATCCGTCTCGTAGACCGAACGCGGCAGGCTCTGCCGCCCGTCTGGATCCGTGAACTTGTAAGGGTTCGAGTTCGCATACCGATACCGATTGAACTGCCCCACGGGCTGGTCATAAGCCGTTACCGGGTCCACCGACAGGAATATCCCCAACTGCGGATCCATGTACCGCTGCTGCATGTAGCTCATGCCAGTGGCAGAGTTACTCACATGCCCCGTATACCCCGGGCCATCAGCAACCGGCGCACCTACGACAGCGCCATAAGGCTCGTAAGTGATGCGCTCGATCACGTTGCCATTGGCATCACTTTTGGCTACAACCGAGCCTAGGGCATCGGTATGTATGTAGGTGACCGTCGTCTGTGCGATTGCGCAGGGCGACAGGCCAAGGCACAGCAGCGCACAGCACAGCCAGCCCCCGATGACACCCAGCTTTCGAAGCCGACCGCCGATTTCCCTGAAGCGGGTAGACACACCGCTTGCAGCTTCCCCGAACCTGTGCATCCTTCCAATCCCTGAAAGAGCCTTGACGCAAGGCCTGGTATTGATAGCACAGGAACCATCGGCCCGGAATCCAACGGTGCGATTGAGGCCAACCACACCATCCTGACGTGAGCAACGCCCTTGCCGCTAAGCGCCAGCGAAGCCGGATCGGATCGAGGTGCCGATGTCAGTCCGGGGTGCGTTGAACGGACCTGAGGTTGCCGGCCAGCGGCCGGCACTACCACCAAGCGAGCCACAAACAAAAAGCCCCGACCAAGGCCGGGGCTTTTTGCTGTATCTGGTGCCGGAAATAGGAATCGAACCTACGACCTACGCATTACGAATGCGCCGCTCTACCAACTGAGCTATTCCGGCGAGGTCGTGAATTCTAGGGGGTGTCGACCACTTTGGTCAATCAGGGAAGCGCCCCACCATGGAAGCGCCCATGCCCCAATGCCCCGGTACGACCCGCTGCCGCCGCACCAGCCCTTGACGCGCCGGCCCCTACAGTGGGCTCCCCATCTCCGGAGGCATCCCATGCGCCCCTGTCCCCGCCTGGCCGGCCTGCTGCTGTCATCCCTGTTGTTGAGCGCCGCCGCGCAGGCACAAGGCACGGTGCCGACGCCGCAGACACCGGACCAGCAGTGGCAGCCCCTGTTCCAGCAGGTCCAGGGCGCGCACCTGTTCAAGGATCAGAAGACCTTCGCCGATGCGGTGCCCCGCCAGCCGGCGGCGACCGTCCTGACCGAGTGGCAGCGCGCCAGGACGCAGCCCGGATTCGACCTGGCAGCCTTCGTAGCCGAGCACTTCGCAGTGCCTGGTGACACCCAGCCCTACGTGCCGCCAGCGGGCGAGACGCTGCGCGCGCACATCGAGGGGCTATGGCCGGTGCTGACCCGCACCACCGGCACCGTGGATCCGAACGGCTCGCTGCTGCCGCTGCCCAAGCCCTACGTGGTGCCCGGCGGCCGCTTCCGCGAGGTGTACTACTGGGACAGCTACTTCACCCTGCTCGGGCTGGCCTCCAGTGGCCGCTGGCAGCAGGTGCGCGACATGGTGGACAACTTCGCGTTCCAGCTCGACAGCTACGGCCATATCCCCAACGGCAACCGCAGCTACTACCTGAGCCGCTCGCAACCCCCCTTCTTCAGCCTGATGGTGGATCTGCTCGCCACGCATGAAGGCGATGAGGCCTACCGCCGCTATCTGCCGCAGTTGCGCATCGAGCATGCGTTCTGGATGCGCGGCGCGGAAACGCTGGCAGCGGGGGAGGCGCGCGAACGCGTCGTGCGGCTGGCGGACGGGCAACTGCTCAACCGCTACTGGGACGACCGGGCGGTGCCGCGCACCGAATCCTGGATGGACGACGTGGCCACGGCTGCGCAGGCACCGCAGCGCACGCCCTCACAGATCTATCGCGATCTGCGCGCCGGCGCGGAGTCCGGCTGGGATTTCAGCTCGCGCTGGCTGGCCGAGCCGTCCGTGTTGGCGAGCATCCGCACCACCGCGATCGTACCGGTCGATCTGAACAGCCTGCTGTTCCATCTGGAAACCACGCTGGCCCGCGCCAGCAAGGCGGCCGGTGACCGCACGGCGGCACGCGCCTTCACCCGTCAGGCGAAGGCACGCCGGCACGCCATCAACGCGCTGCTCTGGGATGACGACCAGGGCTGGTACGTCGACCGCGATCTGGAGCGGGGGCAGACCCGCCCTGCCCTGACCGCGGCGGCGCTGTTCCCCTTGTGGCTGGACGTGGCGGATCGCGCGCAGGCGCGCCGTACCGCCCAGGCGGTGGAGACACAGTTGCTGCGCGACGGCGGCCTGCTGACCACCACCGTGGCAACCGGCCAGCAATGGGATGCCCCCAACGGCTGGGCGCCGCTGCAGTGGGTCGCCGTGGACGGGCTGCAGCGCCATGGGCAGGACACCCTCGCCCGCCGGATCGGCGTGCGCTTCCTGCACACCGTGCAGGTCGTGTATGAGCGCAAGGGCAAGCTGGTGGAGAAGTATGCGGTCGACGGCTCGGCCACGGGCGGCGGTGGCGGCGAATACCCGCTGCAGGATGGGTTCGGCTGGAGCAACGGGGTCACGTTGGCGCTGCTGGATCGGCTGTGTGCGCCGAAGCGCGTCTGCGACAGCGCGCAGGATGTGGAGGCCGCGGACTGATCCAGCGGCCGCCGCGGCGCGGGATCAGCGCGCCTTCCACAATTCCGCCAACCGATCCGGCTTGCCGGCGATGCGCTCCAGCGCCGGGTACTTCAGCCCGTCGTGGTAATCCAGCGTCACCGTGTCGATGCGATCGACGTTTTTCACCAGCAGCGTCAGCGGTGCCTTGTCGGTCCTGGCCGCGGTGATCGCCTCCTTCAACTGCTCGGCCTTGAACACGCGGCCATTGAGCGCGACCACGCTCATGCCGGGGGTCAGGCCGGCATTGAAGGCCGGGCTGTCCCACAGCACATCGCCGATGTAGCCGGATTCGCTGACCGACATTCCGATGGAGTAGAGCAGGTTGCTGTTCTTGCCGCGGGTTTCCTGTGCCTTGAACGCCTCGTTCGGTGTATCGGTGTACACCAGTTTCCAGCCAGCCGCTTCCAGGCCCCCGGTGAGCGGACCATGCCCGTCCAGGCGCTCGCGCAGGAAGCTGGCCCAGTTGAACGGCGCCACGCCGTTGAGCGTGCTCACCACCTCGTCGAAGGTGTAGGGATTTACATTCCAGTCGCCGTCGTTCATGCCGAAGAACGCCTTGGCGAAGTCGTCCAGCCCGCGCTTGTTACCCGTCAGCGCGCGCAGCTTGCCCTCCACCTCCAGCCAGACCATCTGGCCGCCGGAGTAGTAGTCCTCGCTCATCTGGTAGTTGCGGAAGGCCAATGCGCGGCGCTGGGCGATGGTCGGGTCGTTGGTGGTGTCCTGCAGGTTGCGCCAGGCCAGGCCCGGGCGACCACGATCGTAAGTGCCCGCCACATTGGCCAGCACGTCGCGGGTCTGTTGTGGGCTCCACAGCCCGGAGCGGGCGGCCAGCACCTGGCCCCAGAACTGGGTCTGGCCTTCGTACAGCCACAGCAGGCTGTCGCCCATCGGCACGTTGAAGTTGGCCGTGGTCAGATCGGCGCCACGACGGTACTTGCCGTTCCAGGAGTGATTGAACTCGTGCGGCAGCAGATCGCGGCCCAGCCAGGTCTTGTCCCACTCGGTGAAGTAGCCGGTGTCGCCGCTGTTCTCACTGGAGCGCTGATGCTCCAGGCCGATGCCGCCAAGCTTGTCGGTCAACGCCAGCAGGAACTCGTAGCGGTCGAAGTGGCGTGCGCCGTAGAGCTTGTACATCTGCTGCACCAGCGCGCGGTGCGCCTGGATCTGCTCTGGCTTGGCGGCCAGCGATTTGGCCTCATCGGCGAAGACATTCAGGTGCACCGGCACCTTCGCACCGGGGTCCAGATCGAAGCGCTGGAAGTGGCGGCCGGCGAACAGCGGCGAGTCGACCAGGTGGTCGTAGCTGATCGGCTTGAACACCACCGTGTCACCCTCGCGGCGCTCGGTATCCAGCGCGGTGGCGTACGACCAGCCCGGCGGCAGCGTGACGGTGGCCTGCGCCTGGATGTTGCGGGTGATCACCCCGGCCGGGTACAGCGAATTGGCATTCCACTGCAGGTTGAGCATGTCCGGGGTCATCACCACGCGCCCCTGGGCGCCCTGCGAAGAGAGGAACTTGAACTCGGCCACCACTTCGCTGGCGCCCTGCGGCACCTGCACGGTGAAGGCATAGACGTCGTACGGATCGCGCGTCCACTGCAGCGGCGTGCCGTTGGCGGTGACGACCAGGCCGGCGAGCTTGTCGATCGGGCCACTCGGTGAATGTGCCCCGGGCAACCACTGCGGGTACAGCAGGGTCAGTGGGCCGGGTCTGGCCGGCACCGTGGCCTTGACCTTGAAGATCCGTCGGCCGATGTCACGTGCGTCCACGTCGATGCGCAGCAGGCCGGGGAAGGCCACATCCTGCGGCGGCGGTGTCTGCGCCTGTACGCCGGTGGCGGACACGGCCAGCAACACGGACAGGGCAATGGCACGCATCTTCATCAGGCAGGCTCCAGCGGGGGAAGCCTCGATCCTAGCCCTGCGTTACCGCCCTGCCCCATGGCCAAAGGTCATGCGTCGCGTTGCGGCCATGATTGGCACAGCCGAGTGCGGTGACGTTCTGTCTGCCGGATGGGATCCGGGCCAACCGAGGTGTGCTGCCGGCCAGCGGCCGGCACTACCGGGGCAGCGCCACGGCATGCGTGGCGTCGCGATGCCTGGTCAGTCGACCAGTCGCAGGCGCAGTTCCTTCGGCAGCGCGAACACCATCGATTCCGGCTCACCGTCCAGTTCGCCGACGCCGGTGGCACCGAGTTCCTTCAGCCGCGCGATCACGCCATCCACCAGCACCTGCGGGGCCGAGGCACCGGCGGTCAGGCCGATGTGCTTCTTGCCGGCGACCCACGCCGGATCGATCTCGTCGGCACCGTCGATCAGGTAGGACTCCACGCCATCACGGCGCGCCAGTTCACTCAGGCGGTTGGAGTTGGAGCTGTTCGGCGAGCCGACCACCAGCACCAGGTCGCAACGCTTGGCCAGGTCGCGCACGGCGTCCTGGCGGTTCTGCGTGGCGTAGCAGATGTCGTCGTTCTTCGGGCCCTGCATCGCCGGGAAGCGGGTGCGCAGGGCGTCGATGATGCTGCGCGTGTCATCCACCGACAGCGTGGTCTGGGTGGTGTAGGCGAAGTTCTCCGGCTGGTCGATGACCAGCGTGGCGACGTCCTCCACGTCTTCCACCAGGTAGATCTGGCCGGTGCCGCGCTCGCGGCTCCACTGCCCCATCGTGCCTTCCACTTCCGGGTGCCCGGCGTGGCCGATCAGCACCACGTCGCGGCCGGCGCGACAGTGGCGGGCCACTTCCAGGTGCACCTTGGTGACCAGCGGGCAGGTCGCGTCGAACACCTTCAGGCCACGTCGGTCGGCTTCCTGGCGCACGGCCTGGGAAACGCCGTGGGCACTGAAGATCACCGTGTTGTCGTCCGGCACTTCGTCGAGCTCCTCGACGAAAATTGCACCGCGGGCCTTGAGGTCATCGACTACGAACCGGTTGTGCACGACCTCGTGGCGCACGTAGATCGGCGCACCCAGGGTCTCGATCGCGCGCTTGACGATCTCGATCGCACGATCGACACCGGCACAGAAACCACGCGGATTGGCGAGCAACACATCCATCGGTCAGATACTCCGGCCGGCGTGAGCCGGGTTGTTACGGATACAGGAGGGAATTATCCCGCTTTTTTGGCAGCCTTGCCGTCGAACAGGCCGAACAGGGCGATACCCACCGCGCCGACCACGATCGCCGAGTCGGCGATGTTGAACGAGGGCCAGTAATGGTCCCCGATATGCCACTGGATGAAATCGACCACGTGACCGTGCATGAGGCGGTCGATCACGTTACCGATCGCCCCGCCGATCACCAGCGCGTAAGGCACGGCGCTGCGCCAGGCGCCGCGAGGGGTGCCCCACATCCAGTAGGCCATCAGGCCGCTGATGCCCACTGCCAGTGCGGTGAAGAACCACAGCTGCCAGCCACCGGCATCGCTCAGGAAGCTGAATGCCGCACCGGTGTTATAGGTGCGGAACCAGTTCCAGAAGCCCTCGATGACCACCACCGGCTCGTACTCGGGCAGGCTGGACAGCACCCAGGCCTTGCTCCACTGGTCGGCGATGATGATCGCCGCCGAGAGCAGCAGCCAGATCAGCGCGTTCGGACGCGGACGGGCGGCGGCCATCAGAACCACCGCCGGTCTTCGCCGGCCCCATCGATGTTGGTCACGCAGCGGCCACACAGTTCCGGATGCGCAGCGACCGAGCCCACATCGGCGCGGTAATGCCAGCAGCGCACGCACTTCTGCTTGCCGGTCGGCTGGGCGCTGACGAACACCTCATCGGTGGTCGCCGGGCGTACCTGCACGTCACCGCTGATCAGCAGGAAGCGCAGCTCCTCGGCCAGCGGCTGCCAGCGCGCGGCGGTCTCGGCATCGGCGGCGACGGTGATCTCCGCTTCCAGCGCCGCACCGATCGCACCATTGGCGCGCATCGGCTCAAGCACCTTGGCGACCTGCTCGCGCAGGGCCAGCAGCTGGTCGAAATCGGCCGCGTTGAGCGGTGCGTCGGCCGGCAACGGGGCCAGGCCCTCGTACCACGTGGCGAACAGCACGTTCTCCTTGCGCTCGCCCGGCAGGTACCCCCACAGCTCATCGGCGGTGAAGCTCAGGATCGGCGCGATCCAGCGCGTGAACGCTTCGGCGATGTGGTACATCGCGGTCTGCGCCGAGCGGCGGCCGCGCGAGTCCACCGGCATGGTGTACAGGCGGTCCTTGGTGACATCCAGATACACCGAGCCCAGATCCACGCTGCAGAAGTTCAGCAGCAGCTGCACGATCTCGGCCATGTTGTAGCCGGTGTACGCCGCCTTGATCTTCTCCTGCACCTCGAAGGCGCGATGCACGATCCAGCGGTCCAGCGCGACCATGTCGGCCGGGGCCACCCGATGCTGGGCCGGGTCGAAGCCGTCCAGGTTGCCGAGCAGGAAGCGCGCGGTGTTGCGCAGGCGCCGGTAGGCATCCGCGTTTCGCTTGAGGATTTCCTGCGACAGCGACATTTCATTGCTGTAGTCGGCCGAGGCGATCCACAGGCGCAGGATGTCCGCGCCCAGGGTCTTCATGATGTCCTGCGGCTCGATGCCGTTGCCCAGTGACTTGGACATCTTGCGGCCCTTCTCATCCACGGTGAAGCCGTGGGTGAGGCACTGCTTGTACGGGGCCTGTTTGTCGATGGCCACGCCGGTCAGCAGCGAGGACTGGAACCAGCCGCGGTGCTGGTCCGAGCCTTCCAGGTACAGATCGGCCGGCTTGCCGAAGCCACGCGCCAGCAGCACGCCTTCATGGGTCACGCCCGAGTCGAACCAGACATCGAGGATGTCGGTGACCTTCTCGTACTGCGGCGCTTCATCGCCCAGCAGCTCGGCGCTGTCCAGGGAGTACCACACGTCGATGCCTTCGGCCTGCACGCGGTCGGCGACCTGCTGCATCAGCTCGACGGTACGCGGGTGCGGCTCACCGGTTTCACGATGGGTGAACAGCGCGATCGGCACACCCCAGGTGCGCTGGCGGCTGATGCACCAGTCCGGACGGCCATCGACCATCGAGCCGATGCGCGCCTTGCCCCAGCTCGGGAACCAGCCGACGTTGTCGATCGCGGCCATCGCATCGCTGCGCAGGTTGGCCTTGTCCATCGAGATGAACCACTGCGGGGTGGCACGGAACACGACCGGGGTCTTGTGGCGCCAGCAGTGCGGGTAGCTGTGCACGATCTCGACATACGCCAGCAGCGCACCGGACGCGCGCAGCACATCGACGATCAGCGGCTGCGCCTTCCACAGGTGCACGCCGGCCAGCTCGACATCGCCGGCCGGCGGGGTCGAGGACAGGTACACGCCGCGGCCGTCGACCGGATTGATCTGGCCGGCGTTGTACTTCTCCATCAGCCCGTACTGCTGGCTGACCACGAAGTCTTCCTGGCCGTGGCCGGGGGCGGTATGCACCGCACCGGTACCGTCTTCGTCGGAGACGTGGGCGCCGTTGAGCAGCGGGATGTCGCGCTGCGGATAGAACGGATGGGCCAGCAGCAGGTTCTCCAGCGCGGCGCCGGTGGCACGGCCGTGCACGACCAGGCCGTCTACGCCATAGCGCTGCAGCGAACGCTCGGCCAGTGCGGCGGCCAGCACCAGCCAACGGCGCTTGCCGTGGTGGGCCGGGCCTTCGGCCAGCACATACTCGATCTCCGCACCGAGCGACACCGCCAGCGAGGCCGGCAGCGTCCACGGGGTGGTGGTCCAGATCGGCACCGCGACCTCGACATCGGCCGGCAGGGTCGCGCCGAAGCGCGCGGCCAGCTGCTGCGAATCACGCGACACGTAGGCCACGTCGATCGCCGGCGAGGTCTTGTCCTGGTATTCAATCTCGGCCTCGGCCAGCGCCGAGCCACAGTCGAAGCACCAGTGCACCGGCTTGGCGCCGCGCACGATGTGACCGTTGGCGAACACCTTGGAGAGCGCGCGGATCTCGTTGGCTTCGAAATCGAAGCTCAGCGTCTTGTACGGGTTGTCCCAATCGCCGATCACGCCCAGGCGCTTGAAGTCGCGGCGCTGCAGTTCGATCTGCTCTTCGGCGAACTCGCGGCACTTCTGGCGGAACGCGACCGCATCGAGCTTGACGCCGACCTTGCCCCACTTCTTCTCGACCGCGATCTCGATCGGCAGGCCGTGGCAATCCCAGCCCGGGACGTAGGGCGCATCGAAGCCGGCCAGGTAGCGCGACTTGACGATGATGTCCTTGAGGATCTTGTTGACCGCGTGGCCCAGGTGGATCTGGCCATTGGCGTAAGGCGGGCCGTCGTGCAGCACGAACAGCGGGCGGCCCTGCGCGTTGTCCCGCAGGCGGGCGTAAAGGCCCTCGTCCTCCCAGCGCGACAGAATGCCCGGCTCGCGCTTGGGCAGGTCGCCGCGCATCGGGAATTCGGTTGCCGGCAGATGAAGGGTGGCTTTGTAGTCCTGGCTCACGCAGTGGCTCGCAATCTGTGTTCGGAAAGGATGTGACGGGCCTGTTCGGCGTCACGGTGCATCTGGTCGGTCAACGCGGCCAGATCGTGGAACTTTTCTTCGTCGCGCAACTTGGCGACGAATTCGACATCGATGTGGCGACCGTACAGGTCGCCCTGGAAATCAAACAGGTGCGCCTCCAGCAGCGGCTCCACGCCCTCCACGGTGGGACGCGTCCCGAAGCTGGAGACCGAGGGCCACGGCTGGTCGAACACGCCGTGGACCCAGGTGGCATAGATCCCAGACAGCGCCGGCGTCTTCGGGAAGCGCAGGTTGGCGGTCGGGAACCCCAGCGTACGGCCCAACTGGCGGCCGCGCACTACCCTGCCCCCAATCGTGTACGGCCTGCCCAGCAGATCGCCGGCGTGGCTGAAATCACCGGCGCGCAGCAACTGGCGGATGCGGGTGCTGGAGATGCGCTCACCGTGCAGATCCACCGGCTCGATCTCGTCGGCACTGAAGCCACGCTCGCGGCCCATCGCCTGCAGCAGGGCCAGATCGCCGCGGCGGCGGTTGCCGAAGCAGAACTCCGGCCCGATCCACACCTCGCGCGCGCTCAGCCGGTGGACCAGCAGCTGCTCGACGAACGCCTCGGCCTGCATCGCGGCCATGCGCGCATCGAAGCGCAGCAGGCCGATCGCGTCCACGCCGAGCTCGCGCAGCATCGCGACCTTGTCGCGGGCCAGGGTC
This sequence comes from Stenotrophomonas bentonitica, assembly GCF_002887735.1. Lineage (GTDB taxonomy): Bacteria > Pseudomonadota > Gammaproteobacteria > Xanthomonadales > Xanthomonadaceae > Stenotrophomonas > Stenotrophomonas bentonitica_A. The sequence continues at coordinate 68,046 of NZ_PKQP01000006.1, forward strand.
AACCGCGGCGGCGGCTCGCCCTGGGCGAAGTACTCGCGCGGCAGCGGCTCGAAGGCCACTGCCACGGCGGCCACGCCCAGTGCGCGCGCGCGCGAAACGGCGTGGCGCACCAACGCACGATGACCCAGGTGCAGGCCGTCGAATGCGCCGATGCAGACCACGCTTCCGTGCGGGAACAACTGCCCGCCTTCGACGCTTCTAAACAGCCTGCTCATCTACGTGGAATGCGGCCCACCAGGGCCGATGCTTTGCAAGAGATAGCCATGAAGTATAGCCGGGCTGCCCCCGGATCAATGCTCCCGCAGGTGGCGCGGGCGGAAGCCCATCGCGATCAGGGCCACCAGGTAGGTCAGGCCACCGCCGCCGACCAGCAGCGCGAGGTTGCCGATCCGGTGCCATTTGTCCATGCCGGTGAAGTCCGCCATCCCGTAACGCAGGGCCAGCAGCACCGCCACCATGGCCACGCAGGCCAGCCCCAGCTTGGTGACATAGCCGCCCCAGCCCGGCTTGGGCTGATACACATCGGTCTTGCCCAGCCAGTACCAGAGCAGGCCCAGGTTCAGATAACTGGACAGCGCGCTGGCAATGCCCAGCGCCAGGTGCAGGCCTGGCTGCTTGCCCAGCGCGACCCACACGCCCTGCGCCTTGAGCGCGTCGGGCACCATCACTTGGTACAGCACGGCCAGCAGAATGAAGTTGAACACCATGTTGGCCACCAGCGCGGCCACGCCGGCGCGGACCGGGGTACGGGTGTCCTGGCGGGCGTAGAAGGCCGGCAGGACCACCTTGAGCAGCGCGAACGCCGGCAGCGCGAAGCTCAGGCCGTACACCGACAGCGCGGTCATCCGGGTATCGAAGGCGGTGAAACGCCCGTACTGGAAGACCGTGGCGATCAGCGGCTCGGCCAGCAGCAGCAGGCCCAGCATGGCCGGAACGGCGATCAGCAGGGTCGTGCGCAGGCCCCAGTCCAGCGCACTGGAGAAGCCGGCCTTGTCGGTGCTCACATGGTGGCGGGCCAGCGCCGGCAGGATCACCGTGCCCAGCGCCACCCCGAACACGCCCAGCGGCAGCTCCAGGAAGCGGTCGGCCAGCGACAGCCAGGACTGCGAGCCGTCGGTCAGCTTGGCGGCGATCACGGTATCGAGCAGCAGGTTGATCTGCGCGATCGAAGAACCGAACAGGGTCGGCACCATCAGGGTCAGCACCTTGCGCACGCCCGGATGCCGCCAGCCCCAACGCGGCAGGGTCAGCAGGTTGATCCCTTTCAGCGAGGGCAGCTGGAACAGCAGCTGCAGCAGCCCGGCCGCCAGCACCGCCCAGCCCAGCGCCAGGATCTGCTTCTCCGGCGTACCACCCAGCCGCGGGGCCAGCCACAGCGCACCGGCGATCATGCACAGGTTGAGGATGACCGGGGTCAGCGCCGGCATCGCGAACTTCTGGAAACTGTTGAGCGCCCCGCCCGCCAGGGCGGTCAGCGAGACGAACAGCAGGAACGGGAAGGTCAGCCGGAACAGGTCCACCAGCAGGCCATGCTTGGCCGGGTCGGTATCCACCCCGCTGGAGAACAGGGTCGCCAGCTGGGGCGCGAAGATCAGCGCCAGCGCGGTGACCAGCAGCAGGACCCCGCCCAAGGTGCCGGCCACCCGCGACATCAGCTCGCGCAGTTCGGCGTGCGAGCGGGTTTCCTTCACTTCCGTGAACACCGGGACGAAGGCGGTGGCGAACGAGCCCTCGGCGAACAGGCGGCGCAGGAAATTGGGCACCCGGAAGGCGACCCAGAAGGCGTCGGTCACCGCATTGGTGCCGAACGTGGTGGTGATGACCAGGTCGCGAACCAGCCCCAACACCCGCGAAATCATGGTCATGCTGCTGAAAGACAGCAGGCCCCGCAACATCCTTGGTGAACTCACCCGTGTTCCCTCTTGACAATTGACTTGACGTACATTTTTCGAGCCATCATACTTTCCAGCTTGCTGTTCCCATTACACCGATTTTTCAGGAAACCACCACTGTGGCCAATATCAAGTCCGCCAAGAAGCGCGCCAAGCAGACCGTCGTGCGCAACGCGCGCAATACGGCTCAGCGTTCGATGCTGCGCACCGCTGTCAAGAAGGTGATCAAGGCTCTGGATGCCAATGACGCCGCCGGCGCCGAGGCAGCCTTCGCTGTTGCCCAGCCGATCCTCGACCGTTTCAGCTCGCGTGGTCTGATCCACAAGAACAAGGCTGCTCGCCACAAGAGCCGCCTGACCGCGCGCATCAAGGCCATCAAGGCCGCCTGATACGGCGCTGCGGGTGTCGTAGAGCCACGCCACGCGTGGCTTCGATCCAGCCGCAGAGAAAAGCCCGGCCCCGGCCGGGTTTTTTGTTGCCTGCGATCTGCGACGTCCAGCCCGGCTGGCGGCGACGGCGGCACCACAGAAAAACCCGGCCGGAGCCGGGTTTCTCAGGGGCGCGCGGGTGCGCTCAGTACGCATCGCGCGCTTGCGCCTCGTCTTCCTTCTGGCGATCGAAGAAGGCCATGATGTTGTTCATGATCGGCCAGGTGCCTTCACGGCCCAAGGCCGAGACCAGGTACCACGGCTGGGTCCAGCCCAGCTCGGCGATGATCTTCTCGGCGGCGGCCTTGGCCTCGTCCTCAAACATCAGGTCGGCCTTGTTCAGCACCAGCCAGCGCGGCTTGTTCAGCAGCTCCGGGTCGTGCTTTTCCAGCTCGCGCTCGATCGCCCGGACCTGCTCGATCGGCGAGACACCTTCCACGCCACCTTCCATCGGGGAGATGTCCACGAGGTGCAGCAGCAGGCGGGTGCGCTGCAGGTGGCGCAGGAACTGCGCGCCCAGGCCGGCACCATCGGCCGCGCCTTCGATCAGGCCGGGAATATCGGCGATCACGAAGCTGCGGTAGTTCTCCACGCGCACGACGCCCAGATTGGGGTACAGCGTGGTGAACGGGTAATCGGCGACCTTCGGGGTCGCGGCGGAGACCGCGCGGATCAGCGTGCTCTTGCCGGCGTTCGGGAAGCCCAGCAGGCCCACGTCGGCCAGCAGCTTCAGCTCGAGCTTGAGCAGGCGCTCTTCACCCTCTTCGCCCGGCAGCGCCTGGCGCGGGGAGCGGTTGGTGGAGCTCTTGAAGTGCATGTTGCCCAAGCCACCACGGCCGCCCTTGGCGACCAGCAGGCGGTCGCCGTGACCGGTCAGGTCGCCGATCACCTCATCGGTGCTGACGTTCATGATCACAGTGCCGACCGGCACGGTGATGACCAGGTCTTCGCCGCCCTTGCCATAGGCCTGGCGGCCCATGCCGTTCTCGCCGCGCTGCGCCTTGAAGATGCGGTCATGGCGGAAGTCGACCAGGGTATTGAGGTTCTCGTCGGCGCGGATCCACACGCTGCCGCCATTACCGCCGTCGCCACCGTCCGGCCCGCCCAGCGGAATGAACTTCTCGCGACGGAAACCGATGCAGCCGTTGCCGCCATTGCCGGCGATCACCTGGATTTCTGCTTCGTCTACAAGTTTCATGATTCTGGATGCCAATCTGGAGGCGGCGGGCGCGAGGTGCACCCCACCGCAGAGTCTAACGGCCCCGGTACGATCCAGGGCCGGCGGCGGGAAATGTCCCGCCCGATATTCGATACCAACGAAAAACCCCGCCGAAGCGGGGCTTTCGTCAGCGACCCCACGCCGTGGCGTGGGCGCCTGCGTACCGCTGAAGATCAGGCTTCGGCGACGACGCTGACGGTACGACGCTTCTTCGGGCCCTTGACCGAGAACTCCACCTTGCCGTCGACGAGCGCGAACAGGGTGTGGTCACGGCCGAGGCCAACGCCGGTACCCGGGTGGAACTGGGTGCCGCGCTGACGCACGATGATGTTGCCGGCGTCGATGGCCTGGCCACCGAAGATCTTGACGCCGAGGTATTTCGGGTTGGAGTCGCGACCGTTGCGCGATGAGCCTACGCCCTTCTTATGTGCCATGACTGCTTCTCCTTATTACTTGCTGCCACCGGCAATGCCGGTGATCTCGATTTCGGTGTAGTACTGACGGTGACCCTGGCGCTTCATGTGGTGCTTACGGCGACGGAACTTGATGATCCGGACCTTGTCGGCACGACCCTGGGACACGACCTTGGCGGTGACCGAAGCGCCGCTCAGCGCGTCGCCCAGCTTGATGCCATCGCTGTCGCCCAGCATCAGGATGTTGTCGAACTTGATCTCGTTGCCGACTTCGACTTCGAGCTTTTCAACGCGGAGCGTTTCGCCCTGCGCCACGCGGTATTGCTTACCGCCGGTTACCAGTACTGCGTACATGACCAGACTTCCTCTGTAGTTATTGTGGTCTATGGACTGCCGCCATCGAGGGCGGACAGAAGCGGAATTTTAATGACTTCAACCACTTCGGGTCAACCCACCCCCTGCTCTGACCCGGATTTGGCTGAATACGGTTCAGGAAACCGGCTGGCGGGGTCTCAGGGAATGAGACATGGGGGTGGCAAAGTCCGCGATTGCCCCCAAATCCCAAGCTCGGTAGGCTGACCGATTGCCGTTTCCGATTGCCCCACCCGCTTGCCGGCTCGCTGAGCCGAAGCCCCACAACGGATCCCCCATGGCGATGGATTTCATCCGCATCCGCGGCGCGCGGACGCACAATCTCAAGAACATCGATCTCGACCTGCCCCGCGACAAGCTCATTGTCATCACCGGCCTGTCCGGCTCGGGCAAGTCCTCGTTGGCGTTCGACACCATTTACGCCGAAGGCCAGCGCCGTTACGTCGAGTCGCTGTCGGCCTATGCCCGCCAGTTCCTCAGCGTGATGGAAAAGCCGGACCTGGACCACATCGAGGGCCTGTCCCCGGCGATCTCGATCGAGCAGAAGTCGACCTCGCACAACCCGCGCTCGACCGTCGGCACGATCACCGAGATCTACGACTACCTGCGCCTGCTGTACGCCCGCGTCGGCAGCCCGCGCTGCCCGGACCACGGCTACCCGCTGGAGGCGCAGACGGTCAGCCAGATGGTCGACCAAGTGCTCACTCTGGACGCCGAGCAGCGCTACATGCTGCTGGCCCCGGTGATCCGCGAGCGCAAGGGCGAGCACGCCCAGGTCTTCGACCAGCTGCGCGCGCAGGGGTATGTGCGCGTGCGCGTGGATGGCCAGCTGCATGAAATCGATGCGGTACCGCCGCTGGCGCTGCGCCAGAAGCACACCATCGAAGCGGTGATCGACCGTTTCCGCCCGCGCGAGGACATCAAGCAGCGCCTGGCCGAGAGCTTTGAAACCGCGCTGAAGCTGGGCGACGGCATGGTCTCGGTGCAGTCGCTGGATGTGGAGGATGCGCCTGCGCATCTGTTCTCGTCCAAGTACAGCTGCCCGGTCTGCGATTACTCGCTGCCGGAGCTGGAACCGCGCCTGTTCTCGTTCAACTCGCCGGTCGGCGCCTGCCCGGGCTGCGATGGCTTGGGCATGGCCGAATTCTTCGATCCCTCGCGCGTGGTGGTGCACCCGGAGTTGTCGCTCTCGGCCGGTGCCGTGCGCGGCTGGGACCGCCGCAATGCGTATTACTTCCAGCTGATCGCCTCGCTGGCCAAGCACTACAAGTTCGACACCGACGCCCCCTGGCAGAGCCTGCCCGAGGATGTGCGCCAGGCCGTGCTGTACGGCAGCGGCGATGAAACCATCACCTTCACCTACTTCACCGAAGCCGGTGGCCGCACCCAGCGCAAGCATCGCTTCGAGGGCATCATTCCCAACCTCGAGCGCCGCTACAAAGAAACCGAATCGGCCGCGGTGCGCGAAGAGCTGGCCAAGTACATCAGCGAACGCAACTGCCCCGAGTGCAACGGCCAGCGCCTGAACAAGGCTGCGCGCAACGTGTTCGTGGCCGACCGTGCACTGCCCGAACTGGTGGTGATGCCGATCGACGACGCGCTGAAGTTCTTCAGCGGCATGACCCTGCCCGGCTGGCGCGGCGAGATCGCCGGCAAGATCGTCAAGGAGATCGGTGAACGCCTCGGCTTCCTGGTCGATGTCGGGCTGGATTACCTCACCCTGGAGCGCAAGGCCGACACCCTCTCCGGTGGCGAAGCCCAGCGCATCCGGCTGGCCTCGCAGATCGGTGCCGGCCTGGTCGGCGTCATGTACGTGCTGGATGAGCCGTCCATCGGCCTGCACCAGCGCGACAACGAGCGTCTGCTCGGCACCCTGACCCGCCTGCGCGACCTCGGCAACACGGTGATCGTGGTCGAGCATGACGAAGACGCGATCCGCCTGGCCGACTACGTGCTGGATATCGGTCCGGGCGCGGGCGTGCATGGCGGCGAGATCGTCGGCCAGGGCACCCTGCAGGACATCCTGGATGCGCCGCGTTCGCTGACCGGCCAGTACCTGTCGGGCAAGCGCGCCATCGAGATCCCGGCGCGCCGGCACAAGCCGAACCCGAAGATGACGCTGCACCTGCGCGGTGCCAGCGGCAACAACCTCAAGGGCGTGGACCTGGATATTCCGTCGGGCCTGCTGACCTGCATCACCGGCGTGTCCGGCTCGGGCAAGTCGACCCTGATCAACGACACCCTGTTCTCGCTGGCCGCCAACGAGATCAACGGCTCATCGCACCCGATCGCCCCCTACAAGGAAGTGGACGGGCTGGATCTGTTCGACAAGGTGGTGGACATCGACCAGTCGCCGATCGGCCGCACCCCGCGCTCGAACCCGGCCACCTATACCGGCCTGTTCACGCCGCTGCGCGAGCTGTATGCGCAGGTCCCCGAAGCGCGTGCGCGCGGCTATTCGCCGGGGCGTTTCAGCTTCAACGTGCGCGGCGGCCGCTGCGAAGCGTGCCAGGGCGATGGCCTGATCAAGGTGGAAATGCACTTCCTGCCGGACGTGTACGTGCCCTGCGATGTCTGCCATGGCAAGCGCTACAACCGCGAAACGCTGGAGATCCTCTACAAGGGCTACAACATCAACGACGTGCTGCAGATGACCGTCGAAGATGCGCTGAAGCTGTTCGAGCCGGTGCCGAGCATTGCGCGCAAGCTGGAAACGCTGGTCGACGTGGGCCTGAGCTACATCAAGCTGGGCCAGAGCGCGACGACGTTGTCCGGTGGCGAAGCGCAGCGTGTGAAGCTCTCCAAGGAACTGTCGCGCCGCGATACCGGCCGCACGCTGTACATCCTGGATGAGCCGACCACCGGCCTGCACTTCCACGATATCGAGGCGCTGCTCGGCGTGCTGCACAAGCTGCGCGACGAAGGCAACACGGTGGTGGTGATCGAGCACAACCTGGACGTGATCAAGACCGCCGACTGGATCGTCGATCTGGGTCCGGAAGGCGGCCATCGCGGTGGCACCATCCTGGTCACAGGTACGCCGGAAGACGTGGCGGCCTGCCCGACCTCGTACACCGGCCAGTTCCTTGCCAAGATGCTGCCTTCCACCAGCGCGCGCCCGGAACAGCCGGCGGCCGTGGCCAACAAGCCCGACGCCCGCCCGCCGCGCAAGGCCAAGCCGGAACCGAAGAAGGCTGCGCGCAAGACCGCAGTAACCAAAGCCCCCAGCAAGAGCAAGAAGAAGACCGCATGAGCAACGAGCACAAGATCCTCGCCCGCGTGCCGATCAGCGTCCGCTGGCGCGACATGGACAGCATGGGCCACGTGAACAACGCCAAATACATCTCCTACCTGGAAGAAGCGCGTGTGCGCTGGATGCTGGGGGTGGAGGGCGTTTCGATGACCGACCGCATCGCACCGGTAGTGGCGGCGACCAACGTCAACTACCGCCTGCCGATCGTGTGGCCCAACGACATCGTGGTGGAGCTGTTCGTCGAGCGCCTCGGCAACAGCAGCGTGACCATCGGCCACCGCATCGTGGACGAGAAGAACGACAGCACGCTGTATTCGGACGGCAACGTGGTGGTGGTCTGGATGGACACGCAGACCGGCAAGAGCGCGCCGTTGCCCGAGGCGATCCGCACCGCGTCGAGCTGATGGGTTCCGCCGCGTCAAGCTGACAGGTTTCGCCGCGCCGAACTGAAAGGTAGTGCCGGCCATCGGCCGGCACTACCGTTCTACGCCCCATGAAGGTTTACGGTACCGCGCTGCGCACCTGCAACGTTCCATCCACCTTGCGCCCGTCTTCCAGGCTCAGCCGCAACGGCAGCTGCGCCCCCGCTTTCAGCGCCACCTCCGGCTGCATCAACATCAGGTGCAGGCCACCGGGTTTCAGCTCGACCGTCGCGCCCGCCGCGATGGGCAGGCGCTCCACCGCGCGCATGCGGCTGACCCCGTCCACCAGCGTGGTTTCGTGCAGCGACACATCGCCGAACGCTTTGCTGCCGGCAGCGACCACCACCACCGGGGCGCGACAGTCATTGTGGATCTGGCCGTAGCCGGCCGCCATCGGCATCGCGCCCGGAGGCAGGCGAAGCCAACCATCGCGCAGCGACACGCAGGCGGGCTCCCCCGCCATGGCCACCGCCGATGCTGCGAACGCACACACCCCCAACAATACGCACACGAATGGTTTGGTTATCATCGGCTTCGTTCCCTGTCCGCAACGAGACTGCAGCATGACGACGCTCATCGAGGTGATCAACCATGGCCCCATCCGCGAACTGCGGCTGGCGCGTCCCCCGGTCAATGCGTTGGACACCGAGCTGTGCCGGCACCTGATCCAGGCGATCAACCAGGCCATGGCCGATGACGTGCACGGCATCGTGCTCTCGGGCAGCGAGCGCATCTTCAGCGCTGGCATGGACGTGCCGCACCTGCTCAGCCACGGCGAGGACAAGCACAAGCTGCTGGACAGCTGGCAGGCCTTCTTCGGCGCAGTGCGCACGCTGGCCGAATGCCGCGTACCGGTAGTGGCCGCCCTGACCGGGCACGCCCCGGCCGGTGGCTGCGTGCTCGCCCTGTGCTGCGACTACCGGATCATCGCGCGCAGCCCCGATGCCGCCCATCCCACCGTGATCGGCCTGAACGAGGTCCAGGTCGGGCTGGTTGCGCCGGAAGGGATCCAGCGCCTGATGCGCCGCGTGGTCGGGCATCACCGGGCCACCACCCTGCTGGTCGGCGGCGAGATGGTGCCGGCCGAGCGTGCGCTGGAGATCGGGCTGGTCGATGAGGTGGTCGATGCCGACCTGGTCGTGGCCCGCGCCGTGGCCTGGCTGCAGGCCCTGCTCAAGCTGCCGCGGCAGCCGATGCTGCTGACCCGCACCATCGCCCGCGCCGACCTGCACGAGGCCCTGCACGCCGATCTGATCCAGCTCGACCGCTTCGTCGAGGCCTGGTACGCCCCGGACGCCCAGCAGGCGCTGCAGGGGCTGGTGGCCAGGCTGGGCAAGGGATGACCCACCACGGCTGACGCACCCGCGCACACCGGTAGTGCCGGCCGCTGGCCGGCGCTTCTCGACGCCATGTACACCGGTAGTGCCGGCCGCTGGCCGGCAACCAGGCAATGAATGATCGAAGTGGTGCGTGGTTGCCGGCCATGGGCCGGCACTACCCTATAATTTGCGTTCGCCCACCCCAGGTTGCTTCCCTTGTCCGCCACGCACGAACCCGTCGTTTCCGAGCTGATCGACCTGCTCTCGCTCGAACGCCTGGAAGACAATCTGTTCCGCGGCCAGAGCCGCGATATCGGCACCAAGTACGTCTTTGGCGGCCAGGTGCTGGGCCAGGCGCTGTCGGCCGCCCAGAAGACCGTCGAGAACGGCCGCCACGTGCATTCGCTGCACGCCTACTTCCTGCGCGCGGGCAACATCGACCATCCCATCGTCTATGACGTGGACCGCACCCGCGATGGCGGCAGCTTCTCCGTGCGCCGGGTCACCGCGATCCAGCACGGCAAGGTGATCTTCTTCTGCGCGGCCTCGTTCCAGCAGGCCGAGACCGGCGCCGAGCACCAGCACAAGATGCCGGAAGTGCCGCAGCCCGAAGACATCGAGCCGAACCAGCCGCTGCCGCAGGCGGTCCTGGATCGCCTGCCGATCAAGGTGCAGCGCTGGCTCTCGCGGGGCGGCCCGTTCGAGTTCCGCCACGTGTACCCGCGCGATGAACTCAATCCGCCCAAGCGTCCGCCGTACCACCAGGTGTGGCTGCGCCTGAACGAAACCGTTGGCGATGCCCCTGAGCTGCACCAGGCGCTGCTCGCCTACGCCTCGGATTTCCATCTGCTCGGCACCGCGACCTTCCCGCACGGCATCAGCTACTACCAGCCGCACGTGCAGATGGCCTCGCTGGACCACGCGATCTGGTTCCACCGCCCGTTCCGCGCCGACGATTGGCTGCTGTACTCGCTCGACAGCCCCAGCGCGCAGGATTCGCGCGGACTGGCGCGTGGCCAGTTCTTCACCCGCAACGGCATCCTGGTCGCCAGCACCGCGCAGGAAGGCCTGATCCGAGTGGTCGAGGACAGTGCCGCGGCCGCCGCCGTACCGGCCAAGGACTGACATGAGACAGATCTTCAACAGCCAGCGCGTGGAAACCGTCGAAGGCGTGGCCCAGCTGCTGCGCGACGCCGGCATCGAAGTGCGCATCACCAACGGACGCTCGTACCACAGCAAGCGCGGCAGCCAGTTCAGCTATCTGGACAAGGAAAAGGCCACGACCCATCCGACCCTGTGGGTGGTGCATGCCGACGACCAGCCGCGCGCGCGCGCGATCCTGCGCGATGCGCGCCTGCTGGAAACCACCCGCCGCGACCACCCGACCGCGCAGTTCGCGTTCCGCGACGAAGTCGCCCAGGCCGATGCCCCGCGCAACTGGGCCTGGCGCATCCGCATCGGCCTGCTGCTGGTGATCGCTGCCGTGGCGATGGTGGTGGTCATGCGCCACCGCGGCGCGCCGGTGGTGGCGCCCGCCCCGGCACCGGTGACCCAGCCGGCCTCGACGCCGACCGCACCGGCGGCCACCCCACCGGAAGAAGAGGAAGTGCGGGTCCGGATCCAGCCCACCGAATAACAGTGCCGGCCGCTGGCCGGCTCCTCGTGGGGTTTGAAGCCTGCAGAGCCGGCCAGCGGCCGGCACTCTCCGGTCACATCCCGGCCCGGCACGCGTCATGATGGGACCATCCCCGGGGGAGGACACCATGACGCCGCATCCGCTGACCACCACGCTCGAACGCGAGCTGCCCGCCGCCGCCGGTGGCTGCCAGCAGTCCTACGGCCGCATCGTGCTGGCCTGCCAGAACACGGTCACCGCGATCGCGCTGGCGATCACCCGCGACGTGCACGCCAGTGAGGACATCGCGCAGGAGGCCTTCATCAAGGCCTGGCAGCAGCTCAACCAGTTGCACAGCCATGCCAGCTTCCTGCCATGGCTGCGCCAGATCACCCGCAACCTGGCCCGCGACTGGCTGCGCGCCAACCGCGGCCGTCCGCTCTCCGGCGAAGCCGCCGAAATCGCCATCAACATGGCTGCCGACCCCAGCCCGAGCGCCCCGGAGCACCTGCAGCGGGTGGAAGAGGAACTGGCGGCCGAAGAGATCATCTCGGCGCTGCCCGAAGACAGCCGCGAGACCCTGCTGCTGTATTACCGCGAAGGCCAGAGCTCGCAGCAGGTCGCCGATCTGCTCGGCCTCAGCGATGCCGCCGTGCGCAAGCGCCTCTCGCGCGCTCGCGCCACCGTGCGCGACGAGATGATGCGCCGCTTCAGCGAGTTCGCGCGCAGCAGCGCGCCGAGCGCGGCGTTCGCCACGACAGTGGTCTCGATGGTGCTGGTCGCCGCGCCCGGTACGGCCAGTGCCGCGATCCTGCTCGGCACCGGGCTGGGCACCAGCAAGCTCGGGCTGGGCGGTGCCAGTGTTTCCGGCGGTGCCGCCCTGGGTTCACTGAGTGCGGCGGCCAGCCAGAGCCACGTGCTGCCGCCGGATTTCGCCTGGGGTGCCATCGCCGGCAGCGTGGTCGGGGGCGTACTGGGCAGCTACCTAGGGGGCCGTTACCTGCTCTCCTACGCCGAGAACGAGAGTGAGCGAGCCGCCATCCGTGGGTTCGTGCACTACAGCACGTTCACTGCCATGCTGACGTGCGTCGCCGTCTTCGCCCTGAGCTTCCTGCCGCTGGCCTGGTATTGGCCCGTGGTGGCGTTGGCGATCGGGCTTGGCCTGATCAACTATCAGTGTCTCGTTCCGCTGCAGCGGATCATGGCCCCGATGATCGCGCGCGATGCGGCGCGCCATGGACGCACCGGCCCGAACTGGAAATACGAGTCGCTGTACGGCCGCAAGGCGCTGTGGGTGATGAACCTGTTCGTGGTCGGCACCATCGTCTGGGCGATGTACAGGAACGGCCGGATCTGACACAGAAAAGCGCCGGTCGATGACCGGCGCTTTCGTCCTGCAGCTTCAGCGGACGGCTTACTTCGCCGCCGGTGCCTTCGGCGCCATCGGCAGCTTGCCGTCGCGGTGCTTGCCATCGCGATGATCGCCACGCGGGCCACCGAACGGGCCCTTGGCCGCATCGAACTCGGCCTTGCTCAGCTGGCCGTCCTTGTTGGTGTCGGCCGCGGCGAACCAGGCATCACGATGCTGCTTCATGCGCAGCTCGCGGTCGGCCTTGTCCAGGTAGCCATCCTTGTTGACGTCCCTCTCATCAAAGCGCGCGGCCAGGCGCGGATCGGCCTTGGCCTCCTCACGGCTGATGCGGCCATCCTTGTTGGTGTCCAGCTTGGCCATCCAGTCGCCGCGGCCACCCGGGCCACGCCCGTGGCGCTTGCCGTGCCAGCGCGGCAGTTCCTCGCGGGAGAGCTTGCCGTCCTTGTTGGTGTCCAGGGTGTCGAACTGCGCGGCCAGACGCGGGGCCTTCGCCGCTTCGGCGCGGTCGATGAAGCCATCGCCATTGGTGTCCAGCTTGGCACGGGCGGGCTTGTCGCCGGCGGCGGGCGTATCGGCAGCGACCGCCAGGCCGGCAGCACCGGTGGACAGCAGCAGGGCCAGCAGCAGGAGGGATTTGCGGTTGCGCATGGGTAACTCCGGTTCGTGAGGGAAACTGCGTGCGGTGCGTGGCACCCACACCGCTAACAACGCGCGGGCACCAGCACCGTTGACAGCCCGGCCGGCCGTGTTCATTTGGCAGACAGTCGCGGCGGCTGCGACGGCGCGGGGCTATGCTGTAGGCATGGCAATACACGGCGACCGCGACGACGAGCTGCGACTGTTCCAGACCGGCGACCACCCCTGTGGCTACTGGCCGGAACGGGCCGCACGCGATCTGGTGCTCGACCCCAACGATCCGCGGCTGGGCACGCTGTACCCGATGGCGCTGGGCTGGGGCTTCCGCCGCTCCGGCGATCTGGTCTACCGCCCGCACTGCGCCGACTGCCACGCCTGCGTGGCGGTGCGCATCCCCGTGGCCCGCTTCGCACCGGACCGCAGCCAGCGCCGCTGCCTGGCGCGCAACGCGGATCTGGAAGTGCGGATCGTCGCGGCCGAGCAGACCGACGAGCAGTTCGCGCTGTACCACCGTTACCTGACCCATCGCCACGCGCAGGGCGGGATGGACGAGCACGGTCCGCACGAGTTCGACCAGTTCCTGATCGGGCGCTGGTCGCAGGGCCGTTTCATTGAAATCCGCGGCCCGGCCGCGGACGGCCACCGCGGCCCCCTGCTCGCGGTCGCCGTGACCGATGTCACCCCGCAGGGGCTCTCGGCGGTCTATACCTTCTTCGACCCGGACCAGGCCCATCGCGGCCTGGGCACCTTCGCGATCCTGCAGCAGATCGCCTGGGCCCAGCGCGAGCAGCTGCCGCACCTGTACCTGGGTTACTGGATCCGCGACCACCGCAAAATGGACTACAAGCGACGGTTCCGCCCGCTGGAGGCCTACGATGGGCGCCGCTGGCACGCCTTCGATGACGAACGGGACGGCCGCTGACGCAACACTGACACCGTGCCGGGTGCAAAATAGGCGGATGAAAGCCCATCCCCTGATCCTTGCCCTGGCCCTGCTCTGCGGCGCCTGCGCACAGACCCCTGCCAAGACCGCCGCCATGCCGGAGACTGCTTCCGCACCGCTGCGGATCGCCACCTACAACACCTCCCTGTACAGCGACGAGACCGGCGGCCTGATCGCCGAGCTCGAAGGCGACAGCGAACACGCGCGCAAGATCGCCGCCGTCCTGCAGCAGGTCCGCCCGGATCTGGTGCTGCTCAACGAGTTCGACTACGACGACGCCCACCGCGCTGCCGACCTGTTCCAGCAGCGCTACCTGGAAGCCGCCCAGCCCGGCGGTGGCGAGCCGCTGCACTACGCTTACCGCTACCTCGCCCCGGTCAACACCGGCGTGCAGAGCGGCCTGGACCTGGACAACAACGGCGAGATCGGCGGCGAAGGCCGCGCCCGTGGCAACGATGCCTGGGGCTACGGCCTGCACCCGGGCCAGTACGGCATGCTGGTGCTGTCGCGCTACCCGATCGACGCGGCCAAGGTCCGCAGCTTCCAGCTGCTGAAGTGGAGCACCATGCCCGGCGCGCTGCGCCCGATCGATCCGCGCACCGGTAAATCCTTCTACAACGACCACGTCTGGTCGCAGCTGCGCCTGTCCTCCAAGTCGCATTGGGACGTGCCGGTGAACACCCCGAACGGCACCGTGCACGCCCTGGTCTCGCACCCCACCCCGCCGGTCTTCGACGGCCCGGAAAAGCGCAACGCCGCCCGCAACCACGACGAACTGCGCCTGTGGCACGACTACCTCAAGGACCGCGACACGTCCTGGCTGTGCGATGACCGTGGCCACTGTGGCGGCCTTCCGCAGGATGCGCGCTTCGTCATCCTCGGCGACCTCAACAACGACCCGATCGACGGCGACGGCCGCCACGAAGCCATCGTCGAACTGATCGAAAACCCGCGTGTCCTGCGCTACCCCACCCCACGCAGCGTGGGCGCAGAGCAGACCAGCCTGGCCTACGCCGAAAAAGGCAGCGTCCGCAAGGGCGCCCCCTTCCACGCCACCGGCGACTTCGGCCCCAAATCCGGCACCATGCGCCTGGATTACGTCCTGCCCTCGGTTGGCTTCAGCTACCTCGGCAGCGGCGTGTTCTGGCCCGCCAATGACAGCCCGGAAGCAAAAATCGCCGACGGCAGCGACCACCACCTGGTGTGGGTCGACCTGAAGTAAGGCCCGCGTCGCTCTTAACAAAAAACGGCGAGCCAAGGCTCGCCGTTTTTCGTTTGCTCCGCTGGTCGAACCGCGCAACCGACCTTCCACGAGGAGGTGATCGGGCAGCCCGATCACCTCACACCGGCAGCACCCAAGGCGCCCTGCCTCACGACCGCAACTCGATCCCGATCGCCTCGGCGGCCTCACGCGCGATCTTCCGCGCCTCATCGATGTCCCCGCCACGCGCCAGCGTCACCCCGACTCGGCGATGCCCATGCACGCTCGGCTTGCCGAACAACCGCAGTGCCGAATCCGGATGCACCAGCGCCGCGGCCACGTTGCTGAAGAACGGGACACCCTCGCCGTGTGCCAACAGCGCGCACGAGGCTGACGGACCGCTCTGGCGGATCACCGGAATCGGCAGCCCCAGAATCGCGCGCGCATGCAGCGCGAACTCGCTCAACTCCTGCGAGGCCAACGTCACCAGGCCCGTGTCATGCGGCCGCGGCGACACTTCGCTGAACCACACCTCGTCGCCCTTCACGAACAACTCGACCCCGAACAGGCCCCAGCCCCCCAGCTCGTCGGTGATCGCCTGCGAAATTTCCTCCGCCCGTGCCAGCGCGCGCGGCGACATCGGCTGCGGCTGCCAGCTCTCGCGGTAGTCACCGTCTTTCTGCCAATGCCCGATCGGGGCACAGAACGACGTCCCACCGGCATGACGCACGGTCAGCAGCGTGATCTCGTACTCGAAGTCGATGAAGCCTTCCACGATGCAGCGCCCGGCACCGGCACGGCCGCCGGTCTGCGCGTACTCCCAGGCCGGCGCGATGTCCGCGTCCTGGCGCAGCGTGCTCTGGCCCTTGCCCGAGGAGGACATCACCGGCTTGACCACGCACGGCAGCCCGATCGCGGCCACGGCGGCACGGTACTCAGCGTCGGTATCCACGAAGCGGTACGGCGAGGTCGGCAGGCCCAGCGTCTCGGCGGCCAGACGGCGGATGCCCTCACGGTCCATGGTCAGGCGCGCGGCACGCGCGGTCGGCACGACCCGCAGGCCCTGCTCCTGTTCCAGCTGGACCAGCGTCTCGGTGTGGATCGCCTCGATCTCCGGCACCACCAGGTGCGGCTTCTCCTGCGCGATCAGCGCGCGCAGCGCCATCGCGTCGAGCATGTCGATCACGTGCGAGCGATGCGCCACCTGCATCGCCGGGGCATCGGCATAACGGTCGGCGGCGATCACTTCCACCCCCAGCCGCTGCAGTTCGATGGCGACCTCCTTGCCAAGTTCACCGGACCCCAGCAGCAGCACACGGGTGGCGGAAGGAGACAGCGGCGTACCGAGCGTGGACATGGCGGTGTTCCGGGCAACAGAGACGGGAGGGCATTCTAGCCGCTGCGGCCGCCCCATGGCCGGCTGGCCCGGCACTTGCGGACTGATATCAATTTGATATCGTCCTATCAACTACCCAAGGACGCCCCGCCATGAAAGAGAAGTCGATCCGCTCGCTGTCCGGCCTGCCCTTCCTGCTGCTGGTGCTGGCCCTGACCGCGGTAGCCGTGTGGATGTTCGTGGTCGGGGTGGATAAGGGAAACCGCAACCCGGCACTGATCATCGGCAGCCTGCTGCTGGCCACCACCGCCCTGGTCAGCCTGGTCGGGCTGTATACCGTGCAGCCCAACCAGGCGGTGGTGGTCAGCCTGTTCGGCAAGTACGTCGGCACCGTGAAGGAGAACGGCCTGCGCTGGAACAACCCGTTCTTCACCAAGGTCAAGGTGAGCCAGCGCGTGCGCAACTTCGAAAGCGGCAAGCTGAAGGTCAACGAGCTGGACGGCAGCCCGATCGAGATTGCCGCGGTGATCGTGTGGCAGGTGGTGGACGCCTCCGAGGCCGTCTACAACGTGGACGACTACGAAAGCTTCGTGCACATCCAGTCCGAATCGGCGCTGCGTGCGATGGCCACCAGCTACCCGTATGACCAGCACGAGGAGGGCCAGTTGTCGCTGCGCAGCCATGCCGCCGAGATCTCCCAGCACCTCAAGGACGAACTGGCCGAGCGCTTGGCCGATGCCGGCGTGCAGGTGATCGATGCGCGCATCAGCCACCTCGCCTACGCACCGGAAATCGCACAGGCGATGCTGCAGCGCCAGCAGGCCAACGCGGTCATTGCTGCGCGCACGCGGATCGTGGCCGGTGCGGTCGGCATGGTTGAGATGGCCCTGGCCGAACTGCAGAAGAACGGCGTGGTGCAGCTCGATGAAGAGCGCAAGGCGCACATGGTGAGCAACCTGCTGACCGTGCTGTGTTCGGACCGTGGCACCCAGCCGGTGGTCAACGCCGGTTCGCTGTATTGATGCACCCACGTGCCGACCCAGGGTAGGCACTTACCAACGCAGCCCGGCGCCGAGGGGACGGCACGGGGTGTGGATAAAGGACCCCGCATGACCGAAAAGAAAGCGTACCCGTTGCGTATCAATGCCGACGTCCTGGCGGCGGCGCAGCGCTGGGCCGACGACGAGCTGCGCAGCCTCAACGCGCAGATCGAATACGTGCTGCGCGATGCACTGCGCAAGGCCGGACGCCTTCCCAGACCCACCACCGACAAGGAGAGCAAGTCATGAGCAAGCGCTGGAACTACCTGACCATTGAAGTGAAGCCGAACCTGATGGGAATCGTCAACGCCGAGCAGATCCAGCAGGAACTGACCAAGCAGGGCCAACTGGGCTGGGAGCTGGTCAACGCGATCAGCCTGGTGTCGGCACCTCCGTTCACGACGTCGGTGCTGCTCTTCAAGAAGGAGGCATGAGGTGAGTGCACTTCACCGCTTCGACGTCGCCCCATCGCCGGCCTGGCGGTTGCTGTGGTTGTGGGTTCCGCTGCTGCTGGTCGCTGGCGTGATGGTGGGCACCGCGCTGGATGCACCGGAGCGCTCGCACACCGAACTGTTCATCACCCTGCCGTTCCTGGCGGTGCTGGCCGCGGCGCTGACCTGGGCGTACACCCGCCGCAGCATCGTGCTGCACCAGGACACGCTGGAGGTGCAGTCGACCTTCTACCGCAAGCGCGTGCCGGTGAGCGCCATGCGCCTGGATGAGGCGCGCATCGTCGATTTCGCCGAGCATGGCCGCTACAAGCCCACGATCAAGACCAACGGCTACGGCATGCCCGGGTTCCAGTCCGGTCATTACCGGATGGCCGACCGCAGCAAGGCGTTCTGCCTGATCACCGACAGCAGCCGTGTGCTGCACCTGCCGCTGCGCGATGGCAGCGCCGTGCTGGTCAGCCCGGAGCGCCCACGTGCACTGCTCGATGCGCTGCAGGCGCTGGCCGGACCGCCGCGCGCGCACTAAGCTGGCAGCATGCGCCGATCTCCCGCCCTGCTGATCAACACCACCGAGATCGAACTGTGGCCCGGCGGCCTGCTGCGTGCACGCGGCTCTGCCGACGCGCGCGCCCTGGCGCGCGCGCAGTGGGTACTGCGGCGCAAGCGCGATGGGCGCTACCTCGCCGTCGCTACCGCCCACGGCGTGCTTCCCCTGGTGCCGCGCCTGATGCGCGAGCCGGGCATCGAGGAGGCACTGGATGCGCTGGACCGCCAGCTGCTGGAGCACCGCCGTGGCGGCGCGCCCGATGCGGTGCTTCCCCTGAGTGGACTGCAGCATCGCCTCGAAACCCTCGGGATTGATGCCGATGCCTACGAGGCCGCGACCGGTCTGGCGCTGGAGGCCGAACCGGCGCAGCTGCACCTGGCCGGGTTCGACCGCTACCGTCGCCCCCTCTGGCTGCGCCGTGAGGCCGCCCGGGGCTGGCAACGCCTGCGCCAGCAGGCGTCCGCCGATGGCATCGCACTGGACGCGATCTCCGGTTACCGCAGCCACGATTACCAGCTCGGCATTTTCGCGCGCAAGCGCGGCCGTGGGCTGAGCGTGGAGGACATCCTCACGGTCAACGCCGCGCCCGGGTACAGCGAACACCACAGCGGCTACGCGTTGGATATCGGCACACCGGGCGAACCGCCGGCGGAAGAATCGTTCGAGTCGACTGCCGCGTTCGCGTGGCTGGGCGAGCATGCCGGGCGCTTCGGGTTCCAGCTGAGCTACCCGCGCGACAACCCGCACGGGATCGTCTACGAACCGTGGCACTGGTGCTGGCGCAACGCCACACCCTGACCGGGGCGCCGAAGCCGCCGGCCGCGTAGCCTCACCCCTGCGACCGATCGGTCGTCGCCTTCGGATCCACCGTGAAATCGGCGATCCGCCACCGGTACAGGCTGGCGTAGGTCCGGAACGGCCCCCATTTCTCGCCGCGGGCGAGCAGCTCTTTCGGGCTGGGCATCCGCTCGGCCTTGTCCACGCGCTGGGCGCCCTTGCGGACCCCCAGGTCGTCCACCGGCAGGATGTCCGGGCGGCCGAGCCGGAACATCAGCATCATCTCCACCGTCCAGCGGCCGATGCCGCGAATCGGCACCAGCGCATCGATGATGGCGTCGTGGTCCATCACCGACATCCGGCGCAGGTCGGGAATCTCGCCGGCCGCCTCGCGCCGCGCAAGGTCGCGCAGCGCCAGTGCCTTGTTCCCCGATACCCCGCACACCCGCAGCCCCGCATCGTCGATGCGCGACAGCGTATCGGCATGCAGACGGGGACTGCCGATGGCGGTCTCCACGCGCCCGACGATGGTCGAGGCCGCCTTGCCGCTGAGCTGCTGGAACAGGATCGCGCGCGCGAGCGCATCGACCGGGTCGAAGGTCTTCGCCCAGCCGGGCTGCGCCTGGATGGGGCCGAGCCGCTTCATCCAGGTGCCCAGCCGCCGGTCGCGCCGACTCAACCAGTCATGCGCTTCATCAACATCGAAGCCGCGGCGGTACCGGGGCATGTCAGCGCCTCAGCGCATTCAGGCCGTAGGCCAGCCAGCCCACCATCAGCGCGGTGCCACCGACCGGGGCGAGCTGCGTGCTGAGCTTCCACAGCGCGCCTGCCACCAGGCTGCCGGAGAACAGCAGCGTGCCGATCAGCAGGACATACAGCGCCAGGCGGCCCAGCGTGTTCTGCTGCGTGGGGCCCAGCACCGCCAGCGCCACGCCGTGCCCGAACGCGTACAGCGCCGCCGTGGTCACGTGCGACTGCGCCAGCGGATCGGCGATGCCATGCGAGGCATAGGCCGACAGCCCGACCGCGGTGGCCGCCAGCAGGCCGCCCAGGCCGGCCAGCAGGGAGGGTTTGCGCGTGCGTCGTTCCAGGTTGAGCATGCTTGCGTCCTTCAGACAGTGCCCCGTGGCCGGAGCCAAAAAAAAACGCGCCGCAGGAAGCGGCGCGTTTCAGGTCGTGCGTTACATCACGGCAACCGTCGGTTTACTTGACGGCCCAGTAGATGTCGTACGTGCCTTCCGGAGTGAACGACTTGTCCACGCCGTCCTTCCAGGACTCGTACGGACGATCGATCACTTCGTTGCCGCCGGTCACCGACCACGCACGCAGGGCGTTGCGGGCGATGTCCAGGCCAGCCATGTGGCCGGTGTAGGCCGCGTGGGCCGAACGGTGCGGAGCGACATGCACGTACTTGACCGGGGCACCACCGTCGATCTTCACCGTCAGGGCTTCGGCAGTCGCGCCTTCAGCACCCTTCTTCTTGACCGGCTGGGCCACGTCGAAGGCGTACTTCTCGGCGCCGAAATCGGTGGTGATGATGCGGAACGGACCGGCGGCTTCGAGGTTGTTGGCCTCCATGACGCGCTTGATCCACTCCTGGTTGTCCTTGATGGACTTGGTGATGGTTTCCTGGCCGCGGTCCACGTTGCCGGCGGTGACGACCAGCAGGTCCTCGGCCGGGACGTCCACGATGGCCAGATCGGTCAGCGGGGCTTCGGCGGTGCGGTAGTCCACGTTCGGCACGGTGGCCAGCATGTTGGCCATGCGCGACAGACCCAGCTTCAGGTCGTCGCCGGCGTGACGGCTGACGTACAGGCCAGCGTAACGACCGAACAGGTTGAAACCGTACTTGACGTTGTAGTCCTGCGTGATCTTGACGTTGCGGCCACCCTTGCCGGTCGGCTCGAGGGTGAAGTTGGTCACCTTGTCGTGGCCCTTGCTCTCGTCCTCGATGGCGATGGCAACGTGCTTGTTCTGCTCGGACTCGGTGATCACCCAGCTACCCTGGCCCAAGGAACCTTCCTTGGAGGTGTAGTCCAGGCGTGCGCCGACGCCGGCAGCGGGGCCGGAGTGCTTCAGTTCAACGGCGGGATCGCGCAGCAAGAGCGGGTTCCAGTCCTTGAAGCGGCGCAGGCTGTTGACCGTGTCGAACACGATCGTCATCTTGCGGTTGGTCTCGATGCTTTCGGAAATATGGCGCTCGCCCGGCAGACATACGCCAATGATGACGAACAGGCCAGCCACGATCCCCAAGGCGATCAGGAACTCGATAATACGGGTCATTCAGGAGTCTCCGGGGCCGATCCCACGGCCGGGTTGATTGAAGCGAAGCGCCAATCCTAGCAGGCTTCGCCGGTGTTGTTGATCAGGGTTGGCACACCGGTTTCCATGTCGGCAGCGGTTTTGCATAGACAAGGAGCGGAAAGATAACGCATCGCGCGTGTCAGCACGTAGCGGATGGACAATATTTCTTTGCCGGATTCGGCCGTCAGGCCCGAAAACACCCCCGCATCGCTTGCGCCGCAAGGGTTTCACAAAATTCGGAAAATACGTCGGGACCGGCGGCTGCACGATGGCCTCCGCCGGTCCGCCCGGCTCAGACCAGCTGCAGTTCGAAAGCCTTGAGCACGGCCCGGGTGCGATCGCGCACGCCCAGCTTGGAGAGGATGTTGGACACGTGGTTCTTGATGGTGCCCTCGGCCACACCCAATGAATTGGCGATCTCCTTGTTGGAGAAGCCGCTGGCCATCAGCCGCAGGATCTCGGTCTCGCGGTCGGTCAGCGGGTCGGGCCGGTCCAGGCTCACGAACTCGTTGCGCATGTGCTCCAGCCCGGACAGCAGCCGCTGGGTGACCGCCGGCTGGACCAGCGAGCCGCCATCGGCCACGGTCCGGATCGCCCCCACCAGCTGGTCCAGGGTCACATCCTTGAGCAGATAGCCCTTGGCGCCGGCCTTGAGTCCGGCCAGCACCAGCTGGTCGTCATCGAAGGTGGTCAGGATGATGGTCGGCGGCAGCTGGTTCAGCCGCGACAGCATCTGCAGCGCCTCCAGGCCGGACATCACCGGCATGCGCATGTCCATCAGGACCACGTCCGGGCGGACCTGCGGGACCACCTCGACTGCCTGGCGGCCATCGGCGGCCTCGGCGACCACCTCGATGCCGTCATCGAGCGCCAGCAGCGAGCGGATCCCCTGCCGCACCAGGGTTTGGTCGTCGACCAGGCAGACGCGAATCATCAACGCACTCCTTCAATGACAGCGCTCAGCATCAATACTGGCACGCCGGGTACCGAGGCACGAAGGCGGAAGCCCTGCCCCCGGCGGGTTTCGATCTGCAGCTCACCACCGCATTGTTGCAGGCGCTCGCGCATCCCGCGCAACCCGTTGCCGACCACGATGCCGTCGGCCCCCACCCCGTCATCATGCGCTTCCAGCACCACGATGCCCGGTGGCTCGCGCCGGACCTTGATCCACAGGTTGCGCGCGCCGGCGTGGCGCACCGCATTGGTGATGATTTCCTGGGTGCAGCGCAGCAGTACGTGGGCCCGCTCGGGGTCTTCCACGCTCAGCGGCTCGTCGATATCCAGGTGGATGTCCATCGAGGGGACCTGCTCGGTCAGCGGGCGCAGGGCCGCGGCCAGGTCGATCGCGCCGCTGTCGCGCAGCTGGCTCACCGCCTCGCGCACGTCGGTCAGCAGCAGCTTGGCCAAGGTGTGGGCCTGGTGCACATGCTCCTGGGCCTGGCCCTCGGTGATGTGGCCGGCCACCTCCAGGTTGAGGCTGAGGGCAGTGAGGTGGTGGCCCAGCAGGTCGTGCAGCTCGCGGGAGATGCGGGTGCGTTCATTGACCCGGGCGCTTTCTGCCAGCAGCACCCGGGTGGCGCGCAGCTCGGTATTGAGCCGGCGCTGTTCCTCGCGGGCATCGGTCTGCTGCCGGGCCACCAGGCTGGTCACGAAGATGAACATGGAGAAGCCGCCATACAGCAGCGACTGCATCACCGCCTCGAACAGCGAGAAATTCAGGATCAGGTAGTAGACCGGCAGGACCGCCAGCTGGCTCAACAACAGCCAGATCACCCCGCCGCGCACCGGCAGCATCCAGGGAATGACCCCGGCAGCGACCATCATCAGGATGCTGCCCAGGCCCGAACCGCTCAGGTAGCTCACGCCCAGCGCCGAGGCGGTGAGCAGCACCAGCATGACCCGGTCGTACCAGCGCGAGTGGCCGCCGTTGCGCAGCCCGCGGGTCAGCCAGAAGTAGCCGGCACCGAAGGCCAGGTACGCGGCGAACAGCCACAGCGCCCACGCATCGACGCCACCGCCGCGGCGCAGCAGCGCTTCGTACTGCGAGTAAACCAGAGGAAGTCCGACCATGACCCAGGTGAACAGGCCGGCCAGTCGCAGTACTCGGGTGTGGCTGAGGTATCCCAACATGGACGCATAGTAGGCTGAACCTGTTCCCCTGCACTCCCACAGAAGTCATGCCTGTCGGCTCGCGGGGGGAAGCCACCCATGCAATAATCGGACCGAGGGCCCCTCGATGGGCCAACCGCGTTACCCCACGGAGTCACAATGTCGATTGTCATCCGCGACGTGCGCGAGCACGAGCTCGATTCCGTCCTGGCCCTGAACAACAATGCCGGCCTGGCCATCCTGCCGTTGGATGCCGCCCGCCTGCGTCTGTTCTATGAAAGCGCTGAGTATTTCCGCGTCGCCGAGCGCGACGGCAACCTGGCCGGTTTCCTGATCGGCTTCGGCAGCGACAGCCAGCACGACAGCAGCAACTTCGCCTGGTTCAAGCAGCAGCTGGATACCAAATTCTTCTACATCGACCGCATCGTGGTCGCCAGCCGCCGTCGCGGCGGCGGTGTCGGCCGTGCGTTCTATGCTGATGCCCAGAGCTACGCCGAGCTGCGCTATCCGCAGCTCACCTGCGAAGTCTTCCTGGACCACGGCGCCGATGCCGCCCTGCTCTTCCACGGCAGCTTCGGCTTCCGCGAAGTCGGGCAGAACAACATGGCCCACGTGGATGTGCGTGCCAGCATGCTGCTCAAGGACCTGTGCAGTTACCAGTGGGTGCACGACACCTACGGCGACCAGCTGCCGGATGTGCCCTGGGTGGGCCATCGCCGCGAGCCGCTGCGCGCGCAGCAGCAGACGGGGACCTGATCGGTGGCAGCGAACATGGATTTTGAACAGGCCGGCGAACTGAAGATCGGCCAGGTCGGCATCGCCAATCTGCGCATCCGCACCCTCGATGTCGAACGCCTTACCCGGGAAATGCAGGAACGTGTCGCGCGTGCGCCGAAGCTGTTCGGGCGTGCCGCGGTGATCCTGGATTTCGGCGGACTCAGCAAAATACCCGACGTGGCCACCGCCAAGGCACTGCTGGATGGCCTGCGCAGGGCCGGCGTGCTGCCGGTCGCGCTGGCCTATGGCACCACCGAAACCGACCTGCTCTCCCAGCAGCTCGGCCTGCCGCTGCTGGCCAAGTTCCGCGCCCAGTACGAGCGTGCCGAAGCCGAGCCGGCCCCCGCGCCTGCCCGCGCGCCGGTCGCCGAGCCGCCGCGCCGTTCGCGTGCCGCTGCCGCCGTACCCGCGGCGCCTGCCCCGAATGCCGTGGCCACCGGTGGCGCGCCCAAGCCGGGCCGCATGCAGACCGTCAATGTCCGCTCGGGCCAGCAGCTGTACGCGGAGAACTGCGACCTGACCGTCATGGCCACCGTCGGCGCCGGCGCCGAAGTGATCGCCGACGGCAGCATCCACATCTACGGTACGCTGCGGGGCCGTGCCCTGGCAGGTGCCCAGGGCAACACCACGGCGCGTATTTTCTGCCGTGAATTCCACGCTGAACTGGTCGCCATCGCCGGCCATTACAAGGTACTGGACGATGTTCCGGACTCCCTGCGCGGCAAGGCCGTGCAGGTGTGGCTGGAACAGGACCAGATCAAGATCGCTGCGCTGGACTGACGCAGCCCCCAAACAGAAGAATCAGGAGAAATCCTTTGGCTGAAATCATCGTAGTCACCTCCGGCAAGGGCGGCGTCGGCAAGACCACCAGCAGCGCCAGCCTGGCCTGCGGGCTGGCACGTCGTGGCAAGAAGGTGGCCGTGATCGACTTCGACGTCGGCCTGCGCAACCTCGACCTGATCATGGGCTGCGAGCGCCGCGTGGTGTACGACTTCGTCAATGTCGTGCACGGCGAAGCGACCCTCAAGCAGGCCCTGATCAAGGACAAGCGCTTCGACAACCTGTACGTGCTGGCTGCCTCGCAGACCCGCGACAAGGACGCGCTGACCCAGGAAGGCGTGCGCAAGGTGCTCGACGACCTGGTCGCCGACGGCTTCGAATACATCATCTGCGACTCCCCGGCCGGCATCGAGAAGGGCGCGTTCCTGGCGATGTACTACGCCGACCGTGCGGTCGTGGTGGTGAACCCGGAAGTGTCTTCGGTGCGCGACTCGGACCGCATCATTGGCCTGCTCGACTCGAAGACCCACAAGGCCGAATCCGGCAAGAACGTGCCGGCCTTCCTGCTGCTCACGCGCTACAGCCCGGTGCGGGTGGAAAGCGGGGAGATGCTCAGCATCACCGACGTCGAAGAAGTGCTGGGCCTGAAGGCCATTGGCGTGGTGCCCGAGTCGGGCGACGTGCTCAATGCATCCAACAAGGGTGAACCGGTCATTCTGGACCCCGAATCGGCTGCGGGCCAGGCATACGAAGATGCGGTTGGCCGCATCCTTGGCGAAGAGCGTCCGATGCGCTTCACCACCGTGGAGAAGAAAGGCTTCTTCAGCAAGCTGTTCGGAGGGTAAGCATGGGACTGTTCGATTTCCTGAACCGAAAGAAGACCACTGCCGAAACGGCCAAGAACCGCCTGCAGATCATCATCGCGCAGGAACGCAGCCACCGCGGCGGCCCGGACTACCTGCCCCTGCTGCAGCGCGAGCTGCTGGAAGTGATCAAGAAGTACGTCAACATCGACGCTGATGCGGTCAAGGTCGACCTGGTCAAGGACGGCGAGCACGATGTGCTCGATATTTCCGTCGCCTTGCCGGAAGGCCCGCAGCAGCCCTGATCGACATCGCCCCTTCCGCCCCGGAAGGGGCGGTTGAGCGGTAACCCATGAACGACGCTGCCCCCACCGCCGAACCGCAGGTCACCCGCCTCGGCGATATCCGTTTCGACGACGCCCACACCCTGCTCGCCGCCCACGATCTGCGCCTGCATCGTGTGGCCGATGGCGCGCCGATTCCGGGCAGCTATTGGGGCGAACCCGAAGCCGGCATCATCGGCAGCGACGTCTATGTCCGCGATGACACGCCCGTGCACTCGATGCTGCACGAAGCCTGCCACCTGATCGTGCTGCCGCCGGAGCGGCGTGCGCTGGTCCACACCGATGCCACCGATTCGGTACCCGAAGAAGACGCCACCTGCTACCTGCAGATCGTGCTGGCCGGGCAACTACCGGGGGTAGGCAGCGCGCGCCTGATGGCCGACATGGATGCGTGGGGGTATACGTACCGGCTGGGGTCTACGAAGGCGTGGTTCGAGCAGGATGCGGAAGATGCCAAGGCGTGGTTACTCGAACGCGGCCTTCTTCCTGCGTAAATCCGCATGTGCGGCTGGTCCCGGGCGCGTGGTGACGCGCCAACCGTATAGGCGCCAGGGTGTTCACTCGGCGCGGTTCGAGCAGGACGGTGAAGATGCACTTGCCGGGTTGATGTAGCGCAGGTTGCTTCTGCCGTAGAGCCGACCGTTGGTCGGCTGTCGTGCGCTGTGACGCGACGTTACAGCAGCCGACCAACGGTCGGCTCTACCCGGCCATCGCGCGCAGGGTGATACCCACGATGTAGGCCAGATACGTGCCCGTCGCGTAGCCCATCGTGCCGAGCAGCACGCCGACCGGCGCCAGCGAGGGGTGGAACGCCGCCGCGACCACAGGCGCGGAGGCCGGCCCGCCGATGTTGGATTGCGAACCAATCGCGAAGTAGAAGAACGGCACCTTCAACACCCGCGCCAATGCCCACAGCAGCACGATGTGCACCGCGATCCAGATCAGGCCAAGCAGGAACAGCCAGGGGCGGTCCAGCAGCGCCAGCAGGTCCATCTGCATGCCGATGCAGGCGATCAGGAAGTACAGCAGCAGCGAACCCAGTTTGGAGGCACCGGCGCCTTCCAGGTTGCGCGCACGGGTGAAGCTCAGCGCCAGACCGCAGGTAGTGGAGATCACCACCACCCACACGAACGGCGCGTCCAGACTGAACTGCGAGGCCCAGGCGACATGCCCCTTGAACCACGCCGAGACCGGCCCGGCAATCGCATGCGACAGGCCCACCACGCCGAAGGCAACGGCGACGATCAGCATCAGGTCGGTCAGGCTGGCCACGCGCTCGTGCTGCGCCTGGAAGGCCTGGATGCGCAGCTTGAGCGCATCGATGCCCGAGGTATCGGCCCCACTGCGCGCATCAATCTTCGCCGAACGCCCGGCCATGAAGATCAGCACCGCCATCCACACGTAACCGACACCCACATCGACCACCGCGAACTGCCCGAAGGTGGTCGCGTTGACATCGAACACTTCGCGCATCGCCAGCATGTTGGCACCGCCGCCGATCCAGCTGCCGGCCAGCGCGGCCATACCGGCCCAGGTATCGCCGGCCACGGTTGCCGGGTGCAGCCACTTCATCAGCTGGAACGCGACCACCGCGCCGACCATGATGCTCAGCGAGGCGCCCAGGTACATCACGATCAGTTTCGGTCCCAGCCGCAGGATGCCCTTGATATCCACGGCCAAGGTGAGCAGTACCAGCGCAGCGGGCAGCAGGATGTCGCGGGCGACCGGGTTGTAGAGATGGGTGTTCTGGCCATCGATCAGGCCGACGGTGTTGTACACCCCGGGAATCAGGTAGCACAGCAACAGGGCTGGCACGTAGGTGTAGAAACGCTTCCACGGCCCCTGCTCGCGCGAGGCGGTCCAGAACACGGCGCCGAGGGTGGCGGCGATCAGGCCGAAGACGACGATGTCGTTCTGGATCAGGGCGGGTGCTTTCACGGGTGTGGAGTGCCTGGACGATGGGCGTGCGATTCGGCACGTTTCGGGAAACAATCACGGGTAGAGCCGACCGTTGGTCGGTTACAACACCACCGATCACCGGTGACACCACGGCCAACGAGACCCGGTGCCATGAAAAAGCGCCGCCCCTGGGGGCGGCGCTTCAAACCGTCTTACTCGCCGATGTGCTGCTTCAGCCAGCCGTTGACGGTGTCATGCCACTGCACGCTGTTCTGCGGCTTGAGCACCCAGTGGTTCTCGTCCGGGAAATACAGGAACTTGGACTCGATGCCCTGGCGCTGCGCGGCGGTGAACGCCGCCAGGCCCTGCTCCACCGGAATGCGGTAGTCGAGCTGGCCGTGCACGATCAGGATCGGCTTCTTCCAGTCCGAGACGTGGTTGACCGGGTTGAACTTCTCGTAGTTGGCGGCCTTCTCATACGGCGTGCCGCCCTGCTCCCACTCGGTGAACCACAGTTCTTCGGTGGCGTAGCCCATCATGCGCTGATCGAACACGCCGTCATGGTTGACCAGGCACTTCCACGGCTCGTTCCAGTTGCCGGCGATCCAGTTGACCATGAAGCCGCCGTAGCTGGCACCCAGCGCGCATGCCTTGTCGCCGTTGAGGAACGGGTACTGCTTCTGTGCCGCGGCCCAGCCCTTCTGCAGATCTTCCAGCGGGCGGTCGCCCCAGTGCTGGCTGATCGCGTCGGTGAAGGCCTGGCCGTAACCGGTGGAGCCGTGGAAGTCGATCATGACCACTGCGTAGCCCTGGCCGGCGTAGGTCTGCGGATTCCAGCGATAGCTCCAGCCATTGCCGAAGCTGCCCTGCGGGCCGCCGTGGATCAGGAACGCGACCGGGTAGCGCTTGCCTTCCTGGTAGTTGTACGGCTTGACCACGTAACCATGCACGGTCTCGTTGTTCCAGCCCTTGAACTGGAACTGCTCGTAATCGCCGAAGGCGACATCGGGCAGCATCTCGCCGGCGCTGGGGGTGATCTCGCGCGGGTTGGCGCCATCGAAGGCGGCCACGACGATCTGGTCGCCGCTCTTCAGGCTGTTCTTCGTATACGCCAGCGTGGTGCCAGCGATCACCGGCGAGCCGATGCTGCCGCCGTCCACCACCACTTCGGCTTTGCCGGTGGCGATGTCCACGGCGAACAGGCGGTGCTCGCCCATGTCGTCGGCGCTGGTGTAGATCAGGTTGCCGTCACCGGACAGCACGATCTCGCCGGCCGAACGATCCCACTTGGGGGCGATCTCGCGGGTCTTGCCGGTCGCCACGTCCATCGCCATCAGGCCGAAGCGGTCCGCTTCGAAGCCCGGGCGCTTCATGGCACGGTAGTACAGGGTCTTGCCGTCGGCACTGAACACCGGGCCGGCATCCCAGGCCGGGTTGGACGCGGTCAGGTTGACCGGCGCCTGCTTGCCCTCGGCATCCAGACGGTACAGGTCGAAGTTGGTCGACCACGGCTCCTGCTTGCCGGCCACGCGGATCGCGGCGACCACGCTCTTGCCATCCGGCGACCAGGTGAAGTCGTCATTGCCACCGAACGGCTTGGACGGTGCATCGCCGGCCAGCGTTGCGCTGATCGCCGAGGCGCCCTTCACCGCCGCGGCCTTGGCGGCCGGCAGCGGCGCCACGAACAGCGTGTTGCGGCGGCCGTCGGCCCAGGTGTCCCAATGGCGCACGAAGAGGTTGTCGAACACCTCGCCGGTGTTCTTGCGCGCCTTGTGCGCGTCCAGCTTCTTGCTGGTGCAGGCCAGGTCCGAACCGCAGTCCTGGAACACGCCGCTGCTGAAGGCCACGCGGTCGCCCTGCGGGGAGACGTGGAAGCTGTCCACATCGACCGGGAAATCGGTCAGCTGGCGCGGCGTGCCGCCGGTGGCCGGCTGCGCGTAGAGCTGCTGGCTGCCGCTCTTGGCGCTCAGGAAATACACGGTCTGGCCATCGGCCGACAGCGCGGCGGAATTGACGTTCCAGCCGGCCGGGGTCAGCGGCTTGGGCGGGGCCAGGTCGCGCGTGCGCAGGTTGCGGATGTACAGGCCGGTGCTGGCCTTGCTGTCGGTGCCGACCACGCGCTTGGCGAAGATGACGTTGCCGCCATCGGCGGTGAGCAGCGGGCTGGAGACCCGATCCAGCGCGATCATGTCGCGCACATCCAGGCCACGCGTGGCCGCCAGCGAGGGCATCGCGGTCAGCAGGCACAACGGCAGCAGGGCGTAACGAAGTTTCATCGGGGTCTCCGCGGAACGGCAAAACGCCGATGTTAGGGCCGCAAGGGCCGCACATGCAAAGGCCATCGGTCATGCCGGCGCATTGGCTGAACGCAGAAACGACACACCCCGCCGCAGCGGGGTGTGTCATGACCCGGATCGGAGTCGTTGTTGCTTAGACCGAACCCACCGCGCGCTTGCCGGTGCGGTAGATCAGCCAACCGACCAGGAACAGCACGGCCAGGCCGATCCACTGCGCGCCCGGCAGGTGGAACGGCAGCGCCAGCACATCGGCGCGGCTGCTGACCACGATCGGGATCGCGATGGCGATGCCCATCAGGGCTTCACCGGTGATCAGGCCGGCGGCGAACAGCACGCCCGGCTTGTGCACGCGGTCACGGCCTTCTTCATCATCGCCACGGATCTTGTGGAAGCGCTCCACCAGGTAGGCGATCAGGCCACCCAGGAAGATCGGGACCATCA
Source organism: Stenotrophomonas bentonitica (assembly GCF_002887735.1). Taxonomy (GTDB): domain Bacteria; phylum Pseudomonadota; class Gammaproteobacteria; order Xanthomonadales; family Xanthomonadaceae; genus Stenotrophomonas; species Stenotrophomonas bentonitica_A. The sequence goes on from NZ_PKQP01000006.1 coordinate 99,037, forward strand.
GTTCCAGCGGCAGGTAGATACCGATCGCCGCGGCCAGCACCGGCACGCGGAAGCGCGCATTGCGCGACTTCAGCCAGCTGTCGAAGGCGATGATCGCCGCACCGACCACCGCACCGATACCGATGAAGGTCCACGGCAGCTCGCCGCCAAACAGGCCCTTGGCCACCGAGGCCATGAGGTTGGCCTGAGGCGCCGCCAGCGCGTTGGGATGCAGCTCGGACTTCACGCCGATGCCGTAGGCGGTGGCCAGCAGGTTCAGCACCGGGGCCATGATCAGTGCGCACGAGAACGCGCCGATACCCAGCATCAGCTGCTGCTTCCACGGGGTGGCGCCGACGATGTAGCCGGCCTTGAGATCCTGCAGGTTGTCACCGCCGACCGCGGCCGCGCAGCACACCACCGCGCCGATCATGATCGCGGCCACCGCGCCCAGCGGCGCACCGCCGATGCCGACCGGGGTCAGGCCATCCTTGCCGAGCAGCAGCACCAGTACCGCCGAGGCGAACAGGATGGTGGAGATGGTGATGCCCGAGACCGGGTTGTTGGACGAGCCGATCAGGCCGGCCAGGTAGGCCGAGACCGAGACGAACAGGAAGCCGGCCACGATCATGATCAGGGTCATCGGGATCGACACGTGCCACTGGCCCACGATGGCCTGGTAGAGCGCCAGCAGCGGCAGGGTGAACACCACCAGGGCCACCAGCATCCACTTCATCGGCAGGTCGCGTTCGGTGTGCGCCAGCGCCGGGCCACCGCTCTTGCGGGCCGCGGCAAAGCCACTCTTGACGCCGTTGAGCAGCGACTTGCGCAGCGAGATCAGGGTCCAGACGCCGCCGATCAGCATCGCGCCCACGCCCAGGTAACGCATCTTCGCGCCCCAGATGGCGAACGCCGCTTCCGTCGAACTGGCCGTGGCGATCGAGGCCGCCAGCGCCGGATCGGTGTTCATGAAGAACGCCTGGTACAGCGGAATGGCGATATGCCAGGTCAGGATCGAGCCGGACACCACCACGATGCCGACATTCAGGCCGACGATGTAGCCCACGCCCAGCAGCGCCGGGGACAGGTTGGTGCCGATGAAGGCGGTGATCTTCGAGGTACCGACGTAGGCCGAGGTGGCCCAGGCATCCGGGATCAGGCGCAGGCCGCTTTCGGCGGCCAGCTTCACGAAGGCGCCGATCACCGCCGACACGGCCAGGATCTTCAGGCCCGGGCCCGGGTTTTCACCGGCCTTGAGCACTTCGGCGGCGGCCTTGCCTTCCGGGAACGGAAGCGGATCTTCCACGATCATCGAACGCCGCAGCGGCACCGAGAACAGCACGCCCAGCAGGCCACCCAGACCGGCGATGCCCAGCACCCACCAGTACTTGAAGTCCGGCCAGTACCCCATGATCACCAGCGCGGGGATGGTAAAGATCACACCGGCGGCGATCGACGAACCGGCCGAAGCACCGGTCTGTACGATGTTGTTTTCCAGGATCGTGCCACCGCCGAGCAGGCGCAGCACCCCCATGGAAATGACCGCGGCGGGAATGGCGGTGGCGATGGTCAGGCCTGCGAACAGACCCAGGTAGGCGTTGGCGGCCGACAGAATCACCGCCAGCACGATGGCAAGCACCACCGCACGGAAAGTGAGCTGGCGTGGCGCAGCGTCGTTGTTCATGGAAGCCCCTGCTGGCAAAAAATCCCTGCCACGCTAGCGTTCATGTACGGGCAAGTCCAGTAGTGCCGGCCGCTGGCGGCAACGCTTCACCACCCGATCGAGGCGCCTGTTGACCTGCGCGTGCCACCGGAGTGGCGACACGCCCGACTCGGCAACGTCCCAGGCCGGGCCCACCCAATTTAGTTATGTTATATCCTATCGCACCAAGTAACCGGCGCCGCTGTGACGCATTCCCCCGCCTCCCGCCTGACCTCCATCGACCAGCTGCGCGGCACCGTGATCGTGCTGATGCTGCTCGACCACGTGCGCGAAACCTTTTACCTGCATGCCCAGGTGGCCGACCCGATGGCGGTGGACCAGGTGGAGCCGGCCCTGTTCGTCAGCCGGCTGTTGGCGCATCTGTGTGCCCCGGTGTTCGTGCTGCTGACCGGCCTGTCGGCCTGGCTGTACGCCAGCGGCAAACCGGATGGGCGCCGGGCTGCCTCGGCCTTCCTGCTCAAGCGCGGCCTGTTCCTGGTGGTGCTGGAACTGCTGGTGGTCAACTTCGCCTGGACGCTGCAGTTCCCACCGAGCGTCGTGTACCTGCAGGTGATCTGGGCAATCGGCATCAGCATGATCGCGCTGGCCGGGCTGCTCTGGCTCCCGCGCGGCGCGCTGGCGGTGCTGGCGCTGGCGGTGATCGCCGGGCACAACCTGCTCGATGGCATCCGGGTGCAGGGTGACGGGGCGCTGGCCGTGTTGTGGAAAGTGCTGCACCAGCGCGACTGGATCACGGTGACCGACGGGCTGCGCCTGCGGACCTCGTATCCGGTGCTGCCGTGGATCGGCGTGATTGCACTGGGCTGGGTGATCGGCCCGTGGTTCGCACGCGGCGGCGATGCCCTCCTGCGCCAGCGTCGGCTGTGGCTGGCCGGTGCCGGTGCGCTGCTCGCCTTCGTGCTGCTGCGGGCGATCAACGCTTACGGCGACAGCCCGTGGCAGTCCTTGGCCACGTTGGGCACTACGCTGATGAGCTTCTTCAACGTGACCAAGTACCCGCCCTCGCTGCTGTTCCTGCTGCTGACCCTGGGCATCGGCCTGCTGTTGCTGCGCCTGTACGAACAGCCGCGCGTGGCCCGGGCGCTGGCGCCATTGGCCGACATCGGCGCGGCGCCGATGTTCTTCTACCTGCTGCACCTGTATGTGCTGAAGCTGCTGTACGTGCTGGCCGAAGCCCGCTGGGGCCAGACCCACGGCGGCTACTTCGCGGTCGATCACGTGGCGAGCCTGTGGGTGATCACCGCGGTGCTGGCAGTGGCGCTGTATTGGCCGACACGGGCATTCGCGCGGTTCAAGGCGCGGCGGCGGGATCTGGCTTGGCTTCGCTATCTGTAAGCGCGCATGGCCGGCAGCACGACGGCGGAGCGGCCAGACACGGCACGGCTGACCCTTCGCCCCGGGCCTATACTCGCCCCCTTGTCCGCCCTGCCCCAGCCCTCGATGACCGCAGCCGTCCTGCCCGCCGCCTCGACCTCCACCGCGACCGACGACTTCCTTGGCCATCCCAAGGGCGTCTACATCTGCTTCTTCACCGAGATGTGGGAGCGGTTCTCGTTCTACGGGATGAAGGCGCTGCTGCTGCTCTACCTCACCAAATACCACCTGTTCGGCGACAAGGCCGGCCTGGATCTGCTCGGTGCCTATGGCGGCCTGGTCTACTGCATCCCGGTCTTCGGCGGCCTGCTCGCCGACCGCTGGCTGGGCATGCGCAAGGCGGTGGTGTTCGGCGGCGTGCTGCTGGTGCTCGGCCACCTGGGCATGGCTTTCGAAGGTCACGCAGCGGTCCGCGTCGATGGCGCGGTGGTCCGCGATGATGCCGCGCTGGGCATCACCTACCTCTCGCTGGCCCTGATCATCATGGGCGTGGGCTTCCTCAAGCCGAACATCTCCACCATCGTCGGCAAGCTGTACCCGGAAAACGATCCGCGCCGCGACTCGGGCTTTTCGCTGTTCTACGCCGGCATCAACCTGGGCGCGCTGTTCGCCTCGCTGGTGTGCGGCTTCCTCGGCGAAGCCTATGGCTGGAAGTACGGCTTCGGTGCGGCCGGCATCGGCATGGTGATCGGACTGGCCATGTTCCTGTGGGGCCAGAAGTATCTGCAGGGCCACGCCGAACCGTCCGATCTGCCCGCGCTGCGCCAACGCGTGCTCGGCATCCGCCGCGAATGGCTGATCTATGCCGTGGCCGTGCTGGGCGTGATTCCGGTCGCGGCGCTGATGTGGGCCGCCGCCAATGGTGCGTTCGCGCTCGGTGGTGAACTCAGCCTGGCGCTGATGTTGATGATCGTCGTGCTCGGTGGCGTGCTGGTCTGGTTCGCCTGGTTCACCGGCACCCGCTGCACGCCGGTGCAGCGCCAGCAGATGATCGCGCTGATGGCGCTGATCTTCATGGCGCTGGTGTTCTTCACCCTGTACGAGCAGACCTATGGCTCCTGGGTGACCTTCACCGACCGCCTGCTCACCAAGGACCTGGTGCCGTCGCTGGTGATCCAGGGTGGCACCCCGCTGCCGTGGTCGATCGCCTCGCTGCTGCTGGCGCCGCTGGGCTTCGTGGTGGCCGCGCGTCTGTCCGAGCGCCGCCCGGGCTCGTCCGCGCCACGCACATTGTTCATCGTGATCGTCGCGGCGATGCTGGTCATGCTGATCCGCGACTGCCTGGTGATCCCGCAGACGGCCGGCTCGCTGACCTACCTCGGCGGCCTGTTCCTGGTGGTGCTCGCCCCGCTGTTCGCCATGCTGTGGGCGTGGCTGGACCGTCGCCGCATGGACCCGTCCAAGCCGGTCAAATCCTCGATCGGGCTGATCTTCGCCGCACTGTCGTTCGTGCCCCTGGCGCTGGCCGCCCAGCACGTCGGCGCGACCGGGCAGATGGCCAGCGTGTGGTGGCTGGTACTGGCCTACCTGATCCTGGAGATCGGCGAAATGTGCCTGTCACCGGTCGGTCTGTCCGCCGTTACTCAGCTGGCCGCGCCGCGGGTGGTCAGCCTGATGATGGGCACGTGGTTCCTGGCCACCGCGTTTTCGGAAACGCTGGCCGCGCTGTTCGGCAAGCTCGCCGCGATCGAGGTGCCGGAAGGCGAAACCATGAACATCGCCAGCGCCGCCGCCAGCTACGAACACCTGTTCTGGCTGCTGATGTGGATCGGCCTGGGGTGCGCGGCGGTTGCCCTGGCCTGTTCGCCGCTGCTGAAGAAGATGATGCACGGGGTGAAGTGAGCCTTGGCCTGATGCGCAGACGACAACGGCGCCTCGCGGTGCCGTTGTCGTTGCAGCAGGCTTGATGCCGCGTCTTGCTCAGGGCTGGGCTGGCGTCGACGCCGAAGCAGTCTCCCCGCCCAGGCTGTTGGACAGGAACGCCAGCAGCTTGGTGTAGTACTCGCGGCGGTGCGGGTCGGTGTAGAAACCGTGGCCTTCGGTCGGGTAGTACAACGCCTCCACGGGCACGCCGGCCTTTCTCAGCGCCGCTTCCATCCGCCTGGTGTGCTGGATCGGGGCGCGCTCGTCTTCGCCACCGGCGGCGAGGAACACCGGCACCTTGATGCGGTCGGCCAGGTTCACCGGCGATACCGCCGCCAATTGGGCGCGCTCGCCGATCCATTCCTTGAGGTAGGTCTCGCCCGAGCCGCGGCGCTGGATATCGCCACTGGTGAACATGATCGGCAGGTCGTAGACACCTACATACCCGGCGGCGCACCGGTACAGCGCCGGCTCCTTCGCCGCCCCCATCATCGCCGCATAACCGCCATAGCTGGCGCCATAGATGCAGATCCGCGAGGCGTCGGCAATGCCCTCCCGGATCGCCCAGCGGGTTGCATCGGTCAGATCGTCCTGCATGGTGCCGCCCCACTGGCGGGCACCCGCGGACCGATGGGCGCGCCCGTAATTGCCCGAGCCGCGGAAGTTGACCTGCAGGACAGCGTACCCGGCGTCGGCAAGCATCTGGCTTTCCGCGTCGTACCCGCCGGTATCGAACGGACCGTAAGGCCCGCCATGCGGTATCACCACCATCGGAAGCGAATTGGCAGCGGCCTTGGCGGGCACGGTCAGGTAGCCGTGCAGCGGCAGCCCGTCACGTGCCTTCAGGGCCACCGGGCGTACCTCTGCGGTGGCGGCCGGGTCGATCCAGTTGCTGCGGCTGATGACGTGGTCCGCTTTCTTGGCCACGTTGTCGAAGATGTAGAAATCGCCCGGGTTGCGCCCGGACCACGCCTCTACCATCAGCTGCCGGCCGTCGCGGGTACTGGACGTGACGAAGACCGCATCGCCCCCGAACGCCGCTTCCAGGCTGCGATACAACCGCGCATCGGGGCCCTGTTCGTCGAAGAAGCGGGTGCGTGGCGTGTCACCCAGGTACAGCGCGCCCACCGGGATCGAGGTGCCGGGCCGGTAGATGTATTTGTGCACGTCCACCACGGGATCACGCAGCACGAGCCTGCGCTCTTCGGTCACCGGATCCCAGGACACGATGGCGTCGGGGCCCTGCGGCATCTCGGTGTTGAAATACGCCAGCCGACCGTCTTCGGAGAACCCGATCGCCGTTTCGATCCGCCCGTTCAGGGCTTCATCGTTGACGAGCTTCCAGGTCGTGCCCGACCCTTCCCGGTAGTACAGCTTGTTGACGTTGTCGGTTCCCGCGCCATGGGCGAAACGCACCTGGCCCTGGTTGTCGGTGACGAAATCGGCGCGGCGTACGGGCGAGCGCGCCACGGTCTGGCGACGGCCGGTGGTGACATCCATCCGGTCGGCACGGGTGAACGGGTCATCGTTGAATGGCCAGATCGTGACCAGCACGTTGCGCTCGTCCGCGGGCAGATCATCGGCGAGGAACGCGGCCACGGCCTCCACTTTTTTCTGCTGGATGCGGGTACCCGGGCCGTTGTCCTGCGCGCGGTAGCCGACCAGCAGCTCGCCGCGCCCGCCGTTGGCGTTCATGGCATACAGCTCGCCAGTCATGCGCGGCTGGTCCAGCGAGCCCTGCTTCTCGGCCAGGCCGATCAGCACACGTTCTGCGCTGACCCAGTCGAAATGATTGGCGTGATTGTTCCTGGGCGGCACGAACGAGCCCACCACCTCGCCGCCGTTCCTGCGCAGAATCGCCAGGGCGGTGCGATCTTCCATCGGCACGGTGGCCGCGTAATAGTCGCCGTTCGGCGAAATCTTGATATCGGTGAAGGCATCCCGGCGCAGGTAGCGCTCCAGATCCACCGCGCCGGCCTGGCCCGTAATGGCCAGCAATACCAGCAATCCCAACCTTTGTACGTGCTTCATCCTTTCCCCCTGCTGCATCGGACCTCATGTCCGGGATCGCGATTCTAGGCGGAAGATCGAGCCGCCAACCAGAGGGATATTCCTGTTGGTGCAAAAAAAAATGGCACCGCGAACGGTGCCATTTCCAGGACCTGCATCGAGGAGAGAGTTCAATGCATGCCGCGGAACGCGAGGCTGAGCGCCAGGATCGACAGAATCACCGCGATGGTGCCGTCGAGGATGCGCCAGGTCTTGGGCTTGGTGAACAGTGGCGCCAGCAGGCGTGCCCCCAGGCCCTGGGCGGTCAGCCACAGGCAGCTGGCGGTGAACACGCCGGCGGCGAAGGCCATGCGCGCATTGCCGAAGTTCTCGGCGATACCGCCGATCACCATCATGTCCAGCCAGAAATGCGGATTGATCAGCGAGAAACCGACCGCCGAGATCAGCACCGCGCGGCGCGAGGTGGTGTCGCCCTCGTCCACGTGCATGCCGCCACCGCCGGCCAGCGCGCGCCGCGCCGACTGCCAGGCGTACCAGGCCAGGAAGGCGACGCCGCCCCACAGCACCACAGTGGTGAGCCACGGCAGCGCCTGGGTCAGCGTGCGCAGGCCGGCTACGCTGGCGAAGATGAAGATGCCATCGATGGCGGCACACGTCGCCACCACCGGAATGATGTGCTTGCGCAGGATGCCCTGGCGCAGGATGAACGCGCTCTGCGCGCCGACCACCGCAAACAGGCCGATGCCGGTTGCGGCACCACTGAGCCACGCGCTCAGCCCGGCGCCGCCGGAAATGATCGAAAACATGGGATACCACCTGTGTCGTGCTGGGGGGCGGTGCCTCGCCAAGGCGTACAGCACCGGATGGCGCATATTGTCGCGCCGCAACATGAAAAAGTAGAGCTAAACTTACTTAACCATCTTTAGCGGAACTTAAGATCATGCGCATCGACCATGCCCAGCTCCGCGCCCTGGCGGCGGTGATCCGGGAAGGCAGCTTCGAACGGGCCGCGCAGTCGCTCAATGTCACCGCCTCGGCCGTCTCCCAGCGGGTCAAGGCGCTGGAGGACCGGGTCGGCCGCCTGCTGGTCAAACGTTCTTCCCCAGCGGTCGCCACCACCGAGGGCCAGGTGCTGGTGCAGCTGGCCGAACAGACCGCCCTGCTCGAGCACGATGCGCTGCACCGCATGGGCATCGCCGATGAGGACCTGCCGCACGCCAGCATCCCCGTGGCGGTGAACCATGACAGCCTGGAGACCTGGTTCCCCGAAGCCGCCCTGCAGTTCGCGCGGCAGACCGGCACCACCCTGGACCTGCGCTCGGAAGACCAGGACCACACCGTGGCCCTGCTGCGCCAGGGGGCCGTGCTGGGCGCGGTGACCACCCTGGACGAGCCGGTGCAGGGCTGCCAGATCCACGCGCTGGGCAGCATCCGCTACGCTGCCACCTGCACCCCGGCCTTCCATGAGCAGTACTTCGCCAAGGGGGTCAATGCGCAGTCGCTGGCCCAGGCGCCGGTGCTGGTGTTCAACCGCAAGGACGACATGCAGGCCCGCTTCGCCCGGCGCCTGGCGGGCAACGACCTGCCGCTGACCGCACCGACCTGGTGGATTCCCTCCACCCGCGCGTTCGTGCAGGCGAACCTGGGCGGGCTGGGCTGGACCATGAACCCGCTGCCGCTGGTCAAACGCCACCTGGATGCCGGGCGCCTGGTGCACATGAAGCAGCGCGCGTGGGAAGACGTGCCGCTGTACTGGCAGCACTGGAAGGGCGATGTACAGACCATGGCGCTGCTGACCCAGGCAGTGCTGGCGGCCTCGGCGACGCTGGTGCGCAAGAAGCGATAACCCCGACCGGTAGCGCCGACCGCTGGTCGGCTGTCGTGCCGGGGCCGCACGCCGCCCTACACGATTCGATGACCCGCCCCGATGCAGCATCGGCGCATCCCAGCCGCGGGCACGTCGATGGACACCGATCCGGTCTACCTGCACATCCGCGTGGTGCTCAGCATCATCCTCGGCCTGAGCATCACCACCCTGCTGCGCGGGCTGGCGGGCATCATCGAGCACCCCAAACGACGCGGCTGCTCGCTGATCCACCTGTGCTGGGTGGTCTGGGCACTGATTTCGGTGGTGACCTTCTGGTGGTGGGAGTTCCGGCTGGGCGAGGTCCGGCAGTGGACCTTCGAGCTGTATCTGTTCGTGATCGCCTACTGCGCGTCGTGGTACCTGCTCTGCGTGCTGCTGTTTCCGGACGACGTGCGCGAGTTCGGCAGCTATGAGAACTACCTGCTGCAGCGCCGCGGCGGCTTCTTCGGGATGTTGGCACTGGTCACGCTGCTGGATCTGGTGGATACCGCCATCAAGGGCCACAGCCGCTGGCAGATGCTGGGGGACACTTACTGGGTGCATACCGTGGTGATGCTGGGGATCGCCGGGCTGGGCTTCGCCCTGCGCCAGCGGCGTGCGCATCTGGTATTGGCTCTGATAGCACTGGCCTATCAAGCCAGCTATTTCCTCCTGGAGTACTTCACTCTCGCCAGCGACTGAGCCGGTCCGGCACAGCCACCGGATGCTGCGTTGCACCAAATCCGTACCGGAACGGGCTAAAATTGCGATCAAGGTACCGCTGTGACGCCCGTCTTCACGGGCGTTCCCGGCAGCGGCGGCATCCTTCCCATGTCTCCCTACCTGAGATCCCCATGAAAAAACTAGCGAAGGTCGTCCTCGGCCTGCTCGTGCTGTTGCTGTTGGCAGCGGCCCTGTTCCTGTACTGGCCGCTGCATCAGCGCTCGGTCCCGGCCGCCGGCAACGACAAGCCGGTCGACGTCGTCCTGGTCGGCGGCGGCATCATGAGCATCACGCTCGCCACGTTCCTGCAGGAGCTGCAACCGGACTGGAACATCCAGGTCTATGAGCGCCTGGACGGGGTTGCCCTGGAAAGTTCGGACGGTTGGAACAACGCCGGCACCGGCCACTCCGCATTCGCCGAACTGAACTACACCCCGGAACTACCCGACGGCAGCATCGAGACCAAGCGCGCGGTCGGCATCGCCGAGCAGTTCGAGATCTCACGCCAGTTCTGGTCCCACCAGGTGCGCGAAGGGCGCCTGAGCCAGCCCAGCGATTTCATCAACCCGACCCCGCACATGAGCTTCGTCTGGGGCGATGAGAACATCGCCTACCTGCACAAGCGCCAGCAGGCACTGGTCAAGAACCCGCTGTTCTACGGCATGCAGTATTCCGAGGACGCCGCGCAGATCAAGCAGTGGGCCCCGCTGCTGATGGAAGGCCGCGACCCGAAGCAGAAGGTCGCCGCGACCTGGATGCCGCTGGGTACCGACGTCAACTTCGGCGTGATCACCCGCCAGCTGACCGCTGGCCTGCAGCGCAGCCCGAACTTCAGCCTGCACCTCAACCATGAAGTGCGTGCCCTGCGCCAGAACGACGACAAGAGCTGGAACGTGACCGTCAAGGACCTGAAGTCCGACAACGAATCCACCGTCAAGTCGCGCTTCGTGTTCATCGGTGCCGGTGGCGCCGCGCTCAAGCTGCTGCAGCTGTCGGGCATCCCGGAATCGAAGAACTACGCCGGCTTCCCGGTCGGTGGCCAGTTCCTGGCCTTCCAGTCGCCGCAGGTGGCCGGCCGCCATTCGGTCAAGGCCTACGGCATGGCCGAAACCGGCTCGCCGCCGATGTCGGTCCCGCATCTGGACGCACGCAAGCTGGATGGCAAGCCGGTCGTGCTGTTCGGGCCGTTCGCGCTGTACAGCACCAAGTTCCTCAAGCACGGCTCGTGGTTCGACCTGTATTCCTCGGTGAACCACAACAACGTGGCCGGGATGATGGGCGTGGGCCTGGAGAACCTGGACCTGGTGAAGTACCTGATGGGTCAGGCACGCCTGAACGATGACGACCGCCAGGCCGAGCTGGTCAAGTACTACCCCAACGCCAAGCGCGAGGACTGGACGCTGGTCACCGCCGGCCAGCGCGTGCAGATCATCAAGAAGGACCCGGAAAAGGGCTCGATCCTGCAGTTCGGCACCGAGATCGTGACCGACAAGGACCACACCCTGGCCGCCCTGCTCGGCGCTTCGCCGGGTGCATCGACGTCGCCGCCGATCATGCTGGACCTGCTCAAGAAGGCCTTCCCCGAGCAGATGGCCGCCGGCTGGGAAGCGCGCCTGAAGGAGATCGTGCCCTCGTACGGGCGCAAGCTCAACGACAGCCCGGCGTTGACCAACGAGATCCGCCGCCTGACCAGCGATACCCTGAAGCTGCCGTACCTGGACGTGCCGGGCGAGACCAGCCCGGCCGTGATGCTGACCCCGCCGCCGGCTACCCAGCCGGCCGAGGCCAAGCGCAACGCCAACGAAGAACTGCAGGCGCTGTAAGCCTGCCCCGGCGCGGCCTGCGGGCCTGGCCACGGTTTTCCCTCCGGCCACCCTTGCGGTGGCCGGTTGCGTTTCAGGTCCGGTGACGTTGCGGCCCGGACGTTTACGCGGACGCGCCCGATTGTTCAAGAATTGTAAAGCGACTGAGAACGATTTACATTTGCGCATCGCAGGGTTGTCGCTACGGGTACTGGACGGTCTCAACGGACTGCCGTCTCCCCGCAGCTGCCCGGCAACCTGCTTTCCCAGGATGGACCTACCGTGCCTGGCGCCTGCGCGCCGGCGTTGCCTGCCTGTTGCCTTTCTTCCCTACTTCCCGTCCAGAGACCCCCATGTCGCTCCGCGCCCACCCGTTCCGCTCCCGCCGTGCCCCGCTGGCCCTGGCCCTGCTTTCCGCCCTTTCGCTGACCGCCCCGCAGGCCTTCGCCGATGCGCTGGCAGACGCCAGCAGCACTGCCGATGCGAAGACCCTGGACAAGGTCAGCGTGGTCGGTGCGCGCGCGATGCCATCCAGCACCACCCGCCTGCCGATCAGCCTGCAGGAAACCCCGCAGTCAGCGACCTCGATCGGGCTCCAGCGCCTGCAGGACGAATCGCTGTTCAGCATCAACGACGTGATGCGCAACGTCACCGGCGTGAGTGTCTCCTTCTACGACACCCAGCGTCCGCTCTATTACGCCCGCGGCTTTCCCATCACTGATTTCCAGGTCGATGGCATCCCCACCTACAGCGGTTCGACCAACCAGGAGTACGACACCGCCTTCTACGATCGCGTCGAAGTGATCCGCGGTGCCAACGGCCTGCTGAGCGGCGCCGGCGTGCCATCGGCGACGGTCAACCTGCTGCGCAAGCGCCCGGGCAAGGAATTCGATGCCTCCTTCGCAGTGAGCGCCGGCAGCTGGGACTACCAGCGCATGGAGGCCGACGTGACCGCGCCGCTGACCGCCGATGGCCGTTTCCGCAGCCGAGTGGTCGCCGCCTACACCGACCGCGATCTGTATTACGACCGCTACCACGAGAACAAGATGGCCGGCATGGCCGTGCTGGAAGGTGACCTGACCGACAGCACCACCGTGACCGTGGGCTACCAGACCCAGGACAACAACCCGGTCGGTTCGACCTGGGGCACCGTGCCGTTCTTCAACAGCCAGGGCGACTTCGCGCACCTGCCGCGCTCGACCAACGTCGCCCCGAAGTGGAGCTACTGGCAGCGCGAGACGAGCACGGCGTTCGCCAACCTGGAGCAGCGTTTCGGCGAGAACTGGCTGCTGAAGATCAACACCGCCTACACCCGGGGCAACGTGCAGAACGTGCGCGTCTACGGCAGCGGCTACCCCGATCCGGCCACCGGCGCGGGCATCTTCCTGCGCACTGCCGCCGGTGATTCGGAAGACACCCGGCGCAACGTCGATGCCTACCTGAGCGGCACGTTCTCGCTGTTCGGCCGCGAACACGACCTGACCGTGGGCGGCCAGTGGGCGGACCTGGAAGGCACCACCAACACCATCGCCCTGCGCTACCCGACCGACTGGGCGCGGTGCGGCACCGAGCGCTGCTACTACATCCCGGACATCCGCACCTGGGATGGCGACATCTCCGAAGTGACCTATTCGCGTACCGGTGCACGCCGGGTCGCCAAGACCACGCAGAGCGGTTTCTACGTGGCCACCCGCCTGCGCCTGGCCGACCCGCTGGCACTGATCGCCGGCGCGCGGCTGAGCCGCTGGGAGACGCTGACCCGCGCCTACGGCACGACCGGGGCCTACACCGGCACCAGCGGCGCCTACAAGGTGACGGACGAAGTCACGCCCTATGTGGGCCTGGTCTACGACATCACCCCGCAGGTCGCGGCGTATGCCAGCTACACCGAGATCTTCAACCCGCAGAACTTCAAGGACCGCAACGAAAACCTGCTGGCGCCGGTGGAGGGCTCGAACCTGGAAGCGGGCATCAAGTCGCAGTGGTTCGACGGTCGCCTGACCGCCAATGCGGCTGTGTTCGAGGCCAAGCAGGACAACTACGCGGTGCTGGACACGAGCGTGCCGGAGCGCTCGCTCAGCGATGGCAGCTCGGCCTACATCGGCATCAACGGCACCAAGGCACGCGGCTGGGAACTGGACGTCAACGGCGAAATCCTGCCGGGCTGGACGGTCAATGCCGGCTTCACCCACGTCAAGGTGACCCGTGCCGCCACTGATCTGTTGTACGCCAACCCGGCCGAGGACCTGCTGCAGCTCAACACCCAGGTGCGGCTGCGCGGCGCGCTCGAACGCCTGAGCGTGGGTGCGGGCGTGCAGTGGCAGAGCAAGGTGCAGGGCTACAACGTTCCTTATCCGCTCGGCGGCACGGTGACGGTGAACCAGCCGGCGTACGCGCTGGTGCAGTTCAACGCCAACTACCGCCTCAGCGACAGCTGGACGGCGACCCTGAGCGTGCGCAACGCGCTGGACAAGACCTACTGGGCCAACCTGGATTACAACAACTACGGCGAGCCGCGTTTCGTCGCGTTGAGCCTGCGCTGGAAATACTGAGGCCTGACGACATCGCTGTGTTGAACGAACGGGTCGCCTTCGGGCGGCCCGTTTTTTTGGTGGCGGCGCACCGTGTCCAGGTAGTGCCGGCCGCTGGCCGGCTCCTCCAAGACCCGACATTGCGTGGAGCCGGCCAGCGGCCGGCACTACCTTCTCGGCACCCTGTGTGCAGCCGGCCAGCGGCCGGCGCTACCGGGGCCGCGTCTCGCGCAGCGTCCACATCACCGGCAGCACCAGCACGGCGACCCCGGCGATCATCGCGCCGGGGGCCGATGACCAGCCGGTGTGGCGCACCAGCACTTCGGCCAGCAACGGCGTGGCGCCACCAAAGAAGGCCGTCGCCATGGTGACGCCCAATGCCAGCCCGCTGAGCCGCCCCTCGCCGGGAAACTGCTCGGCCGTCGCCGGTGCCGCCACCGCACTCACGCCACCGGCCAGGCACGCCAACACCACCGCGGCCAGCCCGATCGCCAGCGTGCTGCCACCGGCCATCACCGAGAACATCGTCAACGGCAGCAACGCCGACAGGGCGGCCAGCGCGATCAACACCGGCCGACGACCGACCTGGTCCGACAACGCGCCGGCCAGCGGCGTCACCACGATCACCGCCACCGCCGCGATCGTGGAGAGCCACAGCGCTTCGGATTCACTCACCTGCCCAACCGAACCGAGGAATGCGGGCACATAGGTAATGCCGACGTAATAGGTGATCGAGCCCAGTGCGGAGATCGCGAAGGTGCGGGCGATCGCGGCCTTGTGGTGCCGCCAGGTGTCGCGGATCGGCGACTCCGGCACGGTGCCTTCGGCCTGCTGCCGCTCGAACTCGGGCGACTCATGCATGGTCGAGCGCGCCAGCAGGATCGCGCCGGCCAGCGCCGCGCCGACAAAGAAGGGAATGCGCCAGCCCCAGCCATCCAGCTGGGCCGTGCTCAGCAGCGCCACCGTCAGCGCCGACAGCGCCACTGCCAACAGGGCCCCCACCTCGCTCGCGGCCGACGCCAGCGAGGTGACCAGGCCGCGCCGCCGCACGGGCGCGGTTTCCAGCAGGTACGCCACCACGCCGGTGTATTCGCCGCCGACCGAAAAAGCCATCAGGCAGCGCAACAGCAACAACAGCACACCGGCGGTGGCGCCGATGCTCTCGAAGGTGGGCAGCAGCGCGGTAGCAAGCATGGCCAGCGTCATCAGCAGCATCGAGGCCAACAGCATGTAGCGCCGGCCGAAGCGATCGCCGAGATGGCCGAACACCAGCGCGCCCAGGGGGCGCATCAGATACGACACCGCGAACCCGGCCAGCGTGGCCAGCAGCGCGTTCTCGCCGCCGCCGAAGAACACCCTCGACAACACCGTGGCCAGATACAGATAGAGCGTGAAGTCGTACCACTCCACCACGGTGGACAGCCCGGCGATGATCATCGAGCGGGTCTGTGGTCGCGCATCCGGCGCGGCGCTGGCCGTACTCAAGCGTGCGCCCTGCTGACAGGCAGGCCATCGCGGCTGGACAGGGGACGACATCGCATCGGGGCTCTCCCGGCCGCCTGGGCCGCATCTGGACGGCGACAGCCTACGCCAGCGGATCTGCACGTCGTGTCACGGAGGAACGCCGGCGCCGCAACGCGCCCGGCCCGCGCTCAGGCGAGGGCCGCCGGGCGGACGGCGCCGCGCCGATAACTCAGCAGCCGCCCATGGCCTGGCGCATCGCCCTCATCCTCGAACAGGCCCAGTTCCTCGGTCACATCGAAGCCCTGCAGGGCCATGCCGCGCGAAAACGCGCCGACGTTGCCGCGCCCGGGATCGGTGATTAGCAGTTCGGCATCGGGCTTGGCATGCCGCAGCATCATCGCGGCGATCTGGTGGGCGTGGCCGCGTTCGTAAAGGATGTCGCTGCCGATGATCAGGTCGAAGCGGCCCAGCGAGCCATCCGGAACTTCCCAGGGCAGGTCGCGGTAGGTCACCGCCGGCAGGTTGTTGAGCCCTGCGTTGTAGGCCAGGAAGGATTCGGCCAACGGATGGTGATCCGTCGCGACGACATCCGCGCCCCGATGTGCCAGCACCAGGCTGGACAGGCCCAGCCCGCAGCCCAGTTCCAGGATGCGCTTACCGGCCACGTCGAAGTGGCTCATGGTATCGGCCAGCGCGCGGCCGGCCGGCCAGATCTGGCCGAACAGGCTCCACAGCGAGGAGTGGATGCCGGCACGCGCGGCGCGGCCGGTAGGATCGGAGAACTGCTGCAGATCGGTGAGCGCACGGATACGGAAGTCGTGACCGCCGACCGGAATGGTGAGGATGCGGGTGGTATAGCCCGGCATGAGCGCTCCGTGGGACACGGGAGTCTTCATCCCGGGGCGGCATGAAGGACTCGGAGGAAGGAGCGAGGGCGATCGGACGTCGATCGCGCAGGACGCGCGTACGTGCGTGTGACAACCCATCCTACGCCATGCGGGTGGCCCTGGCTGAACGCCTTGGGGCCTTTCCAGGGGTGCCCTTTGCGACCTTGCGGACTGCCTTGCCTGCGGCCTTGCGGACGGCCTTGCGTACGACCGGCGCCGTACCGTAGCGCAGCTGGCAGACCGGGCAGAAGAACGTCCGCCGCCGGGTCGTCCCCGGGTAGGTCTTGCTGAGTGGGCCACCGCAGTGGGGGCAGGTGCGCTTGGTATGCACCAACCAGTGCTGGCGCAGGACGAACTGCCGCTTCCAGTCCAGGAAATCGAAGCTGTACTGCCGCGCCTGTTTGATGACCTCGCCCAGCTTGCGCGACGGCAGCGCGCCGACCGTGGATTCAGGATGCACGCGCGTGCGGAACAGCACCTCGTTCTTGATGATGTTGCCCACGCCGGCAAAGATGTCCTGGTCCAGCAGCGCGTCGCAGATCAAGGTGTCCGGGTGTTCCTTCAGTTTCCTGCGCGCCAGCCTGGGATCCCACGAGGGGTCCATCACGTCGCCGCGCCAGTCGTAGGTGTCCTCCAGCGCGCCTTCGATGTACTTCACCGACGAGGCATAGATGTTGAGCTCGCCGTTGTCGAACTGCAGCGATACCCGCGGCGGGGAAGGCTTGCGCTCATCGATGCGATAGCTGCCGAACATCAGCATGTGCACGCGCAGGCTGAAGCCTCGGAACTCGATCAGGAAATGCTTGCCCCAGCTGCGCAGGGTGACCACGCGACGGCCTTCCATGCGGGTCAGGTCGAGCGAGCTGTTGCCGGTCGCCAGGCGCACGGTCTTCCCACGGAACTTCGCCGCCGCCTCGCGCAGGATGACGATGGAAGGACCTTCAGGCATCGGCGGCCCCCGGGTGGGATGCGCCGCCAAGGATGTCCTGCAGCCGTGCCGCGTTGGCGATGGCGAACCCATGGGCGGTATTGTCGAAGATCACCCAGCGCGTGCTGCCGGCATGCGCCGCGACATCACGGGCCAGGGACTGGAGCGCCGCCTCGTCGTACTCGCTGTAATACATCCGCGGTGCGCCATGCCAACGCCAATAGCGCCACGCGGCGTCACCCCCGGGGTGGGCCGCCCCCGTAACCCGCGCAGGGTCGGCCGCGACGCGCGCTACCGAGTGCCGCCCCAGCAACGCCTCGGCCTGTGGCGTGAACCAGCTGGCATGCCGCGGTTCGCAGACCACCGGCGTATCCGTGCGACGGCGCAGCAGGCCGAAGAAACCCGCCGCCACCCGTGCATCGAATGCATGGCTGGGCGGCAGCTGCAGCAGCAATCCGCCCAGCCTGCGGCCCAGGCCGGCGGTCTCTTCGAGGAACCGATCCAGCGCCGGGCCGCAACCGCGCAGCGCTGCGTCATGCGACACCGCCTTGGGCAGCTTCACCGAAAAACGAAAGCCAGCCGGCACGCTCGCCGCCCAGCGTTCATAGGTCCGCTGCTGGTGTGGCCGGTAGAACGAGGAGTTGATCTCCACCGCCGAAAAACGCGTTGCATAGCGCGCCAGCATGCTCTCGCCCTCGCCGGTCAACGCCGCGTACCTGCCGGGAATGGACCAGCCTGCGCATCCGATCCTGACGGGGGCGGCCGGCATCGCTTACAGCCGGATCTCACCGTCGTCTTCGCCGGACCAGTAGTGGATACGGGTCGCCTTGACCTGGATCAGCACGATGCCCGGGGTATCCACGCCCTGTTCGAACCAGCGTTCCAGGTCCGGGACCCAATGTGCCTGCAGGGTCGCGCGGTCGCGGCTCAGGGTGGCATGGCCTTCCACGGCCACGAACAGCGGCGGCTTGCCCAGCAGTGACTTGCTGCCGGTGAAGGACAGCGCGACCTTCGGGTCGCGTTCGATCTCGCCCACCATGTCGGCACTGTCGAAGGCGAAGAAATAACTGTCGCCGTCGTAGTCCACGTCACCGTTGTTGCTCATCGGCCGGCCGGCGATCTCGCCGCTGGCGGTGTGGGTCTGCAGCATGGCGAAATCGATGCCGGCCATCTTCTTGGCCAGTTCGGGCAGGGTCAGCGTGGTCATGGGGTCTCCGGGTGGGCGTGGCGTGTGCGTCCAGCCTCCGCGCTGCGCGGTGACCGAGGCGTGCACGCCCACTGGCGAAAATTTCACACGGCCAGGGCGGTGCTCCGGCTGGGGAACAGGGCCAGCAGCGCGCGGGTGAGCATCGCCGGGTAGACCGTCAGGTGATCCTCATCGGCAACCACGCGTGTCTCGAGCCAGAGGCCTGGATAACCGCGCCCGCGCAGACACTCGGCAAACGCTCGCGTATGCGCGACCATGTCGTTGCGCGCAGCAAACGGTGCGTCCGACGCCGGGGTTTCGTGTGCGCCGATCGACAGCAGCACGCGCGCGTTCAGATCGGCATGGGCGTCGGCGTACTCCGCCTCGATCCGGTTGATCACGTGCTGGTCGAACCAGAGCGATGGGCTGGAAAGGATGTAGCGCTGGAACATCGCCGGGCGGGTCAGCAGCACGTACGCACCGAACAGCCCACCGTAGGAATGGCCGGCAAACGCACGCTGCGCCGGGTCGGTGCGGTAGCGCGCCTCGACCTGTGGCAGCACATGGCCGGCCAGGAAATCGCGGTAGTGCGCAGCGCCGCCGTAGGTGATGCCATCGGTGTAATCGTCGCCCGGGGTGCGGCTGGGTTGGGTCGGGGTGTAGTCACGCGAGCGGCTCTGCTGCGAGCTCAGCCCCTGCTGCGGCGGCAGCCCGACCAGGATGAAGGGCGCCAGGTGGGCACCGCCCTGCCCGACCATGTTGCGCACGCTGCGCGCGAGCGGGAAGCTGTACAGCGCGTCGGTGACATACAGCACCGGGTAGCGCAGGTGCGTGTCCCGCGCATAGCCGGCCGGCAGGGACACCCAGATCGGGTAGTCCCGGCCCACCGGGTCGCGGACGGTCCAGGCTTCGGTGTCCGGCAACACCACCCCGGGCATCGCACATCCGGACGCCATCAGCGCGCCCGCAGCGTGATCAGGGTGATCTCCGAGGGCACGCCGATCCGCGCGGCGAAGCCCGGCCACAGCCCGGCACCGTTGCTGACGTACAGCGTCATCGCGTCCACCTGGTAGCGCCCGGAGACATAGCCACCGTTGGCACGCTTGACCAGCTGGTCCATACCCAGAATATGCCCGCCATGCGTGTGGCCGGACAGCTGCAGGGCCACGCCGTGCGCGGCGTTGGCGCGGGCTTCGACCGGGCGGTGGTCGAGCAGGATCACCGGTGCCTGCGGGTCCGCCCCGGCCAGGGCAGCGCCGAGGTCCGGTATGGGCAGGCCATAGCGTGCCGCCACTGGATCGGTCACGCCGGCGATGGTCAACGTCGCCCCGTCGCGCTGCACCCGGGTATGGGTGTTCTCCAGCACCTGCATGCCCTGCCCGCGGAAGGCCTGCATCCACTCGGCGTACTGCGCGTAATACTCGTGGTTGCCGGTGATCGCGATGACGCCATCCGGCGCGTGCAGCTTTGCCAGGGGCGCGAAGTCGTTGGCACGGGCGCTGACGCTGCCGTCGATCAGATCGCCGGTGATCACCACCAGATCCGGATGGAGCGCATTGCTTTCGGCGACCACCTTCTCCACCCAGGCACCGGTGAGCAGGCGGCTGGCGTGGATATCGGTGAGCTGCAGCACGCGATAACCGTCGAACGCGGCCGGCAGGCCGTCGATGGCAACCTCGATCTGACGCGGCTTGGGCACGGCCATGCCCTGCCAGATGCCGTAGGCAGACAGCAGCAGCGCCAATGCGCCGGCCGTCGGACGCAGCCATGTCGCACGCAGCGTCGGCAGCACGCGCCGCGCACGCACCAGCCACGCGATCAGCAGCAGCGCGTCCAGCAGCAGCACGAATACCGCGCTCAGCAGCAGCGTGGTGAAGCCGGTGGCGAGCACGGCGATCATCGCCGTGGGAATTTCCGGCGACGCCATGGTCCCGGCAAACTGCGCCACGATCCGGTGGTGCAGCGCCAGCGCCACCACCAACAGGCCCAGCGCGATCCGGACCGGGCGCGACAGCCGCAACGGCCAGATCAGGCGCCACACCAGATACAACGCAAGCAAACAGCCGATCACACTCAGCACAGGCACATCCTGGAATATCGATGGGGGAGTCAGCCCCCCATCGTTCCCGATTCGGCCCGCCGGTTCCAGTGCAGGAGGTCGTGACGATTCAGGCTGAGCGCCGGGGGGCGTTCCGGCGTGGCGCCGGAGCAGCGGTTCTGGCCGCCCGGTTCAGCGCCATCGCCGCGCGGATCAACGCCTTGAACGCGGTGGCGTTGATCGTATCGCCTTCGTGCAGATCGATGGCGCGGCGGGTGTTGCCTTCCAGACTCGCATTGAACAGCCCGTTGGGATCGGGAAGCGACGCGCCCTTGGCGAAGGTCAACTTCACGGCCGCCTTGTAGGTCTCCCCGGTGCACAGGATGCCGTGGTGCTCCCACACGGGTACACCCCGCCACTTCCATGTCTCCACCACGTCCGGATCGACCTGGTGGATCAAGGCGCGGATCCGGGACAGCGCCTCGCCGCGCCAATCCTCCAGCGACTGGATGCGGGCATCGATCTGTTGCGACGCGGACGGCTCGCTGGCCATTGCGGCGCGCGGCGTTGAACGGGCATTGGGCTGGATCATGGGGACACCGATCACCATGGGCGGCCCGGCCGGCGCCCTTCGTGCGCGTTATAGACCCGATCGGAAGGGGCTTCAAGCCACAGGCGCGCGAGCGGCCTACGGGATGGAACGATGCTCGATTGCAATGTTATATTATTTCTTTTTCGGGTCAGAACAGCAGACGTCCGGTGTCTGCTGGTCCACCCCCTGTCCTACCTGCTCCTGAGGCACGAAGAGATGAGAACCAAGGCAATGGTGTCCGCCGTACTGGCGGCCCTGTGCGCCGGCGAAGCGCGCGCCCAATCCGCCGATGCTGCGATCACCCTCGGCAGCGTGCACGTGCGGGAAGGCGCGAACCGTCCCCTGGCCGCCCACCGGGTGCTGACCTCGGTGGATGTGATGGGCGGCGACCAGGTCCATGAGAAGAACGTGTCCAACAGCTGGGAACTGCTCGGCCAGATGCCGGGCATGCAGCTGACCGAAACCCGCCAGGGCGCGGAGTCCGGCAAGGCGACCTTCCGTGCATTCAATGGCGAGGGCTACCTCAACGGGATCAAGATCCTGATCGATGGCATTCCCAGCAACGTCAACAGTGGCAACCAGCGCTTCATCGACATGGTGTTCCCGCTGGACATCGACTACATCGAAGTCGTGCGCGGTACCAACGACCCGCGCTATGGCCTGCACAACATCGGGGGCAACATCAACCTCGGCACCCGCCAAGGCGGCACCTATACCGATGCGCGGCTCACCTATGGCAGCTACAACACCCGCGAAGCGCAGGTGGCGATCGGTCGCGACGCCAACGGTGTCGCGCAGAACTATTTTCTGGCGTCGCAGGCGTCCGACGGCTACCGCGATCATGACCGATCGAAGAAATACTCGCTGGGCGGCAAGTGGCTCTACAGCGGCGACGATGACCTGTTCAATCTCGGTCTGATCGCGCGCGTGTACCACCACGAAGCCGACGAGCCCGGCTTCATGACCGCCGCAGAGTTGGCAGCCGATCGTCGCGGATCCGCGCTCAAGAATGCCAACGACGTCGACGACCGCGACATGCGCCATCTCAGCACCCATCTGGATCTGCAGCTCAGCGATGCCGTGCATGTCAGCAACAAGCTGTACTACAACCGTTACGAGGACGACCGGCAGGTGACCTTCACCGCGTACGTGCCCGGCAACGCGCCGCGCCAGCGTCGTCATTGGGATGAGAAACAGACCGGCCTGCTCAGCACGCTGACCTGGGCCGCCACGCCTGCGCTGACGGTCGAGGGTGGATTCAACGCCGAGCATCAGGACAATACGTACCGCCGGCTGCGCTACAGCCACGCCATCCCGACCGACTTTTCCACCCCGGCGCGGATCCAGAACGACGACCGCTACAGCCTGGACAACCTCGGTGCCTATGCGCAGGCCGTGTATCAGCCCGCCTCCGCGCTGAAGATCGTGCCGGCCTACCGTGTGGACCGCTTCTCCGGCAGCACCCACCTGCCCGGCGGCATCACCGCGCCGCTGCAGCGCTACGGCACCATCGGCCAGCCCAAGCTGAGCGTGGTCTACGCAATCACCCCGGTCCTCAACATCTATGCCAACTGGGGCAGGACCTTCCAGGTGCTGACCGGTTCCACCGCACCGGCTTACCTCACCGCCGGCCAGGAGACCTTCCGGCCCTCGATCAACACCGGCAAGGAGCTGGGCATCAAGTTCACCCCGGCCGTCGGCGCCGACGCGCGCATCGCGGTGTGGCGCCAGGACGCGACGGACGAAGTAGCGAACATGCCGGCCACCGGCACCTCGGTCGGCCTGGGCCAGACCCGTCGCGAAGGGGTCGACCTGCAGTTCACCTCGCGCCTGGGCGGCCACTGGACGCTGTGGGGCTCGCATGCGATCCAGCAGGCCAAGGTGGTGCGCGCGTTCACCACCGATGGCACCGCCCTGGCCGGCAACGAGGTGATCGCCACGCCGCGCTACATCAGCAACATCGGCGTGGACTACCGCGGCAACGAGCGCTGGACCTTCGGCCTGCAGGGCCGGATGCAGGGCGACTATTACATTGAAGAACGCAACACGCAGGGCAGGTTCGGCGCCTTCGCGGTGCTCGATGCCAGTGCGTCGTATCGGCTTTCCGAGCGGGTCAGCGTGGACGTGCAGGTGAAGAACCTGACCGGCCGCGACTACGCGTATGCGTGGTATGACAACTTCTTCTGGGGCGGCGACGACCAGCCGATGTTCTCACCGGCCCCCGGGCGCTCGGCGTATGTCTCGTTGAACCTGAAGCTCTAGCGCGGCCCGGCCCTCAGATCCAGCGCTGGTCCAGCAGTTCGCGCTTGATGTAGGCATAGAACACCGGCGCGGCGACCAGCCCTGGCAGACCGAACGCCGCTTCCATCACCAGCATCGCCAGCAGCAGTTCCCACGCGCGTGCCTGGATCTCGCCACCGACGATGCGTGCGTTGAGGAAGTACTCCAGCTTGTGGATGACCACCAGGTACAGCAGCGCGACCACGGCCACGTAGAACGAGACCGACAGCGCGACGATGGTGATGACCGTGTTGGAGATGATGTTGCCCACCACCGGCAGCAGGCCGGCCAGGAAGGTGATCAGCACCAGCGTCTTGGACAGCGGCACGTGCACCCCGAACAGCGGCAGCACCCCGAGCAGGAAGATGGCGGTGAACAGCGTGTTGAGCAGGGAGATCTTCACCTGCGCGAACACCACCTGCCGGAAGGCCGTGGCCATGCGGCTGGTGCGGCCGATCAGCTCGCGCGCCAGCGGCCCCAGCTTCGGCAGCGGCAGCTCGTCGTACAGCGCGATCATCGCACCCAGCACCATGCCGATCAGGATCCGCACGCTGATCTGCACGGCCGAGGTGCCGGCGATGCCGAGCTGCTGGCGGTGGGTGGCGGCCCAGTCGTTCATGGCCGTGCGCAAGGCCTGCAGATCTTCCGGGATGTACGGCTGCAACAGGTCCGGCACCTGGTGGCGGGAGGTGTTGAGGATGTCCATCAGGCGCATCAGCAGCGCATCGGGGCCACCGGTCTCATTGCGGAAGAACGAGGCGATGCCGATCGCGGCCAGGGTCAGCGCGCCGATGATCAGCGCCGACAGCACGATCACCGAATAGGCGCGCGCACGTCCGGGCGGCAGCCTGCCCTCGACGGTGGAGGCCAGCAGGTGGGTCAGGTGGAACACCAGCAGGCCCGACAGCAGGGTCACCACCAGGCCCAGCTTCAAGGTCAGCCACATGCCCAGCAGCATCAGCAGCCAGGCCGCGATGCGGGCGGTGGGTGGCTTGGGCAGCGTGGGAATCACAATGGACATGCGGGGGCATCCAGACGGGTGGCCCATGGTAGTGGATGTGGTGTGGGCGGCGCCGTCGAGCCCCGCACCATCAAACTGAAATCCAGCGTCTGCTGAAGCGGCACATCGACACGTTCGATGATCGCAAGCAGCAGGTTGACTGCACGGGCACCGATCTCCCGCATCGGTTGCCGGATGGTCGTCAGCGGAGGCGTGAGGTAACGCGACGATGCCAGATCGTCGAAGCCGACGACGGACAGATCACCCGGTACCCGGATGCCCAGATCCCGGCAGGCCGCCAATACGCCCAGCGCCATCTGGTCGCTGAAACAGAACACCGCCGTCGGCACGGGCGCGCGCGCCAACAGCGACATCCCGGCCGCATGTCCGGATTCGACGGTGAAGTCGCCCGGCACCACGCTCAACTGACGCAGGCGGCCACGCGCCTTGCCGGCGGCCCGGACCCCCTCCAGCCGTTGCTGATGCAGGGGATTGTCCGGCGGCCCGCCCACCACGGCGATCCGCTCGTGCCCCAGCCCGTACAGGTGCTCCATCACCGCGCGCGCGGCAGCCGCGTTGTCGATGTGGACGCTGGGAATGCCCAGCGCGGGGTCGAATTCGCATCCGTTGACCACCGGCGCGGCAGCGCCCCGCTGCTGGACGATCTCGCGCGCCGTCGGCGGCAGGCGGTGCCCCAGCACGATCAGGCCGTCGGCCTCGTTGCGCCGGAGCATCTGCGCGTAGCGCTCTTCGCGCTCGGGCAGGTTCTGGGTATCGCCCAGCAGGACAGCGTAGCCAACCGCCTGCGCCGCGTCCTCCGCGCCCTGCAGGATCTGGGCAAAGAACGGGTTGGCGATATCCGGCACGGTGACCAGGATCTTGCCGCTGCGCTGGGTCTTGAGTGTACGGGCCACCGTGTTGGGCACGTAGCCCAGCGCTGCAGCGGCCTGCTCGATGCGCGCGCGTGTAGCCGGCAGCACTTTGTCCGGCCGGGACAGCGCCCGCGACACCGTGCCGGCCGAAACGCCGACGTGCTTTGCAATGTCGTAGATGGTGGCCATGGCGCTACCTCTTCCTTCCGCTGTGCAGTGCACAACAGGACTTTCGAATGCCCCTGCTAGGATAATGCAATCGATTGCATCGAGGGCGAATCCTCTTGAAAACGCTCAAGGGTCCAGCGCTGTTCCTGGCGCAGTTCATCGGCGACACACCTCCCTTCGATCGGCTGGACACGCTGGCCGGATGGGCCGCGGGGCTGGGCTATTCTGGCGTACAAGTGCCGACCAGCGCGCCCGGGCTGTTCGATCTGGCCGAAGCTGCGCGCAGCCAAGCGTACTGCGACGATGTCATCGGCATGCTGGACGGGCATGGCCTGCAGATCACCGAGCTGTCCACCCACCTGCAGGGGCAGCTGGTCGCCGTCCATCCCGCCTATGACAGCCTGTTCGACGGATTCGCGCCGCCGGACACACGCGGCGACCCTGTCGCCCGCCAGGCTTGGGCGGTAGAGCAGCTGCTGCTGGCCGCCAAGGCCAGCCAGCGACTGGGGCTGACCGCGCATGCAACGTTCTCCGGCGCACTGGCCTGGCCTTACTTCTATCCCTGGCCGCAGCGCCCACCCGGTCTGGTGGAGGAAGCCTTCGCCGAACTCGGCCGCCGCTGGCGCCCCATCCTGGATGCATTCGACGCCTGCGGCGTGGATCTATGCTTCGAAATCCACCCGGGCGAGGATCTGCATGACGGCGCGACCTTCGAGCGCTTCCTCGACGTGGTCGACCAGCACCCCCGCGCAAAGATCCTGTACGACCCCAGCCACCTGCTGCTGCAGCAGATGGACTACCTCGGCTTCATCGACCGTTACCACGATCGCATCGGCATCTTCCACGTCAAGGACGCGGAATATCACCCCAGTGCCAGCAGTGGCGTGTATGGCGGCTACCAGGACTGGATCGATCGTCCGGGGCGGTTCCGATCACTCGGCGATGGCCAGATCGACTTCAAGGCGATCTTCTCGAAATTCGCGCAGTACGACTTTCCCGGCTGGGCGGTGCTGGAATGGGAGTGCTGCCTGAAGCACCCGGAAGACGGTGCACGGGAAGGAGCCGCCTTCATCCGCGACCACATCATCCGCGTGACCGAACGCGCCTTCGATGACTTTGCCGACAGCGGCACAGACGCCGCATCACTGCGCCGCATGCTGGGAATCTGAGCCGATACCGCCCCGGGAGGGCAAGCCATGACGCACACCATGTCGCGCTTGGGCGCGATGATGTTTCTGCAGTTCTTCATCTGGGGGGCATGGTTCGTCACCCTGGGGACCTACCTGGTGCAGGGGCCGTTGCAGGCCAGCGCGAGCCAGGTCGCGACGGCGTTTCTCAGCCAATCGATCGGCGCCATCGTCGCGCCCTTCCTGGTCGGCCTGATCGCGGATCGGTACTTCGCGGCGCAGCGCATCCTCGCGGTACTCCACCTCGCTGGCGCGGCGCTGATGTGGCTGGCGTCCACGGCGACGGACTTCAGCACCTTCTCCTTCTATGTCATGGGGTACATGCTGCTGTTCATGCCAACGCTGGCGCTGGCCAACAGTGTGGCGATGCGGCACATGCAGTCGCCGGAAAAGCAGTTTCCGCTCGTGCGGGTGGCCGGCAGCGTCGGCTGGATCGTGGCGGGTGTACTGATCGGCTGGCTGGGCTGGGAACAGGCGCACCGGCTCGAGCTGACCTTCCGGATGGCGGCGATGGCGTCGCTGGCGCTGGGCCTGTATGCGTTCACCCTGCCGCACACCCCGCCGCTGGCACAGCAGCGCGACGCCGGGCTGGGACAGATCCTGGGGCTGGATTCGCTGCGCCTGCTGAAGTCACGCTCCTACCTCGTGTTCTTCCTGGCATCGATCGCCATCTGCATCCCGCTGGCGTTCTACTACAACTTCACCAACCCGTATCTCAACGACCTGGGCGTGCGCGGCGCGGCGGGCCTGCAGTCGCTGGGACAGGTCTCCGAAGTCCTGCTGATGCTGGCCATGCCGTTCCTGTTCGTGCGGCTGGGGGTGAAGACGATGCTGGCGGTGGGCATGGCCGCATGGGTCGTGCGTTACGTCATGTTCGCCTTTGGTGATGCGGGCGGTGGCTTCTCGCTGCTGGTGATCGGCATCGTGCTGCACGGCATCTGCTACGACTTCTTCTTCGTCACCGGCCAGATCTACACCGATGCGCATGCCGGCCCGGCCGCGCGCAGCAGCGCGCAGGGATTCATCACGCTGGCCACGTATGGCGTGGGCATGCTGATCGATACGTTCCTGTCCGGCGCGGTGGTGGAGCACTTCACCACTGCAGCCGGTCCAGATTGGCAACAGATCTGGCTGTTCCCGGCAGGCGTCGCGCTGGTCGTGCTGATCGCCTTCCTGTTGCTGTTCCGCGACCGGCCAGTGGTCGCGGCCGCACCTTCCACGCCCTGAGGACCCACCTGATGCCAAAACCTGGAATCGCCATCGTCGGCACGGGAATGATCGGTGCCGTGCACCGGCGCGCGGCGCTGCTGGCGGGTGCCGACATCCGTGGCGTGGCCGCATCGTCTCCGCAGCGCGCACGCGACGTGGCGCAGGCGTGGGGTGTCCCGCGTGCCTATCGGGACATCGAGGACGTGGTCGCCGATCCACAGGTGCAGGTGGTGCACGTGTGCACGCCCAACCATCTGCACCGCGGCATGGCGCAGGCGGCGCTGAACGCGGGCAAGCACGTGATCTGCGAGAAACCGCTGGCCACCATGCTGGAGGACGCCCAGGCGCTGGCCGCATTGGCCGCCTCGACCGGGCTGGTCGCCACGGTGCCGTTCGTCTACCGCTACCACCCGGTGGTCCGCGAGGCGCGCGCACGCATCGCCCATGGCGAACTGGGGCCCCTGCACCTGATTCACGGCAGCTACCTGCAGGACTGGCTGCTGGACCCGGCCAGCAACAACTGGCGCGTGGACCCGGCGCTGGGCGGCGCGTCGCGCGTGTTCGCCGACATCGGCTCGCACTGGTGCGACCTGGTGGAATGGGTCAGCGGCGAGCGCCTCACCGAGGTCAGCGCGGCATTCGACACGGTGATCGCCGAACGCAGCACCGACACCGGGCAGAGCTTCACCACCGCGGCAGCCGGTGGCGCGATGCAGGCGGTCACCAGCGAGGACGTGGCGGCGGCGATGTTCCGCACCAGCGCCGGTACGCTGGCATCGTTGACGGTCAGCCAGGTATCGGCCGGACGCCACAACCGCCTCTGGTTCGAGATCGATGGTGCCAGGGCCAGCGTGGCCTTCAATCAGGAAGACGCCGAGCGGCTTTGGATCGGCCAGCCCGACCAGCGCGAGGAAACCTTCGTGCGCGGCCCCAGCGCCGGCAGTGCCGAGCAACGCCGGCTGTCCGTGCTGCCAGCGGGGCACGCGCAGGGCTACGCCCAGTGCTTCGAGGCGTTCGTCGCCGATACCTATCTCGCCATTGAAGGCGAACAGCCGCAGGGCCTGCCCACCTTCGAAGACGGCGTGCGCTCGGCGCTGATCGTCGACCGCGTCATCACCTCGGCCAGGACCCGTGCCTGGACCGCCATCGGTTGAACCCCGGGAGCATCTCATGATGAACACGCCTGCCCGCAGAACTGCCACCCTCGCCCTGCTGCTGTTCGCTGCCCTGCCCGTCCTGGCACACGAAGCCGCCAGCCCGCACAAGCCCATCGCCGTGCAGATGTACACACTGCGCAACGCCGGCCCGCTCGACCAGCAGTTGAAGATCGTCCACGACGCCGGCGTGGATGCGGTGGAAACGGTGGGCACGCAGGGCGTCAGCGCCAGCGAACTCAAGCAGTTGCTGGACCGGTATTCGATCAGGGCGATTTCCTCGCACGTGCCACTGGCCGAACTGCGCAAGGACCTGGACGGCGTGGTGGCCTTCAACCGGTCGATCGGCAACACGACGCTGGTGGTGCCCTACCTGGACGAAAAGGATCGACCCACCAATGCCGCAGGCTGGACCGCACTGGGCCTGGAACTCGGCGGAATCGCGACGCAGGCACGGGCCAAGGGCATGCAGCTGGCCTACCACAACCACGACTTCGAGCTGGTCGACTTCGACGGCAGCACAGGGTTGGAACTGCTGTTCGCGGCCGCCGGACCCGATCTGCTGACCGAGCTGGACCTGGCCTGGGTCGCGCGTGCGGGCCATGACCCGGCGGCCATGCTGGAGACATTCCGCGGCCGCCTGTTCGCGGTACACGCCAAGGACAATGCGCCGAAGGGCCACGCCGAAGACGAAGGCGGCTTTGCCGCCGTGGGCCAGGGTGTCCTCGACTGGAACACGATCCTGCCGGCCGCGGCCGATGCCGGGGTGCGGTGGTACATCATCGAACACGACCAGCCGCGTGATCCGGCCAAGGTCATCCAGGCCGGGGCGGACTACCTGCGCAGACACCTGCCCGCCCGCCTGCCCGCCAGCGCACCGCGCCAGCCAGCAAAGGAGTAATGCTTGAATACGTGTTTCAGATTGATCCCGATCCTCGCCGTACTGGCGTCGATTGCGCTGCTTGTGCCTGAGGCGTGGTCCAAGAACGACCCCGCGGCCGGCGCGACCCTCTACGCAACCCACTGCACGGCCTGCCACGGTGCCGAGCGCGCCGGTGTTCCGCCAACGTTCCCCGCGCTCACCGACGTCGCCAAGCGGCTGCAGCCGGCGCAGATCAAGGAGAAGATCAGCAAGGGCGGCGGATTGATGCCGCCGTTTCCACAGCTGTCGCCCCAGGAGATCGACGATATCGCCAGTTACCTGGCGCACTAGGCTGCCCGCGCCGGCGCCGGCTGCCGTTTCGTGCCGGCGCTACAGCTCGCGCACCCAGATGTTGCGGTAGCTGACCCTGGAATCGTGCTCCTGCAGGTAGATCGGCGCACACGCATGCGGCGTGTACGACGGCGCGCCGATGTACTCGGTCTTTCCCGCCAGGACGGTGTCGTCCTGCACCAGCACGCCGTTGTGCAGCACGGTGATGCGGGCGGGCGAGGTGAGCCCGCCGCCCGGCGAGAAGCGCGGTGCCTTCCAGATGATGTCGTAGGCCTGCCACTCGCCCGGTGCACGCGAGGCGTTCACCAGCGGCATGGCCTGTTTGTAGAGCGAGGCCGCCTGGCCGTTGGCATAGGTCGGATTGTTGTAACTGTCGAGCACCTGCAGCTCATACAGTTCCTGCAGGAAGATGCCGCTGTTGCCCCGATCCTGGCCGTTGAAGCCCTTTGTCGCGATGGGCGAGCGCCATTCGACGTGCAGCTGGATGTCGCAGAAGCGCTGCCGGGTCCGGATGCCCTTGCTTCCGGGAACCACGGTCAGCGCACCGTCGGCGACGCTCCAGGGCACGCGCCCCCCCTGCTCCGACTCCCAGGCGGAAACATCCCTGCCATCGAACAGCACGACCGCGTCGGAGGGCGCACCTCCCGGCGGCGTGGCCACGCTCGCGGGCACGGGCGTCCACACCTCGGTCTTCGCTGGATCGCGAACGGGATCGGCACCGGCCTGCGCGAACGCCGGTGCAGCGGCCAGCACACCGGCGGCGATCAATAGCGGCGTGATCTTCATGGCGTGATCCATCAGCTGGTCCCCCAGGCGGGTGTACCGGGAACATAGGCGAGGTCGCCGTCGTAGCGACCCGGCACGGCGACATACTTCAGCACTTCGGTCGCGCCGACCTTCGAGGTGAAGAAACCGAAGATGGTCAGCTGCTTGAACATCGTGAAGTAATGCGGCATCGGCTCTCCTGCTTCGGCGGTGCCGGTTTCGTTCACCTCGACCGCGTGCTTCCTGGCCTCTGCATCCAGCGCGCGCAGCAGTTCGGTGCGCGCCTGCGGCGCAAGTGAAACGAAGCGGCCGCCGGCGCGTTTGTCGATATCGGCCAGGCCGGCACGGAACGTCGCCTGCTGCCGGGCGGTGTAGCAGTCGCTGACGAACGTCGCCATGAACGCGCCGGCGCCCGCGTCCTTCGCCCCCGGCGTTTTCGTCCGTGGCAGGATGGTCTCGGCAATCTCGTCCAGCGTGCCAACATCCGCATCGGAGAAGCGCGCCTTCGCTCCTGCGGCAGGCGCCTGTGCCTGACCGAGCGCAGGCAGGCCGACCATCGCCGCACCGGTGGCGGCGACGATCATTTTCAGCAGTTCGCGACGGTCCATCACAGGTTCCCCGCTTTCAGTTCGCGCACGGCATGGTCGGCAGCCCGCGCGGTCAGCGCCATGTAGGTCAATGATGGATTCACGCACGCGCTGGAGGTCATGCAGGCACCGTCGGTCACATAGACGTTGGGCGCATCCCAGACCTGGTTGTGCTGGTTCAGCACGGAGGACCTGCGGTCCCGTCCCATGCGAGCGGTGCCCATCTCATGGATGCCCTTGCCCGGGGCGTAGTCGTTGTCGTGCATCTCCACGTCCTTGACGCCGGCGGCCTCCAGCATCTCGGCGGCATCGGCGGCCATGTCCTTGCGCATGGCCAGTTCGTTGGCGCGCATGGCGACGTCCATCGCCAGCACCGGCAATCCCCACTTGTCCTTGCGGTCCCGGTCCAGGCGGATCGTGTTGTCGTGGTGCGGCAGCATTTCGCCGAAGCCGGTCATGCCGATGCGCCAGTCACCGGGCACGGTCAGCGCCTCCTTCAGGTCGGCACCGATGTTCAGCTCGGCGATCTCGCGCGACCACCCCGTGCGGCTGGCACCACCCTGGTAGCCGAAGCCGCGCAGGTAGCCGCGCTTGTCAGCGGCCACGTTGCGGAAGCGGGGAATGTAGAAGCCGCAGGGACGACGGCCGAAGTAGTACTTGTCCTCAAAACCCTCGACCCGACCGGAGGCCCCTGCGCCGAAGTGATGGTCCATCACGTTGTGCCCCAGCTCACCGGACGAAGAGCCCAGCCCACCCTCCCACACATCGGTGGCCGAGTTCATCAGCAGCCAGGTCGAGTTGAAGGAGGAGGCGTTGAGGAAGATCACCTTGGCCGTGTACTGGTAGGTCTGGCCGGTCTCCGCATCGACGACCTCCACACCGCGTGCACGCTTGCGGTCCTTGTCGTAGAGCACTTCCTTGACGATGGAGAACGGCCGCAGGGTCAGGTTGCCGGTCTTCATCGCCGCCGGCAGCGTCGCCGCCTGGGTGGAGAAATAGGCACCGAAGGGACAGCCGAGGATGCACTTGTTGCGGTACTGGCAGTTGACCCGGCCCTGCTCGGGCATCGGCTTGGTGATGTTCGCCGTGCGCGAGTGGATCATGTGCCGGGTGCCGCCGAAGGCCTTCCGGATCCGGGCGGCCACGTCCTTCTCGACGATGTTCAACGGGATCGGCGGCAGGAACTCGCCGTCCGGCAACACGTCCAGCCCTTCCCGCGTACCGGCGATGCCGGCGAATTTCTCCACATGGTCGTACCACGGCGCGATGTCGGCGTAGCGGATGGGCCAGTCGGTGGCGATGCCGTCCTTGAGGTTCGCCTCAAAATCCAGGTCGGAGAAGCGATAGCTCTGTCGGCCCCACATCAGCGAACGCCCGCCGACATGGTAGCCGCGGAACCAGTCGAACCGTTTGGTCTCGATGTACGGCGATTCCTGTTCGTCGGCCCACATGCCCTGCAGGTTCTCGGCCAGCGCGTAGTCGCGCATCAGCACGGGGAAGGCGGCCTTCATCGCCTGTGTAGGCCGGTTGCGATGCGGGAAGTCCCACGGCTCCTTCATCGCGTTGACGTAGTCCTTGACGTGCTCGATGTTGCGCCCGCGTTCCAGCATCAGGACCTTGAGGCCTTTCTCGGTCAATTCCTTCGCCGCCCAACCGCCACTGATTCCCGAGCCAACAACGATGGCGTCGTAATGATTGTCTGCCATGGATCTCTCACCTGGTGGATATCGTTTCAGACGTCGCAGAGGCGGATGGCCTCGCGCAGCGAACCGACGGGATCTGGTGCCGCAGGCATGAATTCCTGCGCCAGATACCCATCGAAACCGGTGTCGCGGATCGCGCGACAGATGGCGGGGTAATTGAGTTCCTGCTGGTCCCCGATCTCGTGCCGGCCCGGCACACCCGCGGTGTGGTAATGCTTGAAACAGGCGTGATACCTGCCGATGGTGGCGATGATGTCGCCCTCCATGATCTGCATGTGATAGATGTCGTACAGCAGGCCGAAGTTGTCCGAGCCGAGCCGCTGGCACAGCTCCACGCCCCAGGCGGAGTGGTCGCACAGGTAGTCGCGATGATCGACCCTGGAGTTCAGCAGCTCCATCACCAGCACCACGCCACGTTTCTCGGCGTGCCCGAGGATGCGCTTGAGGCCGGCCTCGGCATTGGCCATGCCCTCCTGCGGGTCCATCCCGTTGCGGTTGCCGGAAAAGCAGATGAGGTTGCGGTAACCGGCATCGGCCACCAGGTCGATATGCCGCGTGTAGCGCTCCACCAGCTGGTCGTGGAACGCACGGCCGGCAAAGCCTTTGGTAAGGCCCAGCTCCGCGCCGTTGCACATCGAGCTGTATACGCCATGGGCCTTCAGGGTGGGCCAGTCTTCCGGGCCGACCAGATCGATGGCGGCGAACCCGATGTCCTTCACCGTCGTGCAAAGCTGGGCCACCGATTGCTGCGGGAAGGTCCAGCGGGCGACGGAATGCCTCAGGTTGCCCTTGAGCGACGCGGTGCCGGCAGATGCAGGCAACACCGCCGCAGCGCCCAAGGCAAGGCTCGCTGCGGCCGCCATGCGCAGCGCATCGCGTCGCGTGAGACCCCCGGCCGGCCCCGATGCCGGGCTGATCGAATGGATGGACATCCGTCTTCCGGCCTCCCAACCGGTGTCAAACGCTGGCGATCCGCTGCAATGCAATCGATTGCACCATAGAGGAGGACATCGTTTTTTTGCAAGACGCGGTGCACGAAAATGCATGCTGCAGGGCACAACGCGCGTGATGCCGGTCGCCGTGTGCGTGCGATGGGAGAGCGGCGCGCCACGCAATCGCGTTCACGGGGCTACGGAAGGACAGTGCCGCCGCGCAGCAGGATCCGCTTATCGCCGGCGAGTCATCGCTTGGCGCAACTTCTCCCTTGAGTTGTGACCCATCGTGCCATGGCTACGGGCAGAAGACAGGCGTCAAACCGGCAGGAAGCAGAGCTTCCCGTGCAAAAAAGAAAAACCCCAGCAAGCACAGCGGCTTACCGGGGTTTCTGTTTGCATCCGTAAAAATCAGAAATCAGAACGGAATATCGTCATCAGCGAAGTCGTCCATCGGCGGCGCCGACTGCTGCGGAGCCTGCTGCTGCGGGCGCTGCTGGCCGTAGCCACCACCCCCACCGCCACCACCGCCCTACTCCTGGCGCGGGGCCTGCTGGCGCTGCGGACGTTCGCCGCCACCGCCACCGCCACCACCGCCTTCACGGCCACCGAGCATCTGCATTTCATCGGCGATGATGTCGGTGGAGTACTTCTCCACGCCATCCTGGCCGGTGTACTTGTCGTAACGCAGGCTGCCTTCGACGTAGACCGAGCTGCCCTTGCGCAGGTACTCACCAGCGATCTCGCCGAGCTTCCCGAAGAACACCACGCGGTGCCATTCGGTACGCTCCTGCTGGTTGCCATCCTTGTCCTTGCGGACGCTGGTGGTGGCCAGGCTGATCCGGGTGATCGCCATACCGCCCTGGGTGTACTTCACGTCCGGGTCGTTGCCGAGGTTGCCGACCAGGATGACTTTATTGATGCCGCGCGCCATAGGGTTGCTCTTCCGTTGTCCGAGGGCAGGCCGCAGTCATATCACAGCCCCGGGCGGGGTGCAGATCTGCCGGGCCGCCCTTGGGAGAATTGGGGGGATCCAGATTGCACCATCTTATCATCGCCGCCGTCCCCGACCCTGTCGGAATTCCGGCCGGGAACGACCGGAAACCTGCTCGAGCCATATGCCGCAACGGTGACGGCGGTTCAGTCCCCGCGCCGCAGGCCGCTGGCCGCCAGCCCGAGGGACCTCCCGGCCCCGCCATCACGGCGCATGGCATGATGTCTCTTCACTGTCTCCCCGCCTGCTGAAATGACCATCCGCGGTAAAGCCACCTCCCTCGATATTGCCCACCTGGCCGGCGTCTCCCAGCCCACGGTGTCGCGGGCGCTGCGCGGCAGCCCGATGGTCAACGCCGAAACTCGGCAGCGGATCCTGGCCATCGCCCGGGAGCTGAACTACAAGGTCGACAAGAACGCCTCCAGCCTGCGCCTGCGCAATGCCGGCACACTGGCCCTGCTGTTCTTCGAGGACCCGACCAATGACGATTCGCTGATCAACCCGTTCTTCCACGCGATGCTCGGCTCGATCACGCGGGCCTGCGCGCTGCGCGGTTATGACCTGCTGGTCTCCTTCCAGCAGCTGTCCACTGACTGGCAGGCCGATTACGAGGACAGCAACAAGGCCGACGGCATCATCCTGCTCGGCTATGGCGACTACCACGAGTCGCGCGAGCGCCTGCAGCGGCTGGTCGAGCAAGGCACCCACTTCGTGCGCTGGGGCGCTTCCCTGCCCGACCAGCCCGGTGTCTCGATCGGCAGCGACAACTTCCAGGGCGGTTTCGACATCACCGCCCACCTGCTCGACCAGGGCTGCCGCCGGATCGCGTTCGTCGGCCACGCTTCCAGCCACTATCCCGAGTTCGAGCAGCGCTATCGCGGCCACGTCGACGCAATGCGGGCGCGAGGCCTCACCGCCGAGCCCTCGCTGCAACACGATGCGATCACCACCGAGCAGTCCGGCTTCGATGCCTGCCAGGCGCTGCTGGCACGCGGTGAGCGTATCGATGGGCTGTGCGCGGCCAGCGACCTGATCGCGATCGGTGCGATGCGCGCCCTGCGCGAGCATGGCCTGCGCGTGCCTGAGGACGTGGCGGTCACCGGCTTCGATGACATCCCGCTGGCCGCCTCGGTGTCCCCGCCGCTGTCCACGGTGCAGCAGGACACCAAGCAGGCCGGGCACCTGCTGGTGGAGAAGCTGTTGGCGCTGATCGACGGCCAGCCGGTGGAAGGCCAGAGCATCGCGGTGAAGCAGGTGCTGCGGGAATCCTCGCTGCGCCGCTGACCGTCCACCGCTGTTGGCTTATTTCAAGCGGCGATCCAGCACGAAGTACACCACGTTGCCCAGACCGGTCGCCCCGAGCAGCAGCGCGATCGCACCCGGCGTGACCCGGTCGATGCCGAGCAGATCGACCAGCCCGAAGGCCAGGGCCAGGGTCAACATCACGCAGCCCCAATGCAGCGCGGCCAGCCGGCGCTTGGTGGTATCGCCGGCCAGCAGCGAACGCACCAGCTCTTCCGAGCCGCGGGCTTCGACGATACGGCGGCGCGTGTGGCCATCGACCACGCTCTTGATGGCATACACGATGCCGAGGATCAGGACGACGGGCAGAATCAGGTTGTAATCCATGGTGCGTTCGTTCCGTTGAGGAGGGGCTTGTCCACTGAGATACGGCCAGCGCGGGATCGGTTGCACGGAACACGGTTGCAACCGGAGAGGCACTCGACGTATCTCTATGGAACATGCGCACATCGCAGCCCCCTCCTGCCGACGGTCTCGATGCCGACCGGAAACTGGTCGACGCCATTCTGTCGCGCAAGCCCGGGGCGTTCGAGCAGCTGGTGCGGGAGTATCAAGGCCTTTGCTGGCGCGTGGTCGATCGCATGGTCCGCCACCCCGACGACACCCGTGAGCTGTGTCAGGAAGCCTTCCTGCGCATCCATCAGACGTTGCATCAATACCGCGGCGAGAGCGCACTGAAATCCTGGGTCGCGCAGGTTGCCTATTCGATCGCCAAGCGGCACCTGGAACGGCGACGCATCCCACTGGTGGAGAACACCGTAAGCGACGACGGCACCGCCTTGATCGATCGGGTCGGCGATGGCATCGATCTGGAAGCCCTGACCAGCGAGCAGGACATCAACGCCCACCTGCATGCGGCCATCGACGCCCTGCCCCCGCTGCAGCGCACCCTGCTCACGCTCTATCATCTGGAAGAGATCTCCATCGCCGAGATCGCCACCCTTACCGACCTGGCCGAAGGCACCATCAAGAGCCACCTGTTCCGCAGCCGCAAGCGGCTGCGCGAACTGCTCGAATCCCGCATTGGAGTGCCCGCATGAGCAGCGCAGACGATTTCCGGATCGACCCCGACGAATGGCAGGCCCAGGAACGCGGGCTGCGCGCGGCGCTGAGCGGCCAACGCGCTGGACCGGACGCCACCGATTACCTGCGTATTGCCCAGGCGATCGCCTCTGCGCCGCAGAGCGGGCCGCCGATGCGCTTCGCCCGCGATGTCGCCGTGCACATCGCCCGGCATGACGCCGGGATCGAACGCTGGGTCTCCCGGGCCCTGCTGGCGGTGCTGGCGGTCGCGGTGCTGGCGTTGGTTTCGCTGTTCGGCCCGGCATGGTGGCGCGCGATCGAGCACGCCGCGGGCAGCGCGGCGACCGGGTGGCTGCTGGCTGGCGCAGCCTGCGTGGCGCTGTCGTGGCTGGCGGCTCGTTGGCGGGCGTCCGGCCGGAAGCACCCATGACTTACGGCGGATGCAGGCTATCTGAATAGGGCGGATAACCGATCCATCGCCCATGGGAAGCTGTCCGCATGCTTGAGATCCGCGCGCTGTCCAAGACGTACGCCAATGGGGTCCACGCCCTTGCCGGTGTCACCCTCGATATTCCCCGCGGCATGTTCGGGCTGCTCGGCCCGAACGGCGCCGGCAAGTCCTCGCTGATGCGCACCCTGGCCACGCTGCAGGAAGCGGACAGCGGCACCGCCACGTTGTCGATTCCGGGCGAGGCGAGCATTGATGTGCTGCGTGACAAGGATGCGGTGCGCCGGCGGCTGGGGTATCTACCGCAGGACTTCGGCGTGTATCCCAAGGTCAGTGCACTGGATCTGCTTGAGCATTTCGCGGTGCTCAAAGGCCTCACCCACAAGGGCCAGCGCCGCGAGGTGGTGGATGCCCTGCTGCAGCAGGTCAATCTGTGGGACGCGCGCAAGCGCAAGCTGGGCACGTACTCCGGCGGCATGCGCCAGCGCTTCGGCATCGCGCAGGCGCTGCTCGGCGACCCACGCCTGGTGATCGTCGATGAACCTACCGCCGGGCTCGACCCGGAAGAGCGAAACCGCTTCCTCAACCTGCTTGCCGCGATCGGCGAGAACGTAGCGGTGATCCTGTCCACGCACATCGTCGAGGATGTCACCGACCTGTGCCCGAGCATGGCCATCATGAACAAGGGGCAGGTGCTGCTGACCGGCAAGCCCAGCGATGCGATCGACGCGCTGCAGCACCAGGTCTGGCGCAAGCAGGTGGACGTTGCCGAACTGCCCGCCTACGAAGCCAACCATGTGGTGCTGTCCACCCGCCTGGTCGGTGGCCGGCCGGTGATCCACGTGCACAGCGCGACCGACCCCGGCGACGGCTTCGCCGCCGTTGCTCCCGATCTGGAAGACGTCTATTTCCAGCGACTGCGCCTGCAGTCGCGGGCCGCCTGACCGGAGCCCGCCGATGATCGCTGCCTTCTTCCGCTTCGAGCTGCGCGAGCAGCTCCGTTCCCCGCTGCTGTGGCTGCTGGCGGGCCTGTTCGCGCTGATGGCCTTCGGTGCGGCCTCCTCCGACGCCGTACAGATCGGCGGCGGCGCCGGCAATGTGCACAGCAATGCGCCAACCGTGATCGCCTCGATGCTGGGCATCTTCACCCTGCTCGGCATGCTGGTGTCCACGCTGTTCGTCAGCAACGCGTTGCTGCGCGACTTCGACCTGGGCACCGCCGAGCTGATCTTCGCCAGCCCGATCAAACGCCGCGACTATCTGGCAGGGCGCATCGGTGCGGCCCTGGTCAGCGGGCTGCTGGTCTACATGATCATCGCCCTGGGCCTGGCGCTGGGGCCGTTCATGCCCTGGGTGGATCCGGCCCGCATGGGCCCGGTCTCGCTGTACAGCTACGTGTGGGCCTTCGGGGTGATCGTGATCCCGAACCTGGTCTTCACCACGGCGCTGCTGGCGTTGCTCGCGGCCACCACGCGCTCGATCCTGTGGGTCTACATCGGCGTGATCGGTTACTTCGTGCTGTACGGCGTCAGCGCCGCCCTGCTCAGCGACATCGACAACACCTGGGTGGCCGTGTTGAGCGAGCCGCTCGGCCTGCGCGCGCTGTCACGGACCATCCGCTACTGGTCGGTGGCCGAGCGCAACAGCGGCCTGCCCGCCGTGGCCGGTCAGCTGCTGGCCAACCGCGCGCTGTGGCTGGGCGTGGCGGCCGTACTGTACGCCGCCACGTTCGCCTTGTTCCGCACCGAACGCAGCGGCAGCGCCGGACGTCGCTGGGGACGCAGGACCGCCCTCGTGACGACCGCGCCCGCACAGCGGCCGAGCCAGGTCGTAGTGCCCCGCGTGGTGCCGGGCCACGGCGCCGGCACCGCCTGGAGGCAGTTCCTGCACCAGGTCCGCTTCGACACCAGCGGCGTGCTGCGCAGCGTGCCGTTCCTGGTGCTGCTGGTACTGGGGCTGTGCAACTTCCTGCCCGGCGCGCTGTTCCGCCAGACCCTGTACGGCACGCCAATCTGGCCGGTCACCTCGGAGATGCTGACCGCCCTGCAGGGCGCCTACAGCTGGCTGCTGATCATCATCGTGCTGTTCTTCGCCGGCGAACTGGTCTGGAAAGAGCGCGCGGCCCGGATCAATGAAGTCACCGATGCGATGCCCGTCCCCAACTGGGTCCCGCTGCTGGCCAAGTTCGCCACGCTGGTGGCGGTGATCGCCTGCTTCCAGGCGATCGGTGCGCTGGCCGCGATCGCGGTGCAGCTGAGCAAGGGCTACACGCAGATCGAGCCACTGGTGTATCTCAAGACCCTGGCACTGGACTCGGCCGTCTACCTGTTGATGGGCGGCCTGGCGCTGGTGCTGCAGGTGCTGACCAACAACAAGTTCATCGGCTACGCGCTGCTGATCGTGGTGATGATCGGCCAGGCGGTGCTGGGCATGCTCGACTACACCCAGAACCTGTACAACTTCGGCAGCTGGCCGATCGCGCCGTACTCGGACATGAACGGCTACGGCCATTTCCTGCCGGGGCAACTGGCTTTCCAGGGCTACTGGGCGCTGTTCCTGCTGGCGCTGCTGTGTGTCGCCTCGGCGTTCTGGGTCCGTGGTGTCGGCACCAGCCTGCGCCAGCGCCTGGTGCTGGCGGGCCGTCGCCTGCGCGGCCCGGCCGGGCTGGGCGCCGCCGTCGCAACGCTGGCCTTCATCGGGCTGGGCGGCTGGCTGTACTGGAGCACCAACATCCGCAACGAATTCCTCTCACCGGACCAGCAGCTGGACCTGCAGGCCCGCTACGAGCGTGAACTGTCGCGCTACCGCGACCTGCCGCAGCCGCGCATCGTCGCGGTGGACAACCGGATCGACCTGCACCCGGAAACCCAGTCGGTGGTGATCGATGCGTACTGGACGGTGCGCAACACCCACACCACCCCCATCGCGCAGCTGCACGTGGCGATGAACGACGACAAGCAGCTGACCGCGGTCGACCTGGGCGGCCAGACGCTGGCGATGCATGACGCCGACCTGGGCTATCGCATCTACCAGCTGACCGCCCCGCTGCAGCCAGGGGAGGAACGCCGCATCCACTTCCGCGTCAACCAGCATCCGACCGGCATCACCTCCGATCAGGCGCCCACCGACCTGGTGGAGAACGGCAGTTTCTTCAACAGCCGGCTGCTGCCCTCGTTCGGGTACGACCAGGGCGTGCAGATCACCGACCGCAACGAACGCCGCAAGCGCGGCCTCGGCGAACCGAGCCGCATGCCCAAGCTGGAGGACCAGGCCGCCCGCGCGAACAATTACGTGACCGACGATGCCGACTGGCTGGCCTTCCGCAGCACCATCTGCACCGCGCCGGACCAGATCGCGCTGGCGCCGGGCTACCTGCAGCACGAAGCGACCATCAACGGGCGGCGCTGCTTCAGCTACGCCATGGACCGGCCGATGCTGAACTTCTATGCCTACCTGTCGGCCCGCTGGGAAGTGAAGCGGGCGACGTACCAGGGCGTGCCGATCGAGGTGTACTACGATGCGCGCCACGGCTACAACGTGGACCGCATGATCGAAGCCGTGGAGAAGTCGCTGGCGTATTACGAAGCCAACTTCACGCCGTACCAGCACCGGCAGGTGCGCATCATCGAGTTCCCGGGCTACGCGCGTTTCGCCCAGTCGTTCGCCAACACCATCCCCTACTCCGAATCGATCGGCTTCATCGCCGACCTGCGCAACCGTGACAAGGTGGACTACGTGTTCTACGTGACCGCCCACGAGGTCGCGCACCAGTGGTGGGCGCACCAGGTGATCGGTGCCAACGTACAGGGCGCGACGATGTTGTCCGAATCGCTGTCCCAGTACTCGGCGCTGATGGTGATGGAGAAGGAGTACGGGCGGCAGCAGATGCGTCAGTTCCTGAAGACGGAACTGGATGGCTACCTGTCCGGGCGTGGCAGCGAGGGTATCGAGGAGCTGCCGTTGGCACGGGTGGAGAACCAGCAGTACATCCACTACGAAAAGGGCTCACTGGCGTTCTACCGCCTGCGCGAAGAGATCGGCGAGGCCGCACTCAACCGTGCGCTCAAGCGTTTCCTGCAGGACAAGGGCTTCCAGCAACCGCCCTACACCACCTCGACCGAACTGCTGGGCTACATCCGGGCGGAGACGCCGGCCGACCGCCAGCAACTGGTGACCGATCTGTTCGAGAAGATCAGCTTCTACGACAACCGCGTGCTGGCCGCGACCGCGCGCAAGCGGGCGGACGGCAAGTACGACGTCACGCTGAAGCTGCATGCCGAAAAGCGCTATGCCGACGGTGACGGCAAGGAGACCGCTGGCGCCATGGACGACTGGATCGAGCTCGGCGTGTTTGCCAACGCCCCCTCGGGCAAGGAGCGCGACCAGAAGGTGCTGTACCTGCAGCGCCACCACGTCACCGAGGCCAACCCGTCGATCACCGTGACGGTGGACGGCAAGCCGGATGAAGCGGGCTTCGATCCCTACAACAAACTGATCGATCGGGTCTCCTCGGACAACCGGCGCAAGGTGACGCTGCAGTAGAACGCAGCGTCAGCGCGGGCCGTCGGCGAAGTCCTTCAGGATTTCGCCGACGCCCGATGGCGAGATCTCAAACCCCAGCGGCGTGCCGGGGTTGATCACCACGCCGTAGCCGCCGGGAACGCGCTTGAGCACGTCCAGCATCAGCATGCGGAGGGTGTGCGGGGCCTGCTGGCTGTGGAAACCGACCCGGCTCATATCGGTGAACACCGACACGTGCAGCACGCCCTGCTTGTCGAACAGCAGCGGATCGAAACCGCTGCCGTCCGGTGTCACCAGGCTGCCGGTGAGCAGCACCACCTCGGACGCCACGAAGGCCTTCATGAACAGGCCGATCGGCAGCTGGCCGTCCATTGCCGTCTTGAGCAGCGTTTCGATCGGGGTCTGGGGGGCAGCAGCGTCGGTCATGGAATGCAGGGGTATGGGTGGGGTTCGCTAGTGTACCGCCGGGGGTGCCAGGAG
Organism: Stenotrophomonas bentonitica; assembly: GCF_002887735.1. GTDB lineage: Bacteria > Pseudomonadota > Gammaproteobacteria > Xanthomonadales > Xanthomonadaceae > Stenotrophomonas > Stenotrophomonas bentonitica_A. The sequence goes on from NZ_PKQP01000006.1 coordinate 141,821, forward strand.
CCGGCCAGCGGCCGGCACTACGGGCTGGCCGGATCGCCGACGAGGTAGAGGTGGAACGTCGGGTCCTCCTCGGTCAGCGCGACATGCAGGAGACCGAGCCGCGGCAGGGTCCGCAGCCAGTAGGCATGCGCCGCCAGATCGCCGCGGAACACCGCGAGCAGCCATTGCCCCTCGCCGGGGCGCAGCAGTGTGCTGACCACATAAGCGGCCAGGCCTTGCCGCCGGTACTTGGGGAGCACGAAGAGGTCGGCCAGTTCGGGATAGTGGTGGCCGTCCCGTTCCACCCGGTCCACCAGCACGAAGCCGGCGAGTGCTTCGTCGACGAACAGCAGCCGTGCCCACTGCGGGTCATCGCGCAGCGAGGCCTCGACGTCGCGCCGGCCACAGTCGAACAGGCCGTCGGGACGTACCTCTTCCCCGCTCCAGGCCGAGGCCTCGAAGTAGTAGAACTGCATCAGATGGAACAGGCGCTCGGCGTCGCCGGACGTTGCGTGGCGCAGGGACAGGCGTGACATGGACAGCTTACTCGGGAGGACCGCACTGCGCGGTCGCGAGCCCGATTGTAAGGCCCGGCCCACCGCGAACGGCAGACCGGGCATCGCCCGGCTACTTCGCCAGGCGCTTCGTGCGCGCACGCTGGTCGTCGACCGCTGCCTTCAACTGCTGCTGCAGCGCCGTCTGGTCGACCTGTGCATCCAGCACGAACACGCGCACGCCGTGTGCAGGTACCTCGGCGGTCAGCGATCCCTTCACCGTCTGGCTGGCACCGCCCAGCGCGTCGCGCCAGGTCCCGGCCTGCAGGTAGCGGCTGACCTCGAAGGTGCGCGCCGTGTCACCCTTGTTGAGCAGCACCAGTGCAGTCTGTGCGGTATCGCCCTGCTGCAGCACACGGAAGAACACCGCTTCATCGCCGTGCAGGCGCTCGTTGACCTGCAGGCCGCGCTGCAGGGCGGGGGTGGCCTCGCGCAGCTTGGCGATGCGCTGCAACGGCGCAAAGATCGGGCTCTTCGGCGCCTCATCGACGCGTTTCTGGCCGAAGTAGGCACGGTTGCCGGCATGCTCGGCGCGGCTGCGCATGAAGCCGGTTTCCGAGCCGTAGTAGATCACCGGAATGCCGCGCGCGGTGAACAGCCAGTTGTGGGCGTCGATGAACCCGGCATCGCTGGCATCCAGCCGCGCCATGTCGTGATTATCGTAGAAACTCATCAGCTCGTACGGATTGGCATACGGCCCATCCAGCAGGTGCAGCGGCTCGGCCAGGGCCTCAAAGCCTTTCTGCTCCCTGCCAAAGACCGACGACAAGGCGCCGCGCAGCGGGAAGTCGAGCACGGAAACGTTCGCGTTGGCCGGCCAGGTGTGCTCGGCGATCTTGCGGGCGTCGTAGTCGAACGCTTCGCCGAACATGAACATGCCCGGATGCTCCGCGCGGATGCGGTTGACGAAGGCATGCCACCACGGGTGTGGCAGCCAGCCGATGGTGTCGATGCGCAACGCATCCACGCCCTGCGCGGTCCACTGCAGGTACGCGCCGACCAGGTAGTCCATCACCGCCGGATTGTGCTCGTTGAAATCGGAGAGTTCGGCCAGGTTGCCATCGAAGATCGAGCCGCTCTTCCCGTCCACCGGGCCGATGTTGTTGTAGAACGCGTGCAATGGGTTGTGGACCGGGTCCAGCTGCGGCGGCGGGAGGTTCTGATGGTCGGCGATCAGCCGGCCGTCCTTGTCGAAGATCTGCCCGAACTGCGGCTGCGCCACCGGCATCGTCCACGCGGGCGAGCCATGGTTGCCCACGATATCCAGCACCACCTTCAGATCGGCCGCGTGCAGGCCACGGGTGAAATCGGCGAAGTCCAGGTCCTTGCTCGGCAGATGTTCGTCGAGCGTGTAGAAGTTGACGCCCCAGTAGCCGTGGTAGCCGGTCTTGCCGCGGTCGGTCAGCGTGCTGGTGCAGCTGATCGGCTTGCTGCCGGTGAAGGCCTGGTCCGGGTTGTCGATGATCGGGGTGATCCACACCGCGCCGAAGCCCAGATTGCGGATGTACGCGGCGTTTTCGAGCACACCCTTGAAGTCACCGCCGAGATAGCCGATGTTGCCGTCCACCTTGTCCGGGCACGGCACCGGGATGTCGAAGGTGGGGTGTGCACCGCCCTGATCGCGGTGATCGTTGGACGCGTCGCCATTGACGAAGCGGTCGGTGACCACGAAGTAGACCGCCTGGCTGGCGAACGGCTCACGCGTGCCGACATAGTCCGGGCGCTCGACGGCCAGGGCGGGACTGGCGGACAGTACGAATGACAGGGCCAGCGACAACGACGAATACCGGGACATCAGACAACCTCCTGTTGGGATGGCACATACAGCACGCACAGGCCGGCCAGCAGCAGGCTGCCGCCCCCAAGTGCGAGCACGTGCATCGGGTCACCGCCCAGCCACGTGCGCAGCAGGAAGCCGAGCGCACTGGCCGCGACCAGCTGCGGGATCACGATGAAGAAATTGAACAGGCCCATGTAGATCCCCATCTTGGCCGCCGGCACGCTGTCGGACAGCAGCGCATACGGCAGCGACAGGATCGAGGCCCAGGCGAAGCCGACGCCGACCATGGACAGCAGCAGCCAGTGCGGATCTCGGATGAACAGCATCGAGATCAGCCCCAGGCCGCCCAGCCACAGGTTGACCAGGTGACTCCAGCGCAGGCCGAGTGCACGCACCATCAACGGGATCAGCAAGGCCGCCAGTGCGGCGAAGCCGTTGTAGGCACCGAACAGCACGCCAACCCAGTTGGCGCCCTCGTTGTAGGCGGCCGAGGCGGTATCGGTCGAGCCGAAGTGCGTACCGGCGACGGCGGCGGTGGTGTAGATCCACATCGCGAACAGCGCGAACCACGAGAAGAACTGCACCCACGCCAGGCGACGCATGGTGCGCGGCATCGCACGCAGGTCGTCGACGATGGTGGCCAGCATGTTCGCGCCGGGCACACAGCGCGCCACACCCAGCAGCACGCCATAGGCGATGCACAGGCCAGCCAGCACATACAGCATGCGGTCACCCTGCCGCGCCGCGATGGCGGCGGCCAGCACGATGCCCACCGCCACCCAGCCGCCAATCTGCGCCCACGGCGGCGGTCCTGCCACGCGCGCACTCTGGTGCACCGCGGCCGGCTCGGCATCGTCGAAGCGGGCCAGTTCGGCAGGCGAATACTCCCGGGTGCTGACCACCGTCCAGGTGATCGCCGCCAGCAACACCGCCGCGCCGAAGTAGAACGCGTAGCGCACGGTATCGGGTACCTGCCCCGCTGCGGCCGTATTGGCCACGCCGAAGTGGGCCAGGATGAAAGGCAGGAAGCTGGCGACGATGGCACCGATGCCGATGAAGAAGCTCTGCATCGCAAAGCCGGTCGGCCGCTGCCGCGGGGCCAGCTGATCGCCGACGAACGCGCGGAACGGCTCCATCGATACGTTGATCGAAGCATCCAGCACCCAGAGCGTGCCGGCTGCGATCCACAGCGTCGGCGAATTCGGCATCACCAGCAGGGCCAGCGTGGTCAGTACCGCACCGATCATGAAGAACGGGCGGCGGCGGCCCCAGCGCGTCCAGGTGCGGTCGGACAGGTAGCCGATCACCGGCTGCACCAGCAGGCCGGTCAGTGGCGCGGCGATCCACAGCCCGGGCACCGCATCCATCGGGGCGCCGAGCGTCTCGAAGATGCGGCTGGCATTGGCGTTCTGCAGCGCGAAGCCGAACTGGATGCCGAGGAAGCCGAAGCACATGTTCCAGATCTGCCAGAACGACAGCGTCGGCTTGGGCGAACGGCTCATCGGCGCGGCTCCGTCGAGGCCGCCACCGGCATCAGGGTCAGTGCGGATACGCGCGCCTGGTTGAGCACGCCCGCGCTGCCGCCCTTGCCGCCGTTGTACTGCGCGAAGTGGGTCAGCGCGCTCATGTTGAAGCCCTCCTCCAGCGAGATGCGGCAGGCCCCTGCCGTCGTCTCGAACTCTACGGCTGTCGAATCCTGTTCGCCCACGCTGTGCGGCATCACGATGGGGCGGCGCTGATCTGACTGACCCTCGCATTGCAGCACCAGCGTCTTCACCGCTGCAGTCACGCCGGTGTTGATCGGGCCGTTGGGGTTGTCGTAGCGCAGGCGTGCACGCCAGCGGCCGGCGGTCGGTGCGATCCACTGCCAGTGCGTGTCGCCGGCCAGCACCTGCTGCGGGCCGATGCAGGTCATCGGGCTGTGCAGCGATTCCAGCGCGCCCTCCCGGCGGGTCAGGCTCAGGCAGTGACTGGCACCGTCCCGGGCAATCGTGGCGACACCCCGTGTGGGCGCCAGCGTCTGGCCGTCGCGCCACAGCACGTGCCCGGCAGGCACCGTGATCTGCCAGCCCGCCGTCGTTTCGCGAGGCACCGGGGTGGCTGGGGTGGCCGGGGCGAACACCGCCGAGGGACGCAGGATGGCCGGTGATGGCGTCGCGCCCGTGGCATGCAACGGCACCAGCTGCACTGTGGTGGTCGTGCCGTCGCGCTGGATATCACCCGTCACCAACAGCTCGCCGGCAAGGTGCTTCGGTCGCACCAGCACGTAACGCTGTTCGCCATCGTCCAGGCGGATGCGGTCATGCCCACCGAACAGCGTCGGCACCAGCGATGTCGGCAGCTTCGGCGCGATACGACCGTCGTCCTCCACGCCGAACACACCTTCCAGCACCATCGAGAGATAGCCGGCCACCGACCACAGCTGGCGTGGCGAATTCACCACCGGGCCGCTGAGGGCACCTTCATCGACATGCACCGCCAGCGTGCGCATCTCGTAGTTCTCCATGTTGGAACCGGCCAGCGCGGTGCCGCGCATCAGCGACTCGATCTCCAGGGCGATGCGCGGGGCATCGTCCAGCCGGCGCGCGGCGCGCAACGAATACGCGCTGACGAAGGGCCAGATGCCGCGGTTGTGATAGATCGGCTGCTGCGCTTCCTGCGGCCACACCACCGGGCTGCCACCGGCTACGGCGGGGTAGTTCGCCAGCGCGCGCCGTGCGCGGTCGGCCGGGAACACATCGGCCAGCACGCCCAGCGAGAGCGCGAGCAGGTCGTACTTGGCGTACGGCACCGGGTGCGCCGCCTCGCCGATGTAGCTCATGTACTGACCGGCCTCCTCGCGCCAGAAGCGTGTATCGATCTGGCCAGCCAGTGCATCCGCCCACTGGCCGTAGGTGGCAGCACGCGCATCGCCGTGCTGGCGGGCCAGCTGCTCGGCCAGCCGCAGCGCCTGGTAATGCAGCACGTTGGTGGAGAGCGCGAAGGACTCGCCGATGAAGCGCACGTCCTCGCGCGTCCAGTCCGGATAGGTCTGTTCGCGCCAATCCAGGAAGGAGGTTTCGCCGCGATACAGGCCGATCCGTGCATCGAACACCGCCCCGCGATCCTGCGCCAGGGTCGCCTGCAGTGCCTGCCAGACCTGGTCGGCAAAGGCCGCGTCATCCAGCAGCCCACGTGCGGCCAGGAACCACACCACGCGGTCGCTGCTGATCGGCCAGCTGCCACCGGAGCCGGTGTCCTGGGCGACGAACAGGCCTGGCGTATGCCCATCGCGCGCGGTGGACAGCTTGAACTGCAGCGACTGGCGTGTGCGTACCGGATCCAGACGCGACAGCGCCAGATCGGCAGCGAAGCTGACATCACGCGTCCACACATACGGCCAGCGCTCACCGGTCTGGAAGCATGCGCAGGGAACCGGCTTGCCGTGATTGAAGGCCGGGTCACGGATCGCCTCCACGCGGTCGGCCTCCATCTCCTGCTGGGCCAACCCGAACAGCGCATCGAACAGCACGCTGCCGGTCTCGCTGCGCATCGGCTGCGCGCCGATGCGCACCTCGCCCTGCGGCGCATGCAGAAGGTAGCCACCTGCGGCGGCGGGCTCGGCGCGCGCATGGCGGCCGTCGAAATCCAGGTCGGCCGCGCGTGCGGTGGACCCCATCGCTGCCCCGAGGGCAACGGTCAGGCAGATCATCTTCAGCATCGAAGTGGCGAACCGGCTCGCGCCAGTTGCCTCCCTCCCCTTTGCTCGCGTTGTAGGTCCGCACCGCCTCGCGGCGATGCGCTCGCGGCCCCCTCCCAGGGTGCCTTGGGCCCATGGTAGACGGCACGCCGCAGCCTGCATCGAGCTGCATACGTATTCATGGCCAGGGCGGTCGGCAATCGTGACCGCGTCGCTATAGTCCGGGGGTGTTTTCGGCCGCCTTGGGAGGGGAAATGCCGTCACTGTCGCATCCAACAAACGAGCATTTCGCACGTCGTCGCCTGCCCCTGCTGGGCTGGATCCTCTGCGCATTCAGCGCCACCGTCTTGGCGGAACCGGTCACTGTCGCCAGTGTCGAGTCGCCCGGCAAGGTGCTGCGCGTGTCGCTGCAACTGGATGGTGGCACCCCCAGCTACCGGGTGGACCGTTTCGGCGAAACGGTGGTAGACAACTCCAAGCTCGGCTTCCAATTGCGCGATGGCCGCCTGGACCGCGACCTTGCCGCGGTCGGCCAGCAGTCGCGCAGCGTCGATGAAACCTGGGAGCAGCCCTGGGGCGAGCGCCGGCTGACCCGCAACCACTTCAACGAAGTGGTGGTGCAGCTGGTCGAGCGCAGCGGCACCAAGCGGCGCATTGATGTGGTGTTCCGGGTCTACGACGACGGCTTGGGCTTTCGCTATCACTTCCCGCAGCAGCCGGGGATGCGCGAGGCGATCATCGATGATGAGCTGACCGAGTTCGCGATCGCACCGACCGCCACCGCCTGGTGGATTCCGGCCGGCGAGCCGATCCACTACGAATATCTTTACCAGCGTACGCCGCTGGACCAGGTGCCGCTTGCGCATACGCCGATGACGCTGCGCAGCCGCGATGGACTGCATGTCTCCATCCATGAGGCGGCCCTGGTGGACTACGCTGGCATGTGGCTGCGCCGCACCGAAGGCCAGCGCCTGCGCGCGCAACTGTCACCCTCGGCCGAAGGCTGGAAAGTGCGGCGCAGCCTGCCCTTCGATACGCCGTGGCGCACGCTGCAGATCAGCGACACCGCCGGCGGGCTGGTCGAATCCAGCCTGATCCTCAACCTCAACGAACCCAATGTGCTGGGTGACGTAAGCTGGGTGAAGCCCTCCAAGTACCTGGGTGTGTGGTGGTCGATGCATCTGGACAAGGAAAGCTGGGCCACCGGCCCGCGACATGCTGCCACCACGGCCAAGACCCAACGCGTGATCGACTTCGCTGCCCGGCATGGCTTCCGCGGCGTGCTGGTGGAAGGCTGGAACCCCGGCTGGAACGGCGACTGGGTCGGCAACGGCTACGCGTTCGATTTCACCCGGCCCACTGCGGACTTCGACATCGAGGCGCTGTCGGCCTACGGCGCGACGAAGGGCGTACACCTGATCGGCCACCATGAAACCGGCTGCGCCATCGAACACTACGAGGATCAGCTCGGCGCGGCGCTGGATCTCTACGCGCGGCTGGGCGTGGACTCGTTCAAGAGCGGATACGTGTGCGATGACGGCCAGGTGGATCGGCGCAACCCGGCGGGTGGGCCACTGTGGCGCGAGTGGCACGATGGCCAGTTCATGGCCCGCCATCACCTTAAAGTGGTGCAGGAGGCGGCCAGACGGCATATCGCGGTGACCCCGCACGAGCCGATCAAGGACACCGGCCTGCGCCGCACCTACCCGAACTGGATCACCCGCGAAGGTGCACGCGGGATGGAGTACAACGCCTGGGGACAGCCGCCGAATCCGCCTGAGCACGAGGTCAACCTGGTGTTCACCCGGATGCTGTCCGGGCCGATGGATTACACCCCCGGCATCCTCAGCCTGAAGGGCCGTGGCGGCCAGGCGATCCCCAGCACGCTGGCGCGCCAGCTCGCCCTGTACGTGACGATCTACAGCCCGATCCAGATGGCCGCCGACCTGCCCGAGCACTATGAGCAGCACCGTGAGGCCTTCCGCTTCATCGAAGATGTGGCGGTGGACTGGGAGGACACCCGCGTGCTCAACGGCGAGGTGGGCGACTTCGTGACCATCGTACGCAGGGACCGCCACAGCCGCGACTGGTTCCTGGGCAGCATCACCGACGAGCATGGCCGCGTGCTGCCCATCCCGCTGGGCTTCCTGGAGCCGGGCGTACGTTACCGGGCGGAAATCTATCGCGATGGGGACGGCGCCGATTTCCGCAGCAACCCCTTCGCCTTCGTGCGCGAGACCCGCGAGGTCACCAGCGTCGACGCGCTGACGCTGGTGCTTGCGCCGGGCGGCGGCCAGGCGATCCGCTTTACCCCGCTGTAGACCTGATCAGAGATCTCGACGCAGGCCCATGACGGGTAGTGCGGGCCGCTGGCCGGCTCCTCGGGATGCCAGGCAGATGGAGGAGCCGGCCAGCGGCCGGCACTACCCGTCGACGTTTGCATGGCAAACCGTGGCGCGGTGGCGCGGTGGCGCGCATGCGCCAACGCAGCTGTAATCGATTCCAATGCAGCCAACGTCATTGAATACGTATGCAGGGTGATTCCCGCGGCAGGCGCGCTGCCTACCATAGCCACGCAGTCAACGGCCACCGCGCCGTGACGCTCCCGGGTCCTCCGGGCAACCACAAAATCGATTGGCAACATTGCCTGGGAGGGGAAAATGTTGAACCGCAAGCGCAGCGCGCTGAGTCTCGCGCTGGCCGTCGCCCTGACGCCGTTGATGGCGTCGGCGCAGACCGCCGAATCCAGTACCACCACCCCACCGACCGGAAATACGGCAACCAACCTGGACACCGTCCAGGTCACCGGCATCCGCCGTGGCATCGAGAACGCGATCGCGATCAAGCAGGACGCCACCTCGGTGGTCGAAGCGATCTCGGCCGAGGACATCGGCAAATTGCCTGACGTGAGCATCGCCGAATCGCTGGGCCGCCTGCCCGGCCTAGCCGCCCAGCGCGTGGCCGGCCGCGCCCAGGTCATCAGCGTGCGCGGCCTGTCGCCGGATTTCGCCACCACCCTGCTCAACGGCCGCGAAGTGGTCAGCACCGGTGACAACCGCAGCGTCGAGTTCGACCAGTACCCCTCGGAACTGGTCAACGGCGTGACCGTCTACAAGACCCCGGACGCCGCCCTCGTCGGCCAGGGCCTGTCGGGCACCATCGACATGCAGACCGTGCGTCCGTTGAGCTTCGCTGAGCGCGTGATCGCGATCAGCGGCCGCTACCAGAAGAGCTCGCTGGGCAAGGCCGCCAACGTCGACCCGTACGGCAATCGTTTCAGCGCCAGCTACATCGATCAGTTCCTGGACAACACCCTGGGCATCTCGATCGGCTACGCGCACAGCGACATGCCCATCCAGGAAAACCAGGTCGGCCTGTACGAGCCATGGACCACCGAGCAGACCGACCAGGGCAACCGCCCCGGCCTGGCTCCGGGCACCGTGTTCTCCGATGGCATCAAGGCCCTGCGCCGCACCGGCAACAACGAGCGCGACGGCGTGATGGCCACCGTGCAGTTCCGTCCGTCGAACGTGTGGACCAGCACGCTGGATGCCTTCCACACCGAAGCCGAGCAGATCGACACTGCCAACCAGTTCGAGGTCAACCTCAGCAACTACAACGGCGGCTATACCCCGGGCCTGCTGATCACCAACCCGCAGATCAACGCCGACGGCACCTTCGCCGGTGGCGTGGCGACCGGCGTGTACCCGCTGGTGCGCGGCATGTACAACAAGCGCAAGGACAAGATCGACGCGTTCGGCTGGAACAACGAGTTCAATTTCGAACGGGTCAAGGTCGTTGCGGACGTGAACTACTCCAAGGCCACGCGCAATGAGCTGAACCTGGAGAACAACCTGCAGCTCACCCCGATGCCGCAGCTGGATTCGGTCGGCGTGGTGGTCAAACCGGATGGTTTCTCACAGATCAGCCCGGGCCTGGACTATTCCAACCCGAACGCGCTGTTCCTGACCAACACCATCTACGGCTCCGGCTACGGCAAGGTGCCGATGGTCGAAGACCGCCTGAAGGGCGCCCGCCTGCAGGCCACCTTCGCGATGCCCGATTCGCTGCCGTGGTTCTCCGATGTGGACGTGGGCGTGAACTACGCCGACCGCCGCAAGGACAAGACCCAGGCCGAGGGCAACATCCTGCTGGGCGACCAGGGCGATGCCAACATCGCCAGTGACCTGCAGTACGCGCCGGTCAATCTGGGCTTCGCCGGTATCGGCTACATCCCCGCCTGGAACGTCCCGGCCGCGGTGGACCGCTACATGGTGTTCAACCCGGTCACCAACCTGGACTACCTGATTCCCAAGGCCTGGACGGTGCAGGAAAAGACCAGCACCGCCTGGATCCGCGCCAACATCAACACCGACCTGGGCGAGGTCGGCCTGCGCGGCAACATCGGCGTACAGATGGTGCGTACCGACCAGAGCTCGCAGTCCAACTACTTCGACCGCTCACGTCCGGACGGCCAGAACATCCTGCCGATCGATGACGGCAAGACCTATACCGACTGGCTGCCGAGTTTGAACCTGGCCTTCATGTTCCCGCACCAGCAGACACTGCGCTTCGCCGTGGCCAAGCAGGTGGCACGCCCGCGCGTGGACCAGATGCGGGCCGGCCTGGAGTTCGGCGTGGACACCGCCACCGGCAAGCCCGGCGGCAGCGGTGGCAACCCGCTGCTGGATCCGTGGCGCGCCAACGCCATCGACCTCTCGTACGAAAAGTACTTCGGCGAGAAGGCCTACGTGGCCGCCGCGGTGTTCTTCAAGGACCTGAAGTCCTACGTCTACACGCAGTCGCGCGATGACTACGACTTCAGTGACCTGCTGGCCAGCTACGTGCCGCCGCCGGGCATGATCGTGCCGGTGCTGCCGACCGGCACCTTCTCGGCCCCGCAGAACGGCCAAGGTGGCAAGCTGAAGGGGCTGGAGCTGACCGCCTCCTTCCCGCTGGAGATGCTGACCGAGAGCCTGCGCGGCTTCGGCGTGCAGGCCAGTGCGACGTTCAACGACAGCGACATCAAGATCCTGGACCCGGAAAGCGCCTCCAGCGTGGGCAGCGATCCGATCAGCCTGCCGGGCCTGTCCGAGCGCGTGTACAACTTCACCGCGTACTACGAGCGCAGTGGATTCGAGGCACGCGTGAGCCAGCGCCGTCGCTCGGACTTCATCGGCGAGATCGGCAATTTCAACGGCAACCGCACCCTGCGATACGTGGTCGGCGAGAACGTGACGGATGCGCAGGTCAGCTACACCTTCGCCGACAGCAGCAGCCTGCATGGGCTGACGCTGCTGCTGCAGGGAAGCAACCTGACCAACGAGCCGTATCGGACCTATGCCGGCACCAAGGATCGCCCGCTGGAGTACGTGGAGTGGGGCCGCACCTACATGCTGGGCGTGAACTACAAGTTCTGATTGAGGTGGCGTCAGCGACGTAATGGCAACATCGAAGAACCCGCTGCTTGTGCAGCGGGTTTTTTGTTGGATTTTCTCTGCCCCTGAAGAGCGTCAGCGCCGGCTGTCCTTGGTCTGGTCGGGGGGTGTGTGGCCGATCCGACCATTGCGCATGCTTCAGCTGCTTCAGCTGCTTCAACTGTTTCAACACCTGAGACCAGCGCGACAGCTCAAGCCTGTCGATTTACGGTCGACATCAGCATTGCGGTTGCCAGGACGCGCTGGCCCCGCGTCGCTTTTCCCTTGCGCACCAGCCCATTGTCAAAGGGCGGGCACAAGCGCAGCCCAACGCGCCGTTGCCGTTGCTGTGGCCCAACGCACGAACGCAAGACAAAAAAAGGGCGAGGCACCCGGCCCCGCCCTCTCAATACCACCGGAAACCCACTCAGCTGCGTCGCGCGCAATACATCGACTGCGCCGGCAACACCAGCTCACCACCGACCACCTCGCCGACATCCGGACCCGGCACATGCATCGCCTGCCAATCACCCACCGGCAGCGCAACCCGAGCCGTCCCGGCCGACAGATTGAACGCCAACAGCAACGTCTCCTCCCCGTGCACCCGCTCGAACATCAACACCGGCTCGGCGCACTCGAGGAAACGAATATCCCCCACCAACAGCGTCGGCATCGTCCGCCGCCATGCCAGGAACTGACGGAACGAGTTCAACACCGAATGCGGATCCTGTTCCTGCGTCGCCACCGACGCGGCCTGATGCTCCGCCGGAATCGGCAGCCACGGCTCGCCCGTCGTGAAGCCCGCCTTCGGGGCATCCAGCCACGGCATCGGCGTGCGGCAGCCGTCGCGCCCCTTGAAGTTCGGCCAGAAGGTAATGCCGTACGGGTCCTGCAGCGCCTCGAACGGCACGTCCGCCTCGCCCAACCCCAGTTCCTCGCCCTGGTACAGGCAGATCGAACCGCGCAGCGAACACAGCATCGCTACCAGCATCCGCGCCAACCGCGGTTGGGCCGGATGGCCGCCCCAGCGCGTCACTGCGCGCTCCACGTCGTGGTTGGAGATCGCCCAGCACGGCCAGCCTTCGGTCATCGTCGCTTCCAGCCGCGACACCGTATCGCGGATGTAACCGGCGCTGAAATCCTTCACCAGCAGCTCGAAGCTGTAGCCCATGTGCAGCCGGCCCGGCGCGGTGTACTCGGCCGTGGTGGCCAGCGAATCTTCCGCGGAGATCTCGCCCAGGCTGACCGAGCCGGGATACTCGTCCAGCAGCACGCGCAGCCGCTCGATGAACCCGATGTTCTCCGGCTGGGTGTTGTTGTAGTAGTGGTACTGGTAGGCGTACGGGTTGTCCGCGCTGAAGCCACGGCCCAGACGCTTCTCCAGCGGCTTGGCCGGGTTGTCGCGCAGCTGTGCATCGTGGAAGCAGAAGTTGATCGAATCCAGGCGGAAGCCGTCCACGCCGCGATCCAGCCAGAACCGCACGTAATCCAGCGTGGCCTGCTGCACCGCCGGGTTGTGGAAGTTCAGGTCGGGCTGGTCGGCCAGGAAGTTGTGCAGGAAGTACTGCTCGCGGCGCGGCTCCCACTGCCAGGCCACGCCGCCGAAGATCGACATCCAGTTGTTGGGCGGGGTGCCGTCCTCGCGCGGGTCGGCCCATACGTACCAGTCCGCCTTGGGATTGGTGCGGTCCTGGCGGCTCTCCTGGAACCAGGCATGCTCGATCGAAGTATGGCTGAACACCTGGTCGATCATCACCTTCAGGCCCAGCGCATGCGCCTTGGCCAGCAGCTGGTCGAAGTCGGCCAGCGTGCCGAACATCGGATCGACATCGCGGTGGTCGGCGATGTCATAGCCGAAGTCGGCCATCGGCGATTTGAAGAACGGCGAGACCCAGATCGCGTCGACGCCCAGCGCGGCCACGTAGTCCAGGCGTTCGATGATGCCGGGCAGGTCGCCCACGCCATCGCCATTGGCATCCAGGAAACTGCGCGGGTAGATCTGATAGATGACGGCACCGCGCCACCATGGAGACTGCGACATTGAGGCCCCCCTTCGGGCTTCCACGGCACCCGCGAGGGGGCCAGAAACGAACCCGACAAGCTTAGCGGGGCGCCTCCAGCGGTGGGGTCGCATGCATACGTATTCACGCCAGATGGCGGCGCGGGGCGCATTCCCAGCGCCCGGCCGGGCGGCAGCCAACCGGGCACGGCGCATCGGTGGCGGCGCCCAGGATCGGCAGGGCCCGCCCCTCCCCCCCGCGTCTGCCGCGCACCTTGGCCGGGCCACAGGCGCGTCTTCGCAGGCGGAATACGACGGCACCGCCTATAATTCCGGCCAAGCCTGAAAGTCAGACCGCATGACCATCACCGAAGACACCCGCCCCGCGCTGGGCCTGCCCCAGATCCAGTCGCTCGCTGCGCCCGACATGGACGCCGTCGATGCGCTGATTCGTCGCCGACTGTCCTCGGATGTCGTGCTGATCAACCAGATCGCCGACCACATCATCTCGGCCGGCGGCAAGCGCCTGCGCCCGATGCTGGTGATGCTGGCTGGCCGCGCGGTCGGCCAGGCCGGTCCGGAACACCACCAGCTGGCCGCGATCATCGAGTTCATCCATACCTCGACCCTGCTGCACGACGACGTGGTGGACGAATCCAGCCTGCGGCGTGGCCGCAGCACCGCCAATGCACTGTGGGGCAACGCCCCGAGCGTGCTGGTCGGCGATTTCCTGTACTCGCGCAGCTTCCAGCTGATGGTCGAACTGGACCGCATGCCGGTCATGCGGATCCTGGCCGACACCACCAACCGCATCGCCGAGGGGGAGGTGCTGCAGCTGCTGCACGTGCATAACCCGGATACCGACGAGGCCGCCTACCTGCGTGTGATCGAGCGCAAGACCGCGGTGCTGTTCGCCGCCGGCACCCGTCTGGGCGCGCTGGCCAGTGGTGTCGATGAGGCCACCCAGCAGGCGCTGTACGACTACGGCATGCACCTGGGCTACGCCTTCCAGATTGCCGACGATGTGCTGGACTACTCGGCCAACGCCGATGAGCTGGGCAAGAACCTGGGCGACGACCTCGCCGAGGGCAAGGCCACCCTGCCGCTGATCCACGCGATGGCGCATTCGGATGCCACCACCCGCGAGCGCCTGCGCGAGATTGTGCAGAACGGTGACGCCGAGGCGATGCCGGAAGTGCTGGCGGCCATCCACGCCACCGGCGGCCTGGACTACAGCCGCGCGCGCGCCGAGGAGTATGCCGACGCCGCCGAGCGTGCGCTCGACGGCCTGGCCGACAACGATGCCGTGGCCGCCCTGCGCGGGCTGGCCCGCTACGCGGTGCAGCGTTCGCATTGAGGGAGGGCGTTCCGCCCGACGGTTGTAACCCTCAGAGGTAGAGCCGACCGTTGGTCGGCTTCTCGTCCTCCCGGCGCCGCGATCCCCGATGAACGCACCACGCCATGCGCGTTGCAGCCGACCAACGGTCGGCTCTACCGGGCTCTGGTCTCGAACCGCTCCTCGAAGAATTCATCCAGCGCCTTCCAGGCACGCTTGGCCGCCCGTTCGTTGTACAGGCAGCCTGGCGGGCTGTTGGCATCGGACTCGGCGAAGCAGTGCACCGCGCCGCTGTAGTTGGTGAACTCCCAGTCCACCTTGGCCGCGTTCATTTCCTGCTCGAAGCTGGCGATGTCCGCTTTGCTCACGCCCTTGTCGTCGGCGCCATTGAGCACCAGCACGGAGGGATGCGTCCCGCCGGCCTTGGCCGGGAGCGGTGAGCCCAGGCCACCGTGCAGGCTGACCACGCCAGCCAGCGGTGCGCCGGCGCGCGCCATCTCCAGCACCGTAGTCCCGCCGAAGCAGAACCCTACCGCGCCGATCCGGCTGGCATCCAGCGGCGCCTTCCCGGCCTGGGCCTTGAGCACCTCGATCGCCTTGAGCGCACGGGCGCGCAGCACGGGGCGGTCGTTGCGCAGCTTGGTCGCCACCGGACCGGCCTCGGCGTCGGTCTTCGGTCGCACGCCCTTGCCGTACACATCGGCGACCAGCACCACGTAGTCATCGCCGGCGAGCTGCTTGGCCTTGGCGATGGCCGAGTCGTTCACGCCCTTCCAGTTCGGCACCATCACCAGACCGGGGCGCTTGTCATTGTCACTGTCGTCGTAGACCAGCACCCCACTGAACGTGGTGCCGTCCTGGGTCCACTCCACCGGCTTGGCCTGCATCGCCGCCAGCGCGGGCAACGCCGTCATGCCCAACAGCACCGCCGCACCCCACCGCCATTGCCTGTTCATGCGTCTGCTCCCGACAGAAAGAGCCCCGAGTGTATGACGGCCGGTTGACGGCACCGTGTAGAAGCGCCTGGGCACCTCCCCCCCGTGATCCGGCAGGCCGGCCACGCCCGACCTCATCTGGATTGATCACCGCCGTCCCAGTTATTGGATTAACTCCCTCCGTCCCTGTTATGGCAGGCTGGCCGGCCCCGTGTACGGAATACCCCATGAGCCTTGTCGACCGCTTCCTCTCCGGCCTGGTGCCGCGCCTGCCCGACGACGATGCGAGGATGTGGGCCTGGGTCGAGGGCGCCAGCACGGCCGATCTGCAGCGCCTGCGCGAGCGCTGGCCACAGGTACCCGAGAGCCTGCTCGCCTTGTTAGCGCGGGTCGACGGCACGCATTTCCGCGCCTACCCGGGCGGCGAGGTGGTGGTGCTGATGCTGGGCTCGGACGTCGAAGAGGGGCATTACCCCTACTACCTGCGTTCGGTGGACCAGGTCTTCGAGGACAGCGCGCAGTGGGATGACAGCATCCGCTCGATCTACGAGGAATGGCTGGAGGAAGACCCGGAGATTCTCGGCGACGGCATCGATGCCGACCTGCCGATGGGCAAGCGCCTGTGCTTCTCGCACTGCATGAACAACGGCGGCAGCTCGATGCTGTACCTGGATTTCGATCCCGCGCCGGGCGGCACGGTCGGCCAGGTGGTGCGCTACCTGCACGACCCGGACAGCTACCGGGTGATCGCGCCGAGCTTCGATGCATACCTGCAGCAGCTCATCGAAAACGACTACGCCTTCATCGATGAAGAAGAGGTCTGACGCGTAGATCACCGACGTGCCCCGCGCGGATGAACGATGCCGCACATCCCAGGGGCAGAGCCACGCCATGCGTGGCTGCGCCATCCACACCACGGTAGAGCCACGCCATGCGTGGCTGCGCGATCCACACCAACGGCAGCCACGCATGGCGTGGCTCTACAGCGACCTATCAGGCGATCCCGATGCCCGGGATCGCCGTGATCTGGTCCGGATCGAAGCCGGCCAGTTCGGCGAAGTGGCGGCCACGGGCGACGTAGTCGCGGTACACGCCATAGCTGGGCGCACCCGGCGACAACAGCACCACCCCGCCCTGCCCGCCAAGCGCGGCCTGCGCCAGCTGCATGGCCTCGGGCAGATCGGCAGCCGCATGCAGACCGAAACGGCCGGCATCGGCCAGCGGCTGCAGCAGTGCGTGGATGCGCGGGCCGTTGGCGCCCATCGTGACGATCTCCACCGGCGGTACGTCGTGCGCCATGTGCGCGACGAAGTCGTGCCAGTCCAGTCCACGATCATGCCCGCCCACCAGCAGGGCGATGCGGTGCCCGGCGAAACATTCCAGCGCCGCCAGGCTCGCGTGCGGCGTGGTGCTGATCGAATCGTTGACGTAGGTGATCCCCTCGCGCGTCCCGATGGTCTGCAGGCGGTTGGGCAGCGGGCGGAAGTCCTGCACCCTCGGCGCGAGCGCCACTGCGTCCAGGCCCAGCGCTTCGATCGCCGCCAGCACCGCGCACAGGTTGCCGCGGTTGTGCCGGCCGGGCAGCGGGGTATGCGAGGTATCGAACACCGGCTGCTCGCCGCGATGCACGACATCGCCGCGCATGTGCCAACCCAGCGGCTGGTTGAACCAGATGATCTCGCTGCGGGGCAGCGACAGCCCGGCCAGGTGCGGATCGGCTGCGTTGAGCACCGCGATCAGCGGCGCGGCCCCGGTGACCAGCTGCAGCTTGTCTTCGATGTAGCGCGCTTCGCTGCCGTGCCAGTCCAGGTGTTCGGGGAACAGGTTCAGCACGATGGCGACCTGTGGGTGCGCGCCACTGCGCGCGACCTCGCCGGTCTGGTAGCTGGAGAGTTCCACCGCCCAGTACTGCGGCGCGGGCTGCGGCGCCAGCACTTCCAGCAGCGGCAGGCCGATGTTGCCGATCAGCCCGGTGCGCGCGCACGAGGCACGCAGCAGGTGCGCCAGCAGCGCGGTGGTGGTGCTCTTGCCCTTGGTGCCGGTCACGCACACGGTGTCGTGCACGATGCCGTCGGCGGCGGCCTGTTCGGCGAACCACAGCGAGGTACCGCCGATGAACTGCGTGCCCTGCGCCCCGGCGTGCAGGGCCGCCTCTCCATACGGGCTGATGCCCGGTGATTTGATCACCACGTCGAACGCGGCGAGCGCCTCGCCGGTGACCTCCGATCGCACCGTCAGCGCAGCGCCGGTTTCCTCGCGTGCTGCGGCGGCCTCGGCTTCCGGGCAGAACAGGGTCAGCGGCAGCGACGGCAGCCGCTGCTGCAGGACGCCGAACGCAGCGCGCCCCTCGCGTCCCCATCCCCACAGAGCAACGCGCTTGCCCTCAAGCTGCGAAATTCGCACGCAGGCGCTCCCAGATCGCCGGCGGAATGCGGTGTTCGCCTTCCAGTACCAGCAGCGGTTCGATCTGCAGTTCGGCGGCCTCCAGCTGCGGGCGGATCTCGTGGACGAAACGCTTCACCAGCGCGTCTTCATTCCACTCCGGGCGCGCGGCCAGGGTCGCCATCGCCGCACGCGATTCGCGGCCTTCGCCGACGCACTCGAACGGTTTGTGGTCCTGGAATTCCAGCAGCGCATCGAAGCCCGGGGCCTGTTCGATATCGTCGAGCAGATTGCGGCCGAAGATCCCGACCAGGCGCATCTTCGGCATGAACGGAGCCAGCGCGAGGAACACGAAGTGACACTTCGGGCAGACACCGCACCAGCGGTTCACCGGGCGCTCGCCCAGGATGTGGAAATTGCGGTTGCAGCTGGAGAAATGTGCGTCGTAGAAATCGCTCTTGGCGAACTGACGCGCGACCGCCAGCTCCGAAAGCGGGCGCAGCAGCGAGTAATAGTGCAGGTCCGCCGCAACGTGCTGCTCCAGGTGCTCGCCGAAGGCCTGCTCGAACGCCCAGCCCTTCGACCACTGGTGGTTGACCTCGCCGGTGCCGGGAATCTGGCTGCCATAGCTGGCCGAGCGTTCGTTGGAGAACACCACCTGGTCCACGCCCTGCAGCAGCGCAGCCAGCACCATGATCGCCGAGTTCACCGCGGTGACCGGGATATGCCCGTTCCAGGCGCCCTGGCGATTGAGCTCGAACAGCTCCGGCGCCAGCGTGCGGCCGATGTTGAGGATCGGCAGGCCGGTGCGCTCGGCGCAGGCGCGGATCAGCTGCGAGCCACCGATCCAGGTGACGGTCTCGGCGATGCCCAGGTGGCGCAGCGCTTCGATGCTGACCAGCGAATCCTTGCCGCCGCCGATGGCGACCAGCGCGTGTTCGCGCAGGCCCAGTGCCGGCGCGGCGAAGGCCTCGCCCTCCACCGGCAGGCGGAACCGGCCACGCAGGTTCAGCCCATTGCGGTAGGCGAACTCGCCCAGGCCGTTGAGGTAGACCGTCTCCACCAGCGCGGCGGTGGCCGCATCGATGGTGTAGCTGTCGATGCGCACCTGCTCGGGAACGCCCGCCTTGTAATAGCTCACACCGGCGATCAGGTGCAGCAGGCGCAGGGCGCGCTGCACCGCTTCGGCGCGGTCGCCCTCGAGCACGAACGGCGCACCGGGGATGGTGACCGTCTCGATCAGTTCCGGGCCGTCATCGAAGGCGTAGACCAGCTGCGCCACGCCGGTGTCCGCGGCGAACGCGCAGCGGACGAAGCGGAAAACGGCAACCTGGTGTTTATCAAAAGCAGTCATGGTGTATCCGGTTTGAAAGGCGGCAGGCAGCGGTCACGGGCCATCATCGATGACGTCCTCGCGCGGCAGCTCGCGCTGGTTGTAAGTGTTGGCCATGACGTAGCCATACGCGCCGGCGTCGGCGATCAGCATCACATCGTCCGGCGCGGTCGAGGCCGGCAGGCGGCGACGCTTGCCGAACACATCGCTGGATTCGCAGATCGGCCCGACCACATCGAACATCGCTTCGGAGTAGCCGCTCAGGCGGCTGAGGTTCTCGATGTCATGCCAGGCGTCGTACAGGGCCGGACGCATCAGCGTATTCATGCCCGCATCCAGACCGACGCGGCGGATGCCGTCCTTCTCCACCACCTGGGTGGCCCGGGCCAGCAGCACGCCGGACTCGGCCACCAGATAGCGGCCCGGCTCGATCGCCAGGCGGAACGCCGGGTGCACGGCCTTCACTTCGGCTAGGCCGGCGGCCCACGCGTCCAGATCGAAGGGCTCGTCGTCGGCGCTGTACGGGATCGGCAGGCCACCGCCGATATCGATGGTCTCGACGCTGCCGATGCGGCGGGCGAACCCGGCCAGCTCATCGCACATCAGGCGCCAGTGCTGCGCGGTTTCCACGCCGCTGCCCAGGTGGGCATGCAGGCCGACCACGCGGGTGCCCAGCTCGCCGGCGATGCGCACGAACTCATCCACGCGCGCGATCGGCAGGCCGAACTTGGAGTCCTTGCCGCCGGTGCGGACCTTGGCATGGTGACCTTCGCCACGGCCCAGGTCCACGCGCAGCCACAGCTCGCGGTTGCTGAACAGTTCCGGCCAGCGCTGCAGCGCTTCCACGTTATCCAGGGTGACGGTGACGCCCAGCGCGAACGCGGCATCGTATTCGGCGTGCGGCGCAAAGCTCGGGGTGAACAGCACGCGCTTGGGCGACAGCGTCGGCAGCGTGTTGAACACGTGCTTGAGCTCGCCGTGCGACACGCACTCCAGGCCGAAGCCCTCCTGCTCCAGCACTTCCAGGATGGCCGGGTGCGAGTTGGCCTTGATCGCGTAGTAACGCTGGTCGATCGCCTTGATCGCGTTCAGCGCGCGCGCACGCGCCCGCACCGTCGGCAGGTTGTAGACGTAACGCGGCGTACCGGCCTGGGCGAGCGTCAGCAGGTGCTCGCGCTGGCCCCGCCACCAGGCGGTTTCGCGCGGGCGGATGGTGCCGGCGATCTCGCGCCAGCGCGGGCCGAATACTTCGCCCTCTTCCACCGGCATTGCGCCGCTGTCGATCAGCTCGGCGTGCAGGATCGGCAGCAGCCCGTCCGCATCCGCCTCGTCGATCACGAAGGTCAGGTTCAAATCGTTGGACGACTGCGAAATCATGTGCACGCGTTCGCGGCCGAAGGTGGCCCACACGTCCGAGAGCTTGTGCAGCAGCGAGCGCATGCCGCGGCCGACCAGGGTGATCGCCGCGCACGGCACGATGATCTTGACCTTGCAGATCTGCGAGAGGTCGGCCGACAGCGCGGCCAGCACGTCGGTGCTGACCAGGTTCTCGGAGGGATCCAGCGAAACGGTCACGTTGGTCTCGGCCGAACCGATCAGGTCAACGGACAGGCCATGCTTCTTGAACAGCCCAAACACGTCGGCCAGGAAGCCGACCTGCTGCCACATGCCGATGCCCTCCATCGAGACCAGCACGATCCCGTTGCGGCGGCTGATCGCCTTCACGCCCGGCACCGCCGCGGCGTTGCCATCGATGCTGGTGCCCGGCAGCTCGGGGCGTTCGGTGTCCAGGATCGCCATCGGCACCCCGGCGTCGCGGCACGGCTTGATCGAGCGCGGGTGCAGCACCTTGGCGCCGGTCGTCGCGATTTCCTGCGCCTCGTAATAGTCCAGGCGGGTCAGCAGGCGCGCGTCCGGCACGTCCTTCGGGTTGGCACTGAACATGCCCGGCACGTCGGTCCAGATCTCCACGCGGCTGGCGCCGAGCAGCGCACCGAAGTACGCCGCCGAGGTATCCGAACCGCCACGGCCGAGGATGGCGGTGCCGCCATCGGCGTGGCGGGAGATGAAGCCCTGGGTGATCAGCATGCGGGTCGGCTGGGCGCGGAAACGCGCGGCCCAATCGGCCTCGGCACGCCACTGGCAGTTCACCGACAGGCGCTGCGACCACTCGCTCTGGCTGGGCTGCGGCGGCAGCGCATCGAGCCACTCGCGCGCGTCCATCCAGCCGAAATCCAGACCGCTGGCGCGCAGATAGGCCGCACCGACGGTCGAGGACAGCAGTTCGCCCTGGCCCAGCACCTCGGCCTGCCATTCCAGCGGCCGCCCGGCGGCGCGCGGATCATCGAGCAGCCCGGCCAGCGCGTCCAGACGGACGTCCAGCGCGGTGGCATCCAGCTCCAGCTCGGTCAGGAACGCGCGGTGGCGCGCGACCAGCGCCGCGACGCGGTCGCGGCTGTCGGCGGCGCCGTCGGCAATGGCGGTCAGTTCATTGGTCACCCCGGACAGCGCCGACACCACCAGCACGCGCGAGCCCGTTTCTTCCGCCCGTTTTTTCGCCAGTTTGCCGATGGTGTCCCAGCGGTGACGACGCGACACGGAGGTGCCGCCGAACTTCAGTACGATCCAGCGATCGACAAGGGGGGAAGCTGACATGGAGGTGGAGGTTTGGGTAGTGAGGGGAATCGCCCGGCACGCCGGGCCGAACCCCCGATTCTATGCCAAGCCTGGCCGTTGCAGGGCCCGGGCGGCCCAGGCCGGGCGGATTTGGCCGGTCGCCGGTGCGCGGGGCGCCGGTCACGGCCCGGAACGCAGCCCCGATTGGTAAGCTGCCCGCCCGTTTTTCGTTGAGCGATCTGCCATGACCTCCCGTCGTTTCCTGCAGCTGGATGTGTTCTCGCCCTACCCCGGCGCCGGCAACCCGCTGGCCGTCGTGCTCGATGCACAGGGGCTGGACGCGGCGGCGATGCAGGCCATTGCCCGCTGGACGCGGCTGCCGGAAACCACCTTCGTGTTCCCGCCGCAGGCCCCGGGTGCCAACTACGGCATCCGCATGTTCAGCCCGCAGAAGGAAGTCCCGTTCGCCGGCCACCCCAGCGTGGGCACCGCCCATGCCGTGCTGGAACTGGGCGTGGCCGCGCCGGTCGAGGGCGTGCTGGTCCAGGACGGCATCGCCGGGGCGCTGCCCCTGCGCGTGGACGGCAGCGGCGCTACCCGCACCATTGCGATCCGCACGCCGCGTGCAGCGGTGGCCGAAGTGACGACCGCCAACGATCCGCGCCTGCAGGCCGCGCTGGCCGGGTGGCCGCTGGGCAGCCTGCCGCCGGCGCGCATGGCCGGTGGCCGCAGCTGGTGGGTGGTTGAACTAGCAGACGAAGCGGCCCTGCGCGCACTGACCCCGGACTGGGATGCCGTGGCCACCCTCGCCGAAGCGACCGATAGCATGGGCGTGTTCGCCTATGCGCGCAGCCAGGGCCAGGCCTGGGATCTCGCGGTACGCGCCTTCGTCGGCAACGGCCGTCGCTTTGAAGATGCCGCCTCCGGTGCGGCCAATGCCGTGCTCGCTGCCTGGCTGGACAGCCGCGATGCCCTGCCCGGCACCGCGCACGGCTACGTGGTCAGCCAGGGCCGCGAAGTCGGCCACGACGCGCGCCTGACCCTGCGCATCGATGACCACGGCGATGTCTGGTCCGGCGGCCAGGTGCAGACCGTCATCCGCGGCACGCTGGACTGGTGATCCTGCGGCGGCGACTCAGCGCGCCGCGTCATACACCGGTGCGCCATCGACCCAGGTCGAGCGCACCTGCAGGTCGGCCAGCCCGGCGGGCGGCACGCTGAGCGGGTCGCGATCAAGCACCACGAAGTCCGCGCGCAGGCCCGGCTGCAACCGCCCGACCTGGCTGTCGTCATGACCCGCCCAGGCCGCATCGGCGGTGAACCCGCGCAGCGCTTCGGCTGCGGTCAGCCGCTGATCAGGCTGCCAGCCACCGGGCGGTCTGCCGGCACGGTCCTGGCGGGTGACCGCCGCATACAGGCCCAGCCGCGGGTCGACCTGCTCGACCGGGAAGTCCGAGCCCAAGGCGAGCCGGGCACCGGAGGCCAGCATCCGCCGCCAGGCATAGGCGCCGAGGATGCGCTCGGGGCCGACCCGATCCTGCGCCCAGCCCATATCCGAGGTGGCGTGGGTAGGCTGCATCGAGGCGATCACGCCGAGCTGGGCGAAACGCGGAATGTCCTCCAGCGCAACCACCTGCGTATGTTCGATGCGCCAGCGATGGTCGCCACTGCGGCGCTCGCCGAGCACCCGTGCATAGGTGTCCAGCGCGATCCGGTTGCCGCGGTCGCCGATCGCATGCGTGGCGACCTGGACATGGCAGGCATCGGCTTTGCGCACGGCGGTCTCGAAGTCCTCAGGTGAGGTGACCAGCAAGCCGCGGTTGTGCGGGTCATCGCTGTAATCGGCCAACAGCGCCGCACCGCGGCTGCCCAGCGCGCCATCCATGAACAGTTTGACCCCGCGCATTTCCAGCCGGCCGCCGGCGTGCTGGTAGGTCCCGTTCACGCACAGATCGGCCAATGCGTCGCTGTTGCCATCGGCATAGGCATCGATGCGCAGCGGCAACCTGCCGGCGTCGGCGAAGCGGCGCATCAGGGCCAGATCGGCGCGCGATACGCCTATGTCGTGCACGCCGGTCAGGCCCTGGCTGACTGCTTTGTCGAGCGCGCGGGTCAGCATCTGCTCGCGTGCGGCCTCGCCCGGGGCCGGTATCGCCGCCTGCACCAGGGTCATCGCTTCATCGATGAACACCCCGCTCGGCTGGCCCTTGGCATCGCGCACGATGCGCCCGCCTGCAGGCTGCCAGTTGCCCTTCAGCGCGCGTTGCCCGGGGCGCTGGGCGACCGCGCGCAGTGCCGCGCTGTTGCCCCAGCCGGCGTGGCCGTCGATGCGGCCCAACCAGACCGGGCGGTCCGGGAATGCAGCGTCGAGATCGGCCACGGTCGGAAACTGTTTGACCGGCCAGCGGTTCTGGTCCCAGCCACTGCCCAGCAGCCAGCCCTCGGGGTTCTCCGCCGCAAAGCGCTGCAGGCGCGCGACGATGTCGGCAGTGCTGGTCGCGCCGGTCAGGTCGGCCTGCATCAGGGTGCCGCCGAGAAACATCAGGTGCGCGTGCGCGTCGATCAGGCCCGGGATCACGGTCGCTTGGCCGACGTCGGTCAGCGCCGCCAGTGGATACAGCTCGAGCATCGCCTGCCGGTCACCGACGGCAAGCACGCGCCCGGTCTCGGTCTCCCATGCCAGCGCGGTGGCGGTCGGCGCGTCCGGATCGCCGGTGTGGATGGTGGCGGCGGTCAACAGGCGGACATCGGCCTGCGCGGTCCCCGCCAGCAGGCAGGCCATCAGGGCAGCGAAAGCAGTCGGACGCATGCAGACACCCCACAAAAGGAAAGCGGCGACTATGCGGCCGCCGCTTTCCCATCACAATCTGCTGTGCACCAATCCTGCGCCGATCAGCTGGCCAGTTCGGCTTCCAGCGTGATCGGCACCGCACTGAGCGCCTTGGAGACCGGGCAGTTCTGCTTGGCGTCATCGGCGATGGCACGGAACTGGGTGGCCTCGATGTTCGGCACCACGGCCTTCACCTTCAACGTGATTTGCGACAGCTGCGGGCCACCTTCCATCGAGAGGTCGACCTTGGCTTCGGTATCCAGCGAGGTCGGCACGAAACCGGCTTCGGTGAGCTTGGCCGACAGCGCCATGGTGAAGCAGCCGGCGTGTGCGGCGGCGATCAGTTCTTCCGGGTTGGTGCCCTTCTCATCGCCGAAGCGGCTGCTGAAGGCATAGCGGGTTTTGTCCATCAAGCCGCTCTGGGGCGTGCTCAATTGTCCCTTGCCTGTCTTGAGGTCACCTTCCCAATGCGCGGTGGCATGACGCGAAATACCCATCGTTGATCTCCTGCGGGATGAA
This sequence comes from Stenotrophomonas bentonitica, assembly GCF_002887735.1. GTDB lineage: Bacteria > Pseudomonadota > Gammaproteobacteria > Xanthomonadales > Xanthomonadaceae > Stenotrophomonas > Stenotrophomonas bentonitica_A. The sequence continues at coordinate 167,180 of NZ_PKQP01000006.1, forward strand.
TGGCCAGGCCATCGTAGACCGGTCCGCGTTAGCACCGTGTCTGGCCGCCGCCAGCCTGCTGCCGGGTGTCGCCCCCAGCTGAATCGGCGATCAGGATGGATGCTGTTTTCAAGTGGTTTTCGTGCGACAGTCGGGGTGCGACGGTCCATGACCGATGGCACCCGCCGCGAGGGCGGACCCTGTTTTTTGGCTATGACCTGATGCACCGCGGTAACGAAGGGCGTGGAAATCACGAATTTTTATGCGTCTGCCTATTGGCGGCGCCCCACAGTTGCCCTACATTTCGCTTGCCGACGGGGTTCGGCGCGACCAAACAACCAACCGTTCACGGAACAGGAAACCATGGCAAAGACCGCTAAGAAGGCTGCCCCGAAGAAGGCAGTAAAGAAAGTCGCTACGAAGGCAGCCGCGAAGCCGGCCGCTCCCAAGCCGATCAAGGAAGTGCTGAGCAAGTCTGGTCTGGTTGCACACATCGTTGAAGCGTCCGGCGTTGTCGCCAAGGACGTGCGCGCCGTGCTCGCCTCGCTGGAAGGCGCCGTCGCCGCTTCGGTGCACAAGAAGGGCGCTGGCAGCTTCACCCTGCCGGGCCTGCTGAAGATCTCCACCGTCAGCGTGCCGGCCAAGCCGAAGCGCAAGGGCATCAACCCGTTCACGAAGGAAGAGCAGTGGTTTGCCGCCAAGCCGGCGTCGACCAAGCTGAAGGTGCGTCCGCTCAAGAAGCTCAAGGACGCCGCGCTCTAATCTGCGCGCTTCCTGCAGCACCCGACGGGACGGCTCACGCCGTCCCGTTTTTTTTGGAGGTTCTGCCATCCCATCGAGGCGGCGGGTGGGTCCGACGCTGCCGAAACACAGCGTTTCCAAAGCCATCAACGGCGCGCCCTTCCCGCGCAGATGCCTGTCCTGCCGTGATCCACGCGATGGCAGGACCGGCCGGAACGCACAGGGTGGAACACTGCGTGCGACCGCGCCTGTCGTCGCGGTGCGGATCGCAGCCTATGGTGGCCTTGTCCCCCACCGCGCAGGCAGCCATGGCCAGCTCTTCTTCCCAGCGTTACCGCATCACCGTCACCCCGATCGAAAAGGACGGCCTGCAGTGCAGCGGGCGCTGCACCATCGAGCTGGAGCATCGTGCGCAGCAGGACTGGATGCGCCTGCTGGAAATCGCACGGCGCAACACCGGCCTCAGCGGAGACGAACGGGCCGCGGCGATCGTCGCCACCCAGCTGCTGCGCGATCTCGCCCAGCGCCATGCCAATGAACCCAGCCACCCGCTGACCGTGCTGCAGCCGCAGCTGGACGAGGTGCTGGCCGCGCTGGAATCGATCCAGGGCGCGCCCTGAGCCCACCACCCGCACGCGTCAAAGCTGGATTCAGCCGCGCGCGTTATTGTTGGCGTCTCATTCCCGCACGGCCTGCCGTCATGAACGTTCGCCCGCTGTTATCCCGCCTCGCCGCCTGCACCGTGCTGCTGGCCGCCGCCATCGGCGCTCAGGCTGCGCCCAGCATTTCCGGCCGTCAGTTGTCGGTGGGCGCCACCGATGTGCAGCAGTACCTCGATGGCAGTTTCCCGCGCACGCAGGACGCGCTGGGCGGCCTGATCGCGATGACCATGAGCCATCCCCAGCTCACCCTGCCGCAAGGCAACCGCCTGGATCTGGGTTTCGACATCGCCATGGCCACTGCCGGCGGCAACCCGGCCCCGTTGGGCAAGGTCAAGCTGAGCAGTGGCCTGCGTTATGACGCGCAGACCCAGGGCTTCCACCTGCAGGAGCCGACGGTCGATGACTTCACGCCGGCCAACAATGGCGGCAAGCTTGATTCGCGCACGCGTGGCCTGCTCAACGCCTGGCTGGTCGATTACGCCCGGCGCGAGCCGATCTACAAGATCGACCCGACGGTCGCGGCGGTGCTGGGCACGCTGCAGGTGCAGTCGGCGCAGGTAGAGAACGGCAAGCTGGTGGTCACCTTCAACCAGGACCTCGGTGCGTTGGTGCCGGCAGGCTTGCTGAGCAAGTAACCGGAAATGGCACCGACCCACGGTCGGTGCCTGCATCCATCAAGCGGCCAGCGCCTTGGCCACGGCATCGGCGAACGCCGGGATGTCACCCGGCTTGCGGCTGGTGATCAGGCCACCATCCACCACCACCTCGGCATCGGTCCACTCGGCACCGGCATTGCCCAGATCGGTTTTCAGCGACGGCCACGAGGTCACCTTGCGGCCCTTGGCCAGGCCGGACTCGACCAGCAGCCACGGCCCGTGGCAGATCGCAGCAACCGGCTTGCCCGCGTGGCCGAAGGCCTTGATCAAGGCCACCGCGTCGGTATCGATGCGCAGCTTGTCGGGATTGATCACGCCGCCGGGGAGGACCAGCGCGTCGTAGTCGTCGGCCTTGGCGCCCTTCAAGGGGGCATCGACCTTCACGTTCTCGCCCCAGTCCTTGTCTTTCCAGCCGCGGATCTGGCTGGCGTCACCGGGGGCGATCACCTTCACCGAGGCGCCCCAGGACTCCAGCAGTCGCTTGGGTTCCTGCAGCTCGGACTGTTCGAAACCATCGGTGGCGAGGATCGCGATGTGCTTGCCGTTGAGTGCATGTGCCATTGAGCGGCTCCATTAAGTAGGAGCCTTCAGTGTGGCCAGGCACGCATTGGGCGACGGTGACCAAGATGTGCACAGCGTGTCGGCGCAGTCACCGGCGCACGTGGCCGGTGACCGCCAGCGCGGTCAGCGCTTGGGCTGGAGCATCGTGCCGGTGCACTTTTTAGAGCCGCAGCGGCATTCCCAGATCTTCTTCAGGCGCGCGGTGTGACGCTCGGCCAGGGTGATGCCGTAGTTGTAGGTCAGCTCGTCGCCCGGCTGGATGTCCTTGATCGCCTCGATGAAGACCTTGTCCTCGCGGCGGTTGTCGCCCTCGGCTTCCTCGATCACCGCTTCGCAGTTGGGCTCGCAGCTGTGGTTGAGCCAGCGCGCGTCATTGCCCTTGTAGTTCGCATCGATGACGTAGTCGTCATTGAGGGTGAACAGGAAGGTATGACCACTTTCCACATCCCCGGTGTCGTCGGCATCCACGTCGGCGTGGCTGCGCAGCAGACCCTTGTACTGGATGACCCGCTCACCTTTCTTGATCGGCGCCAGCGCGAACACGCCATTGCCATGGATGGTGGACTTGCGGGCCTGGATCTTCTTGGGCATCTGGCTGACCGTTGCGGTGGGAAGCCCCGATTCTCGCTTAATCTTTGTGATTGCCAAAGCGATGCGGTTCAATACGCCTCAAAGGCCGCCCTGCGGGCGCCTGAACGGGCGGGTTGGATGCCGGCGGAGAAAAGCGTACAATTTCAGTCCGCTTTATGGTTCTGCCCCCACCATGCTCCGCGTCACCAAGCTTACCGATTACGCCACCGTCGTGCTGACCGTACTCGCCGCCCGCCCGGGCGAGGTGCTCAGTGCCACCGAACTGGCCGAGTTCGCCCGTCTGGAACCGCCGACCGTCAGCAAGCTGCTCAAGCCTCTGGCCCAGGCCGGGCTGGTGGAAGGCCTGCGCGGCGTGCGCGGCGGCTACCGGCTGACCCGCGCGGCGGACCAGATCACCCTGTTCGAGATCGTGGAAGCCATGGAAGGGCCGCTGGGCCTGACCGAATGCGCCCACGACCACAGCCAGTGCGGCCGCGAGCTGCAGTGCGGCGCCCGCAGCAGCTGGCGGATGATCAACGACGTGGTGTCCGAAGCGCTGCGCGCGGTCACCCTGGCGCAGATCCTGCCCCCTCTTCCCCTTGTTGACGCCCACCGCCGCGCGATCGCGGCGGATGTCGTCTCCTGATCAGGCAGCCCCCATGGCCACCGATACCCTCGATACCGTCGCCACCGGCGATACCCCCAACCGCGAGATCCATGAGCAGCTCGGCCGCAAGTATTCGGCCGGCTTCATCACGGACATCGAATCGGACTCGTTGCCGCCCGGCCTGGACGAAGACACCATCCGTGCCCTGTCGGCCAAGAAGGACGAGCCGGAGTGGATGACGCAGTGGCGCCTGGACGCCTACCGCCACTTCCTGACCATGCCGATGCCGGACTGGGCCAAGCTGCAGATCGCACAGATCGACCTGCAGGCGCTGAGCTATTACTCCGCGCCGAAGGGCCCGAAGTACGCCTCGCTGGACGACGTGCCCAAGGAACTGCTGGATACCTACGACAAGCTCGGCGTGCCGCTGCATGAGCGCGCCAAGCTGGCCGGCGTGGCCGTGGATGCGGTGTTCGATTCGGTCTCCGTCGGCACCACGTTCCGCAAGGAACTGGCCGAGAAGGGCGTGATCTTCTGCTCCATGTCCGAAGCGATCAAGGAGCACCCGGCGCTGGTCAAACAGTACCTGGGCACCGTGGTGCCGGTCGGCGACAACTACTTCGCCGCACTCAACTCGGCGGTATTCTCCGATGGCAGCTTCGTGTTCATCCCCAAGGGCGTGCGTTGCCCGATGGAGCTGAGCACCTACTTCCGCATCAACGCCGGCCACACCGGCCAGTTCGAGCGCACGCTGATCATCTGCGAAGACAAGGCATACGTGTCCTACCTGGAAGGCTGCACCGCGCCGATGCGCGATGAGAACCAGCTGCACGCCGCGGTGGTCGAACTGGTCGCGCTGGAAGATGCCGAGATCAAGTACTCCACGGTGCAGAACTGGTACCCGGGCGACGAGAACGGTGTGGGCGGCATCTACAACTTCGTCACCAAGCGTGCCGAGTGCCGTGGCGCGCGCAGCAAGGTCACCTGGACCCAGGTCGAGACCGGCTCGGCGATCACCTGGAAGTACCCGTCGTGCGTGCTGCTTGGCGATGATTCGGTCGGCGAATTCCACTCCGTCGCGCTGACCCACCATCGCCAGCAGGCCGACACCGGCACCAAGATGATCCACATCGGCAAGCGCACCAAGAGCAAGATCGTCAGCAAGGGCATCAGCGCCGGCCACGGCCAGAACACCTACCGCGGCCTGGTGAAGATGGACCGTGGCGCCGAGGGTGCGCGCAACTACACCCAGTGCGACTCGCTGCTGATCGGCAAGAAATCCGGCGCGCACACCTTCCCCTATATCGAGGTGAAGAATCCCACCGCGACCGTCGAGCACGAAGCGACCACCTCCAAGATCTCCGACGACCAGCTGTTCTATTGCCGCGCCCGCGGCATCGACCAGGAAAACGCGGTCTCGATGATCGTCGACGGCTTCTGCAAGCAGGTCTTCCGCGAGCTGCCGATGGAGTTCGCGGTGGAAGCCAAGAAGCTGCTGGAAGTCAGCCTGGAAGGCTCGGTCGGATGAAGAGCGTGCTGACCTTGGCCCTGCTGCTTGGGGCTGCGGCGCCGGCGTCTGCCGAATCGGCCTGCGATGACCTGAGCACGCAGATGCAGATGAATGAGTGCGCCAACGAAGGGTTCGAAGAAGCCGACGCCGCGTTGAACGCGGTGTATCGGCAGGTGGTGGGCAAGCTGGCCGGTGCACCGGTGGCGCTGGCCAACCTTAAAGCCGCCCAGCGCCTGTGGGTGCAGCTGCGCGATGCCGATCTGGAAGCGCAGTACCCGGTCGGCAAGGATGAAGACCCGCGCATGCTGTACGGCTCGATGTACCCGATGCTCTATTCCGGGGCCAAGACTGCATTGACTCAAACCCGCACCGATTACCTGCGCAAAGAATTCCTCGAGCGCAGCGAATACGACCTCTGAGTCGCGCTGCCTCCAGTTCCCCTATCTGACAAGACGATTATCGACATGTTGAAGATCGACAACCTCCACGCACGCATCGGCGAAAAAGAGATTCTCAAGGGCCTCTCGCTCGACGTGAAGCCCGGCCAGGTGCACGCCATCATGGGCCCCAACGGCGCCGGCAAGTCCACCCTGGGCAATGTCCTGGCCGGCCGCGACGGCTATGACGTGAGCGAAGGCAGCGTGCAGTTCGAAGGCCGTGACCTGCTCGAGCTGGCGCCGGAAGAGCGCGCCGCCGCCGGCCTGTTCCTGGCCTTCCAGTACCCGGTGGAAATCCCGGGCGTGAACAACACCTACTTCCTGCGCGCCGCGCTCAACGCCCAGCGCAAGGCGCGCGGCGAGGAAGAACTGGACTCGATGCAGTTCCTCAAGCTGGTGCGCCAGAAGCTGGCCGTGCTGCACCTGAAGGACGAACTGCTGCACCGCGGCGTCAACGAAGGCTTCTCCGGTGGCGAGAAGAAGCGCAACGAGATCTTCCAGCTGGCCGTGCTCGAGCCGAAGCTGGCGATCCTGGATGAAACCGACTCCGGCCTGGACATCGACGCGCTCAAGAGCGTGGCCGACGGCGTCAACGCGCTGCGTTCGCCGGACCGTTCCTTCATCGTGATCACCCATTACCAGCGCCTGCTCGATTACATCAAGCCGGACGTGGTGCACGTGCTGGCCGATGGCAGGATCGTGCAGAGCGGCGGCCCGGAACTGGCCCTGGAACTGGAAGCCCATGGCTACCACTTCCTGAAGGACCGCGTGGTGCCGGAGGCAGCGGTCTGATGAGCGCCCTGCTCGATTCCCTCGCCAGCGGCTTCTGCGGCAGCGATGCACGTCGCGCCGAGCTGGATGCCGCGCTGCAGGCCGGCCTGCCCGGCCCGCGTACCGAAGCCTGGAAATACACGTCGCTGCGCCAGCTGGAGCGTCGCAGCTTCCAGCCCGCTCCGCTCGCCCCGGCCGTGGTCGATGCCGCCCTGCTGGCCGACATCCCGTCGCCGCGGCTGGTGTTCGTCAATGGCCGCCCCTCCGGCGCGCTGAGCGATGTCGCTGCGGTGCCGGCCGGTGTGCAGCTGGCCACGCTGTCCTCGGCGCTGGCCGCCGGCGATGAAGCCGCCCGTTTCCTCGGCCGTCGCTTCGAGCGCAGCGAGGAAGTGTTCGCCCGTCTCAACGCTGCACTCGCCGATGAAGGCGTGCTGCTGCGCGTGGAAGAAGGCGTGCAGGTCGAGGCGCCGCTGCAGCTGGTCTTCATCAGCGTGTCCGGCGAGACCGATCTGTCCTGGCATCACCGCCACCTGATCGAACTGCGCAGCGGTGCCGCGCTGGGCGTGGTCGAGCATCACCTGCATGTCGGTGATGCCGCGCACCTGGACAACACCCTGGTGCACGTTCACCTCGCGCAGGATGCCGTGCTCTCGCACGCTCGCGTGCAGGCCGATGCCACCCGCGCCACCTCGCTGCTGCGCACCGACGCCGTGCTGGCCCGCAACGCGCAGTACCGCCGCGTGGACCTGGAGCTGGGTGCGGCGCTGAGCCGCCATGAGCTCAACGTCCGCCTGGAAGGCGACAACGCCCAGCTCACCGCCAACGGTGTGCTGCTCGGCAATGGCCGCCGCCATGTCGATACGCGCCTGGGCATCGAGCACATCGCGCGCGATACCGCCTCGGAAATGGTCTGGCGTGGCGTCGCAGCCAACCGCAGCCGCGTGGTCTTCCACGGCGGCATCCACATCCGCGAAGGCGCCGATGGCACCGACGCCAACCTCTCCAACAAGAACCTGCTGCTGTCGGCCGATGCCGAGATCGATACCCAGCCCACCCTGGTGATCGATGCCGACGAAGTAAAGGCGGCACATGGCGCCACGGTTGGCCAGCTCGACGCGAACGCGCTGTTCTACCTGCGCTCGCGCGGCTTGCCGGCCGATCGTGCACAGCAGCTGCTGAGCGCCGCGTTCTGCCATGAACCGTTGAACGTCCTCGACGCACGCCTGACCGAGCAGCTCACCGCCCAGCTCAGCCGTGCGCTGGCCGTGGCGGGCGTGGCATGAACCTGTCCACGCCGCGCCCGGCTGCCGATACCGGCACCGCGCCCGACTGGGACCGCGTGCGCCTGGACTTCCCGCTGCTCATGCGTGAAGTGCACGGCAAGCCGCTGGTGTACTTCGACAACGCCAACACCGGCCAGAAGCCGGTGCAGGTGATCGGCGCGGTGGACGAGTTCTACCGCCGCTACAACGCCAACGTCAGCCGCGCGGTGCATGCGCTCGGCACCGAAGCGACCGATGCTTACGAAGGCGCACGCAACAAGCTGGCGCGCTTCCTCAACGTGCGCGCGAACGAACTGGTGCTGTGCAGTGGCACCACCTTCGCGATCAATCTGGTCGCGTATTCGTGGGCGTTGCCGCGGCTCAAGGCCGGTGATGTCATCCTCGTCTCGCGCATGGAGCACCATGCCAACATCGTGCCGTGGCAGCTGGTCGCCCAGCGCACGGGCGCGACAATCCGCGTGGCCGAGATCACCCCGGAGGGCGCATTGGACCTGGACGCGCTGCGCGCGGCGATGACCCCCGAGGTCAAGCTGCTCGCCGTTGCCCATGTCTCCAACGTGCTGGGCACGGTCAACCCGGTCCGCGAAATCTGCCGCGAGGCCCGCAAGCGCGGCATCATCACCGTGGTGGACGGCTCGCAGGCCGTGCCGCACCGCAAGGTCGACATCCCCGCGATCGGCTGCGACTTCTATGCCATCACCGGCCACAAGATGTGTGGTCCGACCGGCACCGGCGCCCTGTGGGCCAGGCGCGAACACCTTGATGCCATGCCGCCGTTCCTCGGCGGGGGCGAGATGATCAAGGAAGTGAGCTTCGAAGGCACCGTGTTCAACGACGCCCCGCACAAGTTCGAAGCCGGCACCCCGAACATCGCCGGCTTCATCGGCCTCGGCGTGGCGGTGGATTACCTCGAGTCGCTGGGCCTGGATCACGTGGAAGCCCGCGAAGGCGAGCTGCTGGCGCACTTCACCGAAGAGCTGAACAGGATCGACGGCCTGCGCATCTTCGGCACCACGCCGGACAAGGCGGCGGTGGTCTCCTTCCTGGTGGACGGCGCGCACTCGCACGATCTGGCCACCCTGCTCGACCTGGAAGGCGTCGCGGTCCGCTCGGGCCAGCACTGCGCGCACCCGCTGCTGCAGTACTACGGCGTCGCCGCCACCTGCCGTGCCTCGCTGGCGTTCTACAACACCCATGAGGAAATCGAGCGCTTCATCGTGGCGCTCAACAAGGTGCGCAAGCTGCTGGGCTGAGCCCGCGCCAGACTGCGCCCCACTCGAACGCCGTGGCCTGCCACGGCGTTTTTCATTGCGCGCCCCGCACATTTCCGTAGCGCCCCCTGCGGGCCTAAAATGGCGCCATGAGCACCCTGACCTTCCGCGCGGCCACTGCCGCCGACATCCCCGCCCTGATCGCCCTGGTCACTTCCGCCTACCGTGGCGATGCCAGCCGGGCCGGCTGGACCACCGAGGCCGACCTGCTGGACGGCGCCCGCATCGATGCCGACGGCCTGCAGGCCGACCTCGCCAAGCCACGCTCGACCATCCTGCTGGCCGAGCGCGATGGCCAGCTGCTGGCCTGCGCGCACGTGGCCGATGACCACGGCAAGGGCTACTTCGGCATGTTCTCGGTCGACCCGTCCCAGCAGGGCGGCGGCATCGGCAAGCAGCTGATGCTGGCCGCCGAGGCCCACGCGGCGCGCGAGTGGGGCGTGCCGGTCATGCAGATGACGGTGATCGACGTCCGCGACGAGCTGATCGCCTTCTACGAGCGCCGCGGCTACCAGCGCACCGGCATCAAGAAGCCCTTCCCGTATGGGGATGAACGTTTCGGCATCCCCAAGCGCGACGATCTGCGCTTCGAGATCCTGGAAAAGCCGCTGGCGGTGCCGGCATGAGCGAGACCTGGACCTTCGTCTGCGCCAGCGCCGAGCTGCTGCCCGGCGAGATGAAGAGCACCTTCGACGAAGTGACCGGGACGCCGATCGTGGTGTTCAACCTGGACGGGGAACTGTACGCACTCGAAGACCAGTGCACCCACGATGAGTTCGAGCTGTCGTCGGGCACCTTCGATACCGGCGAGGGCAGCATCGAGTGCGTCCTGCACGGGGCCCGTTTCGACGTGCGTGACGGCGCTGCCCTCTGCGCGCCGGCCTATTCGCCAGTGGCGAAGTTCCCGGTCAAGCGGGAACACGACGCCGTCTGGGCCCGCGACGACCGCGACTGATCCGGCCTGAACGCGGGCGTTTTGAAAACGCGAATTGTTCCTATTACCATAGGCATTGCGGTCACTTGGCCGCTCCTGCCCGGTAAGCCGTGTCCGCCAACCGCTCCGCCCTTGGTCTCGCCGCCCTGTGGGCCACGTTCTGCGTGGTGCTGCTGGCCTGCGGCTGGCTGACGGCCGGCGGCGCCGGTACCGCCGGTCCGGCGGCGGCGGCGGCGCACACCGCGGGCCTGCTGAGCGCCGACAGCGCGCGCCAGGCATCGGCGCCGTCCACGCCTGCACCGGAGCTTCCTGCCGAGCCGACCCTGGCGGCGGAGACCGGTGCCGACCCCGAGCCCAGCGCGCCGGCAGTACTGGCCCAGCTGCGCCGCACGCCCTGGGTCGCCGTCGTCCCGCTGTGGCCGTCCGACGCGCTGCGCTGGCAGCGGCTGGAACCTTCGCTGCGGCTCAACCCCGGCCACGCCCCGCCCCACGCCTGATTCCGGCGGCGACGCTGCGCGTCGCTGCCCGCCCACGCCCGCGCCATCGCGCCGCCGTCGGCCGTCTGCCCGTTTTCCCCACCTGCCTCCGCTCCGCCGTGACCGCCACACGCTGTCCGGCCTTCGTCCGTCCTGCCAGGAATCACCATGACCGTCCGCCCGACTCCGTTGTCGTCCGCCCTGCTGCTGGCCATCGCCGCCCCCGCCATCGCCCATGCCGAGGCCGACGCTGCCGATCCGCAGCGCGCCACCGAACTGGATGGCGTCGACGTCCACGGCGAGCGCGTGCGTGCGCAATCGTCCAAATTCACCGCGCCGCTGCTGGATACGCCCAAGTCGGTCAGCGTGATCTCCCAGCAGGTGATCGAACAGACCGCCGCCACCACCCTGCTCGATGCACTGCGCACCGTGCCGGGCATCACCTTCGGCGCCGGCGAAGGCGGCAACCCGACCGGTGACCGTCCCTTCATCCGCGGCTTCGATTCGGCCTCGGACATCTACGTCGATGGAATCCGCGACGCCGGCAGCCAGACCCGTGAAGTGTTCGCCATCGAGCAGATCGACGTGGTCAAAGGCCCGAGCTCGGCCTACTCCGGCCGCGGTTCAGCCGGCGGCACCATCAGCCTGGTCAGCAAGACGCCCAAGCTGGAGAACTTCGTGGCCGGCACCCTGGCCGCCGGCACGGACAGCTACTACCGCGGCACGCTCGATGCCAACCAGGTGATCGGCGACGGCATCGCCGCCCGCGTGAACATCATGAAGCACGAGGCCGACGTGGCCGGACGCGATGAAGTGAACAGCAGCCGCTGGGGCATCGCGCCGTCGCTGGCGTTCGGTCTGAACGGCCCGACCCAGGCGGTGATCAGCCACTACCACATGGAAACCGACGACCTGCCCGATGCCGGCGGCTTCCCGTACAACAACCCGTTCACCAGCGGCCCCAACCTGGCGCTCAATGGCGACGGCAGCCCGATCGTGACCAACCGCGACGCGTTCTACGGCCTGGTCGACCGCGATTTCCAGAAGACCAAGGCGGACATCACCACCTTGAACCTGTCGCATGATTTCGGCGGCATCGTCCTGCGCAACATCACCCGCTACGGGGACACCAGCAACGATTACCTGTGGACCCAGCCGGACGACAGCAAGGGCAATCCGAACCTGTTCGGCACCGTCTGGCGCCGCACCAACGCGCGCGCCACGCAGACCGACAGCTTCGTCAACCAGACCAGCGTTACCGGTGAGCTGGAGACCGGCCCGCTGCGCCACAGTTTCAACGCCGGCGTGGAATACAGCAGCGAAAAGACCGTGCGCGGCACCTACGCGATCGCCGACGTGCGCCGCCCCAATGGCCAGACCACCGCAGGCACCAACAACCCGCTGACCGGCAACCAGAGCTGCCCGACCACCGGCGCGGCCACCGGCTACAACTGCACCGACCTCACCAACCCCAACCCGAACGATCCGTGGTCGGCCACGCATACCGTCACCCGCAGCGACCCGGCCCGCGACGTGCGTCAGACCACCCGCACCAAGTCGGCCTATGTGTTCGACACGATCAGCTTCAGCGAGCAGTGGATGCTGAACCTGGGCGCGCGCTTCGACGACTACAACACGCATCAGTTCAACCCGACGGCCGCGGCCAACCTGCAGCACCTGCGCAACGACACCTCGTTCTGGAACGGCCAGGCCGGCCTGGTGTTCAAGCCGGTCGCCAACGGCAGCATCTACCTGTCCTGGGGCACCTCCTCCACCCCGGTCGGCGTGGACGGCGGTGATGGCGCCGACGGCATCAGCGCGACCATCCAGGACCTCAAGCCGCAGCGCAGCCGCAACATCGAGCTGGGCACCAAGTGGGATCTGTTCGATGCCCGCCTGTCGCTGACCGGTGCGATCTTCCAGACCGAGATGAGCAACGCGCGCGTGACCAGCGATGCGGGCACCACGCAGAACGCCGGCACCAAGAAGGTCAAGGGCGCCGAACTCGGCTTCAGCGGCACGATCGTGGAGGGGTGGCAGGTCTTCGGTGGCTACACCTACCTGGATGCCGTGGTCGAGGACAACGGCTTTGCGCTGGTCAACGGGGTCTACGTGCCATCGCCGTTCAACGGCAACGCATTCCCCAACACCGCCAAGCACAGCGCCAGCCTGTGGACCACGTGGGCGCCGTCGTTCGTGCCGGGCCTGAGCCTGGGCGCCGGTGCCAACTACGTGGACAAGGTCTACGGCAACGTCAACAACACCAAGTGGGTGCCATCCTATACCCGTTGGGATGCGATGGTCGGCTACGCCTTCAGCGAGCGCTACAGCCTGCAGTTGAACGTGCAGAACCTGACCAACAAAACCTACTTCACCAAGGCGTACGCTTCGCATTACGCCGCCATCGCGCCGGGCCGCTCGGCCACGTTGGCCTTCAATTTCAAGTTCTAAGCCATACGCCCCCTCCCGCGCGCTCGTGCGGGAGGGGCTGGAGCCCACCATGCTGCTGCACATTCCCGACGTCCTCACCGCCGAGCAGGTCACCCAGGCCCGCCAGCAGCTGGCCACGGCCGGCTGGACCGACGGCCGCCTGACCGCGGGTTACCAGTCCGCGCAGGCCAAGCACAACCTGCAGTTGCCCGAGTCCGATCCGGCCGCGCGTGCGGTCGGCTCGGCCATCCTCGATGCACTCGGCCGCAACAGCACCTTCTTCTCGGCCGCGTTGCCGCGTCGCATTTTCCCGCCCCTGTTCAACTGCTATCAGCCGGGGCAGACCTTCGGGTTCCATGTGGACAACGCCGTGCGCTACGACTACACCGCCCCCGGCCAGCCGCAGCCGGTGCGCACCGACCTGTCGGCCACGTTGTTCCTGAGCGACCCGGATGAGTACGAGGGTGGCGAGCTGGTGATCGAAGACACCTACGGCAACCAGCGGGTGAAACTGCCGGCGGGCCACATGGTGCTGTACCCGGGCACCAGCCTGCACCAGGTCACCCCCGTCACCGCCGGCACGCGGCTGGCCTCGTTCTTCTGGATCCAGAGCATGCTGCGTGATGACGGCCAGCGGCGCCTGATGTGGGACCTGGATGTCTCGATCCGCCGCCTCACCCATGACCACCCCGAACACCCTGCGCTGGTGAATCTCACCGGCGTGTATCACAACCTGCTGCGGCAGTGGGCCGATGTCTGAGGCGGCCCTGCCCGCGTTCAACGTGGCAGCACTGGCCGACCAGCTGCAGCACGATCCGGCCGCCGCGCTCGCCACGCTGGAAGCGACCGCGCAGCGCGGCGACCCACAGGCGCAGTTCCTGCTCGGGCAGGCCCGGATGGAAGGGCGCGGGATCGCGCCCGATGCGGCGGCGGCCGTGCTCTGGTTCGAGCGCGCCGCCAACGGTGGTCTGCCCCTCGCCATGAACATGCTCGGCCGCTGCCACGAACTCGGCACCGGGACGCCGATCAACCTGGCACTGGCCGCGGTCTGGTACCGCAAGGCAGCGGATGCCGAGTTGGACTGGGGCCTGTACAACCTGGCCAACCTGCTCGGCACCGGCCGCGGCGTGCCGCGCGATGACGCCGCCGCATTCGCGCTGTACCTGCGCGCGGCACGGCTGGGCCATGCGAAATCGATGAACCTGGTCGGCCGCTGTCTGGAAGACGGCATCGGTGTACCGGCCGATCCGCGTGCGGCACCGGCCTGGTACCGGCGTTCGGCCGAGGCCGGCGACTTCCGCGGGCAGGCCAGCCATGCCTCCCTGTTGCTCGCCGCCGGTGATATCGACGGTGCGGCGGACTGGCTGCGTCGCGCACTTGCACACGGGAGCCCGTCGTTTCTGGCTCACGTGCGCCCCACCTTGGCGGCCTCTCCGCATCCCGCGATCCGGGCGCTGGTCAGCTGATTCCTGCGCTCCGGACGCGCAGGGACCGAAATCATTAATCATTCTCATTTGCGTCCGCTAACGAATCTCACCTACAATCCCGCCGCGTTGCTGGTCGGCTGATCGACTGGCCGTTCACAGGGGCCCGCCTTGCGCCATCCACACCGCCATCGCAGCTTTGCTCCCGCCATGCGCGGGCGGCAGCAGGCGTTGTCGAGCGTGCTGGCATGGCTTGGCCTGCTGTCGCTGCTGCTGGCCGGCCTGCCCGTGCTGGAACGGGCCGCCCCGGGCAGCACTGTGATGGTCCTGCAGATGCCAATGGGCGAGCACCCGGCCGGCGGTGGTGAGACCGCACAGGAAGAAGCCCCGGCCAAGCCGCGCCGGGTCGCCAGCGCGCGCCCTGCCGCGACGCCGCCGCTGCCGCCCGCGTTGCCGCCGGTCGTGGAATCGCTGGATTCGCTGATGGCCACACTGGTGGCACAGCCGCCGCGGGTCGTACCGGCCATTGACTCGGCACCGGCCACGCCGCTGCCTGCCGCACCCGGCCTGCGCGTCCAGCGCGGCCAAGCCCCACCGCAGGGCTGATTCCGACCTTCGGCGGCGCCACCGTGCCCGCCTCCGGTCCTGCGCGTTCCGCCCGCCCCGGGCGTTCCTGATTCCTGCGCGTGCGGCGCCCTGCGGCCTGCCACGTCGCGTCCGTTCTCTCCTTTCCGAGGTTGCCCCCATGGCCCAGCGCCATCGTCGTCGCACGTCCCTGTCCCGCTGCACGCTGTCCCTCGCCCTGCTCGGTGCGCTGAGCGCCCCGGCCTTCGCCCACGGCGACGCCGCCGCTCCGACCACGCTGGACAAGGTAGTGGTCACCGCCGCCGGCTTCGAACAGAAGATCGCCGATGCCCCGGCCAGCATCAGCGTGATCAGCCGCGAAGAGTTGAGCAAGCGCCCCTACACCAGCCTGGTGGATGCGCTGCGCGACGTGGAAGGCATCGACGTGGGCATGGAACCGACCGACAAGAACGGCCGCGCCACCATCTCCATGCGCGGCATGCCCTCGGACTACACCCTGGTGCTGATCGACGGCCGCCGCCAGAGCAACGCCGGCAACCTGTACCCGAACAACTTCGGCGGTGGCCAGTTCTCGTACATGCCGCCGCTGGATGCGATCGAACGCATCGAAGTGGTGCGCGGCCCGATGTCCACGCTGTATGGCTCCGATGCCATGGGCGGGGTGATCAACATCATCACCCGCCGCAACCAGACCGAGTGGCATGGCGCGGTCACCCAGGGCTTCACGGTGCAGCAGGACGACCAGTTCGGTGACGCGCGCAGCACCGATGTCTACCTCAGCGGCCCGCTGGTCAAGGACCGTCTGGGCATGTCAGTGCGCGGCAGCTATTACGACGCCAAGGCCTCCAACCCGGAATGGGATGACCTGCCGCTGCCGGACGGCACGATGTGGTCGCGCAGCATCGGCTTCGGTGCCGGTGGCAAGGCGGTGGCCAACACGAACTGGAACGCGGGCATGCGCCTGAACTTCATCGTCAATGACGACCACGAGCTGTGGCTGGATTACGACGTGTCGCGCCAGAAGTACGACAACAGCGAAGGCCAGACCGGCACCCTGGACAGCCTGGCCAGCCTGTGGCGCGTGGGCAATGCCACGATCCCCAACCCGAACGGCCCCGGCAACGTCACCCGCCGGGTGGTGCAGCCGCGCGTGGGCTACACCGCCTACCAGCGTTACGAGCGCGACCAGCTGGCGCTGACCCATCAGGGCCGCTATGAATTCGGCACCTGGCAGACCACCCTGACCCACATCACCAGCAACAACCTCGGCCGCTCGCTGCCGCTGACGCTGGACGAACGCGCCGATCTGCAGACGCTGTGGAATGATGTCTGCCGCCGCACCGGCGCCGCCGCCAACTGCGCGGCCGGTGCACGCAACGGACTGGGCGCGCTCAACCCGGCCGAGATGGCGCGCCTGCAGGCCTTCCTGCCACGCCCGCTGCGCACCATGGAGCTGAAGGGCAACGTGCTGGACACGATGCTCGACCTCACCTTCGGTGCGCACAAGCTGACCGTGGGCGGCCAGTACAACGACACCGACATGGTCGACGGCGTGTTCGGCATGGATGGCGCCGGCTACAAAGACAACGTGAAGCAGCAGCACCGCATGTGGGCGCTGTTCGCCGAGGACAACTGGTCGCTGACCGACAGCCTGACCGCGACGGTCGGCGTGCGCTATGACGACCACAACATCTTCGGCAGCCACGTCAGCCCGCGCGCCTACCTGGTGTGGAACGCCAACGATGCCTGGACCCTCAAGGGCGGCGTCAGCACCGGCTACAAAACACCGCGCCCGGACCAGTTGTTCCCCGGCATCGTCGGCTTCGGTGGCCAAGGCGTCACCCCGCTGGTCGGCTCGCCCAACCTGAAGCCGGAGACCAGCACCAACTACGAAATCGCCGCGTACTACGAAGGCGATCGCTGGGGCTTCAACGTCACCGGCTTCCTCAACAAGTTCGATGACAAGATCGCCAGCGGCGGCACCTTCGCCAACTGCGAAGTGGCCCCCAACGATGGCAGCTATTGCGTGGACATCGGCCCGGGCTGGGCCGAGCTGGGCTACAGCACCTTCGGGCAGAGCGTGAACATCGACAAGGCCGAAACCCGCGGCGTCGAGGCGGCGGCCCAGGTCGATCTGCTGGACAACCTGCAGCTGCGCGGCAACTACACCTGGACCAAGAGCGAGCAGACCAGCGGCATCGGCAAGGGCCTGCCGATCACCGGCAACCCGGCCAGACACATGGCCAATGCCAGCCTGAACTGGCAGATCAGCGAGGCGGTGAGCCTGTCGCTGATCGGCGAAGGCCGCTACGACCGCTACCGCGACACGCTGGTCAGCAATGTCGGCGGCGTCAGCAGCTCGCAGACCCGCTATTACGAGGACTACACGATCTTCCACCTCGGCGGCAGCTGGGACATCAACAACTGGCTGACCGTCAACGCGCGGGTCAACAACCTGTTCGACAAGGACTTCGTGTCGCAGTCCTGCGTGCTGATCAGCGACAGCGAATACAACTGCGTGGATGACTATTCCACCAAGGACCAGCGCCGCAGTTACTGGATCTCGTTGAACGCCAAGTTCTGAGGCACACCGCGGCGACGTCCTGAGTGACGTCGCCGCTGGCCTTGACCTCGGGCAGCGCGCCGGCGACGGAACGCTGCCTTCTTTTTTCACAAATTGCGAACCATTCTCATCAATGGTGTAATTCGCCCCTCAGTACTCTCTCTCCCGACCGTGGCCACCAGCGCTCCTTCTTCCAGCGTGCAACAACAACGCCGCGGCTTCTGGCTGCGCACGCTGCACCAGTGGCACTGGATCAGCTCGGCGGTGTGCCTGATCGGCATGCTGCTGTTCGCCGCGACCGGCATCACCTTGAACCACGCCTCCAGGATCGAAGCCACGCCGGAGGTGGTCAGCCGCCAGCTGGAGCTGCCTGCCGACCTGCTCGGCAAGCTTGGCGACCGCGCCGATGGCAAGGCACCGATCCCCCGCGCGGCCAGCCGCTGGCTGGATGCGCAGCTCGGCATCTCGATCGGGCGCCGCCCGGCCGAATGGTCCGATGGCGAAATCTATCTCTCCATGCCCAGCCCGGGCGCGGACGCGTGGCTCAGTATCGACCGGGAATCCGGGGCGGTGGAATACGAATCCACGGCGCGCGGCTGGGTCTCCTATTTCAACGATCTGCACAAAGGGCGCAATGCCGGGCCCGCTTGGGGCTGGTTCCTGGATATCTTCGCCGTGGCCTGCCTGGTGTTCTGCATCACCGGCCTGTTCCTGCTGCACCTGCATGCCCGCCAGCGCCGCATGACCTGGCCGCTGGTCGGCCTGGGCCTGCTGATCCCGCTGCTGATCGCCCTGATCCTCATCCACTGACCTTTCTTTCCGGAGCCGCACCATGCGCGTCACCCTGACCATCGCCCTGAGCGGCCTGCTGGCCACCTCGCCGGCCTATGCCACCACCCTGGACATCAATGTCGAGGTGCCCAAGCTCAACGTGGCCGAGTATCACCGCCCGTATGTGGCCGTGTGGCTGGAAGGCGCCGACCAGAAGGTCGCCGCCAACCTGTCGGTCTGGTACCAGCAGACCGGCAACAGCGAGGGCCATGGCACCAAGTGGCTGCCCGACCTGCGCCAGTGGTGGCGCAAGAGCGGCCGCACCCTGGAGGTGCCGGTGGACGGCGTGACCGGTCCGACCCGCCCGGTCGGCAAGCATGCGCTGTCGTTCAACGACAAGCAGCCGGCGCTCAAGGCACTCGCCCCGGGCAACTACACCCTCGTGGTGGAAGCGGTGCGCGAAGTCGGCGGCCGCGAACTGCTCAAGATCCCCTTCACCTGGCCGGTCACGGCCGCACAGACGGGCAAGGCCCAGGGCGCGACCGAACTCGGTCTGGTCACCCTGTCCGCCAAGCCCTGATACCCCATCCACCTGGAGTTTTTCGATGAAGCGCACGCTCGTCCTCGCCGCCGCCATGGCCGCCGCACTTCCGTTCTCCGCCCTGGCCCACAAGGCCTGGCTGCAGCCCTCGCAGACCGTGATCGCGGGTACCAACCCGTGGATCACCGTCGATGCGGCTGTTTCCAACGACCTGTTCTACTTCAACCATGTGCCGCTGCGCCTGGACAACCTGGTCATCACCGCGCCGGATGGCAGCACCGTGCAGCCGCAGAACGCGGCGACCGGCAAGTTCCGCAGTGTGTTCGACGTCGAGCTGACCCAGCAGGGCACCTACCGCCTGGCCACGATCAACAACGGCCTGTCGGCCAGCTGGGAAGAAGACGGCAAGCCCAAGCGCTGGCGCGGCACCCCGGCCACCTTCGCCACCGAAGTCCCGAAGAACGCCAGGAACCTGCAGGTCTCGCAGTCGGTCGGTCGCGTGGAAACCTTCGTCACCAACGGTACCCCCAACGATACCGCGCTGAAGCCGACCAACCAGGGCATCGAGATGATCGCGCTGGCCCACCCGAACGATCTGGTCGCCGGTGAAGCCGCACGCTTCCGCGTGCTGGTCGACGGCAAGCCGGCCGCCGGCCTGGACTTCGAGATCACCCGCGGCGGCACCCGGTACCGCAACGCACAGGAAGAGATCAAGGTCAGTACCGATGCCAAGGGCGAGTTCGCCGTGACCTGGCCGGAAGCGGGCATGTACTGGCTGGAAACCGGCACCGAGGACAGCAAGACCTCGATCAAGGAAGCCAAGAAGCGTCGCCTGAGCTACGTGGCCACGCTGGAAGTGCTGCCGGAGTAACGGCATCCGGCGTGCGTTGCGCGCGCCGTCCTCCCCACCCGCCCCCGCCGACCTGACGGGGGCTTTTCACCCGACGCATTCCGGCCATCGGGCTTACCAAGGCCCGACCTGCCCACCCCCATGACCAACCCGGATTTCGACATCGCCCGCCTCGGTGGCCACACCATGGGCACCACTTGGCAGGTAAAACTGGCCGTGGCGCGCACCCGCGACCTGCACCCGTTGCATGCCGGCATCCAGGCGCAGTTGGATGCCATCGTGGCGCAGATGAGCACGTGGGAAGCCGACAGCGATATCGCGCGCTTCAACCGTGCCTCCGCCGGTGAATGGCAGGTGCTGCCGCCGTTGTTCGATACGGTGATGCAGTGTGCGCTGAAGATCGCGCAGCGCAGCGGCGGCGCCTTCGATCCCACCGTAGGCCCGCTGGTGGCGCTGTGGGGGTTCGGGGCGCAGGCGCAGGCCCGGCGGATTCCCGATGCCGACACGCTGGCGGCAACGCGCGCGCGCTGTGGCTGGGAACGCCTGCAGTGGCAGCCCGGTCGCCTGCTGCAACCCGGCGGACTGGCACTGGATCTGTCGGCGATCGCCAAGGGCTTTGGTGTCGATCAGGTCAGTGCGTGGCTGCGCCAGAACGGGGTACACGCCGCATTGGTGGAGGTCGGCGGCGAGCTGCACGGGTTTGGTCACAAGCCCGATGGCCAGCCGTGGCGCGTGCTGGTGGAATCGGCACCGGAGGAAGACGCGCAGGCCACCTATCCGCCGCGCGTGCTGGCACTGACGGACCGCGCAGTCGCCACCTCCGGTGATCGCTGGCACCACTTCGAGCAGGGCGGCGAGCAGTTCAGCCACACGCTGGATCCGCGCATCGGTGCGCCGGTCACGCGCGCTGCGGCGGCCGTCACCGTGGTTGCCGACAGCGCCATGCAGGCCGACGCCTGGGCCACGGCGCTGACCGTGATGGGCAGGGACGAGGGCATGGCATTTGCGCGCACCCATGCGCTGGCCGCACGCTTTGTCGGCCGTGGCGCGCACGGTAGCGAGGAATCCATGAGTCCTGCATTCGAGCAGTTGCTTGCCGACGACCGCGTGGGCGCGGCATGAGCCTGCGCCCATCGCGTGCGTGGCTGGGCAACCTGATGGTGATGGTGCTGGTGGGCGTCATTGCCTGGGCGCTGCTGCGCCTGCATCTGGGCGACGCCTGGTGGCCAGCCGCACCGTTGGCCGCGCATTGGCGCTGGGCAGCGGGGAGCCTGGTGCTCTATGCCGCGTTCTGCACCCTGATCTGGTGGCGTGGACGACCCCGGCAGGCGCGGGTGGCCGACAACGGGCCCGCACCGATCCTGCTGGTCTGGGCCAGCCAGACCGGCTTCGCACAGCAGCTGTGCGACCGCAGCGCAGAGGCATTGCGCGCTGCCGGGCTGCCAGTGCGCATCCGTGCGCTGCATGCGGTGACGGCCGAGCTCCTGCAGCGCAGCGCGCAGGTGCTGTTCGTGGTCAGCACCACCGGCGAGGGCGATGCTCCGGATCATGCCCTGCCCTTCCTGCGCAAGGTGATGCCGCAGGCGCCCGCACTGCCCCACCTGCAGTACGGCGTGCTGGCCCTGGGCGATCGCAGCTATGGCCATTTCTGCGCCTTCGGCCACCAGCTCGACGCATGGCTGCGCCAGCGTGGTGCCCACCCGCTGTTCGATACGGTTGAAGTGGACAATGCCGATCCCGGTGCGCTGCGCCACTGGCAGCAGCTGCTCGGCCAGCTTGGCGGCGAAGCCACCGAGCTGCCGGACTGGACGCCGGCCGAGTATCTGCCCTGGCAACTGCAGGCGCGGCATCTGGAAAATCCGGGCAGCCCGGGGGCACCGACCTACCGGATCACCCTGGTGCCTGCCGATGGCACCCTGCCGGTCTGGCAGGCCGGCGACGTGGTCGAGATCGGGCCGCAGCATGCACCGGCGGACGTCGAAGCCTGGCTGCGCAAGACGCCGTGGGCGGGCGACACGTTCATCGATGGGCAGACGCTGCGTGCGCATCTTTCGCGCGCGCATCTGCCCGGTGCTGAGGAGATGGCGGCGCTTGCCGACCCAGATGCCGTGGTCGCCGCGTTGCGTCCCCTGCCTCACCGGGAATACTCCATCGCCACCCTGCCCGCCGAAGGCCAGGTGCAACTGCTGCTGCGCCGCCAGCTGCGGCCCGATGGCACGCCGGGCCTGGGCAGCGGCTGGCTGTGCGATCACGCTGCGCTCGGTGGCCGCATCGATCTGCGCTTCCGAAGCAACCCGAACTTCCACGGTGCGGCAGCGGCAACGCCGCTGATCCTGATCGGCAACGGCACCGGCATCGCCGGCCTGCGCGCCCACCTGCGGGAGCGGATCAGCGCCGGCGCGCGCCGCAACTGGCTGCTGTTCGGCGAGCGTACGGCCGCGCACGATTTCTTCTTCGGCGACGACCTGCGCGCCTGGCAGCGCGACGGCTGGATCGCACGGCTGGATACGGTGTTCAGTCGCGACGGTGATGAGCATCACTACGTGCAGGACCGGCTGCAGGCGCAGATCCACACGCTGCAGCAGTGGGTGCACGACGGTGCCACGATCCTGGTCTGCGGCAGCCTGCAGGGCATGGCACCGGCGGTGGATGCGGTGATCGAGCAGGCGCTGGGCCGCGACGTGAAAGAAGCGCTGATCGTGGCCGGACGCTACCGGCGCGACGTGTACTGAGGAGTGCCTGCAGGCCCTCAGGCGTTGCGGCCCACCGCACTGACGCGGATCGCCAACAACTCCCCGCCGCCGTGCAACGCAAACCGGCGGCGCTCGCCGGCCGCCAACCACGCGGTATCACCGGCAGCCAGCGGCGTCAGCGATGGCTCGCCTTCGAATTCGGCCTGGCCGGCAAGCAGATGAATCGCCCACGCCGCCGCCGGTTCGGTGAAGAAGAACATGCTGCCCACCAGCGGCCGGTGCAGCAGCTCGGCCTGCACGGCATCGCGCCGCCACATCAGATTGAAATCGTGGGTCACCCCGTCGATCAGTTCGCCGGTCACCTGCGCTTCGCCCGCAAACCGCAGGCGGTCGTGCGGCGGCATCAGGGTATGCAGTGCGCCATCGGCGAACCGCAGGTGCAGGCCTTCGCCACGCAGCAGCACCAGTTCGCGGTCGATCCCGGGAAAGGCCGAGAACGCGGCGTCCTGCTCGATCTCGGCGATCGACAGGCGCACCTGCCAATCGTCGTTGTCGGGCACGCGCAGGATCTCGCGGGTCCAGCCCAGGCCGTTGCGCCAGCGTTCGCGGCGGTATTCGAAGGAGGGGATGACGCGGCTGGCCGCGCTCAGGACGGTATCGGTCGACATGGCGCCAGTGTGCCTGAGCCGACGCAGCAGAGCTGCCTCAGGACACGCCGCCACAATCGGGTTCCAGCAGCCGCGAACGCGCCAGCCAGTCCTTGTCCGGGTAGTACGCGAACACCATCGTGCCGCCGCGCAGGCTGTCGATCAGCGGCCGCGCCACGGACAGCCGCACAGCGGGGCACCCCAGGCTGCGGCCCAGCCGGCCCTGCAGGCGCGCGATCGCCGGATTCACGTACGGCGCGCCGTGGATGACGATCGCGCGGTCGCGGGCATGGTCATTGAAGCCCGGCTCCAGCCCTTCCAGGCGCAGCGAATAGCCGTTGCCGCCCATGTAGGTCTCCTTGGCGGTGAACGCGCCCAGGCTGGACATGAAACTGCCGTCCTTGTTGGAGAAGTGCTGGGTACGGTTGTCACCGCTGTTGCGCCCATGCGCGACCCACTCCTCGAACAGCAGCCGCTGGCGGGTCAGATCGAAAATCCACATGCGCGGTTCGGTCGACGGCCGCGAGTAATCGATCACGCTCAACTTGCCCGGGTCGACGCCGAGTTCCGGCCGGCGCAACGCACAGCGCATCGCGCGGGCCGCCAGCTGCAACACGTGTTTGTCCGCAGCCGGTGCGGCCCTGGAGAGCATCTCGGCCATCTGCACCGGAGTCGCCTCCGGGGCCGGCGCAGGGCTGGCCGCGCCCGCCGTGGCGGACGCGATCAGGCCGCAGAACGCGGCAGGCAGCAATTTCACAACGGGCATGGGCAGCACACCAACCGGAGGCAACCCTTACAACGTGGACCCGCCGGCGTCGGATTCCAAGACGGGCTGCAGGTTCTGTTCATCGGCCACCGGGCGAACCGCGGGCAGGCTGGTCACCAGCAGCGTGGTGCCGGGCACCAGCACGCTGTACAGCTGTTCAGCGAATTCCGGCGGCAGCGCCATCGGCAGGCTCGGCGTGGCGAGCAGGTCCGGGGTGGCATTGGCGGCGGTCTGGCCCAGCAGTGGGTAGGCGGTCCAGCGGTGCAGCGGGCGGTGCGGGTCCAGCGGGCTGGGGTTGTCCTGGTAGCCCTGGCCCATCACGAACAACGTGGTGCCCTCGAACGCCGGCAAGGCCTTGGCCTCCAACCGCGACTCGCCGATCAGCACGCCATCGCGCAGCACATACAGGCGTTGATCATGCAGGCTGACCAGAATGCCGACCTGGCCGGCCGGGGCCGCCGCATCGTTCCAGTAATGCGCCGGCGCGTCGGTGCTCTCGACCAGCGGTTTGCCGGTGCTGCTGACCGGCGCCAGCACGGCCGGATAGGCCAGCGTCATCGGCGCGCTCTTGGCATCGGCCACCACCACGGTATCGCCGCGATGGGTCTCGCCGAACAGCTTCTGCGCGAACGCCTGCGGCAACCGCACGCAGCCGTGCGAGGCCGGATGCCCGGGCAGGCTGCCGCCGTGCAGCGCGATGCCGTCCCAGGTCAGGCGCTGCATGTACGGCATCGGCGCGCTGTTGTAGAGGTTGGATTTGTGGTCCTTGTCCTTCTGCAGGATCGTGAACACACCGGTCGGGGTTTCGTGCCCGGCCTTGCCCGAGCTGATCGTGCTCATGCCGATCGCGATGCCGTTGCGGTACACGTAAGCGCGCTGCTCATCGAGGCTGACCACCAGCACGATCGGGCCGGACGGGGAGATCTCCGGATGCCAGAGGAACTCGCCGGGCTTGAGATCGGTGGGGCCGCGCGGGGCCTCGGTCGTCCTGCTGGCCGTCGGCGCAGTGTTGGCGGCCGTGGCGGGAAGCATCCCGGTCGCCAACAGCGTTCCGAGCGCCAGACTCAACAGCGTGCTGCGTACTGCCATGTCGTGCATCCATTCGAAGAGATGCCGCCACGCTACACGAAGTGCCGCCAAGCGTTCGCGAAAACCACGGGGGGCCACGCGTCGTATTTCGTTCGCCCCAAACAGTAATTGCCCGGCCACACCTCCGTGTGCAGACCGGGCAATCGATACATCCTTGTCGGCATCCCGCCTTCCCCCTGTGCGTCCTGCGCAGTCTGGGTGCCGGCCATGCTCCGTGCACTCGGCCGTATATGCTTCCGCCATCTCAGCCCTTCCCGGGGTCTGGATGCCACCGTCCTGGTGGGTCCGCGCCGCTCCTTCCGCGCCGCCTCCGTGCGTGCCGCCTCCCTGCAGCGGTCGGTGCCACCGCGGCATCCTGCCGTGGCAGCCAGTGACCGGCATCCTGCCCGTCCCGACGTGTCCTGTTGTTCAGCGCCTTGGTACGGTGGCCGGCGCTGCCCTCCTGGGCGGTGCCTGGACCGGCGCCTGCCTGGCCCCGGTGGTCATCCGTTGTCGATTCCGTTCGACGGTAGCTGTCCCTATCCCCTTCACCCGCGCCAGATCCTCGACGTGTTCGAAGGGGCCGTGTTGTCGCCGGTACGCGACGATCGCTTCGGCCTTCATCGGGCCCACGTTCGCCAATCCCTGCTGCAGCGTCGACGCATCCGCCGTATTGATGTTGATCCGATCGGCCGCGAAGGCCATTCCGCTCAACAGCAGTCCCAGCACCAGCGCCCTGCACGAAAACCAAGGTCGCACTGTGTAGCTCCTTGTGGCTCGGAACCGGCCCCTGCCGGCAATCCTGTCGAAGGT
Source organism: Stenotrophomonas bentonitica (assembly GCF_002887735.1). Lineage (GTDB taxonomy): Bacteria > Pseudomonadota > Gammaproteobacteria > Xanthomonadales > Xanthomonadaceae > Stenotrophomonas > Stenotrophomonas bentonitica_A. Next base: position 192,789 of record NZ_PKQP01000006.1, read on the forward strand.
TCCAGCGTCCCTCGCCACATACACACAGCCTATCGTCCACGGCGCCTTCACACAGCAGGCCTAACACCCGACGTGATGTAGGGAAATACCTACCCCAGCGCAGGCGTAGAATGGACGGACTTGTCAAAAGCACTCCGGAGTTCAGATGGACAGCGCCAAGCTCGGCCAATTCGTCAGTGAAAAGTGGGACAACGAGATCGTCCCGCAATTGGTCGATTACATCCGTATCCCCAACAAATCGCCGATGTTCGACGCCGATTGGGTCGCCAACGGCTACATGGAACAGGCCGTCACCCTGATGGAAACCTGGGCCAAGGCCCAGAACCTGCCCGGCCTGACCGTCGAGGTCGTGCGCCTGGAAGGCCGCACCCCGCTGCTGCTGCTGGAAATCCCGGCCTCCGGCGCCGAGACCGGCGACGACACCATCCTGCTGTACGGCCATCTGGACAAGCAGCCGGAAATGACCGGCTGGGACGATGACCTGGGCCCGTGGATCCCGGTGCTGCGCGGCGACAAGCTGTACGGCCGCGGCGGCGCCGATGACGGCTACGCGATGTTCGGTTCGCTGGCCGCCGTGCTGGCGCTGCAAGAACAGGGCCTGCCGCACGCGCGCTGCGTGATCCTGATCGAAGCCTGCGAAGAATCCGGCAGCTACGACCTGCCCGCCTACGTTGATCACCTGGCCGAGCGCATCGGCAAGCCGTCGCTGGTGGTGTGCCTGGATTCGGGCTGCGCCAACTACGACCAGCTGTGGTGCACCACCTCGCTGCGCGGCCTGACCGGCGGCAACTTCTCGGTCAAGGTGCTCAACGAAGGCGTGCATTCCGGCGATGCCTCCGGCGTGATCCCGTCCAGCTTCCGCCTGCTGCGCCAGCTGATCTCGCGCATCGAGGACGAGAACACCGGCCGCATCCTGATCGACGGCATGAATGTAGAGATCCCGGCCGAGCGCCAGGAACAGGCCAAGCGCGCCGCTGAAGTGGTGGACACCGCCATCTTCGAGAAATTCCCGATGGTCGACGGCCTGCGCCCGATGAACGATGACCTGGCCGAACTGGTGCTCAACCGCACCTGGCGCCCGGCGCTGTCGGTCACCGGTGTGGACGGCCTGCCGCCGCTGGCCTCGGCCGGCAACGTGCTGCGCCCGCATACCGCGGTGAAGCTGTCGCTGCGCCTGCCCCCGACCGCCGACGGCAAGGCCTGCGGCGAGCTGCTCAAGGAAGCGCTGCTGCGCGATCCGCCGAACGGCGCCGAAGTGAAGCTGGACCTGGAGAAGGCCTCCAGCGGCTGGAACGCCCCGGCCATGGCGCCGTGGCTGACCCAGGCGATCGACGATGCCAGCCAGACCTTCTTCGGCAAGCCGGCGATGTACATGGGCGAAGGCGGCTCGATCCCGTTCATGGGCATGCTCGGCGAGAAGTTCCCGGGCGCGCAGTTCATGATCACCGGCGTGCTCGGCCCGCACTCCAACGCACACGGCCCGAACGAGTTCCTGCACATCCCGATGGGCAAGCGCGTGACCTCGTGCGTGTCCAAGGTGATCAGCGAGCATTACGCGGCCAGCCTGCGTGGCGAGACCAGCGGTTCGCCGGTCGCCGCCGACAGCGGTACCCGTCACGGCGGCCACGGCTGCTGCTGACGTTGGCGGACGCAGCCCGGCCTTGCTAGGCTGCGTCCACCTCTACTGACGCATTTGGCATGAACGGACTGTTTGGCAGCACCAGCTGGCTCTACATCATCCTGGTCGGCTTCGTCGTCGGTCTGCTCGGGCGTTTCTTCATGCCGGGCAACAACCGCATGGGCTGCCTGCTGACCATCGTGCTCGGCATCGTCGGCGCCCTGCTGGCCGGCTGGTTCGGCCAGTACATGGGCTGGTATGCCCGCGGCGAGCCGGCCGGTTTCATCGGCGCGATCCTGGGTGCGGTCGCGGTCCTGGCCGTGCTGCGGTTGTTCAGCAGCAAGCGCTGAGCATCGCCCTTTCTTCCCGCGCGCCGTCCGGCGCCGCTTCGACGTACCCGTCCATGAACGATCCCGCTTCCGATCCGCTGCGCGCCGAACACCGCCGGCAGTGGACCTGTGCCGCCCTCGGCGACCCGGCCACTGCGCTTGACCGTGCGTCGGTCGATGCCGGTTTCCGCAGCTACTGGCGCGCCACCAGCGCGCGCGGCAGCCACATCGTGATGGACTCCCCGCCCGGGCTGGAGGACGTGCGCCCGTGGCTGCGCATGCACGACCTGCTCGAGCCCAACGGCGTGCGCGTGCCGCAGGTCCTGGCGCGCGATGAGGACAACGGTTTCCTGCTGCTGGAAGACCTGGGCGGCCCGACCCTGGCGCGCCATATCGACAATGACAACGCCGATGCCTGGTTCGATGCCGCCTTCGCGCAGCTGATCCGGCTGCAGTCGATCCCCGTGCCCGAGGGCATGGGCAGCTTCGGCGAGGCGCTGCTGCAGCGTGATGCCGGGCTGTTCGACGAATGGTTCCTGCAACGTCACCTCGGCCTGGCACTGGACGGCGGCGAGATCGAGCACCTGCAGCGCATGCACCGCCTGCTGATGGACAACGCCCTGCAGCAGCCGCAGGTGCTGACCCACCGCGATTTCATGCCGCGCAACCTGATGCCGATCGACGGCGGGCCGGCCGTGCTGGATTTCCAGGATCTGGTGCGCGGGCCGATCGCCTACGACCCGGTCAGCCTGTTCAAGGATGCGTTCCTGAGCTGGCCGATCGAACGCGTGGACGCGTGGTTGGCGCGCTATCACGCGCTCGCCCTGGCCGCCGGCCTGCCGGTGCGGCCGTGGCCGCAGTTCCTGCGCGACGCCGACTGGATGGGCGTGCAGCGCCACCTGAAGATTCTCGGCCTGTTCGTGCGCCTGCGCGACCGCGACGGCAAGGGTCACTACTTCGAGGATGCACCCCGTTTCATCCGCTATCTGGATGAAGTGCTGCCGCGCCATCCCGAGCTGGCCCCACTGCACGACCTGTTCGAGCTGCGCATCAAACCGGCCCTGGCCCGCATCGCCGAACCGGTGCAGGCGCGCCCATGAAGGCCATGATCTTCTCGGCCGGCAAGGGCGAGCGCATGCGCCCGCTGACCCTGCACACGCCCAAGCCACTGCTGGTGGCCGGGGGCAAGCCGCTGATCGTGTGGCACCTGGAACGGCTCGCTGCCGCCGGCATCGATGAGGTGGTGATCAACACCGCCTGGCTGGGTGACCAGTTCGCACCCGCGCTGGGCGACGGTGCGCGCTGGGGGCTGCGCCTGCACTTCATCGATGAGGGCGCCGTGCCGCTGGAAACCGGTGGCGGCATCCTCAATGCCCTGCCGATTCTCGGCGAGGCACCGTTCTTGGTGATCAACGGCGATGTGTGGACGGATATGGAGGTCGCCACGTTGCCGCGCACGCCTGCCGGCGATGCGCATCTGGTGCTGGTCGACAATCCCGCGCAGCACCCGCGCGGTGATTTCATCCTGCACGCCAATGGTCGCGTCAGTGATGACGGCGACAGCGCGCGGCTCACCTATGCCGGTATCGGCGTGTACCGCCCGGCGATCCTCGACGGCTGGCGGGCGGTGATCGGCGACACCACCGGGGCCGGCGCGACACCGCCGCAGTTCAGCCTCGTCCCCCTCCTGCGCCACGCGATGGCGCAGGGCCGTGTGACCGGCCAGCACCATCGCGGCCGATGGACCGACGTAGGCACGCCGGAGCGTCTGGCGCAGCTGGACGCCCAGTTGCAATCCCCGCACGGATAAAACACCGCGCCCCCCCTTTGGGCGACCCGGAGGTAGAGCCGACCGTTGGTCGGCTGCTCTCCGCCCCGGTGGTAGAGCCGACCGTTGGTCGGCTGCTCTCCGCCCGAGCCCACCAGAGCAGCCGACCAACGGTCGGCTCTACACGGTGGGGGCCGTCTCCTGAGCAGCCGACCAACGGTCGGCTCTACACGGTGGGGCCGTCTCCTGAGCAGCCGACCAACGGTCGGCTCTACAACAGGTGTGGGCCGTCTTCCAGGACCTGGCGCAGGAAGGGTACGGTGATGCGGCGCTGCGCCGCCAGCGATTCGCGGTCCAGCCAGTCCAGCAGGCTGACCAGGCTGCCCAGCTCGCGGCCGGTACGGGTCAGCAACCATTCGATCGCGGCCTCGTCGATGGCCAGGCCACGTCGCGCCGCGCGTTCGCGCAGCACCGCCGCACGGCCTTCGTCGTCCAGCGGCTGCAGCACCACGCGCACGCACTGCTGCAGGCGTGAGCGCAGGTCCGGCAGCACCAGCCCCAGCTGGTCCGGGGCGTGCTGCGCGGTGTACAGCAGGGTGATCCCCGCGGCGCGCGCACGGTTGTGGAAATCAAACAGCGCCACTTCATCTTCGCGCTGCCCGGCTACGGCATCGAGCCCGTCCAGCGCGACCAGGTCGCGCCCCTCCAGCGATTCCAGCGCGGCGCGGGTGCGTCCGACCACCGCCTTCAGCGGCAGGTACGTCGGCTGGCGGCCGGCCTGTTCGGCCAGCGAACACATCGCCAGCGCCTGGTGGGTCTTGCCGGTGCCCGGCGCGCCTTCGAGGTAGACCCAGTCGTGCGCCGCGCCCACGGCGATGGCGCGCAGCTGCGCCAGTGCGCCATCCGGCGCACCGATGAAGGTCTCCAGCCGCTCGTCCTGCGGGTAGCGCAGGGCAAGCGGCAACTGCGGCACGACACTCACTGCGCGTCCGGCCCCTTCGGGGTGCCCACGATCACGATCTCGGGCTTGTCGACGTAGGCATCGAGCACGATCGCCGACTTCTCACCGGCATACAGATCACTCTGGCGATAGCGCTGGTGCGCATAGCGCAGCAGCACGTTGCTGACCGCCGCCACCGGCAGCGCCAGCAGCATGCCCAGGAAGCCGAACAGCTGGCCACCGGCCATCACCGCGAAGATCACCGCCACTGGGTGCAGGCCGATCTTGTCGCCGACGATGCGCGGGGTCAGCACGTAGCTTTCCAGCAGCTGGCCCACGGTGAACACCACGCCGACCAGGATCAGCAGTTTCAGATCGAAGCCCTGCGCCTGCACCAGCGCGGCCACCACGGCCATCACGATGCCGGTGGTCGCGCCCAGGTAGGGAATGAAACTGATCAGGCCGGCCACCAGCCCGATCAACAGGCCCAGCTTCAGGCCGACCAGCGACAGGCCCGCGGCGTACACCACGCCCAGCGCGATCATCACCAGGAACTGGCCGCGGATGAACGCCCCCAGCACCTCGTCCGATTCACGCGCCAGGTTGGTGATGGTGCCGACGTGGTTGCGCGGAATCATCGAGGCCACGCGCTCGACCAGCTTGTCCCAGTCGCGCAGGAAATAGAACGCCAGGATCGGCAGCAGCAGGATGTTGACCACCCAGGTGACCATCGTGAAGCCCGAGCGCTGCACGTAACCGAAGAAGGTCTTGGCGAAGCCGCCGGCCTGCTGCCAGTGGCTGCGCACCCACTCGATCAGCCGGTCCGGGTCCATCCACTGCATGACCTCCAGCCCGGTCTTCTCCTCGAACCACGGGATGCCTTTTTCCATCAGCCATTGCTGTGCCTGCGGAATCGCCGCCACCAGCGTGGCGACCTGGCGCTCGATCATCGGCACCAGGATCAGCAGCGCGGCGGTGATCAGCAGGATCATCGCGACGAACACCAGCACCACGCCGGTGTTGCGCGAGCGGCCGGTGGCCTCGATCCGGTCGACCAGCGGGTCGCCCAGCCAGGCCAGCGCCAGGGCCAGCACGAAGGGGGTCAGGATCGGGCCGAGCAGCCAGATCACCCAGCCGGCGGCAAGTGCCACCAGCACATACTTCAACCGCCTGAGGAACTGCGCGATTTCCGCTTCGGGGGTAAGGATCATCGCAGGCGGTACTCGTTGCTGGCAGGCGGCGGCAGGGCCGAGGGGTTGGTTTCATCGATCGGCACCGGCAGGGCCAGCGGCGCGGTCGGCGCGATCACGCCGTTGTCGCCCAGCATGCGGTTCAGGCCGGGCAGGCCGGTGGTCAGCTCCAGCGACAGCTCCAGGCGGTCGCCCGAGGCGCGCACCGGGGTGACGTTGCGCACCACCGCGGTCTCGCGCAGGCCGGCAGCCAGGCGCATGTAGTCCTCGGCACTGTTCAGGCCCAGCACCACGATCGTGTAGGTCCCGGCGGCACCGGTGGCGGCCCCGGCCTTGGCGTAACGGCGCACCAGCGCATCGGCGGCGCCGTCGGCACCACCGGCCATGGCGCGGCGGGCGTCACTGTCCTTGGTGCTCCACTTGTTCAGTTCCTTGCCGCCATCGACGAATACCCAGTCGGCGACCCAGCCACTGCCATCGCGGTAGAGCTTGCCGATCAGCTGCATCGGCGGGGCATAGCGCGCCGAGGCGCGGGCAACGGCGGCCGTGTCCTGGCGCCAGATCGCGCCGACCAGCGCCTGCTCGGCCGCGCTGCCCGAGGGCAGGCCCAGCTTGTAGCCGCGTTCGATGGCCCGGTTGAGCAGCGGGCGCGCCGCGTTGGCCTGCTGGACGGTGACCAGACGCGGGCCGGAGCCATCGTCGATGGCCAGCCAGATCACCGGCTTCGGGCGGGGCTGCGGCCACAGCGGCAGGCCCAGGGCCGAGATCAGCCCGTCGACGTCATCCTCGCGGAAGCGCGCCACCAGGATCGTGCGGTAGCTCGGGGCGCCGCCGGCCGAGGTGCTCTGGTCCTGGCGGTAGTCATAGCTGGCCACGTAATCCTTGGCGTTGCGCAGGGCCTGCATCACCCCGGGGCGGCTCATCACGCTGCGGTCGCCCGAGAGTTTGGCCAGCACATTGCCCAGCGCCCTGGCCAGGGCACCGTTGCGGTCCGAATCGGCCTGGCTGTTGACCGGGACCTCGGCCTCGTAAGCGCCACTGGCGGTGGCCACATCGCCTTCGGTGCGCAGGCCGCTCTGGGCCATCGAGGCCACCGGCAGGCACAGCGCGAGGAACATCATGAAAAAGAGGCTGCGGCGCATCAGGACTTCCATTGAGCGTATCCGGGGGGAATTGTTGCCCGAATAGGGCCTGCGCGCCAACGTGGCCTGTTAAAATCGCGCTTTCACCCCAGCGCAGCGCCGACGCCCGTGACCAATTCCCCGTCCAACCCCTCTCCCCTGACCTACCGCGACGCCGGTGTCGATATCGACGCGGGCAATGAGCTGGTCGAGCGCATCAAGCCGCTGGTGAAGCGCAGTTTCCGCCCGGAAGTCATGGGGGGCCTGGGTGGCTTCGGCGCCCTGTTCGACCTCTCCAGCAAGTACCGCGAGCCGGTCCTGGTCTCGGGGACGGATGGCGTGGGCACCAAGCTGAAGCTCGCACAACAGCTGGGCCGCCACGACACGATCGGCATCGATCTGGTCGCCATGTGCGTGAACGACGTGCTGGTCCAGGGCGCCGAGCCGCTGTTCTTCCTGGATTATTTCGCCACCGGCAAGCTGGACATCGATACCGCGGCAGCGGTCGTGGGCGGCATCGCCAACGGCTGTACCGAGGCCGGTTGCGCGCTGATCGGTGGTGAGACCGCTGAAATGCCCGACATGTATGCCCCGGGCGAGTACGACCTGGCCGGCTTCACCGTCGCCGGTGTCGAGAAGAGCGAACTGAAGGACGGCGCCAGCGTGGCCGCCGGCGACGTGCTGATCGGCATCGCCTCCTCCGGCCCGCACTCCAACGGCTACTCGCTCGTGCGCCGCATCTATGACCGCGCCGGCCAGCCGGCCGACCTGGAACTGGAGGGCGGGGTCAAGCTGGTCGATGCGCTGATGGCGCCGACCCGCCTGTACGTCAAGCCGATCCTGGCGCTGCTCAAGACCCATGGCGCGGCGATCCACGGCATGGCCCACATCACCGGTGGCGGCCTGACCGAGAACATCATCCGCGTCGTCCCCGAGGGCCTGGGCCTGGACATCCAGGCCGATGCCTGGACCCTGCCGCCGGTGTTCCAGTGGCTGCAGAAGGAAGGCGCGGTGGCCGACAGCGAGATGTGGCGCACCTTCAACTGCGGCATCGGCTTCGTGCTGATCGTGGCCGCCGACCAGGTGGCCTCGGTCGCTGCCGCCGTCACCGCGCAGGGGCTGGACCACTGGACCATCGGTGCCGTGACCCCCGCCGATGGCACCGAACGCGTCAAGATCGGCTGAGCCCGGTCATGGAGCCCCGCCTGGAGGCCGCTGCCCAACCGCCGTCGCTGCCCGCCGCAGCGGCGCCGGCCGTGCCGGGCACCGCGGTTGACACCTCGCAGCTGCAACTGCTGTCGGTCTTCCACTATGTGCTGGCCGGCCTGACCGCGCTGTTCTCGCTGTTCCCGCTGATCTATCTGTTGATGGGCGTGGCCGTCATCTTCGCCGCACCACCGCCGTTGGCGCCGGGCGAGGCGCCGCCGCCGTTCGATCCGCGCCTGCTTGGGTGGGTGTTCGTGCTGATCGGTGGGCTGGGCTGCGCTGCCGGGCTGGTGCTGGCCGGGTACATGGCCTATGCCGGGCGCTGCCTGGCGCAGCGCCGGCGTTACCTGCTGTGCATGGTGGTGGCCGGTATCGCCTGCATCTTCATGCCGTTCGGTACCGCCCTGGGCGTGTTCACCCTGGTGGTGCTGTCGCGCCCGGCAGTCAAGGCGGCCTTCGAAACCGCATGAGCAGCCGTATCGCCGTACTCGCCTCCGGCCGGGGCAGCAATCTGCAGGCCATCCTGGACGCCATCGCCGCGCAGCGGCTGGATGCGCAGGTCGTGGCCGTGCTCTCGGACAAACCCGAGGCCTCGGCCCTGCTCAAGGTCGGCCCGGCCCAGCGTTGGGCGCGCTCGCCCAGGGACTTCCCGGACCGCGCCGCCTTCGATGCGGCGATGGCCGATGCGCTGGACGCGTTCGCCCCGGACTGGATCGTCTGCGCCGGTTACATGCGCATCCTCGGCCCGGCCTTCGTGGCGCGGTTCGATGGCCGCCTGGTCAACATCCATCCCTCCCTGCTGCCGCTGTACAAGGGACTGCACACGCATGCGCGCGCGTTGGAAGCCGGTGATGCCGAGCACGGCGCCAGCGTGCACTTCGTGGTGCCCGAACTGGATGCCGGCACCGTGCTGGCACAGGCCCGCGTGCCGGTCCAGGCCGGTGACACCGCCGAAGCGCTGGCCCTGCGGGTGTTGGCCGTGGAGCATCCGCTGCTCATCGCCAGCCTCGGGCTGCTGGTCAGCGGCCGCGTAACTGAACAGGCAGGTCAGCTACAGCTCGACGGTCACCCCCTGTTTAGCCCGCTGCGCCTAGATTGCGCCGGACAGCTGAACCGATAAGCGCCGCGCACACACGCCGCTGATCCCGGCGCTGGCATTCTTCCCCTTCCCCCACCGACCGGCCCGCATGAGAACGCCTTTGTTCAAGCCCGTGCTGCTGATGGCCTCCCTGCTGTGCACTGCCGCCCTTGCCCACGCGCAGGAGACGGCGCCCCCCCCGTTGCCCGCCCTTCCTGCAATGGACTGGGAGGCACCGCCGCTGCAGCCATTCACCGCTACCTACCAAGCCCTCTACAAGGGCAAGCAGGCCGGCGATGCGACCATGCGCGTCACCCACACCGGCGGCGACCAGTGGCGGGTGGACATGCAGGTGGTGGGTCGCAGCGGCTTTGCCAGCGTTCTCGGCCTGAACCTGGAGCAGAGCACGGTGTTCGAGAACCGCAACGGCACCTACGTGCCGTTGAGCCAGAGCACTGTCCGCAAAGGCCTGTTCCTGGGCAAGAAAGTGACCGGCACCTATGACTGGAAGGCCGGCACCGCGCAGTGGCTGGGCGATCTGAAGAAGGAACGCCGCCAGCCGATCCCGCTGCAGCCCGGCGACCAGAGCGCGCTGCTGCTGAATCTGGCGATCATGCGCGACGCCCTCCCCGGCGGGCAGATGCACTACCGCTATGTGGACGTGGGCCGCGTCCGCCAGCACGACTACCAGGCCGCGCCGGACACGGAGAACGTGCCGGTGGGCGACCTGTCCTACAACGCGCTGCGGGTGTACCGCACCAACGGCGGCAACGACGAAACCATCCTCTGGATCGCCAACGGTGTTCCCACGCCGGTGCGCATCCTGCAACGCGAAGATGGCGAAGATCGGATTGATCTGCGCCTGATCGAATACCAAGGAGTCTGAGCATGACCACACTGAACCGTCCGCTGACCTGGATCGCCGCTGGCGCCCTGGCTGTCGTGAGCCTGCCCGCCATGGCGCTGCAGCCGTTCAAGGCCGATTACCAGGCCAGCTACATGGGCATGCAGGCCAATGGCACCATGACCCTCACCAGCGAAGGCGCCAACAAGTGGCGCTACAGCCTCAACGTCAAGAACCAGCTGGCCGATCTCAGCCAGAACACCGTCTTCGAGGAAGCCAACGGCCGCCTGCGCCCGCTGAGCAGCAACGACCGCTCGGTGCTGCTGGTCAAGAAGCGCAACGTGGACGCCAACTACAACTGGACCAGCAACCAGGCGACCTGGACCGGCGACGTCAAGCCGGACCGTCGCGGCCCGGTCGCGCTCAAGGCCGGCGACATGGACGCCCTGCTGATCAACCTGGCGATCGCGCGGGATCTGGCTGCCGGCAAGCCGCTGAACTACCGCATGGTCGACGAAGGCCGGATCAAGCCGATGTCCTACAAGGTGGTCGGCAAGGAAAAGATCACCGTGGCCGGCAAGTCCTACGACGCGACGAAGGTCTCGCGCGTGGACGGCAACAAGGAACTGATCGCCTGGATCGTGCCGGAGTTCCCGGTGCCGGCGCGCCTGCTGCAGCGTGAGAGCGGCAAGGATGCGCTGGACCTGACGATCAAAGGCATGAACTGACCCAGAAAAACGCCCGCTTGCGCGGGCGTTTTTTCATTCCGGCTTGGCCTCGCCGAAGACCGTCCTGCAGTCCACCCGGATCTGCTGCCGCGTATCGCGCCAGTAGTAGGTGCTGCAGTGGCGGTTGCCGTCGACGCTCTTGTCCACGCCGACCGCATAGAACGACTGGAACACCTCGGTACGGCTGACCGTGCCATCGGCGTTCCAGTCCATGTCTTCCTGCTGGATGCCCTGGGTGATCGCGATGCCGGCATACCAGGCGTAGCCCAGCCATGCCAGCACGATCAGCACCAGGACCAGCAGCGCCTTGCGGCGGCGGGTGAACCGGCCGCGCAGGATCATGCCGCGACGCGCCGGATGGTGGCGCCCAGCGAGGACAGCTTCTCTTCGATGTTCTCGTAGCCGCGGTCCAGGTGGTAGATGCGGTCGATGGTGGTATCACCCTCGGCCATCAGGCCGGCCAGGATCAGCGAGGCCGAGGCGCGCAGATCGGTGGCCATCACCGGGGCGCCGCTGAGCTGCTCGGCACCCCGCACGATCGCGGTGTGGCCTTCCACCTGGATGTCCGCGCCCAGGCGCAGCAGTTCGTTGACGTGCATGAAACGGTTTTCGAAGATCGTTTCGTTGATCACGCCCACGCCGTCGGCCACGCAGTTGAGCGCCATGAACTGCGCCTGCATGTCGGTCGGGAACGCCGGATACGGCGCGGTGGTCAGGTTGACCGCACGCGGGCGCTTGCCGCCCATGTCCAAGGTGATGCTGTCTTCGGTGGTCTCGATATGCGCACCGGCCTCCACCAGCTTGGCCAGCACCGCGTCCATGGTGTTCGGGCGGGCACGGTTGACCGTGACCTTGCCGCCGGTCATCGCCGCGGCGACCAGGAAGGTGCCGGTTTCGATACGGTCGGGCAGCACTTCATGACGGCCACCGGAGAGCTTCTCGACGCCTTCGATGGTCAGGCGGGCGGTGCCCAGGCCTTCGATCTTCGCGCCGAGCGCGATCAGGCAGTGCGCCAGGTCGGTGACTTCCGGCTCCATCGCCGCGTTGTCCAGCACGGTGGTGCCTTCGGCCAGCACGGCGGCCATCAGCACGTTTTCGGTGCCGGTGACGCTGACCATGTCGAAGGTGAAGTGGGCCCCCTTCAGACGCTTGGCCTGGGCCTTGATGAAGCCGTTCTCGACGGTGATTTCCGCACCCAGGGCCTGCAGGCCCTTGATGTGCTGGTCGACCGGACGCGAGCCGATCGCGCAGCCGCCGGGCAGCGACACTTCGGCCGCGCCGAAGCGGGCCAGCAGCGGGCCGAGCACCAGGATCGAGGCGCGCATGGTCTTGACCAGCTCATACGGCGCCACGTGCTGGTCCACCGAGCGCGGGTCGACCACGATCGCGCTGCCGCGCGACAGGGTGCCCTGGTCGATGGTGACCTTGGCACCCAGCTCGCCGAGCAGCTTCACGGTGGTCACCACGTCGTGCAGGTGCGGCACGTTGGTGATCTCCACCGGCGCATCGGCCAGCAGGGTCGCGCACAGGATGGGGAGGACAGCGTTCTTGGCGCCGGAAATGTTCACTTCACCGTGCAGCGGCTTGCCGCCGGTCACTACGATCTTGGCCATGGAATCTACTTGGAATGAGGTAGAGCCGACCGTTGGTCGGCTGAATGGTCTGGGTAGCCGACCGTGGGTCGGCTGAAACGATAACCGTGAGGGGTACCCCGGAATCAACCGCCCGCTTCGGCCGGGGTGACCGTCTTCAGCGCCAGCGCATGAATCGCCCCGCCCATCAGATCGCCCAGGGTCGCGTAGACCATGCGGTGACGCGCCAGCGGCATTTTGCCGGCAAAGGCGTCGCAGACCACGGTGGCCTCGAAGTGCACGCCGTCGTCACCCTGCACGTCCGCGCGGGCGCCAGGCAGGCCGGTTTCGATCAGATTGCGGATGGTCTCGGCGTCCAACGGGCTTTCCTAATAAAATGAGCGCTCATTCTACTCTTCCACGTGGCGCTCGCATGGCTGTCTCGCCCCAACTCCCCCATCCGGCCGACGCTGCGGCACTGGTCGCCAGCGGCCGCCGCGTGTTCGAGATCGAGCGCGATGCGCTGGGCGCGGTCGCCGAGCGGCTGGGCGAGGCATTCAGCCAGGCCTGCCAGCTGGTCCTGCAGGGCAAGGGCCGCGTGGTCGCCACCGGCATGGGCAAGTCCGGCCATGTGGCCCGCAAGATCGCCGCTACCCTGGCCTCGACCGGCACCCCGGCCTTCTATGTGCACCCCGGTGAAGCCGGGCACGGCGACCTGGGCATGATCACCGAGGCCGACGTGGTGCTGGCGCTGTCCTATTCGGGCGAGTCCGACGAACTGCTGATGCTGCTGCCGGTGCTCAAGCGCCAGGGCAACCGTCTGATCGCGATGACCGGCCGGCCGCAGTCCAGCCTGGCCAGCGCCGCCGACGTTCACCTGGATGTCAGCGTGCCGGCCGAGGCCTGCCCGCTGGCCCTGGCCCCGACCTCCAGCACCACCGCCTCGCTGGCCATGGGGGATGCGCTGGCCGTGGCCCTGCTCGATGCGCGTGGCTTCACGGCCGATGATTTCGCCCGCTCGCACCCGGCCGGCAGCCTCGGCCGCCGCCTGCTGCTGCACATCACCGATGTCATGCACAGCGGCGATGAGCTGCCGCGCGTGGACGTCGGTGCCAGCCTGAGCGAAGCCCTGGTGGAGATGAGCCGCAAGCGCCTGGGCATGACCGCCGTGGTGGACGCGGACAACCACCTGATCGGCCTGTTCACCGACGGCGACCTGCGCCGCGCGCTGGATACCGACCTGGACGTGCGCAGCGCGAAGATCGCCGATGTGATGACCCGCGGCCCGCGCACCATCGGTGCCGACCAGCTGGCGGCCGAGGCCGCGCAGTTGATGGAAGCCCACAAGATCAACGGCTTGATGGTGGTCGATGCCGACGGCCATCTGGTCGGCGCGCTCAACATTCATGACCTGTTGCGGGCCCGGGTGGTTTAAACCACAGTTGCCTTCCTCCATTCAGCTGAGCTGCCCCCAGACGATGCCCTACTCCCCGTTGCCCGGTTTCCCGTCCCACCTGCATGCCGTCGCCGGCCGTATCCGGCTGGCGTGCTTCGACGTGGACGGCACGCTCACCGACGGTCGGCTTTACTACGACAAGGACGGCAACGAGAGCAAGGCGTACTACGTGCAGGACGGACTCGGCCTGAAACTGCTGCAACACCACGGTATCCACCCGGTGCTGATCACCGCGCGCAACAGCCAGTCCGCGCTCAAGCGCGGCGCGGACCTGGGCATCGATACCCAGATCGCGGTCGGCGACAAGCTGGCCAGCGTCAAGGCGCTGTGCGGGCAGCACGGCATCGGTCTGGACCAGGTGGCCTTCATGGGCGACGACCTGCCCGATCTCGGCCCGCTGTGCGCGGTCGGCCTGGCGGTCGCGCCGGCCAATGCCCACCCGTGGATCGCCGAACGCGTGCACTGGCAGACCCGCAGCGACGGTGGCCAGGGCGCCGCGCGTGAGCTGTGCGATGTCCTGCTGGCCGCACAGGGCCATGTGAACGCCGTGCTGGCGAGGTTCGGCGCATGAACGTGCGTACCGCCATCGGCGGCCTGCTGCTGGTCGCCGCACTGCTGACCGGCTGGCTGGCCCTGCACCATCGCGACAAGGCCCCCGTGGCCGAGGGCGAGGATGCCACCAAGGATTACGTGCTGCACGATTTCCAGATCGTGGCGCTGGACGAACAGGGCAAGGAATCCACCACCCTGCGCGCCCCGCTGCTGGAGCGTGCGCGCAGCGATGAAACCATGACCCTGACCACCCCGGTGTTCCTGCTGCCCGACCAGGACGGCAATCACTGGGAGATGCGCGGGGACAGCGGCTGGGTCAGCGCCAAGGGCGACCAGCTCAAGCTCATCGGCAACGTCAGCGGCGACAGCCCCAAGGTCCCCGGCGTTGTGCCCACCACCTTCCGCACCGATCATCTGGACGTGTTCCCGAACGAGAACCGCGCCAGGACCGATGCCCGGGTCACCATGACCCGCCCGGGCCTGTCACAGACAGGCGTCGGCTTTGAAGCAGACATGAAAACCCGGCAGTACAAACTCCTTTCACAGGTCAAGACCCGCTATGAACCGAACGCTGCCCGCTAAGCTCGCGCTGCTCGCCCTGCTGCTGCCCGGCGTGGCGCTGGCCAAGTCGTCCGACCGCAACCAGCCGATGAACCTGGAATCCAACAGCAACGACTGCAACCTGACCGACGACGCGGGGAAGTGCACGTTCACCGGCAACGTGGTGATCACCCAGGGCACCCTGGTGATCCATGCGGCCAACGCCGATCTGTTCCGCAAGAACGGCGATATCGAACGCGTCGTGCTGACCGGCAAGCAGGCCACGCTGGAGCAGGAAATGGATGACGGCTCCAAGATGAATGCCTGGGCCGACAACATGGATTACAACGTCAACAGCGAAGTGATCATCCTCACCGGCAACTACAAGGTCGAGTCGCCGCGCGGCACCAACAGCGGCCAGAAAATGACCTACAACACGCGCACCGGCAACATGCAGAGCGGTGGCGACGGCACCCGCGTGCGCACCGTGATCCAGCCCAAGAACAAGGGCGCCGCCCCGGCGGCCAAGCCGGCCACGCCCGCGGCCAAGCCCGCCACCCCGCCCGCCGCCGGGAGCAAGAAGTAATGCTCGTCGCCAAAGGCCTGCGCAAGCGCTACAAGCAGCGTGAAGTCGTCAAGGATTTCGGGCTGACCCTGGAGGCCGGTGAAGTGGTGGGCCTGCTCGGCCCCAACGGTGCCGGCAAGACCACCTGCTTCTACATGATCGTGGGGCTGGTCGAGACCGATGCCGGCAGCATCGTGCTGGACGGCAAGGACATCACCAGCGACCCGATGTACACCCGTGCCAAGCAGGGCGTGGGCTACCTGCCGCAGGAACCCTCGGTGTTCCGCAAGCTGACCGTGGCCGACAACCTGCGCTTGGTGCTGGAACTGCGCGAGGACCTGGACAAGGCCGGCCGCGAAAAGGAACTGGCCAGCCTGCTGGACGAACTGCAGATCAACCACGTGGCCGACCAGCTCGGGGCCAGCCTCTCCGGCGGTGAGCGCCGCCGCTGTGAAATCGCCCGCGCGCTGGCCGCCAAACCGCGCCTGATCCTGCTCGATGAACCCTTCGCCGGTGTCGACCCGATCTCGGTCGGTGAAATCCAGCGCATCGTCACCCATCTCAAGCAGCGCGGGATCGGGGTGCTGATCACCGACCACAATGTCCGCGAAACCTTGGGAATCTGCGACCGCGCGTATATCCTCAACGAGGGCAGCGTGCTGGCACAGGGCGCGCCGGACGAGATCCTGGCCAACGCCGACGTCCGCCGCGTCTACCTTGGGGATACCTTCAAGCTCTGATCCAGCGGCCGCCGCAACGCCTTCCTTCCGTTCGGCACAGGCATGAAAGCACGGCTGCAGACATCGATGGGGCAACACCTGGTCATGACGCCGCAGCTGCGTCAGGCGATCAAGCTGTTGCAGATGTCCAGCGCCGAGCTGGAGCTGGAAATCAACGAGGCGGTGGAAACCAACCCGCTGCTGGACTGGGCCGAGAACGCTGAACCGGCGCTCGAGGCCAGCCCCGGCGAGGACAGCCCCCCGCCCGCCCCCGCCGATACCCATGCCGATGGGGAGCACCAGGTCTCCGCCGGCGACGAGTGGTCGCCCGGCGAGGGCGACTGGACCAGCGGCAGCAGTGGCGGCTCCTTCGACGATGACGACAACGGCAGCGCCGCCGAACGCGTGGCCGAGACCGAATCGCTGGCCGACCACCTGCTCTGGCAGCTGCACCTGTCGCACCTGTCGGTCCGCGACCGCAGCATCGGCGCGGCCCTGATCGACGCTTTCGAAGAGGACGGCTACCTGCGCGAGCCGCTCACGGCCATCGCCGAGACCCTGCGCCCGGCCATCCAGGCCGACGAGGCCGAAATCCTGACCGTCCTGCACCAGATCCAGCGCTTCGACCCGGTCGGGGTGGGTGCGCGCAGCCTGGGCGAGTGCCTGGACCTGCAGCTGCTGGTACTGCCCGCCGATACCCCCGGGCTGGCCCTGGCCCGGCGCATCGCCGATGGGCCGCTGGAGCGCCTGCCGCGCAGCGGCGTGGCCGGCATCGCCCACGAGCTGCGCGAGCCGCTGGCCGAGGTCGAGGTGGCGGTGCAGCTGCTGCGCTCGCTGGACCCGCGCCCGGGCACCCAGATCGGCGAGCTCTCCCACGACAGCTACGTGGTGCCCGACTGCGTGGTCTGGCGCCAGAATGGCGTCTGGCGCGCGGCCCTGGCCGGCCACGCCGGGCCGCGGGTGGTCATCCACCGCGGCTACGAACAGTTGATCCGCCGCTGCGGGGAGGCCGACGCCGGTTACATGCGCGCCCATCTGCAGGAGGCGCGCTGGCTGCTCAAGGGCCTGGAGGCCCGCGGCGAGACCCTGCTGCGGGTGATGCGCTGCCTGCTCGACCAGCAGGCCGCCTTCCTGGAGTTCGGCGAACAGGCCCTGCGCCCGCTGACCCTGCGGGAAGTGGCCGGCGAGCTCGGCCTGCACGAATCCACCATTTCCCGGGCGATCGCCCGCAAGTACGTGCGCACCCCGCGCGGCACGCTGCCGCTGCGCGCGTTCTTCGCCTCCGGCATCGACACCGACAGCGGTGGCGAAGCCTCCAGCACCGCCATCCAGGCCATGCTGCGCCGCCTGATCGATGACGAGAACCCGCGCAAGCCGCTTTCTGACGCCAAGCTGGCTGACCTGCTCAAAACCTCGGGAATACCGGTGGCGCGACGCACCGTGGCGAAGTATCGTGAAGCCATGAACATTTCCGCCTCGCACGAAAGGGTACGAATCGTCTGACGCTCCACCGCGCCCGGCGGGAAGGTTCATTGGCACATCCGAACAAAGGAGAAACCCGATGCACATCGAGACGTTTGGCAAGGACCACCTTGAGATCACCCCGGCTCTGAACGAGTACGTGGAGACCAAGCTGGAACGGCTGAGGAAGCATTTCGACCAGCACTGCGAGGTCCGCGTGCAACTGTCGATCCGCAAGCCGGAGCACCATGCCGATGCGAGTGTGAATGTTCCCGGGCAGACTCTGCACGCGGACGCCAGCGGCCCCACCATGTATGCGGCAATCGACATCCTGGCCGACAAGCTCGACCGCCTGGTCATCAAGCACAAAGAGAAAAAGCAGCAGCACGCACCGCAACCGCTGCCGGTGGGCGACAATGAGGGCTGATGCCCCCGTTTCCACCCCGACATGCCTCTGACTGATCTTCTGGCGGCCGTCCGCACGCAAGTGCTGCCGGCCGCCGATCGCGACAGCGTGCTGATGGCCGCAGCCCGCCTGCTGGCCTGCCGCGAAGCCAACGCCGAGCTGCTGTACCAGAACCTGTGCCAGCGCGAGACGCTGGGCAGCACCGCGATCGGCCACGGCATCGCCATCCCGCACGGCCGTGCCCCGCTGCTTGAACGCCCCCGCGGCGCATTGCTGCGGCTGGAATCGCCGGTGGAGTTCGGCGGCGATGAGCCGGTCGATCTGGTCTTCGCGATTGCCGTGCCCGCGCACTACACCCATCAACACCTGATGCTGCTGTCCGAGCTGGCCGAGCTGTTCTCCGAGCCGGCCATCCGCCAGGCGCTGCGCGAAGCGCGCGACGGCGACGCGCTGCGTCGGGTCATCGAATTCCCCCCGCCGGCGAGTGCCGCATGAATACCAGCATCACCGCGCGCGAACTGTTCGAACAGCAGCGCGACCGCCTGAGCCTGCGCTGGGTCGCCGGCCAGCAGGGCGAGCGCCGTGAGCTGGAGGCCGGCAACAAGGTCTCCCGCCGCCCCTCGCTGGCCGGGTACCTCAACGCGATCTACCCCAACAAGGTGCAGATCCTCGGCACCGAGGAGCTGTCCTGGCTGGATTCGCTGGACTCGCGCCAGCGCTGGGAAACGATCGAGCGGATCATGCAGTCCCATCCGCTGGCGCTGGTGATCACCCGCAACCAGTCCTGCCCGGAAGACCTGCGCGCGGCTGCGGACGAATCGCAGACCCCGCTGTGGATCTCGCCCAAGCGTGGGCACGAGCTGCTCAACCACCTCTCCTACCACCTGGCGCGCACGCTGGCGCCGCGGGTGATCCTGCATGGCGTATTCATGGAGATCTACTCCATCGGCGTGCTGATTACCGGCGAAGCGGGCTCGGGCAAGAGCGAGCTGGCGCTGGAACTGCTCAGCCGCGGCCACCGCCTGGTGGCCGACGATGCCCCCGAATTCACCCAGATCGCCCCCGACGTGCTCGACGGCACCTGCCCGGAGCTGCTGCAGGACCTGCTGGAAGTGCGAGGCCTGGGCGTGCTCAACGTGCGCGAGATGTTCGGTGACACGGCTGTAAAAAAGAACAAGTACCTTCGGCTGATCGTCCACCTGACCAAGCCGATGACCGAGCCCACCCCTTACGGCTATGAACGCCTGACCGGCGACTCGGGTACCCGCCACGTGCTGGACCTGGATGTGCCGCTGATCACCCTGCCGGTGATGCCCGGCCGCAACCTGGCCGTGCTGACCGAAGCCGCCACGCGCCTGCACATCCTGCGGACCAAGGGCATCGACCCGGCCGCGATGTTCATCGCCCGCCACAGCAACATGTTGGAACGCCGCACGCCATGACCACCCCCGCCCCCGCCTCCGCCCCGACCGCCGCCACCCTGATCATCGTCAGTGGCCTGTCCGGTTCCGGCAAGACGGTCGCGCTGAAGACCTTCGAAGACCTGGATTACTACTGCTCGGACAACCTGCCGATCGACCTGCTGCCGGACTTCGTGCGCAGCCTGCTGGGTGATCCGGGCCGCGAAGCGCCGCGCCGGCTGGCAGTCGGCATCGACGTGCGCGCGCAGAGCGACCTGACCCAGCTCTCGCACTGGCGCGAAGACGCCAAGGCCGCCGGCCTGGATGCGCAGCTGCTGTTTTTCGATGCCACCGATGAAACCCTGCTCAAGCGCTACGCCGACACCCGGCGCCGCCATCCGCTGAGCCAGCTGGGGCTGTCGCTGCCCGAAGCGATCGCCCGCGAGCGTGAACTCACCGCGCCGCTGCGCCGTGCCGCCGATGCGGTGATCGACACCAGCAGCCTCAACGTGCACCAGCTGCGCCGCAAGGTGGTCACCGAATTCGCGCTCGCCCACGGCAACAAGCTGTCGCTGCTGTTTGAATCGTTCGCCTACAAGCGCGGCGTCCCCGCCGAGGCCGACTTCGTATTCGACGTGCGGGTCCTGCCCAATCCGCATTGGGACCCGGAGCTGCGCCCGCTCTCGGGCCGCGATGCCGGCGTGCGCGAGCACCTGGACGAGCAGCCCGACGTACAGCGCTACGCCGGCCAGCTGGTCGATTTCCTCGACACCTGGCTGCCACGGCTGGGCAATGACACCCGCAGCTATGTCACGGTCGCCTTCGGCTGCACCGGCGGCAAGCACCGCTCGGTCTACATGGCCGAGCGCATGGCCCGCCATGCCCGCGACCAGGGCTGGCCGGATGTGGCCACGTTCCATCGCGAACTCGACTGAAAACGGCATCGCCGGCGGCCGCCGGCACGTATCGGGGCCGGGCGTGTCGACATGCCTGGCCGAACCTCGACGCGGCCTCTCCCCATCGCCCTGTCCTGCGCCGACCCGGGACAGGTCATCGACACGCTGAACCGCGGAACACAGCAGTCTTTCACGCGTGCTATCGCCAATTCATGTTGACCTGTTAACGTTCGGCAATGACCTGTGGCATTCTCCTCGTAACTCATCCCGGTGTCGGCACGGCCCTGCTGGACGTGGCGACCCGTCTGCTGCGGCACCTGCCGCTGAAGACCGAAGCTTTCGAAGTACCGTTCGACGCAGATATGGACGTCCTGCTCCCGCTCGCCTCGGCCGCCTTGCGCCGGGTGGACAGTGGCCAGGGCGTGCTGATCCTGACCGACCTGTACGGCGCCAGCCCCAGCAATCTGGCCGGGCAACTGGCTCGTCTGGGCACCCCGGCACGCCGGGTTTCGGCGCTGAGCCTGCCGATGTTGATGCGGGTGATGAATTATCCGGAACAGGGACTGGATCAACTGCCTGCCACAGCCGCGGCAGGCACTCGCAATGGAGCGATTGTCGACGATGCTTGAACGTGAACTCACTGTTTCCAACCGCCTGGGCCTGCATGCCCGCGCCACTGCCAAGCTGGTGCAGGAGCTGGCGCCTTTCCGCTGCAACGTGACCATGGCCGCCAAGGGCCGTGAGATCAACGCCAAGAGCATCATGGGCGTCATGCTGCTGGCCGCCGGCCAGGGCACCCCGGTCACCGTGCGCATCGACGGCGAGGACGAAGCCGCCGCGATGGACGCGGTGGTGGCCCTGTTCGAACGGCGTTTCGACGAGGACAACTGAGCATGGGGGGGCAACCGCGACCGGGATCCTCCGCACCGGCCCGGACCGCGTCCGGGGCGATGCTGTTGTCCGGCCACGGTGCCTCGCGCGGCAACGCCCTGGGCCGCGCCCGGGTGCGCCTGCCGCACGCCCTGGAAGTGGCCGAGCAGCGCATTCCGCCGGCCAAGGTGGAGGCTGAACTGGAGCGCCTGCACGTGGCCGTGGAAGCGGCCCGCGGCGAAATGCACGATCTGCGCCAGCGCCTGCATGGCGCGCTCAACCAGGAAGTCGGCGAGTTCCTCGACCTGCATGCGCTGCTGCTGGATGACCCCGAACTGCTGTTCGGCCTGGACGAGCTGATCCGCAGTGGCCCCTACAGCGCCGGCTACGCGCTGCGCGTGCAGCGTGACCGCCTGGCCAAGGTCTTCGATGGCATGGACGATGCCTACCTGAAGAGCCGCATGGACGATCTGGACCATGTGATCGGGCGCATCCATGCCTTCCTGCAGCAGCGCCCGCCGGACGTCAAAGGCATGGCCGGCGAGATCCTGATCTGCGACAACATCGCCCCGTCCGAGCTGGCCCAGCTGCAGGCCCACGGGGTGGTCGGCATCATCACCGCCGGCGGCAGCGCGCTGTCGCACAGCGCGATCCTGGCGCGCAGCCTGCACCTGCCGTTGATCGTCAACGTGCCGAACGTGCTGCAGAAGGTCGCCGATGGCGACGTGCTGATCATGGATGGCAGCGACGGCACGGTGACCATCAACCCGCAGGCACCGGACCTGCGCGATTACCGCGTGCGGCTGCGCGAGCATGCGCGCGAACAGCGCGAACTCGGGCGCCTGCGCACCAAGCCCAGCCGCACCCGCGACAACGTCGACATCGCGCTGCTGGCCAACGCCGAATCCAGCGAAGACGTCACCCAGGCCCATGCGCTGGGCGCGCACGGGCTGGGCCTGTACCGCACCGAATTCCTGTTCCTGCAGCGCAACGAGCTGCCCGACGAGCAGGAGCAGTTCGAGACCTACCGCGATGCCGCGTTGGGCATGAGCGGACGGCCGGTCACCATCCGCACCCTGGACCTGGGCGCGGACAAGGCCGACCGCACCGGGCTGACCCTGAGCAACGAAGAAAACCCGGCGCTGGGCCTGCGCGGCGTGCGCCTGTCGCTGGCGCGGCCGAAGGTGGCCGACACCCAGCTGCGCGCGATCCTGCGCGCCTCGGCCTACGGCAAGCTGCGCATCCTCATCCCGATGGTCAGCACCCGCGAAGAAATCCTCGCGGTCCGCCGGCGCCTGGCCAAGCAGGCCGAACTGCTGCGCGCGGAAGGCCACGAGGTGGCCGAACACATTCCGTTCGGCGCGATGATCGAAGTGCCCGCCGCGGCGATCGCGCTGGAGAGCTTCATCGATCTGGTCGACTTCCTCTCGATCGGCACCAACGATCTGGTCCAGTACCTGCTGGCCGCCGACCGCAACAACGAGGCGGTCGGCGAGCTGTACTCCCCGTTGCACCCGGCGGTGGTGCGCCTGCTGGCGCATATCCTGCGCACCGGCCAGGCCTACAACATCCCGGTGGCAGTGTGCGGCGAGATCGCCGGCGACCCGCTGATGACGCGTCTGCTGCTGGCGCTGGGGCTGACGGAATTCAGCCTGCACCCGGGCACCCTGCTGGAAGTGCGCCGCGCGGTGCGCGACAGCGACCTGTCCGTGCTGCAGGCGATGGCGCCCAAGCTGCTGCAGGCGCGCGACCGGCGTGGCATCGAACGCTGGGTCGAAAAGGCCCGGTAGTGCCGGCCGCTGGCCGGCTCCGCATGAACCTTCGGATCGGTATGCGTGGTTGCCGGCCAGCGGCCGGCACTACCGTCGTTGAATGCGTGCGTCCCACGCGCATCGCCGTCTGCGCCCTACCCGATTGACACACAAGCACGCGATAATGACGCGGTGACCACCGCCCATGCCGCATCCTCCACCGGATAGCGGCCTTTTTCTTTTTCCGCAGGAGCTGCGCATGGCCGAAGCCGTACGCCACGACAAGACGGCGCGCCAGCTGCGGCTGTTGTCCGATGCACTGGACAGCGGGCGGTTGGGGCCGGTCCGTCGGTTGGTCAATACCCTGGCGCCGGCGGAAATCGGCAACCTGCTCGAATCGCTGCCCCCAGGCAAGCGCGAGATTGTCTGGGGCCTGGTCGATCCGGAAGACGATGGCGAGGTGCTGGTCCACGTCGGCGAGGAAGTCCGCGAAAGCCTGCTGGCCGACATGGACCCGGACGAAATCATCGCCGCGGTCGAAGACCTGGACATCGATGACCTTGCCGACCTGGTCGAGGATCTGCCGGACACGGTCATCGACGAAGTCCTCAAGTCGATGGACCGCGAGAACCGTGAGCGGCTCGAGCAGGTGCTGTCCTATCCCGAGGACAGCGCCGGCCGCCTGATGAACCCGGACGTGGTGACCGTGCGCGCCGACGTCAATGTCGATGTGGTGCTGCGCTACCTGCGCCTGCGCGGCGAACTGCCCGACCACACCGATCACCTGTTCGTGGTCAGCCGCCGCCATCAGTACCTGGGCCGCCTCTCGCTGGCCGCGCTGGTGACGCATGAGGACAACACCCCGATCAACCGCCTGATCGATGACGAGCAGCCGGCGATCGACGTCGGCGAGAGCGCCGATGAAGTCGCGCGCCAGTTCTCCGATCATGACTGGGTGTCCGCCCCGGTGGTGGACGACAACAACATCCTGCTCGGCCGCATCACCATCGATGACGTGGTCGACATCATCCGGTCGCAGGCCGAGCACCAGGCGCTGGGCGCCGCCGGCCTGGATGAAGAAGAAGATCTGTTCTCGCCGATCAAGCGCGCCGTGCGCGGTCGCGTGGTCTGGCTGGGCATCAACCTGTGCACCGCGTTCCTGGCGGCCAGCGTGATCGGCCAGTTCGAGCTGACCCTGCAGAAAGTGGTGGCGCTGGCCGTGCTGATGCCGATCGTGGCCGGCGTGGGCGGCAATGCGGCCGTGCAGGTGCTGACCCTGATGGTGCGCGGCATCGCCCTGGGCCAGGTCGGCCAGAGCAACGCGCGCATCCTGCTGTGGAAGGAATCGCGCGTCGCGCTGATCAACGGCACCCTGATCGGCACCGTGGTCGGCATCATCGCCTACCTCTGGTTCCACAGCTTCCTGCTGTCGCTGGTGATCACCCTGGCGCTGATCATCAACTTCTGCGCCGCGGCCCTGGCCGGCGTGCTGCTGCCGCTGCTGCTCAAGCGCATGAACGTCGACCCGGCCGTGGCCGGCACCGTGGTGGTCACCGCCGTCACCGACGTCATGGGCTTCTTCAGCTTCCTCGGCCTGGCCACCCTGATCCTGCTGCACTGACCCTGGACCCCGCATGGCCGTGACCCTCGACAATTATTTCGTCCCCGGTTGGCGCGACGCGACGTATACCTGCGCTGCCTGCGAATGGCAGGGCAGCGCGCGGCAGATGCCGATGGAACTGCACGAAGACGAAGCCCAGTTCGACTGCCCGCAGTGCGAGAACCCGATCCTGCTGGTGGTCCACCCCAGCCTGGCCCAGGTGCAGGCGGCAGCCGCCGAAGGCCACCCTGAAGCCGTCGAACAGCTGGACATCCTCGCCGCGGCGCCGCGCCCGGACTGATGCACTGCAAGATGCTCCGACACGCTACCGGGCCTAGACTGAAATCGATTTCAGACAAGGCACGACAATGGCGCGACGTTGGAGTGGATGGCTGCTGTGGGCAGTGGCGATGATGACGGTAGCCGGCTGCGCGAGCACTCCGGCGGCCTCCGGCGGCCAGTTCGTCGGCCGTGCGGTCAAAGTGGATGGGCAGACCGCGTATTACCAGGTGTTCGTGCCGCGCAATGCAGCGGCCTCACGTGGCGAACTGCCGGTGGTGCTGTTCCTGCACGGCTCGGGTGAACGGGGCCGCGACGGCCGCCGCCAGACCCAGGCCGGGCTGGGGCCATACCTCCGCCAGCACGCCTCCACCTTCCCCGCGCTGGTGGTGTTGCCGCAGACGCCGGATGACCAGGAGTGGTCGGGCGAGAACAACCGCATCGCGCTGGCTGCACTGGATGCCGCCATCGCCGAATTCGGTGCGGATCCACAGCGCCAGTACCTGACCGGGATGTCGATGGGCGGCTACGGCAGCTGGAACATCGCGCTGGCCGAACCGACCCGCTTCGCCGCCATCGTGCCGGTCTGCGGCGCAGTGCTGGCGCCGCGTGCAGTGCGCCCCACCCTGTTCGTGGAGGACGTCGCCCACGAAGCCGATCCGTACGCAGCCATCGCCCAGCGCCTGAAACAGGTGCCGATCTGGATGTTCCATGGTGCGCTGGACGACGTGGTGCCGCCGGATGACGACCGCAAGCTGCACGCCGCGTTCCAGCAGGCCGGCGCGAAGGACGTGCGCTACACCGAGTATCCCGAAGGCAACCACAACGCCTGGGACGCCACCTATGCCGATGCGGCGATGTGGGAGTGGCTGTTCGCGCAGAAGCGGTAATGGCATTTTCGGTAGTGCCGGCCGCTGGCCGGCTCCGCAACAGACATCGGGAGCCAGCCAGCGGCCGGCACTACCGGTCATGCATCGACCAACGGTCGATGCCTACCGTGTTAAACGGACGCTCACCCCAACAACGTTTCCAGCACCGCCATGCGCACGGCCACGCCGTTGGCGACCTGGCGCAGCACCCACGACTGGGGACCATCGGCCACCTCGTCGGTGACCTCCACGCCGCGGTTGATCGGGCCCGGGTGCAACACGGCGGCATCGGTGCCGGCGCGCTTGAGGCGCGTCGCATCCAGGCCGTACTGCGCGTGATACTGCTCCAGCGAGGGCACCAGGCCTTCTTCCATGCGCTCGCGCTGCAGGCGCAGCATCATCAGCGCATCGGCGCCTTCCAGCATCGCGTCGAAATCGTCGCCGACGATGCAGCCCTTCAGGGTGTCATCGTCCGGCAGCAGCGACTGCGGGCCGCATACGCGGATCTCGCCGACGCCCAGCGTGCGCAGGGCATGCAGGTCGGTGCGGGCCACGCGCGAGTGCTTCACATCACCCACGATGATGACCTTCATTTTCGAGAAATCGCTGCCCTTGGCCTGGCGCAGGGTCAGCATGTCCAGCAGGCCCTGGGTCGGGTGCGAGCTGCGGCCGTCACCGGCGTTGACCAGGGCCGTGCCCTCGCCCGCTGCGGCAGCCAGCGCCGCCACCGCACCATCATCGGGATGACGCACCACGAAGCCGCGCACGCCCATCGCTTCCAGGTTCTTGAGCGTGTCGCAGGCGGTCTCGCCCTTGCGGGTGGACGAGGTGGAGGCATCGAAGTTCAGCACGTCCGCGCCCAGCCGCTGCGCGGCCAGCTGGAACGAGCTGCGGGTGCGCGTGGAGGGTTCGAAGAACAGCGTGCAGACCGCCGAGCCGCCGAGCACGTGGCGCTTGTTGCCCACCCGCCCGACGGCCGCATCGCGGATCTGGCCGGCGCGGTCGAGCAGCTGCAGCAGGGTTTCGCGGGGCAGACCTTCCAGGGTCAGCAGGTGGCGCAGGCGTCCATCGGAATCGAGTTGCGAGGCGGTCATGGGCAGGGTCTGAGGGTCAGGAAACGGGGGTGGCGTCATCCGGGCAGGAAAGCCAGCGTTCGATGATCACCGCCGCAGCCACTGCATCCAGGGCGGCGGCGTCGCGGCGGCGTTTGCGGCCTTCGGCGCGCTCGACCGCGAACCGGCGCGCGGCCTCGACCGAGCTGGAGCGCTCGTCGACCAGCACCACCGGCAGTTTGAAACGTTCCCGCAGCTGGCGGGCAAAGCCCTGCGCGCGCTTGCGGTTGGGCTGGTCCTGGCCATCCAGGGTGAGCGGATCGCCCACCACCAGGCCATCCGGCCGCCACTCTTTGATCAGGCGCTCCACGGCGGTCCAGTCCGGCCCGTTGCCATGTACATCGACCACCGCGATCGCACGCGCATGGGTGCCGAACGAGCTGCCGATGGCCACGCCGATCCGGCGCGAGCCGACATCGAAACCGAGCACCGTGCCATCACGACGGATCGTCGGCGGTGCGGCCGCGGCGGGCGCAGGCGTGGCCGGCTCAGACATGGCCGCTGTAATCGGTGAGGCGGAACAGGTCCACGCCGATGCGCGCGGCCGCGCCCTGCCAGCGCTCGTCCAGCGGCGTGCTGAACAGCAGTTCGGCATCGGCCGGCACGGCCAGCCAGCTGTTTTCGGCGATTTCCGTTTCCAGCTGCCCTTCGCTCCAGCCGGCACAGCCCAGGGTGACCAGCGCATTGCGCGGGCCTTCGCCGCGCGCCATGGCTTCGAGGATGTCGCGCGAGGTGGTGAGGAAGACGCCCTCGCCCACGGCCAGGCTGGAATCCCAGCTGCGCGCATCATCGTGGATCACGAAGCCACGCTCCGGGTGCACCGGGCCGCCGTTGAGCACGACCTGGCCGCGCAGGGTGTCACTGGTGGTCGTGATCTCCATCTGGGCCAGCACCTCGCCGAGGGTGTACTCGGAGGGCTGGTTGACCAGCACGCCCATCGCGCCGTTCTCGTCGTGCTGGCAGATCAGCGCCACGGTACGGGCAAAGGTGGGGTCGGTCAGCGACGGCAGCGCGACCAGCAGGTGGTGGGCAAGCGAAGTGGACAGTTCAGACATGGCCCCATTCTAGCCGCTGGCCGTGATGTGCGCTTTCGCGCTGACATAATGCAGGCCTGCGCGCGTGCCCCCGGCCCGCGCGCCTGATCCGCCATCGCAAGGAGCTGCACGTGTCCGGTTATTGCCTCATCGCCCCCGGCCATCCGGTCCACGGCCACTACCATGACCACGAGTACGGCTTCCCGCAGCGCGAAGAGCGCGAGCTGTTCGAGCGCCTGATCCTGGAGATCAACCAGGCCGGCCTGAGCTGGGAGACCATCCTGAAGAAGCGCGAGGGCTTCCGCGCCGCTTATGACGGCTTCGACGTGGACACCGTGGCCGCCTATGGCCAGCGCGATATCGAGCGCCTGCTCAACGATGCCCGGATCATCCGCAACCGGCTCAAGGTGCACGCGGCAGTCCACAATGCCCAGGTGATCCAGCAGCTGCGGGCCAGCCACGGCAGCTTCGCCGGCTGGCTGGATGCCCACCATCCGCTGGACAAGGCGGCGTGGGTGAAGCTGTTCAAGAAGACGTTCCGCTTCACCGGCGGGGAGATCACCGGCGAGTTCCTGATGAGCCTGGGCTACCTCCCTGGCGCGCACAGCCCGGACTGCCCGGTGTTCAAGCGCATCGACACGCTCAAGCCGGCCTGGCGCCAGAAGTGACCCACCCCGTCGTGCGGGCTGTGCTGCTCGCTGCCCTGAGCCTGCCCCCGCTGGCGGCCGCAAGCGACCTGGACAACGTGCTGGAGCGCCTTCGCGCGGAGATCGCCGCCGTGGCGGCCGACGACCCGGCCCCGATCGATACGGTGCTGGCCCGCTACCGCGACGAAACCGGCATCGACCTGCAGATTCCGGTGGCCGGCGATAGCGATGCCCCGCTACCCGCGCTGGTGCGCCCACCCACTGTCACCCCGGCCGATTGGGCGGCGGTGACCCGCTATCTGCGCGAGACCGACGCCCGGCACATCGTACCGGTGGAGATGGGCGAGCTGTCGCTCTCCCTGCTCGATCTGGATGGGGACGGCAAGCGCGACCTGGTGCAGAGCGCCTACAGCGGCGGCACCGGCCTGTATACGCAGGTGGAGATGCTGCGGCGCGATCCGCAGCGCGGCTTCGTGGTACCCGACAGTCTCGACCCGCAGCGCCCCTGGGCACAGGGGCAGTACGGCATCAGCGGGCGCGGCAGCGACCAGGGCCTGTACTGGCTGCGCATCGATGGGGTCAGCTACATCGCCTACCGCGATGGCGACTACTACGGCGACACCCTGCTGCTAAACCGGCCGCTGTCGGTTGACCCGCGCGAGCGCAGCCCGGCGGTGCAGTTGCAGGTGCGCTACGGCCGCGAGCACTGGCTGGCCGACCCGGTGATGCATGTCGATGGCGAACCGCTGGATGCCGATGCCGCGGCGATCGCAGCGGACCGGCGCCTGCTCACGCACATCGACCAGCTGTTGGCTGGCCTGACCATCGATGGTGACGGCGTCGCACACGTCGGCGATGAGCAGGGGCGCTGCCCGATGCCGGCCGGGACCGACCCGGACGAGACCGGCGCGTGGCCCTGGCGCGGCGCCGGCAGCTATACCTTCGATACCGCCGCCGACACCGTGATCCGCTCGGGAGGCCAGTGCTACAGCGCTTCGCTCATCGCCCTGCGCAGCAGCTATGCCGGCGACCACGCGCTGTGCTGCCAGCTGTGGCTGTACCGCGGCCCGGGCCAGCAGGCGGCGACGCTGGACCTGCGCAGCCGCCGCTGGGTCTCCGGCGTGACCGTCGTGCCGGTGCCGCCGCAGGGTGAGTAACCGGCGTCAGACGCCCATGTAGCGGCCCGGGCGGTGGTTGAACATCAGCACCAGGCTGAGCACTACCGCACCGATCGCCGAGTACATCACCTTGGAGGGGGACAGTACCGAGAACGCCACGCACATCAGCAGCGTGTCGAACGACATCTGCACCTTGCCGGCGCTCCAGCCCCGCGTGCGCTGCAGGTACACCGCCAGGATGCCGATGCCCCCCAGGCTGGCCCGGTGGCGGATGTAGAACAGGATGCCCAGGCCGGCCAGCGCGCCGCCGACGATCGCCGAGTACAGCGAGCTCATGTGGGCGAAGTCGGCCCAGCGCGGCAGCAGGTCGGTCAGCACGCCGCAGGCGGTTACCGCCGCGAAGGTCTTCAGGGTGAATTCCCAGCCCATGCGCCGCACGGCCACCCAGTAGAACGGCAGGTTGACCAGGACGAACACCAGGCCGAAGTTCCAGCCGAAGGCGTAGTGGGCCAGGAAGGCCAGCCCGGCCATGCCGCCGATCATCAGCCCGCCCTTGGCGAAGATGGCCAGGCCCAGCGACGCCACCAGCGTGGCCAGGATCATGCCCTGCACGTCCTCGGCCACGGAATGGCGCAGGGCTTTCTCGTCGGCCACGGTGCCGGCGCTGTCGGGGGGCGGGGTCAGCGGGCCTGCGGTGACCAGGTGGCCGTCAGCGTCGTCGCACGGCGCGGGGCCATGGGATTCAAGGGACATGGGGGTGGGGGTGTGGCGTGGGGAGCGGTATTAGACACGATCGGCGTGACAGTTGCTGGTGAAATTGATTCAGCCGCCGCCGGCGGAGGTGCCGGGCCACCGACCCCGGACCGACATCCGCCGTTCATCCCCGCTGAACACCCCCCAGCCGCAGCATGTGCGGGTACCCCGCCGTGCCCTCCCCTCCCTCAGGAGTTCCGTGCCATGCCCTACGTCACCACCGCCGACAACACCGAGATCTTCTACAAGGATTGGGGCAAGGGTCAGCCCCTCGTGTTCCATCACGGCTGGCCGCTCAGCGCCGATGACTGGGATAGCCAGCTGCAGTTCTTCCTGCTGCAGGGCTATCGCGTGATCGCGCACGACCGCCGCGGCCATGGCCGCTCCTCGCAGACCAGCGGGGGGCATGAGATGGACACCTACGCTGCCGACGTCAATGCGCTGGCCGATCACCTGGACCTGCGCGATGCGATCCACATCGGGCATTCCACCGGCGGTGGCGAAGTCGCGCACTACGTCGCGCAGGCTAAGCCCGGGCGCGTGGCCAAGGCGGTGCTGATCGGTGCGGTGCCACCGATCATGGTCAAGAGCGAGGCCAACCCCGGCGGCACGCCGAAGGAGGTCTTCGACGGCTTCCGGCAGGCACTGGTCGCGGGTCGTGCGGCGTTCTACCGCGACGTGCCGATTCCGTTCTACGGGTTCAACCGCGAGGGCACGCCGCCACAGCAGGGCATCGTCGACAACTGGTGGCGGCAGGGGATGATGGGCGCGATCAACGCGCACTACGACTGCATCAAGGCCTTCTCGGAAACCGACTTCACCGACGACCTGAAAAAGATCGACGTGCCGGTGCTGGTGATGCACGGCGATGACGATCAGATCGTGCCGATCGCCGATTCGGCGGAGCTGGCCATCAAGCTGCTCAGGCACGGCACGCTGAAGGTCTACAAAGGGTACCCACATGGCATGTGCACCACCCATGCGGACGTGATCAACTCGGATCTGTTGGCGTTCATTCGCGGGTGAGGTGTGTGCCGACCAACGGTCGGCACCTACCCGAATGTGTGGGACGGTATCGCGCGAGCCGATCCTGGCTGCGTTGGCCGGTGTCGTGCGCCCAGCGCCCCGCTCAGCGCGCGACCAGCTTCTGCCGCTCGGCGTTGTAGCGATCCCCGACGATGGCGATGCTGTCCAGCGCCGCACCGATCTGCTGCAGGTCGGCCTCACTCAGCACCACCGCAGCCGCGCCCAGATTCTCGGTCAGGCGATGCAGCTTGGTCGTGCCGGGAATCGGCACGATCCACGGTTTGCGCGCCAGCAGCCAGGCCAAGGCGATCTGGGCCGGCGTGGCCCGCTTGTCGGCGGCTATCGCGCTGATGCGGTCCACCAGCACCTGATTGGCCTGGCGGGCTTCGGCCGCAAACCGCGGCACGCTGTTGCGGAAGTCATCGGCCGCGAACTGCGTGCCTACGTTGATCGCCCCGGTCAGGAAGCCCTTGCCGAGCGGGCTGAACGGCACGAAGCCGATACCCAGTTCTTCCAGCACCGGCAGCACGGCCTGTTCCGGCTCGCGCCACCACAGGGAGTATTCGCTCTGCAGCGCCGCCACCGGCTGCACGGCGTGCGCCCGGCGGATGGTATCGACGCCGGCCTCGGACAACCCGAAGTGCTTCACCTTGCCCTCGGCGATCAGGTCCTTGACCGTACCGGCCACGTCCTCGATCGGCACATTCGGGTCGACCCGGTGCTGGTAGAACAGGTCGATGCGGTCGGTCTTCAAACGCGACAGGCTGGCCTCGGCCACCGCGCGGATGCGCTCGGGGCGGCTGTCCAGGCCGGCGTCGGCGTGGCCATCCTTGAAGCCGAACTTGGTGGCGATCACCAGCTGGTCACGGAACGGCGCCAGCGCTTCGCCCAGCAGTTCCTCGTTGAGGAACGGCCCATAGGCTTCGGCCGTATCAAAGAAGGTGACCCCCTGCTCGACCGCCGCGCGCAGCAAGGCGATCGCCTCGGTACGGTCGGTGGCCGGGCCATAGCCGTAGCTCAGCCCCATGCAGCCGAGCCCGAGGGGCGAAACCCGCAGGCCGCTGCGGCCCAGTTCACGTGTCTGCATGGTGGTACTCCTGCCGGTGGGACCGGCGTCATGGGGGAGTGCCACCATAGCCCTGCCGGCTGCCGGGATTGGAGGGTGTGGAGTGCTGTCGGTCATGAGCGTGGCTAATCAATCCATGCACGAGGCAGATACGCATCATCCCGGTAGCGTGCAAGTAATCTTTTCAGCCTTGATCGTTATGCGTCGGCGCTGCTGCAGCTGTTGGATCCAAGGTCTTCAGCTGCACGTGCTCGTCGTCGATCAGGATCAGCTGCGCACTGCCACCATTATCCAGCCCTCAGGAAACGCCATCGCCGCGCAGGGTGCCAGCCACCGTGAGCAGCAGGAAGAGACCGCCCACGACCACCGCAAGGATGTGCCACACCCCGAAGCGGTCCAGCGCCCGCGTGTCCATGCCTTCATCACGATGGTAGCGCCGCAGGAGGCTGTTGACCGGCAACAGCGGGACGAAGGTGAACAGCGCGACCAGCCACATGGGATCGGGCAGTCGGCTGGCCACATACAGCAGGAAGTAGGCCACGCCCAGCAGGCCCGGTGCGATCGCCAGCGTGCGGCGGCGATTGGCGGCCACATCGCGCAGGTCGCTGAAGCACAGGAACGACCAGAGCGGTGAGAACCACGCGCGCGCCCACGGCCACTGATCTCCACCGGTTTCACGCTTGATCGCGCGCCAGTTGCGCCAGAACCAGTACACCGGATAGAGACCCAGCGTGGTCAGCGACAACGCCGCGATCTTCAGCGTGGGTGGTGCGTAGTACGTTGCGACGCCGTTGGTGGCGAAAGTCGCCGCCGGCAGTGCGGAAGACGCCGCCGGCGCGCGGTACGGATCGTGCATGTCCATATGCCCATCACCTGATACGTTGATACCGGCGAGGTGCCGGCGCCCCCTGCATCGCGGTGGCCCGCGACGGCGCGACTATCGCAGAGCCGCGCCGGCTTTTACAGCCCCCGCTCAGCGGATCTCGGAGATCTCCACCCCGTCCAGCCCCTGCGACAGCGTGCGTGCGTCGCCGCCCTGCGAGAGCTTGATGCGCAGGCGTACTTCATTCTGCGAATCGGCGTAGCGCAGGGCGTCTTCGTAGCTGATCTCGCCGGCCTGGTACAGCTCGAACAGGCTCTGGTCGAAGGTGCGCATGCCCAGCTGGACCGAGTCCTTCATCACTTCCTTGAGCTTGTGGATCTCACCGTCGCGGATGTAATCCTGCACCAGCGGCGTACCCAGCATGATTTCCATCGCGACCTTGCGCGTCTTGCCGTCCGGCGAGGGGATCAGCTGCTGGGCGACCACGCCCTTGAGGTTCAGCGAGAGATCCATCAGCAGCTGGTTGCGACGATCTTCCGGGAAGAAGTTGATGATGCGGTCCATCGCCTGGTTGGCGTTGTTGGCGTGCAGCGTACACAGCACCAGGTGGCCGGTTTCAGCAAAGGCGATGGCGTGGTCCATGCCCTCGCGGGTACGCACCTCGCCGATCATGATCACGTCCGGGGCCTGGCGCAGGGTGTTCTTCAGCGCCGCCTCCCAGCTGTCGGTATCGATGCCGACTTCGCGCTGGGTGATGATGCAGCCTTCGTGCTTGTGCACGAATTCGATCGGGTCTTCGATGGTGATGATATGGCCGGTCGAGTTGTGGTTGCGGTAGCCGATCATCGCCGCCAGCGAGGTCGATTTACCGGTACCGGTCGCGCCGACGAACAGGATGATGCCGCGCTTGGTCATCGCCAGCGTCTTGACGATCGGCGGCAGGCTCAGCTCTTCCACGGTGGGAATGCGCGTTTCGATCCGGCGCAGCACCATGCCGACCTGGTTGCGCTGGTAGAAGCAGCTCACGCGGAAGCGGCCGACACCGGACAGGCCGATGGCGAAGTTGCATTCGTGGGTCTTTTCGAACTCTTCGCGCTGCGCCGGCGTCATCACGTTCAACACCAGGTCGCGGCTCTGCTGCGGCGTCAACGGTGTCTGGGTGATCGGCGAGATCTTGCCGTTGACCTTGATCGCCGGCGGCATGCCCGCGGTGATGAACAGGTCCGAGGCCTTCTGGTGCGCCATCAGCTTGAGGAACGAGGTGAAGTCGATGGTGGTGGTGCTCATCGCGGTGTACTCCGGAGGTTTTCAGGAGCCGGCCAGCGGCCGGCACTACCACTATTCGAAAATCCGCTTGTCCTTGGCGTACTCGCGTGCCTGGTTGCGGGTGATCAGGCTGCGCTTGACCAGGTCCTGCAGGTGCTGGTCCAGGGTCATCATGCCCATCTGCTGGCCGGTCTGGATCGCCGAGTACATCTGCGCGACCTTGTCTTCGCGGATCAGGTTGCGGATGGCCGGCGTGCCGACCATGATTTCCCACGCAGCCGTACGCCCACCACCGACCTTCTTCAGCAGGGCCTGGGAGATCACCGCGCGCAGCGACTCGGACAGCATCGAGCGCACCATCGGCTTTTCGCCGGCGGGGAACACGTCGATGATGCGGTCGATGGTCTTGGCGGCCGAGCTGGTGTGCAGCGTGCCGAATACCAGGTGGCCCGTTTCCGCGGCGGTCAGCGCCAGGCGGATGGTTTCCAGATCGCGCAGTTCGCCGACCAGGATGATGTCCGGATCCTCACGCAGTGCCGAGCGCAGCGCTTCATTGAAGCCGTGCGTATCGCGATGCACTTCGCGCTGGTTGATCAGGCACTTCTGCGAGGTGTGCACGAATTCGATCGGATCCTCGACGGTGAGGATGTGGCCGTATTCGTTCTTGTTGATGTGGTCGATCATCGCCGCCAGCGTGGTCGACTTGCCTGAACCGGTCGGGCCGGTGACCAGGATCAGCCCCTGCGGCTGATCGATCAGCTCGCGGAAGATCGGCGGGCAGGCCAGGTCTTCCAGGGTGAGCACCTCGGAGGGAATGGTACGGAACACCGCACCCGCACCGCGGTTCTGGTTGAAAGCGTTGACACGAAAGCGCGCCAGCGAGGGAATCTCGAACGAGAAATCGACCTCGAGGAACTCTTCGTAATCGCGACGCTGCTTGTCCGACATGATGTCGTACACCAGCGCGTGGACCTGCTTGTGGTCCAGGGCCGGAATATTGATGCGACGGACATCGCCGTCAACGCGGATCATCGGCGGCAGGCCGGCCGACAGATGAAGATCCGACGCTTTGTTCTTTACGGAAAACGCCAACAGTTCGGCGATATCCATGCGCTGCTACTCCCCATGACTGCTGCGACTGGAAGGTTCTTTCCCCGGGCGGCAGTATAGAGCGAGATGTGCACAATACGCGCCAGCCCCTGATCCACCGGACCCGCCGTGACCCCCCAGCCTCTGCCCACCCTCCTGACGAACCTGCACAACGCGGCCGCGGCCGCCGGGCGGCCAGATCCGGTCCTGCTGGCGGTCTCCAAGACCCAGCCGGCCGAGGCCGTGCAGGCCCTGGCCGCGCAGGGCCAGCGCGCTTTCGGCGAGAACTACGTGCAGGAGGCGGTCGCCAAGATCGAGGCACTGGCATCGCTGGGCCTGGAGTGGCACCTGATCGGTCACCTTCAGTCGAACAAGGCCGAACTCGTCGCCCGCCATTTCGACTGGGTGCAGAGCGTGGACCGCCTCAAGCTGGTCACCGCATTGGCCGCGCATCGCCCGGCCGGCCAGCCGCCGCTGAACGTGCTGATCCAGGTCAACATCGACGACGAAGACAGCAAGCACGGCTGCGCGCCGGAGGACATCGATGCCCTCGCCACCGCCATCGCTGCCGCGCCGCAGTTGCGCCTGCGCGGGCTGATGGCGATCCCGGCCCCGTGGCCTGACGCTGAACGCCGGCAGGCCGCTTTCACCCGCATGGCCACGTTGTTTGCCAAGCTGGCGGCAGCGCACCCGCAGGTGGATACGCTGTCG
Organism: Stenotrophomonas bentonitica; assembly: GCF_002887735.1. Taxonomy (GTDB): domain Bacteria; phylum Pseudomonadota; class Gammaproteobacteria; order Xanthomonadales; family Xanthomonadaceae; genus Stenotrophomonas; species Stenotrophomonas bentonitica_A. The sequence goes on from NZ_PKQP01000006.1 coordinate 229,191, forward strand.
ATGGGCATGAGCAGCGATTACCCTGAGGCCATCGCCCATGGCGCCACCCTGGTCCGCGTCGGCACCGCGCTGTTCGGTGCACGCCCGCGACCGGCCTGAGCGCCCCGCCCGTTCCAAGGAGAGTTCATGAGCACGTCCCCCATCACCTTCATCGGCGGCGGCAACATGGCCCGCAGCCTGATCGCCGGCCTGGTCCGCCAGGGCGTGGCCCCGGCCAGCATCCATGTCGCCGAGCCGGTGACCGAGCTGCGTGACGCGCTCACGGCCGAATTCGGCGTCAGGACCTACGCCAGCGCGACCGAAGCTGCCGCGCAGGGCACCGTGTGGGTGCTGGCGGTCAAGCCGCAGGTGCTGCGCGATGTCTGCGCCTCGCTCACCGCCGTCGCCCACGGCAAGCAACCGCTGGTGGTCTCCATCGCCGCTGGCATCACCAGCAGCCAGCTGGACCGTTGGCTGGGCGGCGGCCACGCCGTGGTCCGTGCGATGCCCAACACGCCCGCCCTCCTCGGCGCCGGTGTCACCGGCCTGTTCGCCACTGCCACGGTCAGCGCCGCGCAACGCGCCCAGGCCGATACCGTGCTGGCCACGGCAGGGCGCACCGTGTGGATCGACGACGAAGCGCGCATGGATGCCGTTACTGCGGTCTCCGGCAGCGGCCCGGCGTACGTGTTCCTGCTGGCCGAAGCGATGGAGGCGGCTGGGATCGCGCAAGGCCTGCCGGCCGAGGCGGCCCGCACGCTGGTGGTGCAGACCCTGCTCGGTGCCTCGCGCATGTTGGATGAATCCGGCGAAGCGCCGGCCGAACTGCGTCGCCGGGTGACCTCGCCGAACGGCACGACCCAGGCGGCGATCGAAAGTTTCCAAGGCGATGGCTTCGAGGCGATCGTGGCGCGCGCGATCGACGCGGCGACCACGCGCGGGCAGGCATTGTCGGCGGCGAATGACTGACGACCAAGCGTCGCCACGCATGGCGTGGCGTTACCTTGGCCGCCCCCCTGACCGGGTAGAGCCACCCCTTGGGTGGCTGGCCCGCGATGCGGGAACAAGAAGCAGCCACGCGTGGCGTGGCTCTACCCCTACGTTTACGGGAGACATGCACATGAAGATCCTGCTTGTCGGTGCCAGCGGCACCTTGGGCCAGGCGGTTGCCAGTACGCTCGGCGTGCACCACGAACTGATCCGCGCCGGCCGCCACGGCGGCGACGTGCAGGTGGATCTCACCGACGACGCCAGCGTGCAGGCGCTGTTCGAGAAGGTGGGCAAGGTCGACGCGGTGATCGCCACCACCGGCCAGGTCCACTTCGGTCCGCTGGCGCAGATGCGGCCGGCCGACTTCAACCTGGGGCTGCAGGACAAACTGCTGGGCCAGGTGCGGCTGAGCCTGGCCGCCCAGCATCACCTCAACACCGGCGGCTCGATCACCCTGACCAGCGGCATCATCAGCGCCCAGCCGATCCGCGACGGCGCCAACGCCACGGCAGCCAACGCCGCGCTCGAAGGTTTCTTGCGCGCCGCAGCCTGCGAGCTGCTGCCGCGTGGGCTGCGCATCAATGCAGTCAGCCCGAACGTGCTGGCCGAATCGATGGACGACTACGGCGCCTACTTCCCGGGCTTTGAACCGGTGACGGCGCAGCGCGCGTCGCTGGCCTACCAGCGCAGCGTGGAAGGCATCCAGAGCGGGCAGGTGTTCACCGTCTGGTGAGGGCAGCCGGCCAGCGGCCGGCACTACGGGTGGCAAGCGGGGGCCCCCGCCGGCCGCTGGCCGGCACTACTCCCAGCGGCGCGGGCCGTCGCCCTGATCGCCAAGCGTGTCGCCGGGATTGGTAAGGCGGCAACGCTTCAACGACAGGCAGCCACAGCCGATGCAGTCGGTGAGCTGGTCGCGCAGCAGCAGCAACTGCTCGATGCGCTGGTCCAGCTCACTGCGCCACAGCGCCGACATCCTGGCCCACTCGGCCTTGGTCGGCGTTTTGTTCTCCGGCAGGGCGGCAAAAGCGGTCGCCACCGCCTCCAGCGGCATCCCGACCCGCTGGGCGACCCGGATCACCGCCAGCCGGCGCAGCACGTCGCGGGCGAAGCGGCGCTGGTTGCCGGCGGTGCGCAGACTGCGGATCAGGCCCTTGCGCTCGTAGAAATGCAACGCCGAGACGGCAACGCCGCTCCGTTTGGCGACTTCGCCTACACTCAGTTCCTGCGCGATCACTGCTTGACCTCAACCTTGGTTCAGGTGGCATCCTGCGCGCCGCCGGAGTGCACTGCAACCCCGGCCCTCCCCCCGATGTCTGGAATCCGCATGTCCGCTGACGCCTCCACTCCGCCCGCCACCGCTCCGGTGGAGGATGCCCCGATCCCCTCGATCCTGTCGCCGGCCTACCGGGCGACCACCATCGGCATGGTCGCGCTGGTCTCGCTGCATGGCTTCGAAGCGCTGGCAGTGGCTGCGGCGATGCCGACCGTTGCCCATGACCTGGACGGCCTGCGCCTGTACGCGCTGGCGTTCGGCGGCACCCTGGCCACCAGCGTGATCGGGATGACGCTGTCCGGCCGCTGGAGCGACCAGCGTGGCCCGGCACGGCCGCTGTGGCTGGGCCTGGCCTGCTTCGTTGCCGGCCTGCTGGTGGCCGGCTTCGCCCAGCACATGCCGGTGCTGGTGCTCGGGCGGCTGATGCAGGGCCTGGGGGCCGGCGCGATTTCCGTAGCGCTGTATGTGCTGGTCGGACGTTCGTTCCCCGAACCGATGCGGCCGCGCGTGTTCGCCGCCTTCTCGGCCGGCTGGGTGGTGCCCTCGCTGGTCGGCCCCAGCATCAGCGGCCTGATCGTGCAGCACCTGGGCTGGCGCTGGGTGTTCCTGATCGTGCCGCTGCTGGCCATCCCGGCGGCACTGCTGCTGCGCCCGGCCCTGCGCCAGGTGGGCACGGTCGCCACCGGCACCAGCAGCCGCAACGTGGTGCCCTGGGCGGTAGGGGCCGCCTTCGGCGCGCTTGCGCTGTACATCGGCGGCCAGCAGCAGGGATGGCTCGCCGTGGCACTGCTGGCCCCCGCCCTCGCCCTGCTCGCCCTGTGCAGCTGGAAGCTGCTGCCGACCGGCACGCTGCGCCTGCGTCGCGGCCTGCCCAGCGTGATCGCCCTGCGCGGGATCGCGGCCTCGGCCTTCTTCGGCTGCGAAGCGTTCCTGCCGCTGCTGCTGCAGCGCGAGCGCGGGTTGACGCCGGTCGTGGCCGGCGTGGCACTGAGCCTGGGGGCACTGGGCTGGTTCTCCGGCTCGTGGCTGCAGGGCCACCAGCAGCGTGGCTGGTCGCGCCGGCAACTGCTGCAGGCCGGTGCCTTATTGATGTGCACGGGCATCCTGGCCACCTCGCTGGCGATCCAGCCCGGCGTGCCGCTGTGGACGGCCATGGCCGGCTGGGTACTGACCGGGCTGGGCATGGGGCTGATCTATCCCAGCCTGTCGGTGCTCACGCTGTCGCTTTCACCGCCAGCGCAGCAGGGCGCCAACACCTCCGCCCTGCAGCTCAGCGAGGCCTTGGGCGTGGCGACCACGCTGGCCGTGTCCGGGTCGCTGTTCGCGCTGTTCCTGGAGGGCCGGGAGACGCTGGGCTACCTGCTCACCTTCGCGATCATGCTGGTGCTGGCCATGCTCAGCGTGGTGGTGGCGCGGCGCATCTGAAGCAGGAGATGCCACGCATCCTAAGGATGCGTGTCGCCGACCTCTTTCAGATCCTCGCGCAGGATGCGGCGGATCTCCAGCACGGCCTGCGGGGTCTCCTGCACGCTATGCCCGGAGATGATGACCTTCTCCGACACGGCGCCATCCAGGTGCGCGCTCCAGTACGGCACCAGGCCATCATCGGACTGCTGCAACGGCACCTCCGGTTTGCGCTGGGCGATGATCGAGTGGTACTTCAGCCCCGGCGTGATCGGCAGCGCGCCAGCGGCCTTCACGAACGGATCGCTGGCCTTGAGATTGTCGATGCTGTTGGGAATCTGCAGCTTGGTCGTGCTGTTGGCCGATTCGGATTCCTGCAGGGTCAGGAACACATCCTCGAACTTGCCCAGGATCGTGATCGGCAGGCGCACCAGCCGGCCGATCAGGCGCCCCAGCCGATTGCCCGCGATGTCGGTGCCCTTGTGCGGGGCCGCGATGAAGATCACCCGCTCCACGTTCGGCTCGGCGGTGAAATGCAGCAGGGGGCCGAGCTTGGCTTCCACCCGCTTCAAGCGCTCGCCCTTGAGGTCGTAGTTGGCCAGCAGGTCGTTCCACAGCACATCGCCGGAGGAGGTCACCAGCAGTCGCGCGAGCACGCCACCCATGCTGTGGCCGATGAACACCATGTCCTTGGCCGCCGGTGTGCTGCCGGTCGGGTCGAAGTGCTTGAGGGTGTTGTTGAAGGCCTGGTTGATCTCGTAGCGGTTCAGCGCGATGGGCGCGTTGGTTGGGTAATAGACCTGCCAGACCTGGAAATGACGGCGCAGCTCGGGATCGCCCATGATCTCGTTGGCCACGTTCACCCAGGCTTCCGGGCTGCTGCCCAGGCCGTGCAGCATGAAGATGATGCGGCGGTTCGGGTCCCACGGCTGCATCAGGTACATGTGCGGCGCACCGATGCCCTCGCTCATGCCGAACAGAGTGCGCAGCGACTGCGTGGCGAAGCCGGACTGGGCCAGCCACAAGCCGTAGGCCGCGGTGAAGTTGCCCGCCAGCGGCACTTTCTCACCGTGCAGGTCCACGCTCTCGGTGGACTCGGGCGAGTACACGTCGAACAGCACCTGGGTGGTATCGAGCACCTGCTGCAGGTTGTCGCCCTTGAAGCGCAGCAGGGCGGTGGCGTTGATCGCCGACATCTCGCTGTACTGCGGAATCTCCGCTTTCTCGCCATCGGCCGGTGCCACCAGCTTGGGCGGGTCCATGATCACCACCAGCTCGGCGCCGAAGCCATCGCGGCGATAGGTGCTGCGCAGGCCGGCGAAACTCACCGCCGAGGCGGACACCATCCGGGTCGGGATGCTCTGCATGCGCAGCTCATCGAAATCGGAGGTCAGCGTCCAGCGCTCACCGGCCACCGCGGCGTTGTAGTCCTCGCCTTCCAGCGCGCTCTCGCGGCTGCGCTTGAACACCACCGAGGCGGTCTGCTCGGCAGCGTAGTTGTAGTAATCGCGAACCTGGGTCTGGCGATCCTCGAAGGCGCGGTCCGAAGGCGTTCGGCCGCTGAAGAACAGGTAGGCGTAGGCATAGCGCGCAGCTTCCAGCCATGCATCCAGCGCCGCATCGGACATCGGCGTCTTCTCGCGGTCCTTGGGCTTGGGGGTCAGCGCCAGCGCGGTCTTCACCCACAGCTCGGACTGTGCGGACAGCCGCTGTTCCTCGGGCAGCACGTCGGTGTCTTCCAACGTCTTCTGGCAGGTGGCCACGTCCTTTTCGCACTGCGCCACGTCCATCCCGATCACGCTCAGCGTTTCCTGCGAAGCGGCACTGAGCTTGCCTGAGGTCAGCACGTCGCCGCGCTTGTTGGCCAGGTATTCGGTCGGGGCCACCTGTTTCATGGTGACCATCGCGCAGCCGCTGGAGAGCAGCAGCGAGAGCACCACGGCCAGTATCGGCAACGCGCGGTGCGGCAACAGCTTCAATGCGGAACTCATGGAACGCTTCCCTGCCCTGTCCCCGGGACGCCCCGGCGGATCACCTGTGAAAAATCATCGTCTGCATGGCTCGCCCGCGCACGGTCGGTAATCCGGCCGCGTGCCTTCAGCGTTTCGAACGGTACGCCCGGCGTGAGCACGCCCAGATCGCGCGCGTACTCGGCGAAGTAGCCCGAGGCCAGCAGCCGGTAATCCATCGGCAGGCCCGGCGCGATCTGCTTGGCCAGTTCGTACACGATGGTGGTGCAGTTGCTGGTCAACGTGTTGTAGAACGCCGGCGCGGCGTCGAGCTTGCGCGCCTCGCCAAGGTAGGAGACGAACAGGGCCTTGAGCTGCGCCTGGGTCATGCCGTGCAGGCGGTACAGATAGACGTCTTCGCCACGCGCGTTGGTACGCGTGCGCACGATGTCGGTTTCCTCCGAGGCGACCAGGGTCATCTCGAATTTGCGGAAGAACCCGCCCAGCGCGGAGAACGACTCGCCGCGCTCCTTGCGGATCTCCAGCGAGAACACCAGGTAGCGGCCATCGTCGAAACCGAAGGAGATCAGCGTGTGCGCGATGGCCGGCCCCATCCAGTAGGACAGGATCAGATCGGCCGAGCGCAGCTGGTCCAGGTTGTACTCGCGGCGCACCCAGCGCGCGTCGTAGTCGGTCTCGCTGCGCCAGGTGAAGTCACGGACGTTGTCGAGCACCACGCGTGGGCCATCCACCTCGACCACCTTCAGGCGCTGGGCGACATCGTCGGCCCAGATCCGGTCCTGGCGCGGGGTGAGCAGCAGCCACCAGATGCCCGAGGCGACCAGTGCCACGCCGTACAGCACGCCCGGCCAGCGCCCGGCGCGCGCGCGCGCGACGCCAACCGCACCGGTGACGGCGAACACCGCCCACAGGCCGACCAGCAGATACCGCAACCAGCCGGGCCCCGGCAGCTGGTAGGCCAGCAAACCGGTGATCCACAGCGCCGCCAGCAGCATCAGCAGCGCCAGCCCCCATCGTCCTGCCTTCTTCACGCATCGATCCGTCGTCTGTCCGGGGCGCTAGTTAGCCATAACCCCTGTGTTCGCCGCATGTCGAGCCTGTTCAGCTTCGACCCGGCGTTCACCCCCGACGCCGTCAGGGCCTGGCCTGGCCGCCCCGCGCGATCGCATACTGGGGCTACTCATTGGCTACCAGGGACGTGCCACCCATGCAGGGACTGACCACCATCGGGGGGGTGCCCATCCAGCGCCACCATCTGCTGCGCTGCCATTGCGGGGCCGTCGTGCTGCGCCTGCACCTGCCGGACGGCGTGGTCTCGCCCCGCCGCTGCGATTGTTCGATGTGCAGGCGCCGCGGCGCGATCGTGGCCTCGGCGAAGCTGGCGGATCTGGAGATCGTGCAGGGGCAGGACGAACTGCGGCTGTATCAGTTCAACACGCACGTCGCCCGCCACCACTTCTGCAGCGTGTGCGGCATCTACACGCACCATCAGCGACGTTCTTCACCGGATGAATATGGCTACAACGTCGGCTGCCTGGACGGCGTCAATCCGTTCGATATCGGACAGGTGCCGGTGAATGACGGGGTCAACCACCCCGCCGATGCCAACCGCGTTTAGCGACGGCCCGGGCCGATCTTCTGCCACGGGGCCATGCCCTTGCGCCCATGCAGCAGCGGGCGCTTGAGCGGCATCCGGCGCGGCATCGGGATGCCCACCCCGGGCGCGGCGGTATCGTCCTGGCGCAGCGACTCCGCGCGCTGGCCGACCAGCAGGGCCGCCACTTCTTCCAACCCGTTTCGCATGGTCCGAGCGACCGTCTGCAGGGGATTCATGGCATGTCTCCAAGCGGTGTGGGGACGATCTACGCTAATGGCCCGCCGGCATGGAGACCGTGAACGGAATGGGTCAAGAAGATGAAATCCGGGATCCGGGGCGCCCCGCCATTCAGTGTTCTGCCGCCCTATCCGGGCGGGGCTTGCCCAGCCGCCGCACCAGCACGAAGAACAGCGGCACCAGCACGATCGCCAGCAACGTGCCGGAGAGCATCCCGCCGATCACGCTGACGCCGATCTCGCGCCGGCTCACGGCGCCAGCGCCGGTGGCCAGGGCCAGCGGGATCACGCCGGCCACGAACGCCAGCGAGGTCATCACGATCGGCCGCAGGCGCAGGCGGGCGCCCTTCAGCGCCGCATCCACCGCTGAACTGCCCGCGCGGTACTCGGCCTCGGCGAATTCCACGATCAGGATCGCGTTCTTGGCCGACAGACCGATCGTGGTCAGCAGCCCCACCTGGAAGTAGATGTCGTTGACGAAGCCCGCCGCGGTGGTGGCGATCACCGTGCCGATCACGCCCAGCGGGATCACCAGCATCACCGCCACCGGCACGGTCCAGCTCTCGTAGAGCGCGGCCAGGCACAGGAAGATGAAGGCGATGGAGGCCGCATACAGCCACAACGTCTGGTTGCTGGACAGCTGTTCCTGGTAGGACAGTCCGCTCCACTGCAACGCGAACCCGGGCTGATCGGCCACCAGGGACTGCATCGTCTGCATCGCCTCGCCCGAGCTGCGCCCTTCGGCGGCACTGCCCTGGATCTGCATCGCCGGCAGGCCGTTGAAGCGCTGCTGCAGCTGGGGCCCGCGCGACCAGTGGCTGCTGGCGAAACTGGCGAACGAGGCCATCTGCCCGTTGCTGCCGCGCACATACCATTGGCCGATGTCATCGGGCACGCTGCGGTAGGGCTGGTCGCCCTGCACGTACACGCGCTTGACCCGGCCGCGGTCGAGGAAGTCGTTGACGTAGGTGCCGCCCCACGCAGAAGACAGCGTTGAATTGATGTCCGCCTGGGCCAGGCCCAGCGCACTGGCCTGCGCCTGGTCGATGTCCAGATGCAGCTCGGCCTTGTCGCCAAGGCCATTCAACCGCACCGAGGTGAGCCGGTCGTCATCGCTGGCGGCCTGCACCACCTTTTCCTGCGCCGCCTGCAGCGCCGGACGCCCGGCCGCGCTGTTGTCCTGCAGCCACAACTCGAACCCGCTGGACTGCCCCAGCCCACGCACCGCCGGTGGCGCCAGCACGTTGACCTTCGCATCGGGCAGGTTGCGGAAGTGCGCGTTGGCACGGGCAATGATGGCCCCGGCGCTGTGCTCGGCGTCGCGCTCGGACCACGGCTTGAGCGCCATGAACCCCTGCCCGGCGTTCTGGCCGGTGCCGGCGTTGTTGCGGCCGACCACCACGAACACCACGTCCAGGCTGTCTTTTTCATGCTCCATGAAATAGCGGCTGATCTGTTCGCCCAGCGCCTCGGTGCGCGCCATCGGCGTGCCTTCGGGCGTGGAGAACTGGAACGTCACCTGGCCCTGGTCTTCCACCGGCAGGAAGCCGGTCGGCATGCGCGCGTACAACGCGACCACCCCGATCACCAGCAGCACATAGAAGGCCATCCAGCGCCGCGGATGCGCCACGATCCCGCCCAGCTTGCCGCGATACCCGTTCTGGCTGCGCTCCACGCCGCGGTTGAACCAGGCAAAGAAACGGCCCGGCGGCTTCTGCGCGCTGGACGGCTTGAGCAGGGTCGCGCACAGCGCCGGGGTCAGCGTCAGCGCGACCAGCGCCGACAGCGCCATCGCCGAGGCGATCGTGATCGAGAACTGCCGGTAGATGATGCCGGTGGAACCGCCGAACAAGGCCATCGGCAGGAACACCGCGCCGAGCACCACGGTGATGCCGACCAGCGCACCGGTGATCTCGCCCATCGATTTTTCGGTCGCCTCGCGCGGCGGCAGGTGTTCCTCGTGGATGATGCGTTCGACGTTCTCCACCACCACGATCGCATCGTCCACCAGCAGGCCGATCGCCAGCACCATCGCGAACAGGGTCAAGGTGTTGATGGTGAACCCGGCCACCGCCAGCACGCCGAACGTGCCCAGCAGGACCACCGGTACGGTAATCGCCGGGATCAGGGTGGCGCGCAGGTTCTGCAGGAACAGGAACATCACCGCCACGACCAGCACGATCGCCTCGATCAGGGTGTGGATGACGCCCTCGATGGAGACCCGCACGAAGGGCGTGCTGTCGCGCGGGTAGGCCACTTCCAGCCCCGGCGGGAAGCTGGGACGCAGGCGCTCGATCTCCGCGCGCACCGCATCGGCGGTTTCCAGCGCGTTGGCGCCGGAGGCCAGCGTCACCGAGAAACCGGCCGCGGGATAGCCGTTGAGGAAGCTGCTGGTCTGGTAGTTTTCCGCGCCGATCTCCACCCGCGCCACATCGCCCAGGTGCACGGCCGCGCCGCTGGGCAGGGTGCGCAGGATGATCGCGCGGAACTGCTCGGCGGTCTGCAACCGCGACTGTGCGGTCACGGTCGCGTTGAGCGCCTGCTCCGGCCCGGTCGGCAATGCGCCCAGTTCACCGGCGGTGACCTGGGTGTTCTGCGCCTGGATCGCGGCACGCACATCCGAGGGCATCAGATCGAACGCGCGCAGCTTGTGCGGGTCCAGCCAGATGCGCATCGCATAGGGCGAGCCGAACACGTTGATTTCGCCCACGCCGGGGATGCGGCTGATCGGGTCCTGCACATTGCTGACCAGGAAATCGGAGACGTCCACCCGTTCCATGCGCCGGTGGGTGTCATACAGCGACACCACCATCAGCGAATCGCCCTGCGATTTGGCCACGGTCACGCCCTGCTGCTGCACTTCCTGCGGCAGCCGGTTGATCGCCTGGTTGACGCTGTTCTGCACCTGCACCTGGGCAATGTCCGGGTTGGCGCGCTGGTCGAAGGTGACCGTGATCCGCGCCTGGCCCGAAGACGAACTGGTGGAAGAGAAATACAACAGGTGGTCGATGCCCTTGATCTGCTGCTCGATCACCTGGGTGACGCTGTCTTCCACTGTCTGTGCCGAGGCGCCGGTGTAGTTGGCGGTGATGTTGACCTGCGGTGGCGCGATGTCCGGGTACTGCTCCACCGGCAGCTGGGTCACCGCGATGGTGCCCAGCGCCATGATGCAGATGGCCAGGACCCAGGCGAAGACCGGGCGGTGGATGAAAAAGCGCGGCAGCATCGGCCGCTCAGCCTTCGCCGGCCGGCGCGGCGGCAGGCGCCGGGGCCGGTGCGGCTGCGGTGGCGGGCTTGATGCGTACCGTGGCGCCTTCGCTCAGCCCCTGGCGGCCACTGAGCACGACCTGCTCACCGGCACGCAGGCCCTCGAGCACCAGCCACTGGTCGCCCACCGCACGCGCCGTGGTGAAGGTGCGTTGATGCACGCGGCCATCCGCCCCCACCACCCACGCCAGCGCCTCGCCCTTCGGGCTGCGGTCCACCGCTGCCTGCGGTACCAGCAAGGCCTGCTGGCGCGTGCCCTGCCCGACCTGGGCGCGCACGTACATGCCGGGCAGCAGCTGTCCCTGTGGATTCGGGAACTGCGCACGCAGGGTAATGCTGCCGGTTTCCTGATCGACATCGATGTCGGCGAATTCCAGCGTGCCGGCCAGCGGGTAGGCGGTGCCATCGGAGAGCTTGAGCTGCACCGGCGCGCGGGTCGCCTCCACGCCACCGGCGGCGATCGCCCGGCGCAGCGCCAGGTATTCGTTGCTGGACTGGGTGATATCCACGTTCATCGGGTCCACCTGCTGGATCCGCGCCAGCGGCTCGGCCTGGCCATCGGTCACCAGCGCGCCCGGGGTGAACAGCGCGCGGCCGATCCGCCCGCTGATCGGCGCGGTCACCCGGGCGAAGCCCAGGTTGGTACGTGCGGTATCGCGCACTGCCTGCGCCGCTTGCACCGCCGCCTCCGCCTGCTGGTGGGTGGCCACCGCGTCATCCACATCCTGCTGCGCTGCCAGCTGGCCCGCGCCCAGCTGCTGCATGCGCTGGGCACGCAGCCGTGCCGCCACCGCAGTGGCCTGCGCGGTGCGCACGTTGGCCTGCGCTTCGTTCACCGCGGCCTGGTACAGCGCCGGTTCGATCTGGAACAGCGGCTGCCCGGCCTTCACCCTCTCGCCCTGCTCGAACAACCGGGCCTGCAAGACCCCGGAGACCTGCGGGCGCACCTCCGATTCCTGCGACGCCACGGTCCGACCGGGAAGCTCCTGGGCCAGCGCCAGCGATTGGGCCTGCAGGGTCAGTACCGTCACCTCCGGCGCCGCGCCGGGCGCCTTGGGCGTCTGCTTGCTGCAGGCGCCCAGCGCCAACGCCGCCGCCAACCCCAGCAGCGTCAGACGCCAGGGGCCGGGCAACGGGCCAGAAGCCGGGGAGGACGGGAGCGGGTCGGTCATGGGGGGCGGGATTCCAGGCGAGAACGGGGCAGGCGGCCCGGATGGCAGGGCCACTGCTCGGGGCGAATATAGGAGAACCCGGGCGAGGATCCGGCGAAAACCGCATGAAACATTTTTCATTTGCAGTCCCCACAGGGGGTTGCGACGATGCACCCGTCCCAATCGTCAAAGTGGCCCATGCCGCGCGTACTCACTATCGAGGACGACCTCGTCACCGCCGAGGAAATCGCTACGGAACTGCGCAGCCACGGCTTCGAGGTGGACCGGGTGGGCAACGGCGAGGACGGCCTGGCGATGGCCGCCCGCGGGGACTACGCCGTGATCACCCTGGACCGCATGCTGCCGGGCATCGATGGCCTGGCCCTGGTCACCTCCCTGCGCCGCCAGGGCATCACCACCCCGGTACTGATGATCAGTGCCCTTTCCGACGTGGATGAGCGGGTCCGTGGCCTGCGCGCCGGCGGCGATGACTACCTGACCAAACCCTTCGCCTCGGACGAAATGGCGGCCCGCGTGGAGGTGCTGATCCGTCGCCACGGCCAGCCCGCCGTGACCGGCAACCAGCTGCGTGCCGGCGATCTGGAGCTGGACCTGATGACCCGCACCGCGCGCCGCGCCGGCGAGGAGATCCCCCTGCTGCCGACCGAGTTCAAACTGCTGGAGTTCCTGGTGCGCAACGCCGGCCAGGTGGTCACCCGCACCATGTTGTTCCAGGAGGTGTGGGGCTATCACTTCGATCCCGGCACCAACCTGATCGACGTCCACATCGGGCGCCTGCGCAAGCGCATCGACCAGCCGGGCCGTGCCCAGCCGATCCGTACCGTGCGTGGCACCGGGTATGTCCTGGACGACCATGTCTGATCACTGGCGTTCCTCCAGCAGCCGGCTGCTTGGGCTGTACTGCGTGCTGTTCGTCGCCTGGTCCAGCGTGCTGCTGGGCGTGATGTACTGGCGCGTCTCGGACTATCTCAACGACCTCGCCGAATCCGGCCTGCAGCAGCGCGCCCACCTGTTCGAGAAGTTCAACGGCCAGGCGCTGGACGATGCGCTGCGCGAAAGCCTGCGCTACGACCTGCACGGGGCGTATGCCTATGGCATCTTCAGCCGCGCCGGGGAGCCGCTGGCCGGCCCGCTGCTGGCGATTCCCGGCGACCTGCGCATGGATGGACATGCCCAGGCAGTGGATAGCTGGTCATTGCGCAGCGGCCCGATCAATGCCCCCGGGCGCGCGCTCGGGGTGGAAACCCAGGATGGCCGGCTGCTGGTGTTCGTGCGCCAGAGCGGCAAGCTCACCGCGGTCAACAGCATCATCCTCGATGCACTGCTGTGGGGCGTTTCGCTGACCATCATTCCCGGCCTGGCCGGCTGGCACATCCTGCGCCGGCGCCCGTTGAAGCGGATCCAGGAGATAGAGGCCGCGACCAAGCGGATCATCGCCGGCGATCTCGGCCAGCGCCTGCCGGTGTCCGGGCGCCCGGATGAGATCGACCGCCTGTCGAGCATCGTCAACGCCATGCTCGAACGCATCGAGCAGCTGATGACCGAAGTCAAAGGCGTGTGCGACAGCATCGCGCACGATCTGCGTACCCCGCTCACCCGCCTGCGCGCGCATCTGTACCGCACCCGTGTCGGGCTGGAGGAAGATGACCCGCGCGCGGCGCAGCTGGACAAGGCGCTGGACGAAACCGACCGGCTGATGGCCCGCTTCGGGGCGCTGCTGCGCATTTCCGAACTGGAAAGCCACCAGCGCCGCTCCGCCTTCGTCGAACTGGATGCGGGCGAGCTGCTGCGGGAGCTGCATGCGTTCTACCTGCCGCTGGCCGAGGAGAAGGACCAGCAGCTGCTGCTGGAGATCGACCCGCAGGTGGGCACGTTGTGGGGCGACCGCGAGCTGCTGTTCGAAGCATTGGCCAACCTGCTCTCCAACGCGCTGCACTTCACCCCCACCCAAGGCCGGATCGTGCTGCGCGCGGTGGACGACCGCGGCACACCGCGGATCGATGTGATCGACAATGGACCGGGCATTCCACCGCAGGACCGCACCCTGATCTACCAGCGCTTCTTCCGCGGCGGCAGTGGCGGCGAGTCCACCGAGGGGTTCGGGTTGGGGCTGTCGATCGTGGCCGCGATTGCCGGCCTGCACGGCTTCCGGGTCCGCGCCGGGGATGCCCCCGGGGGCGGGGCGTGGTTGAGCATCCGCTGTGCGGCCGAGGGCCTTCGCTGAACGAGGGCGCATCGCGTCTGGCCGGTCTGGCCGGTCTGGGGGGAGGCTCTTTTGTATTCCCACCCGGCATCCGGATAATCCGTCGCGACCTGCCCGCCGGTCGCAACACCGCGTGCCTCCAGCCATCGCCCGAGAGCCTTCATGCAACGTGCCACCATCAAAGCCTGGTTCCTGATCCACAAGTGGACCAGCCTGGTCTGTACCCTGTTCCTGTTGCTGCTGTGTCTGACCGGCCTGCCGCTGGTGTTCGGCGAGGAGATCGCCCACCTCAGCGAGCCAGAGGTGGTCACCACGGCGGCCGATGCCACGCCGCGTGATCTGGACGCGCAGGTGCGCACCGCACTGGCGCAGTATCCCGGCGATGTGCCGCTGTTCGTCGGCTGGGATCCGGACGCACCCACCGTGTACGTCAACACCGGTGCACGTCCGGACACCCCGCCACCGCAGATGCACACCGCGCTGCTGCACGCGACCACCGGCGAGGTGCTGCCAGCCGCGCAGTTCAACGAAGGCGTGATGTACTTCCTGTACCGGTTGCACACCGATCTGTTCCTCGGCCTGCCCGGCATGTTGTTCATGGGCGCGATGGGGCTGCTGTTCGCGGTGGCGATCATCTCCGGCCTGGTGTTGTATGGCCCGTTCATGCGCAAGCAGCGCTTCGGCACGCTGCGCACCGGTCGCAACCGCCGGTTGGCCTGGCTGGACCTGCACAACGTGTTGGGCGTGGTCACCCTTGGCTGGGCACTGGTGGTGGGCGTCACCGGCGCCATCAACACCATCGCCAAGCCGCTGGAACAGGCCTGGCAGAGCGAGCAGCTCGGCGAGTTCGCGGCCCGCTATGCTGGCCAGCCACGGCCGGCCACGCTGGCCTCGCTGCAGGCCGCCGTGGACACCGCACGTGCCGCCGAGCCCGGCATGCGCCCGGCCTTCGTCAGCTTCCCCGGTACCGGCTACAGCGGTGAACACCACTATGGCGTGTTCATGCAGGGCAACACCGCCCTCACCGAGCGCCTGTACCGCCCGGTGCTGATCGATGCCAAGACCGGCGAGCTCACCGCGCAACCGCAGTTGCCGGCCTACATGAGCGTGTTGCTGCTGAGCCAGCCGCTGCATTTCGGCGACTACGGCAAGCTGCCGCTGAAGGTTTTGTGGGCCCTGCTGGACCTGCTCACCATCGCGGTGCTGATCAGCGGCCTGTATCTGTGGGTGAAGCGTGGCAGTACCGACGCACGCGTCACCGAGATCGAGCGCGCCGCGCAGCATGGGGGTGCCGCATGAGCGCACCGCTGAAACCACCGCGCAGCCCCTTCATCGCCCCGGCGTGGATTGCACTGGCCAGTGTGGTCGGCCTGGTCAGCGCGCTGATCGGCGACGGGCTGTTGGACCTCATCTCCTGGCTCGTGTTCACCGCGTTGATCGCGCAGTTTCCATCGGCAACATACCGTCGATTCGGCAACCAGCGTATCCCGGGGTACTGCTTTCCCCGCGTCGCAGCGGTCGACCAATGCGCTGTGGCGCGCCGCCCATCGAACGTCCCCATCTGCGCGGCGACAAGGGCACCGTTGCAGATGGTGACGATCGTCGCCCCTTGGCCGGACTGCCGCTTCAGCCACGCGATGAGGCGCGGCGTAGCGGCCTGCGCGGGCACGATGATGTAGTCGGCCCCCTCTGGATGGATCACATCGAACTGCGCCACCGTGGTGTCCGTCGCGATCCGGAACCGTGGCCGCCCGAGGTCGGTAAATGTGGACAGCGGCCCCGAGTCGAGCGTCACCGCGGACACATCGAGGGTGCCGGTACGGGACAGGATCGCGAACGGCACCAGGAAGTCGCTGACCTCCACGCCGATGTTTTCCCCCACTACCGCGATCACGGCCCGGGCGCGGCCGGGCCTTGGACGATAGGCGGGGATCACCGACTCCTGGGTGGAAGAGGCACTCGACGCTTGCTCGGCGGGTCGCGTCGTTCTGGCTGGCGGCCCTGCACATCCGGCCAGCACCACAGATACAGCCCACGCGGCATGCAGACCGCGTCCAGGGAAAGTGCGAGATACCATGGTGCTGCCATAGGTAAGTGATGTGCGTGCATTCTTTGCTCCCTGCGCCACGGCAACAATGTCGCGGTTGCGTCATTTCCTGCCATGACCCTGTCCTTCCGGTTGAGGAGAGACCGCCAGCTACGCTTCGATGCCTGCCGCGAAGTCCGCCTTGAGCAGGTCCGGCTCACGCGCAGCGTGGGTGCACAGCGCTGAGATAGTGAAGCTTTGGCGCCGTGACATCCGCAGCAAGGCCAAGCAGCGCAGGTGACCACCAACCTTCCTTCCTGCTCATGCAGGCCGAGGGACAGCGGTGCAGCGCGATCTCCTCAGTGGCCAAAATCCATTGCGATCCGTCGGGTCATCGAGCGGATCTTCCCGCTCCTGCAGACCGAGGTCGCCTTGGCCAGGTGCTCTTTGCAAAATCTCCGTACGCGTCTGCTCCTGACCAAAAGCGGACTCCGAACACTGTCAGCACATCTGTGAATGCCGAGCTGACGGGCCGACGTGTCCGTCCAGCCAGGCTCACTGCTACTTGATCTTCAGCTCCGGCAGAAGAGCGTCAACATCAACCAGCTCCAGGGACTTGACCATGTGCAGCGTCCCGTTCTTGTACTTGAGGAAGTGCGGACTCTTCAGATGCTGCTCGTAAGCCTCACGACTCGCATAGATTTCAAGGATCGTCAGCCGAGTAGGATCTTCCTTGTCAAAAACCGCATACAACGACAGCACGCCTGGCTCAAGCGCCATTGAGGCGCGAACTTCTTCCGCCAACTCGTCTCGATAGGCGGGCAGATGGTCTGCATCAACGGTGATCTTTGATAGTCGTGTCATCTGTGCCTCCTCCGCTCCAACACGGAAGGAGCACGCCAACATACTGAACAACGTGGCCATGATGATCTTGTTCACTTGGGTCTCCCAGGTGCGCATGACAGTAAAGAAGTCTTTCGCGCAGGCATCATTCTTTCCGCACTTCCAGCTGAGTTTGAATGCCGACGCGAACACGTTCCGCGGCCTCCACGCCGACGTGCGCTTCGAGCACATCAGCCAGCTGGTACAAATGCTCTGGCCGCAGTCCGATGTTCATGCTCATGCCTATGTGAGACTGCAACTGAGGGCCCACCCCGGACATCGCCGCCAGCATGCTGACCGTGGCCAACTCACGGCTCTGCCAATCCAGGTTGTCGCGCTCGAAGATGTCGCCAAACAGGTGCGTACGCAGATAGTCGTTTGCCTGCGGTGCGAAATCGAACAATGGCCCTGAGACCGGACCACCAGCCAGCTTGGTCTGATTCGCGGTGCCTGCAGCGAGCAACGCGGCGCCCTTGGGGATCGGCTTGGCAGGTTCGCGGCCAGCTTCATCCTGGATGCCCCTCTGCCTGCGCGCCTCCGCCACCTTCATCAGTCCGGTCAACGCGTTCAGGCTGCGCGGAAAGCCCGCATAGGCGTAAACCTGCACGAGGATTTCTCGCGCTTCGGCAAGACTCAGCCCCGCGTCCAAGCCTTGATTCAGCGCCTCCCGAAGGCTATCCATGTTGCCGGCAGCTGCGGAGGCGCTGATCGGAATGATGGCTTGCTGGCGGGAATCCAGTTCGGTGGTAGGACCCCCGTCTGAGTTGACGTTCATAGCTTCTCCTTCGTGTGCGAAAGGCGGCATTGAGCGGATCGATGCGGACCGTGCCCGTAAACCAGTCCGTCGATCCTTTGATGGACGCTTGGGCGCCATGGCGTTTGATTTCCATGTAGCTCACCCATTTGTGGTGTGGTTGGGCATGCAACCAACGGCTACTCGGACTCAATCCGAACCGCGAGCGGACCTTCCGTGCGAAGGACCTGCAGTCCTCCTTCGATTCGACCCAGTCGGATCAAACCCTTCGAGTACGCAAATGGCCTGTGGAAAATCGCCAGATTTCCCCACGGCGCATAAAAGGCGATGTCGCCCGCCGCCGGCGTGAATCCCTCCGGCTCACCCGCCACACTGAGACGGCGCGGAAGCTGCGCGATTCTCTCGTTCGCGGCGTAGTCCTCAAGCTGCAGCGTCAGCGGCAACTGGGCGATGAACTCGCGCGCCGGGATACTGTCTTCCATGGTGGCCGACAGCACCTGATCGTTGATGATCAGTCGAATCTTCATGGAATGAACTTCCGGGTTTGACTCTACCTTCCTGGCTGCAATGGCGTGATGAGCGGGCTCGGCAGAGCATGCCGCTATTCCCCCGAATGCAAGCAGGAGGCAAAGTAGCTTTCCTGTGAACGACGTAACGCGCCTCATCAGCCCCGTGCCTCCACAGCGACCACCGGCCCGGGCGTGGTCGCCCGGTCGGACGCCGTGGCATAAGCGAGCAGCGCGGCGCACAGCAACAGGCCAGCACTGGCCAGGAACGTACTGGCAAAGCCGAGACTGTCAAACAGCAGTCCGCCCACGGTCGAGCCAAGTGCGATGGAGCACTGCACCACCGCCACCATCAGCCCGCCGCCGGCCTCTGCGTTGTTGGTGAAAGTGCGGGCCAGCCAGCTCCACCAGCCCACCGGCGCGGCCGTTGCCAGCAGGCCCCATGCCGAGAGCAGTGCGGCGGTCGGCCAAAGCTGGTGCCCCAGTGGAACCAAGGCCACAGCAATGAGCGCCATCAAGGCTGGAATGGTCACCAGCGTTCGGTAAAGCCCACGCCTGATGAACGCGCCAATGACGAGCGTGCCCACGAAGCCACTTATGCCGATGGCCAGCAGCACCAGTGGTACAGCAGACGCTCCTGCACTGGTCACCCGCTCCAGGAACGGCCGCACGTAGGTGAACAGGGCAAATTGCCCCATGAAGAAGGCACCGCAGGCAAGCATGCCAAGTGCCACCACACGCCGCCGGAACAGCGCGACCAAGCCGCCTTGTGACTGCCCGCTCTCCGCGGGCATGGAGGGCAGACAAACCCACTGCCATGCGAGAGCTATGGCAGCCACCGGCAGAAGGCACAAGAAAGCGCCGCGCCATCCGATCATGCCGCCCAGGTAGCTGCCCAATGGCGCCGCAACTACCGTTGCAAGCGCGTTGCCGCTATTGAATATCGCCAAGGCTCGCGGAATCTTCGCAGCCGGAACCAGCCGCATTGCCGTTGCGGCAGACAGTGACCAGAACCCACCGATCACCACGCCGATCAGTGCACGCCCCATCATGTAGACCGGATAGTTCGGAGCCAGGGCCACCACCACACCCGACACTGCCATCAATGCGGTGAGGATCAGCAGCAACGTTCGTCGATTCATGTTGCCCGCCAACCGGGAGATCAACAGGCTGGTCAGCACCGCAAAGGCTCCCGAAATGGCAATGCCGTACCCGGCAAGCCCTTCGGTCACGCCCAGATCTGCCGCCAAGGGAGTAAGCAGGCTCACCGGCATGAATTCCGAGGCTATCAACGCGAAGACGCACAACGTCATCGCGAGCACGCCCCCCCAGTTGGCGCGATCTGCAATCGCGTGTGTGCGGCTCATTTCCCGGCCAGGCCGCGCTGGAAGAACGTCGTCAGTTTCTCGAAGGGAATCAGGTTGGCGCGGTCATACAGGTCCACGTGACCCGCACCCTTCACCCAGTAGAGTTCCTTCGGTTGGCCGGCCCTTTGGTATGCGTCTTCGCTGAACTCGCGTGAATGTGCGGCGTCGCCGGAGACGAACAGCATCGGCCGGGGTGAGATGGTCTCGATGTCATTGAAGGGATAGAAGTTCATGAATTTGACCAAGCTGCTGAAGAGCGGCTGGGTCGTCAGCTCTGCCGTATCGCCCTTTGGCGTGTAGGCGCCGCGCGGGGTACGGTAGAAGTCGAAAAACTCGCGTTGGATGGCAGGGGTGTCAGCATCGAGTTTGTTCACCGTGCCTGGCACGTACACTGCCGCCCCGCCCTTGAACTCTGCCAGGCGCTGGCCCGTTGCGGACTGGATCATCGTCTTGCGCTGCTCCAGCGATTGCCCGTTGTTCAGCCCCTGCCGTGCCGCCGCACCCATGTCGTACATGCTCACCGTAGCAATGGCCTTGATGCGCGGGTCGATCTTGGCGGCGCTGATCACAAAGCTGCCGCTGCCACAGATGCCCAGGCCGCCAATCCGATCCGGGTCCACATAGGCCTGCGTACTCAGGAAGTCGACGGCCGCACTGATGTCGTCTGAATAGATTTCCGGCGCCACCATGTGCCGCGGGGCGCCGCCGCTCTCTCCCCAGAAGGAAAGATCGATCGCCAGCGTAACGAAGCCCTGTTCGGCCAGCTTCTGCGCGTAGAGCTGCGAGCTCTGCTCCTTCACCGCGCCCATCGGGTGGCCAACCACCACGGCGGGCGCGCGGCCGCCGCGAGGCAAGCCATGAGGGCGGTACAGCGTGCCTACCACTTCCATCTGGTACTGGTTGTGGAAGCTGACGCGCTCACCCGTGACCGTGGGGCTGCGGTAGAAGTTGTCTGCCCCGGCCGGACGGGCTGCCCCAGGCGTTTCGGCAGCCATGGCGGGAAGCGGAAGTACGTAGCTGGCAAGCAGCGCCAGCAGCAACGTGGTCGGTTTCATGCGAGTGCGGCCTCGGTTGGGGGGACTGAGGTCGCCACGATAGGCTCCGCCCGCTACTGCGATAAGCCGGCTGAAAGTTGATGCATTGTTGAGTTGAGCTCACAATTGGTCCATGAGCGCCGTGAAGACCAATGATCTGCAAGCCTTTCTGGTGGTGGCCCAGGAGCAGAGCTTCACCAAGGCCGCCGTTCGCCTTGGGGTGACGCCCTCTGCGCTGAGCCATTCGATGCGGTTGCTGGAAGAGCGCCTGGGCATTCGCCTGCTGGCCCGCACCACCCGCAACGTTTCCCCCACTGAAGCCGGCGAGCGCCTTATGCGCTCCATCGCACCGCACTTCGAGGCTATCGGTGCCAGCGTGGAAGCATTGGGGGACCTGCGCGACCGGCCGGCGGGAACGCTACGGATCTCCTGCACGGATGATTCGATGGAGACCATCATCCGACCACGGCTTGCCGGGTTCCTGGCCGAGTACCCGGACATCACGCTTGAGTTCTACGTGGATTACGGCTTTACCAACGTGGTGGAGCAGCGTTTCGACGCTGGCATCCGGCTCGGGGAAGCGCTGAGCAAGGACATGATCGCTGTCAGGGTCGGACCGGATTGGCGGCTGGTGGTGGTTGGATCCCCCGGCTACTTCCAGAAACATCCCAAGCCCAGGAAGCCCGCCGACATCACCCGACATCGTTGCGTACACATCCGGCATCGCCCAAACGGTGCAATTTACGCGTGGGAGTTTGAGGAGAAGGGCAAGGAGTTCACGGTGCGCGGCGATGGACCGTTGGTCTTCAACAGCATGACCCACGTCATCAATGCCGCCATGGACGGCCTGGGTTTGGCCTATGCGCCCGAGCCGATGGTCGCCGAGCATATCGCGGCGGGCAGGCTGGTTGCCGTGCTCGATAAGTGGTGCTTACCCTTCCCCGGCTACCACCTTTACTACCCAAACCGCCGGCAGCCCTCGCCCGCATTTACGGCGCTGGTTGGGTGGCTGAGGCTGGAATGAGGAGGAGCAGAAAGCTCGGATTGAATCGCCCAGTGTGTCGATACCGCCCGGGCAGTGGCGCTACCTGCTGGTCGGCGAGAAGTTCTGGGCTCCAC
>NZ_PKQP01000007.1 GCF_002887735.1 Stenotrophomonas bentonitica
CCGCGGAAGGCCGGGTGATCAAGTGCCTGAGCATCGTCGACGACGCCACCCACGAGGCTGTTGCCATCGAAGTGGAGCGAGCAATTTCCGGGCAAGGTGTGTCCAGGGTGCTGGACAGACTGGCCATGCAGCGCGGCTTGCCACGAGTGATCAGGACAGACAACGGCAAGGAGTTTTGCGGTAAGGCGATGGTGGCCTGGGCTCACGACAAGGGAGTTGCCCTGCGTCTGATCGAGCCGGGCAAACCGAACCAGAATGCTTACGTGGAGTCTTTCAACGGGCGTTTGCGCGATGAATGCCTCAACGAGCACTGGTTCCCGACATTGCTTCATGCCCGTACCAGCATCGAAAGCTGGCGGCGCGACTACAACGAAGAAAGGCCCAAAAGAGCGCTTGGCGGATTAACACCCGCCCAGCACGCCGCGCAGTTGGCGGCGAAGAAAGATACCATCAGCACTGGATTCTAAACCCGCCCACTACTCAGGCCGGGGGGACGTCGATCTGGTTGTAGCAAATGCCGTCTCTGCATATTCTGAACTCCAAGGAACCAAGCGTGTGATTGACCGAGAGGTAGGGAAGAATCGACCTCAGATCGGACGCACTCAAACCTGTCCTGGTGAGTCGGGCGCATCTTCGCAGCTGACCCCGATGCTCGGGACGCAGTTCGAAGTCCATTTCTACGAACGATTCCTGGCCTATCGGCGGTTTTTTAACTTTCTTTAGTCAAAGGTAATCGCAGAGCCCACGGGTGGGAGGCCGTGCCATCACCTCTAACCCAACAGAGGAATCAACAAGGGAAACGGTGACTATCGAGGCCTTTCAGATCACACGGTCAGGCGATGCGCGGCACTGGAACTCCCAGGTAGAGGTTGTGGGAACTGTGATGCCTTGGGCCACGAAGCTGTTGATGCCCGAAGATCTGGTGAACTTGAGCCTTCCTGAGACGCGGTTGAGTGTGAATCGGTTGCCGTAGCCATCGGCCCCGATGATCATGCCTGCGGTGATATCTGCAGCTCTGATAGCGCTTTTGGGGCCGTTCTCTAAATCGATGACTTGTTTGTTGTCGAAGTCGACCATCCACGTTTCGGATGGTGGGAGCAAGTAGCCCGCGATGCCCCGCTGCAGAACTTCCAGTACGAACGCGTCCTTCTGCTCTTGTGAGCGGAATGCTTGATAGTCCGGGGCGACCGTCAGCTGGCAGTTGAGGAAGACAGGTGGGGCAGCGACGGATGTGGCGGGATAGACCGATGC
This sequence comes from Stenotrophomonas bentonitica, assembly GCF_002887735.1. Classification (GTDB taxonomy): domain Bacteria; phylum Pseudomonadota; class Gammaproteobacteria; order Xanthomonadales; family Xanthomonadaceae; genus Stenotrophomonas; species Stenotrophomonas bentonitica_A. Next base: position 1,252 of record NZ_PKQP01000007.1, read on the forward strand.
GGCGGCAAGCAGGGCGATAAGGGTTTTCATCTGACGTCCAGTTCCATCTTCCTGCAGTAGGGGGCCTTTGCTCAGCGAAAGCGAACAGTCAGGTGGGTCGTCGCCTGCTCATGGCGATGACGGCCCAAGTGAGGCCGACGAAGATCAGTCCGATGATCAGGTATAAGCTCACCCAGCGGCCCGTGTCCGCCGAAATGACCGTGCCAACGTCAGGCTTCGATCGAAGCATCTGGCTGTACTGTTGGTTGGCATTCGTGATTCCCGCAAGCATTATAGGTGCGGCTTCGGGGTAGTTGAAGTAGAAGTCCGATACCCTGATGTCACCGTAGAGCTGGGCTGGAATCGGGGCATTGCGAAGTCCGGTGGACTGAAGAACAGCGACGTTGTAGTAGTCCTGCCGGGTCGGCTCCAAGAACGGAGCTCCTTCGGCATCGTAGAAGGTCCGACGGGCAAAGCTCGGGTCTTCGGGGAGCTTGAGGTTGATCGCTTGCTGTTGGACAAACGCCCGGTAGAGTTCTTGGCTTTGGTTGCCCAGCAGCGAGAGCAGCGCCAAGGACAACACGGCCCAAGTTCCCCAGAGGAACATCAGGTAGGCCACGCGCTTGCCTATCCTCACAATCGCGCCACCGGAGTACAGCGCAGCTTCGGCTACGGCTTGGCGGCGCTCTTCTCGGTCAAACGCATCTGCTACAGAAGATAGGTGTCGGGCCACCAGTTGTATGTAAAGGGCCTTTGAGCGAGCGGGGTTTCCCCCGGCTTCAGCAAAGGCCTTGGCCCAGATGTCGTCCCGACGCGCCCCGCTTTCCGCTTCCCTGATTGCTTGGCCGTAGAACTTCTCGTGAATGCTCATGGTGATCCACTCCATTGGTCGAGGCGGATTGTAGCTCTGTCTGCTTGCCTGAGCAGACGCTCCAACCCATCGTCCTGAGCGTCGGCGGAGGCTGCAGCGGGTCTTTGTCCGGTCAGACCGGGCTCAGCTGGCCGAACCTTGTGCCTGACCGGGGTGAACCGCCGAAAGGGAAGGGCGAGCCCGTGGCAACGGGTCGAGTGAGCACCGAGCCCGTTACTTCACCGGGAGTCTCACAGCGTCGATTTCAAAGCGATACCGGATCAGGCTGATGTCCAGCGCATTCAGGACGGGCGCCAAGCCATCGAACGGGTTTGCATGGATGGGAAGCACCAAGATGCGCTTACAGTCGTCGTCCGCACGGCTATGCACCATCAACTGTCCGATGGCGCAGTAGATGTCAGTCCGGTCGCAGGAGGTCTTCACCTCGTAAGCCTCGATCAGCGTCTCCCCTTTGGCAACCGCAAGATCGACAAAGCGATCCTTCACGACCGTTTGTCCCTTGGTGAAGCCTTTCTTGTCGCGCCAGAGTTTCAGCGCATGGACCACTTCCCAGTGACGGGAGTTGTACTCAACCATGCCGCCGACAAAGAACTTTCGGCTTCCTCCCGCCTCGATGAAGTAGTCCCTCCAGCGTGAGACCTGTTTTTTGAATCGAGCGCTTTTGAGTTTTCCGGCACGTGCAGCGGCTTTGTAGTCCGCCGCCGCCCGCACGTAGTTGAAGCATGTTCGACTCGCAGACTGTCCCTGAATCGGCATCACCATGATCCCGTGGATCTGCTTTCCTTCGGCTCGCAACACAACCTTGGGCTTCAGCCCGCTGTGTGCGAGGAAGCCAGGCCGACTGATGCCTGCCTTGCTTCCACCGAAAACGCCGGTGTGGAAGAGATAAATCTGGCCGCTGCGAATGTCCTTGGCAAAGAATGCATTTGGCCGGCGCCGGCCTGGTTCCTTCGCAGCGGAGAGGTAGGCGATGTTCATTTCCACGGTGATGTTCACCGCCGCAGCCTCGTTGTAAGCGCCGAACCAGTTGAATCGACGCGCACCCGAGGGGCCGCCCTTGTTGCCCTCGCTGGTCCAGTACCACCATTGGCTCTGGAACGAGTGCACCGGGCGGGCACCGACTTCGTAACCCAAGGCCTTGGTCACTACGCCATCGGACTGCGCCTTCAGTGTGGCCCGCAACTGACGCTGCGCCTTGTCAATATCGTTGCTGTTCTCAAGCATGACGTACATGGGGATCTCTGATCTGCGTGGTCCGATTTGCCGCCTACCGAACCTTGGCCTTGAATGAGGTTTGCAGTCGTGCAGTCAACGGCCGCCGGCGTTAAGAGGGACTGATGCGCTCCGTGCCACGTCGCACCCATTGGGGATGCGGGTCAGCGTGCGGGCAGTTCACTGCCGCAGTGCTTGCACTTGATGGCCTCGTACAACACGTCTTCTGCACAGAACGGGCACCGCTTTGTGGCCCGTGCTGGGGGAGGGGAAATGGAGTCTGATTCCTCAGGTGCTGCGGCCGGCATCGCAGGCGACGCGGGCTTCAAGACCGACCACACCAAGCCAACGACCCAGCCCAACAGCGTCCATCCGAGGAGCACGTTGACCAAGACAACGCCGATCAAGTTGTGGTGATTTCCGCGCCATGCTTCATACGACGGAAGCAGGTAGAGCATGGGCGCGAAAAGGAAGAAAAGACCAGCGACCAGTTTGCCAAACGGGTTCAAGCCGTCAGGCGGTATCTGTCCCATGGAGTAGCTGTAAGCCACGAGGAACAGAAGGACAGCAAGGCGCACCGCAACCATGTCAAATCCTTTTGAGCATTGGGGCAGCATATTAGCAGTTGGCAGGCCATTGAACCGAAATCTCAGGCTGTCCCGGCCCGTGGCTGGTCTTCCCCCCGTCTGCCACGGACATCGACGCCGCCGTCTCGTACGTCCGGAGGCCAGGTATTTGACTCCCGGCACCGTTGCTTCCAGATAGGCGTGCTCGGCTTCCTTTGCCCGGCCTGCAAACGAGGCCACCCGCAGCCTGGCCAGCCGGCGAACCGAATCCGGGTTCGTGGACTGTGCGCGAGGCAGCGCAGGGCCGTCGCTCGTCGGCCCCCTCTTGTGGTTGCTCACCGGGTCATTGACCCGGTGCCGCCAGCAATCTCGCCAGTCGTTGAGTTGATCGAACCATCGCCGGGCACGTCCATCGGCACGACGATCCCATGCGCCTCGATCAGTGCCCATACGGCCCCAAGAAGGTCGAGGGGGCAGGCGCAGTAGGTGGGTATCGCCCTCGGCCAATGCCTCGGCCATCGCCGGAACACCCAAACCCGCGTTGAAGTTGACTTGGCCGATCGCAGCCCCGCCGTTCTGAGCCGCTGCAGTGGCAGCTTGGGTGATGGCGCCCATCTGCGCCCCCAGGGCGTTCATACGGCGGTCTTGGTGCCTAGATCGGCGACTGGTCTCCATCCAGCTGTCATCCCACACTTGCTGAACTACGGGCGGTCGATCCGGCCCGTGTGTGGCAGGCAAGCTGGCTGACATCAAGGTGCCCAGTTTAAGCCGAGCAGGTCCGTAACCATCGGCACTCCCCCGATCGATACAAAAACTATCCAATGAATGTCCGGGGCCGCACTTTTTACTGGCTTTTAATTCTGCAGACTGCGCGGGTTGATGAGGGAAAACCATGCGTAGCAAGCTGTTCGTCCCCGGGGCACGCCCGGAACTGTTCGACAAAGCCATGGCCAGCCAGGCCGATGCACTCTCGTTCGATCTGGAAGACTCGGTTCCCGAGACCGGCAAGGCCCAGGCGCGTGCCCACGTCGCCGATGTCCTGCGGCGCGCGGCCACCCGGGCCAGCGGCAAGCAGTTGATCGTGCGTACCAACGGCACCAGCAGTGCGCAGTTCGATGCCGATCTGGCGGCCGTGGCACTGCCCGGCGTGAGCCTGCTCAATCTGCCCAAGATCGAATCGGTCGCCCAGTTGCTGGCCGCGATCGCCCGGCTGGAGCGGGCCGAGCAGGCCAATGGCGTGGAGCGCCCGATCGGCCTGTTGATCAACATCGAAACGCCCAAGGCGCTGCGCACGGCCGCGGAGCTGGCCACGGCGCATCCGCGCGTGGCCGGCCTGCAGCTCGGGTTGGGCGACCTGTTCGCGCCCAATGGCATCCACCGTGAGCTCAGCAACGTGCATGCCACGCTGTTCGCGGTGCGCCTTGCCGCGGCCGAAGCCAACGTGTTCGCCTGCGATGGCGCCTTCCCGGACGTGACCGATACCGAGGGCTTCCTGGCCGAGGCACGGATCGCCCAGCAGCTGGGCTTCATTGGCAAAAGCTGCATCCACCCGCGCCAGGTGGGGCTGGCCAATGCCACCTTCAGCGTGCCGCCGGCGATGCTTGAGGAGGCCCGCCGGATCGTCGCTGCTTCGGCGAGCGCCGCCGGCAACGGCCACGGCGCGTTCCTGTTCGAAGGCCGGATGATCGACCTGCCGTATCTGCGCCGTGCCGAGGCCCTCCTGGCCGCGGCCTCTCCTCCGGTCGCCTGACGGCGACAACCGGATGCATCGACCCCTTTCTCATTCCTGCGCGACGGCCTGCATCGGCCACGCCGCGCTCTTTCCGGGTGATTCCATGCTCAAGCCTGTCCCGTTCGCCTTCTTCTCGTCCTTGGTCCGGCGGTGTGCACGCTCGGCGCGCCTGCTTGCTGCCGCAGTGCTGCTCACCGGCAGTGGCGCGGTCGCCGCCGAAAGCCTGACTACGGTCAGCTCGGGCAGCCTGCCCGCACTGCCGGCACCCGTATCGGCGGCCGGGCTCCTCCACGTGGACGGGCGCATCGTTGCGCTCAGCGAAGGCCATGGCTGGGCACTCAGTGCGGACAACACCGCGTGGGAGCCGCTTAAGGTGCCGGCGGCGACGCCGGGCAGGGTGGTGAAGGGCAGCGCCAGCATCGCCGGGCGTACCTACCTGCTGGACGGGCCGGACGTGAGGAGCGATGCGCTGCAGGCGCTGACGTTGCGCGCCGGCGCGCTGGTTCTCGATCCTCCCGTGCCGCTGCCGCAGCCCTTGAGCAACGCCCAGGGAGCGGCGTTCAACGATGCACTGTTCCTGATCGGCACCGACGCTGGCGGCGTCACCCAGTTGTATCGACGCGGGGCGGCGGCCGCCTGGCAGCATCTTGAGCAGGTGCCGGCTTCCGGTGTACCGCACGCATTGCAGGCGCAGAAGGGCGCGCTCTACCTGGCCACCGCTGTGGCTGGCCAACCCGATCAGCTGTGGCGCCGCAACGCCGACGCCAGCTGGCAGCAGGTCGCGTCGCCGGACGGCACGATCATCGCCGGCTCGATGCGCGCGCTGGGCCAGGCACATCTGCTGATGCTGGTGAACGACGGCAGCGACGTGACCCAGGCGCGCACCTTCCACACCATCACCGACGCATGGACGACACTGGACACGCCGATTGCCGCAGCACCGCAGGCCGTCACGGCGTGGGGCAACGGACTGGCCTGGGCCACCGCGGGCGCCACCGGCAGCCAGCTCCAGTACGCCGAACTGCAGGGCGGCAAGCACCTGCTGCGCTGGCTGGATTGGACGGTGATCGGCGTCTATCTGCTGGCCATGCTTGGGATGGGCTTCTACTTCTATCTCAAGGACCAGAACGCCTCCACGGCGGACTTCTTCGTCGGTGGGCGCTCGATTCCGTTCTGGGCGGCCGGCATCAGCCTTTACGCCACCAACACCAGTTCGATCAGCTTCATCGCCATCCCGGCCAAAGCGTTCGATACCAACTGGCAGTACATGACCAACAACCTGATCGCGGTGATGGGGTTGATGTTCGTGGCGGTCTGGATCGTGCCGCTGCTGCGTCGGCTGGATCTGATGAGCGTGTTCTCCTATCTGGAGACGCGCTTCCATCCGGCGATCCGGATGCTGTCCAGTGCGCTGTGCATCGTGATGCAGATCGGCAGCCGCATGAGCGTGATCCTGTTCCTGCCGGCGCTGGCGATCTCCACCATCACCGGCGTGGATGTGGTCTGGTCGATCATGCTGATGGGCGTGTTCACCATCATCTACTCCACCGTGGGCGGCTCCAAGGCGGTGATCTGGACCGACGTGGTGCAGGTGATCGTAATGTTCGGCGGCGCGCTGTTCGCCATCGGGTTCATCTTCATGCAGACGGGTGGCGATCTGCCCCAGCTGCTCAACGCAGTCGGCGCGGAAGACAAGACCAAGCTTTTCGATTTCAGCTTCGACCTGACCAAGGCCACCGTGTGGGGCTTCATCTTCCTGGTGGTGTTCGATGTGGTGCTGACCTTCCCGAAGGACCAGGTGCTGATGCAGCGTGCGCTGTCCACGCGTTCGGACAAGGAAGCCGGACGCTCGATCTGGACCTTCGCGGTCATCATGATTCCGGGTGGCTTCGTGTTCTACGGCATCGGTACGGCCCTGTGGATGTACTACCGCAACAACCCCGAGCGCCTGAATCCGCTGCTGCCGATCGATGCGACCTTCCCGCTGTTCATCGCCGCCGAGCTGCCGGCCGGCGTCACCGGACTGATCATCGCCGGCATCTTCGCTGCGGCGATGTCGACCCTGTCGAGCATCATCAACTCGATCTCGACCCTGGTCTCGGTGGATTTCTACCAGAAGCTGGTCAAGGACCCGAACGAAAAAACCGCCGTGCGCGTGGCCGAATGGTCCGGCGTGGGCGTGGGCCTGATCGGCATCGGCATCGCGCTGGTGATGAGCCGCTATGACATCCATTCGCTGTTCGATGTCTCCATCGAACTGGCCGGCCTGCTCGGCGGTGGTTTTGCCGGTGCCTACACGCTGGGCATGTTCACCCGCCGGGCCAACGCACCGGGCGTGGCGATCGGTGTGGCCGGCTCGATCCTGATCACGCTGATCTGCTGGAGCATGAACCTGGTGCACCCGTACTTCTATCTGGCGATCTCGATCCTGCTGTGCATCGTGATCGGCTACGTGGCCAGCCTGTTCTTCCCGGCGCCGACCCGCTCGCTCAAGGGGCTGACCATCTACAGCGATACCCCGGCCGAAGCGGCAGCCCCATGACCAGCACCGTTGAGGCGCCGGCGCGCGGGCCATTGGTCCAATCGCATTGCGCCAGTCGGTCGTGTAGCGTGCTCACGCGCTGAGAGGTGATCCGTGGAAACCCAGTTCCTGAGTACGTTCGTAACGGTGGTGGACCGCGGCTCGATGGCCGCCGCGGCACGTTCGCTGCATATCACCCCGGCCGCGGTCGCCCAGCAGATCCGCACGCTGGAACGTGAACTCGGCGCGCCGCTGATCGCCCGTGCCGGGCGCACCGTCAGCGTTACCGAGGACGGCGCGCGCATCCTGCAGCGGGCGCGCGACCTGCTGCGCCAGGTCGCCGATCTGCGCAGCGTGGCCAATGAGAACGACCTGGCCGGCGAGCTGCGGCTGGGCGCGTGCCCGACCGCACTGGCCGGCCTGCTGCCGGACATCCTGTCGCGGATGGTGGCGACCTTCCCGCAGATCAACGTCTTCATCAAACCGGGCTACTCGGCCGATCTGTACCGCGCGGTGGAGGCTGGCGATCTGGATGCGGCGATGGTGCTGCAGGCCCCCTTCGCGCTGCCCAAGACCTGCAAGTGGCAGCAGCTGCGCGAAGAACCACTGGTGGTGCTGGCGCCGGCCCATCTGGGCAGCCGTGACCCGCACGAGCTGCTGCGCGAGCAGCCGTTGATCCGCTACGACCGCCACGAATGGGGCGGTCGCCTCGCCGATGACTACCTGCGACAGGCCGGGATCGTGCCGCGCGAGCGGTTCGAGCTCAATGCACTCAACGCCATCGCGGTCATGGTCGACCGCGGGCTGGGCGTGTCACTGGTGCCGGATTGGGCCAAGCCCTGGCCGGAAGGCTTGAATGTCGTGCGCATTCCCTTGCCGCAGTGCAGCGAACCGCGCCGGATTGGCGTGGTCTGGTCGCGTTCGTCGGTGCGCATCCGCCTGGTGAACGTGTTGCTGGAGGAAGCGCGCGTCGCATTGACCGAGCCGCAACGCTGACACCACGGGTTTTCGCGCGGTGCGCGGTGCGAAGCGAAACAAATCCTAGGCTTTGAACATACCTGAGCGCAGTTCTATCGCCATGACGCCGCGCCTAGGCTCTCGCCTCGTTGCCGGACAGGACGTGGAGACCCGCAAGGGAACCGCATCGACCGGCGGAAGGGCGAAAGCCCACGCGCGTCATCGGTGGCGACGGCTCCCCGGCCGGCTGTCCCGCATTTCCTTTTTTTGGGGGGGAGAAACGAATGATCAAGCCACTTTCCGCGGCCATCAGCACTGCACTGTTCGCCTGTGTCATCAGCCCTGCCATGGCGCAGAGCACGACGCCCACCGATCTGGACCAGGTGATCGTGACCGGCAGCCGGACCCCGATTTCGATCGAGAAGGTTCCCGGTGCAGTGACCGTCGTGAACCAGGAACAGGTGCAGCGCACCCTCAACCTGACCGAAGACGCCACGGCCGTGCTGGCACGCATGGTGCCCGGTTACTCCGAATCCTCCCAGGCGATGAGCAACAGTGGCGAGACCCTGCGCGGCCGCGTCGCGCTGCGCCTGTTCGATGGTGTGCCGCAGGGCTCCCCGCTGCGCGAAGGCAGCCGCAACGGCACGTTCACCGACATGGGCGTGATCGGCCGCATCGAGGTCATCAACGGCCCGTCGGCCGCCGAAGGCATCGGCGGTGCCGGTGGCGTCATCAACTATCTCTCCAAGAATCCGGAAGTGGAGGGCCACCAGACCACGGTGAGCACGCGTTACGGCACCCAGTTCAAGGATGACAGCGGCCAGTCCAAGATCGGCATCACCCACACCTTGAAGGGCGATGCGGCCGACTTCCTGATCAGCGGCGCCTACATCGATCGCGGCATCGCCTACGACGGCGACGGCCGCCGGGTTGGCTTGAACACCTCCGGCTCGCTGTCCGATTCCTACAGCAAGAACCTGTTCCTGAAGGGCGGCTACAACTTCGGCGAGGGCCAGATGCAGCGCATCCAGGCCAGTTACAGCAACTTCCATATCGGTGGGAAGCACAACTACATCCCGGTCGAAGGCTGCCGCTACGACGCCGTGGAGTGCCCGGTGCCGAGCACCAATACCGCCGAGAAGGGCTCGATCAAGGATTCGCTGGCCGAGTTCAACGATTTCGAACAGTTCGCTGCCAAGTACACCCATGCCGACTTCTTCGGCGGTGACCTGAGCGTGGACCTGTACTGGGCGAAACAGGCGATGCGTTATGTGCCGGAGAACGGCACGGACCGCCAGCTGGTCAAGCCGGCCCCGCCGGAAGACCAGCGCATCTGGGACCAGTCGGAGATCAACTCCGAGAAAAAGGGGCTGCGCGCGGCCTATGCCTACAGTGGCCTGTTCGCGGTGGAGGGCCTGCGCCTGCGCACCGGCCTGGACCTGGTGGAAGACGCGGCGGAACAGCGCCTGGCGTTGACCGACCGGGTCTGGGTGCCGCCGATGAAGTACACCAGCCTGGCGCCGTACGCGCAGCTGAGCTGGGACATCGGCCCGGTGACGCTGGATGCCGGCATCCGCCGCGAAGACGGTGAGCTGGAAATCGACGGTTACACCACCACCGCCTACCGCGACTTCACCCCGGTGCAGGGCGGCAAGCTCGACTACAAGGCCAACCTGCCCAACTTCGGTGCGATCTGGCGCATCACCGATGCGTGGTCGGTGTTCGCCTCTTACTCGGAAGGCTTCGGTATCGCCAACGTGGGCATCCCGTTGCGCAACATCCAGGCCAACAGCCCGTGCAAGGCAGTGGCATGCATCGCCGATCTGCAGCCGCTGATCACCAAGAACAAGGAAGTGGGCTTCAACTGGCGCGGCGAGCAGGCCCAGGTCGGGATGTCGGCTTACCGCTCGACCTCCGAGTTCGGCTCATCGCTGACCGTGGACAAGGTGACCGAGGACTTCATCCTCACCCGCGCCCCGACCCGGATCGAAGGCGTTGAACTGAACAGCGCCTGGACCTTCAACGACCAGTGGAAGGCGACGCTGCTGTACTCGCGGATCCGCGGCCAGACCCAGTACTACGACGGCTCGGGCCTGAACAAGGAGATGGGCATCCTCGATATCTCGCCGGACAAGGTCAATGCCTCGCTGACCTGGACGCCGAACGATCGCTTCGACGCGACGCTGGGCGTGAGTCGTACCTTCAGCCGTGACCTGCGCGAGACCTTCGTCAATCCGTCCAACGGTGCGGTGTATCGCAATGACGAGGATACCTACGGCTACGCGCTGTGGGATCTCAGCATGAACTATGACACCGGCACCTACGGCAAGCTGTCGCTGGGCATCGAGAACCTGCTGGACAAGCAGTACGTGCTGACCTGGTCGCAGCTGCCGGGCTGGCAGAACTTCTTCTCCGGCCGTGGCCGCATGGTGTCGCTGACCCATACCTTCACGTTCTGACCGTCACCGCGGACCGGCGCTGCGAGGCACTGCAGCGCCGGTCCGTTTTTATTGCCTTACCCTGTCATGACGTTACCGCCACCGACAGCAGGAGAGCGGATGTACTGGCCATCGCACGGACCGGCCCACGCCCGTCATTGCCGCCCCCGGGCACGCCTGGCCGTGTTCGCGTTGCTGATGCTGGCGGTGGGACAGGCCGCGGCGTCGTTGCCGGACCCGCCGAGCCAGACGGAAACGACGGCTGCGTCGGCGCGCTTGCCAGCAGTCGATGCCTTCCTGCACGAATCGACCGGCCGCCAGGGCTATACCGGCGCGGTCGCGCTGGTGATCCACGATGGCCGCATCGTGCATGACGCCGCCTACGGTTGGCAGGACCTGGCGCATGCCACGCCCATGCAGCGTGACAGCATTTTTCGCATCTACTCGATGACCAAGACGGTGGCCTCGGTGGCCGCCTTGATGCTGGTGGAAGAGGGTCGGCTGGATCTGGATGATCCGGTGGCGCGCCATCTCCCTGAGTTCTCACGTCTGCAGGTCTTCGCCGGGGGCACCGCCGCGGCGCCACAGCTGCGGCCGGTGACACAGACGCTGACCGTACGACATCTGCTCACCCATATCGCTGGTTTCGCAGCGGGTGGCGAGGGATTCGAGGCGGTAACCGCATTGCTGGAACACCAGCAGGTGCAGGCCGCGGACAGCCTGGCCGCCTACACCACGCGCTTGGCCCGCGTGCCACTGGCGACCGAGCCGGGCACGCGCTTCCGTTACGACAGCACGTCGATCGAGGTTCTGTCGCGCGTGGTGGAAGTGGTGGGTGGGCTGCCGTTCGAGCAGTTCCTGCAACAGCGTGTGTTCGGCCCGCTGGACATGCGCGACACCGGGTTCGTGGTGCCGGTGCGCGATCGCGCACGGGTGGTGGCGCTGACCACCATGGGCGAGCACGGTGATCTGGTGCTCGCCGATGAGGTGCATGCGCGGGTGCCCGGCAGTGCGCTCCGGCCGTATCCAAGCGGTGCCGGTGGTCTGTATTCCACGGCCGGCGACTATGGCCGGTTCGCGCAGATGCTGCTGGACGGCGGCCGCTACGGCGAGGTGCAGTTGCTTCGACCCTCCACCGTGGCCCTGATGATGCAGAACCAGCTGGTGCACACCGCCTTGCCCCGGCCGGTAACCGAGTTCAGCGATGCCGAGGGCTTCGGCCTGGGCGGTTCGGTGTTGCTGGATCCGGCCCTGAAAGGACGCACCGCTTCGGTCGGCGCGTTCGGCTGGTCGGGCGCGGCCTCGACCTACTACACGATCGACCCGGCACGCCGCCTGGTCGCGATCCTGATGCTGCAGCATCTTCCGGGCGGCAATGACGATCTGCCGCGCATCAGTACGACGTTCTACAACCGCGTTGATGAGGCGATAGACCCATGAGTAGTGCGACACGTTCCACCGTCCTTGTCGCCGGCTCGGCCAATCTCGATTTCGTGGTGCGCGCCACGCATGTGCCGGCGCCCGGTGAGACGGTGCTGGGCCGTGGCTTCAGCACGTTCCCCGGTGGCAAAGGCGCCAATCAGGCCGTGGCCTGCGCGCGGGCCGGCGGTACGCCGACACGGATGCTGCTGGCCGTGGGCGAGGATGATTTCGCCGCGCCGATCGAAGCGTCCCTGCGCGATGCGGGTGTGGCCCTGTCGACCGTGCGCGATCCTGCGCTGCCCACCGGTACCGCCTTCATCTGCCTGGCCGACACCGCCGAGAACGCGATCACGGTCGCGCCGGGTGCGAACCTCGGGCTTCGCGAGGAGCACCTGCCGGCACTGGAGGGCGTGGACTGGCTGCTGCTGCAGCTGGAAACCCCCGTGCCCACCATCACCGCCTATGCCCACCGCGCCCGTGCGGCCGGGCTCAAGGTCGCGCTCAACGCGGCGCCGGCACAGGTCCTGTCCGATGCGCTGCTCGCGCTGCTGGATGTGCTGATCGTCAACGAAGGTGAGCTGGATGTGGTGGCCGGCCATCCCCCGGACCTGGCCACGGGGCTGGCGCGCGTGCCGGTGCCCTGCGTGATCGTGACCCTGGGTGCGCGTGGCTGCCTGGCCCGGGTGAACGGCGAGGTGCTGCTGCAGCCGGGGTTCCGCATCGACCCGTTGGACACCACCGCGGCCGGCGATACTTTCTGTGGCGCCCTGATCGCTGCGCTGGCCGACCATCAACCGATGGCCGAGGCGTTGCTGGCGGCCACCGCAGCTTCCGCGCTGGCCTGCACCCGCCTGGGCGCACAGGCGAGCATTCCCACCCGCGCCGAGGTGCAGGCGCTGCTGGGCGATCCCACGCGCGTTCCCGATGCCGCCGCCCATGCCGCGCTGGCGGCAGCGTGCGCGCGCTGATGTCCCTCCTTTCCGTTTCCTGCTGGATGCCTTGCCCATGACCACGCCGTATCAGAGCCCCGATTACGACACCGATGCAGCCGACTACGGGCGTGAGCCGATCCGCACCGAGTACAAGTTCTCGCACGTGACCACCGGGCGTTACCTGCCGACGCCCGGCAAGGCGCCGGCGTGGCCCTTCGCCGATATCGGCAGCTGGATGATCGATGCCAATGCCAGCGCGGGCGATTGGCTGGAAGAACTGAAGGACTGGCGCCGCGAGCACCTGGTCCGGATCGGCTACACCGATGTGAACTACCGTCGTCCGGAGCTGCAGTGGGCGCAGCGCAACTTCGTGCATGCACAGATGATGGTCGAGGATCGCTATTTCTTCGATGCGGCCACCGGGCAGTACACCGTCGATCGGTACCTGGACGATCTGACCGCACGGTTCGGCGGGCTGGATTCGGTGCTGATCTGGTACATCTACCCCAACATCGGTATCGATGACCGCAACCAGTTCGATCTGGCGCATGACATGCCCGGCGGCCTGGCGGGATTGAAGGCCGCGGTGCAGGCCTTCCAGAAGCGCGGCGTCAAAGTGTTCCTGCCGGCCAAGCCGTGGGACCACGGCACCCGCGACCCGGGCGTGACGCACTGGGATGGGCTGGCCGAGATCGTCAAGGCGGTCGGTGCCGACGGCATCAACGGCGATACCTTCAACGGTGTGCCGCGGGCGTTCTTCGATGCCTGTGATGCACGCGGCAATCCAGTGGTGGTGCAGCCCGAATCCACCATCAGTTCCGAAGAGCAGTTGATCTGGAACGTGCAGAGCTGGGGCAAGAAGGCGCCTGATGGCCCGGTGCCGCCCGTCTCCAAATGGAAGTGGCTGGAGCCACGCCACATGGTGAACTACGAGAACCGCTGGGGCCGCAACCGCAATCACGACCTGCAGTACTGCTTCTTCAACGGCATCGGCTACAACGCCTGGGAAAACATCTGGGGCGTCTGGAACCAGTTCACCCCGCGCGACGGTGAAGCGCTGCGCCGGATTGCCACGCTGTACCGGCAGTTCCCGCAGCTGGTGGTCTCGATGGACTGGGAGCCGTACCAGGTCTGCCTGCAGGGCGGCATCTTCGCCAGCCGGTTCCCGGGCGAGGGGGTAGCGCTGCACACGTTGATCAACCGCAACGAATACGCCGTGGACGGTGAGCAGATCGCGCTGGCGCATGCGCAAGGCACGCGTTACTTCGATGCGTGGCATGGCCGCGCGTTGACGCCGCGGATCATCGACGGCGCGGCGTACATCGAGCTGCCGATGGAAGCGCGCGGCTTCGGGGCGATCCTGAGTGTGGCTGCAGGTACCGCGATCGAGGGTCTGGACGAATTCCTGGCGGCGACCGCCGAGCGCGCACAGCAGCCCCTCAACAGTTACTCCGCCGCGTGGAAGGCCGCTCCGCAGGAACTGCTGGCGATCGCGAGCACGCCCCCGCAGGCCGAGGCGCCGACAGGCATGGTCACGATCCCGGCCGGCGAGTTCCTGTTCCAGGTGGGCGGTATCGAGATCGAAGGGTTCACCTGGGCGGGCCTGGATGTGCAGTACCCGTGGGAAGACTGCGCGCGCCGCCACCATCGCCGGCGCATGGCGCTGCCTGCGTTCCACATCGATCGCCACCCGGTCACCAACGCCGCGTTCAAGCGCTTCCTCGATGACAGCGGCTACCGGCCGGCCGATGACCACAACTTCCTGGCGGACTGGAAGGACGGCGCGCCGCGTGCGGGCTGGGACAACAAGCCGGTCACCTGGGTCTCGATCGAGGACGCGCGTGCGTACGCGGCGTGGGCCGGCAAGCGGCTGCCGCATGCGTGGGAATGGCAGTACGCCGCGCAGGGCACCGACGAGCGCCTGTACCCGTGGGGCAACGCGTGGGATGCCGCACGCGTGCCGCGGGTCAATCGTGGCCGTCGCCTCACCCCGCCGGCGGATGTGGATGCACATCCGCAGGGGGCCAGCCCGTTCGGGGTGGAGGACCTGGTCGGCAATGTGTGGCAATGGACCGATGAATTCAGCGATGCGCACACCCGCGCGGCCGTACTGCGTGGCGGCAGCAGCTATCAGCCGCAGACCTCGCACTGGTACTTCCCGCAGGCCTACCGCCTGGATCAGCACGGCAAGTACCTGCTGATGGGTCCGTCCAAGGATCGCGCCGGTACGGTCGGCTTCCGTTGCGTGGTGGATGCGGCATGACCCGTCTGCATCCCGCCGCCCGCGGCATGACGCTGGTCCCGCCGCAACAGGTCACCTTGCAGGGCGTGCTGGGCGATGCCCTGGCAGCCAACCGCAGCGGGCGCCTGAGCACGTTCGTCGTGGATGAGCACAGCGCGCCGATCAGCATCTTCAGCCAGGCGCACAAGCACCAGAACCACGAGGGCGACTGGTATGGCGAGCACGCCGGCAAGTGGCTCTCGGCCACCGCGCGGGCGGTGGCGCAGGGCGGGCAGCCGCAGCTGGAGGCCTCGTTGCGCCGCGTCGCCGACTGGTTGATCAGCCAGCAGGACGATGACGGCTACCTGGGCAACTATGCGCCTGAGCGTCGCTTCACCGTGCCGCAGCCGCCCAAGCCGGAGAGCTGGAACGGCGAGCCGGCGCTGCGCACCTGGGACATCTGGACGCACAGCTACCTGATCCTCGGGTTCCTGGAAACGTGGCGCGCGCTCGGCAACGCAGCCTACCTGCAGGCCGCGTGCCGGATCGCCGACCTGTGCTGGCAGGCCCTGCAATCGGGCATCGACATCACCACGCTGGGCAACCACCACGGCATGTCCGCCACGGTACTGCTGGATCCTGCCGCCGATCTCTATCTGGTCACCGGCGAGCCGCGCTATCTGGCACTGGCCGAATGCATCCTGGCGCAGGCCAACGCCAACCCGCGGCTGGCGCTGCTGGACAAGGCGCTGGCTGGTGAGGACGCGGCCTTCATCGCAACCGGCAAGGCCTATCAGCTCAGCTGGAACCTGGTCGGGCTGGCCAAGCTGTACAAGGCCACCGGGCAAGACGACCATCGCCAGGCGCTGGATCATCTCTGGCACAACATCCGCGAGCAGCACCTCACGCTGGGCGGCGGGCCGTGGGGTGGGGTGGCGCACCGGTCGCGGGAGGTATTCAACGCGCCGCGCACCTTCTTCCCGCAGGCCTATGTGGAAACCTGCTCGGTACTGGCGTGGATGCAGCTCAACCGTGAGCTGCTGGCCATCACCGGCCACGCACGCTACGCCGATGAACTGGAGCGCACCGCCTACAACGACCTGCTGGCGGCGATGGCCGCCAATGGCGAGGACTGGTGCTACTACACCTATCCCAACGGCCGGCGCGTGCACACCACGTACTGGCGCTGCTGCAAATCCAGCGGCGCGATGGCCGTGGAAGAGTTGCCACAAGTCGCCTATGGAATCGCGGCCGATGGTGAGCTGCGGGTCAATCTGTACGGGCCGGGCGAGGCCACGTTGCTGCACGCGCAGGCCGGTGCAGTGACCCTGCTGCAGGCGACCCGATTCCCCTTCGAGGGTACGGTGACCCTCACCGTGCTGCCCGAGTGCGTCGCCGAGTTCAGCATCGGCGTGCGGATACCGGGCTGGGCGACGGGCGCACGGATCGAGGTCAATGGACAGCCCGAGGCGGCCGAGGCGGGCGCGGACGGGTTCGTGCACGTGCAGCGTACCTGGCAGTCCGGCGACACGATCTGCGTGCAACTGCCGATGCAGCCACGCCTGCACCGGGCGGCCAACATCAACGTGCAGGAATCGCGCGCGCCGGATGGCGCGCCGGTGGCGCAGGAGGTCCTGCGCTGGGAGTACGTGGGGTTGAGCTACGGGCCGCTGGTGTATGCCACCGGCCTGATCGACGGGTACAAAACCGATGAGACGGTGCGCTTGCCGGACCGGCCACCCTCGCAGTGGCTGCAGGTGGGCGAGGACACGGGCGAGGGCGCGTCGATCACCGTGCAGCTGGAGTGCCGCGGCCCGCTGACGTTCGAGCCCTACTACCGGTGTGGCGGGCGCGATCACGGCAGCTGGCGGTTGAGCTGGCTGTCGCTGGCGCCGTCGGGCTGACGTCCCGGCGGTGTTCGGCGGCGGTGGCGCCGCCGACGCCGCAGCGTGCTTTTTGTCCACCCAGAACATACCCACACGATCTGTTTCTTCCCGTTGGCCAGGAGGAAACTTCCATCAAGGTATCGAGTGTATTGACCATGACCGGAAGCAACCCCAGTTCTCCATTCGCCATCGCACAGCGGGAAGGTGCCACCGGGCCGTTGAGCGGCATTCGGGTGCTGGATCTGAGCGCCTACATTGCCGGCCCCTACGGCTGCACGCTGCTGGCCGACCAGGGCGCGGAGGTGATCAAGGTGGAGCCGCCGGTCGGCGACAACCTGCGGCGCTATCCCTCCACGCTGGAGGCCGAGAGCCGCGCATTCCTCGGCGTGAACCGCTCCAAGCGCGGCGTGGTGCTGGACCTGAAACAGCCTGACCAGCGTGCGGTGCTGATGCGCCTGGTGCGCGAGGCGGACGTGCTGGTGCACAACTTCCGGCCGAGCGTGCCGGTACGCCTGGGCATCGATTTCGAGAGCCTGCACAAGCTCAACCCGCGCCTGGTGTATTGCTCGGTCACCGGCTACGGCGAGCAGGGGCCGTTGAAGGAGAAGGCAGGGTACGACCAGGTGCTGCAGACCATGACCGGCATGTGCACGATGCAGGGCAAGGCGGGCGGCGCCCCGGAGATCCTGTACGGCTCGGTGGTCGATTACTACGCTGCCGCGCTGGTGGCGGCCGGTGTGTCATCGGCCCTTTACGAGCGCGAACGCAGCGGCGAAGGCCAGTTCGTGGGTGTGTCGCTGCTGCGCAGTGCGCTGACGATGCAGTCGGCGCGGATGGTCTGGGCGGAGGGCGAGCCGGCGGCAGTGGGCCGCGATATGCGCTCAGGCGGTGTCACCGGCATCCATCCCACCGCGGATGGATACCTGTACATCTCGGCCAATACCCCGCGCTTCTGGCAGGCATTGTGCGAGCGGATCGGGCGGCCGGAACTGGCGGCCGACGCGCGCTACGACACGGTGCGCAAGCGGGCTGCGGAGGCCGAGATACTGTTGCCGCAGTTGCACGCCGCGCTGGCCACGCGCAGCGCGCTGGCGTGGGAGGCGTTGTTCGGCGAAGAGGTGCCGTGCGCGGCCGCGCGCCAGGTCGAGGACATGTTCGACCATCCACAGGTGCAGGCCGAGCAGATGGTCACGTCGCTGCCGCACCCGCTGTTGGGCAGCTACCGCGGCATCACCCGGCCGATCGTGTTCGGCCGCACACCCGGCCCGGAGCCGTTCGCCGCGCCGGTGTTCGACCAGGACACGGCGGCGGTCAGCGCGCTGCTCGACGCGTGCTCCGATGACTGATGCCCAGGAGCTCTCCATGACGTCGCTGTCCAAACTCTCCCAGCTGCGTGATCTGTCCGTGGTGGTTGCCGATACCGGCGACTACGAGGCGATCAAGCGCTTGAAGCCGGTCGACTGCACGACCAACCCCACCCTGGTGAAGAAAGCGCTGGACCTGCCGGTATACGCCGATCTCATCGAGGGCGCGCTGGCCTGGGGCCGCGAGCAGGCGGGCGAGCGCGAGACCATCGTGCACGCGGTGGCCGATCGCCTGACCGTGGGCGTGGGCACCCTGCTCAGCACCCTGGTGCCGGGCCGGGTCTCGACCGAGGTCGATGCCGACCAGGCGCACGACACCGCGGCCACGGTGGCCAAGGCGCGTCAGTTCATCGCCATGTACGACGCGGCCGGCGTGCCGCGCAGCAAGGTGCTGATCAAGATCGCGGCAACCTGGGAAGGCGTGGAAGCGGCACGTCAGCTGCAGGCCGAAGGGATCGACTGCAATCTGACGCTGATCTTCAATCCCACCCAGGCGCTGGCCTGCAGCGAGGCCGGGGCGTTCCTGATTTCGCCGTTCGTGGGCCGCATCCTGGATTGGTACGTGGCCAACGGCCAGGCGCCGGCCAGCATCGATGAAGACCCGGGCGTGGTGTTCGTGCGCGGCGTGTATGCCGAGTTCAAGCGCCGTGGTTCGCCGACGGTGGTGATGGGTGCGTCGTTCCGTTCGACGGCGCAGATCGAGGCGCTGGCCGGCTGCGATCGCCTGACGATTTCGCCGGACCTGCTGGAGGCGCTGGACGCCGATCATGGCCAGCTGCCGCGCAAGCTGGTGGCCGGTGCGGCCGAGTCGGTGCAGGTGACGCCGATCGATGCGGCGCGCTTTGCGGCGGATCTGGCGGCCGACCCGATGGCGACGGAGAAGCTGGCCAGCGGCATCGATGCGTTCGCCAAGGATCTGGACGCGTTGCGGCAGACGATCCGCGCGCGGTTGTAAGCGCGCATGGCTGGATGGCTGCGGCCTGAACGCCGCCGCTGGCGTTGACGTGGCGTGGACGCAACTTCACCCGGGCTTGCCGCCGGCAGGCAGACACTCGGGCCATGTTCCATAAACAGGGATCGACCATGAAGACGAGCTTCCGCGTGTTGTGCCTGGGCAGTCTGCTCGCCGTATCGGCCGTTGCCGGCGCCCAGACCTATGGCCCCAAGGACGAGGGACGCCGCTTCAACGACGGCAGCAAGGTGGTGTGCCACAACGTCGAGGTCCAGCGTAATTCCAAGGATCCCAACCGCATCACCGGCACCGCGACCGGCGCGGTCGTGGGTGGTCTGCTGGGCAACCAGGTGGGTGGCGGCAACGGCAAGAAGCTGGCGACGGTTGCCGGTGCCGTGGCTGGTGGTGCCGCAGGCCGCCAGATCCAGGGCAACCAGCAGTCCAAGAATGGTGATCGCGTGGTTGAGCGTCGCTGCGAACGTCAGTACCGCTGATCAAGCGCCGCCCACTGCGCTGCAGTTGCGGCGGGCAACAGGATCAAAAATGACGGCCCGGTGGGTCGTCATTTTTTTTTGTGCGCGGCCCGCAGGCCGGATCAGCGCAGCGGCGGACTGCCCGCCAACGTGCGCGCCCCGGTGATGATCATCCGCAGCATCTGGGTCAGCTGCTCGATCAGTTCCGGATCCTTCTCCGGCGGCAGGTCAACCGCCGTCGCACCCATCGCAAACACCAGCCGGGTAATCGCCTTGGAGGCCAGGGCCGGTTCATGCAGCCGCGCGCCGTCGGCGGCCGCCAGGCGGATCAGGTCGACCCGCAGTTCGTCTTCGAAGTAATTCAGTTCGCGATCCACCGCATGCTTGAACGCATCCGAGCCGGCCGTGCCTTCGCGCAGCAGGACATGGAGCAGGCGGTCATCGGCGCGCAGCTGCTCCATGAAGGTCTCCACCGACAGGCGGATCACGCTGCGGTCGGAGGAGGCGGCGCGCTGGCGCGCCTCGCCGATGATCGTGCGCAGTGAGCGCCCGGCCAGGTCGATCAGGGCCACGGTCAGCTCGTCCATGTCGCGGAACTGCCGGTAGAACGAGTTCGGGGCGATCCCGGCTTCACGCGCGACCTCGCGCAGGCTCAACGTGGAGACGCTGCGGTGCGGGCCGATCAGGGCCAATGCCGCGGCCAGCAGATCCTCGCGGGAGATGGAGGCTTTGCGCGCGGGATGGGCGTCGTCGGAGGCGGGCAGGGGCAGGTCTGGGGAGGTCATCAGGGGCAGCGGGGTCAAGTCCCTGAATCATAGCCCGTCCCGGCAATATACAACTGTATACACAGTCGTATGCTCGGCCGTATAGTGCGAAGCATGAGCACCGTCCCGCGCATTGCCGCCCGCCGTCACGCCGCCAGCCCCCGCCGCTGGGTCCCTGAAGCGCTGTTCGACTTCTGGGGCACCCGTCTGCACCCGCTGTGGACGCTGCGCCGCCCCTTGGCCCGGCTGCTGTCGCGCACCGCCGAGAGCGCGGATGCGGTCACCCTGATACTGAAGCCCAACCGCCATTTCCGTGGTCTGCTGCCGGGCCAGCACGTCACCCTCGGCGTCGAAGTCGATGGCCGCCGCCTGTCGCGCAGTTACAGCCCGACCGTGCTGGCCGACGGTCGCTTGGCGATCACCGTCAAGGCCATCGCCGGCGGTGCCGTCAGCCAGCATCTGGCCCATGCCGCGGCGATCGGTGAGATCTTTGAGCTGGGCCAGGCGTTCGGTGAAATGACCTTGCCCAAGGCCTCTGGCGCGCGGCTGTTGCTGCTGGCCGCTGGCAGCGGCATCACCCCGATGCGCGCGCTGCTGCGTCAGCTCGATGGTGCCGGCATGCCGGGCCAGGTGGACCTGGTGTATTGGGCACGCCGGCGTGAGGAAGTCTGTTTCGCCGAAGAGCTGGCCGCGCTGGCGGCGCGCCATCCCTCGTTCACGCTGCACATCGCGCTGACCCGCGACCCGGCGGCACCGGCGTCGCGTGTGGATGCATTCGCCTTCGCGACGCTGGGCGATCTGAGCACCGCCCGCACTCTGGTGTGCGGCCCGGGTGGCTTCGTCGATGCAGCGCAGGCGCGGCTGCAGGGCCAGGTCGCGTCGCTGCAGTCCGAGGCGTTCACACCGCCGGTGCTGCCGGATGCCGAAGAGGGCACGGTGCAGGTCGAACTGCGCCGCAGCGGCCGCACGCTTGCCCTGCCACGCGGCACGTCGCTGCTGCAGGCGCTGGAAGCCGAAGGGCTGCGCCCGGCCAGCGGCTGCCGCATGGGCATCTGCAATACCTGTGTCTGCGGGAAGGTATCCGGCGTCACCCGCCACACCCTGACCGGCGAGCACGCGGCCGAACCGGCCACGCAAGTAAAGCTGTGCGTGAACAGCGCCAGCACCGACCTGATCCTGGAGCTGTGACCATGTCTTCCGTGCACAACCGCGCGCTGTCCCCGGCCGAACTGCAGGCCTTCGGCGCTGAACTCGATGCACTGCGCGCGCGCCAGCTGGCCACGCTCGGTGCGCGCGATGCGCGTTACATCCGCCGCGTCGTGGCCGCCGTCCGCTGGACCGGCGTGGCCGGCCGCGCGTTGCTGTTCCTCGGTGCCTTCGTGCACAGCGTGCTGATCCCGGCGTGGATTGCCGGCGTGGTGATGCTGGCGCTGTCCAAGATCCTGGAAAACATGGAGCTGGCGCACAACGTCATCCATGGCCAGTACGACTGGATGGGCGATCCGCAGCTGCAGGGGAGCACCTATGAGTGGGACATCGTCGGCACCGCCGACAACTGGCGCAAGACCCACAACTTCCGCCACCACACCTACACCAACGTGCGCGGGCTGGACGACGATATCGGCTACGGCCTGCTGCGGATCTTCCCCGAGCAGCGCTGGCGCCCGTTCTACCTGATGCAGCCGGTGGTGGCGGTGGTGTTCGCGCTGCTGTTCGAATGGGGCATCGCGATACAGGACCTGCGCCTGGGTCGCGTGTTCGCCGGCAAGATGACGCTGCGTCAGCTGGGCGCGCAGTTCCGTCCAGTCGGCCGCAAGATGGGCAAGCAGATGTTCAAGGACTACCTGCTGTTCCCGGCGCTGGCCGGCCCGTTCTTCCTGCCGGTGCTGCTGGGCAATGTGGCCGCCAACCTGATCCGCAACGTGTGGACCTACGTCATCATCTTCTGCGGCCACTTCACCGCCGACGCGGAGACCTTCCCGAAGGAATGCGTGCGCGATGAAAGTCGCGGCCACTGGTACCTGCGCCAGCTGCGCGGCTCGTCCAACCTGACCGGCGGCAAGCTGATGAATGTCATGTCGGGCAACCTCAGCCACCAGATCGAGCATCACTTCTACCCGGACATCCCGGCCAACCGCTATGCCGCGATCGCCGTGGAAGTGAAGGACATCTGCGCGCGGTACGGCCAGCACTACAACACCGGTTCGCTGCCGCGGCAGTTCGGCCAGGTGATGTGGCGGATCGTGCGCCATGCCTTCCCGAGCAAGCCCGGCCGCGCACGGGCACTGCCGGCGGTGGGTGAGGCCAGCCGACAGCCCGGCTGAGCCCGGCTAGAGCGGCAGTTCCAGCTGAAGGCGCAGCAGCGGGGATGCCCTGCGCTGGCGCCGCAGCTGCTCGGTACCGTCTTCGCTGACCCGCTCCTGCCCCGTGTGCAGCGCCCGGTGCAGCGCGTTGTTGAGGCTCAGCCGCAGCTTGCTGCCTGCGCGCAGCGACCACAGCGAGTACAGGTCCAACTCGCGCCCATACGCACTGATCTCGAACTGGCCGGGGCTGACCTGCACCGTGCCGCCGGTGCGGTAAGTGTAACTGCCGCCGACCGTCCAGCCGGTGCGGATCTCGTAGTCCGCGCCCAGGGTGCCGCTGAAGCGTACCTGCTCATCAAGACGGTTGTCCGGACCGGGCACATCATCCACGCGCGAATCGTTGGCGGTCGCATTGAAACGCACCGCCACGGCCGGCGCGCCTGCGATCAACTGCGGCAGACGGAATGCCGTATCCATCTCCAGCCCCCAGGTCATCGCGGTGCCGCCGTTGACCGGCGTGGCCACCCAGCGCCCGTCCTGCAGATGCGTTTCAGTGCGGATCACCTCACTGATCCGGCGCGCATAACCGCCGATGCTGAGCTGCGCGCCGTCCTTGCCGTAGGTTTCGTAGGACAGGTCCACGCCGGTCGCCAGTTCGGGCCGCAGCGCCGGGTTGCCGCGTTCGTCGGGGTTGAGCGGGCGGTTGTTGGTCGAGGTGTACGGGCGCGGGATCAGCGAGGCCAGCGTAGGCGATCGATAGGTGCGGGTCAGCGCGACGCGCAGCTGGTCGCCCCGGGTGCCGGGCATTTTCCAGAGTGACTGCAACACCGGTGAGAGCACCTGGTCACGGCGCTGGATGCCGCTGAAGCTGCTGCCGTCACTGCGGGTATCGATCTGTTCCCAGCGTGCGCCGGCATAGAGGGACCAGCGCTCGCTCAGCGAGATGTCATCCTGCACGTACAGCGCCAGGCGACGGATGCGCGCGTCGAAAGCCAGATCGCTGATCGCCACCACGCCGCCCTCGTGGACAGGCAACAGCTGCTGCACGCGTGCTTCATCACGGCGATCTTCGCTGCCCTCCCAGCCGAGCTGCAGCGCATGCCGCCCGCGGGCGGGCAGCGTGTACTTGCCACTGCTGTTCAGATCGCCCACGGTCAACCGCGCGTCGGTGTAGTCCTCCAGGTTCTGTCGCCCATCCGCCGCCTGGCCCTGTTCCCGATAGGTGTAGCGCTCGCGGTTGCCGCCCAGGCGCAGTTTGGTGGTGAACGTGCCGCCCCGTTCGAACGCCCGCGTCCACGTCATGCTGCCATTGGCCTGCGCCACGTCGATGCGCGTGCGTTGTTGATAGCGGGTGGTCTGCAGTGGGGCGCCGAGCGTGGTGGCCCAGTCGATGTCGGTGATGCGGTTGAACCGGCTCGCATCGGCGAAGCCCTGCAGCGCGAAGGTGTCCCCGTTCTCCAGCGTCGCTTCAAGGCTGGGGGCCAGTGAAAGCACATCGCGGTTTCCGCTGGCGCGCAGGGAGGTGTCACGCAGGGTGGTCGGTATTCCCTGCCGATTCCATGCACGCTCGGTACCGGTTTCCTCGACCAGGAACTCGCGGCGCGATGCGGTCGCCGTGATCGCGCTGCTGCGGTGGTCGGCGCGCCGGTTGCGCTGCCAGCTGACCGAGGGCGTGTTCCGGCCATTGCTGTTGCCCCAGGCTACCGACAGCTGCCCGCTGTCCTTTCGCGCGCCTGCGGCCAGCACGATGTTGATCGAGCCGGCGATCGCTTCGGCGCGCTGGTCGGCGGTGGGTGCGCGGATGATCTCCACGCGCTCGACCATCTCCGGCGTGAGCGAGTCCAGGTCGAACCCGGCGGGCGCTTTCTGGCCGTTGAGCAGGATCTGGGTATAGCCCGCACCCAACCCCCGCAGTGACAGCGTGCCGCTGCGGCCGGGCGCACCCGTGCCGACGGTAATGCCGGGCAGGCGTTTGAGCGCATCCACCAGGCCGATGTCGCCGTACTGGCGCAGCGCTTCAGCGCCGACCACGATCCGGGTGGCGGTGTCCTCGCGGCGTGCGTCGTACACGGTGCCCTGCACCTGCACGGTCTCCAGTTCGGTGGGCGGCGGCGCCTGCGGTGCGGGCAGTGACTGTGCAGCGCTGGAGAACGCGGCACACAGCGGGGTCAGGGCAAGTACGGTGCGGAACGTCGGTGACATGGGGCGGTCCGTGCAGGAGGGCAGGGGGCATTTCGCGGGGCAACACGCGCCCCTCCTGTGGCCAGGAAAACGAAATGCAGCGGAGGGGCGGATGTGTGGGGGGAGCGGTCAGCCGGTCATGGCAGATGCGCCTGCGGGTTGACGCGCTCGCCGTTGCGGAGCATTTCCAGGTGCAGGTGCGGACCGGTCACGCGTCCGGTGCTGCCGACGCGGGCGATCTGCTCGCCGGCCTGCACCTGCTGCCCGACCACGACATCGGTGCCCTGCAGGTGCGCATACAGCGTCTGCCAGCCTTGGCCGTGATCGATCACCACCACCGTGCCGTACTGGGGACCGTCCGGGTAGGCAGTCGTGGCCGCGACGACGCGCCCGTCGGCGGGGGCCAGCACGGGCGTGCCGGAGCGTGCACCGAAATCGGTGCCGCGGTGCGGCCGCTGCCGGATGCTGCCGGTGTCGCCGAAGTGACCGGTGACCCGCGGTGTCGCCAGCGGCGCCTGGAAACGTATCTCGCTGGAGCGCTGGCGCAACGGTGGCAATGGCAGGGGCAGTACGGCATGCGTCATCGAGGCCGCAGGCGGCGCATTGCCGGCGGCAGGATCCGGCAGCGGCCGCGCCGTACTCGCCTGCATCACCATCAGCAGACTCCCGACCAGCAGCGCGCTGCCCAGCAGCATCACGCGCCGTGATCGTGCCAGCGGCCGCGCGGCATCGCCATGCAGCATGTGGCGGATGCGGATTTCATGGCCGGCCAGATCGCGGTGGGTCAGTGCCTGGGCAGGCGTGCGGGCGGCGGCGGACAGGCGCAGCGTGCGCACATAGGCGGTGGCGAACTCGCGCCCGCCCTGGGCGTCTTCGGCGAGTGCCCGCGCATCGCAGCGCAGTTCTGCCGCCAGCTGCACGCGTGCGGTGAGGCGGGGCAGGAACGGGTTGAACCACAGCAGGGCGTTGATCACCGCCATCAGACCCGCGCGCTGCGGATCGCGGCGCACCAGGTGCGCTGCTTCATGGCCGAGGATCAGGCTCAACGCACGGTCCTCCAGGTGTGCCAGGGCCGACCGGGGCAGCACGATCATCGGTCGTGGCCAGCGCACTGCGAACGGGCTCACCGGCACTGCGCTGAGGCGACAGACAACGCCGGCCGACATCAGCCGCTGCGCGCAGGCACGGCTGCGCGGTCCCGGCCAGTCTGCGGGCGTGATCGGGGTCGTGGCGCGGCACAGCCGGGCCGTGGCCCGCATGCCGTAGGCCACGCGCAGCAAGGCGACGCCCAGGCCGGCGAAATACAGCGCCGCCAGCAGCATGGCGGTGGAAGGACGTATCCAGGGAGAGGTCGCCGCAACGCCGCCGGCGGTGCCGGCGTCTCCCAGGTCCAACGCGACCGGCAGCGGCATCGTCAGCACGGGCGGCAGCGCGACAAGCGGTGCGGGCACCCACAGCGCCACCAGCGTCGACAGCAGCACGGGCATCACCGCCAGCAACCACAGCCCCAGCCAGTAGCCATAGGCCGCGTGGGACAGGCCCAGGTGGCGGTGGAGGCGTTGGCCGGCAACCCAGGCCAGCCCGCCAGCGGCGAGGGCGCCCGCGGCCTGCACCGCCCAGAATCCCAGCGTCAGGCTCATGCCTGGTCGTCCTTGGCAGGTGCACGCAGCAGCGCGTCGAGCTGCTGCAGCTCCTGTTCGCTGAGCAGGCGGCTGTCGGCGAACGCCTGGGCCGGCAACGCGCCATCGATTTCCAGCACCCGGCGCGCGAAGTCGGTGCTGAGGGCGGCCAGCGTGGCGACCTTGCCGACCCGGGCGCGGTACATGTTCAACCCGTGCTCGACGGTTTCTTCGACCAGTCCCTTGTCGATCATCCGTTCCAGCGTCTTGCGCGTGGAGGAATAGGACCAGTCGAGCGCGGCCACGGCGCCGTTGTGCACTTCGCGCGCGCTGCAGGCGCCCTGGCGCCACAGTGCCTTGAGCAGTTCGAGCTCGGCGTTGGAGGGGGTAGGCAGCGCGGACATGGGAATCCCGGTTTGGCGGAGTGTCGCAAGTGTGCGACATATGTCGCACGGAATGCAACCGCAAGGGCATTGATGCGGATCAATGCCGTCACAGGTGGGGTGCGTACCATCGTGGTGTGCAGCGCGGTGCCAGGAGGGGCCGCGAGCGGTAGGGAAGCCGTGCTGCCGGGCGCCGGGTCATCCGGTGCCTCCCGTGGGTCCATCGAATAAGGAGTGGAGATATGGCTGCCGAGGAAAAGAACGTGCACACCGCGACGGTGATCGACAAGGAGCCCGACGCAACGGGTGGCTACTGGTCCAACCGGCCGGAGAACACGCTGCCGCCGCCGGACATGATGGGCGCCTACATGCGCAACCGCCCGGTGGCACCGGAGGGCGTGGCGACACGCAAGGCGTGGATCATCGGCACGGGCATCGCCGGCCTGGCCGCCGCGTTCTACCTCATCCGCGATGGCGGCATGCCCGCAGGCAACATCACCCTGATCGACAGCCTGGACATCGAAGGCGGCTCGCTCGATGGCGCCGGCGACCCCGAGCAGGGTTATCTCGTTCGCGGCGGGCGCGAAATGAACTGGAACTACGACAACTTCTGGGATCTGTTCCAGGATGTGCCGGCGCTGGAGCTGCCCGCCGGCTACAGCGTACTCGACGAGTACCGGGCGGTGAACGACAACGACCCGAACTACTCCAAGGCCCGGCTGATGCACCAGCAGGGGAAGATCCAGGATTTCTCCACGTTCGGGCTGAGCAAGCCGCAGCAGTGGGAACTGGTCAAGCTCATGCTCAAGCGCAAGGAAGATCTCGACGATGTGACCATCGAGGACTACTTCAGCGACGGCTTCCTGCAGAGCAATTTCTGGTTCTTCTGGCGCTCGATGTTCGCCTTCGAGAACTGGCAGAGTCTGCTGGAGATGAAGCTCTACATGCACCGGTTCCTGGATGCCATCGACGGATTGAACGACATGTCCGCGCTGGTGTTCCCGAAGTACAACCAGTACGAAAGCTTCGTCAAACCGCTGGTGAAGATGCTGCGCGAGCAGGGTGTGCAGGTCACCTTCGGCACCCGGGTATACGACCTGGAGATGCGCGTGGAGGGGGAGACGCGTACCGTCACCGGCCTGCGCTGCCGCGTGAACGGCAACGACACCCTGTTGCCGGTTGCGCAGGGCGATCTGGTGTTCGCGCTGACCGGCTCGATGACCGAGGGCACCGCCTACGGCGACATGGAGACGGTGCCGGTGCTGAAGCGCCCCCGCGAAACACCCGGGCAGGACAGTGACTGGGCGCTGTGGCACAACCTCGCCGCGCAGTCGCCGATCTTCGGCAAGCCGGCGAAATTCCATGGCGATATCGACCGCTCGATGTGGGAGTCGGCCACGCTGACCTGCCGGCCCTCGCCGCTGGTGGACAAGATCAAGGCGCTCTCGGTCAACGACCCATACTCGGGCAGGACCGTGACCGGCGGTGTGATCACCTTCACCGACTCCAACTGGGTGCTGAGCTTCACCGTTAACCGGCAGCCGCACTTCGTCGATCAGCCCAGGGACGTGCTGGTGGTGTGGGTGTATGCGCTGCTGATGGACCAGAACGGCAACCACGTGGCCAAGCCGATGCCGGCCTGTACCGGCCGCGAGATCCTGGCCGAGCTGTGCTACCACCTGGGCATCGTCGACCAGCTTGACGAGATCGCTGCCAACACCAAGGTGCGCACCGCGCTGATGCCGTACATCACCGCGCAGTTCATGCCGCGCGCTGCCGGTGATCGCCCACACGTCGTGCCCAGGGGCTGCACCAACCTGGGCCTGCTCGGCCAGTTCGTGGAGACCCGCAACGATGTGGTGTTCACCATGGAAAGCTCGGTGCGTACCGCGCGCGTGGCGGTGTATACGCTGCTGGACCTGCCCAAGCAGGTGCCGGACCTGAGCCCGACCCAGTACGACATCCGCAACCTGGTCAAAGCCGCGCGTGCGCTCAACAACAACGAGCCCTTCCCCGGTGAGCGGCTGCTCCGGCGCGTGCTGGACAAGACCTACTTCGCGCACATCCTGCCGCCGCTGCCGGACACAGAACGCAGCCGTAGTGGTTTCGTCGAAGAGGAAGTGTCCTGGCTGGTCGGCAAGGGCAGCAGCGCGCTGAAGGATCTCTCCACGCGGCTGGAAACGCTGCGGGAGGCTCTGTCCAAGCGCGGGAAGTAGGCCGGTTCCGGTGCCGCGGTGACCGGGGATCACCGCGGCCCCCTCTCCATGCGGAGGGGGATCGGCGATACTGCAGGCTGATCGCCTGCTGTGATGCACGGACCCGCCCCACATGCCTTTTGATGCGACACCGCCTGCGGCCGAACGCCAGGATGTCACCCGCCTGCTGCGCCGCTGGAGCGAGCAGCAGGACATCGCCGCCCGCGATCAGCTGCTTGCACTGCTGTATACGCAGCTGCGTGGCATGGCCGTGGCGCGCCTGGGCACGTCCCAGGATGGCGTGCTGCAGCCGACGGTGCTGGTGCACGAAGCACTGATGCGGATGATTGATGGCGAGGTCGGCTACCGCGACCGTGTCCACTTTCTTTCCCTGGCGGCCCTGAAGATGCGCAGCGTCCTGGTCGACCACGCGCGCGCGATGGCGGCCTCCAAACGCGGCGGTGGCGTGGTCAACCTGACCCTGTCCCATGTCGATCGGGAAGCCAGCACGGACCATGACGCCTTGGAGGTGTTGGCGCTCAATCGCGCGCTGGAAGCACTCGCCCGACTGGATGAACGTGCCGCCCGTACGGTGGAATGGATGTATTTCGGCGGGATGGGCCGCGAAGAGATCGCCCTGGCGCTGGATGTCTCGGTACCCACGGTCGATCGCGACCTGCGGTTCGCCAAGGCGTGGTTGAACCGCCACCTGGCCGGACCGGCCACGCGCGCATGAGTGAGGCCGGTCGCTGGCAGAGCGTGCGCGGGCTGTTCGACGCGGTCTGTGACCTGCCCGAGGCGCGTTGGCATCCGGCCCTGCATGAGCTCTGTGACGACCCGGCCACGATCGACGAAACCCTGCAACTGCTGCGTGCGCAGACGGCAGACCTGGGCGGTATCGAGCAGGCGCTGGCGGCGGTGATGGCCGCGATGGACGATCCGGCCGCACTGGTCGGGCAGCGGCTGGGGCCGTGGCGGTTGAGCCGCCTGCTCGCCGTTGGCGGGATGGGCGTGGTATTCGTGGCCGAGCGCGCCGATGCGCTGTACCGGCGCGAAGTGGCGATCAAGCTGATGCGCCGCACCTACGATCCGCTGTTGGCCACCCGGCTGGCCAGTGAAAGCCAGATCCTGGCCGATCTGCAGCATCCGCATATCGCCCGGCTCTACGACGTTGGCGTGGCCGAGGGCGGGCAGCCTTTTCTGGTGATGGAATACGTACCGGGCGAGCCGCTGGACCGGGCCTGCGGCACGCTGGACCTGGCCGCCCGCCTGCGGCTGTTCGTGCAGATCTGCCGCGCGGTGCAGGCCGCGCATTCGCAGTCGGTGGTGCATTGCGACCTCAAGCCCGGCAATGTGCTGGTGCGGGCCGACGGCCAGCCGGTGTTGCTGGATTTCGGCATCGCGCATCTGCTGGGTGACGCCGAAGATACCGCGCCATTCCTTACTCCGGCCTATGCCAGCCCCGAGCGGCTGGCGGGGCGCCCGGCCAGCGTGGTGGGCGATGTCTACAGTCTTGGCGTGATGCTGGAGCAGCTGCTGCAGCCCACATCGCCACCGGTGCGCAGGGTGCCTGCCGACCTGCTTGCGGTGGCCAGCAAGGCCCGTGCCACGGATCCGGCCGAACGTTATGCCTCCGCCGAAGCGCTGGCCGAGGATGTTGAACGGCATCTGGCCCATCGGCCGGTGCGTGCGCGGCGGCCAGGCCGCTGGCATCGCGCGCGCCTGCTGCTGCGGCGGCAATGGCGCGCCAGTGTGATCGTCGCGCTGGTGGCGGTGATGGTGCTGGCCTTCGTGCTGCGGCTGAGCGAGGCGCGCCACCAGGCCGAACAGAATGCGGCCGCCGCAGCAGGCATCGCCGATGTGCTGGTGGCCGCGTTCGACGCAGCCGATCCGGGCCTGCGCAACGGCACGCCGATGACCGCGCGCGAGGTTCTCGATCTGGGTGCACGCCGGCTCGCGCATGACCGTACCGTGTCGCCGGCGCTGCGCGCACGCATGCAGGCCGCGCTGGGGCGCGCCTACCAGAATCTTGGTCAACCCCTCGATGCGCAGACCCTGCTGCGCGACAGTGTCGATGGCCTGGTGCGCACCGGCGCCGCGCCGCACGAGATCGCCGACGCGCGCGCCAGCCTGGCTGTGCAGCTGCTCAGCGCGGGGCAGGAAAAGGAGGCGCTGGCCAGTGCCGGGCACGCACTGGCGCTGCTGGAGCA
Source organism: Stenotrophomonas bentonitica (assembly GCF_002887735.1). GTDB lineage: Bacteria > Pseudomonadota > Gammaproteobacteria > Xanthomonadales > Xanthomonadaceae > Stenotrophomonas > Stenotrophomonas bentonitica_A. Next base: position 32,433 of record NZ_PKQP01000007.1, read on the forward strand.
GGACGATGATCCGGTGGTACGACTGAAGGCCTTGAACGCCCGCGGCCTGGCCCAGGCGCGGCTGGAGCAGCCGACTGCCGCAGAGCAGTCCTTCCGCGCCGCACTGGCGTTGAGCCGGGGCGGCAACCGTGCACCGCTGCAGCGCGGCGCCCTGGCCACGATGGCCAACCTGGGCGATCTGTACCGCAGCCAGGGCGAGCTGGACAAGGCCGAAGCGATCCTGCGCCAGGCCATGGCCGAGGCATCCCGCGAACAGGGTGTGCAGGGGGCGGAGTACCAGCGGGTCCTCCGCGCGCTGTCCTCGACCCTGCTCAACCAGGGTCGTATCGATGAAGCGCTGGCACTGGCCGAGCGCGGCTTCGCGCTGACCCGGCAGATGTTCGGCGCAGGCAGCAGCTACACCGCCTCGGCCGAAGCCGCGCTGGCGGGCCAGTACCTGGACCTGGGCCGTTACCAGGCCGCAGATCAGCACTTTCGCAACAGCCTGCAGACCAGCGCCGCCGTGGATGGCGTGGACAGCCGCGCCTACGCGGTCAAGCAGTACGCGCATGGGCTGATGGAGGAAGCGCGCGGCGACTATGCGCGGGCCGAGCAGAACTACCGCGCCGCGCTGGCGCGCTATCGGGCGCTGCTCGGGCCCGGGCACGCCGACACACTCGACGTGGAGATGGTGCTGGCCCGGTTGCTGTTGCGCACCGATCGCACGGCCGAGGCGCAGGCACCGCTGCAGCAGGTGGCCGCCCTGTGGCGACGCGAGCTGCCGCCCGAGTCGCCTCAGCTGCTGGTACTGCGCCTGGTCGAGATCGAATGGCTGACCCGTGCCGGGCAACTGGCCGAGGCCGCCCGTGCCCTTGCCGCATTCGGCCAGGACCATCCCAGCCTGCCACCGTGGCTGCAACTGCGCCTGCAGATGCAGCAGGCGCTGCTGGCCCAGCGCCGTGGCGATCCTGCGGCGGTACCCCTGTCGGCGCAACTCGTCGAGACGTTCACCGGCTTCTACGGCGCCGATTCCACGGCCACCGCCAAATGGCGCATCCCGCTGGCCGAGGCCATGTACGCCAACGGCGATGCCGCCGGGGCCCGCGCCCAGATCGCCCGGGCCCGGCCGCACCTGCAGGAACTGGCGCCGACGTCGGAGTTCCTTGGCCGCATCACCGTGCTGGAACAACGCCTCGACGGCGGCCATGCGCAGGATCTGGCCGGGACGCGATAGGTTTGTGATGGTTTTCACGGTTTATCGATCAGGAGGCCGATTCCGGGCCTCGTTGATCGAAGGGAAGCCATGTCAGACCATCTCCATCCCGATGCCAGCCGCACTGCCGCGCCTCCGCCGGCAGCCCCGGCCGACGCCATGGACCTCCATGACGCCGAGCTGGACATCACGCAGGCACGCGGCCCGTTCCGTGCGTTCCGCAAGGCCTATGGCAAAGCGCGCGACTGGCATTGTTCGCGGGGGCGCGCCGCGGTGGTCGCGCTTCGCTTCGCCCTGACCGGCGACAGCGGCCGCTTCCGCAGCCACGGTGGCTGGATGGTCTCGCGCATCTACAAGCCGCGCTGACGCGGACGGGCTGACCGGCAGGCAACGCCCGGTCAGTCGCTCTCGCCCATCCTGCCTTCGGCCAGCGGCACCCGCGAGCCATCGAGCAGGCCGCGGCTCAGCGCGCCGTTCTCGATGAACAGCAGTTCGCCGTTCTCACCGTTCTTGATGCTGCTGTCGATGGCGATGATGCGGTCGCCGTGGAAGCTGCTCACATGCGGCATCGAGGTGTGGCCGACCACGATGCGGGTGAGATCGAGCTGTTTGAGCAGGGCCGCGACCTGGGCGGTGTCCATTCGGCCATCGAAGTAGCCGCGGTACCAGATCGGGCTGGTCTTGCCATCGAACAGGCGAGCGGTGTCCGGTGCAGCCTTGACCTGCTCCTTCGGCAGACCGACCGCCGCCTGGTAGCCGGCATTGGTGGCCTCCATGGTGCGCACCAGGTCCAGGTTCTCCGGGGCGATGCCGCCGTGCAGGAACAGGGTATCGCCGATGCGCAGCAGCACCGGGCGGGTACGCAGCCACTGGCCGATGGTCGAATCCGGCCCATACAGCGCGGGATAGGAACGGCCCAGCAGCTGCGCGCTCTTGAGGTACTTCGGATTGACATAGCGCAGGTCGTTGTAGAGCACCATCGTCTCGTGGTTGCCGAGCACGAAGTGCACCGCACCGCCGGCCGCTGCGGCCTGCTGCTGCAAGCTGTACAGCAGCCAGAACGCCTCGGTTACCTGCGGGCCGCGATCGAAGACATCCCCGGCCACCACCAGCGTGGCATCACCCAGCGACCAGCGGTCGTCGTTGTCGATCACGTGATGGGCCCGCAGCAGTTTCACCAGCAGGCCGTACTGGCCATGGATGTCCGACAGCGCGACGATCCGCGGCGTGGCCGGGAAGCGCGCGACCTCCGCCGTGCGCGGTGGCAGCACGCTCAGCGGGTGCGGATAGCCGCATTCGGGCGCGACCATCGTGGCCTGTTCGCCCGCCGGCAGCTCGCGGCGGATCACATGGTCCTTGCACACCCAGGCTGCCTCCAGCCCCGTGGCGGTACGGAACACATAGGGACCATCGGCATCGACGTGCTCGGCTGGCGCCGCCACCTCGCGTGCGGTGGCCAGCATCGGCGTGATCAGCAGCGCCGACTGGAGCAGCAGCAGAGCAGGGCGGGTCAGGGCGCGGCGGATCGACATCGGGAGGTTCCTGTAGCGGACGGCAGTACCGCGATGCTACGCCGCACCGGGCACTGCAGACATGCGCCATTGGTCAGCCACTGTTGCCGCAACAGGCGGATGAGGGGGCGGCATCCGCCCCGGCGGGATCACCCGCGCTGCAGGGCCTGCCGGCCCGGGGCGTCGGGCAGTGCGTCGGTAGCCACTACCACCTGGTCACGGCCCCGCTTCTTGGCCTGGTACATCGCTGCATCGGCGCGTGCCATCAGCCGCTCGTAATCGGGGTGGCCATCGTGTGCGGCCACGCCGATGCTGGTGGTCAACGACAATTTGTGGCCGTTGGCCAGCTGCACCGGGCTCTGCGCGATGTGCTTGCGCAGGTTCTCGGCGATCACCTCGGCCTGCGCGGCAGTCGCGGCGACCAGCACCACCACGAACTCCTCCCCGCCATAACGGAACAGGTAGTCGCTGCCGCGGGTGAGCTGGCCGAGCAGGGCGGCCACGTGCTGCAGGGCGCGGTCGCCCCCATCGTGTCCGTGCGCGTCGTTGATCGCCTTGAAGTGATCCAGATCCAGCAGCAACACCGAGAACGGTGTCTGCGTGGAATTGGCCAGTTCGATCTCCCGGCGCAGCACGGTTGGCAGGAAGCGGCGGTTGAGCAGGTTGGTCAGTGCATCGCTGCCGGCATCGAGCTCACCGATCCGTTCGAACAACATGCCCATCAGCGTGCGGATCTGCGCCAGCCGCTCGCGGATCCCCTGCAATGCGCCGAAGCGCGCCGCGAAATCAGCATGCGCCAAGGCTTCCTGCAGCTGTGTATCGACCGCGGCCACCAGCGCGCCGACCTGGCCGGTTTCGCTGCTTTCGCCGAAGCTGGGAATGCCCTTGTGGGTAAACCACAGGCCGAACTCGGACTGGGCCAGCCCGGTGAGCTCGGCCTCGGCATTCTGGCTGGCCATCGCATAGAGCAGGGCGTTTTCCCAATCCAGCAGCAGGGCACGCTGCCGTTCGCGCTCGGTGCTGACGTTCTGCACCAGCGAGAACAGGCGGTAAGCCGCATCCGTCCGCGAGGAACGCTCGCGTGCATGCGTATACGCCAGCGTCATGCCTTCCAGCGCGATGTCCATCGAGGCGCTGAGGCAGTGGATCGCCGCGAAGGCGGTCGCACTTTCGTCGGCCTGCGCGATGATGCGGTCGAACAGGCGATGCTTGAGCACACGCGCACCGCGGGCCACGAGGTCCACCGGAATGCCCACGCGGGCATGCACGTCACCGATCACGCGCTGGGCGGCGACCAGCGCGTTGATGCTGTCCGGGGTAGCGGTGAGAATCTGCTGCAGCCAGCGCTGCATCGCCGGTTTCAGGCGCAGCCGCACCTGGTCGTGCGAGAGGAAGCGGCTGGCGCGCGGGTCTTCGAGCAGCACGTCGTAGAAATGGTGGGCCAGCCCGGGCGGGCTCGCCGCCGACAGGCCAGCCAGCAGCGTCGCCGCCGCCGCCGGCGTCCGCGCCAGCGTATCGGCCCAGGCCAGCGCCAGCGGTTGGCTGGCCTCATCAAGATTTGGAACGTTATGCACGATTGTCTTCCCGCCACACAGGCCGTCGAGAGGTAGCGGCCGGGCGCTGTTGTTATTGAATTGCAAACTGAACGCTGCGGTAAGTGTAATAGTCTCCGCGCGAGGCGCTGCTTAACCTGCCGGCATTGTCCAGGAGAGCTTCCATGGGTCACGACCACGACCATCTGCCCAGCGAGATCCGCCACGAGAAGCCGCTGTGGTGGGCGCTGGGCCTGACCACCACCTTCCTGCTGGTGGAGGTGGCCGGCGCGTTCTGGACCAACAGCCTGGCCCTGCTGTCCGATGCCGCGCACATGGCCACCGACACCCTCGCGCTGATGATCGCGCTGGTCGCGGTCCGGCTCAGCCGACGCCCGCCCGATGCCAAGCGCACCTATGGCTATGCGCGGCTGGAGGCCATCGGCGCGATGATCAACGGCGGCATGCTGTTCGTGGTCGCTGGCTACATTCTCTGGGAGGCGGTGCAGCGTTTCCGCGCGCCGCAGGAGATCGCCTCCACCGGCATGCTGGTGATCGCGGTGTTCGGGCTGGTCATCAACCTGATTTCGATGCGCCTGCTGCGTGCTGGCAGCGGCGAGAGCCTCAACGTCAAGGGGGCGTACCTGGAAGTCTGGGCGGACATGCTGGGCTCGGTCGCAGTGATTCTCGGCGCGCTGCTCATCCGCTGGACCGGCTGGAAACCGATCGATCCGATCCTCGCCGTGCTGATCGGCCTGTGGGTGCTACCGCGCACCTGGGTGTTGATGCGCGAGGCGATCAACGTGCTGCTCGAGGGCGTGCCCAAGGGCATGGATGTCGCTGAGGTGCGCAGCACGCTGTGTACGCACGATGGGGTGGTGGATGTGCACGACCTGCACGTCTGGGCGCTGGCCTCCAGTACCCCGGCACTGACCGCGCATGTGGTGATGGGGGCCGGTGTGGATGCGGACCGTCTGCGCCGCGAGCTGGGCACCCGGCTGCACGAGCAGCACGGCATCGACCACGTGACCCTGCAGATCGAGACGGACCACTGCGGCGACCCTTGCAGCGTCGGCACCCCGCGTGACCCGCATGCCGATGACCATGCCGGCCATGACCACGCCACGCACGATCATGCCGGCCATGCACACGGCAGCCACGCACACGGCGGCGACGACAGCCGCCGCGCCGCACCGGACGCGCAGGGCCACCACGGGCATCCGCATCCATGAGCGCCACGGGCGGCCCGACGGCGGACGGGCAGGGCAGGGTTGCCGCTACAATGCGGGTCTGCCTTGCCATCTGTCGGAGATACTGCAGTGACCCGGAAACTCGTACTGTTGCGCCACGGCCAGAGCCAGTGGAACCTGGACAACCGCTTCACCGGCTGGGTGGACGTGGAACTGACTGAACAGGGCCGCCGCGAGGCTGCCGCCGCCGGCCGCCTGATGCGTGAAGAAGGCCTGCAGTTCGATGTCGCGCACACCTCGGTGCTCAAGCGCGCCATCCACACCCTGCAGGGCGCCCTGGCCGAGCTGGACCAGGACTGGCTGCCGGTCAGCAAGAGCTGGCGCTTGAACGAGCGTCATTACGGCGGGCTGCAGGGCCTGGACAAGGCCGAGACCGCGGCCAAGCACGGCGAGGACCAGGTCAAGATCTGGCGCCGTTCCTATGACATCCCGCCGCCGGCGATGGACATCGAAGACCCGGGTCACCCGATCCATGACCGTCGTTATGCCGGCCTGGACCGCAACGCACTGCCGGGCACCGAATCGCTGGCCACCACGCTGGACCGCGTGCTGCCGTACTGGTTCGATTCCATCGCCCCGCAGCTGAAGGATGGCAAGACCGTACTGGTCACCGCCCACGGCAATTCGCTGCGCGCGCTGTACAAGTACCTCAACAACGTCTCGCAGGAAGCCATCCTGGAGCTCAACATCCCGACCGGCATCCCGCTGCTGTTCGAACTCAACGACGACCTGACCGTGCAGTCGTTCCGCTACCTGGGCGACCCGGAAGCGGCGCGCAAGGCCGCTGAGGCCGTGGCGAACCAGGGCAAGGCGAAATAACAACGAAAGGCCGGCGCAAGCCGGCCTTTTCTTTACCCCCGCGGGCAGGGCCACCCCATGGGGGGCTGCACGCAACGCCGGCTTCCTGCAGCCACCCATGGGGTGGCTGCCGCTGCGCGATGGTGTGACCTTTGGCCGGTCCGCCCCGGCCCCTCCCGCGCTACGCTGCCCGATTGCCCGTGATCCGGGTGATGCATCCATCTGTAGCCGGAGAGTCGAATGAAGTTTTCCAAGCTGGTCCCGCTGGGCCTGACCGCCGCCATCGCCGTGTCGCTGGCGTCCTGTGGCAAGACCGATACCGCGCCTGCCGCCACTGCCGATGCCAAGCCGGTATTCGATCAGTCGCAGATCAAGACCGCGCTGATCTCGCTCAACAATGCCGATCTGGACACCGCCATCGCCGCCTGTACCGACCTCAACGGGTTCGTGAACAGCAAGTGGCTCAAGGCCAACCCGGTCCCGAACGACCAGACCACCTGGGGCAGCTTCGAAATCCTGCGCGAGCGCTCGCTGGAAGTGCAGCACGCGCTGGTCCAGCAGGCCGCCGCCAGCCAGGCCAAGGCCGGCACGGTGGAAGCCAAGATCGGTGACATCTGGAAGACCGGTTCGGACGAGGCCAAGATCGAGGCCGCCGGCATCACCCCGTTGCAGCCGCAGCTGGACAAGATCGCCGCGCTGAACGACACCGCCGCCATCACCCAGTACCTGCGCGACAGCCAGGCGGTGGGCCAGGGCGTGCTGTTCTCGCTGTTCGCCAACGCCGATTACAAGGACTCGGCCAACGTCATCGCCTATGTCGGCCAGGGCGGCCTCGGCCTGCCGGAGAAGGGCTATTACTTCGACGATTCGCAGGCCAAGATCCGCGATGCGTACGTTGCCTACATCGCCCAGGTGCTGACCCTGTCCGGCGTCGATGCCGAGCAGGCCAAGACCCAGGCCAAGGCCGTGATGGACTTCGAGACGCGCCTGGCCAAGGCCTCGATGTCGCGCATCGAAATGCGTGACCCCGCCAAGCGCTACAACCCGGTCAGCGCCGCGGACGCGGACAAGCTCACTCCGAACTTCAGCTGGACCGCGCTGTTCGACACCCTGAAGGTGCCGGCCGCGCAGAAGTTCTCGATGGCCCAGCCGGGCTTCTTCGGGGAAGTGGACAAGATGCTGGCCGACGTGCCGGCGGCCACCTGGCAGGCCTACCTGCGCTTCCACACCATCGATGACGCTGCGCCGTACCTGAGCAGCGCCTTCGAAAAGGCCAACTTCGATTTCTACAGCACCACCCTGCGTGGCCAGAAGGAAATGCAGCCGCGCTGGAAGCGCGTGCTGGAGTCGGTCAACGGCGCCATCGGCGAAGGCCTGGGCCAGATGTATGTCGACGCCGTGTTCCCGGCCGACTCCAAGGTGCAGATGCAGCACCTGGTGGAGAACCTCTCGGTGGCGCTGAAGGCGCGCCTGGAGAAGCTGGAGTGGATGAGCGAAGACACCCGCAGGAAGGCGCTGGAGAAGTGGGCCAGCTTCACCCCGAAGATCGGCTACCCGGACAAGTGGCGTGACTGGTCGGGCCTGGAAACCAACGGCGACAGCTACCTGGGCAACATGCAGGCCGCGCGCACGTTCAACTACCGCTACATGCTCAACAAGATCGGCAAGCCGGTGGACAAGACCGAGTGGGGCATGACCCCGCAGACCGTCAACGCCTACTACAACGCCACCAAGAACGAGATCGTGTTCCCGGCGGCGATCCTGCAGGCGCCGTTCTTCGACGCCAAGGCCGATCCGGCGCTGAACTACGGCGGCATCGGCGCGGTCATCGGCCACGAGATGATGCACGGCTACGACGATTCGGGCAGCCAGTTCGCCGCCAACGGCAACTTCGACAACTGGTGGACCGACAGCGACCGTGCCGCCTTCACCCAGCGCACCGACCAGTTGGTCGCACAGTTCGACGGCTATGAGTCGCTGCCGGGCGTGAACGTGAAGGGCAAGCTGACCCTGGGCGAGAACATCGGCGACCTGGGTGGCCTGACCGTGGCGTACGACGCGCTGCAGATGGCGCTGAAGGAAGACCCGAAGGCCAACGTCGAGGTCGACGGCTATTCGCAGGACCAGCGCTTCTTCATGAACTGGGCCACCGTGTGGCGCCGCAGCTTCAATGAAGGCGAGCTGCGCGTACGCCTGAACACCGATCCGCACGCCCCGGCCAACTTCCGTGCCAACGGTGCGCCGTCGAACATGCCGGCGTACGCGCAGGCGTTCGAGTGCAAGGCCGGCGATGCGATGGTGCGGGCCGACGACAAGCGCGTTGTGATCTGGTGATCGCACGCGGTTGAGTGACATGAAAAACCCGGCGAAAGCCGGGTTTTTCTTTTCTCGCACGCTCGCGCCAAACCCAGGCCGACACTACGTAGTGGCGGCCATCATCCGGGTGAACAGCCCGAACACTTCCGGGTCGATCAGGCCGCCCTGCTGGTCGGCAAGAATGCCCATCGCCTTGGCATGCGGCATCGGCCCGCGGTACGGGCGGGCGCTGGTCATCGCGTCGTAGCCATCGACGATGGTCAGCACGCGTGCACCCAGCGGGATCGCGCTGCCTTTGAGCCCATCCGGATACCCGCCGCCATCGAAGGCCTCGTGGTGTGCGCGGATCAGCCGCGCCACCTCGGCCGCGTCGCTGCGCCCGGTCGCGGCGAAGATGCGTTCACCGCGCTCGGGGTGGGTGCGCATGATCGCGCGCTGTTCGTCATCCAGCCGGGCCGGGTGCAGCAGCACATTGTCCGGAATGCCGATCTTGCCGATGTCGTGGAAGCGCGCAGCCAGGGCCAGGTGTGCGCGCTGCGCGTCATCCAGATCGCACAGGCGGCCGAGCTGCTCGCCGAGCAGGCCGACGCGGTCGCAATGGAATCGGGTGTACTGGTCGCGCATCTGCAGTGACATCGACAGGGCATCGATGGAACACGCCTGCGGATGGGCAGCGTCGAACCGGGGGGAGTCGAACATGGGGGCGTCCGGTGGTGGGCGGCCGGAAGACCGCCATCCTGGCAGGACGGCATGCCGCCCGTGCCGGTGGAAAGATACCGCCTGGCGACCGGCGCCAGGCGTGAAATCAGCGCGGGGACAGGGTCAGCAGCAACGCCTTGGCGGCACTGAAGCGGTCTTCAGGCAGCGGCAACGGGTGCTTGATGCGCAGCTTGTCCGGCCCATCCATCGTATACAGCTTGGGCTGCTTCTGGATCAGCTGGATCACCGCCATCGGGTCGATCTCCGGCTTGGGATTGAACACGATGCGGCCACCGTTCTCGCCCAGTTCCAGCTTGCGGATACCCAGCACGTTGGCCTGCAGCTTGAGCTCGGCGATGGCGAAGAGGTGCTTGGCCGGGTCCGGCAGCAGGCCGAAGCGGTCGATCATCTCCACCTGCAGTTCGCGCAGCTCACCGCTGTCGCGCGCGCTGCTGATGCGCTTGTACAGGGTCAGTCGGGTGTGCACGTCGGGCAGGTAGTCGTCCGGGATCAACGCCGGCACATGCAGTTCGACCTCGGCACCGCGCGCTTCTTCGCCCGCATCCAGGTCCGGCAGTTTGCCCAGGCGGATGCTGCGCACCGCCCGTTCGAGCAGTTCGGTGTACAGGCTGAAACCGACCTCGGCCATCTGCCCGCTCTGGTCTTCGCCGAGCAGTTCGCCGGCACCGCGGATCTCAAGATCGTGGGTGGCCAGGGTAAAGCCAGCGCCGAGTTCGTCCATCGAGGCGATCGCCTCCAGGCGCTTTTCGGCATCGGGCGTCATCGCGCGCTTGTCCGGCACCACCAGGTAGGCATAGGCACGGTGGTGCGAACGCCCCACACGGCCGCGCAGCTGGTGCAGCTGGGCCAGGCCGAAGCGGTCGGCGCGGTTGATGATGATGGTGTTGGCGTTGGGGATGTCGATGCCCGATTCGATGATCGTGGTCGACAGCAGCACGTTGAAGCGCTGCTTCTGGAAGTCGAGCATCACCCGCTCCAGCTCGCGCTCGGGCATCTGCCCGTGCGCGATGCCGATGCGGGCCTCGGGCACCAGCTCGGCCAGCTCGCGCTGCATGCGGCCGATGCTCTCCACGTCGTTGTGCAGGAAGTACAGCTGGCCACCACGGGCCAGCTCGCGCTGGAACGCCTCGCGCAGCAGCGCGTTGTCCCAGGCGGTGATGAAGGTCTTGACCGCCAGGCGGTTCGGCGGCGGCGTGGCGATGATCGACAGATCGCGCAGCCCGGCCATGGCCATGTTGAGCGTGCGCGGGATCGGCGTGGCGGTCAGCGTGAGCAGGTGCACGTTGGCGCGCATCGCTTTGAGCGCTTCCTTCTGGCGCACACCGAAGCGCTGCTCTTCATCGACGATGACCAAGCCCAGATCCTTGAACTTCACGTCCGGCTGCAGCAGCCGGTGCGTACCGACGATCACATCGATGGTGCCGGCCGCGACCTTCTCCAGTTCGGCCTTGATCTCCTTGGTGGATTTGAAGCGCGACAGCACCTCCACCTTGAGCGGCCAATCGGCGAAACGATCGCGGAAGTTGCGGTAATGCTGTTCGGCCAGCAGCGTGGTCGGCACCAGCACGGCCACCTGCTTGCCTGCACTGGCCGCGGCGAACGCGGCGCGTACGGCGACTTCGGTCTTGCCGAAGCCGACGTCGCCGCAGACCACGCGGTCCATCGGCTGGCTGCTGGCCAGATCGCGCAGCGTCGCGTCGATCGCGGCGAGCTGGTCGGGCGTCTCCTCGAACGGGAAGCCGGCCGCGAACGGCTCGTACATCGCGCGGTCCACGTGCAGCGCCAGGCCGGCACGGGCACGGCGACGCGCCTGGATTTCCAGCAGTTCGGCGGCGACGTCGCGGACCTTTTCGGCGGCCTTGCGCTTGGCCTTGGTCCACTGCTCGCCACCGAGCGAATGCAGCGGTGCGGTTTCCGGCGAGGCACCGGAATAGCGGCTGATCAGGTGCAGCTGGGCGACCGGCACGTACAGACGGTCGCCCTTGGCGTATTCGATTTCCAGGAACTCGCCGGGCATGCCGCCGGCATCGAGCACGATCAGGCCGCGGTAACGGCCGACACCGTGATCTTCGTGCACGATCGGCGAGCCTTCGCTCAGCTCGCCGAGGTCGCGGATGATCGCTTCGGGTTCGCGCCCGGCGCGGCGGCTGCGGCGCTGCTGGCCGGCCCGTTCCGGGAACAGCTGGCGCTCGGTGAGCACCGCGATCGGCGGGTTCTCCAGCGCGAAGCCGTCTTCCAGCGGCGCCACGGTGATGCCGAAGCGCACGCTGTCATCGGCCAGGAAGCCGGGCAGGTCGGCGACTACCGGCGGCTTCAGCTCCGCGGCGAGCAGTACTTCCAGCAGCGCTTCGCGGCGGCCGGCGGAATCGGCGGCGATCAGCACCCGGCCCGGGTAATGCCCGATGAAGGATTTGAGCGCTTCCCCGGCCGGCGCATCACGCGCGGCGACCGGCAGCGCAGGCAGCGGCTGGTCGCCCAGCGGCTGCGCATCGGCGATGCGGTCGTGATCCGGCGGCCAGACTTCCACGCGGGCCAGCCCGTTGAGCGTGGCGCGCAGCTGTTCGGGGCTGGCGTACAGCTCTTCCGGGGCCAGCAGCGGGCGCTCCACATCATGGCGGCGCTGTTCGTAGCGGTTCTGGGTCTGCGCCCAGAAGGCGGCAGCGGCCTCGAACACGTTCGGCGCGAGCACCGGCAGTACGTTGGGCTGCAGGTAATCGAGCAGGGTCGCGGTCTGGTCGAAGAACAGCGGCAGGTAATACTCGATGCCGGCCGGTGCGATGCCGGCCTTGAGATCCTGGTACAGCGCGCTGCGGCGGGTATCCACGTCGAAGCGTTCGCGCAGCGTAGCGAGCACCCGCGAGACGCTGAGATCGTCCAGCGGCACTTCGCGGCCGGGCAGCATGTGCACGGCCTCGACCTTGTCCAGCGAACGCTGCGATTCCGGATCGAAGGCGCGGATCGAATCGATGTCTTCGTCCAGCAGTTCCACCCGCAGCGGCGCATCGGCACCCATCGGATAGACATCCAGCAGGCCGCCACGCACGGCGAAATCACCCGGGTCCATCACCTGCGGCACGTTGCGGTAGCCGGCCGATTCCAGGCGGCGCTTTTCCGCATCCAGATCCAGCCGCTGCCCAACCGTCAGGTCGAAGCTGCCGCCGATGACGTACTTGAGCGGGGCCAACTGCTGCAGCAGCGTCTGCACCGGCACCACGACGATGCCGCGCTTGAGCGCGGGCAGCGCGTGCAGCGCCGCCAGGCGCTGGGAAATGATGTCCGGATGCGGGCTGAAGGCGTCGTAGGGCAGGGTTTCCCAGTCCGGGAAGGCCACGATCGGCACATCGCCGGCACTGCCCAGCAGGGTGTGCAGGTCGGCTTCGATCTGGTTCGCGCCATGGTTGTCGCGCGCGACCACCAGCAACGGCCCGTCGTGCGACTGTGCCGCGCGGGCGATGTACCACGCCAGCGCTGTCGCCGAAGCGGGAGCGCGCCACCAGGCGCGGAGCTGTCCAGGACGTGGCAGCGGCGGAGCGGGATAGGAGGTGCGTGACATGAACCGTCGATTTTAGCAGACCGCAACGTGGCGGCCGCGTCATCCAGCGGCGGCAAGCGCAGGGACGATCCGTTGCCGGCCGTGCTGATAGTGCCGGGAGTGCGGTAGTGCCGGCCGCTGGCCGGCTCTAGGCGATGCATGATGTCCGCGAGCCGGCCAGCGGCCGGCTCTACGGATCAGGATCAGGGCGCGGACACGCGCCCCCGTTTCAGCTGTCCAGTTCCAGCACCATGCGCACCAGGCCCGGGGTGCCGTTCGGGTGCGGGATCGGCTGGAAGCCCAGCGAGGCGGCCAGCTGCTTCATCGGCTCGTTCTCTTCGGCGACATCGCCGTACAGACGATCCAGGTACTTGCCGCGCGCCCATTTGACCAGTTTGCGCATCAGCTGGCGGCCCAGGCCCTGGCCGACCAGGAAGCGGCTGACCAGGATCGCGTACTCGGCTTCGCGGGTGCCGGGAATGATCGAGGCGCGCGCAACCGCACCCACCACGGCTTCACCGGCGGGCAGGGACTCGGCCGCGACCAGGGTGATTTCGCTCTTGGGATTCGGGTGGGTCAGGCGCTGCGTCGTTTCCGGCGACAGTTCGGTCACCGACTGCAGGAAACGGTCGCGGATCTCTTCCGGACCGAACAGACTGAACGCGGCATGCAGCGGCGGGCCGTCTTCGGGCCGGATGGGGCGGATCAGCAGCTCGTGGCCACTGGGTGCCTTGAAAATCTCGTGCCAGGGCGGCATGCGGTTACGGGTAGCCATACCGGTGATTCCTTGGTGGTCTTCGGATTCTCGCATCCCGGGGGCAGCGTTCCGTGAACGGATCACTCACGCCGTGTCGGCCGGGAGGCGCCGGCCAGGCCGGGGTGCCGGCCTGGGATTCAGGGGGTCATTCGGCCTGCTTGAGCCACTGCAGGCGGGTCGAGGCGCCTGCCTCGCCCAGGTGCTGCTTGAGCGCCGGCATCGCCGGGGCCAGCACCTGGTCGAACTGCCACGGCGGGTTGAGCAGCAGCATGCCGCTGCCGTTGAGCCGCAGCGGGGAGTCGTCCGGGCGGATCAGCAGCTCGGCGGTCAGCACCGATTTCACCGGCAGGGCGCAGGCCTTGCGCAGGAAATGCAGGATGGTCCGGCGCTGCTTGATCGGGAACCAGATCGCGAAGCTGGCCTGCGGCCAGCGCCCCAGGATCTCGGTCACCGAGGCCAGGATGGCCTGGTACTCGGCGTCCTGCCCTTCGTAAGGCGGGTCGATCAGGACCAGCCCGCGGCCGATCTTCACACCGTTGGCCTTGGGCGGCAGCAGTTTCTTGTTCTGGGCATAGCCATCGGCGTGGTACACGCCGACCCGGCTGTCATGGGCGAACAGTGCCTTCAGCGCCGCGGCCTCGGCGTCCTGCACTTCGCAGACGGCCATGCGGTCCTGCTCGCGCAGGGTCTGGGCGGTCAACAGGGGCGAGCCGGGATAGCTGATCATCGCCCCGACCGGGTTGTCGGCTTGGACCGCCTTGAGGTAGCGCTCGACCACGGCCGGCAGCTGGGGCTGGGCCATCAGGCGCATCACGCCGTCTTCGGCCTCCAGCGTCTTGCGGCTTTCCTCGCTGGCCAGCAGGTAGCGGCCAGCGCCGCCGTGGGTGTCCAGCACGAAGAACGGGCTGTCCTTGCGCTTGAAGGTGTCGAGCAGGGCAAGCTGCACGATGTGCTTGAGCACATCGGCATGGTTGCCGGCATGGAAGGCGTGGCGGTAATTCATCGGCGCAGTGTACGGGGCGGCGGGCCCAGCGGCTATGCTGCGCGCATGAGCCACCCCCTGCACAACGTCCTGGTGGTCGAGGACGAAACCGCCATCGCCGACACCGTCCTGTATGCGCTGCGCAGCGAAGGCTACGGCGCCGAGCACTGCCTGCTCGGCGGGCAGGCGCTGGCCCGCCTGCGCCAGCACGCCTTCGACGTGGTGGTGCTGGATGTCGGCCTGCCGGACATGAGTGGCTTCGAGGTCTGCCGCACCCTGCGTACCTTCAGCGAGGTGCCGGTGATCTTCCTGACCGCCCGCAACGACGAGTTCGATCGCGTGCTCGGCCTGGAACTGGGTGCGGATGACTACATGGCCAAGCCCTTCTCGCCACGCGAGCTGGTGGCACGGGTGCGCGCGCGCCTGCGCCGTGCCGCGGCCCCCGCCGAGACGTCGGGCTGGCAGCAGCACGGCCGCTTTGCGATCGACCGCGAGGGCAGCCGGATCCGGTTCGGCGACCAGCCGCTGGACCTGACCCGCTACGAATACGCGCTGATGGCCGCCCTGCTGCAGCGACCCGGCGCGATCCTCAGCCGCGCCCAGTTGATGGACCGTGGCTGGGACAGCGACGCCGACAGTGCCGACCGGACCGTCGATACCCACGTCAAGACCCTGCGCGCCAAGCTGCGTGCCGCCGGTGCCGAGACCGACCCGATCCGCACCCACCGTGGCCTGGGCTACGCACTGGAGGTGTAGGCATGCGGCTGGGCCTGAAACTGTTCCTGGGCTTCTTCCTGATCGTGGGCATCGCCGCGTTCTTCGTGATGCGCATCTTCGTCAACGAAGTGAAGCCGGGCGTGCGCCAGGCGATGGAATCGACCCTGGTCGATGCGGCCAACGTGCTGGCGGAAATGGCGGCGGCCGATCTCAAGGCCGGGCACATCCGCGACGGCCGCTTCGTCGCCGACCTGGCGCGTGCGCAGCGACGCGACCCCAAGGCGATGGTGTGGCGCTTTCCCAAGCGCACGCTGGATTACCAGGTCACCATCACCGATGCCAAGGGCATCGTGGTGTATGACTCGACCGGCCGCGATGTCGGCCGCGACAACTCGCGCTGGAACGATGTCTATCGCACCCTGCGCGGCGAGTACGGTGCGCGGTCCAGCCCGGAAACCCCCGGCGACGATACCCACTCGGTGATGCACGTGGCCGCGCCGATCTTCGATCCCGCCGATGGCCGCCGCTTGATCGGCGTCCTCAGCCTGGCCCAGCCCAACCGCAGCATCGATCCCTTCATCGCGGCCAGCCAGCGCGCCATCATCAAGCGTGGTGCGTGGTTGATCGGCTTGTCAGCGCTGATCGGCCTGCTGATGACCGCGTGGCTGATGCACGGGGTGAACCGGCTCAACCGCTATGCCAAGGCCGTCAGCGCTGGGGAACCGGTCCCGCCGCCGAAGCCGCGCCGCGATGAGATCGGCGATCTGGGCCAGGCCCTGGAAACCATGCGCCGCAAGCTGGAAGGCAAGGCCTACGTCGAGCAGTACGTGCAGTCGTTGACGCATGAGATGAAGAGCCCGCTGGCGGCCATCCGCGGCGCGGCCGAGCTGCTGCAGGAGCCGCTGCCGGATGCCGACCGCGCGCATTTCGCCCGCAGCATCGAAAGCCAGGCACAGCGCCTCACCGAAACCATCGACAAGCTGCTGGCGCTGGCCGAGGTCGAGCAGTACGGCTGGCTGCAGAAGCATGAGCGCCTTGCGTTGGCGCCCTTGCTGCAGGCCGCGGCCGATGCGGTGGCGTTGCGTGCGCAGGCGGCCGGCGTAGCGATCCGGGTGGAAGCCGGGGCCGAAAGCATCCAGGGCGATGGCTATCTGCTGCGCCAGGCACTGAACAATCTGCTGGAGAACGCGGTGGCCTTCTCACCGGCCGGCACGGTCATCGCGCTCGGTGCGCACGCAGAAGGCGATGGCATCGCCCTGACCGTGGCCGACCACGGCAGTGGCGTGCCGGACTATGCGCTCGACCGCGTGTTCGAGCGCTTCTATTCGCTGGCGCGCCCGGGCACCGGCCAGCGCAGCTCCGGCCTCGGCCTGTCCTTCGTGCAGGAAGTGGCGCGCCTGCACGGCGGGCGCATCAGCCTGCGCAACCGCGAGCAGGGCGGCGCGCAGGCGGTGCTGTGGCTGCCGTCGCGGCTGCCCTCGGTACCGCCGCGGCGCTGACCGCGCCACTTCACACAGACTTCAACGTCGGCACAAACCCCGCACACCGGCGCGCGGGAAGCTGGCCCCCTCCCAACCGAGGACGGGTCATGAAATCCCTGAAGATGCTGTTGCGGTTCGCCATCGTGGGCGGACTGATCCTGTTGCTGCTGATTCCGCTGAGCCTGATCAAGGGCGTGATCCGCGAGCGCGAGGCCTACCGCGACGAGGCTTACCAGCGCGTGGCGCAGAGCCGTGCCGGCGCGCAGATCCTGACCGGCCCGATCCGGGTGGTGCCGTGGACCGAAACCCGCGAGGTCGAGGTGGTGGACGCGGCAGGCACCAAGAAAAAGGAGAAACAGGTCGAGCAGGGGCAGTGGCTGCAGATGCCGGCCACGCTCAAGGTGGACGGCGTGATGCAGCCGGACGAGCGCCGCGTCGGCCTGTTCCGCGTGCCGGTCTACAGCTGGAAGGCGACGATCAGCGCCGAGTTCGCCGATGACGACTATCCCGTGAAGGCAGGCCGCGTGTATGGCGCCCCGTTTCTGACCGTGGGCATCGCCGACGTGCGCGGTCTGGTCGGCTCGCCGAACCTGCGTGTGGATGGCTCGGCCTTGGCGCTGCTGCCCGACGCTGGCGGCGTCAGTGGCATCGGCACTGGCCTGCACGTGGGCCTGCCGGGCCTTGAGGATGAGCGCGGTGGCGTGCTCAAGGGCAGCAAGGTCGAGCTGGAGCTGGTGCTGGATGGCACGCGCTCGCTGTCGGTGGTGCCGGTGGGCGATGACAGCCGCATCGCGCTGCGCTCGCCGTGGCCGCATCCGCTGTTCGGTGGCAGCTTCCTGCCCAACGAGCGCAAGGTGGATGCACAGGGCTTCGATGCACAGTGGGCGGTGTCCTCGCTGGCGTCGCGCGCCCAGCACCAGCTGCGCAACCGCCCGGACATCGATGCCGAGGCCGTGAGCGTGGAGCTGGTCAATCCGGTCGACGTGTATACCCAGGCTGATCGTGCCAGCAAGTACGGCATCCTCTTCATCCTGCTCACCTTCGTCGGCTTCATCCTGTTCGAGCTGATCAAGCAGCTGCGCATCCACCCGCTGCAGTACCTGATGGTGGGCCTGGCGCTGGCGATCTTCTTCCTGCTGCTGCTCAGCCTCTCCGAGCACATCGCGTTCTGGCAGGCCTACGCGCTCTCGGCCCTGGCATGCATCGGCATCCAGACCGTGTATCTGTCCGGCGTACTGAAGAGCTGGCAACGCGGCCTGGGGTTTGCGGTGATGCTCAGCGCCCTGTACGGCGCGCTGTATGGCCTGCTGATCTCGGAGAACAACGCGCTGCTGATGGGCTCGCTGCTGTTGTTCGGCGTGCTGGCCGCGGTGATGTGGGTGACCCGTCGG
Organism: Stenotrophomonas bentonitica; assembly: GCF_002887735.1. Classification (GTDB taxonomy): domain Bacteria; phylum Pseudomonadota; class Gammaproteobacteria; order Xanthomonadales; family Xanthomonadaceae; genus Stenotrophomonas; species Stenotrophomonas bentonitica_A. The sequence continues at coordinate 50,612 of NZ_PKQP01000007.1, forward strand.
GTGGATTGGTACGAACTCGGCGCACGCCTGAGCTGAGCAACGATGATGAGCCTGCATCGCTGTCTGCACGAACGTATGCGCCGGGCGCTCCCCGCGCGGCTGGAGGTGGCCTCGCTCCTGGAGGGGGAGGCTTCGGGCTGGCCCTCACCGTTGATGGCGCTGCCCGGCGTGCAGGGAGCGCCGGGGCTGGTGCGCTTCGGCCTGGCGCCGGCCACCTGCGCGGCCATCGCCGCACACGGGCTTGGCTTCCTGGAACAGGCACGGCAGGCGCGTGGGCGCCTGCCGATCCCGCACTGGTGTGGCGCGTACCGGCCGTGGCGCGAAGGTGCGCAGGCCCTGCGCGAGATCGGCATCCGCGGGCTGCCGGGTGACTGGCCGGTGCATGCCCCGGTCTACGCCAGCGCCTCGGTGGACCGCAGCCGCTGGCTGCTGGTGCTGCCCACCCGCAGCCAGCTCTGGTACGGCTGGATGGAATGACCATGACTCTTGGCCCGGGGGCACCGGGCCGGTGCTCGATAGACTCGGGGATTGTTCGTGGTCTGGCCGAGAGGCGGGGGTAATCGTGTTCAAGTGGGGCATGTTGAGCGTGGCATTGGCACTGAGCGGCGTCGCCGGTGCACAGACGAAGGAAACGGTGGACCTGGACATGGTCAGCCGCATCCGCCAGGAAGCCTTCCACCGGTCGCAGGTGATGGCGACCTTCAGCCATCTGACCGAGCAGATCGGTCCGCGCCTGACCAATTCCCCGGCCATGGGCGAGGCCAACACCTGGACCCGCAGCAAGTTCAACGAGTGGGGCCTGGTCAATGTGCATGACGAGGCCTTCGATGCATTCGGCCGCGGCTGGGAGTTCAGCAACGCCAGCGTGGAGCTGCTGAGCCCGCGCGTGGCGCCGCTGTATGCGCTGCCGAAGGCCTGGACCCCGGGCACCAACGGCCCCGTGGAAGGCGAGGTGATCAAGGTCGAGATCAAGAAGCTGGCCGACCTGGATCAGTACAAGGGCAAGCTCGCCGGCAAGATCCTGCTGCTCAACGATGCACGCGATTACGAGCGGGCCACCACGTCCGATTCGCACCGCCACGACGACGCCGGCCTGGCCGAGCTGCAGGTCTTCGCGGTGCCCAAGGACGTCGCCGATGCCAAGGCCGACCGTGCCAAGAAGGCCAAGGAATACCTTGAAAAACAGGAGCTGACCCGCGCCACCAATGCGTTCTTCGCCGAGCAGGGCGTGCTGGCCACGATCAGCATCAGCGGCTGGGACAACGGCATCATCCGTGTGGGTGGCGGCGGCTCGCGCAAGGCCGGTGAACCGGTCGGTGTGCCCGAGCTGGCGATGATGGCCGAGCACTACAACCAGCTGGTGCGCGCGGTGGACCAGAAGCAGGCGGTCAAGCTGCGCGTGAATGTCGAGGCCCGCTTCACCGACGAGCAGGACAAGCCCGGCTACAACACGCTGGCCGAAATCCGCGGCAGCGGCAAGGCGGACGAGATCGTCATGCTGGGCGCGCACATGGATTCCTGGCACACCGGCACCGGCGCAGCCGACAATGCCGCCGGCGTGGCGGTGATGATGGAAGCCATGCGCATCCTCAAGGCGGTGGGCGCCAAGCCCAAGCGCACCATCCGCGTGGCGCTGTGGAGTGGCGAGGAGCAGGGCCTGATCGGCTCGCAGGACTACGTGTCCAGGCACTTCGCGCGCTACCCCGAACCGACCGACCCGGCGCAGCTCAAGCTGCCGGCCTCGATGCGTGAGCCGACCGGTGCCCTGCAGCGCCAGCGCGATTACGACAAGTTCTCGGCGTACTTCAACATGGACAACGGCTCGGGCCGCTTCCGCGGCATCTACGCGCAGGAGAACCTGGCCGCGGTGCCGATCTTCGAAGCGTGGCTGGCCCCGTTCCATGACGTGGGCGCCACCACCGTGGCGACCCGCAATACCGGCAGCACCGACCACATCGCGTTCGATCGCGTCGGCCTGCCCGGGTTCCAGTTCATCCAGGACCGGCTGGACTACTTCACCAACGTCCACCACAGCAACCTGGATACCTGGGACCACGCCGAGCCGGAGGACCTGAAGCAGGCCGCCGCGATCGTGGCTTCGTTCGTCTACAACGCGGCGATGCGCGATGAAAAGCTGCCGCGCAAGCCGTTGCTGACCCCCTGAGGGCCAACGCGTGGACCGCCTGGAACGGGCGGTCCATGCCATCCCGGGCGAGGAGTGCCCGGTTTGCGGCCGGGGCGGGGTAAAATTGCCGGGATTCCGTTTCCCGCCCTGAGCCCCCCATGACCTGCCGCACCCGTTTTGCCCCCAGTCCCACCGGCTACCTGCACATCGGTGGCGCCCGCACTGCGCTGTACTGCTGGCTGGAGGCCCGTCACCGTGGCGGCGAATTCGTGCTGCGCATCGAAGACACTGACCGCGAGCGCAGCACCCAGGGCGCGATCGACGCGATCCTGGAGGCGATGGAATGGCTGGGCCTGGGCTACGACGAAGGCCCGATCTACCAGACCCAGCGCGTGGCCCGTTACCAGGAAGTGGCCGAGCAGCTGGTCGCGCAGGGCAAGGCGTATTACGCCTACGAGACCAAGGAAGAACTGGACGCGATGCGTGAGGCCGCCATGGCCAAGCAGGAAAAGCCGCGTTACAACGGCGCCGCGCGCGATCTGGGCCTGCCGTACAAGGACGACCCGAACCGCGTGATCCGCTTCAAGAATCCGCTCGAGGGCACGGTGGTGTTCGACGACCTGATCAAGGGCCGTATCGAGATCGCCAACAGCGAGCTGGACGACATGGTCATCTTCCGCCCGGACGGCTTCCCCACCTACAACTTCGCGGTGGTGGTGGACGACTGGGACATGCGCATCAGCGAAGTGATCCGCGGCGATGACCACATCAACAACACCCCGCGCCAGATCAACCTGTACGAAGGCATCGGCGCGCCCGTGCCGAAGTTCGGCCATATGCCGATGATCCTGGACGAGCAGGGCGCCAAGCTGTCCAAGCGCACCGGCGCGGCCGACGTGATGCAGTACAAGGACGCCGGCTACCTGCCCGACGCGCTGCTGAGCTATCTGGCCCGGCTGGGCTGGTCGCACGGTGACCAGGAGCTGTTCAGTCGCCAGGAGCTGATCGATCTGTTCGACGTGACCAACTGCAACTCCAAGGCCGCGCGCCTGGACATGGCCAAGCTGGGCTGGGTCAACCAGCACTTCCTGAAGACCGAAACGCCGGAGAGCATTGCCCCGCACCTGGTCTACCAGCTGAACAAGCTGGGCCTGGACCTGAACGCCGGTCCCGCGCCGGCGGACGTGGTGGTGGCGCTGCGCGACCGCGTGCAGACGCTGAAGGAAATGGCCGAGAAGGCGGTGGTCTGGTACCAGCCGCTGACCGAGTACGACGAAGCGGCGGTGGCCAAGCACTTCAAGCCGGGTGCGGAACTGGCGCTGGGCAAGGCCCGCGAGCTGTTGGGCGCGGCCGGCGAGTGGACGGTGGAGAGCGTTTCGGCGGCATTGCACGACGTCGCCACGGCGCTGGAGATCGGCATGGGCAAGGTGGCGCAGCCGCTGCGCGTGGCCATCACCGGCACCCAGGTCAGCCCCGACATTTCGCAGACGGTGTTCCTGGCCGGGCGTGAAGAGGCCTTGAAACGCATCGAGGTCGCACTCACTAAAGTACCGACGGCCTGACCACAGGAGACCGCGCATGTCCGCCAAGACCGCTTGTACCGCTCCGCACCATCACGTTCACGACGCCTCCGACTTCGTGAAGGTGGTCGAACGTGTGTGCTCGGAACGCGGGCTGCGGCTGACGCCGATCCGCGCGAACGTGCTGCGCCTGATCGCCGAGGCCGGGAAACCCGTCAAGGCGTATGAGTTGCTGGAGTGGGTGCGCAATGGCAAGGGCGTCGGTGCCGACGCCCCGCCGACGGTGTACCGCGCGCTGGATTTCCTGATGGCCAATGGCTTCGTGCACAAGCTGGAATCGGTGAATGCGTTCGTGGCCTGCCACCATCCCAGCAGTGCCCAGCATTCAGTGCCGTTCCTGATCTGCAACAGCTGCCACAGCGCGGTGGAGCTGGAGGACAAGGAAATTGTCAGTCAGCTGGAAAAGCGGGCCAAGGAGCTCGGGTTCCAGCCGCAGGCGCAGACGCTGGAAGTGCATGGCCTGTGCGCGCGGTGTGCGGGGTAAGGCAGGTACCGACCGTGGGGTGCTGCATCCGCCGGTAGGTACCGACCGTTGGTCGGTACGCTGTTGATGTTGAAACGCCGCGCATCTGCGCGGCGTTTTCATTTCTGCACGAGAGCGGATGTAACGCAGCCTGGGGCGAGGAAAGGCTGCAAGCGCATCACCGCTTCGCACCGGCCGGCTCATGCACTTCCGCGGCGGTATCCACCTTGACGATCACCGACATGCCGGGGCGCAGGCGCGGGGCCAGCGGTTGGTCGGGGTCGATGGCGATGCGGATCGGCAGGCGCTGGACCACCTTGGTGAAGTTGCCGCTGGCGTTGTCCGGACGCAGGACGCTGAACTCCGAGCCCGTCGCCGGGGCGATCTGTTCGATGTGGCCATGCAGTTTCTGACCGTCGAAGGCATCCACGGAGAAGGTGGCCGGTTGGCCGATGCGCATCTTCCAGGTCTGGCCTTCCTTGAAATTGGCGACCACCCACAGGGTGTCGGGCACCAGGAACAGCAGCTGCGAGCCGGCGGTGACATATTGGCCCAGGCGCACCGAGGCTTCGCTGACCTGACCGTCGCGCGGCGCCTGGATCACCGTGTTGGCGAGATCGATCTTCGCCAGTTCCAGCTGGGCCTGGGCCGTCTCGACGCGGGCTTCCAGGCCTTTGCGGGCAACCTGGGTGGAGGTCAGGGTTTCCTCGGCGATGCGGATCTGGGCCTGCGACTGCAGCACGCTGGCCTGCGCCGATTGCGTGGTGGTGCGGAACTTGTCACGGTCGTTGAGGGCGACCAGTTGCTGGTCGGCGAGTTCTTCGTAGCGCTTGAGTTCGGTACGCGAGCGCGAGAGCTCGGCCTGGCCGGCAGACAGGTTGGCCTGCGCGGCCTGGATCTGCGCGCGGTTCTGCGCCTGCGACTGATCGGAGTTGGCCAGTGCTGCCTTGGCGCTGTCCAGATCGGCTTCGGCCTGGACGACTTTCTCGCGGTAGATGCGGTCGTCGATGCGCAGCAGCGGTTCGCCTTGTTTGACGTGCTGGAAGTCCTTCACCAGCACCTCGGTGACGTAGCCGCTGACCTGTGGTGCCAGCACGGTGATCTGGCCACGCACATAGGCATTGTCGGTGGTCACCCGCGAGGTTTCGAACGGCCACAGCGACCACGCGCGCAGGATCAGTGCGATGCCGATCAGCGCGATCACGATCATGATGATGACACTCCGCAGGCTCGGCTTGAGGTACTTGGGCACGCCGGAGGGCGCGGCCGCCGGTGGCGGCGCGGGAGCGGGCGCGGCGTCGGTCGGTGGCGGCGGATTGACGTTTTCCGGGGCGTTATCGTCGTGCGGAGGTTGGGTCGACATGGGCGGGCTCATCGGGGCGCGACGCTGCCAGGCGTCGGCGCGGAAAGGGGAGGTGTCGGCGCGTGGCGTTTGCGCCATTGCTTGAGCACGGCGGTGCGGACCGCCAGCAGCAGCAACCAGCCAAGGAAGACCAGCGCGACGCGGCCGCTGAGCGCGAACACGTCATTGAACGCGCGCACGTTGGCTTCGCGGCGGGTGATCTGGGCCAGCTGCGCGGTGCCCTGCGCGCTGCGCTGCACCGGATCGGTGATCAGCCTGGCGTAAACCTGTTGTTGCTGCTTCAGGCGCTGGGCGACCACGTTGTCGGCCGGATCCAGCTGGCTGACCAGCGCGCCGGAATACACCTGTTCGCGGTGCAGCTGATAGGTGCCCAGCACGGCCGAGCCGGCCAGACCGCCCAGGGTCTGGGTAATGGAGAGCGTGACCAGGAAGGTGATCATGTGGTCCACGCCCTGTTTCAGCGCCTGGGTGATGCCGAGCATGATCAGCGGTCCCATGAACATGCCGGCGCCGACCGAGGCCAGGAACTGGCTGGCGAAAAAGTCGTGGGGACGGTCCTGGCTGGTGCGGCTCTGGTCGAGCAGGGCGGCGCTGCCGAGCAGCAGGATCGCCATCAGCAGCTGCGGGATCAGCCGCTTCGGCCCGAAGGTCAGCGAGCTGGCGGCGATGCCGGTGATCACGCCGGCCAGGATCACCGCGAACAACGGGCGCAGCTGGTCCGGGCCCATGCCCAGCGTGCGCATCAGGCCGACCACGCCGTAGGACTGCTCGGTGGTCAGGAAGCGGATCAGGAACGCGCCGATGATGAAGTGGATCACCGGCAGGCTGGCCAGCCACCGCGTCTGCAGCAGCGGATTGCGTCGGTAGTGCTCGATGATGAAAGCGGTGGTGGACAGCGCGATCGAGGCGACCAGCGCCCAGCCCAGCCATGGCGTGTCCAGCCACCAGCGCGTGTAGCCCTGCGCGAGCACCACCACGAGCAAGCCGACCGCGGGGGCAAGCAGGGCAAAGGTGAGGAAGTCCAGCGGCTCGAAGGCCTTGATCTGCGCACCGGGCGGCAGCTTGAGCACCACCACGGCGGCGAACGCGCACAGCGCCAGGCCGGCCTCGAACAGATACAGGTTGTGCCACTGCCCGGTATCGACCAGGCCCGGCGAGACCAGCCAGGCGATCGGCACGGCCAACTGCGCGATACCGACGCCGATCACCAGCAGGTTACCGGTGTATTTGCGCGGCAGCGACTGCAGCATGTACAGCGTGCCCAGGGTGCTGCAGGCCGCGCCGGCGAAGCCGCTGGCCGCGCGCATCAGCACGGTGGTTTCAAAGGTGCCGACAAACAGGTGCAGTACCGCAAGGGCGGCATACAGGCCCAGCCCGATCTCGGCGAACAGGCGGATGCCGTACTGCTGGCGGAACTTGAAGGCGAGCAGGTTGGCGGTGACATTGACCATCGCATAGGCGGCCACCAGCCAGCTGCCCTGCGCCGGGGTCAGCCCGAGCTGGCCCTGCAGGAACGGCAGGTTGGCGCTGACCAGGGCGTTGCCCAGGCCGCCGGTGATGCCGACCAGCAGCGCGACCAGGGCATATGCGAGGCGGCGGTGCGGCGGATGCCACGGCATCGAAGCCGAGCCCGGCAGGGTCGGTTTTTCGTGCTCCTCCCAGTCCGGAACCGGCTTGAGGTACTGCGGCATCATCCCTCCCCGTCGGCAGGCCCCCGCAATCCGCCACGCAGCAATTGCAGGGCGCGCGTGGCCAGCCGGGCGCGTTCGTCACGCGTCTTGCCACGCAGCGCGGCTCCCAGCATGCCTGAGATGAGTGAAATGTCCGTCGTTTCCAGGTCCGGGCGGCACAGGCCGGCGCCGACCGCGCGGGCGATCGGTTCGCGCAGCAGTTCGTAGATGGTCTCGCGCGCGGCCCGGATCGGTATCTGATCGGGATCCACCGCGCGCCAGTAGTCCGACAGCACGGGCGACTGGACGATTCGGTTGGCCATGCCTTCGAGCAACTCGAACAGCGCGTCGTCGCGATCGCCCAGGCTCTGTACCTGGCGCGCGATGCGGTTGACAGTGCGCTGGAGCAGCGCCTCGACCAGTGCGGTGCGGTCGGGGAAGTTGCGGTACAGCGTGGCCCGGCCGACCTGGGCGCGTTCGACCACCAGGTCCAGCGGTGCGTTCACGCCATGCTGGCCGAACACGGCATCGGCAGCGTCGAGGATCTGGGCGCGGCGGGCCGCCGCATCGGCACGTTGGGTAGGCATGTACGCATCATCGGACAGAATTGTCCGGCGCGGAAGGGGGCGTGTCGGGTTCGGCGCGTCCTGGTTGGCGCGCGCTGGGCAATGTCGATGGCGGGTGAGTTCAGCGCGGCGCAGGCAGGCCGTGGCAGCCGAGGCGGGCTTCGCGGATCGGCAGGTTGATCAGCGCGGCGATCACGGCCAGGCCCATGTCCGCATACCACATCCATAGATAGTTGCCGGTGTGGGCCAGCGCCAGGCCGCCGAGCCACGCCCCGAAGAAGCCGCCCAACTGGTGCGAAAGCAGGGTCAGCCCGAACAACGTACCCAGATAGCGCGGGCCGAACAGCTTGCCGACCAGGCCGGCGGTGGGCGGCACCGTGGCCAGCCAGGTGAAGCCGAGCGCGGCGGAGAAGAGGTAGAAGGTCAGCGCGGTCGGCGGCGAGACGAGATAGACGCCGATCATCACGGCGCGGCTGGCGTACATCCAGAACAGCAGGTACTTCATGCGGTAGCGCTGGCCGAGGGCGCCGACGATCAGGCTGCCGGCAACGTTGAACAGCCCGATCAGGGCGATCGACGACGAGGCGACGGTCGGCGATAGGCCGCACAGGGCGATCTCACCGGGCAGGTGGGTGACGAGGAAGGCAATGTGCAGGCCGCAGGTGAAAAAGCCCAGATGCAGGTACCAGTAGCTGCGGTCGCGGGCGGCGATGCGGAGCTGCGCGCCCAGGCCGTCATCGTCGGCCGCCCCGGCAATGGACGCATGGTCGCCGGCGCGACGCCGAAGCGGCCAGGCCAGGGGCAGCGAGAGCAGGGTGATGACGGCCATGGTGATCATGGCGCGCGCCCAGCCGGCGGTGCCGATGATCCATTGGACCAGCGGCGCGAACACGAACTGGCCCAGCGAGCCGCCCGCATTGATGAGACCGGCGGCGAATGATCGCTTCTCGGCCGGCAGACGGTGGGCAGTGGCGCCGATCAGCACCGAGAAGCTGCCAGCTCCGGCACCGGCGGCCATCAGCAGGCCAAGGGTGAAGGTGATCCCCAGCGGGCTGGTCAGAAGCGGCGCGAGCAGCAGCCCGGCCGCCAGCAGCAGGGCGCCGACGATGAGCACGGGCACTGCGCCGCGCTGGTCGGCAACGGCGCCAAAGACGGGTTGCACCGCGCCCCAGACAAACTGGCCGATGGCCAGCGCAAAGCTGATCTCGACGATGCTGACGCCGGTGCCGCGGTGGATGGGATCGACATACAGGCCGGAGGTCTGGCGTACGCCCATGGTGACCATCAGGATCGCCGAGGCGGCGACCAACAGCCCCCAGTGCATGGAGGGGGCACGCGTGGCGGCGGTGGACGTACTCATGCGTCGGCTCCGGCAGGCAGGGCGTGGGCGAACGGCACGCTCGGTGTGCACGTTGCCACAGTGTGCGGGCAGGGCAAAGCACGCCGATGGCCGCGCACAAAAAAGGGGGCCTTTCGGCCCCCTCGGGTAACACAACCACCCAATGAATCGATCAGAAGTACGCGCGGATGCCGAACGCGACGCCGCGGCCCGGCAGCGGCGAATAGTCGCGCAGCAGGGAGGTATGCGGGCGGACCTCGCGGTTGGTCAGGTTGCTGCCATCCAGGAAGACTTCGTAGCTGTTGCTGCCGGTACGGTCCCAACGGTAGGCGACGTGCGCGTCGACCAGGGTGTAGCCGTTGCTCGGTTCCTCGTTCTGGGCCACGTCCTTCTGGCTGCTGTAACGCACGGCACCGACCGACGCACGCCAGCCGTCACGCGACCAGCGCAGGTCCGCGCCCACGCGGCCCGGGGCGATCCGCGGCAGGTAACCCGTGTTGGCCAGCTCCACGCTGTAATTGTGGTTGTGGTCACCGTGCGGGACGGCGATGTCGACGCTGCGGCTGCCGCTGCCATCCAGTTCGGCTTTCACGTAATCGCCGAACACGCGCAGGTCCCAGTCGCCGCCGTTGCCTTCGAAGAGATGGAACAGGGCTTCGGCTTCGGCACCCTTGAAGGTGGCGTCCTGCTGGGTCCACAGGCGGACCGGCAGCGATTCGACCACGCCGGTGTCGGCCAGGTAGATGAAGTCCTTGAACTTGGTCTGGTAGATCGAGGCGGAGAAGTCGACGCGGTCGCTGTGGGTGTGGATGCCCAGCTCGACGCGCTGGCCGCGCTCGGTCTTCAGGTTGGCATCGCCGATTTCCAGCGAACGGGTGGCGATGTGCGCACCCGCGGCATACAGCTCTTCGTTGGTCGGGGCGCGCTCGGAACTGTCGATGCCGAAGCGCAGATCCACGGCGTCGTTGAGCGTCCAGATGCCGGCCGCGGACAGGTTCGTCGCATCGAACTTGCGCGCGCGGTAGTCGCCGGTCGGGTCCAGCTTCACCTGGTCATGGCGACCGCCGAGTTCGAGCTTGAACGGGCCGAACTGCTTTTCCTGCAGGACGAACAGGCCGATGTTCTTCGTGCCGGTATCCGGCACGAACGCCTCTTCACCCTTGGCACCGAAATCACTGTTGCCGAACTGCAGGCCGAACGCGCCATCCCAGCCGCCGATCTGCTCCTGCACGGCTTCCAAGCGGCCTTCGATGCCCCGGTTGGTGAAGCGGGTGGCCGGGGTGCCGGCCTCCAGCTCCACGTGTTCGTAATCGGTATAGGCCACGCGTGCGTTGATGTTCTTCAGGAACGAGACCGGGTTGTAAATGCCGGCCTTGGTCTCGAAGCGGTTCTGCACCATGTCGATGCGGACGTCATGCTCGTCGCCTTCTTCCTCGTCGCCATGGTCGTGATCATGATCGTGATCATGATCGTGGTCATGACCGTGGTCGTCCTCGGCATGCACGTGCGCACCGTTGGGAATGCCGTAGTTGGTGCGGTAGGTGCTGGCCGAGACGCCGAAGTAGCCGTCATCGCCCAGCCACGTGGCACCGACGCCGCCGGCGCGGGTGCGGACCGAGCTGTTGTCCAGGCGGCCGCGGCGCGGCTCGTCCGAATCGCCTTCCTCGTGGTCGTGGCCGCTGTGGTCTTCCAGGCCATCGATCACGGCATAGCCGGGAATCCGGTAGTCATCGCCATTGCGGACCAGGCCATCGACATGCAGCACGACGTTGCCACTGACACCATCCAGCCGGAACATCCCGCTGCGCTCGTCGTTGACCGAGTTGCCACGCAGTTCGGCGCGGCCGCTGAGCGGACGGTCCGGCAATTCGCGGGCGATGCGGCCATCGACCACGTTCACCGCACCACCGATTGCGCCGCTGCCGAACAGCAGGGTGGCCGGGCCTTTGAGCACTTCGATCTGATCGGCCAGGAACGGTTCGATGCTGGTGGCATGGTCGGCGCTCACGGTGGAGGCATCCATGTTGCCCATGCCATTGGACAGCACCGCCACGCGCGGGCCTTCCTGGCCGCGGATGATCGGGCGGCCGACGCCGGGGCCGAAGAAGGTGCTCTGCACGCCGGGCAGCTTGGCCACGGTGTCGCCAAGGGTGCCGGCCTTCTGCTCGTCCAGGCGCTCACCGGCCAGCACGTCGACCGGGCGGGCCAGCGATTCGGCATCGCCCTGCAGCGGCGAGGCGGTGACCTTCACGGTGGACAGTTCGGTCAGGTGACGGTCGCGGTGGCTGCTGGCGTCATCGGCGGCGAGCGCCAGCGAAGGCAGCATTGCCGCGGCAAGGGCCAGGGAGAGGGCATGGGGTTTGAGCAGGAGGGAGCTGGAGCGCATAGGGCAAGGGCCTTCGGTCAATTGTTACAATATATCAATGGTGGGGCGCGCGAATCCCGTCATGGGACGGGTAAAGGGCAAGTCAGGGGGAGGCAGGGTGCGCGTCGGGATTGATGTTATATTATTCCATAACGCTTCGCCGACCCTGCTGGAAGTCATGCCCCTGTTCGCTCGAGTTCGCCATCTGCTGGATCGTTTCGGTGCCACCGGCTCGCTGCTGTGTGCCGTGCACTGCGCTGTGCTTCCGGTGCTGCTGGCCGCTGCGCCATCGCTCGGCCTGTCCGTGTGGATGAGCGACGGGGTGGAGCTGGCCCTGGTCAGCTTCGTGACCCTGCTTGGCCTGTTCAGCCTGGTCTGGGGCTGGCGCCGTCATGGCGCATTGCGCGCGCTGGGCTTCCTGATTCCAGGCCTGAGCGCCCTCTGGGCGGGGCTGTTGTACGACCCGCTGCACCACTCGGCGGTGCCGCATGCGGTGGTGATGACCCTGGGCGGCGTGCTGGTCGGTGTGGCCCATCTGGTGAATCTGCGGCTGAACCACGGCCACGTCCACGATGCCAGCTGTGCTCATTGAGAGCGCGCATGGTAGGCTTTCCGATCGTGCGCGGGGGCGCCTGAGAGGGCGGCCCCGCCGAACCCGTGTCAGTACGGGGTAATCAGATTTCGCAGCATTCAGACTAAGGAGTTACGACATGGGTAAGGGTGACCGCAAGACCGCCAAGGGCAAGCGCTTCAATGCCAGCTACGGCAATTCGCGTTCGCACGTCGTGAGCAAGGCGGCCGTGGGCGCAGCTGCGCCGGTTGCCAAGAAGACCGTGACGAAGGCGCCGGCCAAGAAGGCCGTTGCCAAGAAAGCGGTGGCCAAGGCCGGCTGATCCAGCCAGGCGGGTCCATGAAAAACGCGGCGCTTGCGCCGCGTTTTTTTTGCCTGCGCGCCGGGATCGCCTCAGCGCAATGCGGGCAGCAGGCGCTCGGGGTTGCCGTCATTGGGTGCGGCCGGAATGCCGAGCAGGCGGGTCAGCAGCGGATACACATCCACGTTGTCGAAGGCAGGCAGCGACTGCCCCTGCTTGAATGCCGGACCGCGCGCGACGAACACCGCGCGCATCGACGGCAGGGCGTTGTCATAGCCGTGCGAACCCCGGTCACCTGGGCCGCGTTTGGCTATCCGCTCCCGGGTCAGGGCATCCCAGCCCTCATGCATCTGGCAGATGATCGGTGGAATGCGCGGGTTGCTGCCGTACTTCCAACGCGCCGGCAGGGTTTCACGCGTCCAGCAATCGTAGTTCGCATGCGCGCCCAGCAGGATCTGCTCGGCTTGGGCCTGCTTGCCTGGCAAGGGCGCGAACCCGATCGACTGCCCTACCGAAATGTCGCGGGCAATCGTCGGATCGATCATGTCTTCGGTCGCCACCACGTGGCCAGCCGGTACGCTGGCCATCCCGTGATCGGACACCAGGATCACGTTGGTGGTGTCGGCCAGTCCATCGGCCTGCAGACCATCGAGCAGGCGACCCAGCGCGCTGTCGGCCAATGCCACCGCGGCGGCGTACGCCGGAGATTCCGGGCCGTGATTGTGGCCGGCCTTGTCGACCTGCTCCATGTACAACGTGACCAGGCGCGGCGCCTGCGGGCCCTGCTGGCCCAGCCAGCCCAGCACCTGGTCAACGCGATCGGGCAGGGCCACGGCTTCATCGTAACCATGCAGCTGGCTGGGGCGGGTGCCTTGGATCGCGGCTTCGCTGCCAGGCCAGGACCACACGGCAGTACGTAGGCCGGCCTTTTCCGCACCGACCCAGATCGGCTCACCGCCCCACCAGCGCGAGTCGGCCACCGAATCGCGCATGTGCAGCTGGAACTGGCCCAGTCCGTCCTCGTGCATGCTGTTGTGGATGATGCCGTGGTGATCCGGGCGCAGTCCGGTCACGATCGTGTAGTGATTGGGAAAGGTCAGTGCCGGATACGACGGTGTCATCCATTGCGCCCGCACACCCTCGTGGACAAGCCGGCTGATGTTCGGGGTGATGCCCCGATCGAGCATGTCCGCCCGCAGGCCATCGATGGAGATCAACAGCACTTTCTGCTGCGCGGCCGGGACACTCGGCGCTGCGCTGGCGACAGGCGCGACAGGCGGGGTGGATGATGTCGTGGCGCAGGCGGCCAACGAAAGAGCGGCGGCAAGCGCCATGGAAAGGCGAGCGGAAATCATCGCGCCATGATAGTGCGTGGCGGTGACGCGTCGAAGACAACCAATGGCACACGCCACGCATGACGCATGACCTGCAGCTACGCGAACAATGAATCGCGCCGGGCTTCCAACTGCAGCAGGGCCGCCTTGGTGGCCAGCCCGCCGCCGAATCCGGTGAGTGCCCCGCTGCTGCCGATCACGCGGTGGCAGGGCAGCACGATCGGCAGCGGATTGCGGCCATTTGCGGCACCGACCGCGCGGCTGGCGGTGGGGTGGTTGATGTGCCGTGCCAGTTCGACGTAGCTCCAGGTCTGGCCGAAGGGGATATCGGCCAGCGCTTTCCACACGCGCAGCTGGAACGGCGTTCCGTGCGGGGCGAGCGGCAGATCGAAGCGCGTGCGTTCGCCGCGCAGGTACTCCAGCAGCTGCCCGCGTGCGCCGCGCAACGCATGGGCGTCGCGCTGCCAGTGCTCGCGGCCTTTGGCGTCGTAACGGTTGTTCTCGAACAGGATGTGGTGGATGCCCTGGCTGTCGCCGGCCACGGTAAGGGCGCCGATCGGGCTGTCGAAGGTGTCGTGGAGCAGGGTCATGAGGGAACTCCCGGAGCAGGGGTGGCCATGTGCCACAGGTGCAGAACGGCGTAGGCGCGCCAGGGGCGCCACGATTGCGAACGTGCCTCGGTGGCGCGCTCGCTCAAGCGCGTGCCATCGCCGAGCACCTGTTGCAGGACCAGATCGCCGGCGGGAAACGCATCGGGCAGGGCCAAGGCGCGCAGCGCGATGTAATGCGCGGTCCATGGGCCGATCCCGGGCAGGGCGACGCAGCGTTCGACGAAGCCGGCCAACGACTGGCCGGCGCCAAAATCGAGCCGGCCCTCGACCACCGCCTGGGCGACACCGCGCACGGTGGCGGCCCGGGTACGCGGCAGGCCGATCGTTTCCAGTGGCGCCTGGGCCAGCACCGCGGGCGAGGGGAACTGGCGGTCCAGTCCTGCCGGCATGCCTTCCAGGGTGGCCCCGAAGCGGTCCACCACGCGGCGTGCCAGCGTCGCGGCGGCGGCCACGCTGACCTGTTGGCCGAGCACGGCGCGCACGGCCACTTCAAAGCCATCCCAACCGCCGGGCACGCGCAGCCCCGGGCGCTGCGCGATGCCCGCAGCGAGCAGCGGCTCCTGCATCAGCGTGGCGTGCACCCTGAGCAGATCCGCATCCAGATCGAAGATGCGCCGCACGCGCCGGACGATGCCCGGAATCGCGCGCGGATCGACCTGGCCCAGCCGCAGCAGCAGTTCGGGGCGCCGTGGATCGGCGGTCACGCTCAGCAGTGAGGGGCGCTCGGGCGGCCCGATCACGCGCTGGTAGCTGTCCGTGCCGATCTGCTCGATGCCGGGAATCGCGCGGCGGCGCAGGAAACCGAGCATCGCGGTGAAATCGAGCGGCGGCCGATAGCCCAGGCGCAGCGTGAGCGCGCCATCGGTCAGCGCGCCACGCTGGCGGCGGATCGCGGTCGGGGGCATGCCGCAGCCATCCAGGAAGGCCGCGTTGAACCGGCGCAGGCTGTTGTAGCCCGAGGCCATCGCGACATCGGTCACGGGGAGCGCGGTTTCGGTCAGCAATTGCTTGGCCAGCAGCAGCCGCCGCGTGGCGTGGATCTGCGCTGGTGCGGCGCCGAGGCGGGCGACGAACAGGCGCTGCAGCTGGCGGGCACTCAGGCCGACGTGCGCGGCCAGATCGGCGACCGGCTGATCCTGCAGATAACCCTCATGGATCAGCGCCAACGCGCGCTGCAGGGTTTCATTGTCCAGCGCGTCCTGGGCCTCGGGCGCCAGCTCGGGACGGCAGCGCAGGCAGGGGCGGTAACCGGCTGCCGCTGCGGCGGCCGCGGTCGGGTAGTAGATGACATTGGAAGGCTTCGGCGCCGGTGCCGGGCAGACCGGACGGCAGTAGATGCCGGTACTGCGCACGGCGGTGAAGAACACCCCGTCAAAGCGCGCGTCGCGGGCCAGGCGGGCACGTTCGCAGGCGGTGTGGTCCAGGGGCAGGGCGTTCTCCATGGGGGCCAGTCTATGCCCGCCGCCCGGGCCTGGCTCGCCATTTTCGGACAGCAATGCCATGCCGGGGTCGCCCGGTTCAGGGCAGGTTGCCGCGATGCGCCGGCCGCGCACTAGACTGTGCGTGCGCGCTCATTTTGCCGCGCATTCCCCCCTTGCGAGGATTCCGGGTTGTCCATGTTGCTCAAGTCGTGGTGGTTGCCGTTGTTGTACCTGGGCCTGGCCGGTTGCAGCCAGCTGGAGAACCCGGGCAATGTCACCGCCGCCGACAAGGCCGTGCGGGCGCAGACGGCCGATGGCGATCACATGGTGTCCATCAATGCAGCCGATGCGCCGCCACCGCCGCCGCCCGCGCCCGAGCGGGGCGACCTGAGCTGGCCGCAGGCCGCGCTGGAAAACGGCAAGGCGTGGATCAGCTGCGATACCGACTACGCCGGTGACGCCGGCGATGGCGCCCCGCTGGAGGCGCTGGACCGGGCCAGCATCGAGGCCGCGCTGCAGCCCTGCGCCGAGCGCGGCCTGCTGCGCGTGCGCTATGTGGGCAAGATCAATCCGGGCTTCTCCGAGCTGGTCGCCCGGCTGGCGGTGGTCGCCGATGCGCAGCGGATTTCGCGGCGCATCCTGGACCTGGATTCCAGTGGTGGCCAGGTCGAAGCCGCCATCGTGGCCGGCGACCGCATCGGTGAATCCAACTGGACGATCTGGGTGCGCGAAGGCTCGGTCTGCCACAGTGCCTGCGTGTTCGTGCTCGCCGCCGGCGATAACCGGCTGGTCTCGGGCAAGGTCGGCATCCATCGCATGATGCGGATCAGTTCCAAGGCGACCTCGCGCGCTGAACTCAACCGCGAACTCCACGAGGTCTATGACAACGTGAAGGATTACCTGCAGCGCAACGGCGTGGCGGTGGGCGTGGCCGACCTGATGATGACCGTGCCCAACCGCAGCCTGCGCCTGTTGACCGCCGAGGAGCTGCGTCAGTTCGGGCTGGACGGCACCAACGCCGTGCAGGACGATCTGGAGCGGATCAAGCAGATGCGCAAATGCGGCGATGCGTTCGTGCGCCGCAAGGATGCCTTCCTGGTCGCCTTCGATCAGGAGTGCAAGCGCGAGGGCAGCGAGCTGGAGGCCGTCAACAGCTGCGGGCAGGCGCTTAAGCAGCGCTTCGGTTTCCCCGACGAGACGTGTCCGGACGAGAGTCCGCTGTCGGAAATCGATGTCTCCACTCTGCTGCCGACCACCGTGGCCCCGGACCAGCCGGAGACCGCCGAGCGGACCCTCGGTGACGCCCGTCCGGCATCGGGCGAGGCCGCCGAACGCAACTGACGGAGGACTCACGTGCTTCCCGTAGACTGGGCCCGTTCCTTCCAGCCAACGGTGTCCTGATGCGTGTTCCGCTGCTGCTGTTGTCCGCTCTGCTGCCTTTCGCCACGCTGGCCCAGGCGCCACCACCGGCCACCCCTGCACCCGCGCCGGCACGCCCCGCGCCTGCGGCTGCGCCCGCAGCGCGTCCGGCACTGAGCCCGGCGCAGCAGGCGCAGGTGCAGAAGCAGGATGCGGAAATGACCGCCGCCGCGTTGCAGGTGGCCAAGCTGGTCGATGCCAACCGCGCCGGCGAGGCGTGGAAAGGCGCTTCGGCCGTGGCGAAGAAGTCGGTGACCGAGCAGGCGTTCGTCAGCCAGCTCACCGCTGATCGCCAACGTCTTGGCGCACTGGCCTCGCGCGGCCAACCGGTGGTGACCCGGGTCAAGTACGCCGCCGGGGCAACCGTTCCCGAAGGGCTCTACATCAACGTCAGTTTCCCCACACGCTTTGCCAACAGTGCCCAGCCGGTGCGCGAACTGGTCTCCTTCCGGTTCGACGAAGACCGCATCTGGCGCCTGGCCGGTTACAGCGTGCGTGCCGCCACCCCCTGATTGCCGGAGCCTGCGCAGATGAGTATCGAGATCCAGATGCTGGTGTGGTCGATGGTGCTCGGCCTGGTGCACGTGTTCGCGCCCTCCACGCTGATCACCCGCGAGCGCGGCATCGGCTGGAACGCCTCCGCGCGCGATCAGCCGATGCCACCGCCAGGCCCGCTGGCCGGCCGCCTGCAGCGCGCGCAGAGCAACTTCATGGAAACCTTCCCGTTCTTCGCGGCCGCGGTGCTGGCGGTGGTGCTGACCCAGCGCCAGGATGGGATGACCGCCGTGGCCGTGCAGCTGTATTTCTGGGCGCGCCTGATCTACCTGCCGCTGTACGCCGCCGGCGTGCCTTATGTGCGCAGCCTGGTGTGGCTGGTCTCGCTGCTGGGCATCGTGATGCTGCTGTGGGCGTTGCTGTGAACCGGTGCTGGCGCGCCTGATCCAGATCAAGGACGGCGCCGACGCCGCGGCGCTAAGCTGCACCTGACACGTAACGGCAGGATGGGATCATGCAGTCTGTGGATGTGGTGGTGGTGGGTGCCGGCCCGACCGGGCTGTGCTTCGCACGCGCGCTGGCCGATACCGGCCTGAGCGTGACGCTGATCGAACAGCAGCCGCGCGCTGCGCTGGCCGATCCGGCCTTTGATGGCCGCGAGATCGCGCTGACCCACGCCTCGCGCCAGATCCTGGAATCGTTGGGCCTGTGGGAGCGGCTGGACCCGGCCGAGATTTCCCCGCTGCGCGATGCCAAGGTGATGGACGGCGGCTCGCCGTTCGCGCTGACCTTCGCTGCGCACGAGCGTACCGGCGATGACCTGGGCTGGCTGGTGCCCAATCATCTGATCCGCCGCGCCGCGTGGCAGAGCGTGCAGGCCCAGGCCGGGCTGGACATCGTGGACCAGGCCAGCGTGACGGCCGTCGCCCCCGGCCCCACCCACAGCACGGTCACCCTGGCCGATGGCCGCCAATTGGCCGCGCGCCTGGTGGTCGCTGCGGACAGCCGCTTCTCCGCGACCCGGCGCCTGCTGGGGATCGGGGCGCAGATGCGCGACTTCGGCAAATCGATGCTGGTGTGCCGGATGCAGATCGAGGTGCCGCACCGGCACACGGCCTGGGAGTGGTTCGGCTATGGCCGCACGATGGCGCTGCTGCCGCTCAACGGCGACCAGGCCTCGGCGGTGATCACCCTGCCGCCGCGCCAGATCGCAGGCTTGATCGCCCAGGACGAAGGCGACTTCGGCCGCAGCATCAGCGCGTTCTTCGAGCATCGACTGGGCGCGATGCGGCCGCTGGCCACGCCGGTCGCGTATCCGCTGGTGGGCGTTTACGCGCACGCGTTTGCCGGCGATCGCTGCGCGTTGATCGGCGATGCCGCGGTCGGCATGCATCCGGTGACGGCCCAT
Source organism: Stenotrophomonas bentonitica (assembly GCF_002887735.1). Lineage (GTDB taxonomy): Bacteria > Pseudomonadota > Gammaproteobacteria > Xanthomonadales > Xanthomonadaceae > Stenotrophomonas > Stenotrophomonas bentonitica_A. Next base: position 69,643 of record NZ_PKQP01000007.1, read on the forward strand.
GGCTTCAATCTGGGCCTGCGGAGCCAGCATCGGCTGGCCGGGATCGTGCGCAGGGCGGCGGGGCAGGGGCGCGACATCGCCGCGCCGTCCGGGCTGGCCGCGTACGAGCGCGGCCACCGGTTGGCCTCCCGGCCGCTCTACGAGGCGACCAATGCGATCGCCTCGCTGTATACCAATGACCGCCTGCCGGCGCGGCTCCTGCGCCGGGCCGGGCTGCGGCTGGCGCACGGCGTGGCCCCGTTCCGCCAGTTGATCGCCGCCCACCTCACCGGTAGGTGACGACCGTTGGTCGTCACACAGGGTCAGGGCGCGTCGCTGTCGGCGATCACGTGGATGACGGTGTCGGCGAACTGCACCTGCTGGCCCGCGCGGATCTTGCAGGCCTTGCGCAGCTCCACTTCACCATCCACCAGGACCTGGCCGTCGCCGATCACGGTCTTGGCTTCGCCCCCGCTGGTGACCAGGTCGGCCAGCTTGAGCAGCTGCTTGAGCTCGACGTAGTCGCGGTCCAGTTCAAATTCGAGGGTCTGCATGAAAACGGGTATCCTGGGAAGGGGCGCGGGCGTTGGGCCCGGCCGGGAGAGGGCGCGTATTGTGCGCCAGCACGCGGCAGAACGGCATCCACGTGGCAATCTGTACGCGTTGTTCAGGAACGATGCGGTATCATCGCCCCCTGAGTGAGTGAATTCTCCTCCGACCGAGCAGCGCCAGGGCACGCAATAAGAAAGGGCGCCCAAAGCGCGGACCATCCCCCTTTTTTATCTCACTGCCGCGTAAAACGGCGGTGTTTCGGAGTTCCCCATGTCCCAAGATTCCACCACGCCGCTGCGGTTTGCAGATCTCGGCCTGTCCGACGCTGTCATGCAGGCCGTCGCCACCGTCGGTTACGAAACCCCCTCGCCGATCCAGGCCGCCACCATTCCGGCGATGCTGGAAGGCCGTGACGTGCTGGGCCAGGCCCAGACCGGTACCGGCAAGACCGCCGCCTTCGCACTGCCGGTGCTGTCCAACCTCGATTTCAACCAGACCAAGCCGCAGGTGCTGGTGCTGGCACCGACCCGCGAACTGGCCATCCAGGTCGCCGAGGCGTTCCAGACCTATTCCTCCGGCATTCCGGGCTTCCGCGTGCTGCCGGTGTACGGCGGCCAGCCGTATGGCCAGCAGCTGCAGGCCCTGCGCCGTGGCGTGCACGTCATCGTCGGTACCCCGGGCCGTGTGATCGATCACCTCGAGCGCGGCACCCTGGACCTGTCCGAGCTGAAGACGCTGGTGCTGGACGAAGCCGATGAAATGCTGCGCATGGGCTTCATCGACGACGTCGAAGCCGTGCTGAAGAAGCTGCCGGAGACCCGCCAGGTCGCCCTGTTCTCGGCCACCATGCCGTCGCAGATCCGCCGCATCGCGCAGACCTACCTGAAGAACCCGGCTGAAGTCACCATCGTCAGCAAGACGACGACCTCGGCCAACATCCGCCAGCGCTACTGGTGGGTGAGCGGCATGCACAAGCTGGACGCGCTGACCCGCATCCTGGAAGTGGAACCCTTCGACGCGATGATCATCTTCTCGCGTACCAAGGCGGCCACCGAAGAGCTGGCCGAGAAGCTGCAGGCACGTGGCCTGGCCGCGGCCGCCATCAACGGCGACATGCAGCAGGCCCAGCGCGAACGCACCATCGGCATGCTCAAGGAAGGCAAGCTGGACATCCTGGTGGCCACCGACGTGGCTGCCCGTGGCCTGGACGTGGAGCGCATCAGCCACGTGCTGAACTACGACATCCCGTACGACACCGAAAGCTATGTGCACCGCATCGGCCGTACCGGTCGTGCCGGCCGCACCGGTGACGCGATCCTGTTCGCCACCCCGCGCGAAAAGGGCATGCTGCGTGCGATCGAGCGCGCCACCCGCCAGCCGATCGAAGAAATGCAGCTGCCGAGCGTGGATGCGGTCAACGATACCCGCATCACCAAGTTCATGAGCCGCATCAGCGATGTCCTGGATGCCGGTGGTACCGAGTTCTACCGCGACCTGCTGCAGAAGCTGGAAGGCGAGAAGAACGTGCCGGCGATCGACATCGCCGCCGCGCTGGCCAAGCTGCTGCAGGGCGATTCGCCGTTCCTGCTGACCCCGCCGGTGCGTGGTGCCCGTGAAGAGCGTGCGCCGCACCAGCGCAACGAGCGCAGCAACGACCGTGGCGAGCGCCCGGCCCGTTTCGAGCCGCGCTTCGAGCGTGGCCCGCGTCGTGAAGACGACCGCGGCCCGCGCCCGCCGCGTCCGGAAGGCGACTTCGGCAACAGCGAAGGCGGCTTCGAGCGCGCCCCGCGCCGTGACATCGCCCCGCGCGGTGCCGCCGAGCCGGGCATGGAAACCTTCCGCATCGAAGTGGGCCACGTGCACGGCGTGAAGCCGGGCAACATCGTCGGCGCGATCGCCAACGAAGCCGGGCTGGAAAGCCGCTTCATCGGCCGCATCGACATCCACGACGACTTCTCGGTGCTGGACCTGCCGGCCGAAATGCCGCAGGACCTGCTGACCCACCTGAAGAAGGTGTGGGTCTCGGGCCAGCAGCTTCAGATGCGCAAGGTCGAGCCGGGTGAAGACCTGACCCCGTCGCCGCGTCCGGCGTTCAAGCCGAAGTTCGGCCAGGGCAAGCCGCGTGGTCCGGGTGGCCCGCGCAGCGGTCCCGGCGGCAACGACCGTCCGCCGCGCCGTGATGGCTTCAAGCCGCGCGGTCCGCGCAACTTCTGATCCCCCTCGGGTGATCGACGCGACGCCAGCCTCCGGGCTGGCGTCGTCGTTTCCGGCCCCCGCGTCCCTGGCTGCCGGTTTCGCGCCGTCTCAACAACACTGGCCCTAGCCTGCGGGTTGGACCATGCTCCAATGGAATGAGTTTCCACATCCGCAGCCCCGGGGGGGATCGGCGATGTATGGAGGTCGCAGGGAGAGTGGCGGCACCGCGATACCGTATTCCATGCGGGGCCTGACCCTGCGCTTCGTGCTGTTGACCGGCATGGCCATCGGCCTGGTCGGCATTTCCGCCCTGATCCAGGAGCTGCAGGCGGCCTCCACCGCATGGATCATGGGCCAGAGCCACTGGTCGCGCGGCCAGCAACAGGCCACCCACGCGCTGTCGCGGTACATCACCTCGGCCGATCCGGCCGATCTTGCGCTGACCCGGCAGGAGCTGCGGGTGCCGCTGGGCGACCTCATCGCCCGCCGTGCACTGGAACAGGCCGCCCCGGACATCGCCGCCGCACGCCGGGGCTTCATCGAAGGCGGCAACGCCCGCGGCGACATCAACCGGTTGATCCTGTCGTATCGCTACCTGCGCGATCAGCCGTATTTCCGCGACGCGGTGCGCCTGTGGCGCGACACCGACGACGATCTGCTGCAGCTGGTGGCCATCACCGACCGGGTCCAGGCCGGACATGCCGCCGGCAGCCTGACCCCGGCGGTACAGCAGGCACTGCTGCGCCGGGTGCAGGCGCTGGACGTGGACATGCAGAACCAGGCGCGGGCGTTCTCCAGCGCGTTGCTGCATACCGCGGCGATGGTGCGCATGACCACCTTCATCGTCGGGGGGCTGTCGGTGCTGGCGATCACGCTGATCGCGGTGCTGCTCGCGCGGCGTGTGCGCAACGACCTGACCGAGCAGGAAAGCCGGTTCCGCGCGGCGTTCTACCAGGCCACGGTCGGCATGCTCAAGCTCGACGAGGAGGGCGGCATCATGGAGACCAACCAGGCCATGGCCGATATCCTCGACCATCGCCGTGAGGCGCTGCTCAGCCTGTCGCTGGCCGATCTGCTGGTGGAGGGGGAGCTGGTCTTGGACGAGCGCGGCCGGATCGACTGGCCACGCCAGCTGCGCCCGGGCGAGCTGCGCTTCCTGCGCGCCGATGGCAGCCTGATGTGGGGGCGCTGGAGCGGGACGGTGGTGCATACCCGGGGGCGCGCGCCGGCGGTGTTCGCGCTGGTGGAGGATGTCTCGCAGAACCATGCGCTGGCGCGGGAAGTGGAACACCACGCCAGTCATGACCCGCTGACCGGGCTGATCAACCGCCGCGAGATCGAGCGGCTGCTCGATCAGGCGCTGTGGCGGTACGCGCCGAGGGCGGGATCCACTCGCTGTGCTACATCGATCTGGATTACTTCAAGCTGGTCAACGACGGGCTCGGCCATGCCGCGGGCGACCAGCTGCTGCGCAGTTTCGCCGATTACCTGGTCGGCGCCGTGCGCGATGGCGACTGGGTGGGCCGCCTGGGCGGGGACGAGTTTGCCCTGTTCCTGGCCAACGCCGGCCAGGACGAGGCCAAGCAGGTGCTGCAACGGGTGATCCGCACGCTGGGCCAGGTCAGCCTGCATCACGGCGACGGCGCCCCCCGGGTGAGCTGCAGCGTCGGCGTGGTGGAAGTGACTGCCGAGGTACCGGATGTGAACTGGCTGATGAGCGCGGCCGACAGCGCCTGCTATGCCGCCAAGGAGGCCGGTCGCAACCGTGTGCATTGCTACAACGAAAGCCGCATGGCGCTGGACGAACGTCGGCGCGAAGCCGAGCGCTTGGCCAATGTCTCCAGCGCGATGGCCGAGAACCGCATGCTGCTGTATGCCCAGCGCATCGAGCGGGTCGGCGATCCGGAGTTCCTGCACTACGAAGTGCTGGTGCGCATGCGCAGCCCGGAGGGTGCCCTGCAGGGGCCGGCCGAGTTCATGGGCGCGGTGGAACGTTACGGCATGGGTATGGCGCTGGACCGGCACGTGTTGTCGCTGCTGTTCCGGCATCTGCAGGTGTGCCCGAGCCACGTGCAGCAACTGGGCCTGTGCAACGTCAACGTGTCGGCGCAGTCGATCGCCGAGCCCAGCTTCCTGGCCTTCGTCACCGATCTGCTGGAACGCAACCGCGGCCTGGCCCGCAAGCTCTGCTTTGAAATCACCGAAACCGCCGCGGTCAGCAACCTGGCCCAGGCGCGTGCCTTCATCGACGCGGTCAAGGCGCGCGGCTGCCGCATGGCGCTGGATGATTTCGGCTCGGGGTTGTCCTCGTTCGGCTATCTGCGCCAGTTGCCGGCAGACATGCTCAAGATCGATGGCGTGTTCGTGCGCGACATGAACGTGGATCCGGTCAACCGCGCCGCCGTGCGCGCGATCACCGAGGTGGGCCGCGAGCTGCACATGATGGTCGTCGCCGAGTGGGTCGAATCGGCGGTGGTGGCCGACCAGCTGGCGCAGATGGGCGTGGAGGGTTTGCAGGGGTATGCGATCGAGCGCCCGATCCCGCTGGAGCGGATGACCCAGCTGGCGATACGGCCGGTGCGCGCGGGCCTGTCCTCCGACGCCTGGCGGGGCATGCCATGATGCGATAATCGCCGCCGACGGTTCCGGACACGGTGTGCGCGGACGAACACGGGCGGGCAGGACGCAGGTGTGAGCAACGGGGGCGGTGACTCAATCGGGTGGATGGCGTTCGCGCTGGTGCTGCTGTGGCTGTTGCCCTGTAGCCTGCAGGCGGCGCCGCGCGTGGGGCAGGACTTCCTGTTGCTGGGCGGGGCCACCGATGAGGTGACGCCGCAGCGCGCCTGCGCGCCGGATGTACTGGCACGCCACCAGGAAGTGCTCTCGATCCCGGCGCCCGCCGCCGGCTGGTCGGGCAAGCCACAGGCCGTGGACGTATTCGGGGTCCTCACCGGCGAGGTCCGCATCAGCCATGGCGACCGCGAGATCTGCGGCAGCATGCACGATGCCCGCACGCGCGATTCGCGCTTCCGGGCCGGGGTCGGGTTGGTGGTGGTGCCCAAGGCCGGCGATCACGAGCCGATCGTGGTGTCCTGGACCCGGCCGCTGAAGCCGCGCTGGGTACCGACCATCCAGCTTGGCGCGCCCAGTCCGGTGCAGCAGAACGACACCGCCCGGCTGCTGGTGCGCGCAGCCTGCATCGCCGTGGCGATCGCCCTGGCGCTGTCTGCGCTGATGGGCTGGGCCACCACCCGCGACCGGTCTTTCCTGGTGTATGTCGGCGCCTGCATTGTGTTCGTGCTCTGGCAGGCGGTGCTTGGCGGGCTGAGCGGCTATCCCGAGCCGTGGTTGCCGGTGCACGACCGCGCCTCCTGGTGGCTGATCGCACTCACCGCGTTCAGCCAGGCCTTGCTGCTGCCGATCCTGTGGCGCCTCACCGGCGGTGACCGGCGCTGGCCGCGCTCGCGTCCGGCACAGCACCTCGTGCTGTGGGGCCTGATCGCGCTCGGGCTGAGCGTGCCGCTCTGGGGGCTGGACGGGCTGAGCGCCGGGGCGGCAGCGCTGGAAGGCAGTTTCCTGGTCGTCTGCACGCTGTGCCTCGGTGCGGGCCTGTGGGGGCTGTGGCGGGGCGATGCGCATGCGCTGCCGGGGCTGGCCGCGCTGGCCCCCTGGTGGATCATGATCGGGGCCGACGCGCTGGACGCGCGCTGGCTGATGGCCTATCGGATCGAAGCGCTGCAGTTGTCGGCCACCTGGTTCTTGATGATGGCCGCCTACGCCCTGAATCTCCGGCTGGGCAGGCTGCGCCGCCAGCGCGATGAAATGCGCCAGCTGGCCGACACCGACGTGCTCACCGGCCTGCCCAACCGTCGCGCCGGCCTGCGGCTGCTCGCGCAGTACCTGGAACGGGCGCGCCAGCAGCCGCATGCGCTGGCGATCGGCTTCCTGGACATCGATCTGTTCAAGGACATCAACGACCAGTTCGGGCATGAGGTGGGCGACCAGGTGCTGGTCGCGGTGGCGCGCGCGCTGCGCGGCTCGGTGCGCAACCATGACGATGTGATCCGGATGGGCGGTGAGGAATTCCTGGTGCTGCTGCCCGGTGCCGGCCATGCTGCGGCCGTGGCCCGGCTGGAGACGGTCCGTCAGCAGGTGGCGGCGGTGACCCAGACGCTGGGCATCCCGGGCCTGACCGTCTCGGCCAGCATCGGCCTGGCGGTACTCCAGCCGGGCAGCGACGATCTGGCCGGGTTGCTGCGCCGGGCCGACCACGCCATGTACTGCGCCAAGCGCAACGGCCGCAACCAGATCCACGACGGCGAACGCACCACGACCGCCTGCGATCCATTGCCGGCCTGAACCACCGGCACGCGGAAAAACGCAGCGGCGGCCACCTTTTGCCCGATAATGGGCCGATGACAACCCGACTCAACAAGCATATCGCCGATACCGGCTTCTGTTCCCGCCGCGAAGCCGACCGCCTGATCGGCGAGCGCCGCGTCACCGTCAACGGCCATCCGGCCGGTACCGGTGCGGTGGTGGGCGAACAGGACGTGGTGCTGGTCGACGGCCAGCCGCTGCGCGCCCGTGAAGCGAAGAAGGCCGGTGGCCGCAAGCACGTCTACATCGCGCTGAACAAGCCGGTGGGCATCACCTGCACCACCGAAAGCTCGGTCAAGGGCAACATCGTGGAGTTCGTCGGCCACGAGCAGCGCATCTTCCCGATCGGCCGCCTGGACAAGGATTCCGAAGGTCTGATTCTGCTCACCAGCAACGGCAACATCGTCAATCAGATCCTGCGCGCCGAAAATGGCCACCAGAAGGAATACATGGTCGCGGTCAACAAGGCCGTCACCGATGAGTTCCTGCGTGGCATGGCCCGCGGCGTGCGCATCCGTGACGAAGTCACATTGCCGTGCCGGACCAGCAAGCTGGCCAAGTTCGGGTTCCGGATCACCCTGCAGCAGGGCCTGAACCGCCAGATCCGCCTGATGGCGGCTGCGTTCGGCTTCCGGGTCACCCAGCTGCGCCGCGTGCGCATCGACAACATCAAACTCGGGGCGCTCAAGCCGGGCCAGTGGCGCAACCTCACCGACGCCGAGCTCAAGGGCCTGCTGCCCAAACAGCTGGACTGGTGATGCTGTGCGTCACGTGATGGCGCGATACTCGGGCTAGACTGCGCAGGCACACGCTACTGCCTGCCACGATGATCAAGCCGTCCAAGCCGGACAACGAAGCGCAGCGCCTGCTGGCGCTGCAGCGCTACCAGATCCTGGATTCCCCCCGCGAGCGGTCGTTCGACGATCTGGTCACGATCGCCACGGCGTTGTGCGGCACGCGCATGGGCGCGGTCACCCTGGTCGACCAGGACCGCCAGTGGTTCAAGGCGCGCCAGCTGCTGGAGGCCGCCGAAACCAGTCGCGACATCTCCTTCTGCGGCCACGCCATCCTGCAGCCGGACCAGGTGATGGTGGTCGAGGATGCCCGCAACGATCCGCGCTTCTTCGACAACCCGGTGGTGGTCGATGACCCGCACGTCCGCTTCTACGCCGGTGCGCCGCTGCTGAGCAGCGAGGGGCTGCCACTGGGCACCCTGTGCGTGTTCGATGCGGCGCCCCGGCAGCTCAGCCCGGGCCAGCGCGATGCGTTGTCCGCGTTGTCCCGGCAGGTCTCGCTGGTGATGGAGCTGCGCCGCTACGCGCACGAGATACAGCAGCACATGACCGACCGCGCCTGGTACGAGCAGCGCCTGGCCGAGTACAACGAACTGCTGGAACAGCAGAACGCCGACCTGGCCGAACAGAGCCGCACCGATCCGCTTACCGGCCTGCCGAACCGCCGTGCGATGAGCACTGCGCTGGAAGCGGCGGTGGTGGACGCCGACGGCCAGCCACGCGCCACGGCCGTCGCCCTGCTGGACATCGATCACTTCAAGACCGTCAACGATCTTTACGGCCATGCCACCGGCGATCACGTGCTGGCCGAACTGGCCCGGCTGCTGCGTGCGCATTTCGCCGGGCACGGCCTGGCCGCGCGTTACGGTGGCGAAGAATTCGTAGTGCTGATGCCCGATACGCCGCTGGCCACCGCTGAGTTGCAGTGTGATTTCCTGCGCATGGCGGTGGCCGACCTGCCGTTGGGCCTGCCGTTGACGATCAGTATCGGGGTGGCCGCGCACCGCCATGGCGATGCGATCGAGCAGACCCTGGCACGGGCCGACGCGGCGTTGTACCGGGCCAAGGGCGAGGGCCGCAACCGGGTCCTGCGCGCCGACTGAAGCGCACGGCCTTGTCCGTGGCGTGCCGGGTGTTGGCCGGTACGCGCGCTCAATCGGCGATGTTGCGCGCTTCCGAGGTTGCCAGGATTTCCGGGTGCTGCACCTTCCGACGGCGGTTGAGCAGCGGGTGCAGGAACACCGCCCCGACGATGATCGCCACGCCGGCGTAGAACAGCGGCGTCAGCTCACGCTGCTCGCTGAGCAGCACCATCGCCAGCAGGATCGCGTAGACCGGTTCCAGATTGGTCACCAGCTGGGAGGTGTAGGCGCTGATGTGGCGCAGCGCGACCAGGGCCAGCGCAAACGGCAGCAGCGTGCAGAGACCGGCCAGGGCCAACAGCAGCAGGCCATCGTGCAGGTCCGGGATCACCCACAGGTCGCTGGCCAGCGCTGGCAGCAGGAAGGGCAGCACCGGCGCCAGCAGGGTCAGGGTGAGCGTGCCCGCGCCGAGTTCCAGCGCGGTCACGGTGAGCGGGTCGGCATGGCTGACCAGGCGCTTGTTGAGCGAGCCGAAGACGGCCACCAGCAATGCCGACAGTGCGCCGATGAGCACGCCCAGGCGCATGCCATCGGGAACGCCCCCCACCACCAGTGCGACGCCGGGCAGCACCAGGATGCCGAAGGCCAGCTCGCGGAACTGGAAGGGTCGCTTGGCCACCCACGGTTCGATCACCGCCGTGAACACCGGCGCCAGCGCGATGCAGGTCGCGGCCACCGAGGCATTGGCCAGTTTCACGGCGCCATAGAAGGTGAGCCAATGCAGCGCGACCAGCGCGCCGACGCCGCAGTACCCGGCGACCAATCGCGGCGAGAGTTGCCGCAGCCCGCGCCACACCCGTGGCACCAGCGCCAGCATGGCCACCACCAGCAGCATGCGCCACCACACCAGGGGCAGGGCGGGCAGGGTGATCAGCTTGCCGAGGATGGCGGTGACGCCCCACAGCAGCACACAGAAATGGATTTGCAGCAGGGCTCTGCGGGTATCGGTCATCGGCATCGGCGTATTGTGCGACAAGCCGCGACGTGGCGGACGCCTTCCACGTGATCTTTTCCGGGCCGTGGCATCCTGCGCCCATGACACCTCTGCACAGCGATTCCCTTGCCCCCACAACGCCACCCGCGCTGCGCGCCTGGGCCGGCCTCACCGCCGTGGTCGCAGTGGCCTCGCTGCTGCTGCAGTATCACCTGCTGCTGCGCATCCCCGGCCCGGGTGCAGCGGAGGCGACGCTGCGCTACCTGGGCTACTTCACCATCCTCAGCAACATCGGGGTGGCCGTGGTCTGCGTTGCCCTGGCCTGCGGCCGTCGCACTGGCCTGGCCGCGCCGGTCCCGCGCGTGGCAGTGGCGCTGTTCATCGGCATCACCGGGTTGATCTACGTGATCATCCTGCGTCCGCTGTGGCACCCGCAGGGCGCGCAATGGTGGGCCGATGCCGGCCTGCATTACGCGGTGCCCGTGATGTATCTGCTGGGCTGGCTGGCCGGGCCGCACGGCCGGCTGCCTCGGCGCGGGCTGGCCGGCGTTCTGGCGATTCCGATCGTTTATCTGGGCTGGGCGCTGCTGGTCGGGCGGCTCAGCGGGCAGTACCCGTACCCGTTCTTGGACCTGGGCGCGCTGGGCATCGGCTTGGTCGCGCGCAATGTGCTGGCCGTGGCGGTGGTGTTCATTGTGGCCGGTGCCCTGCTGTGGTGGCTGGATGCGGCGCTCGCGGCGCGCCGCCGGCAGCGGTGAACGGTCAGCCGCCGCCGAGCTGCCGCAGCTGGTCGCGCAGGGCCATCGCCGCGCCGGGATTGCGCTGCTTGGCGGCGCCAATGAACAGCACATAGACCTCGCGCGGCGACTGCGCGGGCACGTCGGCGGCGAGGTGGGGCAGGTCTGCATTGTCCTCGCCGCGCGCCCAGCGCATCGCACGCAGGCACCACTGCTCCATCGCCCGCGCTGGATAGCCGGCACGCAGGTTGGCGCGTGAGCGCATCAGCCGCGCATAGATGAAGTCCGCGGTCGGGTCGGCGAAGCTGGGGTAATCGTCCGAGCCGCTGAACACCAGCGCGGCGCCGTGCGCCCGGGCAGCAGCCAGCAGGTCCGGTGTCCAGGCAGCCGGGTTGCGAACCTCCAGCGCGTGCTGCAGGCGCTCGCCGCCAACCTTGCGCGGAAGCATGCCCAGGAACGCATCGAACTCGGCCGCGGTCGCCGGATGGTTTTCGCCGAACTGCCAGATCAGCGGCCCCAGCCGGTCCTCCAGCGCGCTGATACCCTCGATGAAGCGCTCGGCACGTTCGCCGACGGTGGTCAGGTCATGGGTCTGGGTGATCGTGCGCGGCGCCTTGGCCGAGAAGCGGAAACCCTCGGGCGTCTGTTCGCGCCACTGTGCATAGATGGCCGGCTTCTGCGCGCGGTAGAAGGTGCTGTTGATTTCAATGCAGCCGAGCTGCTCGCTGGCATAGGCCAGCTCTTCGCGCTGCGGCAGCCCGGCCGGATAGAAGGTGCCACCACGCCATGCCGGGAAGACCCAGCCGCCGATACCGGTGCGGATGATGCCGGGCGGTGCGCTCATGCGCCGCCCGCGTGGCCGGCCCACGGGTCGTAGCTGCCGAACCACCACAGGTAGCCCTCCGGATCGCGGCAGGCATAGCCACGGCCGCCATAGGGCTGGTCGGCGATGTCGATCACGATCCGGGCGCCGGCGGCAACCGCGCGCGCATGATGCGCATCCGGGTCGGCCACGATCACGCAGGCCGTCTGGGTCTGGCGGCCGCCGACCTCATCGGGGTGCACGCTGTAGCGGCCCCATTCGCTGGCGTTGTCGACCGACCCGAGCATGATCATGCCGTGGCCATACACCAGCTGGGCGTGGTGGACGATATCGCCCTCGGCGTACACCGCCTGTTGCTGGAACCCGAACGCGCGCTGCAGCCAGGCAATGGCGGCGTGTGCATCGCGGTAGCGCAGGCAGGGAATGATCGTAGCGGTGGTCTGCGCGGGCGCGGTCATGGCGGGCCTCCTTCTGGCACAGGCGAGCCTGATCCGGCCCGCGTTACCATCGTGCGAAACCGGGGCATCGGCACCTTCGACGCCCCCGCCACACGCAACCGGAGACACTGCTTGAACACATCCTGGATCGGAGGCGCCGTGCTGCTCGCATGCGCACCCTTGGCATCGGCCGCCGTGCCGGCCGAACTGCAGCGGCTGGACGCCACCATCGAACGGGCCCGCGCCGAGTTCGACATCCCCGGCATCGCCGTGGCGGTGGTCAAGGACGGCAAGGTCGTGATGGAACGCGGTTACGGTGTGCGCGAGCTGGGCAAGCCGGCGCCGGTCCAGGCCGACACGCTGTTCGCGATTGCCTCCAACACCAAGGCGTTCACCGCGACCTCGCTGAACCTGCTGGCCGAGCAGGGCAAGCTGAAGATGGACGATCGCGTGATCGATCATCTGCCGGGCTTCCGCATGTCCGATCCGTATGTGACCGGCGAAATGCGGATCCGCGATCTGCTCTCGCATCGCAGTGGCTTGAGCCTGGGCGCGGGCGACCTGCTGTTCTGGCCGACCACCTCCTACAGCAACAAAGAGGTGGTGCAGCGTCTGGGCAAGGTGCCGCTCAAGGCCGGGTTCCGTGATCGCTACGCCTACGACAACATTCTCTACGCGGTCGCCCAGCAGGTGATCGAACAGGTCTCCGGGCAGACCTATGCAGACTTCCTGCAGCAGCACATCTTCACCCCGGTGGGGATGCGCGGCACACGTTACAACGCCGATCATCTGCAGCCCGGCGACAACGCCGCGGTCGGTCATGCCAAGTACGATTTCAGCCAGCTGCGCACCGTCGCACCGCTGACCTGGTCCAACAATGCCGGCGCCGGCGGCATCTATTCCAGCGTGCATGACATGGCGCGCTGGATGAACGTGCAATTGGCCCAGGGCACGCTGGAGAACGGCCAGGCGCTGTTCACCGCCAAGACCCAGCAGGCGATGTGGCAGATGATCACCCCGCAGGTCGTGCCCGAGCCGAGCGTGCCGCAGCTTGCGGCGGCACGGCCGAATTTCGCCGGTTATGGCGAGGGCTGGAGCCTGAGTGATTACCGCGGCCAGAAGCTGGTCTGGCACACCGGCGGCTGGCCCGGCATGGTCTCGCGCGTGACCTTGGTGCCGGAGCACAAGCTCGGCATCGTGGTGCTGACCAACCAGGAAGTGGGTGCCGCCTTCAACGCAATCACCATGGAAGCGCTGGACGCCTACCTGCAGGCGCCGGCCACCGACTGGGTCGCCGCCTATGCGGCCGCCGTGGCCAAGTCGCAGGAGAAGGCGGACGAGGGCTGGGCCAGGCACCAGGCGGCGCGCGATGCGAAATCCACGCCGTCGCTGCCGCTGGCACGCTACGCGGGCGGTTACCGCGACGCGTGGTACGGCGACGTATTCGTTGAACAGCAGGGCGGCAAACTGCGCCTGCGCTTCGGCAGGACCGCGCAGTTGATCGGCACGCTGGAACATTGGCAGCACGACACCTTCCTGGTGCGCTGGGACGACCGTTCGCTCAATGCCGATGCCTTCGTGAATTTCAGCCTGGATCCGGACGGCAAGGTCCGCGAGGTGCGCATGCAGGCGGTGTCGTCGCTGACCGATTTCAGCTTCGATTTCCAGGACCTGCTGCTGACCCCGATCGCGCCGGAGACCAAGGGCTGAACCCCGTCGCCGGCGTGTGATGGAGGTGAGAGTAAAAGGGCAGGCCGCGGTGGGATAATCGCGGCCTGTTTTGTTTTCGGTGCACTGCGATGTTCCGCTGGTTCGAATCGCTGATTCCGGTTTTCCCGCCGATCGATGGGCGCATGCCGCCGCGCAAGGTGGTGCCGTTCTACATCCACTATCTGCGTCCGGTGTGGCCGGTGCTGCTGGCCACGTTGATCGCCGGGCTGCTGCTGGCGCTGGTGGAAGTGGCGATGTTCGATTTCCTGGGCCGCATCGTCGACATGGTCGCCGAGCAGCCCGGCAGCGACTTCTTCGCCCGGCATGCCAACACGTTGATGTGGATGGCCGGCATCACCCTGATTGCGCGGCCGCTGCTGGTCTCGCTGCACAGCCTGCTGGTCAACCAGGCGATCGTGCCGGGGTTGAGCAACCGCTCGCGCTGGCTGATGCACAACTACGTGGTGCGGCAGAGCCTGAGCTTCTTCCAGAACGATTTCGCCGGCAGCATGGCCAACCGGGTCATGCAGACCGGTACCTCGCTGCGCGAATCGGCCGTGCAGATGGTCGATTCGCTCTGGTACATCATCGTCTACACCGGCACCGCGCTGTACCTGTTCGCGCAGGCCGACTGGCGGCTGATGATTCCGCTGGGGCTGTGGATGGCCGGCTATGCGGTAATCATGTGGTACTTCGTGCCGCGGGCCAAAGAGCGCGCGTGGATCGCCTCGGAGGCGCGCTCCAAGGCGATGGGCCGCATCGTGGATGGCTACACCAACGTGCCCACGCTGAAGCTGTTCGCCCATGGCGGCCGCGAGCAGGCCTACGTGGCCGAGGCGATCGACGAACTGGCGGTCAAGCACCGCGGCCAGACCCGGGTCACCACCGGGCTGGAAGTCACCATCGCCATCGTCAACGGCTTCCTCATCGTGGGCACCTGCGGCCTGGCGCTGTGGCTGTGGAACGGCGGGCACATCACGGTCGGTGCGATCACCCTGGCCACCGGCCTGGTGATCCGCATCCACAACATGTCCGGCTGGATCATGTGGACGATCAACGGCATCTTCGAGGATATCGGCACGGTGCAGGACGGCATCACCACCATCTCCCAGCCGCTCACCGTGCAGGACCGCGCCGATGCCGTGCCGCTGGTGGTCAGCCAGGGCGCCGTGCATTTCGATCACATCCATTTCCACTACGGCAAAAGCGGTGGCGTGATCGCCGGGTTGGACCTGCAGGTGAAGCCCGGTGAAAAGATCGGTCTGGTCGGCCCCTCCGGTGCCGGCAAGTCGACCCTGGTCAACGTGCTGCTGCGGCTGTACGACCTGGAGAGCGGGCAGATCCGCATCGACGGCCAGGACATCGCCGGTGTCACCCAGGAAAGCCTGCGCCGCCAGATCGGCGTGGTCACCCAGGACACCTCGCTGCTGCACCGCTCGATCCGCGACAACCTGCTTTACGGCCGCCCGGACGCGACCGAGGAACAGCTGCATGCCGCGGTGGCCAAGGCACGGGCGTCGGCCTTCATCGACACCCTGCGTGATGGCGAAGGACGGCAGGGTTACGACGCGCACGTCGGCGAACGCGGGGTGAAGCTGTCCGGTGGCCAGCGCCAGCGCATCGCGATCGCGCGGGTGCTGCTCAAGGACGCCCCGATCCTGGTCCTGGACGAGGCGACCTCGGCGCTGGATTCGGAAGTGGAAGCGGCGATCCAGGACAACCTGGACGAACTGATGACCGGCAAGACAGTGATCGCGATCGCGCACCGGTTGTCCACGATCGCGCGCATGGACCGGCTGGTGGTGATGGACCATGGCCGCATCGTGGAGACCGGCACGCACGCCGAACTGATCGCGGCCGGCGGCTTGTATGCCCGTCTGTGGGCGCGGCAGACCGGTGGATTCGTGGCCGCCGACGCGTAACCCTCGATTCACCCACGTCGCACTCGCCCCACGTGCCCGTTACCTGCATCCACGGGCGCTGTGCAGATAAAGAAACGGCCCGGGTCACCCCGGGCCGTTTGCCTGTCTGACGAGGAACCAGGCAGTACTTACTCGATCGGCTGGTCCAGCATCAGCTGGCGCGCGAAACGCACCGGCGGCGCGCCGTAGGACAGCATCTGGTCGTGGTAGGCCTTCAGGTTGAACTTGGCCCCCTGCTTGTCCTGCACGGCCTTGCGCGTGTCGAAGTGCTCCTGCGCACCGACGAAGTAGGTGGGCAGCTGCGCGGAGGTCAGCTGCGCACGCACCCACTTGCCCGAGGCTTCGCTTTCCTGCTGGAAGGCGTCGTGGGTCATCAGGTGCATCGCCTGCTCGCGCGTCCAGTTGTCCACGTGCACGCCCTGGTCCAGGATCGCGTTGGAGATGGTGCGCAGGTAGAACTTCAGCTGCACCAGGTGGAACAGCGGATCGTTGTCCAGGTAACCCTGCTCCTGCATCATCCGCTCGGTGTAGACCGCCCAGCCTTCGGCGAACAGGCCCGAACGCAGCACCGCGCGCAGCGTGGAGGGGAACTTGCCCGAGTGCCAGCCTTCCAGGTAGTGGCCCGGCGTGCCTTCGTGGATGCTCAGCAGGTGGATCATGCGGCTGTTGTATTCGCGCAGGAACGAATCGACCTGCTTGTCGGTCCAGTCGTCGGGAATCGGCGAGACCGCGTAGAAGGTCTTCAGGTTCTTGTCGAGCGGGCCCGGCGAATCGCAGTAGGCCACGGCCACGCCGCGCTGGAATTCCGGCATCAGGATGATGTCCACCGGTGAATCCGGCAGCGTCATCAGGTCATGCCTGCGCACGAATTCAGTGGACTGTTCCAGCGCGGCCTTGGCGTCTTCAACGACCTTGTCGCGGGCCGGTTTGTCGGCATAGGCCAGCTCCAGCGCGGCTTCGATCGCCGCCTGCTGCTGCTCGTCACTCGGGTTGGCCGGCAGCGCCGGGGCGCCCGGCTTGTCCTTGAGCACGGTCTGCGCGATGCCGTACATGTCCTGGCGCACGCGCTTGAGTTCGGCACGCGCGCGCTCGCCGATCTCGGCACGCGACAGCGAGGAGTTCAGCGCGAACTTGAGCTTCTGGTCATACAGGTCCGCGCCGATGCGGAAGTCGCCCTTGGCATTCGGCACCAGGGTCTTCTCCAGCCAGGTCTGCTGCTCCTCGACGGCCTTCTTCAGGCCCTCGATCGCCGCCTGCAGGCGCTTCTGGTCTTCGGCCGGCAGCTCACCGATATGCGGGGTGATGAAGGTATCGACGATGCTCAGGATGCCGCGGTTCTGCTTGGCCACGGTTTCGGCGTGGATCTTCGGCACGCGGGCCGGGTCCAGGTTCTCACGGGCCTGGGCGAAGATCTGCGGCAGCTTCTCCATGCGCGCGGTGGCCGACTTCAGGCGCTCGGGCAGCGGCGCGAACTCACGCGCCATCAGGCCGTACAGCGCGCTGCCGGCCATGCCGTTGTACATCTGCGGGTCCCACTTCGGCGACTGCAGCACTTCGGCGGTCCAGACTTCGGACTGCAGCTGGTTGCGCAGGATCGCCGCGTCCACCTGGTTCTCGCGCGAGAGCTTGCTCACGTCGATCTTGTCCAGGTCGGCGAGCAGGGCCTTGTACGCGGTCAGCACCTTTTGCTGGCCGGCGGCGCTCAGGTCATCGATCTCGCTGTCATAGCGGTGGTCGCCGATCTGCGTGGCGCTGATCGGGGACAGCTGCATCCAGGTGTCCAGGGCGCGCTTGGACAGATCGGCAAAGGCCGTATCGACCGCGGCATCGCCGGCGGGGGCAGCCGTTTCGGTGCCGGTGGCGGGCGCAGGGGAGTCGGCCTGCTGGCAGCCACCAAGGGCGGCGATCAGGGCGAGGGCAAGCAGATGCTGGCGCATCGGTGTTCCTGTACTGGGGACAATCCCCGAGCATAGGGCCGATGGCCCCCGTTGTCCCCGTGCCATTGGATTACCATGCGCCGTGAAGATCATCGCATTGACTGGAGCTGCACTGTGACTGGATGGACACGACGGGCCCGCGCCGGGCTGGCAGGGATGCTGTTGTTGGGCCTGGTGGCCTGTGGCCGCGGCGGACAGGATTACGCGGCCGATGCGGCCGCCGGAGCGGTTGCCTCGCCGGAGGGTGCGTTCCTGGCCTATGAACATGACCTCCGCATCCAGCTCGATGCCAAGCGCATCAGCGAGCGGGTCAAGGCCGTGTCCGAGGCGTGCCAGAGCAACCGGTTCGGCGACTGCGCCGTGCTGCAGGTGGGCGAAGAGGGCGGTGAGACCCGCTCCGGCTCGATCCGCGTGCGCATCGCGCCCAAGGGTGTCGAGCCGATCATCGCCCTGGCCGGTGAAGGCGGCGATGTGGCCTCGCGCAATACCCATGCCGAAGATCTTGCCCAGCAGGTGGCCGATACCGCGCTGACCCAGGCGCGGCTGCAGAAGGAGCATGCCCAGTTGCAGGCGTACCAGCAGCGCAGCGACATGAAGGTTGCCGATCTGTTGGCGGTCTCACAGCGCATGGCCGAGATTGAAGCGGGGCTGGAACAGGCCAACAAGGACGCCGCGCAGCAGCGTCGCCGGATCGATACCCAGCTGGTCACGATGCGTTTCGAAGGCCCGGCCGGGCAGCGCAGCCGCAGCGAGATCGGCAAGGCGGTCAGTGAGTTCGGCTCCATCGTCACCACCAGCATCGCGTTCGTGATCCGCGCGGTTGCCGCGCTGCTGCCGGTTGGTGTGGTGGCCTGGGCAGTCGGTGCCGTGGTCGTGGCGCTGTGGCGCCGCCGCAAGCGACGCAAGGCTGCGGCGGCCGCACGCTGAGCCTGCCTGTCGTGCCGCGCGTGACAGCGCGGCACGACGGTCGAGTCAGCCTTCGTCCTGCTCGTATTCCACGAAGACGTCCAGCTCCAGCGCCAGTTCCTGCACGGCGTCGCGCACGCGCTGGGCGCCGAGCGCATTGCCGACTTCCACTTCCAGTTCGTGGGTGCCCGGGCCGATGTCATCGGACAGGCCGGCCGAGCTGGAATCGTCGTCGTCCATGTGCGGCATCAGGTCGTCGGTTTCTTCGACGTGTTCGATCCCCTCGATGCTCTGCAGCAGGTCGGTGATGGCACGCGCATCGTCTTCGGTGCCGGTGATTCGCAGTCGCAACAGGGCCATGGGGTGAGCCTCGGGGAAAGGGACTCCAGCCTAGCCAGCGGGCGGAAAAGGTCGGGTGAGGATGCGCGCTGGGCCGTGGTGTCCGGTTCAGTCGCGCGTCGGGTCGGCGGGTGGCAGGCCCAGCAGTTCGTCAGGCAGGGTCGGCAGCGGGGTGCGCTCATCCAGCGCTTCGCGCTTGAGCCAATCCATGAAGGCCTGCGCGGTCGGGCTGAGCGGACGGTGCTCGGCGTGCACCACGTAGTAAGCGTAGCGTGCCTTGAGCGCAGGGCCAGGCAGGCGCACCAGTTCGTAACGCTGCAGATAGGGTTGCGCGATGTGCTTGCGCGCCAGCACCGCGCCGATGCCGTACACCGCTGCGCGCATCGCATCGGTGCTGTCGCTGAAGGTGTGCAGCGAGGGCAGGTCCAGGCCGCGGACACCGGCAGCGCGGAACCAGTCGCGCCAGCCCTGCGGGGACATGTCGCTGAGCAGGGGCAGCGCGGCGATCTGCGCGGCGTCGCGCAGCGCCGAAACCCCCGCCAATGCCGGCGAGGCGACCGGGCAGAGTTCATCGTCCATCAGGTGGTGCGCGGTCATGCCCGGCCACTGGCCCAGGCCGTAACGGATGCCCAGCTCCGGGCCGCTCTCGTCGAAGCGCACCAGCTCCGTGCTGGTCTGCAGCTCGATGCGCATGCGTGGATGCTGTCGGGTGAAGCGCGGCAACCGCGGGATCAGCCAGCAGTACGACAGCGAGCGGATGGTGGTGACCCGCAGCGGCACGATGTCCGCCTGCGGGTGGAGGTTGCCGGCCACGGCATTGAGATCGCTCAGCGCGGCGGCCGCCGCATCGGCCAATTGGCGTCCCTCGGCGGTCAGCCGCACGCCGCGCGCGTGGCGCTGGAACAGGACCGTGCCCAGCAGCTCTTCCAGCCGGCGCACATGGTGGCTGACCGCGCTGGCGGTCAGGTGCAGCTCCTGGGCGGCATGGGCGAAATTCTGATGGCGTGCAGCCACCGCGAACACCCCCAGCGCGGGCAGCAGGGCAGGGCGAAGGATCATGGTCGAGACCCAAATCATATTTGTGGCTTGCACGGATACTACGCGCTTGTGGGCGCGTGACGGCAGGCGGATGCTGTCGCCCTTCCTCTCCGGATCCACGCGCATGTTGCCGTCCTTTACCGCTACTCCAGCGTGTCAGCGTCCTTGCGGAGACCCGGCGTGAGCGGGGCGCCGCTGGCGGCGGGCAGCGTGGATCGTGATTGGCGCACGCCGCTGGAGTTGACCGTGCTCGGCGCGATCTGGGGCTGCTCGTTCCTGTTCATGCGCGTGGCCGTGCCCGCCTTCGGGCCCTATGCGCTGGTGGAGGTACGGCTGCTGCTTGGTGCCTTGGTGCTGCTGCCGTTCCTGTGGCAGGCGCGGGTGCAGTTCCCGGCGCGGCGCTGGTTGTGGTTGGCGCCCATCGGGGTGATCAACTCGGCCATTCCGTTCGTGCTGTTCGCCTGGGCCGCACAACGCGCCCCGGCCGCGATCGGCGCGATCTGCAATGCCATGACCGTGTTGTTTGCCGCGCTGATTGCCTTCCTGTTCTTCGGCGAAAAGATCGGCGTGCGCCGCGCGATCGCCCTGCTGGTCGGCTTTGCCGGCGTGGTCGTGCTGGCCACGGCCAAGGTCGCCGGGCTGAGCATCGGCGCAGCGGTGGTCGCCGGTGCGCTGGCCGCGTTGCTGTACGGGCTGGGCGTCAACCTGGTGAAGCGCCACATGACCGGCCTGCCGCCGGCCGCCTCTGCCGGTGCCACGCTGGGCTGCGCGGCGATCCTGCTGCTGCCGATGGCGCTGACCCACTGGCCGGCCGCACCGATCCCGATGCTGTCCTGGGCCTGCGCGATCGCGCTGGGCGTGGTCTGCACCGGCCTGGCGTTCCTGATGTTCTACCGCCTGATCGCCCGCATCGGCCCGGCCCGCGCTTCGACCGTGACCTACCTGGTGCCGATGTTCGGCGCCCTGTTCGCCTGGCTGTTCCTGGGCGAACCGGTGACCGGCGCGATGATCATCGCGGGCGTGTTGATTCTTGGGAGCGTGGCGGTGTCGCAGCGATAGGCCGTCGGGTCCGCGTGCAGCCACCCATGGGGTGGCTCCACCGAGGCATCCGGACGCTGACGCGTCGGCTATCTCATCCTCAGCGCACCGGCACCGGGATGTTGCACAGGTCGATGTGACCGGCCGGGCGCTTGTAGAAATCGTCGACGCGGTTGCGGCGCGCTTCGGTCGCCTCGGCGAAGGTCCTGGAGTCGGTGCGCAGCACCTGCAGTCTGGGTCGCTGCGCAGCCGGGACATCGCTGGCGCGCTGGATCGACTGGATCGCGGTGCGCTGCGCCGGGTCGGTGTAGAAGCCCATCGGTGCCGGTCCACGCGGCAGCGCGCTGAGCAGCTCCATGCCCTGCAGTACGCGGCCGACCAGGGTGATGTTGCGGTCCAGCTGGCGCGGTGACTGCCCGGTCACGACGTACAGCTCGGCACCGATGCTGCTGTCTTCCTCGTTGTTGCGACCAGCGCCCAGCGCGCCATAGCAATGCGCCAGCCAGGTCTTGCCGTCCTTGCGGTCCCTTCCCACCGGGAAACCATCGACAAAGCCGGTCTGGTCGGCCCAGCCGTCACGATCGGGCAGGAGGCTGACCGTGAGCCCCTTGCTGTCGCGCTGGAACTCGGCGGGGAGCTTGCGTTTGGCGCTGCCGAGCGGCTTTGCCTTGGCGGCATCATCAGCGTCGGCATCGCCGAACTGCACCACGAAGTTGTCCTGTGCACGGTAGATGCTTTCGCCATCCCAGAAGTGCTCGTGGGCCAGCGTCTGGATGTTGGCCACATGCTGCGGCGCGAATGCCGGGGCCAGCTCGATGATGACCCGGCCAGTGGGCAGGTTCATGTACAGCAGGTTGGCCGGGTCCGGTGTACGCCAGTCGCTGTCCGGCGAGGCGTCCAGAATCTGCTGCGGGCTGCGGTAGGGCGTGGCCGCACTGGCCCCGGGGGGCAGCAGGCAGGCCAGGGCGAGGGCAAGCAGGGCAGGACGACGTGGCGACATGGCAGACCCGTTCAGGAAGGTGTTCCCCGATTGTGCGCGAAGCACGTCGGCCACCGCCACCCGGCCTGCCCAACCGGCACGGTGACTAACGACACATCCGCTATAGCGAACTTCGGACTAGTGTGGACTCCACGATAGCGGAGACCGCCATGAGCGACCCCGAGGTCCATCTCAAGAAGTTCCAGAAAGAGCTCAGCTCCGGCACGGTCTCCCTGGCCTTGCTGGCGGTGCTGGCCAGGGCGGGCGAGCCGCTGTACGGCTACCTGATCGCCAAGGAGCTGGAGCGGGTCGGCGAGGGGGTGCTGAGCGGCAAGCAGAGCGCGCTGTACCCGGTGCTGCGCAACCTGGAAGGGGCCGGGTTGCTGGAAAGCCATGTTGAACCGTCGGTGGCCGGTCCGCCGCGTCGCTATTACCGCATCAATGACACGGGGCGCGAAGTGCTCCGGCACTGGACCGCCGCGTGGCGTGCCACCCGTGATTCCGTCGATTCCGTCCTGGAAGGGGTAACCGAATGAACATCGAATCCGTGGCCGGTCGGGCCTTGCCGACCACCATTCCCGCGTATCTGGCGCAGCTGCGTGCGGCACTGCACGACGCCGATCCGGCCATGGTGCAGGACGCGCTCTACGACGCCGAGGAGTACCTGCGCTCGGAGTTGGCCGCGCAGCCGGGCCGCAGCGAGGCCGAGGTGATCGCCGATGTCGCCGGCAGCTACGGGGCGCCGGAAGAGGTTGCCGAGATCTACCGCGAAACCGAGATCACGGTGAACCGCGCGCTGCGCACGCCGAGCGCCGGCGCGGCACCGCTGCGCCAGGCCGCGCCCAGCGGCCCCGGCATGGGCGCCGTGCCGCCCCCGCATGCCCCGCCCAGGCCGCGCTCTGCGCTGGCCAGCTTCTTCGGTGTCGCACTGGAGGCGCGCACCTACGGCGCGCTGTTCTACATGCTGCTGTCGCTGGCCACCGGCACGTTTTTCTTCACCTGGGTGGTGACCGGGCTGTCGCTGTCGCTGGGCCTGATGGTGCTGATCATCGGCATCCCGGTGGCGGTGTTGTTCTTCGGCTCGGTGCGCGGGCTGTCACTGCTGGAAGGGCGCCTGGTGGAAGCGCTGCTGGGCGAGCGCATGCCGCGCCGGCCGACGTACTCCGACCGCAGCCGCACTTGGCTGCAGCGCATCGGCGACATGTTCACCGACGGGCGGACCTGGCTGACCCTGCTGTACTTCGTGCTGATGCTGCCGCTGGGCATCGTCTACTTCACGATCGCCACCACGCTGCTGTCGACCTCGATCGGCTTCATCTGGGCGCCGGTGGCGGCGCTGTTCTCCAGCGACTACGTGGGCATCCACATCGACGGCATCCAGATGCTGCCGGTCTGGGTCACGCCGCTGCTGGCCGTGGTCGGCGTGCTGCTGCTGTTCGCCACGCTGCACCTGGCCCGCGGCATCGGCCGCCTGCACGGAATGATGGCCAAGCATCTGCTGGTGCGGTTGTAAACGGGACACGAGGATGGCGAGGGTGACGACCAACGGTCGTCACCTACCGGCGCTGCAGAACCCGAGGATCCGGTAGTGCCGGCCAGCGGCCGGCACTACCGCATATCGCGCTGGCGTCAGCCGGCTTTACGCCGCAGCGGCGTCACGTTGCTCGCGATCTTCGCGGCCTTCTTCGGCTTGCTGGCCACGGTCTGCGCATGGGCGGCGAAGAAATCACGCACCTTCGGGTAGACGGTTTCGCGCCAGCGGCGGCCGCTGAAAATGCCGTAATGGCCGGCGCCTTCCACGATGAAATGCTCGCGGTGCGCAGCCGGAATGCCGGTGCACAGTTCCTGCGCCGCTTCGGTCTGGCCAAGGCCGGCGATATCGTCCAGCTCGCCTTCGATGCTCAGCAGCGCGGTGCCGGTGATCGCGCTGGGATCCACCCGTTCCCCCTGCACGTACCACTCGCCGCGCGGCAGCAGGAACTCCTGGAAGACCACGCGGATGGTATCGAGGTAGTACTTGGCCGGCATGTCGAGCACAGCGTTGTACTCGTCGTAGAAACGCCGGTGCGCGTCGGCATCTTCCATGTCGCCCTTGACCAGGTCGGCATAGAAATCCCAGTGCGAACTGAAATGGCGGCTCGGGTTCATCGAGAGGAAACCGGCATGCTGCAGGAAGCCGGGATACACGCGGCGGCCTGCACCCGGGAAGGTGGCCGGCACGGTGTGGATGACGTTGTTTTCGAACCACGACATCGGGTTCTGCGTGGCCAGGTTGTTGACCGCGGTCGGGCTGCAGCGCGCATCGATCGGGCCGCCCATCATCACCAGCGAACGCGGCGTGGCTTCACCACGGCTGGCCATCAGCGAGACGGCGGCGAGCACCGGCACGGTCGGCTGGCAGACGCTGACCACGTGCAGTTTTTCCGCGCCGAGGTGGCGGATGAATTCCTGCACATAGGCGATGTAATCCTCCAGCCCGAACTCGCCTTCGCTGCCGGGCACCATGCGCGCATCGACCCAGTCGGTCACATACACGCGGTGGTCGCGCAACAGGGTGCGCACGGTATCGCGCAACAGCGTGGCGTGGTGGCCGGACAGCGGCGCCACCACCAGCACGAACGGCTGGTTGAGCATGGTGTGCAGCTGGTCGGCTTCATTGCTGTGGCGCTTGAAGCGCAGCAGCTTGCAGAACGGCTTGCTGACCTCTTCGTGGACGACGATCGGGACGCGCTCGCCCTCGACGTCGATCTCGTTGATGCCCCATTCGGGCTTCTCGTAATCCTTGCCAATGCGGTGGAACAGCTCGTTCACAGCGGCCAGGCGATCCGCGCCGGGCATCTGCGACCACCAATGACCTTGATTGGCGAAGAACTTCGCGTTGGCCTGGGCCTGGTGCACCCACGGGGCGAGCAGGTTGCGGGTCAACTCATGCAGCTGATATAGCATGACGTCCGATATGTATGGTCTTATGTTGCCGCGCAGCATAGCGCACCCGTCGCGCGGGCGCGTTAATGCGGGGGCTGTCTCAATTGTTATAGAGACTCAAGGCGCGCCGCGTTCCAGTGCCGCCGCCTGTCCGGACAGTGCGGGCGACAACCAGCAATGCGAGCCCAACGCGGTGAATCCGACCCGCTTGAGCTGGCTGCGGTACCAGCGCGCCGGACGGGCCTGGAAGCCTTCATGGTCGCCATCGAAGTCATCCTCGGCGGTGAACGCCTCCAGGAACGCGACGCCGGCGGTGAGTTCGGCGAAGCCTTCCAAGGCCGGGCGCAGTTCGCGGCTGGGCACGTAGTGCATCACATCCGAACAGATCAGCAGATCGACCGGCGCGCACGGACGCAGCCAGGCGAAATCGCCGACCCTGGCCGGGTGCAGGTTGCGGCTGCGGCCGTAGCGATGCACCGCGTAATCGCTGCTGTCGAACCCAAGGTACTGCACGCGCGGACGCAGCTTGAGCAGCGGCGCACGCCAGGCGCCTTCGCCGCAGCCGATATCCAGCACGCTGCGGATCGGGCGTTCCAGGTAGTACTCGGCACTGGCCACGGCGAGTGCCACCTTGCGCGCCAGGCGCGCGGCGCCACCGGTCTGGTCGGGCTGGTACCAGCGCTGGAAGTAGGCGGCGTCGTAGGTTTTGTCCATGGGGATCTGCAGGTGGGCGAAAGCGGCGCCTATCGTACGGTGTGGCGCGCGCGGATGCGCAGCCGGGGTGCGGCGAAGGGTCGCGTCGGCCACCCGTGGGGCGGCGCAACCGGGCATGCGAGAATGGCGGCCAACCTACGCCAGCCGCGGGAGCAAGCGCATGCAGTCCTATTACTGGGTCAAGACCTTCCACCTGCTGTTCGTGGTGGCATGGATGGCGGCGGTGTTCTATCTGCCCCGGATCCTGGTCAACCTCAGCGAGACCGCCGGCCAGCTGCCGGTGACCGAGCGGCTGCAGCTGATGGGCCTGCGCCTGTACAGGTTCGGGCACATGATGTTCGGCCTTGCGCTGATCCTGGGCGTGGTGCTGTGGCTGGGCTATCGCGTGATTCCGGACTTCCCGACCATGGTCGCCCCCGGTGCGGCAGGCTGGCTGCATGCCAAGCTCGGCCTGGTGGTGCTGCTGCTGGTGTACTACTCGTGGACCGGCCGGCTGTTGAAAGGCGCGGTGAAGGGCGGGGTGCTGCCGTCCTCGCGCGCGCTGCGCTGGTTCAACGAACTGCCGCTGGTGCTGTTCATCGGCGTGGTGTGGCTGGTGATCGCCAAGCCGTTCTAAGCGATCCGCAGCGGTGGTGCCGGCCGCAGGCCAACTACCTCGGACCCGCGTGCGAAACCGGGTAGTGCCGGCCGCTGGCCGGCTCACCGGGATGCCGGGGATGCCGGATAACGGAGGAGCCGGCCAGCGGCCGGCACGACCGCCGAGCCAGCCCGCCGGCGTGCAGCACAAAAAAAGCCGGGCGCTCGCGCGTCCGGCTTTTTCGTTTCCGCCGCAGCCCGGTCAGGCTACTTCGTAGGTCCCGTAGCTGCGCAGGCGCTCGTAACGCTTCTGCAGCAGCTCATCGACCGGCAGCTTCTCCAGCACGTCCAGCTCGTTGAGCAGCACGGCCTTCAGGCGTTTGGCCATCTGGTTCGGGTTGCGGTGGGCGCCGCCGGTGGGCTCACGCACGACCTTGTCCACCAGGCCCAGGCTCTTCAGGCGCGGGGCGGTCAGGCCGAGCTGTTCGGCGGCATCCTTGGCCTTGGCCGGGTCCTTCCACAGGATCGAGGCGCAGCCTTCCGGGCTGATGGTCGAGTAGACGCTGTATTCCAGCATCACGGTGCGGTCGCCCACGCCCAGCGCCAGTGCGCCACCGGAGCCGCCTTCACCGATCACGGTGCAGACCACCGGCACCTTCAGTTCGGCCATTTCCATCAGGTTGCGTGCGATCGCTTCGGACTGGCCGCGCGATTCGGCGTCGATGCCCGGCCAGGCACCGGCGGTGTCGATCAGGGTCAGCACCGGCAGGCCGAAGCGTTCGGCCATCTTCATCAGGCGCAGCGCCTTGCGGTAGCCCTCCGGCTTGGGCATGCCGAAGTTGCGCTTGATCTTTTCCTTGGTGTCGCGGCCCTTCTGATGGCCGATCAGCATCACCGAGCGGCCACCGATACGGGCCAGGCCGCCGATGATCGCCTTGTCGTCGGCGAAGGCGCGGTCGCCGGCCAGTTCCTGGAACTCATCGCAGATGATGCGGATGTAGTCCTCGGTGTACGGGCGGGACGGATGCCGGGCCAGCTGCAGGACCTGCCAGGAGGTCAGGTTGCGGAAGATCTGCGCGGTGCGCACCCGCAGCTTGTCCTGCAGGGCATTGACCTCGGCCTCGACATTGACCGCAGGTCCGGCGCTGGCGCTGCGCAGTTCCTGGATCTTCGCCTCCAGATCAGCGATGGGTTGCTCGAAGTCGAGGTAGTTCGGATTCATCGGAAACCGTCGTGAAGAAAAGAGGGAAAGTGTAGCCGAATGCGCCGAAAAGCCCCGTACGCCGTCGTCTGGAAACCGACGGTAGCGCAGCGGGGCCAGGGGCGCCAGTCAGGTCAGGGCACGACCAGCGCCGCACTGCCCATCAGCCTGCTGCGGGTCTGCACGAAGGTGTTGTAGCCCTCGTTGGCCTCCTTGGGCAGGCCCGAGCCCAGCGTGGCGGTCGCGGCGGTGAAGGCCATCTGCGCCTGGAAGGCCTCCTGCTGGAGCTGCAGCTGCGCATCGGCGGTGGTGGCATGCAGGTAGCGGGTGTACAGCTCGCGCAGCGGGCCGGCATGGGCCTCGAAGGCCGGGTCCAGCGCGGGCAGGGCGGTCGGAGCGGCTTCCAGCGTGTAGGTGGGCGCGACATAGCCCTTGGGCTGGTGGCGTACATAGACGCCGGGGTCGCCCAGGTGGTCTTCGACATAGTCGATGAAGGCCGGGGCCGTGAAGATCTTGGCGTTGATCCGGCCGCCGCTGGCGTCCACGTGCATCACGGTCTGCTCTTCGGGGAACGGCTCGTGGACGCCGAAGGTCCACGTCTTGTCGATGAACAGCGCGTGGGTACTCTGGTACGGCCCCTCGAAGTTGACGCCGCCCAGCTCGATCTGGTTGTTGAGGTCGCCGAAGTTCTTCAGCTTGTCTTCGCCGGTGACGTAGATCTCGTTGGCGATCACGTACTCGGCCAGGGTCGGGTTGATCAGGCCACCCTTGCCCTTGGCGTAGACGATGAAGCGCACGTCGCCGAGGCGTTCGGTCTGCAGATGATGTTCACCGGGCTTGAGCTTGACCGGGCGCGAGGCGTGCGCGGCGATCGGCAGTTCGTTGCCATCGATGCGCAGGGTCAGCGGGGTATCGCCCGGGTTGTCGATCTCGAACGTCTGGGCGGGGCTGGAACAGCCGGTGAGGGCAGCGGCTGCGATCAGCAGCCCGGTAAAACGCTTGATCAAAACAAAACACCTGTGTTGCAACAGAAAAAAAAGAATCAGTTCGCCCAGGGCGGGCTGTAGCGCACTTTCACCGTGCGCACCGCAGGGTCGGCGCGCAGCGCATCGACCAGCTGGCTGTCCACGCGCACGGCGATCTCACCGGCCACATCGAGCATGCCCGCCACCGGGCCCTGCGCCGAGCCGAGCAGCAGGTCCAGGCGCAGCGGCGTGCGGCCCGGGCGATGGCGGTCGAGCAGGGCGTTGATGCGGTTCCACACGGCGCCGTCCTGGCGCAGGTCCAGCCGCAGCGACAGGCGCGTGGCGTAGTTGGCGCAGATGTCTTCGTAATCCCAGACCTGGCGGATGCGCAGCGCGTAGCCACCGTTGAACTCGTCTTCGCGCAGGCCACCCTTGACCACCAGGATGCGGTCCTTGGTCATCAGGTGGCCGAACTCGGCCAGGCCATCGGTGAAGGCGCTGCACTCCACGCGGCCCTTGCCGTCTTCGAGCTGCATGAAGATCTGGCTCTCGCCCTTGCGGCGCACCCCGACCACCAGGCCGGCGAGGATCACCGGGGTTTCCTGGCGCCAGGCACGCTTCTCGCCATCCTTGCTCGGGCGTGCCGGCGGGATCAGCTTCTCGAGCATGCCCAGGTCGGTGCCGACCAGATCCTTGACGTCATCGGCGTAGGGATCGAACGGGTGGCCGCTGAGGTAGAAACCCAGCGTTTCGCGTTCGCCTTCCAGCAGTTGGCCCAGCGCCCACTCTTTGGCTTCGGGCAGTTCCAGCTGCATCGCGGTGGTGACCGGATCGGGCGCACCGAACAGCGAGTTCTGGCCGGAGGCCTTCTCGCGTGCCATCTGGTCGGTGGCCTTGAGCACTTCGGGCAGCTGCAGCATCAGCGAGGCGCGGTTCTTGCCGAGCCCGTCCATCGCGCCGCAGTTGATCATCGCTTCGAGCGTGCGGCGGTTGAGCTTGCCGGACTCGGCGCGCATGCAGAAATCCAGCAGCGATGCATAGCGGCCGCCACGCTGGCGCTCCTCCACGATCGCTTCGCAGGCGCCCTGGCCGACGCCCTTGATCGCGCCCAGGCCGTACACGATGGTGTCGGCGCTGGAGGCTTCGAACATGTAGGCCGATTCGTTCACGCGCGGCGGCAGCACGGTCAGGCCGAGGTTGCGCACTTCGGCGAGGAAGCCGACCACCTTGTCGGTGTTGTCCATGTCCGAGGACAGCGTCGCGGCCATGAACTCGGCCGGGTAATGGCGCTTGAGCCAGGCGGTCTGGTAGCTGACCAGCGCGTAGGCGGCGGCGTGCGACTTGTTGAAGCCGTAGCCGGCGAACTTCTCCATCAGGTCGAAGATCGCGTCGGCCTTGGCTTCGACGACGCCGTCCTTGGCCGCACCTTCGCGGAAGATCTCGCGGTGCTTGGCCATTTCGGCCGGCACCTTCTTGCCCATCGCACGGCGCAGCAGGTCGGCGCCGCCGAGCGAGTAACCGCCCACGATCTGCGCCATCTGCATCACCTGCTCCTGGTACACCATGATGCCGTAGGTGTCTTTCAGGATCGCTTCGGTGCGCGGATCGGGGTAGATGATTTCTTCCTGCCCGTGCTTACGCGCGTTGAAGGAGGGAATCAGGTCCATCGGGCCGGGGCGATACAGCGACACCAGCGCGATGAGGTCTTCGAAGCGGTCGGGGCGCGCGTCCTTGAGCAGGCGGCGCATGCCCGAGGATTCGAACTGGAACACCGCGCCGGTGTTGCCGTTGGCGAAGATGTCCTTGTAGGTGGGCACGTCATCCAGCGGCAGCGCGGTGATGTCCACCGGCGGGATGCCGGCGCGTTCATGGCGCTTGTTGATCGCCTTGACCGCCCAGTCGATGATCGTCAGCGTGCGCAGGCCGAGGAAGTCGAACTTCACCAGGCCGATTTCTTCGACGTCGTTCTTGTCGAACTGGGTAACCGGGTTGCGGCCGCGGCCGCCTTCGTCGTGTTCGGCGAACAGCGGGCAGAATTCGGCCAGCGGCTCGGGCGCGATCACCACGCCACCGGCGTGCTTGCCGGCGTTGCGGGTGAGGTCTTCGAGCTGGCGGGCCAGATCGATCAGGTCGCGGACGTCGTCTTCGTTCTGGTAGCGCTGGATCAGCTCCGGCGAGGCCATTTCCGAATCCTTGCCTTCACCCATCGCATCCTTGAGCGAAATGCCCAGGATGTTCGGGATCAGCTTGGAAACGCCGTCGACCAGGCCGTACGGGAAGCCGAGCACGCGGCCGGAATCGCGCACCACGGCCTTGGCCGCCATGGTGCCGTAGGTGATGATCTGGCTGACCCGGTCACGCCCGTATTTACGCGCGACGTAGTCGATGACCTCGTCGCGGCGGTCCATGCAGAAGTCGATGTCGAAGTCGGGCATCGACACGCGTTCGGGATTGAGGAAGCGCTCGAACAGCAGGTTGTACGGGATCGGATCCAGATCGGTGATCTGCAGCGCCCAGGCGACCAGCGAGCCGGCACCGGAACCGCGGCCGGGGCCGATCGGAATGCCCTGGTTCTTTCCCCACTGGATGAAGTCGGCCACGATCAGGAAGTAGCCGGGGAAGCCCATCTTGATGATGGTGGCCAGTTCGAACTCGAGGCGCTCGAAATAATCGGCGCGGGTCTTGCCCGGCGCCAGCGGATTCTTTTCGAGGCGCGCTTCCAGGCCCTTGCGCGATTCGCTGCAGATCCAGCTGTCGAGGGTTTCGTCCTCGGGCACCGGGTAGTTGGGCAGGAAGTAGGTGCCCAGGCGCATTTCGATGTTGCAGCGCTCGGCCAGCGCGAGCGTGTTGTCGATCGCGTCGGGGATGTCGGCAAACAGCGCGCACATGTCCTCGGCGGACTTCAGGTACTGCTGGTCGCTGTAGTCGCGCGGGCGCTTGGGGTCGTCCAGCACGCGGCCGGAGGAGATGCACACGCGGGCTTCGTGGGCGTTGAAGTCTTCCGGCTGCAGGAAGCGCACATCGTTGCTGGCGATCACCGGCAGGCCGCGCTGGCCGGCGGCCTGCAGGGCGAACTGGTTGAAGGCTTCTTCGCCGTCGCGGCCGGTACGGGTCAGCTCCAGGTGCAGGCCATCACCGAACACGCGCTGCCAGTCGGCCAGTTGCTGCTCGGCCAGGTCATGGCGGCCATCGCCGGCCAGGCGGCCGGCAAGGCTGTCGCGGCCGGCCAGTGCAAACAGGTTGTGGCAGCCGGCTTTGAGCCACTCCGGGTGCACAGCGACGCCGCCTTCGGGGCGGTGGCCTTCCATCCAGGCGCGGGTGAGCAGCCTGGAGAGGCTGAGGTAGCCTTCGCGGTCGCGGCAGAGCAGGGTCATGCGCCAGGGCGTCATGCCTTCTTCGGCGATCATGATGTCCGCGCCGGCGATGGGCTTGATGCCCACGGTTTCGGCGGCTTTGTAGAACTTGACCAGCGCGAACAGGTTGTTGAGATCCGTCACTGCCAGTGCAGGCAGCTTCAGTTCGACCGCGCGGCTGAGCAGGTTGGCCTGCTTGGCTTTTTTCGGGTCAGCCTGATCCGGCTTCGCCGGGACACGGATGGTCGAATCCGCCAGCGAAAATTCGGTGTGGACGTGGAGATGTACGAAACGGGAAGTGGACATGCCGAACCAATGTGATGCCCGGTCAGGGTAGCGGTGGTGGTGGACGCTAACAAGGCTTGACAGGGGTGTTGCGGGGGCGCGCGCGGGCGCTGGGGTTCAGGTTTGCCGGGGCATCCGACGCCACCGCTGGCCGATGCGCGGTGGCGGGCAACCCCCGTATGTCCAGCGCTGTGGTGCCGGGTGCCGTCCGGCCATGGCAGCGCTCAGGCGGGGAGGCTGCTCAGCGCAGGTTCCAGGCACGCGCGCACGGGGGCGAAGCTGCGCCGGTGCTGGGGGCAGGGGCCGTGGCTGCGCAGGGCGGCGAGGTGGGCCGGGGTGCCGTAGCCCTTGTGCTGGTCGAAGCCGTACTCGGGATGGGCGTCGTGCAGGCGCTGCATGAAGCGGTCGCGGCTGACTTTGGCCAGGATCGAGGCGGCCATGATGGCGCGGTCCAGGGCATCGCCGCCGATCAACGCCTGGGCCGGGCAGGGCAGGCCCTTGGGGACCACGTTGCCGTCGATGCGGGCGAACTGGGCGACGTGGGCGACGCCTTCGACGGCCCGGCGCATGCCGAGCATCGTGGCCTGGTAGATGTTGAGCGTGTCGATTTCGCCGACGTCCACCATCACCACGTGCCAGGCCAGGGCGCGGTCCAGGATCTTGTCGTAGAGCTGGTCGCGGCGGGCAGCGGTGAGCTGCTTGGAGTCGTCCAGGCCGTTCAGGCGCGGTCGGTCGGGGCAGAATACGACGGCGGCGACGGCGACCGGGCCGGCCAGGGGGCCGCGGCCGGCTTCATCCACGCCGGCCACGTAGCGCGGGGCGACGGTGGCCAGGGCGGCGCCGTCGAACAGGGCCAGCGAGGCGGCAGCGGCGTGGCGACGGCTCATGCGGCGCGACCGCCGTTGGGACCGCGTTCGAGCAGGTCGGTCACCGCGTCGGCGGCGCGTGCGGAGGCATCGCGGCGCAGTTGCAGGTGCAGGCGTTCGTAGGTGTCGTGCAGGTCGATCACGCGCTGGGGGTGGTCGAACCACTGCAGGATCGCGGCGGCCAGTTTGTCCGGCGTGCAGTCGTGCTGCATCAGTTCCGGGGCAAGGTCCTTGCCGGCCAGGATGTTGGGCAGGGCGAAGCGGTCGACCTTGAGCAGGCCCAGCGCTTTGACGATGCGGTAGGTGAGTTCGGCCACGCGGTAGCCGACCACCATCGGGCGCTTGACCAGCATCGTCTCCAGGGTGGCGGTACCGGACGCGAGCACGACCACGTCGGCGGCGATCATCGCGGTACGCGCGTTGCCGTCGAGCAGGTGCGAATGGGCGACCGGCAGGGCCGAGGCGGAGAGCTGTTCGCTGATCAGCTGGCGGCAGGCGGCGTTGGCCGCCGGCACCACCACGTGCAGGCCGGGAATGCGTTCGGAGACCTGCCAGGCGGCTTCGAAGAACGGCTCGCCGAGCTTGCCGATCTCGCCCAGGCGGCTGCCCGGCAGGACCGCCAGCACCTTGGCATTGGAGGGCAGGCCGAGCTCGGCACGCGCCTGTTCGCGATCATTGTGCAGCGGGATGTCATCGGCCATCGGGTGGCCCACGAAGCGGGCGTCGATGCCGTGCTTGGCGTAGATCGGTGGTTCCATCGGGAACAGGCACAGCACCAGGTCGGCGCTGGCCCCGATCTTCTCGGCCCGCTTCTCACGCCAGGCCCAGACGGAAGGGCTGACGTAATGGACGGTGCGGATGCCGCGGTCCTTCAGCCAGCGCTCGACGCCGAGGTTGAAGTCCGGTGCGTCGATGCCGATGAACACGTCCGGCTGCCACTCCAGCGCACGCGCGCGGAACTCGCGGCGCAGTTTGAGCAGACGCGGCAGGTGGCGCAGGATTTCGGTCAGCCCCATCACCGCCAGTTCGCTGGCATCGAACCAGGTCTGGCAGCCGGCGCTGCGCATGGCATCGCCGCCGATGCCGGCGAATTCGGCATTCGGGAAGCGCAGGCGCAGTTCGCGGATCAGGCCGGCACCGAGCAGATCGCCGGAGGCTTCGCCGGCCACCAGTGCGATGCGCACCGGCCGGTCGGAGGTGCGCAGCGCCAGCGTCTGTTCGACGCTGGTCGCCATCGCAGCGAGCGGAATGATCTCGGCGGTCGTCATGCCCGGGGTGTGCCCGCCTGGACCCGTCATCGCAGCAAGGGCCTCTCGGCGCTTTCGATGAAGTCCAGCAGGTCCTTCACGTCGGCGCTCTGGCTGGCCTGCTCGGCCAGCTGCACCTTGGCTTCGGCCAGCGGCAGGCCGGCCACGTACAGGGTGCGGTAAGCGCGTTTGATGCTGGCGATGCGCTCGGCATCGAAGCCGCGACGCTTGAGGCCTTCGCTGTTGATGCCGCGCGGGCGGCCCAGGCTGTCGCTGCCGACCATGGTGAACGGTGGAACGTCGCCATTGGTCAACGCGCCCATGCCGAGGAAGGCGTGGGCACCGATGCGGCAGAACTGGTGGGCACCGGCGAAGCCGCTGATGATCACGTAGTCGCCCACGGTGACGTGGCCGGCCAGCGTGGTGTTGTTGGAGAACACGCAGTGGTTGCCGACGTGGCAGTCATGCGCCACGTGGGTGTAGGCCAGCATCCAGTTGTCGTTGCCGACCGTGGTGATGCCGCCACCACCGGCGGTGCCGCGGTTGATGGTGACGAATTCGCGGATGACGTTG
Organism: Stenotrophomonas bentonitica; assembly: GCF_002887735.1. GTDB lineage: Bacteria > Pseudomonadota > Gammaproteobacteria > Xanthomonadales > Xanthomonadaceae > Stenotrophomonas > Stenotrophomonas bentonitica_A. The sequence continues at coordinate 104,191 of NZ_PKQP01000007.1, forward strand.
TCATCACCGATCACCAGCTCCGTGCGTTCGGCCTTGTACTTCTTGTCCTGCGGCTCGCCACCGATCGCGGCGTGGCCGATGAAACGGTTGTTGCGACCGATCCGGGTCGGGCCATGGATCGAGCAATGCGGACCGATCTCGGTACCGGCACCGATCTCCACGTCCGCGCCGATCAGGCAGAACGCACCCACGCGCACATCCGCAGCCAGCGACGCCGACGGGTCGATGACCGCGGTGGGGTGGATGAGAGGGGTGTTGTCACTCATTGCAGATCTCCTGCCTGGATCATTCGCGGGTGCCGGCGCACAGCACTTCGGCGCAGGCGACGATTTCGCCATCGACCTTGGCCACGCAGTCGTACACCGCCATGTTGCGGATCACGCGTTTGATCTCCACGTGCATTTCCAGCACGTCGCCGGGCACGACCTGCTTGCTGAAGCGCGCCTTGTCGACCTTGACCATGTAGAACAGCTTGGACTGCGCATCGCGGCCCAGGGTGAGCTGGGTCAGTACGCCACCGGCCTGCGCCATGGCTTCGATGATCAGCACGCCGGGCATGATCGGCTGACCCGGGAAGTGGCCCTGGAAGAACGGCTCGTTGATGCTGACGTTCTTGGTGGCAACGATCTTCCGGTTCTCGAAATCGAGCGAGATCACCTTGTCCACCAGCAGGAACGGATAGCGGTGCGGGATCAACTGCTGGATCTGGTTGATGTCCGGCAGATTCTGGTTGTTGCTCATTCCTTCTCCTTGCTCACAGACAGGATGCGCCGGGCGAGCGCATCGAGCTGCTTGAAGCGCGCGGCATTCTTGCGCCACGTGCGGTTGTCGGTCAGTGGGGTGCCGGAGGAGTACTCGCCCGGCTCATGAATGGAGTTGCGCACCACCGATTTGCCGGTGATGACGACCTTGTCGCAGATTTCGAGGTGACCGACGACGCCGACGGCGCCGCCCAGCAGGCAGTAACGGCCGATCTTGGCGCTGCCGGCGATGCCGGTGCAGCCGGCGATGGCCGAGTGGGCGCCGATCTGGACGTTGTGGGCGATCTGCACGAGGTTGTCCAGGCGCACGTCGTTTTCCAGCACGGTGTCTTCCAGCGCGCCGCGATCCACGCAGGTGTTGGCGCCGATTTCGCAGTCGTCGCCGATGCGTACGCCACCCAGCTGGGGCACCTTGATCCAGTGGCCGGCATCCATGGCCAGGCCGAAGCCGTCGGCACCGAGCACGGCGCCGGGATGGATGCGCACGCGCTTGCCGAGCTTCACGCGGGTGACCAGGGTCACGCGGGCGATCAGCTCGCAGCCGGTCTCCAGGGTGCAGTCTTCGCCGATCACGCTGCCGGGGCCGACGATGCAGTTCTCACCGACCACGCTGCGGGCACCGATGGTGACGAACGGGCCGATGTGGGCGCTGGCGGCGACCTGGGCGTCCGGATCGATGCAGGCGCTGGGATGGATGCCCGGCGCGCGCGGCGGTGCGATGTCGAACAGCGCGGCGATCTTGGCGAAGGTGGTGTACGGGTCCTTGGCGACCAGGGCGGCGCCGGGCGCGGCCTCGGCATCCTCGGCACGCAGCACGACGATGGCGGCCTGGCTGTCGGCCAGCTGCGCGCGGTAGCGCGGGTTGGCCAGGAAGGTGAGCTGGCCGGGGCCGGCATGGGCGAGCGTAGCCACGCCATGGATGGCGGTGCTGCCATCACCATGGACCTGCAGGCCAAACTGCTCGGCGAGTTGCTGGGCGGTATAGGTAGGAGTGTTCACCGGGGGAGTTTACCGTGTGATGCCGAAACGGTCATGCGGGGCGGGGGTTCCGGGGTGTGGTGGGCGGTTTGTTGCGGCCCGGCGCATCCGGGGCGATCGCGCGGCTCCGTGGCGGACAGCCCCCACGGACCCCGATGGTTCAACCCGCGCGCGGCAGGGTAGTGCCGGCCGCTGGCCGGCTCGCATTGATCCCGGACGTTCGTGCCGACCAACGGTCGGCACCTACCCAGAGCGGCATCGAACGACCAGTGCCACCCCAAAGCGGCACCGATCCATGATCGGTTCGAACCCCGATCGGCACGGAGCCATGATCGCTCCCAGCGCCAAAACGAAAACGCCGGGCAAAGCCCGGCGAATGCGTACCGCGTCTGGTGGAGAGGCCCCCTTCTGTCAAGGGGGCCGCGCCGACGGCGCGGGGGATAGGAGGAATCGTTGGGCCCCAAGGTTTGCTGCGCAAACCTTGGGCAATTCACGTTAGGCGGTCAGAACTGACCGCCGAACGTGAATTGCAGACGCTCGACTTCGTCGCCATCTTCCTTCTTCAACGGGAAGGCGTAGCTGATCGAGATCGGGCCGACCGGGGCGCGCCACAGCAGGGCCACACCGGTGGAGACGCGCAGTTCGTTGGCCTTGAAGTTGTCCACGCCGTTGTAGACGTTGCCGAAGTCCACGAAGGCCGAGATGCGGGCCGAGGGGCTGTCGAACAGGCGCGGGAAGTAGGCTTCGACCGAACCGACGGTCTTCAGCGAGCCACCCAGCGGCTGGCCGCGGTTGTAGCTCAGGGTCGGTTCCGAACGCGGGCCGAGGGTGTTGTCCTCGAAGCCGCGCACCGAGTTGGTACCACCGGCGTAGAAGTTCTCGTAGAACGGCAGGCCCGAGGCGGTCACCACGCGGGTGCTGCCATCCGGGTTGGTGATCACGCGGGTGGTGTCATTGCCGTAGCTGTCGCCGTAGCCGACTTCGGCGCGGGTGTTGATGACCAGCTGCGGGATGATCGGCCAGTACTTGGAGAACTGGTAGTTCAGCTTGTAGTACTCGACGGTCGAGCCCGGCAGCGTGGTTTCCAGGCCCACGCGCTGGTAGGTACCGCGGGTCGGCATGAAGTAGTCGTTGCGGGTATCGCGCGCCCAGCCCAGCTCGGTGCGCCAGGAATGAAACGTGCGCTGGCCGATGGCGTCGATGTAATCGATGATCGCCTGCGGGGTCGAGCCTTGGTAGGTGGTGATCTGGTTGCTGTCGATGCCCACCATCAGCGAGACGGTGTCGTTCTCGGTGATCGGCACGCCGAACACCACCTGCGCGGCACCGTTGGTGCTGTTGTACTGCGCGGTGTTGAAGTCGGAGTAATCCAGTTCGCGCCAGGACAGGTTGTAGCCCAGCGAGACGCCGTCATCGGTGAAGTACGGGTTGGTGTAGCTGAAGCCGTAGCGCTGCAGGTAGCTGCTGCGCGAGGCTTCGACCGACACGCGGTTGCCGCCGCCGAGGAAGTTGTTCTGCGACAGCTGCACCGAGGTGGTCATGCCGTAGGACTGCGAATAGCCCAGGCCGAACACGAAGCTGCCCGAGGTGGTTTCCTTGACGTTGTAGACCACGTCGACCTGGTCGTTGCTGCCGGTGACCGGCGGCGTTTCCACGTCCACCGATTCGAAGTAGCCCAGGCGCTGCAGGCGGATCTTGGAGCGGTCGATCGCAGCCTGGGAGTACCAGCTGTTCTCGAACTGGCGCATTTCACGACGCAGCACTTCGTCGGAGGTGCGGGTGTTGCCCTTGAAGGTGATGCGGCGCACCGACACGCGCGGGCCGGGAACGACCTGCATGTTGATGGCCACCGTGCGGTCGGCACGGTTGCTGGTCGGGATCGGGTTCACCTTGGCGAAGGCGTAGCCGATGTTGGACAGCGAATTGGTGATCTGGTCCGAGCTGAATTCCAGCAGCGCACGCGAGAACGTGTCGCCGGACTTCTGGATCACCATGCGCTCGACATCTTCCTGCGGCAGGATGGTGTCGCCGGTGACCTTGATCTCGGAGATCTTGTACTGCTCACCCTCGGTCACGCCGGCGGTGATGAACATGTCGCGCTTGTCCGGGCTGATCGAGACCTGGGTGGAATCGATGCTGAAATCCACGTAGCCGCGGTCCAGGTACCAGCCGTTGAGCTTTTCCAGGTCGCCGGACAGCTTTTCCTTGGAGTACTGGTCATCGCGGCGGTACCACGAGGCCCAGTTGTGCTCCTTGGATTCCCAGGTTTCCAGGATGTCCTTGGCGGGGAACTTCTCGGTGCCGACCAGGTTGACGTGCTGGATCTTGGCGGCCTTGCCTTCCTTGATCGCGATGGCGATGTCCACGCGGTTGCGGTCCAGCGGGCTCACCGTCGGGGTGATGTCCACGTTGTACTTGCCACGGTCGTTGTACTGGCGGCGCAGTTCCTGGGTCACGCGGTCCAGGCTCAGGCGGTCGAAGGTGCCGCCCTCGGTCAGGCCGATGTCGCTCAGGCCCTTGAGCAGCTGGTCGCTCTTGATGTCCTTGTTGCCGGTGACGGTCAACTTGTTGATCGCCGGGCGTTCCTTGACCGTGACCACGAGGATGTCGCCCTGGCGGTTGAGCTGGACGTCTTCGAAGAAGCCGGTCTTGTACAGCGCACGGATGGTTTCACCGACCTTGTTGTCGGTGATGGTGTCGCCACGTTCCACCGGCAGGTAGGTGAACACGGTACCGGAGGTGATGCGCTGGAGACCATCCACGCGGATGTCGCTGACGGTGAAGGGCTCGGCTGCCTGCGCCAGGGCGGGCGCGCCGAAACCGGCAACGAGTGCGAGGGCCAGCAGGCGGCGATTGGGGAGTCGCGTCATGTCACGTCCGGTTGGAGTCGATTTCAACATTGCGGGATGCCGGCGCATAAGACGACGACAAAAGGAAAAAAGTTCATCGCGGGACCAGGCCGAGGATGTCGTTGTAGAACGCCAATCCCATCAGCCCGGCCAGCAGCGCCAGGCCCACATACTGCCCGGCAGCCATGGCGCGCTCGCTCAGCGGGCTGCCCTTGACCAACTCGATAAGGTAATACAGCAGGTGCCCGCCGTCCAAGATGGGGATGGGCAACAGGTTGATGATGCACAGGCTCAGCGACAGCAGGGCCAGGAAATACAGGAACCAGTCCAGGCCGCGTTTGGCCGAGACGTTGGCGACCCGGGCAATGGTGACCGGGCCGGAGATGTTCTGCAGCGAGGCATTGCCGGTGACGATGCGGCGCATCATCCCCAGTGAATCGCCCGCCATCCGGGCGGTTTCGCGCAGGGCCACGGGCACTGCCGCAAACGGCCCGAACTTGAGTTCGGCGTCGTAGGCCGGGGCGTGGGTCTCCGGGAAACCGATGCCGATCTGCCAGGTCGGCTGGCCACGGCCGTCCACGCCCTGGCGGGGGGTGATCTCCAGCGCCAGCCGCTCGCCGCCGCGCAGGACGTCGATCATGCCGGGGCCGCCACGCTGGCCGAGCGCGGCGATCTGCGCCGGCACCTGGTCGGCACCTTCGATACGCTGGCCGTCCACGGCCACGATCAGGTCGCCCGGCACCAGCACGCCCTGGGCGGCTGCGTCGGGCAGGACCTTGTCCACCAGCGCCGGCTGCAGCCAGAACTGCCAGCTCAACCCGGTCAGCTGGGGCACGCGGCGTTCATCGAAGCCGGCCGGCAGCTGCGACAGCGGCAGGGTGCGGGTCCGCACCTGGTCCAGACCGTCGAGGACCTCGACCTTTGCATCGTGACGATCCATCGCCGCCGTGGTCAGCGCCATGCTGGCCTCGCCGGCGGTGGCCACGCTGCGGCCATCGACCTTGACCACACGGTCGCCGGCCTGCAGGCCAGCGGTCTGGGCCATGCCGGTGGTGCGGCCGATGGTGGCCGAATAATCCTGTTTCCCGATCACGAACATCGCCCACAGCAGGGCGATGCACAGGATCAGGTTGGCGGCCGGACCGGCGGCGACCACCGCGATCCGCTGCCACACGGTCTTGTGGTTGAAGGCCTGACCGCGCTCGGCCGGGTGCACCTCGACCTCGCGCTCGTCCAGCATCTTCACGTAGCCGCCCAGCGGAATGGCGGCGATCGCGAATTCAGTGCCGGCCCGGTTGCGGCGCGACCACAGCGGCTTGCCGAACCCGACAGAGAAGCGCAGCACCTTGATCCCGCAACGGCGGGCCACCCAGTAGTGACCGAACTCGTGGAAGGTCACCAGCAGGCCAAGGCTGACGATCATCCACCAGACGGATCCGATGAAATCACCCATGGTGATCAGCACTGTAAGGGGGCGTGTGGGGCATTCAGGCGTGGTCGATGGCGGCTTGGGTGATCTGGCGGGCGCGCTGATCGGCGGTCAGCAGGCCCTCCAGTGTATCGGCGGACTCGCTGGACAGTGTTGACAGAGCGTTAGCGACCAGCGCTGGAATGGCAAGGAAAGCTGCCCGCCCCTGAAGAAACGCTGAAACCGCGACTTCGTTGGCGGCATTGAGGATCGCCGGGGCGGTCCCGCCGGCGGCCATGGCCTGCCAGGCGAGCTTCAGGCAGGGGAACGCCTCGGTGTCCGGGGCTTCGAAATCCAGCCGACCCTGGGTCAGCAGGTCCAGCCCGCCGACCCCGGATTCAATGCGCTGCGGCCAGCCCAGGCCGACGGCCAGGGTGGTGCGCATGTCGGGCAGGCCCAGCTGGGCCAGGGTCGAGCCGTCGACGAACTCGACCAGCGAATGCACCAGGCTCTGCGGGTGGACCAGGACGTCAATACGCTCGCCCGGCACGCCGAACAGGTGGTGGGCTTCGATGACTTCCAGCCCTTTGTTCATCAACGTCGCCGAATCGACCGAGATCTTCGGGCCCATCGACCACTTCGGGTGCGCCACGGCCTGGGCCGGGGTGACCTGGGCCAGCTGTTCGCGGGTACGGCCACGGAACGGGCCCCCGGAGGCGGTCAGGATGATCCGGCGCACGCCGGCACCGTCCAGGCTGGCATCGCGCGAACGCAGGCACTGGAAGATCGCGCTGTGCTCGCTGTCGATCGGGATGATCTCGGCCCCGGCGGCAGCGGCCTGGCGCATCAGCAGCTCGCCGGCCAGCACCAGCGATTCCTTGTTGGCCAGCAGGATCCGCTTGCCGGCCGCGGCGGCGGCCAGGGTCGAGGACAGTCCGGCCGCGCCGACGATCGCCGCGACCAGCGTGTCGCAGACATCGCTGGCGGCCAGCTGGTCCAGCGCCCCGGCGCCGGCATGGGCCTGGGTGGCCAGGCCGGCGTCACGCAGGCCGTCACGCAGGGCGGCGTACCGCGATTCATCGGCGATCACGGCATGGGCCGGGCGATGCACGGCGCACAGGGCAACCAGCGCATCGACCTGGCGGCCGGCGGCGAGCACAGTGACCTGGTAGCGGTCCGGATGGCGTGCGATCACGTCCAGCGCGGATGCGCCGATCGAACCGGTGGCGCCGAACACGGCGACCTGGCGGGGGGCGGAAGCGCTGGCCATGGTTAGAACCCGAAGATTTCCTTGCCGAGTGCGAACACCGGCAGGGCGGCAAGGACGCCGTCGATACGATCGAGCACGCCGCCATGGCCCGGGATGATGTGGCCCGAGTCCTTGGCACCGGCGTGGCGCTTGATCAGGCTTTCGTACAGGTCGCCCAGCACCGAGGCGAACACGGTCACCACGGCGGTGATGATCAGGCCGATCAGGTGGCCGCTGTCGATCCCGGCCAGCCAGCCGAAGCCCAGGGCCACGATCAGGCCGGCGACCATGCCGCCGCCGAGACCTTCCCAGGTCTTGTTGGGGCTGATCCGCGGGGCGAGCTTGGTGCGGCCGAAGGTGCGGCCGGCGAAATAGGCGCCCGAATCGGCGGCCCAGACCACGGCCAGCGCGGTCAGCAGCCACAGGTGGCCGTTCTCGCCACTGGCATGGATCAGCACCAGCGATGCCCAGGCCGGCACGATCGCCAGGGTGCCGGCGAGCAGCTTGAGGGCACGCGCCGGGCTGCTGGGGCTGGCGCCGAAGTTGAAGAAGCGCAGCCACAGCAGGGCTAGCAACCACCACCCGATGCCGACCAGCGCGGCGATCTGGTACAGCACCAGCGAGCCGGCATCGGCCCACACGATCAGCACCATCAGCACCAGGTTCAGCACCAGCAGGATGGTGCGGGCCAGGGTGTCTTCCACGTCGGCCAGCTTCAGCCATTCCCACAGGCCGATCAGGAACACCGCGGCAGCGGCAGCGGCCAGCCACTGGGTCGGCAGCATCAGGATGGCGAGGATGGCGACCGGCGCCATGATCAGCGCGGCGATGACTCGGGTCTTGGTCATGGGGAAGAGGTCTCGGTGGCCAAGGCGGCGATCTGGGCGCTGGTCAGGCCGAAACGGCGTTCACGCGAAGCATAGGCGTCGATCGCCTGCTGCAGGACGGCGGCGTCGAACTCGGGCCACAGTACGTCGGTGAACCACAGTTCGGTGTAAGCCAGCTGCCAGAGCAGGAAATTGCTGATGCGGGTGTCGCCACCGGTGCGGATGAACAGGTCCGGCGGCGGCAGGTCTGCCAGGGCCACGCGGCTGCTGAGCATCGCTTCGTCGATCTGCTCGGGCAGCAGGCGGCCGGCCGCGACCTCGGCGGCCAGTTCGCGTGCGGCGCGGGCGATGTCCTGGCGGCCACCATAGCTGGCGGCGATGCTCAGGGTCATCGCACGGTTGTCGGCGGTGCGTTGCTCGGCCAGCTGCATGCGGCTGACCAGCCCGGCGCCGAAGCGCTCGCGCTCGCCGATGAAACGCACGCGCACGCCACGGCGATGCAACTCGTCCACTTCGCGGTCGAGCGCATTGAGGAACAGCTTCATCAACGCATCGACCTCATCGGTCGGCCGGCCCCAGTTTTCACTGGAGAAGGCGAACAGGGTCAATGCGGCGATGCCGTTGTCGAGGCAGAAATCGATGGTGCGGTTGACCGCGCGCGCGCCGGCACGATGGCCGATCACGCGCGGGCGACGACGCTTCTGTGCCCAACGCCCGTTGCCATCCATGATGATGGCGACGTGGCGCGGCATGGGCGCGGCAGTGCCGCTGGTCGGGGCCTGGGACATGGGGCTCAGACCGCCATCAGTTCCTTTTCTTTCTCGGCGACCACACTGTCGACGTCCTTGATGGACTTGTCGGTCAGCTTCTGGATGTCATCTTCGCCGCGCTTCTTGTCGTCTTCGCTGATCGCCTTGTCCTTGATCAGGTTGGCGATCGCCTTGTTGGCGTCCTGGCGGATGTTGCGGATGGCGATCTTGGCGCCTTCGCCTTCCTTCTGGACCTGCTTGCCCAGCTCCTTGCGGCGCTCTTCGGTCGGCGGCGGCAGGTTCAGGCGGATGACGGTGCCGGCCACGTTCGGGGTCAGGCCCAGATCGGAGGCGTAGATCGCCTTCTCGACGTCCTTGATCATGCCCTTGTCGAACAGCGTGATGACCAGCGAGTGGCCCTCGGAAACGCTGATCGAGGCGACCTGGTTCAGGGGGGTGTCGGTGCCGTAGGCCTTGACGGTGATGCGGTCCAGCAGGGCCGGGGAAGCACGGCCGGTGCGGATGGAGGTGAGGGTGTGCTTCAGAGCATCGATGCTCTTTGCCATGCGCGTCTGCGCGTCCTGCTTGATTTCGTTGAGCATCGCCCGAATCCTGGATGTAACTGGGAATCGGGCGATTATAGGCGAATACCGACCCTTTCCGGGCCGTTCAGGGCGCCCGGCGTGGGGCGCCGCTCAGGCTCAGGCGTTGTCGCGGCCCTGGACCAGGGTGCCGATGTTGTCGCCGTGCAGGATCTTGAGCAGCTCGCCCGGCTGGCCCATGTCGAACACGCGCAGCGGCAGGTCGCTGTCGCGGGCCAGCGCGAAGGCGGCGGTATCCATCACTTCCAGGCCCCGGCGGATCACTTCGTCGTAGGTCAGGCTGTCGAAACGGACCGCGTCGCTGTACTTGTTCGGGTCCTTGTCGTACACGCCGTCGACCTTGGTGGCCTTCAGCAGCAGGTCCGCGCCGATCTCGATCGCGCGCAGGGCAGCGCCGGAATCGGTGGTGAAGAACGGGCTGCCGACGCCGGCGGCGAAGATCACCAGGCGGCCCTTTTCCAGGTGGCGGATGGCGCGGCGGCGGATGTAATCCTCGCAGACGTCGTTGATCTTGATCGCGCTCATCACGCGGGCCTTGGCGCCCAGCTTTTCCAGGGCGTCCTGCATGGCCAGCGCGTTGATCACCGTGGCGAGCATGCCCATCTGGTCGCCGGTGACCCGGTCCATGCCGCCTGCGGCCAGGCCGGCGCCGCGGAAGATATTGCCGCCGCCGATCACCAGGGCCACTTCGGCGCCGGCCGCCTGGGCTTCCATCACCTCACGGGCGAGGCGGTGGATCACCTTGGGGTCGATGCCGTAGTCCTCGTCTCCCATCAGCGCCTCCCCGGAAACTTTCAACAGGATGCGGCGATAGGCGAGCTTTGACATGGCGATCTCTGGGTGCGTGGAAAACGCCCGGATTCTACTGGAAGCCGGGCCATCGGGCAGCATAAATTTGCTGCGGTGCGGCGCATGGGGGCGCTGTGGGGGCCGTGATGACGGCCCCGCGCGGGGGTAACGCTCAGGCCGGTGCGGTGCTGGGCGAGCGCGCGATGACCCGGTTGCGGCCCAGGTTCTTGGAGCGGTACAGCACGTCGTCGGCGGCCTTGAGCAGATCCTGGACATCGGCGAAACGCTCATAGCCCCCCTGGGTCGCCACGCCTGCCGAGAAGGTCACGAACAGCGGGCCGCTGGCGACTTCGGCCATCGGCGTGTTGACGATGCTGGCCAGGACCCGGCGCACCACTTCCAGCGCGACCGGCTCGGTGGTGTTGGGCAGCAGCGCGATGAATTCCTCGCCGCCGAAGCGGGCCACCGTGTCGCTGTTGCGCAGCTGCTCCTGCAGCTTGGTGGCGAACATGCGCAGCACCTGGTCACCCATCAGGTGGCCATGGGCGTCGTTGATCTTCTTGAAGTCGTCCAGGTCGATGAAGGCGACCGAAAGCGGCCAGCCATGCCGGGTGGCGCGCAGGAATTCCTGCTCGAGCACGGCTTCCAGCTGGCGGCGGTTGAGCACGCCGGTGAGGGCGTCACGGTGCGCCTGTTCGGCCAGCCGGTTGGCGCGCGCTTCGAATTCATCCGCCCGCTTGCGGGCCAGGGCGGCGTCCTGCATCTCGCGCAGGTTGCGCAGGGTGGCCAGCTCCTGGGCATGGTCGATCAGCTGCTGCACGCGCGAGGGCGAGAACAGCGGGGTCTCGAACAGGGTGCTGATGTCCGGCAGCGATTCACCGATGCGGGCCAGGACCTGGTCGAACTGGGCGCTGTCCAGGCCGAGCGTGTCATGCACCTGCTGCAGGGCGTGCTCGCGCGCGGCATCGGCATCGGTGCCGAGCCAGATATCGGCCACCGCGCCGGACAGGGCGACGCAGTTCTGGAAATTGTCATCGCCGGTGGCGGGCGATTCGCTGTGCGCGATGCTGTCCACCAGGTAGCGCGGCAGGCCCCATTCCTCGGCGACCCACGCGCCGACGTCGGCGTGGCTGCACTGCAGGTGTTCGCGCTCCAGGGCGACCAGCGCGCCGTTGTCGGTGGCCTGGCGCAGCAGCGGCAGGTAGGTGTCCGGTTGCGCCTGGGCCAGTGCCAGTACGCCGATATCCTGCAGCAGGCCGGCCAGCATCAGCTCTTCGGCTTTGCGCAGGCCGCGCGCCTGCCCCAGCAGGCTGGCGGCCAGGGCGCTGAGGATGCTGCGGCGCCACGCGCGCTCGCGCAGGTCCTGGCCGTCGCCGGCGGCGGTCAGGTTCTGGGTCACGGTGAAGCCGAGGGCCAGGCTGACCGTGGCATTCAGGCCGAGCATCGTCAGCGCCTGGCCGAGATTCTCGATCCGGCGGCGGCTGGCATACAGCGGCGAATTGGCGATGCGCAGCATGCGGGCACTCAACGCCATGTCGATGGCGATGATGTCGGCGGCGGTGGTGATGTCCGCTTCCGGATCCTGCGCCAGTTCGATGATGCGCAGGGCAATACCGGGCGGGGAGGGCAGGTTGCGGCAGAGCGCCAGGGCGGCTGTCAGCTCGGGAGGCATGGCGGGGTTGTCAGTATGTTGGGGCAAGAATACCTGAGGTGCATCACAGTTTCGTCCTTGATTTCTTGCGTTGACGCGGCAGATCGGTTTGGGAGTATTGCCCTGATCCGGCACACAAAGCAAAGCCAGTGGACAAAAAAAAGAAGCCGCGGAGTCCGCGGCTTCTTTCGTAACACATTCGAGCGGTGAAGATCAGGCCAGGCCGGCCTGCTTCATCACTTCGGCGGCGTAGTCTTCCACCACCTTCTCGATGCCTTCGCCGACCGCCAGACGCTGGAAGCCGACCACGTCGGCGCCGGCGGCCTTGAGGACCTGCTCGACCGACTGGTTGGTGTCCAGCACGTACGGCTGGCCGTACAGGGTCACTTCGTTGACGATCTTGGCGATCTTGCCGCTGATGATCTTTTCCAGGATATCGGCCGGCTTGGACTTGTCCTTGTCGGACATCTTGGCCAGTTCGATTTCCTTTTCCTTGGCAACGAACTCGGCCGGCACATCGGCGGCCTTGTTGTGCGGCGGGTTCATGGCAGCCACGTGCATGGCCAGGCCACGGGCCAGCTCTTCGTTGCCACCGGCCAGCTCGACCAGCACGCCGATGCGGCCGCCGTGCACGTAGGCAGCGACGTTGTTGGTCGATTCCAGGCGCACGATGCGACGCACGTCGACCTTCTCGCCAACCTTGGCGATGACGGCGGCGCGGGCTTCTTCGATCGTCTCGCCGGACGGCAGCTTGGCGGCCTTCAGGGTGTCGATGTCGGCAGCGCCCGAGCTCAGCGCGGTGGCAGCAACAGCCTTGGTGAAGTCCAGGAAGTTGCTGTCCTTGGCGACGAAGTCGGTTTCCGAGTTGACTTCGACCAGCACGGCCTTGCCGCCGTCCTGGGCCGCCACGATGATGCCTTCGGCAGCCACGCGGTCAGCCTTCTTGTCGGCCTTGGCCAGGCCGGACTTGCGCAGCCATTCGGCCGAGGCGTCGATGTCGCCGCCGTTTTCGACGAGTGCCTTCTTGCACTCCATCATGCCGGCGCCAGTGCGCTCGCGCAGTTCCTTGACCAGGGAAGCAGTGATTTCCACGGGATTTCCTCACGAAAGAAAGGGGTTGGGCCGGCATGGTGGCCGGCCCGTATGACAGTGTCCTGTCGTCGCGCCATCGGCAGCGGACAGGAGCGGTGGGCGCGCTGCGCCCACCGCGGGCCTGGATCAGGCCTGGGCTTCGCCAGCAGCCGGCGCGTCGGCGGCCGGAGCAGCAGCAGCCTTCTTGGCCGGAGCGCGGCGGGCCGGCTTGGCTTCTTCGCCAGCAGCGGCTTCGCTGAACTCTTCTTCACGGACGGTGGCGGCGTGCGGCGCAGCAGCCTTGCCTTCCAGCACGGCGTCGGCAGCGGCGCGGGCGTACAGCTGCACGGCACGGATGGCGTCGTCGTTGCCCGGGATCGCGTAGTCGACCAGTTCCGGGTTGTAGTTGGTATCGACCACAGCGATCACCGGGATGCCGAGCTTCTTGGCTTCCTTGATGGCGATGTCTTCGTGGCCGATATCGATGACGAAGATCGCGTCCGGCAGACGGTTCATGTCCTTGATGCCGCCCAGCGAGGCTTCCAGCTTGTCGCGCTCGCGACGCAGGCCCAGCACTTCGTGCTTGACCAGCTTGTCGAAGCTGCCGTCGGTCTCACCGGCTTCCAGTTCCTTCAGGCGGGCAACCGACTGCTTCACGGTACGGAAGTTGGTCAGGGTGCCGCCCAGCCAACGCTGGTTCATGAACGGCATGCCGCAACGCTCGGCTTCTTCACGGATCGACTCGCGGGCGCTGCGCTTGGTGCCCAGGAACAGGATGGTGCCGCGCTTCTGCGCAACGCTGGAAATGAAGTTCATCGCGTCATTGAAGAGCGGAACGGTCTTTTCCAGGTTGATGATGTGGATCTTGCCGCGGGCGCCGAAGATGTACTGGCCCATCTTGGGGTTCCAGTAACGGGTCTGGTGGCCGAAATGGACGCCGGCTTCCAGCATCTGACGCATGGTGACCTGGGGCATTGCAGTAACTCCTGATAGGGAACCGGCCGCCACGGGTAATAGTTGGGCGGTCCGCCGCAAGGCGGGTGGTTCCGGGGTTTGGCTTCCCTGTCGCTTCCGTGACCGAACTCCTTGCGGAGCACCCCGGCACGGATATGGGCGGCAGGTGTGGATTCACCGGTGACGTCCGGTGTTGACGTATTCCCGCGCCAAGGCGGCAGGGATCCGGTCGATTATAGCCCGGTGCCGGGCGCAGGCGCAATCACGGGGGCAAGCGGGGCATCGGCGGCCTCGTTGAGCCGGGCCCGGAACTGGCCGCCGACGTAGCCATCCGGCCGCGGCGGCAGGTCCCAGCTGCGGGCGCTACGCGGCAGCACATAGCCGGCCAGGCCCTCGATCAGCGGGTGGCGACGCCCGTGGGCGTCCACGAACACGAGGTCGGCCAGGTGGGCATGGCCGTCGCCGCCATTATAGAGGCGCAGGCGGGGCGCCGACGGGCTGCCGCCTGTCTTGTATCGGACCGTGCAGATAGGACCCAATCAATGGCCGTCTTCGGCACAAGGTCGCGTTTTGCGATACGCATCACGCTTGTTCAGCTAGCTGGCCAGGGGCCGGGCCCAAACCGCGGCTGTCAGCGTTCCATCCAATCCCGTTCAGATTGGCCCCGGATCGGCGATAATGGGCGCCATGAGCGTGAATCTGAAAACCCCCGAGGAAATCGAACTGATGCGCATCGCCGGCCGTCTGGCCAGCGAAGTGCTCGACATCGTCACCCCCCACGTCAAGCCGGGCGTGACGACCGAAGAGCTGGACCGCATCTGCCACGACCACATCATCAACGTGCAGAAGGCCACGCCGGCCAATGTCGGCTACCGCGGCTTCCCCAAGACGGTCTGCACGTCGGTCAACAACGTGATCTGCCACGGCATTCCCAGTGAAGCCAAGGTCCTCAAGGACGGCGACATCGTCAACATCGATGTCACCGTGATCAAGGATGGCTGGCACGGCGATACCAGCCGCATGTACTACGTGGGCACGCCGTCGGTCATGGCCAAGCGCCTGGTCGATGCGACCTATGAAGCCATGTGGCGCGGCATCCGCGCGGTCAAGCCGGGCGCGACGCTGGGCGATATCGGCCACGCGATCCAGAGCTATGCCGAATCCGAGCGCTTCAGCGTGGTGCGCGAGTACTGCGGCCATGGCATCGGCAAGGTCTACCACGACGAGCCGCAGGTGGTGCATTACGGTCGTCCGGGCCAGGGCCTGGTGCTGCAGCCGGGCATGACCTTCACCATCGAGCCGATGATCAATGAGGGCACCCGCTACAACAAGGTGCTGCCCGATGGCTGGACCGTGGTCACCAAGGACCGGAAGTTGTCGGCGCAGTGGGAGCACATGGTCGCGGTCACCGAGACCGGCGTCGACGTGCTGACCCTCTCGCCCGGCGAATCGCAGGTCTGAGCATGCTGCCGGCGAGCCCGATGCTGGACGCGCCGGCCGAATCCGTCGCCGACCCGGACTGGGCGGCGCTGGCGCGCCAGTCGCTGCAACAGACCGACGCACGGCTGTACCGCCGTTTCGACCAGGGCGACAACATCGAGCGCCTGCTCGCGTTGCGCGCCCGCGCGGCCGACCACCTGATCTGGTTGGCGTGGCACCGCTGCCTGCCGGCCGGGTCTGGACTGGCCTTGTTTGCCGTCGGTGGGTATGGGCGCGGTGAGTTGTTCCCGCGCTCGGATATCGACGTACTGGTGCTGGGTACGCCGGAACAGCAGCGGCGGCACGAATCCGGGCTGGCGCGCTTTTTCGCGCTGCTGTGGGATTGCGGCCTGCCCGTGAGTCACGCGGTGCGTTCGCCGGCCGAGTGCACCCAGGCCAGCGCCGACCAGACCGTGCTGACCGCACTGATCGAATCGCGCCCGGTGGTTGCCGACGACATCGCGCGCGCGGCCTTGAAGGCCGCGGTGAACGTGGACGGCCTGTGGCCGCCGCGCGAGTTTTTCCTCGCCAAGCGTGAAGAGCTGCTGGCCCGCCATCAGCGCTTTGGTGATACCGCCGACAACCTGGAACCGGACATCAAGGACGGCCCCGGCGGCCTGCGCGATCTCAATACCCTGGGCTGGATGGCGTTGCGTGCCTTCGGCGTGCGCGACCTGGAAGCACTGGTCGGCCTGGGCCACCTCGGCCCGGATGAAGCGGCCGCGCTCAAGCGCGAACGCTGCGCCCTGGCCCGGCTGCGCTTCGGCCTGCATCTGGTCGCCAACCGGCCCGAAGAGCGCCTGCGTTTCGATTACCAGAAGACACTTGCCGCCCGCCTGGGTTTCGAAGACGACATCGAAAGCCTGGCCGTGGAAAAAATGATGCAGGGCTTCTACCGCAGCGCCACCGTGGTGCGGCGGATCAGCGACCGCCTGCTGCAGCGCTTCGAGGAGCAGTTCGATGGCGAGGCGGTGCCCGAGCCGGTCAGCGTGGGGTTCTCGCTGCGCCGTGGTTACCTGGCGGCCAACGATCCGGCCTGGCCCGAGGGCGACATCGAACAGGTGTTCGCGCTGTTCTCCAGCTGGGCCTATAACCCGGATGTGCGCGGCCTGCACTCGCTGACTGCCCGCGCGCTGGCCGAGGCGCTGCCGGACCTGGCCGCGTATACCGACGCCAGTCCCGCCGCACGCGAGCAGTTCCTGGCCCTGCTGCGCAGCCCGCGCGCGGTCGACACGCTGGCGCGGATGGCGCGCCTGGGCGTGCTCGGTCAGTGGATCCCCGCATTCGCGCAGGTCTCCGGGCGCATGCAGTTCGATCTGTTCCACGTCTACACCGTGGACCAGCACACCCTGATGGTGCTGCGGAACATCGGCCTGTTCGCCAGCAGCCGCGCCGACGAGCGTTTCTCGATCGCGCATGAGGTCTGGCCGCGCCTGCGCAAACCGGAACTGCTGCTGCTGGCCGGCCTGTTCCATGACATCGCCAAGGGCCGCGGCGGCGATCATTCCGAACTCGGTGCGGTGGACGCGCGTGAATTCTGCCAGGCGCTGGCGCTGAGCAGTTCCGACACCGAACTGGTGGCGTGGCTGGTCGAACAGCACCTGCGCATGTCGGTCACCGCGCAGAAGCAGGACATCTCCGATCCGGACGTGATCCATCGCTTCGCCACCCTGGTGGCCAGCCGCGACCGGCTCGACTACCTGTATCTGCTGACCTGCGCCGACATTGCCGGGACCAGCCCCAAACTGTGGAATGCCTGGAAAGACCGCTTGCTGGCCGACCTGTATTTCGCGGCGCGGCGCGCGCTGCGCGACGGGCTGGAGAACCAGATGCCGGCCGCCGAGCGTGTTGCCGAAGCGCGCGAATCGGTGCGCCAGCTGGTGCGCGAGCGCGGCTACGACGACGCGACGATCGAGCGTCAGTTCACCGTGATGCCCGATGAGAGCTTCATCCGGCTGCGGCCCGAGCAGCTTGCCTGGCAGGCCGCCGCGCTGGTACCGGTCAAGCAGGGCCAGACCCTGGTCAAGGTGCGCCGGATCACCCCGGACGACCACGCGCTGGAGGTGTTCGTGCACTCGCCGGACCGCGATGGCCTGTTCGCCGCGATCGTGATGACGCTGGACCGCAAGGGCTACGGCATCCACCGCGCGCGTGTGCTGGACGGCCCGGTGGATACCATCTTCGATACGTTTGAAGTGACCCCGGCCGACAGCTTCGCCGATGGCGATGCGCTGCGCCTGGAGGCCGGCCTGCGTGAAGCGCTGTCCGGCGACCTGACCCGGCTGCGTCCGTCGCGGCGGGTCATTCCGCGCCAGCTGCGGCACTTCCGTTTCGCCCCGCGCATCGAGTTCCGCGATGTCACCGATGGCGAGACCACCAGCACCCGTTTCAGCCTGGTCGCGCCCGACCGCCCCGGCCTGCTGGCCGACGTGGCGTTCGTGCTGCGCAACCAGCGGCTGCGCGTGCATGATGCGCGCATCGCCACCTTCGGCGAACGCGCCGAAGACATGTTCGTGATCAGCGATGAGCATGATCACGCCCTCACCGAATCCGCCAGACAGCAGCTGCAAGACGCCATGCTCGCCTGCCTGGACCCTGATCGAAAAGCCGGAGACCCCCACTGATGGCCACCAAGCCTGCCAAGAAGACTGCCGCGAAGACCGCGGCGGCCAAGACCCCTGCTGCCGCGCCTGCGGTGAAGAAGACCGCTGCCGCAAAGAAGGCGGCGCCCGCGGTGAAGAAAGCGCCGGTCAAAAAGGCGCCGGCCCGCAAGGTCGCTGCTACCCCGGCCGAGAGCGCCGCCAAGCGCAGTGCCAGCCGTGATGCCACCATCGCGCGCAAGTCGCTGCGCAAGCCGGCCACGCCGGGTGTGGAAGAACTCAAGTTCGGCATCGAAAGCGCCTTCGAGCGCCGCGCGACGCTGACCCTGCACGAGATCGAAGGCTCCACCAAGCCGCTGGTCGGCCGCGTCATTGATGGCCTGGAAACCGGCGAATTCCGCGTCGCCGAGCCCGATGGCCACGGTGGCTGGAAGGTCAACGAATGGCTGAAGAAGGCGGTGCTGCTGTACTTCCGCGTCAACGACATGGCCGTGGTCGACGCGCGTCCGGCGCCGTTCTGGGACAAGGTCGAATCGCGCTTTGCCGGCTTCGATGAAGCCAGGTTCCGCCGCGCCGGCGTGCGCGTGGTGCCCGGCGCGATCGCGCGCCGCGGCAGCTACTTCGGCAAGGACGTGGTGCTGATGCCGAGCTTCACCAACATCGGCGCCTACGTGGGCGAGGGCACCATGGTCGACACCTGGGCCACGGTGGGTTCGTGCGCGCAGATCGGCAAGCACTGCCATCTGTCCGGCGGCGCCGGCATCGGCGGCGTGCTCGAGCCGCTGCAGGCCAGCCCGACCATCATCGAAGACCATTGCTTCATCGGTGCGCGTTCGGAAGTGGTGGAAGGCTTCGTGGTCGGCCACCACAGCGTGATCGGCATGGGCGTGTTCCTCGGCCAGAGCACCCGCGTCTACAACCGCGCCACCGGCGAAATCAGCTACGGCTCGGTGCCGCCGTACAGCGTGGTGGTGTCCGGCCAGCTGCCGTCCAAGGACGGCTCGCACTCGCTGTACTGCGCGGTGATCGTCAAGCAGGTCGATGCCAAGACCCGCAGCAAGACCAGCGTGAACGACCTGCTGCGCGGCCTGGCCGACTGAGCCGGGCACGCCATGACCACCACCGTGTATGGATTGAAGAACTGCGACACCTGCAAGAAGGCCACCAAGTGGCTGGACCGTTTCCAGGTGCCGTATACCTTCGTCGACTACCGTGAGCACAAGCCAACGCCGGAAACCCTGATCGACTGGGCGGCCCAGGCCGGTGGCTTTCCCGCGTTGATCAACAGGTCCTCCACCACGTGGCGGCAGCTGCCGGAGAACCGCAAGGCGGCCGATTCGGAGGCCGAATGGAAGCTGCTGCTGCGCGAGTACCCGCAGCTGATCAAGCGCCCGGTGGTGGTGAGCGCCGATGGCGTGATGACCCAGGGCTTCTCGGACAACGGCTTCAAGCAGCGGTTCGGAGTGGGCGCGTGAACGACGTCGTTGCCTTGACCTGCGACCTGATCGCGCGCGCCTCGGTCACGCCCGAGGACGCCGGTTGCCAGGCGCTGCTGGCCGGCCGTCTTGAACGCGCCGGCTTTCACTGCGAACAGCTGCGCCTGGGCGAGGTCGACAACCTGTGGGCCACACACGGGCAGGGCGCACCGGTGCTGGTGCTGCTCGGGCATACCGACGTGGTGCCGACCGGCCCGGTCTCGGCCTGGACCAGCGATCCGTTCGATCCCCAGATCCGTGACGGCGTGCTGTACGGACGTGGCGCGGCCGACATGAAAGGCAGCGTGGCCGCCTTCGTGGTCGCCGCCGAGCAGTTCGTGGCCGCGCATCCCGATCATGCCGGCACGCTGGCGGTGCTGCTGACCAGCGACGAGGAAGGCGATGCCATCGACGGTGTGCGTCGCGTGGCCGATATCTTCCGCGAGCGCGGTCAGGAAATCGACTGGTGCATCACCGGTGAGCCGTCCTCCACCGCGGTGCTGGGTGATCTGCTGCGCGTGGGCCGCCGCGGCAGCCTCTCGGCGACGCTGACGGTGAACGGCGTGCAGGGCCATGTGGCGTATCCGGACAAGGCGCGCAATCCGATCCATCTGGCCGCTGCGGCCCTGGCCGAACTCACCGCACGGCACTGGGATGATGGCTTCGAGAGCTTCCCGCCGACCAGCCTGCAGGTCTCCAACATCCATGCCGGCACCGGGGCCAACAATGTGATTCCGGGTGAGCTGCAGGTGCTGTTCAACCTGCGCTACAACCCGCACTGGAACGCGCCCGCGCTGGAGCAGGAGATCGCTGCGCTGCTGGAGCGTCATGCACTCCAGTACACGCTCAAGTGGCATCGCAGCGGCGAGCCGTTCTATACCCCGGAAGGCACGCTGCGCAGGGTCGCCCGCGAGGTACTGGGTGAGTTTGCGGGTGCACCGCCGGAAGAGAGCACCGGTGGCGGCACCTCCGATGCGCGCTTCATCGCGCCGCTGGGCGCGCAGTGCATCGAAGTAGGGCCGGTCAATGCGAGCATCCATCAGGTCGACGAGAACATCCGCGTGGCGGACCTGGAAGCGCTGCCGGCGTTGTACCAGCGCTTGATCGAGCGCCTGTTGGCCTGAGTCCAGCGATGGAACCGACGGCCGCGGTAGTGCCGGCCGCTGGCCGGCTGCTCCGTCGGTCTGACAGTCATGAGAGCCGGCCAGCGGCCGGCACTACCGGGTGTAACCGACCGTTGGTCGGTTCGCCCTTACGCCACGATCAACCCGAACGACGCCAACGCGGCCGCCGCCTGGCGCTGTGAAATCACCGCCTTCTTGAACAGCTTGGCATCCATCACGTTGAGCCCGCTGATGTCGGTGCCGCGCAGGTCGGCGCCTTCAAAGCGCGTCAACCGCGTCTGTGCATTGCGCAGGCTGCCGCCGTTGAACACCGCATCGCGGAAATCGCAGCCGGACAGCTCGGCCTCGGAAAAATCCATGCCCTCCAACTGCGCCTTGCGGAACGACATCCCACGCAGGTCCGCGCTGACCAGCAGGCAATCGCGGAATTCCAGCGCCCAGCCGGTCACTTCCTGCAGATGCGCGCCGGTCAGCTTGCAGTCCTGGAACTGCACCGAGGACAGCGTCGCGCGCCGCCAGTGACTGTTGTTCAGATCGCAGTGCGCGAAACGCGCATCGCTGAGCAGCGCCGAGCTGAAATCGCATTGGCTGCCGCGGCACTTCGTCCACTGGGTTTCTTCCAGCGAGGCGGCCAGCCAGTTCGCACCGGTGACCGAGCACTGGTTGAACTGGAACCCATCCATGTCCAGCCGCGAGAAGTCGCCGTGATCGAACGTGCAGTTCTCGAAGGCGGCCGCGCGCGGATGCGCGGCAATGATG
The DNA here is from genome assembly GCF_002887735.1 of Stenotrophomonas bentonitica. Lineage (GTDB taxonomy): Bacteria > Pseudomonadota > Gammaproteobacteria > Xanthomonadales > Xanthomonadaceae > Stenotrophomonas > Stenotrophomonas bentonitica_A. The sequence continues at coordinate 125,516 of NZ_PKQP01000007.1, forward strand.
GCCTGCATGCGCTCGCGGGTGAGCGTGTCGTCGCGGAAAATGGCGGTGGTCATGCGGCCATTCTCGGTGATGGGCGGCGCAGGCGGCAGTCTTGAAGGCAGCGGCGGAGTGTGTACAGCGTCACCGGCGCGCATACGTGGTCCCCTCCGACGTAGAGCCGACCGTTGGTCGGCTGCCGTTGGTGCAGACACATGGGGCGACACGTGCAGCCGACCAACGGTCGGCTCTACCGGGTGGTTATCCCGTCAGTCGAAGGTCCAGAACGGCGCTTTGATCCGCTCGCGCCAATACGTCTCCCCGGCCAGGTAGAACTTCTGCGCAGACGCCTTCGCGAACCAACCTGCGGCCGCGTCCAGATCACGTGTCACGCCGGCGCGGCCGCGGCCCAGCAGCAGGCCGCTGAAATACTGCCCGTACACATTGCCCTGGTCGGCCGCCAGCCGATACCAGTGCAGCGCCTCGATACCATCGCGCGGCAGGCCCATCCCGAGTTCGTACATCGCGCCCAGATCCACCTGGGCGTCGGCATCACCGCGCTGCGCACGCCGCTGGGTGTCGACGACCAGCGGATGCAGGGTGCCCTCCGACTGCGCGGCGATCGCCTGCGGCAGCCGCGAGGATTCGGACGGCATGTGGTGGTAGATGGTCGCGCGCAGGTCCCAACGCAGCGCGCTGGCCGCGTCACCGCGTTCGCGATGGAACTTGGCCAGCATCAGCATCGCCATCGGGTTGCCGTGCTCGGCGGCAGCGCGATACCAACGCTCGGCCTTGCGCGGTGAGGCGCGCAGGGCAGTGCCCTGGCGGATGTTCGGGCCGGTGCCATGCAGCAGCTCACCGTGGGTCCAGATCCTGCCCAGGGCCTCTTCGGCCTGCGGGTTGTGGAAGGTCCACGGGGTGAGGGCTGCCGCACGCTCGTACCAGCCCACGGCACGCGGGTCGTTGAAGGTTTCAAAGGTCCTGGCTGCCTCCCAGGCACTGTCGAAGCTGCCATCGGCCGCCTTGGCCTCGACCGACTGCACGATGCTCGCAGGCGTCCGTGCAGGAGTGCTGCTGCAGGCAATCAGGGAAAGGGCCAGGGCGATGCCGCCCAGGCGCGTAGCGATGCGTCCAATGCGAGGGGTCATGCCAGCCGGATGGTGCAGAGGGACCGTGATTATCGCGCGGCCCCGAAGCGCCGGGTTGTCCGCGGCGGCCTGTTTGGTTGCCATCGCAACAGTTGCGCCGCTGTCAAAACCCGGTTACGGTCGGTCCATGTCCTCGTTCCCGGCCACCGCTGTCAGCAATACCAACCGCAATAATCTGCGCGCGAATAATCGTGCGCGGCCGATGCGGGACTGCGACCAGGGCTAGTACAAGCAACACGCCCGGACCCCAGAAAACCCGCATCGACCGATGCGGGTTTTTTTGTGGCCCGGGTTTACCCCTTCCGGGCCTGGGTGGCCGGTCGAATGCCTGCAATACGTGTATTCCCCCATCATCAGGAGCTGTTCCCATGTGTTCGATCTTCGGTATTTTCGGCCTGCAGGCCGGCGACGACCTCACCGCATTGCGCCGCCACGCGCTGGACCTCTCGCAGCGGCAGCGCCATCGCGGCCCGGACTGGAGCGGGGTGTACGTCGATGACGGCGCCATCCTGGTCCACGAGCGCCTGGCCATCGTGGACCCGGCCGGCGGTTCGCAGCCGCTGCTCTCCGAAGACGGCGGCCTGGCGCTGGCGGTCAACGGCGAGATCTACAACCACCGCGAACTGAAGGCCGAGCTGGCCCAGCCCTACGCCTTCCAGACCGGCTCGGACTGCGAGGTGATCAACGCTCTGTACCGCGAAGACAGCCCGGCCTCGTTCCTGAACCGCCTCAACGGCATCTTCGCCTTCGCCTTGTGGGACCGTGCCGCGCAGCGCGTGCTGATCGCCCGTGATCCGATCGGCGTGGTGCCGCTGTACTGGGGCCACGACAAGGATGGCCGGCTGGTGGTGGCCTCCGAACTGAAGTCGCTGGTGGACATCTGCGCCGACGCGGCGCAGTTCCCGCCGGGCCACTGGTACGACAGCGCCACCGACACCCTGACCCGCTACTACGAGCGCCCGTGGCGCGACTACGACGCGGTCGAAGGCGTCGAGGCCGACCGGGTCGAGCTGCGTGAGGCCTTCGAGCGCGCGGTACACCGCCAGCTGATGACCGATGTGCCCTATGGCGTGCTGCTCTCCGGCGGCCTGGATTCGTCGCTGGTGGCCGCGGTGGCCGCACGCTATGCCCGCCACCGCGTTGAGGATGGCGACCAGAGCGAAGCGTGGTGGCCGCGCCTGCATTCCTTCGCGATCGGCCTGAAGGGCTCGCCCGACCTGGCCGCCGCGGCGATCGCGGCCGAAGCACTGGGCACCGTGCATCACGGCTTCGAGTACACCTTCGAAGAAGGCCTGGACGCACTACCGGAAGTGATCCGCCACGTGGAAACCTATGACGTCACCACGATCCGCGCCTCCACCCCGATGTTCCTGCTGGCGCGGCGGATCAAGGCCATGGGGGTGAAGATGGTGCTGTCCGGCGAAGGCAGCGATGAGATCTTCGGTGGCTACCTGTACTTCCACAAAGCCCCCAACGCACGTGAGTTCCATGAAGAACTGGTGCGCAAGCTGGATGCGCTCAACAACTACGACTGCCTGCGCGCCAACAAGTCGATGATGGCCTGGGGCGTGGAGCCGCGCGTGCCGTTCCTGGACCGCGAGTTCCTCGATGTGGCGATGCGCATCGATGCCAGGCACAAGATGGTCGGGCAGGGCCCCGCCGGTGCACGTCGGATCGAGAAGGCGGTGCTGCGCGAGGCCTTCGAAGGTTACCTGCCGGACTCGATCCTGTGGCGCCAGAAGGAGCAGTTCAGCGATGGTGTCGGCTACGGCTGGATCGACGGACTCAAGGCGCATGCCGAAGCCCAGGTCAGTGACCGGGTGATGGCCGCGGCGGACAAGCGCTTCGTGCACAACCCGCCGCAGACCAAGGAAGCCTACTTCTACCGCCACGTGTTCGAGCAGTACTTCCCGACCCAGGCGGCGGCGGAAACAGTGCCGGGTGGCAAGTCGATCGCATGCTCCTCGCCGGCGGCCATTGCCTGGGATGCCAGCTTCGCGGCGATGGCCGATCCCTCCGGACGCGCCATCGCCGGTGTGCACGAGCAGGCGCTGGCCTGATCGAGGTGCCACGCCGCCGCGTCGATCGCGGTGGTGTGGCACCGCGTGCAGCCCGTAGAATCGCCCCTTCAATCGATGGGGATCGATCATGGACTCTGACACCACCGGCATGCGCCGCGGCGGGCTGGCCTGGCGTTATCTGGGCTGGGTGGCGCTGCCCCTGTTGATCGGCCTGGGCCTGGCACGGTTTGCCGGTCCGGCGGTCTCGGCACAGGTGGCCCGTGCCGAGGCGTCGCTGGGGGCCGACTGGGCCGCGCACCTGCATGCGCCGCTCGGTCTGTTCCTGCTGCAGTTGCTGGTCCTGCTGCTGGTGGCCAAGGGTGCGGGGTGGCTGTTCCGCCGGCTGGGTCAACCCGGGGTGATCGGGGAAATGGCGGCCGGTCTGATGATGGGGCCGCTGGTGCTTGGGGCCGTGCTGCCCCAGGTGCATGGCGTGCTGTTCTCGGCCGCCTCCCTCGGCTCGCTCGGCCTGCTCAGCCAGCTTGGCGTGCTGATGTTCCTGCTGGTGGCGGGGGCGGAACTGGATCTTGGCGGATTGCGAGGGCGTCGTCGTTTCGCTTTCGTGGTCAGCCACGCCGGCATCGCCGTGCCGTTCGTGCTCGGCGTGCTGTTGGCGATCTGGCTGTATGGCGCACACGCACCGCCCGGCGTGGGTTTCACCGGTTTCGCCCTGTTCGTCGGTATTTCATTGAGCATCACGGCCTTCCCGGTGCTGCTGCGCATCCTTGCCGACCGCGGCTTGACCGGTACACCACTCGGCCAGACCGCGATCGCCTGCGCCGCCCTCGGCGATGCCACCGCGTGGTGCCTGCTGGCGCTGATCGTGGCCGCCGCGCAGTCGCAGGGCTGGGTGCCGGCCACGATCAACCTGGTCTGCGTGGTCGCCTTCGTCGCACTGATGCTGGGGGTGGTGCGGCCGTGGTTCTCGCGCCTGGTGATCGCACCGGGCCAGGAAGGACGCTGGCTGCTGATCATGTTGCTGATGGCGCTGGGCTGCGCGCTGGTCACCGAGATGCTGGGCATCCATGCGCTGTTCGGCGCGTTCGCGGCCGGCGTCGCGGTGTCCGGCAACGCGACGCTGCGGCACACCGTGGCCGAGCGCGTGGAGCCGTTCGCCGTCACGCTGCTGCTGCCGTTGTTCTTCGCGATGACCGGCCTGCGCATGCGCGCCGACGCCTTGCAGGCCAGCGACCTGGTGTTGTGCCTGATCGTGATCGTGGTCGCCACGCTGGGCAAGCTGATCGGCACCTGGAGCGCAGCGCGCAGTGCCGGCATGGACAACCATGACGCGTGGAGACTGGGGGCGCTGATGAACACCCGTGGCCTGATGGAGCTGATCGTGCTCAACCTGGGCTACGAACTGGGCTTCCTTGGCGACCGCCTGTTCGCCGTGCTGGTGATCATGGCGCTGGTGACCACCGCCATGACCGGGCCGTTGTTGAACCTGATCGAGCGTTGCCGGCGCTGAGGCGGGCGGCATGCGGTGCCACCTCGCGTGTCACTCCCGCGCCGGCACCAACGTGAGGGTATGCACCGTCGTGCCGGGGAGGAACGGCGTCGGCCTGCCGTTGACCCAGTCCTCGTGTCCCGCGCCCCAGAACGGTGACAGCGGGTGACCGCTCTGCCCACCGGGCATGTGGATCCATCCCTCGGCCTCGTGCCCGGGTGACACCACCATGCGCTGCGAGGCGCCAAACGCGGGGCCCTGCACGCGGGGCATGTCGCGGTCGCCGGGCAGGCGGTCGGCCGGCATGCACAGCCACGACCGGGCAAAGGCGGGCAGGGCGCGACTGACCGGGTGACAGATCGCGGCGGTATTGCGTTCGCCCCAGGTACGCGCGTCGAGCGGGCCTTGACTGCTCAGGTCTGCTTCCAGCGCCCTGGCGGTATCGACCAGCAGTGCATCCCAACTGGAATAGGGGGGCGGCAGCAGATGCGCGGGACGTTCGCTCACCAGCGGCCACAACACGCCCTCGAACTGCCCCAGTCGTGGCTCCAGATAGTCCTCCCCGAGCTGTGCTTTCGCCGGGGCGAGCAGGCCTTCGCCAACGCGGTCGATCAGCATGCCGCGGAAACCGCGGGTGACCCGGTAGCTGACCGAGTCCACCCCCGCACGGCCGTCCCACCGCCGGGTTGCGACCTCAAGCCGCCGCAGGGCAGGGTCGTCGCTGGTGGTGACGACCTCGCGCAGCAGATGCCACCAGCGCGTGAGCAACAGGGCGCGATCGTCGAGCTGGATCGCCAGCAGGTCTGCCTCGGTGAAGCGCTCTTTCGCCAGCAGGCCATCGCGGATCTGCCGCCCGCGTGCGCCCAGGTCGTAGCCACCGTTCCCGGCAATGGCCAGGGCGTCCCCATCGAGCACGCGGCCGTTGGCGGTCCACAGCCGATGCGTGGGGGGATCGACCAATGCGGGCGCGCCATCGCTGCGGATTGGCCACGGCGCACAGCGTGCAGGCGCGGTGGCGGTGTTGCCGTTCGGCGGGCAGTCCGCAGCACGGTCAGGGCGTGTGCCGATCAACCGCCAGGCGATGCGACCGCTGCGGTCGGCGAGCACCAGGTTCTGCGCGGTAATGCCGCTGCGGTCGGCCACCTCGAACGCCTCGTCAAGCGTCGCCGCGCGCGCCATCTCGGCGAAGTCCAGGCGCACCGCACCGGGGAGTTGTGCCGTCCAGCGCAGTGCCTCGCCACTGCCGTCCTGCCGCGTGTGCAGCACCGGACCCCAGGCGGTCTCGCGCACGCGCAACGTCACCGGTGCCTGGCCGGCGACGCGGATACGCTCCTCGTGCGTGGTGATGCCCGCCGCATTGGCGGGTACGCTGCGGAAATCGGCCGTGTCGATGTAACTGTTGGTGAAGCCCCAGGCCACGTGTCCATTACTGCCCACCACGATGGCCGGCAGGCCGGGCAGCGAGAAGCCACTGACATCGACGCGGCCGTCGGGAGCCTGTGCATCGGGATAGCGCAGCCGTACCCGGAACCAGAGATTGGGCGCGCGCAGTCCCAGGTGCATATCGTCGGCGACGATGGCGCGACCGTCCGCGGTCAGTGCACCGGCCACGGCGAAGTTGTTGCTGCCCAGCACGTCGGGATCCAGATGACCTGCCGTGACGGCACCGGTGGTCTGCGCCGGATCGGCCCGCCGGAGATCGAGGACGGCGGCCTCCGGTAACCGGGCGTTGCCGCGCGCTTCGCCAAACAGCGGCGCATCCCATTCGCTGCCATCGTGGCTGAGCAGGGCATACAGCGCCGGTGGCACCACCGCACGGATCCGCGCCATCGCCAGTTCGTTCTGATTGGTGGGATCCTGCAGGTCGGCATACATCGCCAGCCCGGTCAGCACGCTGTCTTCGGCACGCCACGGTGCCGGCGCCTGGCGCAGCAGCAGATACGGCCAAGGACGTACCCGAAGCTCGGCAACGCCCTGGTTGATACCCTCCACATAGGCCTGCAGGGCGCCGGCACTGCTGCCCGTGGCAACCTCCAGGTGGGCCTTGGTGCGCGCCCGCAGCCGGTGCACACGCATGCGCTTGTCCATCTCGATCGCCGCCGGGCCGAACAGCTCGGCCAGCTCGCCAGCGGCGGTACGGCGCATCAGGTCCATCTCGAAATAGCGCTCCTGCGCATGTACCAGACCCAGCGCCCGCATCGCATCGGCCTGGCTTGCCGCGTCGATGGTGACCACGCCCAAGGCATCACGGGTGATGCTCACCGGCGCCTGCAGCCCGGCCATGGCCTGCTCGCCTTCCAGGGTGGGGAGACTGCCGCGCAGCAGCCACCACGCCGTGAACACCGCCGCCAGCGCCAGGATCAGCACGCCCCAGAGCAACCGCTTCAGCCAATGCCGCATCCTGCGCATCCCCGTGTAGGTAGGGCTTGATTGTAGGGGAGGCGTGAACGCCCTGTGCACGGCTACCGAAGCGCAACTGCAACTGATTCCGATTAGACCACCGGATTTTCAGATAGGGCACCATGCGCGCATTGATTCATCAGGAGCACCCCCATGAAAGGCAACCCGGACGTCATCGCCTGCTTGAAGGAACTGCTGCGCGGCGAGTTGGCCGCGCGCGACCAGTACTTCATCCACTCGCGCCGCTACGAAGACCAGGGCCTGTTCGCGCTCTATGAGCGCCTCAACCACGAGATGGAAGAGGAGACCCAGCACGCCGATGCGCTGCTGCGTCGCATCCTCTTCCTCGGCGGCGATCCGGACATGCGCCCGCATGTGTTCGAGCCCGGCGTGACCGTGGAAGAGATGCTGCAGAAGGACCTGGATACCGAATACAGCGTCCGCGACAACCTGGCCGCCGGCATGAAGCTGTGCGAACAGCACCAGGACTACGTCAGCCGCGACATGCTGCTGGTGCAGTTGAAGGACACCGAAGAAGACCATGCCTGGTGGCTGGAGCAGCAGCTGGGCCTGATCAAGCGCATCGGCCTGGCGCTGTACCAGACCAGCAAGATGGATGCGAAGGGCACGGCCGCGCACTGAGCGGGTGTGTCCGGGTATTCCGGGGAGCCGGCCAGCGGCCGGCACTACCGGTGCCACGGCATCGGATTCTGCGCGCCAGCCAGCCTTCGCCAGCACGCCGCATCGAACCCTCGTCCGCCCGCCAGCATCCGCCAGCCAGCCGACGTTGCACCAAGCAGAAAGGCCGGGGAAACCCGGCCTTTTCTGTGGGCAAAAAAAACGGTTCTTCTCCCATCTGAGGGGAGAAGGCGCACGGCCGACCAGCTAGATTTGTAGTTGTCGAGAAAACAAACCGAGGCCGGCCGTGGCCAAGCTGGATTGTATGCCGTTGCTGGGAGGCTGGGCGGGGTATCGCCTGGATGGATGGCGCCGCGAGGCACGTGGCGGAGCCACGTGGCTGGTGCTTTCGCTGTTGCCTGATTCACGCCGCCGACGACGCTGCAGTGGCTGCGGCAAGTGGGTCGTGGCCATCCACGACCAGACGCTCCGGCGCATCCGTGACTTGCCCGTGTTCGACGAGCCGGTGGAGTTGGAAGTCCAGCGGCAGCGGCTGGCCTGTCCTCGCTGCGGGCCGAAACTGGAGCACTTGGATTGGCTGGAGCGGCATGCCCGGGTAACGCAACGGCTTGCGCAGAGCGTGGCACGCATGTGTGCCACCACCTCGATCCATGCCACCGCAAAGTGGCATGGTCTGGACTGGAAGACGGTCAAAGCGCTTGATTTCAGGCATCTGATGCAGACGCTGGGCCCAGTGGACCTATCGGACGTACGCGTGATCGCGATGGACGAGTTTGCGATCCAGAAGGGGCATCGCTACGCCACCGTGGTCGTCGAGCCATCGCGCAAGCGCGTGCTCTGGGTCGGCCGAGGACGCAGCCGCGCTGACATCCGTCCCTTCTTTGAGCTACTCGGCAGGGTCGGTTGCGAACGCATCCGGGCCGTAGCAATGGACATGAATTCGGCCTTTGATGTGGAGGTCAAAGCCCAGTGCCCCAATGCTGAAGTGGTCTACGACCTCTTCCATGTCGTGGCCAAGTACGGGCGCGAAGTCATTGATCGGGTGCGGGTGGACGAGGCCAATCGCCTACGCACCGACAAGCCCGCGCGACGGGTGGTGAAGACCTCGCGCTGGCTCCTGCTGCGCAATCGGCAAAACGTCCCGGCCGAGCAGCGCGTCCAACTCGAGGAGCTGCTGGCCGCCAACAAAGCCCTGCTGACCACGTATCTGCTCAAAGACGACCTGAAGCAGCTGTGGCGCTACCGAAGCCAGAGCTGGGCGGAGAAGGCCTGGCGGTCATGGAAGCATCGCGCCCTGCGAAGCGGGCTGGAGCCGCTGCGCATCTTTGTCCGCCGCCTGCAACCTTATCTCCCGGGCATCCTGGCCCACTGCCGATGGCCGCTCGGGACGAACCTGGTGGAAGGCATCAATAACAAGATCAAGGTCATCAAGCGCGTTGCCTACGGATACCGAGATGACGCGTATTTCTTCCTGAAGATCCGGGCGGCCTTCCCCGGAGTTGGGTGAAGAACCAAAAAAACGGCCGGGTTTCCCCGGCCGTTCCGATTCACGTCGACGCTGGAACCTTACTCCACCGCCAGCCCTTCCACCTTCTGCCAGCCACGGGGCAGCAGATGGCCACGGGTGGCGCGGGTGCCCAGGTAGGTATCCAGATCCTTGAACGACAGGTTCATCGTGCGCTGGCCGCTGCGCACCAGCAGCGTGTTGCCCGGCGCCACCGAGACCACCGCGACCACGCGCTCGGTGGCGAGCTTGGCCTTGGGGATGTCGATGATCTTGTTGCCCTTGCCCTTGTCCAGTTCCGGCAGGTCGCTGGCGGCGATGGCCAGCAGGTTGCCCGAGCTGGTCACCGCCACGATGCGGTCGGTTTCCGGATTGGCGACCACGGCCGGGGTCAGCACCTTGGAGCCGGAGGTCAGGTTGAGCATCGCCTTGCCGGCCTTGTTGCGGCCGGTGAGGTTCTCGAAGCGGGTCACGAAGCCGTAGCCGTGCGTGGAGGCCAGTACGAAGCGGGTGTTGTTCTCGCCACTGGCCAGGGTCATGAAGGCGCTGCCCGGGGCCGGCGAGAAGCGACCGGTCAGGGGCTCGCCATTGCCGCGTGCCGAGGGCAGGGTGTGGATCAGGGTCGAATACGCGCGGCCCTCGCTGTCCAGGAACGCCACCTGCTGCGTGCTGCGGGCCCGCACCGAGCCCAGCAGCGCATCGCCATCGCGATAGGACAGGGTCGACGGGTCCATGTCGTGGCCCTTGGCCGCACGGATCCAGCCCTTCTCCGACAGCACCACCGTCATCGGCTCGCTTGGCACCAGCTCGGTTTCGTCGATGGCCTGCGCTGCGCCACGTTGCATCAGCGGCGAGCGACGGTCATCGCCGAATTTCTTCGCGTCCGCCACCAGCTCATCGCGGATCAGCTTCTTCAGTTTGGCCTTGCTGTCCAGGATGGCCAGGATCTTGTCGCGTTCCTTGGCCAGCTCCTCCTGCTCGCCACGGATCTTCATCTCTTCCAGGCGCGCCAGCTGCTTCAGCTTGGTGTCCAAGATGTACTCGGTCTGCTCCTCGCTCAGCCCGAAGCGCGCGATCAGCGCCGGCTTGGGCTCATCCTCGGTGCGGATGATGTGGATCACTTCATCCAGGTTGAGGAAGGCCACCAGCAGGCCTTCCAACATGTGGAGGCGACGCTCGACCTTCTGCAGGCGGTGGTTGAGGCGGCGGGTCACGGTGGTGCCGCGGAACTGCAGCCACTCGCTGAGCAGGGTCTTGAGGTTCTTGACCTGCGGGCGGCCATCCAGGCCGATCACGTTGAGGTTGACCCGGTAGCTGCGCTCCAGGTCGGTGGTGGCGAACAGGTGGCCCATCAGCTGTTCGGCATCCACGCGGTTGGAGCGCGGCACCAGCACCACGCGCACCGGGTTGGCGTGGTCGGACTCATCGCGGATGTCCTCCAGCCACGGCAGCTTCTTGGCGCGCATCTGCGCGGCGATCTGCTCGATCACCTTCGAAGGCGACACCTGGAACGGCAGCGCGTTGACCACGATGTTGCCGTTCTCCTTCAGGAAAGTGGAACGCGCGCGCACGCTGCCGTAGCCGGTTTCGTACATGGTGCGCAGATCGGCGATCGGGGTGATGATCTCGGCGAAGCTCGGGTAATCCGGGCCCTTCACGTGCTCGCACAGCTCGGCGACCGTCGCATCCGGGTCGTCGAGCAGGTGCAGCAGCGCGCTGACGATCTCGTTGAGGTTGTGCGGCGGCACGTCGGTGGCCATGCCCACAGCGATGCCGGTGGTGCCGTTGAGCAGCAGGTGCGGCAGGCGCGCCGGCATCCAGGTCGGCTCTTCCAGCGTGCCGTCGAAGTTCGGGGTCCAGTCGGTGGTGCCCTGGTTGATCTCGCCCAGCAGCACTTCGGCGATCGGGGTCAGCTTGGACTCGGTATAGCGCATCGCCGCGAACGACTTGGGATCGTCGGTCGAACCAAAGTTGCCCTGGCCTTCGATCAGCGGGTAGCGGTACGAAAACGGCTGGGCCATCAGCACCAGCGCCTCGTAGCACGCGCTGTCGCCGTGCGGATGGTATTTACCGATCACGTCACCGACGGTACGCGCGGACTTCTTCGGCTTGGAGGCGGCATTCAGGCCCAGCTCGCTCATCGCATAGATGATGCGGCGCTGCACCGGCTTGAGACCGTCGCCGAGGAACGGCAATGCGCGGTCGAGCACCACGTACATCGAATAGTCCAGGTACGCCCGTTCGGCGTACTCGCGCAGGGGCAGCTGTTCAAAGCCGTGGAACGCGGGGCGGGCAAGATCGGTCATGCGGGATTGTTACCTGTGGCAAGGGACGGCGACGGCTGTCGCCCTCGCAGGCGGACGATTATCCGGATGCGGCCGGGGATGCCAAGCCGCGTGATGGGTTCAGGAGGTGTCCACTGCGTGCCAGATAGCGCCCGGGCGGGCTGCCGAAGTGGCGGCGGAAGACCGTGACGAAGGCGCTGGGGCTGCTGAACCCCAGTTCTTGCGCGATATCGGACACGCTCTGGCCATCGGACAGGCGCCGCAGGCCCTCGGCCAGCCTGGCCTGCTGACGCCACTGCGCGAAGCTGAGCGTGGTTTCATCGCGGAAGTGCCGGGTCAGTGTACGCGGCGAGAGGCCGGCCCACTGCGCCCATTGGTCGAGGCTGCGGCCATCGGCCGGGTTGGCGATCAGCTGCGAGGCGATGCGCAGCAGGCGGCGGTCCTGCGGCATCGGCAGGTGCATGCGCTGGCGCGGGGCATTGCGGATCTCGTCCAGCAGCACCTCGATCATGTGCTGCTGGCGCAGGCTGGGCTCGGCCGCCGGTACCCATTCGGTGACGCGCAGCGCGAGCGCCTGCAGCAGATCGGAGATGGCCACCACGCACGGCGCGTCGGGCAGATCATGGGCCATCGCGGCGCTGACGATCACCCCCCAGCCGCGCAAGGGCCCGCAGATATCCACCGTGTGCGGCTCGCCCGGCGGCATCCAGCCGGCGCAGCCGGGCGGCAGCGACCAGGTGCCATGCCGGGTGCGGACGGTGAGCAGCCCGGCTTCCACGCAGATCAGCTGGGCACGCCGGTGCTGGTGCCAGTCGATCTCCCGGTCCAGCCCACGGGCGCTTTCGATCCGGAAGCCGAGCACTCCCAGCCCGTCATCCCGCTCGAACCAGTCCAGCACCTGGTTGCGGATCATCTGGGTGGCGGCCGTCTCCCGCTCTGGCCTGAAAGTGTTATCCATTGTCCAGATTGTAATACCCGGCCAGTCCGGGCCGCCATTAAGGTAGCCGCCTGCCCATTGTTCTGATTGCTGCAACACAGCATTTGGTTCCAGATTAAATATTTCTATTGAGAAATATATTTTTTGGAAGAGAATGCTCACCCATGATCTGCCCTGATGCCCATCCCCCCAGCTTCGGACTCCTGCTGCGCCAAGTGCGCGATGGACTGGTCCGTCAGCTAGACACGTCGATGGCCGAGGAAAACCTCGGCATTGGCTTCACCCACTATCTCGGCCTGAAGGTGCTCGCGGCGCGTGCCCCGTGTACCGCCAACGAGTTGGCCCAGGCCCTGGACCAGGTACCCAGCGCGGTCACCCGCCTGCTGGACAAGCTGGAAGCCCTGGACTGCGTGCGGCGCGAACCGCATGCCCAGGACCGGCGGGCACTGCAGATCGTGCTGACCGAGCCGGGTCGCCAGTTGTGGGCCCGCCTCAAACAGCGGGGCGACCAGACCATCGACGACGCCATGCGTGATCTGTCTTCGGACGAACGCGCACAGCTGCTTTCCCTCATGACCCGTGTACGCGACTCACTGGTAACGCCATGACTTCCATGTTTGAACGCTCTCATTCACTGCGCCCGCTGCGGCCGGTGCTGGTCTCCGCGCTGGCGCTTGCGCTGGCCGCGTGTGCCAGCAGCCGCGGCCTGGAGCCGCAGGGCCGCCTGCTCGACGCCGACAGCCTGCAGACCCAGCGCACCCTGGCCGCCAACGGCCTGAGCCAGCCCGGCTGGCCGGCCACGGACTGGTGGCGCGCGCTGGGCGACCCCCAGCTCGATGCGCTGATCGCCGAAGGCCTGCAGCGCAATCCTGGCCTGGAGGCGGCCGATGCGCGCCTGCGCCAGGCGCGTGCCCAGATCGGCACCGCGCGTGCCGCACGCCTGCCCAGCCTCTCTGCTTCCGGGGGCTACACCGGTGTGCGCCTGCCCGAATCGATGGTTGGCGACGAACTGGGGGGCAGCTATGCCGGCAGTGGCCAGGCCTACTTGAGCTTCAGCTACGGCATCGACCTGTGGGGCGGCAAGCGCGCCGCCTGGGAAGCGGCCGTGGACAGCGGCCATGCCGCCGAAGTGGACGCCCAGGCCGCGCGCCTGAACCTCTCTGCCGCCATCGCCGAGGCGTACGCGCAGCTGGGCTACGCGTGGAAGCTGCATGACGTGGCCGGCGAAGAACTGGCACGTTCGCAGAAGACCCTGGAGCTGACCCGCCAGCGTCGTGCTGCCGGCATCGACAGCGACCTGCAGACCCGCCAGGCCGAAGCGCGCATTCCAGCCGCGCAGCAGCAGCAGCAGGCTGCGCAGCAGCAGATCGACGAAGCGCGCACCGCGCTCGCCGCACTGGTCGGGCAGGGCCCGGACCGCGGTCTGCAGATCCAGCGCCCGCAAGTGTTGAACCCGCTGGCGCTGCAGCTGCCCGGCGTGCTGCCCAGCGAACTGCTGGGCCGCCGCCCGGACATCGTCGCCGCGCGTTGGCGCGTGGAAGCGGCCAACCGCCAGATCCATGCGGCCAAGGCCGAGTTCTATCCCAGCCTCAATCTGACCGCCCTTGGCGGTGTGGTCTCCAGTGAAGTGGACCAGCTGCTCAAGAGCGGCTCGACGTTCGCCTTCCTCGGCCCGGCGCTGAGCCTGCCGATCTTCGACGGTGGCCGCCTGCGCGCCAACCTGGGCAAGAGCGACGCGCAGTACGACCTGGCCGTGGCCGACTACAACCAGTCGGTGGTCAACGCGCTGCGCGACGTCGCCGATCAGGTCAACGCGGTGCATTCGCTGGCCGACCAGGCCAGTGCCCAGGCCCAGGCCGTCAGCACCGCGCGCGCCGCCCATGACCTGGCCGAGCAGCGCTACCGCGCCGGCATCGGCAGCTACCTGGACGTGCTCAGTGTCGAAGAGCAGCTGCTGGTCTCCCAGCAGCGGTTGGCCGACCTGCAGTCGCGCCAGATCCTTGTTTCGGTCCGCCTGAGCCAGGCGTTGGGCGGTGGTTTCACCCCGACCAGCGATGCCGCCACGGTCGCCGCCACCCCCGAATCCTCGCATTCCTGAGAGTCATCCCCATGAGTCAGACCTCCGCTCCTGCTGCCGAGAAGGCAGCTCCCTCCCGTCGCGGCAAGCTGCTGCGCGGCCTGCTGGTCATCGTGGTGCTGCTGTTGGCCGCGTTGGCCCTGTGGTACTTCATGTTCGGCCGCTGGTTCGAAGAAACCGACGATGCCTACGTGCAGGGCAACCAGGTCCAGATCACCCCGCTGATCAGCGGCACCGTGGTCGGGATCAACGCCGATGACGGCATGCGTGTCGAGCGCGGCCAGCTGCTGGTCCAGCTGGACCCGGCCGATACCGAAGTCGCCCTGCAGCAGGCTGAAGCCAACCTCGCCAAGACGGTCCGCCAGGTGCGCGGTCTGTACCGCAGCGTGGAAGGTGCGCAGGCCGAATTGAACGCGCGCCAGGTCACCCTCAAGCGCGTGCGCGAGGACTTCAACCGCCGCAAGGATCTGGCCAGCACCGGCGCGATCTCCAACGAAGAACTGGCGCATGCCCGCACCGAACTGGCCGCTGCCGAAGCAGCCGTGGCCGGCTCGCGCGAAACCTTCGAGCGCAGCAATGCGCTGGTGGATGACACCGTGATCGCCACCCAGCCGGACGTACAGGCCGCCGCCGCGCAGCTGCGCCAGGCGTACCTCAACAACGCCCGCGCCGGTATCGTCGCACCGGTCACTGGTTACGTGGCGCGTCGTTCGGTGCAGGTCGGCCAGCGCGTGCAGCCGGGCACTGCCCTGATGGCCGTGGTGCCGACCGAGCAGATGTGGGTGGAAGCGAACTTCAAGGAAACCCAGTTGCGCCACATGCGCCTGGGCCAGGAAGTGGAACTGCGTTCGGACCTGTACGGCGGCGACGTGACCTACAAGGGCCGCATCGACAGCCTGGGCTTGGGCACCGGCTCGGCGTTCTCGCTGCTGCCGGCGCAGAATGCCAGCGGCAACTGGATCAAGATCGTGCAGCGCGTGCCGGTGCGTATCGCCATCGACGCCAAGCAGCTGGCCGAGCATCCGCTGCGCATCGGCCTGTCGATCAAGGCCGAAGTGAGCCTGCGTGACCAGAAGGGCACCGTGCTGCCGACCGAAACCGCCAAGGGCCAAGTGTTCGATACCGACGTCTACGCCAAGCAGCTGCACAGCGCCGACGACGTGATCCACCAGATCATCCAGAGCAACCTGCCGCAGCAGGCCAAGGCGAGCTGAGGCCACCATGTCCGCACAAGCTCCCGCCGCGCCGGGCGCCCCCGCGGCGCCAGGCATGGCCTTCCGGCCGGCCAACGTCGCCCTGTGTACCGCAGGGCTGGCGATGGCCTCGTTCATGCAGGTCCTGGACACCACCATCGCCAACGTCTCGTTGCCGACCATCGCCGGTAATCTCGGTGCCAGTTCGCAGCAGGCCACCTGGGTCATCACCTCGTTCGCGGTCAGCACCGCGATCGCGCTGCCGCTGACCGGTTACCTCAGCCGCCGTTTCGGCGAGACCAAGCTGTTCGTATGGGCCACGCTGGCCTTCACCCTGGCCTCGCTGCTGTGTGGCCTGGCCCAGAGCATGGGCATGCTGGTGGTGTCGCGTGCGATCCAGGGCTTCGTCGCCGGCCCGATGTACCCGATCACGCAGAGCCTTCTGGTTTCGCTATACCCGCGTGAGAAACGCGGGCAGGCGCTGGCGCTGCTGGCGATGATCACCGTGGTCGCGCCGATCGCCGGCCCGATCCTCGGGGGCTGGATCACCGACAACTACAGTTGGGAATGGATCTTCCTGATCAACGTGCCGCTGGGCATCTTCGCCGCGCTGGTGGTGGGCAACCAGCTCAAGGGACGCCCGGAGCACGTTGAAAAGCCGAAGATGGATTACGTCGGCCTGATCACCCTGGTGATCGGCGTGGGCGCGCTGCAGCTGGTGCTCGATCTGGGCAACGACGAAGACTGGTTCAGTTCGACCAAGATCATCGTGCTGGCCTGTGTGTCGGTGGTGGCGTTGGCGGTGTTCCTGATCTGGGAACTGACCGACAAGGACCCGATCGTCGACCTGCGCCTGTTCCGGCATCGCAACTTCCGCGCCGGTACGCTGGCGATGGTGGTGGCGTATGCGGCGTTCTTCAGCGTGGCGCTGCTGATTCCGCAGTGGCTGCAGCGTGACATGGGCTACACCGCGATCTGGGCCGGTCTGGCGACCGCACCGATCGGCGTGCTGCCGGTGATCATGACGCCGTTCGTGGGCAAGTACGCCTCGCGCTTCGACATGCGCATGCTGGCCACGATCGCCTTCATCTTCCTGTCCTTCACCAGCTTCCTGCGCTCGGGGTTCAACCTGCAGGTGGACTTCGGCCACGTGGCCGGCATCCAGCTGATCATGGGTATCGGTGTGGCGCTGTTCTTCATGCCGGTACTGCAGATCCTGCTGTCGGATCTGGACGGTCGCGAGATCGCCGCGGGCTCCGGCCTGGCCACCTTCCTGCGCACGCTGGGCGGCAGCTTCGCCGCTTCGCTGACCACGTGGTTGTGGGCACGCCGTACCCAGGAACACCACGCGCATCTGACCGAACACATCTCCAGCTACACCCCGGGCATGCAGGACCAGGTGACCGCGATGGGGCAGGGCGACCTGCAGCATGGCGCGGCCGCGCTCAACAACATGATCAACCACCAGGCGTCGCAGATGGGCTTCAACGACATCTTCTTCCTGCTGGGCTGGATCTTCCTGGCCATCATCGCCTTCCTGTGGCTGGCCAAGCCGCCGTTCGGCGCAGGCGCGGGTGCCGCCTCGGCCGGTGGGCATTGAGGTGTTCGCGGTAAGCTGAAACGAAAAAACCCCGCTGAAAGGCGGGGTTTTTTTGTGGTTCCTGACCAGCGTGGAATGCGCTCCGTGCCTTTCCGGGCGCGGCGGCCAGAAACGAAAAAACCCGCTTGCGCGGGTTTGATCATTTTCCGAGTCATGGTGCCCAGGAGAGGACTCGAACCTCCACGAAGTTGCCCCCGCTAGCACCTGAAGCTAGTGCGTCTACCAATTCCGCCACCTGGGCGACTCAGGAGGAGAATTCTGCGGGAGAAGCGTGATTGTGTCAACAGGATCGGGTGGAAATTTTTTCGTGCCAGATCGTTCGTCGCGTCATCGCACGTTCGATGCGGCGACCATCGGGCGTCGCGCGTCGGCGCAGGTCAGGGCCGCGCATCGCCGACGCCCGGAAACGAAAAAACCCGCTTGCGCGGGTTTGATCATTTTCTGAGTCATGGTGCCCAGGAGAGGACTCGAACCTCCACGGAGTTGCCCCCGCTAGCACCTGAAGCTAGTGCGTCTACCAATTCCGCCACCTGGGCGACTCAGGAGGAGAATTCTGCGGGAGATCCGGAATTGTGTCAACAGGATTTCGCAGGAAATTTCATTTGCCACGCATTGCAGCGTCATCGCGGTCCATCCCGCGCGAATCGTGCGTGGCGCGGACGCCAGAAACGAAAAAACCCGCTTGCGCGGGTTTGATCATTTTCCGAGTCATGGTGCCCAGGAGAGGACTCGAACCTCCACGGAGTTGCCCCCGCTAGCACCTGAAGCTAGTGCGTCTACCAATTCCGCCACCTGGGCGACTCAGGGGGCGAATTCTGGGCATGTCCGTGAGGCTTGTCAACGGTTTTGTGAAATTTCTTCACAATCCTGCACAGGCAGTGCTGCTGACCGGTTCTGCACACCCGCAGCGGTTACTATTGAGGTCAATGAAACCAAAGAAACCGACCCAGGGCGCGAAAGCCCCCAAGTCCCCGGCGCCCAAGAAGGCAGCCGGTCCGTCGGGCAAGCCCCGCGCTGCCGCCAAGAAGGCCGGCAAGCTGCCACCCTGGATGCCCGAATCCCTGAACACCCCTGAGCCGCCGCGTGGCAACAAGCGGGGCCCCAAGCCCGCGCACGCCGGTCCCATCCCGACCCGTCGCCGCCCGCATCCCACCCCGCTGGACGGTGAAGTGCAGCTGGATCCCTTCGCCGCCCGCGAGGCCGAGCGCTATGCGCAGCCGATCGCCAGCCGCGAGGCGATCCTGCAGCTGCTCGACCGCTGCGATGGCCCGCAGACCGCCGAAGAGATCGCCATCCATCTCGGCCTGACCGAGCCGGACCGCGCCGATGCCCTGGGCAAGCGCCTGGGCGCGATGTGTCGTGACGGCCAGCTGGTGCAGAACCGCCGTGGCGGATTCGCGCCGCTGCAGGCGGTCAACCTGATCACCGGCGTGGTGATCGCCAACCCGGAAGGGTTTGGCTTCCTGCGCCCGGTCGAAGGTGGCGACGATCTGTTCCTGCCGCCGTTTGAAATGCGCAAGGTGCTGCATGGCGACCGCGTGCTGGTCAACGTGACCGGCATCGATCGCCGTGGCCGCCGCGAGGCGAGCATTTCGCGTGTGCTGGAGCGCGGCATGAGCCGCCTGATCGGCCGCTTCAGCGTCGAGTTCGGCATCAACTACGTGGTGCCCGACGACAAGCGCGTGCAGCGCAACGTGCAGATCCCACCCGACCAGACCGGCGATGCCCGGGATGGCCAGCTGGTGGTCTGTGAACTGACCCAGGCGCCGGATACCCGCCGCCCGCCGATCGGCCGCATCATCGCGGTGCTCGGCGACAAGCTGACCGCGTCGCTGGTGGTGGAAACCGCCATCCACGGCCATGAACTGCCGTTCGAGTTCCCGGCGGAAGTGCTGGCTGAAGCCACTGCAGTGCCGATGGTGGTCACCCCGGAACAGATCGGCCATCGCGAAGACCTGCGCAACACGCCGCTGGTCACCATCGATGGCGAGGATGCCAAGGACTTCGACGACGCCGTTTATTGCGAACCGAATGCTGAAGGCTTCCGCCTGGTCGTGGCGATCGCCGATGTTTCCAACTACGTGCGTCCTGGTACGCCGCTGGATGATGAAGCGCAGAAGCGCGCGACCTCGGTCTACTTCCCGGGCTTCGTGGTGCCGATGCTGCCGGAGACGCTGTCCAACGGCATCTGCTCGCTGATGCCCAAGGTCGACCGCATGTGCTTCGTCTGCGACATGCAGGTCAACCGCGAGGGCGAGGTCATCCACTCGCGGTTCTACGAAGCCGTGATGAATTCGCACGCGCGCCTGACCTACAACCAGGTCTGGGAAGCGGTGGGCGAGAACGACCCGGCCGCGCGCAAGGCGATCGGTCCGCTGATGCCGCAGGTGGATCGCCTGTACCAGCTGTATCACGTGCTGGCCAAGGCCCGTACCCGCCGCGGTGCGATCGAGTTTGAAACCTCCGAAGTGCGCTTCGTGCTGGACAACACCGGCGAAGTCACCCAGGCCGGGATGATGGTGCGCAACGATGCGCACAAGCTCATCGAAGAATGCATGATCGCGGCCAACGTGCAGGCTGCGCGCTACCTGCTGGCCAAGCACGTGCCGGCGCCGTTCCGTGACCATGAGCGCCCGCCGGAATCCAAGTACGCCGACCTGCTCGAGTTCCTGAAGGAATTCAAGCTGAGCCTGCCGCCGTGGTCGAAGGTGCAGCCGGCCGATTTCACCAAGCTGCTCAAGAAGGTGCGCGACCGACCGGACGCAGCACTGCTGGAATCGGTGCTGCTGCGCAGCCAGAGCCTGGCGGTGTATTCGCCGGACAACCTGGGCCACTTCGGCCTGGCACTGGATGCGTACGCGCACTTCACCTCGCCGATCCGCCGCTACCCCGATCTGCTGGTGCACCGTGCGATCAAGCACGCGCTCAGCGGGGCCGCACCGGAGAAGTTCACCTACTCGCCGCGCGAGATGGCGGCATTGGCGCTGCAGTGCTCCGAGCGTGCGCGTCGTGCCGATGAAGCCGAGCGCGAAGTGGACGAGCGTTACCGCGCCGCGTGGATGGAAAAGCACGTCGGTGGCCAGTTCGATGGCGTGATCAGTGGCGTGACCAGCTTCGGCCTGTTCGTGGAACTGGACGAATCCAAGGTCAACGGCCTGGTCCACGTGACCCAGCTGCCGCACGACTATTACCAGTTCGACGCGGTGCGCAAGACGCTCAACGGCGAGCGCCGCGGCAAGATCTACCGTCTCGGCGACCGGGTGCGGATCCTGGTGCTCAAGGCCAGCATGGAAGAGCGCAAGATCGACTTCCGCCTGGTCGAAGAGAAGGACGATTCGCTGCCCGAGCTGCCGCCGCGCGGCCAGCCGGCCAAGCGCCAGAAACAGAAGTATTGATCCACGCGTACCGGCCCTCGGCCGGTACGCGGACCATCCACCCGCCCCCCGCGGGTGGCATGGTGTTTCCCACGGACCCCGTCGGAGCGATCCCATGCCGTCCCTCCCCGAATACAGCGGCGGCTGCCAGTGCGGCGCGATCCGCTTCCACGTGGTCGGTGAGCTGACCCACAGCTCGATCTGCCACTGCCGGATGTGCCAGAAGGCGTTCGGCGCGTACTACGCCCCCCTGGTGTCGGTGCGTGGCAGCGAGTTCCGCTGGACCCGCGGCGAGCCCCGGCGTTTCCAGTCCTCCAACATGGTCCAGCGCGGCTTCTGCGCCGACTGTGGCACCCCGTTGACCTACGAAGCCCCGGATGGGGTGGCGATCGCGGCGGGCGCTTTCGACGAGCCGGCCCGCCTGCCGCCGACGATCCAGTACGGGATCGAAGCCAAGCTGCCCTTCGTGGACCGCCTGGGCTCGCTGAGCGCGTTGCGCAGCGAGGAGGATGCCGAGGCCGGCGACTTCCTGCTGCATATCGTTTCCCACCAGCACCCCGACCACGACACCAGCGAGTGGCCACCCCGCTGAAGGCAGGCCGTGAACGCCCCCCGTGAACGCCCGGCAGGGCAGGGTGGGCCTTGATGCTCTACCATTACCAACCCCTTTACCGGTCCCGCCCCCCGCAATGAGCAAGCAAAGCCAGTGGATCGTCGGCGTCAACGCCGTCGCCTCTTCGATCGAGAATGATGCCGAGAACGTCCGCGAGGTCCTCATCGAGGCCGGTGCGAAGAATCCGCGTCTGACCGAGATCGAGGAAAACGCACGCCGCAAGGGCATCGACGTGCGCAAGGTGAACACCCAGGCGCTGGACGGTGTGGGCGGTTCGGTGCGTCACCAGGGCGTGGCGGCGCGCTACCAGGCCGCGC
This sequence comes from Stenotrophomonas bentonitica, assembly GCF_002887735.1. Lineage (GTDB taxonomy): Bacteria > Pseudomonadota > Gammaproteobacteria > Xanthomonadales > Xanthomonadaceae > Stenotrophomonas > Stenotrophomonas bentonitica_A. The sequence goes on from NZ_PKQP01000007.1 coordinate 147,086, forward strand.
GGACCTGGGGCGAGAACGAACTGGAAGGGCTGGTCGAAGCGGCCGAGGGCAAGGCCCTGCTGCTGATCCTTGATGAAGTGCAGGATCCGCACAATCTCGGCGCCTGCCTGCGCAGCGCAGCGGCCGCCGGTGCCACGGCGGTGATCATTCCCAAGGACAAGTCGGCCTCGGTCAACGCGACCGTGCGCAAGACCTCGGCCGGCGCGGCCGACCGTATTCCGGTCGTGCAGGTGACCAACCTCTCGCGCTGCCTGAAGGACCTGCAGAAGCTGGGCGTGTGGATCTACGGCCTGGCCGGTGAAGCCACCGAGTCGCTGTACGCGATCGACCTCAAGGGCAACGTGGCGCTGGTGCTGGGCGGCGAAGCCGACGGCCTGCGCCGCCTGACCCGTGAAAACTGCGATGGCCTGGTCAAGATTCCGATGCCGGGCGATATCGAGAGCCTGAACGTCTCCGTCGCCACCGGCGTGAGCCTGTTCGAGGCCGTCCGCCAGCGCGGCCTGTAATCCCCGCGCGCGGGGGTAGAGCCGACCGTTGGTCGGCTGCCGACCCACCCACGTAGAGCCGACCGTTGGTCGGCTGCCGTCCGCCCGCGTAGAGCAGCCGACCAACGGTCGGCTCTACCCCCCGGCGTCAGCCTGCGCTGCCGCCCAATGCCTTGAACAACGTCACATCGTTGATCAACTGTCGCTGCCTTACCGAGGCCAGCGACAGCTCCGCATCACGCCGGGTCTGCTGCGCTTCCAGCCAGGTGCGCAGGTCGGTGGCGCCGACCCGGTAGCGCACTTCATACATCCGCTCGATCTCGACCGCTTCGTCGTAGGACGCCTGCGAGGCTGCCACCTGGGTGGCGAACTGCGTGCGCGCCGACAAGGCGTTGTCCACCTCCGACAGCGCGGTGTACAGCGTGCGGCGGAAGCCGTTGGCCGCGATCTGATAATCCGTGCCGGCCAGCCGGGTGTTCAACTGCGCCTGCCGCACGTTGAGGAACGGCAGCGACAGCCCGGCGCCGAGCGTGGCGACCGGATTCTTCAGCACGTCCGACAGCGAGGTGGCGCCCGTACCCACGCTGCCGGTAAGGCTCAGCGCCGGGTAGTACTGGGTCGCGGTCACCTTGATGGTCTTCAGGCTGTTGCGCAGCCGCAGCTCGGCCGCGCGCAGGTCGGGCCGGCGGCCGAGCAGATCGGCCGGCAGGCCTTCGGCGATCACCGGGCTGGCCACGCGCTGCAGCTGTTGCGGCTCGTCGGCCACGGCCAGCGGCTGCCCATCCAGCAGTACGGTCAGCGCATTGCGCGCGGCAACGCGTTGCTGCACCAGCGCACTCTGCGCGGCACGCTGTGCCTCCAGGCTCTGGGCGGCCTGGCGCACGTCCAGCCGCGAGACCGCACCTGCATCGAAGCGGGCCTGGACCAGCTCGCGGGTGCGCTGCAGGCGCTCCAGGTTGGCCTGGCCGGCGGCAATGGACTGGTTGAGGAAGGCCAGCGTCCAGTACTGCGTGGCCACGTCGCTGATCACCAGCAGCGCGGTGTTCTGCAGGTCTTCCTGGCTGGCCTTGGCTTCCCACTGGGCGATGTCGCGTTGAGTGCGCAGGCGCCCCCACAGGTCGATCTCCCATTGCAGGGACACGCCGGCCGAGCTGCCGCGGTTCCAGTCCGCGCTCTGGTCGATGGGGCGGTTGCCGCTGCTGCTGACGCTGCCCGAGGGCTGCGGCCACAGCGCGTTGTCGGCCAGACCGGCCTGCAGGCGCGCGCGCTGCACGGCCAGCCCGGCCGAGGCCAGGTCCGTATTGGCGGCCAGGGCGCGATCAATCACGCGGTCCAGGCCGGGGTCACCAAACTGGGTCCACCAGGCATCGCTGCGGACATCGGCCGTCGCCGCATGCGGTTGTTCGGTCACCGCTTCGGTGGGGGTGTTCAACGTGGCATCGCCACGGCCATAGGTCGCAGGGACCGCCGGTGCATCGATCGGGTAGCGGCCGGTGCTGACACAGGCCGACAAGGCCAGTGCGGTCACGCAGGCCAGGACCAGTGGACGCAGCGAAGCGGGGTGCAGCAGAGCAGGAGAAATCTTCATTCGCGCGCCAGCGCCTCCACGGGATCAAGTTGGGCGGCATTGCGGGCCGGCAGGAAACCAAACGCCACGCCGATCAGGCTGGAGCAGGCAAAGGCGGCCACGATGGACGCGGTCGAGAACAGCATCTGGAAGTCCGGCGCGAACTTGCCGAACAGCCAGCCGACCACCAGCGACAGGCCGACGCCGAGCAGACCGCCGAGCAGGCACACCAGCACCGCCTCGATCAGGAACTGCTGGCGGATGTCGCTCTGCCGCGCGCCGACGGCCATGCGCACGCCGATCTCGCGGGTCCGTTCGGTCACCGAGACCAGCATGATGTTCATCACGCCGATGCCGCCGACCAGCAGCGCGATGGCGGCAATGGCACTGATCAGCAGGGTCATCGTGCGGGTCGTCTGTTCGATGGTCTGGCGGATCTCGGCGCTGTTGCTGAGGAAGAAATCCTCGGTGCCGTGGCGCATGATCAGCAGCTTGGAAATCGCGGCCTGCGCGGCATCCATCGGGGTGGCATCGTCCACGCGCACGGTGATGCTGGACACATGGCTCTGGCCCAGCATCCGCGACATCACCGTGGTGTACGGCACCCACACGCTCAGGCTGGTGCTGCCGCCGAAACCGAAGCTCTGCCGCTGCGCCACGCCGACCACGCGCACCGGCACGTTGCCGAGCAGGATCACCTGGCCCACCGGGTCCTCGCCATTGGGGAAGAACTGGGTGCGGGTGTTTTCGTCGATGATCGCCACCTGGGCCAGGCTGCGCACCGCATCGGTATCGAAGAAGCTGCCGGCGACCAGGGTCACGCCCTTGACCCGGAAGAACTGCTCGCCCACGCCGTTGACCTGCGCGGTGGCCGACTGGTTGCGGTAGCGCGCGGTCACCGAGGAGGAGACGCTCGGCGTGGCACTGTCGATATAGCTCTGCCGGCCCAGTGCATCGGCGTCGCTGGCCTTGAGGGTCTGTACGCGGGCCGAGCGCATGTCGCCGAACCCGCGCCCGGGATACACATCGATCGTATTGGTGCCCAGTGCGCTGATGTTCTGCAGGATCTGCTGCTGCGAGCCGTTGCCCATCGCCACCACCGAGACCACCGAAGCGATGCCGATGATGATGCCGAGCATGGTCAGGAAGGTGCGCAGGCGGTGGGCGTTCATCGCCAGCAGGGCCATGCGGAACGCTTCGGTGAAGCGGTCGCGCGCGGCCCGCCAGCTGTGGCCCTTGCCGGCGGCCACGGTGGGCTGGCGCTGCGCGCGGTAGTGCGGTGCATTCGGATTGGTGCGGTCGGCAATGATCTCGCCGTCGCGGATTTCGATGATGCGCTGGGCGTGTTCGGCCACGCTCATGTCGTGGGTCACGATGATGATGGTGTGGCCTTCGGCATGCAGCTCGCCGAGGATGCCCATCACTTCTTCGCCGGATCGGGTGTCCAGCGCGCCGGTCGGCTCATCGGCCAGGATCACCTCGCCACCGTTCATCAGCGCCCGAGCAATCGACACGCGCTGCTGCTGGCCACCAGACAACTGGCCGGGCTTGTGGTTCATGCGGTCGCCCAGGCCGAGCCGCTGCAGCAGCTGTTCGGCGCGTGCGGTGCGCACCGGGCCGGGGCTGCCGGCGTACACGGCCGGCACGGCGACATTGCCGCGCGCATCCAGATCGCCGAGCAGGTGGTAGCGCTGGAAGATGAAACCGAAATGCTCTCGGCGCAGTTCGGCCAGCTCGTCCGGCTCCATGCGGCCGGTCTCGCGGCCGGCGACCTGGTAACTGCCACGGGTCGGCCGATCCAGGCAGCCGAGGATGTTCATCAGCGTGGACTTGCCCGAACCGGACTGGCCAACGATGGCCACCATCTCGCCGGCGGCGATGTCCAGATTGACATCGCGCAGCACTGCGATGGTCTCATCGCCCGCCGGAAATTCGCGGCGCAGGTCGCGCAGCCGCAGCAGCGGCGTGCCCGTCGAGGCGCTGCTCATCGGCGCGGCCCGCCCATGCCGGGGCCGCCGATCCGCACCGTGCTGCCGCCGCGGTTGCCGCCACCGGTGCCCTGCAGGCCGCCGCCTTCGCCGACGATCACCTTGTCGCCCTCGGCCAGCCCGGACAGCACCTCGGCATTGGCGCCGTTGTTGATGCCGATCTTGACCTTGCGCGGCGCCGGCATGCCATCGGCATCGGCCACGCGCACCATGTACTGCCCGTCGCGGGTCTTGGGGCCGAGTGCAACGGCCGGGATGATCAGCACGTCCTTGGCCTGCTTGAGCATCACCGAGACCTGCGCGGTCATGTCGATGCGCAGCGTGCCGTCGGGGTTTTCCACGTCGAACAGCGCGTTGTAGTACACCGCCGTGCTGGAACTGGAACTGGACGAGCTGGAGCTGCTCGAGCTGTCGTTGGCGATCGAGGCCGGCGCCGGATTGATCTGGCGCAGCGTGGCGTGGAACTTGCGGTCCGGCTCACCCAGCGTGGTGAAGTACACCGGCATGCCGGCCTTGATCTTGACCACGTCCGCTTCGGAAACTTCGGCATTGACCGTGACCAGGTCCAGGCGGGCCAGCATCACGATGGTCGGCGCGGTCTGGTTGGCGTTGACGGTGCGGCCTTCTTCGGCGACCACGGCGACCACGGTGCCGTCCATCGGCGCGGTGATGCGGGTGTAGGCCAGGTTGGCGCGGGCGGTGCCCAGTTCGGTTTCGCGGCCCTTGATCTGTGCATCGAAGGACTGGATCTGGGCACGCGCGGTCCTGAGCTGGGCGTCGGCCGCATCGAACTCGGCGCGCGAAGTGGCCTCGGCGGCGAGCATCTGCTGCTGGCGGGCGAACTCCAGCTCGGCTTCGCGCAGGCTGGCCTGCTGCACCGCGCGCTGCGCCTTGACCTGGTCCAGCGAGGCCTGGGCATTGAGCACCTGGTTCTGCTGGGTGGTGGCGTCGATCTCGGCGATCAGGTCGCCTTCCTTGACCGTATCGCCGAGCTGGACTTTCAATGATTTGATCTGGCCGGAGGCCTGTGCGCCGACACTGACCAGCTTGTAGGCGTCGATCACGCCGGTGGCTTCCACGGTCTGTTCGATGTCGCCGCGGCTGACCGGTGACGTGGCCAGGGTGGGGGCGGCCGGCTTGCGCAGCATCCATGCCACAATCGCGGCGATCAGGATGACGACCACGAGCAACAGCAGCAGACGGGCACGGCGGGTTCTGGGCAAACGGGGCTTCACGATGATCGTCAACTCGGCAGGCCGGTGCATCGGCGTTGTCAGCATTGTGAAGATCGTTCACCGCCGGCTCAATGCTCGCCGTGTACCAAGATGTATCCCTGCGGTGCACAGGGCGTTTCGTTATGTATCTGCATGACCCTTTGAAACAGACGTACGCAAACCATGAGATGCGGTTCAGCTCCCGACAGGGGATGATCACCGCATGGAGACTGCCAACAGCATGCATAGACTGCTGATCGTCGATGACGACAACGATATCCGCCAGCTGCTCGCCGAGCAGCTCGGCCGCGCCGGTTACCTGGTGAGCACTGCCGGCGATGGCCACGGCATGCGCCAGCTGCTGGAGCGCGAGCACGTGGACCTGATCGTGCTCGACCTCAACCTGCCGCGCGAAGACGGCCTGACCCTGTGCCGCGATCTGCGTGCGCGTTCGAGCACGCCGGTAATCATGTTGACCGCGCGCAGCGAGCCGATCGACCGCGTGCTGGGCCTGGAGATGGGTGCCGACGATTACCTGGCCAAGCCGTTCGAGCCGCGCGAACTGCTTGCCCGCATCCGCAACGTGCTGCGTCGCACCGAGGCGCTGCCGGCCAACCTGGAGCCGCTGGCGATCCGCCGCGCGCGCTTCTCCAGCTGGATATTCGATCTGGAACATCGCCACCTGGTCGATCCCGACGGGCGAGTGGTGGTGCTGTCCGGCGCCGAGTTCCGCCTGCTGCGCGTCTTCGTCGGGCATGCCAACAAAGTGCTGTCCCGCGAGCAGTTGGTCTCGCTGAGCAGCGGCCGCAACTACGAGTCGCAGGACCGCGCGATCGACCTGCAGGTCAGCCGCCTGCGCAACAAGCTGGCCGATGACGGGGGCAGCGATGGCCTGATCAAGACCGTGCGCAACGAAGGCTATGTGCTTGCGGCGGCGGTCACCCTGGAATGACACGCCTGCGCCGTTTCTTTTCCTCGATGGTGGGACGATTGTTCGTCATCCTGCTGCTGGGCATGAGCGTGGCCGCGATCGGCGCGACCATGCTGGCCAGCACCAAGCGCCAGCAGGAATTCGAACGGCAGAATCTCAACCGCATCGCTGATCGCCTGCAGGGCTTCGTGAACCTGCTCGACGGCAATCCGGAACTGCGCGAGCGCCTTCTCGGCAGTGGCGGGCCGAGCGTGCGCCAGTTGCCCGAGGGCGCCCGCATCGGCCGGCCCGACGCGGCGTTGATGGAGATCCTCGATGACCGGCCCGGGCCGGTGGCGAGCAGCCAGGTCGCCTTCACCTCCTTCCGCTCCTGCCTGCCGCGGCTGCCGGAACTGCTGCCGCCGCCGCGCGACAAGGAAAAGATGCGGCATCCGCCGCGTGAGCGTGACCCGTCTTTCATTCCGCCCAAGTGCCGTGTGGTGACCCTGCAGCTGAGCGATGGCACCCCGCTGCGGCTGGCGCTGGATTCCCCGGCGGTTGCGCATAACGGCGTGCTTGCCGTGGACCCGCTGTTCCTGACCCTGCTGGTGGTGGCGATCGCGATCCTTGCCTACATCGTGGCGCGGATGGCCAGTGCACCGCTGCAGCGCTTGGCTGATGCCGCCGCGGCGCTGGGCGATGACCTGCAGGGCGCGCCGATGCCGGTGACCGGCCCGTTCGAGGTCCGCCGCGCCGCGGAGGCGTTCAACGCCATGCAGAAACGCCTGCAGCGCCACCTCGGTGAACGCACCCAGATGCTGGCGGCGATCACCCACGACCTGCAGACCCCGGTGACCCGCCTGCGCCTGCGGCTGGAGAACGTCACCGACGAGACCCTGCGTGAGCGCCTGATCGGCGACCTGGCCGCGATGCAGGCTCTGATCCGCGAAGGCCTGGAGCTGGCCCGTAGCGCCGAGAGCGCCGAACAGCGGGCCGCGCTGGACCTGGATTCGCTGCTGGAAAGCATCGTGGAAGATGCCGCCGAGGCCGGTGGGGATGTGCGCTTCGAGCAGCCGAGCGGGGCGGTGCTGATGCTGCGGCCGCTGGCGATGCATCGCCTGTTCTCCAACCTGGTCGACAACGCGGTGATGTATGGCCAGACCGCACGGGTGCGCGTGAAGCAATCCGGGCAGGACGTCGAGGTCCGCATCCGCGACAGCGGCCCCGGCCTGGCCGAGGATGAGCTGGAAGCGGTCTTCGACCCGTTCGTGCGGTTGGAAACCTCGCGTTCGCGCCAGACCGGCGGGGCCGGGCTGGGGCTGACCATCGCCCGCGCACTGGCCGAGAAGGATGGGGCAAGCCTGCACCTGCGCAACCATCCGCAGGGCGGGCTGGAGGCCATCGTGCGCTGGAGCTCGCCGGCGCGGGCCCCGGCCGGATCCCGCGGCGGCTGACGCCGGCTCCCCCAAAACGCAAGGATTTGCCTACTATGGGCATCTCTTTCCAGCGTCTCCCCCATGAGAGCGTACGACTCTGCCAGCCCCCGCGCTGGTGCACGGCCGTTCCCCCCATGCGCACAGCGCCTGCCCAAGGCTGATCCATACGGATGAGCGATCGGGGGGGCAGGAACCGGTGGCGGCCGGCACAACTGAAGTTCCCGGGCATGCCGACCCTGCAGGCGGCTGCGCTGTAGCTGATGCTGCTGTGCGTGGTCCCGTGGTCGCTCTCGGCCCAAGATGGCCCGCCGCCGCTGCGTGACTATGCGATCGATGTCTGGACCTCGCGCAACGGGCTGCCGCACAACTCGCTGCGCGACATCGCCCAGACCCCGGAAGGGCATCTGTGGTTCGCCACCTGGGAAGGCCTGGTCCGCTACAACGGGCTGGATTTCACGGTATTCGACCGCAGCACCACGCCGGGCCTGCGCGACAACGGCGTCGGCGCGCTGCTGGTGGACCGCAGTGGCGGGCTGTGGATCAGTGATTCGCGCGGCAATGTGACCCGGCGCGGCGCGGACGGCCGCTGGCAGGTCTGGGAGCATCGCCCCGATACCCCGCAGGTGCTGATCCAGGCGATGCAGATGGACAGCCACGGGCGGCTGTGGCTGCTGTACGAAGGCAAGGGTATCGGCAGCCTGGGCCCGGACGGCACGTTCGACTATCAGACGCCGCCGGCCGACGTGCCGATGGCGATGAGTTTCACCAAGCTGGTGGTGGATGCGCAGGACCGGGTCTGGGTTGGCACGCTGGACGGCCTGGTCGTGCGCGACACCGATGGCGTGCAGCGCCGCGCGCCGGACAGCTGGGGACTGGGGCGCGGCCTGGTATGGCCGTACCGCGCGCCCGATGGGGTGATGTGGGTGGTGGCCGGTGAGCGCATCTACCGCATGCAGGATGGGGCGCCGCTGCTGCAGCACCGCCTGCCGGGGGTGACCCACATCACTGCGATGCTGCAGGACCGCCACGGCGACCTGTGGCTGGGCACCGAGAACCAGGGCCTGCTGCGCTTGTCGCGGCACGGGCTGGAGCGGTTGCCGACCGGGCTGTCGCTGCCCGGGGGGCGCGTGGTCAGCCTGCGCGAAGACGCCGAGGGCAGCATCTGGGTGGGCGCCAATGGCGGCCTGTACCGCTTGCGCGAAACTTTGTTCAGCAGCTTCACCGAGCGCGACGGGCTCAGCGGCGACTACGTGCGCACGGTGTTCGAGGATCGCCTGCGCCAGCTCTGGATCGGCAGCGCCAGCGGCCTGGACCGGCGCGACGCGCAGGGGCGCTTCAGCCCGGTGCCGCTGCGCAACAACGTTGGCAAGAGCCCATCGGTGCTGAGCCTGGCCCAGGATCGTGAGGGCAGGTTGTGGGTCGGCACGTTCGGCGACGGCATCTTCCAGATCAACGAACAGGGCCAGCGCCTGCACGTCTACGGCAACGCCGAAGGGCTGCCGGGCGGCAACATCCGCGCGATCAGCATCGACCGCGACGGGGTCGTCTGGGCCGGGACCCAGAAAGGCGTGATCCGCATCGAGGCCGGCCAGGTCGGGCAGCCGGCGATTCCCGGCATGCCGACCGGGCTGATCACCGCGCTGGCGCATGATGCTGAGGGCGGGCTGTGGATCGGCACCATCGAGGGCATCCGGGTGCTGCGCGGCGACCGGGTGCAGGCCATCGACCTGCAGCGCCTGGGCGGCGGGCGCAGCGTGTTCGGCTTCCAGCAGATCGGCGATGCGATGTGGATCAGCACCGACCGCGGCCTGTACCGCTACCAGCAAGGCACGCTGGCGCGGGTCGGCCTGGAGCAGGGCATGCCGGTGGACACCGTGTTCCAGCTGGTGCCCGACCGGGTCGGCAATGTCTGGATCAGCAGCAACCGCGGCGTGCTGCGCACCGACATGGCGATGCTCAATGCCGTCGCTGACGGGCGCGCCGCGCGGGTGGAGGTCGAGCATTACAACGAGATCGACGGCATGGCCAATTCACAGGCCAACGGCAGCTCCGGGCCATCGGCGATCCTGCGTCAGGACGGCACGTTCTGGGTGGTGACCGCTGGTGGCCTGAGCATGGTCGACCCGCTGCGGCTGCAGCGCTTCCGCGAGCGCCTGGCGCCGCCGGCGGTGATCGAGAGCGTGCAGGTCGATGGGGCGCCGCTGCATTGGCAGGGCAGCGACCATAATTCGATTCCCGGCGGGCGCCGCTTGAGCGTGAGTTACGTCGGGCTGAGCTATCTGCTTTCCGAGCGTATCCGCTACCGCACCCGCCTGGATGGCCTGGACAAAGGCTGGATCGAGCGCGGCCAGCAACGCAGCGTGGAGTTCATCGGCCTGCCGCCGGGCGACTACACGCTGCACGTGTCCGCTGCGCATCCGGGCGGTGCCTGGAGCGACAGTGAAGCGGTGTGGGAATTCACGGTGGAACCGTTCCTGTGGCAACGCCGCAGTGTGCAGCTGGTCGCCGCGCTGATGTTGCTGGCCGGGCTGATCGCGTTGTACCGGTATCTGATCAACCGTTACAAGGCCAGCAATGTACGGCTGGCACGGATGGTGAAGGAAGCGACGCTGGATCTGCAGACGCAGACGGTGAACCTGCAGGCGCTGAATCTGGAGAAGACAGAATTGGCTGACCGGCTGGCAGTGCAGGCCGAGGCCTTCGAGCGGCAGGCCCGCGAAGACGCCCTGACCGGGCTGCCCAACCGGCGCGCGTTCGATGAAGCGCTGGCGCGTGATTTCGCGCGCTCGCAGCGCAGCCACCACCCTCTGTGCCTGGTGGTGCTGGACATCGACCACTTCAAGGAAGTGAACGACCGGCACAGCCATTGGGTGGGCGATGTGGTGCTGGTGGAAGTGGCGCGGCTGCTGGCCTCGGCCTGCCGTGATTCGGACATGCCGGCGCGTACCGGCGGCGAAGAATTCGCGCTGCTGCTCAATGACACCCGCCTGGACGAAGCCGCCCAGGTCTGCGCGCGCCTGCGCGGGTTGTTCCATGACCACCCCGACTGGGCAGGCATCCCGGGGCTGACGGTGACCTTCAGCGCCGGCCTGGTCGAACTGGATGCCGCCGACCGCACGCCGATGCTGCTCTACCAGCGCGCCGACCGCGCGCTGTACCGGGCCAAGAGCGAAGGGCGCGACAGAACCGCTATCGGTTGATGCCGCTCAGGGGCGCGGCCAGCTGTTGGCGACCTTGCAGAACAGCTTGGCGGTCTGCTCGGTGTCATACACCGCGCTGTGCGCCTCATCGGCATCCCAGCCCAGCCCGGCTGCGGTGGCCGCGCGTGCCAGCACGGTCTGGCCATAGGCGATGCCGCCGAGGGTGACGGTGTCGAACACGCTGAAGGGGTGGAACGGGTTGCGCTTGTGGCCGGTCCGGTTGACCGCCGCATTGACGAAACCCAGGTCGAAGTGGGCGTTGTGCCCGACCAGGATCGCGCGCTGGCAGCCGTACTTCTTCATCGCCACCCGGATCGGTGCGAAGATGTGGTCCAGCGCGTCGCGCTCGACCTTGGCCAGCCGGAAGGGGTGGTCCAGGATGATGCCGGTGATCTCCAGCGACTTGGGATCGATCTCCAGGCCTTCGGCGGGTACCACATGGGCGCTGGCGGTCTGGCCGGGATAGAGCAGGCCGGTCTCGTCCATCTCGATCGGCACCGCGGCGATCTCCAGCAGGGCGTGGCGATCCGAGTCGAATCCGCCGGTCTCCACGTCCACCGCCACCGGCAGGAAGCCGCGGAAGCGGGTCGCCATCAAGCGCTGGGCGGCAGCGGGCAGTGCGTCGGCAGCAGCCGGCGCGTCGGAGCGGGGGAGGTCGTCAGTCATCGCCCCAGTTTAGCAGAGCGACCTGTATGCCCCCCGCGCCCAGGCCAGTGCCGGCGTGCGCCCGCGGCCGCGGTGCAGCAGGTGATCCAGGCTCAACGGGCCGGCACCCTGCAGGGCCAGCGGCAGCAGCATGGCCATGAACAGCAGCGGCAGTTTGAAGTTGCCAAAGCCCTGGTCGGTGATGACATAGCCCATTGCCAGCTCGGCCAACCCATCCCAGTGCATCGGCCAGTGCACGGCGGCCGTGGCGACCACGGTCAGCACCAGCAGGCAGCTCGCGGCCAGGCGCGTGCCCAGCCCGAGCAGCAGGCACACCGCGCCGATCAGTTCGAACCAGGTGGCCAACTGCCAGTTGAGTGCGGCCGGCAGCTGGTCGAACGGGAATGGGAAGGCGTGCTGCAGGTCCTCGAACCAGTTCTGGCCGCGAAGTTTTTCGCGGCCGGACTCGAAATATTCCCAGCCCATCAGCAAGCGCAGGCCGAGCGGCGCGAACCACGGGCCGAGACGATCCAGCCGGTCGCGCAGGGCGACCAGATGCAGTGACTTCATGGAGGTACTTCCTTGGTGGAGGGGTCAGGAAACAGGCGCGGCAGGCCCGATCACGCCGCTGTCGTGGAACTGGCGCAGCAGGGCGGCGCCGGGCGAAAGCAGCGCATCGGCCGCCATGCCGTGCGCCTGCGCAAGCTGCTGCAGGCAAGTGGTGCCGGTACTGCCGGGATGCTGACCGATCAGCTCCAGCAGCTGCGCGGCCATCGGGCTGACGGCGGCGAAGCGGACCTGCCCGTCCGGGTCGCGCCGGACCAGCAACCCGGTCGGCTCGGGGCCGGGCTGCGCGGGCGCGTCATCGGTGCCGAGCCGGTGCACCGGCCAGCGATAGAGCAGGGGCCAGGCCAGGGGGGAGCGCTGCAGCGCCGCGTGCATCGGGTCCAGGCCGGGCGAGGGCGGCAGGGGGGACGCATCCCACTGGTAGAGGGCCGTTTCCACCCACTCGTAATGGGCCAGTTCGGCCAGTGCCGGATGGGGCAGCGTGGCCTGGTGCTGCAGCCACTGCACGAACTCGGCGGCCAGTTCGGTGAACAACGGGGTCTGCGCCGGGTGCGCCGCAAAGAAACGCCGGATGAGCGCAGACCACGCTGCCTCGCCAAGCAGGCGCACGCAGACCGGGAAGCCGTTGCCAAGCAGCCCGAGCACGTTGTTGAACACCAACCGCTGGTAGATGCCCAGCCGGCGTGCATCCAACCCTTCGGGCGCGGCAACCTGGGCCGGATCGCGCAGGTGCGCGGTGAGGGCTCGCTGCTGCGCGTGCAGACGCGCGGGGGCGTCAGTCATGCCGGCCTCCGGCATGAGCGGCCATCAGCTGGCGGATGGTGTGCAGCTCGCCACGCAGTTCGGCATACGGGGGGAAATTGAAATCCCGTTCCAGCAGAGTGGGGCGCGCGCCGATGCGGGCATAGGTGCGGGCGAGCAGCGCCCAGACCGGATCGATCACCGCGCTGCCGTGGGTATCGATCTTCAGGTCAGGGGCTTCATCGAGGTGACCGGCCACATGCAGGCAGACGATGCGCCCAGCCGGCAGCCCGGCAATGAAGGCGTCAGCGTCGTAGCCATGGTTGTAGGCGTTGACGTAGACGTTGTTGACGTCCAGCAGCAGGTCGCAATCGGCTTCGGCGAGCACCGCCGTGGTGAAGGCCAGTTCGTCCATGGCCGGCTCCGGGGCGAGGTAATAGGACACGTTCTCCACCGCGATGCGCCGGCCCAGCAGATCCTGCACCCGGGCGATACGCGCTGCGGTATGACGCACCGCTTCCTCGGTGAAGGGAATCGGCAGCAGGTCGTAGAGGTGGCCGTCATCGCTGCAGTAGCTCAGGTGTTCGCTGTACAGCGGCACCTTGTGCCGCTCCAGGAAGCGTCCCACCTGGTCGAGCAGGGTGGTATCCAGAGGCGCGGTGCTGCCCAGCGAAAGCGACAGCCCGTGGCAGGTGAGCGGGTGGCGCGTGGCCAGTTCGGCCAGTGCATCGCCGGCCGGCCCACCGACGCCCATCCAGTTTTCCGGCGCGCATTCGAGGAAGTCCAGATCACCCGCGGGCGCCTCGCGCAGGTCCTGCAGCAGGGCGCGGCGCAAGCCAAGTCCGGTCGCCGCCGCAGGCAGCGGCAACCGGGCCAGGCCCTTGGTGGGGAGGTCAGTGCCTGGCACCGCACTTGCCTTCGCCGCACTTGCCTTCCGCCGTCTTCTTGTCGCCACCGGCCGTTGCCTTGTCGCCGGCGGCCTTGCCCTTGTCGGCACCGCACTTGCCTTCCCCACACTTGCCTTCGGCGGTCTTGGCACCGGCGGTCGCGGCCTTGTCGCCCGCCGTGCTGCCGGCCTTGTCGCCGTGTGCACCACATTTTCCTTCGCCACACTTGCCTTCGGCCGCCTTGGTCGCCGCTTGGCCGGCCACCAGGTAGCCCTGGGCCAGGTCGGTCATGCTCAACGCGGACGCCGATGCGGTCACGCCCAGGCCGGCGGCCAGCGTAGCCGCTGCCAACAGGGACTGCGCGCGGGTAGGTGTGCTCATCGGGTGGATCTCCTTGCAAGGGGCCGGGGCCCGGGATGGCGGCGTGGGGGCAGCAGGTGCGGCCATGGTGGACCGGCCCGGCTCATCGAATCCTCACACAGGATTCAACGTTTCGTGAAGTGCAGTGCGTCATTCCCGGAGCGCCCGGACGCTCCGGCAACAAAAAAACCGCCACCCGAAGGCAGCGGCTTTTGCTTTCCGTTTTTTGAAGCACACGCTCAGACGTGATCGGTGCTGCTCGTCTCGTCGCGCTTCTCGCGCGGCGGCAGGGCCTGCTCGCCATGCACCAGGAACCACACGTTCTCGGCGATGTTGGTGGCATGGTCGCCCACGCGTTCCAGGTTCTTGGCCATGAACAGCAGATGGGTGCACGGGGTGATGTTGCGCGGGTCCTCCATCATGTACGTCAGCAGCTCGCGGAACAGCGCGGTGTACTGCGCGTCCAGGCGGGCATCGTCGTCGCGCAGTTCCAGCGCCGCGGCGGCGTCGTTGTCGCGGTAGGCTTCGATCGCACGGCGTACCTGCTGCGCGGCCAGCCGGCCCAGCGCACGCAGGCCCTGGATCTGCGGCAGCGGCGGCACCTTGCTCAGGGCGATCGAGCGCTTGGCCACGTTGGCGGCGTAATCACCGATGCGTTCGATGTCGGCCGGAATGCGCAGGCCGGCCAGGATCTCGCGCAGGTCGCGTGCCATCGGCCCGCGCAGCGCCAGGCGCATGACGTCGTGGCTGATGTGCTGCTCGAGCGCATCGATGGCTTCATCGTTGGCGATGATGCGCTGGGCCGCGTTCTCGTCGCGCTTCTCGATGACGTCCATGGACGCCTCCAGCTGGGCGACGGCCATCTCGCCCATGCGCACGATCTCGGCCACCAGGCGCTGCTGTTCTTCGTCGTAGCTCTTGACGATGTGGTCGTTGGGAAGATTCATGGTCTGCAATCCGGGTAGCGCCAGGCCATGCCTGGCTGGGACAGTTGGTGAGGGGACAGCACCGATCAACCGAAACGACCGGTGATGTAATCCTCGGTCTGCTGCTTGTTGGGCTGCGAGAAGATCACTTCGGTGCGGTCGTGTTCGATCAGGTCGCCCAGGTACATGAAGGCGGTGTAGTCGGATACGCGCGCGGCCTGCTGCATGTTGTGGGTCACGATGACGATCGTGTAGTCGTGCTTGAGCTCTTCCACCAGCTGCTCGATGCGGCTGGTGGAAATCGGGTCCAGCGCCGAGGTCGGCTCGTCGAGCAGCAGCACGTCCGGGCGCAGGGCCACGGCGCGGGCGATGCACAGGCGCTGCTGCTGGCCACCGGACAGGCCCAGCGCGCTCTGGTTGAGCTTGTCCTTCACCTCGTCCCACAGCGCGCCCTGGCGCAGGGCCTGTTCGACGCGGTCGGTCATCTCCGACTTGGAGAGCTTCTCGTGGTGGCGGATGCCGTAGGCCACGTTCTCGAAGATGGTCATCGGGAACGGCACCGGCTTCTGGAACACCATGCCGACCTTGCTGCGCAGGCGGTTCATCGGGTACTTCGGCGAGAGGATGTTCTCGCCATCCAGCAGCACTTCACCACGCGCTTCCAGCTTGGGGTACAGCGCGTAGATGCGGTTGAAGATGCGCAGCAGGGTGGACTTGCCGCAACCGGAGGGACCGATCAGCGCGGTGACGCGCTTTTCCGGAATCTCCAGGTCGATGCCCTTCAGCGCATGGAACTTGTCGTAGTAGAAATCCAGACCGCGCGCGGCCAGCTTGATCGGCGCCGGGGTCTGCAGGTTTTCATGCGAGGCCGGGACCACGATGCGCTGCATCGGCACGGCATTGGAGAGATCGTTCATGGCGATGTCCGTGGAAAGGTCAGTCATGGGAGATACGGTTGCGCAGCAGGATGCCGCGCGCGGAAAGGCTGACCAGCAGCACGAACACGGTCAGCACCAGCGCGCCGGCCCAGGCCAGCACCTGCCAGGATTCATACGGGCTGCCGGCGAACTGGTTCATCACCACCGGGACCGAGGCCATCGGCTGGAACACGTTGCTGTTCCAGTACTGGTTGCCGAAGGCGGTGAACAGCAGCGGCGCGGTTTCACCGGAGATGCGGGCCAGCGCCAGCAGGATGCCGGTCACGATGCCGGCGGCGGCGCTGCGGTACAGCACCTGCACGGTCACCTTCCACTGCGGGATACCCAGCGACAGCGCTGCTTCGCGCATCTGCGAGGGCACCAGGCGCAGCATTTCATCAGTGGTACGCACCACCACCGGCAGCACGATGAAGGCCAGCGAGAGCGCACCGGCGAAGGCCGAGAACTGGCCACCGGTCTGCATCACATACAGGGTGTAGACGAACAGGCCCAGCACGATCGACGGCGCCGAGAGCAGGATGTCGTTGACGAAACGGACCACCGTGCCGGCCTTGCGGAAGTTGCCGTACTCGGCCAGCCAGGTGCCGGCGAGCACGCCCAGCGGGGTGCCGATCGCGATCGCCAGGCCGCACATCACGGCACTGCCGAAGAACGCATTGGCCAGGCCGCCTTCCTGCATCGGCGGCGGTGTCATCTTGGTGAACAGGTCCAGGTTGATGCCGGCCAGGCCCTTGGAGGCCAGCGTCCACAGGATCCAGCCGAGGAAGAACAGGCCGAACAGCGCGGTCAGGCAGGACATCACCAGCGCGACCACGTTGACGATGCGGCGGCGCAGGTACAGCGGTTGGGCGTTGGCGGTGGACATCAGTTGCCCTCCTTGCGGGCCAGGCGCATCAGCATCAGGCGGGCGATCGCCAGCACCACGAAGGTCACGATGAACAGCACGAAGCCGAGCAGCAGCAGCGCCGAGCGGTAGGTTTCAGTGGCTTCGCCGAAATCGTTGGCGATCAGCGCGGCAATCGTGGTGCCCGGTTCCAGCAGCGACGGCGACAGGCGCACGCTGTTGCCGATCACGAAGGCCACCGCCATGGTTTCACCGAGCGCGCGGCCCAGGCCCAGGAAGATGCCGCCGATCACCGCCGAGCGGGTGTAGGGCAGCACGATGTCCCAGCTCACTTCCCACTTGGTGGAGCCCAGCGCGTAGGCCGATTCCTTCAGGCGGGTCGGCACGGTGAGGAACACTTCGCGCATCACCGAGGAGATGAAGGGGATCACCATGATCGCCAGCACGAAGCCGGCGGTGAGCACGCCGATGCCCAGCGGTGGGCCCTGGAACAGCGGGCCGATGATCGGCATCGTGCCCAGGTGGTCGTTGAGGAACGGGGTGACGTACTCGGTCATCACCGGCACCAGCACGAACAGGCCCCACATGCCATAGATGATCGAGGGGATACCGGCCAGCAGTTCGATGGCGGTACCGACCGGGCCACGCAGCCAGCGCGGGGCGACTTCGGTCAGGAAGAAGGCGATACCAAAGCTCACCGGGACGGCGATGACCATCGCGATCAGGGCGGTGACGAGGGTGCCGTAGATCGGTGCGAGCGCACCGAATTTGTTCTCGACCGGATTCCATTCGGACGAGTAGAAGAAGCTCAGGCCCTGCTCCTGCAGGGCATGGCGGCCGCCCCATAGCATGGAGAGCGCGGCGCAGGCCAGGGCGACCAGCACCAGGATGACGGTGGCGATCAGTACCCAGCGGAACAGTGTGTCGTTGCGGGCATCACGCAGGTCGCGGAGGGACGGTGCGGGAACAGGCTGGGCGATGGCATTCATGGCTGAGGCGGGGGCCCGAGTGGTGGTTCGGCAGGGTGGTGCGGCGAGGAAAGCGGGCCTGCGCTGTGCACAGGCCCGCTGTCTGGCTTACTTGAACTCGCTGGTCCAGTAGGCTTCGATCTGGGTGACCAGCTCGGCCGGCAGCGGCACGTAGTGCAGTTCGTTGGCCTGGGCCTGGCCCTTCTCGAAGGCCCACTTGAAGAACGCCAGGGTGTCCTTGCTGCGCTGGGCATCCTTGGGCTGCTTGTGCATCAGCATGAAATTGGTGGCGGTGATCGGCCATGCCTGGTCGCCCGGGGCATTGGTGATGACCAGGTTGAAGTCCTTGGCGCTGGCCCAGTCGGCGCTGGCGGCTGCCGCGGCGAAGGTTTCCGCGCTCGGCTGCACCCAGTTGCCGGCGGCGTTCTGCATCGAGGCGTACGGCATGCCGTTCTGCAGCGCGTAGGCCAGTTCGACGTAGCCGATCGAGCCCTTGATCTGCTTCACGTACGAGGCCACGCCTTCGTTGCCCTTGCCACCCACGCCGTCCGGCCACTGCACCGAGGTGCCTTCGCCGACCTTGCTCTTCCAGTCCGGGCTGACCTTGGAGAGGTAGTTGGAGAAGTTGAAGGTGGTGCCCGAGCCATCCGAACGGTGGACCAGGGTGATCTTGCCGTCGGGCAGCTTGACGCCCGGGTTGGCGGCGACGATGGCCGGGTCGTTCCAGGTCTTGACCTTGCCCAGGAAGATATCGGCCAGCAGGGCGCCGCTCAGGCGCAGCTTGCCGGCTTCCAGGCCGTCGATGTTGACCACCGGCACCACGCCACCGATCGCCGACGGGAACTGGCCGAGGCCGGCCTGGGCCAGCTCTTCGCTGCTCAGCGGCTTGTCGGAGGAACCGAAATCAACGGTGCCGGCCTTGATCTGGGCGATGCCACCACCGGAACCGATCGACTGGTAGTTGATCTTGGCGCCGGTGGCGGCGTTGTAGTCGGCCGACCACTTGGACACCAGCGGGAAAATGAAGGAGGCACCGGCGCCGGAAATCTCGGCGGTCAGGCGATCGCCAGCGGCCGGAGCGGCAGCGGGCGCATCGGTGGCCGGCGCGGCGGCTTGGCCTTCAGCGCCCGGCTTGCATGCGGAAAGACCCAGCGCGATGGCCAGGGAAAGGGCGGCGATGCTGGCCGTGTGCAGTTTCATGCGTCACTCCATAGCGGGATAAGGGCCGGTCTTTCCGGCGACGCGACTATGAAATGATGTTTTTGTTACAGCTTGATGACGCCGTGACCGAGCGCACGCAAAGCCTTGCGGCACAAGGGTCGGGCATTTTGCGGCAGGCAACAAAAAGGCGCGGAACCTTGCGGTCCGCGCCCGATGGCGCCGGAAGGGGGAGAGAGGTCCCTCCGGCGCCATTGCTCTGTCCGGTGGGTTGCGTCGGGGGCGACGCGTACCGACCAACGGTCGGCACCTACCGGTAGGTCACCACCGTGGGTGGTGACTTCCTCAATACTTCAGGTTCTGCGACCAGTAGGTCTCGATCTGCTTGACCAGGGTGTCCGGCAGCGGGACGTAGTCGAGCTGCTTGGCCTGCGCATCGCCGCTCTTGTAGATCCAGCGGAAGAATTCCTGGGTGGCCTTGGCGTTGGCGACGTTCTTGGGCTGCTTGCGGACCAGGATGAAGTTGGTGGCGGTGATCGGCCACGCATCGGCGCCCGGGGCGTTGGTCATGACCAGGTAGAAGTCCTTCGCGCTGGCCCAGTCGGCGCTGGCAGCAGCGGCGGCGAAGGAGGTGTCGCTCGGCAGCACGATCTTGCCCGAGGCGTTCTTCATCGCAGCGTAGGACATCTTGTTCTGCAGCGCGTAGGACAGTTCGACGTAGCCGATGCCGCCCTTGATCTGCTTCACGTAGGCGGCAACGCCTTCGTTGCCCTTGCCACCGATGCCGACCGGCCACTGGACGGAGGTGCCTTCACCGACCTTGGTCTTCCACTCCGGGTTGACCTTGGAAAGGTAGTTGACGAAGTTGAAGGTGGTGCCCGAACCGTCCGAGCGGTGCACGACGGTGATCTTGCCGTCGGGCAGCTTCACGCCCGGGTTCAGCGCGGCGATCGCCGGGTCGTTCCAGGTCTTGATCTTGCCCAGGAAGATGTTCCCCAGGGTCGGGCCATCGAGCTTCAGCGCGCCCGGGGCGATGCCGGCCACGTTGATCACCGGGACCACGCCGCCGATGACCGACGGGAACTGGGCCAGGCCGGCGGCAGCCAGTTCTTCCGGCTTCAGCGGGGCATCGGAGGAGCCGAAATCAACGGTCGCGGCCTTGATCTGGGCGATACCACCACCGGAACCGATGGACTGGTAGTTGACCTTCTTGCCGGTGGCAGTGCTGTAGTCGGCCGACCACTTGGACATGACCGGGTAGATGAACGAGGCGCCCGCGCCGGTCACATCGGCGGCGTTGGCGGCAAACACGGATGACGCGGCGAGGACGGCAACAGCGGCGCGCGACTTGAAGGCGTGGATCACGGGGTGGCTCCTGGGATGGATGAAGGTGCGGGGTGTCCCGCCCGGTGCTCATTCCATAACGGTTCGATGACAGCGCAGCGACTGTCATATGACCACCTCGTGACACGCCTTCCGGGCGGGGTGTCACAGCGGCTGCAGCGCCTCCGGGACCGCGTAGCGGCGGCCGTCGAAGCGCAGCACGCGGCGCTCGCCCTCCACTGGCGTGTCCTGGTCGCGGCAGGTGTCCCCGTCCATCCAGCTGTGCGTGGTGACCCGCCGCTCGCGCAGGATGAGATCGGCCAAGCCGTGTTTGCCTTTGGGCCCAACGGCCACGGTGCGCGTTACGTCGGTGGAGTCGCCGGCGCAGCGGGTGTCCCACTCGGCCTGGAAACGACCCAACACCATCGGTGGGCCGAGCGTGCGCAGCGTGTCTGCCTGCACCGCCAGCAGATGCAATTGTTCTTCGCTGAACGGATTGGGCCCGGAGCCATTGCGGCGCTGCACGCGCAGGCCGAAGGCTAGGGTGTCCGGCGCAAGCTGGTAGCGCGCAGTATCCAGGTGCATGCCGTCGTAGAAGATCGCATCGCTGTCGAGTGCGCCGGACAGCACCGTCCAAGCGCGCGTGGCGAGGGTGTCGGAATCGATTACCAACACCTCCACGTCGCCATCGCGGGCGTCGTTGTCGCCACCGTCGCGCCAGACCGGCGTGGCCACCAAGGTCAGCTCGGGGCGTGCCGGCCATCGGCGGCAGACGCTGGCGGCGGTGTCGCGGGTATAGCCGAGGCGGTCGGGCAGCGCATTGTCCGCCCGCACCACGTAGGCCTCCTCAGCGGCCGCCTGGGCGTCATGGCAGTCCTGCGCCTGGGCGGGCAGGGCGGCGGCACTGCACGCGGCGGCCAGCAACAGCGGGAGGGCGATACGCATCGGGTTCCATCCATGGGGCAAAGGGCGCACAGCATACGCGCGCATACCGGCGCGCGGGCACGAAAAAGGCGCAGCCGAAGCTGCGCCTTTGTGTGTCACGCGTGTTGCAGGGCTTACCAGAAGAACTGCAGGCGCGCTTCGAGGATGTTCGGGTCGTCGTTGACGAACGTGCGCGCGGTCGAGCTGTACTTCTTGCTGTCCACCATCACGTAGTTCAGCGCGAATTTGGTGTTGGAGCGCCAGTAGTAGTTCACGCCCACGGTCCAGATGTCCATCTTGCCGCCCAGCACGCCATCGACGATCGGCGGGCGACCGGCCACCGGATTCGCGTTCAGGTTACCGTCGTTGAGATCCATGTGGTCGTAACGCGCACCCAGCTGCCACATGCCGCGGCCCGGTTCGTCCGGCAGGCCGGTGGTCGGGGTACCGCCCTTGTAGCCCCAGGTCTCGCCGCTGATGTTCCACAGGCCGCTGACGTAGTAGCCGTCGCTGCTGTAGTTGTCGTGCGAGTAACGCTTGGCCTTGCTGGTGTAGTACTCGGCCTGGGCCTTGAACGGGCCACCGATGTACATCGCTTCGGCACCGATCGTGCTGACGCGGTCGGTATCGACCAGGTTGCCGCTGTCGACCAGGCGCGCGGTGGCCAGGTCGGCGTTCGGACGGGCGCGCACGCGCAGGGTGTCGGCGTCGGTGTCGTAGTCCACATAGCTCAGGCCGAAGTGCAGGACCTGGCCCTTGTCATTGATCGGGGCCCAGGTACCACGCGCGCCGTAGCCGCTGCCGTGTGCCAGGTTGCGGGTCAGCTCGCGGCCGAAGGCGCTGGCGGTGACGGACCAGTTGTTGTCACCGATGCTGTAGGCGCCACCGAGGCGGCGGGCCACGGCGTAGGTGTTGGTGACCGCGGCCTTGGAGATGAAGTCGTTGTTCTTGGTGCTGGAGAGTTCTTCCAGGCTGTTGGGCTGCTTGAACTGGCCGAACTGCACGAAGTGGTTGGCGTTGCCGGCCAGCTTGTACTTCAGGTTGGTGTCCAGGAACTTGTCGGCCTTGGCGTCGTAGCCCACCACCCATTCCACGTTGCCCGGGCCCTTGCCCTTGAGCACCAGCTCGGCGCGGCGCAGCTCGAATTCGCTGTTCTTGCCGTTGCCGGCATCACCGCCGTTGAGGTCGGTCACATCGTTGTCGAACCAGTTGCCGTCGGCCTGGACCAGGCCCTCGAACGTGATTTCCGAACCGCCGATCACATCGATGGCCACTTCAGCGTGAGCGGCCGGAACGAACAGCGCAGCCGCCACGGCCGCAGTAAGAAGTTGGCGATGCAGTTTCATGGAAGGAGCCTTGCAGGCAGGTGGGAAGATGCTGCGCAGGCTAATTAGTGAAGATTGCGTAAATGTGACAGTTTCAGACAAACCGTCATCGCCCGCATCCCAAGCGGCGTCAGGGGCTGCTATTGATGCCCGGCGCAGATGACCGCCGGGTTGCGCCCATATGGCAGTCGCGTGCCCCGTTCAGGCGGCGGTTTTCTCCTTGAATCGGCACAGGTCGCGGATCACGCATTGCGGGCAGTCCGGCTTGCGTGCTTTGCACACATAGCGGCCGTGCAGGATCAGCCAGTGGTGCGCATCGAGCAGGAACTCGGCGGGGATCACCTTGACCAGCAGATCCTCCACCGCGCGCACATCCTTGCCCGGTGCCAGGCCGGTGCGGTTGGACACGCGGAAGATGTGGGTGTCCACCGCCATCACCGGCTCACCGAAGGCGGTGTTGAGCACCACGTTGGCGGTCTTGCGACCGACACCGGGCAGCGCTTCGAGTGCGGCGCGATCACGCGGCACCTCGCCGCCGTGCTGGCTGACCAGCATCGCGCAGGCGGCGATCACGTTCTTGGCTTTCGCGTTGTACAGGCCGATCGTGGCGATGTACTTCTTCAGGCCGTCCTCACCGAGCGCCAGGATCGCCTGCGGCGTGTTGGCGACCGGAAACAGCTTGCGCGTGGCTTTGTTGACGCCCACGTCGGTGGCCTGCGCGGACAGCGTCACCGCCACCAGCAGTTCGAACGGGGTGCTGTACTCCAGTTCGGTCTTTGGGTGCGGGTTGAGTTCGCGCAGGCGCGTGAACATTTCGATCACGTCGGCCTTGGGCATGCGTGCGGTGCGTGCGGCGGTTTTCTTCATCGTTGCCATCAGGACGTGCGGCCAGCGGCCTTGGCCTTGGCGCGCGCGAGGATCGCGGCGGCGGCAGAGGGCAGGGCAGGCTTCTGGATCTCGGGAGTGGGGGGCGGTGCACGGCGCGCATCGCGTTCGGCGGCACGGCGCGCGAGCCGCTGCTGGCGCTGACGGTAGCGTTCGCGTGCGGCCCAGGCCCGTTGCAGCTGCTGCTGCGCCTGCTGCAGGCGCTGCGGCAGGTCGGGATGACCGGGCAGCAGCTGTGCGTCGCCCGGGTGCGGAACGTAGTCCATCAGCCCGGCGTCCAGCGCGGCGTCCCAGTGATCATCGAGCACGAGCGCCAGCAACTGCGCCGGCGAAACGGTAGGGGGAGGCGACATGGCTCAGCGGTTCTGGAATACCGGTGGGCGGCGCGCCAGGAATGCGTTGGTCCCTTCGCGCATGTCCTCGGTGGCGAACATCAGGCCGAATTGCGCGCTCTCGTACTCCAGGCCCTCGCCCAGCGGGCACTCACCGCCGATGTGGATCGCATCCAGGATGCCGCGCAGTGCCAGCGGCGCGGCCGAGGCCAACTGCGACGCGATGGTCTGGACCCGCGCATCGAGCTCCGCGGCGGGGACGACCTCGTTGACGATGCCCAGTTGCGCGGCACGGGCCGCAGTGATCGGGGTGCCCAGCAGGCACAGCTCCAGCGCGGCAGCGCGGCCGCACAGGCGCAGCAGCCGCTGGCTGCCGCCGAAACCGGGAATCAGGCCCAGGTTGACCTCCGGCTGGCCGACCTTGGCGGTCTCCGCCGCCACCCGCAGGTGGCAGGCCATGGCCAGTTCCAGGCCGCCGCCCAGCGCAAATCCGTTGATCTTGCCGATCACCGGCTTGGGCATGCGCTCGATGCGGCGCATCAGCCCTTGGCCGAGCAGGGAGAAATCACGACCCTGAACCGCGCTCAGGCCGTTCATTTCGGCGATGTCGGCACCGGCGACGAACGCTTTGGGACCGGCGCCGGTCAGCACCACCACCCGCACCGCAGGGTCGGCAGCGGCCTCGGCGAAGGCCGTATCCAGGGCTTCCAGCGTCGCCCGGTTGAGGGCGTTGAGTTTGTCCGGGCGGTTGACCCTCACAGTGCGTACGGCACCATCGTCCATAATCGCGATAAGGGCGTCGGCCACGGCAGGACTCCTGAAAACGTTAAAAAAAAGTGATGTTGAACTCTTGAAACGAAGTCAGGTCAGAGCCTGCGTCGTTAGTGGCGGTTCAACGTTGCGGCGGCTATCCTAACCCGTCGCCTCAGGGCGGCCCAACGCGTCCTGAGTTACCACCCCTGGAGAAAAGTTTGATGAAGTTGCGTTCTATCGCGGTCGCCGTCGCGGCCCTGGCCCTGACGGGCAATGCCTTCGCCCAGGACACCTCGTCCGAAAAGGGCAAGCTGAGCTATTACTTCGGTTACGACTACGGCAACAACCTGGCTGAACTCACCGCACGCGGCGAGCAGCTGGACATCAACTCGGTGGTGAAGGGCCTGCAGGATGCCTACGCCAAGAAGCAGCCGTCGATCACGGCCGAGCAGTTGAAGCCCGCCGTCGAAGCCTTCCAGAAGCGTGAGCAGGGTCGTGCGCAGGCCGCCAAGGCCGAGTACGACAAGGCTGCCGCCGAGAACAAGACCAAGAGCACCCAGTTCCTGGCCACCAACAAGGCCAAGGCCGGCGTGCAGTCGCTTCCGAGCGGCGTGCAGTACCGCGTGATCGAAGCCGGCAAGGGTGCCAAGCCGACCCAGGCCAGCACGGTGCAGCTGGAAGTGGCCGGTCCGTACCCGTTCGGCACCCGTCCGGCCGAAGCGCGTCCGGCCCAGCAGATCCCGGGCATCAAGGTCAGCGAAGTCGAAATGAAGGCCATGCGTGAAGCCCTGCTGCAGATGCCGGCCGGTTCGAAGTGGGAAGTGACGCTGCCGCCGGAACAGGCCTATGGTGCCGATCCGCGCACGCCGTTCCCGCCGAACGTTGCGGTGCAGTTCGAAATCAAGCTCGTCAGCGTCAAGTAATTTCCGCAACATCAAGAACGCGCCGGTGGCAACACCGGCGCGTTTTTCGTTTCCGTGCATTCGCGCTACTGTTGACCGGTGCAATCGATGGAACACTCCCCGCATGCCGTGCCCACTCCCTGCATCGGAATCTGCGCGCTGGATCGCGCCGGTGTCTGCACGGGCTGCCTGCGCACCGTGGATGAAATCACCCGCTGGCGAACCATGAGCCGACCCGAACAGCAACACGTCATGCAGCACACGCTGCCCCTGCGCGAACAACTGCGGCAATCGCTGCAAGGCTCGCTGGCCGAACACGAACGCCTGATGCGCGCGCTGCATCCGCTGGACCGGCCGCCGCCCGGCGATGGCTGGAACCGCAGCGAGCTGGTCGATCTTCTTCCACCCGGCCCGCCGGTTGAAGCGGCCGTGCTGGCCGGCATCATTCCGCGCGAAGGCGGTGCCCAGGTGCTGCTGACCCGGCGTACCGATACGTTGCGTCATCACGGTGGCCAGGTCGGTTTCCCGGGGGGGCGCATGGAACCGGACGACCGCGATGCGGTGGCCGCCGCGATCCGCGAGAGCGATGAGGAAATCGCCCTCAAGCAGGATCAGGTGCAGGTACTGGGATACCTGGATCCGTTCGTGACGATTACCGGTTATCGGGTCATGCCGGTCGTGGCCGTGATCGATCCCGCATTCGTGGCCGTGCCCGAACCGGGCGAGGTCGCCGAAGTCTTCGAAGTTCCGCTCGCGTACCTGATGGATCCGGCCAACCTGCACCACGTGGAGATCGATCACCGCGGGCGCATCCGCCACGTGCTCGAGTATGGCTGGCCGGGGCAACGGATCTGGGGCGCGACCGCCGCCATTCTCTACAACCTGCGTCGCCGCCTGGAGCAGACCGCATGACCACGCCGCTGATCGATGTCACCGCCCTCGCACAGGCCCTGGAGGAGGGCGCCATGCGCCTGATGGATGCACGCGCGACGGCCAGTGCCGCAGCGCCGCTGCGCGTGGTGGATGCCCGTTTCTCGTTGGCCGACCCGCAGTCCGGTGCGCAGCTGTACGCACAGGGCCATCTGCCCGGCGCGCTGTACGCCGATCTCAACCGGGATCTGTCCGATCTGGGCCGCACCGGCCATGGTCGTCACCCGCTGCCGGACAGCGAGGCGTTCGCCGCACGCCTGGGCGAGTGGGGCATCGGGCCCGATACCCGGGTGGTGGTCTATGACGCCGGCGATGGCAGCATGGCCGCCGCGCGCCTGTGGTGGCTGTTGCGGTTGATCGGGCATGCGCATGTGCGCGTCCTGGATGGCGGCTTCGCGGCCTGGCAGGCGGCCGGCCTGCCGGTTACTAGCGAGCTGCCGCAAGTGACCGCGCTGCCGCCTTACCCCGGTCACTTCGACCGCAGCCAGATCGCCTCGGTCGAGCAGGTGCAGGCGCGTCTCAAGCATGCTCCGGGCTGGCTGATCGATGCGCGGGCCGGCGAGCGTTTCCGGGGCGAAGTGGAGCCGTTGGACCCGGTCGCCGGCCATGTGCCAGGCGCGGTGAATCGTCCGTTTGCGTTGAACGTGCAGGACGGGCGGTTGCGCCCTGCGGACGATCTGCGCGCGGCGCTGCAGCCGCTGCTCGGCACGCATGCACCGGAGGAGGTGGTCCTGATGTGCGGCTCCGGCGTGACCGCCTGCCATCTGCTGCTGGCAATGGAAGCGGCCGGTCTGGAAGGCGCGCGGATCTATGCCGATTCGTGGAGCGGCTGGGTCAGCGATCCGTCGCGCCCGGTGGCCACCGGCTGATCATCGGCACACCTGCTCACCCACGCAGTTCCTGCAACGGCACCGCCGCGAGCACGCGCGGCCACGGGAACAACGGGCCCGGGTCGCGCTTGCGCGGCACGCGCCGCTCCGGATCGTCACTGGCCACTTCTTCACGTGTATCGAGCCACTCGTGGCCGGCGATATGCGCCAGCGCCGGCAGCGCGCCGCACAGGTGCTGCAGCAGATCGATCAGCGCCGCGATCTGCGCATCCGGGTAGGGCTCGTCCATCGCCTGGTGGCGGGAATCCCACCAGTGCGGGTAACGCCCGGTGTTGACCAGTTCGATGCCGATCGAGCGCGGATTGAAACCTGTGACCTGATGCGCGATGCGGTCCAATGACACGTACTGGACAATGCGCCCGTCGCGGTCGATGTAGTAGTGCCCGCTGTTGCCCGTGCCGCTCTCATACAGCACGCGCTCGCCGTACTCGCGCGCCATCGCCAGGTCCGGCAGTTCGGTGCAGTGGATGACCACCAGATCGATGTCGTCGTGGGTGCGGGGCAGCAGCCTTTCCTGGTAGGGCAGGGGCTGTGCATCGATGGCGGGCGGGGCGCGGTCGGGCATGCGGCGATGCTAGCATTCGGGCATGAACGCTCCTATCGATTCCCGCCCGGTGTGTGCATGAGCCGCGGCCACTGCATTCTCTCCCATGGCTTTGAAAGCGGCCCGGACGCCATCAAGGTGACCGCCCTGGCCGAGGTGGCCGAGCGCCTGGGCTGGACCCACGAGCGCCCGGACTACACCGACCTGGACGCCCAGCGCGAGGTCAGCAGCCTCGGCGATGTGCGTGCCCGCCTGCAGCGCCTGGTCACCCTGGCCACCGCCCGTGCCGCGCAGGGCCCGGTGGTCCTGGCCGGTTCCAGCCTGGGGTCGTACATCTCGGCCATCGCCTCGCTGCAGGTGCCGGTCCGCGGGCTGTTCCTGATGGTGCCGCCGACCCGCATGGGGCCGATGCCGGCGCTGGATGCGGCGCGGGTGCCGACCAGCGTGGTGCATGCCTGGCACGACGAACTGATCCCGCCCGCCGAGGTCATCGCCTGGGCCCAGGCCCGCTCGGCGCGCCTGCTGATGGTGGATGACGGGCACCGCCTGGCCAACCACGTGGAGGCGTCGACCCGGGCCTTCGAGGAATTGCTGACCTCGCTGTAAGCCGGGCGATCCAGCCCGCCTCACGTACAATGGCCCCCCGGGACCCCGTGCCCGGCTGCTTGCCGTGCCCGTGGGCACCCCCTCTCCGCTGACCTGCGATACCGATTCCGTGAAATTCTTTGTTTCCTGCGCCAAGGGCCTGGAGTATCTGCTCGCCGACGAACTGTTGGCGCTCGGCCTGGACAAGGCCACCGCCACCATTTCCGGCGTCAACGCCGAGGGCGAGCTGGCGCAGGCACAGCGCGTGGTGCTGTGGTCGCGCCTGGCCAGCCGGGTGCTGTGGCCGCTGGCCGAGTTCGAGTGCCCGGACGAGGGCTCGCTCTACCAGGGCGTGTCGGCGATGGCGTGGGAGCAGCACATCAGCCCCGAGCTGACCCTGTCGGTGGATGCGCATGTGTCCGGCACCGAGATCACCCACGCGCGCTTCGCCGCGCAGCGGGTCAAGGATGGCGTGGTCGACAGCCTGCGCGCGCAGGGTCTGGAACGTCCGTCGGTGAACGTCGAATTCCCGGATGTGCGCATCAACCTCTCGCTGCGCAAGGGCCGCGCCACGATCTCGATCGATCTGGGCGGTGGCCCGATGCATCGGCGCGGTTGGCGCATGGCGCAGAACGAGGCGCCGCTGAAGGAAAACCTGGCCGCCGCCGTGCTGCTGCGCGCCAACTGGCCGAAGATCCACAGTGAAGGCGGTGGCCTGCTGGACCCGATGTGCGGCAGCGGCACGCTGCTGATCGAAGGCGCGCTGATGGCCGCCGACGTCGCCCCGGGCCTGCAGCGACACGGCAGCATCCCGCCGAGCCGCTGGCTGGGCTTCGACCGTGAGAGCTGGAACACCCTGATGGCCGAAGCGCGTGCGCGCGAGGAAGCCGGCCGCGGTGCGCTCAAGCAGGTCATCCACGGCAGCGATATCGACCCGCATGCGATCCGCGCGGCCAAGGAAAATGCCGAGACCGCCGGTGTCTCGCACGCGATCTGGTTCGGCGTTCGCGACGTGGCCGATGTGCAGGTGCCGCCGCAGGAAACCGGCTGCGTGGTCTGCAATCCGCCCTATGACGAGCGCCTGGCCGCCGATGCGCTGCTGTACCGCCGCCTCGGCGACGCGCTCAAGCGCGCGGTGCCGCAGTGGCGGGCCAGCCTGCTGTGCGGCAGTGCAGACCTGGCGTTTGCCACCGGCCTGCGCGCCAACAAGAAGTACCAGCTGTTCAACGGCGCCATCGAGTGCGCGCTGATCGTCTGCGACCCGATCGCCGTGCCGCAGCGTGAGAACACCGGCCAACCGCGCGAGCTCAGCGAAGGCGCGCAGATGGTGGCCAACCGCCTGCGCAAGAACATCAAGAAATTCAAGACGTGGCGGGCGCGCGAGAGCATCACCTGCTACCGCGTGTACGATGCCGATCTGCCCGAATACGCCGCCGCCATCGATGTCTACGAAGAAGACGGCGGTGCCCGTCGCACCTTCCTGCATGTGCAGGAATACGCGGCCCCGGCGACCATTCCCGATGTCGATGTGCGTCGCCGCCGCAACGAGCTGCTGTCGGCTGCCCGCGAGGTGTTCCAGGTGCCGGCCGAGCAGGTCGCGCTGAAGTCGCGCGAACGGGGCAAGGGCGGCAGCAAGTACGGTCGTTTCGAGCAGCGCGGCGAATTCGTGCTGGTGCGCGAGAACGATGCGCTGCTGCGCGTGAACCTGTTCGATTACCTGGACACCGGCCTGTTCCTGGACCACCGCCCGCTGCGCTGGCACATGGCGCAGGAAGCCCAGGGCAAGCGCTTCCTCAACCTGTTCTGCTACACCGGTGTCGCCTCGGTGCAGGCCGCCGTGGCCGGCGCCGCGACCACCACCAGCGTGGATCTGTCCGGTACCTATCTGCAGTGGTGCGCCGACAACCTGGCCTTGAACGGCAAGGGCGGCAGCCAGCACCAGCTGATCCAGGCCGATGCACTGGCGTGGCTGGAGGCCGAGCGCCACCGCTTCGACGTGATCTTCTGCGATCCGCCGACTTTCTCCAACTCCGCCCGCGCCGATGACTTCGACATCCAGCGCGAACACGTGCGCCTGCTGCGCGCGGCCGTGGCCCGCCTGAGCCCGGAAGGCGTGCTGTACTTCTCCAACAACTTCCGCCGCTTCAAGCTGGACGACGAAGCGATCAAGGAATTCGCGGAGTGCAAGGAGATTTCGCCCGAGACCATCGGGGCGGACTTCGAACGCAACCCGCGCATCCACCGCGCGTGGGAACTGCGCCGCTACGGCGCCTGACCGATGGCGGCTGGCATGGACGACAGCCCGCTCATCGCCGACGGACTGCTGCTGCGTCCGTTCCAGGATACCGACGCCGCCCCGTTTGTGGCGGCGGTGCGTGAATCGGCCGAGGGCATGCAGCGCTGGATGCCGTGGAGCTCGGCCGACTACAGCGTCGCGCAGGCGCTGCAGTGGTTCCAGGCCTGCCGCGACGGCTGGGCGGCAGGCTTGGCCTGCGAGTACGGGATATTCGAGCAGGACACGGCGGCGCTTGTCGGCGGCGCGGGACTGAACAAGATCCAGCACGATCCCCGGTTCTGCAACCTGGGCTACTGGGTACGGCAGTCGTGCCGTGGCCAGGGCGTGGCGCCCCGCGTTGTCCGGGCACTGGCTGCCCAGGCGTTCGGGCCGCTGGGCCTGCAACGGGTGGAGATCGTGGCGGCGGTGGGCAACCTCGCCAGCGAACGGGTGGCGGAGAAGGCCGGCGCGCTTCGCGAGGGCGTGGCACGCAACCGACTGGTCATCGACGGCCGTCCCGCCGACGCGCACATGTTTTCACTGGTGCCCTGACCGGCGATCGCGATGCGGCGACGCCCGCGAGGGTGCGGCGGGTGCGCCGCAGGGATCGATCTGAAGGTGGAGCCACGCCATGCGTGGCTGCTCCCTCAACGCCCGACCAGCGCCACCGCCAGCCCCACCACCGGCAACGCCCATGCCAATGGCGCGATCCAGCGCGGGCGATACGGGTACAGCCCGAACGCGATCAGCAACCCGCTGATCGTCAGCGCGCCCAGCCACAGCACCGGGCCGATCGCCCAGCCGTGATCCAGCACGCACAATGCGAAGGCGACGGTCAGCAACGTCCAGCCCACCCAGCGCCACACCCGCATGCGCGATGCGCTGGCGCCGGCTTTGCCGTGCAGATCCAGCTGGTGTTTGTTCATGGCCAGCGACAGCGCCGTGAACGCCGAAAAGCTCAGCGTGATCGCGAGCAGCATCATGCCGTGGCCCCCGCAGCAGCGGCCTGCTGGCGACGCTTCTTCTCGGCGGCGCTCAACGGTGGCTGCCAACGCTGCATGCGATGGCCGCAGTAGGCCAGCATCGCGCCGAAGGCGAGCATGGTCAGATCGAAGCCGGCCAGCACCCAGTCACCGGTACGCAGGGTCACGCCCAGATGCGCATGCGTGGTCAAGGCGTTGACCACCGGAATCAGGGCGAACAGCGTGCCGCCCAGATACAGCTGCCAGGTCCACATCATCCGCTTGGGCCAGATGAAACCGGCCAGCAATGCGGCGGCCCAGGCGTAGAAGAACGCATTGACCTCGGCCGCGGAGCGCTCGGCCATCTGTACCGGCAGCAGGCGGTTGGCCAGGAAGTAGGTGGCGAAGGCAATCGGCAGGCCGGCCACTGCGCCGATGTTCAGCGCGTCAACCAGGCGCAGGCCGAAGCCGGTCTTGCCGGACTTGGCATGCTTGGGGCGTTCCTTGACCGCCCACAGCACCACGCCGCTGGCGACCATCAGGCAGCCGATCAGGCCCGAGAGGAAGAACAGGGCACGCAGGCCCCAGTCGGCGAAGCGCGCCAGGTGCAGGCCGTACATCACGCCACGGGTCTGGGTGGCACCGCCCGAGGCCGGGCTGGCCTCGAGCAACTGGCCGGTGATCGCGTTGAAGCGCAGCGACGGGGTATCCACCGACAGGCGCTTTCCATCGCGCTGGGTGATATCCACGATCGCATTCGCCGCGCCCGGGTGGTAGAGGGTGAAGCCGGCCACATCCGCACCCTTCCATTCGGCGCGCGCGCTGTCCAGCAACTGCTGGATGGGCAGTGGCGTGGCGCGTCCTTCGGCCGGGGTCTCGATCTCGGCCAGACGCGCGAAGGCCTCGCTGAAGAACGCTTCCTCATCCTTGGGATAGGCCACGCTCACGCCCCACGGCAGGTACATGAACATCAACGTGACGATGCCGGTGTAGGTGATCATCGCGTGGTACGGCAGCGCCATCACCGCGCTGACGTTGTGGAAATCCAGCCACGACCGCAGGCCCTTTTCCGGGCGGAAGGTGAAGAAGTCCTTGAAGATCTTCTTGTGCGTGATCACGCCGGTGATGATCGCCACCAGCATGAACATCGCACAGAAGCCGACCAGGTAGCGGGCCCAGTAAACGGGGATGTAGTGCAGGTCGAAATGCAGGCGGTAGAAGAAGTCACCGCCGCGGGTTTCGCGCGCGGCGATCTCTTCGCCGGTGTTCGGATCGACGGTGGCATCGCCGAAGCGGCCTCCGCCGCGCCGGCGGCGCTCGCCTTCCACCGGCGGCTTGACCATCGATTCGGGGTTGCGCCAGAACATGCGCATCGCCGGGTTGCGCGGGTCGGGCAGGGTGACATTCCAGCTCTCGGCCTGCGGCGCCTTGTGCTGCAGGAAGGTGAGAGCACGCTCGGCGGCCACATCGGCACTCACGCTGCTGCGCGGCAGCTCCGGGCGCATCCAGCGGCTGATTTCCTCGCGGTAATAGCTGGCCGTGCCGGCCATGAAAATCAGCAGCAGCAGCCAGCCGACCAGCAGGCCGGTCCAGGTGTGCAGCCAGGCCATCGACTGGCGGAATCCGTTCTTCATGCGGCCCCCTGCAGCAGGCGGGTGCCGAGCCAGAACAGCGCCGTCGGGATCAGGATGCCGACCCACGCGCGCAGCGCGGTACGGGTAGCGAACGCCCACAGTGCCGCGCAGGCGCACAGCACGATCGCCACCAGCATGCCGGTCAGCACCGCTTGCCCGCGCGCGATCGGCAGCGCGACCGCAAAGAACATCGAGCAGGTCGCGGCCAGCGCGTAGCCGCCGAAGATCGCGGCGAGCGAACGTGACAGGACACCCAGCCAGGGGCGGGCGAAGAAGGAACCAAGACGGTTGAACCTGGCGCTGGCGTGCGGCGTGCTGTCCACGGAAACCTGCTGATCGATCGGGGAAACGGGCATCACCGGCCGCAGCCGGTGATGAAGGATAGTGGCCATCCGTGGCCGTGTTCACTGCGCGTCGCAGTGGTCCCTTGGAGCTGGTGTCAGAGCTTCCAGCGCAGGTTCAACATCACGTTGCGCGGTTCGCCCCAGTACACGCCGTTGTAGAAACCGACGTTGCTGAAGTACTTCTTGTCGAGCAGGTTGTTGACGTTGAGCTGCGCGGAGAAGTTGTCGTTGAAGCGGTAGCCGGCGAACACATTCACCAGGTAGAACGCGTCCTGGGTGATCAACGCCGATTCGGTACGGCCGCTGGTCGCGTAATCCGCGCGCGGCTTGGTGCTGGTGCGGTAGATCCGGCTCTGCCAGGTCACGCCACCGCCCAGCGACAGGCGGTTCCACTCACCGCTCGGGCGCCAGCTGGTGTTGAGGCGGAAGGTGTCCACCGGGTTGGTGGTGTTCTGCGCCACGCCGGCCTGGTTGCGGATGGTGGTGTGCGCGAAACCGGCCGAGAGGTTCCAGTTCGCGGTCAGGCTGCCCTGGGCTTCCAGTTCCCAGCCCTTGACCTTGTTGCCCTTGCCGGTGGAACGGTAGGCGCTGCTGCCATCGGGCAGCGAGGCGGCCGGCACCGAGTCATCGAGCTCGGCGACATTGTCCTTCTCGCCCTTGAACACCGCGGCGGAGGTGTTCAGGCGTCCACCGAAGAATTCACCCTTCAGGCCAGCCTCCCACATGTCGCCGACCACCGGCTCCAGGTAGTCGTTGTTCTTGTCGCGGTAGTCCTGCGGCTGGAAGATGTCGGTGTAGCTGGCGTAGGCGCTGAACTGCCTGCTGAAATCGTAGACCAGGCCGAAGTACGGGGTCAGCGAATCGTCCGGCTTGTAGCCGCCGCGGGTGGTGCCGGTGCGGTTGCCGGCAGCATCGTGGGTGTAGCGCCAGCTGCGGGTTTCCCAGCTGCCGTAGCGCGCGCCGAGCACGGCCAGCAACGGATCGGCCAGCTGCAGGCGGGCGGCCACGTAGGCGGCCTTCTGCGTCAGCTCGTTCTCCGAGGCCAGCCAGTCATGCCGGGTGAGCGGCAACGGGGCGACATCCCCGGTCCAGTGGCGCCAGTCCGGCACGACGTCATAGCCCGGCGGCTGCGTGAACGCCGAGGCAGGCGATTCGCCCTTGCGCACGGATTGGCCGACGCCAGCCACCAGCTCGTGTTCACGGCCAAACAGCTGGAACGGGCCGCTGGCGTTGAGGTCGAACACATTCATTTCGCTGCGCTCGGCGAAATGCGAGAGATAGGCGCGCACCCCGGTGCCGTCCGGTGCCGGATACCCCTGGGCGCCATACCAGACGTCGCCATCGGTGTTGCGCTTGGCCCGGGTCGCGCTGGCCTTCAGCGACCAGCCGTTGCCGAGTTGCTGCTCCAGGCGCACGAAGGTGGTCTTCTCCACGATCGGCCAGCTGCTCCAGCGTGCCGAGAGGTTGGTCGAGCGGGGCAGGTTGGCCGGCTTGCCGTCCGGGCCCCAGTACGGCACCACGCCCCAGGTCACGCCCTTGGTTTCCGGCGACTGGTAGTCATAGCCGACTTCGAACAGGGTGCTGTCGGTCAGGTCGGCCTGCACGATGCCGTAGAACACGTCCTTGTCCAGACGGTACACATCGCGGAAGGAATCGCTCTGCTGCTTGGCGGCCACGAAGCGCGCACGCACGCGGCCATCCAGCGCGATCGGGCCGCCGATGTCCGCTTCCAGACGCTGGTTGCCCCAGCGGCCCAGGGTCAGCCCGGCGCTCATCGCCATCTCCTGGGTCGGTCGCTTGCGGACCATGTTGATCGTGCCCGACGGATCACCGGCGCCGGTGGTCAGGCCGGTGGCGCCGCGGACCACTTCGATGCGCTCGTAGATCGCGCTGTCGGTGTTGGTCTTGAGCGAGCCACCAAACGTGTTGAGCATCCCGTCGATCTGGAAATTGGTGATGCTGTAGCCACGCGAGATGTAGTTGATGCGCTCCGAATCGGTGACCGACACATGCACGCCGGTGACCTGGCCCATCACATCGGACAGGGCGTACAGGCCCATGTCGTCCAGACGCTGGCGGGTCAGCACGGTGACCGACTGGGGGGTGTGGCGCAGCGACAGGTTCAACTTGGTGGCGGTGCTGGCCTGCTTGACCGTGTAGGAATTCGGGATCTCGCCATCGGCGGTCACCTTGACCGTGTCCAGCGTGGTTGCCTCATTCGGCCCGGCCTCGGCAAAGGCGGGCAGCGCCGGCCCGGCGAGGGCAGCAACAAGCGCGAGGGTCAACAACGATGGCCGGGACAACGGTGACGCGGACGAACGGGTCATGGCAACACTTCCAATGTGGGAAAACGGCAGCACGCGCGCAGTGACGCTGCCGGGGGCAGCAGGGCAGGCGAGGCAGCGGATCAGGAGGTGTACACGGGGCGTTGCGCGGGGAAGGCGTGAGGCATCCGGGCGCCGGTTGGCTAGGCGTACAGCCGATCGGTGAATGATAGTCATTATCATTTCGTTAGACAAGCGTCATGGCGGTGTCGAAATCAGGAAAACGCCGTGCGCGGGCGTATGTGCGGGGGAGGCAACGACGGTCGCCTGCGTGTCACCGCCGGGCAATATCGCGTCAACACACTGTGAGGATGTCGTGACAAGCCGTCACGGCGAACCCCCCACCTGTTCGTACGCGGAGTCGTCAGTGAATCGTTGTGTGCTTGCTGTAGCGGTGTCGTCCGTCCTTACCTTCGCCCTGGCCGCCGATGCGCGTGCCGAGGCCGCCCCGGCAGGGAATGCCGCGGCCCCCGCCACCCTGGACACGATGATCGTCACCGGCACGCGCGGCAGCAACCGCACGCAGTTCGACACGCTGGCCCCGGTGGACGTGTTCTCGCAGGAAGAAATCCAGGCGATCGAATCCTCCGACCTCAACGATGTGCTGGCCCAGCT
Organism: Stenotrophomonas bentonitica; assembly: GCF_002887735.1. GTDB lineage: Bacteria > Pseudomonadota > Gammaproteobacteria > Xanthomonadales > Xanthomonadaceae > Stenotrophomonas > Stenotrophomonas bentonitica_A. The sequence continues at coordinate 183,467 of NZ_PKQP01000007.1, forward strand.
GGTGCCGTCGTTCGTGGTCCAGCGCATGCCGATGAATGATGGCCTGGTGTTCGTGCGGCCGGCCACGCTGCGCGGCCTCTCGCCGGACCAGACCCTGGTGCTGGTCAATGGTCGCCGCTTCCACCGCTCGGCGCTGCTGGGCGCACGTGGCGCGCAGGGGCCGGACCTGGCCCAGATTCCGGTGCATGCGATCCAGCGCATTGAAGTGCTGCGCGACGGCGCGTCCGCGCAGTACGGCTCGGACGCGATCGCCGGTGTCATCAACATCATCCTGGATGACCGGGTCGGCGGCGAACTGTCGCTGGGGATCTCCGAGTACAGCGAGGGCGATGGCCTGGGCCGCAAGATCGGGGGCCGCCACGGCTTCGCGCTGGGCGACAAGGGCAGCCTGTCGCTGTTCGCCGACTGGGACAAATCCGATGCGACCTCGCGCAGCCGCCAACGCGCCGATGCGATCGCCTTCCAGAACGCCCACCCGGAGCTGGCCGTGCCCGATCCGGTGCAGCGCTGGGGCCAGCCGGACCTGGAAAACCGGCATTTCGGTTTCAACCTCAACCTCGCCTTGAACGACAGCGTCGACCTGTACGGCTTCGGTCTGTACGGCCACAGCGAGGGTGTCAGCGATTTCAACTGGCGCAATCCCGACGGCACCGCCTCGGTCTACAACCGCAGCCGCGTATTCCCTGGCTGGGACGCACGCAGCCTGTATCCGACCGGCTTCAGCCCGAAGTACGGCAACGAGCAGGACGATCTGCAGGGCGTGCTCGGTCTGCGCGGTTACTGGGGCGAGCGCTGGCGCTGGGATGTGAGCGGCTCCTACGGGCGCAACCGCATCGACTACACGCTGGGCAACTCGATCAATGCCTCGCTCGGCCCGGACAGCCCCACCGCGTTCTACCTCGGCCGGCTCTCGCAGGAAGAGAAGAACCTCAACGCGGATATCGTCTACTCGCTGCCGGTCAGTGCGCTGGCCGCGCCGATCAACATCGCCTTCGGTGCGGAGACGCGCGAGGAGACCTACGGCGTGGATGCCGGTGATCCGGCGTCGTATGCGATCGGCCCGGGCGCGGTGACCGGCCTGGCCGGGGGCGCCAACGGTGCGCCGGGGTTCAGCGCGGCCAATGCCGGGCGCTGGAGCCAGCGCAGCCGCGCGGCCTACATCGATGTCGAGGCGCCGTTGACCGCCCGCTGGACCGTGGGCGCGGCGACCCGATACGAACACTTCTCCGCGTTCGGTGAGAGCGTGGACGGCAAGCTCTCCAGCCGCTTCGAGTTCACCCCGGACCTGGCGCTGCGCGGCTCGGTCTCCACCGGCTTCCGTGCGCCCACGCCTGGCCAGCTCTACACCCAGAGCACCCAGCAGGGCCTGGATACCGTGACCTTGCAGGTGTTCACCACCGGCCGCCTGTCGCCCAGCGATCCGCTGGCGATCCAGCTGGGGGCCAAACCGCTCAAGCCGGAGCAATCGCGCACCGCCTCGCTCGGTCTGACCTGGAAGAATGAGCTCGGCTTCTCCGGCTCGGTGGACCTGTACGACATCAAGGTCACCGATCGCTTCAGCCAGTCGGCCTCGTTCGCGGTGCCGGCCGGGGTACCCAACCCGCTGGCGTACACCTCGGTGAGCTTCTACACCAACGATTTCGACACCACCACGCGCGGTGTCGACGTGGTGGCCAGCCACACCACCGCACTCGGCGCGGGCCGCCTGAGCACCACGCTGGGCTACAACTACAACCAGACCCAGGTGGACAGTGGTGCCACCGGCGTGGCCACCAACGAAAGCCAGCGCCGCATCTTCGAAGAGCGCCTGCCGCGGCAGAAGGCCACGCTCAGCAGTACCTATGCGTGGGGCCGCTTCAGCGTGCTCGGCAAGCTGCGATACTACGGGGCATGGACAGACTCTTCGGGCAATGCCACCGGCGACATCTTCCAGCGCTTCGGGGCGATGAGCTTCGTCGATCTGGCGGTGAGCTGGAACGTCACCGAGCAGCAGACGCTGCGGATCGGCGCGGACAACCTCTTCAACCGCTACCCGGACGAGGCCAGCTTCCAGGCCAGCCGTGGCCTGATCTACTCGCGGAACGCGCCGTATGACACTGACGGCCGCAACCTCTACGCCGAATACCGGATCCGCTACTGATGGACCGGCAACGACGACATCTGCTGCGTGGCGCGCTGGCCCTGCCACTCGCCACGGCGCTGTCCGGTGCGACCGCCATGGGCACTGAACCGATGGTGCTGCCGGCGGTGGGCACACGCACGCCGGCCGAGCTTGCCGGTGATGAAGGCTGGTGGGACCAGGTCCGCGCACTGTATGACCTCACCGACGAGGTCGTCATGCTGGACAACGGCTACTGGGGCGCAATGGCGCGCCCGGTACTGCAGGCGTACCAGCAGGCTACCGCCACGGTGAATGCCGGCAACGCCTGGTTCGGGCGGCTGGCGTTTCCACCGCTGTTCGAACAGGCCCGCGGACGCCTGGCACAGGTGCTGGGCGTGGAGACCGACGAGATCGTGCTCACCCGTGGCGCCACCGAGGCGATGCAGGTACTGATCGGCAGCTACCGCGGGCTGTCGCCAGGCGATGCAGTGATGTATGCCGATACCGACTACGACAGCATGATCAGCGCGATGCAGTGGCTGCAGGCGCGGCGCGGCGTGCAGCCGGTGGCGATCACGCTGCCCGAGCCGTTCGACCACGACAGCATCGTGGAGACCTACCGCCGCGCGCTGGCCGCCAACCCGCGCGTGCGCCTGCTGTTGCTGACCCACGTCAACCACCGCAACGGCATGCTGCTGCCAGTGGCCGAGATCGCCGCGCTGGCCAGGGCGGCCGGCGTGGAGGTGGTGCTCGATGCGGCGCACGGCATCGGCCAGGTGGATACGCCGCTGCGCGCGCTGGGGGTGGATTTCATCGGGATCAACCTGCACAAGTGGATCGGTGCGCCGGTCGGCGTCGGGGCGGTGTATGTCCGCCGCGGGCGTGTCCGCGATCTGGATCCGTACATGGGCGAGCAGGATCACGGCGACATCCGCACCCGCGTGCACACCGGCACGGTCAATTTCGCGGCGTACATGGCGCTGCCGGTCGCACTGGACCTGCACGAGCGCATCGGTGTCGCCAACAAGCGTGCGCGCCTGCTGCGCCTGCGCGCTCAGTGGATGGACGCATTGCGGGACGATGCGCGCATCCAGTTGCTGGGGTCGGACGACCCGCGCCTGTCCAGTGCGATCACCTCGTTCCGGTTGCGCGGGCAGACCACGATGCGCGACAACACCGCCACCTCGCAGCGGATGGTGAAGCAGTCGGGGGTGTTCGTGGTGCCACGCGAAGGGCTCGCCTCCGGCGCCTGCCTGCGGGTGACGCCGGGCATCTTCAGCACGCCGGCGCAGATGGACGCGCTGGTGGCGGCGGTACGGGCGGTCGCTGGCTGAGTCATCCCACGACGCTGGCAGCGATCCTGCCAGCGTCGCCGGGCGCGCATGCTTCCGGTATTACCAGTGGAACCAGACGGTCAGCGCGTGCAGGATCACGCCGATCAGGCCGCCCACCAGGGTGCCATTGAAACGGATGAACTGCAGGTCGCGGCCCACGCTCAATTCCAGCTGCTCGACCAGGTGGCGTTCGTCCCACCCTTTGACGGTCTGCGCGATGTGCTCGGTCACGCCGCTGCGCAGGCGCGTGGTGAGGCGTTCGGCACCGTCCATCAGGTGCTGGTTGAGTGCTTCGCGCAGCGACGGGTCGGCCTGCAGCGCCTCACCCACCGAGGCCAGGCTGCGGCGCAGATGGCCGGCCAGCGCGGAGTCCTCGCTGGCCAGGTTGGCACGCAGGCTGGCGTGGATCCGCGCCCACAGGCCCTGCACGTACTCCTGCACGGCCGGGTGGTCGATCACCTGCTGTTTGAGCTGCTCGACCTTCTCGGCCAGGGCCGGGTCCTCGCGCAGCCGCTGGATGTAGTCGCTCAGCCAGGTTTCGTAATCGCGCCGCAGCGGGTGTTCGGGCTGGGCCAGGATCTGCTGCAGTTCTTCCAGCACCGCGTGCGCCAGGCGCTCGGCGAGGGTGTCACCGATCTCGTCGATCGGCTTGACCCAGTTGACCGTGCTGGCCAGCTTGGGCCACTCGCGCTGGATGTAGCCCACGATCAGGGTGGAGGCGCGGTCCTTGACCTTCTCGTTGCCCAGCCATTCGCTGATGCGGGTCAGGCCTTCATCCAGCACGCGCTGGTGGCGGTTGTCGGCCGTGAGCAGGCTTAGCAGTTCACCCGCCGTGGCGGCTGCGTTCCATTGCCGCAGCTGCTGGATCACAAAGCCCTGGATGCTGCGCCGGACCGCCGCTTCATCAAGGAAATCCAGCGCCTGCAGGGCCCAGCCGCGGGCCATGTCGGCCAGCATGCGCGCCCGCGCCGGCTCGGCCAGCCAGCTGCCCAGGCGGCTGGCCGGATCGAACACCTGCAGCCTCGCCAGCAGCGCCTGGGGTTCCAGGAACTGGTCGCGGACGAACAGCGCCAGGCTGTCGGCGATGCGGTCCTTGCTGCGCGGGATGATCGCGGTATGCGGGATCGGCAGGCCCAGCGGACGCCGGAACAGCGCGACCACCGCGAACCAGTCGGCCAGCGCGCCGACGGCAGCCGCTTCGCAGAAGGCCGAGACCCAGGCCCAGATGCCGCGTTCGCCGTGCCAATGGCTGACCGCGAAGCCGGCCAGCATCACCACCAGCATGGCCAGGGCGATCAGTTTGAGCCGTCGCAGCTGGGCACGGCGGGGGTCGGGAGGGGAGAGGGGCGTCATCCCGGCAGTCTAACGACCCCGGCATGAGCAACCGGTAGTGCCGGCCGCTGGCCGGCAACCAGGCTCCCCACCCGAAGGTCAATCGCGTTGCCGGCCAGCGGCCGGCACTACCCTCAGAGGTCCGCCACCTGCTTGCGCAGCGCGGCCAGCTGCAGGCGCAGGGTGTCGTTCTCCAGGGTCAGCGCGATGATGCGCTGGCGCAGCTCGGCCGGGCCTTCGCCCAGTGCGTTGAGCGCATCGGCGATCTCGGCGGCGCGGCTGGGGTCGGCTTCGGCGTCGCCATCGGCGCTGTGCAGCACCTCCTGGGCCGGCTTGCGCGGCTTGCGCTTGGACTCGCGCACACGCTTGGCGGCCTGCTTGAGCTCGTCCTTGCCGGCAGCGGCTGCGGCACGCTGTTCGTCTTCCGGCAGGTCGGCCACGGCGGCCGCGGCGCTGATCGAGATCACCCCGGTCTTGACCGCTTCCACCAGTTCCGGCGCGGCCTGCTTGTGGATGCGCTCGATCATCGTCACCTGGCTGCTGCTCAGGCGCGCTTCGCGGGCCATGTCCGCGCGGCTGACCTTCGGTGCGGCGGCCCACGGCGGGCTGTCTTCGTCAGCGGCCTCGGTCGGCCCGCTGATCTCGCCATCGCTTTCCTTCTGCAGCTGGGCCTGATCGGCGCGATGGCGCTCGGCCAGGATGTCGCGCTTGCGCAGCGCCAGCACGCCACGCTGGAAATCGGAGACGCTGCGGCGGCCCAGGTGCTGCTCGATCATCCACAGATGGACGTCGTCCATCGACTGGAATCGCGTGTTCTGGATCGTCTGGAACGGCAGGCCGTGCTTCTGGCAGATGCCGTAGCGGTTGTGGCCATCCACCAGCACCTCGCCCCACAGCACCAGCGCGTCGCGGCAGCCTTCGGCGAGGATGCTGCGCTCCAGGGCGTCGTGCTCGTCCGGGGTCAGCGGGTCGATATAGGCCTTGAGTTCTTCTTTGACGACAATGTCCATGCAATCCGGTACGCGAGCGAAACGTGACCGACCATTGTAAGGATCGCGGCGGCCGGCGTCGTCGCCGACGGATTCAGGCTCAGCCGGTGGCGCGGATCATCTCGCCCAGCACATCCACGATGCGGTCGATGTGGCTGCGCTCCAGGATCAGCGGGGGCGACAGCGCGATCACATCGCCGGTGCAGCGCACCAGCAACTGACCATCGCGGAAGGAGCGCTCGAATACCTCATAGCCGCGCGCGCCGGGGGCGTCCTTGCGCGGCATCAGCTCGACTGCGCCGATCAGCCCGAAGTTGCGGATGTCCACCACATGCGGCAGTCCGCGCAGGCTGTGCAGTCGCTCCTGCCAGTAATCACCCAGTTCCAGGGCGCGCTCGAACAGATGCTCCTCGGCGTAGGTATCCAATGCGGCCAGCGCAGCCGCACACGCCAGCGGGTGACCGGAATAGGTATAGCCGTGGAAAAATTCGATGGCGGCCGTCGGGCCCTGCATGAAGGCGCCGTGGATCGCATCGCTGGCCAGCACCGCGCCCATCGGCACCGCGCCGTTGGTCAGGCCCTTGGCCAGGGTGAGCAGGTCCGGGGTGACCCCGAAGCGCTGGGCGGCGAAGGCGTGGCCGACCCGGCCGAAACCGGTGATCACCTCGTCGAACACCAGCAGAATGCCGTGCTGGTCGCAGATCTCGCGCAGGCGCTGCAGATAGCCCGGCGCGGGCAGGATCACCCCGGCCGAACCGGCGATCGGCTCGACGAACACCGCGGCGATGGTGGAGGCATCGTGCAGCGCGATCAGGCGCTCCAGATCCTCGGCCAGTTCGGCCCCGTGGCGGGGCAGGCCAGGGCTGAAGGCATTGCGCTCCAGATCGAGCGTATGGCGCAGGAAATCGCTACCGGGCAACAACGGCCCGAACGTTTTGCGGTTGTTGGGCAGGCCACCGATCGACATGCCGCCGAAGCCGACGCCGTGATACGCCTTCTCCCGCCCGATGAAGCGGGTGCGGTGACCCTCGCCGCGCAGGCGATGGTAGGCCAGCGCGATCTTCATCGCGGTATCCACCGCCTCGGAGCCGGAGTTGGTGAAGAACACATGGTTCAAGCTGGCCGGTGCCAGTGCGGCCAGCCGCTGCGCCAGCACGAACGGCAACGGCGAGCCCATCTGGAACGGTGGCGCGAAATCCAGCGTGGCGGCCTGCTGCTGGATCGCCTGGACGATCCGCGGCCGCGCATGCCCCGCGTTGCAGCACCACAGGCCGGCCGCGCCATCCAGGATCGGGCGGTCGTCGACGTCGTGGTAGTACATGCCCTCGGCGCGTACCAGCAGGCGCGGCGCAGCCTTGAACTGGCGGTTGGCGGTGAATGGCATCCAGTAGGCGTCCAGCTCTGCTGGCGCTTGTCCGGCCAGGGTGGACAACGACAACTCGGGACGAGGCATGGGGCACTCCGCAGGGTCGCGACGGTCACGACTTTATCGCACCCGCATCACGTCACTCCGTGATGGCCGCGGGTATAACCGCTTTACCCGACTCACTGAACGAGGACGACGCCGATGACCGCCGCACGCACCCGTGAGGACTGGCAGCGCCAGGCCGATGCACTGACCTTCCAGGGCCAGGCCTTCATCGATGGGCGCTACGTGGACGCCGCCAGTGGCGCGCGCTATGACTGCATCAGCCCGATCGATGGCCGCGTGCTGGTGCAGGTAGCCGACGCCGATACGACAGACGTTGACCGTGCGGTCGCCGCGGCGCGTCGCAGTTTCGATGCGGGCGACTGGTCGCGGGCGGCACCCTCGCACCGCAAGCAGGTGCTGCTGCGGCTGGCCGATCTGGTCGAGCAGCACGCCGATGCGCTCGCGTTGCTGGAAACCCTGGACATGGGCAAGCCGGTCGGCGACGCACGCGAAGGCGATCTGGCCGGCGTCGTGCGGTGCCTGCGCTGGACCGCCGAGGCGGTGGACAAGGTATACGGCGAAGTCGCCCCTACAGCGCTCGACACGTTGGGCCTGATCACCCGCGAGCCGGTCGGCGTTGTCGCGGTGATCGTGCCGTGGAATTTCCCGCTGCTGATGGCGTCGTGGAAGATTGCCCCGGCGCTGGCGGCAGGCAATTCCGTGGTCCTCAAACCCTCCGAACGCTCGCCGTTGAGCGCGATCCGCCTGGCCGCACTGGTGGCCGAGGCCGGTGTGCCCGATGGCGTGTTCAACGTACTGCCTGGCCACGGCGAGCGCACCGGTGAGCCGCTGGCGCTGCACATGGACGTGGATGCGCTGGCCTTCACCGGTTCCACCGCGGTGGGCCGCCGGTTGCTGCAATGCGCGGGCAGATCGAATCTCAAGCGCACCTGGCTGGAGTGCGGTGGCAAGAGCCCGAACCTCGTGTTCGCCGATACGCCCGATCTGGACAAGGCCGCCCAGGCCGCCGCCACGGCGATCTTCTACAACCAGGGCGAGGTGTGCACCGCCGGCTCGCGCCTGCTGGTCCAGCGCTCGATCAAGGATGCCTTCGTGGCCCGGGTCCTGGCGCATGGGCGGCACATGCAGCCACAGCACCCGTTCGAGCCGGAGGCGGCGATGGGCGCGCTGGTCGACGACGCCCACGCCGGCCGCGTGCTGGACTACGTGGCGCGCGGCGAGGCCGAGGGCGCGCGCCTGCTGCTGGGTGGCAAGCGCTTGGAGGTGGTGCCGGGTGGCAGCTATGTCGAGCCGACCGTGTTCGATGAGGTCGATCCGCAGCACACGATCGCCCGCGAGGAAATCTTCGGGCCGGTCCTCTCGGTGCTCACCTTCGATCACGAGGCGGACGCGCTGCGCATGGCCAATGATTCGATCTACGGGCTGGCCGCTGGCGTATGGACGCGCGACCTGGGCCGCGCGCACCGGGTGGCACGCGGCCTGCGTGCCGGCAGCGTCTGGGTCAACCAGTGGGATGGCGGCGACATGACCGCCCCGTTCGGTGGCTACAAGCAGTCCGGCATCGGCCGCGACAAATCCCTGCACGCCTTCGACAAGTACACCGAACTCAAGGCGACCTGGATCCACCTGGGCGGCTGACCTCGCTCAGCAGTCCTGGCTGTGGCGGACCAGCGACTCGCGCAGCAGGTCGCGATCCCGTTCATCCACCGCGTTGCGCAGGTAGTCGATCTGCTGCCGCGTCAGGCGGCACTGGTCCACCGTGTAGCCGGGCGGCCAGGCACCGATCAGCTGGAAAATGCCCTGCACGATCTGCTCCGGCGACATTCCGGCGTTCATCCGGAAGCGCTCGCGCCGCGGTTGGAAGGCCGCGTGCACGTCACGGGCGCCCAGCACGCGCGGGGCCAGTGAGGCCGCTTCGATGCCGCTGCCGGTCAGCGACGATGGCACGCTCAGATCAAGCGGGGCGGTCACTTCCGGCAGAGCCGGCGCGGCGGCGGCTGCGGCGACCGGCACGACCACGGCCGGCGCAGGCAGGCGCTGCGATGCGGCGGCCTGCCGTGTGCGGGGCGTCGTGGCACTGGGCGGTGGCGAAACCGGTACCGGCAACGGGCGAGGCAGCCAGTACACCTGCAGGCGCTCATCCGGGAAGGCATCGCCCGGGCCGGGTGAGCGCAGCAGCACGCCCAGCATCAGCCCGTGTACGGCCATCACCACCGCGATGGCGCTGGTCTGGGTCCAGCGCGAGCGGGCACGCTTCCTTGAGCCTGACATCCGGAACCTTCCTGGCGGGTGACCGCGGTCAGACCCGGTGGTCGGATGGAAGTTCCCGGCCGGCACGCAGCCTGTGGACCCGGTCACTGGCTGACAGTCTCGTCTGCAACCATCGCGGCAGGCTTGGGGAGGGCGTGGCAGAATCCGGCAGCTGCCCTTTTCTGCGTACCCGATGTCCACACCTGCTGTCGCACCCGTCGTGAACTCCCCCCGCCGCATCCTGCTGGCGAGCCTGATCGGCACCACCATCGAGTTCTTCGATTTCTACATCTACGCCACCGCGGCGGTGCTGGTGTTTCCGCACCTGTTCTTCCCCGAGAGCAGCGATGGCGCGGCGATGCTGCAGTCGCTGGCGACCTTCGCCGTGGCCTTCATCGCGCGGCCGGTCGGCTCGGCGGTGTTCGGTCACTACGGCGACCGCATCGGGCGCAAGGCCACGCTGGTAGCAGCATTGCTGACGATGGGGGTTTCCACGGTGGCCATCGGCCTGCTGCCCACGCATGCCAGCATTGGCCTGGTCGCACCGGCACTGCTGGCGTTGTGCCGTTTCGGGCAAGGCCTGGGGCTGGGGGGAGAGTGGGGTGGTGCGGTGCTGCTGGCCACCGAGAATGCACCGCCCGGCAAGCGCGCCTGGTACGGCATGTTCCCGCAGCTGGGTGCTCCGCTGGGCTTCCTGCTCTCGGCCGGTATCTTCCTGCTGCTCGGCCGCGCGATGAGCGAAGCAGATTTCCTGCAATGGGGGTGGCGCGTGCCCTTCCTGGCCAGTTCGCTGCTGGTCGGCATCGGCCTGTGGGTGCGCCTGAACATCCACGAGACCCCGCAGTTCCAGGCCGCACTGGACCGCAACGAGCGGGTCAGGCTGCCGATGTGGACGGTGCTGCGCGAACATCCGCTGACGCTGGTACTGGGCACGCTGGGAGCGTTCGCCACCTTCGTGCTGTTCTACCTGATGACGGTGTTCACCCTCGGCCATGGCACCACCGTGCTGGGCTACTCGCGCGAGCAGTTCCTGCTGCTGCAGATGGTCGGCATCCTGTTCTTCGCGGCGGGCATTCCCATTTCCGCGCTGTACGGCGACCGTTGGGGCACGCGCCGCACGATGATCGTGGCCAGTGGCCTGATCCTCGCCTTCGGCGTGGCGTTCGCGCCGCTGTTCCAGGCCGGCAGCCCGTGGCTGGTGCTGGGGTTCCTGGCGCTGGGCCTGTTCCTGATGGGCCTGACCTACGGCCCGTGTGGCACCTTCCTGGCCGAGATCTATCCGGTGCAGGTGCGCTACACCGGCGCCTCGCTCTCGTTCAACCTGGCCGGCATTCTCGGTGCGGCCCCGGCGCCGTACGTGGCCACCTGGCTGGCCGAACGCTATGGCCTGGTCGCCGTGGGCTATTACCTGTGCGTCACCGCATTGATCACCATCGTCGCCCTGCTGGCGATGGGCCGGCGCGGGCGCTGATCAGCGGAAGAAGCGCTTGAGCGTGCGGCCCAGCCAGCTGCCCTGCTGGTGCTCGCGCGCGAACTGGTTGAGGTGTTGTTTGACCTGCGGCGCGTACGCCTTGTCATCGCCCCGGATGTGATTGAACAGCCAGCGCGACAGCATCGTGCGCAGCTCTTCGGTGATGTCCTCACCGGCCTGGAAACGCAGCCGGTACTCGCCCACGCGCTTGCCGAAGATCTCATGCACGCGCTTGTGCGCCGAACAGAACGGATAGCCGGCTTCCTCCATCAGCTCTTCTTCGAAGGCGAAATGGGACATCGTGTAATCCACCAGCTCGTCGATCACCTCGGCCACGGCCAGCCGCTCCAGGCTCTTCTGGGCGACATGCAGGTGGTTGAGCATCTCCACGATGCGCATGTGCTGGTGATCGATGACATCGATACCGATGTTCAGATCGTCCTGCCAGACCAGAAGTGCCATGGTGCGTTCCCCGTGCTGTTCAACTGGGGGCGACTCTAGGCAGTCGCGGCCGGGGCCGCGTTGATCTCGATCAAGGCACCAGGGCAGGCTCGCGCTGGCGTGGGCCGGTGGCCACGGTGGCGCAGTGGACGCGGTTGCGGCCGCCGGCCTTGGCCAGGTACAGCTGGCGGTCGGCCTCGGAAATCAGCCGGTGCAGCGAGTCGCGCTGCGGGCGCAGGCAGCACAGCCCGATGCTCACCGTCATGCGCAGCGTGGTGTGGCCCAGGTCGACCTCCAGCGCGGCGATGGCCTGGCGCAGTTCGTCGAAGTAATGCACGGCCTGCTCTTCATCCATGCCGGGCACCAGCAGGCAGAACTCCTCGCCACCGAAGCGCGCGATCAGGTCTTCCTGGCGCGCGTGCTGGGCGACCGCCGCGGCCACCGCGCGCAGCGCGTCATCGCCGGCCTCGTGGCCGTGGGTATCGTTGATGTGCTTGAAGTGGTCGATATCGATCATCGCCACCGCCACCTGCTCACCATCCAGGTGCAGCTGCGGCAGCTGGCGCTGGCTCTGTTCCAGGAAGCAGCGGCGATTGGGCAGGCCGGTCAGGAAATCGCGGGTGGCCAGGTCCTGCAGGGTGCCGATCAGCTCCAGCTGGTCCACGTTCTGCGAGACGCGGCAGAAGAACTCCTCGCGCGAGAAGGGCTTGCGCAGGAAATCGTTGGCGCCGTTCTTGAGGAAGCGCGGGATCAGCGACGGGTCGGTATTGCCGGAGATCCCGATCACCGCCAGCTTGTCGCGTGAGCGCATCGTGCGCAGGCGGCGGGTGAACTCCACCCCCTCCATGCCCGGCATCTCCTGGTCGACCACGGCCAGCCGGATCGCCGGGTGCGCTTCGATCGCCTTCAGCCCTTCGGCACCGTCGGCCGCCTCGTAGACATCATGCCCGTACATGCGCAGCAGCGAGGCGGCGTACATCCGTGCCGACATCGAATCATCCACCACCACCGCGGCGATCCGCCGGTTGCGCTCCAGCCGCTGTACCAGCCACACCAGGTAATCGATGCTGCCCGGCGTGTTCTTCAGCACGTAATCGATGATCTGCTGCTGCAGCACCCGTTTGCGCAGGTCCTCGTCGTAGACGCCACTGACCACCACCGTGGGCAACCCGCGTGAGAGGAAGTAGTCCACCACGGTATCGCGGTCACCATCGGCCAGCACCAGGCCGGTCAGGACCAGGAACCAGCCGTGTTCCTCATCCAGCAACCGCCCGGCCTCGGCCAGGCTGGTCGCGACCGACACCGGCAGCTCCAGCCGCTGCTCGATCGCCTCGCGCAGCATGCTGGTGAACGTGCGCGAGTTTTCCACCAGCAGGATCCGCTGGGGCAGGGCATCACCGGGGTCGCTGAGGACAGCGCCCTGCAACAGTGCCGGCATGAGGCGTACGCTCGGTTCCGAGTGGGTCGGGACTGGTAGCGGCGGTTTCACGCGTGACTTTAGGGGCTAGGGCGACGCGCAATGTCGCAGTCCCGGCCTGGTTGCCGGGTGGCCCGGTTGCCGATGGGCGCGTCGTACTGGTCTCGCCACTCAAGGTGGTCATTGTTCGGTGGACCGCCGGTTACAGTTACTATCGCCGAAGTTCCCCTCATCGGTTTTTAACTCAGGAGGTAAATGTGCGCATTCCAAGGATTGTTGGTGTGGTGGGTATCGTGATTCTCGCATCGGTTCCGATGGTCGGAATGGCCCAGTCCGATAGTCACGGAACTCCTCTGGCGAGAAGCGGGCTGGGCCAAGCGCAGCCGATGGCTGCCAACCTGAGTCAGGATCCGAACTGGCTCGTGTACGGATTCCAGCGGGACGGTATCTCGTATTTCCAGGTGAATGATCTTGCTGGCCGAGTGCAGGTGATTATCGGGAATACCGATGACGTCTTCTGGACGTTGCCTGCGGGCGACAGCTTGGCTCGGGTGTCGTTGCCAACGCAGCAAGTGCGGCACTCCCCGAACGCAGCGCGGGTCGAAGTGTACCGGGGGGCAAAATTCTCGTTAGTGCGCTATGGGCGGGGCGGCGACGCTGTGTGGGCTGTCGAAGTCGCGGATGAGCGACACTAGGAATGCTCTGATACGGCATCTACGACGTGCTGTCATCCCAAGGGTGACAGCACGTCGTTCGATAGAAAGTTGAAGTGGCGTGCCGTCTTGCTAATGACCGTAATCCTCGAAGGCAGCGAGGTAGGTTTGGTCAGGTTCCGATCAGGTCAACGCTTCGCTATTGTCCAGGTCAGCTGTTCCGCGCTTCACCGAATGGAAGCGGGCTACTCTGTTGGAAGAGCCGATTGCTGTTTCCGTCAGCAGCAACCTGATCCGGTTGCGACGGCACTGCACGACGCCGCCATATGCGAGGGACAGGCCGGCCAATTGCTCATCTGCCATAGTGATCGTTGTCTCGGACAATGCCTGTGCCGAATCAAGAAGAGCGACGACTACGAGAATTCCCCGCTGTGGCCCGAAACGTCCACAACGGGCACGAACCACTACCTGACCCGTCTCATGCTCTAACAGAAGGGATACGGCATCGCTCAGTGCGCGATAGGCAGCCAACTGCAAATCATTGCTCAGCAGGCAGGGATCACCCTCTAGGCGAGGCCGGGCAACCCGGGCGGTCTTCTCCCACGCTTCGCGCAGGCCACCCATTTGCAATGCCACATAAAGGCCGAGTTGATCCAATGTGGTGGGATAGACCATGCTTGCCTGTTCGCGGAACAAGCGCGAATGCACCGTCGCAGTGTGAAGCAAGCCGCTGGCGATCTCGTGGTGTCCCTGCAACTTCAGCCAGTTCACGACTTCATTGAGGGAGACGTCAATGCCATCTCCGAGCTTACGAAGGTTGAGCGCGCGCTCGCGCAGACCGTTCTCCCTGGCCATATGAGACTTTCTGGCCAGTTTGATCGCGTTCTTCTCACCATCGTCCCTGATTCGGTAGCGGTGATAGTAATGAGTGATCCTGGAGCCGAACATGAGTAGCGCGGCGCCTGCGATGGCCATGATCATTTGCGTGGTAAACGTGGACTGATCAAATGCAGACGGGAATGGCTTGGGCGTGGTAAGGCCGATGATCAGATTAAGTGTTGGCACCGCCACCGCTGCGCCACGCCAGCCGAGCAGGCATGTCAGTGCAATGGCTGGGAGCGCCATTAGCAGCTGCAGGCTGCTTTTGGCCGTAGATGATTCCGCAGGTATCAGCGTCGTGCATATGCCTAGCAGGATCATTAAGCCGAGCGCGCCAATGATTGGGGTGAGCAATCTACTTGTCCATGCCGGCTCGGTGTTCCTCCTTGCCCAAAGCAAGGCGAGCGGTGCCACGGTCAGAATCCCGATGAAGTCACCTACGATGTAGCGCGCTATGCCGGCCAGCAATGGCATATCTGGTGTTGTCCAAAGCAATTCCGCCAGAGCAAGATTGATTGACGTAACGGCTACGGCCGATGCCGCGCCAACTGAAAGCAACCAAGCCTGCGTCGTAGCGGCCATCATCCTGCGATGCAGTCGCACGATCATTGCTACCGTGGGCATCAGCGAGACGGAGGCGAGGATGACCCACGTCAACCCGTACTTGTCGATCATCGGGTAACGCATCTGAGCAAAGTAGGCGTATTCGCCAAGGAACAGGTAGGGCCACAGTCGGGGTGGGCAAAGCAGCAGGGCGGCCACTCGTATACCCGCAGGCAGGTAGAACTGGTCGAGGGATAGTTTGCGCGCCCCCCAGCATGCAAATGCGTAGAACACAGCGAGAACAAGCCCGATCGGCTCGATGCGCAGATTCAACTGAATTCCATTTTTCCACCACTCTCCGCGCACTGGCTTCCCCTGTTCGTGCCTTCAACATCCCTGTGTAGCAATGCCGCGATTAGATTGGACGGTATATATACACGTCCGATTATGCAATTGCGCAAGTGGTCCGGCGCGTTGGCGGCACAGGGTATGGATGGACGCACAGGCGTGTGTCACGTTCATGGGCGTGACACATATCTCATTTTGGGGTGATAAGCTTCATGCCGGCTCTGGCGCCGGCATTAGTGAGGCGCTGTAGCCGCGCGGATGAATCCACGAGCTCGAGAAACGCCTGTCTCAGTCACCGCAGGCGTTGATGTGACGCATTCTGCTCGTTTCGTTTTTATGTGATCCGACCCGTGGAGGGCGTGGTAAGCACTGCCATAACATCTGCTGCGCGTCCTGTTGTGGAACTGCCGGAAAGTGGAAAGCCTGATTTCAGATGCCGCGCCCCGTCTCACTTTTCCATCGCAGTGCGTAATTGCAGGGCGGGCAGCCTACGGCACGACGATCTTCACAATTCCGCGGCGGACGGCCGCGGAGGTCGTTGAGTGTCTGGAAGTGTCGAATCGGCACAAGGGCTCGAACCCGACGCCGCGCAGTACCCGGCCGGCACCGCCGCCGAGCCCGCCGCCCCGCCGAAAACCCCTTGAACCCTCACCACAACGCATCGCGCAGCTTGTACCAGGACATCGCCGCCACCAGCAGCGGCGTCCGCAGCAGGCGCCCGCCGGGGAAAGGGCGGTGCGGGATACGCTCGAACACGTCCAGCCGCTCCGCCTGCCCAGCAATCGCCTCGGCCAGCACCTGGCCTGCCAGGCCCGCAGCGGCAACACCGTGGCCGGAAAAGCCCTGCGCGAAATAGACATTCGGGGTCAGCCGGCCCCAGTGCGGGGCACGGTTGCGGGTGATGTCGACATAACCGCCCCACACGTACTCCAGCTCCACGTCGGCCAGCTGCGGGAACACCGCGCGCATGCGCCGGGTCATCACCCCGCGCAGGCCGGGCGGGGGCAGGGCGGAGTAGCTGGCCTGGCCGCCGAACAGCAGGCGGTGGTCGCGGCTCAGTCGGAAATAGTCCAGCGCCCAGCTGACATCGGCCACGGCCATGTCGTTGCGGATCAGTGATTGCGCCCGCGCCTGTCCGAGGACCGCGCTGGCGCCGATGTAGGTGCCGACCGGCATGATCCGCGATTCCAGCTCGGGCGCGATGCCCTCCAGCCAGGCGTTGCCGGCGATCACCACGTGATCGGCGCTGACCGTGCCGTGCGCGGTACGCAGTTGCGGCCGGGCCCCCCGGATCAACTGCAGTACCGGCGACTGCTCGTGGATCACCGCCCCGGCTGCCTCGGCGGCACGGGCCAGGCCCTGTGCGTAGGCCAGCGGATGCAGGTGGCCGCTGTGAGGATCGAACATGGCCCCGCGATAGCGCGGACTGTCCAGTTGCCCGCGCAGCTGGGCGCGGTCCCACCACTCCAGGGGATAGTCGTAGCGCTGGGCCAGATCGATCAGCCCGGCGCGCAGCATGCGCTCCTGGCGGGGCTTGATCGGCACGCTGGCGTGGCCGTCGCGCCAGTCGCAGTCGATCTGGTGGCGGGCGATGCGGTCGCGCAGCAGGCGCATGCCGTCGCGCGAGAACTCGAACAGCGCCCGCGCATCTTCGGCGCCGACCAGATGCTCGAGCGTGTCCACCTCGCAGCCGTAGCCGACGATGGCCTGGCCGCCGTTGCGGCCGGACGCCCCCCAGCCCACGCGGTGCGCCTCCAGCAGCACGACGCGATAACCGCGCTCGGCCAGGGTCAGGGCGGCGGACAGGCCGGTGTAGCCGGCACCCAGCACGCACACGTCGGCGCTCAGATCCCCCGTCAGCGGTTCACGTAGCGGCGCGCCCGGCACGCTGTCGGCGTACCAGCTGGGTGCATGCGCCTCGCCGGCAGCCGTCATGCCGGGCACCGGCGGGGAGAGGACAGGACAACAATCATGGACAAAGGATGCCAGCAACCGGCGCGCGGGACAGGGGTCAGTCTGTCGCAGCTACTGCCGCAGGCGTGTGAGGGGGGCGCGCACCGCCGATGCGGCGCTGTGTTGCGCGAGGTCTGCGCACGGGGGTAACGTGGCTGCAGGTCATCCGAGCATGACGCATGGTCTCGCCCCCTTGGGTCGGACTGCCCACCGACAGCACGATGCTGGGCCATCATCCCTTCGCGGCGGCGGGTGAGAAGTACGTCCGCGCGCTGGCCGAGGCGGCCGGTGTCACCCCGGTGCTGCTGCCCAGCCTGCAACCGCCGCTGCCGGCCGCGCCGTGGCTGGACCGGCTGCAGGGCCTGCTGCTGACCGGCGCGGTAAGCAACATCGAGCCGCATCTGTATGCGGGGCCGCCGAGCTGGCCGGGCAATCGGCATGACCCGGCGCGCGATGCGAACGCGCTGTCCTTGTTGCATGAAGCGCTGGCCCGCGATCTGCCGGTGCTGGCGATCTGTCGCGGTTTCCAGGAATTGAACGTGGCGCTCGGCGGCAGCCTGCATCCGCGCGTGCACGAGGTGCCGGGGCTGGGCGATCATCGCGAAGACCCACAGGCGGCGGTCGAGGTGCAGTATGGTCCTGCACATGCGGTGCAGCTGTCCGAAGGCGGTTGGCTGGCCGGCTGGGCCGGGGCGCCCACGGCAACGGTCAATTCCGTGCACGGGCAGGGCATCGACCGGTTGGCCGACGGGCTGCGGGTCGAGGCCATCGCCGCGGATGGGCTGATCGAAGCGGCGCGCAGTACCTCGCACCGTTTCGTGCTCGGGGTGCAGTGGCATCCGGAGTGGCGGGTGGCTGACAATCGGTTCTATCACAGCATTTTTCACGCTTTCGGCGATGCTTGTCGCCGCAACTCTCTTACAGCAGACCGGTCATGACCACCCGAACGCGTTCGCGCAAAGCCGCCCCCAAGCCTGTTCCGCAGGAGAGCACGCTGCTGCGCTGGCTCAAGGACCGGCGCATCACGGAGGTGGAGTGTCTGGTGCCGGACATCACCGGCAACGCGCGCGGCAAGATCATTCCGGCCGACAAGTTCTCGCACGATTACGGCACGCGCCTGCCGGAGGGCATCTTCGCCACCACCGTCACTGGCGAATTCCCGGACGATTATTACGAGCTGACCTCGCCCTCGGACTCGGACATGATCCTGCGCCCGGATGCCGACACCGTCCGCATGGTGCCATGGGCGACCGATCCCACCGCGCAGGTCATCCACGACTGTTTCACCAAGACCGGCGAGCCGCATGAGCTGGCCCCACGCAACGTGCTGCGCCGGGTGCTCAACGCCTATGCCGAGCTCGGCCTGCGCCCGGTGGTGGCACCGGAGCTGGAGTTCTTCCTGGTCCAGAAGAACACCGACCCGGATTTCCCACTATTACCGCCGGCCGGCCGTTCCGGTCGCCCGGAGACGGCGCGCCAGTCGTACTCGATCGACGCGGTCAACGAGTTCGATCCGATCCTCGATCTGATGTATGACTACTGCGACGCGATGAAGCTGGACGTGGACACGCTCATCCACGAATCCGGCGCCGCGCAGCTGGAGGTCAACTTCACCCACGCCAATGCGATGGACCTGGCCGACCAGGTGTTCCTGTTCAAGCGCACCATGCGCGAGTCGGCGATGCGCCACGGCATCTATGCCACCTTCCTGGCCAAGCCGATGGAGAACGAGCCGGGCAGTGCGATGCACATCCACCAGAGCCTGCTGCGGATCAGCGATGGCAGCAATGTGTTCAGCGGTGAGCACGGTGGTGAGGATTTCAGTCCGCTGTTCGGCCATTACCTGGCCGGCCTGCAGAAGTACGTGCCGGCGGCGATGGCGTTCTTCGCTCCGAATGTGAACTCCTACCGCCGGCTGATGTTCGGCGAGGTCTCCCCGAGCAACGTGCACTGGGGCTTCGACAACCGCACCTGCGGGCTGCGGGTGCCGCTGGATACGCCGGAGAACATGCGGGTGGAAAGCCGGTTCGCCGGTTCGGACGCCAATCCTTACCTGGCCATCGCCGCGACCCTGGCCGCCGGGCTGCTGGGCATCCGCGAGCAGGGCTCGCCGACCGCCCCGATCAGCGGCAGCGCCAAGGAGCTGGGCTACGACCTGCCACGCTCGCTGGGCGAGGCGCTGGACGGGCTGGAAGGCTGCCCGGCGCTGCGCGAGATGCTCGGCGAGCGCTTCTGCCGTGCCTATGTGTCGGTCAAGCGCAAGGAATACGAGACCTTCTTCCGGGTCATCAGCTCCTGGGAGCGCGAGTTCCTGCTGCTCAACGTCTGACCCCACGCACCACTTCCGGCATGGCCGTGAGGGCCGTGTGCTGGGAAAATGGGGGCATGCCCGGTAGGCTGGCACCCGTTGCGCCGGTCCGGCCGGTTCCCCCCAACTCGCACCTGACCTGTGGAGAGTCCGATGAAGCTGCGAATCCTCACCCTCGGCATTGCCGTATCCGTGCTGACCGCCTGTGGCGGCGGTGACAAGCAGGACGACGCGAAGGTGCTGAACGTCTACAACTACAGCGACTACATCGCGGAAGACACCATCCCGAACTTCGAGAAGGCCACCGGCACCAAGGTGACCTATGACGTGTTCGACAGCGATGAGATGGTCGAAACCAAGCTGCTGGCCGGCAACAGCGGCTACGACGTGGTCGTGCCGACGCTGAATTTCTTCGGCCGCCAGATCAAGGCCGGCGTGTTCCTGCCGCTGGACAAGAGCAGGATCCCGAACCTGGCCAATCTCGACCCGAGTGTGATGAAGCGCATCGCGCAGCAGGACCCGGGCAACGAATACGGCGTGCCGTACATGATCGGCACCACCGGCATCGGCTACAACGTGGAACTGCTCAAGCAGCGCTTCGGCGGCAGCACCGAGATCGCCAACAGCTGGGACCTGATCTTCAAGCCCGAAAACATCGCCAAGATGAAGGACTGCGGGATCACGATCCTGGATACGCCGTCGGACATGATCCCCATCGCGCTGCATTACCTGGGCGAGGATCCGCACAGCCAGGACCCGGCCACGTTGGAGAAGGCCGCCGCGCTGCTCAAGACGATCCGCCCGTACGTGCAGAACTTCCACTCCTCGCAGTACGTGGGCTCGCTGGCCAACGGCGGTACCTGCCTGGTGGTGGGCTGGTCCGGTGACATCATCCAGGCCCGCGACCGCGCGGCCGAGGCCTCCAACGGCGTGACCGTGGCCTACTCGATCCCGCGCGAAGGCGCCCCGCAGTGGTTCGACATGCTGGCCATCCCCAAGGATGCCAAGCACCCGGAGGCGGCCTACGCCTTCATCAACTACCTGCTCGAGCCCAAGGTCGCCGCGGCCAACACCAACTTCATCCATTACGCCAACCCGGTGACCACGGCCACGCCGCTGGTGGACGAGGCGATCCGCACCGATCCGACCATCTACCCGCCGGCCGATGTGGCGGCCAAGATGTTCACCTACTCGATCAACACGCCGGAGGTGGACAAGCTCTACACCCGGCTGTGGACCGAGGTGAAAACCGGGCGCTGAGTGCCCCCTGCGACGCCGGCCCCGCGCCGGCGTCGTCGTTTCGGGGGCCGCGTGCACCCGGGGTCGGCAACGCGGGCCGCCCCGCCGGGTAGCACATGACGCGGCCACCACCGGTAAAATGGGATGCTCCCCCCGTCCTGCCGCCGCTCCTGGAGCCGCCCCCCATGCCATTTGAAGCCAAGCCGGAAGGCGCGGTCCTCCCGGTCCTGGAACCGGGTTACCTGTCCATCCGCGCGCTGCGCAAGGAGTTCGACGGCTTCGTCGCGCTCGACGACGTCACCCTGGACGTGCGCAAGGGCGAGATCTTCGCGCTGCTGGGAGGCTCGGGCAGCGGCAAATCGACGCTGCTGCGCTGTCTGGGCGGCTTCGAGACTCCCACCCAGGGCACCATCGACCTGGACGGCCAGCGCATCAACGCGCTGCCGCCGTACCAGCGCCCGATCAACATGATGTTCCAGTCCTATGCGCTGTTCCCGCACATGACGGTGGAGCAGAACATCGCCTTCGGCCTGAAGCAGGACGGCATGGCCCGCGATGCGATCAATCGCCGTGTCGGCGAGATGCTGGAGCTGGTGCAGTTGACCAAGCTGGCCAAGCGCAAACCGCACCAGCTCTCCGGTGGCCAGCAGCAGCGCGTGGCGCTGGCGCGGTCGCTGGCCAAGGGTCCGAAGCTGCTGTTGCTGGATGAGCCGATGGGCGCGCTGGACAAGAAGCTGCGCTCGCAGATGCAGCTGGAGCTGGTCAACATCATCGAGACCACCGGGGTGACCTGCGTGATGGTCACCCACGATCAGGAAGAAGCCATGACCATGGCCACCCGGATCGCGGTGATGGATGCCGGCTGGATCCAGCAGGTCGGCAAGCCGGATGAAATCTACGAACAGCCGGCCAACCGGTTCGTGGCCGAGTTCATCGGTTCGGTGAACCTGTTCGACGGGGTGCTCGATGAGGACCTGCCCGAATACGTCACCGTGCGCACGCCGCTGTTCCCTGCGCCGATCTACGTCGCCCACGGCATCACCGGCTACGAAGGCCAGCCGGTAGCCTTCGCGCTGCGCCCGGAGAAGGTGATGATCGGCAAGGACGAACCGGCCGGCGACACCAACAAGGCGCAGGGCGTGATCGAGGAGATCGCCTACTTCGGCAGCCACTCGGTGTTCCATGTGCGCCTGCCGAGCGGGGCCAAGGTGCTGTCCAACTTTGCCAACTCGCAGCGCTGGGCCAGCGATGGCCTGACCTGGGGCGACACCGTCTGGGTGCACTGGCGCGACAACGACGGCGTGGTGCTGACCTCATGAGCGCGACCGGCTGGAAGCGCTGGCTCCCGGGCACGCGCGCCGGCGTGATCGCCGCGCCGTACCTGTGGCTGCTGCTGTTCTTCGCGGTGCCGTTCGTGATCATCCTGATGATCTCCTTCGCGCGCACCCAGGTCGGCTCACCGCCGTACACCTGGCTGCTGGAGTACGTGGACGGCGCCTTCTCGCTCAAGCTCAACCTGGGCAGCTATGCGGCCCTGGTCAAGGACAACCAGTACCTGCTGGCCTACCTGAGCTCGATCAAGATCGCGGTCATCTCGACCCTGCTCACGCTGTTGATCGGCTACCCGATGGCGTATGTGATCTCGCGGATGAGCCCGGCCGCGCGCAACGTGGCGATGATGCTGGTGGTGCTGCCCTCGTGGACCTCGTTCCTGATCCGGGTGTATGCGTGGATCGGCATCCTGGACCGCAACGGCCTGCTCAACCAGCTGCTGCTCAAGCTCGGCCTGATCGATGCGCCGCTGCAGATCCTGTACACCCCGACCGCCGCCTACATCGGCATCGTTTACTGCTACCTGCCGTTCATGGTGCTGCCGCTGTACGCCAACCTGGTGAAGCTGGACAACCGCCTGCTGGAAGCGGCCTACGACCTCGGCGCCAAGCCGTGGCAGGCCTTCGTGCGGATCACATTGCCGCTCTCGCGCACCGGCATCATCGCCGGCTGCATGCTGGTGATGATCCCGGCGGTAGGGGAGTTCGTGATTCCGGAAATGCTCGGCGGGCCGGATACGCTGATGATCGGCCGCGTGCTGTGGGGCGAGTTCTTCAACAACCGCGACTGGCCGACGGCCTCGGCGGTGGCGATCGTGATGCTGGCCCTACTGCTGGTGCCGATCCTGCTGTTCAACCGCATGCAGCAGCGCGAGCTGGAAGGAAAGCTGGCATGAGCATGGTGCGCAGCAACCGCTGGCTGGGCTGGAGCCTGCTCGGGCTGGGCTTCGCCTTCCTGTACCTGCCTATCCTGTTGTTGATGGTGTATTCCTTCAACGCCTCCAAGCTGGCCACGGTGTGGTCGGGCTTCTCCACGCGCTGGTACGGTGAGCTGTTCAACAACCGCCAGATCCTGGACGCGCTGTGGATCAGCCTGAAGGTCGCATTCTGGACCGCCTGCGCGGCCACCGTGCTCGGCACGATGGCGGCGATGGTGATGACCCGCATGCGCCGCTTCCCCGGCAAGACCCTGTTCGGGGCGTTGATCACCGCACCGCTGGTGATGCCGGAAGTGATCCTGGGCTTCTCGCTGATGACCCTGCTGGTGGCGATGGGCGGCATCCCCGGCTTTCCCAGCCGCGGCGTGACCAGCATCTGGATCGCGCACGTCACCTTCACCCTGTCCTTCGTGACCGTGGTGGTGTCTTCGCGGCTGCAGGAGCTGGACCGCTCGCTGGAGGAGGCCGCCATGGATCTCGGCGCGAGCCGGCTCAAGGTGTTCTTCCAGATCACCCTGCCGATCATCGCCCCGGCGCTGGTGGCCGGCTGGCTGCTGGCGTTCACGCTCTCCCTTGATGACGTGGTGATCGCCAGCTTCGTGGCCGGGCCGAACTCCACGACCTTGCCGATGAAGGTGTTCTCCTCGGTGCGGATGGGCATCAAGCCGGAGATCAACGCGCTGGCCACCTTGATGGTGCTGGCGGTGTCGATCGCGGCGGTGGTCGGCTGGTACATCACTGCCCGGGCGGAAAAGCGCCGCCAGCGTGACATGCAGATGGCACTGCAGGACCCCAGCTGAACGGTGCCGGGGCAGGCCGCTGCTGCGACGCTGTGTCGCGGCGTTCACCCTGATCCGGCAACATCCGGCTCACGAGGGCGGGCGCACAATGCGGGTCTGACTTTCGGAGACCCGCGATGACCGCTGACATCATCAATCCCGCGACCGGCCAGGTCACCTACCGCCATGAACTGCTCACCGCCAAGGAGGTCGAGCAGCGCCTGGCCGCTGCCGCCGATGCCTTCCCGGCATGGGCGGCGCGTTCGCTGCAGGAGCGCGGGGCGATCCTGCGCGCGATTGCCGCCCAGCTGCGCCAACGCAAGGGCGACCTCCAGCACGCGATGACCACCGAGATGGGCAAGCTCAAGGTGGAGGCGCTGGGTGAGATCGAAAAATGTGCCGAGGCCTGCGAGTTCTACGCCGACCATGCCGCTGACTACCTCAAGCCGCAGCTGATCGATACCGAAGCCCAGCGCAGCTACGTGCGCTATGAGCCGATCGGCTGCGTGTTCTCGGTGATGCCCTGGAACTTCCCGATCTGGCAGGTGTTCCGCTTCCTCGCGCCGGCGTTCATGGCCGGCAACGTGGCCCTGCTCAAGCACGCCAGCAACGTGCCGCAGTGCGCCGACCTGATCCTGGCGGTGTGCCGCGACGGCGGCCTGCCCGAAGGCGTGTTCGATGTGCTGCACATCGACAACGACCAGGCCGCCGAAGTGCTGCGCGACAAGCGGGTCAAAGCGGTAACGCTGACCGGCAGCGAGCGCGCCGGGCGCTCCATCGCGGCCAACGCCGGCGACCAGCTCAAGAAGTGCGTGATGGAACTGGGCGGCAGCGATGCCTTCGTGGTGCTGGACGATGCCGATCTCGAAAAGACGGTGGCTGCAGCAGTGAAGTCACGCTTCGACAACAGCGGGCAGACCTGCATCGCGGCCAAGCGGTTCATCGTGGTCGATGCGATCGCCGATGCGTTCGTGGAGAAGTTCGTCGCCGCTGCAGGCAAGCGCGTCTACGGGGATCCGCAGGACGAGAACACCACGCTGGCCCCGATGGCGCGCGCGGACCTGCGCGACGAACTGCACAAGCAGGTGCAGGACAGCATCGCCAAGGGCGCCAAGCTGCTGCTGGGCGGCGAGCCGGTGGCCGGTTCGCATGCTGGCTATCCGGCAACGATCCTGGACAACGTCACCCCCGGCATGCCGGCCTACGACGAAGAACTGTTCGGCCCGGCCGCGGCGATCCTGCGGGTCAGCGATGACGCCGAAGCGCTGCGCGTGGCCAATGACACCACTTTCGGCCTGGGCGGCAGCGTGTGGACCACCGATGCGGCCCGTGGCGAAGCCATCGCCCAACAGCTGGAATGTGGTGCCGCCTTCGTCAACGCCATCGTCAAGAGCGACGTGCGCCTCCCCTTCGGCGGCAGCAAACGTTCCGGCTTCGGCCGCGAACTCGCCGAGCATGGCATCCATGAGTTCATGAACATCAAGACCGTTTACGTCGCCTGATGCCATGAACCGGGTAGTGCCGTCCGCTGGCCGGCTCACGCCCATGCCCCGGACGGCCGCGAACATCAGATAAGGGTCATGCCACCGGAGGAGCCGGCCAGCGGCCGGCACTACCCACCGTCGTGGCCAGCCGTCGCCCGCCGTAGCGAGCAACGGTCACCACCGTAGCGACCAACGGTCGCTGCCTAAAGCCAGCGCGCGCGCTTGAACAACCGGTACAGGCCCACGCACACCGCACCCACGCCGATGATCATCGCCGGGTACGCCCACGGCTTGTCGAGCTCGGGCATGTGCGTGAAGTTCATGCCGTACCAACTGGTGATCAGGGTCGGGGCGGCCAGCAGCGCCGCCCACGCACCCAGGCGCTTGACAGTCTCGCCCTGGGCCAGGGTGACCAGCGAGAGGTTCACGCTCAGCGCGGTGCCCAGCATTTCGCGCAGGGTGTCGATCACATCGCTGATCCGTACCGCGTGGTCGTGCACGTCGCGCAGGTACAGCTTCACTTCGTCCGGCACCAGGTCACCCTGGTAGCGCTTGATCTGCGAGAGCATGTCCTGCAGCGGCGCCACGGCCATGCGCATCTTGTTGAGCTCGCGCTTGAGCTCGTACAGGCGCACCACGGTGTGGCGTTTGTAGTTGTCGGAGAAGATGTCCTTCTCCAGCAGTTCCAGCGTGTCGCGGTAGCGCTGGGTGATCGGCAGGTAGTTGTCGACCACGAAATCCAGCACCGCGTACAGGCAGTACGAGGGCCCCATGGTGCGCAGCAGCTCCGGCTCGCGCTCCACGCGGGCGCGCGGGGCGGCATAGGAGAGCGACGCGCCGTGCCGCACCGTGACCAGGAAGCGCGGGCCGAGGAAGGCGTGCGTTTCGCCGTAACGGATCCGCTCGTCCACCATCTGCGCGGTGGTCACCACCACGAACAGCGAATTGCCGTAGGCCTCGACCTTGGGCCGCTGGTGCGCGTTGCGGGCGTCCTCGATGGCCAGCGAATGCAGGCCGAATTCTTCCTGCAGTTTCAGCAGCACGCTGTCATCGGGCTCGTACAGGCCGACCCAGACGAAGCCGTTGTCGCTGGCGATCACATCGCTGATCGCATCCAGGCTGATGTCGTGGCGTTTGCCCTGGTCATCGTAGTGAACGCAGTTGATGACGCAGGCGGGGTTATCGGGTGTGACGGTATCCATGGCGGGCATCGTGCGTCAGCGGCCCGTGACGGGCAGGTCACGGCGGCCCAGCGTCCACGCCAGCGCCACGTGGATCGGCAGCAGCAACACGATCCACTGCAGGTTGTACTGCGCCTGCAGGGTCAGCCAGTGCAGCACCAGCCCCAGCAGGGACAGCCCGGCCACCGCCCACAGCACGATCCGGAACCACGCGCGCGGCACGCGGCCGCGCAGCAGGGTGACCGCGGCGGGGACAAGCAGCAGGCACAGCGGCGAGAGCTGCAGCAGGTTGCGGTTGGCCCAGGCGGCCTGGTGCGCGCTGAAGCCCCACAGGTAGGTCAGCAGAGCGCCGCCAATACCGCAGAACAGCCAGAACGGCAGCGCGAGGCCACCAAGCAGACGACGCCGGCGCCGCAGGGCGACCACGCCTGCGGCAGCGATCAGGCCGCACAGCAGCCACGGCCACCAGCGGCGGGGAGACTCGCTCGGTTCCGGCGCGATCCGGTGCGGCAGCAGTTCCTGCTCGGCCTGCACCAGCGGGCGCCCTTCGCTGTTGCGGACCTGGCGCAGCGCATCGGCCAGCCGCATCGGGACGAACGCTTCCTGCCAGCGCGACAGCGGCTGGTCGGCAAACGGGCCCAGGCCGATATCGAAGCCCAGCCACATCCACGGCGAGGGCGAGGCCAGGCGTACCGATTCACTGCGGTAGGTGTTGCCGCGCGAGCGCCCTGACAGCTGCGAATGCAGGCCGCCACCGAGGGCACCATCGATCGCATCGCGGACCATGGTGGCGCAGTTGGCGGTGTAGTAATCGTAGTGGTAACGCGCGTTTTCCGGCTTGGCGCGCTCGGCCAGCGATTCGGCCAGGGTGCGCGACTGCGCGGGCGTCAGATCCAGCCACTGCACGCTCGCACCGCGGCCGCTCTCCTGGTAGTACGACAGGTCCTGCCCGAGCGGCAGCGCGACCAGGTAATACATCATGTCGCCGCGCACGAAGTTGCCGATGAAATCGGACTCGCTCGGGTCGAAGTAACCGAAGTTGTAGGAGGTCGCTTCGCCAGTGACCGGATCGACCACCACCAGCGCGTCATGCCCGAAGCGTTCGAAGAAGATCTCGCCCGGCTGCATGGTGACCACGCCGATGCGCGGCGCCTCGCCGGCAGGTGCCGCGGTGGCGGGCGCGGGCGCGGCATCCTGCGCGGCCAGCGCCCCGAAGGGCAGGCTGGCCATCGCAAGCAGCGACAACACGAACAACAGGCGGCACAGCGACCACCGATTCAAAGGGGGCCGCATGGCGTGGGTCAATCCTCGTTGTGGGTGTCGGGCGGCAGCACGGTCACGTGGAACGCCTGCACGCGGCGGGCATCGGCACGCGCCACCCGGAACACGAAGCGGTCCAGGGTGAGCTCATCGCCGGTTTCGGGCAGGTGCCCGATCGCCTCGGTGACCAGGCCACCGATGGTGTCGTAGTCATCGTCGGGGAAGGTGGCGCCGAAGCGCTCGTTGAAATCCTCGATCGCGGTCAACGCGTCGACCACGTACTGGCCATCGGCCTGGATCGCGATCTGCGAGGTGTGGTCCTCGGCCTCGTCATGCTCGTCGTCGATCTCGCCGACGATCTGCTCCAGCACGTCCTCGATGGTGACCAGCCCGGCGACACCGCCGTACTCGTCCACCACGATGGCCATGTGGTTGCGCGAGAGCCGGAACTCCTTCAGCAGCACGTTGAGCTTCTTGGCCTCGGGGATCAGTACCGCCGGGCGCAGCAGCTCACGGATGTTGGCCGGCCCGTTGTCGGCGACCACGCCGCGCAGCAGGTCCTTGGCCAGCAGGATGCCGAGGATGTCGTCCTTGTTGTCGCCGTGCACCGGGAAGCGCGAATGGCCGGATTCGACCACCTGCTTCATCAGTTCAAGGAAGGGGGCTTCGACCGGCAGGGAGACCATCTGCGAGCGCGAGATCATCACGTCGCCGACGGTGAGCTCGGCCACCGAAATGGCGCCCTCCATCATCCGCAGCGTGTCCGCGGCGATCAGGCCGTCTTCGTGCGCGGTGTGCAGTACCGCCACCAGCTCGTCGCGGGTGTGGGGTTCGCCGGAGAAGGCAGAGGTCAGGCGTTCGAGCCAGCTGCGCTTCTTTTCATTGTGCTCCTGCGCGGAGCTACTACTGTCGTCTTCAGACATCTCTGGAAAAAAGGCACCCGGCAGGCCGGGCGTTGGATTTAGTCTATCAGGATGCGAGGGCCTGTCAGCGCCTCGCCGCCGCCGGGTTCACGCCCGGCGAGGGGGCCGCGGTGGGGCTGGCCGGCGGTGTTTCCTCCTCCGGCGGCAGGTCCAGGCTGTAGGTGCAGCCGGCCAGGGTCTTGCCCGGGTGGGAGTTGACCGTGGACAGGCTCAGGATCACCGATTCGATCAGGGCCTCGCCGGTCCGCGGGTCGGTCACGTCGCGGCTGACCAGCTCGCGCCCGGCCATGAATTTCCGGGGGGTGTCCACGCCGTCTTCCAGGGCCAGGCGCTTGGCCAGCGGGCGCGGGTCGGCCAGGTCCAGGATGGCCATGATGCTGGCCCCGGCGACGGCGATGTACTCGGCGCGCTCGCCGAACACCGTGATCGGCGCGGCCAGGCGGAATTCGGTCATGAACTGGTTGGTCTGCGGCAGCGGCTGCAGGCCGTTGGCGACTGCCTTGAGCGGGTCGGCCACGACCGGGGCCACCGCCTCGTAGTCGCTCACGCGCTGGCGGCATTCGATCAGGGCGGGCAGGTCCAGCGGTGGCGCTTCGGCGAAGGCCGGGGCGGAAAGCACGGCCAGCAGGGCCAGGCAGGCAGGTCGCAACGAGGTCATCGGAACAGGTCCATCAACAAAGGCGTGCAGCGCACGGACGCGGCGTCGATCATAGCGGGGGGCGGCCCGCCATGGCAGGCCGTCAGCGACGGCGCAGCAGCCAGCGCACGGTGGCGGTGAAGGTGACCACCGCGATCCCCGCCGCACACAGCAGCAGCACCACCGCACCCAGGTGGATCAGCGCGGGGGCGCCGGCGGTGGAGGCGACCAGCCCGCGCCCGAATACCAGTGCGAAGGCGGCGGCCAGCACGAACAGCAGGGCGACCTGCACCGGCCGGGCACGGAAGGTCGACGATTGGGCCGGTCGGGCACCATCGCGCCGCGAACAGGCATACAGCGTCCGCCACCCCAGGGGAGCGGCCAGCGCGGCCGCCAGGCCTGACCAGGCCACCACGCTGAAGCCGCTGGCGGTGAGCGTTGCCCCGCCCGGGTCGGCCAGCAGATGGGGCAGGATCAGGCCCGCGAACAGGCACGTGAGGGTGCCACCGATGAACACGGCCACTGACAGCGTCGCCAGCCGGCGGGTCCAGCTCGCGGACAACGGCGCGCGCCGTTGCCGGGCCGCCCACCAGCTGCGTGACGGCGCCAATGACAGCAAGGCGATCACCGCCGACAGCGCCAGCATGCCCATCCGGATGGCGCCGGGATCACGCCCCGCCGGGGCCAGTGCGGTCAGGCCTGGCGCGCCCAGGGCGGAATACACCCCCGCCAGCAGGGACAAGGCGAGCAGTGCAGGGCCCAGGGCGGAGCGTCGATCAGGCATCGGCATGGCGGCATACATCCTTGTATGGCGAAGACATCAGCAAGCGCAGCGCAGGGGGGACTCAGCGCTCGCCGGCATACGGATCGGCGATGCCGAGTTCGGCCAGGATGTCGCGCTCGAGCTGTTCCATGGCATCGGCTTCCTTCTCGTCCTCATGGTCCCAGCCGAGCAGGTGCAGCACGCCGTGCACGGTCAGGTGCGCGTAATGGGCGTTGAGCGCCTTGCCCTGTTCGTCGGCCTCGCGGGCAACCACCGGGGCGCAGATCACCAGGTCGCCCAGCAGCGGGAACTTCACGCCCTTGGGCAGGCCCTCCGGCAACTCAGCGGGGAAGCTGAGCACGTTGGTCGCGTAATCCTTGCCGCGGTAATGCCGGTTCAAGGACTGGCCTTCCTTGGCATCGACCAGGCGGATGGCCAGGTCGGCCTCGCGGATGCGGCCTTTCAGGGCCGCGGCCACCCATTTGCGGAAGCTCACCGCCGAGGGCAGACCCGCGCGGGGCAGGGCGTAGTTGATGGCGACGTCCAGGCGTACGGGACCACGGGTCATGGGTTCGCTCCGGGTTGGACCTGTTGCAGATCGCGGCGATCGTAAGCGCTGACGATGCGCGCCACCAGCGGATGACGGACCACGTCGCGCGCTTCGAAGAAGGTGAAGCTCACGCCCTCGACATCGCGCAGGACCTCGATGGCATCGCGCAGGCCGGATTTCACGTGCTTGGGCAGATCGGTCTGGGTGAGATCGCCGGTGACCACCGCAGTGGAGCCGAAGCCCAGGCGGGTCAGGAACATCTTCATCTGTTCAACCGTGGTGTTCTGCGCTTCATCCAGGATCACGTACGCATCGTTGAGGGTGCGCCCGCGCATGTAGGCCAGCGGCGCGATCTCGATGACGTTCTTCTCCAGCAGCTTGATCACTTTTTCCACGCCGAGCATTTCATACAGCGCGTCGTACAGCGGGCGCAGGTACGGGTCCACCTTCTGGCTCAGGTCGCCGGGCAGGAAGCCGAGCTTTTCGCCGGCCTCCACCGCCGGGCGGACCAGGATCAGGCGCTGCACGCGCGCTTCGTTGAGCGCTTCCACCGCACTGGCCACGGCCAGGAAGGTCTTGCCGGTACCGGCCGGGCCGATGCCGAAGTTGATGTCATGGGTGGTGATCTGGTGCAGGTAACGGGCCTGGTTGGCGCCCCGGCCGCGCACGGTGCCGCGCTTGACCTTGATCGCCACCTCCTGGGCCTCGTAGGCGCGTTCTGCCACCTGCTCCACGTTGGCCTGGTTCAGGCGCAGGTGGATGGCGTGGCTGTCGAACACCACGTCGCCGGCTTCGGCGTACAGCGCTTCGATCAGGGCCTGAGCATCGGCGACCACGGCTTTGGGGCCGGTCACGCGGAACACGTGCCCACGGTTGGCGATTTCCACGCCGAGTTTGAGTTCCACCTGGCGGAGATGTTCGTCGAATGGGCCGGCCATGTTGGCCAGGCGCTCGTTGTCTTCCGGGGTGAGGGTGAAGTCGCGTTGTGCGAGTGCGGTCATTGCGTCCGGCGGCCGCCGGTCCAGCCGACCGGGCCGCAAGCTGGGAAAGGGAGAACAGGGTAGCGCGGGTGTCGGGCCGCCGCTACTTTTCCACATCGCCTGTGCAGTGCCGGTGCAGCAAGCTGTGGATAGCTGCGCGCAGCCCTAGTGCGACAACGGGTCTGATGGCGTGATCAAAAAAGCGTCACGCCGGGGGCGCGCCGTGGTCCGGCGCGCGCGATGCCTTGCTCAGTCCGCCGTCACCATCCGCGCGCGCAGCGAATTGCTGTACGCCTCGGTGATCACCACATCGACGAACTGGCCGACCAGGCGCGGGTGCCCCGGGAAATTCACCGAGCGCATGTTCTCGCTCTTGCCGGTCAGCTCGTTCGGGTTGCGCTTGGAGGGGCCTTCCACCAGCACGGTCTGCACGGTGCCGACCATCTTTTCGGAGATGGCCGCCGCCTGCTCGTTGATCCGGGCCTGCAGGCGCGACAGGCGCGCGTGCTTTTCCGCATCCGTGGTGGTGTCTTCCAGATCGGCAGCCGGCGTGCCCGGGCGGCGCGAATAGATGAATGAGAAACTCTGGTCGAAGCCCACGTCCTCGATGAGCTTCATGGTCTTTTCGAACTCGGCATCGGTCTCGCCGGGGAAGCCGACGATGAAGTCCGAGCTGATCGAGATGTCCGGGCGCACCGCGCGCAGCTTGCGGATCTTGGATTTGAATTCCAGCGCGGTATAGCCACGCTTCATCGCCGAGAGTACGCGGTCGCTGCCGGCCTGCACCGGCAGGTGCAGGAAGTTGGCCAGCTGCGGCACATCGCGGTAGGCATCGATCAGCGAGTCGCTGAACTCCAGCGGGTGCGAGGTGGTGAAGCGGATCCGGCCGACCCCGTCGATCTCGGCGATGGTGCGGATCAGCAGCCCGAGGTCGGCGAACTCGCCGTCGCCATACGGGCCACGGTAGGCGTTGACGTTCTGGCCGAGCAGGTTGATTTCCAGCACGCCCTGCGCGGCCAGCTGCGCCACTTCCACCACTACGTCCTCGAACGGGCGGCTGACCTCGGTGCCGCGGGTGTAGGGCACCACGCAGAACGAGCAGTACTTCGAGCAGCCTTCCATGATCGACACGAATGCGGAGGCCCCCTCGGCACGCGGCTCGGGCAGGGCGTCGAACTTCTCGATCTCCGGGAAGCTGATGTCCACCTGCGACCGGCCCGATTCCCGGCGCTGGCGGATCAGCTCCGGCAGGCGGTGCAGGGTCTGCGGGCCGAACACCAGGTCAACGTGCGGGGCACGCTTGATGATCGCTTCGCCTTCCTGCGAGGCCACGCAGCCGCCGACGCCGATGATCACGCCACGGCCGTTGTTCTTCAGCGCCTTCCAGTAACCGAGCTGGCTGAACACCTTCTCCTGGGCCTTCTCGCGGATGGAGCAGGTGTTCATCAACAACACGTCGGCCTCGGCCGGGTCGTCGGTGAGTTCCAGCCCTTCGGCGGCGGCGAGCACGTCGGCCATCTTGGTCGAGTCGTACTCGTTCATCTGGCAACCGTGGGTCTTGATGTACAGCTTGCCGCGCACCGGACCGTTCACCTGCGGCTTGGCGCCGGGCAGGGGGAGCAGGTCGGGGCGGGGGGCGGAGCTGGGCGGAGCGGAGGCAGGCAAGGCAGAACCGGCCGAAGTCGGCGCGGTCGAAGCTGGCGTCCCGGTCATGGCGCTTATTCCAGTCGGGTGGGCGGGCAGGCAGCCGGTTGGCTGCGGTGAGCAGGCCATTGTAGCCGGGTCGGGCGCCCCCCTTGGCAATCCCCGGGGAATTGGGGACACTCCCGCTCATGAAGGGGATGTTGGGGATCGCTGCGCTGGCCTTGGCTGCGCTGACCGCTATGCCGGCCAGTGCGGGCACCCTGTACAAGTGTGTTGGCAGCGACGGCATTCCCAGCTATGTGAGCAAGCGCGTGGCCGGGGCCAGCTGCAGTGTGATCAGCAGCTACCGGCCCGACCGCGGCGCGGCGCCTCGCCGGGCCGTGGCAGCGCCGCCCGCGCCGGCCCCGGC
>NZ_PKQP01000008.1 GCF_002887735.1 Stenotrophomonas bentonitica
GGCCACCGGAGCAGCCCAGACCAAGCACACTATCCCGGACATCGTGAACGTCCTGCTCGAAGAGCTGGTGCACCACCGCTACGAACTGCCAGGCTTCCGCACCTTGGAGCTGGCCGCCATTGGCGCACGCGAGCGGGTCAATTTGGGGTACTACCGCAGCATCAGCCACGCACTGACGCCTGCCACACGCACGCTCATTGACGAATTGCTGCGCGCACCGGAAGGCTCCAGATTTACTGGCTGGCAATCGCTCAAGCGCGAGCCTGGCCGGCCGACCAACAAGGAAGTTCGTTTTTATCTGCAGCACATCCGCATGCTGCAGCAGTTGGCTGACCAACTGCCTCCCATCGATGTGCCGGTGCCCAAGCTCAAGCAATTCCGTGCAATGGCTCGGGCCTATGACGCCAGCGAACTGGCCGAATTGGCTGAGGACAAGCGCTATGCGCTGGCCACCATCTTCATTCGCTCCCAGCACGCCAAGACGCTGGATGATGCAGCCGAGTTGTTCATCAAGCAGGTGCGCGGGCTGGAGAACACGGCCCAGCAGAAGCTGCTGGCTTACCAGCTCGAACATGCCAAGCGGGCCGACTTCCTCATCGGCCAGCTCAAGGAGATCCTGCAGGCCTATCAGCTCGACGGCAGCGATAGTCAGCGCGTGGATGCCATCGACAACAGCCTGGAAGCGGAAGTGTCGACCTTGCTGGCCGAATGCGAAGAACATATGGCCTACGCCGGGAAGAATTACCTGCCTTTCATGCTGCAGCCCTATGGCGCGGTCAGGCCGCTGCTGTTCAATGGGCTTGAGCTGATGAACTTGCGGGCGACCAGCCACGATGCCGGCATGGAGCCGTTGATCGCAGCCGTGCTCTCGCTGCGCAACCAGCGCCGTGAGCTGATCGAGGTCGCTTCCCTCGGTTTGGACCCGGAAAAGGACTTCGACTGGATGTCCAAGCTCTGGCGTCAGCACGTGTTCGGCAAGCGGGCCAGCGCGGCCGGCGCCGGCTGGATGCACCGGAAGTATTTTGAGGTGGCCGTGCTGGTGCAGGTCAAAGACGAGCTGAAATCCGGAGATCTCTTCATTCCCAGCAGCGAACGGT
Source organism: Stenotrophomonas bentonitica (assembly GCF_002887735.1). GTDB lineage: Bacteria > Pseudomonadota > Gammaproteobacteria > Xanthomonadales > Xanthomonadaceae > Stenotrophomonas > Stenotrophomonas bentonitica_A. The sequence continues at coordinate 1,098 of NZ_PKQP01000008.1, forward strand.
TTGACGACTACCGCGAGCAGCTGGTCGATGAAGCCACCTTGGCCCAGGAACTGGAAGCCTATGGTCAGGTGTCAGGCCTGCCCACCGACGCCGAGTCTTTCGTGGCGGGGTTGCGTGCACAATTGACCGCCTTGGCCGATGAGGTTGACGCGCGTTTCCCGGAAAACGCGCATGCGGACATCCTAGATGGGCGCCTGGTGCTGCGGAAGGGGCAACGGGCCGAAGTCTCCAGCGCGATTACCGCCGTGGATCGCCTCATCGCCGAACGGCTCCCAGAGTCCAGCATCGTAGATGTCCTGATCGATGCCAGCCAATGGCTGGATCTGCACCGTTTCTTCCGCCCGATCGCCGGTACCGAGAGCCAAGTCGAAGATCTGCCCCGACGTGTGATCACCACGCTATTTTGCTATGGCTGCAACCTGGGGCCGACGCAGACGGCGCGGTCGATCAAGGGTTTCAGTCGGCGCCAGGTCGCTTGGCTCAACCTCAAATACGTGACCGAGGATGTGCTTGAGAAGGCCATCGTGGAGGTCATCAATACCTACAACAAATTCGACTTGCCGGGCTATTGGGGCAGCGGGAAGAGCGCCTCAGCAGATGGCACCAAATGGAGCGTCTACGAGGACAACCTGTTGTCGGAGTACCACATCCGTTACGGCGGTTACGGTGGCATCGGCTACTACCACGTATCCGACAAATACGTGGCGTTGTTCAGTCACTTCATTCCCTGTGGCGTGCACGAGGGCATCTACATCCTCGACGGCCTGCTGGCCAACACGTCCGACATCCAGCCTGAGATCGTCCATGGCGACACGCAGGCCCAAAGCTACCCGGTCTTCGGTCTGGCCCACATGCTGGGCATCCAGCTGATGCCCAGGATACGAAACATCAAGGATCTGAATTTCTTCCGGCCCGAACCTGGCAGGGCCTATAAGAACATCCAGGCATTGTTCGGAGACAGCATCGACTGGCAACTGATCGCCACCCATCTCCACGACATGCTGCGGGTGGTGATCTCGATCCGATTGGGCAAGATCACCGCGTCCTCGATCCTGCGCCGGCTGGGCACCTATAGTCGGAAGAACAAGCTGTACTTCGCCTTCCGGGAACTTGGCAAGGCCGTCAGAACGCTGTTCTTGCTGCGCTACATTGATGACAACGAGATCTGCAAAACGATCCATGCTGCGACCAACAAGAGCGAGGAGTACAACGGCTTCGTGAAGTGGGTCTTCTTTGGCAGCCAGGGGATCATTGCTGAGAACGTCCAACACGAGCAGCGCAAGATCATCAAGTACAGCCAGCTGGTCGCCAACATGATCATCCTCCACAACGTGGAGGGCATGAGCCGCACCTTGGCTGAGATGCGGAAGGAGGGGATTGAACTGACGCCCGAGATCCTGGCCGGCCTGTCGCCGTATCGGACCAGCCACATCAATCGCTTCGGCGACTACCATCTCGACCTTGATAGGGAAGTGGCGCCGCTGAGCTATACAGCGAAAGTCCTTGAACAGGCCCCATAGACGGGGAGATCCGCTATCGGGACAAGGAAATTATGATTTTGTTTCAATCGCTTAGGCGGTTTTTGGCCCTGTACGTAACGATTCCCTGCCGACCCTCTACTACTGTCGATTCCGACCACCTGCTTCACGGTGCCGGCCCAGTGCGGATACTGGCGCCGCAGTGCCGGCACGACGATATTCTTGACCGCGTAGTTTATTTTCAACCCTGCCTTGGCCGCTGGCGTGGCTTGCCGGTTACCGACCCAGATACCCATGACGCGGTCACCGTCGTAGGAGGTAATCTTGCCGCCCTCCTTCTTGATGATGGTGGCGGCGCAATGCAGGAACGCTTTGTAGATCTCCGCGCTCAGCCACCAATGCTCGGCATCGACCATCTTGGTGGAGCCTTTAAGGTCTGCGTACAGGACCGTGGCGCGATCAAACTCGACTGCGTCGTTGCCGAGCCGCAGATCCTCAGGATCGGGCACGACCTGGCCCTGTCGGGTTGACCATTGGTTTTGCGTGATCGCTTCCACTGCTGCCGTCATCTCTTCCAGCACTGTCATGGTCAGTCTCTCGGTCCAGCGGCGAGAATCCGGGCGCGGATCTGCTCGCACGCCGGTGCCAGCAAGGCACGGGCATCGGCACCAGGTTTGTATCGGTAAGGAACGGTAGTCAGCCCCGCCAGATCGCTCGGCAGCTTCAGCTTGTCTTCGCGCGGCTCCATCAGGAAGGCGCGCCGACGTCCCAGAAACCCAATGAACATGCCCAGCTCAAAGACGACGTTGTCGCGCATGACCGGCCACTCGTCACCGCGGCTGATCACCATGTCGTCGGCATGCGCCACGGCAATTGCAAAGTCCGCCTGCTCCAGCTGGGCCTCCAGCTCATCAAGGGTGTAGTTGGCCGCGCGGAAAACGCCGTGGTCCCAGACCACCGTCAGGAAGGGATCGTGCTCGAAATGCTGCACCAGCAGGCGGGTGACCGGCAGCGCCTCCACCGAGGACATCACGAAGACCCGGACCCGTTCGCGGGGGGCCGTAATCATTCGGTTACGCTCCTTCAGCCGGCGCGACAGAGCAGCTGCCAAGCGCCGCCAGATCAATGGGTGTGCATCGGCAGCGCGACTGAAATCGCTTTCAGGCACCTTCAACACCACTGTGGGCTCGGTGGCGGTAATGGTGGCCGCACGCAACTGGGTCGGCTCGATGGCTGCCATCTCCCCCACGTGTTCCCCGACTCGGCGGGTATTGACCACCTTGCCATTGACGATCACGTCCACCGCACCGGCAACGATGAAAAACACGTCGGTTTCGGCATCTTCTTGCGTGATGAAGGACGCGCCAGCCGCGACTTCCAGCAGTTCCCCGGCCTCAGCCAGCTGCGTGGCAGCAGCCTCCAGCCCCGCCAGGGTGCGGAACTCGGCCAAGGCCGCCACCAGTCGCCTGCCGCCGTCGGCAGAAAGTCGCTCGATAATGCTCGCCCCCATACCTTCCCTCCCTTGAAAGTGTGAACTGGCTCCCAATATACGACAAATGAACCAGCCGAAAACCGGTTGGTGCCCGGCCCGAGAGCGACGCGACCCGCTCCGGCTCGGTCTCCATTTGGCCGCAGGGAGCAGGACGATGGGACATAGCTGGAAGGAAGACCGCACCAAGAAGCGCCTTACCACGCGTTACGAGGAAGTCCGTAAGGTCGATATTCGTGACTACACGCGCGAGACCTCGTTGGACAATATCGCGGTCAACCGCGCCTATCGGGTTAACGGCGCGCATGTCTACATCGACATCGTCAATCTGCAGGACATGCTCAACTGCACCAATGTTGAAGGGGAAACGTGCCACAAGCGCGCTCTCCGCTTCCTGAATCAGCATTACCGCGCCGTCCACCGCCTCCTGGTCGAGAGTGAGACGGTCCGCGTGGATTTCCACAACCAACGGTTGCATGCGGTGGTCACCAAGCCCTATGGCGATGCCGATGAGCGCGCACGGATCGAGCGCGCGGTGGCCATTGCCCAGCTGACCATCGACGTTCTGGCCGAAACGGGCGATACGGATGAGCACATCCCTAATGCACAGGTCCGTGTGGGTATCGACAGCGGGCTGGCACTGGCCGTCAACAACGGTCGCCGCGCCAGCCGCGAGCCGCTCTTCCTGGGCTCCCCGGCAAATCAGGCCGCCAAGTGCGCCGGCCATGGCGTGGCGGAGGGCATTTACCTCACCCATGGTGCACGGGCGCTGCTCGAGCTGCCGGCGCTGAGCGGCGACAAAGACCGCACCACGCCGCTGACCCAGGATCAGGTGGCGGCCTGCGTTGAGGCGGCAGGCTTGGGCGTTTCCAAGACGCGGATCATAGAGCTCTGGAAGGAGGAGCAGGAGGACCTGCCCATTGGCGAATTCGAATTCAGCCGCCCTACCCCGCCGATTTCCGATCTGGACTTCAGCCTGCTTAGCGCTGCCAAGTCCAAGCGCTTCGAGGGTGTGTCGCTGTATGCAGACATCGACGGCTTCACCAACTTCGTAGATAAGCATCTGGATGAGGATCCGCAGCATCTGGTACGCGCTCTCCACGTGCTGCGGTCAGAGCTGGATGCGGTAGTGCACTTGGACTTTGCCGGGCGGCGCATTCGCTTTATCGGCGATTGCCTGCAAGGCGTGCTGCTGGAAGGTACCTCAAAGGAGACCGACACCGAAGCGACGGTGAGTACAGCTGTACAGTGCGCAGGCGCACTTCGCAGCAGCTTCGCCGTGGCCATTGACTACTTGAACTCCGAGGGTTCGATCACCGAGGAGCTGGGTCTGGCCATCGGCTTTGAGCTTGGGCCGCTGGCACTGTCCCGGCTGGGAATGAAGGGCAGTTTGGTGCGCTGCGCAACCGGCAGGGCGGTGCTGGCCTCGGAGGCCGAACAGCGGCAGTGCGATGGCGTGCAGACCGCGATCGGTGAGAAGGCCTACAACGCCGGTACCGACGCAGTTCGTCGAGTGTTCGCATCTGACCGAAAGGTGGCCAACCTCGATTACGCGGCAGCGGTGGAAGAACTGGCCGCGTCGGGTGACCCAGTGGCCAAGGCGGTGTTGGCGGCCCATTACGCAGAGGCGGCCCCCGCGGTGGTTCCCGGCCTTGAACAGCCGATCCGCCCGCACTCAGATATCCACTGATGGCGTTGGCCTTCGAATTGCTGCAAGGCGTGGCATCGGACTACGGTGCCACGCTGCATCGCGCCGCAGGCGGAGGGAGGGCTGAGATCTCGGTCACTCGTCCAGGCGGGGCTGTGCATGTTTTCACCCTGGCGATCTCCATCGCCGGGGAGCACGTGTCTGCTAAGGAAGCCCCAGGACACCACCAACTTCCGCAATTCTGCCCTGACAGACACATCAACCCCAACCAAAGCTTCTGCCTGGGATGGGGTGACGGTAAGCCGGGGCACATTATCGACGAAGCGGCAGCCAGACAGTGGTGGTCGACGGTGTATCGATTCTTGGCCCATCAAATCAGCGCGAATGTACGCAGGGTCTTCCCAGGTGCAGAAAACGGCCGCGCCCATGGCGACGCGGCCAAGCATCAAGCTATCGCGGAGCAGGCGGCCGAATGCCTGGGCCCAGAATTCAAGGCGGCGGCGCAAGCCGGTCTGTTCGAAGTCCGGCAAGATGTGCGGCCGGGAAAGCGTCGACTGGAGCTGTGGCGTGGCGATCAACTGATTGCGCGCGTTTCACTTCGCAGCAATTCCCTGATTTCCGGAAAGCTGGCCTGCCCCTGCGGTTGCCGACCGAAGCGCACGACAGCGGAATGCGCGGACCACGCCGAAGCTCTGGCGACCTATGTCCTGGAGCGGCACCGCTGCGCGCTAGCCGACAGGGCCTTCCTTGATCAATGCGCTGCAGCGGGAATGGCTTGCTGCGGGACCTTGGAGACATGCGGTCTTCGCAACGCCATCCGGCGCAAGCAAGTCGGATGCACGAAGAAAGAGAACCCTCAACATGCAAGAAGTTCGAGATACTGGCGACCGCCAGCCAAATCAAAGCGACCGCGTTAACGCTGCATGGCAGCAGCTTCAACTCGTTCTTGGCTTCTTCTCGCGAGTGGACACGAAGCTATCGGTGGGTCTGGGCATCAACCTGGGCATGCTGGCGATGCTCTCCACCCGAATCCCCAAGCCAGAAGATCTCACCCTGCTTGTTTCAGTCGTTGGCGTGCTGTTCCTGACGCCCCTCACTTTGAGCTTCTGGAACCTGTGGTTGGGCTATTTTCCCGATCTTCGCGGCGGATCCAATTCGCTGATCTTCTTTAGTCGAATCGAAAAAATGACCGAGTCTGAGTTCCTGCGCGCGTGTGAAACCAGAACGCTGGATGGGTTTGAGCGCGACGTGTTGGGCCAATGCTGGAGGAATTCCAAGATCCTGGTCGCTAAGTTCAAGTGCTTGAAGAGGTCTTACCTCGCTACCGCCCTGACCATTGCACCTTGGATGGCGCTCATTACCCTGCTGCCACCGCCTGTAAAGTAGCAGCACGCTATCGATCCGGTAAAGTCGGCACCATGGCACCTTGATTGAATGAATCCCCCTCGAATCAGGTGGGGGCGTCACCCCTTGGCAGCCATTGCATTTGGCTTTCGGGAAACAAGAGGGCCGACGGTCGCCAGGGTCTTTCCCTCATACAGTCCTCATCCATCGCCATTGCACCCCATCGAGCCACCAGCTCGACAGTACGTCCATGGAACGACTGCCTCACCGGATCGAGGGAAGCGGCGTGCGTGATGTCGCCCTCGCCGGCATACGTCCCAGCGGCGGCAATCCATCTCGCAGATGTCCGACTTCGGCCAGAAGTGGGCATCTACCCTACCCCCGATAACGAATCCTAATCATGAAGCTGGATGCCTCCTCCCGCGTTTGGCGGAGGACAACTTCCGGCCCAAAGCACCTCACAACCCGGCGTCCGAGTCTTCTGCTCGACTGCGTCTTCTACGCCGCCCTCTACTCCGCGATTCCCAGTGCATCATGCTTTCTGATTTGATCTTCCGGCTAAGCACCGGCTCTGGATGCCCTATCCATGGGGGGGGCGCTCCTCAAGGGAGATCGCTTTTCGGAACGTTGCAGGAGTCGAACGCTACCGGGGTGTCTCCTAGCTCCTCACAAGCGGTCGCTAATGACACGAGGAACTCAACCGCAAGCTTTCAAGCTTTGAAAGCCCAACCGGCGCAATTTCGCATTCCCAACCATGCGATTTGAAAGTGCTTCCACGCCTAATTGCCCGCAATTAAGTGCATTGCAATCAATATGTTAGCCATATTGCAGGGGGTTGCGCGCACGAGTAGAGTTGTTGTCAGTGCGCGACCTTGCGCGGCCAGACCACGACTGAGTACGGCAGATGTCCGAAGACTCGCTCGAAACGAAGTACCTGCGCACCTTCGGCGCTGTTCTGTCTGCGGCCCAGACCGCAAGGATCCTTGGCTACAAGAGCACTGCGTCGTTGGCCAAGGCGCGCGCACGCGGGTCGCTGCCCTTCCAAATGTTCCTGCTGCCCAAGCGCCGCGGCTGGTTTGCCGACACTGTCGATGTTGCCGCCTTCGTGGATTCTGCGAAGGCATCGTCCGGCGGCTAGCCGCATTTCCCAACCCACCAGGAAGCCCTGAGCATGAGCTGAAACCGCCCTCTCTGACCCCTGGAAATGACAATGCCCCCGCGTCAACGAGGGCATTAGCCTCTCGAAAGAGCGAGAGGTAGGAAGTACTAAACACCAACAGGTTTAGGCTCCTTCATTTCTTCCGCGAAGTCAAGCCGCCAGTGATGGTCGGCCAGACAGGTGTTGCCTTTACATGGGCCGGCATATGCCGACCCGAGTGAAGGTTGCGCCCTGGCCCGCCCCGTCCCTCGCGGTGTGGTGCCACCGTGCACCTAATCCGGAGAAAACCATGCTTTCAGGAGCTGCCTGCCCGGTAATGTTCGACACTGCTCGGGTCAATCACCCCAACCTGCGCCCCACCGAAACTTCTTATGCCGCTTGGCCTGTACGCCGAAGCCGGCTAGTCGCCACTCTGCGCGGCATCACCCGCCACTACCCCGTGATGACTGCCGCGAACAGTCACCATGACTGGCTAGCTGGGTACGCGGCTCGCTTCTTTCAGTTTCGGTGCCATGCCCTTGCCGCTCCTCCGGTCACCGCCTCCCCTGCCGGCCACCGGCTAGGGATTCAATGGGAGAGGCGTCATGGCTAGTCTTCCCCACCCTTCAGTCACCTCATCAGACACCCCGCCCGCGTCTAGCAAGGAGGCGTACACCGCTCGCCCACTCACGCCCTCTGAATCCACCAGACTGGACGCCTACTACTACCAGTCACCAAGGAATAACCAACGCCTGGTTGCTGTCGTGGAACCATGCCGCTTGGCCTTGGCGCTGGATCTGGAGTTTGATCCAAGCGTGGCAACCTACGTTGAGCGCCCTAGAACATTACTGGTGCGTGGCCGAGATGTTGAGCTCTGCTTCTGGATCTCCAGGAAGTGTGGCACCGAAAGCTTCATCGTATTCCGCAGACAGGCCGCCGCCACTGTTCCGGCGCTCCGCGCCGAACAGCAGTTTTGCGCCGAACTGATGGAAGCTTCACAGCGTGCGGGTTTGGACCTTGCAATCCGGAAGTTGCAGTCCATTCTTGCAGCACGGGTGGCCAATGCCACGCGACTTGAGCTGCTTCCTTATGTGCAGGCAGCTAGACGGTCGCGAGGAATCAGTGTCTTCATTGACGCAGTGATGACCCACATGAGAAGGCACCCCGTCAGCTCTTTCCATGCAATCGAAACGAGCCTGCGCCCGACGTTCGATTGGCGGGATATTCGCAGTGCGACCTGTCTTCTGGTACATCGCGGGGACCTGGCGATCAACTTCAATGAGAGGCTTCGGACCTCGTCGTCAGTTACGCTGGGAGCAAACCCATGAGCGGGGTGAGTCGCGAGGAGCTACTGTCCTGGGATCTGCTTAGTCCTCAAGGGCTGACCTCAAACCAACTCAAGTCCTACCAGGCTCGCGTTGACGCAGTTCATGCCGTCGTCGCAGGCTCCTCGATCGCTGCGGTCGCGAAGCGTCACGGGCTGAACGCCAAGACGCTTGCATTGACGCTGCGAAACACACAGCAGACGTCCCCAGATGGGCGGCCGTGGGGTTGGCGCGCCTGCCTGCCATACAGAGTAAGAAATACCAGCCAACGCCTTGCCGCAGAATTTCCAGCCGCTGCGGGACCGGGAGCATTCAATTCGTTCCTGAGAAAGCTCCCGGAATTCGAAGAAATGCTCATAGGCTACGCCGGCCCACTGCCTTCGAGAAATGAGCGCAGCCCCAAGTTTGATCGATTCTTCAAACTACTGAAGAAGACTGTGCAGAAGTCGGTTCCGGCAGATCGCTATCCAGCTAACGACAAATCATGTGCGAGGAGAAGCGTCCTGCAGTACCTAAAAAGACTGCGTCAAGGCTCTCCGTTTGTAGATGATGGCTTCGAGATAGAGGACGCAACCCTAGCCAGCCAGCTGAACGAAGTGTTTGCGCTACAGATGGGTGACTGGGTGCAGTTCGATGGACACTCTTTGGACACGAATTTCAATGTTGAAGGCGAGGACGCGGATGGGAACCCGTTCTTCCAAACGATCACGAAGACGTGGTTGATAGTCGGCTACTTCGCGCTGATGCGGCTCTGCTCTAGCTGGTGGCTCTCCTTCTCCACCAACTACAACGGAACCGAATTCAACGCGGCATGCGCAGAAAGCTTGCGAGAAAGGTCCGTTCGTGACCTCGTTGTGCCCTCAATGAACTATGAGCCAGGGGCGTGCATCGGATCCTTGTCCGTCATTGGATTTGTGGCAACGGGAGCAATTACGAGTGTCGACAATGCGATGGCTCACAAATTGAAGGTCAATAGGTTGCGAATGGCGTCGGAGCTGATGGGTGTCATTCATCTTGGGCATAGCCATGTTCCTGAAACGCGTGGTCACCTCGAAGCGTGGAACAAGCGGATGGAAGAAGCGGTGGTCCGAAAGCTGCCAGGCGGGTTCCGGCCGGCGGGCGAGCTGTCCGATGCGACCAAAACGAATGGCTACAAATTCGAGAACTTCCCAATGCAGCCCACGGCACTCGAAGATCTCATGGATGTCACGATCGCGGCTTCTAACATATCGCCGATCAACACGCTCCAGAACCGCACGCCAGTCGAGGCGCTTCAGTCTTTTGCAGCGTCTGGCGGATGGCTGTTTGCCACCAAGGATCACGAGGATCGGGCTCGGTCACTTTCGAAGCACAACTTCTCCGTAACCATTCGTGGAGATCGACGTAAGAGGCGTCAGCCCTATGCGCGCTTTGGGCACGCGAAGTATCGAGCCGCATCAATGAAGAACAGGTGGGACTTGTTAGGCCAGAAATTCGCGGCAGAGGTCGACATCCACGATGGAAGGTTCTTGCATCTATACACCGCGTCAGGAGAGCTGTTCGTAGTCCTGAGGGCGCTCCGCCCTTGGGGTCGCTCACCGCATAGCCTTGCGCTTAGGCGGTTAATCCAACGCCGAAGCCGAACGGATGGCTTCGAGATCAGTGGTGCAGAAGATGCGGTCATCGCGTACAGGGAGCATGTAAGAAGGAACTTCAGCTCAGAGCACGGCGCTGCGCTTGCAGCAACGCGACACCGGCGTGACCTAGATGCGGCATCTGAGGCTTCACCGGTGGCTAAGGAAACGACACTGCCTTTGGCCGAGACCGGCCAACAGCGAGCACCTGCTGAGGACTTGTTCGTACCCATTACCGGCCGGGTCAACTTGGGCAGGAAGGGGCCGAAGCAATGACAACGTTCAACTACAAAGGAGAGCCCATCATCCCGACCCGCGGCATGGAAGATGCTCTGACCAAGATCATCTCCGCACTTGAGGTTGACTACCGCGGTATCGGGTTTCATTCGCTGACCCGGTTCGGAAAAAGTACCCTCGCGCAGTTCATCTGCGCAAACACTGAATGGACAGAATGCAAATACGTGGCCAAGCAGGCAAACCTCCGGGTGCTTGGTCCTGGAGAGTCCGCATTCCTGGACTGGTTCATTTCACAGCTCGGCTCACAAGTGATCTCCCACCAGGCTGCTGACCGAAAGATCGAGAGGATCGTTAATACCGTTGATCTGATGCTCAGGTCTGCAGGCGGCGGATCGCTATTCTTCATCGCCGATGATGCAAACTTGCTGGAGCAAGCCGCCTTTCAACATTTCATTACAATCGATAACGCGCTGGAGAAGAAGGGCATTTCGCTCTTTGTCATCTTCCTGTTTCAGGACAATCACACTTCCAGCCGGCGCGAAGAGATCAATAGAACCACGGTCACACCTCAGGTCCGTGGGCGCTTCTTGACCCGCTACCATCGCCTGCATGGAATTCGAGGGGCCCTGGACGTTGAGACGTTCTTGGAGCGCTTCGAGGACGAGGTAGAGGCTAGCGCCGGAGCCGGCGTTACCTTGCCCAGGAGCCTTGCGCCAGAGCTCTACGACGGGGAGTTCCGTTTACGGCATTTCAGTGAGCAGATCTGGAATGCCGGTTGCAGCTGTCGCGCCGCAGCCGGGCACTCCAGTCAAGATGAGTGGCCTCTCAAGGCTATGCGCCTCATTGCGTACTACTTGGCGACCAGGGTCATCTGCAAAATTGGCTTCAAGGAGGTCACGTCTAGTGACATTGAAATGTCGGTCGCCTTCTCGGATCTTGCTGCCTTTGATGGCGAATCGGGAGCGCTGACTTTCACAGCAGATGGAGGCATCAATGGATAGCGACAGTGAGGTCAGAACTGTAGCCCACCTACCGCCAGCGTGGAGTGCCGGCATTTCCCCGTTCGGATTCGTTGTTCAGACGCTGAGATTCAATAGCCTTTACTGCAGTGATGGTCATGGTGCGTTCGGCATTCGCCCAAGGTACACCGAGGATTTGTGTCGTCAGCTCTGTCTCTCTGCAAAGGCCAGAACTTCGATTGCGGCAAGAATTCCTGCTGCGTCTATCCTCGCGCCACTGTGGCAGCCAACTGCTTGGCAAGCATTCGGCGGTTCTGCGACGCACTGGCGTCCATACCTGTCGGGGTGTACTGAGTGCATGAAAACTGGGTATCACTCGATGTTGTTCCAGATGCCTTGGGTCAACCGGTGTCCGTGGCACTCGCAACCCCTCTCATCTCAGTGCGACCATTGCTCGAGACCGCTATGGCATGGCTTTCGCTCCGATGCCCCTCCCCTACTATGCCCATGCGGGCATGACCCGGTTTCGAGCCGGAATACCCTTGACGAAGAAGGTAGGATCGAGGACCTTCGTGGCAGCTGGATAAAGCGATACCTTCGCTGGGCCGGGGCGAGTCGAGGTCGGCGAACGCTGATCGGGGTGGGAGATGATCTGACGTCCGCCGAGGAGGCGGCAGTCCTGTTTCGCGGCAGGGCTTACCCTTGGTACCGACCGAAGTACGCCTCGTCGGACGTGCTCATCAGGGCGTCTACCGTACGTCATGGGCAATCCGTCGAAGCTCGCTCCCAGAAGGCCGCGTTCTCGCGCCTTGCCCCGTCCATGGGGCCAGGTCGTGACTTCTTTCTTGAGCTTCCTCAGGCGCTTGAAAGACCGATGGCGCGTATCACGGCCTCAGTTGCGGCGAAGTTCCGCGAGTCGACCTTCTCGGCACGTGAGCGAGCCTGCTTAGGCTTGCCTGAGGCCTCGGAAGGTGGGGGGCAGCCATCCTCGCGCGCTTCGGTTGTATTGCTCCCCGCCTACAGAGTCCGCGAGCACCTGTTCCTGGATGGCCGTGTATTGGGTAGGCCCACACAGGCGGTCCTAAGAGAGATCGCGCAGGCAATGTCTCTCCTCCCGTCTGACAACCCTGCGATCGAGGCCCTGGCGCGGGCATACGAACGGGTACTGGGTCGCGGCTTCGCGAGCTCCGCCCTTCACTTGCTCGGCCGACTTGACGGCTCTGCTACCGATGATGAAGCCGCACTGATCCGCCCAGTGGTGTTGATCAGACATAGAAGGAGCTCGTGCCTTCTGACTCTGGCGTGGCTGGGCTGCGCCCGCAAGGAGCGAAGCAGAGCCGGCGGTCAGGTGTAGTGGATGGAGGATCCTTCCCTGCCAAACCTGGACCGCCCCTTACTAGTTCGTTGAGATGCAGAATTGTCTGCATCGGATCTCCGAAGAGCGGAATTGTCGGCATCTGACCTTCCAGTGGAAGGAATGTCTGCGACTGGCATCCTAGGCACAGAAAGATCTGCGTTGGATCATGGAGATTGTGGCGTTGCGATAGAATTATGACCCAAGAAATCAGTGACTTAGCTTGCCGTCAAATCTCTGCGACGAACAGCAGAAGCTAGGCCGTAGCCGACACAAAACCCCATTCGCACCCCTGGCTACCGCTCCCGACATCGCTGCCAGTCGCCTGCAGCAGCATGGACCTGCTCCCATCCATTCGGGAGTTTCCGGAACGCCTGACCGCCGATACATGCTGTTCCCGAACGCTTGGAGTCCTCTGATCCCAAGGGTGGCAGGTTCATCACGCTGTCCGACGGTCCCGGGCGCCCGGCGCGTTGGGCCTCAGCTGACAGAGTACGGGCCTCAACGCGTTCGCAGTAAGCTTTCATGCCGGGATGTGGGTGATTCGGCCACGCCAATTCTTCGCAATTGAACGGCGTGGTGCTCTTCGACATCGAGTTGTAGGCCGCCTTGGGCGCCGGAGGCAACGGCTTGGGTCGGGGACCCGTTGCAGAATGCACTTGCGCCAGCGAAGAGCAGGCAAGCGAAAAAAGCAGCAATCCTGCTGAAATCCTTTTGAGCATGAGCTTCCCCCTGTGCTGGGGGAAGCTTACCGCTTCAAGCCTGCGCCCGACGAGCGTCGGAGCCGCTACGCCCGACGCCCTACCCGGCTCTGCCAACGCACGCAGGGAGGCGCAGAGTCCTGTAGCCCGGCGCCGGTGCCGGTGCCGAAATCAAGCCGACGCTGTAGCCGCAATCTTGATCGACTTGACGTTCACGAACTCCTTCAGACCTTCCGGACCATGCTCGCGGCCATAGCCCGACGCCTTCACACCGCCAAACGGAAGCGTTGGCGATGCCACGTCGAAGGTGTTGATGAAGATCATGCCGGTGTCGAAGTACTTGGTGGCCAGCTCCCGGGCACGTTGCACGTCGCGGCTGAAGATGCCGCCGCCCAGGCCGTAGCGGCTGTCGTTGGCGATGCGCATCGCATCCTCATCGTCCTCGGCGCGGATGATGGCCGCTGCAGGGCCGAACAGCTCATCCTCGTAGGCCACCTGCCCCGGCGCCACATCCGCCAGCACCGTGGCCGGATAGAACCAGCCCGTGCGGTCCGGTACTTCGCCGCCAACCACCAGGCGTGACCCCTGGGAGACGCTCTTGGTCACCTGTTCGTGCAGCTTGTCGCGCTGCGCCTTGGAGACCATCGGGCCGAGCTGGGTGTTGTCCGCATTCGGGTCGCCCATCCGGATCGCTTCGAAGGCCTCTGCATAGGCGCTCACGAAGGCCTCGTAATTCTTCTTTGTCACGATGAAGCGCTTGGCGTTGACGCAGGTCTGCCCGTTGTTGAACAGGCGGCCTTTGACGCAGGTCGCCACCGCCAGCTCCAGGTCGGCGTCGTCCAGCACCAGATAGGCGTCATTCGAGCCCAGCTCAAGCACCGTCTTCTTGAGTGCCGCGCCGGCCTTGGCGGCCACGGTGCGTCCCGCGGCCTCGCTCCCGGTCAGCGTCACCGCGCGCACCAGGTCGTTCTCCACGATGTCATTGGACTGGTCGTGGGTGATCAGCAGCACCCCGAACAGCCCCTTGGGCAGCCCGGCGCTTTCGTAGATGTCACGCAGCAGCAGCCCACTCCCGGTGCAGCTCTCGGCATGCTTGAGCAACACCCCGTTGCCCGCCATCAGGCTGGCGATGGAATAGCGGATGGCCTGATAGGCCGGGAAGTTCCACGGCTGAATGCCGTAAACCACGCCGATCGGGGCGTGAGTCACAATGCCGGTGGCGCCCTCCACGTCGCGCTCTTCATCGGCCAGGGCGACGGGCCCTTGCTTGGCGGTGTAGTCGCAGATGCTGGCGCACAGCTCGACTTCGGTACGGCTGTCTTCAATGAGCTTGCCGACCTCGTCGGTCATCAGCTGCGCGAACTCTTCCTTGCGCGCACGAAGCGCCTTGGCGATGTCCGCGATGACGTTCGCTCGCTCATCCAGACTGCGCAGTCGCCACTGAAGAAATGCGTCATGGCTTGCCTTCACCGTGGCGGCGGCTTCGCCGTCAGACATGTAGGAATAGGTGGCGAGCACTTCTTCGGTCAGCGGATTGATGGTCGTGAGTTGCTTGTTTGGCATGGGAAGAGAGGCTTTACGTAGAGGGGAGGTCCGTAGAGGGTCGCCGCCGTGCAGTTCCTCCGCTGTGAATTCTTCAGCGGAATGCATCACTGGAGGTTCACCGGATCTCATTGCTAGAGTGTGGATTCGGCCTGCTTTGACGAACTCCCTGCATGCGCTCCTGGTTGCGAACAGTCTCAATCACCCTCACTGCTGCACTGGCCACGGCCGCTGTTGGCAGCCTACTCCAGACCCAGATCAATCTGCATGCCCTTACCCAGCTGGCCCTGCAAGTCAGCTGGCCGGCACGGGCCGCAGTCACCGTCGAAGATCTGGCTCGGTTCGGACCTGTAATGTTCAGCTTTTCGCTGGCCGGCGGCGTGCTTGCGTCATGTCTGCAGCCAATTCTGCGCCGGCTTGGCCTCCATGCCCTGCCCTGCGCACTGCTCGCCGGTGTAGCCGGGCTGGCGGTCGTGCTGGCGCTGCTGCGCAGTGTGATTCCGATGCCGGCAGTGGCCGCCATCCGGGAGATTCCCGGCTTCGCCCTGCTCAGTCTGTGTGGGCTGGTGGGAGGCTATGTGAGCTACACGCTGAGGGCGCGTGCCGTGCGCGAAACGCACCCCCACGGCGGAGTTGCCTTGCTGTTGCCGGCTGGCCTGGTGCTGCTGCCGCTTGTCTCATTCATGTTTATGCAGCCAACGGCGCAACGTGCACAGCCGCCTGCGGCAAACGACTACCAGGTCGCAACCGTTGCCAGCGGCCTCCAGTGGCCGTGGTCGCTGGCGGAACTGCCCGATGGAACGCTGCTCGTCACCGAAATGGCTGGCCGCCTGAAGCTGATTGACCGCGCCGGTGCACGTGTGGACGTCAATCTCTCCGAAATGCCCGCGGGCTATCAGCGTGAACGCGTGATCGGCCTGATGGACATTGCGCTGTCGCCGGATTTCGAGACCGATCGCCGCGTGTATCTGACGCAGGGTTATCGAGATCAACGCGGCGTGGGTGTTCGCTTGATCCGTGGCGCGCTGGAACGCGTTGGCGATGCGTGGTCCATGGAACAGGTGGAGATTCTTTTCGAATCCACGCCAAAAGCCAGCGACGGCAACAATGGCGGCCGCTTGGCCTTTCTCGACGCGCACACCCTGCTGATGACCGTGGGCGACGGTAGTGCCCGCCGGGAGGAAGCGCAGAATGTGCGCAACTCGCTGGGCAAGGTGATGCGCATAGAGCTCGCGCCTGGCGCGAGCGTGGGGACCCTGTACACCTCCGGGCATCGCAACCCGCAGGGCATCGTGCATGACCCTGTCACAGATTCCATCCATGTCAGCGAACACGGGCCGCGCGGCGGTGATGAGCTCAACCGACTTCGACCGGACGCAAACTACGGCTGGCCGATGGTCAGTCACGGGATCGACTACCCATTTGCACGGGTGAGCCCGTTTACCCGGCACAAGGCGTTCGAGGACCCTGAGGTGGTCTGGTCGCCGTCCATCGCGCCCTCGGGTCTTGCCGTGTATCAAGGCGCCCTCTTCAAGGGATGGCAGGGAGATCTGCTGGTGCCTGCATTGCGTGAGCGGAGCATCCGCCGGCTCGTTCGTGACGGTGATCGCGTGGTGCGCCAGGAGCGGCTGCTCGTCGAATTGGGTGAACGGATTCGTGACGTCATGGTCGCTGCAGATGGCTCCGTCTATGCGCTTACCGATGGGGTGGACGGCAAGCTACTGAGACTGATACCGGAAGAAACCCTGTGAGCATGCCGCTCAGGTGAAGTCGTGTGCGGAGGATTGACTCCGCACGCTCACGCTCGCCAGCAGGCGCGCGCCGAAGGCAAGCATGGGGCCACCGACGCTGGGTGTATCGCTGGCCCTAAGGCTGTTTGCGGCCCAGGCGAATCAGCCGCCGTGGTCGGCCAATGCATCGTGAAAGTCGAGCTCGTGGACGAGTACGAGCCGTGACCCTGATTTACGAAGCTCAATGGCCTTTTCGACCTTGCGTCCGTAGCAGGCAAAGGCCCAACAAGGATTGCCTTCCGCGCCGATGACCAGGTAGTGGACCTTCTTCGATGGGGCTGAGTGGGCCGATCCCCCGAGCCTCTCGACGATCTGTTGGAACTCGGTGCGGGTGAAGCGTGACGATGCGCCGGTAAAGCAAAAGCCCCTATCCAGAAAGTTGATCTCGGGATCCACGGCGCACAAGCCGACGATCCTCTGTTCTTTCAGTACGAGCGGATTGGTAATCGTACGGTCGTCGAGCAGTGGCGTGAACTCCGCGAAGAATGCGAGGAGCAACGCGTGTTCCTTCGGGTCTATCTGTCCGTCGGCGAGTACGCCTGTGATGAGGCTCCCCACCTCGTCAAATGGCCAGCATGTCCTCAGGTGCTCGTGATCTGCCATCCAATCTGACAGGGCGCGGAGCTCTTCCATGGAGATGTGCGTATCCGCAACGATGCCCCCCAGGATTCCGTGCAATCGCTGCAGGTCGGCAGTCACATCGGCGTAGAACTCGGTGGAGCGCAGCCGTTCGCACAGCCACAGGATGTCTGCGCGCTCTTCCTCGGTCAGGACGCCGTCGGCCACGGCGGTAGTGACAACCGGCACCAGCTCGTTGAATGGGTGCTGCTCTCGCACTGCCTCGTGCTCGACCAACCACAGGTTGAGGTAGTCGAGCTCAAGGGGATTGATCTGGCCGTCGATCACGATCCCTTCGACGATGCCGATCAGGGCGTTGACGGATTGGTTCAGTCGGGCTTTCGAGGTGAACCTGAAGTAGCTGCGGTGATCGGGGTGCATTGAGGTACGTCCCTGTTGGACGCCGTCCAGCGGCGTGTCATGGAAACTTACCGCGTCATTGACATCTGGCGCCAGAGGCAGGCTGGCCCCTGTAACGATCCAGTTGCAGCATCGCAGCTGCGGCGTGACTACAACCAATGGCACACGAGCCAGGGGGCTGTGCACGCTATGTTGGTTCCAATGGAATGGAGGGAGTACGTGTGAGGCGTCTATTTTTCTCGGCAGCGCTGCTGTTGATGTGTGCGACGGCCGGAGCAGGTTCCAATGCCGCCGACGGGACGACAACCGTGATCGTGCTTGGCGTGGACCACGCTGCCCAGCTTGTGGCCAAAAATGACCGCCCTGCCCGCCTTGCGGCCTTCCTGGCGCATGCCAGGCCCGATGCCATCTGCATCGAGCGGTCGCCGCAGGCCTTCGCACGCAACGACTATTACGAGTTCACCTACGAAGTTCAGGACGTCGTGGTTCCTTTCGCCCGGCGCAACGGGATCGATCTGTGTCCCATCGACTGGGAGCCACCCGTCGAAGATGCCAAGCTTGGATTCGGCCTGGACCTGGGGGCCCCGCCGGAACTGCGCCCTGCCAGCGGGTTCCAGCAGTTCCTTTCATTCCCCTCCCCGAGCCAGCTCACGCGGGATCTCTTCCACGCCGACGAGGCAAAGAACGTGGAGCGGATCGCGCAATGGGCCGCAACGCCGGCCAAGCGGGCAGCGGATGACCTGCCGCGCAGGCTGTATCTCTATCGCACCTACCTGCAGGCGCAGCGGGTAGCCGCCGCGGTGAAAGCGCGCCCCGGCGGCACGGTTGTCGTGGTGGTTGGCGAGTTCCACAAGCGGGACATCGAAGCGATCCTGGCCGCTTCCCCGGACCTGCGGATCGTACAGCCCTCCAGCCTCGGCGAACCCGGTGAGGCGCTGGTGCAGCGGGAGGGGCGCCGTGAGTACCACGCCGCTGTCGCCAGCTTCAACCTGCTGGGCGTCCAGTCTGGCACCGGCAACATGGACCGCGCGTTTGTTCGGGAGTCGGTGCAAGCCCTCAAGGTAGAGCGCAACTCGCCTGAAGTCGCGTTGCTGCAGACGCGCCTGGATGTGCTGGAAGGCAGGGCCACGCCGGCGATGGCCGTGGACCGGTACCGATCCGTTGCCACGGAGGCGGGCGAAGCACGCTTCACGTGGACCGGGGTGGCTGACGCGTCACGCCTTGACTCTTACTTCGACCCCTTCGGTAACCTCAACGTACGCCAGCGGGCGCTGCTCGAGACGGCCCGCGAGTTGTACCGTGCCGAGCGTGGCGAGGAAGCAGCAGGGATACAGCAGACCCTCGGCAGCGAGCTGAGCAACCGAAAGGCGGCTCAGCTTGCCGGCTACTGGGAGCGCTACGTCGTGAGGCCGGCAAAGCCGTGACGTGCAAGACGGCGAGATCGCACTGACCGGGAGCGGCTTACCTCCTGCCGCACGGCATCAGATATTGGCCCTCAGGGTGGTATGTTGGCGCCAGGGGAAACAGGCTGCCTACATGGGACGTAGAAGGACATCGACCGGATTTGACGCCTTGATCGGCCTGCCTTGGCCGGTCGGGATCCTGGTCGGCATGGCCGGCTACAGCGCGCTTCGGTACGGGATCCCGTGGTGGTTCTCGCGCCAGGGCGGCACGCTGGCTGCCGGCCTTGCGGGAGAGTTCGGACAGGTACTCGCCCCGCTCGCCTGGGTGCTGCTGGGTCTCTGCTGGATGGCCGCCCTCCTCTCGTTCCTGCGTGCCAGATATCGGCGTCACCTGCTGGATAGCAGGACCACGCTGGAGAGTCTGGCCGTCGGTGGCTGGCGCCAGTTCGAACAGTTGGTAGGCGAAGCGTTTCGCCGGCAGGGCTACACCGTCGAAGAGACGGGCCTTGGCGGCCCGGATGGCGGCATCGATCTGATCCTTCGCAAGGACGGCCGGCGCATTCTGGTCCAGTGCAAGCAATGGAAGCGCCAGCAGGTCGGCGTGAGCGTTGTGCGCGAGATGGCTGGCCTGTTGGCCCACCATCGCGCGGATGCGGTCAGGATCGTCTGCATTGGGGCATTCACCCGCGACGCTGAGGCGTTTGCACAGGGCAAGCCCATCGAGCTGATGGACGGGGCAACGTTGC
The DNA here is from genome assembly GCF_002887735.1 of Stenotrophomonas bentonitica. Classification (GTDB taxonomy): domain Bacteria; phylum Pseudomonadota; class Gammaproteobacteria; order Xanthomonadales; family Xanthomonadaceae; genus Stenotrophomonas; species Stenotrophomonas bentonitica_A. The sequence goes on from NZ_PKQP01000008.1 coordinate 20,843, forward strand.
TGGAGATGATCCAGGCGTCACGCAACGCGGATGTGTGGCCAACCGCGCCCAACCCACGTATTGAGCCAAAGATCGCACCGCCGAAGGAAACACCTGCGTTGAGTGAGGGCTGTCCTCGATGCGGCAGCACACTGGTGCAGCGAACCAACCGGCGCACCGGTGAGTCGTTCTTTGGCTGCAGTCAGTTCCCCCGCTGCCGGGGAAGTGCGGATCGACGTCTCGCTTGAAGCCACGCCGATGCTGTGTCGCGCACTCTGCTCGGTGCCTGGGTCGCGGTGAACCATAGCCGGATGAGTCTCTGACCGGGACTGCCGACGTGCGCCGGTACCAACTCAGCCCGCCGCATCCAGGGTTCTACCCAGTACAGCAAGCCGAGACGCGCGCAGGTACCGCAGATACTTGCCGAGGAAGATGCCCGTGAACCCGCCAGACAGCAGCAGATACGCGGCGCGGAAACTGCCGTCCGCGCTCAGTGAGGGGGATACGGATAGCGCGCACTCGAAGCCGTACTTCACCGCAAACGTCACCAGGAGCAGCGGCAGGAGACTGTAGTCCGCACTGCGCCACAGCTCTCCCGTCGACGGATTCAGGGTGAGCGTTGCCCGGCGCAGCAGCAGCCATCCAAGGCCCACGCCTGCACCGATGCCCACCGACCACTGACCCCACGCTTCCCAGGCATTGCCGAACCGGTGGTTTATCGACACGATGCCCCACGCCACGAAAAGGGCCGGCACGATGGCCAGTTTCGTGAGCGAGGTTTCTCCAGGTTTCATGGCGGCGACGCCCCGTGCGACCAGAAAGACCAGAAGCGCCCAGACCCACACCGGGGTGTTCGAGAGAAGGGGATGCAGCATGTTCACGGGGCGTCCTTGAGCTGGGTGGGTGCCGGCGATGCAGCGCCGTGCGGGAATGGGTCCATTCTCGCTTTGCACCGACCCGTCACAAGTGACAGGTGTCAGGCATACGGACGTACATTACGCAGCCAACGCCGTAGACGTCGCCTGCCCGCTCAGCTCCTGCGCATCAGGATCATCTTCTCCTGTGACATGTCCCGCATCGTGTACGGGATGCCGCCCGTGCCATACCCCGACTCGCGGCGCCCGGCGAAGGGCATCCAGTCGGTCCGGAACGCGGTGGCATCATTGATCATCACGGCCGAGGCATCCAGCCGGTTGGCGGCGCGCATGGCGATATCGATATCCTGCGCGAATACGCTCGCCTGGAACGCGGTAGGCAGTGAGTTGGCACGCGCGATCGCCTCGTCCAGGTCGGTATAGCGATACACCGCCACCACCGGCCCGAACACTTCCTGCATGGTGATCCGTGCGTCGCTGGCCGGATCCAGCAGCACCGTGGGCTGCAGCATGGTCTCGGAAAGTCGCTTGCCGCCGGTGGCCAGCTGCGCCCCGCCACTTACTGCTTCGTCAATCCATTCGGCGACGCGGTCGACCTCGCGTGGCTGGATCAGCGGGCCGACATTCGTGTCCTTCAGCGTGGGGTCGCCGGTGCGCAGGCGCTCGACCCGTGCGATGAGTGCCTGGGTAAAGTCATCGGCAACATCCTCGTGGACGAAGACGCGCTGGGTGGAGACGCACACCTGGCCTGCATGGTAGTAGCCGCCTTTGACGACCGGTTCGATGATCCTGCCGAGGTCGGCGCTGCGATCGACGATGGCCGGGGCGACCCCGCCGTGTTCCAGCGCCGAACGCGCACCGTGTGCGAGCTTGGCGTGCAGCGACCACCCTACCCTGGCCGAGCCGATGAAGCTCAGGAAGGCCACCCGCTTGTCGGTGGCCAGCGCCTCGGCCAGGTCGTTGCCCTCCGGCAGGAAGCTCTGGCACCACGGCTCGGGCAGCCCGGCCTCGTGCACCATCGCGACGAATTCCAAGCACGACAATGGCGTCGCGGAGGCAGGTTTGATGATCACCGGGCACCCGACGGCGATGGCCGGCGCCACCTGGTGGACGATCAGGTTCAGGGGGTGGTTGAACGCAGAGATCGCGGCAACCACGCCGATCGGCTCCCGCGTGGTGAACGCCCAACGGCCCTCCGCCGCGGCCGACAGCCCCATCGGGATTTCGCGACCGGCGAAGTTGCGCAGCTCGTCGGCGGCGTTGTGGACACCGTCGATGGCGCGCGTGGTTTCGACGATGGCGTCCGGCAGCGGCTTGCCGCCCTCCCGGGCAATCTGCAGCGCCAGATGATCACGCCGGGCGTCCATCAGCGCGGCGAGCCGGCGCAGGATCGCGATGCGCTGGTGCGGCGCGAGCCAGCCGTCGCGGTCCTTGAATACCCGCTCGGCGGCACTAAGCTTGCGCTCCAGGGCCGCGGCGGTATCCAACCCGATCTCGGCGATGGGGGCACGGTCGAACGCCTGGACGACAGTCAGCATGTTGGGTTCCTTGCTCAGCATCAGGGATGACGATCAATCACAGCCCACGTCCGGCGTGCGGTTGCGAAGTTCATCGACCAGCACGCGGGTGTTCTCGGCATAGTCGATCGGTACATCCAGCACGTGGACGCCGCCGCCGGCGAAAGCGGCTTCGATCATGGGCACCAGGTCGCCTACTGCGGTCACCCGGCTCCCCTTCGCACCGTAGGCTTCGGCATACTTCACGAAATCCGGATTGCCGAAGCGCATGCCGAAATCGTCGAAGCCATCCACTGCCTGTTTCCAGCGGATCATGCCGTAGGCGCTGTCGTTGAGGATCACCACCACCAAGTTGAGCCCCAGGCGCACCGCGGTTTCCATCTCCTGGGAGTTCATCATGAAGCCGCCGTCACCGCATACGGCCATGACGCGGCGCTGCGGGTACAGCATGGCAGCCATCATCGCCGACGGCAGGCCAGCGCCCATGGTGGCGAGCGCGTTGTCCAGCAGCAGCGTGTTGGCCACGTGCGTGCGGTAGTTGCGCGCGAACCAGATCTTGTACATGCCGTTGTCGAGGCAGACGATGCCGTCGTCCGGCATGGACCGGCGCACGTCGTGCACCAGCCGCTGCGGCGTGACCGGGAAACGGTCCTCTTCGGCGCGGTCGTTGATGCGGGCCAGGATTCTCTGGCGCAGGGCGATCATGCCCTCGTCCGCAGGCAACCGCCCTTCCAGCCGTTCGGCCAGGGCATCCACCGAAGCCCCGATGTCGCCCAGCACTTCGATATCCGGCTGGTAGACCTGCTCCACGGTCGCGGACTGGAAGCTGATGTGCACGACCCTGGGTCCGCCGCCGCTCTTCATCAGGAACGGTGGCTTTTCGATGGTGTCATGGCCGATGGCGATGATCAGGTCGGCGCGGGCGACCGCCTCGTGCACGTAGTCGCCCTCGGAGAGCGCGGCCGTACCCATGTAGAGGTTGGAGCCGCCGGTGACCGCACCCTTGCCCATCTGTGTATTGAAGAACGGCAGGCGCGTGCGCGCAACGAATGCGGAAAGCGCCTCGGCGAGCCACGGGCGGCTTCCCGCCGCACCGATCATCACCAGCGGCCGTTTGGCGGTCAGGATGGCCGCTTCTGCGCGGTCGAGCGCGGCAGACGGTGCGATCGGACGCTCCAGCGGATGAACCGGGATGACGGGGATATCCTCCACCTCCTCGCCGGCGACATCCTCCGGGAGCTCCAGATGCACCGGCCCTGGGCGCTCTTCCATGGCCACGCGGAAGGCATCGCGCACCGTGGCCGGAATCGCGGCCGGGCTGACGATCTGACGCGTCATTTTCGTGAGCGGCTTCATCGAGGCCACGATATCCACGATCTGGAACCGTGCCTGCTTGGCGCTCATCACCGGCTTCTGCCCCGTGATCAGAATCATCGGCCACGCGCCGAGGTGGGCATAGGCCGCGCCGGTGGAGAAATTCAGCGCGCCCGGGCCGAGCGTGGCCAGGCATACACCTGGCCTGCCGGTGAGCCGGCCGTGGGTGGCGGCCATGAACGCGGCCGCCTGCTCGTGGCGGGTGAGCACCAACTCGATGCGCGAGGTCCGGAGCGACTCCAGGAAGTCCAGATTCTCCTCGCCCGGCACACCAAAGATGCGGTCGACGCCCTCGTTCTCCAGCGCCTTGACCAGTAGATCCGAGCCCTTCTGCATAGCTTCGATCCTTGCGGTGAAGTCAGGATCACTATACCCGGGCCGATGTCAGCGCTGCGTCGGATGTCTGCGGGAGGCTGTGCGCCGCGGGTGCCGGTAGTTTTACTGACCTCACCCCGCACGTATTGCGGTTGAGCACGTGGAGCGCTGTGGCCAGACTCGAGTCACACCCGGTGCCCGCCATGCGTGGCGACGTCGTGCATGTAGATCAACACAGCACATCATGGATAAAACGTGGAGACTTCCCGATCTGGTCGCCGAGCAGCCTCCGGCGTGACGTGTGCGGGTACGTTCGTGTCACCGCAATCGATCCGCGGCAGCCTGCTCGTGGTCGGGCTGGCTGCGTCGGCGCCCTGGTGCGCATTGGCGCAGAGCGTGGACGCGGCCAGCTGTATCACGGTACCGGCAAGCGTACCCGCCCAGCAGGTCCGCGCGAACGGCACGGTCCTGACGGTCGCAAGCGGCACCTACGCGCCGACCACCGTCGGTGCACCGGCCTTCTATGCCGCCAATGCCGGCGTGATCAACGCTACCGGCGCGGTGGCGTTGATCACCAGTGCCGCCAACACGGCCACGGTCTGCTCGACCAACGCGGGCGCGGTCAACTTCCTGGCGGCCGGCTCCACCGTCAGCCGGCTGGGCGCCGGGGGGCCTGCTGCCCGCCTGGAGGCAGGCACCACGTTGACCTCCAACGGCACGCGTTTCTACACGTCCCTGGCCAACAGTGAAGGCATCCAGGTCGCAGGCGGCCGCTTCACCGGCAGCGGCGATGTCATTGCCACCGGGATATTGCTGGGGACGCAACCCGGCAATCCCGCCACCTACGGTCTGCCGGTGGACGCCAGCGGCAATCTCGTCACCGATCCCGATGCCTACGTGGGCAAGGCCGCAACGGCGGCCCACGGCATCAGTGCCATTGACGGCACCGTCCGGTTGAATGTGGACAGCGCCGGCGTTCCCACGGGTGGCACCACATCGATCCATATCCTCGGCACCGGCGCCGGTGCAACCAATGGAAGCCACGGGTTGCTCGGCGCCAGCGGCGCGCAGTTCGACGTGCATGCGGTGAACATCCTCACCCGCGGCAACAACAACAGTGGTGGACGCTTTGCCACCGGTTCGCGCCTCCAGGCATCCCAGCTTTCCATCGATACCACCGGCACCGGCGCGACCGGCCTGGTGTTCGCTGATGCGCAAGGCACCTTGTCCGGGCTGACCATCAACGCCACCGGCATCACCGCGCACGGGCTGTCGGCCACCGGCACCTCCCAGGTGCAGGTTGATGGGCTGGACATCCGCGTGGCCGGGCAGAATGCGCACGGCGTGCTGGCCGGGAGCGGCAGCACGGTCACACTGGCAGGAGCGCCGGGTGTCGTCATTGCTGCAGGACAGACCGGCAATGCGCTGCGGGCCGAAGGCGGTGGCAGCGCGCTTACGGCAAACGGGCTGCGCCTCTCAACGCTGCTCAACGGTGCCATCGCTGGCCATGCGCTGACATCAGGCACGCTCACGCTGAGCGGCAGTGCGATCTACACCTCCGGCATTGCCGGCGGCAACGCGGCGGTTGGCCTGCAGGCCGCCAGCGGCGGTACCGTGGTCAGCCAAGGCAATGCCCTGCTGACCGGCGTACAGCTCGGCACGGATCCTGCCGCCGCCAGCTATGGCCTGCCGGTGGATGCCGGCGGCAATGCCACCACGGATCCTGCCGCGTATGTGGCCACCGGCACCACCGGGGCGAACGGCGCGCAGGTGTCCTCCACGGGTGGCACGCTGCGGCTGGACGTGGCGGCCGATGGCTCAGCGTTGGGCACCACGACCCGTATCGAGACCTACGGCAACAACAGCACCGGCGTGCTGGTAGCCCAGGCGGCTTCCGCGACCTCGCGGCTGCAGGCAGCAGACACGGTGATCACCACGCACGGGATGAACGCCAACGCCGTGCTGGTCCAGGGCGCCGTCGGCGGGGTCGGACCACAGGCGGCGTTGCTGCGCCTGGACACGCGCACCACCGATCTCAATGCCAACGGCGTGTATGGCCAGGCTGGCGCGCAGGTCAGCGTCACCGACAGCATCCTGACCACCTCGGGAAGCGGGGGCGGTATCCGTGCCGATGGCGCGGCAACCCGCATCACCGCGCGCAATCTCTACATCGGCGGCGGTGGCGCGGGTGGCATCGGGCTGAACGCCACCGGCGGCACCATCGACAGCGCTGGAACGACCATCATCAACTCAGGCCGCCCCGGGATGACGCTCAACGCCAGCGGTGGCACCGCGGGCACGCTGATCTCCAGTGGCGACACGATCCGTACCGGCGTCCTGCTGGGAACCGACCTGGCGCTGCCGACCTTTGGCAGGCCGATCGATGCAGGCGGCGACCCGGTGACCGACCCCGCTGCCTTCATGGCGTCCGGCATCTCCGGGCACGGGGTGTATGTGGGCACGGCCGGGGGGCGGGTCTGGATGAACGTCACTCCGGTGACGGGGCAGGCCGACGGCGCACGCAGCAGTATCACTACGCTGGGCAACGCCAGCGAAGGCTTCAACATCCAGGGCGTGGATGCGATCGCGACCCTGGCCAATGTGAGTGTCTCCACGTGCGGCACCGATTCCATCGGTGCACGCGCGGCGGGGGCTGGGCAGATCCGTACGAGCGGCATGACCGTCACCACCAGCGGGTTGCATGGCTACGGGCTGGCCGCGTATGCCGACAGCCTGCTGACCGCGACGGCAAGCAGCATCGCCACCACAGGCTTGCAGGCGCACGGGCTGATTGCCTGGGCCGACAACGGGCACCTGCTGCTGGGCGGCGGCAGCCATGTCACTACCCGCGGTGCGCTGGCCCACGCAGCGGTGGCATGGAACGGCGGTCGGGTGGACGTGGCGGATACCACGCTGGCCACGACCGGTCCCGGCGCGGCGGCGTTGCTGGTCCGTGGCGACCCCGCCCCAGCCTCGGCGTTCGTTACGCAGTCCACGCTATCCGCTGCGGACGGCCCCGGCGTGGGCGCCATCGGTGCGGCGCAGATCGACCTGACCGGCACCACGGTGCAAGGCCGCGACCTGTGGCTCAAGGTCGGTGCCATTGCCGATTTCGACGGGCTCGACGCCGCTGTCCCGCTCCTTCCCCCGGACCTTCCGCCCGATGATCCGCCAGTGCCCCTGCCGATGGCCTTACCGGCGCCGCAGGGTGTGTTGCCGGCCGCCGACACCCCGACCCTTGCCAGCATCACCGCGACCGGCAGCGTGCTCACCGGCGCCGCGATCACCCTGCCCGGCAGCCTCTCCAATGTGGCGCTGCATGACACGCTGTGGAACCTGACCGGCAGCTCCACGCTCACCACGCTGCTCAATGATCGCAGCCGGATCGCGTTCGCGGTGCCTGGCGGAGATCCCGTCCAAGTGGTCAGCTACAGAACCCTGACCGTGTCGCGCTACAGCGGTAATGGCACGCTCGCGCTGAACACCTGGCTGGGCGACGATGCCTCGCCCTCGGACCAGCTGGTCGTGGTGGATGGCAGCAGCAGTGGCCCGGGCGTGCTGGAGATACACAACACCGGCGGACGTGGCGACCGGACGCTGGCCGATGGCATCCGTGTGGTGCAGGCACGCAACGCCACCAGCACGCCCGACAACTTCGCGCTGGCGGCACCGGTGGTGGCGGGTCCGTACGAGTACTTCCTGTACCGCGGCGGCGCGGCCACGGTCTCCGGCGCGGATGTGGAGAACAGCTGGTACCTGCGCTCGGTGATCGACTGCGCCAGCCCGGGCGCGCCGGTACCGCCCTGCCCCGCCCCTCCTCTCCCGCCGCCACCGGATCCTGCTCCGCCGGATCCCGTGCCCCCTGAACCGCCCAGCCCCTCGCCACCCCCGGCCTATCGCCAGGAGGTGTCGCTGATCGCGGCCGTACCGGCGATGGCCCAGGTGTACGGCCGCACCCTGATCGATACCCTGCACGAACGGGTCGGCGATGAGCAGCTGCTGCATCAGCGCGGCGACCTGGATACCGAACGTAGCGGATTCAATGGCGCCTGGATGCGCTATCTCGGCCACGACGGCGAACATGATGGTGGCCGGCGCGGCATCTATGGCGATCGCGGGCCCGACTTCGACTACCGTTTCGATGCGTTGCAGATCGGTACCGACCTCTACCGGCGCGTGGATGCCGATGACCTGCGCCGCCGTCACGCCGGTGTCTACCTCGCGTATGGCAAAGGCAAGGGCGAGGTGCGGCACAACCTCCTGGATTACCGCTTCCATGCTGGCACTGACCGGTTCAAGGCCGGCTCAGTCGGCGGCTACTGGACAGCGTTCTCCGCCAAAGGCGCCTATATCGACGCCGTGGCCCAGTACACCTGGTATGACATGCGCCTGCAGTCCCCGCGCACGTCCGACAGTTTTGTCGATGCCGATGGGCTGGCGCTGTCGCTGGAAGGCGGCTGGCCGTTCATCCTCAACGAGGGCGACGGGTCCTCCGGCGAGGACGGGCGTTGGCGTCTGGAGCCGCAGGCGCAGGTGATCTGGCAGCAGATCGACGTCGACGACCTCGATGATCACACCGCGCAGGTGCACTTCAGCGACGGTGACTCGCTGGTCGGGCGCATCGGCGCGCGATTGAATCGCACCGGCCAGCACGAGACCGCGCAGGGTGAGGCCCGCAGCAGCAATGCCTGGCTGCGCGCCAACGTGTGGCACGAGTTCCGCGGCACGCCCCGCGCCGCGTTCGCCACCAACAGCGGCTACGTGCAGTTCGCCGTGGATATGGGCGGCTCATGGGGCGAAGTGGGCATCGGCGGAACCTGGCAGGTCACCCAGACCGGCTACCTGTTTGCCGATCTCGATTACAGCTGGAGCTTCAATGGCGACGAGAACGCGTGGAACGGCAAGCTGGGCATGCGGTGGAACTGGTAGACGCTGTGATTCCAGGGGATGGTGACAGCCGATAGTGCCTGTGAAATCATGCGCGGTTGTCCGCCCGGCGAGCTTGCATGTTTCAACGATTCTTCAGGAAGAGCCGCACGACTGTGGCAGCGACCGCTGCGCTCGACGTCCGCAGTCAACGCCCTTCAGCGGGCGAGATCCGGGTTGAAGGCGCGACCGAGACGCTGTTCCTGTCTCCCTTGCCGGTGTACACCGGGCAGGTGCAATCCTCCCGTCGCCATTTTTCGGACATCAATGATGTGTTCCTGGACCTGGGAGGGAGCAACTGGGGAACCGTAGAGGGCGGCAAAATGCTTGCCGGCGGAATCGTCGGCCTGTTCGTGCTCGCGTTCATCGTGCCCGCGCTCATCATGTTCTACCTGGTGCTCGCCTACCCGGAGAACTTCCCGACGCCATGGGCGGATTTGAAGATGTTCATTCAAGTGTTTTCTGCCGGCGCGCTTCTCGGCATCCTCCCCTTGGGGGCATTCGCCTACGGGATGTTCTCGGATGAGTTCAAATGCGCAAAGCCCTATCCGGTGCGCTTCAACCGTCAGCGTCGCGAGGTGTGCTACATCGACCGCGAGAGCGGCCGTGCCCTGATCGTGCCCTGGGAGAGCATCGTTGCCTGGGTGTCCAATTCACAAGGCATCACCCCGTATGGCACAACGCGCCAGTACACCTTCGGCATGGGCCTGGAGGATGAAGAGCGCGACACCGTGCAGTTTGTCCTGCTGCCACAACCCAGTGATTCGCACTCACTGGGCCTGTGGGCGTCGATCCGGAACTACATGGAGGACGGGCAGTTGTTCAATGCACCCAACCCATGGTTCCAGGCATTGGGGTTGGTCCCGACCAAGGATCGACTGAAGCCGTATGAGGGCATGCACACCTTTGAGATCGAGCGTGAGGATGCTCGCGCGATGGGTTCGCTCGACGACGGCGGTGATGATCTGACGCTGGAACAACGGGAGAAGTATGGCTACGACAAACGCTCCTACTGGCCGCTCCGTCGCTGGTACGCGTGGCGTGTCCTTACCTTCTGGAAGCTGCCCTACCTGCTCGCCGAATGGGTCCATCGCCGCGGCCGTCCTTCGCTGCCGGCCGTGGTGGAAGCCTGGTCCCAGGCATTGCCGGAAGCGCAATGGGCCACCCCCAGCGGGGCGCTTGTGACCGCCAGCAAGCGCGTGAGAACGGCCATGGATAAACAAGGCGCGACGTTCGTCGATGCCTGCAAGGCAGCCGGCTTCAAGTGAGGTGACTGCTCCAGAGCATCTCGAGGGTATTGAACGGCAGCGGACGTGATCCACCACTTCAAACACGCGATCCGTGCCTGCGGCGAGCAAGGCGATACAACACGGTGCCAGCCAGTACCGCGGCCACGGCCCCTGTCAGCGGTACCGATGCCAGCGTTGCATAGCTGATCGTAAGGCTGCCCATGGCGCCCCCGAGCGCGGTGCCCAGGTTGAAGGAGGCGATGTTCAACCCGGCCGCGACCGGGCTGTAGGCGGGAATCAAGCGCTGCGCCTGCTTGAGCAGACGCAGCGTCAGCAGCGTCACGATGCAGAAGAAACAGATGCCCAGCGTGCCGATCAGCAGCATCATCATGGCCGGCATGCTGGCGAACACGTAGAGCCCGAGCAGATTCAACGCCAACGCGCACAGTGCCAACTGAAGGCTGCGGTCCCCGTCCATCGCGTCGCCCAGCGCTCCCCCGAGCAGGTTGCCTGCGATCGCACAGACGCCGAACAACAGCATGCCCAGGCTCAGCCACTGCACGTCCACACCAGTGACCTGCTGCAGATACGGCGAGACGAAGGTGAAGAACGAAAACGTCGCGACGCTCACCAGCGCGCCGATGCCGGCCGTCGTCAGGAGCTGGGGATGGATGATGGCCTGGATGCCCTTCCATGCCCCGCCGCGGGACGGGGCCGAACCGGCAGCTCCCCTCGGCATGCACAGCGCCAGACCCAGCATGCCGACCACGCTGAGGACGCCGATGGACAGGAAGACCACGCGCCACGACCAGAGACTGCCCAGGTACGTGCCGATCGGAACGCCGAACGCCAGCGCGAGGGTCAACCCGATCCACACGACCGACAGCGCCCGGCCGGATCGCTGCGGGTCCACGAGCCGGGTCGCCGCGTCGGAGGCGACCGCCATGAAGACGCCGTGGCCGAGGCCGACCACGAAGCGGATGGCCAGCAGTGTAACCAGATTGGGCGAGGCGCTCATCAGCAGGCTGCCCAGTCCGAGCAACGCCGTGGCCAGCAGCAGGATCTGCCGGTCCCGCCAGTGCGCGACCAGGGCGGTGATGAACGGTGCGCCGATGGCCGCGCCCAGTGCATAGGCGGCAATGACCGTGCCGACGAGGGATATCCGCGCCCCGAGGTCATCGGCAATGGTGGTCAACAATCCCGCGACCACGAACTCGGAGAGCCCGAACGCGAACGCGCACAGGGAAAACACATAAATGGCAGCAGGCATCGCAGGTCCTATCCAGCAGAGCTGCGGAAGCCTAGTGCCTGGCCATGTGCGGGTGAAGGACGGTTTACATACTGCAGCAAGACGCCGCGCGTCTTGTCACCTCAGGGCAGAGAACGGGTCTGCAGAATCGCCTGTATCAACCGGTCGCGGATCGCTGAGGTCCGGGTCTCGTTCCACGCCATGAACAGCTCCAGCCGTGACACGTCCTCCGCCGCTTCCACCTGGAGCGGACGGAACATAACGTCCTCGCGCGTTTCCGTCGCCAGCGAAGCGGGCAGCAGCGCGATACCGAACCCCGCAGCCACCAAGGCAATCAAGGTCTGCATCTGCCGGCCGTGCTGCACGATGTCGGGCACGAACCCGGCTGTCTGGCACAGGCCGATCAGCTGGTCATGAAATCCTTTGCCGAGTGTCCGGGGCGAGGCGACGAATGCTTCGTCCCTGAGCAATGCCAGGTCGATGCCCGCCTTCGCCGCCAGCGGATGACCGGCCGGCAGCGCGACGCAGATCCGTTCGCTCAGCAGCCTTTCCATGCGCAGGTGCGGCGTCGTGGTGCCCGGCGTCCGCATGAAGCCGATATCCGCCTCTCCCTGCTCCAGGGCGTTGACCTGCTCCTGGGTGGTGGCCTCCCGCATCGTGAAGGCGATGCCCGGGTTGAGCTCGCGAAAGTGGCGCAACGCCTGCAGCAACGAGGCATAGGGGGCGATGTTGATGAAGGTCAGGGTCAGGTGGCCCTCCATGCCCTGGGCCACGCGGCGCGTCTGGGCGACGCCCTCCTCCAGCGACTGCACAGTTCGGCGCGCGGTCTCAAGGAAGGCTGCCCCCGCCGGTGTCAACGCGACGCTGCGAGGGGTGCGCTCGAACAACGGGGCTCCGACGGCGCCCTCCAGCTTGCGGATGGCCTGGCTCAGCGGCGGCTGCGCCATGTGCAGCCGCTCGGCGGCGCGATTGAAGTGCAGCTCCTCGGCCACGGCAATGAACTGTTGGAGCAGGCGGGTCTCTATCACTGAAACACCAGACCTCTTGAATGCCGGAATTGAGGGTGTTCAACATACCAAATCTCTACGTTGTCCAGAGCGCGCCAGCAGGCGTCTGCTGGAGGGACTGGTCATGATGCTGCTGCTCGTCAGCGATGCTCGACGAGGGGCCGGACAGCGTTACTTCGTGGCGTCGCGCGCCGTCGCGTCCGCTTCCATCAGCTCCCGGCGCTGTGCCTCGATCCAGGCGTCCCCGGCGGCACGTGCCTGGGCATCGAGTTCCTTGTTCTGCCGGTCGTTTTCCTGGTACTGAGCCCACACCTCGGGCGTGATCGTCTCCAGTCGATGATCGGGGCGCAGCTGGATCGAGGGGGACGCCCCCATGGCCACCGTGAAGTTATCGAACAGCCATTGGCGGCGCTGCTCAGGCGAGGCATACAGAAGGTCCGGCTCCGCATAGGTCCGCATCGGCAGTGCCTGCTCGGCGAGGGGCGTGTCGGACGAAATCCTCGCCAGCCTGACGACCAGTCGCTCATGGTCCCGGTCTTTGTGATACAGGGCGGCGATGTCGCCATCGATCCACAGGACGTACGCGTACCCCGCGATGGGATGGACCTGGAAGGGGTGTTCACGGACCAGGATGAGATCACTGCGGTCTGTGTAGAGCGCCCGCCAGCCCGGCGGTGCCGGACGGATGCCGCAGTCGACGGTCCCTGCCGTGATCTTCTCCAGCGTCGCCCTGCCGCGGCTCGCGGAAAGCCGCGTTGTCCAGCAGCGTGAGCTGTCACGATTGTGCGATGCCATCAGAACTGCGTCTTCGTCCAGCACCACCGCATCGGTATGCACAAACGGGGCGTCTGTGGCGGCATGATCCTGCAGCAGCGTCGCGAAGTCCTTATCTGACAGCGCACTGCCATTCTCGTAAACGGCGTACGTGGTGTGGTGCTGGTACTTGCTGCTGTTGATATCCAGCCTGCTTTCCGTCACGGCCACGACCTTCAGCGTGTCTGACGAAAACACGGTCTCCCGCTGGGTGCGTGCACATCCAGCGGTGAGCAGCGCTGCACACAGCAGCAGCGCAGCAGAAAGCAGGACGGAACATCTTCTGGCGTGCATCGCGCTGCTGCCTGCGGGTCGGGATGGGATCCGTGCAAGCATATCCGCTTCGGCCACGGTTACCGGGCAGCACGGCCCCAAAGGGGCCGCACTGCCCTGCCCCGCTGGATCAGAAGCTGTAATCCAACGAAACACCCACGGTACGCGGCTGCATCATCACCGCATTCCAGCGCCGGTACTGCTGCGCACCGGCCGCAGGAATCGTCCTGCCAGCCGCCACGTAGATGTCCTTGTTGGTGAGATTGGTGACGAAGAAGCGCACGGTCGTGTTCTGGCTGCTGACTTCGGCGGTCAGGTCCACCGTGGTGTAGCTGGGCAGGTCAAAGGACTGTGTCGATGCCACCGATGCCGCACGCTCGCCGTAGTAGCGCAGCGCGCCGCCGACGCTCCAGCCCCATTCGCCGCTCGTCGGGAACTGGTAATCGGCCTGCAGGCTGCCGGCCCACTCGGGCACCTGTGGCAGCTGGGCACCGGATTCGGCCTGGTTGGGGCCGCCCGGGCGCGCCGGCGGAATCGGCGCGGTCAGCTTGGCATCGGTGTAGGTCAGGCTGCTGCTCAGGCGCAACCCATCGACGGGCATCAGTGCGCCGGTGAACTCAACGCCCTGGCTGCGTGCTTCGCCGCCGTTGACGCCATAGGAGATGCCCTGGGCCGTGAGCAGATTCAGGCGGATGTCATCCCAGTCGATGCGGAAGGCGGCCACTTCCACCAGCGCACGACGATCCCAGAAGTGGCTCTTCAAGCCGGCTTCGTAGTTGATCAACGTGTCCGACTTGACCTGCGCGGGGACTTCCGGCGCGGCCGGCAGGATGGGGTTCGGGCTGCCGGCGCGGTAGCCGGTGGCTACGCGCACGTAGGCCATGGTGTCCTCGCCCAGGAACAAGCGCGGGCTGGCGCTCCAGGTGGTCACGCTCTCGGAGGATTCGGTGATCCGCTGCACCCCGTCACCACCCAGCGGGCCGCCGAGGGTCTGGCGGAACTCCTGGTCGTTGCGGGCATGGCGCACGCCCAGGGCCAGATCGAAGCGGTCGGTGAATTTCCAGGTGGCGTTGCCGAACAGCGCCTTCTCTTTGTAGGTGGTCAGCACCGAGGCGGTGAACAGATCGAGCACCGGGTTGAAGGCCGGGCTCAAGGCGCTGCCGCGCTCGATGTAGGCCGCGTCTTCATCGGTGTAGAACGCGCCGAGCTGCCATTGCAGGCGGCTGTCGCCCTTGGAGGTCAGGCGGAATTCCTGGGTCCACTTCTTCAATTCGATATCCGTGTCCAGGCCGGCGTATGCCATGACCGGGCCCACGCCGGGTTTCTGGCCGAGCAGCGGAATGTACTCGACCGACTGGTCCTGCAGGCGCCAGGAGTTGGATTTCATCCAGCTGCTGGCCGAGGTGAAGTCGGCCCAGCCCACGTCCCAGTCCACTGTCAGGCCGTACACGTCGTACTTGATCGTGCTCGGCTGCAGGAACAGGTACTCGTTCGAGTAGCCGGGCAGCTTCGGCTTGAACGTGACCGGGTCCAGGGCGACCGTCGCGAAATTGTCGCCCTTGTTTTCCTGGCGCATCGCGGTGAGCAGGACGTCCACCGTGTCCGAGGCTTTCCACAGCAGCGAGAGGCGGCCGGCGTTCTGGTACACGTCGTTGGTGTCGCGGCGATGCAGGACACTGTTGTCGATCCAGCCCGGGCTGGTCTGCTCGGCATAGCTGGCGCGCAGGGCCAGCTGACCCTTCACCAGCGGCACGTTGACCGCAGCGCGTTCGGAATGACCCACCCGGCCACCATCGTCAACGACGCGCATCGTCGCCCCGGCGCGGCCCGCGAAGTACTCCAGGTCCGGCCGCTTGGTGACGTACTTGACCACGCCACCCAGCGCGCTGGCACCGTACAGCGTGCCCTGCGGACCGCGCAGCACTTCCACGTTCTGCACATCGTAGGGAAGCAGGTCGAACATGCCCGAGGTGGCGCCGGAGAGCGAGCCATTCGCGGTCAGTGGCACATCGTCCACGTAGATAGAGGTCGAGGCGGTGTTGCCCATCGGGGTGATGCCGCGGATCGAGATCGTCGAGCGGCCCGGCGCGCCGAGGCTGGTGATCTGCAGGCCGGGGACCAGGCCTGCCAGATCATTCATGTTGTTGACCTGCAGGCGATCGAGCTGCTCTTCACTGATGACGCTGATCGACATCGGGATGTCGGTCACCACTTCCACGCGTTTCTGCGCAGTGGCGGTGACCGTGCCCAGCGTATGCACGTCATCGCGCTCGGGATTCTCGGCGGCGACCTGTGCCAGTGCCGTGGCGCTGCAGCCCAGGGCCAGGATGCCTGCAGCGCAGGCCAGCGACAACGCGTTCATTCGGAGCGAACAGTGACTCATGGTGATGAGACCTCGGTAGCGAAGCTGGGAGCCCACGGCAATGGGCACGGAATGCGGCAGTCAGGGCACCCCGGCGTTCTGGGGTGGGGGCCGGCCTGGCAATGACGCTCCTGGGGACGAATGGCTGCTTACAAGCCCATGTAGGACACAATAGTCCTGTTCAGAGAACTGTCAATCCTGCGACGCAGCATTGACATCAAATCGTGCGCCAGGCGCGCCCCGCGCCTCAGCGTGCGGCGCCCCAGACGGCCTCGTCGCACCAGATCGTGCCGTCGCGATAGACGACCCCAGGCGTGCGGTCCTGCTTGAGGAACGTAGGGCCATCCAGATCGACGAGATCGCACAACTGCCCGACCACGAAGCCCGGCGCGGCGCCCAGGCTGCTGCAGACCATGCAGCCGACCATGACGCCCAGATCCGCTTCGCGCGCGGCTGCCGCGATGAGCAGCGCCTCAGTGAGGCCGCCGCACTTGTCGAGCTTGATGTTGTAGACGTTGAAGCGACCCTTCAGGCCGTCCACGTCGGCCAGGGTGAGCGCGCTTTCGTCCGCGGCCAGCGGAATCGGCGAGACGAATCCATCGAGGTCGGCTTCGCGCCCGCGGGCCAGCGGCTGTTCGATCAGCGCCACACCGGCGTCCACCATGGCGGTGGCCAGCCGGTCGAGATCACCAATCTGATACCCCTGGTTTGCGTCGACGCCCAGCCACACATCCGGCCGTACCGCGCGGATGGCCGCGACGCGGGCGATGTCCAGGTCGAGATCGCCCGTCAATTTCACCTTGATCGAGTGCGCCTGACGGTAGGCCACAGCGGCCGCCGCCATCGCGGCCGGCTCATCGGCGCCGACCGTGAAGGTTGTCGGCAGTGGCCGCGGTGCCTCCAGCCCTGCAAGCGCCCATACGGGCGTTCGCGTCTGCCTGGATTCCAGTTCCCACAGGGCGGCATCGACCGCGTTGCGCGCGCCGCCGGCCGGCAGGATCGCACGTAGTTCCTCGCGCGTGGGATGCGCCTCGATCGCATCGCGCGCCGCTTCCAGCTGGATGCGCATGGTCTCCACGTCTTCGCCCAGGTAGTACACCCCGGTCGCCTCGCCACGCCCGATGTGCGTGCCGTCATCCAGGGTGACGAGGACGGCCAGGCGACTGTCGAACACGTGGCTGGAAATGCGGAAGGGTGCCGCAAGGCGCAGGGCGTCGACGGCGATGCCGAGTTTCAGGCGGGCCATCAGACGTGCGCCCTGGTTGCACCACGCTCACGCGTCAACGGGGACGTTCCCAACAGCTGGATCAAGCACATCTGGTTTCCCTGCCTCATGGTGAGTAATTCTCACATTGAGACATTAGTTCTCTCCTAAGAGAACTGTCAACGGGCGCCGGGTTCGGCGCCCTCCCCTTTCCCTGCTTTTCTGGTTACTTTGCGGCGGGAGCGGCGGGCGCAAGCGCGGCCGCGATCTGCGAGAGGTACTTGTTCCAGTCGAACTTCTGGCCTTCCGGCGTCCAGCCCAGGCGCACGATCACCGCATCCTGCGAGGGAATCACGGCCACGATCTGGTGGTTATGGCCCATCGCCATGAAGGCATCTGTCGCGACATCCTGCAGCACCTTGCGTCCTTCTCCGCCGGCTTCGGCCCGGTTCAACCACAGCTGCGCGCCGTACGAGGGCCGCGGTGAGGCCGGGGTCGGTGTCACCGCGAAGTCGAGCCATTGCTGCGACAGCAGCCGCTTGCCGCCCGCCTCGCCGTGGTTCAGATGCAGCAGTCCGTACCGCGCCCAATCGCGTGCCGTCGCGTACCCGTACGAGCTGCCGACCAGCACACCCGATTCATCCGGCTCGATCAGTGCACTGCGCATCCCTGCGGGCTCGAACAGCCGCGTCTGGGCAAACCGTGTCATGCCTTCCAGCGTCCCACCGGTCGCCTCGAAGACGATCCGCGACAGGATATTGGTCGTGCCGGACGAATAGCTCCAGAAGGTTCCCGGCGCATGCTCCAGCGGCAACGCAGCGGCAAGCGCCCCCATGTCGCCAGCCTCGAACAACATCTTGATCGAGTCGTTACCGGGCTTGTAACTCTCCACGAAGGTGAGCCCGCTGGACATCGTCAGCAATTGGCGCAGCGTGATCGCGCCGCGCGGGTCGCCGGCGCCCTTCCACTCGGGCACCGGTGCCGGCTCGTCCAGTTTGAGCACACCGTCATCGACCAACAGGCCGACCAGCGTACCCATGATGCTCTTGGTCGCGGACCAGCCCAGCATGCGCGTGCTCTGGTTGAAGCCGGGCGCATAGCGTTCGGCGACGATCGCCCCGCCCTGCACCACCACGATCGCCCGCGTGTCGGGATAGCCGCCGACGTTCTGCTCATCAAAGGCGGCGCTGACCGCGGCATCGAGTGCAGCCCGGTCAAGTTTCGCTTCAGCCGCCGCCTGCAGCGCCGGCACGGGCGTGTCGCCCTGGGGCCAGGGGCGCGCCGGCAAGGGAGCAAGCGGTTTGAGCCGCCCCGCCTGCGTCTTGAGGGCCTTCAACGGAACATCGCCGGTGGTCAGGGTGCAGCCGACCGCCGGGCGATACAGCGCGGTACGGGTCGGCGTGCCGGGCGCGGAGGCGGTGACCGTCCCGGCCTTGCGATCCACCGACAGCGCGACCGTTCTGGTGAAAGGCGCCAGCGCATGCACGTCATCGCGCAGGACGTCGGCTTCGGTGCGGTTGGCCACGAAAATGCCGGCGCACGCAAGCTGCGCCGAGACCGCGGTACCCAGATCGTCCGCGCTGGTGATCGGCGGTGCGGCCGCCAGCACCGGCGCGGAGGCGGCGAGCGCCAGGGCCAGAAGGCTGCAGCGGAAGGAGTATCGAATCATGAGGTGGGTCCTGAAGTTGGTGTGGCGCGCACGTGGATCAGCGCGTGTGGCAGGCGTGGCGCAGCGCCGAGCCCGCCCGGGCGCCGGTGTGCCTGCCACCCTCGAAACTCACCACGCCGTTGACGATGACGGTCTCGATGCCGGTCGGCGCGCCGGCCGGTACATCCCAGCTCGCCACATCGTCCAGCGTGTCCAGATCGAACAGCACGATGTCCGCGCGCATGCCCTCACGGATCAGCCCGCGGTCGCTCAAGCCCATCCGCTGCGCGGGCCAGCCGGTCATTTTTCGGACGGCATCCTCCAGCGTCAGTACCTGGTTCCGCTTCACATACTCGGCGATGATCCGCGGGAAGGTGCCGTAGGCGCGCGGGTGCGGCAGGCCGATGGCACCTTCGCTGCCGTAGTTCACCGCCGCCGCGGCATCACTGCCGATGCTGACCCAGGGCTGGCGCAGCGCGAGCTGTACGTCCTGCTCGCTGATCATGAAATACAGCGCGACCGCGCGGTTGGGCAGCCCTTCGAGCGCGATATCCCAGGCCGCATCGGCCGGGTCCAGATTCAGTTCGGCACCGATCTCGGCCAGCGTCCTGCCGTGGAAGCGCCGGTACTTGTCACTGAAGCTGTTGGCCAGGCGCACGTTCTGGAAACCGCCCGAGGCGTGCACCAGGTTCGACCAGCCGGGCATCGATCCAGCGGCGACTTCCTTCTTCATGCGTTCGCGCACCTTCGGATCGCGCACGCGCTCGATGCCCTTCTCGAGCCCATCGGCCCAGACCCAGCTCGGCGCGATGATCTCCAGCCCGGTGCCGCCGGCGGTATATGGGTACAGGTCCGCGGCGACATCGACACCGCGGTCGCGCGCCGCATTGATCGTGGCCAGCGCCTGCGGCATCAGCTTGCCCCACTCCGGTGCATAGGCCGCCTTCAAGTGGAAGATCTCCACCTTCACGCCGCCCTTTTCACCGATCTCGATCGCTTCTTCGATCGCCTTGACCACGCCCTCGCTTTCGTCACGCATATGGGTGGCATAGAAGCCATCGCATTGCGCGGCCACCTTGGCCAGCGAAATGAGATCCGAGGTGCTCTGGAAGCTGCTGGGCGCATAGATCAACGCGCTGGAGATACCGAACGCACCGGCCTCCATCGCGATCTTGACCTGCTCACCCATGGCATCCAGCTGCTTGCGGGTCGGGGCACCGGCGACATCGCCCATGACATGCACGCGGGCCTGGGTAGAGGAGTAGTAGGTGCCGAAGTTGACCGCGATGCCCTGCGTCTCCAGCTGCTTGAAGTATCCCGGCATGCCCGCCGCAGGCACCGGCGGTCCGCCCTCGCCGCCGATCAGCGTGGTCACGCCCATGCGGAGCTTGTTCTCCGCGGCGCCATCCTTGAGCAGCGCCGCGCCGGACTGGTCCATCATGTCGATGAAGCCGGGCGACACATAACGCCCGCGCGCGTCGATCTCGCGGGTGCCGGTCCCCGGCACCTGGCCGACCCGTGCCACCCGCCCGTCTTTGACCGCCACATCGGCACGGACCCAGGGGTTGCCGGCACCGTCCAGTACGCGGCCGCCACGGATCACCAGGTCATAGTCGGCGGCGGCCGCATGGGCGGCGAACAGCATCGACACACCGGCCCAGAGCAGAGTGCGCTTCATCATTTCATCTCCTTGTCGGTACGCGCGTCTGCACGCACGTCATCCACGACCTCACGAACCGCGTCCACCACCCGATCCGGCTGATCGATCTGGATGTAATGGCCGGCGTCGCTCACGATCTGTTGTTGCCCGCGGCTGGACATGGCGGCCTGCTCGGCATGCAGGGTGCGCCATTCCTGCTTGAACCGGGCGCCCTCCTCCGCGGTCAGGCCCATCTTTTCCAGCTCCTCGGGCTTGAACGGCTTCAGCGCGGTCAGCACGATCACCGGGCGATCGCCAAACGAGGTGACCGCGCGGGCATCGTCCATGGTGCTGTCGAAACCATCCACTTCGGCGGTCGCGCCCTTGACCGAGGTACTGGAGAAGGCGGTGATCTCCGCCGCCTCATCCTCGGGGCGGGGGCCATGATCGGCGCGCGAGAACAGGAAGCGCACCAGGCCGGTCCGCGACAGTGCCGTCGCGGCATGCATCAACAGCGACACTTTCTTCGGGTGGACGTTGATGCTGACCACGCTGCCAAGCCGGGCGATCTGATCTGGATGTGAGGGGTCGACCATCACCAGCCCGGCGACCTGATCGCCGTAGCGACCCACATAGGTCCGGATGTAGGGCCCGCCGATCGAATGGCCGACCAGCACCAGCGGATCGGTGATGCCGGCGCCCTTCAACAACGCATGCAGGTCATCAGCCACGGCCGATGCACGCTGCGGGGAATCCTTTGCGTCGCTGCGCATGATGCCGGCACGGTCGTAGGCGCAGGCACGGGTAAAGCGGGCGATCCGGTCGTGCACGCGGGTCCAGTCGAGCGTGCCGCCCGTGCCCAGGCCGGATTCGAAGATCACCGTCGGCGAGCCGCTGCCCCGGCACTCGATATGCATCTGCCGCCCGCCGATGTCGACCATTTCGCCGCGCAGAGGATGCTCGTCCGCCGCGTTCCGGCGCGCCAGCGCCTCGTACACGACGCCCACCAGGGTGAGGAGAATCACGAGCGCCAACAGACCCAGCAGGATCCACTTCACCCATCGCCCAAACCGCCGCCAACCCTTTACTGCTGTCATGTCGTGCTCTCTTGAAGGGCGTACTGAAGCGCGTTTCGCCCCGCGGTTCCGGCTCGCGCGGCGTTCAAGGGAGGACCACCCCATGCGGCAGACAATCATCCCGAATGGGATATAAACGTCCTGATAGGAGAATTGTCAATGTGCAGTGCGCCACTGTCCGGGTTCCCACGGTCACCGTTGTGAAGACCCGCACTTCACGCGACGCACACTACCCTCTTGCCGTCACACCCCACGGAGCTGCCCCCTCGTGAGCCGGCATCTGCCGCCAACGCGCGCGTTAAAAGGACTTTCCAGTCTCTCCCTGCTGTTTTTCAGTGGCCTGGCCATCGCCCAGCCCGCCCCGGGCGCCGCCGCTATCCCCGCGCTGGACTGGCAGCAGTCCCAGCAGCGGCTGGAGCAGGTCTCCGATGCGCTGGCCGCCGCCGATGCGTCGGTGCGCAACAAACAGGACCTGCAGGACGCCACCCGCCTGTTGCGGTTGCCGGAGATCACCGGTGAAGTGCGCCGCCTGCAGTTCCAGAAGACCCTCACCCTCCCCTTGGGTTCGCTGGCCCCGGTTGCCGAAGCCTTCGGTATCGATTCGCCGCTGCAGTTCACCGAGCGTGACTGGCGTACCCGCCCGGTGGTGACCGCGGTGCTGCCGCTGTATACCGGCGGGCTGATCCCGGCGGCGCAGCAGGCGGCGGCCGGCGCGACCGACCAGGCCAGTGCCGAGCGCGAGTCGCAGCGGCAATCGCTGAGCGTGCAGCTGGCCCAGGCCTATTTTGGTCAGCGCCTTGCCGAGCAGGCCGTCGATGTGCGGCGGGATGTCCGCGATGGCCTGCAGCGCCACCTCGACGACGCCTTGAAGCTTGAGCGCGAGGGCTTTGCCACCCGCGCCCAGCGCCTGCAGGCCAACGTGGCCCGCGACAAGGCCGAGCGCGATTACCAGAAGTCGCTGAACGATCTGCAGACCCTGAAGGCAGCGCTGGCCACCCTGCTCCGCAGCGGCGGCGAGGTCCGCCCGGTGTCGCCGCTGTTCGTGCATCGCGCGCCGATCGGTGCACTGCCCACCTTCGAACGCGAGGCCCAGGCCCGGCAGCCGCAGATCGCCCGGCTGCGCGCCCTGGTGGCGCAGGCCGAACAAGGCGTGCGCGTGCAGCAGGCCAAGCTCAAACCCACCGTGTTCCTGTTCGGCCAGTACGATTTCCGCCGTCGCGACGAGATGCTGACCGATCCGGACTGGGCATTCGGCATCGGCCTGAAGTACACCTTCCTCTCGCCCAGCTCGCGCCCGGCCCAGATCAGCGCCGCCCGCGCGCAGCAGGAGCAGGCGGAAGCCGGCCTGCGCGAAGCCGAGAACCAGGTGACGCTGGGCGTTCGCAAGGCCTGGTACGAACTGGACACCGCCCGCCAGCAGTTCCTGTTGCTGGACAGCAGCATTGAACAGAGCCGTGAGAACCTGCGCCTTCAGGAGCTGGCGTTCCGCGAAGGCCAGGCGACCTCGCTGGACGTGATCGATGCACGGCTGGGGTTGGGGGGCGCGCAGGTGGAACGCGCGCAGGCCGCCTATCAATACGACGTAGCGCTGGCACAGCTGCTGGAGATCAGTGGACAGATGGACCGATACGAAGAATTCCGCCGCCGGGGCGACGAGGTGATCGCGCATGAATGACACATTGCAGGCCGCCGCCGACGCGCCGCCGCCGAAGAAGCGCAAGGCGGGCATCCTCATTGGCCTGGCCCTGGTGGTCGTCGTGGTGGTCGGCCTCTGGCTGGCCTGGCGTACCCCGGCCGAGCAGCTGCAGGGCATGGCCGACGCCGACACCATCAACGTAGCCGCGAAGATCACCGCGCGTCTTGCCGAGCTGAAGGTGCGCGAAGGCGACCGGGTCAAGGCCGGCCAGGTGCTGTTCGTGCTCGACAGTCCGGAAGTGGCGGCCAAGGAAGAGCAGGCGCATGGTGCACTGGAAGCGGCGCGTGCTGTGGCCGACAAGGCCGACGAAGGTGCACGCAGCGAGGATATCCGCGCTGCGCAGGCCAACTGGAAGCGTGCCGAAGCCGGTGCCACCCTGGCCGAGGCGACCTATCAGCGCGTGCAGAACCTGTTCAACGAAGGGGTCATGACCCGGCAGAAGCGCGATGAAGCGTTGGCGCAGGCGCGCAGCTCGCGCGAGCTCTCCAATGCCGCACGGGCGCAGTACGACCAGGCGCTGGCCGGTGCCCGTGACCAGGACAAGCGCGCCGCGCAGGGCCAGGTCCGCCAGGCGCAGGGCGCGGTGGCCGAAGTCAACGCTGCCCGCGATGAGGTCAACGGCCGCGCGCCGGTGGCCGGCGAGATCAACAAGCGCATGTCCGATATCGGCGAGCTGGTGCCGGCCGGCTACCCGGTCTTCACCCTGGTCGACATCGACCACATGTGGGTTTCAGTGAACCTGCGCGAGTCGCAGATGCGCGGCCTGAAGGTGGGCAGCCGCCTGCACGGCAGCGTTCCCGCGCTGGACCGCGACGCCGACTTCGAGGTGTATTTCATCAATCCGGCGGGCGACTACGCCACCTGGCGCGCCACCCGGCAATCGTCCGGCTATGACGTGCGCAGCTTCGAGATCCGGCTGCGCCCGGTCGCCCCCATCGAAGGTTTCCGGCCGGGGATGAGCGTGCTGTTCGCGTGGCCGCAGGGATGAACCGCCGGGCGCGGGCGGGCATCACCGCCTCGCTGCAGCGCGAGCTGCAGCACCTGCGACAGGATCGTGCCGATCTGCTGCTGGTCACCTTGCTGCCAGCGCTGATGCTGGGCGTGATGGCCTGGCTGTTCGCGGCCTCGGTGATGCGCGATATCCCGATCGCCGTCGTCGATCTGGACCGCAGCGCCGAGAGCCGGCAGCTGGCCCGGATGCTCGATGCAAGCCCCGGGGTGCGCGTGGCCAGCCAGCCGATCAGTCTGGCCGATGCGCAGTCGCAGCTGCGGCGGCTGGACGTGTTCGCCGTCGTGCTGGTGCCGCGCGATGCGACCCGCAACGCCCTGCGTGGCGAACAGGGCACGGTGTTCGCGTACTACAACGCCACCTACCTCACCACTGGCCAGTCCGCCGTGCGCGACATCGTTGAAGCCGTCAGCGCCTGGAATGCGCGCCTGCTGGGCGGGCGCATCGGCAAGCAGGTGGGCCCGGCCAAGCTGCGCGCGCCGCCGATCGCGGTGCAGTCGGACATCCTGCACAACCCGGCACGCAGCTATGAGCTGTTCCTGCTGCCGCTGCTGTTCCCGGCGGTTCTGTCGCTGGGGTTGGCGTTGGCGGTCGCAGCCAGCCTGGGCCGCGAAGTGCGCGACGGGCACCTGCGCGCGTGGCTCGGTGATGCCCCGTGGTCGGCCATCGTCGGCAAGATCGCGCCCTATGTCTTGCTGTTTTCGGCGTATGGGGCGCTCGGCGTGCTCTACCTCGCGCGGGTCCGTGGCGACGGCATCGCCGGCAGCACGTTGTTGCTCATGCTGGGCCAGCCGCTGTTCTATCTGGCCTGCGCGGCGGTGGCGCTGCTGTTCGTGGCGCTCACCCGCGACATGGGCAGCGCGCTCTCCGCGATCGGCCTGAGCATCGGGACTGCCTTGGCATTTTCCGGGGCGACGTTCCCGGTGGTGGATGCGCCACTGTTCACCCGCATATGGAACGCGCTGCTGCCCCTGACCGCCTACGTCAAACTGCAGACCCAGCAGCAGTTCGTCGGCGCCCCGTGGAGTGTTTCCCTGTGGCCACTGGGTACCCTGCTGCTGATGGTGCTGGTGGCGGGCGGCATCGGGGGGTGGCGCTTGATCGCCGCCGCGCGGGCTGCCGATCCGGGTACGCCGGCCGCGGCCTCCGGAGCCAGCGCATGAGCCGCTTCGGCAGCAGCCTGCGCCTGACCCTGCGCACGGTCCTCACCGACCGCTACGCAGTCGTGCTGATGGTGGGCGCGGTGGTGCTGTACTCGTTCTTCTACCCGGCCGCCTACCGCCACCAGGTGGCGACCAACCTGCCCATCGTGGTGGTCGACCACGACCAGAGCGCGACCAGCCGGGAACTGCTGCGTCGCGTGGATGCGCTGCGCACGGTGCGCATCGTCGACCAGCCGGCCAGCGTCGACCAGGCCCGGGATGAAATGGAAGCCGGCCGGGCCGAAGGCATCCTGCTGATCCCCGCCAACCTCGAGCGCGACATCCTGCGTGGGGGCAACGGGTATCTGGTGCTGATGGGCAACGGCGCCTACCTGGGCCGCGCCAGCTGGGTGCTCGGCGGCGTGGCCGATGCCCTGACCGCGTTCGCCCGGGAAGCGGCGGTGTCCCAGGCAGCCTTCATGGGCGCGCCGCAGGCACCGCCGATCACCCTGGTGCAACGCCCGCTGTTCAACACCCAGGAGGGCTACGGCAGCGCGATCGTCCCCGGCGTGGCCGAACTGATCGTGCACCAGACCCTGCTCATGGGCATCGGCGTACTGCTCGGCGCGCGGCGGCTGGCGCTGGGCCGGCGGCTGCGTTTCGACCTGCCGACGCTGGCCGGGATGGCCGTCGGCTTCGGTGCGATCGGCCTGCTCGGCCTGCTCTACTACGCCGGCTTCACCGCGTGGGTGCAGGACTATCCGCGCGGTGGCAATCCGCTCGGGCAGCTGCTGGGCGGCACCTTGTTCATCGCAGCCACGGTAGCGTTCGGCCTGTTCGTGGGCAGCTTTTTCGCCACCCGCGAGCGTGCGTTCCAGGTCGTCATCGCCTGCTCGATCCCGTTGTTTTTCCTGGCCAACCTGTCCTGGCCAGCGGTCACCTCGCCGCCGGCACTGGTCGCGCTGGCGCACCTGCTGCCCACCACACCCGGCATCAACCTGATGGTGCGCTTGAACCAGATGGATGCCAGCCTCAGCGAAGTCAGCCACGAAATATGGACGCTGGCGGCGCTGCTGGCGCTGTACGGCGGCCTCGCCGTCTGGCGTCTGGGCGCCCGCAGGTCGAGCTGAGGGCATGGCGTCCCGCACAGCCACAGTGCCCGTCAGATGAGGACCTGGCGGGTGCTGCGCAGGAACTGGTGGATATCGGCTTCGACGCTTTCGTCCAGCATGTAGACCGGTCGCTGGCCGTTCGGGCAGCGCAGCGTAGGCGTGGTCCCGAACATGCGGCAGATCAACGGCCGCTCTTCGTAGACCTCGCAGCCATTGGCGCCCAGGTACGGGCAACTCAGCGCTTCCAGGGCGGCGGCATGCTCGGCATCGCTCTTGAGCGGCAGGCGGGCAACTTCCTCGCTGGAGGCGGTGACCGGCCCACAGCAGTCGTGGCACCCCACCACGCAGCGGAAAGAAGGAATCTGCTCGCGCAGCCGCTGGATCGCGTCACGGGTCGCATAGGGCATGGGGAGGGCACTCGTCAGCGTCAGCGGCTGGCCATTTTACGCCTCCGGCGGCCGCGGGGGCGGCGGCCGACCGGCGCGTGTCAACGGACAGGCAACGGCCCTTCCCTCGTCCTTGACGCGTGCAGGCACACCATGGAGGCCTCTTCTTTTGTCCCACCCCCATGAACCGTTCCACTGTTGTACCTACAGGCCGTACCGTACTGGTTGTTGAAGACGAAGCCGAGCTCTCCCGGTTGTTCATCGAAGTGCTGCAGGAGGCAGGTCATACGGCGGTCAGCGCTGATTCCGTGACGGATGCGCTCAGCGCCCTCACCGGCCAGCGATTCGATGCGGCCATCCTCGACGTGGAGCTTCGCGACGGATCGGTCTTCCCTGTGGCCGACCGACTGGCCGCCACGGGCACCCCTTTCCTGTTCGCCTCCGCGGTCTATCACCAGATAGTGCCACGCGCCCATCAACGGGTGCCCTTCGTGTCCAAGCCCTTCGACATCCGCGTGTTGCAGCAACGGGTGGCAGAAGCGCTGGCCACAGGATCGGGGTCAACGGGCAACCCACAGCAGGCCTAGTGCCCCAGCGACGACGCAGCGCCGCGACCGCGCCACCGTACGGTCGCATGGTCCCGGACAGAGCGCCTGCATTACGGGCGCCCTTTCGCCCCCCTCACAGCGTCGCCTGCGCCTGCAGCGTGAACACCCAGCTGTCCGGGCGGCTGTCATACGCACCCGGCCGCGCGACGTACTGCACCGCGGGCCGCAGGATCAGCCACGGGGTGACCTGCACGCCGTAGTTCAGCTCGACGAACTGCTCGTTGCTCTGCACGTCCTTGCCGGTAATGCGCTGGTACTCGGCGAGGCGGTCGGAGATGTCCAGCCGGGTCCAGGCGAGACTGAGCACGTCGTCTTCGCGCGAGGCCACGACACCGCGCCAACTCAGGCCGGCCTCCCACGAGTAACGCATCAGGCCGGTCTTGGCATCCGCGCGCGTGGCCACGCCAAATACCGACACCCCGCGCACGGTGTCGCCTTCGGGTTTGAGCACGCGCTGCGCCAGCTGGATGTAGGAGCCGCTGCGATGGGAGGCATGTGGCGCCGCCGGATTGCCGATATCGTCGGCGTTGGAGGTGTCCAGGTAGTAGCCCACCTTGTAGGTGCCGCCGTAATGCGCGCCGGTGTTGCCGTGGCTGTAGCCCACTTCGACAGGCAGGAACAGACCGGTCTTGCCACGGTCGGACACCCGGAAGCCGCTGCCGGCCTGCTTGCGCATCGGCACGACGTCATAGATGCCGGTCTGGGCGTACCAGCCGGAAGGGTCGGCCCATTTCACCCGAAGGCCCCACTGGCCGGTAGGGTTGTCGAGCCAGCCGGAACTGTAGATCGGCCCCAGCGGGTGGCCGCACTGGCCGTTGTTGTTGAAATTGCAGGTATAGGGCAGACCGCCGAAGTCGTTGCCCATCGAGTAGAAGCCGCCCTTCAGGCTCAAGCGCTTGTCCAGCAGCCAGCGCTCGTAGGAGAGTTCATTGAAACGCAGGTTCTGGCCCTGCCCGTAGAAGGCCTGGTTCTGCACGTAGGAGCCGGTGGAGCGGTCGTTGACCGCGTTGCCGAAGCGGTCGGAAAAGACCACGCGCATCGTGCCGTCAACACCGAAGGCCTTGCCGGTATCGATCATCGCGCCGATGTCGACGTGCTCGGCGGTCGACCAGCCAGTGCCTTTGTAACCGTCGCTGTTGACGCCGGTGGCGACCACGATCCGGGCGCTCGGGGTCACGCCGCGGTCCTGCAGCCATATCCGGGCCGCCCACGCCGCGCTCAGCGGTGTCTGGGCGATGGTATCCACCGGTTTCGGCTTGGGCGCCTCGGCGTCGGCCGCCCAGGCCGGTACGCTGGTCGCGGCCGCCAACAGACCAAGGGTGATCAGACAGGGGGTGTATTTCATGCCGAGGCCCTCCGCAGCCTGCGTTTCTTCCAGGCGCGTCGCACCATCGCGATCACCACCACGAACGCCGCAAGCCCGAGGATGAGCAGCGGCAGCCACAGGCGTGCGATCTTGGCCAGCAAGGGCTTCTCACCGCCGTCGCGGATCAGCGCGACCTGCGCTTCCGTCACCTGATCACCGGGGCCGAAGTTGGTCCGTACATACGTCGCAACGGCGGCGATATCGGCATCGCTCAACGCCTGGACGTAAGAGCCCTCGGAGAAATGCGGCATCACCACATGCTGGCCATCCACCTCGCGGTCGATGCCGCCGATGATGGTGGCCACCAGGTTCTGGGGCCGGGTCATGCCGACGGTGCTGTTGTGCACCAGCGACGGGTAGTAGCCGTCCTTGCTGCCCTCGCCCTGCGGCCCGTGGCAGCTGGCGCACAGGCCGGAATACAGCACCGCACCGGAGGTGATCGGCGCGTCCGTGCCGCGCACCGGCTGCTCACCGGGCGCCTTGGCGGCATCGCCCCAGGCGAAGGCGGCGCGGGTGGCGTCCTTGTCGGCCACCGCAGGCACGGTCCGCAGGTAGGTCACGATGGCGCTGATGTCTTCATCGCGCAGCTTGGAGAGGCTGTTGGTCACCGCCTCGGCCATGCCGCCGCCGGCCTGTCCCTTGCCCTCCACCCGGCCGGTCTTGAGGTATCGGGCCAGTTCGTCATCGCTCCAGCCGCCGATGCCGCTGATCGGATGGGAGGTGATGTTGGGGGCATACCAGTCACCCAACGAACCGCCGGCGAAGGCTTTGCCACCCACCTCCTGCATCATCAACCCGCGCGGGCTGTGGCAGCTGGAGCAGTGCGCCAGCCCTTCCACCAGATAGGCGCCGCGATTCCACTGGGCGCTCTGCGCCGGATCAGGTTTGAAGGGCGTCTTGTCCAGGAACAGCAGATTCCACACCGCCATCGACGAGCGGACGCTGAAGGGGAACGGCAGCTCGGTGGTCTGCGCCTCTTCATCCACCGGCGCGACGGCCTGCATGAAATAGACGTACAGCGCGTGGATGTCATCGTCGGTCAGTTTCGCGTACGAGGTGTAGGGCATCGCCGGATACAGATGCGCGCCGTCCTTGCGCACGCCCTCGCGCACCGCCTTGGCGAAATCGCCTTCCGTGTAGTTGCCGATGCCATGGCTCTTGGACGGGGTGATATTGCTGGCCCAGATCTCGCCCAGTGGCGAGGCGATCGCATAACCGCCCGCATACGGCTTGCCCTGCTTCGGGCTGGTATGGCAGGCCACACAATCGGCGGCCACGGACAGGTAGCGACCGCGCTCGACCGTCTCGTCGGCGCGTGCAACCTGGCTGCCCCCGGCCAGCAGGCCGAACGCGATGAGGAGGAAGGTCTTCATGCGGCACGCTCGATCGCATCGGCCGCGCGCAGCGCCAGCGCAGCCATGGTCAGGGTGCTGTTGACGACGCTGGCCGAGACCATCGCGCTGCCACCCGGCAGCCACAGGTTCGGGTGGTCATGCGCGCGGCAGTCGCCGTCGACCACGGAATCCCGGGGGTCGGCACCCATGATGGTCGAGCCCATGATGTGGTTATTGGCATTGAGCGCCGTGGTGATGACGAACTCTTCGGCATTGAAGAGCTTGCCGATGTGCCGCAGCTGCTCGCAGGATTTGTCGTAGCCCTTGCGCGCGTAATCGCCCAGCGAGTAATGGATGTCCGGGCAGGCCAGGCCATGACCATCGACGCGGGTCTTGGAGAGCGTCAGGCGGTTGCTCGGATCCGGCAGCGGCTCCAGGCTGATCGACAGGTCCACCCCGTAGATCGCGCGGCGGCGGATTTCCGCATCCAGGGCCTCACCGGCCAGCCCCATCTTCAAGGCCTGGTCGGTGGCGATCGCCACGCGGCTGATGTTGTTGAGGATGATCTTGGTCGCCGAGTACTCCGAGCGGAACGCCCCGTCGCGTGGCCCGACCATGCAGCTGGACTGCGCCGGACCACGTCCCAGCCAGATCGGCCGGTCGGCAATGAAGGAGCAGTGGAAGCCGGAGTGGTCCAGCATGTTGCGGCCGACCTGGTCGGAGGAATTGGCAATGCCGTTCGGGTTCTGTTCGTTGGCGGCCAGCAGCAACAGGCGCGGTGTTTCCAGCGCGTTGCAGGCGATCACGAAACTGCGGCCGGTGGCCTTGTGGCTCACCTTGTCGCTGTCATACCAGTGGATCGCGGTGACCCGGTTCTGGTCGTCGGTATCGATCCTGTACGCCACCGATTCGGCCAACACTTTGGCGCCCAGCGCCTCGGCGGCCTGGACGGTGTGCACGCCGTTGTACATCGCCCCGATCGGGCAGATCGGCTGGCAGTTGTTGTTGCCGCAGCAGGCAGGCCGGTCATTCCACGGCTTGATCATGCGCCCCTGCGGAATCGGCACCAGGTTGTAGCCGTGCGGATTGACCACCTCGGCGAACACCTTGTCGCCGTTGCCCCACGGAATCATGTCGGCCAGGTAGGGCTTCGAGCGCTCCGAGGGGCTCTGCTGCGCCGGGTCGTTCGGCCCGGACACGCCCATGGCCTCCTCGGCACGGCAGTAGTACGGCTCGATGTCCTCGTAACTGATCGGCCAATCGCGACCGACGCCATAGGCTGATTGCATCTTGAAGTCGACCGGGAGATGGCGCCAGCACGACGCCGCCCAGTGCCAGGTGGTGCCGCCGACGGCCTTGATGAAGCCCTGATGGAAGCTGCTGGCATCGGGCCCGGTCAGCCCGACGTAGTCGTTGGCCGGGAAATACAGCGGCGCCGTCGCGAATTTCGATTGCGGGAATGGCCCCTGGAAGTCGCTGCCGATACGGCGCTCGAAACTGACGTTGCGCCAGTTCTCGACCACATCGGAGCGGTTCAAGCGGGGCCCGGCCTCGAGGACCAGAACCGATTTGCCGGCGCGCACCAGCTGGTGGGCGATCAATGCACCGACGACGCCCGAGCCGACGATCACGACGTCGGCATCGACGTCGCCATCACGGAAAACCGGAGCTTTCATGAGAGGGATTCCAGATCAGTAACAGGAAAAAGAGAACCGCGCAGGCTTATGCGTGGGCTCGAATCGGGGCCGGCGGCTCAGCGGTCCACCAGGCGGGTCCGCCCTGGACATAGGTCGGTGGCGAAAGGCCGTCGTCCACGCAGCGCTGCATCAGCGCATCGCGATAGGACACGGTCACGGCGTGGACCCCTTTGCCCACCGTGCCGGTATACCAGGCAGTGATGATGGCAAGCGCCGCGGGCTTGGCCTCGCCGGCGGCGGCGACCAGCGTCGTGGCACCGCTCACCTGCCCGGCCAGCGTGACCAAGGCGGGGAACTGCGCATGCAGGTCGGGCTGCAGGGTGGCGAACGCCTTTTCGATCCGTTCGGCCGTGGCCGGGTCAAGGTCGTTCTTGTCGGTCAGGGCGCGGGACAGCGAGAGGAAGGCGGTATCGGTCCTGGCCGCCGGCGCTGCTGCGGCGGGCGTTGCCACCGCAGGCGCTTTATCACGACAGGCCGCGAGCAGCGAAACCGAACCAACCGCAAGAAGGAAGCCTCGTCGTGTGAGGCCGTGCCCGCGCCGGTTCTCGTCCACTCCCTCGGGAATACTCATGATGTCTACTCTGCTCCGTAACACGCCGGCTCCCCGCCCGCAGACCACGGAACGGCTAAGCATCGACGGCGGCAAGGGTACTCCATGCCGCTGTCGTCACAGAGTGATCAACGAGGTGATCACGGATCAGCAACAGCCTCAGCGTTACAAACCGGAGTGGTATCACTCCCGGAGAATCGTCATGCGCACCTTGTTGCTCACCGCCCTTGCCACGATGGCGCTGTCTGCCTGCAGCCAGGCCGAGCACACTGATCAAGGCAAGCACGCCGATACGATCGAGCAGCCTGCCACCGCCCCGGCCGCGGGCGATACGTCGCGCAACGTGCCCGGTGGCGGTAGTGGAACGGCCGCCTCCGAGGCGCAGGACTCCGGGCACGACACCGGGACCAGCGCGGAACCGAAGCGCGAATCCCCGCCGAAGCCGTGATCCCCCATGACCCCGCTCGATAAACCCGTGCGCCGGGAGGTCCAGATCGGCGACCAGGCGTACACGCTGACCATCGATCCCGACGGCCTGAAGCTGGTGCCGAAGGGAAAACGGAATGGCCTCACCCTGAAGTGGACCGAATTGGTGAATGGTGACGCCGCGCTGGCCACTGCGCTGCAGGCCTCGCTCGCGTCAGGCTGAGCGAGCGAGACGTTCGTGCCGATCAGGGCTGGACGTTGTTCTTGGATCTGGCGTGCTCATCGGCCGGCAGATCCGCACCCTGCAGCTGCGGGTCCGCATGCTCATGCGGCTGCCCGGATCGGATCAGGTGCCGCACACGCCCGCCGCACGCCACTGGCGCAATGCGGCCCCCTTCAGGGACTGCTCGCCGCAGCCGGTGGGGCAGCGCAGCAGGCGCGCCGCCGAGGTGCTGACGAATCCTTCCCCTTCCCGGGCGTTGAACACCACCTCACAGGACAGGCACCGCGCCACCATCGAGTACAGATGCACGATACGGCCGCTGCTCGGGTCCTGCAGGGCGCTCACATCCAGCAGCTCGAAGTGGCAACTGTCCGGCAACGGGCGCCGGGGAAGCGGAAGGGACACGGAGGTCTGCAGGCTCACGGGGAAGGGCCATCGATTGGGTGGAGGCCACTCTATGGGGGGCGGTGTGGAGCGGATGTGGAGCCAGACGGCGCCGCTCAGCACCAAATCCCAGGATCAGGGACAATAGCCGCCCATCGTTTGCCCCGGCCTGCCGGCGCATGCCCCGTCGGGGGCCACCGCGCGGCGCCCGCCTGCCTGTCTTCCTGCTGCTTTTCCCGGACCCGAATTGAATACCATCGCCCTGCCCCCTGCCGACGACGACCTGCCCCTGACCGACCGGCTGCGCGCCGCGCTGGACCTGCTGGAGGCCATCGAAGCCGACCGCAGCGTGCTCGATACGCTGCCCGACGCCGACCGCACCCGCCTGCACCAGGTGGTGGCGAAGGTCTACCACCCCGAGCCCAAGGCGCGGCGGGCGAAGCTGAAACAGCAGGCCAAGGCCCGGCACCAGGAAAAAGTGGCCAAGGCCGAGGCACTGCTGGAGCAGACCGGCATCCGCGCCCTGCGCCGCAAGCCCGTGTTCAGCACCCCGAATTACTTCCCGCCCCATGCCGCCGGCCTGCATGACGCCTCCAATGGCGAGCATGCCGCCGCCGCGCCGGAGCCGGTGCATTCCCCGGAGCTGCGCCACTGCTATGTGTGCAAGCAGAAGTTCACCCAGCTGCACCATTTCTACGACCAGATGTGCCCGGCCTGTGCCGAGCTGAACTTCTTCAAGCGCACCGAAACCGCCGACCTGAGCGGGCGCGTCGCGCTGCTGACCGGTGGCCGGGTCAAGATCGGCTACCAGGCCGGACTCAAGCTGCTGCGCGCCGGCGCCGACCTGATCGTGACCACGCGCTTCCCGCGTGACTCGGCCGCGCGCTACGCCGAAGAGCCCGACTTCGCCGAATGGGGCCACCGCCTGCAGGTGTACGGCCTGGACCTGCGCCACACCCCCAGCGTGGAGGCCTTCTGCAGCGAACTGCTGGCCACCCGCCCGCGCCTGGATTTCATCATCAACAACGCCTGCCAGACCGTGCGCCGCCCGCCGCAGTTCTATGCGCACATGATGGCCGGTGAAACCGCGCCGCTGCACGAGGTACCGG
Source organism: Stenotrophomonas bentonitica (assembly GCF_002887735.1). Lineage (GTDB taxonomy): Bacteria > Pseudomonadota > Gammaproteobacteria > Xanthomonadales > Xanthomonadaceae > Stenotrophomonas > Stenotrophomonas bentonitica_A. The sequence continues at coordinate 55,371 of NZ_PKQP01000008.1, forward strand.
ACACGCTGCGCAAGCTGATCGGCGATTACGAAGGCCTGCGCAGCGCCGAACTGCTCGGCACCACCGCCTCGGCCGGGCTGCCGGTGGTCCAGGGCCGCGACTTCAATGCCGCCAACGGCCTGACCCGTGCCGCCGAGCTGTCGCAGGTGCCGCTGCTGGACGATGAGCTGGTGGCGCAGCAGCATCTGTTCCCGGACGGTCGCCTGGACCAGGACCTGCAGCAGGTGGATCTGCGCGGGCGCAACTCCTGGCGCATGCTGATGGCCGAAGTGCCCTCGGTGGAGCTGCTGGAAACCCAGCTGGTCAACGCCATCGCACCGTTCATCATCAATGCGCGCCTGAAGCCGCTGATGCTGCGCACGCCCGAGCGTGACAAGCACATCGTCAACGTTTCGGCGATGGAGGGGCAGTTCTACCGCAACTTCAAGACCACCCGCCACCCGCACACCAACATGGCCAAGGCGGCGCTGAACATGATGACGCGCACCTCGGCGGCCGATTACCAGAACGACGGCATCCACATGAACAGCGTCGACACCGGCTGGGTGACCGACGAGGATCCGGCGGATATCGCGGCCAAGAAAGTGAAGGAAGAGCGCTTCCATCCGCCGCTGGATATCGTCGACGGCGCCGCCCGCATTGTCGACCCGATCATCCACGGCATCAACACCGGTGAGCACGTCTGGGGTCAGTTCCTGAAGGACTACGCGCCCACCGACTGGTAACTGCATCCAGGTGCGTGTGTCGTACGTATAGCCTGGAAGGAACGCCGCCGGTTCGAGCGGCAAGGGACAGGAGGCCCACTTTTCCGGCTTCGGCCGTGGCCTCCACCCCCAGTCGAATCACGATGAGCCCCCCCACCTCACAACGCGACGAACGCAGCGCGGTCCTCAGTGCCATGCAGGTCGACGGTCTGGCGTCCCTGCCTGCACTGGACAGGCTCACCGCGCTGGCCGGTTACACCTTCGATGCCCCGGTGGCATTCGTCTCGATCCTGGGGGATGTGAAGCAGCGCTTCCTTTCCCGGATCGGCCTGCCCATGGCACAGACCGACATCCGCGCCTCGATCTGCGCCCACGCCGTCACCGCCGATGGCGTGCTGGTGGTTCCGGATCTCCGCCAGGACCCCCGCTTCCGCGACAACCCGCTGGTCACCGACAGCCCGCATCTGCGCTTCTACGCGGGCGCACCGCTGGTGGCAAAGAACGGGGTCGCCATCGGTGCCCTGTGCGTCATGGACACACGCCCGCGCACGTTCAACGAGGGTGATCAGGATCAGCTGGCCACCCTGGCCGAACTGGTCGTCGCGCAGCTGGAGCTGCGTGCGATGTCCGGTCGGCTGGACCCGGTCAGCGGGCTGCCGAGCCGGCACCAGCTGCATGCGGATCTGCCCGGCATCCTGGCGCGTTGCACTGAAGGAACGGCCTACGCCGTCGCGGTGGACATCCTCGATATTCCACGCGCCAACCAGGTGGGCCAGGTGCTGGGCCTGCGTCCGCTGGAGGCCTTGATCCGGCGCGCCGGCGTCCGCCTGCGTGCCGCGCTGGAGGGCGTGGCCACGGTGTACCACGTGGGGGTGACGCGGTTTGCTTTCGTGGTCGAGATGCCGGCCGCAGCCCAGGTGGAGGCGCTGATCCTGGAGTTGAGAACGCGCATGCTGCGCCCGCTGATGGCCGCGGCAGTGCCGATGTCGCCGCGCTTCCATGCCGGCATCTGCGCCGTCGGACCGGGCGAAGAAGACAGCCACGACCTGCTGCGGCGGCTGCTGGTCAGCATGCACGGTGCGTTCGACGCACGGCGGCCGTTCTGCTGGTACTCCGAACAGCGCGACGAAAAGATGCACCGCGCCTACCGCCTGGCCTCCGATGCCGAACGCGGGCTGCAGGCCGGCGATTTCCACCTGGATTACCAGCCCCGCTTCACCCTGGACGGCCGGCGCCCGGTCTCGGCCGAAGCCCTGATCCGCTGGACCCACCCCACCCTGGGGTCGATCAGCCCGACCGAGTTCATTCCGGTCTTCGAGCGGACCGCCCTGATGGACGAGGTGACCAACTGGGTGCTCGACACCGCGCTCGATCAGGTCCAGGCGTGGCGCGCCCAAGGGCTGGATATTCCGGTCTCGATCAACCTCTCCAGCAGTTATCTGTCCAACGCCTCGGCATGGCACGACATCCGCAGCAAACTCGAGCACAGGGCGCTGCCGTTCTCGACGATCGAGCTGGAGATCACCGAGGGCGAATGGCTGCGTCCGGGCTCCCCGGCCATCGGCCATATCGCAGCGATGGCGCAGGCCGGCATCACAGTGGCGATCGACGACTTCGGCAGCGGCTACAGCAATTTCAGCTATCTGTCCGACCTTCCCATCCACACCGTGAAGCTGGACAAATCGTTGATCGATGGCATCGCCATCAATCCCCGGGCGCGCGCCAAGGTCTCGGCCATCCATCATCTGGCGCATGAGCTGGGCTACCTCACCGTGGCCGAGGGAGTCGAGCAACAGGCGCAGGTGGAGGTGCTGGCTGCGATGGGGGTCGACGAAGTCCAGGGCTACCTGCTTGCCCGGCCGATGTCCCCGGCCTTGGTGATGCAGGTGTTCGAAGCGGCCGCGATCACGGCCTGCCCGGTCAGAGTTTGAACACCTGCTGCAGCTTCCGCGCGAACCATCCGCTGAAGACCAGTGGCGCATCCAGCGCTGAAACGCAGATGCACGCCACCCCGGGGGTGGTCACCGGCTGATGCTCGACCTGGCTGTCGAGATCGGCCACATCGCCGGGGGCGAAATGCCCCAGTGAATCATCGTAGGCACCGCGAAGGATCTGGGTCAGCTCGCTGCTGCCATGGCTGTGCATGGGCAGGCATTTGCCCGGGGCTATTTTCAGCATGATCAACGACGGGTGCGCCGCTGCGCGGATGCAGTGGACACCCGGCGCCATCCACCGCCATTTCAGCGAGCGGTAGGAGGTTCCGAAATGCGGCGCCAGCGCCGCGGGCAGTTGATCCGGGTCGTGCCCAGGCGCGCCGCGTACCGCTGCCTGGGCACGCATGCCATCCTCCGCTGGCGCGGCATCCAGGCGCGCCAGCATGGTCTGCCGAAGCGCGGCCTGGCGATCCTCCGCGCAGGGCGGCGGCAACTGCTGCTCCAGCAGCAGTCCCCCGACCCGTTCGGCCGCGCGCAGTTGTTCCCGGCAGTAGGCGCAGGCTTCCAGGTGCGCCGCGGCGACCACCGACATTTCCGGCGCCAGGGTTCCGGTGGCAAAGCCCAGGACGGTGGTCGGGTCCAGGTGATGACGAGGATTCATCGCGACTCTCCCATCAGCGACTGCAACTGCAGAAACGCGCGTCGGATATGGGATTTCACGGTGCCCAGTGGCATATGCAGCTCGGTGGCGATCTCGGCGTGGGTCTTGGCTTCGAAGTAGGACATCCGGATCAAACGGGCCTGCGTTGCGGAGAGTTCGTCCAGCCGCTGCTTGAGCCTGACGTGCTCGGTATGGCGCTCGGCCAGCGAGCCGCCTCCGTCGGCCTCTTCGGCGGCCTGCTCGACCACCTCGTGGGCATGCACCCAGATATGTTCCCGGCGCACGCGGTCGATATGCATGTTGCGCGCCACCCGGTACAGCCACGTGCCCAGGCTGCTGCGCGCCGGATCGTACAGGTCGGCACGGTTCCACAGTTTGAGCAGCACTTCCTGGGCAAGATCCTCGGCCACGCCATCGGCCGCCCCCAACCCACCCAGGTAGCGGCACAGACGCGGCATGAAGTGGTCGTAGATGCGCAGGAAGCACTCGCGGTCGCGCGAGCCGGCCACCGCCGCCATCTCCGCCGCCCAGGTCTTGATCTCCGTCGTGGATTGAGCGGGGGCGGCAATCATCCGGGCGGCCTCGAAGGGCGTCATCCTGGCAACAGGCGGGTCAGCCTCCATGGTAGGCCACTTCCGGGGGATCGGCGACTTGGGGTTCATGGCGCTTGTACGAGCAGAGCGGCGTTCTGGATGCAGGTGCGTTGGCTGCTGATATAGTCGGCCGAGCATGGCGGGCACGGTGCCCGGCCACGAATCACAGGGAGTTGGTCATGGGTCTTCGTCAGGCGGTGGCAGGTGCAGTGGGTGGTGTTCTGGCCGACCAGTGGAAGGACTTCTACACCGTGCCGACGGGCCTGCCCTCCACGGCAGCGCTGTTCGCGGCGGTCCCGCGCGGCACCAATGCCGGGCGCGGCTCCAACACCAGCGCCTCCTCCAACATCATCACCAACGGCTCCAGGATCGTCGTGCCCGAAGGCTACGGCCTGCTGCTGTTCCAGGACGGCGCGATCACCGGCTTCGTCGCCGAGCCGGGTGGCTATGAATGGCGCTCGGACGATACCAACTCGCAGTCGATCTTCGCCGGCGACGGCTTCGTCAGTCCGCTGATCAAGCAGAGCTGGGAACGTTTCAAGTTCGGCGGCCAGCCCGGGTCGCAGCAGGCGGCCTTCTTCGTCTCGCTGAAAGAGCTGCCGGACAACCGCTTCGGCACGCAGTCCGAAATCTACTGGGACGATGGCTTCCTCGGCACGCAGGTCGGCGCGGTCACGCGCGGCTCGTACACGCTGAAAATCGTCGATCCGATCCTGTTCGTGAAGAACTTCGTGCCGGCCAGCTACCTGCAGCCGGGCCAGGTGTTCGATTTCACCGATCTGGACAACGCCGCCGCCAGCCAGCTGTTCAATGAAGTGGTGGGCTCGCTGGCCCCGGCCTTCAGCCTGTATACGAACGACCCGGGCAAGGGCAACCGGATCACCAAGCTGCAGCAGGACTCGCTGGGCTTCGCGCAGAGCTTGTCCGCTGCCGTCGAGCAGGGCTACCAGTGGAATTCCGATCGCGGCCTGGCCATCGTCAAGACCGCCATCGTCTCGATCGAGTACGACGCCAACACGCGTGAACTACTCAAGACCGTGCAGCGCGCCGATGCGCTGGCCGGCTCGCGCGGCAACTCCAACCTGCAGGCCAGCGTGGCCCAGGGCATCCAGTCGGCGGGCGAGAACGGCGGTGCCGCCGGCCTGGTCGGCGTCGGCATGGCCTCGGGCATGCTCGGGGTCGGCGGGATGCAGCAGCCGGTCGCCCCGGCCGCAGACGACCCGGTCGCCAAGCTGAAGAAGGCCAAGGAGATGCTGGACCTCGGCCTGATCACCCAGGACGACTACGACAAGCTCAAGGCCAAGGCGCTGGGGCTGTAAGACACCGAGCGCACCGACACCATGTCCGACCCCAAGATGCCACCGCCGATCCCGGCGGGTCCGCCGCCGTTGCCGCCTTCCCCGGCAGCGCCGGTCACCGGCCCGGGTTCGCCCCGGGACGTGCCCCCGCTGCCGGGCAGTTTCCCGATCGACCCGGCCACCCTGCCCCAGCCCATCCGCGACGAAGTGCTGGCGCCTGATCCGGCCGCGCTGGACACCTCTGCGGCCGAGCTCAAGGACGGCGTCAACCGCTGCCCGAACTGCGGCTCCAGCGATGCGCGGCTCAAACTCGGCACCGATGTACTGGTCTGCCAGTTCTGCCGTCACGAATGGCACGGCGACCGGGTCGAGGAAGCGTTCGGGTTCGGCGAAGGGATCGGCGAGCTTCGCGGTACGGTGATCGCGTCCGGTGCGCGCGACATCGACGCTGGCGCCGCCAGCCTGATGAGCTTCAAGTGCACTGGCTGCGGGGCGGAAGTCACCATCAACACCGAAAGCACCATGACCGCACGCTGCCACTGGTGCCGCCACGTGTTCGGGGTCAACGAACAGATCGCCAACGGCGCGGTGCCCGATGCGGTGCTTCCGTTCCGCATCAGCAAGGACGACGCGGTCGCGCGGATCCGGCAGTTCGTGGACAAGCGGCGCCTGTTCGCGCTGAAAGCCTTCAAGGACCAGTTCACACCGGAGAACGTCACTGGCGTCTACCTGCCCTATATGATCGTGGACAGCAACGTCAGTGCCAGCGTCTCGGGCAAGGGTGAAATCCAGACGCGCCAGTACACTCGCGGCACCGAAAAGAACAAGCAGACCTACTACGACGCCGACGTGTACCAGGTCGACCGCCAGGTCGATTTCACCGTGGACGACCTGACCCTGGAGTCCTCCGCCGAACGCGGCAATCTGGACATCCAGAGCAATACCAACAACATCATCAACGCGATCCTGCCGTTCGATACCAAGAATGCGCTGAAGTGGAACGCCTCCTACCTGGCCGGTTTCACTTCGGAGAAGCGCAACCTCGATGTCGAGACGCTGCGCCCACGGCTGGAGGACCAGCTGCTGTCGATCGCCCGCGCGCAGGTGGAAGGCTCGGTGCGCCGCTACGATCGGGGCGTACGCTGGGAACGTGAACGCGTGGACGTGCATGGCACCCGCTGGGTGTCGATGTACCTGCCGGTGTGGCTCTACTCCTACCACCAACCCGGCCGCAATGGCGGCATGCTGCACTACATCGCGGTGAACGGCCGCACCGGTGAAACCATGGGCAGCGTGCCGGTGCAGCAGTGGAAGCTGCTGCTGGCCGCGCTCACCACCGGCACCATCATCGAAGCCCTCGTGCTTTTCTTCCTGGTAGCTGCCTCATGAGCGATGACAGTGGTCTCTGGCTGCTTGCCGCCGGCCCCGCCGGTGCGACGGCGTTGTATTGGGCGTTGTACCGTTACTACCGCAACACCGATAAGTCGCATGCGTTCGAGCATGAAACGACCATCGACGCCAAGCCGGTGACCGGCGCGGATCGCAAGGTCGACACCATCACCGGCACGCAGGAACGGCGCATCCGTGGCGACAACGTGCGCGCGTACCGGACACGCGTTCAGCGCGACAGGGACAGTCCGCCGCCATTGTGACGCGTCACGGACGCGGCTCGACGAACCCGGGCGGTATCATGTGGGGTCAGTTTTCCGCAGGACCCCACCATGCGCACGCTCTATCCGGCGATCACACCCTTCCGCACCCATCAGGTGGCGGTCGATGACCTGCACACCCTGTTCGTTGAGGAATGCGGCAATCCAGATGGCATCCCGGTGGTGTTCCTGCATGGTGGTCCGGGCGCCGGGGTATCGCCGACGCACCGGCGCTTCTTTGATCCCTTGCGCTATCGCATCGTATTGATCGACCAGCGTGGCAGCGGCCGCTCCACGCCATTCGGCGAGCTGCGCGACAACACGACGCAGCACCTGGTCGCGGACGTGGAGATCATCCGCGAGCTGCTGGGTATCGACCGCTGGCTGGTGTTCGGGGGATCGTGGGGTTCCACGCTGGCACTCGCCTACGCCCAGGCACACCCGGAACGCGCAACCGGTGTCATCGTGCGCGGCGTGTACCTCGGCCGCGCCGAGGAGAACCGCTGGTTCGCCGAAGCCGACGGCGGTGCGCGCTGGATCTTCCCGGAGCGCTGGGCGCGCTACGAGGCATACATCCCTGAAGAAGAGCGCGGCGACATGATCGCCGCCTACTGGCGGCGCCTGGACAGCCCGGACGAAGCGACCCGCATCGCGGCGGCGCAGGCCTGGCTGGGGTGGGAGGATCACGCCGCCACGCTTGAGCACGATGTGGATGCGGTGTCCGCTGATGATCCGCTGCATACGCTGGCCAAGGCGCGCATCGAGGCGCACTACTTCCGCAACCACGCCTTCCTCGAACCTGGGCAGCTGCTGCGGGATATCGACCGCATCCGGCACCTGCCGGGCGTGATCGTGCAGGGCCGCTACGACATCATCTGTCCGGCGCGCAGCGCGTGGGATCTGGCCTGCGCCTGGCCTGAAGCATCGCTGCAGATGGTCGTGTCGGGCCACAGTGCAACGGAACCTGCGACGGCAGATGCGCTGGTGCGCGCCACCGATGCCTTCGCCGGCAGGCAGTAAGGAGCGGCAGTGGATTCGATCTACCTGGTTGTCGCGCTGGGCGCCATCGTCGCCGGCTTTGTGCAGGGACTTTCCGGCTTCGCCTTCGGGCTGGTGGCGCTGTCCTTCTGGGCCTGGGTGCTGGACCCCAGGCTCGCGGCGACGCTCTCGGTGTTCGGTGCCCTCACCGGCCAGCTGCTGGCGGCCTTCACCGTGCGCCGCGGCTTCAACCTGAAGACCCTGCTGCCTTTCGTTCTGGGTGGGTTGGCCGGCATCCCGCTGGGCGTCTACCTGCTGCCCCTGCTCGACATGAACTGGCTCAAGGCGATCCTGGGCACCCTGCTGGTGCTGTGGTGTCCGGCCATGCTGCTGTCACGCCAGCTGCCGCGGGTCACCGCCGGCGGGCGCGCGGCGGACGGCGTGGTGGGGTTCGCTGGCGGCATCATGGGTGGGCTGGGTGGCTTCACCGGCACGCTGCCGACGCTGTGGTGCACGCTGCGCGGCTATGAGCGAGATGTGCAGCGCTCCGTCGTGCAGAACTTCAATCTGTCGATGTTGCTGGTCACCATGGGCACCTACGTGGGGACGGGCATCGTCACCCGTGACATGCTGCCGATGTTCGCCATCGTCGCGCCGGCCATGTTGATCCCGACCCTGCTCGGCACCCGCGTGTACATCGGTATCAGTGATCTGCGCTTCCGCCAGATCGTGCTGAGCCTGCTCACCGTTTCCGGGATCGCGTTGCTGGCGTCCTCGCTGCCGGCACTGCTGGGCTGGCGCTGAGGCGAGCCGGTTACAGCGGCAGGCGATTGCCGACGAAGTTGACCACGTTCTCCATCGCATCGGGATCGACATTGCTCAGCCCGATCACCACATAGCCCTGGCTGGGCAGCACGATGAGCGCGGCATTCGCGCCGGGCGCCCCGCCCTCGTGGCCATACTGGCGCCGCTCTTCCTCGCCACTCACCATGAAGCCGTAGCCGTACCAGCCTTTGGTGTTCTGCGGCGAGGTGGCTGCCTGCACCGCCGCGGCCGGGATCAGCCTGCCAGCGCGCAGCGCTTCGGCGAAGCGGAGCAGATCCCGGGCGGTGCTGTAGCCGCCGCCCGCCGACGTGCCTCGCAGCGGCAGTGTCCGGGTCTCGCGCACCCAGCGGCCGTCGCTGAGCGTGTAGGGAATGGCGCGGCCGGGCACGCGCGCAGCCTCCGGCATGGCGCCCGTCGCCGTCATGCCCGCCACGCGAAAGATGTGCTGCTCGATGTAGTCCTCGTAGGGCTGCCCGGAGGCCGCCTCGATGATCGAGCCGAGCAGGATGTAGCCGTAGTTGGAGTACTGGTCCTGGGTGCCCGGCTTGAAAGCAGGCGCTGCATCCCCGTACACAGCCCAATAGTCGTGCAGTGTCTTGAGGGACGCTTTGCGGGTCTCGAACGCGTCGTCGAAGATCTCGCCCAGGCCGCTGGTGTGGTTGAGCAGCTGGCGGATCGTGACCGCCGTGGCTCCCGCCTGGTTGGGGTAGTCCTCCAGGTGGCTGGCAATCGTATCGTCCAGCGAAAGCCTGCCAGCCTCGGCCAGCTGCAGGATGCCCACTGCGGTGAACATCTTGTTCAACGAGGCGAGCCTGAACTTCGTGGCCGCATCGACCGCGACACCCTGCTCGCGGTCAGCCAGCCCACCCTGCCAGGTCATCAGTACCTCGCCGTCCTTCGCCAGCAGGAAGCTGCCGGAGAGTTTGCCGTCTGCCTGCAGCCCGTCCAATCGCGCGCGGCTCTGCGCGATGAGCGCGGGCATCTCAAGCCGCGCGGGTTTGAATGCGTCGGGTATCTCGGTGCCCTCCAGCTGCAGCGTCTTGAGCCGGGGTCTGTTGTCAGGATCGATGGCCACGGTGATCAGCACCCCGCGATCGCTCGATGTGCCCCGCACGATGGCGGCGATGGTATCGGGCGTATCGACGGTCCTGGTCAGCACGTCGAACGGGCCGAAGGTCTCGCGGATGTCCAGATACTGCTGCGCGGTGTGATCGATCCCGTAGGTCGACAGCACCGCCTGCAGTTCCTGGCGGTCGCCGGCGTTGTAGGCCGCCAGCCAGCGAGTGAAGATCTGCTCGGCCTGCGCAGGGTCGGTGGGCACCCTCGCCCAGCTCGAGGTGCTGAAGAGCAGCAGCACCACCATGAGTGTTCTGATCGGCAACATCCTGTCCTCCTTTCCGCTGGGCTGCCGTCCGGCAGTCGGAGGGAGTATGCCGCGTCGCGGGACCACCTGGGCTGTACCGCCTGCTTTTCAGAGGGCCTGCCCTGATTGCGACGACCACCGCCCATATCGCGAGAGACGGGGCCCGAGCCGCGGTCTACGCTTGTCGCCTGTCCGCTTCCGGGTGCCAACGCCGCTGATACTCAGGCATCGGCACCCTCCCGCTCCTGATCCCGGCCCATGACCACTGAAACCGCTGCCCCGCCCGTCATCCCCACCGAACCGATCACCCCGGCCCCCAACCAGGGTTTCGCGATCCGCATCGTCGGCGCTGCTGCCTTCGCGCACCTGCTCAACGACATGATCCAGGCCGTGCTGCCGGCGGTGTATCCGATGTTCAAGATCGAGTTTTCGCTCACCTTCGGCCAGATCGGCATCATCGCCCTGGTGTACCAGGTCACCGCCTCGCTGCTGCAGCCGTGGGTGGGCATGTACACCGACAAACGGCCGTTGCCGTACCTGCTGCCGTCGGGCATGATCGCCACCTTCGTCGGCATCGCCCTGATGGCGGTGGCGACCAGCTACGAAATGCTGCTGGTTGCTGCGGCGATCGTCGGCATCGGTTCGGCCACCTTCCATCCCGAAGCCTCGCGCGTGGCGCGCATGGCCTCGGGCGGCCGCTTCGGCACCGCGCAGTCCACCTTCCAGGTCGGTGGCAATACCGGCTCGGCGATCGGGCCGCTGCTGGCAGCCTTGATCGTGATCCCGCACGGGCAGCGTGCCATTGCCTGGTTCATGCTGGCGGCTGCGTTGGCCATCACCGTGCTGTTCCGTCTCACCGGCTGGACCGTGCAGCACGGCCAGGCAAAGATGAAGAGCCTGGCCAAGAGCCACGGCGTCGGGTTGAGCCGCGGCAAGGTGATCCAGGCCATCGCAGTGATCGCGGTGTTGATGTTCGCCAAGTTCGTCTACATCGCCTCGTTCACCAACTACTTCACCTTCTACCTGATCGAGCGCTTTGGCCTGAGCGTGCAGCAGAGCCAGATGTACCTCTTCATCTTCCTGGCCTCGGTCGCGCTGGGTACCTTCATCGGTGGTCCGGTCGGGGACCGGATCGGGCGCAAGGCGGTGATCTGGATCTCCTTCCTCGGTGTTGCGCCGTTCGCGCTCGCCCTGCCCTACGCCAACCTGATGGGCACCGCAGTGTTGGCGGTGGCGGTCGGGCTGGTGATGTCCTCGGCCTTCGCGGCGTTGGTGGTGTACGCGCAGGAAGCGGTACCGGGCCGTGTCGGCATGGTGTCGGGCCTGATGTTCGGTTTGATGTTCGGCATCGGTGGCATCGGCGCGGCCGGGCTCGGGAAGCTGGCCGACGTGCACGGCATCGTGTGGGTCTACCACTTCACCTCGTATCTGCCGCTGCTGGGGCTGGCGACAGCGTTCCTGCCGAAGACCACGATGCGCTGAGGCGCGCGCATCAATGGAAGAACTGGCTCGGCAGCTGGCCGAAGCGTTTCTTGAACATGGCAGTGAAGGCGCTCGGACTGGCGTAGCCCAGCGAGAGCGCCACGTCGATCACCTTCTCGCCGTGCGCCAGCTGCTCCAGCGCACGCAGCAGACGCGCCTGCTGGCGCCATTGCCCGAAGGTCATGCCCAGCTCGCGTGCGCACAGGCGCTGGATGGTCTTGACGTCCACGCCCAGCCGGCGCGCCCAGTCCTGCAGGGTGGAGGGATCGTCCGGCGTGGATTCCAGCTGCTGCCCAATAGCGCGCAGCCGCGGGTCGGTCGGCTGCGGCAGATGCAGCGGCAGCACCGGCAACAGCTGCAGCTCATCCAGGATCAACTGCATCAGCCGCCCGTCGCGGGAATCGGCTTGATACGGCGGCGCGACGTCCATCGCCGCATGAATCAGGGCGGCCAGCAAAGGCGTGACCGAGACCGTCGAGGCGCTGGCTGGTGGCTGGGCGATCGCCTGCGGCAGGATGTACAGGCTGCGCATGCCGACCGCGCCGATGCAGCTGACCTTGTGGCCCATGCCGGCAGGAATCCAGATCGCGCGTGTGCTGGGCACCACCCAGCGCCCTGCCCCGGCCTGCACCACCAGCACGCCGGATTCGGCGTAGACCAGTTGGTGCCGGTCCGGATGGTGATGCAACGCGATGATCGTGCCGGCGGGATACTCACGCGCCCGACAGAACACCGGGGTCTCCGGGCCGGCCGGCAGCCGCTTGCCCTCGCCGACGCCCGGGGCGATGTCCTTTCTCCGATATGGCATGGCAATATCCTCGCAAAGGGCCTGCCCGAGGACTCTACCGCGTCGGCGGTGTTTTCGACATCGCGCTGCGGCTATCGGGGCTTGGGCGGTGCCACGACCTCGACCCAGGTGGGCGCATGGTCGCTGGGTTTTTCCAGCGCCCGCACCCAGCGGTCCACCCCGGCATCTTTCAGGCGGGGCGCGAGCACCGGATTGAGCAGAAGATGGTCGATGCGCAGCCCGCGGTCGCGGGCGAAGTGCTCACGGAAGTAGTCCCAGAACGTGAAGATCTGTGCATCGCCATGCACCGCGCGCAGGCTGTCGGTCCAGCCCTGGTCGAGCAGCGCCTGATAGGCCTGGCGGACCTCGGGCTGCAGCAGCGCGTCCTTGCGCCACGATTTGGGATCGTAGATATCCGCATCCGTGGGCACGACGTTGAAGTCGCCGATCAGCGCGACCGGATGCGGCAATGCGACCAGCGTTTTGGCGTGCTTGTGGAGCCGCTGCATCCACTTGAGCTTGTAATCGAACTTCGGGCCCGGCTGCGGATTGCCATTGGGCAGATACAGACCCGCCACGATCACGCCATGCGCGGCCGCTTCCAGATAGCGGCTCTGGTGGTCTTTCGGGTCGCCGGGCAACCCGCGGCGGCTTTCGATCGGGTCCTGGCCGCGCGCAAGCAGCGCGACCCCGTTCCAGGATCGTTGTCCCTGCCAGATGCAGCCGTACCCCGCCTCGCGGATCGCCGCCTCCGGAAACGCCCCCTGGGTGGCCTTGAGTTCCTGCAGTGCCACGATATCGGGCTGTTCGCGCGCCAGCCACGTCAGCAGATGGGGCAGCCGTGTCAGCACACCGTTGACGTTGAAGGTGGCGATTTTCAGGCGCTTTCTGGCGGGCATGGCGCGTGGCTGGCGGTGGCGGTGTCTGCCATCGAGGATTGCCCTGTTTCGATCAACCTGCCGCGAATGCGGGGCGAGCGTGGCGTGACGATGGCGGGGCGTTGATCGCGCATTGACCCGCGGCGCGTCACAGTAAGCGCTGGTTCCACACTAGCAAGGTGCATCCATTGCGCGGAAGGTCATGAAGACGTGGAAGGTTCTGCCGCGGCGTTTCTATCAGCGGCACCCGGCCGAGGTAGCGCCGGAACTGTTGAACAAACTGCTGGTGCGCGATGACGGTCGCGCCGGGCGGATCGTGGAGGTGGAGGCGTACGCGGGTGACCAGGATCCGGCAGCGCACTCCTATCGCGGGATGACCGCGCGCACCGCCACGATGTTCGGCCAAGCCGGCCATCTCTACGTCTATTTCAGCTACGGCATGCACTGGGGCTCGAACGCGGTGTGTGGGGACGTCGGCCAAGGCTGGGGCGTGCTGCTGCGCGCACTGGAACCGGTTGCGGGGCTGCAGCTGATCCGCGAGGCGCGTCCGGCGATCAAGCGCGAGCGCGACCTGGCCAGTGGCCCGGGCCGCCTGTCGCAGGCGATGGGCATCACCAAGGCCTTGGATGGCGCGGATCTGGTCCGTAACGACCGCGGCATCCGCATCGTGTCCGATGGGATGGCGCCCCCCGTCGCACCGGTGGTCGGGCCGCGGATCGGGATCAGCAAGGCGATCGAGTTTCCATGGCGCTGGCATGTGCCCGAGCACCTGCATGTCTCCGGGCGCACGGGTACACGGAAGACCGGGAGAACGGTGTCATGAGCGCATCGCCGCCCGCCGCCTCCCCTGCACGCCGCCTGCGGCGCGGGTTGCTGCGGCTGTTCGTCCTTGTCGTCTGCATCGTGGTGGCCGGCGTGCTCTGGAACAGCCCGATCGCGGAATCACCGCGGGCACTTTGGCGCCTGTCACAGATGCCTGCACCGACCGCGCTGCCCGTCCCCGTGGCGGGCGTGGCCGCACGCCAGGTCGCCGACACGTTCGGCGCACCGCGTGGACGCGACCGCACGCATGCCGGCGTGGACATTTTCGCCAAGCGCGGCACCGAGGTGCGCAGCGCCACCCCGGGGATCGTCGCCGATATCCGTGAAAGCGGCCTGGGCGGGCGCCAGGTCTGGGTGATGGGCCCTGCGCGCGAGCGCTATTACTACGCGCATCTGGATGATTGGCGCGAGGGCCTGGCACGTGGCGATGTCATCGAACAGGGCACGGTCCTGGGCTACGTCGGCGATACCGGCAATGCCAAAGGCACCCCGCCGCATCTGCACTGGGGCATCTACGGAGCCGACGGTGCCTACGATCCGCTGCCGCTGCTCAAGGCCTGGCCGGACGCGCCCTGAAGGTGCGTGCAGAGCGCCTTCACAACAAAGCGCGCTGGACTAACACCCACGCGCCTAGCGTCGGATGCTCAAACCCAACGGCAGTACCTCCATGGCGATCAAGACCGCAGAAGACCTGTTCATCCACGAGCTCTCGGATATCTACAGTGCAGAGAAGCAGCTGACCAAGGCGCTGCCCCGACTGGCGCGCGCCGCCTCCAATCCCGACCTGGCGGCCGCATTCACGACGCACCTGGAAGAGACGCAGGGCCAGATCGAGCGCATCGACCAGGTGGTGGAACTGCTGGGGATCCGGCTCAAGCGCATCAAATGCGCCGCGATGGAGGGGCTGGTCGAGGAAGGCAAAGAGGCAATCGACAGTATCGAGGAGGGCCCGGTCCGCGATGCCGCACTGATTGGTGGCGCGCAGAAGGTGGAGCATTACGAAATCGCCTCCTACGGCACGATTGCCGCGCTGGCCAAACAGCTGGGCTACAAGGCAGCCGTGCCGCTGCTGCTGGAAACGCTCAAGGAAGAAAAAGACACGGACGAGAAGCTGACCCTGCTGGCCCTGGCCGGCGGCGGCAATGCCAAGGCCGCTGCGGCCTGACCGTTCCGTTTCTCCTCCGGCATTGCGTTGTGCGGGGAGATGACCTCCCCGCGCAGCGCGTTTCGCTTTCCGCGCTTGATCGCCGCCCTTGATCACAAACAGGAGCCTGCATGTCACTGCCCCCACCCGTTCTTTACCACGCCTCGCTCGAGCATGCCGACGAAGATGAGGCCACGCATATCCGCGAACTGACCGAGGTATTCGCGCGCATGGCGCTGACCGTCGCCGAGCAGGAAGGCCACGCCCACCGTGCGGTGCACGCCAAGGGCCAAGGGTTGTTGAAGGGCCGGCTACGTGTATTGGACGGGTTGCCGGCCGAGTTGCGACACGGCCTGTTTGCGCGGCCGGGCAGCTACGACGCACTGGTCCGGCTGTCTTCGCCACCGGCCGAGCAGCTGCCAGACTCGGTCTCCACCCCGCGCGCGATGGCGCTCAAGGTGATCGGCGTGGAAGGCCCGCGCGCCGAGGGTGCGGAGGAACAGCACACCCAGGATTTCCTGATGGTCAACGGTCCGGCGTTCAACACGCCCGGCGTCGCCGGCTTCCTGCGTTCGGCCAAGCTGCTGGCCGCCACTACCGAGCGGATGCCGCGTACCAAACGCATGATCTCAGCCACGCTGCGCGGCGCGGAGGCGGCGCTGGAAGCCGTCGGCGGGGAAAGTGCCACGCTGAAAGGCATGGGCGGCGAGCCGCAACACCATCCGCTGGGCGAAACCTTCTTCAGTCAGGTGCCCTTCCTCTATGGTCCCTACATGGCCAAGTTTTCACTGGCCCCGATCTCACCGGCGCTGCTTGCGCTGACCGGCGACAAGATCGGCTCGGACGAAGATGCGCAGCGAGAGGCAGTGGTGTCCTTCTTCACCGACCTGCCCAATCCGGTCGAATGGGAGCTGCGGGTGCAGCTGTGCCGCGACGTCGAACGCATGCCGATCGAGGATGCGTCGGTCGAGTGGCCGGAAGCGGACAGTCCGTTCCTGCCGGTTGCACGCCTGAGCGTTGCGCAGCAGGAAGCGTGGCAGCCTGCCAGCTCACCGGGCATCGAGGACGCACTGGCGTTCGCCCCGTGGCACGCGCTGGCCGAGCATCGCCCGCTGGGGGGCTTGAACCGTGCGCGCCGCGTGGTAATGGCCGCTTCGCGACAGTTCCGTTCGCGGTTCAATGGGTGTCCGATCCACGAACCGGTGGGATGACACTGAGCCTGTTGCTGCTGCTCAGGCCATTGCAGTAACCCTCACGCCGGGGTGTGCAGCTCCATGGCGCGCATCACGATCGGCTTGGCCCAGTCAGGCGTCTGCAGCAGCTCGATCGCCGAGGCCGGGTAGTGCAGCCCGTTGCGATCCAACTGCAGCACCGGCAGCGGTTCGGCGCCGTCGGCATCGGCCGGGGCGCTGTTGTCGTAGACATGCAGCTCGGCCAGGTGCGGCAGCAGGGCCAGCAGATTCTCGCGCGAGGAATCGTAACGGGCGCGGATCTTGTCGGCGGGGATGTCATGCCCGCCACGGCTGACCCGGGCCGCGACGCGTGCCATGTGCAGCTCCACGCTCTGCAGGCCACAAAACCAGATGGCCACGTGGTGACGGTCGCAGGCCTCGCGCAGCAGGCGCGGGATGGTGTTGCCGCCCAGGGTGGTTTCGAAGGCGAAGTCGCTGCCCTCGTCGATGGCCTGCCGCAAGCGGCGCGCGCCCTCGTTCCACGCGGCGGCATTGGCATCCCCCAGCGCCCAGCCGGCCTCCACCAGGCGGCGGGTGAACGTATCCGGGTTGAACCAGGTCAGGCCTTCTTCTTCCAGCCACATGCCCAGCAGCGAACTTTTGCCGGCGCCATTGACGCCGGCCAAGACCAGAATCCGCCCCATCGGTCAGAGCGGACTGCCGAGGGCGACCTTGCGGCCGCGGCGGATCGGCTGGCCCAGCACCTTGCCCAGCCCGCCATCGCGGCCGAGGCCGGCCAGGGTGGTATCGAACGCGGCGCGCAGGCGTTCCAGCTCGCCCATGCGCTCATCGAGGTCGCCGCCGACCGCCTTGGCCAGCAGTTCCTGGTAGGTCTTGATGTCCACGATCACCGCTTCGGGATGATTGTGGTTGGTGATCACCAGTGCCTGCTTCTCGCGGACGGTCCGCATCAGGCTGGGCCAGCCGCGGGTTTTGACCGAGGAGGCAGTGGCCTTCTCAAGGCCGGGCAGATCCAATGGCAGGGTCATGGCACGCTCCAGGACGGGATGTGCCCACTATACCCCTTCTGGCCAAATTGGACATAAATCCCATTTTGGCCAGAAGGGGGCCGCGGTCACCCGTCAGCGGGACATCGAGTACGGCTGCTCGGCGCCCTGCCCCGGCCAGGCCTTGTTCGGCTCGGCCTGCAGCGTGAAGCGCAGTTCGCCGCCGGCCAGGATCTCGCCGTGGCGCAGGAAGGTGCGCTGCAGCGGTTGGCCGTTGAGGGTGACCGAGCCGACGTAGTCGTGGCCCTTGCCCAGCCCTTCGGTGACGATGGTGAAGGTCTTGCCGTTGGGCAGGTGCAGCGCCGCCCTGGGCAGGAACGGACGGCCGATGATGTACTCGCCGCTGCCCGGGGCCACCGGGTAGAAGCCCAGTGCAGTGAACACATACCAGGCCGACATCTGGCCGAGATCGTCATTGCCCGCCAGGCCATCGGGGCGGTCGGCGTACTGGGTGTCCATGATCTGCTTCAGCCGCGCCTGGGTGCGCCATGGCTGGCCGGCATGGGCATACAGGTACGCCACGTGGTGGCTGGGCTCATTGCCGTGCGCATACCAGCCGATCAGGCCGGTGATGTCTTCCATGTGCTCGAAGATCGACGGGTCGACCTTGGCCTCGAACACCTCATCCAGCCTGGCCAGCAGTTTATCGCTGCCCCCGTGCGCGGCGGCCAGACCGGCCACGTCGTGTGGCACGTACCAGGAGTACTGCCAGGCATTGCCTTCGGTGTAATCGGTGCCGTAGCCGCTGGCGCTCGGGTCGAACGGCGTGCGGAAGCTGCCATCGCGCTTGCGCGCGCGCATGAAGCCGGTGTCCTTGTCGAACGCATTGCGCCAGTTCGTGGCGCGCTTCTCGAACTCGCCGGCGACCTTCGTGTTGCCCATGGCCTTGGCCATGCGCGCGATGGTCCAATCGTCGAAGGCGTACTCCAGCGTCTTGCTGGCGGCCTCGCCTTCTTCATCGATCGGCACCCAGCCCAGTTCGCGATACTGCGCGATGCCGTCGTACGGACCGTAGTTGGCGGTCGCCACCATGGCGGCCAGTGCCTTGTTCTCATCGAAACCACGGATGCCCTTGAGGTAGGCATCGGCGATCACCGGCACCGCGTGGTAGCCGATCATGCACCACGTTTCCTGACCGTGGAATGCCCACACCGGCAGCATCCCGTAGGCGCTGTTGTGCTGGTGTGCGAGCAGCGAATTGATGAAATCGCTGTTGCGCTTTTCCGGCTGCACCAGGGTCAGCAGCGGATGCAGGGCGCGGTAGGTATCCCACAGCGAGAAGGTCGAATAGTTGGTGTAGCCCTCGGCGCGATGCACGGCGTTGTCCGAGCCGCGGTACTGGCCATCGCTGTCCATGAACACGGTCGGCCCGAGCAGGCTGTGGTACAGCGCGGTATAGGCACTGCGGCGGTCATGCTCGGGGCCGTCGATATCCAGCACCGACAGCGCCTGCGACCACTGCGCTTTTGCCTCGGCGCGGACGCGGTCGAAATCGAAGCCGGGCACTTCGCTTTCCAGGTTGGCGATCGCACCGGCCTCGCTGACCGAGGAAATCGCCACCGTCACCACCAGCGGTGTATCCAGCTTGCCGAAATCGAAGGTGCCGACCAGCTGGCGCCCTTCAATCTGCGCACGCTGCGCGGGGCTCTGGTGCCCCGGCGGCGGGAAGCCCTTGTAGGCGATGTCGGTCTCGGTGTTGTGGAACTCGTGACCGGTCAGCGGCCGGGAGAAACGCATCGCGAAATACAGCTCCCGGCCCGGCGCCCAGCCGCGGGTCTCGCGGAAGCCGGTGATGGTGCCGTCCTCGCGGGCGCGCAGCCGCGACCACAGGATCTTGCCGGGGTAATCGTAGAGGCTGGTGCGCAGGTCCAGGAGCACGCGCGCCGGCTGGTTGGCCGGGTAGGTATAGCGGTGCACGCCGACGCGGGTGCTGGTGGTCAGCTCCGCGCGCACCTTCGGATCATCCAGCGTGACCGCGTAGTAGCCTGGCTCGGCGCGCTCGTCGTCGTGGCGGAAGCGCGAGGTGTAGCCGCTGCCGGGCTTGTCGGGGTCGCCCCGCTCCAGGCTGGCATCGGTGCGCACCGGCATCAGCAGCACATCGCCAAGATCGGAATGGCCGCTGCCGGAGAAGTGCGTATGCGAGAAGCCGACGATGCTGCTGTCGTCATGCCGATACCCTGCGGCCCAGCCATAGGCCTTCTCGCGCGGCTGGATGCGGGTATCCGGGCTCAGCTGGACCATGCCGAACGGCACCGTGGCGCCGGGATAGGTATGGCCCTCGCCCGCCGTGCCGATGAACGGATCCACCGCCGCGTACGCGCGCTCGCCGACCTTCGCCGGTGCCGCCGTGGCGGTGCCGGCCACCAACATCGCCCCTACCGCGAGCCCCAACCACCGTACCGTCCCCGTTTTTGTCATGGCGTTGAATTTAGATCGATTCAGGTGGGGTTGATCCTAGCACTGGCCGATCGGGCTGACATGTTGCGGTGCGGGTGTTACCGGCGCCGGCCCTCCTGGCCGGCGCCATGGCGGCGCAGTGGGTGACCGGACCGGACCGGCGTTACGCCGGGCGCGCATCTTCCGGCACCGCTGCCACCGGCAGCGTCGGCTGGGTCACATCCACCGTGACCGGCTCATCGCTGCGCATCAGGGCACGGGCTTCGGCTTCGCTGGCCACCGCCGGCGGCGACCCCCGCAGCGGCATGCCGGCGGTCTCGCGCACGAACAGCATGGTGATCACACCGATCACCGCCGCCCCCATCAGGTAATACGCCGGCACCAGCGGATCACCGGTACGCTCCACCAGCCACGCAGTGACCAGCGGCGTGGTGCCACCAAACAGCGAGACCGACACATTGAAGGCGATCGACAGCGCGCTGTAGCGCACCGGGGTATAGAACAGTGCCGGTAGCGTGGACGGCATCGAGCTGGTGAAGCACACCAGCGCCACGCCCAGCAGCATCAGGCCCAGGAAGATCAACCAGTCATTGCCGCTGCCGACCAGCTTCAGGCAGGGGATCGCCAGCAGGAACAAGGCGATGCAGGCACCGATGATCATCGGGCGGCGGCCCAGGCGATCACTGAACAACCCGCCCAGCACATTGAGCGGCATCATCACCAGCATCACGATGATGATCAGCAGCAGCCCCTTGCTCTCGGCATAGCCCATCGTCACGCTGAGGTAGCTGGGCATGTAGGTCAGCAGCATGTAATCGGTGACGTTGAACACCAGCACCAGGCCAACGCAGATCAGCAGCTGCGCCCAATGCACGCGGAAGAGCGCACCCAGGCCGGGGCGTTCGTGATCGCGCTTCTCGGCCTCTTCGGCGTACGCACGGAACGCCGGCGTCTCTTCCAGCTTCATGCGCATGTACAGGCCGAGCAGGCCCAGCGGACCGGCCACCAGGAACGGAATGCGCCAGCCCCAGTCCAGCATCTGCGTGCTGCTCAGCGCCATGTGCAGCGCGGTGACCGTGCCCGCGCCGGCGATGTAGCCGCCCAGCGTGCCGAACTCGAGCCAGCTGCCCATCAGGCCGCGGTTGCGGTCGGTCGAGTACTCGGCGATGAAGGTCGCCGCACCCCCGTACTCGCCACCGGTGGAGAAGCCCTGCACGATCCGGGCGAGCAGCAGCAGTGCCGGGGCCCAGATGCCGATGCGGTCATAGGAGGGAATCAAGCCGATGCTGAAGGTGCCCAGCGCCATCAGGATCATGGTGAAGGCCAGCACTTTCTGGCGGCCGTACTTGTCGCCGAGTGGCCCGAACACCAGCCCGCCCAGTGGACGCACCAGGAAGGCCACGGTGAAGGTGGCGAAGGTAGCGATCAGCTGCGCGGTCGGGCTGCTGTCGGGGAAGAACACGTGACCCAGCGTGACGGCGAGATAGCCATAGACACCGAAATCAAACCACTCCATCGCGTTGCCGAGTGCGGCCGCACCCACGGCCTTCTTGAGCATCGGGCGATCAACGACGGTGACTTCGTCGACGTGCATCTGGCGGCGGCGTTTGAACCAGCCGAAATGGGCATGTGCGGCATGCAGGTCCTGCATCTGCTTTCTCCTGGAAGCAGGCCATCGCGGCGCCCGAGGTCCCGCGCACGGCACAGGAAACACCGCCTCTGATGACACAGCGCGACGCGCGAAGAGGGGTTGCAACAGACGATCCCGGACGGCCGCGTGGACTCAGCGACGCTGCGGGATGGATGACCCGGAAGCGGGCAATGGCCCGGGGGTGATCAAGCGGGCCATGATACTACAAACGACGCCGGCGTTCCCCTCGCTGCTCGTCCGGAGCGCGTGGAACAGCCTGTTTCAGGCGTTTTCAGCGGTCTTTCATGTGATGAACGCACGCAGGCGCAGCAGGTCCAAACCGCGGCGTACTGCGCGCCAATGCACGTATCGGAGGACGCATCCTGCTGGCCTGCGCGACCCGCATCCTTCCGTTACGGACCGCGTTCCAGCGCATCAATCAGCGGCGCCAGATCCTCGCGCTCATGCGGCCGTACCGCGCGGGCGATCTCCTGGCCATCGCGCAGCAGGATCACGGTCGGCCAGAGTTTCACGGCAAAGGAGCGGCCCAGTGGCCGCCCCTTCCCGTCCTCGACCTTCAGGTGCGTCGCGTCATAGCCACCGAGAAACTTCTGCAGCAGTGGCTGGGCGGCGCTGCAATGGCCGCACCAACCGGTGCCGAATTCCAGCAGCATCCATCCGCTGCCCGCGTCGATGTCGGCACGAGTGATGTCGGACGGGCTGTATTCGCGGGCGAAGGCCATGGGCGGTGTCTCAGGACAGGGCGCGCTGGATATCCTCCAGCGGCGCATTGGTGAAGTCCTTGGCGAGATCCTTGAGCAGGCGCTCCTGCGTTTCCTTGTGCAGCAGCGGACGGATACGGCCCAGGGTCTGCGGATCGGCGATCAGGATCAGGTGCGCGTAGCGGTTCTTCAACGCGTCTTCATTCAACTGTGCCGCCACCTGCTTGGCAAACGTGGCCTCGTTGAGCTGGGAGATGGTCATCTCCTGCGGCACCGAGCCGGACGGGCCCTGCCCGGACGCGCCGGTATCGCTCACGGCCTGCAGCTGCAGTTCCCCTTCCTGCTTGAGCTGCAGCTTGTGCGCGGTGCCGACGTTGGTGAACACGCGGGCCGAGCCGCCATCGGCTACAACGACCAGGGTACCTTCGGGAATCTGCTGACTCATCATCTACTCCTTATGGGGAAAACCGAGCGCGGGTGCACTCGGGTTCCACCGTAGGCAACCGAATGTATGCGCAGTGCATACGGATGTATGCATCGTGTATGCAGCCCCGTCGCACCCTACTCCGCGGGCGGTCCGGGCAGGGCCATGTCCAGGTGCCGGGCGAAGAAGCGCGCCATCACCCGGTACGCCTGCTGGCTTTCCGGCAGCCGGGCGTCGAGGTGGAAGGCGTGGCCCAGCCCGTCCCAGACGTGCAGGTCCGACTGGCGCCCCAGGTCCACCAGCCGCGAATGGGTATAGGAAACGTTGCTCAGCTCGGCTGCCCGCGTTGCAGTGATGAACAGCGTCGGCGGAAACTGCGCAAGCACCGCATCGGAGAAGACCGGCGACACCAGCGGGTCACGGAAGTCCACCGGGCCGTAATAGAGGTCTTCCATGATCGGCAGGCTGCCATCGGCGTGCGGCAGCAGTGCATCGGTGACGGCAGCGGCCACGTAGCGCGAATCGCCGCCGTAACGCGCATCGCCACCGGCGCAGAACAGCCCGGCCGCTGCTGGCATCGGCAGCTTTTCCTTGGCGAACCACGCCAGCGATTCGCCGGTCAGCACGCCGCCAGCCGAGCAGCCGAACACGCCGATATGCGCTGCGGGCCGCGTTTCCAGTGCCGCGCGGTAGACCGCCGCCACGTCCTCACTGGCGGCGGGGAACCGATGCTCCGGTCCCTGCCGATACTCTACGGCGACAACCGTGGCACCGGTCATCGCGGCGACCGGGATCGCCTCAAGAAGACCGATGCTGTCGGCGCGGCCGAACACGAATGCACCACCGTGCAGCTCGATCAGCAGGCGACGCTGCGCCGGATCGGCCGGCGCGCTGCGCGGCTCGACCCGTACCACCGGCACCCCGTTCCAGGTTTCGTGGTGCAGTTCGACCGGATAGCGCTCGCGCAGCGCCTTGATCTCGCCGTAGGCCCAGTCATCGGCGCCCTTGCGGATCGTCGCCAGCTCTTTGAGCACGGTGGCGTTATCCATCTTCGCGACCGGATCACCGTTGACGACGGCGCTGCGCATGGCTGCCTGTGCTTCCGGGCTCAGATACGGCGAGAGCGGCAGCGCAAACCCAGGCACGTTCCGGACCCCTTCGGCGGTCGCCGGCACGGGCGCGGCGGCGGTCGTACCGCTGGCCGCCACCAACAGCGCCAGCGGCGCGAGCTTTACTGTCCAACCCATCTGCTGCACTCCGCTGAGAAATCGGGCGACAGAATAGCTGCTGCGTCGTTGCCACGCCGCGCAGATCCGGCTCGATCCTTGCCCGCCGCGCAACACTCTTTCGCTTATCGACGGCTGTTTGAGCCAGAGTGCCCCGCGCAGACTGGGCGGCCTTCCGCTTTGTACCCACCTCACATGAGCATTCACCTTCCCGGCCGTGTCGGCTTCGGCACCGCGCCCCTCGGCAACATGTACCGCGCCATTCCCGAACAGGAGGCACTGGCAACCGTCCACGCCGCGTGGGACCAGGGCATCCGCTACTTCGACGTCGCCCCGCTGTATGGCGCCGGCCTGGCCGAACGGCGGCTCGGCGAAGCGCTGCAGCACTACCCGCGCGATGCCTATGTGCTGAGTACCAAGGTCGGCCGCCGTCTGCTGGATGAAACCGAAGACGCCGCCAGCCGCGACCTGGGCGAGAAAGGCGGCCTGTTCGAGCATGGCCTGCCCAACAAGATCGTCTATGACTACAGCGCCGACGGTACGTTGCGCGCCATCGAAGAAAGCTTGAAACGCCTGAAGACGGACCGCCTGGACATCGTCTGGATCCACGACCCGGCCAAGGATTTCCATGGCGAGAACTGGCGCGCCGTGTTCCACCAGGCCATGTCCGGCGCCGCGACCGCGCTGACCCGGCTGCGCGAGGAGGGGGTCATCAAGGGTTGGGGCTTGGGCGTCAACCGGGTCGAGCCCTGCGTGATGGCGCTGCAGCAAGCCGACCCGGATGGCTTCGTGCTCGCCGGGCGCTACACCCTGCTGGATCATGATGAGGCACTGGCCAGCCTGATGGCGGCCGCCGAAGCGCGTGGCGCCCGCATCGTGGTCGGTGGTCCATACAACTCCGGCATTCTCGCTGGCGGCGCGCATTACGAGTATCAGAAGGCCGGTACCGACGTGCTGCATCGGGTCGGGCGCCTGCAGCAGGTAGGCGCGCAGTTCGGCGTGGACATCCGTGCGGCGGCGCTGCAGTTCCCGCTGGCGCACCCGGCCGTGGCGGGCGTGATTCCCGGTGCCAGCCAGCCCGGCCGCATTGCAGAGAATCTTGCGTTGGCCAAGGTCGCGATTCCGCCGGCGTTCTGGAGCGCGTTGCGCGAACACGGCCTGGTCTCGCCGCACGCGCCGTTGCCGACCGACTGAGTTGGCGCACAGGCGCCGCTGACAAAGATCATGCCAGCGCTGGCAGCGCTGGCAGCGCCGGGAGCGCTCGGCGCCGTGGCTGAACCCTGCGCGCCGGCGGCCCGCGGCCATTACGGTGTAAAATTCGCCGTTTTAACCGGAACAATGGCCAAAACCGCGCAACGGACGCCTGTCCCGGGCCCGGCCTTCATCCGGCTGCTGGCCCGTCTGGCTGAAAGCAACCTGTCCTCGACGGGCCCGGCCCTGTCGGACCGGCTAAGCGAATGGGTGGACTGGACGCGGGCGGTGACCTTGTCCAAGGCGCTCGATGGGCGGCTGCCGCCTGCGGTGGAGGGGCCGGATTTCGATGCCGACGAGGATGCGGGATGCCAACGGATCCGCGCGGTGTTGGAAGCCACCATTGTTCAGGAACCTGAGCCTTCCAGGCCGGTTCGGCGCGCGGTCGAGGCCGAAGCGACCGAAACGCCCATCGAATTCGCCGTGTACCGCGAGCGCTACGTTACCGTGCAGCGTTCCATGCTCGGCGCCACCAGCCGCCTGCGCGGGCGGCTGCGCGACATGCTGACCCGCCGCTCACCCGAGCTGGCGCGGCTGGCCGAGGTGGATGCGCTGATGGAGCAGACCCTCAGCGCCCGCGAACACAGCCTGTTGGCCAAGGTGCCGGTGCTGCTCGGGGTGCATTTCGAGCGCCTGCGCGATGCCGCCAGCGACGCGGCCTGGCTGGAGGTGTTCCGCCGCGACATGCAGAGCCTGCTGCTGGCCGAGCTGGATATTCGTTTTCAACCGATCGAAGGCCTGCTTGCAGCGCTTCGCACCCACTAACCGGGACGTCATGTTCAGAACCAGTCTTCACTACGTTGTTTTCCTGCTTGGCCTTGTCGCGGTGTGCTGGATCGGGGCCGGTTATGCCAGCACCAATCCGGTCGGTTTCGCTGTCGCCGCGCTGATCGCCGTGTGCTACCTCGCCGGTGGCCTCGAGCTGTACCGCTACCGGCAGGCGACCGCCTCGCTCGCCGCGGCCAGTGCCAGTGCCGGCGCGGCCGGCTCCGGCCTGACCACCTGGCTGAGCCAGCTGCACCCCAGCCTGCGCAATGCGGTACGCCTGCGCGTGGAAGGCGAACGCGTCGCCCTGCCCGGCCCGGTCCTGACCCCCTATCTGGTCGGGCTGCTGGTGCTGCTGGGCATGCTCGGCACCCTGCTCGGCATGATGGCCACCCTGCGTGGCACCGGCCTGGCCCTGGAAAGCGCGACCGACCTGCAGGCCATCCGCGGCTCGCTGGGCGCGCCGGTGGAAGGCCTGGCGGTCGCCTTCGGCACCTCGATCGCCGGTGTCGCCACCTCCGCGATGCTCGGCCTGCTCTCGGCGCTGTGCCGGCGTGAGCGCCTGGAAGCGGTACAGCAGCTGGACGTGGAGATCGCTACCACCCTGCACACGCACTCGCAGTCCTGGCAGCGCAATGAAGCCTTCCGGCTGCTGCAGCAGCAGGCCGAACTGATGCCGGCGCTGGTGGATCGGCTGCAGGCCATGACCACGGCGATCGAACAGCAGAGCAGCGCCTTGGGCGAGCAACTGCTGGCCAACCAGCAGCGTTTCCATGCCAAGGCCGACGAGGAATACGCCCGCCTGACCTCCGCGATCAAGGAGTCACTCAAGGACAGTGTCGCCGAGAGCGCACGTGCCGTCGGTGCCGCCCTGCAGCCGGTGATGGACACCACCCTGGCCGGCATCGCCCGCGCCAACGCCGCCATGCACGAAACGGTGACCGATGCGGTGCAGCGCCAGCTGACCGGCCTGACCGACGGCTTCGACGCCAGCCGTGTCGCCACCGCCGCGTCCTGGCAGGCCGCGCTGGACAGCCAGCAGCAGACCAATGCTGCATTGACCGCCGACCTGCGCGCCGCGCTGGACGGATTCGCCGCACAGCACGACCAACGCGCGCTCGGCCTGCTCGAGGCCGTCTCCACGAAGCTGGTCAGCACGGCTGACGGTTGGCAGGCTGCCCAGTCCGAGCAGCAGCAGATCAATACCGCCATGGCGACCGAGCTGCGCAGTGCGCTGGCCCGCTTCGCCGAGCAGCATGGCGAGCGCTCCAGCGCCCTGCTTGAGGCGGTCTCGGCCGAACTCAACGCGACGGCCACCCGTTGGCAGGATGCACAGGCCGCGCAGCAGCAGACCCATGCCGCCCTTGCGGATGACCTGCGCAGCGCGCTTGGCAGCTTCACCGAAACGCACCAGGCCCGGGCCACCGGCCTGATCGATTCGGTCGGCAGCCGCATGGAGGCCACCACCGCGCAGATCGCCGAGGCCTGGCAGCAGGCGCTGGCCCGCCAGGATGCCGCCGCGACCGCGCTGAGCGAGCGGCATCAACAGGCCCTGGATGCCGCTTCCGCCACACTGCAGGCGCAGGCGGTTTCGCTTGGCGAGGCGATGCAGCACTCGCATGCCCAGCTGCAGGACGCCCTGGAAGCACGCGATCAGCAGCGCCTGCGCGCCTGGACCGATGCCTTCACCGGCATGAGCGCCAACCTCGGCGAGCGCTGGGAACAGACCGGCGCCAGCGTGGCCAGCCGCCAGCAGGAGATCTGCGACACCCTGGCACGCACCGCCAATGACATCACCCAGCAGGCCCAGGCGCACGCCAGCGAGACGATCAGCGAAATCTCGCGGCTGGTGCAGGCCGCCTCGGAAGCGCCCAAGGCCGCGGCCGATGTCGTCGCCGAACTGCGCGGCAAACTCTCCGACAGCCTGGTCCGCGACACCGCCACGCTGGAAGAACGCAGCCGCCTGCTGGCCACCGTGGAGACCCTGCTGGATGCGGTCAACCACGCGGCCAACGAACAACGCGTCGCCGTTGATGCACTGGTCTCCACCTCGGCCGAACTGCTCGAGCGCGTTGGCACCCGTTTCACCGACCACATCGAAGCGGAGACCGGCAAGCTCGGCAACGTGGCTGCGCAGGTCACCGGCAGCGCCGTGGAAGTGGCGAGCCTGGCCGACGCGCTCGGCAGCGCCGTGCAGTCCTTCGGCACCGCCAGCGACGGCCTCAACGAGCGCCTGGCCCAGATCGGCGCTTCGCTGGATGGTTCGCTGGCCCGCAGTGACGAGCAGCTGGCCTACTACGTCGCCCAGGCGCGTGAGGTGATCGACCTCAGCGTGCTGTCCCAGAAGCAGATCATCGATGAGCTGCAGCAGCTGGCCGGCCGCCGCGGCAGCAAGGCCGGGGCTGCCTCGGCATGAGCGACGAGATCGAAGTCGAGGCCGACGGAGGCGCCCCGATCTGGGCCGCCTTCGGTGACCTGATGTCGGTGCTGCTCGGTGCGTTCGTGCTGATCCTGGTCGGCGTGGTCGCGCTGCAGCTGGAGCTGACCAACCGCTTGGATGAAGAGGTCAAGCAGCGCCAGGCCGAAGTGCAGCGCCGCCAGACGCTGGAGCAGGCGCTGGCCGGCCCGCTCGCCGCCGGGCGCGTCACGCTGGTGGACGGCCGCATCGGCATCCGCGGCAACGTACTGTTCGCGTTGAACTCCGACCAGCTGCAGCCGGAGGGCCTGGAAGTGCTCAAGAGCCTGGCCGGTCCGCTGAAAGGCTACCTGGCCGCGCGCGAGGAGATCCTGATGGTCAGCGGCTTCACCGACGACCAGCAGGTGCGCGATGGCAACTGGCGCTTCGCCGACAACTGGGAGCTCTCCGCCGAGCGTGCGTTGACCGTGACCCGCACCCTGATCGCCGAGGGCGTGCCGTCGGACGCGGTGTTTGCCGCGGCGTTCGGTTCCGAGCAGCCGGTGAGCTCCAACGCCAACGAAGACGGCCGTGCCAAGAACCGTCGCGTGGAAATTGCCCCGATCCCGAAACCCAGGGCGAGCAAGGCCGCGGATGCCCCGTAACGCCGTCGCAACCGCTGAGATTCTCCAGCGTTGGCGAGCGGACAAGCTCGACCAGCTCGACCGCACGCGCTTTGCCGTGATCGAGGCCCTGCATGCCCGCACGCAGGCGCACGACGGTGAGGTGCGGGCACTGCTGCAGGCGAAGCTGGATGCGATGGTGACCAGCTACGCCGAGCGGATTACCGAGGCGCCCGCCGCGGCGCAGCCTGGGCAGGGCCCGTCACCCGGGCGCATCGGTCTGCAGGCGCTGGTCACGGAATTGACCGGCCAGCACAACCCGGCCTACCCCGAGCTGCCGGTGCTGGCCGACGTTCGTGCGGGCTGGGCCACGCTTCGAAACGCCAGCCAGTTGAAAGAATCGCTGGCCCAGGTGCCGACCAACGGCGGCCCGCTGAATTCCGGCGTCCTCGTCCATCGGGCCCTGACGCTGATGAAAGAAACCTCGCCCGGGTACCTGACGCATTTCATGGCGTACCTGGATGCGCTGTCCGGGATGGAGCATCTGCATCAGTGGGGCGTGTTGGTGGCGACGCCGAAAGTGGCGCCGAGGGGGGCGAAGCCGCGGCGGCCGCGTGCGGGAAAGGCCGCGGGCTGATCAAGCGTTCCATCTGCGTGCCTTGAAGGCGGCACGACATTGCCCCGAGCAACGCTGAGCCGAGGTCGCTCCAGCAAGGTATTGCCCGCTTTGAACAAACCTGCCTGCGCGTTCGCCAGCCATCACGCTCGGCACCGACAACGCGATGCTCGGCGCATTGGATGCTGAAGATGCCAGGAGAGCCGGCTCTAACTGAATACGACAGGCCCGGAACTGGCCTCCTCAGGCCTCTTGCCCCGGCCAAAGTCGGGTGATAGCTTTGTAATTACAGCGTAATTATGAAGAGGCGGCAGATGGCTCGAGACTGGAACACGCTAGCGGATCGCCGCCAGGCAAGGCTGCAGCGGGCCGCCGATGCCGGGCTCGGGCGCTTGCTGCCCCATGCCGAGGTTCCCCGCCTGCTGCACACCGTGCTCGAACCGGGCGACCGGGTCTGCCTGGAAGGCAACAACCAGAAACAGGCCGATTTCCTGGCCGAGTGCCTGGCCCAGCTCGATCCGGCGCAGGTGCACGGCCTGCACTTGGTACAGTCCGTGCTGTCCCTGCCCTCGCATCTGGATGTGTTCGAGCGGGGCATCGCCCAGCGCCTGGACTTCTCCTTCTCCGGCCCGCAGAGCGGCCGGCTGGCCAATCTGGTTGCCGAGGGACGGATCGAGATCGGGGCGATCCACACCTATCTGGAACTGTTCGGCCGCTACTTCATCGATCTCACCCCACAGGTCGCCCTGGTCGCCGCGCAGGCCGCCGACCGCCACGGCAATCTCTATACCGGCCCCAACACGGAAGACACCCCCGTGATCGTGGAGGCCACCGCGTTCCGTGGCGGCATCGTCATCGCCCAGGTGAACGAAATCGTCGATACCCTCCCCCGCGTCGACATCCCGGCCGATTGGGTCAACTTCGTTACCGAGGCGCCGCGCCCGAACTACATCGAGCCGCTGTTCACCCGTGATCCGGCGCAGATCTCCGAGATCCAGGTGCTGATGGCGATGATGGCCATCAAGGGCATCTATGCCGAGTACGGCGTGCAGCGACTCAACCACGGCATCGGCTTTGACACCGCTGCGATCGAGCTGCTGCTGCCCACCTACGCCGAGTCACTGGGCCTGAAGGGCAGGATCGGCACGCACTGGGCGCTCAATCCGCATCCGGCACTGATCCCGGCGATCGAGTCCGGCTTCGTGCAGTCCGTGCATTCGTTCGGCTCCGAGCTGGGCATGGAACGCTATATCCAGGCGCGCTCGGATGTGTTCTTCACCGGCAGTGACGGCAGCATGCGCTCGAACCGCGCGTTCTCGCAGACCGCCGGCCTGTATGCCTGCGACATGTTCATCGGCTCAACGCTGCAGATCGACCTGCAGGGCAACAGTTCCACCGCCACCCGCGACCGCATCGCCGGTTTCGGCGGCGCGCCCAACATGGGCTCGGATGCACGCGGTCGCCGCCATGCCAGCCCGGCCTGGCTCAAGGCCGGCCAGGAAGCGGCGCTGCCGGGGCAGATGCCGCGCGGGCGCAAGCTAGTCGTGCAGATGGTGGAAACCTTCCGCGAGCACATGGCGCCGGCCTTCGTCGAACGCCTGGACGCCTGGGAGCTGGCCGAGCGCGCGAAGATGCCGCTGCCGCCGGTGATGATCTACGGCGACGACGTCACCCACGTACTGACCGAAGAAGGCATCGCGAATCTGCTGCTGTGCCGCAGCCCGGAGGAACGCGAGCAGGCGATCCGCGGCGTGGCCGGCTACACGGCAGTCGGCCTGGGCCGTGACCGCGTGATGGTCGAGAACCTGCGCGACCGCGGCATCATCCGCCGGCCTGAAGACCTGGGCATCCGCACCCGCGATGCCAGCCGCGACCTGCTCGCCGCGCGCTCGGTCAAGGATCTCGTGCGCTGGTCCGGCGGGTTGTACAACCCGCCCAAACGCTTCCGCAACTGGTAAGGGGCACGCCATGGAAACCCTGCGTTATCGCTTCCCCGGGCAGCACGATCTCACCGAGCGCGACCATCACGCGCTGGTCGGCGTGGTCGCCTCGGGCAACCTTGAAGTGCTGATCGAACCTACCCCGCTGGATGGCGCGATGGAGATCGAGGTGATCACCTCGGCCACCGGCTTCGACACGATCTGGCAGGCGGTGCTGGCCGATTTCGCCGCGCGGCATCCGCTGCGCAACGTGCGCCTGTCGATCAACGATGCCGGTGCCACGCCGGCGGTGGTCAGCCTGCGACTGCAGCAGGCACTGGAAACCCTGCAGGAAGGAGACGCTTCGTGAGCAGTCACAGTTTCTACGAAGCAGACGCCCGCGAGCGGGTCGCCGGCCTGCTCGATGCAGGCAGCTTCAGCGAATTCGTCGGCCCGGCCCGCCGCATCATCAGCCCGCACCTGGCGCAGCTGGATCAGCCGGGTGCATTCGATGACGGCATCGTGGTCGGCGCCGGCAGCCTGAGCGGTCGTCCTGTCCTGATCGCGGCGCAGCAAGGCCAGTTCATGGGCGGTGGCGTCGGCGAAGTACACGGCGCCAAGCTCACCGGGCTGCTGGAGCGTGCCGTCGCGGTACGTCCGGATGCGGTGCTGCTGTTGCTCGACAGTGGCGGCGTCCGCCTGCATGAGGCCAACGCCGGCCTGGTGGCCATCTCCGAGATCATGCGTGCGGTGCTGGCCACGCGTGCCGCCGGGATCCCCGTGTTTGCACTGATCGGCAGCGGCAACGGCGCCTTCGGTGGGATGGGCATCGTCGCCCGCTGCTGCACGGCGGTGGTGATGTCCGAAGAAGGCCGGCTCTCGCTGTCCGGCCCGGAAGTGATCGAGACCGTGCGTGGCGTGGAGGAGTTCGACTCGCGCGACCGCGCCCTGGTCTGGCGCGTCACCGGCGGCAAGCACCGCTACCTGATCGGTGATGCCGTGCAGCTGGTGCCGGACCGCATCGACGCCTTTGGTCAGGCGGCACTGTCACTGATCGACACCCACACCGAGGCCGACGACCCGTTGCAGGCCCTTGAGCAGGCGCAGACGCGGCTAGATGCACGTATCAACGCCTACGGGGGCTGCCGCGATGGCCTGGAGGTCTGGCGCCTGCAGGGCATCGCCGATGCCGACCAACTGCCGCTGCTGGAAACCGCTGACTTCCTGGAAGCGGCCAGGAACCGGAGCCTGTCATGGAACTGACCCCCCTGCTCGACGCACTGTTCCCGCGGGGTCACGCGGTCACCCGCAACGACGATGTGCTGGGCGGCACCGCCACCACTGCAGTGGGCGAGGTCACCGTGATCGGTACCGCGAACAAGCTGGAGGTCGGCGTCGACCACGCACTGGCGTTGGCTGCCACCGTGCTCGCCAGTACCCGCGCGCATCCGCAGCGGCCGATCGTGATGCTGGTTGATACCGCCGGCCAGCGCCTGGCACGCCGCGATGAAATGCTCGGCATCAACAGCTACTTCGCACACCTGGCCGGCACTCTGGATCTGGCCCGCCGCCGTGGCGCGCCGCTGGTGAGTCTGGTCTATGGCGAATCGGTCAGCGGCGGCTTCCTCTCGTTCGGGCTCATGGCCGACCGCATCTACGCCCTGCCCGAAGCGCAGGTGCGCGTGATGGATCTGCGCGCGATGGCGCGCGTCACCAAACAGCCGCTTGAGAAACTGCAGGCACTGAGCCAAAGCTCGCCGGTATTCGCGCCGGGCGTTGAAAATTACGTGCGCATGGGTGCGGTGGAGGCCGTCTGGGAGGGCGATCTTGCACAGGCGCTGGTCGAAGCGCTGCAGGCGCCGGTCACCGGCGATCAGCGCAGGGAACGCGGAACGGCGCGTGGCGGTCGCCTGCTCGCCCGCGACGTCGCTGCCGCCGTGGCCGCAGGCGAGGTCTGAGCCATGCGCCGTCACGACCTGGTCTGGCTCGATCCGCAGGCACCGTGGCAGGTTCTCAGTGCGGGCGCCGAGACGCGGCTGCGGGCATGGGCACAGGCGCGACTGCCCTTCGTGGTGGCGCGGCGCGACCCCACCAGCGACGAACACCAGCTGCGGTTGGGCGTTCCCCTGCCATTGGCCGAGCACCGCCAGCGGTTGTCGCTGCGGGTTGATCCGTCCGCCGTCCTGCGCAGCGCGCCACCGCCGCTGCTGACCGAGGTCGCGACGGATATCGGCGCGGGATGGCGCGACCGGCTGCACGGCCTTGCCACCGAAACGGCCACCTTACCGGTAGCACCGCGCGTGTTCGGCAGCGCGGCGTGGCAGCACCTGACCGGCCTGGGCTACCTGCATGACGGCTCGGATCTTGACCTGCTCTGGGACGTCACCGGCACCGGGCAGGCCGAGACGATCGTCGCCGTGCTGCAGCACTGCGAGCGGCGATCGCCCACGCGGCTGGACGGCGAACTGCGCTTCCCGGGTGACCGTGCGGTCAACTGGCGCGAGTACGCCAGCGGCGCCGCGCGACTGATGGTCAAAGGCAACGATGCATGCTCGCTGGTGCCGCGCGAGGCGCTCACCGCTTGGCAGGTCGCCGCATGAACGCCGTTCGGCTGCCCTTGCCGGCCACCGCTGCGCCCCGCTCTGCCGATGCGCGTCGTCTCGGCCGCCTGGCCATCGCCAGTCTGCACGCCGAGCTTGCCTGCGCGCCCAAACCCGGCCTGGTCACGCCGTTCAGTCGCGGCAGTCACACCGACATGGATGCGGGCACCTTCCTGCGCAGCCTGTTCGCGCTGCGCGGTTACTTCGTCGCAATCGCGCACGCGGGCCGCAGCGAAGTGCCGTTCGCCTCGTTGCGTACGCTCGGCATCGCCGCCGAAGCCGCGATGCTGCGCGCCACCGGCGGTATCAATACGCATCGCGGGGCGATCTTCAGCCTGGGCCTGCTGGTCGCACAGTCCGCCCGCCTTCGCGCCAGCGGCGAAGGCGCACCGTCGGGCGAGGCGGTATGTCGCGGTGTCGCCCAGTGGCGGTCGGCGCTGCTGGAGGCCCCGTTGAATCCGCACAGCCCCGGCCAACGCGCCCGCCGGCGGCACGCCGTGCCGGGTGTCCGCGAACAGGCGGCCGCAGGGTACCCGCTGCTGCACGCGCTGGCCCTGCCGACCCTGCAACGCGTGCTGGATGCCACCCAGGATGCCGAAGCGGCGCAGGTGGAAACCCTGATGACGCTGATCGCCCACACGGTCGATCTCAATCTCCTGCACCGCGGGGGTGAGGCCGGGCTGGCGTTCGCCCAGCACCAGGCGCGCGGCTTCCTCGCGGCAGGCGGTGTCCAGCAGGCCGATTGGCCCGAACGTGTCGCCGCCATCGGTGACGCATTCGAGCAGCGACGGCTCAGCCCCGGCGGCAGCGCCGATCTGCTGGCCTGCACGTGGTTCCTGCACCTGCAGGCGCACGCATGAGCCTGGTCCTGCTCTGCCCGGGCCAGGGTGGCCAACACCCGGGGATGTTCGCGCGCGTTGGCGAGGACGCCCGTGCCCAGCCCATCCTCGCGCAGGCCAGTGCGATGCTGGGCACGCCGGTGGAGGCACTTGCCGCAGACGAACACCGCTTCCACAACGCGCTCGCCCAGCCGCTCGTCTGCGCCGCGGCGCTGGCGCGCTGGGCCGCGTTACGCGACCGATTGCCCACCATAACGGCGGTGGCCGGTTACAGCGCCGGTGAGTTGGCCGCGCATGCCATCGCCGGTAGTTTCGACAGCACTGCATGCCTGCACCTGGCTGCCCGCCGCGCCGCGCTGATGGACGCCGCCTCGCCGGCCGACGCCGGCCTGATCGCGGTGATCGGCCTGGCGGCCGACGAGATCGCCCTGCTGTGCGCCGAGCACGCGGTCCATCTCGCCATCGTCAACGGCCCGGACCACGTGGTGCTGGGCGGCCTGCGCAGCGCGCTGGAGGCCGCCGCCGCCGCGGCCGTCCGGCACGGTGCACGCACGGTGTCATTGCCGGTGGATGTTCCCGCACATACCCCGCTGCTCGCGCCCGCAGCGCAGGCGTTCGAAGCGGTCCTGGGTAAGACCGCACTGCAGCCGCCCCGGCTGCGCCTGCTCGCCGGCATCGACGGGAGCAGCGTCGTCGATGTCGCACGTGTGGTGCACACGCTGGCCGCGCAGATCGCCCGGACGGTGCAGTGGCAGCAGGTGCTGGCGCAGGCGGTGGAGCGCGGCGGAAAAGTATTTCTGGAGCTGGGCCCCGGCTCGGCGCTGAGCCGGCGGGTACGCGAGCTGCATCCGCAGCTGCAGGCCCGCTCGGTAGAGGATTTCCGCACGCTGGAGGGCGTGCGCGAATGGGTGGACGCCGCATGCGCACGCGCATGAGGGGCCACGCAAAGGTGTAACACCAGCAGTCCCCGGGTGGCGGGTCGCCATCATGCTGCACGCGTATCAAGTGTCTCGGGAGGGCGCATGAGTCCGCAAATCGCAACGATCATCGGCTTGGTGATCATGTTCATCGTGGCCACGGCCCTGCCCATCAACATGGGTGCCGTGGCATTCGCGCTGGCCTTCATCATCGGCGGCCTGTTCGTCGGGATGGAGGGCAAGGAAGTGTTGGCCGGCTTCCCGGGCGACCTGTTCCTGACCCTGGTCGGCATCACCTACCTGTTCGCCATCGCGCAGAAGAACGGCACCATCGATCTGCTCGTGCACTGGGCGGTCAAGGCGGTGCGTGGGCACATCGTCGCCATACCGTGGGTGATGTTCGTGGTCACCGCCGTGCTGACCGCCTTCGGCGCGCTCGGCCCGGCCGCGGTGGCCATCATCGGCCCGGTCGCGCTGCGCTTTGCCAAGCAGTACAAGATAAACCCGCTGATGATGGGCCTGCTGGTGATCCACGGCGCGCAGGCCGGTGGCTTCTCGCCGATCAGCGTGTATGGCGGCATCACCAACCAAGTGGTGCAGAAGGCCGGCCTGGAAGTCACGGAAATGGCGGTGTTCCTGACCAGCTTGGGCTTCAACCTGCTGATGGGCATCATCTGCTTCTTCGCCTTTGGCGGGTTGGCCCTGATGCGTCGCGCACCAACGGCGACCGAACCGCTGGTCGCCGGCAGCCAGGCCTCTTCGCGCCAGTTTGCGATCGAAGGTCACGGCGCCCTGGTCTCGGCCGGCGGTGGCACGCTCTCCAATGATCCCGATGCGCTGGATGACGTGCGCATCAACCGCGAGCGCGTGTTCACCCTGATCGGCCTGCTCGGGCTCGGCATCGCGGCCCTGGTCTACAACCTCAACGTCGGCCTGGTCTCGATCACCGTCGCGGTGGTGCTTGCCCTGCTCTCGCCGAACTCGCAGAAGGGCGCGGTGGATGGCATCAGCTGGTCGACCGTGCTGCTGATCAGCGGCGTGGTGACCTACGTGGCCGTGCTGCAGCAGGCCGGCGCGGTGGACTACATCGGCCATGGCGTGGGTGCGATCGGCATTCCGCTGCTGGGCGCGCTGCTGGTCTGCTATGTCGGTGGCATCGTCTCGGCGTTCGCCTCTTCTGCGGCGGTGCTGGGTGCGACGATCCCGCTGGCGGTGCCGTTCCTGATGCAGGGGCATCTGAGCGCGGCCGGTGTGATCTGCGCGCTGGCGATCTCCTCCACCGTGGTGGACGTCAGCCCGTTCTCGACCAATGGCGCGCTGGTGGTTGCCTCGGCGGCGAAGGAAGAGCGCGAAGCCCTGTTCCGCCGCTTCCTGGTCTACAGCGGCCTGGTGGTGGCGTTCGGTCCGCTGCTGGCATGGCTGCTGTTCGTCGTGCCGGGCTGGATGTAAGCACACGGCGGGCCTGCACCGGCAGGCCCGCCGTGACCCGGTAGAATGCTGCACACCTGTCCATGAAGCCCTGCCATGCCCCTGGCCCCTGGTCCCCGCCTGTCGAAGAAACGCGTGCCGCTTTATGAAGAAGTGGCCGAGCGGCTGCGCCAGAAGATCTACGACTACGAACTGCCACCGGGCGAATGGATCGACGAGCCGCTGCTCGCCGAAGAACTGGGCATCAGCCGCACCCCGCTGCGCGAGAGCCTGAAACTGCTGGCCGCTGAGGGCCTGGTGCAGCTCGATGCGGGCCGCGGCAGCCGGGTCACCCGGCTGACCCTGGAAGACCTCAACCAGCTGTTCCCGGTGATGGCCATGCTGGAAGGCCGCTGCGTGCATGAAGCGGTCAAGCGCATCGATGAAGCGGGCGTGGTCCAGCTGCAGGCGCTGCACGATGCCATGGAAGTCGCTGCAGCCGCGGGCGATCTGGCCGAGTACTACCGCAACAATTATCTGATCCACGAAAGTCTGCAGACCCATGCCGGCAACCCGTGGCTGATCCGCGTCACCCACGACCTGCACCGCATCCTGAAGATGCATCGCGGCCGCCAGTTGCTCACGCCGGGCCGCATGGCCCAGTCACTGGCCGAGCATCGCGCCCTGATGGCCTGCATCCGCAACCGCGATGCCGAAGCCGCCGAGCAGATGATGAACCGCCATCTGCTCAGTCAAGGCGAAGCACTGGCGGCCTATGTGGCCGCCGGTGGCCAGCTGAACGTGCCTGCGCCGCTGCCTCGCCATGGCGGGATCTGAGCGCTCAGGCCAGCTCCACCGTCAGCCGCGTCAATGATTGCCCCAGCAGGTGAAGCCGGATCTGGTCCAGGCTGGTGAAGTAGCACGCCGTATCGGCGCCGGCCAAGCGGTAGATGCCGCGCTTGCCGCCCAACAGAACGAATTTTTCCTGGTCCACCAGGTACTGGGCGACCGGCGGCACACCCTGTGCCTTGAGCGCATCGATATCGATGGGTTCAAGGGCGTCCAGATCATGTAGTGCTGTGGTCATGGGAAAAGAAACTTCGCGACGGGAATGCCAGCTTAGGTGGCGCACACGCAGCAACGCGTGGAACGATCGTGAGGACGGTGCGAGTGTCCAAGGTGATGCAGGCAGCTGACCGATCGCATCGTCGCCAGCTGCGCGATGCACGTTGATGAGCTTCGACTGCCATGCCGATCGAGCCAATCGCCGTGAAGGGCGCGTGGAGGCCTGCGAGACGCACTGCGCAGACCCAGCGCCTCGTGCCGGATACGACACCCCATCGTCGGAAACGCACATTGAGCGCCTCCTGGTGTCGTGCAAGGCTGGATTCGTGGCTGCGCGCACCAGCTTCCACAGCACCGTCGGCGCCTTGCCGGTGCCGTTCTTGTGCGTGGATCGGGTGCGAGCGTACTTACATGAAAAACATCGCGGGTAAACGTCGGGTCGCGTTGCAGGCCAGCCTGCTGGCGACCATCCTCCTCGCTGCCGGGGCGCTGCTGCTCACGCTGTTCCCCGCTCATTCGGATCGGCAGCCGCCCTTCGTGCTGGCCGCCGGTCCGCAGTTGGGCGGCCCGTACGGGCTGGGCGGGCCTTCCTCGCTGGGCGGTGCACGTGCCTACGTGGAGGCGGTGGAGGCGCTCTCGGGCATCAAGATCCAGGTGGCCGGGGCCACCACCTTCAGCGACGCACTCGGCCTGCTTGCGCAGCAGGAGGTGGACGGGCTGGCGTTCGCGCTGCCGGGCACCGCGGCACTGTTGCCCACGGCCACGGTGATTTCACCGGTCTTCTATGCCGGCGACTCGGTCCTGCTCACCCGCAGCAGCTCCCCCGTGCGGGCCCTGTCCGCCCTGGAGGGCAAGCGTGTCACGGTGATCGGCAACGGGGAGTACCACGGCTATCTGGCCGCTCACCACCCCGCGATCGAGGTGTTTCCACTGCCTGCCGCGGCAGACATGGTGGCCGCGGTGGACAGCGGCACCGTGGACGCGGCGCTGGGCATGGACGCCATCCTGATTCCACTCGCACGCCGGGGCAACAGCACCACGCTGGCGGTGCATCCGGCCAGCGATGGCCCCTCCGTGCGAATCCGGGTCGCCTCCCATCCTGCGCGCGCCGCCGAGATGGACCGGGCCCATCAGGCGTTCCGCTCGTTGCCGCTGGACACCCAGCAGGATCTGGTCGGCCGGTGGATGGATGCCCTGTATCGCTCGCCTCCCACTCTCCGTGCCGTCCTCTCTTTCTATCGCACACCGATCATCGTGCTGGTGCTGTCCATCCTTGGTGCGGCCTTCGTGATCATCCAGGCCTACCGCAATGCGCGGGCGACCGCGGCGCTGCAGGCCAGCACGGCGCGCATGTTGACCCTGGTCAATCACGAAGTGCGCAATGGCGTGGCCTCGGTCATTTCCGCCATCGACCTGATTGAATCCACCGTCCCCACCCCGGCCGCCGCGCCCGTGATCGCATCCGCCCGCGCGGCCACCTCTTCGCTGCACCACACCCTGGCCAATGCGCTGGAATTCATGTTCCTGGATCGCCACAGCCATGCACCCGTGGAGTGGCAGCCCGGCGCGGCCACCGTACTGGCCGGCTGCCTGAGCGCATCCCGGCCGGTGGCCGCGGCCAAGGGCACCGCCCTGCTGTTCGATCTCGACCAGCCGGTGCTGGAGCACGCGAGCTGCGACACCCGCGCCCTGCGCCACATCGCCAGCAATCTGATTTCCAACGCCGTGAAGTTCTGCGATGCCGGAACCGTATCGGTGCGCCTGAGATTCGAGGCGGGCGTGGGCGAGCGCGGCCGGATGGTGCTGCGTGTGAGTGATACCGGCGAAGGCATCAGCGCCGAAGATCTGAACGACATCTTCGGCGCCTTCAGTACCACCCGCGACGGCCGGCAGCGCGGCGGGACCGGGCTGGGGCTGTCCCTGTGCCGCCGCATCGCCACGGCGCAGGGCGGGCAGATCACCGTGCGCAGCCAACCAGGCGTGGGGTCCACCTTCACTGCCACCCTGCCCGCGCAGCGGCGCACGGAGCCGGCGCCGGCCCTGCCCGGCCACCTGTCCGACCACAACGACCGGCCCGCGCGCGCCCTGGTCATCGAAGACCAGCCCCTGATCGCCGACGTCATCAGCCACCGGCTGCGCGAGCGCGGGTTCGAGGTGCGCGGCGCCACCAGTCGCCATGAGGCACTGCAGCAACTGGCGCAGGCCGGCCCCTTCGACCTGATCACCCTGGACGATGCACTGCCGGATGCCAGCGGCCTGGAAACAATCGAGGCGATCCGCGCCCTGGAGCGGACGCGCGCGTGGCTGGGCGCCCGAGTGGTCTCGATCTCGGCATCACCCGACGTCACCCGTCCACCCCGCTACCGGGCCGCCGGCATCGCGGCGACCCTGTGCAAGCCCATCGACTGGCCTGCGTTCGATGTGGCCACGCACTGCACGGCCATGAACCCGGCCAGGGCCCTGCGGCCGGCGGCGGCGACGCCGTTGGATGTGCTGGCGGTGTATCGCACGCAGATCCCCCGGGATATTGCCGCACTGCGCGAGGCCATCGTGGCCCACGAATGGCGGCGGGCGCTGGCGATGAGCCACCGCATCCGCGGGGCGGCCTCGATGGTCGGGGATGCGGCCACGCTGGTCACGCTGGACCAGATCGACGGCTGCCTGAAGCACCATGCCATCAACGGCGACCCGGGCGCCGCGGACCTGGACGAGATGGACCGCCTGCTGGCGCAGATGGACCCAGGCGCCTGAGCCCACGGCGGCGTGGCATCTGCCCGCCCGGGCCCGCACGCCACGACACAAAAAGAAACTCCCCGGTCCGCAATGACGGACCGGGGAGCGCCGGTGTTTCCCTGCAATGGGAGGGGACGATTACCAGCCGATGCCTACACCCAGGCCCACGCTCTGCTCACCGCTGTTGGTGAACGCACCATTGAGGCTGAAGGTGGCTGAGCCCTTGTCGTTGAGCACGCGCTGGTAGCCCACCGCCATGGCGGACTCACCCTCGGCATAGCCCACGCCCGCGCCGAGGCGGTTGTAGGTGGCCAAGCCAGCGGTGTTCATGGCCATGGCCGTCTGCGCACTGCTCATCGCGGCCATGCGGTTGAAGCGCTTGTCCATCTTGTCCAGGCGGCGTTCGAAGTTGCTGATGGCGCCATCGGTGTACTCGTTGGCGCGGGCCAGCATCTTCTCCAGTTCAGCGGTATCGACCTGTGGCGTGGGCGACGGCGTGTCGTCCTTCTTCGACTTCGGCTGCGGCGTGGGCGACGCGCCCTCGCCTGCCGAGGCCACCTGCGGCGAATCGCTGGCCTCCGGCGTTGGCGTGACCTGTTCGGTCGGTGCGGCCGAAGCGGTAGCCACCGCACGCGACTGCGGCTGGCCATCCACGCGCTGCTCCAGCCCATCCATGCGGCCATTGAGCTGCTGCTGCACGGCGTGCAGCTGGCCACCGTTGACCGCCTCGCGGCTGCCGGCGGCGATCAGGCCGTTGGCCACGTTGGAGATGACCATGCCGTTGGCGCCGGCCAGGGTGAGCTGGGCAGTGCCGTCGCTGCGGGTGGAGGGGGCTTCCTGGAAGACCGAGCGGAGCTGGGTTTCGACGCGATCCATGCGGGAGCCGGTGGTGACTACGGCGGAGTCCAGCGTGGTGAGAGCGTCGTTGACGGTGCTCTGGTGATGACCCTGGATGTTGAAGCCGGGGGTGGTGACGTTGCCGTTGGCGTCGATGTTGCCGCCGAGGGCGGACAGGGCGCCGCGGAGCTGGCCGATGGTGGCTGCGTCGTTGGTGTTGCGGCCGTTGGCTACGTTGACGAGGCGACGCTGGAGAGCCCCTTCTCCGAACGAAACAGTAAGAGCATCTCTGGCGATAGAACCACTACCAATGGCAACACTATAGGTGGCACCCGCCTGGACTGAGCTCGCAGCGCCTATTGCAATGCCCTTCTCCGCGTCAACCACCGACCTTACACCCACGGCGAAGCCATCCTCCGCAGATTCCATGACATGCGCGGCACGACCAAGAGCGACAGAGTTCTTGCCTCCTGCGCGGGAGAAACTGCCCAACGCAGTCGCGCCCTCGCCAACTCCCACTGCCGAATCACCTAGCGCAACACCCACCAAACCAGCTCGTGCGGAAACTGCCGGACCGGCTGAGCCTACCGACAGGAACCGTTGTGAATCCTCCAGATCAGTAAGTCTGCTGTTTGTCGTATACAACTGCCCGCCGTTGACGGCATCACTGCTCGATGCCGAACTGATATCACCATCGGCCAGACCGGTAATCCGAGCGCCAGCAAAGTCAATCGGACCTTGGCGAGTAAAGCCAGCCAGGCCCTTTCGCTGCTCCTTCATCTGATCGATCTCGCTTCTGTTGTCGGCGATATCTTGCTTGGCTGCATACAGCTGGCTACCAGTCACCGCATCGCGACTACCAGCGGCAATACGGCCATCGGCAAGATTCGACAGAACCATGCCTTGCGGACCGGCCAGATTCAGTTGACCAATCCCATCTGCCCGGGTTGAGGGCGACTGCTGGAACGTCGCGCGCAGCTGACCTTCGAGGCCATCTACGCGACTGCCTGACCTGACCACTGCACCATCGAGTGAGGCCAAAGCATCCCCAACGTTGGTCTGCGTCCCACCTTGGACGTTGTAGATGGGGTTGTTTACACCACCGTAGCTATCCAGCCCGGCGCCGCCGCCCAAGGCAGAGAGAGACTCAGCCAACTGCACGATAGCGGCAGCATCGTATTCGCCAGTGCCACGGGAAATCCCCGTCAATCTGCGTTGGACGTTGTCGTTCCCAAACGACACTGTGTCAGGCTGGGACGCAATCGAACCATAGCCAATTGCAACAGCGTTATCAGCCCCAGCTTGGACTCGGCTTTCTGCACCCAAAGCCATTCCTTGACTCGCGTTGACAGATGTACCGACTCCCAAAGCAAACCCACCTTCCGCGTCCTGAGCGACGAACGCTGCGCGGCCGATCGAGATGGAATTCTTCCCGATAGCACGTGCATATGCACCTAGGGCAACTCCGCCCTCACCATCAGGGGTTGCCTCCGCCGAGTCTCCAATGGCTACTGATCCCATCCCTGCCCTCGACGCCTTCTGATCTCCACCAGCACCGACTGATACGAACTTTCCTGCCACTTCCAGCGCCGCGACCTTCTCATTGGCCGCAAACAACTGCCCACCATTCACCGCATCCGTACTGGTCGCAGAACTGACATCACCCGCCGCCACACCCGATACGCGGGCGCCCTCCATGTCCACCAGCTGGCGGTCAGCACTGAACTTAACCACGCCATCCAGATCCGGATCAAAGTTGTCGAAGTCCGCACGCAGCGCATCCAGCTCGAGCCGGTTATCTGCGATACGCCCATCCTGGCCCGTCAGCTGCTGCGCATGCCCAGCCAAAGCCTGTCGCTGCGTCTCCACCAAGGCGTTGGTTGCAAACAGCTGCTGTCCGGTCACAGCATCCGTGCTGCCCGCACCCAGCGTGCCGTTGGCGATGTTGTAGATGCGTCGCTTGCCACCGCTCTTGCTTGCGACATCCACAATCGTGCCGGTGTTCTCTGCACCCAGGCGAACATTGCCGCTGGCAGACACTTGGCCCACTAGTCCAGACAGCGCATCAGCCTTCAGCACAGCGCCATCGGCTACGCCACGGGCAGCGTCGGCCGCCGTCTTCGCCGCGATTGCGGCCGTGCGCACACTGGTCACTTCGCTGTTGGTGGCATTGAGCTGCTGCCCAGTCACTGCATCC
The DNA here is from genome assembly GCF_002887735.1 of Stenotrophomonas bentonitica. Lineage (GTDB taxonomy): Bacteria > Pseudomonadota > Gammaproteobacteria > Xanthomonadales > Xanthomonadaceae > Stenotrophomonas > Stenotrophomonas bentonitica_A. Next base: position 99,291 of record NZ_PKQP01000008.1, read on the forward strand.
GTGCTGGACGTACTGAGCGCGCCATTGGCCAGATTCTGCAGCTTGCGCTTGACGCCAGTCTTGTTGGCCACGTCGATAACGGTGCCGGTATTGTCTGCGCCCAGACGCACGTTGCCGCTCGCCGACACCTGCCCCACCAGACCATCCAGTACCGCCACCCGCGCCTGCGCACCTTCTGCGGTCGCCTTCACCGCAGCCACGCTGGTGTTGGTGGCATGCAGCTGCTTGCCGGTCACCGCTTCACTGCTGGACGTACTCAAGGCGGCATCGGCCACGTTGACCACTTTGCGCTTCAACGAGCCATTGCCCACCGACACCTGATTGGTGGAAGTCGTGGCTGAGCCATTGCCGAGCGCAACCGCGCCCGCATGTGTCGCACTGGCGCGATCACCGAGGGCCAACGCGCTCTGCGCCGTAGCACTCGCCTGATTACCCAGTGCCGAGGCATACAGGCTGCTGGCAACCGCTCCGCGCCCGACCGCCGTCGCCTGGCTGGCAGAGGCGTTGCTCTGGAAGCCAAGTGCCGTTGCGTGCGTGCCTTTGCCGGACGCCTCATGACCGACAGCAACGCCCCTATCACCCGTTGCAACAGCATCCAGTCCGAGCGCTACCGCACCGTTGCCACTGCGGGTGCCAGCACCGATGGACACACCTCCGTTGCCACTGATCTTGTTACCCGCGTCATCCACCGTCGCGCGAGCGTCTGCGCCCATGGCGACGCTCTTGCCGTTGTAGGCTTTGGCGTTGTTACCCAGCGCAGTACTGATGCCATAGCTGGCCTGCTCCGCGACAGCTCCCGCGCCCAGTGCCACCGCACTGGCATTCAGCCGCGCAGCCGTTGCATCGGCTGCAGCCTGCGCCTTGCTGACATTGGTATTGGTGGCGTTGAGCTGCTTGCCCGTGACCGCCTCGGTGCTGGTCGTACTCAGCGCCCCATCCTTCAAACCAGAGATACTGCGAACTGCGTTGGACTTGTTGCGCACATCCAGCACGGTGCCGGTGTTCTCGCCGCCAATACGCACGTTGCCGCTGGCCGAGACCTGGCTGACCAGGCCACTGACCGCATTGGCCTTGGCCAACGCTGTGTTGGCATTGGTATTGGCCGTATTGGCCGTGGACTGTGCTGCCGCGGCTGTTGCCTTCGCTGCATCGGCAGCGGTCTGGGCCCTGGTCACGTTGGTGTTGGTGGAATTGAGCTGCTTGCCGGTAACCGCATCGGTACTGGTACTGGACAGCCTCGCATCGGCCAGATTGACGATCCGGCGCTTGGTGGCCCCGCTACCTACCGAAACCGTATTTGCCTCGGTCGCAACAGAACCCCGACCCAGTGCAATGGCGCCGGCAGCACTCGTGGATGCGCCGTAGCCAATGGCAATGCTGTCGTGGCTGGCAGTGCTGTTACCGCCGAGGGCAATGGCGCCGTTGTATCCATCCGCCCCCGCGCGCGAATCGGCGCCGATCGCTATCGCGCCTTCTGAACTGCCGTTGTCGACACGAGAGCCATTACCTACTGCCAGACCATTGCGCCCATTCACATAGGCTGAATTTCCATAAGCTGTAGCGCCAATTCCAGTTGCACTCGAACGAGTACCGACTGCGGTTGCGTGAGTGCTACCCGTCAGCGCTTCGTAGCCAACCGCAATACCATACTCATTTTTGGCCAAGGCAGATTTCCCGAAGGCAGTCGCCCCCTTCCCTGATGCCTGAGCCCCGCGCCCCATGCTCAGCGCCCCCTCGCCCAAGGCCCGCGCTCCATAGCCCAAGGCAATAGCATCGTTCTCGGCCCTCGACAGACCGCCCAGTGCGATTGCTCCCGTCCATCCATCCGAGCCCGCAAACGAGCCTCCGCCGATGGCGATACGAGACACGCCAGCGGAACTGTCCACGGTCCTTGCGCTTCGTCCAATTGCGATGGCGTCATCGCCAATGGCCGTCGCGTGGTTGCCCACCGCGATTGAGTATGCACCGAATGCCTTGGAGACGGCCCCCACCGCGGTCGCGTACTGTGAGGTTGCCTGGCTGAGGTAGCCAAGCGCGTGTGCGGTCTCGGCTGAGGCAACAGCAGAACTCCCAAGTGCGACCGATGACCGTCCACTGGCGGCAGCCTGACCACCAATAGCAACTGCACTCATGGCGGATGCCTTTGAATCCCTGCCCATCGCTATGGCGAAGGACTCGGTTGCCTGGGCGTTGGCACCCGCGGCAATACTCCAGGACGCACCGGCCAGCGCCCTCCAGCCGAACGCAGCAGAGTAGAAGTCCTCGGACCTTGCCTCCGGACCCACGGCCGAACTGCCATAGCCATTGGCCTTGGCCTGATGGCCAAGTTCCAACGCAAGTCCGCCTGCACGTGGCGTAGCTGCGAACAACGAGTATGCAGAAGAAGATCCCGCGCGCACCTCCGCGTTCAGGCACAGCGCCTGCCAGATGGATTCATCGCACTCATCAGCCGCGATGATGCCGCCAGCTTCTGCTGAGGGAACCGCAAGAACAAGCCCAAGCAACACTGCGCCCGCAACCGTTGACCGCGGTTTTCCTGCCGTCGATGCCAGTTCGCTGGCGACAACCCAGCATTGACGGGTTCGATTCCACACACGTCTGTAGATACGGTTCATTGCTTACTCCTTAACAGCCAGTTCAAGTGAAAGCCCGCCAGCCCTGCTGGCGGGGCTGGGGAATCAACCGGCGCTGGGCGCCAGGGTCTGTACGTGCTCGCGATAGCCATCGCGGGTCAGGCGGTAACGCATCTGCAGCGTGTGTCCCGGCTGCACGGGGAAAGGCAGCTCCAGATCACTGCCGGGATACAGGCTTCGCGATACGTCGTGCGCGGTGCAGCGCGCGCCATCGCAATCGGCAATGCTGGTGATGCCCACGCGCACCGTGCCGGTGTTGCGCAGGCGATTGCCTTCCACCTGCACCGCCATGGCGGGCTGCGCAGGCAGCACATTGACCAACGCCCCCCAGACCAGGCTGACGCCGATGTTGGCCTGCGCACGCTCGCCCTCGACTGCGTGCTCAATCCCTTCAGGGCCACGCACGCCCTCGAAGTACACCCGGTAGGCAGTTTCCTTCTCGACTGGCTGCAGCGGAATCACCCGGATCAGGCGATTGCCACCACCGGCCAGCGCGAACTTGCCTGGCGTTACCGCAATGGCGGCATCGCCCGGCTCCACCTCCACTTCCTGCTCGTTTTCCCCGGCGGGATCGACGATGCGCTTGATCGATACCTGCACGTACTGTGGCTGGGTGGATTGGGAGTAGATGCGGATCTGCGCACCCTTCTTCGCATCCACCGAGGTGCGCATGGGGTGCACGGTGAGATTGGCGTAGGCAGGCATCGCCATCAGCAGCGACAAGGGAAGCAGGCAGCGAATGAGAGGCTTCATCGGGGGCTCCATGGGAATCAGGGCGTGACAGTGGGAACGCGCAGTTCCACCTTGAGATCGCCGTCGTAATAGCCGGGGCGTTTGCTGCTGACCGGCACGCGGGGGGTGTCCAGCGTCAAAGGCGTGGGCACGCAGAACACCGGCTGCGTCATGCCGGGCAGCAGCACCAGGCGCAGCTTTGCGGTGTCGATGCCGTGCAGCAGCTGCTCCACGCCGTTGCGCAGCGGTATGGCGCTGCCGTTGTGATCGAGGGTGACGGTGTAGTCCACGCGCTGCGTGGCGTCGCTGCCGCCGTCGGTATGCCAGACCGAGTAGCCGGAAGGCCCCGGAGGACGCGGCCCGCTGTCGCGCACGGTGACGCCCAGGTACTGGCTCTGCGAGCCCAGTCCGTCGTACAGGCACATGTCGAGCTGGGTTCGGCCGCCGACGGTCTGTGCGATCGGGTCGTACTGCAGGTTCAGGCCGACGTGCGGGGTGACCTGGTCGAAGAGCGGGAAGTAGATGGAGACCGCGTTGTAGTCGGTGATGGTGAAGTCGAAAGTGAATGAGTAATCAGCGAGATGCTGGTGCGGTGGCTTTCTCAAAGCCAAATCAAGTTTTGCTGACCAGTGCCCAGCTACAAGCTGCTCCAACTGGCCGGAGCTCAACTTCATCTCTACCGCAGTTCCAACTCGATCTACACCTCCGCATGAGCCCGTAACTGACGACCAGATTGGCCTGAAAGGGCCAGACCAGTAGTCGAAGCTGCATGCACCTGTGGCATCAATGCGCCGAATTGCTGCAGTGACGTCGATATCAACTTCCATGCCACTCCGGCTTTCTGTAAACCGCAATGGAATGCTGCTATTGCTGCCGACGCCATTCTCGAGAGTGTCACTGGTGGGGCACTTTCCGCGCCTTGAGCTGGAGTTTGAGCTGCAAGTCATGAACATACGGCCGTACTCCAACGTTCCCTGCTGCTCGTAGCCGAATACAGTCCTCGGCGCCCACAGCTCGATATCCCCCGGCATCGCAGAGCGATCCCAGCTCATCACGATGTCGCGATGCTCACTCGTCGGATGCGTCTCCGGCGGCCGCTGCGCCATCGCCCGCGGCGCCAGCACACACAGCACCGCCATTACCCACCACACCCGCCGGTTCACTGCGCACCTCCCGCTGCTGCGGTCTGCGGCGTGGCGGCAATCAACGCCTGCTCCTGCAGCAGTCGCGTCACTCGTGCCTGATGGCGGATGTCGGCGGGCAGCTGGGCCACGGCCAGCGGTTCGCACTGCACGGCGCCCACCAGCATCACCACACTGCGGCGCTCGCGCACCTGCAGCGGGCAGTGCAGCAGTCGGTCGTCCTGCAGCAGGTACAGGGTCTTTTCGCGTCGTGGGAAGTCGGCCACGAAGCCTCCGTTGCTGCCGGTGCCGGGCACCGGCGCGTTGAGAATGCGGGCGCCGCGCAGCGGTGCACCGGCGATGTCGTGGGCGTTGCCGATGAAGGTGTAGGTCACTTCAATCGGCACCGGCATGCGCACCAGCCGCCCGGGCGAGAGGAACAGCGGGCGTGCGCCCCCCACGCCGCTCACACGCACGGCCGCGATGCTGTCCAGTGCGCTGGCGTCCTGCACTTCGGCGCGGTGCGATTGGTAGGCCGACACCGGCAGCAGGCGGCGTTCGCCCAGCTTCAGGCGCTGCCGGCGCAATCCACCCACCTGCAGTTCGGCGGCAACGCCGGTCAGGTCCAGGTCGTCGGTGCCATCCACCTGCACCGCCAGCCCGGCATCGGCGCCGATGCCCGTGCCCCAGTACAGGCCGCGTGTGCCGATGGCCAGCCCGGAACTGTGTGTGGCGCTGTACGCCACCTCGTTGCCGCCCTGGTGCTGGTAGCGCGATACCGTGGCACCGGTCTGGCCGATGCGGTTCTGCAGCTGCCCGCTCAGCGTGGCGCTGTACCGTTCGTTGTTGTTGCCGCGCAGTTCGCCGGACACTTCGCGGTACTGGTCTTCGTATTCCTGGCGCAGGGTCTGGCCGGCGCTGTAGTTGACGTCGGGCCGCGCGTGCTGCGGCTGGCGCACATCCAGGCCGTAGCGGCGCTGCGAGCTCCCGCGGTCACCGCGCTGCAGGCGATTGAGGCTGACGTTGAAATAGATGCCGCGGTCGCGGCCATCGCGCAGGCCACCGCCACTGGTCTGCTGCCACACGCCGATGCGACTGGAAACACTGAACTCGCCCCAGCGCTGGCTGCGGCTGTAGCTGGCCTGCCAGGTGCGGCTGAGCTGCGGCACGCGCGTGGGCTGTGGCACCCACGGCGGCAACAGTGGGTCGAGCCCGGCCAGCGGGTCATCCCCCAGCCCTGGTTGCACGGTGCCTGCGCGCCAGGTCTGGCGGCGGGTGTAGGCCACGTAGGCGTTGCCGCCCGCCACTGGCAGCGCCATCGAGGCGCTGAGCGAGTCGGCACAGCCGAGCCGGTCGCGCGCGTCGTCCTCGAACTGGCAGGCGCGGCCGCGCATGCGCTGGTGGTACACATTCCACGAGGCGCGGCGACGATACGAAAGCTGATGCTGCTGGCCGCGGCTGCCGTCGCTGCCGTGCATGCCGCTGAAGGTGCCGCGGATCTCCTGGGTGGCGAACACGTGGCGCAGGTCCAGCCGCAGTTCGCCATAGCTGAAGCCGCCGAGGTCGGCGATGCCGGCCGTCACTGCCACGTTGCGCGAAACCGGCACGCGTAGGCCGGCCATCGCTGCCAGCTCGTCGTTGAAACGGTCGCTGCGGCGCTCGTTGCGGCGGCCGCCCTGCATGAACCACTGCACGCTGCTGTCGGTCCAGTCGCCGCCCTTGTCGAACGGCGCGTCCTCGCTGCGCACCAGCACACCGTCTTCGTAGATGCGCAGGGTGACGGTGTAGTTGCCCAGCGGAAACCGGCGCGTATCGAGCTGGTTGATACCGGCCTGCAGGTAGAAGGTCTGCAGCAGGCGCTCGCCATCGAACGCATCCACCCGTGCATCGCGTGCCAGCAGCACGGTGAGCGGCGTGGCTTGTACGGCGGCCGCCGAATCCACGTAGGCCTGCGTGGTGCCCAGGCGCAGGCCCTGGAAGCGGTCCATCGGCAGCATGCTGAAGCTGAAGGTGCCGCCCTGCGGGCTGCTCAGGTTACGGCGGTCCATGCGCCCGGCCTGCAGGTAATGCTGCTGCCCCAGGTCATGGCGGTAGTAGGCGTTGTCCAGCTGGAAATCACGGTTGGCACGGCCACCGCGATAATGCTGCTGGCTGAAGGTCCAGTCGGCGGCCAGGTGCCCGCGCTGGAATACGCCCAGGGCACCGGTGCCCTGCGCGGCCAGCGACTGGTAACCACGGCCACCGCTGACATTGAGGGTGTGCTGGTGCAGGAAGGCATTTTCGGCATTGGCGCTGACCTGGTGGTAGCGCTCGGCGGCCGGTTCGCCGGGAATCCATTGGCGGGCAACGAACAGGCGCACGGCGCCCTCGCCTTCGTCATACAGCGCGCGCACGGCGGTGGGCTCCTCGGGGGGATCGATGTAACCGCAACCGGCGCTGGCGCCGCCGTAACGGCAGGCCAGATGGCTGTTGCGCGGCAGCGGCTGCGACAGCGCTGGCAACAACGCGGTCTGTGCCTCGGCCGGCAGCTGCAATGCCTGCAGCGCCTCCGCCGGGGCCTCCAGCTGCACGTGTTCCAATGTCACGCGCACCGGCACCAGCCCGGTCGAACGACCGAACAGGCGTACCTCGAGTTGTTCGGTCTGGCCTTCGACCAGATCCTCGAAACCGGCGGGAACGCCGCGCGCCGCGACCAGGGGCGTGGCCAACGACAGGGCGAGCGCGACCGCCAGCCGGGTGACGGCGGGTGCGGGAGATTTCATGGGGGTGTTACCGGAAGCGGCCGGCCCGGGGAGCGGGCCGGCGCGGGCGCCTTACGGGCTGGTGGTCTTCTGCTGCATGGCGATGGTGACGACGCCCTCGTAGGTGCCGCCCTTGGCGATCGGCGCCTGGTTGGTCTGCGCGATACGCAGCGGCATCGGGATCGATGCGCCCGGCAGCGCGCCGTCGAACAGCTCCGAGGCGGCGAAGTCCTGCGCGGCCACGGTCAGCGCCTTGCCGTTGAGGCTGACGGTCAGCGGCACCGGGGCGCCGCTGCCATCGGTGTTGAGCAGCTGCGGCGTGCTGCCGACGCGCACTTCGATGTCCTTGTCTTCATCGTTGGAGTAGACGCGCACCTGCTGCGACCACGGCACCAGACCAGTGACCGGGTTGTGGACCATGTTGACGACCGAATCCAGCGCGGTGCCATCGGCCTTGAGCAGGGCCAGGGTCGGGTCGACATTGGCCCAGACCTTGATGTCGGCGTCGAAAGCATTGGCGGACAGGGAGACAGCGGCCAGCGCAGTGGCCAATGAGAGCTTCTTTAGCAGAGTCATTGCGTTCTATCCTTGCGAAGTGATGGAGGAGACTGACCGCAGCGAGAGATGCCGAAGACCGGCAACCGCGGGCAGGACGCAACACTAAAGATGCAAGCTGCAGCGCACCATGCAACAACTTGATAAAAACAGGATGTGTGCATCGCGTGCTGGTCGTTAAGACTTGCGGGATGGCGTCCGCCGGCCAAGCGGCAGATTTCCGATCGACGCCAACGAACAACGCTCACCGCCGGGACCTCCCCCCGGCGACAACCCGACCGACTGTGCGTAATCAAGCAGCGCATAGTCCGAGTGCAGGCCCAGGCGACGCATAGCGGCGCCCTTCTGCCGGCTGATGGTACTTATCGTCCGCCGATGGATGTCGGCGACATCCTTGACACTCAGGCCGTGTGCGAGAAGCCGGACCACCTCTGACTCACGGGCGGTGAGCCCAGCACCACGCTGCACTTTGCACCTCAGGCGCTGCTCCAGCACCGGCGCGAAGTAGCGCTCACCTGCGAGCGCGGCGTCGACCGCCTCGATCAGCACCGGCAGCGCGCTGGTCTTGTCCAGGATGCCGCTAACGCCGAGCTTGGCTACTGCACGAAGAATCTGCTCGTTGCTGAAGGCGGTGATTACCAAGATGGGCAGCCCGGGATAGTCGCGGCAAATCGCAGCGAGCATGCGCACGCCATCCGGGCGACGGCTCCATGGCATTGACAGGTCGGTGATGAGCAGTTCGCAGGCGCGGGTGGCGAGCAACTCCTCCAGCTGCTCGGGATCGGCCGCTTCGCCGATGACCTCGAAGCGCGGGTCTCGCGAGAGGATCGATTGAAGCCCGGTTCGCACGACCGGGTGGTCGTCCGCAATCACTATGCGTTTCATGACGTTGCCTCGAGAAGGGAATCTGCACAGACGCGTCGATCTGCTCTTCCGCTTCCCCAAGCGACGAGCACGCATCCGTACTGCCTGCTAAAACGCAGGCACGAAGCTGCAGCACCGTATCAGCTTCAGTGTCTACGCGGCTGATCGGCACCTTAAGCGAGGCGACGGCCGATTCTCTATGAACCAACTTGCACAAATTGGTTTCTGCGCGCTCTATCGCAGTTGGCGCGGCGCAGGCTGTTGGCCCTGTTGATCGGTGTGATTGGATCGAATCACCCGGTCTGAATTACCCGCGGAGTGTGGCGCCGCCATCCACGTAAACGTCGCTCATAGCAATGTGCCCCGCCTGGTCGGAGAGAAGAAACATGACGGCGTACACAATGTCATCCGGGCGAGCGAGTTTCTGTAGGGGAATCCCGGCCTTGTATGTCTCCAGACTCCCTTGGATCACACGTTCTGCGCCCTGCTCGTCTGCCCACATGCCCGTCTGCATCGGCGTCAGGGTCGACCCCGGGGCGACGATATTGCAGCGGATGCCAAGCGGTGCGAGCTCCAGGCCAAGGCATCGGGTGAACATGGTCGAGGCAGCCTTGGAGGCCGCATAGGCGGCCATGCCGTGGCGCGGTACCCCAGCCGCGTTGGAGCTGACCGTGACCAGGGCGCCTTTTCGACGCGGCGACATCACCCGTGCCAGCGCACGGGAAACATGGAACACGCCGTCCGTATTCACCGCGAAGACCCTGCGCCATTGCGCATCGTCCGTCTCGGCGACGGTACCCGTCTGCAGTACCCCGGCGACGTTGATGCCGAAGCCGATCGCGCCGATCTCCGCTTCGATCCAGCCAACCAGTGCATCCACGGCAGCCGAGTCGGTCACATCCAGCGCGTTGGCGTAGGCCTTGGGCTGCCCTGCCTCATCCGCGATGACCGGTGCCACCACATCGGTGGCGATCACGGTGCAGCCGCTCTGGCGCAGCTGTTTGACCAGGGCCGCGCCAATGCCACCCCCGGCGCCGGTCACCAACGCGATGGTGTTGTTGAAGCCGGTGAGTTTCATACGGGCATCTTGAGGCGGCGGTCCCATTGCTGGAGCCGGTGATTGAGATGAGGGGCGAGCTGGGCGACCGCGTCGCGCCCGGTCAGTTCGGCATGCAGGAACGGAAGTTCGAGCGCCTCAAGGTGAACGGCGTAAGGCTGCCACAGCCGCGACTGCAGCTGCGGCCGGGCAAGATGGTCGCGCCCGGCGCGGACGTGCAGCAATGGACCGTCGAAGTGGCGGTGATGGTGGGCGCGGATCAACCGGTTGGTGCCAGTGACCGCCCGCACCACGCCATCAAGCACCGTATCCGGCAAATTGCCCAGCGCGCTGTCGCCACGACGCAGGAAGCTGAGGATGCGCTCGCGGGTGTCCAGCTCGGGATGGGCATCGGGATCGTGCCCGGCGATGGCGAGCAGCGCCCGCACTGCCGCGATGGGGTCCGGCTCCGGCTCAGCCCGCCAGCACTCGCTGGGGTAGGCATCCAGCAGCGCAAGCAGGCCGACGTCGCGGCCGCGCGCACGCAGGTGGACCGCCATCGCCTGCGCCAGAATGCCGCCCACCGACCAGCCCAGCAGATGCACCGGGCCCGGCGTGTTCAACGCCAGGATCCGGTCCACATAGCTGGCAGCCAGGGCATCGATGGTCGTGGGCATGGGCTGCTCCAGATCCAGGGCGGGCGATTGCAGCCCATGCACGTCGCGGGCGGGTGCCAGCGCACGCGCGAGGTCGCGATAGTTCCAGGCGATGCCTCCCGCGGGATGGATGACGAACAGCGGTGGTAGCGCGGCATCGCCGGTGGCCAGCTGGATCAGTGGCGCGAGGCCATGATCGGTCGCGGCCGGTGGCGCATCGATGCGCGCCGCCAGACCGGCGACCGTTGGTGCAGCGAACACCGTGCCCAGGCCCAGATCGCAGCGCCAGCGCTGCTGGATCGCCAGCAGGAGGTGAACCGCGCTCAGCGAGTCACCGCCAAGTGTGAAGAAGTCGGCCTCGATGCCGATGGGGCCCTGGATGCCGAGCGCCTGCGCGAACAAGGCAGCAACTTCGCGCTCGGTGCTGGTCCGGGGTGCGACACCTTCCGTGCATGCCTGTGCGGGGGCCGGCAAGGCATTTTGGTCCAGTTTGCCGTTGGCTGTCACCGGCCAGTGATCGATGGCGACGAAGGCGGACGGCACCATGTAGTCCGGCAGCGTTTTGACCAGGTGCTCGCGCAGCGCCGCTGCATCGGGCGCGCCGATGGGCACATAGGCCACCAGCCGGCGCTCGCCTGGGCGGTCCTCGCGCAGGAGCACCTCGGCCCGGGTGATGCCGGGCGCGGTACGCAGCGCGGCATCGATGTCCCCAAGTTCGATGCGCAGGCCACGCAGCTTGACCTGGTGGTCGCTTCGGCCCAGATACTCCACTGCGCCATCGTCGCGCCAGCGCGCCACATCGCCGGTGCGATAGAGGCGACCGCCGTTGACAAACGGATCGGGCAGGAATCGTTCGGCGGTGAGGTCGTCGCGCCCCAGGTATCCACGGGCCAACTGCACGCCGCCGAGGTAGAGGTCGCCCGCCACGCCCGGGGGCAATGGCTGCATGCCCGCATCGAGGATGTACAAGCGGGTGTTCCATACCGGATGGCCGATCGGCACCGGGCGCGACGCGTCGTCCGCGCTGGCCGGCCAGAAGCTGACATCCACCGCGGCCTCGGTCGGGCCGTAGAGATTGTGCAGCTCGGCGTGCACGCGTGCATGGAAGCGGTCGCGCAGATCGGCATCGAGTGCTTCGCCACTGGTGAACACGCGGCGCAGCTGCAGACCGTGGGATGCCGGTGCCGCGAGGAAGGCCTCCAGCATGGACGGCACGAAATGCAGGGTGGTGATGCCCTGCGCGCGGATCAGCGCGGCCAACAGGAGCGGATCGCGATGCGCCTCGGGTGGCGCGACCACCAGGGTGGCACCGGTGATCAGTGGCAGGAAAAACTCCCACACCGAGACATCGAAGGTGGCCGGTGTCTTCTGCAGGATGCGGTCGTCCGGCGCGATACCGTAGTGGACGCGCATCCATTCCAGGCGATTGACGATGGCGCGGTGCTCGATCAGCACGCCCTTGGGTTCGCCGGTGGAGCCCGAGGTGTAGATGACGTAAGCCGCGTCGCCCGGCGCCGGCTGGGTAGCCAGGCGGGTGTCGGTGGCCTGCGACCACGCCGCGGGGCTGAGGACAGGCGCAGCACCGAACCGGTGGCGATCCTCGGGCAGTGCCAGCACGCACACGGGCGCGGCAGACTGCAGGATGCGCGCGATGCGCGCGTCAGGATGAGCAAGGTCCACCGGCAGGTAGGCACCGCCAGCGCGCTGGATGGCGACCAAGGCGACGATCAGCTCCAGTGACCTGGGCAGCGCGACGACCACGCGCGATTCGCGGCCCACGCCCTGCGACTGCAGCTGCACCGCCAAAGCCCGGCTGCGCTGTTCGAGCTCGCCAAAGGACAGGTTCGCCTCGCCGAAGACGACGGCGATGGCGTCGGGCGTCTGCGCCATGCGCGCGGTGATCAGCTCCACCAGGCTGACATCCGGCGCCGGATGATCGGTGGCGTTGACGTCGTACAGATAGCGCTGCTGTTCCGCTGGCGTGGCCAGTGGCACCGTGCTGAGCGCCTCACCCGCGGCCTGAGCATCCAGCGCGGCCGCGATGAAGTGCAGCAGGCGCGCGGCGTGCCCCTCGATCTGGGCGGGCGTATACAGCGCGGGGTTCGCCTCGATTTCCAGATCCAGCACGGCCGTGCCATCGCCCCGGAAGCCCAGGGTCACATCGTCCACCGGACCGGTGCACAGCACCTCCAGCGACGCCTCCACACCAGACAACTGCAGCGGCCGGTAGAACGGCTGCACATTGACCAGCGGGCCGTGCAGACGCCGCTGGCCGCCGATCAGGCCGAGGTCACGGCGCAGCTGCTCGCCACGGTAGCGGCCATGTCGGCGGCCGCGCATCAGGCGCAGGGCCACCTCGCGGACCAGATCATCGACGCTGCCCTGCGTGGCCGCCAGCCGCAGCGGCAGCACATTCATCACCATCGCCGGCACGCGCGCGGAGACGCTGCCCAGCCGACCCATGAAGGGCACGCCGATGATGGCCTCGGCTTCGCCACTGATGCGGCGGGAGTATTCGGCGGACAGCGCGGTCAAGACATCCGGCCACGGTTGGCCGATCCGCGTGGCTGCCTCCAATACATGCTGGCGCAGTGCTGGTGCCATCGGCGTCACGAAGCGGATCGCATCCGGAGCGGCCGGGGCGATGCCTGCGCCAAGGCCTGCGGCCGCCGGTGCAGCGGCCATGGCGTCCTTCCAGTACGCGGCATCGCGGACGCGGCGCTCGCCGTCACGATACTGTGCATCTTCGTCCAGCACCGGCAGCAGTGGCGCCAGCGTGCCGTCGTCGTGGGCCTGCGCATATCGCGTGCAGACCCGCTCGGAGAACAACGCCATGCCATAGCCATCGGCGGCAAGGTGATGCACGCGCAGGTACCAGACGTACCGGCGGGGACCCAGCACGAACAGCCGCTGCTGGCTGAGTCGGTCGCGCGCGGGATCGACCGGCGTCAGGCGGTCACGCTGCATGGCAGCCTGCGCCGCCTGCTGCGGGTTGGCATGCGAGGACAGATCAACCACTTCCAGCCGCGGACGATGCTGCGCGTCGATCCACTGCACCGGTGTGCCCTGCCCGCCCTCGGCGATGCGCAGCGACAGTGCCTGCGCTTCGAGCGCAGCACCGTCCGCGGCGCGTGTGAAGGCGGGGACATCCAGCGCCCCCTCGATCCACACCGCGTGTGCGGTATTGAAGGCCGGGTTGTCCGGCGCAAGACGCTGTGCATACCACAGGCCTGCCTGGGCCTCGGTCAGGCCGCGCGCCTGTGGCCACGCCGCGTCGGGCACCGCGCTGGCATTCATGCGTCGGCCGTGCCCCGGTTCTGCAGGCGCTGCACCACGCTCCACCAGCCGCCAAGGGTGGCGTGCTCGGCCAGATGGCCAAACTCCAGCGCAATGCCGGTGTTGCCCCAGGCCAGCACCAGCCCGAGCACCCGCATCGAATCCAACCCGAGGTCCATCAGGTTCTCATCGTTGCCGATGTCCTCCGGCGCTTCGCCAAGCATCTCGGCGACATCGGCGCGCATGCGCTCCAGGGTGAGTGCGGTCATGCGAGCGTCTCCAGCAGGTGATCGGTGGTCATCGGGATGCCGCAGGTACGGGCGATCCAATGCAGGGCCAGGTCGTGGTCGGCGCGCGAGAAATCGGCGACGGCATCGGCAGCGATGAAGCTCTCGATGTCGCGCTGGAAGCCTTCGGCCACGGTGGCGGTGCAGCCGATGTGCGCATAGACACCGGTGACCAGCAACTGGTCGCGTCCACGGGCGCGCATCATCGTTTCCAGGTTGCTGCGCTGGAAGGCGCTGTAGCGGTGTTTGACCAGCACATGGTCGCCCGGCTGCGGTGCCACCGCCTCGATGATGGCTTCGTGCTCGTCGGTTGCGGACATGCCCGGGCCCCACAGATCCGCCTGCAGGCCGCGATCGCAGCGGTCCTGGTGGCCGCGCTGGGCGGTATAGAACACCGGCATGCCACGCGCACGGCAATGCGCGAGCAGGCGCGCGATGTTGGCCACGGCGGGGGCCAGCGGTGCGGTGTCCGGCGCGAACGCGGCCAGGAAGTACCGCTGCATGTCATGTACCAGCAGCGCCAGGCGCTCGCTCTGCGGCTGCCAGGCGCCGCGCGCGGTGGGAAGCTCGGCCTGGGTCGGCAGGGGGTACGGTTGGATCGTTGGCAGCGCCATCAGCGCGTTTCTCCTGTCTGTTGCATGAAACGTTCGCGCAGCTGGGCACGCAGCTCGCGGCGGCTGATCTTGCCGACCGCCGTGGTGCCGAAGGCATCGACGAACACGATCTGGTCCGGCACCTTGAACGCGGCCAGGCCGCGGCTGCGCACCCAGGCCTTGAGGCTGGCGGCCTTGGTCGGCTCGCCCTGGGCAATGATGAAGGCGCAGCTGCGCTCGCCAAGGTACGCGTCGGGAATCGAGACCACGGCCGCATCGAACACGCTGGGGTGCGCGAGCAGATGGTCTTCGATTTCTTCGGCGGAAATCTTCTCGCCGGCCCGGTTGATGTGATCGCTGGCCCTGCCCTGCACGACCAGATAACCGCCGGGCAGGCGCTGCACCATGTCGCCGGTACGGTAGAAACCGTCCTCGGTGAAGGCGCGCGCATTGGCCGCCGGGTCGTTGTGGTAGCAGCGGATGGTGTACGGGCCGCGGGTGAGCAGATGCCCGGTCTCACCTTCTGCGACGGGATGACCGTGGTCGTCGACCACCAGCACTTCA
The DNA here is from genome assembly GCF_002887735.1 of Stenotrophomonas bentonitica. Classification (GTDB taxonomy): domain Bacteria; phylum Pseudomonadota; class Gammaproteobacteria; order Xanthomonadales; family Xanthomonadaceae; genus Stenotrophomonas; species Stenotrophomonas bentonitica_A. The sequence goes on from NZ_PKQP01000008.1 coordinate 114,349, forward strand.
TCGTCCTCGCTGATCGGGCGGCCCTGCGTGGAGACGATGATCTCTTCGCTGTCGTGCAGACGGGTGTAGTTGACCAGCCCCTCGGCCATGCCGAACACCTGCTGCAGCGTGCAGCCCAGCCCGGCGATCACGCGGCGTGCCGCTTCCGGCACCAGCTTGGCGCCACCGACCTGCACCACCTGCAGGCTGGACAGATCCTGCGTGGTCGTCGCGGCCGCCTGCGCCCACAGCAGGGCCAGTGGCGGCACCAGGCCGATGCAGGTGACCCGTTCGCGTGCGATCAGGGCGAACGCAGTCTCCGGGCCGGCACCCGGGCTGAGCACCACCCGGCCACCGGCATACAGCGTGCCAAAGAAGCCGGGTGAGCTCATCGGGAAATTGTGCGCGGCGGGCAGCGCGACCAGATAGACGCTGTCCTGGGTGATGCCGCAGATCGCATTGCTGGCGCGGAATGAATACAGGTAGTCGTCATGCGTGCGCGGGATCAACTTGGACAGGCCGGTGCTGCCGCCGGAGATCTGCAGGAAGGCCACGGACTGCGGGTCCGGATCGGGTGGCAGCTGCTCAAGATCGCCTGCCAGAGCCTCCAGCGCGGTGAACCCGGCGCCCTCACCCACGATGATCACGTGCTGCACTGCCGGCACCTGCGCCTGGAGATCGCGCGCCAGCGTGCGGTAGTCGAAACCGTCGTAGCTCGCTGCAGCGATATAGGCAGTGGCCTCGGCCTTGCGGGCGAAATGCGCGACCTCGGTGATGCGGTGCGCAGGCAATGCGTAGACCGGAATCAGCCCGGCGCGGAACAACCCGCACACCACGGTGACGAACTCGGGCACGTTGCCGAGCTGGACCACGACCCGGTCGCCCGGGGCCAGGCCCTGCGCGAGCAGGCCGGCGCCGATGCGGCCGGCTTCCTGCCACAGCTGGGCATATGTCAGGCGGGTATCCCCCCCGACCACCGCGATATCCCCGGCCAAGCGTTCGGCACGCTCGCGCAGGAAGCCCGGGAAGGTCTCGCCACGCCAATGGCCGGCGGCACGATAGCGCGCGACGAGGGCTGGCGGCCAGACCTGGCGCAGCGGCACCCGGGAGGAAGAGAAGGATGCGTTCATGGACAACTCCCGCACATCAGAAGGGACGAACGTCATGGACGCCGAGCGCGGTCAGCAGGGCCATGAACTTGGCAGCCGTTTCGGCCACTTCGAGATCGGGTTGCGAGCCCGCGACGATGCCGGCACCGGCATACAGGCGCACCTGCGTGCCCTGCACGCGCGCGCAGCGGATCGCCACGTACCAGTCGCCATCGCCCTGGGCATCGGTCCAGCCGACTGCGCCGGCATAGAAACCGCGCGCGACCGGTTCAGCCTGGCGGATCAGCGCCAGTGCGGGGTGGCGTGGTGTCCCGCACACCGCCGGCGTGGGATGCAGCAGTGCCACCAGCGCGGCCGAGGAGACCGATGCGTCCTTGAGGGTGCCGTGGATGCGCGTGCCCAGGTGCCACATGGTGGCGGTGGCATGCAGCGTAGGCTGGGGCTGCGCCTCGACGCGATGGCACAGCGGCGTCAGTGCTTCAACGATGGCCTCGACCACGTGGCGGTGCTCATCATGGTCCTTGGCCGAGGCCAGCAGCGCCTCGGCGGCGCGGGCATCCTCGGCAGGATCGGCCGAACGACGTGCCGAGCCCGCCAGCGGATGCGACAGCACGCGCTCGCCACGTTTGGAGACCAGCAGCTCGGGAGTGGCGCCGACCAGCCAGGCAGGACCGGGGCCGCCTTCTGAAGGCACCGGCACCACGTAAGTGGCTACGCTCGGATCCCTGCCCAGCCGCGCGGCCAGCACCCGCGGGTGCAGTGGCTGCGCGGTGGTGACCCGCAGGCTGCGGGCCAGCACGACCTTTTCCAGCGCACTATCGGCGCGCTGCAGTTCCGTGACGGCGGTGGCGACCGCGCCTGCATAGGCCTGCGCAGGCGGTTCAGCCAGCACGTCACCGACCAGTGTGGGGGTTTCAACGCGGACCACCGCGGGTTGGCCGGACACGTGATCCGGCTGGTACAGCGCATCGGCCTGCTCGGGATCGAACGGCACCGCGCCGACCAGCAGTCGCGGGCCGGAGCGCGGTGCGGCGAAGAAAGCGTCTACACGTTCGGCCAACGAGGCGGTGGGGCCCGACGGCAAACGCGCACGCACGCCCTGCGCTTCGAGTGCCTGCTGCGGGCTGCGCAACAGGAAGTACGGGGTGTCGGCCATGTCGATGGCGGGCGCCTGGGTCAGCTCGTCGGCTGCCTGGTTGATCAGCATCTCGTTCATGCGGCACCCCGCTGGCGGTGGATCGCGGCAGAGACCGCCAGGACCAGCAGCACCGCGCCGACCAGCAGATACGGCGCGCTGGGCGACCACCGGTACAGCAGTGTGCCGATCATCGGCCCGACCACCATGCCCATGCCCTGCACCGAGGCCACGGTGCCGGCGGCGGCGCCCTGCTCGTGCGCCTCCACCGAATCGGCGGCCAGCGCCTGGAAATTGGGGAACACGAAGCCCATCCCAAACGCTGCGACCGCGTAGCTGGCCAGCAGCTGCCACGGCACGCTGACCAGCGCGACCGACGCAAAGCCGAGACCGGAGATCAGCGCGCCGACCACGATCCAGCGCGTGGGGCGGATGTCCTTGAGCTTCATCACCAGGCCCTGGGCGAAGATCAGGCCGACGCCGACCGCAGTCAGCGCCAGCCCGGCCATGCGTGCGCCATCTGCCGGCTGCAGTTGAAGGCGGTCGATGGCGAAGAAGCCGACCGTGACCTGGGCGATGGTCACCGAGATCATCGCGGCGAACACGGCCAGCAACGGCAGCCGCAGGCGTGCATCGCCCAGCCCCAGCGTTGGCTTGGGGCCGTTGTGCGTCGGGGCGACCGGTGGGGTATTCGGCAGGCGCCACCAGATCATCAACAACGACAGCAGCGGCAACAGCGCGGCCACATACAGCGTGAGGGAGAGGTTCTTGTAGGCGATCCAGCCGGCGGCGGCAGGACCCAGCACCATGCCCAGCGCATTGGCGGTGCCGAGCTTGGCCATCACGCTGCCGCGCTGCCCCGGCGCAGCCTGGTCGGCAACGATGGCTGCGGCGCTCGGTGGCACGGCGGCGTAGAACAGACCGACCAGGGCGCGCGTGCCGACCAGCACCAGCACCGAAACCCAGATGGCCGGCGGTGAAGTCAGCGCCACATCCACGAAGACCGCCAGCCCCAGATAGATCACTGCGTAGGCGGCCAGTGCGATCAACAGCACGCGCTTGCGGCCGATGCGATCGCTGAGCGCCCCCCAACGGCGGGCGGCGAGCATCCACAACACGCCGGCCGCGGTGACCGACAGCCCGGCGTGCCATTCGGCCAGGCCCAACACCCGCACCACCGGGCCGATCACGGACACGAACGCCATCATTGCCATGGTGCCGAGCAGCGCGGCGGAAACGAGGGCGGGCAAACCGGATACGACAGGACGTGCAGACATTGAACACCACAGCCAATAAGAAGTTGAACCACGCGGTGCGCCGGGGCGCGCGCGGGTCTGCCATCCGGTTGCGAATGCATCACCGCCCTGTGATCCATCAAATGATAACGGCTCGCATTTGCGTTTGATAGTGCAGGCTGTACGGGGTGTTCATGTCGCCGGGCCCGCCGCCCCCTGCGACAAAAAAGCACTACATCTACGGTTGACGATCCACCACGACCCCACTATGTTGTGTCCATCGGCTCCCCGCTTCCGCCAGGCCCGGTGCACCGTGACGACGCCGCGTCGCAGTAGAACGCCCCGTCGTATCCCCTGACCGGCGCCTGGAAGCAAGGCCCGTTGCCACCGATGTGAGCCTCTGGCGACGTATTCCTGCACACGCAGGGCCTGCCCACCAATCACGCCTTCTGTCCGGCTGCCGCACGGCTCTGCCGCGCCGCCTGCTGGGCACTGCGCCATGCATGGAGAACGCATGAACACCGACGACACCGTCGCCTCGACCGCCACCCCACCCACCGACACCGCCCTGGATGCCGCCACCGGCGGTGAAACACTGTGGATCACCAAGGAGGGCGGCAACCGACGCATGCCCTTCGACCAGGCGCGACTGGAACGCACGGTGCACAGCGTGCATGCCGAGTTCCCGCAACTGGACGTGGCCGACTATCTGCGCAGCGTGCTCGGGCAGATCGCCCGGCGGCAGCAGCTCAGCGCCGATGAGATGGTGGACCTGCTGATCCGCGAGGCCGAATCACGCATCGACCTGACCGCGCCGGACTGGGAGCACTTCGCCGCCCGCCTCTACCTGCGGCGGCTGTACAAGCGCGCCAGCAAGAACCGCTTCTACGATGCCACGCTGAAGTACGGCTCGTACGTGGGGCTGCAGGAAAGCCTGGCCGACCGCAACGTCTACTCGATCGACATCCTCAAGGCGTATTCCAAGGATGAACTGGAGGAAGCCGGGCAGATGATCGAGCCCGAGCGCGACACGCTGTTCGCCTACAACGGGCTGTACCTGCTGGCGACCCGTTACCTGGCCACCGATCACTCGCGTGCCGTGTACGAGCTGCCGCAGGAACGCTGGCTGACCATCGCGCTGTACCTGATGCAGCACGAACACGAGCATGGCGACCGCTCGCGCCGCCGGCGCATGCTGCTGGTGCGCGAGGCCTACTGGGCGCTGTCCAACCTGTACATGACGGTGGCGACGCCGACCCTGGCCAATGCCGGCAAGGTCGGCGGCCAGCTGTCCTCGTGCTTCATCGACACGGTGGACGACAGCCTGCAGGGCATCTACGACTCCAACACCGACGTGGCGCGCGTCTCCAAGCACGGCGGTGGGGTGGGTGCGTACCTGGGCTATGTGCGCTCGGCGGGCTCGGCGATCCGCGGCGTGGCCAATTCCTCCGGCGGCGTGGTGCCGTGGATCAAGCAGCTCAACAACACTGCGGTGAGCGTGGACCAGCTCGGCCAGCGCAAGGGCGCGATCGCGGTGTACCTGGATGTCTGGCACCGCGATATCGAGGCCTTCCTCGATCTGCGCCTGAACAACGGCGACCAGCGCCTGCGCGCACACGACGTGTTCACCTCGGTGTGCCTGCCCGACCTGTTCATGGAAGCGGTGGAGCGCCGTGGCGACTGGTACCTGTTCGATCCGTACGAGGTGAAGCGGATCAAGGGCTGGTACCTGCAGGATTTCCACGATGAGCAGCGCGGCCAGGGCAGCTTCCGCGGGAAGTACGAGGAGGTCGTGGCCGACGAACGGATCAGCCGGCGCACGATCAAGGCCATCGACCTGTTCAAGCGGATCATGGTGAGCCAGCTGGAGACCGGCAATCCCTTCATGTTCTACCGGGACGAAGTGAACCGGAAGAACCCGAACAAGCATGCCGGCAGCATCTACTCCAGCAACCTGTGCACGGAGATCCTGCAGAACATGAGCCCCACCCGCATGATCCAGGAGATGATCAGCGGCGACCAGATCGTGACGACCAGACAGGCCGGCGATTTCGTGGTGTGCAACCTCTCCTCGATCAACCTGGGCCGTGCGGTCACGGCCGCACCGGACCTGCTGACCAGCGACGTGCTCGAGCGCCTCGTGCCGATCCAGGTGCGGATGCTGGACAACGTGATCGACCTCAACCAGCTGCCGGTGCCGCAGGCGACCATCACCAACCGCAAGTACCGCGCGATCGGGCTGGGTACCTTCGGCTGGCACCACCTGCTGGCCCTGCAGCAGATCGAGTGGAACTCGCCCCAGGCCGAAGACTACGCGGACAGCCTGTACGAGCGCATCAACTACCTCACCATCCAGGCCAGCATGACCCTGGCCAAGGAAAAGGGGCGCTACAGCGCGTTCGTCGGCAGCGAGTGGCAGAACGGCGAGTACTTCCGCGCCCGTGGCTATGACAACCCGGCCTGGCGCGAACTGGCCGCGCAGGTCGGCGTCAACGGCCTGCGCAATGGCTGGCTGATGGCGGTGGCCCCGAACATGAGCACCGCCCAGATCGCCGGCTCCACGGCCTCGATCGACCCGGTGTACGGCGCCTTCTACTACGAGGAGAAGAAGGACTTCCGCCGGCCGGTGGCTGCGCCGGACCTGTCGCTGGAGACCTATCCGTACTACGAGAAAGGCGCCTACCGGGTCGACCAGTTCGCCAGCATCCGCCAGAACGCCCGCCGCCAGCGCCACGTGGACCAGTCGATCAGCTTCAACCTGTACGTGCCCAGCACCATCCGCGCCAGCACCCTGCTCGCGCTGCACATGAGTGCCTGGCGCGAAGGCCTGAAGACGACCTACTACGTGCGCTCCAACGATATCGACATCGCCGAATGCGAATGGTGCGGGTAGGCGCATCGCATTCGCGCTGACGCTCCCATGGTTCGCTGTGCAAACCATGGGCCCCGCATTACAACCACCCAGACCCCCGCCGCTTCGCGCCCGCCCCCTGACTCAGGGGGCTCTGCTCCAGGACACACCCCTCATGGCCATCCCCCTCGAACGCATCAAGATCCTCGAACCGCGCCACCCCAACCGCTCGACCGGCATCATCAACGGCCGCACCAGTGGCATCCTCAACTGGAACGACATCCCCTACCCGTCGTTCTACCGGGCGTACAAGGAGCTATCGACCAACTTCTGGATTCCCGACGAAGTCGACATGAAGGGTGACGCGCGCCAGTACGGCGAGCTCAATGCCCGCGAGAAGAACGCCTACGACTCGATCATCGGCCTGCTGGCCACGCTGGACTCGCCGCAGACGCGGTTCATCTACAACGTCGCCGAGTACATCACCGACCCGGCCGCGCACGCCAACGCGGCGATCATCGGCCAGCAGGAAGTGATCCACAACGAAAGCTACAGCTACGTGCTGGCCTCGATCGCCGGCCTGGCCGACCAGAACCGGGTGTTCGAGATCGCGCGTACCCACCCGACCATCCTGGCCCGCAATGCGCCGATCATGCAGTCCTACGATGACTTCATGCGCGAGAAGACCGCCGAGACGCTGATCCGCGCGTTGATCCAGTCCTCGATCCTGGAAGGCATCAACTTTTACTCGGGCTTCGCGTTCTTCTACAACCTGGTCCGCCAGAACCGCATGACCGGCACGGGCAAGATCATCAGCTTCATCAACCGCGACGAGCTGGCCCACACCAAGTTCATCAGCGAACTGATCCGCGCCATCATCGGTGAGAACCCCGCGCTGCAGGGCGAGCAGCTGACCGCCTACGTACACGAGGCCTTCGAGCACGCCATCCAGCTGGAGACGCGTTGGACCGGGGAAGTGCTCGATGGCATCGACGGCATCGATGTGGACGAGATGATCCGCTACGTGAAGTACCGCGCCAACAAGATGGCCGGCATGCTCGGGATCGAGAAGCTGTACAGCGAGACCAACGTCAACGTGATGCCGTGGATCAAGGCCTACGCCGACAACTTCACCGAAACCAAGACCGACTTCTTCGAGATGCGCAACGCCAGCTACAAGAAGACCAATTCGGACAACGGTTTCGACGATCTGTAAGGACGCATGCCGATGCATATCCTGCTGGCCTTCGCCTCGCTGAGCGGCAACACCCGCGAGGTCGCCATGCTGGTCCGGGCCCACTGCGAAGCGCTGGGCCACCGCGTGGACTGGCTCGACGTCGATGCCGGCGACATCGCCCGGGCCTTGCCCGCCGATCCCCCCGCCCTGTGCCTGCTTGGCTCATGGACCGACAACGCCGGGCGCACCCCGGCGGAAATGAAGGAGGGCGTGGCCGCGCTGCGGGACCGTTTCGGGTTGCCCCTGCCCTTCCCGGCCGCGGTGTTCGGCACCGGCGAGACCCAATGGGGCGAAGAGTACTACTGCGGCGCCGCGCACCGCCTGGCGCGCTTCTTCCACTCCCCGTACCCCGTGCTGGAGATCGAGCAGATGCCGCACGGCGCCGCCGACACCCACACCATCCACCACTGGACCGACGCCGTGTTGGCCACTACCGAGACATTCACGACATGCTGACCCTGCACGCCCGGACCGCTGAGGATTACCACGCCGCCCTGCGCGAACACCCTGCGCTGCTGGTGGACTTCCACAAGGACGATTGCCCCGGGTGCCGGATGCTGGAGATGTCGTTGGCCAGTGTCTCCGGCGCCATCGCAGACGCAGGGATGACGGTGTTGAAGGTGAAGCTGGAAACTGTGGGTGAGGGCTTGTTCCGCGAGCTGGGGTTGCGCCAGACACCGACGCTGCTGGTGGTGCGCGACGGTCACGAAACCGCCCGACTGGCGGGGTTCCAGACGCCGAAGCAGATCCTGGCGGTGTTGGGCGATGGGTGACGCCCTGGAGGGCAGGCCCGCGGTTGCGCGGGCTTACCGTGGAAGCTTCAACGCAGCGGCGCGGACAACAGCCCCCGGCGCTTGAACCACCATTCCAGTGGCAGCGTGACCAATGGCGGCACCGCCGCGGCCAGTGCCAGCAGTGCGGCCCACCACGGCCAACGCAAGCGGATTGCAGCCAGGACCGACACCACGACGTAGACCATGAAGGCGACGCCGTGCACCGGTCCAAACACCTTGACGCCGACCGGCGTTGGATCCGCTGCGTGGTACTTGAAGTACATGCCGATCAACAGGCCGGCCCACGTCAGGGCTTCGACGAAGGCCACCGTGGCGAAGACGCGGCCCATCGGGCTGAGTGGCGAAGCAGTCTTCAAGGCAGGCTCGAGCGTGGCGGAAGGACCCGCATCATAGCCATTGACGGCGCTTGATGCGAACCATTCTCACTCGATCAACCGAGCGCGTCACGACCCACGGTCGTGACCGGCCCTCGATCCGCTGCCAGCAATGAGAACCGCGCGTGCCACACGATGGCCGCTTTGACCGCCCGCGATCTCAGACGAACATGCCGCCCGACGCCTCCACCCGCTGCGCGTTGATCCACGCCGTCTGCGGCGACAGCAGCGCCACCGCCACCGGACCGATGTCGTCCGGTTTGCCCGGGCGGCCCATCGCGGTGACCGAGGACACCATCGCATTGACCTGCGCGTCGTCGCGCACGCGGCCGCCACCGAAGTCGGTTTCGATCGCGCCGGGGGCGAGCGTGTTGGCACTGATGCCGCGGGCGCCCAGTTCCTTGGCCAGGTAACGGGTAAACACTTCGATGCCACCCTTCATCATCGCGTAGGCCGAGCTGCCCGGCAGCGAGAAGCGTGCCAGCCCGCTGGAGACGTTGAGGATGCGGCCGCCATCGGCAAGCAGCGGCAACACCGCCTGGGTCAGGAAGTACGGTCCCTTCAGATGGACCGCGACCAGGGCGTCGAACTGATCGACCGTGGTGTCGGCGATCATCGCGTGCAGGCCTTCGCCGGCATTGTTGAGCAGGCCCTGCAGATGGGTCTCGCCCCAGCCGTCGAGCACGCTGCGGACCTGGCTGGCGAAGGCAGCGAAACCGGCGCTGTCGGCCATGTCCAAGGGAAGCGCGGCCGCGCGACGGCCGAGTGCTTCGATCTGCGCGACCACTTCCTGGGCGGCGCCGGCCTGGCTGCGATAGGTGAGCACGATATCGGCGCCGTCGGCGGCCAGTGCGAGGGCGGCATTGCGGCCCAGGCCACGGCTGCCACCGGTGATCAGGACGACTCGGGTTGCGTTGCGCATGTCAGTACACCTGCGTTGTGGGAATGGTTGTCAGACTATTGGTGTTGCATGCGCGGATAAATCGGCGGATGCTGATTTGACTATCCAATAATCACGAACAATCCATGGATCGCCTCGATCATCTGCGCTGCTTCCTCCGGGTGGCCGAACTCGGCTCCTTCACCGGCGCCGCCGACAGCCTCGGTCTCCCCAAGGCCAGTGTGTCGCTGGCCGTGCAGCGGCTGGAAGCGGATGTGGGTGTGCAACTGCTGCATCGGACCACGCGCCGGGTGCAGCTGACCGCCGACGGTGCCCAGTTCCAGGCGCGGGCACACGATCTGCTGCATGACATGGACGATCTGCAGGGCATGTTCCGGGTCGATACGGCGCAGCTGAAGGGGCGGCTGCGGGTGGATATGTCCAGCGGGCTGGCCCGGCAACTGGTGATACCGCAGCTGCCTGCCTTCCTGGCCCAGCACCCTGGCGTGGAGATGGAAGTGAGCGGTACCGACCGCCGGGTCGATCTGATCCGCGAAGGGTTCGACTGCGTGCTCCGGGTCGGTCCACTGGACGACAACACCCTGGTGGCCCGCCCACTGGGCCAGCTGCCGATCATCAACTGCGCCAGCCCGTCCTATCTCGCCGCCCGGGGCACGCCGACCACGCTGGCCGACCTGGCCGGCCACGCGCTGGTGCATTACGTGAGCACCCTCGGTCAGCGTTCGCCCGGATTCGAGTATCACGACGGGCAGACCTATCAGAGCCTGCCCATGGGCGGTGCGGTGACGGTCAACAGTGGCGAGGGCTATACCGCGGCAGCCCTGGCCGGGCTGGGGATCATCCAGGTCCCGCTGCTCGGCGTGCGCCAGGCATTGGCCTCGGGCACCCTGGTGGAGATCCTGGCGGACGTGAAAGCAGAGCCGATGCCGGTGACCCTGCTCTACGCGCAACGCCGTCATCTGCCGCGACGGGTGGCGGCGTTCATGGATTGGGTGGCCGGCGTGGTCCGGCGCGAGCTGGACCAGGAGCGCTGACCTGGGACCTCCCGGCACGGCATCGTGCCGGGAGGGCAGCGTCAGCTCACCCTTCCGTGTCGGAATGGCGGTTGCGGCGACTGCTGAGCACCACGATCGCGCGGTCCGGCAGAGGCCAGTGGCCTTCCGCATCCGCCTGCAGCGGCGCACCGTCGATGGTGCTGATCAGCACGCGCCAGTGTTCATCGTCGATCAAGGGCGGCACGAACGCCTGCGGCGCGTGCGAGGCATTGAACATCAACAGCAGGTGCGCATGCTCGGGACCGCGCGGCGTGTCTTCCTGACGGGCGGCCCCCAGGTGCAGCGCCAGGCTGCGGGCCTCGCCATCGTGCCAGTCGCCATCTTCCATGGGCTGGCCATCCGGCCGCAGCCAGCGCACGTCATAGCCTTCGCCCTGCTCGTCGCGGGCGTCCAGGAAGCGGCCGCGGCGCAGCTGCGGGTAGCGGCGCCGCAACGACAGCAGCCGGCGTACGAACAGCGACTGCTGGCGGCCTGCCGGGCTGGCGGCCTGCTGCCAGTCGATCCACGTGAGCGGGTTGTCCTGGCAGTAGGCGTTGTTGTTGCCGCCCTGGCTGCGCGCGAACTCGTCGCCGGCCAGCAGCATCGGCGTGCCCTGGGCGAGCAGCAGGCTGGCCAGCATGTTGCGCATCTGCCGCGCCCGGATCGTGTTGATGCCCTCGTCGTCGGTGGGGCCTTCGGCCCCGTGGTTGAAGGAGATGTTGTTGTCGCTGCCGTCGCGCCCGTCTTCGCCGTTGGCCTCGTTGTGCTTGTCGTTGTAGCTGACCAGGTCATTGAGGGTGAAGCCATCGTGGGCGGTGACGAAATTCACCGACGCGGCCGGCCGCCGTCCTTTGTGGTTGAACAGATCGGCCGAGCCCATCAGGCGGGTGGCGAACTCGGCCAGCTGGCCGCCATCGCCGCGCCACAGTGCCCGCACGTTGTCACGGAAACGGTCGTTCCATTCGGCCCAGCCCGGTGCGAACTGCCCCAGCTGGTAGCCACCCGGCCCGATGTCCCACGGCTCGGCGATCAGCTTGACCTGGCTCAGCACCGGGTCCTGGCGCACGGCATCCATGAAGCTGCCCGATGGATCGAAGCCGGCGCGTTCGCGGCCCAGGATGGTGGCCAGGTCGAAGCGGAAGCCATCCACGTGCATGTCCTGCACCCAGTAGCGCAGCGAGTCCATCACCATCCGCAGCGCACCGGCATTGGTCAGGTCGAAGGTGTTGCCGGTGCCGGTATCGTTGATGTAGTAGCGCGGGTCATCGGCAAGCCGGTAGTAGCTGGCATTGTCGATGCCCTTGAACGACAGCGTCGGGCCGAGCTCGTTGCCTTCGGCGGTATGGTTGTAGACCACGTCCAGGATCACTTCCAGCCCGGCGTCATGCACGCAGGCCACCATCTGCTTGAACTCGGCGATGGTGGAGGTGGACATGAAGCGCGGTTCGGGCGCGAAGAAGGCCAGCGTGTTGTAGCCCCAGTAGTTGCGCAGGCCGCGCTCGAGCAGATGCTGGTCGTCCACGTGGGCGTGGATCGGCAGCAGTTCCAGCGCGGTCACGCCGAGCTGGCGGAGGTGATCCAGCAGCGCGTCCTGCTTCAGCGCGGAAAAGGAGCCACGTGCCTGCTCAGGCACCTGTGGGTGCAGCATCGACAGGCCGCGCAGGTGGGCTTCGTAGATGACCGTGTCCTCCCACGGCGTGGCCGGTGCGGTGTCGCGGCCCCAGGTGAAGGCCGGATCGACCACGGCGCAACGCGGCATGTACGGCGCGCTGTCGCGTTTGTCGAAGCTCAGGTCCTTGTCCTTGTGCCCGATCGTGTAGCCGAACAGCGCCGGCGCCCACTTGAGCTGGCCGACGATCTGCTTGGCATACGGATCCAGCAGCAGTTTGTTGGGGTTGAACCGGTGCCCGGCTTCCGGTGCGTAGGGACCATGCACCCGGTAGCCGTAGCGCTGGCCGGGCCGTGCGTCCGGCAGGTAGCCGTGCCAGATTTCATCGGTGTACTCGGGCAGCACGATGCGCTCGACCTCACGGCCACGCTCGTTGAACAGGCACAGCTCGACCTTGGTCGCATGCCGGCTGTACAGCGCGAAGTTGACGCCCAGGCCATCCCAGGTGGCCCCCAACGGGAAGGGGCGTCCGCCCCGCAGGCGCGAGGACTGGGCAAACTGGCGGGCACTCATCGGCGCGTCTCGACGGTGTGGCCCGCGGCCTGCAGCTCGGCATCGAACAGCCGTTCGGCCATCAACCAATGCCGTTGGTCCTGTCCGTCCGGACGGCCTTCGGCTTCCCAGATCTGGCGGGCCAGGGCCCCGATGCGTTCACGTCGTTCGTTTTCGTCCATTGCGCTTGCTTCACTCGTTGATCAGCAGGGTCACGGGGCTGCCATCGGACAGCGCCCGCAGGGAAATATCGGGGTCGGTGATTTCTACCGACGTGCCGGTGAGCAGATTGCGATAGCGCCCCTGCGGAATCGTCACGCGGCCCGTGCCCCAGAACCGGGCAGGCAACGCCGCCGTGACTTCCTGCGCGGGACGCACGGTGGTGGCGATCGCGGCGACCACGATCAGCCGCTGCGCGCCGTGTTCGCGCGCGAAGGCCAGCACGCGTTCGGGCAGCGTGGTCGGCAATGGCACATAGCCGCCCAGCGCGAACAGCTCCGGGGCGCTGCTCCGGGCCTGCAGCAGGGTCTGCACCAGGCGCGCCTTGGCCACGCCGTCGCGCCACCCCTGCAGCAGTACCGGCCACGCACGCCCATCCCGGCGCCAGTGGCCACGCAGCGCATAGTCCACCGGCCGCCGGTTGTCCGGGTCCACCAATGACAGATCCCAGCCTTCGGTGCCCTGGTACAGATCCGGCACGCCCGGCACGCTCAGCCGCAGCGCGGTCTGGCTCAGGCTGAAACGCGCCCCGGCCGGCGCGATGCGCGCCACGACGTCCTGCACGGCCGCGCGGAACGGCTGCCCGGCCTCGCTGTCGATCAATGCTTCCACCACGGCCGCCGCGCACGACTCGTAAGCCTCATCCGGATGGCCCCAACTGCTGCGCTGGCCACCCTCGCGCAGCGCCTTGGCCTGCCACTGCACCACGCGCGCAGCGAGATCAGCGCCTGATCCGCCCTCGGCCGGCCAGACCGAGACCAGTGTCTGCCACAGCATCTCGCGGTCCGCCGCGTGCAGTGCACCGGCACCGAGGGACGCTGCGAGCCGTTCGAAGCGACGCACCTGGCGCAGCCACCATTCGGGCCACGCTGACACCACCGCCAATCGCATCCGGGCGTCTTCGCCGCGTTTATGGTCATGCGTGGCCGTGGCAAGCAGGCTGCGCAGGTGCTGGTCGTGGCGGGCGCGCATGAACCCATGGAAACGCGGTGCCGACACACCCAGTACCGTTGGATGGCTGCCGACCTCGTTGCGGGACAACAGCGGCGCATGCCGATAGAAGCTGCTGTCTTCCACTGCCTTGGCGTTGAGCGGCGCGCTGAGCAGCTGGGCCCGCTGTCGCAGCGCCAGGCAGCGGCGATGCAGCACCGGGTCATCCTCCTGCGATGGCGGCGCCAGCACCCACGCGGCGACCTGCTCGATCGCAGCCACCTGATCCGGCGCGCTGCCGGCGATGGCCGCCTCGATGGCCTGCTGCCACAGCCGCCGATCCTCGCCGCCCGGGGCCGCGTGGGTGAGATAGCTGCGGTACACCGGGAAGTGACTCAACAGGGACAACGCCGCGCGCGCCAGCAGGGGCCTGCCGAAATCGGCGGCGATGCCGCCGGTGAGGCGCGAAAGGCGGACGAGGCGCGCGACGAAGGCATCGAATTCGGCCCGCAGGCCCTGCTCCAGCACGTCGCGCCTGGCCTCCAGTTCCACCTCGCGGAAGCTGCGGGGATCACCGGTGACCTGCTGCCAGTGCCGCGTCAGTGGGTTGCCGCCGGCACCGCTGTGCAGCAATGCACCGACCTGGTCCATGAAGTCGTAGCCGGTGGTGCCATCGCACGGCCAGTCCGCCCGCAAGGCTTCATCCGGCGCCAGGATCTTCTCCACCCACAGGCCCAGCGCGCCAGGCGACAGCCCACGGCGGGCGCCGGCAGCATCCAGCGCTGCGCGCAGCCGGTGCAGGTAACCGGCCGGATCGCGGAGTCCATCCACGTGGTCCACGCGCAGGCCATCCACCCGTCCCTCCGCCACCAGGCGCAGCGGAAGTGCGTGCACGGTCTCGAAGACATCGCGGCGGTGCATCTGCAGCGCGACCAGCGAGGCGATGGTGAAGAAGCGACGGTAGTTGATCCGGTCATCGCCACTGCGCCACCACGCCAGCCGGTACGGCTGCGCCGCCAGAACGCCGGCCAGGGCCGGTGCCGTCAGCTCCGACCCGCCTGCGGCCCAGGTAGAGGGCGCCAGCGGATACACGGTGCCGTGGTGCGCGACGCCCGCCGATCCGTCGGCGGCGCGCTGCACGGTGAGCACGCCGTCGGCGATCGCGCTGGACAGCGGTCGATCCAGCACCGGCAGCCACAGCTTGCCGTCACGCCCCGGTGCGCGCCAGGCGATGTCGAACCAGCCGGCATGCGCGCTGGCCTTGCCGTGGGCCAGCACATCGGCCCAGTACGGATTGAGCGGGTGCGCCGCCATGTGGTTCGGCACGATATCCAGGATCAGGCCCATCCCGCGTGCGCGCACGGCATCGGAAAGACGCTGCAATCCGGCCTCCCCGCCCAGCTCCGGATTGACCGTGGTGGGATCGATGACGTCGTAGCCATGCGTGGAACCGGGCACCGCGCTGGCGATCGGCGACAGGTACAGGTGACTGATGCCCAATGAAGCGTAGTAATCCACCTGCGCGCGGGCCGCATCGAAATCGAAGCCGGCGTGCAGCTGCAGGCGGGCGGTGGCGCGGAATGGAACCATCTCAATGCTCCTGGCGGCGGCGGGCCGCGGCGAACTGCTGCAGCGAACGGTCCAGCGTCCGCAACGGCAACGGGGATGGCAGGCGCTGGCGCCAGTTCGGGTGGACGGCGACCGTGCCCGGAAGATTGACCTGGCCACGCAGGCCCAGCGCGTCTTCCACCGGCAACAACGCCAACGGCGCCGGGCTGGCGGCGACCTGCCGCAGCGCGGCCAGCCGGAGGGCATCCGGCGCAGCGCCATCGGTGCCGACCGCGCGGGCCAGCCGCGCCACGTCCTCGCGCCGCGCGGCCATGGCCTGCGCGGTATCGGCGGCGGGCGCTGCGCTTAGGCGCGCCCGCCAGCGCAGGTCATCGCCGTGTTGCCAGCCTTCCAGCGTCGGCAGATCGTGGGTGCCGGTCAGTGCGACGGCGTCGCGCCGCCACTGCGCCGGCGGCAGGAAGTCGCCGTCCGGCGCGCGGGTGAAGGCGAGCACATCCATGCCGAGCACGCCGCGCGCGGCCAACGTGTCACGAATCCCGGGCGGCACGACCCCGAGATCTTCGCCGATGACAATGCAGCGGTTGCGCCAGGATTCCAGCGCCAGCAGATTGAGCAGATCGGCCAGCGGATAGCGCAGGTACACCCCCTGCCCGGAGCCCGCGCCGTGTGGCACCACCCATAGCCGCTGCAGGCCGAGAATGTGGTCGATACGCACCCCGCCCCGGTCACGCATCACGGCGCGCAGCAGGGTGATGAACGGCGCAAAGCCGCTGCGGCGCAATCCATCCGGCGAGTAGCTGCTGATGCCCCAGACCTGTCCGTCAGGGGCGAAGGCGTCCGGCGGTGCACCCAGTACCAGCCCACGCAGGGCGGTGTCGGCAGCCGCGGCCGCCTCGGCGCCGTCAGCGGTGAAGCCGACCGCCAGGTCGGCGATCAGGCCCAGTGCCATGCCGGCCTCCTGCGCGCGGCGTTGCGCCTGCTGCCAGCTGCGCGCAGCGCGCCATTGCGCATGCACCTGCAACGCTGGATCGCGCTGGCCCATCGCGGCGGCGTTGCATCGTGCGAACGCGGCCAGTGCGGCGCCGCCCTCCTGCTCGAAGCCACGCAGATCACGCTGCAGTGCCTCTGGTGCCTGGGTGAAACGCTGGTACGACTGCTGCAGGCGATGCCACTTGCGTGCCGCCGCGCCGGCCCAGTCGATCAGGCCATCCGCCGGCGTCGGGTCCGGCGCATCGTCCTCGGCAATGTCCCACTCCTCCAGCGTGCCGGCATACACCGGCTCGAGAAAGCGACGGTCACTCGGCGAATAGGGACTGAAGGACGCATCGATCCGGCCCGCGGCGTGCAGCGGGCTCAGCGCCACCGCATCGCCACCGGCGGCGGCAATGCGCTCACACCACTGCTGCGCAGCACTGCTGTCGCCGATGCCGTCATCTCCGGCACGGCGCGCGGCGTATACCTGGAGCACCGCGCCCCAGCTGCGCGGCTCGGCGAGACCGGTGGCATCGGCCACGCTGAAGCAGCGCGTCGGCGCGACTGCCACGGCATGCTCATCCTGCCCGACGCGCAGGCGCCAGTAGCCGGGCTGCTCCGGCACTACCCAGACACCGGGTCGTGCCCGCGTCGCCGGCATGGTGTGTCCGCGTTCATCGCACCACTCACCTGCGCCTTCCACGTCCAGCAGCAGGGGCTCACCGAGCTGCACGGTGCGCAGCGACGGGACGGCGCGCTCGTGCAGGCAATGCTGCAGGCTCTGCTGGCACTGCGCCGGTGTTCCCGCGCGCCAGCCCAATGCGTCCAGCACGCTCTGCAGTGTGTCCTGTTCGACGATGCGCGGCGTGCCGTGCACGTCCTCCCAGCGGATCAGCAGCCCGGCGGCCTCGGCCAGGCTGGCCAGCGCGGGCGTGGCATTCATGCCGCCACGCGCCGCACCAGCAGCGCGGCCGGTGCCAGCAGCTGGCCGTGCCCGACCTCGCCGAGTTGCAGCACGGTTTCGCCGTAAGGCAGATCGGCGAGCACGGCGGTCTGGCCAAGGTTGAAGGCCAGCCACCATTGGGCATCGCCCAGTTGCCAGCCTGCGCGTACCGCGCCGTTGCCGAGCACGCTCGCGCCTAGGCTGCGTGCGTGCCGCAATTGCGGCACCAGATACTGCCAGCGCAGGGTCAGCACGCTGCGGAAGGCCGCCAGCCACGGGTTCTGCTGACGTGCTTCGGCCGACGGCAGCGGCGCCTGCGACGCCTGGAAGGTCGCCAGGGCATTCGGGTCGGGGATCGAGGCCTGCGCCTGCGGATCGGCAAAGGCACTGAAGTGGCTGAACTCGGCACGGCGTCCATCGCGTACCGCCTGGTCAAGCGGCGCATCGAAATCGGTGAAGAACAGGAAAGGCTCGCGCGCGCCCCATGGCTCACCCATGAAGAACAAGGGAATCATCGGTGTCAGGGCGGTCAGCGCCAGCGCCACCTGCAGCCGCTCGGGCGACACCAGTGTCTGCAGGCGGTCGCCGAAGGCGCGATTGCCGATCTGGTCATGGTTCTGCGCGAAGATCACGAAGTGCGCCGGCGACAGCCCCGCACTGGGTTCGCCCCGCCGGTGCCCCAGGCGGTTGACTTCCCCCTGCCAGGCAAACCCCTCGGCCAGCACCCGCGCCAGCTGTGCGGTCGGGTTGGCCGCGAAATCGGCGTAGTAACCCTCGGTTTCGCCGGTCAGCAACACGTGCAGCGCGTTGTGGAAGTCGTCATTCCACTGCGCGGTGTAACCATCGGCCAGCAGCGAGGCGGTGTTGTGCTCGTTCTCCAGGATCAGGTGCACCTGGTGCGACGGCCCGTGCGTCTGGATCGCCTCGCGCAGCTGGGCGAGGAACGACGGCGGCTGGATCGCGTGCACGGCGTCCAGGCGCAGGCCATCGAACCGGTACTCGCGCAGCCACATCAGCGCGTTGTCGATGAAAAAGCGTTGCACGTGCGGTTCCCGGAAGTCGATCGCCGCACCCCACGGGGTGGTGACGTCGTCACGGAAAAATGCGGGCGCATACTGCGGCAGATGATTGCCCTCCGGGCCGAAGTGGTTGTAGACCACGTCCAGCAGCACCATCAGACCCAGCGCATGCGCGTGGTCGATCAGCGCCTTGAGCTCGTCCGGGCTGCCATAGGCGGCGGCCGGCGCGTAAGGCAATGCGCCGTCGTAGCCCCAGTTGCGCGTACCCGGAAAGGTGGCCAGGGGCATCAGTTCAAGAGCGGTGATGCCCATCGCTGCCAGTGCCGGGAGTTGCGCCTGCAGCGCGGCGTAGCCGCCCACAGCACCCACGTGCACTTCATAGAGGACGGCTTCCTCCCACGGCCTGCCCGCCCAATCGGCGTGTTGCCATGCATGGCCATCTTCGTCCAGCACGGCACTGGGGCCGTTGAGCCCTTCGGGTTGCCAGCGCGAGGCCGGATCGGGAACGCTGAGCGTCCCGTCGATGCGGTAGCGGTAGCGCGCCCCCGCTGCACACGCCAGCCGGATCCAGTAGCTGCCGTCATCGGCTGCCTGCATCGGCAGCGCCTCGCCGTCGAGCAGCAGCTCCACGGACTGCGCGGCCGGTGCCCAGAGACGGAAGACATGGTCACCTCCAGGCTGCCGCCAGGCGCCGAATCGCTCTCCCGCCGTCACCCCTCCACCTGCAGGAACACGGTGGACAGTGGCGGCAGGGTCAAGGCCAGTGACTGCGCGTGCCCGTGCATCGCGATCGGCAGGGTATCGACCTGCCCATGGTTA
This sequence comes from Stenotrophomonas bentonitica, assembly GCF_002887735.1. Lineage (GTDB taxonomy): Bacteria > Pseudomonadota > Gammaproteobacteria > Xanthomonadales > Xanthomonadaceae > Stenotrophomonas > Stenotrophomonas bentonitica_A. The sequence continues at coordinate 133,630 of NZ_PKQP01000008.1, forward strand.
CCGATGTCACTGCCACCGTAGAAACGGCTGTCGCTGTTGAACACTTCCTGCCAGCGCCCGGCGTGCGGCACCCCTACGCGATAGCCGTGGCGCGCCATCGGGGTAAAATTGCTGACCGCCAGCAGCGGGCCGGCGCTCCCACGCGGATCGTGGCGGATGAAGGCGAGCACGCTGTTGACGTGATCGTCGCCAACGCTCCACTCGAATCCCTGCTCGGTCCGGTTGCCGTGCTGCAGCGCCGGCAGCTCGCGCAGCAGCCGGTTGAGGTCGCCGACCATCCGCGCCACGCCCGCGTGTGCCGGCTCGGACGCCTGTGCCCAGTCCAGCTGGGCATCGTGGTTCCATTCCGTGCATTGCGCGAATTCGCCGCCCATGAACAGCAGTTTGCTGCCCGGGTGGGCCCACATGAAACCGAGGTAGGCCCTGAGGTTGGCCAGCTGCTGCCAGCGGTCGCCGGGCATCTTGCCCAGCAGCGATCCCTTTCCGTGCACCACTTCATCGTGGGAGAGCGGCAGGACGAACTGCTCGGAGAAGGCGTACATCGCGCTGAAGGTCATCTGGCTGTGATGATGCGAGCGATGGATCGGGTCGCGACCCAGGTAGCTCAGCGTGTCGTGCATCCACCCCATGTTCCACTTGTGGGTGAAGCCCAACCCGCCCTCGCCGCTGGGGGCGGTCACGCCCGGCCACGCAGTGGACTCCTCGGCGATCACCAGCACGCCGCGTGCCTGCCGGGCGATGGCATCGTTGAGGTCGCGCAGGAAGGCGATCGCTTCCAGGTTCTCGCGGCCACCGTGCGCGTTGGGGATCCACTGCCCGTCCTCGCGGCTGTAGTCCCGATACAGCATCGAGGCGACGGCATCCACGCGCAGGCCATCGATATGGAACCGCTCGATCCACTCCAGTGCGCTGCCGATCAGGAAGCCGGTCACTTCGCTGCGGCCGAAGTTGTAGATCAGCGTGTCCCAGTCCGGGTGCAGGCCCTGGCGCGGGTCATCGTGCTCATACAGCGCAGTGCCGTCGAAACGTTGCATGCCATGCGCATCGGATGGGAAATGCGCGCCGACCCAGTCCACGATCACCCCCAGTCCAGCCTGGTGGCAGCGATCGACGAAGCGTGCGAAACGGTCCGGCCCGCCGTGCCGCGCGGTGGGGGCGTACAGGCCGAGCGGCTGATAGCCCCACGAACCGCCGAACGGATGCTCGCTGACCGGCAGCAGTTCGATATGGGTGAAGCCCAGGCCCGTCACGTAGGGAATGAGCTGGTCGCCGAGCTGGTCCCAGTCGAGCACGTCGCCGTTCTCACCGCGCCGCCAGGAACCGGCGTGCACTTCATAGATGGAGATCGCGCGGTCATCCATCGATGCGCGCGCCTGCATCCAGGCGTCGTCCTGCCATGCACGCTGCGCCCCATCGGCCACTACCGAGGCCGTGCCCGGCAGCAGCTCGGACTGGCGGGCCATCGGGTCGGCCTTGTGGGTCAGCCGGGTCCCGTCGGCCGCGGTGATCTCGAACTTGTAGCGCGCGCCGGCCTCCACGCGCGGCAGGAAGATCTCCCACACGCCAGCGCCATGGCGCAGCCGCATCGGGTGACGCCGCCCGTCCCAGCCATTGAAGTCGCCCACCACCGAAACACGGCGCGCGTTCGGGGCCCAGACGGCGAAACGCACGCCATCGATGCCCTGCTGCTGTGCCTGGTGTGCACCCAGCGCCACGCGGATGCTGTTCGGGTCGCCGGCGGCGATGCCGGCCAGTGCGTCCTCGTCCAGCACGGGACCGAAGGCGTAAACGTCTTCGATCTCCTGTTGCACGCCACCCCAATCGACCCGCAACAGGCTCACCACGGGCCCCTCGATGGGCGCCTCGAAGATGCCCTCGCCCATGGCGGCCATCGGCCGCCAGTGGCCGGCCGCGTCGCGGCGCAGGACCGCGAGTGCGGCCGGGAACAGCACGTGCAGGCGCCAGGCACCGGTGGCATCACGGTGGGGGCCCAGCAGCGCGAAGGCATCGCCAGGCGCGCCGACGGCAATCGACGCCCGCGCCGGCAACAACGCCGCCTCGGCCAATGGCGCTGCGGACACGCTCTCACCGCCGGGCTCGATCCCGGCATCCAGTTCCCATTGCGTGCTCATGCGCGTGCTTCCGTGGTGCGTTGATAAAGATCCAGGTAATGCGTGCCGGCGATATCCCAGCCGCTCGGGCGCAGCATCGCCGCGCGGCGCATCGCCGCCATCAGCCCGGACTGACGGAAGGTGCGGAATGCACGCTGCACGCAGCGGCGCAGCGCATCGGCTTCGGCGCCGTTGAACAGGAAGCCGGTGACGCCATCGTCCACGGTATCGATCAGGCCGCCGGTGGCGTGCGCGATCGGCAGGCAGCCGAAGCGTTGGGCGTACATCTGGCTCAGGCCGCACGGCTCGAACCGCGATGGCATCAGCAGGAAGTCGGCGCCGGCGAACATGCGGCGCGCAAGCGTTTCATCGAAACCGATGTAGGCCGAGACGCTACCCGGATAGCGGCGCGCGAGTTCACGCACCTGCGCTTCGATCTGTGGCTCGCCACCGCCGATGATGACCAGCTGGCCACCGGCGGCCACGATCTGCGGGGCGACGTCGCAGGTGAGGTCCAGGCCCTTCTGGTGGACCAGCCGCGAGACCACCGCGAACAGCGGGCCCCGGCTTTCTGGCAGGCCGAACGCACGCCGGACATGGCGCGCGTTGTGGTCGCGCCCTTCGCAGGACTGCACGCTGAAGTGCACCGGCAGGTGATGGTCGGTGCGCGGGTCCCAGCTGCTGTCGATGCCGTTGACGATGCCGCTCAGGTGCCCCAGCGCTGCACGGCGCGAGAGCAGCCGGTCCAGACCACAGCCCTCCGCCGGCGCGGTGATCTGCGCGGCATAGCTGATGCTGACCGTATTGACCTGGTCGGCATGCACGATGCCGCCGCGCAGGAAGGACAGCTGCCCGTGGAAATCCAGCGCTTCACGCTGCGCCTCGGCGATGCCCAGGTCCGCGGCCAGGCTGGCCGGGAACAGGCCCTGGTAGGCCAGGTTGTGGATGGTGAGCAGGCACGAGGCCTTGCTGCCCGACCAGCGCACGTAGGCTGCGGCCAGCGCGCACGGCCAGTCATTCAGATGCAGCAGGCCCGGCGTCCAGTCCATGCCGGCCTCACCTGCGGCGATCACCGCCGCCGCGCGCGACAGCGTGGCAAAGCGCACCGCGTTGTCGGCCCACGGCTCCCCGGCCGCGTCGACGTACGGCGAGCCGTCGCGTTCATAGAGCTCCGGGCAGATCAGCACATAGACCGGCAGTCCGTCGTCCAGCACGGTGTGTGCGATCACGCAGGCTGGCAACGCCGCGTGCGCCGGGGTCTGCCCGATCACCTGGATCGGCCCGGTGCGGTCGAGCACCTCGCGATAGCCGGGAATCAATACACGCATGTCCGCGCGGTCGCGCAGCGCACGCGGCAGCGAGGCGGCGACATCACCCAGGCCGCCGGCCTTGATGTAGTCGGCCATCTCCGAGACGACAAACAGCACGCGATGGTCGCGGCCACTGGCACGTTCGATGTGGTCGCCAGGCACGACGGTCTGCGTGATGCGGCGCCGGCGCGCACGCAGGGCATCGGTTTTGACCAGGGCCTCGGCCTTGGCGGCGGAGACCTCACGGGTGCGATTGCGAGCGGACATTGGGGGAAGACTCAACGGGGGAGGCATGGCGCAGCCACTCGCCGCCCCGCGCGTGATACGCACAGGACGAAGCGTGATCTGCCTGGAAAAAGAATCGGTCGGAGACACAACCTCGACCTGTGGATCGAATCTACACTCCCGCTGAATCAATGGACTGTGAACCCTCGGCGACGATTTGTTGACTACGCGGGACGTCGCTGCCGAAAACGGTCCACAACGCCTTGCACGCCGCGCGCATTGCACTCGATGAATCTTTCAGATTCGATGAAAACCGTGTGCGCACCTACCGTTGGCGAGTGCGGTGCGCAATGCATATCGACATGCCTTCTGGTTCTGGGTCAAACCAATGTCGTGACCCAGAACATCCTCCAGACCTCCGTGCCGTTGATGGCAGTGATGGCAGTGATGGCGGCGATGGCTGCGATGGCGGCGATGGCGGCGACGCCGACGATGGCGGCGACACCAGAGTCGACATAGAGGCCAGCGACGCCAGCGAAGGTCATGTTCGACCGGCGGGCTTACCCGCGAGCAAGGCGGTTGAATGCGGCTGCTCCGGGCATTTGCACGTTCATGCGCACTTCAATAGAATGTGCATCACCACGCAGACTCAGTACAGGCCGCTTTCGCCATGACACCCGCCCCGGACACGCTCCCCAGCGAACGCCAGCAGACCATCCTCGGCCTGCTCCAGCAACACGGCCGGGTTCTTTCGGCCCAGCTGGCAGTGGACCTTCAGGTCTCCGAGGACTCGATCCGCCGCGATTTGCGCGATCTCGCGCAGCAGGGCCTGTGCCGGAAGGTGTATGGCGGCGCACTGCCCGCAACCCCGGACTTTCCCCCGCTGAGTGCCCGCCAAACCGTGCAGAAAACGCAGAAACAGGCACTGGCACGCGAGGCCGCCGCTCAGATCCGGGCCGGCGACACCGTTCTGCTCGATGCCGGTTCCACCAACAGCGCCATCGCCGCCTGCCTGCCAGCGCTGGAAGGCCTGCATATTCTGACCAATGCACCGGATATCGCGCTCACCCTGATGGCGCGCGGCGGCATCGAGGTCACGCTGATCGGCGGCCGCCTTGACCCTCGCATCGGCGCCACCGTGGGCGCGCAGGCACTGGAGGCCATGGGCGGACTACGCGTGGATCTGTTCTTCATCGGCACCTGCGCAGTGGATGCGCAGCAGGGGCTGTGGGCAGTCGATGGCGAAGAAGCCGCCCTCAAGCGGGCGATGCTGGCCGCCAGCAGCCGCTGCGTGGTGGTGGCCACCAACGACAAGCTCGGCGCCCAGGCGAGCCATCGCATCGGCACCGTCGATGACATCGATGTGCTGGTGCTCGAAGCCGATGCGCCTGCGCCGCAGATCGACGCATTCGTCCGTCGCGGCGTGGATATCCAGCTCGCCTCGCGCCGTTGACACTTTCCCAGGAATCTCCAGACCAATGACCCCGCTCTCTTCCGTTGCCGCCCGCGGGCAGCAGCACGCCACCCGCGCTGCCTTTTTCCTGCCCGGCTTCGCCACCGCTGCCTGGGCGCCGCTGGTCCCGTTCGCCAAGCACCGCACCGGGCTGGATGAAGGTTCACTGGGCCTGGTGCTGCTGTGCCTGGGCGCCGGCTCGCTGCTGGCGATGCCGATCGCCGGCATGCTCGCCGCACGCCACGGCTGCCGCGCGGTCATGATCGCCACGCTGGTGATGGTGATCGCCACCCTGCCCCTGCTTGCCGTCGCGCCCTCGCCGCTGACCCTGGGCCTGGTGCTGTTCGTGTTCGGTGCCGGCGTGGGCGCCTGCGATTGCGTGATGAACATGCAGGCGATCATGGTCGAGCGCGACAGCGGCCGGCCGATGATGTCCGGCTTCCACGCCTTCTACAGCATCGGCGGCGCCGTCGGTGCCGGCGCGATGACCGCCCTGCTCGCCTTCCACCTGCCGCCGTGGCTGGTCTGCCTGCTGGCGTCTGCGGTGATGGCCGCGCTGTTGGCCCTTTCGCTGCCGCACTGGCGGACCGACAAGGCCCCCAGTGATGCGCCGATGTTCGCGGTGCCGCAAGGCGTGGTGCTCACGATCGGGGTGCTGTGTTTCGTGGCGTTCCTGGCCGAAGGCTCGGTGCTGGACTGGAGCGCGGTGTTCCTGCATGAAGTGCAGCAGGTCGATCCCTCGCGCGCCGGCCTGGGCTACCTGGCCTTTGCCATCGCGATGACCGTGACCCGTCTCGTCGGCGATGGCGTGGTGGCCAGGCTCGGCCGCCATCGTTCGATCCTGATCGGCAGCCTGGTCGCGGCGTCGGGCTTCGCGCTGGCAACGTTCGCTGCCTGGATGCCGCTGGCCCTGTGCGGTTATGCCCTGGTCGGCCTGGGCTGCGCCAACATCGTGCCGGCCCTGTTCTCGATGGCCGGCAACCAGAAGGTCATGCCGGAAAGCCTGGCCATCCCGGCGATCACCACGCTCGGCTATGCCGGTGTGCTGGCCGGCCCGGCACTGATCGGTTTCGTGGCGCAGGCCAGCAGCCTGGTGTTCGCCTTCAGCGCGGTGGCGGTGACGCTGGTGCTGGTGGGGCTGTGCGCGCGGTGGGTGCGCGCCTGAGACTGCCCTGACTGTTCCTCGCTAACGCCCGTAGCGCGCGAGGATCACCAGCGCCAACAGTGCGATCGCGGCCAGTACGAGCAGCATCAGGAAGATCATGCGATAGCGCCCGGCCTTGCCTTGTTCGCGGTGGATGCGCTGGCGGTAGGCCGGATCGCGCAGATACCGCACCGGGCTGATCCTGAACAGCGGGGCCAACAGCAGATCGATCACCTCGAGCATGCGCGCCTCCTTGGCTGCGCCCGCGGCCCGGCGCAGCCCCAGACTTGCACGCAGAAGGCACCCGGGCAAGCGCAGCATGGGCGTGGCAGCGGCGGGCGTTACCATCAGGCCACTGTTTACCGGATGCGCACGATGACGGACCTGTCCTTCGACCCCCGCCCGCGCCGCGCGGCCTTCCGCGCGTTGCACGATGACGGCTGCTTCGTGCTGCCCAACCCGTGGGACGCCGGTAGCGCACGCTATCTGCACAGCCTCGGTTTCCAGGCACTGGCCTCCACCAGTTCCGGCTATGCGTGGAGCCAGGCCCAGGCTGATGGCACGTTGACGCTGGAGGAAACGCTCGCCCATCTCCACTCCCTCGCCGCCGCGACCCCGCTGCCGTTGAACGCCGATTTCGGCGATGGCTTCGGCACGCTGCAGGAGGTCGGCCGCAACGTCGCCCTTGCCATCGCCACGGGCGTGGCTGGCATCTCCATCGAAGACGCCAGCCCGGACCCGGACCATCCGCTGCGCACGCTGGACGATGCCGTGGCCCGGGTGCGCGCGGCGCGCCGTGCGATCGACGAGGCCGGAGAGGACGTGGTGCTGATCGGCCGTGCCGAAAACTTCTTCGTCGGCCGCCCGGACCTGGAGGATGCGATCACGCGGTTGCGCGCCTATGCCGAGGCGGGTGCGGACTGCCTCTACGCACCGGGCATCAGCACCCGCGAGCAGATCGAGGCGGTGGTGGCCGCAGTGGCACCGCGACCGGTCAACCTGCTGGTGGGCAGCGCGTTGCCGTTCACCCTGCAGGACATTGCCGCCATGGGCGTGCGCCGGGTGAGCGTTGGCGGTGCGATGGCGCGTACTGCCTGGGGCGGGATGATGCGCGCCTCGCAGTTGCTCAAGGACGAAGGCCGCTTCGACGGCTTCGCGGACGCGGCCTCCGGCACGGTGCTGAACCAGTTGTTCCGCTGAGCGGGATCAGTGGCTGGACAGCACCACCACCGCCGCGGTGACCAGCGCAATGCCCACCCAGCCGATCGGGCGCAGACGATTGCCGAACAGCACGCGCCCGCACAGCGCGGTGCCGATCACACCGATCGCACCCCACATCGCGTAAGCGGTGGCCAGGTCCAGGGTCTTGACCGCCTGGCCGAGCATCGCGAACGCGATCCAGACCAGCACGATCGCGGCGACGCCCCACGCTGGCTTACGGAAGCCATCGGACTTGGCGACCATCATGTTGGCGGCGATGTCGATCAGGGCCGAGCAGACCACGAACAGAAAGGCGGTGAGATTCATGGCGTGTGCTCCTCGCCGAGCGTGACGCAGACGATGCCGACCGCCGCCATCACCAGGCCGATCATCTGCTGCACCGACAGGCTGTCCTTGAACACGAAAATACCGACCAGGGTCAGCAGGGTCAGGCCGAGGCCTTCCCATACCGCGTAGGCGACACCGACCGCGATGCCGCGCACCGACAGCGCAAGGAAGTAATACGAAATGGCCAGGGCCACGGCCATCACGGCATAGCCCACATAGCCGCCATGACGGGCGGCATCGGCCATGAACGAGGTACCGACCACTTCGGCGACGATCGCCACGGTCAGGCAGGCCCAGGCGATCAGTCCACCGCGGGCACGGGGTTGCGAATGCACCTGTGTGTGCATGGAAAGCTCCTTGATTGCGGCCGGTACGCGCCGGCGGAATGCCGGGCACCGGGGCATCGGCCGGGATGGCGGATGCGCATGCGTCGCTGCTGGCCGGGTGACATGGCTGCCGACACCGGGTCGGCACGTGGTCCGGTAAATCCGGGCATGCCGTCCGGTAGGTACCGAGCGTTGGTCGGTACGGCAGCCGGTCAATGGCACCCAAGCGACGCGCCCATTATCATCGCCTTTTCCATCAGTCCCAAGATGGAATCCATCGACAAAGGCGATACATCCATGCGTTATGGCCCTGAATCCCTGCACGCGTTCGTCGAGGCCGCGGCCCTCGGCTCGTTCTCCGCCGCCGCACGCCGTTTGAAGAAGACCCAATCCACCATCAGCACCGCGATCGCCACGCTGGAAGCGGATCTGGGCCTCACCCTGTTCGATCGCAGTGGTCGTTACCCGGTGCTGACCGAAGACGGCCGCAAAGTGCTCGGCCATGCGCAGGAAATCCTGGCCGCCGCCGACCGCCTCGAGCAGCTCAGCATCCGCCTGGCCGACGAGGTCGAACCGCGCCTGACCCTGGTGTTCTCGGACATCTACCAGCTCAATCCGGATCAGCATCTGCTGCGTCGGTTCGAGCATCGTTTTCCGGATATCGAACTGGAATGGCTGGATGCCGAAGGCAGTGACGTGCTGGACGTGGTGCAGCGCGGCCGTGCCCATCTCGGGCTGATGCCGCATCAGCCGGCCTACCCGTCCGAACTGGCGGTGCGCGCCCTGCCCCTGCGTGCGGAGATGGCGGTATTCGTGGCCGCCGCTCACCCGCTGGCCGCCGTGGCCGCGCCGGAGGAATTGCACCTGGCCGGTCATCGCCAGATCTGCCTGAGCGGCGACGCCTGCCGTGAGGGCCACGCACGCGGGCGGACGTGGTCCGCCTCGGACTACCTGATGGTGCTGGAGATGGCCGAGGACGGCTTCGGCTGGGCCGAACTGCCGCGCGCGCTGGTCACGCGCTACGGCCGGGGCATGCTGGTGGAGCTGCCCCTGCCGGGCTGGCCACGGCTGGTTTCCACCGATGCGGTGTGGCGCAAGGGCGCGCCGCTGGGGCCGGCCGCGCTGTGGTTGCTGGATCAGTTCCTGGGGGCGGCCAACGCGTAATCGATCGCCGCGCAGATCGCCGCCACCTGGGCATCGTTGCACTGCTGCGGGGTGGCGCGCGGGCTGTCCGGGTACACCTCGGTGGTGGTGGTGAAGGTCGCACCGCTGACACTGGCGCACAGACCCAGCTTTTCCAGCGGATATTCGATCACGCCGGGGGCGACCACCGGCGAGCCGATGATTTCGCCCTTGTCGTCAGCCGGGGCGATGTGGGTCACCCGTTCGACGGCCGCGTTGACGGCGGTCTGGAACGCAGGCTGCGGGTTCTCGCTGTCATCGACCAGATAGAAACCATCCGGGATCAGACCCGGCTCGAACGGCTTGCCGTCGCGCGCGGCCAGGGCCGGGCGGAACTCGGTTTCATCGCTGTCCGTGGTTTCGTGCAGGTCGATATGCATCACGATACTGCCCTTCAGCGGCGCGACGAGAGCAATCAGCGCGGCCGCTTCGGCCGCCGGGCTGTTGACCATGAAGGAGCGGTTCGGATCGATCGCCTCGGCGTTCCAGCGCTGGATGCGCTCATAGCCCCACGGGCTGACGCAGGGCACCACCAGCAGATTGGCGCGCCCGGCGTACTCGGCCGCGCGGGTCTGCAGGTACTGAAGGGCACCCTGCACGCCACTGGTTTCGTAGCCGTGGATGCCGCCGGTGACCAGCATCGTCGGCAGCGCGGGGTTCCAGTCGCGGCTGCGCACGGCGAACAGCGGGTACTGGTCCGGGGCGTAATCCAACGTGCCGTACTGGCTGACATCGAAGCGCCCGCGCAATGCCTCCAGCACCGGCAGCACGTCATCGGCATAGCGCCGCTGCGGCACCTGGCGGGCACGCCACTGCGCCTTCTCTTCAGCGCCCCAGGGCTGGCCAGGGGTACCGATGGGATAGAAGGAGGCGTTGGTCATGGCGTGCTCGTCTGTGTTGCGGTGTGGAAGCGCGATTTTACCATTGCCGCACCAGGCAACCCCGCTTACGCGTGGGCGAGCGCCGCGATCGCTGCATCGACAGGCTGGTCGCCTTCGGTCAGCTCGATGATCGTCCGCCGCAGCTGCGGCTGTTCCACCAGCGCGACCAGGGTGGCGGCCACATCGGCGCGCGGGATATCGCCGTAGGCGATCGCCGGTCCCGCGGTGACGCGGCCGGTGCCTGCTGTATCTTTCAAGGTGCCCGGGCGAAGGATGACCCAGTCCAGATCGGTCGCGGCAAGATACACGTCGGCGCGTTTCTTGACCGTCATGTAATTCTCGAAGCCCTCGCCCATGGCCTTGTTGCGGCCGGCTTCGGGGAATGCCGAGACCAACAGGAAACGACGCACGCCCGCCTGCCGGGCGGCATCCACGGCAAGTTCCAGGCCGCGGCCGTCGATGGCGTTGGTCACGTCCACGCCTGCGCCGCCCGCACCGGCGGTGAAGACCACCACATCGCTGCCCGCCATGCTGCGGGCGAGCGTGTCCACGTCGATGGCGGTGAGGTCGCCGGGGACCGGCGTGGCACCCAGCGCGCTGAGTTCATCGCCCTGCCCGGCACGGCGATGCAGCGCGAGCACGCGATGCTCTCTTTCAGCCAGCTGCTTGACGAGATGACGACCCACCTTGCCGGCCGCGCCGACGATGAAGACAGTGCTCAAGACGGTTCTCCTGTTTCGATCCAGCGGCAAGCCTACGCAGGCGGATGTGACACGACCGTCCCCATCGCGCGCCGACGTTCAGCCGCCGCTGTACTGCGCGTCGCTGACCTGCTCCATCCACGTCACCGGCGAGCCGTCCACCGCTTCGGCGATCGCGATATGCGTCATGGCCGTGGTGGCCTGCGCGCCGTGCCAATGCTTGACGCCCGGTGGAATCCAGACGATGTCCCCGGGGCGGATCTCGCGCGCAGCCTTGCCCCACTCCTGCACGCTGCCCACGCCTGCGGTCACGATCAGGGTCTGGCCCAGCGGATGGGTATGCCATGCGGTGCGGGCACCGGGCTCGAAGGTGACCGTCGCTCCGCCGACCCGTGCCGGCGCATCGGCCTGGAAGGGCGCATCGATGCGCACGCGGCCGGTGAAGTAATCGGCCGGGCCGGCCGCCGAGGCGGTGCTGCCGGCGCGGGTGATGGCGATGGGCGCCGCTTCGGCGGGCGCGGTGGCGGCCATCGAAAGCGACAGCGCGGCGGTGAACAGGTCCATGAAGCGATCTCCTGTGGGGAGCGACGAAGCACGCCGCCGGGACCCTCACTCTAGGCCTGGCCCCGCGCGGGAACTACCCATCGCAACCGGGATGCAGCCATGACTGATCCTCATTAATGGGTAAACAACGCTACTTGAGTTCATCAGTCGGGCCCGCGCATCATGGGCGCGCATGACTGCCATGCGCCCTCGGCCCCCGCTCCATGGCCCGCGAGAATTTCAACGATCTGCAGGTGTTCGTCACTGTCGCGCGCGAGCGCAGCTTCACCCGCGCGGCCGCCCAGCTCGGCGTCTCGCAGTCTGCGCTGAGCCACACCGTCCGCGGCCTGGAAGAGCGCCTGGGCGTGCGCCTGCTGACCCGGACCACGCGCAGCGTCTCGATGACCGAGGCTGGCGAGCGGCTGTACGACACCGTCGCGCCGCGCATGCAGGAGATCGAGGCCGAAGTGGCCGCGATCAGCGAGTACCGCGACCGCCCGGCCGGCACGATCCGCATCACCACCGCCGAACATGCGGCCAACACGATCGTGTGGCCGCGGCTGTCGGCCGTGCTGCCCGCCTACCCCGACCTGCGTGTGGAGCTCACCATCGACTACGGCCTGGCCGACATCGTCGCCCAGCGCTACGACATCGGCATCCGTCTGGGCGGGCGCGTGGCCAAGGACATGATCGCCGTGCCGATCAGCCCGCCGCAGCGCATGGCGATCGTGGCCAGCCCGGCCTACTTCGCCACGCATACCGCGCCGCAGGTGCCGGCCGATCTGGCCGCACACAACTGCATCGGCATGCGCCTGCCCACCCACGGCGGGCTGATGGTGTGGGACCTGGAAAAGGACGGCGAGGAGGTGAACGTGCGCGTGGACGGCCAATGGACCTTCAACGGCAGCAGCGCGATCCGTCGCGCCGCCCTGGCCGGTGCCGGACTGGCCTATCTGCCCGAGGACATGGTGCTTGAGGACATCGCCGCCGGTGCCTTGCGGCGTGTCATGCCGGACTGGTGCGATCCCTTCGACGGCTATTACGCCTACTACCCCAGCCGCCGGCAATCCTCCAGCGCGATGCGCGTGGTGATCGAAGCATTGCGCGCAGAAAGGTAGAGCCGACCGTTGGTCGGCTGACGCAGCGCCACATCCCACGTAGAGCCGACCGTTGGTCGGCTGAGGCGGCGCCACATCCCACGTAGAGCCGACCGTTGGTCGGCTGACGCAGCGCCCGGGTCAAGGGCAGCCGACCAACGGTCGGCTCTACCGGTCCTTCTCAGGGGCGCAGCAGCACCTTGCCGTTACGGCCTGGCTCCAGGCTGGCCTTGGCGGCAGCGGCCACCTCATCCAGCCCGAACACGCCGTCCACCGGCAGGCTCAATCCACCGCGTGCGGCCAGCTGCAGGAGTTCGCCAACGAGGCGCCGCTTGTCTTCCGGCGCCATCGCCTGGCTGACCTTGCTGCCCCAGAAGCCCTTCACCGTGGCCTGTTTGAAGATCACATCGCCCGAGCTGAGCTGCATCGGCTCACCGGTCATCGAGCCGAACGACACCAACGTGCCGCCATCGCCCAGCAGGGTCATCAACTCACTGCTGGCGCGCCCGCCAACCGAGTCCACGGCGGCGGCGATCGATGCCTTGCCGACCGTGGCCTGCACCTGGGCCATCCAGTCGGACTGCGCGGTGGAAATGGTGTGGTCGATGCCGAGTCCGGCCATCTCGGTCACGCCCGCGTCGCGCCGCACCAGGTTGATGCAGTGCACGCCACGTGCCTTGGCCAGCATCGCCAGCGCCTTGCCGACCGCGCCGTTGGCCGCATTCTGGAGAATCCACTGGCCTTGCTTCACCTGCAGGAACTCCAGCAGCATCAAGGCACTGAGCGGCATGGCGATCAGCTGTGCCGCCGCGTTGTCATCAATGCTGTCGGGCATGGGAATGACCATGCGCGCCGGCGCGATGAAGTACTCGGCCCAGGTGCCGTGCACCGACGCGGCGCTGACGCGCTGGCCGACCTTCAGGCCGTCGACGCCTTCGCCCAGCGCGTCGATCACGCCGGTGCCTTCGCTGCCACCGACGGCGGGCAGTTCGGGCTTGTAGCCGTACTGACCGCGAACGGTCCACAGGTCATGATTGTGGATGGGCGCCAGCACGGTGCGGATGCGCACCTCGCCGGCCGCCGGGGCCGGCTGCGGCACGTCGCCGCCGTGCAGGACCTGGGTCGGGTCACCGAAGGTGGTGTGGATGGCAGCGCGCATCAGCCGCGCGCCTTCATTGCGATGTTCATGGGGTATCTCCTGCAGAAGGAATCAACGGCGATGACGATGGGCGGCGACGATGGCGCGCGGCTGGTGCCAGGCGCGCACGCGCAGCCAGATGGTCTGGATCACCACGATGATGATCAGCACCAGCGCCAGGATGGCGATGTTGTGGGCCCCCGGCAGATCCCAGCCGGACTGCTTGACGTACATCCCGGCCAGCGCCCAGATGACGGCGGCCGGATAGGCGAAGTGCCCGCGCAGCAGCTGGTTGACCACCAGCACCAGCAGCGTGGCCAGCACCAGCAGCACCAGGCTCCAGCCGAGCATGTTGTCGGTCGGCAGCCAGCCATGGGCGACGATCACCTGGGCGGTATTGAGGAAGGCCGCCAGCGACAACCAACCGGCATGCAGCGCCAACGGATAGGCAGCCCACGCACGCTGGCCACCCGGCGCGGTGACCGGCGAGGCGCGGTAGGCGGCCACGATCACGCAGAGCAAGGCGGCCCAGATGATCGCCAGCGCCGGGAGGAACCACTGGTTGGAAAACACGGGCATCCAGGCGGCGGTCAACGCGAAACCGGCCGCCGCCCACGGGCGCACCCCGGTGATGTCCGGCTTGCGCAGGCGCAGCTGCCAGAATCCGAACAGCACGTCCCACAGGAAGATCAGACCCCAGATCGCGAAGGCATAACCGGCCGCGACCAGCAGGGTCGGGTACTGGTCGGACACTGCACCGTTGGTCGGGCCGAACGCGCCGGTCTGTGAGAACCACGCCACCACGGGCATGGCCAATGCGGCCAACAACACGATCCAACGCATGCATCCACTCCAGCTGAAAAGAGCGGTGACGATACGCGGTTCAGGGTTAAGGCGTTGGGAGGCCACACATTGCAAAGCCTTACTAACATAGCCTCTGCTATATTGCGGCCGTGGACATCCAACGCCGCCCAGAAAACGCCCCCGCCTGGCCGTCCTCGGCCGGTCATACGCCCAGCCTGGGCGAGATGAACGCCAGCGTCGCGGTCCCGAGTGGCGGTCACTGGTGGTTCCGGCTGCTGGCCTTCCTCGGCCCGGGCTACATGATCTCGGTCGGCTACATGGACCCGGGCAACTGGGCCACCGACATCGCCGGCGGTGCGCAGTTCGGTTACCTGCTGCTCTCGGTGATCCTGCTCTCCAACCTGATGGCGATCGTGCTGCAGGGGCTCTCGGCGCGCCTGGGCATCGCCACCGGGCGCGATCTGGCGCAGGCCTGCCGCGACCACTATTCAAAGCCGGTCAACCTGGGCCTGTGGCTGCTGTGCGAGATCGCGATCATCGCCTGCGATCTGGCGGAAGTCATCGGCACGGCAATCGCGCTGAAGCTGTTGTTCGGGATCCCGCTGCTGGCCGGCGCGATCATCACCGCGGTGGACGTGGTGCTGGTGCTGCTGCTGATGAACCGTGGGTTCCGTGCCCTTGAGGCGTTCGTGATCGCGCTGCTGCTGGTGATCTTCGGTTGCTTTGCGATCCAGATCTTCATCGCCGCCCCGCCGCTGCAGGCGGTGCTGGCCGGGTTCATTCCGCACGCGCAGGTGGTGACCGATCCCAAGGCCCTGTACCTGGCGATCGGCATCATCGGTGCCACCGTGATGCCGCACAATCTCTACCTGCACTCCTCCATCGTGCAGACCCGCGCCTACCCGCGCACGGATGCCGGTCGCCGCAGCGCGCTGCACTGGGCGGTGACCGACAGCACCATCGCGCTGATGCTGGCGTTGTTCATCAACGCCTCGATCCTGATCCTGGCGGCCGCGGTGTTCCATGCGCATGGCCGGACCGATGTGCAGGAGATCGAGCAGGCCTACGAACTGCTCGCGCCTATGCTGGGCGTCGGCCTGGCCTCGACGTTGTTCGCGGTCGCCCTGCTCGCTTCGGGCATCAACTCCACCGTGACCGCGACGCTGGCCGGCCAGATCGTGATGGAAGGTTTCCTGCGGCTGCGGATCGCCCCGTGGGCGCGGCGGCTGATCACCCGCGGCATCGCGATCGTGCCGGTGGTGGTGGTCACGGCCATCTATGGCGAGCAAGGCACCGCACGGTTGCTGGTGTTGAGCCAGGTGCTGCTCTCGATGCAGCTGCCGTTCGCGGTGGTGCCGCTGGTGCGGTTCGTCTCGGACAAGGCCAAGATGGGGGCGCTGGTGGCGCCGAGGTGGCTGATCGCGCTGTCGTGGCTGATCGGCGGCCTGATCATCGTGTTGAATGTGAAGCTGCTGGTGGACGTGTGGCGGGGCTGAGCCCTTGGCGCTTGACCTCAACATTGGTTGAGATGGCACAGTGCATTTCCCTCATCCCACTGGCACGCCCAGATCGAGCCGCTCAATGACCGATACCTCGCAGCACGCGTTATGGAATGGCCCGGCCGGTGAGGCCTGGGTGGACGCGCAGCGCCTTCTCGACCAGATGTTCGCGCCGCTGGCCGACCATCTGCTGGCCGCGATCCCGCCGGGCGACGATCTGCGGGTGCTGGATGTCGGCTGCGGCACCGGCGCAGTGGCGCTGGGCATGGCCGGGCGCCTGGGGCCGGAGGCACACGTCACCGGGGTCGACATCTCCGCCCCGATGATCGCCCTGGCGCGCGTGCGCGCGCAGCGCGCCGGCCTGGCCGTGGAGTTCATCGTCGCCGACGCGCAGCAGCACGCATTCGCGCGCGGTAGCCTGGACCGGATCGTGTCGCGCTTCGGCGTGATGTTCTTCGATGACCCAGCGCAGGCGTTCGGCCAACTGCAGCGCGCCGCCAGACGCGGCGGGGTGCTGCAGGCGCTGGCCTGGCGTGGGGCGGACGAAAATGCCTTCATGAGCACCGCCGAGCGCGCCGCGGCGCCCTGGCTGACGCTGCCACCGCGCCAGCCCGGCGCACCGGGTCAGTTTGCGTTTGCCGATCAGGCCCGGGTCGAGCAGATCCTGGGCGACGGCGGCTGGGAGGATATCGAGCTGCTGCCGCTGGATGTCGTGTGCCGGATCGACCGAGCGGATCTGGCGACGTACGTCTCGCTGCTGGGACCGGTCGGGAGCGCACTGCGCAACAACGACCTGGCTGCGGACGTACGAACGAAGGTGCTCGAGGAGGTGCTGCATGCCTTCGAGCCGTTCGTCGACGGCGATTCGGTGACGTTCACTGCCGCCTGCTGGGACGTGCGCGCCCGGGCGTGATGACCACCGGACGGATCCATCCGCGCGGTGCGCGCCTGCACGCTTCATGGCCGTGCGATGGCTCGGGGAGTGGCCTGCAACGACCTCACGTGCCGGCCTCGGCCAGCCGCACGCGAAGCTTCTCCACGATAGCCTGCTCGCTCATCGCATAGCCGTACACATCCTGCAGCTGCCCGTCAGCGCCGAGCAGGAACCAGGAGGCGGTGTGCTCGAACGTGGCCGCGTCACCCTCGCCGACGCGCCGATAGCTCACGCCCAGGCTCTCGGCGATGGCGCGGGTACCGGCCTCGTCGCCGGCCAGGCCGAGGAAGGTCGTATCGAAGGCCGCCAGGTACTCGCGCAGGTGCCCGGGCGTATCGCGCTGCGGGTCGACGGTGATGAAGGCCACCTGCAGCTGCTCTGCCGCGGGGCCCAGCAGCCGCTTGATCTGCACCGCCTTGACCAGGCTCAGCGGACATACTTCGGGGCAGTGGGTGAAACCGAAGAACAGCAGCGTCGGCGTGCCCTGCAGGTCGCGGATCGCAAGCGTTCGGCCGTCGCTGCTCTCCAGCTTGACCGCGCCGAGTGCCGCCTGGCCCATTACCGGTGCCTGATCATCGGCGCAACCGCCCAGCAGCGCCACCGTCATGATGCCCGCCGCGACCCAGCGCCTCACTTCGCCGCTCCGTGCAGCACCAGGCCATCGCGCACGCTGAACTCCACCACCTGCGGTGCACTGCGGGCGAACTGCAGCCTCACCCGCACCGTCTGCCCGGCCGACAACGGCCGCTTCGGCTTGAGCAGCATCAGATGGTAGCCGCCGGGCTCCAGCGCGACGGTCTGCCCCCCCGGCAAAGCCAGGCCATCGGGCAGCGCCTGCATGCGCATCACTTCACCGTCCATGCGCATGGCATGGATCTGCACCTCGGCGAACATCGAGGACGCGGCCGACAGCAGCCGGTCATCAGCGCCGCCGTTATGCAGCAGCACATAACCGGCGGCGACATTCGCCGCCGGCGGTGGCAGGCGGACCCAGGGACCGCTGACCGACACCGTTGCCGCGGTGTGGGCCTGCGGGGCCGCAGCCACCACCGGCATCACGGGAGAGGAGAGCAGCAGCCCGGCCAGCAGGGTTGCGCAGGATGAGCGGCTCATGGCGTGCCCGACATCTGCATCGGCATCATGTTGAGGTTGGCGTTGTGCATCACCCACAGCGAACCGGCCACCACGATGGCGATCAGGAAGGCGGTGCACAGGAAGATGCCGGTGTTCTCGCGCTGGCTGCGCCCTGCCCCGATATGCAGGAACAGCACCAGCTGGGCGACCAGCTGCACCACGCACAGCACCACGATGGCGGTCAGGCGCAGCGGCTGCGGCACCAGATCGGTCATGACCACGCCGAACGAGGCACCGGTGAGCACCAGGCACAGCAGCAGGCCGAGGAGGTAGCCCGTCAGGGTGGCGTGGCCGCCACCGTGATCGGCATCAGGCGCGTTCGCGCTCATACAAACTCCCTCAGGTAGACGAAGGTGAACACACAGATCCAGATCAGATCCAGGAAGTGCCAGAACAGGCTCAGGCAGGCCAGGCGGCGACGCACGATGCCGTCCAGGCCGAACTTCAGCACCTGGTGGATCATGATCGCCAGCCACAGCAGGCCGAAGGTGACGTGCAGGCCGTGGGTGGCCACCAACGTGAAGTACGCCGACAGATATGCACTCACGTCCGGGGTGGCGCCTTCATGGATCAGCTCGGCGAACTCATACAGCTCCATGCCGATGAAGACCGCACCGAGCACGCCGGTCACGGCCAGCCAGCCCACCACCTGGTTGCGCTTGCCGGCCTGCATGCCGAGCATCGCCAGGCCGAAGGTGAAGCTGCTGAGCAGCAGCACCACCGTTTCGGAGAGCACGAAGCCCAACTTGAACAGTTCCTTGCCACTGGGGCCATCGGCCGTCCCGTTGAGCAGCACGCCAAAGGTGGCGAACAGCACCGCGAAGATCAGGCAGTCGCCCATCAGGTACATCCAGAACCCGACGACGGTCTTGTTGCCGTCGTCGTGGTGCTCATGGGCGTGGTCGTGGTGACCGGCCGCGAGCTGCCCGTGCTGCGTGGCAGCGGTCAGGGTATCCCCGCTCATGCCTTGGCTCCTTCCATCTGCGCGAAGTGCGCGTCTTCGATGCGCTTCACCTCGGCGGCGGGCACGTAGTAATCCACGTCACGGTCATACGAACGCAGCACGAAAGTCGCGATCACCCCGATCAGGCCGATGCCGGCCAGCACCCACATGTGCCAGACCAGGGCGAAGCACAACACCAGGCTGAACACCGAGATCACCACACCCGACGCGGTATTGCGCGGCATGTGAATGTCCTCGTAGGTGTCCTGGCGCTGCCAGGCACGGCCGTGCTGCTTGTCGTCCCAATGCTGCTCCAGCGAGGTGATCGCGGGGAGCTTGGCGAAGTTGTAGAACGGCGGTGGCGAAGACGTCGCCCACTCCAGGCTGCGCGCATTCCACGGGTCGCCGGTGAGGTCCATGTTGGCCTTGCGGTCACGCACGCTGACATAGAACTGGATGAACATCGCGGCGATACCGGCGGCGATCACCAGCGCACCGATGGCGGCCACGATCAGCCACGGCTGGTAGCCCTCCACGCCATAGTGGTTCATGCGGCGGGTCATGCCCTTGAAGCCCAGCACGTACAGCGGCATGAAGGCCAGGTAGAAGCCGACCAGCCAGCACCAGAACGAAATCTTGCCCCAGCGCTCGTTGAGGGTGAAGCCAAAGGCCTTGGGGAACCAGAAACTGATGCCGGCCAGGCAGCCGAACACCACGCCACCGATGATCACGTTATGGAAGTGCGCGATCAGGAACAGGCTGTTGTGCAGCACGAAGTCCGCGCCCGGGATCGCCAGCATCACGCCGGTCATGCCGCCCAGGGCGAAGGTGACCATGAAGCCGATCGTCCACAACGTCGAGGAGTGGTAGCGGATCCGCCCGCGGTACATGGTGAACAGCCAGTTGAACAGCTTCACCCCGGTGGGGATCGAGATGATGGAGGTCATGATGCCGAAGAAGGCATTCACGTTGGCGCCCGAGCCCATGGTGAAGAAGTGGTGCAGCCACACGAAGAACGACAGGATGCCGATCGACGAGGTGGCGTAGACCATCGAGCGGTAGCCGAACAGCGGCTTGCCCGAAAACGTGGCGATGATCTCCGAGAACGCGCCGAAGCACGGCAGGATCAGCACGTAGACTTCCGGGTGGCCCCAGATCCAGATCAGGTTGACGTACATCATGGCGTTGCCGCCGGCGTCATTGGTGAAGAAATGCATCCCGAAATAGCGATCCATGGTCAGCAGCGCCAGGGTCGCGGTCAGCACCGGGAAGATCGCCACGATCAGGATGTTGGTGATCAACGCGGTCCAGGTGAACACCGGCATCTTCATCAGGTCCATGCCCGGCGCACGCATCTTGAGGATGGTGACGATGAAGTTCAGGCCGGTCAGCGTGGTGCCGATGCCCGAGACCTGCAATGACCAGATGTAGTAGTCAACGCCCACCGTGGGGCTGTACTCGATGCCGGACAGCGGCGGATACGCCACCCAGCCGGTCGCGGCGAAATCGCCGACGAACATCGACAGCATCACCAGCACCGCACCCACGGCCGACAGCCAGAAGCTGAGCGAGTTGACGAACGGGAAGGCCACGTCGCGCGCGCCGATCTGCAGCGGCACCACGATGTTCATCAGACCCACGATCAGCGGGGTGGCCACGAAGAAGATCATGATCACGCCATGCGCGGTGAAGATCTGGTCGTAGTGCTCCGGCGGCAGGTAGCCGGCACTGTCATTGGCGGCGATGGCCTGCTGGGCACGCATCATCAGCGCATCGGCGAAGCCGCGCACCAGCATGACCAGGGCCAGGATGATGTACATCACGCCAATCTTCTTGTGGTCCACCGAGGTGATCCACTCGGTCCAGATATAGCCCCACTTTTTGTAATACGTGATGGCCGCGACGATCGCCACGCCCAGCAGCAGCGAGCCCACCAGCGCCGACATGATGATCGGGTCGTGGTAGGGAATCGCTTCGAGGTTCAGCTTTCCAAGCACAATCAGTTCTCCGCGGTACGGCTGGCAGACGCGGCCAGGCTTACGAGTTGGGATTTCGCGCCGGGTTCTTCGCCGGGCAGGCAGATCTCGTCATCGGGCATGCCGCCGTAACGGCGCAGGATGCTGTCGAACAGTCCGGTATCCACGCTGGCGAAGCGCTGCATCGGCGCACCGTGGGTCGGCTTCTCCAGTTCGGCCAGGCGGGCCTGGTCCAGGTGCTGGGCGGTGCCACGCGACTGCGCCAGCCACTGGTCGAAGTCCGCTTCGGTCATCACCCGCGCATCGAACGTCATGTCCGAGAAGCCCGAGCCGCTGTAGGCCGATGACATCCCGGCATAGGTGCCCGGCGTGTGCCCGATCAGGTGCAGGCGGGTCTGCATCGCGGGCATGGTGTAGACCATGCTGCCCAGTTGCGGCACGAAGAAGGCATTCATCATCGACTCGGAGGTCAGCTTGAAGGCGACCGGCGTATCGACCGGCATCACCAGTTCATTGACCGTGGCCACGTTGTGGTCCGGATAGATGAACAACCACTTCCAATTGAGCGAGACCACTTCCACGCGCAGTGCGGGCGTGTCCGACGCGATCGGGCGGTAGGGATCCAGCGCGTGGGTGCTCTTCCAGATCAACACGCCGAGCACCACCACGATCAGGCACGGAATCGTCCACACCACCACTTCGATCGCGGTGGAGTGGGACCACGTGGGGGCGTAGGTCGCCTTCTTGTTCGACTCGCGGTAGTGCCAGGCGAAGTACAGCGTCAGAATGATCACCGGGATCACCACCAGCAGCATCAGGCCGGTGCAGACCAGGATCAGCTGCATTTCCTGCTCGGCGATGCTGCCCATGGGATTGAACAGCTCCAGGTTCTTGCAGCCTGTGAGCAGCGGCAGCAGCGCTGCCAGGCCGAACCAGCGTCCGGCGCGGGCTCGACCGGCCAGCGTGGCGCGGCGAGCGGAGTGTGTAGCGGGGTTCATGCGTGACGGCCCTTCCAACGCAGTGCCGGGCCGGGCGGCCCGGATCATGAAAAGTGGCGAACACCCCCCTGCATGACCGATATGCATGGGGGGTGCCCGCCGCAGCCGCGTACGTTAGGCAACGACATGATCCATACATGATGCGACACACTGTCGCAGCCGCACTCCCGGCCGCGCGTACCATGCGCGCATGGAATGGAGCCCCCTCATCGCCGATGGCCACGGGCCGGTGTACCTGCGCATCGTGCAGGCCCTGGAACGTGCGGTGTGGTCCGGTGCGTTACGTCCCGGCCAGCGCCTGCCCGCGCAGCGCGCGCTGGCCACCGAGCTGAAGGTGGACCTCACCACCATCACCCGTGCCTTCACCGAGGCACGCAAGCGCGGGTTGATCGATGCCCGTGGCCCGCTGGGGTCGTTCGTCGCGCCGCCGCAGGTGGAACTCACCCAGCTGGTGGACCTGAGCATGAACCTGCCGCCCAGCCCCGGCGGCGGCCAGGTCGCCGACGTGTTGCGGCGTGGCCTGTCGTCCGTGCTCACCCGCAGTGATGCGGACAATCTGATGACGTATCACGTGGGCGGTGGCAGCCGCGCCGATCACCGGGCGGCCCAGCACTGGCTCAAACCGATCCTCGGCAAGGTCGATGCCGATACGCTGGTCGTCACGGAAGGCGCGCAGGCGGCGCTGTCTGCCCTGCTGCTGGCGTTGACCGACGCCGGCGACACGATCCTGTGCGAGCCCCTGGTCTACCCGGGACTGCTGCACGCCGCGCGGGTGCTGGAGCGGCGGCTGCACGTGGTCGAGTGCGACGCGCACGGCATGCGTCCAGACGCGCTGGCCCGTATCGCGAAAGAACGCGACGCGCGCGTGGTCTATCTCAACCCGACCGCACAGAACCCCACCGCCCACACGATGCCGCAGGCACGCCGCGAGGCACTGGCCGAGGTGATCCGCGCCCAGCACCTGCTGCTGATCGAAGACGACCCCTACTGGCTGCTGCTGGAGGACGCCCCTGCCCCGCTCGCGCTGCTGGCACCGCAGCAGGCCTGCTACATCTCCACGCTCTCCAAGTGCCTCAGTCCGGGATTGCACACCGGTTTCGTGCGCCTGCCCGACGGCATGGACCGGCAACCGGTGCTCGACGCCCTGCGCGCGGTCAACCTGATGGCGCCACCGCTGATGAACGCCCTGGTGACGCAGCTGATCCTGGATGGCTCCGCGCAGGCCATGCTGAAACTGGTGCAGGACGAAGCGGCCGAACGACGCTATCTGGCGCGGTCGGCGTTGTCGCCGCGGTTCCTGCAGCATTGCGCGGGCGTGCACGCCTGGTGCCGTCTTCCCGCGCACTGGACCGATGCCAGCCTCACCCACGCCGCGCGCCTGCAGGGGCTGGGCATCGCACCGTCATCGGCGTTCACGCCCGACGGGGTGGCGATCAACGATGCGGTGCGGATTTCATTGGGCGCGGCCGCCAACCGGCAGGAACTGCACCGGGCGCTGCGCCAGCTGGATCAGCTGATGCATGTGGCGGCGGCGGAAAGCCCCGGCTGGACGGTGTGACGCCCGCCTTTCGGCACGCTCAGCCGGAAACGGCTTTGGCCTGCTTCCAGACGGCTTCAAACTGACTGGCGGTGATGGCGTCATCCGAATCCAGATCCAGCCAGGACAGCGGCTGATCGGACAGCGGGAAGCGCTCATCGGCCTGCCCGGATTTGTCCGCCCAGACCAGCACGCTGCGGTAGCTTTCCACCTGCCGCACGATCACATCGCCCTGCGCCTCGAGGTAGATCGTGCCGTTGCCGATCTCGGATTCTGCGGGGTGTTTGTAGTGCTTGCGGGGCGTGCTCATGGCGGGGCGATATCTGGCAATGGAAATGGGGCCGGGGAATATACCTTGATCCGCCCCCTTCCCGTCGGCAAGCGCCGCCCGGGGACCGGGTAGTGCCGGCCGCTGACCGGCTTCCCGCGGACCACGCAAGCAGGAACTAGACGACCGGTCTAATCAGGCGTACAGTGGCGTCCATGAACTCGCCCACCACCCCCTCCACCGTCCGCGACACGATCCTTGCCAGCGGCCAGCGGATCATGGGCGCCAAGGGCTTCTCCGCCGTCGGCCTCAATGAAGTGCTCGCGGCGGCGGGAGTCCCCAAAGGCTCGTTCTACCACTACTTCGCCTCGAAGGAAGCCTTCGGCGAGGCATTGCTGGAGGACTACTTCAGCGCCTATCTCGCCGATATGGACCGCATCTTCCGCCAGCCGGGCCAGACCAAGGCCGAGCAACTGGCCGCGTACTTCCGCGCCTGGCAGGACAGCCAGTCCTTCGAGGACTGCCAGGGCAAGTGCCTGGCCGTAAAGCTTGGTGCCGAAGTGGCGGACCTTTCCGAACCCATGCGGGCCGCACTCCAGCGTGGCACCACGGGGATCACCGATCGGCTGGCGCGTGCCATTGCGGCGGGCCTGGCCGACGGATCGGTGGCGACCCGGGAGCCACCCGAGGCGGTCGCCCGAAGCGTGTATCAGCTGTGGCTGGGGACCAGCATCATGGTCAAGATCGGCCGCACCACCGGGCCGTTCGACGACGCCGTGGCGTTGACCGCCCGCCTTCTGCATACCGCCCCCTGACAAAAGCGTGTCTCACGCACGCCGGCATCGGCGTGTTTTTCTCGGCCCCATCACTAGACGACCAGTCTAATCAAGCACCCACAGGAGCATCATCCATGAAAGTCCTCATCGTTCTGACCTCGCACGACGAACTCGGCACCACCGGCAAGAAGACCGGCTTCTGGCTGGAAGAGCTGGCTGCGCCCTACTACACCTTCAAGGATGCGGGCGCCGAGATCGTGCTGGCCTCGCCCAAAGGTGGGCGGCCGCCGCTGGATCCCAAAAGCAACGAGCCGGACTTCAAGACCGACGCCACCCGCCGCTTCGAGGCAGACGTGGATGCCAACGCGCAGCTGGCCAACACCGTGCGCCTGGACAGCATTTCGCAGGACGCGTTCGATACCGTGTTCTATCCCGGCGGCCACGGCCCACTGTGGGACCTCGCCGAAGACACCCACTCCATCGCGCTGATCGAAGCCTTCATCGCCGCCGGCAAGCCGGTCGCGCTGGTCTGCCATGCGCCGGGCGTGCTGCGTCACGTCAAGACGGCCGAGGGCGCCCCACTGGTGCAGGGCAAGAAGGTCACAGGCTTCACCAACACCGAAGAAGAGGGCGTCGGCCTGACCGAGGTGGTGCCCTTCCTGGTCGAGGACATGCTCAAGGCCGCGGGCGGTTCCTACTCCAAGGGGCCGGACTGGGGCTCGTATGTCGTCAGCGATGGCTTGCTGATCACCGGCCAGAATCCGGCCTCGTCGGCCGAAGCGGCTGAGGTGCTGGTGGAGCGACTCGCGTCCGCCACCAAGGCCTGAGCCACCGCGACGGCATCGGATGTCACGGTGCCCCACGCCGCCAGGGACGGCAGCAGCGGCAGAAGATGTTTCATGCACATGCGTTGTCCTCCGGGATGGCGTGGGACCGCCCGCTCATGGCGTGGCAGGGAATCCAGCATCGGCCAGCGCGGCCAGGAAGGCGGCCCGCTCGCGGTCGCTCTCCACACGTACTTCGCGCGCGGGCGGATCGGTCTCGATGCGTGCGTGCGGATCGATGCCCTGCAGTGCCTTGGTGACGGAGCGGGCGCAGCCGCCGCAGGTCATGGTGGGAAGGGTGAAACGATGCATCGGGCGACCTCGCCGTGGTGGGTATGAGCCCACTGTCGGGGCTGACAACGTGGCAAGGTCAAGGCCTTAGCGCGTCCGTGTCCTTTTTGCAGGGCATGGACGCGGCCGGGTCGATCAGGAACGTGGCTTGCGGGCCGCGCGCCCGCGCGAGGACACCGGCGTATCCGCACCGAACAGCGGCGTTTTGCGGGACTTCCCGGCGGATGCAGTCTCCGCCGGCGCGGAAACGGGCTGGGCCAGGTCGGCGATGATCGGGCAATCCGGGCGGTCATTGCCGTGGCAGTGTTCGGCCAGATGCTCCAATGTCTGCACCATCGCCTGCAGCTCGGCAATCTTCGCCTTCAACCCGGCCACATGGGACAGCGCCACCGCCTTGACGTCGGCGCTGGCGCGTTCGCGATCGCGCCACAGCACCAGCAGCTCGCCGATCTGCTCGACCGAAAACCCCAGGTCACGCGCACGGCGGATGAAGCGCAGGCTGTGCGCGTCCTGCGGGCTGTAATGCCGGTAGCCCGCCTCCGAGCGCGCCGCCGGCGGGATCAGGCCGATCTGCTCGTAATAGCGGATCATCTTTGCCGACACGCCCGAAAACGTCGCGGCTTCCCCGATATTCATCGTCCGGTCTCCCTCTCACTTTCCGCCATGCCGGTGCCCAGCGTATCGGCCTGCATCGGTGCATGGAAGCGCTTGAGCCGCAGCGCATTGCCGAGCACGAACACACTGGACAATGCCATCGCCGCCGCGGCGAAGATCGGCGAGAGCAGCGTGCCGTTGAACGGGTACAGCAGGCCAGCGGCCACCGGGATCAGCACCGCGTTGTAGGCGAACGCCCAGAACAGGTTCTGCTTGATGTTGCGGATCGTTGCCTGGCTCAGGGCGATCGCGTTGGGCACGCCGCGCAGGTCGCCGGACATCAGCACCACGTCGGCCGCCTCGATCGCCACATCGGTGCCGGTGCCGATCGCCAAGCCGACATCGGCCTCGGCAAGCGCCGGTGCGTCATTGATCCCGTCCCCGACGAAGGCCACCTTGGCGCCACCAGCACGGAAACGCTTGAGCGCGGCGACCTTGCCATCGGGCAGCACTTCGGCCGCCACCTCATCGATGCCAAGCTGGCGTGCGATCGCCGCGGCGGTGGCCGCGTTGTCGCCGGTGATCATCGCGACCT
This sequence comes from Stenotrophomonas bentonitica, assembly GCF_002887735.1. Classification (GTDB taxonomy): domain Bacteria; phylum Pseudomonadota; class Gammaproteobacteria; order Xanthomonadales; family Xanthomonadaceae; genus Stenotrophomonas; species Stenotrophomonas bentonitica_A. The sequence continues at coordinate 160,462 of NZ_PKQP01000008.1, forward strand.
TCAGGCCCAGGGCGTGCAGCGCCTGGATCGCCGCCGGCGTGCTTTCCTTGATCGGATCGGCCACCGCGATCACGGCCGCCAGGCGGCCATCGATTGCGGCGTACAGCGGGCTCCTGCCCTGCTCACCCAACCGCTGGGCGGTGGGCCGGAACGCCGCCACCTCCAGGCCGAGCCGGGTCATGTAGCGGTCCGCGCCGACGGCCACGGTGCGGCCGGCGACACGCGCGGAAACGCCGAAGCCCGGCACCGCCTCGAAGCGTTCGATGGTGGCCAGTGCGAGACCGCGCGCTCTGGCGGCCGCAACGATCGCCTCGGCGATGGGATGCTCGGAGCGGGTTTCCACCGCGGCAACCAGGGCCAGCACCTCATCCGCCTGGAAACCATCGGCCGGCTCCAGGTCGGTCAGTTCGGGGCGGCCCTTGGTCAACGTACCGGTCTTGTCCAGCGCGATCACACTCACATCGCGCAGTGCCTGCAGCGCCTCGCCCTTGCGGAACAGCACGCCCAGCTCCGCCGCGCGGCCGGTCCCGACCATGATCGAGGTCGGCGTGGCCAGGCCCATCGCGCAGGGACAGGCAATGATCAGCACCGCCACCGCATTGACCAGCGCAAAGGTCAGCGCCGGTGCCGGGCCGAGCACCAGCCACACCAGGAAGGTCAGCGCGGCAGCAGCCATCACCGCCGGCACGAACCACATGGTGACCCTGTCGACCAGCGCCTGGATCGGCAGCTTGGAGCCCTGTGCCTGCTCGACCAGACGGATGATCTGGGCCAGCACGGTGTCCCCGCCCACCTTGGTGACACGGAAACTGAAGGCACCGGTGGTGTTGAGGGTGCCGCCGACCACCTCGGCGCCCACGGCTTTGGCCACCGGTACCGGCTCGCCGGTGATCATGCTCTCATCCACATAGGACGCCCCCTCCACCACCGCGCCGTCCACGGGCACTTTCTCGCCCGGGCGGACCAGCACGACATCGCCGAGCGTGACCTCGTCGAGCGGCACCTCGACCGTCTCATCGCCACGCTGCACGCGTGCAGTCCGCGCCTGCAGCCCGACCAGGCGCTTGATCGCCTGCGACGTGCGGCCCTTGGCCCGCGCCTCCAGCGTGCGCCCCAGCAGGATCAGGGTGACGATCACCACGGCCGCTTCGAAGTAGACGTTGGCGGTGCCCGGCGGCAGCACGCCCGGGGCGAAGGTGGCGACCACCGAGTAGCCATAGGCCGCCGCGGTGCCGAGCGAAACCAGCGAGTTCATGTCCGGGGCGCCGCGCAGCAGTCCCGGCACGCCTTTGCGGAAGAAGCGCAGGCCCGGCCCGAACAGCACCAGCGTGGCCAGCGCGAACTGCAGGTACCAGCTGGTCTGCAGGCCGACGGCATGCATCACCCAGTGGTGCATGGCTGGGACAAGGTGCGAGCCCATTTCCAGAATGAAGACCGGCAGCGTCAGCACCACCGCCAGCAACAGGGAGCGGCGCAGCGCACGGGCTTCAGCCTCGCGGCGTTCCTCCTCCTGGTCACCGGCCGCAGCCGTGCTCACGCCTGCAGCGCGCGCGGTGTAGCCGGCGTTTTCCACGGCAGCGACCAGATCAGCGACGGAGACCGTACCGGCCAGATGGCGCACCTGCGCCCGTTCCGTCGCCAGGTTGACGCTGGCCGCGATCACGCCCGGCAGCTGCGCAAGGCCGCGCTCCACGCGACCAACGCAGGACGCGCAGGTCATTCCCTCGATGCTCAGCTCGGTGGTGGCTTCGTGCACGGTGTAGCCCGCGCGTTCGATGGCACGCACCGCCGCCTGGGGATCGGGCGCCCCGATGAAGCTGAGATCGGCCCGCTCCGTGGCCAGGTTGACCGACGCCGTCTGCACGCCGGGGACGGCCGTCAGCGCGCGCTCCACCCGGCCCACACAGGAGGCGCAGGTCATGCCCTCGATGGGCAGGCTCAGGCGGCTGAGCGGCGCGCCGGACCGGGAAGCAACAGAAGACATGGGGCAGTCCTTGGGGTGAGGTTACCCGCCACCCTAAAGATTCCCATCGTGGGAAGGTCAAGCCCCCGCTTGATGGGGACGGAGGTAATTATTCATCCCCTCCATCCCCGTCAAGGCGCTTTACGGCTGGGCGGGCGTGCCGTCGTGGGTGACCCGCCAGATCGTGTTGGAGAGGTCATCGGCAACGATCAGTGCCCCACGCGGGTCGACCGTGACACCCACCGGGCGGCCGCGGGTCTTGCCGTCTTCGCCGAAGAAGCCGCTCACGAAATCGATCGGCTCGCCGGCCGGACGGCCATTGCTGAAGGGCACGAACACCACCTTGTAACCGACCGGTGGATTGCGGTTCCAGCTGCCGTGCTCGCCCACGAAGACGCCATCGGCAAACTGGGTGCCCATCACCGGCGACGAGAAGGCCACGCCGAGTGCGGCCACATGCGAGCCCAGCGCGTAATCCGGCGCGATGGCCGAGGCGACCTTCTCCGGATTCTGCGGCATCACCCGGCGATCCACATTCTTGCCCCAGTAGCTGTACGGCCAGCCATAGAAGCCGCCCTCCTTCACCGAGGTGAGGTAATCGGGCACGAGGTTCGGGCCGATCTCATCGCGTTCATTCACCACGGCCCACAGCGTGCCGGTGCCCGGCTGGATCGCCAGCGCGGTGGGATTGCGGATACCGGTGGCGTAATCCTTGTGTGCGCCGGTGGCCACATCGATCTGCCAGATCCGCGCACGATCGATCTCCACCGCCATGCCGCGCTCGGTGATGTTGCTGTTGGAGCCGATGCCTACATAGAGATAGCGGCCATCGGCACTGGCGGTCATCGCCTTGGTCCAGTGATGGTTGATCGCCGCGGGCAGATCGGTCAGTTTCGCCGGTGCGCCGCTCGCCTTGGTCTGGCCTTCCTGGTAGTCAAAGCGCACCACCGCATCCTGGTTGGCCACGTAGATCGCGTTGCCGATCATCGCCAGGCCGTACGGCGCATTGAGCTTGTCGGCGAAGACCGTCTTCAGTTCGTAGGTGCCGTCGCCATCGGCGTCGCGCAGCAGGGTCAGGCGGTTGCCGCTCTTGACCGCCGTGTTGCCCTTGGCCTTGATCTTGCCGGCGATCACATCCTTCGGCTTGAGGGCAGGCGCACTGCCGCCGCGACCTTCCGCGACCAGAATGTCACCGTTGGGCAGCACCAGGGTCTGCCGCGGAATGTTCAGATCGGTGGCGATCGCCGAGATGCGGTAGCCCTTGGGCACCGTCGGCAGGGTGTCGCCCCACTGCGCCGGCTTGGCGATGGTCATGTCCGGCATCAGCCCGCGATGCGGCTTGGGCATCTCCGGGTTGCCGCCGTACTGTTCCAGCTCGGGGGCCTTGCCGCTGCAGGCCGCCAGCGCGACCGCAAGCGCGGAAACCGAGAGCATCCGGATCGTCATCTGGCGGCTCATCGCACACCTCCCACGCGCAGGCTGGACAGCCCCACCCAGGTGGCGAGCAGCGCCAGCACCGTCAGGATCACCGAGAGCACCAGGCCGGCCGGCATCACCGCCCATGCATCACGCGCATGGTGGAGACAGTTGATGAAGCCCACGCCCCAGGTCACCGCCAGAATCACGACGTAGGCCAGGTTGCGGCTGCGACGGACCAGGCCGACGATCCCGCACAGCAGGGCCAGCGTGGTCATCACCATCGCACCGATCAGCAGCCAGGAGGCGAAGTTGGCCCACTGGATCTCGTACGAACTCCAGTAGGCGTAGTCCGCCAGCAGTGCGCCGAGGAACAGCGGCAGCACCCCGCCCAGTACAGCGGCGTGGAACGGATGGATGACCCATGATCGGGTCAGGACAACGGTCGAAGCCATGGTGGTCTCCTGGTGAGGGGGCGAATCTCTCCCGATCCTGCCACCCCTGGTGTGATGGGGGTGCTGAGATGCCGCCCACACGAAACCGGGGGACAGCCTGCCCCCCGGTTCGTCGCCATGCCAGCGCTGCGATGGACCTCGCCGCTATTTGCCCGTCACCGCTTCCTGCAGCTTCTCCACCGCCTGGTCGGCCGTGAACGTGTTCGGCTTCTGGATCTTGGGGAACTCAACGAAGGTCTCGTTGAATTTGGTGAGCAGCGCGATCGCCCCGTACACGATGTAGACGTGGTTGATGTACCAGTCCCAATAGGTATTGGAGGTCACATCCGCGAATTCGTACGGATCGGTGCGCAGGTTGTAGATCTTGGGAATGCGCATGACCGTGAACGGTTCGCCCCACAGCTGCATGGTGCCCTTGCAGCGCTGCTCGATGAACGTCACCTTCCAGTTGTCGTAGCGGATGCCGAGCATGTCGCCATCATCGGAGATGTAGACGAACAGCTTGCGCGGCGACTTTTCCTCCTTGCCGGTGAGATACGGCAGCAGGCTGACCCCGTCGATGTGGTTCTTGTAGGTGCGCCCGATCGCCTTGACCCCTTTCTTGAGGTCGTTGACCACGCCCTTGTTGCCCGCCAGTTCCAGGAAGGTCGGCAGCCAGTCATGGTGCTGGACGATCTCGTTGGACACCGAACCCGGCTTGATCTTGCCCGGGTAACGCACCACCAGCGGAATCCGGAACGCGCCTTCCCAGTTGGTGTCCTTCTCACTGCGGAACGGCGTCATGCCGCCATCCGGCCACGAATTGCGGTGCGGCCCGTTGTCGGTGGAGTACACCACCAGGGTGTCTTCGGCGATGCCCAGTTCGTCGAGGTAATCGAGCAACGCGCCCACGTTCTTGTCGTGGTCGATCATCGTGTCGTGATACGGCGACTGCCAGCGCCCGGCCTGCCCCAGGCTTTCCTTCTTGGTATGCGTGATCAGGTGCATGTGGGTGAAGTTGACCCAGACGAAGAACGGCGTGTCGTCGTCGTTCGCCTTCTTGATGAAGCCCTTGGCGCGGTCGGCGAAGTCGTCATCGCAGGTCAGCATGCGCTTGCGGTCCAGCGGCCCGGTATCCTCGATCTTCTGCTTGCCTACCTTGCCCCAGCGCTTCTGGTCGGTGCTGTCATCCTTCTCGGTGGCGAAACTGTGGATCACCCCGCGCGGCTTGATGGTCTCGATGAAATCCCCGAACTCGTCCTTCGGGAAGTAGTCGTACATCTCCGGCTCTTCTTCGGCATTGAGGTGGTACAGATTGCCGTAGAACTCATCGAACCCATGGTTGGTGGGCAGCATGTGGTTGAGGTCGCCGAGGTGGTTCTTGCCGAACTGCCCGGTGGTATAGCCCTCGTTCTTCAGCAGGGCGGCGATGGTGACGATCTTCTCGTTCATGCCGACCGGCGCGCCCGGAATGCCGACCTTCGACAGGCCGGTCCGCAGGACGCTCTGGCCGGTGATGAAGGACGAACGCCCTGCCGTACAGGACTGTTCGCCGTAGGAATCGGTGAACAGCATGCCCTCGTTGGCCAGGCGGTCGATGTTCGGCGTCTGGTATCCCATCAAGCCGCGCGAGTAGCAGCTCAGGTTGGAGATGCCGATGTCGTCTCCCCAGATGACAAGGATGTTGGGCTTCTTTGCGGATGAACCGGGCTTCTTCTTTGCGGATGAGCTGGCCATGCACATCTCCGACGACGGTGGTGCTCAATAGTCCGTGTCGGTCATCGTCGCGGCCAGCGTGTTTCTACTTAGACGGCGTCAGTAAGTCTTCGCCTCCCCCGCTCATCCCTCCCAGCTGATGCCTTTTGGCGCACTGGAGAAACCGGCGCCCCGCAGCGCGTCCATCAGGCCGTCGCGTCGGGCCGGCGCAGCGTCGATCAGCTCCACGGTGAACGAGCTGCGCCGGCCCCGCCGCAGTGCGCTGGCCAGCGCCTGCGCCGCGGCAGCCGTCGTGCCTGCCAGGGACGGATCGTCCGCATCGAAGAACGTCAGCAGCTGGCGGCCCCCCTGGGCCAGGTACATCAGCAGCCGTCCACCGCCGATCACCACCACGGCACCGGCGCGGCGCACCGGCCGGACCGCCGAGCCGTGCACCGGCCAGGGCACCACGGTACCGAACGGGTTGGCCGGGTCCACCGCGGACAGCCCGATCGCCACCTCGCCAGCACCGGGCCGCAGGGCATCGGCGACGCCACGCAGTCGATCCACGATCAGGCGATCGGCGAACTGGGCCCCGCCCAGCCCTTCGACGAAGCGGCCGCGCAGCACCCGGCCTGCATCCTCCATGCCGCGATACACCTGTTGCAGCGCCGGGAAGCCGCCGGCGATCCCTTCGGCCATCGCGGCCCCGCGGGTCACGATGCCGTGCCGGTCCAGCAGCCCCTCGGCCAGCGCCACCGCGCGCGCCGTGTCGCTGATCGCCTCACGCTGCAACAGCGACCAGCGCCCGGCCAGCGCGGCTGCCGCAAAGCTGGCGATCACGGCCGGCGCTCCGTCGGCCAAGGGCATGTCGTGCATCGGGACGCCACGGACGCGTCGACCGCGCCGCGAGGCGCGCGCGACCCGCGGCCGCAGCGCGCGGCCCCCGACCATGCCGCGCAGCGGCGCCCACAGATCCGTGGTCAGGTACCCCGACCATGCCAGGCCCCACAAGGCGTCGTGCAGCTGCGCGGCGGTGATCTCCATGGGCGGGCTGCCGGCCCGCCCCCCGTGCGTGCCCACCGCGGTGACCAGCTGACGCGCGAAGTACGCGCCACCGTCGGCCAGCACCTGCAGCAGCGCATCCTGCAGCGGCGACAGCGCGGTTGCCACTGCAGGCGCGGGCAGCGTTTCTGCCGCGAATTCCTGCAGGTGCAGCGAGACCAGGCCGTCCTCCTCGCCGAGCCGCCCGTGCCCGGCCCACACCACGGTACCCGTGGCGAGCAGCGAATCGAGCATCGCCGGCGCGTAATCGACCACGCGCGCGGGCAGGATCTGCTGTTCCCACACCGACGCCGGCAGCGCCACGCCCGCCAGCAGTTCCACCACGCGCAGCACGCCGTCGATGCCTTCCAGCGCACCCGGCCCGCGGTGAGCGATGCCACGTGCAGCCTGTTCGGCATCGCTCAGCAGCCCATGCCTCTCCAGCAACAACAGGGCATAGGCGTCGCGCGCGACCGGCCGGGTCGCCTCGCGCGCGGCCTGCAGCGAGCGCACCCGCAACCGACGGAACACCGCCTCACCCACCCATTCGTGACGGGCCAGCGGCGCCGGCTCGGCGGCCGCGCCGACGGCCTCGGCATCGCGACGCGCCACACCGAAACGACCCTTGAGCAGCTTGCCCTGCGCTTCCAGCTGCGTGAGTGCCGCATCGGCCACGGCCACGCCCAATCCAAACGCGGCCGCCACCTCGGCCGTGGTGAACGGCGCATGGGTGCGCGCATATCGGCCCAGCAGCTCGCCCAGCGGGTCCGATGAGGCCTGCAGGAAGGGCTCGGGGATGCCGCGCCGGAGGGTGACCCCCAGCGCATCGCGCAGCCGCGCGGCATCTTCGATGGCCGCCCAGTGCAGGCGGCCGGCGATCTGGACCTGGATCGCACGCCGCTCAGCGGCGAGATCGTGCAGATGCCCGGCAGGTTCGTCATCGACCCGCCGCAGCGCCATCGCTTCATCGGTGAGCGGGCCCAGTTCCCGCAGCAGATCGGCCGCCCCTTCCTTGCCGCGCGCACGGCGGTCGGGCGCCAGGCGCTGCAACTCGTTGCCCACCTGCTCCACCACGGCCGCATCCAGCAGTTCGCCCAGATCGACCTGGCCGAGCAGATCGCCCAACAGGCCGCTGTCCAGTGACAGCACCGACGCACGGCGCTCGGCCAGCGGCACATCGGTGCCGTACATGAACTCGGCGACATAGCCGAACAGCAGGTTCGCCGCGAATGGCGACGGTACCTCGGTGGTGACATCGGCGATCGCCACGCGGCCGTCGGTGAGCCGCTGCATCAGCACGCCCAGCGCATCGAGATCGTAGACGTCCTGCAGGCACTCACGCGCGGTCTCGATCAGGATCGGGAACTCGGGATGGCCCTGCGCGATGGCCAGCAGTTCACCGGCGCGCAGGCGCTGCTGCCACAGCGGCGAGCGACGACCCGGCGTGCGCCGCGGCAGCAACAGCGCGCGTGCGGCACATTCGCGGAAGCGCGCAGCGAACAGGGCCGAGCCGACCACGGCGCGCGTGACGTCGCTGCGCAGACGCTCGGGCTCGAACAGGAACAGCTCCGCGCCCGGCAGGCGCCCCTGTGCGTCGGGCAGCCGCGCGATGATGCCGTCGTCGCTGGCGACCACTGCTGGATCCACGCCCCAGCGTTCGCGGATGCGCGCGGCCACCGCCAGCGCCCACGGATCGTGTACGCGCCGCCCATACGGCGAATGCAGCATCAGCCGCCAGTCACCGGCCTCATCGCGGCAGCGCTCCAGTACGAGCGTGCGATCGGTGGGCAGCACGCCGGTGGCCTCACGCTGTTCGGCCAGCAGGCCGGCGATGTTGGTGATCGCGTTGTCGGCCAATCCGCAGGCCTGCAGCCGCTCGCGCAGCCCGGCCGGCAGGCCCGCTTCCGCGGCACCGGCATCCAGCGCACCGATGAAGGCACCCACCGCCTCGCCCAGTTCGGCCGGGCGGCCCACGCCCTCACCGCGCCAGAACGGCAAGCGCGCCGAACGCCCCGGCGCGGGGGTCACCACGACCTGGTCATGGGTGATCTGCTCGATCCGCCACGAGGTGGCGCCCAAGGTGATCACATCGTTGACCCGTGATTCGTGGACCATCTCCTCATCGAGCTCACCGACCCGGCGCGACCCGGCACGCTCTTCGCCTTCCGGAAGCACGACACCGAACATGCCGCGGTCGGGGATGGTGCCCCCGCTGGTGACCGCCAGCTGTTTCGCGCCCGGCCGCGCGCTCAGTGCACCGGTGTCGCGGTTCCAGACCAGCCGCGGGCGGAAGCCGGCAAAATCATCGGAGGGATAACGTCCGGCCAGCATGTCCAGGGTGGCATCGAACGCGCTGCGCGGCAGCGAACGGTACGGCGCAGCGCGGCGTACGCGCGCATACCAGGCCTCCACGTCCAGTGTTTCCATCGCCGCGGCGGCCACTGTCTGCTGGGCCAGTACGTCCAGCGGGTTGCGCGGCGGATCGATCGCTTCGATCTCACCGGCCAGCATCCGCTCCACTGCCACGGACGCATCGATCAGGTCGCGCCGCGTGCGCGGGTAGACCAGGCCGGTGGAGATGCCCCCGACCTGATGGCTGGCCCGCCCCACCCGCTGCAGCGCGCTGGCGACCGAAGGCGGCGCGGCGACCTGGATCACCAGGTCGACCAGCCCCATGTCGATGCCCAGCTCCAGGCTGGAGGTCGCCACGACACAGCGCAGCTCGCCGGACTTGAGCGCCTGTTCGATCTCGCGGCGCTGTTCCTTGGAGACCGAACCATGGTGCGACCGGGCGATCAGCGCCTCCGCTCCGGCGGCCCGCCCGGCGGTGCCGCCGTTGAACGACCCGTAGTGCTCGGGGGCAGCCGCCGCCATCGAGGCACGCGCCGGGAGCTGGCCACGGGCGACACGGTCGGCATGCAGTTCATTCAACCGGGCAGTCAGCTTTTCGGCCACGCCCCGTGAGTTGGCGAACACAATCGTCGAACGTCGCGCCAGCACCTGGTCCAGGATGCTGGCCTCCACATGCGGCCAGATCGAGCCGGCCCGGCCGGCGGACGCGGGTGCATCGGCGACAGCGGGATGCGGCGGAATGTCGCCCATATCCTCGACCGGCACCACGATCCGGACCTCCAGCGCCCGCTGCGACGGCGGATGGACCACGGTGACCGGACGGTCGCCGCCGAGGAACCGCGCGACCTCCTCCACCGGGCGCACCGTGGCCGAGAGCCCGATGCGCTGCGCGGGCACCTGCAGCAGGGCATCCAGCCGCTCCAGGCTCAACGCCAGGTGGGTGCCGCGCTTGCTGCCGGCCACCGCGTGGATCTCATCGATGATCACGGTATGCACGTCGCGCAACGTCTCGCGCGCCTGTGAGGTGAGCATCAGGAACAGCGATTCGGGCGTGGTGATCAGGATGTCGGGCGGACGCCGCAGCAGTCGCGCCCGCTCTGCCGGGGTGGTGTCGCCGGTCCGGATCGCGACGGACAGGGTGACCGCCGGATCGCCACGCCGCGCACGTTCGGCGCTGACGCCCTGCAGGGGTATCTGCAGGTTGCGCTGGACATCGGCGCCGAGGGCCTTGATCGGCGAGAGATACAGCACACGGGTGCCGCGCTTCTTCGGCACCGACGCCTCCGGCTGCGCATCGCCCGGCTGCTCATCGCTGGGAGGCTCACCGCTGCGGAACAGCTGGTCGATCGCCTGCAGGAACGCGGCGAGGGTCTTGCCCGAGCCGGTCGGCGCGATGACCAGCGTGTGCTGGCCGGCGCTGATAGCCGCCCAGGCATGGTCCTGCACGGGCGTGGGCGCAGCGAAGGCTGCCGTGAACCAATCGCGCGTGGCCGGAGTGAAGGTGGCCAGTGCGCCGGGGGCGGGGTCGTTCGAGGTGGGCATGGATCCGGATGTCGTGGGACGCTCGCCCAGCGACGGCCGCGAGCGCAATGGAACCAGACTAGGGTATGCCGCGTCGGGCATCCGTCAATCGGCGCGGGACCGACGCGTCTCCGCCTGGCTCCACCCGCCCCTGAGCCCCCGCCACTCGTCCCTTCATCACCCACATCCGGCCCCAGGCCAAGGCCCGCGGGCCTCTGCGGGAACACACTCGCTGGCATCGACCACGCTGCCGCCGCAGGAACGACCCTCATGAAACGACGCGATTGCCTCAAAGCCGGGCTGACCCTCCCGCTGCTGCCGATGCTGCTCAAGGCCGGCCCTGCCTTCGCAGCGATGCGTTCGAGGGTCCGGCCGGGCGCTGCGGGGTGGCCCGCTGCCGCCGAGTGGGACCGATTGTCGCGTGCGGTCGGCGGTCGGCTGTCGGTGCCGCAGTCCCCCTTCCTCGCTGACGCCGCCACCCGGGCCGCCGCGCTGGAACAGCTGCAGAATCCATTCTTCCTCGGCGATGCGCCCGCGCTCACCCAGACCAGTGGTTACTTCGGCGCGTGGCGGTCAGTGCCCAGCGCGAAGATGGTGGCCGCCGCCAACAGCGCCGAGGTGGCCGCGGCGGTGAACTTCGCCCGCACCCACCGCCTGCGCCTGGTTGTCAAAGGAGGTGGGCACAGCTATCACGGCACCTCCTGCGCGCCGGATTCGCTGCTGGTCTGGACCCGCGCGATGAACCAGGTCGAGCTGCACGATGCCTTCCTCGCCCACAACGCCCGCCCGGGCACGGCGCCGCAGCCGGCAGTCAGCGTCGGCGCCGGGGCGATGTGGATCGATGCCTACGATGCGGTCACCACCCGCGGCGGGCGCTATGTCCAGGGCGGCGGCTGCACCTCGGTGGGCGTGACAGGCCTGGTCACCGGCGGCGGCTTCGGCAGTTTCTCCAAGGCGCATGGCACGGCCGCGGCCAGCCTGCTCGAAGCCGAGATCGTCACCGCCGACGGGCAGATCCGCACCGTCAACGCCGACAACGAGCCGGACCTGTACTGGGCCTTGAAGGGGGGCTGCGCGGCGAGTTTCGGGATCGTCACCCGGATGACGCTGCGCACCCATGACCTGCCCGATACCTTCGGCGGCGTCTCCTGCCAGATCCAGGCCAGCGACGACGCCAGCTGGCGGGCACTGGCGGCAGAGATGCTCCGCTTCTACCGCGACACGCTCTGCAACCCGCACTGGGGTGAGCAGTTCACCTTCAAGGACACGCGGCGGCTGTCGATCTCGATGGTGTTCCAGGGCATGTCGCGCGACGCCGCCGAAGCGACCTGGACGCCGTTCCTGGACTGGATCCGCGCCCGGCCGGCCTACACCATCACCGAACCCTTGCAGGCACTGGCGATGCCGGCCAGAGACTTCTGGGACGCGGACTTCTTCCGCCAGCACGCCCCTGCCCTCATCGCCGAGGACACCCGCGAAGGCGCCTCCTCCCGGCACATGCTGTGGAAGGGCGACCAGGGCCAGGTCGGCTGGTTCCTGCATGGCTACGCATCGGCCTGGCTGCCGTCGGGATTGTTGGACGATGCGCAGCGCGAGCAGGCGGCCGCCGCGATCTGTGCGGCCGCCGATCACATGGATGTCGGCCTGCATTGCAACAAGGGCCTGTTCGGTGCGCCGGCGGCGGCGCTGGCCGCCAGCCGCGACACGGCCACCCATCCGGCCGTGCTGGACGCCTTCGCGCTGGCGATCATCGGTAATGCCAGCGGGCCGGTGTATCCGGGCCTGGGGCGCACGGTGGATGAGCCCCGGGCACGCCGGGGCGCCTTGAACGTGGCGCGCGCCTACCGGGCCCTGAGCGTGGTGGCGCCCTCGGCCCCGGCCTATGTCTCGGAGAGCGACTACTTCCAGCAGGACTGGCAGCAGGCGTTCTGGGGGCCGAACTACCCACGGCTGCAGGCCGCCAAGCGCCGCTACGATCCGCAGGGCCTGTTCGTGATCCATCACGGCGTGGGCAGCGAGGACTGGAGCGCGGACGGCTTCGAGCGCATCGGCGGCTGATGGCGCGACGGGCAACGTCTACCCCGCCGCTCCACCCTGGGCCTTGCCCAGCTGGGCGAGCACGCTGCGCAACGCCAGCTGCGCACGCCGGTTTTCCGCCGGCGTGCCGAGGGTGATCCGTACCCAGGTGTCATACGGGGCGAACACCCGGGCGATGCGCACGCCCTGTTGCAGCAGCCCGGCGACGACTGCATGGGGATGCCCGGTATCGACGAACACGAAATTGCCGGCCGCTTCAGTCGAGCGCAGGCGCAGCCCGCTCAGGACCTGCTGCCAGTGCTGCCGCTCCGCCGCCACGCTGCGCCGGACCTGGGCCACGTGGGCGGGATCGGCGAGTGCCGCCGATGCAGCGGCCAGCGACAACTGGTTCTGCGCGTGCGCGCCGCCGACGCCGCGCTGGCGCAGTGCCTCGGCGAGCGCCACAGGCACCAGCGCATACCCGACCTGCAGCCCGGCCAGCGCATGGATCTTGCCCAGCGTGCGGAATACCACCACGTTCTGGCCCTGCCGCAGCAGCCGCACCGCGCTCAACGTGGCGGCATCCTCGCGGTAGTCGAGGTACGCCTCGTCGACGATCACCAGCGTGCGCGCCTGCGCGGCGCTCACGAAACGATCGAACTCGGCCCCGGGGCTCAGCGTGCCGGACGGGTTGTGCGGATTGACCACGAACAGCGCGCGGGTATCCGGCGCGATCACCGCCAGCAATGCGGGCAGATCATTCTCCAGCTGCGCGTTCAACGGCACTTCCACGGCCCGGCCGCCAAAGGGCCTGGCCGCATCCACCAGGGCGCCATACCCGGGCACGCTGTAGATGAAACCGCCCGCGCCCTGGCTCAGCGCAAGATGCTGGCCCAATGCTTCGAGCACTTCACCGACGATGACCTGTTCGGGCGCGACCCCTTCCAGCGTGGCGATCTGGCCCTGCAACGCCTGCAGCTGCGCGGCGCTGACATACCGCGGTGCCTCCGCCAGCGCACGCTGTACCGCGGGCCCGACCCGAGGTGACGGGCCGTAGCTGCTCTCATTGAGATCCAGCCGCAGCAGGTCCGTGGTGCGGCCGGCGGACGTCACGGCGGCCGGCGCGGGCGGCGCAGCGGATCCAGCGGCCGGCGCCAGCGCGACCGCTGCGGCACTGGTCAGCCCGGCACGCAGCCAGTGGCGGCGCTGCGGGTCGGCAGGCAGGTGGCCTGCAGTCGTCTTACGGGTCATTGGAAACGGGCCTCCAGGCGTGCGTAGTAGTAGGTGCCACTCCAACCGAACGGCGACAGCTCGCTGTACGGGAACACGCCAAAGGTATCCGCGCCGGAGACCTGCGGGGTGGTCGCGATGTTGCGCGTCGGATAGGTGTTGAACAGATTGTTCGCGCCCAGCACGACAGTGACCGTGTCGGTGGCGCGGAAGGCGATGTCCAGATCGGTGACCCAGCGCGCCTCCAGTTTCTGGATCACGTCGACATTGCCAGCACTACCCGCTTCGGTCGGCAGCGTAGGGAACCGGGTCGAACCCTGCGCAAAGGCGGCGACATTGGCCGCGCTCTGGTTGGTTGCCGCCACCCCTTCGATCTCACCGTAGCGGTGCGTGCCCAGGTGGATGCCCCAGCGGCCGACATCCCAGCCCAGCGCGACGGTCAGATTGTCGCGCGGCTGGCCTTTCTCCACGCGGGTGCGCTCGGTGACATCGAACAACGGCGTGCGCACGCCGAGCGCGGTGAGCTGCGCCGGGGTCGAGGCGACATGGGTCAGCTTGGTCTTGTTGCGGTTGTACGCGACGGTCGCGGTGAGCCTGCCATGGTCCGCCAGCTCCCAGCGGTAGCGCGCCGAGGCGTCCACGCCGGTGGTACGGGTATCGGCGGCGTTGCTGAAGTAGCGCACGCTGGTCACGCCCGGCGAGCCCAGCGCGGCCAGGTAGTCACGGATCGCGCTCGACCCGGCCGCATCAACGAAGTTGCTGGAGAGGAAGATCCGGTCGTCGATGTCGATCCGGTACACATCCACCGATGCGCTCAGCCCACCGATGCCCCAGGTGAGGCCCGCCGTGACATTGGTCGCCTGCTCCGGCTCCAGCGAGCGCGCCCCCAGGGCACGCGCTTCCACCGTATCCACCGGTGCGGTGCGCACCAGCACATACTCGGGCACCCCGGTCACCGCGTTGTTGAGCGTGCGGCTGCTGGTCGAACTGAAGTACTGCTGGGCCAAGGCCGGCGCATGGAAGCCGGTGCTGACCGAGGCCCGCACCGCCACCCCGCCGTCGAGCTGGTAGCGCAGGGCCAGCTTGCCATTGGTGGTGCTGCCGAAATCGCTGTAGTCCTCCCAGCGCCCGGCCAGCGAGACCAGGAAGCGATCGGTCACATCGGTTTCCGCTTCGGCGTAGGCCGAGACGTTGTGACGGTGATGGTTGCCGGCGTCCGCCGGCTGGATGCCCGCGAAGCCCTGCGAGCCGATCGTCGGCACCGCGCCGGCCGAGGGGCCATCAAGCACCCGCGCCGGCCCCCAAACGTATGAGTTCAGCTCACCGGGTGAAATGCCGTAGGTATCGCGGCGGAACTCTGCCCCGAGCGCCAGCCGCAGCGGTGCATGCCAGCCCAGCTCGATGCTGTTGTTGGCATCCAGATTGGTGGTCCACTGCGAGGCCTCCAGCGCACCGTTGTAGAACGCGGTGGGGCTGGCCGCACCCAGCGTGGCGTTGAGCGTGTTGCGGGTGCGGTAGACCAGCTTGTTGCGGCCGTAGACGCTGCTCAGGTCCCAGTGCCAGTCGCCGAGCAGACCTTTGATGCCTGCGCCGAGCGAGGCGTTGGTGCTCTGGGTATCGACCCACGGCAGGAACCCGTCCGGGTAGATCGCGCGCACGTTCTCGACCTGGCCGGCGCGGCGCAGGGAGGCGTTGGAACTGCCCTCGCTTACTCCGTAGCCGCCAAAGGCATACGCCTCCAATCCTTCAGCCCAGGCGAGCGGCTTGCGCAGGTTGCCGAACACGGTCTTTTCCACGGTGTCGGCCGAGTCGGCGAAGCGCCACAGGGCATCGCGGTCGATGGTGGCTTCGCGTGGGTCGGCCACGGCACCCGCCGCCGCGCCCCCGATCGGTGCCAGGCCGGTGCCGGAGCCGAAGGTGCCCGACGGCGCCACCGGCGCACCGTTGCGACCGATCCCGAAGTACTGCTGACGTGTATCGGGCAGGGCGCGGTTGGCGGCCTTGCGATCACGATAGTCCCAGGTGAGGTGCAGACCGCCGCCGTCGGCAAAGGCCACGCCGGTGTCCAGGGCGACGGCGGTGGTGCCACCGCCGCCATCGCGGGTGGTGCCGCGGCTGACCCGCCCTTCGAAGCCGGCATCCTCGCGCAGCACGATGTTGATCACCCCGGCAATGGCATCGGAACCGTACTGGGCTGACGCGCCATCACGCAGCACTTCGATCCGCTCGATCGCACTCACCGGGATCGCATTGAGATCGGTCGAGACCGCGCCTTTGCCCACCGTCCCGCCGGTATTCACCCATGCACTGGCATGCCGCCGCTTGCCGTTGACCAGCACCAGGGTCTGATCCGGCGACAGCCCGCGCAGCGTTGCCGACCGGATATGCGTGTTGCCGTCCGGTGTGGTCGGGTGCGGGAAGTTGAACGAGGGCAACAGCGACTGCAGGATCTGGCTGATATCGGTATAGCCGCTGCTGCGGATGTCCTGCGCGCCCAGCACATCGATCGGCACCGGCGATTCGAGCACGGTGCGGGCCTGGGTGCGGTTACCCAGGACGGTGAGCTGGTCGAGCTGGGTGACCGCGGGCGCACTTGCCGCGGTTTGAGCATGCACCGGAACGGCGGTGAACAGGCTGGCAAGCACGGCGACGGACAAGCGGCGACGTCGCAGCGCGGTGGTGCGAGGATTCATGACAACTCCGAAGAGATCGGGCATCACGCCCGAGGAAGACGATGGAACAGCGCAGGCGATACGTCAGCGGCGACATCGCCGTGGCAGATTCGAAGCAGGCAAGACACGTCCCCAGGTGACCCTGCCGGACATGTTGCAAACTTGTTGCAGAGCGTCAATCGGTGCGGACACGTGCATTCGCGCCGGGCTGCTCAGGTGGGTAACGAGCGCGGGGCAAGTCACTGATTTCATTCGGCGCGGCCAACGGCGTCGCACCGAGGTCCTTACTTCCGGGCATATCCAGATAGCCAACCGTGCGCGACCGGCAGTGCCTGTACCCTGCCCGCATCTGCCCGCCTGCGCAGACATGACAATCCGCAGGTGCAGCCGCACCCGTGCAGGCGTAGCCTGCCCGCAGCCTGCCGCCAACGGAGATCGCCCCGTGATTACGACCTCGCCTGCCCGCCGTGTTCCTGTCCTGCTCGCACTGGCCATCGCCGGCGCACTGCTGCTGCCGCGAGCCGACGCACATGCGCAGGCCCCGTCCACGGCGAGCACACCGGCCACCCCCTCGTTCAATGCCCTGCTCGATGCGCAGACGATGGCCGCGATCAACGCCGATCCGGAACTGCGCACGATGCTCGGCATCAGCGACGATGCCGGCGGTGATCTATCCGGCCAGCTGACCGACGTCTCGCTGGCCCGGCGCGCGATCAACCGCCGCTTTCTTGTCGACAACCTGGCGCAGATCCGTGCCTGGAAAGGTGCACCGCTGGATCCGCAGCAACGCCTCAGCGACGGCCTGGCGCGCTGGTTCTACCAGACCCAGATCGATCTGATGGCCGTGCCATGGGCCGCGGCCTGGTTGCCGGTCGGCGGCAGCACCTACGCGATCGACCAGTTGTTCAGCCTGCCGGTCAACCTGCCGCAGTTCATGGACAACCAGCATGCGGTGACCGACGACACCAGCGCCCGCCGCTACATTGAACGGCTCCAGGCGATGGGTACCAAGCTGGACCAGGTCCGCGCCAACGTCGACATGCAGGCCCAACAGGGCGTGGTGCCGCCGGCGGTTGCGCTGGAAGGGGCGGCCAACCAGTACCGTGCCCTGCTGAAACCGGCGCCGCAGGACAGCCTGTGGGTGCAGTCGTTGCAGCGCAAGCTGGACAAGGTCCCGTCCATCCCGGCGGCCCGGCGCGCTGAACTGATCGCGCAGGCCACCGCTGCGGTGCGAGACGCGGTGAACCCGGGGTATCAACGCCTGCTCGACAACGTGCAGGCCACGCTGGCGACCCATCCCGGCAACAACGGTGTGTGGGCACTGCCCGAGGGCAAGGCCTACTACGATGCCGCGCTGCGCTGGTATACCAGCACCGACCTGGATGCCGATGCGATCCACCAGATCGGCCTGCGCGAAGTGGCGCGGCTGGACACGGCGATGGATGACCGCCTGAAGCAGCTGGACCTGCGCGAGGGCAGCGTGGCCGCCCGCATCGAACAGCTACGCAAGGACCCGCGCTACCTGTATGAGGACAGCGACGCCGGCCGCAGGCAGCTGATCGGCGACATCGAACAGCGCCTGCGTGATCTTGATCCGATCCTGCCGACCTACTTCGGCCATCTGCCGACGCAGGAGCTGCTGGTTCAACCGGTACCCGCGCACATGCAGGCCACTTCGCCCGGCGGCTACTATTACCCACCGGCGATGGACGGCTCGCGGCCGGGCACCTTCTTCATCAACCTGGGCGATATCACCTCCAATACGCGCTGGAGCATTCCCACCCTCACCTATCACGAGGGCTCGCCGGGGCATCATTTCCAGATCTCGATCGGCCAGACCCTGACCGCGCTGCCGATGCTCCGCCGCAGTCTCAATCCCAGCGCCTTCAGCGAAGGCTGGGCACTGTATGCCGAACAGCTGATGGCCGAGACCGGCGTGTACCGCGACGACCCCGCCGGTGATCTGGGCCGCCTGCAGGCCGAGATGTTCCGCTCGGTGCGGCTGGTGGTCGACACCGGCCTGCATCGCAAACGATGGACCCCCGGGCAGGCCATCGCCTACATGCAGGACAAGACCGGCATGACCCCGGCGGATGTGCGCATCGAGGTCTACCGCTACCTGGTGCAGCCCGGTCAGGCCGCCTCCTACAAGATGGGCCAACTGCGGCTGCTGGAACTGCGCGAGCAGGCACGCCGGGAGCTGGGCGACCGCTTCGACATCCGTGCGTTCCACGACCTGATCCTGGGCAACGGCGCCATGCCGATGACGGTGGTCAGCCAGGCCGTGGACGCCTGGATCGCCGCCGGCGGACCGGCCTCCACCCGGACACCATGACGCCCCTGCACAGGTGCCGGCCGCTGGCCGGTGCCTGCGTATAAATACCTAGCGTCTTACCGTGTAACTCCGGTTGTCCGTCGCGTGGGCGGTGCGCAGAGTGTCAGCAGGGTCGGCCCGTCGCGCGCCCCACTGACGACACTCTGGAGACTGTCATGCCGCGCACCTCATCGGGCCTGCTGTTGGCGCTGGTCCTGATCGGACCCCTGCTCCTGCTTCCTCCTCCGCTGGCGGCGCAGCCCGCGGCGGCCAGCGTTGATGCCCAGGCCGTACAGGCACTCACCCGCATGGGCGCAGCCCTGCGCGCGCTGCCGCACTTCACCCTCAACGCCACCACCAGCACCGAGTACGTGCTCGATGATGGCCAGAAGATCGCCCTGCCGGGCACCGTCGCGTATCGCGTGCTGGGACCGGACCACTTCTTCGTGGAGATACAGAGCGAGGACCAGCACCGCCAGCTGTTCTACGACGGCAAGGCGCTGACGATCTACTCGCCGCGGCTCAAGTACTACGCCACGCTGGATGGCCTGAACAAGAGCAGCCAGGCGCTGTTGACCGAATCGGCGACGACGTATGGCATCGAGTTGCCGCTGGCGGATCTGTTCCTGTGGGGCACGCCGGCGTTTCCGACCGATCAGCTGCAGTCCGCGCTGCGCATCGGCAGCGCCCGCATCGGTGGCGAGGCAACCCAGCACTACGCCTTCCGGCAACCCGGGGTGGATTGGCAGGTCTGGATTTCCGACGCGACCCACCTGCCCCGCCAGCTGGCGATCACCAGCCATAGCGACCCCGCGTTGCCGACCTACCAGGCCACGTTGAACTGGGATACGCGGCGCGCGGTGACCGCCAGGGAGTTGGCGTTCGATCCCAAGGGCGCGACGAAGATCGTGTTCGTACCGGTCGCGCTGGCCGTACAGACCACTGACGGGGAGAACTGAGCATGGACCGTTCCGCTTGCCTGCGCGCCACGCTGGCCCCGGCCTTGATGACCCTGATGCTCGGCGCCGCGCTGCTGCCTGCCGACGCCGACGCGCGCCCCGGGCTGCGCGGCTTTGCCCATTCCTCGATCGCCCATGCCGGCGGCTTCGGCGGCGGCGGTCTGCCTCATGGAGGCGGCGGGTTCGCGCCGCACCCGCCGGGGCCTGGCCCCGCCCCGCATCCCGGTCCGGGCCCGCGCCCGGAGCCCGGCCCGCATCCTGGCCCAGGTCCCGGTCCCCACCCTGCTCCGGGGCCGGGTCCCGGCCCGGGACCTCATCCTCCAGGTCCTGGACCAGGCCCAGGCCCTGGCCCTGGACCTGGACCTGGACCCGGCCCTGGCCCCGGGCCGCATCCGCCCGGGCCACCCCCTCCGCCGCCCCCGCCGCCGTACTGGGACCATCCGTTCTGGGACGCCGCCGCGTTCACCGCAGGCGTGGCCGTCACGTCGGCCGTGATCGGCTCGGTGGTGTACTCCTTGCCGGTGGACTGCAGCACGGTCGTCGTCAATGGCATCGGCTACCAGCAGTGCGACAACGCCTGGTATCAGCCGCGCTATGCGGGCACGACGGTGCAGTACATCGTCGTGGATGCGCCGCGATGAGGTGTCGGCGGCATCGGGCCTGGCTGGCGCTGCTCGCCCTGCTGGGTGCCGCGCCCCTCGCCGCGCAGCAGGCGCCGGCCGGATCGGCGTCCTCCGACGACATCGCACGCAAGCTGGCCGATCCCGGTGCGGCGCTGATCTCCGTGCCGTTCCAGTACAACTACCAAGGCTCGGTCGGGCCTGGCGGCGACGCGCACAACCAGCAGTTGAAGATCCAGCCGGTGATTCCGTTCGTCGGCGACAGCGGCAAGTTCATCCTGCGCCCTATCCTGCCGCTGAGCTGGAACCAGTTTCCGCAGGACAAACACGGCACCGGCGATCTGTTCGTGCAGGGGTATTACATCCCCAAGACCGCGGCGGAAGCGCATGGCACCGAATTCGGCTACGGCTTCGCCGCGCTGCTGGACACCGCTTCGCACGACAGTCTGGGCACGGGCAAGTACTCGCTCGGCCCGGCCTTCATCCTGGTCCACAAGACCAAGGCGTGGACCGTCGGCGCACTGGCCAACCATGTCTGGTCCGTTGCCGGCGATGACGACCGCGAGGATGTCAGCAGCACCAGCGTGCAGCCGTTCGTGACCCGCAACCTGCCCGATGGCTGGTCACTCAGTGTCACCTCGGAAACCAATTACAACTGGAAGGCGGCCAGCGGCGATGCCTGGACGGTACCGCTGGGTGCCACCGTCTCCAAAGTGCTCAGGCTCGGGCATACCCCGATCAGCATCGGTGTCGGCGGCTTCTACAACGTGGACCGGCCGCAGTACGCCAGTCGCTGGACCGGCCGGTTGATCGTGACGCTGGTCTTTCCCGAATGAGGCTGCTTCCCATGGACCGTTCTCTTCTTGTCGGCACCGCCCTGATCCTGCTGGGCGTGGCCCCCCTCGGCTGCAGCACCTCCACGCCCGCACGCAGTGACGCACCGCCCTCCACCGAAAAGATCGAGGCGCAGAACCAGGCGCGTACCGCCACCGCCGCGGTGCTCTCGCGGTTGTATGCCGCGCAGCCCGGTGCACGCCAGGCCGTGGAGCAATCGGCGGGTTACGCGGTCTTCCGCAGCTTCGGGGTCAAGGTATTGATTGCCGGCGGCGGCGGCGGGCATGGTGTGGCCATCGACAACCGCAGCGGCCGCGAGACCTTCATGCGCATGGTCGAGGTCCAGGCGGGCCTGGGCTTTGGCGCCAAGACCTTCGACCTGGTCTGGGTCTTCAAGACGCCAGAGGCGTACCAGGACTTCATCACCCGCGGCATCGAGATCGGCGGCCAGGCAACGTTGGCAGCGAAGGTGGACAAGGCCGGCGGTGGACTCACCGGCGCGGTGCAGATTTCCGAGAACGTCTGGGTGTACCAGATGACCGAAAGCGGCCTGGCGGCGGAGCTGACCGTCAAAGGCACCCGCTACTACCCCGACAAGACATTGAACTGAGCCGGCAGGCCAAGGAGTTCCCATGCATGGCCATCCGCTGGTCTGGATCGTCAGCCTGTTCGTGCTGCCCCTGGTGGCGGCGCTGGTGCTGAGCCTGTTCGTCCGCCACCGCGGCATCAGTGCCAATGCGGTGCTGGCCTGGTTCGTGATCGTGTGCTGGTGCGGGGCGCTCGGGGTAATTCTCTCGCAGGTGTGGTGACCCGCGCTGCCGGCCAGCGGCCGGCACTAGCCAGACAGGCGAGCACCCCACGGTAGTGCCGGCCGCTGGCCGGCATCACAGCGATTGCCCCAGCTCGATGAAGAGCACGTTCTCGCCGCCTTCGCGGAATCCCATGCCGAAGATCAGCGGGCCGACCCACGAATCGAAGCCGAGGAATACGCTGCCGTTCCAGATGCCGTCGCTCAGTGACATGTCGCTGCGCCGCTGCCAGGCATTGCCGTACTCCACCGTGCCCCCGACCTGCGCCGAGCGGCCCAACAGCTTGCCCAGCTCATAGGTATAGCCGGCGAACCCGAGCGCATAGTCCTGGCCAGTCAACTGGTTGTGCTGGAACCCGGCCAGCCGCCAGCGCCCACCGAGGCGGTAGAGGTTCTGCACCGGCGCCGTGCCCGACGCGGTCACGTGATAGCGCAGCCCCAGCTGCAGCGCATGCTTGCCAAACGATCTGGCGGCCACGACATCCAGATCGATCTGGCCGAAGCGGGCATCTGCGCCGAGGCTCGGGCTGGACTGGTACGTCCCCGCCGTGACGAGATAGCCATCGCGCGGGAAGTACACGCTGTCGATATCGTCCAGGGTCGCCTGCGCGATCCACGCGCCCTCGTCGAAGTTCACCCGCGGAATGGTGGGGTCGCCCACTTCCACCTCCGCATTGCCGGTATACCGCTGCACGCCGACCGACAGCGCCAGCACATTGGACACATTGCGGAACACGGCCAGCGTCGCACCGGTACGACGCACGCGATAGCGCGCGATCTTGTCGCCGGCATCGTCGTAGAGATTGAAGCTGCGGGTCTGGAACCCGCCGCCCGCCTGGAAGGCGTAACGATCGTGCAGATCGAACGGATGATAGTACTGGCCGGTCAGACCCGGCTCGCTGCCGATCTGCAGGGCGATACGCGCTTCGGCACCGTAGGGCGACAGCGGCGAGAACAGCAGGCCGGCGCGCAGGTTGCTTTCGTGGTTGCCTTCCAGATCGTTGCTCAGGCTGAGCCCGGCTTCCAGGTACACCGGTCCGTTGGGCTTGGCATACGCGGACACCACCACGCCGGTGCGTCCGTCACGCTCCTTGACCTCATAGTTGATGCTGGCCAGCGTTCCCATGCCGTAGGCGCGCAGTACACCGGCCTGCATCGCCTCGATATCCAGCGGCGCGCCGACGTGGACCGGGAGATAGGACAGCAGCAGCGCATCGGCATAGCCGGTGTGGTTGTCGACCTCGACAAAGTCGATGGTGGCCGGTGCCACCGGATGCGTGCGACCGGCACGCTGGGCGGCCAGTCGGGTGTACTCCTGCGGCGCCTGCGCGAACGCCTGCAGCGCCGGCGCGGCCTGGTCGGCGGCGAGCTGGCCGATCCGCAACGCCTCGGGCGCCTTGTCGAAATCGCCGGTGGCCACCTTGCCGGTCAGAT
This sequence comes from Stenotrophomonas bentonitica, assembly GCF_002887735.1. Classification (GTDB taxonomy): domain Bacteria; phylum Pseudomonadota; class Gammaproteobacteria; order Xanthomonadales; family Xanthomonadaceae; genus Stenotrophomonas; species Stenotrophomonas bentonitica_A. The sequence goes on from NZ_PKQP01000008.1 coordinate 183,774, forward strand.
CGGGCGAGATCAGCAGATCCTGCGCGCCCAGACTGTCCAGTTGTGCCTGCGCGCTGCGGGTGGTCAGGAAGCCGCTCAGCTGGCTGATCACATCCACCAGGCTGGCGTCGCGATCCAGCGCGCTCAAGGGCGTGCCGACGTCCACCGCGATGACCCGGTCGGCCCCCATCGCGCGCACCACGTCGATCGGCACCTGGTTGGACAGGCCGCCATCAAGCAGCACGTGCCCGTCGATCACCACCGGCCGGAAGATGCCCGGCAAGGACATGCTCGCGCGCATCGCCATCGGCAGGCTGCCTTCGGCCAGCACCACCGGCATGCCGGTATTGATATCGGTGGCGACCGCCCGGAACGGGATCGGCAGGTCATCGAAGCGGCCATTGACCCGGCCGCCGCCGGTGGCGCGCTCGAACAGGGCGATCAGCTTTTCGCCCTCGGAGACCCCCCCGGCCAGTGCCACCGCCTTGCCCTCGCCGCCGAGCCCGATGCCGATCGGTGCCAGTTGTGCGTAATCGTCGGCCTTGCGCCGCAGCGAGCGCTCACGACGTGGCAGGGTGTCGGTGAACAGGCTCAGCCATTCGGTGCTCAGCACCAGCTGCTCGATCTGCTCGGGCGTGGAGCCGGACGCGTACAAGGCACCGACCAGCGCGCCAGCACTGGTGCCGGCGATGCAGTCCACCGGAATATGCAGCGCCTCCAGCTGCTTGAGGATGCGCACGTGTGCGATACCGCGTGCGCCGCCGCCGCCCAGCGCCAGCCCGATCCGTGGCCGGGTGTCACCCGGGCCGCGCACGCCGCAGTGGTCTGCCTGGCCTGCGGGCGCGGCAGCGACCACCGGTTCGGCAGCCTGCAGCGGCGACAGGGCACCACTGGCGCACAGCCACGCCACTGCGAGCGCCAAGGCGCGCGACGCCGGGTGCCCGGGGCGTTTCAGCGCCACGCGCTGCCGACCTGGATGTAGAACGTGTCGTCTTCCGGGCCCCACGCATAGTCCACGCCGACATGCATGCCCAGCTGGCGGGCGATCAGATAGCGCACGCCGGCGCCTTTCGACACCTGGCTGGCGCCGTCGCTGAAACTGTTCTGCCGGCCCCAAGTGCGCCCCGCACCAACGAAGCCGATCAGCGCCCAGCGCTGGGTCATGTTCCAGCGCAGCTCGCTCTCCAGTACCGCAGCCCGCGTGTCCTGGTAACGCGCCGAGCCGATGCCGCGCAGGTCGATGTAGGGCAGTCGATAGAACGGAATGTCACCGTTGGCCCAGCGGGCATCCGCGCGCGCACCGAGCACGAAATGCCTGCCCATCGGCCAGTAACTGTAGGCATGCCCGCGATAGCTCTGGAAACTGGCATCGCTGCCGATCCCCGGCAGATACGCGTTGCCTTCGATCATGCCAAGCCAGCCGCTGGAAGGCGTGAACGGGTTGTCGCGCGAATCGTACTCCAGCGACAGGCCCAGCCCGGAGCTGCGCTTGGACAGTTCGTGTGGCTGGAAACGATCGCGGTCGGAGGCGACATCGAAGCCGATATCCAGATCCATGTAGATCCAGGCCAGGCCGACATAGAGATTGCGGTCACCCAGGCGCCGGAAGCCCTGCTGGAAGGACATCAGGCCGTCCATGTTGTAGTCGATCTTCTGCGCGGGCAGCACCGTGCCGGGCGTATAGAAGCCCAGGTTGAACGACGCTTTGGCCACGCCGCCGCGGTAGCGCCAACGGTCATCGTCGAAGTGCAGCGAGGCGCCCACGCCATACGCTTCGCTGCCGTTGGAGGTGCGCATGGCCCCACCGCCGTAGATGTCCGGCGTAACCATCTTCGGGGCACCGTCCTCGCCCGTCGCCCCCGAGGACGGTGGGCGGTGGAAGAACGCCAGCGCCACGCCACCGCCGTTGCCGACGGCCGGATCGGTGACGATGATCGGAACCGGCAGAAAGCCGCGGTGCTCCAGCAACCAGCGCGACATGTCGAACCGGCCGTCTTCGGCGTCACGGAACAGGGACGCCCGTGGCGCCGGAGCGGCCGCGGGCGCCGGCGCAGGCGATGGAGCGGCGGGCTGCTGGGCAATCGCGGCGCAGGGCGTGAGCACGCCCAACAGCGAGAGCAGGCGTACGGCATGGCCGATCGACACGGGGGCACCTCGGGGATGGGAAGCCAAGTGCGCGGGCCCGTGCCGGTGGGAGGGAACAGCCCGGCGCGGGCCCACGCGGTTGAACGCATCTCAGGCCGTGCCGCAGTGATCAGCGTGCGGCGGTCGTGCCCGGCGGGAACGCAGCAAACAGCTTGTCCAGGCCGGCTTCCACCGCCGCGTTGACCTTGTCCGGCGAGGTCGGCACGGTGCCGCTGGCGGTGCCGCGCCAGACCGCCTGCTTGGTCTTGGCGTCGAACATATCCACGACCAGCGTGCCGACGTCATAGGTGTGCACCGTGGTGGTGGCATTACCCATGGCCATCCCGCCACCCCAGCCGCCGCCACGCCAGCCCCAGCCGCCCATGCCCGTCCCGGAGTAGAACGTATCCAGGGTCTGCTTCTGGCCGGTGGCGATATGCGCCGCCAGGGCGATGTCGCCGTTGGGCGCTTCGCGCAGGCCCTTGGCCTGCAGGCGCGCGTTGATGCCGTCGATGATGCGTTGCTGCACCAACGGCGAGCTCGCCTGGGGTTTCATCGCCCAGGTGTAGGTCTTGTAGGAGGCGAAACTGGCTGACGGATCGAAGTCGGTCTTGACGGTCGGAGTGGATGCACAGGCGACCAGAGAAGTCGCCAGGACGGCGATGGCAAAGGCTTTCATGACGCGAGTCTCCAAAGGCGGGATGGAAAGACGCGCTGCGGTCGCAGCCGTCCTGGGGCGGGCCGTGGTGGCCAGTGGTTCCAGCCCCACGGTAGTGCACTGCCGGCCACGCGTAATGCGCATAACTACGGTAGAGAGGCGGGAAAAACTACCGAGTCAACGCGGCGGATTGATCACCACGTATTGCACGGTGGTCCCGGCATAGCGCGGCTCATACCAGACATTGCCGCACTGCTGGTAGGCCATGCCGTTGATCACCGTGGTCACGCAGCTGGGCGGAACCGAATTGACGATCGAACCGATCACCGCCGAGGTCACGGCCACGCCCGCCGTCACCGCTGCAGCGGTGGCGAAGGGATGATCGTCCCAGTGGTTCCAGTGGTCGTCGTGGTAGTTCACATCCACATTGACGTTGCGGTTCACGTTGCGATTGACGGTGCGGTTGCTGTCGATGTTGCGGTTGATGTTGGCCCCGCGGTTCACGTTGCCGCCCTGCGGGCGCTGCACCGGGCGGTTGATGCTGGTATGCGCACTGGCGCGCGCGCCACCGCCATGGAAGCCGCTGCGCTGCGCGCTCGCCGGTGCGGACACGGCCAGCAACACCATCAGCAGCATGCCCGCCGCCAGGGAGGAGGCCACGAAAAAGCGGTTGATCACGATACGCATGTCAGTTCTCCTGCCCAGCATCGGTGACGACCACCGCGACCGGCACCAGCTTGATGCGGGCCGCATCGGCCGGCGGCGTGAACTGGAAGGCGGTCGCGGGCACGGCGCTGCGCGTGTCCCAGCGCAGGTGGGCGCGATACTGCGGCAGCGCCGGATCATCCAGTGAGGTGATCACCAGCTTCTTCGGCAATGCGGTGGCCTTGCTGACCCACAGCTGCCAGTCCACGCCATCCTGCTTGAACGCGTACTGCTCGATCGCCTCGCCGTCCACCGTGCCACCGCCGATGTGCAGCGCGCCACGGATGGCGGTTTTGGGCGCCTTGTCGGTGCCCCACAGGAACATGTCGGCCAGCGGCATGTCGATGCCATAGCGGGCGGCGGCATCGTCCACCAGTTCGCCCAGCGTACTGGTCAGTCCGTCCACCTGGGCGTAGTACTTCAGGCGCGGCGAATACAGCGACAACGCCTTGCCGTCGTAGAACAGCTGGCGCAGCTGGCGATCGCTGCGCAGCTCCAGGAACAGCTGGTTCGGGGCGCGCACCTTGTAGGTCACCACACCATCCAGCTCCACCTTCTGGCCGTCCTCCAGCACGATCTCGGTGCTGGCATCGGAGGTCAGCGAGAACTGCTTGAGCGCACGCAGCGCAGCGCCCATGCGGTCCAGAGCGGCCAACGCCTCGGGATCGCGCTCGGGCGCGTCGGCCGGTGCAGCCGGGGGGGAGACGGGAGTGGCAACACGGGTGGCGCCGTGCGCGACGGGCGCCAGCGCCGCCAGCATCAGGCAGGCCGACCACGCAACCGGGGGAATGGCAGAGGACATGACCGTTACTCCATGGCACGGTAAACAGGTGGCCGCCGTCAGGCGACCGGGATCAGAAGCCGCCGCTGATCGACAGACTCCACGGGTCGCCTTCGAAGCGGTTCTTGACGCTGAATTCGCCGACATAGCGGAACGACACATCCACATGCTCGCCGCCGGACCATTTCTTGCCGTAGGTCAGCACCGGGCCGATACCAAACGAGCGGCCTTTGAAGCCCCCCAGGCGGTCGGCGGTGTCGCCCTTGTCGTCCTGCAACTGCTGGATCCAGCCACCGGCCGCCCCGAACCCCCAGCCACTGGCGGTGCGCTTGACCAGCAGCGCATCGGCCCGTGCGACCACGCCGTTCTTGTAGTCGGTATCGTCGTTGCGGGTGTACCAGTCGGTGGCGCCCAGCACACTGAATTCCAGCGTGCCCTTCTGGAACACGTGCGTGTAGCCCACGCTGGGCGAGAACGTCCAGATGTTCATGCCTGGATTGGCCAGCCGGTTCGGGTCGTACTTGGCGGTGGGCGCATATACGTATACGCCGAAGGAAAGGTGCTGCACCTCGCTGATGTGGAACCCGGCGATCACCGGGGCGAAGTACACGTCGAACAGATTGGAGGCATGGTCCTTGGTCTGGAAACGGTTGCCCAGTGGGCCTGCCAGGTTGGCGGTGACCTCGGCATCGATGTACGGCACGGTCAGCATCGAGGCGAAATTCCAACGCCCGGCCTGGGTCGGCCATACGTACACCCCGGTGGCAGCGGTCAGGTTCACGTCGGCCTCCAGGCCCAACGAGATCTGCCCGGCGATGGGCGCGGGGCGGTCGCCGCTGATCTTGCCGTTGTAGCGGATGTAGCTCAGCGACCACTGCATGCCCGGCTCGGGCGGGATGACGCCGGCGTAGGAGGTGATCTGCATGCCGGTGATCGAGCGACCCAGCGCGCCTTCAGTGGCTGCGACGGGAGCGCTGCCCAGCGCCAGCAGTCCGCCCAGGCACAGGGCCAGCGGGCCGCGCGGCCGGGGCCGGGGCGTGGTGGGTGCAGGGGTGTTCATGGCATCGGCCTCCGGGGCGGAAGGGGAATCGCAGTGCGCGGGATCAGGACGGGTCCGGCGTGGGCCGCGGTGCGTGCTGCCGCTCGCGCACCTCCTCGATGTCGCGCTCCAGGAAATAGTTCAGGAAGGTCCGGATCACCGCGATCACGGCCAGTTGACCAATCGCATCCCAGTCGGTGTAGATCGAGGATTCGATGATGTCCGCCGCCAGCTGCATGGTCAGCCCGGCCACCAGCCAGCGGCCATACGCCAGCCACACCGCGCGCCGCTCCACGTTGGTCGGGTGGCCGCGCAGCGCCAGCCGCAGCGCCTGCACGAACACCACCGCCGTGGCCAGCGCGATCAGCACCAGTGCCATCGCATCGATGATGACCACGACCGGCTCGGTGACGGCGATCAGCCATGCCTTCAGAGGCGTCATGCGGGATGCTCCGGTATCGCACCTGGCGGTGGCAGAGGCGGCTCATCCCCGCTCCACGCAACGAAAGCCAAGGTGACAGGTGGAGGTGTCGATCGGCTGCGCCATCCGGGCCGCCGGCCGGTAGCGCCGGCAGTAGTTGGGCGCACACAGGTGCGAGCCGCCCTTCATGACCCGGCGCGGGATCGCACTGCGGTCGCGCGGGTCGTGGCTGCCTTCGCGCGCGCCGCCACGGGGGTTGTCGATCGCGCAGCACGGCCTGCTCTGCAGCTGGTCGTGCTGCTGGTACCAGTCGCGGGTCCATTCCCAGACGTTGCCGATCATGTCGTACAGCCCGTATCCGTTGGGCGGATAGCTGCCGACCGGTGACGTCCAGCGGTGGCCGTCCTCATCCAGGCTCTGCCAGGGAAATTCGCCCTGCCAGGTATTGGCCTGGTGGCGGCCGCCGGGAATGAGGGTGTCGCCCCAGGCGAACTCACCCCTCTCCTGGCCGCCACGCGCTGCGAATTCCCACTCGGCCTCGGTCGGCAGGTCCTTCTCCATCCACCGGGCATAGGCCAGCGCATCGGCGAAGGTGACGTGGACCACCGGGTGATCCTCCAGGCCTTGCAGGCTGGACAGCGGACCCCGCGGATGCCGCCAGTCTGCCCCGGGAATGTAGTGCCACCAGTTGTGTGTGTTGCCCATGTCCACCGGGTGCGGAGGCTGCACGAACACCACCGAGGCCGGCTGCAGCAGCGCCGGGTCCGCACCGGGATAGTCGCGCGGATCGGCTGACTGCTCGGCTGCGGTGACGTGGCCAGTGGCCTGGATGAAGCGGGCGAACTCCCGGTTGGTCACCGGGTAGCGATCGATCCGGAACCGCCCTACCCGCGCCTTGTGCGCCGGGCGTTCTTCAGGATAGTGATCGTTGGAGCCCATGCTGAAGACCCCGCCAGCCAGCTCGATCATGCTATCGGCCACGACGCTCATGCGAACGGCGCCACGTTGAAGGTCATGCTGACGATCGCCAGCAGGCCAAGCAGCCACAGCAGGCCGGCGGTGATCAGGGTCAGCGAGATCGGGTAGTGACTCTCCCCGTGGATCAGGCCTTCGCGGATCATCTCCTCGCGCTCGGCACGCAGGCCCTGCATGTAGCGGATGTGGTAGAGGATGCCGAGAGTCAGCAGCACCATGCCGAGGCCGACCAGCGCGATGCCGAAGTTGCGTGGCGCATGCGGACGCAGGCCGACGCCGGGCACCTCCAGCATGTGGCCGAAGAACTGATAGATGGTGAAACCGAAGCCGATCAGCGACAGCGCCGTGCGGATGATCGACATCAGCGTACGGTCCGCGCTCATGCGCGTGCGCTGGAATGACATCCCGGTGCGCCGCGAGGAGAGCTCCATCGAGGTGGCATCGGCACCCCCCAGCAGCGTTTTGGCCTGCTCGATGGTGAGCGCACGCTCGGTCAGCTGCTCGCGAGGGTCCTGGGCACTCATCGGCTGGTCGTCTCGTGAGGGGGTCATTTGCGGTGCAGGAAGTAGCTGGCGATGCGGGTAATCGGTCCGCGCAGGATCAGATACGGCAGGAAGCCGAGCACGACCGCGATGACGAAGGCTTCCACCAGATACTTGAACGCGCCGAACATGCGGAACTGGTAGATCACATCCATGCCGACCCCCAGCAGAAGAATGCGGGCGGTTGCGGTGACCCCTTCGCGCCAGGCGACCAGCCGGTCACCAGCAGAGCTGTGCGCCATCAGCCAGGCATAGGGCGCCTTGCCCGCCTTGGCATCCTTGATGCCATCGATCAACGCCGCGATCAGCGCCATCGTCGGCTGCAGGAAGAAGCGGAAGGTCATGGGGCCATCCGCGCGATCGATCATGTCGGTCCAGAAGCGCGTCAGAATATCGATCACCAGGAGCATGGGCGGGATCCTTGCGTCAGGCCTCCAGCTTGGGCGCCGCCCGGTAGCCACACAATCGAGTTGTTACTGCAACCTCTCCAGTATTTTTACTGCGTCCAACGCGTGGAAAGGCAGCGCTATGCTCAGCGATATCGCGTCCGCTGCCCGCTGCAGCCGCGCCTTCTCTTTCTTCGCCACGGGCCCCCCATGCACTTGGACCAGCACCACTACTCCCTGATGCGCGGCGGACTGGTGCATCGGCTGCTGCAGGCCGCCGGCATGCTGCGCGGCACCGCCCGCCTCTCGCTGTGGATGGCCGCGGCATTGGTGGTGATCTCGCTGGCGCCGTTGGTGGTGCTGACCGCGCGCGCGGGCACCCTGTGGACGCTCCCCCCGGGCATGCCGTTGCTGGGGGACTACGCCACCCTCGCCCGCGTGCTGCTGGCGATGCCTCTGCTGGTGATTGCCGCACCGCGCTCGGACACCTTGCTGCGCAATGCGTTTCGCCAACTGACCCGCGCCGGCCTGGTGCCACCGCAGCGACAGGGCAGATTGACCGCGCTGCTGGCGAAGGTGCGCCGCTGGCGCGATGGCTGGCTGCCTGAAGCGCTCTGTGTGGTGATCGCATGGCTGCCGCTGTTGTTCGGCACGGACAGCGTGAGCCTGCTGCCGGGCGTCGCCGACTGGCGCCTGGAGCACGGTGCATTGACGGCCGCCGGACGCTGGTACGAATGGGTCGCCGTGCCGCTGTTCCGGCTGGTGGCGTTGCTCTGGCTATGGCGCTTCGTGCTGTGGACCGGCCTGCTCTGGCGCCTGCCGCGTGTAGGGCTGGCACTGCACGCAGAGCACCCGGATGGCGCTGGCGGTCTGGCCTTCCTGGGCATGGCGCAGGAACGCTTCGCGGTGCTCGCCCTGGCCGGCGGCATCCTGGTCGCCGGTGCGTGTGTCAATCATGTTCACTATCTGGGCGAGAGTCTGTATGACCTGCGCCACCTGCTGGCCGGCTATGTCATCGGTGCCACGCTCCTGCTGGTGGCGCCGCTGCTGGTCATGATGCCGAGCATGATGCGGGCCAAGCGCCATGCGCTGTACCGCTTCGATGCGCTGGGCAACCGCGCCGCGGCGCTGTTCGACCAGCGCTGGCGATCAGGGTCACGACAGGAGGCCGACACGGACTCCCTGCTGGACCATGGTGATGCATCCGCGTTCGCTGATTTCAGCGGCGTCTACAAGGGCCTGGCCAGCATGTCGGTGCTGCCGTTGAACCGCTGGAATCTGCTCTGGATCGCCCTGCACGCCGTCGTGCCTCTGCTGCCGCTGGTGCTGCTGGCAATGTCGGTGGATGAGCTGGCCCGCAAGCTGCTCGGCATCCTGGTCTGACGGCCCTCGCCATTAGCGGGATCAGCCCTTGCGCAGGCCGCGCAGCGAGCGCGACACGAACGATTCACCCTTCAGGGCGGCCGCCACCGCCGGCAGCAGGTCATCGCCTGCGTCGGATTTGAGCACATAACTGCACGCACCCAGGGCCATCGCCTGCGACACCATCTGGGGCTCGGCATGCACCGTGATGAACACCACGCCCAGCACGGGGCGTTGCAGGCGCAGCCGACGTGCGGCTTCCAATCCATTCATTTCCGGCATCGCGATATCGGTGACCACCACATCCGGCAACATGCTCTGCGCCGCCTGCACCAGCGAGGCGCCATCCTGGACCAGGCCAATCACCTGGAACTGCTGGGACAGCAAGCCACGCAGCTGCCGCCCCATCGCGCATCCATCTTCGGCCAGCAACACACGGACAGCATTCATCGCACTCGCCCGCTCGATGCCTGCCACGATGGTGTGGCCAGACACAGTACGGTAACAAGGGAAAAACAACCGGTGGCGGGCAAGTAAATCTACTTGCCCATCCGCAGGCGGGCGGCCTAGTGACGGATCAGACCTTCCAACTCGGCCTTGCGCACCAGCTCCAGCGTGCCGTGCACGCCCAGCTCCTGCATGATCGCGTACTTGTGCGATTCGATCGTCCGCACCGATACCCCAAGCTCGTAAGCGATCTGCTTGGAGCGCAGGCCGCGCGCCACGTATTCCAGGATGCGCAGCTGCTTGTCGGTCAGTACGTACTGGCTGCGACCCGATGCCACGATCGCGTTGGCCGCCAGTGTCGGGGTCACATAGGTCTGGCCGTCCATCACCCCATTGATCGCGCGGACCAGTTCATCGCCGGCCGCGCTTTTGAGGATGTAGCCCCGCGCACCGGCCCGGATGGCCTCGGCCGCCATGCTCGATTCGTCGTGCATGGTGAGGAACACGAAGGGCGTCAGGCAGCCCTCGCTGCGGGCCTGACGCATCACGTCGATGCCGCTGATACCGGGCATGCTGATGTCAGAGACCACCACGTCCGGCGATTCGCGGCGTAGCGAGTCCAGCAGTTCCTCGCCGGAGGACACCAGTACGATCGATTCGAAACAGTCCATCAGCAATCTCTCGATACCCTGCGCCACCAGCATGTGGTCATCGGCGACGACCACCTTGCGGAACGGTACGGACATCGGCTGCGCGCACGAAACGCCCATTGCATTGTCTCCATTGGTTTCAATCTTCCCCTGATTGACCTGCAGGTGCGACCGCCATCGCCCACTACGCCGGGCGTGATGGCATCCCGTTCTGTCGTCCCGGTGCATCTGCAGCCAGCCGAACATGCGAGCCTCGCCGTGATGGGATCGTGATGCGATGCATGCCATCACGGCGCTCGACCCGCAGCGTGTTCAGGCCGGCATTCAGCGTCTCAGCGTGTCTCGTGGACATTCCCCGAAGACATTCCGGTAAGTCACCGAGAAGCGTCCGAGATGCCCGAAGCCCAGCCGCAGGGCGATGTCCGTCACGCTGTCGTGCGCGTCAGCCTGCAGCAATGCGCTGCGCGCGCGGTTCAAGCGGGCCAGCTGGTGCCAATGGCAGGGCCCATGTCCGTAGGCATCACGAAACAGACGTTCGAGTTGGCGTTCGCCCACGCCCAGCGCGAGCGACAGGGCGGCACTGTCGAAGGGCCGGTCCAGATGGGCTTTCAGATAGTCCTCGGCCCGCTGCACCACGGCGGCGCGGTGGCGTTCGATCCAGCTGCCATCGGCACGTCGTTGCGGCCCGGCATCGGCGGCACTGACGGCATCCACGAACACGCCCAGCAGCACCGCCGACTGCGCCGCCAGCTGCTCCGGCGTGATCAGGCCCTGCCAACGGGCGGCCGTGTCCAGTGCGGAAAAGACGCCGTAACGCAGTGCCTGCGCGTGCGCAGGGGTGGCCGGTCGGCTGCACCAGCCACGGCGTGGCAGGCGCAGTTCGCGGCCTACCCGCGCCACGGCCTCGCGCTGCAGGACCTCGCGTGGAATCAGCAGCACGGCCCACTGCCAGCCCCCGGGCTGCGGACGCACGTTGAGCTCGCTGTCCTCGGCGAACACCATCACCTGGCCCGCGGGCACCCAGCGTCCGTTGGCCCACATCGGCTGCTGGCAGGACACGGCCATCGCCAGTGCGATCAATCCTTCGCCGAAACTGCCGCTGGCGAAAATCGGCAGCGTATAGGCGCCACTGTCCAGGCTGAACTCCGGAAAGACCAGCCGCTGCAGGCACGCGCGAAAGTGTCCGGCGGCGAGCAGACGCTGTTCGAAGCGGGTGTCGCGCACTACCCCCAGCAACGCATCGGCGTCGAAGCCATCGACGACGAAGCGGCTGTACGGGGCCATCGGTTCGTCCATGCCAGTTCCTCGAACAGGTCGGAAATCGGATAGCGCGACGGAGCGCAAGCTGTTTACATCGGCGCGATTGTGGGGCGGAAACGACATCGCTACAAGCGGTGACACGCTGACCCGCAAGCGTGAAACGCATCACATTAAGACCTGTCCGGGGGAGGCGTTGCGCGCCTCGGGGACGGGCCTCGATCCGAAGCTTCCTCACGCACCCACCGACGTCCACGTGCGCGTCAACGCGTCTGTTACGCACATCGCTCCTGTCGACAGCACCCGTGCAGCAGCATCGGACGATTCGGTCAGCCCCACCACCTCCACACACCCATCACCCGCGCTTCGCATCGCATTCACGCACGTCCTGCCGCTGCTGGTCGGCTGCCTGCTCGGCCAGTTGTTGCCAACGCTGGCGCAGATGCCCGGGTTTCGCCTGCACGTGCTGTGGATTCCAGGACCGCTCTTGATGGGCTGGTTGCTGTTCACCCCGCGCCCGCAGTGGCGCACCTGCCTGCTGGCGGCCGCGGCCGGTACCGTGCTGGCGTCCGTGCTGGTGCCGTTCGTCGGGCTGAGTGGGCTGGTGGCCAGTGCCGGTGAACTCGTCCTCGTGGCCGCCGCGGCCTGGCTGCTGCTGCGCTGGCGCGGCACGGGTTCGCCGCTGGAGGGATATCGCGATATCGCGTTGTTCGTCGTGCTCGGGGGCATCGCGCTTCCCGTATGCGTGGCGTGGTGGCAGATGCTCGTCTTTCCCGATGCGCCCCGCGGGCTGGCACCGGGCGTGCTGCTCACACGGCTGCTCTGCAGCAGCGTGAGCTACCTGCTGATCGTGCCGGCGGTGGTCAACATCGCGCGGGTGCTGCAGACACCGGAACGTCGGGCCGGCTGGCGTTGGCGTACCGTCGCCGTCGCCGTGCTGCTGCTGGGCGTGCTCGGCGTGATCTGGGGCATGGACTGGCCCGAAGGGGTCATGACCCCGCTGCTGGTGCTGGCCCCCATTCCGCTGCTGATCTGGGCGTTGATCGCTCGGATGCAGTTCGTGGGAGCCAGATTCCCGACGCCGAACGCCACAGCGTGGTCGAGCTCCAGGACCAGCTGTTGACGGTGTCCAATGACATCCGGTCGACCATTACAAGCGCACACGCCCCTTCGTGTTCTACAAGGAAGGCACCTGTGCGCCCGCCGATGAGGCCTCCCTGCGGAACGACGGCTCCTATCCGTCCGGGCATACCGCCATCAGCTGGAGCTGGGCCCTGCTGCTGACCGAGCTGAGCCCGGACCGCGCCGACGCCCTGCTCGCACGTGGCCGCGCGTTCGGTGAAAACCGCCTGATCTGCAACGCGCACTGGCAGAGCGACGTGCTCGAAGGGCGTGCGGTCGCTGCCGGCGCGGTGGCGGCCCTGCATGCCAATGCTGATTTCAACCGCGACATGACGCTGGCGCGGGCGGAGATCCAGTCGCTGCGCAGCAACAGTGTGCAGCCCAGCAACTGCGAGGCGGAGAAAACAGCGCTGGCCATCCCGATTCCCGGGGTCCTCTAGCGCACGGCCGTGCGTGACCCGCCGACCCGTGCCATCCTGCGCCGATCTCCCCCGAAGGCGCAGCGCATGGCACAAGTCCAGATTGTTTCCGATGGCGTGAACTACTTCATCAGATCCGCAGTAGCGAACAGGGCCGATGAACCTCGCACCCGGGCGCCGCCATCGCACCGTGCAGACACCATCCTCACCTGCGCCTGACAGTTGAAAAATAGTGTGCTCCGCGTGCATCCGCCCCGCCACTCCCGCCGTAGCTAAGGGTGCGTCATACCGGCGCATCCATTTGGGAGTTTGGTCATGAAGATCCAGTTCGCAGGCCTTGTACTGATCGGCTGTCTCGCCGCCGCCGCTTCCCCGCTCGTCTTCGCGCAGGCCCCTGCCCCCATGATGGGTGCGCAGCACAGCAATCCGAAGGTGGGCGGCGCGGCGATGTATGCCAACAAGGACATCATCGACAACGCCGTCAATTCCAAGGATCACACCACGCTGGTCGCGGCGGTCAAAGCGGCTGGCTTGGTCGATACGCTGAAGGGCCCCGGCCCGTTCACCGTGTTCGCGCCGACCAATGCGGCCTTCTCCGCGCTGCCCAAGGGCACCGTGGAGGGACTGCTGAAGCCGGAAAAGAAGGCCGACCTGACCAGGATCCTGACCTACCACGTCGTCCCCGGCGCGGTCACCAGCACCGATCTGATGGCCAAGATCAAGCAGGGCGGTGGCAAGGCGAGCCTGACGACGGTGGAAGGTGAAGCGCTGACCGCCCGTGTCGCCGGCAAGGGCATCACCCTGACGGACAGCAAGGGCCAGGTCGCGCAGGTGACCATTGCCGATGTGAAGCAGAGCAACGGCGTGATCCATGTGATCGATAAGGTCCTGATGCCGTAACCGGAAAAGGCGGCCGCAGATCGCCTGCGGCCGCCCCGGGTGGGAGGAAGAGATGACCTGGCGCGCCGTCTTCAGAACGATGACGGGGGAGACATCACGCTGTGCGGACGACGCGCCAGGTCAAGACGGTCCCTCGCCGGCGCACGGGTGCGCCGACGGGGTATGGGCAGAGAGGTGAGCAGGCGGCCCCGTGCGGCTTCAGCGCGGCAGTGCCTTGCCCGACAGTTCGACGCGCCGGTTCGGTGCCAGACAGACGATCAGGGCCTTGCGCTGCGCCTGCTCGCACTGCACCAGCGGATCGGCCTTGCCGCGCCCTTCGGCGATGATGGCCGCCGTCGGCACTCCGCCGGCCACCAGCGCATCGCGCACGGCTTCAGCGCGCCGCTGCGACAGCACCAGGTTGTAGCGGTCGCTGCCGATCCGGTCCGTATAGCCGATCACCTGGATGGTCTGCACCCGGCTGGCATCCCGGACCTGATGCAGCAGGGCGTCCACGTTCCGGCGCCCCTCGGGGGTGAGCACGGCGCTGTCGAAGGCAAACATCGCGTCGGCTGCCAGCCGCAGCGGCTCGCTCGGCATCGGCGCGGGTGCGGGGGGCGTCGGGGGGCGCGGCGGATCAAGCACGGCCGCACAGGCCTGCGGCTTCCAGTGCGCCGCCTGGGCGATCCCCTTTCCATCGAAGTCGACCTTGAACTGGCAGGTGAAATAGTCCCCGCCCGGGCCGCTGCGGAAGTTGAACAGGTAGTTCCATTCGCGCACGCCCCACATGCCCTCGCCGAAATGCGGGGTGCCCAGCAGGGCGTACAGTTGGCGCTTGCTCATGCCACGGGCGAACAGGCGCAGAGTGTCGACATCCACGAACAGGCCCTCCTTCAACGTGGCTTTGCGGGGATCCGGGAAGTTCGCCGCATCGGTGTCGGCGGTGTCGGCGGTCGCGGTGGACGGTGTGGTGCGTTGTTCGCCGTGGCTGGCGCAGGCGCCCAGCAGCAGCGCCGCCAGGCTCAGGCCCAGTGACCGCAACAGCGGCACCTGGGTGGTGGATGTGGACTGCATGGACATGGTGTTCCCCCTGTATGCGTTGAATGCGGACCGCAGGTCCGGTGCCGGCAGCGCGCCGGCACCGGAGGCGGTCACCACTGGATGCCGGCACCTACCGCGACACCACCATCGCCGCGGCTGTTGGTCGAACCGCTGAACTTGTAGATCCAGCGCCCGCCTTCGGAGACCCCCGAGATGCCCACCGCCACGCCGGATTCACCGTTGAAGCTGCCGGCGGCGAGCGAGGCCATGCTGCGGCCGGCCTCATAGGGCTGCGGCAGGGCGGCCACCGCCATCGCCGAGGCGACACCGGCCGAGGCACGGTTGTCGGTCTTCTGCAGGTTGCGGTCGAACGAGTCCATGCGCTCGTCGGTGTAGGCCTTGGACCAGTCCAGGGTCTGGGCCATGCCGCTGCGCAGCTGGTCCACGTTGACGGCATCGGTCCCGGCGGTACCCGGGGCGACGTTGCGCACCGTGGTCGGCCCGGTAGCCGTGCTGCCCAGGGTCACGCTGTTGAGGTTGGTGGTGCCGTTGACGTTGGTGTCGTAACGGATCGTGCCCTGCTGGGAGGCCTGCAGCTGGCGGACGTTGACCGCGTCGGTGGCGTCGCTGCCATCAGCCACGTTGGCGATCTGCCGCTCCGCACCACTGCTGCCTACCGAGACCGTGTTGGCCCGATTGGCCACCGAACCGGCGCCCAGCGCGACGCTGTTGCTGCCCTGTGCGCTGGCTCCGTTGCCCAGCGCCGTGGCGTTGTTGCCCGCGGCGGCGGCGCCGGCACCACCGGCCACGGCGTTGTCGCCGGAGGCCGAGGGCGCAGCCAGGTTCTGCGTGTTGTTGACCTGGAACATGCCGGAGGTACCGTTGTTGATGTTGTTGATCTGCGTATCCGTGTAGGCCTTGGACTCGTTGATCGCGTAGTTCACGCCGTTCTGCAGCTGGCCCACATTGACCGCGTCGTAGCGCTCGGAACCATCGGCCACATGGGTGACCTTGCGCTCGGCCCCGGTACTGCCGACGGCCACTTCGCCCACCGAACTGCTCGCCCCGGTCTGGCCGTAGGCACCGGTGTACCCCGTCTGTGCCCCCACGCTGGCAACCGAGCCGGCGCCGAGCGCAACGCTGTTGTCCGCACTGGCGCTGGCGCCGTCACCGATGGCCGCACTGCCGCTTCCGGCGGCGCTGGCCAGCGGCCCGATCGCGATGCTGTCGGCACCGCCCGCAGTGGCCGCGCCCTTGGTCGAGTTCACCTGCACGTACTGGCTGTTGCCACCCGGCTGGATCTGGTCGATGCGGGTATTGAGGTTGGTCAGCGAGGCATCCACCGCCGAGAAGGCCACGGTGACGTCGCTGTAATCGTTGGCGATGACACTGCCGTCGGTGGCGATGGAGGAGATGCGGAAGGTCGGCGCCGTCCAGATCCCGGTGTTGCCGTCGAAGTTGGTGGTGCCGCCGAAGTACCCCACCAGCGCATTGTTGGTCTGGAACAGCTGGTTGCCATTGACCGCATCCAGGCTGCCGGCCTGCACGCGACCCTCGGCCAGGTTGGTCAGTGCGACCGCCGCGCCACTGGCATCACCGGCCAGGGTGATGGTGTTGGTGGCATTGCCGCTGGCATCGGCGTCGTACTTCACCGCCAGGCGGTCCACGGTGTCGGTCTGGTCGGCGACGTTGGCCAGCGAGGTGCTGACCGCATCGAAGGCACTGCCGACGTTGTCATAGCTGCCGGCGGTGACCTGGCCATCGCTGGCGACGTTGTTGATGGTGTAGCTCGGCGCGCTGACCATGCCGGTGGCGTCCAGCGCCGCCCCACCGCCGAGGTGGGTGGCCACGGCCTGGTTGGCGGCGAACAGCTGGGCCCCGTTGATCGCCTCGCTGCTGCCGGCCGTGACGCTGCCAGCTGCGAGGTTGCTCAGCGTGGTCGCACCGCCGCCGTTGCCCAGCGTGGCGCTGGCGTAGTTCACGCTGCCATCCGGGTTGAGGTCGTAGCGCAGCGCGCCCTGTTCGGAGGCTTCCAGCTGGCCCAGGTTGACTGCATCGGTGGCCTCGGTGCCCGCGGCCACGTTCGCCACCTGGCGTTCTGCACCGACCGCACCGACGGACACCGTGTTCTCGCGGCCGGCCAGTGCACCGGCACCCACCGCGACGCTGTTGGCGGCCGTGGCCGAGGCACCCGTGCCGACCGCGATGCTGTCCAGGCCCGCGGCGGCGGCTTCTGCCCCGGTCGAGTTGATCTTCAGATAGCGGCTGCCAACACCGTTGCGGATATCGGTGATCTGCGTGTTGAGGTTGACCAGCGAACCATCCACCGCGGAGAAGGCATCGCTGGCGTTGTCGTACACCCCCTGCGCGACTGCCCCGCCGGTGGAGATCGTGGAGATCTGGAAGCTCGGTGCGGTCCACGCGCCGGTGACCGGATCGTAGGCAGTGACGCCGCCGAAGTAGTCGACAATCGCACTGTTGGTGTCGAACAGCTGGGCGCCGTTGATGGCCTCGGTGCTGGTTGCGTTGACCGCGCCGTTGGCGAGGTTGGCGATCGTGGTGGTGCCGGTGCCGCCGCCGAGGGTGACCCGGCGGAAGTCGGCGCCGCCCGCGCCATCGTCGTCATAGGTCACCGCGAGCGTGCCGACCGCATCGATCTGCGAGATCGCGCCCTGCAGCTGGGCCACGTTGACCGCGTCGGTGGCGGCGCTACCGGCAGCCACGTTGCTGATCTGACGCTCACCACCGGCGAAGCCGACCGAAACTTCACCGGCCGACACCTGCTGCCCGTTCAACCCGTAAGCACTGTAGCCGGCCTGCGCGCCGCGGTTGGCGGCCGATCGGTACCCCAGCGCCACGCTGTTGGCCTGGTTGGAGGTGGCTTCCGCACCGAGGATGGTCTGGCCGTTGGCGGTGCCCGTCGCACTATCGCCGACGACCACGGAATGGCCCATGCGCGCGGCGTAGTCGGCGGTCGGGACGCCGGTGGGGTCGGTCGGATCGTTGAGCCCGGCGCCGGGGAACGCGATGCTGGCGTCCTGCCGCGGCAGCTCATGACGTGCGTTGGCGCCGATCACCACTTCCTTGGAGCCGTTGGCAAACGCCCCATCGCCGACCAGCACCTGGTAATCCTGCGCGGCATTGACCGCCCAGCAGTCCACGCTGGCCACCAGCAGGTTGAGGCACTTGTTCGACCATGCCGGCGACCCGTCCGGCAACACCAGGCCGAGCAGGCCGTTGGGATCGCCGTTGTTGATGTTGTAGATGTAGCTGTCGGAAGTGACGCCGCCGATCAGGGTCAGGTGCGAGCTGCCACCGGTGCTGGCGTTTCCCAGTCCATCGAGCAGCGTGCCGACCGGGCTCAGGTTGACCACCGGCAGGCCCAGCACGTTGGTGACCGAGTAGGTCTGCATCACGTTGGCGCTGCTGACTGCCAGGTTGCCATTGCGCACGTAGCCGTCGCCGCCCAGCAACCCCTGCGCGGTGGGTCCGACCAGCTGCGAGAGCGAGCCGACCAGGCCACCGGTACCGATGATCAGCCCGGCGTTCGGATCGGCCGGCGCCGGTCCCTTCGGGCTGCCCGGCGGAAGCGCCGTCGGTGCCGGGAACACGGTACCCAGTATCGGCGTGGTGACCGCGCCAACCGCGCCGAGCACGGGAGTCGTGATCGCACCCACCGTCGTGCCGACGCCATCGAGCAGGCCGCCGACCGCACCGCCCACACCGTTCAACAACCCACCGAGCGCGTTGCCCAATCCGTTCGGCGCCAGCGCCATCGAGCTGGTCTGCACGGCGCTGACGCCGGCATCGACGAGCTTGGGATTGCGGTCGGCCGCATCGACCACGTGGCCCAGTGCATCCACGCGCACACCACCGGCGACATTGCTGGCCAGCGACACCTGGACCGCGTCCGGGGCATCAGGCGTGACCGTGGCCTCGGCGATCAATGCCGCCTTGGCCTGCACCTCGGCGGCCGCAAGGCGCGCCTCGGCAGCCGCATCGACCTTGGTTTCCAGCGCCGCCTTGAGCGGGGCCGGCGCAGCCGCAACGGCCACGTTCGCTGTCGCGTTCGCATCGGCCCTCACGGCCAACCTGCCATCGGCGGTGGCAGCCAGTCGCGCATCCGCCTTGACCGGGGCCTGCACCGCTGCTGCCGACGGTACCAGCGTGGCCACGGCGTCGACGGCGGCGTGTGCATTCAGTGCTGCTCCGTTGCCGGTGCCGCCTGCAAGACCCAGGTCGGCCAACACCGCCACCTGTGCGGTTGGTGCGGCGACGCGCCGGGGCAGCTCCGCGCTCAACTGCGCGGCGGTCTGCACCTGCAGTGCCGGCCGACCGTGGGCTGCCTGTGCACCCAGGTTGAGGTTGACGTTGGCATCCACGCTCAACAGTGGCGTGGTGCCACGATCACGCGCGGCCGCCGCCAGCGCCACTTCTGCATCGAGCTTCACCGGCAACGGCGCGGTGTACTTGGCAGCCAGTGCCTGCAGGTCGGTGAGTGTCTGGTTCTCGCTTGCCCATGCACTGCCCGTGCACAGCGCCAGCGACAGACCCAGCGAGAGCACCGACATCGGCACCTTCAGGTGCACCACCACCGGTCCGGCGGCCAGGCTGCCGCGCGCAGTGGCGATTTCGGACACAACCACCAGGGCATTCAGCCGGTGGCTCCACACCAATCGAAAGATACGGTTCATCAGGTATTCCCCCGTGTACGGACGCGTTGAACATCACCGGTGCCTGACGGCACGTGGATGTCATTACAGTCGAGGGGTCAAACCGCGAGCACTTCATTCCGGCAGCGCAAGCGTGCGTTCCGGCAAGAAGACGGGGAAAACCGGCAGCGGCATGGACAATTTCGGCAGCTTGCCGAATATGTGCAGGGCAGACGGACGGATCGCGTTTCCGGTCAGGCCGGACTGCCCATCTGCGCCGGTGCGCGCATCAGCGTATCGCGGGGGAGCTCGCCGAATACCCGGCGATAATTATCGGCAAACCGCGACAGGTCCCATAGCCCGCAACTCAATGCGATCGCCTTGACCGACTTGCGGCTGGCATCGGCCATCGACAGGCCGCGGCAGGCCGCGCACAGGCGCAGCATCGAGAGATAACGGTTGGGCGAAGTACCGAACAGGTCTTCGAAGGCATACCGCAACGCGCGCTCGCTGACCCCGGCCGCGTCACAGATTTCATTCATATAGATATAACGACGCAGATTGAGCCGCATGAAATTCTCGGCGCGCTGGGCGATCAGATAATGCGTGCGCCGGCCCCGGCTGCAGGTGGGATGGTCATCGCTGCCGGCGCCCAACAGCGCCTGGATATGGTCGTGCAGCAAGGTGTCCACGGCGTCGGCCGGCAGCGCCCCGCCCTGTCCAAGAAGTGTTTGCTGGACCTCACCGTAGCGTTGCACCAGTCGCGCTGCGTTGCTGCCCGCGCCGGCCTGGAACAGGGAAAGGGCCTGGCCCGAGGGCAAGGTGCTGCGCAGGCTCAGCTCGGTCAGCTTGCGCTGCACGCGCTGCATCGGCGCGAGCAGCAACGTCAGGTGGGTGCCGGCGCTGAGCGTGAACTCGCTGATGCCCTCCGGCAGCACGGTCAACGCCATCCCGGCGGCCAGCGGCATGCCATGGCACCAGCTGACGTTCTCATCGGTGGCGTGGATCAAGCCGAGCAGGCACCAGTCCTGGGGCAGCATGAAACGACCGCGGAAATGAAACCCGCTCACCGCGGTGCAGAACAATGCCTCGTCGTGCACCTGCGATTCGATCGCAGCACGCGGGCCGTTGCCATCGAGCAGCACCATCTCCAGATCGCACACGCGCAGCACACCGCTGAGCGAGGCCAGGTCGAATGCCCGCAGCCCGCTGTCGATCTGGTCTTCCACCACACCATCTACCATGACAGTGATGCCCCCTTTGGCCTGGTTACCCGGTGCCTGCGCCGCATGGCCACCGGGTGCGCACTCCTGCGTTTGCTGCTGCGCATTCTGTTACGGCCAACCCGCCGTGGCGATGCCCGCCAGCCCGCCCAACCCATCGTTCGTGACTGCAGCTAAATCGTTCACTGATCGCAGCTAAATCATTCAGCCGATGCGGCAGCGATTGTCGGCGAAGCTTTCGATGCGCATTTTTGGCAAGTATGCCCGAACTGGACGCCAGGTAAACAGAATCATAATCGCCGTCACAAATGTGTCCGGATCCGTTGAAACCCAACGGTCAAGCGCGCTCGCATACTGTCAAATAATTGACATCACGCCGCCCTCACATAATCTCTACCCGCACTTCACTTTGCCGCCATTACATCAGGCTCATGCACGGCGGTCATGCAGTGCGAAGTTTCTAAAGTTGAAACCGCGCCTGCCGATTTTGTGTATTGGATCCCACGTGATTCGTCGAGCATCGTATTCAGGACGCGCGGCGATACCGTCGCGGCGATTGAAAGACAAGGGGAACGCCATGGACAGCAATCTTCGTACGCACTGCCCTCATTGCCGATGCCGCGCTTCGGCGGCAATGACCGCACTGTCCAGCGCGATCCGCCTCCAATGACGTCGCCGGGCTCCGCCCGGTCGATAGCGCAGGCCTGCAAGGGCCGCACCGCGCAGGACGCGCGGTCGTGATGGAGGTCCTGGCGGAGCCAGGCAACACCATCGGTACCAGGGGCTGTATCCGCCCGTTCGGGCTCTGATTGGGAAATGGAGAAACCGTCATGAATGCATCCGTTCGCAAGTTCCTCGTTGAAGAAGATGGCGTGACCGCGCTCGAGTACGGCCTGCTGGCTGCCGTGATCGCGGGCATCCTGGTGGCGGTAGGTAAGGACCAGATCACCGGATTCTTCGAGAATCTGTTCACCAAGCTGGGTGAAGTGGTCGACGACGCAACCGCAGCGGCGGCCTGATCGACTGTCGTTGACTGCCTGCGCTGTCGCCCGGCTCTCCCGCGGCGACGGCATGGCACGCAAGTGTGTCGTACGACCGATTCGGGGGACATAACGCATATGGAACTCCTTCCCCTGGTGGCATTGCTGCTCGGCGTACAGGTCGCCATCCATGACCTGTACGCCCGACGGGTGTCCAATCGCGGGTTGCTGTTGGCCACGGGCGTGGCGCTGGTCGCGCTGGCGTGGCAGTGGTGGATGGCCGGCCGCGGATTTCCGGGCACGCACCTGCTCGGCTTCGTACTGGGATTGCTGTCGCTGCTGCCGTTCTATGCCATCGGCTGGATGGGTGCCGGTGATGTGAAGTATTTCGCCGTGCTCGGCCTGCTGCTTGGCGCGGCGCCATTGCTTCCGATCTGGATCATCGCCAGCCTGCTCGCCGGTGCACATGCCACATGCGTGATCGTCGCGCGGCGCATCGCGCCTGCGTTGTCCCATTCCGGTCCGCGTCCCGAGACGGACAATGCGGTCTCGCGCCGCCTGCAGCCGGTGATCGCGCAGTGGCGGCAGGCGCGCCAGGGCCGGGTCGGCATTCCCTATGCGGCCTACCTGGCCTTCGCCAGTATGTGGTGGGTCCTGCAACAGCCATCCGGAGGTGCCGCATGAGCATCACCGCCGGCCACCTCGGCCGCCCGACGCGCCAACGCGGCATCGCGACCCTCGAATTCGCGCTCATGCTGCTGTTCGGCCTGTTGCCGCTGCTGCTGGTCACCTATTCGGGCGTGATGATCATGGCCGCGCAGCAGACGCTGTCGGCAGCGTCTGCGGAAGGCGCACGTGCTGCGTTCCGTCATGCCACCCCGACCGAACGCCGTACCGCCGCCTGCGTGGCCGCGCGACGCTCCATGCAGTGGCTGCTCACGTACGCCAGGCAGACGCCCGATTGCGCCGCGGCTGGCGCGCCCCCGATCACCGTCTCCACGCCCGCGCCCTGCGCCGACCTGCCGGCCGCGCAATGCATCCGCGTGGAGGTGAGCTACGACTACCGCGCCCACCCCTTCCTGCCCGGCACGGGGCGCGTGTATGGCTGGGTAATGCCAAGGGCGCTGCGCAGCACCGCGGTCGCCCAACTCGACCTCGGCGGCAACTGATGACCCTCCGGAGAACCGCATGCTCAAGTTGACCCGCATCGCCGCGATCCTGTTGATCGGCCTGGCGGTGATCCTGGCCATTGTCGCCTTCAGCGTGAGCCGCCGCGCCAGCGAGGCGCCGCCGGGCACGCCGGCGACCGCCACTGCTCCCGCACAACCTGCCACCTGGCCGGTGGTCGAGGCGGCCGGCGCCTTGCCGGCCGGGCGACCGATCACGGCCGAGGACCTGCGCATCGCCGGCCATCCGCAACGCCCGGTGGGCGCCTACACCTCGATCAACGCACTGGTCGGCGCGGTACCGACCCAGGACATCCCGGCCGGCACCCAGATCCAGACCGCGCAGATCGCACAGGGCTTTTCGCTGCGCCTGAATCCCGGCGAGCGCGCACTCGCGGTGCCGGTGGACGAACTGGTGGCTGCAGGCAATCGCATCCAGCCGGGCGATTTCGTCGATGTGTTCCTCAACCTGCGCGCGTCGGGCGGGTTGCGCGACGACGGTGACGCGCAGACACGGCTGCTGTTGTCGCGGCTGCGCGTGCTCAGTTATGGCGCCGATGACCTGCAGAGTGTGGCCAGCGTGCCCGCCGATGGCAGCGCGCCTGCGCCCGCCGACAGCCGCGCACAGGACATCACTGGCGCAAACGCGTCGGCCGGCGCATCACGCAATGATGGAACCACGCCACCGGCACGCAGCGCGGTGCTGGCGGTGCCGGTCGCCGAGGCGAACCGGCTGCTGCTCGGCGCCCAACAGGGGAAGCTGTTCCTGGCGTTGCGCAACCCGGCCGACATCGCGCTGCCGGACCAGGCCTTGTTCCCCACGCCCGGCCGTGTGCTCAGCCCGCGCCGCGAGCTGTCCGCCGAGGAGCGCCTCGCCCTGCAGCGCCCGGAAAACGATGCCTACGCCGGCATCGACACCGACGCCCTGGCCGGACGCGGGCGCAGTTCCACCGCGGCACTGCCCGTTCCCGGCAGCGCACCGCGGCGCGCGGCACCGCGCCCGGACCGCGGGATTGAAATCATCCGTGGCGACATTTCCTCCCACAGCGGGTCGCGTTAAGCCCATGCCGAGACAGCCCATGACCGAACGCCCCACCCTCACGCGCCGCCTTTGCCACGCCCTGCCACGCTGCCTGCTGGCTGGCGTGCTGATCGGCAGCCCGTTGCTGGCCAGTGCCGACGCAGAGCTGGTCCTGCAGACGCGTGAGCAGCGACCGTGGTCGTTGCCGGCGAACCTGGAGCGGGTCGCCATCGCCGACCCCAGCGTAGCCGACGTGGTGATGCTTCGTGGCCGCGAGGCACTGCTGGTCGGCAAGGCACCCGGCAACACGACGCTGCTGCTGTGGCGCAACGGCAATCGCGAGCCGGAACGGCTGCAGGTGGAGGTGCGCAGTGCCGTGCAGGGTGCGTTGACCGCCCAGGGCGGTGGCACCGGGCTGGTCGTGCAGGACGGCCAGGGCCTGCTGCAGGGCCTGAGCCCTTCGTTGCTGGACCACCAGAACAGTGTCAAGGCCGCGGCGATGGCCGTGGGCAAAGAGGGCCAGCTGGCCGATATCTCCACCATCGCCACGGGTGGCGTGGTCCAGGTCGAGGTGAAGATCGTCGAGTTCAACAAGTCGGTGCTGCGCCAGATCGGCATGAGCTTCGGCAACAAGAACTTCAACCGCAACAACGGCTTCTATTACGGCATCACGCGCCCCGGCGCGACCCTGCCCGGCGTGCTGCCGGCGGGCGAATCGGCGGGCCCCGACGACGTCATCATCACCAACCCGCTGTCGTCGGCCTTCGGGCTGGTATTCAAATCCCTCACCCATGGCTGGGACGCCAACATCGACCTGCTGCAGAGCAACGGCATGGCCCGCGTCCTGGCCGAACCGACCCTGGTTGCGTTGTCCGGACAGAGCGCCAGCTTCCTTGCCGGCGGTGAGCTGCCGATCCTGGAACCACAGGGGCTGGGCACCACGACGGTCACCTTCAAGCCGTTCGGCATCGGCCTGACCGTCACCCCCACCGTGCTCGGCCCGAACCGCATCGCACTCAAGGTGGCGCCGGAAGCGAGCGACCTGAACTACGCCGCCGGCATCACCTACAACGATGTGCAGGTGCCGTCGATCACCACCCGCCGCGCCGACACCACGGTCGAGCTGGGTGACGGGGAAACCTTCGTGATCGGCGGGCTGGTCAGCAACAACGTCAGCTCCAACGTGGACAAGGTGCCCCTGCTCGGCGATCTGCCGATCATCGGGTCGTTCTTCCGCACCCTCAATTACAAGAAGGAAGAAAAGGAGCTGGTCATCATCGTCACCCCGCGGCTGGTGCAGCCGTTGGCCCAGGGCACCGAGGTGCCGCTGCCGGGCCAGCGCGAGGCATCGCCGAACCTGCCGGTCTGGGGCGCCTGGCTGTTGAGCCCGGCATCGTCGGACCAACTGCCCGGATTCTCGCGCTGAGCCCAATGCCAGGAACCTTCCCGCCATGTCCGCCACCCTGCAGCTGGTCCAACCACGGGATGCTTCAATGAAGCTCGTGCTGTTTGCGCCGGACCGCGAACTGGCCACCCTGCTGTCGGCCTTGTTGCCGTCGCTGGGCACGGTGCAGTGGCTGGACAGCGCAGCGCCGGCCTCGGCGCTGGAACCGCTGCGCGACACCGGCTGCGTGGTGCTGCTGGACTACAGGCACGAGAACGCCGCCTTCTCCGCGGCCCTGACCCGGCAGCTGCAAGCCCAGGCCCCGGAGCTGCCGCTGGTGGCGATCGGCTCCACCCACGCCGATCACATGGACGGCGTGGTCGCCGCGTTGCGCGCCGGCCTGCGCGATCTGCTCGACCTGGACAGCGCACCACAGGACATGGAAGCAGTGCTCCGTCGCGCTGCCGCGCTCGCCGCGCAGGGCCGCAGCAGCGTTGCGGTGGCGCCACCGGCGCGCGCACGCATGGTGCTGCTGCTGGGCGTCCGCCCCGGCGTGGGCAGCAGTACCCTGGCCGCGCATCTGGGCGTCCTCGCCGGCCAGGCCGCGCTGTCCAACCCGTCAGCGGCCGGCGATGCCGCACCGGCCGATGCCGGTACGCTGCTGCTGGACCTGGGCCAACCCACCGGCGACCTGTCGCTCTACCTCAACGTCGACCCCAGCTTCCATTTCGACGATGCGCTGCGCAATGCCGCCCGCATCGATGCCACGCTGGCGCGCACCGCGATGGCCCACCATCCAGCCGGCGTCACCCTGCTCGGCCAGCCACCCGGCATGGAAGGCACCGCATTGCCCGACCCTGGCATGTTGATGCAGCGCCTGCGCAGCGTCTTCCACACCGTCCTGTGCGACCTGGGCGGCGTGCCGCTGCGCCAATTGCCGGTGTCCGTGCTCAACAGTGCCGACGAACTCTGGCTGATCGCCGATCAGTCCATCGGCACCCTGGTCTCGCTGGACCAGATGCTTCGCCACCTGGCCCAGGTGGGCGCGCGCGATGCCCGGCTGCAGCTGATCATCAACCGCCATGACGATGCCAGCGGCCTGAGCCCGGCGCAGATCGCGGCACGCTTCGAACTGCCCCTGTTGGCAGTGCTGCCCGATCGGCCCACACTGCGTTCCAGTGCCAGCCATGGCCGCCTGCTGCTGCAGGACGCGCCGCGTGATCCGTATGTGCGTGCCCTTGCCCCGCTGTTGTCGCACCTGGATCCGACGGCCCCCGCGCCGGCCAGGGGCTGGCGGGAACACCTCGCCCTTCGCCTGAGTGGTTCCCCATGGAAGACAAAGTGACTCCGTTTCCGTCCACCACCGCCCGCGCCGAACCCGGTGCCGACGCCGAGCACGGCGTGCAGCCGTTCGAGCAGACCGAGCAGTACCAGAAGGTGCTGATCGCCGCGCACGAGCACCTGCTCAACAGCATCGAGGACGAGCGCATCGATATCGACGCGTGGGCACCGGACACCGTGTCGCGCTACGTGCACGCGCAGACCGCCGGCTTCGTGCACGAGTGGCGGATTCCGATCAACGAGGCCGAGAAGGACATCGTCGCCAATGCACTGGTGAAAGAGCTGACCGGCTTCGGCCCTCTTGACGATCTGCTGCATGACCCGGAGATCGAGGACATCCTGATCAACGGCTACAAGGACATCCACGTCTCCCAGGGCGGCATGCTCAAGCGGGCGCCGCAGCGCTTCAGCGATGACAGCCATCTGCTGCGCATCCTGCGCCGGATCCTGGCCCCGCTCGGCCGCCGCCTGGATGAATCCAACCCGATGGTGGATGCGCGGCTGCCCAACGGCGGGCGCCTCAACGCCATCATCTCGCCGTTGGCCGTGGATGGGCCGATGGTCTCGATCCGGAAGTTCCGCAAGGATCCGTTCACCCCGGACGAGCTGCTGCGCATGGGCACGTTCGATCGGCCGATGCAGGCGCTGCTGCATGCGATGGTGCTGGGCCGCTGCAACATCCTGGTCTCCGGCGGCACCAGCTCGGGCAAGACCTCGCTGCTCAATGCCCTGGCCAACTACATTCCCGCCAACGAGCGCGTGATCACCGTCGAAGACACCGCCGAGCTCTCGCTCAACCACCCGCATGTCGTGCGTCTGGAAAGCCGTATCGGCGGTGCGGACGGCAACGGCGCGATCAGCATCCGCGACCTGGTCCGCAACAGCCTGCGCATGCGCCCGGACCGCATCGTGGTTGGCGAAGTACGTGGCGCCGAAGTGCTGGAAATGCTGCAGGCGATGAACACCGGCCATGACGGCTCGATGGCCACCATCCACGCCAACTCGCCGCGCGATTGCCTGTACCGCATCGAGATGCTGGCAGGTTTTGCCGGGTTCCAGGGCAGCGAAGACAGCCTGCGCCGGCAGATCGCCAGCGCCATCGACTTCATCGTGCAGATCTCGCGGCTGGGCAGCGGCCGTCGCGTGCTGGTCTCGATCACGGAAATCACCGGCGTCACCGACAACATGATCGCCACCCAGGAGATGTTCCGCCACGAGGTGCAGATCGATGGCGACGGCAAGGAGTACGACCGCTGGGTCGGGCTCGGCTTCCAGCCCCATTCGCACAAGCTCGAACCGTTCCGGCGGCAGCTGCGCGAAGCACTGGGCGGAGGCTTCTGAGGATGGCCTTCGTCCTGCTCCTGTGCAGTGCGGCGCTGATACTGGTGGCGCTGGCCGTAGAGCTGTGGGGCGGCGCGGCCGCGCGCGAGCAGCGCCGGCTGTCACTGCAGCACGCCGAACAGCGGCTGTCGCGACCGGACACCGCCCCGCGCCTGGCCGGCATCAGCGACGCCCCGCCCCCGCCGATGCCGGTCACCAGCACCCCGGCCGGCCTGCCCTGGGACGCGCTGATGCGGCGCGCCGCGCTTCCCACCGGCTGGCGGGTGCCACTGCTGATCGTCGCCGCTGCGGCACTGCTGGCCTGGATCGCCAGTGCGCGGCTTGGCACGGTGTGGGCCGCGCCGATCGTACTGGTGCTCAGTGCGCTGGCAGCCTGGTTCTGGGTATCACGGCGGATCACCCGGCTGCAGACCAAGCTGCTGCGCCAACTGCCGGACTTCCTCGACAATCTGGTGCGCCTGGCCGGCCTCGGCAACAGCCTGCAGATGGCCTTCCAGACCTCGGCCGCGCAGATGCCGATGCCGCTGCGGGGCCTGCTCGACGCCACCGTGTCCTATACCCGCAGCGGCCTGGACCTGGACCGCGCCCTGGCACAGGCCGCCCAGCCCTATCGGCTGGAAGCCCTGAACGTGCTGTCGGTGGTGCTCGGCGTGAGTGTCCGCATCGGCGGCCGCGCCGACCAGATCCTGCAGCGCATGGCCGACTTCATGCGCGACCTGGACCAGGCGCAGCAGGAGCTGATGGCCACCACCTCCGAGACCCGCATGTCGGCCTGGGTGCTCGGCCTGCTGCCGCCGATCAGCGCGGTGCTGATGGCGATCACCAGCCCGGACTTCTTCCAGCCGATCATCCAGGAGCCGCTCGGCCACAAGCTGCTGCTGTGGGCGCTGGGGCTGGAACTGATCGGTGGCTTCCTGCTGTACCGGCTGGCCAAGTCGATATGAGCGCCCGCCCTTCTTCCACCGGGAGTCTGCATGAGCACTAACGGCTGGTGGATCGCCACGTTGTTGGTCCTCGCCGCCGGCGTGGGCCTGCTCGGGCTGCGCGGCTGGGTGCTGAGCGGCCGCGAGCAACGCCACCGGGACGCCCTGCAGGCCGCCCTGCGGCCGCGCGATGCCGCCGGCGCCCCTGCCCCGGCCCAGCAGCCGCCGGTCAGCCTGCGCCAGCGCTGGCTCGCTGCGGTCGCCGCGCTCGGCCAGCGTTTCAATGGCGGCCGCATCGAAGCCGCCCTGCTGGCACCGGAAGACCGGTTGCTGCTCGACCAGGCCGGCTGGAACACCAACGCCGGCACCGCGATCTTCCTTGCCCTTCGGCTGCTGATCGCCGTGGCCACGCTGGTCCTGGTGCTGGCCTTCAACCACAGCACCGGCTTCAGCCGCGCGATGGTGATCTTCGGCGCGCTGGCCTTCGGCATCCTGTTGCCGAAGTTCGCCCTGCGTGCGTGGGCGATGCGCCTGCGCAAGCAGGTCTCGGCGGAATTGCCGCTGCTGATCGACCTGCTGCGCCTGCTGCAGGGCGTCGGCTTCAGCATGGACCAGAGCCTGCAGACCCTGGGCGACAAACTGCGCAACGCGATCCCGGTCCTCGGCCGCGAGATCCACCAGGCCAACATCGCCTACATGCACGGGCGCAGCCGCGAGCAGTCGCTGCGCCGGCTGGGCGAGTCGTTCGACGACGAAGACCTGCGCAGCCTGGTGCAGCTGATCCTGCAGGTCCACGCACATGGCGGAGCGGTGCAGGAGCCGCTGCGCCAGTTCAGCATCCGCCTGCGCGAACAGCGCCGTTCCACCCTCAAGGAGAAGGTCGGCAAGCTCTCGGTAAAGATGACCGTGGTGATGATGTTGACGTTGTTGCCGGCGCTGATGCTGGTGCTGGCCGGCCCGGCCATCATCGCCCTCGCCTCCGCCCTGACCAAACTGGATTGAACGCCATGCACCACGCCGTGCTTTCCCGCCTTTGCCTGCTGCTCGCCGCGACTGCCCTCTGCGCGGCCTGTTCGAACGTGCGCAACGGTTACCGACAGGATCCGATGGCACTGGCGTCGCCCGAGGTGGCCCCGCAGGACGACAAACAGCTTTACCTCGAGCTGATCTCCAAGATGCAGCAGCAGGGCGCGTACTACGCCTCGCTGGCGCACGTGGAGGCGTATCGCCAACGCTATGGCGACAGTCCCCAACTGCGCCTGTTGAATGCCGATGCACTGCGCGAAACCGGCCAGCGCGAGGCGGCACTGTCCATGTACGGCAGCCTGACCAGCGGCCCGCAGGCGGCCGCGGCGTGGCACGGACTCGGCCTGATCGCCGCCCGCGACGGCGACGCGGCACGCGCCGAGCAGGCATTGGCGAAGGCCGTGCAGTTGCAGCCGTTGAACACCGGCTACCTCGGCGATCTGGGCTTCGCCCGGTTGCGCGCCGGCGATTGGACCCGCGCGCAGGAGCCGCTGGCCAAGGCCGCCGAACTATCGCCCGGCAGTGCCAAGGCCAACGCCAACCTGGCGGTCTGGGCGCTGCTGCGCGGCCAGAACGACATGGCCGACACCATCATGCGCAACGCGCGCCTGACCGACAGCGCGCAGGCCGAAGTCCGCCGGATGGCGGACCAGCTGCGCCAGCAGGCGGCGCCGGCGCCGTCGGTGCAGCGTGCCCCGGCCAGCGTCGCCACGGCGGCCGCCGCGCCCGGCAGCGG
>NZ_PKQP01000009.1 GCF_002887735.1 Stenotrophomonas bentonitica
TGGGGCCGGTCATGGAAGGTCATGGAAGCCCTGTAGAGGCCTCATAATCCTTTGGTTCCAGGTTCGAATCCTGGTGGGCCCACCATTGAATCAGGCGCCTGGCAGCAACCGCGCTGCCTATGCAAAGGTGCGACAGCCCCTTCCATGGTCACGGCGATGCACTTCTTTGGCTGAGAAGGTGATTTGCGAGTTCCTTGCCGCGGCGCAATTGGGCGCCGTCCAGGCCAGCTGCGGCATTGTTCAAGAACGAGGCGCCATACCGACTTGAACCTGTGCGGAAGAATGCTTCCGCGTATGCATAAGCCATGACCGGGTCTTTCGAGGCCAATATGCCGTTCTTGTAGATGTCGCTCAAACGCACGTACGCGTTTGATTCGCCGGCCGCTCCAGCGGACTCGAGGAATCTGACGGTGTTCTGTTTGTAGTCGCGGATCAGATCCGGATCCAGCGAGTTACGTTCGTCTTCAAAGATCCTCGAAGCGTATAGCGCGTAATCGAGCTGGGCGCGGATGTTTCCATGCTCGGCGGCATGGGTGATCGCGGTGAACACCTCTTCGGGACTCAGCGGCTCAAGCCAAAAATCCCGGCACAGCTCGTCGGTCGTACTCCTGATGTGACCCGCGGTGGCGGAGGCCTCGCGATCAATCTGACAACGCAGATCTGTTTCAACCAGTTCGTATGCCGACGTGGCACTGGCATCGGCAGGATGCTCGCCGCCTGCCTTCGCCGAAGGTCTGGTCGTCTGGTTCATCAGGCCTGGCGTTCTGGATGCTTCCTGATCTGATCGCGCAGCCGGGTCAGAAGCTTGCGCTGCTCCGCCAGTAGAGATTGGCAAGGGCATGGGGTTTTGCCGGGTAAGCGATAGTCCAGCGGTTGCTGACAACGCGACAGCCATGACAGACGCCGCTACAACCATCGTGCGTTTCATCGTGTATCCGGTCCCCTGAAAACCCAGCATCGGCTGAGCGTAGATGTATACGGCATCTGCTGCTCTCAGCACGCTACAGCCAGGATCGGATGCCAACGACCATGAGCCCGTTGGCGGCGCGGCATTGAATGTTTCACCGGAAACTTCTGTGGCGAGGTCCCGCACCGCATATGAAATCGCATGGAATAGGAATATACAAAGATAGAAACACGGCAGATTTCGTTTTTGTTAAGTGCGTGTCAACTATTGTTCCGCCCCGGTTTGCGGCGCCAGCAATGGCTTTGCCGATTTCGCGATGTGGTTTTTCGCATCGCTTCATGTGCGCTTGCCGGTAGTGCGGCGCAGTTTTCCATCGGCCACGTGCCGATTGGCTTTCAGAGAGGTTGAATCATGAAGTTTCTCATCATCCCGGCAGCCCTTGCCGCGTCATTGCTTGTGTCCGGGTGTACGACCAGCAGCTGGATCCAGGCCGCCGGTGGCGTGATGCAGGCAAAGGACGACTACGACAAGCAGGCGCGCCACAAGCGCATCCGCGACGCCAATGCGGCGGCCGCACGTGCGCGCCGGCAGTGAGCGCCGTCCCCATGACCCAGGCGATCCTGCTGGCGTGTGGTGTCTCCGCGAGTCTGTCCGCATGCATGCCCAGCGTTCTTCAATATGACCGCGGTAATCCGGTCGTGATGAGTTCGCTGCAGCAGGAGGCGAGCCGCGAGTCGGTCCTGAGCGCCGCGGGACGGCCGCAGGACGCAATGGTGCTCCCCGGCATCAACGGCGTCTGTTACAACTATCTCCTGCGCAACCGCGGCAACAGCTCGCCCTACTATGTGGCCTTCAACGCGCAGGGGCGCGTGGTCAACGCAGGCTATATCGCCTGCGAGAAGGCTCTCGCTGCCGGGTACCTGGATTCCAGTGAGCCGATCAAGCCGCGCTACTGATTGAACGACAACGCGATGCGCACGCGCGTCATCGCAACAGCGATGGCGCTTGGTCGATCCGCCACGAACCATTCAACGCAAGCACCACCGCGAACGTTCCGCACAGCAACACGTCGGCCTCGTTGTTCTCGCGCAGGGAGCGATCCGCCCCCGGCAGCATGAGTACCTCCACCTCGCCGATGAAGTCATGTCGCTCGTGATGCCGGGCGCGCACCATCACGCGATACGGCCCGCACAGTGTGCGCACCACCGGACGGCTGCCTGCGGCCCGTGCCGCCTTGATCAGGTCGATCACGTTGCCGCGCGGCATGCGCCAGACGATCCGCTCGGGTTGGCCGAACCACTCCAGCGCCTTCACCTCGCGGGTGTGAAGGGCGCGCTTGGCTGGCGTGCGGCTCAAGGCCAGCGCTGCGCGGCGGCTGCGCAAGGCAATCCACAGCATGCTGCCCACGATGAACAGCCCGGCGGCCAGCAGGTACACGAACACCAGCCCAAACCAGGGTGAGCTGTTGGGGATACCGAACAGCATGGCAAAGAAGATGAGCAGCATCATCCCCTTGAGCCACTCGACCTTGGTGTTCCTTGTCGCCATGCCGGATCCCTTGAGACACCCGCAACACGCGGGGAGCCGGCCATTCTGACCCGGCAGGGGGCGCTCGTCAGCGGTTGGGTGGCTTCTTTCGCAGGCTGAGGACGACGATGGCGATCACCGCTGCGATAGCGACCGGGATGAGCATCAAGCCGACGATGATGATCCAATGGTAGATACTGAAACTGCCCATGCGTAAGACCTTCCGTTGGTTGCTTCAATCCTACTATCTTGTCAGTAGGCGGCATCGGGAACTGGGTGGTGGCGCCCATAAGCCGGAACTAACTCCCGCACGGCGCCTTTGGTCCCCGTGTCATTCGGCAGGTGTCGCGGTACCGGCGCCTTGCTAAAACATCCGTCAACCACCTCTCAGGCCATGGATGATGAAGCGACGCTACTCAATGCTGTGCGGCTGCCTGGTAACGCTGCTCCCCGCGGTTACGTACGCGGCTGTGGACCTTGCGGCGCTGGACAAGGACATGGTCGGCCCACGCACCGAGGTCCTCGTGCTGGGCAGCGTGCACCTGAGCGAGCACGAGGCCTTCGATCCCAAGGCGCTGGATCCGCTGCTGGACAGGCTGGCGGCCTTCAAGCCCGGCTACATCACCATCGAAGCCATCAGCGGCGAGCAGTGCGATCTGGCCAAGCGCCATGCGGCGGTCTACGGCGATGACTACTGCGCCAGCACGGACACCGCGAAGACGGCCACGGGATTGGAGGTGCCGGCGGCGATCGTACAGGTCAACAGGACGTTGGCGGCCTGGCCGGCTGCCCCCACCGCCGCGCAGCGTCGCCAACTGGCCGCCCTGTTCCTTGCCGCTGGCGAACGGGCGTCTGTCTACGTGCAGTGGCTGCAGCTGCCCGTGGCCGAGCGACGCGCGGGCGACGGCCTGGACGGCAGCCTCGTCGAGCTGCTCAAGCAGATTCAAACGCGCAAGAACGAGAGCTACCAGATCGCTGCGGTCCTGGCCGCGCGGCTCGGTCTGCAGCGCGTGTACGCCGTCGACGACCATACCGGTGACAATCACCAGATCGCCGACCGCAAGGCGTTCAGCGCGGCGCTCCAGCAGGCGTGGAGTGGGTATGGCCCCACGTTCGATGCCATGACGGAACGCGAAGCGGCCTTCATCGCGTCCAACGATCTGCTCTCGCTGTATCGCAGCGTCAACGATCCCGCGGCGCTGCAGGTGCTCGCCGAGTCCAACGTGCGCCCGACACTGGCCGCCGTGTCACCGCAGCACTACCCCCAGATCTGGGTGCAGGGCTGGGAAATCCGCAATCTGCGCATGGTCGCCAACATTCTCGAGGTTGTGCGTGACCACCCCGGTTCCCGCGTCCTGTCCATCGTCGGCGCTTCGCACAAGCCCTGGTTTGATGGCTGGCTGGGGCAGGTCTCGGGGGTGGATATCGTGGAGGCACAGGACGTTCTCAAGGAGTAGGAGGGCGCCGCAGCACCCTCCACGCTGCCTTAGAACCGATAGCCGACTTCCGCACCGACGATGCGCGGGCGGTCGATGGGACCGTAGTAGTTGCCGTCACGGCCGAACGCCAGGTTGTCGAAGATCAACCCGTTGATGCGCCGCTTGTTGGTCAGGTTGTCGACGTACACGCGCGTGCTCCACGGCCCGGTTTCATAGCCGAGCTGCACGCCGAGGATGGCCACAGCCGGCTGGTAGGCGCGATTGCGTTCGTCCAGCGCCATGCGGCCATTGAACGATGACTCCACGCGCGCGAACAGTCCGGAGCGGTGCTGGTAGCGTGCGGCGAGATACGCCGTGTACTGCGGAGTGAGTTTGACGTCGTTGCCGGCCAGGCTTTCATTGGCGCCGACGAACAGCTTGCGGTAATCGGCGTCCACGTAGCCCGCGTTGGCGGTCAGCGTCAGGCCTGGCAGCACCTCCAGCGCGCCTTCCAGCTCCACACCGCGCGAGCGGATGGACGCATCCGAGCCTACGTAGTCGGAGGAGATCGGCCGGCCGTTGGCATCGGTGGCCAGCTGGATTTCCTGCCAGTTGTCCGAGGTGATGTGGAACACCGCGCCACCGATATGCCCCCGCCCGCCGAGCACGTTCATCTTGAAGCCGAGCTCGTGGCTCCACATCATTTCCGATTCGTAGCGCAGCACTTTGTCGTTGACGACGTCACTCTGCGCGGCCGCCAGATTGAAGCCGCCCGGAATGTAGCCCTTGGCGGATGCGGCGTAGAACGAGAGCGTGTCGCTGGCGTCGTAGCGCAGTGACACGCGTGGCAGCGTGGCAGTGAAGGTGTGTGCGAGCTCGGCATCGCGATAGAACACCAGGCCGCCCGGGCCCAGATCGAGCGTGCCTTCGCGCTGGCGGGTGGAGCGCTTGGCCTGCTCATGGCGCAGGCCAACGCTGGCGGTCAGTTTCGGCAGCGAGGGTGGGGTGTAGCTGGCCGTGCCGAACACGCTGTAGTCCTGGCCATCCGAGCCCTGCAGCGGAGCGAGGTCATAGCTGCCCAGGCCGCGAAGCGGGGGGCCGACCAGGGTACCAAGGATGGAATCCTTGTGATGCCGGTAGGTGGAGACGCCGGCGATGTAGGTCAGGGCCTGATCGCTGGGGGAGCTGAAGCGCAGCTCGCCGTTCCAGCTGTGCTGTTTGTCGTAGATGCGGCCGGCCAGCGCGGGTGTGGCGGTCATGTCGAAGTCGTAGCCGGCGGAGGTGTCTTCCTCCTGCCGGTAGGAGAGCGCGGCATCCAGGGTGCCGCCGGAGAGCTGCCACTGCGCGCTGGTGCCGGCGACGGTTTCATTCCTGGTGGTGCGCTTGGGCGCATCGTTGATGTAGGTGAAGTCACCCGCACGGCGGCCGCCGTTGTAGAGATCGCCATAGGTGCGGTTGTACAGCCCCACATCCAACGGCAGGTACTCATACTCGAACATCCCGGGCGCACGCGTGCCCAAGTGGTAGGCGATCGCGTTGATGGCCAGCGTATCGGTCGGCTTCCAGCGCAGCTTGCCCTGCAGGTAGGTCTCCTTGACCTTGCCTTTGACCCCATTGAACGGCGTGAGGTTCTTGAGGTGGCTGTCTTCGTCCGAGGCCATGAACGCGACCGAGCCGAACAGCCGGTCGCTGTCGCCCAGTCCGCCGCCGAGGAAGCCATCCACGCTGCTGCCATGGCCGTTGCCGAAGGAGGTCAGCCCGACATTCACCTCACCTTCGGTCGTCGCCGACGGTGCGCGCGTACGCACCAGCACCAGGCCGGATTCGCTGTTCGCCCCGTACAGCGTGCCCTGCGGGCCGCGCAGGATCTCCACCGACTCGACATGGTTCAACACCGCGTTGCTCAGTTCGCGGAACGGGATGCCGTCGATGTAGACCGAGGCGCGGTTGACCAGGAACGGGTTCGACTCGATCCCGCGGATGGAGATGAACATGTCGCTGAGCTGGCCCATCACGTTGAACTTCACGTTCGGCGCCAGCTTGTCGAGGTCGCGGAACTCGGTGACGTGCGCTTCCTTGAGCGCTTCGCGGTCGAGCACGGTGACCGACATGTCGCTCTTGAGGTACGGGGTATCGCGTTTGCTGCCGGTGACCACGATGCCGTCCAGCTCGGTGGCCTTGGCGGGTGGGGTGGACTGGGCCTGGGCGGGCGCACTGGGCAGCAACTGAAGCGCGGCGAGCACGGCGCCGGCAAGTACAGCGTGTTTCACGAGGAGCCTCTGGGGTGGTGGCGCGCACCACGGTGATGGGGAGGAATCGCAAATGTTATTGTGTAACAATGAGGTGCTGCCGCTCCATTCCCGGCAGGGCGGATCCAGAACTGGACACCTGATGACCTGCGCCACTGCCACGCCAGCGACAGCGGTGGCCGCCCGTGTGGCGGCCGAAGCCGGCCGTCCGCTGGACGCCTGCGTCGGCAGCGCCGACGGCTCGGTGCTGATGCTCCGCCATGCGTTTGCGGCGGCGCAGGGCACGATGGGTGAGGGTGGTGCGCTGCGCATCGGGCTGCTCACGGCGGGCGGCGGCACCCTGTATCAGCGCACGGCGCTCGGACGCATCGCGCAGCCCTGGTGCGCAGGCGCGTTCAATGTTGTGTTGCCGGACTGCCCAGGCGAATTCCGCAGCCCAGCGCTGGCGCTGCTGGGCCTGGCCATCGACGCGCGGCATCTGCAGGGGCACGACGTGCGCTTGGAGCAGCTGCATCGCGCAGCATCGGCGCTGCATGGGGACCCGGTGATCGCCTCGGTGATGGGGGCGCTATGGCACTGCGCTGAAGCGCATGCAGGCTCAGCCGCGTTCTTCGAGCACGGTGTCGATCTGGTGCTGAAGCGGTTGGCGGGACTTCCGGTTGCGTCGCCCCCGACGCGACGCGCGTTGTCGCCGGCGCACGTCAAGCGCGTGCAGGAACTGATCGATGCCCATCTCGGCGACGATCTGGGCGTCGCCCGCATGGCGCAGGAAGTCGGGCAGGAAGCCAGTGGCTTCAGTCGTGGCTTCCGGCTGGCGACCGGCATGACGCCCTACGCGTACCTCACCTGGCGCCGGATGGAAGCGGCCAAGCCGATGCTGCTGGCCGGCCGCAGCGTCACCGAGGTCGCCCTGGCGATGGGCTATGCCAACCCCGGCAAGTTCGCCGCGGCGTTCCGGCGGGTGACCGGGCAGCCACCGTCGCGCTGGGCAGGCAACGCGCGAGGTGAACTGGCTGGCCATGTTTGAGGCCATCGGAGGACTGCGCTATCCTGCGCGCCGCTTCCACTGCCCCGGCAGGACCCTTGTGATGACGCCACCCTGATACCGCGTTGACGACGCGCCGGCCCTTGCGCTGGCTCAGGGAGTGCTTTGTCTTCATCACACAACGCGCCGTGCGCATCGCCGGTGCGTGGAGTCTGTCCATGTCTGTGTCCTATCCGCTGCGCCAGCAATGGCTCGGCAACATCCGCGGTGATCTGCTGTCCGGCGCCGTGGTCGCCCTCGCGCTGATTCCCGAAGCGATCGCGTTTTCCATCATTGCCGGGGTCGACCCCAAGGTCGGTCTGTACGCTTCGTTCTGCATCGCCGTGGTCACCGCCATCGCCGGCGGCCGGCCGGGCATGATCTCCGCGGCCACCGGCGCGATGGCGCTGGTGATGGTCGATCTGGTCCGCGACCACGGCCTGCAGTATCTGCTGGCCGCGACGATCCTGGCCGGGCTGCTGCAGATCGTCGCCGGCGCGCTCAAGCTGGGTGCCCTGATGCGCTTCGTCTCGCGCTCGGTGATCACCGGCTTCGTCAACGCGTTGGCCATCCTGATCTTCCTTGCGCAGTTGCCCGAGCTGATCGGGATGCCATGGACGGTGTACGCCGTGTGCGCGGCCGGTCTGGCGATCATCTACCTGCTGCCGCTGCTGACCCGGGCGGTGCCTTCGCCGCTGGTGGCGATCGTGGTGCTCACCGGGCTGTCGATCTGGCTGGGCCTGGACATCCGCACCGTCGGCGACATGGGCGCGCTGCCGGACAGCCTGCCGACCTTCCTGCTCCCCGATGTGCCGCTCACCTGGGAGACCCTGCGCATCCTGCTGCCGGTCTCGGCCACGCTGGCGGTGGTGGGGCTGCTGGAGTCGATGATGACGGCGCAGATCGTGGAAGACATGACCGACACCCCCAGCCAGCGCAACCGTGAGTGCGCTGGACAGGGCCTGGCCAACATCACCGCCGGGCTGTTCGGCGGCATGGGCGGCTGCGCGATGATCGGGCAGTCGGTGATCAATGTGTCCTCCGGCGGCCGTGGCCGGTTGTCCTGCCTGGTGGCGGGCGTGCTGTTGCTGCTGCTGGTGGTCTACGGCGCGGAGTGGGTCCGGCAGATTCCGATGGCCGCGCTGGTCGCGGTGATGATCATGGTCAGCATCGGCACCTTCCACTGGCGCTCGTTCGCCCAGTTCCGGCTGCATCCCAAGAGCTCCTCGCTGGTGATGCTGGGCACGGTGATCGTGACGGTTGCCACGCATGACCTGGCCAAGGGCGTGCTCACCGGGGTGCTGCTGTCGGCGCTGTTCTTTGCCCGCAAGGTCGGCCGGATGCTGGACATCGCCGATGCCGAAGCCGCCGACGGCAGCCGTGTCTACACGGTCCGCGGGCAGGTGTTCTTCGCCTCGGCCGGGCAGTTCGCGGCGGCCTTCGACCTGCTGCATGTGCCTGAGCGCGTGACCATCGATCTGAGCGGCGCGCACTTCTGGGATCTCAGTGCGGTCGGTGCACTGGAGCGGGTGACCGGCAAGCTGCGCGCGCGTGGCGCCAGCGTGGAGGTGATCGGACTCAATGCCGCCAGCCAGACGCTGGTGGAGCGGCTGGGGCGTGGCGAGAGCGGCGCGGGCGTTCACTGAACACGGTCAGGAAGCGGCGCTAAACATCGGGCCGATCACGCCGTTATCCAGCTGAGTCCCTTCTCTGGGCCGGCGCCGTCAGGGTGCCGGCAGGTGGTATCTCCACAGAGCAGGGCGGTGGCATCGATCCCTGCTGGCCGCGCCGTGATGACACCGCGCGCGTGCCGGCCCGCAATGGACTGCGTGTTTCCGTGGCGGCGCACGCGTGCGTCCGCCGGTATGCCCTTTTTCCGGAACCGCCCCCCATGCCCGTGTCCCGCCCCACCGCGTCCAAGCGCCCTGGCAGCATCGCCAACCGACTGATGCTGGGTACGGCGTTGATCGCCATGCTCTGCTTCGGTGTCACCGCCGCCATCAGCTATCGCGAAGCCAGCGCGTCGCTGGTCGATGCCTCACGCCACACCATGCAGAGCGAGGCCCAGGCCGAAGCGCTGCGGGTGAGTGGTGATCTTTCCAGTGCCTTCGCCACCAGCCAGGCGCTGGCGCAGAACCTGCTGGTGCAGCGCGCCGCGGGTACGCTGTCGCGGGCGACGGTCGCCGCCGTGATCCACCAGCAGGTGCAGGTACACCCGGAGTGGGTCGGGTTCGGCACGCTGTGGGAGCCGGAAGCCTTCGATGGAAAGGACACCGAGTTCGTCGGTGCCGAGGCACACGATGATACCGGCCGCTTCATGAGCTACTGGGCCTGGCACGACGGTACGCCGATGCAGGATGCGCTGAAGGGCTACGACGTGCCCGGCGACGGCGACTGGTATCTCAAGCCAAAGGAGTTGAAGCGGCAGACGGTGGCCGAGCCTTATACGTACGAGATCGGTGGCCAGAAGGTGCTGATGACCACGCTGTCCACCCCGGTGATCGATGACGGCACCTTCCTCGGCGTGGTGACGGTGGATTTCGCGCTGGCCGCACTGCAGAAGCACCTGGCCGCGTTGCGCCCGATGGGTGAAGGTCACGTTGAACTGATCTCGCCCGGCGGCATCGTGCTGGCCGCGGAGGACCCGAACGAGATCGGCAAGCGTCGCGAGGATGCGGTGACCACGCAGGTGTTGGCCGCGGTGAAGGCGGACAAGACCTTCGATGCCTTCGAGCCGGATGCCGCCGGCAACGTGAAAACCTATGTGCCGCTGCGCATCGGTGGCAGCCAGGAGCATTTCGCGCTCGGTGTGATCGTGCCGCACGCGCTGATCACCGCGCAGGCACGTGCGTTGCTGTGGATCATTCTCGCCGTCGGCCTGGGCGCGGCGCTGGTGCTCAGCGGCAGCGTGTACGTGCTGCTGCGCCGCCAGGCGATCCGTCCGCTGGCCGATGCGGTCCGCCTTTCTGCCGAGGTGGCCGAAGGCCGTCTGGACACGCCGCTGCCGCCCGCGCGCAACGACGAAGTCGGGCGCCTGCTCGAATCGATGCAGCGCATGCGCAGCCAGTTGCGCGCCGTGATGGCGGCGCAGGGCGAGATGGCCCAGCGCCACGAGGCCGGTGAGTTGAGCTACCGCATGGACGCCCAGGCCTTCCCCGGCGAGTACGGCAAGATGGTGGAAGACACCAATCAGCTGGTTGGTGCCAACATCGCGGTCACGCGCCGTCTGGTCGACGTGATGCAGCGCTACGCGGTCGGTGACCTGAGCCAGGACATGGGCCGCCTGCCCGGCGAGCAGGCCGCCTTTACCGCAGCGATGGATACCACCAAGGCCAACCTGCGCGCCATCAATACCCAGATCGGGGACCTGGCCGGCGCGGCGGCGGTGGGCGATTTCAGCCAGCGTGGCGACGTGGTGCGCTTCGACCACGACTTCCGCGCCATGGTCGAAAACCTCAACACGATGATGCAGGTCAGTGATGACAATCTGCAGCAGATTTCCGCGCTGCTGCGCGCCATCGCAGCGGGTGATCTCACGGCACGCATGCGCGGTGAGTTCCATGGCGTGTTCGCCCGGATGCGTGACGACGCCGATACCACGGTCGCGCAGCTGACCGATATCGTCGGCCGCATCCAGCAGGCCACCGGCAGCATCAACCTGGCCGCCGGTGAGATCGCCGCGGGCAACAGCGATCTGTCGCGCCGCACCGAGCAGCAGGCCGCCAGCCTGGAAGAGACCGCCGCCTCTATGGAGGAGCTCACCTCCACGGTCCGGCAGAACGCGGACCATGCGGTGCAGGCCAACCAGCTCGCCGCCGGTGCTGCCGAGGTGGCCTCGCAGGGCGGTGTGGTGGTCGGCCAGGTGGTGACCACCATGGCCGGCATCGAGGCCTCGTCCAAGCGTATCGCCGAGATCATCTCGGTGATCGACGGCATTGCCTTCCAGACCAACATCCTGGCCTTGAACGCCGCCGTCGAAGCAGCCCGGGCCGGCGAGCAGGGCCGTGGTTTCGCGGTGGTGGCCACGGAAGTGCGCGCGCTGGCCCAGCGCTCGGCGGGCGCCGCCAAGGAGATCAAGACGTTGATCGACGACTCGGTGACCCAGGTCAGTGCGGGCTCGGCACTGGTGCAGACCGCTGGCCGCACGATGGAGGAGATCGTCACCGGCGTGCGTCGGGTCAACGACATCATGGCCGAGATCTCGGCCGCCTCGAAAGAGCAGTCTGCCGGCATCGAGCAGGTCAACCAGACCATCACCCAGATGGACGAGACCACACAGCAGAATGCCGCGCTGGTGGAGGAAGCCACGGCGGCGGCGCGTGCGATGGAGGAGCAGGCCCAGCAGCTGGGTACTGCGGTGGCGATCTTCCGCCTGCAGTCCAGTGCTGGCGCGGCCAGCACATCGGCACGCCGGGCCGCGCCCGCGCGCAGCACCGCGCGGATGCCGGCAGCGGCCGTGGCCGGAGACGGGGACGACTGGCAGACCTTCTGATCCTGCCCGGCGTGCCACATCCCATGGCGCGCCGGGTCGCGTGATTCACCGGATGCTCACCGCGCTGCATTGGTAATCGGCGCTATCCTTTGCAGGCATGGTGAGCACATGACCTCCCGTTCCGACCGGCTTGGCCTGACCGCGCTGACTGCCCTGGTGGTCGGGTCGATGATCGGTGCCGGCATCTTCTCGCTGCCGCAGAACATCGCGCGCAGCGCCGGCCCGGGCGTGGCATTGATCGGCTGGATGATCAGCGGGCTGGGCATGTTGATGCTGGCCTTCGTGTTCCAGAACCTGGCCAACCGCAAGCCCGAGCTGGATACCGGCATCTATGCGTACGCGCGGGCCGGGTTCGGCGATTACATCGGCTTCTCGGCAGCCTGGGGCTACTGGGTCTGTTCGCTGCTGGGCAACGTCAGCTATTTCGTGCTGATCTTCAGTGGCCTGGGCTATTTCGTGCCGGCCTTCGGTGAGGGCAATACCTGGCAGGCGGTGGCGTGTGCGTCCGTGCTGCTGTGGTCGATGCACGCAATGATCCTGCGCGGCATCCGCCAGGCCGCGCTGGTCAATGCCGTCGTCACCGTGGCCAAGATCGTGCCGATCGTGGTGTTCCTGATCATCGCCGCGGTCGGTTTCAAGGCCGATATCTTCACCGGCGACTTCTGGGGCACGGCAGAACTTGGCAGCGTGGGCGAACAGCTGCGCGGCATGATGCTGATCACGGTGTGGGTGTTCATCGGCATCGAGGGCGCCAGCATCTACTCGCGGCGTGCGGCCAGGCGCTCGGATGTCGGGCGCGCGACCATCATCGGGTTCCTGTGCGTGCTTGCGCTGCTGATGCTGGTCAATCTGCTCTCGATGGGGGTGCTGCGCCAGGACGCCCTGGCCCATGCACGCAACCCCTCGATGGCCTTCGTGCTGGAAGCCATCGTCGGGCCCTGGGGCGCCACCTTGATCATCATCGGCATGATCGTCTCGGTGCTGGGGGCGTTGCTGGCGTGGGTACTGCTGTGCGCCGAAGTGCTGTACGCAGCGGCGGGGGATGGCACGATGCCCGCCTTCCTCGGGCGTGAGAACGCGCGCCAGGTGCCGGCCAATGCGCTGTGGCTCACCAACGGGCTGATCCAGCTGTTTCTGATCATCACGCTGTTCAGTGCCGGCACCTATACCAGCCTGGTGCTGCTGGGCGCGTCGATGAGCCTGGTGCCGTATCTGTTCTCGGCCGGTTACGGCGCCCTGCTCGCACTGCGCGGGGAAACCTATGCCGGGCAGCGCGGGCTGCGGGCCCGCGATCTGCTGGTGGCCGGGCTGGCAACGCTGTACGCGCTGTGGCTGGTCTATGCCGGCGGGCTGTCCCAGGTGCTGCTGTCGGTACTGCTGTATGCGCCTGGCATCGCCATGTTCGCCGCCGCCAAGCACCAGCATGGGCAGCGGATATTCACCCGGGCCGAGCAGGTGATCGTGGCGGGCGTGATCGTTGTTGCCTGCTGGGCGGCGTGGGGTCTCTACCAAGGTCATCTTCACCTGGCCTGAGCGCGCCGGATCGGCTCAGCCTTCCCGGTTGCCGCGCGCCCCCCGTTCGGTCAGCAGATCGATCTGCTGTTGCTGCTGTTTCAGGTGGTGTCTGGGAAACCGCGACGTCCCAGCCGCAGCGCGAGGTGGACCAGCACGATCAGGACCGGCACTTCCACCAATGGCCCGATCACGGCGGCGAACGCGACCGGTGAGCCCAGCCCGAAGGCGGCGATCGCCACCGCGATGGCCAGCTCGAAGTTGTTGCCGGTCGCGGTGAAGGCGATCGCCGTGGTGCGCGGGTAGTCGCGTGCGATCCAGCGGCCCATGACGAAGCTCATCAGGAACTGCACGAAGAAGTAGATCGTCAGCGGGATGGTGATACGCACCGCATCCAGCGGAATGCGCAGGACGTCACCCCCCTTGAGGCTGAACATCGCCACGATGGTGAACAACAGCGCGACCAGCGTGATCGGGCTGATCGCGGGCAGGAAACGGGT
The DNA here is from genome assembly GCF_002887735.1 of Stenotrophomonas bentonitica. Classification (GTDB taxonomy): domain Bacteria; phylum Pseudomonadota; class Gammaproteobacteria; order Xanthomonadales; family Xanthomonadaceae; genus Stenotrophomonas; species Stenotrophomonas bentonitica_A. The sequence continues at coordinate 13,630 of NZ_PKQP01000009.1, forward strand.
TTCGTACCACGCGGCCCCGCGCAGCCGCAGCAGTACCCGTCGGCCAAGGTAGCCCGCTGCGAAGGGAATGCCCAGGTACACCAGCACCGCGCCGGCGATGGTCCATGTGCTGACATCGATCACGCTGCGCTGTAGCCCGAACAACGGCGGCAGCACGGTCAGGAACAGCCACGCATAGACGCTGAAGAAGGTGATCTGGAACAGCGAGTTGAACGCGACCAGGCCGGCCACGTACTGATTGTCGCCGCGCGCCAGCTGGTTCCAGACCAGCACCATGGCGATGCAGCGGGCCAGCCCGATCAGGATCAGCCCGGTCATGTATTCCGGCCGGTCGTGCAGGAACAGCGCGGCCAGCGCGAACATCAGCACCGGCCCCACCACCCAGTTCTGCAGCAGCGACAGCGCCAGCACGCGCTTGTCGGCGAAGACGGCGGGCAGGGCCTCGTACTTCACCTTGGCCAGCGGCGGGTACATCATCAGGATCAGCCCCGCGGCGATGGGCAGGTTGGTGCCGCCCAGGGTCATGGCCTCCAGCGCGGCGGGCAGGCCGTCGAACAGCGTCCCCAGCGTCACGCCAAGCGCCATCGCCGCGAAGATCCACAGCGTCAGCCAGCGGTCCAGGAATGACAACCGGGAAGAGGCGGGCGTCGTCATCGCAACAGGCGCGGTCATCTAGGTGTCAGCGCGGCGGCGCGCATTGGCCGCCTGGGCCACAGTCCGCCTCGCTGGCGCAGCAGTTTTCGGTCAGGTAACCGATCAGGCCATTCATCGCCTCGAAATCGGCGCGGTAGCAGATGCTGCGTCCGCGTGGCTCGGCGTTGACCAGTCCGGCTGCGCTCAGCTCCTTGAGATGGAACGACAGGGTGGCACCGGGCAGGCCCAGTTCGGTGGCGATCTCGCCGGCCAACCGGCCGCCGCGGCCGGCCTGGACCAACAGACGGAAGACACTGAGGCGGGTGGCATGGCCGAGCGCGGCCAGGGCGTGGGTTGCGGTTTTATGTTCCATGTTTCTAGAATAATCGAACAAATCATCCGGAGCAACCCGATGTCCCGCTTGCCATACCTGACCGCTGCGGCGGTCGACATCCCCAATCCCGCGCGGTTGTCGACGCGTGCCAGTGACCATCCGCCGCGCATTCTGGTTCTGTTTGGCTCACTGCGCCCGCAGTCGTACAGCCGGCGGCTCGCCAGGGAGGTGGAACGTCTTCTGCAGCACTTCGGCGCCGAGGTCCGCGTGTTCGATCCGCACGAGCTGCCGATGGTCGACGCGGTGGATGCCGACCACCCCAAGGTCCAACAGCTTCGTGCCTGGTCGCACTGGTCCGAAGGCCAGGTCTGGATCAGCCCGGAACGTCACGGCACCCTCAGTGCGGTGTTCAAGAATCAGATCGACTGGCTGCCGTTGTCCGAAGGCAGCGTACGTCCCACGCAGGGCCGCACCTTGGCGGTAATGCAGGTGTGTGGCGGCTCGCAGTCCTTCAATGTGGTCAACGCATTGCGGGTGCTCGGGCGCTGGATGCGGATGGTGACCATCCCCAACCAGTCTTCGGTTCCCAAGGCTTGGCAGGAGTTCGATACGGACGGCCGGATGAAGCCCTCGGCGTACTACGACCGCGTGGTGGACGTGGTCGAGGAGCTGGTGAAGTTCACCCTGCTGGTGCGTGACCACAGCGACTACCTGACCGACCGATACAGTGAACGCAAGGACGACGTGTACGCGGCGCAGTTGGCCCGTACTGCCGGCGTGGTGGAGCCGGTCCCGCCACCGCCGCCGCTCGCCGTGGGAGACCGCGCATGAAGGCGGTCATCTATCACAACCCCGCCTGCGCGACCTCGCGCAATGTGCTCGCGCTGATGCGCCATGCCGGCGTCGAACTGGAGGTGGTGGAGTACCTGCGGACCCCGCCGGATCGCGCGCGTTTGATCGCACTGATCGCGGCGGCGGGGCTGCAGGTGCGCGATGCGCTGCGGGAGAAGGGCACGCCCTACGCCGCACTGGGCCTGGCCGATCCGGCGCTCGACGACGCGCAGTTGCTCGATGCGATGTTCGCGCATCCGATCCTGATCAACCGGCCGTTCGTGCAGACAGATCGCGGGGTGCGCCTGGCGCGGCCCTCGGAGACCGTGCTGGAGATTCTGCCACCGGTGCATGCTCCGTTCCGCAAGGAAGACGGCGAGGTGGTGATCGACGCCCAGGGCCGGCGCCCCACAAAAAAGCCCGGTCAATGACCGGGCTCTTCATCCACGCCTGCGCGCTGCTTACCAGCGCATGCCGGCGAAGGGGTTCCAGCTGGTGTCGCCCTTCACTTTTTCCAGGTAGTACGAATAGTTGGTGGTCAGCGCGATCAACACCGACCAGGCCACCCCGATCGCACGGCCGACCACGTCCGGCAGGAACGCCACGACGACCATCAGCACCAGAGTGATGCCCAGGATGGTCAGCGCCTTGCGCCACATGCCCACGATCAGCAGGTAGATCCAGCTGAAGAACAGGGCGTAGAAGTTGAAGTTGATCTTGATCTTCTGGCCGAACGGCAGCGTCTTGTACGCCGCCTTGAAGGTCGGCGTATTGGGGGCGCCGTGCTGTTCGAAGAAGTTGAAGCGGAACTGCCACTTGGGGCTGTAGGGGGAAGCAGTGTTGGAATCCATATCCGAATCGTTTGTTGAAAACGATTACATGATACCGACAAGCTCTTGATTGGCACCAATTTTTCGACGCTTCCGGCGACGCATGGAAGGGGCTGCGGGCACCGTCACACATTCGTCCCGGTTTTCCGATAGGGTGCGCAATCCGCGCGGCCGGAAGCCCCGCGGGTCATGAGAAGTCAACGAGATGCCAGACCATGTCCATTGATGTGATGTCCCCCGAGCGCCCTGTGGCAGGACCGCAAATCACGCCGTGCCCGGTCGCCACCCAGGCGCAACACCTGCTTGCCCAGCTGCAGTTCTCGCAGGTGAGCGCGCGTGCGCTGTCGCGCCCGCCGGTCGACACCGACCTGGCCATCGCCGCCACCGTCGCCTGAGCCCAACGCGCCACCGCACGCCGGTGCGGCCGGTCGTCCAAACGCACGCCCGTTCCCCCGCCCACGGGATGGAAAACCGCGCAACATCGGCCCATCCGGCCCCGCACCCGGGCCGTTGGAACGGTGTCCATCGCCATGCGGGGCCTGGACCGGCCGCCTGCAAGATGAATGGGCAGAGGCCCATGGCACAGGGCCTGCGCGGCGGTGCCTGTGCGGGGCGCTCCACTTGTCTCGATCCAAAAGCTGAATGCGGAGAAATGCCCGGTCAGCCCTTCGCGCGCACCTTACATTTCGCGCCATAGACTGAGCCGCATTTTTCGTCTCAAGTCGGTTTGGAGAGTTCGTGGGTTCCGGTAGTCACAGACATACGCTGCGTGCCGGTCTCCGGCCCGCACCGACAGGACGCATGCGTGCCAGCGCGCACGCCGGGCTCAGGACGCCCCCTTCCGCACTTGGCACCCCCGGCCTGGCACGCCCTGCACAGGGACACCGCGCATGAGTACCCAGACCCTCAACGCCCCGCTGGATGCCGGCCGGGCGACGTTGCCGGCCGAGTCGCCGTTGCCGATGCCCGAGCAGTCGCTGCGCGAAGGCCGGCTGCAGGTGCCACGCCAGCGCACCTCGCCGCGGATGATCGGGCTGCGCCGTTTCTACATCCTGGGCGGCACCGCGGCGATGACCGCTGCAGCGAGCCGGATGATGTGGAAGGTGCTGGCCGTCAACGGCATCAGCGTGCTCGAGGCCTGCCTGCTGGTGCTGTTCGTGGGCCTGTTCGCGTGGATCGCACTGTCGTTTGCCGGCGCCGTGGCGGGCTTCCTGACCGCCGTGTTCGATCGGGGCTACAAGCTGGGCATCGACCCGGACGCACCGCTGCCGACCGTGCACACGCGCACCGCGCTGCTGATGCCCACCTACAACGAAGATCCGCGCCGGCTGCTGGCCGGCCTGCAGGCGATCTACGAGTCAGTGGCCGAGACCGGGCAGCTGGCGAACTTCGATTTCTACGTGCTCAGCGACACCCGGCGCGATGACATCGGGCAGGCCGAAGAAGCGGCCTACCGCGCCCTGTGCGATGCCGTGGGCGGCCATGACCGCATTTTCTACCGTCGCCGCGGCGACAACAGCGGGCGCAAGGCCGGCAACATCGCCGATTGGGTCCGCCGCTTCGGCGGCGCTTACCCGCAGATGCTGATCCTGGACGCCGACAGCCTGATGACCGGCGACACCATCGTGCGCCTGGTCGCAGGGATGGAGCACAACCCGGATGTCGGGCTGATCCAGACCCTGCCGGCGGTGGTCGGCGGGCGCACCCTGTTTGCCCGCATGCAGCAGTTCGGCGGGCGCGTCTACGGCCCGGTGATCGGCCGCGGCGTGGCGTGGTGGCATGGCGCGGAGAGCAACTACTGGGGCCACAACGCGATCATCCGCACCCAGGCCTTCGCCGAGCAGGCCGGCCTGCCGTCGCTGCCGGGCAAGGAGCCGTTTGGCGGGCATGTGCTCAGCCACGATTTCGTCGAAGCCGCGCTGATGCGCCGGGGCGGCTGGGCCACCCACATGGTGCCGTACCTCAAAGGCAGCTATGAGGAAGGCCCGCCGACCCTCACCGACCTGCTGGTCCGTGACCGCCGCTGGTGCCAAGGCAACCTGCAGCACGCCAAGGTGGTTGGCTCCAAGGGGCTGCACTGGGTCAGCCGCATGCACATGCTGGTCGGCATCGGTCACTACTTCACCGCGCCGATGTGGGCCATGCTGATGTTGATCGGCATCGCGATCCCGCTGTTCCAGGGCGGCATCGACCTCAATGAAGTGCTGCATCTCTCGCCGGGCGTTTACTGGCGCCACCAGGACGAGACGCAGGTGATCCGCATGTTCGCGATCACCATGGTGGTGCTGCTCTCGCCCAAGGTACTGGGCTATCTGGCCATGCTGCTGGAGCCGGTGGAACGCCGCGGCTGCGGTGGCACGATCCGCGCCTTCATCTCGATGCTGCTGGAGACCATCCTTGCCGCGCTGATGGCGCCGGTGGTGATGTACGTGCAGTCGCGCGGCGTGGCAGAAGTGCTGGCCGGCAAGGACTCGGGCTGGGATGCGCAGCAGCGCGACGATGGCGGAGTGTCCTGGCTGGCACTGGCACGTGGCTATGGCGGGCTGAGCGTGTTCGGTCTGTTCATGGGGGCACTGGCCTATGCGGTCTCGCCCTCGCTGGCGGCGTGGATGGCGCCGGTGGTGATCGGCATGGTGCTGGCGATTCCGGTGGTGGGCTTCACCTCCTCGCGCACCGCCGGCGTGTGGATGCACCGGCTGGGCCTGATGGAAATCCCGGAAGAATCGGCACCGCCCAAGGTGCTGGTGCGCGCGGCCGAGCTGCGCCGTGCGGCTGCCGAGGCGCACCCGGCCGGCTGAGCCCTGCGTTGCCGCGATCAGCGCCCCATTGCAGCGGGGCGCGGTCATAATGCGGCTTGATCGTACTGGAGCCGCCTGATGCTGGATACCGTGGAAAACGAAACCGGCGCCGACCCGCAGTGGTCGGTGCTGTGGCTGCATGGCCTGGGTGCCGATGGCCATGACTTCGCCCCGATCGTGCCCGAGCTGGTGCGCCCGCACTGGCCGGCGATCCGCTTCGTGTTCCCGCATGCGCCGGTGCAGCCGATCACGATCAACAACGGCGTGCCGATGCGCGCGTGGTACGACATCGTCAGCATGGATTTTCGCTCGCGCGCCGACAGCGCCGGCGTGGATGCCTCGATCGTGGAAGTGGAACTGCTGATCGAGCGCGAGATCGCCCGCGGCATTCCGGCCGAGCGCATCCTGCTGGCCGGCTTCTCCCAGGGCGGGGCGGTGATCCTCAGCGCGCTGCTGCGCCGCACCCGTCCGCTGGCCGGGCTGATCGCGCTGTCGACCTATCTGCCCGACCCGGCCAAGGCTGCGGCCGCGCGCGTGGCCGGCGCAATCAGCGTGCCGGTATTCATGGCCCATGGCACGCAGGATCCGGTGATTCCGGTGGCGATCGCCGAGCACACCGCACAGACGCTGAGCGCGCTCGGCCTGCCGGTGGAGTGGCACACCTATACGATGGCCCACCAGGTCTGTGCCGACGAGCTCGACGCACTGGGCAACTGGCTCGAGGCGCGCTTGGCCGCCTGACGCCATGAACGACCCGCGCCAGCAGTCCTGGTTGCCCGAGCTGTGCCGCCTGCCGCGACTGGCGGCGATGCTCGGGTTGGCCGAGCTGGTGGTCGTGGTGGTGGCGCTGGCACCCGATGGCAGCCGCCACTGGACGCTGCCGGACTTCCTGTCCGCCAGCGGCTTCGCGTTGTGGCTGGCGCTGGCAGTGACGGTCAGCCTGTGCAGCGTGCGCGCCATGCTCTCGCGCCTGCCCGAGGTGCCGGGCATGGTGCTGGTGGTGATGATGACCGGCCTGATCGCCGGCGCGTGCGCGGCGATCGTGCATGCGTTGTACGGGGTGATCGGCGGCGGCAGCTTCGCCCAGACCGTCGGCTTCTGGCGGTTCACGCTGGGCAGCGCGGCGATGACCGCATTGATCAGCGCACTGGCGCTGCGCTACTTCTACGTCAGTGATCGTGGCAGCGCGCAGATGCTGGCCAATGCACGGGCCCAGGCCGATGCGCTGCAGGCGCGGATCCGGCCGCATTTCCTCTTCAACAGCATGAACCTGATCGCCAGCCTGCTGCGCCGCGATCCGGACGTGGCCGAGCGCGCGGTCCTGGACTTGTCCGACCTGTTCCGTGCCGCGCTGGGTGCCGGCGATGGCGACTCCACCCTGCAGGCCGAGTGCGAACTGGCCGAGCAGTATCTGTCGATCGAATCGCTGCGCCTGGGCGAACGCCTGAAGGTGATCTGGCTGCGCGACGAGCCGTTGCCATGGTCGTTGCCGATGCCGCGGCTGGTGCTGCAACCGCTGGTCGAGAACGCGGTGCTGCACGGCATCTCACGGGTGCCTGCCGGCGGCACGATCGTGCTGGCGCTGTCCAGCGACGGCACCCAGCTGCGCATCCGGGTGCGCAACCCGGCGCCGGATCCGGCCACCCGCGGGCTGCCGCTGCTGCAGGGCGCAGGCCACGCACAACGCAACATCGCCCACCGCCTGGCCTGGCGCTTCGGCCCGGCCGCGCGGATGACGGGGGCGTGGGCCGACGGCTACTATGCTTGCGAAATCACGGTCCCGGTCCAGTGAGGAAACTGTCTTGAAGGTGGTGATCGCCGACGACGAACCGCTGGCCCGCGAGCGCCTGCGCTCCCTGCTTGCCGACCAGGCCGGCATCGAGGTGGTGGCCGAGGCCGAGAACGGCGAACAGGCGCTGCATGCCTGCGCCGAACTGCAACCGGACCTGGTCCTGCTCGATATCGCCATGCCCGGCCTGGACGGGCTGGAGGCCGCACGCCATCTGGCCACCTTCGAACCCCGCCCGGCCGTGGTGTTCTGCACCGCGTACGACGCGCATGCGCTGTCCGCGTTCGAAGCGGCGGCCATCGATTACCTGATGAAGCCGGTGCGCCCCGAGCGCCTGGCTGCCGCCCTTGAACGTGCGCGGACCTTCCTGGCCGGCCGCAGCGGCCCGGCGACCGCCGCCAGCCAGCAGGCGCGCACGCTGCTGTGCGCGCGCCTGCGCGGCAGCCTGCGGCTGATCCCGGTCGAGGACATCCATTACCTGCAGGCCGAAGAGAAATACGTCGTCGTGCACCACGCGCGCGGCGAAGACCTGCTGGAAGAATCGCTGAAGTCGCTGGAAGAGGAATTCGGCACCCGATTCGTGCGCATCCACCGCAATTGCCTGGTCGCCCGGCACGAACTGGTGGAGCTGCGACGAAATGGCGCAGGCCAGGTCCAGGCAGTGCTGCGCCATGGCCACGGGCCGCTGGAAGTCAGCCGCCGCTGCGTGGCCAGCCTCAAGCAGGACCTCAAACACCTGTAGGCCACGGGGATCCCATCGGGCCCGGCAGGCGCTCACCGTTGGTCGATATGCCTCCGTGCGTCGATAATGGCGCCATGAAGACCCTGCGCATCGCCACCCGAAAGAGCCCGCTTGCCCTGTGGCAGAGCGAATACGTCGCCGACCGCCTGCGCCAGGTGCACCCGGGGCTGGAGGTGGTGCTGATCCCGATGAGCACCCGCGGCGATGAGGTGCTGGACCGCTCGCTGGCGGCGATCGGCGGCAAGGGCCTGTTCCTCAAGGAACTGGAACTGGCGATGCTGCGTGGCGAAGCGGATTGCGCCGTGCACTCGCTCAAGGACGTGCCGATGGAACTGGACGCGCCCTTCGCGCTGCCAGCCATGCTGACCCGTCATGACGCGGCCGACGGGTTCATTTCAAATCTGTACGCCTCGCTGGAGGCATTGCCGATCGGCGCCCGGGTGGGCACCTCGTCGCTGCGCCGCCAGGCCCAGCTGCGCGCGCTGCGCCCGGATCTGGAGTTGCAGGACCTGCGCGGCAACGTCAACACGCGCCTGGCCAAGCTCGACAACGGCGGTTACGACGCGATCGTGCTGGCGGTCGCCGGGCTGGAACGCCTGGGCCTGGGCCACCGCATCGTGGCGCGCCTGGCCGCCCCGGACTGGTTGCCGGCCCCGGCGCAGGGCGCGGTCACGGTGGAGTGCAACGGCGAGGACGCGGCGGTGATGGGCCTGTTCGCTGCGCTGGACGATGCCGACACGCGTGCCTGCGTGGAAGCCGAGCGCGCCATGAACCGCGCGCTGCACGGCAGCTGCCATGTGCCGGTGGCCGGCTTTGCGCAATGGGAGGGCGAGGATCTGTTCCTGCAGGGCCTGGTCGGCGGGGTCGCCGATGGCCGCATCGTGCGCGCGGAAGCGCGGGGCCCGGCCAGTGATCCGGAGACGCTGGGCCAGCGCGTCGCGCGCGGCCTGCTCGATGCCGGCGCCGGGGAGCTGCTCACGGTGTAGTGCCGGCCGCTGGCCGGCATTCCAGATCGCGCGAGGTTCCCGGGTAGCCGGCCAGCAGCCGGCACTACGTCACGATGGCGGGCGCACCGGCGCCCGCAGCGATTACTTGAACTTGTAGACCACGTTCATCGTGGTCAGCGTGTCGGTCTTGCGCTTGTCATCGGCGACGTCGCTGTTGTGACGCGCCTGCCAGCCGGCCTTCAGTGCCAGATGCTCGTTCATGCTCACCGATACGCCGAAATCGTTCTGCGCGAAGGTGTTGTACGAGCCCGATTCGACCAGCAGCGTGTTCACCAGGTCGGTGTTCGGGGTCAGCGTGTACTTGAGATCGAACAGGCCGCGGCCGATCAGGCCGGTACGGGTCGAGTCGTCTTCGGTGTTGTGGGTGCGGCGCACACCCGGACCGATCTGCGCGTCCATGTAGAACCGCTCGGCGTCGATGATCCGGGTGCCGTAACCGAGACCGAACGAGCTCTGGCGGTCGTAGGTGGCGAAATCGTCGCGCTCGTAACGCACCGTGGCGGTGATCTGGCGGTGTTCGCCCAGCTGCAGCGCACTGCCGGCGCTGCCGGTGTAGCGGTTGGCGGTGGTGTTGCGGCGGCGGATGGTGGTGCCGTCGTCGTTGGTATCGGTGTACTCCGAGCGCGAGCGCAGGCCGAACAGGTCCATGCTGTGCACCCAGTCATCATCGGTGTAGCGCAGGCGCAGACGACCGTTGAAGCTCTCGGTATTGCTGTTGCCGCGGGCCGAGGCAAAGCCCAGTTCGCCGCCACTGCCGCTCCAGGGGGAGGTCATCGCCGCCAGTTCGGCAACGTCCTGTGCATAAACCGCCGGGGCGCAGAGCAGCAGGGGAACAAGCAACGAAACGCGCAGGGACATCAACGGTTCTCCGTGATCGGACAAGGGGGAGGGACAACAAGGGGGGGATGATACTTGATGCGTTCCACGTCACATTCGGCGATGGGCCGGGGCTTTAGGACCCGTTCGGCCTCGCCCCTGTTCAGGGAATATCGATCCGCAGCGAGGCGTCGTCGAAGCGCGAGTAGGTCACGGTAATCCGGAACGGCTGCCCGTTGGTCTGGCCCTTGCGCTCGATCTGCACCGGCAGGCCCTGCACATTGACCCAGTACAGCAGGCCATCGGGCGCTGCAGTGGCGTGGCGCACCTCGTATTTGTGTGCGCGCTGGCCGCCGGCGCGTTCTTCGCCGAGGTCGCGCACCTGCAGCTGCGCCGGCTCCAGATCAGCGGGCAACGGATTGCGCCACTGGGCCAGCATCCCTTCGGGCACCGGGATCTGGCGCACTTCGCCGGCACGCTGCAGGAAGAAGGTGCCGCCGATGATGGTCTGCGGGCCATCCTCGGTGACGAGGCGGTAGCGGTCCGGGGCCACGTAGTCCATCTGCGCTTCCACCGCGCGCGGGCCCTGCATTTTCATCACCGCATGGAAGCTGCGCAGCTGGCCGAAGCGCTGGCTGGCGGCCAGCACCGTGCCGACCGGGTCGGCGGCCGGTGCGGTCGCGGCAGGCACCGCAGCCACGGGCGTTTCAGTGCGCCCGCAGCCGCTGAGCAGCAGGGCGGCGGCGGACAGGGCAAGGGCGGGCAACAGGCGCATGACGGGCGGCAGCAGGCGATGGGGGCCCCACGATAGCCGAAGATGCAGCCGAAGCCGCCACAACGACGGCGACTCGGACATAATCGGGTCATGGACCGATATGAACGCATCAACGCCCTGCATCGCCTGCTCAAGTCCGCCCGTTACCCGGTAACGGTGGCGGCCCTGCAGGAAAAACTGGAGTGTTCCCGCGCGACTGTCTACCGCGACCTGGCCTTCCTGCGCGATGCGCTGATGGCGCCGGTGGAAGGCGATGGCGAGGCGGGCTTCCGCTACCAGGCCGACGAAAGCGACCGCTTCGAGCTGCCGGGCTTGTGGCTGAGCTCGGAAGAGCTGCACGCGCTGCTGGCCTCCCAGCACCTGCTTTCGCGGACAGGGGGCGGCGTGCTCTCCTCGGTGCTGGCCCCGCTGCAGCAGCGCATCGAAGGGCTGCTGGCGGCGCAGGCCGGTGTCTCCAGCTGGCCGGTCGACCGGGTCCGGGTGATTCCGCACCGCGGGCGCAAATTCGATGAGGCCAGCTTCCGCGCGGTGGCCTCGGCGGTGCTCGAGCGCAAGCAGCTGGCCTTCGAGTACCGGGCCCGCTCCACCGACGAGGCGACCCAGCGCACCGTGTCGCCGCAGCGCATGACCCACTACCGCGACAACTGGTACCTCGATGCGTGGGACCACGGCCGCGAAGGCCTGCGCAGCTTCGCCGTGGACCGCATCTACAAGGCGCGCGTGATCGATACCACCGCGCGCGATGTGGATGAGAGCGAGCTGGACGAGCAGCTCGGCGCCAGCTACGGCATCTTCTCCGGGCCGCCCAAGGGCTGGGCCACGATCGTCTTCAGTGCCAAAGCCGCGCGCTGGGTGGCCGATGAGCATTGGCATTCCAAGCAGCAGGGCCGTTTCCTGCCCGATGGCCGCTACGAGCTGAAACTGCCCTACAGCGTCTCGCGTGAGCTGCTGATGGACGTGCTGCACTACGGCTCGGACGCGGAGATCGTCGAGCCGGTGATGCTGCGCGAACAGGCCAAGGCCCTGCTGGCCCTGGCGCTGACCAGCTACGAGTAAGCCGGCCCGGCCGGCATCGGCTCATGCCGTGGGGTCATATGCCCCGGATTCCGCAAGGGCCGGGGCGTGCGGTATCGTGGGGCGTTGCTGCCCCTACGGATTCCGCTGCCCCCATGAAAAAGTACCTGCTGCTCCCGTTGCTTGCCGCCTCGCTGGCCCTGTCCGCCTGTGGCAAGCCGGCCCATGATTCCCAGAAGCTGGTGGTCGCGGCCACTGCGGTGCCGCACGCCGAGATCCTGGCCGTGGTCAAGCCGATCCTGGAGAAGGAGGGGCTGACCCTGGAGGTGCGCGTGTTCAACGATTACGTGCAGCCCAATGACCAGCTGGTGCAGAAGCAGGTCGACGTGAACTACTTCCAGACCGAGCCCTACCTGGACGCCTACAACCGCGACCGCAAGACCGACCTGGTCAAGGTGATCGGCGTGCATATCGAGCCCTTCGGTGCGTACTCGCGCCGCTTCAAATCGCTCGATGCGCTGCCCAACGGCGCCGATGTGGTGATCCCCAACGACCCGAGCAACAACAGCCGCGCGCTGATCCTGCTGCACAAGGCCGGCGTGATCACGCTCAAGGACCCGACCAACGCGTTGGCGACCCAGCGCGACATCACCGCCAACCCGAAGCAGCTCAAGTTCCGCGAGCTGGACTCGGCGATGCTGCCGCGCGTGCTGGACCAGGTCGATCTGGCCCTGATCAACACCAACTACGCGCTGGATGCCGGGCTCAACCCGACCCAGGATGCGCTGGCGATCGAGAGCAAGGATTCTCCGTACGTGAACTTCCTCGTTGCCCGCCCGGACAACAAGGACGATGCCCGCGTACAGCAGCTGGCCAAGGCCCTGACCGGCCCGGAAGTGAAGGCCTTCATCGCCGAGAAGTACAAGGGCGCCGTCCTCCCCGCGTTCTGACCGGCACCCGCGGTAGCGCCACGCCATGCGTGGCTGGCCGCGCCCCGCGCGGCAATGATCGCCGACGCGGGCGTCACCCCACGCGGAAGCCCATCGTCGCTTCCACCGCCTGCTGCCAGCCGCGGTACAGCGCCTCGCGCTGATCCGTCGGCATCTGCGGGGTGAAGCGGCGGTCCACCGCCCACTGTTCGGCGATCTCCGCCCGGCTGCTCCAGAAGCCGGTGGCCAGCCCGGCCAGATACGCGGCGCCCAGCGCGGTGGTCTCGGCCACCTGCGGGCGCAGCACCGGCACGCCCAGGATGTCGCTCTGGAACTGCGCCATGAAGTCATTGGCGATCGCACCGCCATCGGCGCGCAGTTCCTTCAGCTCGATGCCCGCATCGGCCTGCATCGCCGCCAGCACATCGCGGGTCTGGTACGCCATGGATTCCACCGCCGCGCGGATGAAGTGTTCCTTGGTGGTGCCGCGGGTCAGGCCGAACATCGCGCCACGCACATCGCTGCGCCAGTACGGTGCGCCCAGTCCCACGAACGCCGGCACCAGGTACACGCCACCGTTGTCGGCGGCGCGCTCGGCGTACGCTTGGCAATCGCTGGATTTGCCGAACATGCGCAGCCCGTCGCGCAGCCACTGCACCACCGAGCCGGCGACGAAGATCGAGCCTTCCAGTGCGTATTCCACGCGGCCATCGATGCCCCAGGCGATGGTGGTGAGCAGCCCGTTCTCGGATACCACCGCCTTGTCGCCGGTGTTCATCAGCATGAAACAGCCGGTGCCGTAGGTGTTCTTGGCCATGCCCGGCTCGAAGCAGGCCTGGCCGAACAGCGCGGCCTGCTGATCCCCTGCGATGCCGGCGATGGGCAGGTGCTGGTCGAAAAAGAACTGCGCCTGGGTGGTGGCATACACCTCGCTGGAGCTGCGGACCTGCGGCAGCATCGCGCGCGGAATGTTGAACAACGCCAGCAGCTCATCGTCCCACTGCAGCGCATGGATATCGAACAGCAGCGTGCGCGCGGCATTGGTCACGTCGGTGACGTGCGCCTGGCCGCCACTGAGGTTCCAGATCAGCCAGCTGTCGATGGTGCCGAACAGCAGCTCGCCGCGTTCGGCACGTGCCTGCGCGCCCTCGACGTGATCGAGGATCCAGCGGATCTTGGTCGCGGAAAAATAGGCATCGATCAGCAGCCCGGTCCTGCGCCGGATCAGCGGCTCGTGGCCGTCGGCCTTGAGCTGCTCGCAGATCGCATGGCTCTGCCGCGACTGCCATACCACCGCGTTATGGATCGGCTGGCCGGTGGCCTTGTCCCAGACCACGGTGGTCTCGCGCTGGTTGGTGATGCCGATCCCGGCGATCGTGCGCGGGTCCACCTGGTGGCGGTTCAACAGTTCGGTGATCGTGGTGTAGACGCTGGTCAGGATCTCGCGCGGATCGTGCTCGACCCAGCCCGGCTGGGGGAAGATCTGGGTGAACTCGCGCTGCGCGCTGCCGGCGATGCGCCCGGCACGATCAAACAGCATGGCGCGCGAACTGGTCGTGCCCTGGTCGATGGCGAGCACGTAGTGCTTGTCCATGGTCTGCTCCGTGGAATCGATGCCGTGAGGCGTGACAGACATACAGCCTACGGCATCGAAACGCGCGCCTGCACGGTGGCCGCCAGGGCCTCGCGCTGTGCAGCGTCCAGCCGCAGGCCGAGATGGCTGCGGCGCCACAGCACGTCCTCGGCGGTGCGTACCCATTCGTGCGTGATCAGGTAGTCCAGCTCGCGCTCGTGCAGGCCGCCGCCATGGTCCTGGCCCAATGCGTCGCGTGTCTGGGCGCCGGCAAGCAGGCCGCTTGCGCGCGTGCCGTAGCTGGTGGCCAGGCGCTGGAGCAGGGCAGGGGACAGGTGAGGATGATCGCGCTGCAGGGTCTCAGCCACCTGTACCGCGTCGCCACCGTCGCCACCGGGCAGCGGTGGCCCGCCGGCCGTCCAGGCCGGTCCCATCGCCGGCAGCGAGGGTGACAGGCGCCCAAGCGCTTCCTCGGCCAACGCGCGATACGTGGTGAGTTTGCCGCCCAGCACGCTCAGCAGCGGGGCGCCGGCGGTATCCAGCTCCAACCGGTAATCGCGGGTGACCTGCGATGCAGCGCGATGATGATCGGCCAGCAGCGGGCGCACGCCGCTGTAGCGCCAGACGATGTCCTCGGCCTCGACCGGCACGCGCAGGAACCGGTTCACCGCATCAAGCAGATAGGCCTGCTCCTCCGCGCGCGGTTTGACCCACGCCGGATCACCGTCGTAATCGGTATCGGTGGTGCCGATCAGGGTGAAGTCCTGCTCGAACGGGATCGCGAACACCACGCGCTGGTCGGGCTGCTGGAACAGGTAGGCGCTGTCATGTGCGAACAGGCGCGGCACCACCAGGTGGCTGCCCTGCACGAGCCGCAGCCCGAGCGGTGCATCCAGCCCCGCGCGCTGCAGCACCGTGCCGGCCCAGGGGCCGCTGGCGTTGACCACGCAGCGGGCGCGGATGCGCTGCACGTCGCCGCTGGCCGTACGCAGCACCGCCCACCAGTGGTCGCGGTGGCGGATCAACTGTTCGCAGCGGGTGCGGGTGCGGATATCGGCACCGCGCTCGTGTGCATCCAGTGCGTTGAGCACCACCAGCCGGGCATCGTTGACGCGGGCGTCCGCATACGTGAAGCCGGTCCGGTAGCCCGGCTGCAACGTCTCGCCGCGGGGATCGCGTTGCAGGTCGATGCGCTGCGAGGGCGGGAAATGCGGATTGGGGCGGCCCAGGTGGTCGTACAGCCACAGGCCGGCACGCAGCATCCAGGCCGGGCGCAGATGGCGCGCATGCGGCAGCACGAACGTAGTCGGGGCAATGAGGTGCGGGGCGAGCTGGCGCAGCGTTTCGCGTTCGTTGAGCGCCTTGCGCACCAACGCGACTTCACCCTGCTGCAGGTAGCGCAGGCCACCGTGGATCAGCTTGGTGCTGGCGCTGGAGGTGTGGGCGGCCAGGTCATCCTGCTCGCACAGACATACCGAGAGCCCGCGCCCGGCCGCATCCCGCGCGATCCCGGCGCCATTGATGCCGCCGCCCACCACCAGCATGTCGAAGGACTCGCGCATCGGTTCCCCGGGGCGGATCGGCGCGGTCCGCCGTGGTGGCCAGTGTCGGGCAGTGGTCGGCAACGCCCGATGAAAGTAGCGGGCCCCACAACGACAACGGGCCCGCAAGGGGCCCGTTGTGCGTACTGCGTGGTGCGGAAGAGGCGTGCTTAGAAGCGCGCGCCGATGCCGAAGCCCACGGTCCACGGATCCAGCTTGGCCTTGTCGCCGGTGCCTTCGCCGTTGACGGTCAGTTCCGGGCGCGAATGCATGTAGCGGGCATCGGCGCGGGCGAACCAGGTGCTGTTGATGTTCATGTCCACGCCGACGGTGCCGATCGCGCCCTTGGCGGTCTTCACACCGATGTGGCCGATGTCGCTGGCGAGGTCTTCATTGCTGAAGTTGGACTCGTAGTAACCGGCGCCCACGAACGGACGGAACACGTTGTCGGCCTGGCCGAAGTGGTACTGGCCGCTCAGCGCGATCGGCTGCTGCTCGACGGTGCCCAGGCGGGCGCCATCGGTGCCGCGCACGCGGTGGTCGAACTTGTCCGCTGCGCCCCACAGTTCCACGGCCCAGTTGTCGTTGATGTAGTAGCTGAAGCTCAGGGTCGGGGCCGGGCCACCGTCCACCTTGCGCACGCCGTCCAGCGGGTCATTCTTCGGCTGCAGCAGCGAGACGCCGCCGACCACGGCGAAGTGCTTGCCGGACGCGGTATCAACGGTGCTGTCCTGCGCGAAAGCAGCCGGCGCAAAAGCAAGAGCAGTCAGGGTAGCCAGGGTCAGAGTACGGATGGAGCGCATGGGGGAATCTCCTCAGGATGTTTTTGTTCTGGGCCCCGGTGTTGTGGGGCGAGGCAACCGTAGTCCCCGCAATATGAATCGCATCCGACGCGCGTTAAATTTTAGTTGTTTCCATTCAGCGATCAGTGCGAAACCGCTGTATTTCCGGGCGATCATGCAACCTCCGACATTCATGCATCTGGTGACCGTGTGATGGAAACAACACGCTGCATCGGCTTTCCTGCGCAGCTGAATGCAGGATGCCGCGTGCTGGTGCTCGGCTCGATGCCCGGCGTGGCGTCGCTGCAGGCCGCGCAGTACTACGCGCATCCGCGCAATCGTTTCTGGCCGTTGATGGGCGTGCTGTGCGGGATCGACGCAACGCTTGCTTATCCCGATCGCATGCATGCACTGAACGCGACCGGCGTGGGCGTGTGGGATGTGATCGGGCAGTGCGAACGGCGCGGCAGCCTGGATGCGTCGATCGTGCGTGGCAGTGAAATCCCCAATGCGCTGGGCGCACTGATCGAGGGGCTGCCCGCGCTGTGCGCGATCGCCTGCAATGGCGGCACCGCCTACCGCGCGTTCCAGCGGTTCATCGCGCCCGCGCTTGTCGGACGGGCGCAGGCGTTGCCGGTCTGGTCGCTGCCCTCCACCAGCCCCGCCAATGCGGCCTGGCCGCTGCCCCTGCTGGTGCAGGCGTGGCAGCAGCTGTTCGATGCCGTGCGCCGCTGAGGCGGGGACAGCGGCGGACAATACGGTACCGACTGGAAAATTCCGCTTTGCACTGTGCCAAGCCGAATGCGGCCAAAGCAGATGCCTGCAACAGCCTGCCCCGGGACAGGGGGGCGGAAAATTCGCCAAGCCGGTTGGCGCTGGCGCGCGATACCCCCACAATAGGCGATTCCCTACACCAGATTGCCGGAGTTTTCCCCATGGCCGAAATCAAGGAAGCACTTGTCCCCGATATCGGTGACTACAGCGATATCCCGGTAATCGAGGTACTGGTCGCCGTTGGAGATACCGTCAAGAAAGACCAGGGTCTGGTGACGCTGGAATCGGACAAGGCCACGATGGAAGTGCCGTCCTCGGTGGCCGGTATCGTCAAGGAAATCAAGGTCAAGGTCGGCGACAACCTCTCCGAGGGCAAGCTCGTGGCCCTGATCGAAGTCAGCGAAGAGGCCGCCGCGCCGGCCGCTGCGGCTGCCCCGGCCCCGGCCGCCAAGACCGAAGCGGCCGAGACCGCGACCAAGGTCGAGCCCGTCGCCGCCCCGGCCGAGCCGGACAAGCTGGCCGCCCGTGACATCGAACAGTCCGCCGCCAAGCCGACCCAGCCGGCCCCGGCCGCTGCTGCCCCGTCGGGCGGCTCGCCGACCAGCCCGCCGGTCGCCTTCAACGCCGACAGCGTGCTGCCGCAGAAGGTGCCCTACGCATCGCCGGCCGTGCGCGTGTTCGCCCGCGAGCTGGGCGTGGACCTGAACCAGCTGAGCGGCACCGAGAAGGGTGGCCGCATCACCAAGTCCGACGTGCAGAAGTTCGTCAAGTCGGCCCTGGCCGGCGGCGGCGCCGCCGCTGGCGGCACGGTGGCGGCCGGTGGCGGCCTGAACCTGCTGGCCTGGCCGAAGGTCGACTTCAGCAAGTTCGGTGAGGTCGAGGTCCAGCCGCTGTCGCGCATCAAGAAGATTTCGGGCGCGAACCTGGCCCGCAACTGGGCGATGATTCCGCACGTCACCCAGTTCGAGCAGGCTGACATCACCGAGCTGGAAGCCCTGCGCGTGGCCCTGAACAAGGAAAACGAGAAGGCCGGCATCAAGCTGACCATGCTCGCCTTCCTGGTCAAGGCCAGCGCCGCGGCACTGAAGAAGTTCCCGGAGTTCAACGCTTCGCTGGATGCCAGCGGCGAGAACCTGACCCTGAAGAAGTACTTCAACATCGGCTTCGCGGCCGATACGCCGAGCGGCCTGGTCGTGCCGGTGATCCGCGATGTCGACAAGAAGGGCGTGGTGCAGATCGCGCAGGAATCCGGCGAACTGGCCAAGAAGGCGCGTGATGGCAAGCTCGGCCCGGCGGACATGAGCGGTGGCTGCTTCTCGATCAGCTCGCTGGGCGGCATTGGTGGCACTGCGTTCACCCCGATCGTCAATGCGCCGGAAGTGGCCATCCTGGGCGTGTCCAAGTCGTCGATCCAGCCGGTCTGGAACGGCAAGGAGTTCGCGCCGAAGCTGATGCTGCCGCTGTCGCTGAGCTATGACCACCGCGTCATCGATGGCGCGCTGGCCGCCCGCTTCACCACCTACCTCTCGCAGGTGCTGGCCGACATGCGGCGCGTCCTGCTGTGAAGCAGGGCCTGGTCCTGGCCGGGCTGCTGATGGCGCTGCCGATGGTGCAGCGAGCGCAGGGCGCCGGTGCTGGACGATAACGTGCGGTCCTCCACCGTGGAGGGCCAGCGTTACAGCGGCACCGGCCTGGCGTGTGGTGCGGGCCGGCGGATGATGAAACAGGTGGCGCTGCCGATCCAGGCCAGCGACACCAGGGAAAAGAAGCTCGACCGTCGCTGGAAAGATCTGGACGAGTCGCTCGAAGAACTGCAGCAACTGCTCGGCGGCAAGGCCGGCTGAGCACCAGGAGAACACGAATGGCCGCAATTGAAATCAAGGTTCCCGACATCGGCGATTACAGCGGTGTGCCGGTGATCGAACTGCTGGTCGCCGTGGGTGACACGGTGAAGAAGGACCAGGGTCTGGTCACGCTGGAATCGGACAAGGCAACGCTGGAAGTGCCCTCGTCGGCTGCTGGCGTGGTCAAGGAAATCAAGGTCAAGCTCGGCGACAACCTCTCCGAAGGCGATGTGGTGCTGCTGCTGGAGGCTGAAGGTGAGGCGGCTGCACCGGCCGCGCCGGCCAAGGCCGAGGCACCCAAGGCCGACGCACCGGCCAGCAAGCCGCCGGTGACCCCCTCGCACCGCGCCCCGGCCGAACCGGCCGCGCCGCAGCCGGCGCTGTCCTCGGGCAAGCCGGCCGACATCGAGTGCAAGATGGTGGTGCTGGGCGCCGGCCCGGGCGGTTACACCGCTGCCTTCCGCTCGGCCGATCTGGGCGTGGACACCGTACTGGTGGAACGTTATGCCAGCCTCGGTGGCGTCTGCCTCAACGTGGGCTGCATCCCGTCCAAGGCGCTGCTGCATGCCGCCGCAGTGATCGATGAAGTTGCCCATGCCGGTGATTTCGGCGTCGAGTTCGGCAAGCCGACCATCACCCTGGACAAGCTGCGCAGCTACAAGGAAAAGGTGGTCACCCAGCTGACCAAGGGCCTGGCCGGCATGGCCAAGCAGCGCAAGGTGCGCACCATGCAGGGCCTGGCGAAGTTCGTCTCGGCCAACGAGCTGGAGATCGTCGGCGACGACGGCAAGACCCAGCTGCTGCGCTTCGAGCAGTGCATCATCGCCGCCGGTTCGCAGGCGGTGAAGCTGCCGAACTTCCCGTGGGACGACAAGCGCGTCATGGACTCCACCGATGCGCTGGAACTGGCCGACGTGCCGGGCAAGCTGCTGGTGGTCGGTGGCGGCATCATCGGCCTGGAAATGGCGACCGTGTACGGCGCGCTGGGCAGTGAAGTGACCGTGGTCGAGTTCATGGACCAGCTGATGCCGGGCGCCGACAAGGACCTGGTCAAGCCGCTGGCCGACCGCCTGAAGAAGCAGGGCATCGTGGTGCACCTGAAGACCAAGGCGACCGACGTCAAGGCCGACAAGGCCGGCATCACCGTGTCCTTCGAAGCCGCCGTGGAAGGCGAAAAGCCGGGTCTGGAGGCAACCACCTTCGACCGCGTGCTGGTCGCCGTGGGCCGCTCGCCGAACGGCAAGAAGATCGATGCCGAGAAGGCCGGCGTGCAGGTCACCGACCGTGGCTTCATCCCGGCGGACCGCCAGATGCGCACCAACGTGCCGCACATCTTTGCGATCGGCGACATCGTCGGCAACCCGATGCTGGCCCACAAGGCCACGCACGAGGGCAAGCTGGCCGCGGAAGTGGCCGCCGGCGAGAAGAAGGAATGGGTGGCGCGCGTGATTCCGTCGGTGGCCTACACCAACCCGGAAATCGCGTGGGTCGGCGTGACCGAAACCGAAGCCAAGGCCAAGGGACTGAAGGTCGGCGTAGCCAAGTTCCCGTGGGCCGCCAGCGGCCGCGCGATCGGCATCGGCCGTACCGAGGGCTTCACCAAGCTGATCTTCGACGAAGAGACCCACCGCATCATCGGTGGCGCGATCGTCGGCGTGCACGCCGGTGACCTGCTGGCCGAGATCGGCCTGGCGATCGAGATGGGCGCGGAGGCCGAGGACATCGGCCACACCATCCACGCGCATCCGACGCTGAGCGAATCGGTGGCAATGGCCGCGGAGATCTACGACGGCACGATCACCGATCTGTACATGCCGAAGAAGAAGTAACTGGTCGATCACCGCTGTTGGTGGTGGCTCCCGTTCAACGAAAAACCCCGGCGAATGCCGGGGTTTTTTGTTGCTGCTGTTGTCGATCCAGCTTCGCTCGGGCGCCTGGCGCTCTCCTGCAGGCCACCACCGGAACTTGTCGAGGCGGGTACGGATACCCTGTGGGGCGAAATCAAGGAGGAGGTGACGGCCACAGGCCGTCGCCGGGGGACATTCGCGCGACAGGGTATCCGTGCCCGCCACCCCATCACCATGCTGTTGCCCCACCCCGCAACGCAAAAAAAAGCGCGGCCCCCGATATCCCGGAGGCCGCGCTTGGAGAGAGGTGTTGCGAAGGGCTTAGAAGACGAAGCTGACGCCTGCCACCGGACCCTTGAACTCCTGCTTCAGACCGATCGTGCCATCGCTGCCGGTCTGATCGACGTCGAGCTTGAACCAGTCGTAGCCGGCGAACACGCCGAAGTTCTTGGTGAAGCGGTAATCGACGATCGCATTGGCACGGCTCAGGTCGCCGTCGTAATCATCGAAGTTGCCCCACTTGGTGTTCAGGTACTGGCCCTGGAAGGTGATCATCCACTTCTCGGACGGGGTGAAGCTCAGGCGTGCACCAACCACCGGGGCGACACCGTCGGCCTTCTCGTCCAGGAACTCGCCCTGGTACAGATCACCGACATCCGCGTAAGCCTTGGTGCTCACCTTGGCGTACTCGGCACCCAGCTGCAGGCCGAGGTCGAACTTGTCGGTGTCCACGACCGAGTAGTCGTACACCAGGCTGGCGACCTGATACTTCAGCTCACCCTTGATGAAGCTGCCGGCCGGCACGTTGGTATCGCCGAAGCTCACACCCTGGTCGAGGGTCTCGCGGCGATCCTTGTCGTACTTGAAGTAGTTGAACAGCAGGCGCTGGCGGTTGCTGATGCGGAACATGCCGTCCACGCGCGGCTCCCATTCCTTGCCACCGAGGCCGAAATCTTCGGAGAAGCCCACATCCTGGCCAGCGATGTTGGTGTTGCCTCGGATCGTGTTGTCCGAATCGATCTGCATCGCACCCAGGCGCAGGGCGAAGCGGTCATCGCCTTCGGCAGCGTGGGACGGAGCGGCGTAGGAAAGCGCGGCCAGTGCGACTGGCACGGCAAGCAGGGAGAGCATCGGGCGCATCGGGGGTCCTTGCGGTGGTTCTAGTGATGTGGCGTCACATTGCCCACTGCGACGTCCACCATTCGTGAAGGTATGGTGGAGGCTGTGTGTACCGTTCATGCACTTTCGCTTACCGCAGGGCGGTTTGCTGGCCGGTTCCCGGGCCAGACGCCGTTACACGCGCTACCCGCCGGCGTTGTTCGACCCGGCCGCCAGCGCCGCAGGCCGCAAAAAGAGGGTGGCCCCGGAGAGGGCTTCGGGGCCACCCTGTACTGGCCTGCGCGCGGGACGCCGACGAGGATTCAACGGCAGGCTGGTCGTTATGACCGGACCGTGCGACCAAAGTTCAATATGCTGCACCGCCGCATCGCGTGTCCCTTTGCGCAGTGGGATTGGCCCGGTGGTGGAACAGGTTTGCAAGAGCCGCCAACGGCGGGCTTACATCCGGGATGAACAGGCAGCGGTTGTCTCTCAAATTGTCCCATTGCTATAATTTGGCGGCTCGACGAGGCGCTAGCTTGCGACCTCGGCCTTTCCTACTCACAACCATGCAGGACATTCACGTGCTGAACTCCGTTGACGCGGGTCGGCGACTGATGCTGCGCGCAGCGGTTTACCCGCTCGTTGCAGTGGCTGTCCTGGCTCTGGCCCTGCTGCTGTGGGGAGGCCCGAAGGCAGCCCTGGGGGCGTTGCTCTCCGGCGTGGCGGTTTCGGCGGCCGGCTGGGTGGCTGCGCGGATGGCGCTGGGGGGTGGGGTGCAGGCCGCAGGCTCGGCGATGACCCGCCTGATTCTGGCGGTCGTGGCAAAGTGGGTGCTCGTATTCGGCGTCCTGATGGTGGGTTTCCTGGTCTTCAAGCTGCCTGCATTGGCGCTGCTGGCCGGTATCGCCGTCGGATTGATGTTCCAGGTCCTGGCTCTGGCCAGGCGCTGATCCAATTTTCATTTAACTCAAGGTTCCGGACACATGGCAGGCGAGGCGCTGACACCCACCTCCTACATCCAACATCACCTGCACAACCTGACGTTCCATATGCAGGAAGGTGGTTTCTGGGCGATTCACGTCGACACCATTGTGACTTCGGTCCTGATGGGCCTGTTGATGGTGTTCGGCTTCTGGATGGCAACCCGCAAGGCCACCGCCGGCGTCCCGGGCAAGTGGCAGGCATTCGTCGAGATCTGCCTGGAGTTCGTTGACCGCCAGGCCAAGGACACCTACCACGGCACCAGCAAGCTGGTGACCCCGATCGCGATCACCCTGTTCTTCTGGATCCTCATGATGAATCTCATCAAGATGATCCCGGCCGACTTCATCGCCATGCCGCTGGAAGCCCTCGGCGTGCCGTACTGGAAGCCGGTCCCCACCGCTGACGTCAATGCCACCCTGGGCATGTCGATCAGCGTGTTCTTCCTGATGCTGTTCTTCGCGCTGCGTTCCAAGGGCCTGGGTGGTTTCACCAAGGAATTCCTGACCGCGCCGTTCGGCAAGTGGATGATGCCGTTCAACCTGATCCTCAACATCGTCGAGTGGCTGAGCAAGCCGATTTCGCTGGCGATGCGACTGTTCGGCAACATGTTCGGCGGCGAAATCGTCTTCCTGCTGATCTGGGTGCTGGGCGGTGCGGGTATCGCCGGTGCCATCGCAGGCGGTGCATTCGGCCTGGGCTGGATGCTGTTCCACCTGCTGGTGATTCCGCTGCAGGCGTTCATCTTCATGATGTTGTCCATCGTGTACCTGAGCCTGTCGGAAGACGCTCACTGAGTTTCGCTTCACCCTTCATCCGTTTGTTTCTAAACCCTTAGCTATTCAAAGTTCCAGGAGAAAACCATGTACTTCGCCGTCCTGACCAACCTCGCCCAAGTCCAGAGCTCCACCGTCCTCGCCGTCGGCATCATGATCGGCCTGGCCGCGCTGGGTGCCGGTCTCGGTCTGGCCATCATGGCCGGTAAGTTCCTGGAATCGGCTGCCCGTCAGCCGGAACTGATTCCGGTTCTGCAGGTCCGCATGTTCATCACCGCCGGCCTGATCGACGCCGCGTTCATCATCTCGGTCGCCGTCGGCCTGCTGCTGGCCTTCGCCAACCCGATGATCGGCGAGTTCGTTGCACGCCTGCCGCAGGTTGCTGGTTAATCCAGCAACAGCGAAACGATCAGGCGCCGTGTGCGCCTGATCGCGGATGAAGGATCGGATGCGCCGCCAAGGCGGCCCATCCACCCCGTCACCCCCGATTGAGCGAACCCCATGGATATCGGTTTTACCCTCGTTGCCCAGGGACTGGCGTTTGCCGGTCTGATCTGGATCATCGCGACCAAGATCTGGCCGCCGTTGATGAACGCCATCGAAGAGCGTCAGCAGAAGATCGCTGAAGGCCTCGCCGCTGCCGACCGCAGCCAGAAGGATCTGGCCCAGGCGCAGGAAAAGGTCAACGATGCACTGAAGGATGCGCGCACCAAGGCCAACGAGATCATCGATCAGGCCCACGCACGCGCCAACCAGATCGTTGATGCCGCCAAGAATGAAGCCATCGTCGAAGCCAACCGCCAGAAAGACCTGGCCCACGCCGAGATCGAAGCTGCCGCCAACCGTGCCCGTGAAGATCTGCGCAAGCAGGTGTCCGCCCTGGCCGTGAGCGGTGCCGAAAAGCTGCTCAAGCGCGAAATCGACGCCAACGCCCACAAGGCGCTGCTCGACGAGCTGGCCTCGGAGATCTGATCGATGAGCCAGGCCCTCACGCTTGCACGCCCGTATGCCCGCGCCGCGTTCGCGACCGCGCGCGACGAAGGCACGTTCGCGCCGTGGTCGGACGCGCTTGCGTTCTCCGCCCACGTAGCTGCCGACCCGCGCGTGGCGGCCTTGCTGTCGAACCCGGAACTGGACCGCGACGATGCCGTCGCGATGCTGGTGCCGGAATCGTCCAGCGAGACCTTCGGTCGCTTCCTGGCCATCCTGGCCGATGCGCACCGTCTGCCGCTGCTGCCGGAAATCGCCGGCATGTACGACCAGCTGCGCGCTGAAGCCGAACACGTGGTCAAGGCCACGGTGACCTCGGCCACCGAACTGTCCGGCGCCGAACTGGACGCCATCAAGGCCGCGCTGCGCAAGCGCTTCGGCCGCGAGGTGGACGTGACGACCGCGGTCGATGCGTCGCTGATCGGCGGTGCCGTGATCGACGCCGGCGATGTGGTCATCGATGGCTCGCTCAAGGGCAAGCTGTCGCGCCTGCAGACCGCGCTCGCTAACTGAATTCATTTAACGTCCGGCGTGATTGCCGGCACTAGGACTTGACGATGGCAACCACGCTCAACCCCTCCGAAATCAGCGAACTGATCAAGAACCGCATCGAGAAGGTCAAGCTGGCCGCGGAATCGCGCAACGAAGGCACCGTGACCAGCGTGTCCGACGGCATCGTGCGCATCTTCGGTCTGGCCGACGTGATGCAGGGCGAAATGATCGAACTGCCGAACAACACCTTCGCCCTGGCCCTGAACCTGGAGCGCGACTCGGTCGGCGCCGTGGTCCTGGGTGGCTATGAGCACCTGCGCGAAGGCGACGTCGCCAAGACCACCGGCCGCATCCTGGAAGTGCCGGTCGGTCCGGAAATGCTGGGCCGCGTCGTGAACGCGCTCGGTGAGCCGATCGATGGCAAGGGCCCGATCGCGGCCAAGGCCACTGCGCCGGTGGAGCGCGTTGCGCCGGGCGTGATCTGGCGCAAGTCGGTCGACCAGCCGGTGCAGACCGGTTACAAGTCCGTCGACTCGATGATCCCGATCGGTCGCGGCCAGCGCGAGCTGGTCATCGGTGACCGCCAGACCGGCAAGACCGCCCTGGCCATCGATGCGGTGATCAACCAGAAAGAAACCGGCATCAAGTGCGTGTACGTCGCGATCGGCCAGAAGGCCTCGACCGTGGCCAACATCGTGCGCAAGCTGGAAGAGAACGGCGCCCTGGCGCACACCGTGGTGGTCGCTGCGACCGCGTCCGAATCGGCCGCGATGCAGTACATCAGCGCCTACTCGGGCTGCACCATGGGTGAGTACTTCATGGACCGCGGCGAAGACGCGCTGATCGTGTACGACGATCTGTCCAAGCAGGCTGTCGCCTACCGCCAGATCTCGCTGCTGCTGAAGCGCCCGCCGGGCCGTGAAGCCTACCCGGGTGACGTGTTCTACCTGCACTCCCGCCTGCTCGAGCGCGCTGCCCGCGTGTCCGAAGAGTATGTGGAGAAGTTCACCGACGGCGCCGTCAAGGGCAAGACCGGCTCGCTCACCGCGCTGCCGATCATCGAAACCCAGGCCGGTGACGTCTCGGCCTTCGTGCCGACCAACGTGATCTCGATCACCGACGGCCAGATCTTCCTGGAAACCGATCTGTTCAACTCGGGCATCCGCCCGGCCGTGAACGCCGGTATCTCGGTGTCGCGCGTCGGTGGTGCGGCCCAGACCAAGATCATCAAGAAGCTGTCCGGCGGCATCCGTATCTCGCTGGCCCAGTACCGTGAACTGGCTGCCTTCGCGCAGTTCGCCTCGGACCTGGACGAAGCCACCCGCAAGCAGCTCGAGCGCGGTCAGCGCGTCACCGAGCTGATGAAGCAGAAGCAGTACGCCCCGATGTCCATCGCCAACCAGGCGCTGTCGATCTACGCCGTCAACGAGGGTTACCTCGACGACGTGCCGGTCAACAAGCTGCTGGCGCTGGAAGAAGGTCTGCATGCGCACTTCGCCAACACCCAGGGCGAGCTGATCAGCAAGATCAACGCGACCGGCGGCTGGGACAATGACATCGAAGCTGCCTTCAAGAAGGGCATCACCGAGTTCAAGACCACCGGCAGCTGGTAATACCGGTCCTGTAGAGCGGAGCGTTGCTCCGCTGGGCTGAAAGCAGCGGAGCAACGCTCCGCTCTACGTCAAACGCGGGGCCTGTGCCCCGCGCCACGGGAAGAAGAGATGGCAAGCGGACGCGAAATCAAAACCAAGATCAAGAGCGTGCAGAACACCCGCAAGGTGACGCGTGCGCTCGAAATGGTCTCGGCCTCCAAGATCCGCAAGGCGCAGGAGCGGATGAAGACGTCGCGTCCGTATGCGCAGGCGATGAAGCAGGTGATCGGTCACCTGGCCCAGGCCAGCACCGACTACCAGCATCCGTTCCTGGTCCAGCGTGACGAAGTCAAGCGCGTCGGTTACATCGTGGTCTCTTCCGACCGCGGTCTGGCGGGCGGCCTGAACAACAACCTGTTCCGCAAGATGCTGGGCGAAGTGCGCCAGTGGCAGGACAAGGGCGCCGAGATCGACGTGGTCACCGTCGGCCAGAAGGCCTCGACCTTCTTCCGTCGCGTCAAGGTCAACATGGTCGGCACCGTCACCCACATGGGCGATGTGCCGCACCTGGAACAGCTGATCGGCGTGATCAAGGTGATGCTCGATGCGTTCACCGAAGGCAAGGTCGACCGCGTGTACCTGGTCTACAACCGCTTCATCAACACGATGACGCAGAAGGCCAGCTTCGATCAGCTGCTGCCGTTGCCGGCGGCTGAGAAGCAGGTCGCGCATCACGACTGGGACTACCTGTACGAACCCGACGCCGCGACCGTGCTCGAGCACGTGATGACGCGTTACGTCGAGTCGCTGGTGTACCAGGCCGTGCTGGAAAACGTCGCGTCCGAGCATGCAGCCCGCATGGTCGCGATGAAGTCGGCCAGTGACAACGCGAACAAGCTGATCGGCACCCTGCAGCTCGTCTACAACAAGGCGCGCCAGGCAGCGATCACCCAGGAAATCTCCGAAATCGTCGGCGGCGCGGCAGCAGTCTGACGCGCACAGTCAAAGCACACATTAGAGGATTGCAGCAATGAGTCAGGGCAAGATCGTTCAGATCATCGGCGCCGTCGTCGACGTCGAATTCCCCCGCGAGTCGGTGCCGAAGGTGTACCACGCGCTGAAGGTGGACAACACCGAAATCACGCTGGAAGTGCAGCAGCAGCTCGGCGACGGCGTGGTCCGTTGCATCGCGCTGGGCTCCACCGACGGCCTGAAGCGCAACCTGGTCGCCACCAACACCGAACGCGCCATCTCGGTGCCGGTCGGCGCAGGCACCCTGGGCCGCATCATGGACGTGCTCGGTCGCCCGATCGACGAAGCCGGTCCGGTGGCCGCCAGTGATACCTGGGAAATCCATCGTTCGGCCCCGTCGTACGAAGACCAGTCCCCGGCCACCGAGCTTCTGGAAACCGGCATCAAGGTCATCGACCTGATGTGCCCGTTCGCCAAGGGCGGCAAGGTCGGCCTGTTCGGCGGCGCCGGCGTCGGCAAGACCGTCAACATGATGGAACTGATCAACAACATCGCCAAGGCGCACAGCGGTCTGTCCGTGTTCGCCGGCGTGGGTGAGCGTACCCGTGAGGGCAACGACTTCTACCACGAGATGAAGGACTCCAACGTCCTGGACAAGGTCGCGATGGTGTACGGCCAGATGAACGAGCCGCCGGGCAACCGTCTGCGCGTCGCCCTGACCGGCCTGACCATGGCCGAGTACTTCCGCGACGAGAAGGACGAGAACGGCAAGGGCAAGGACGTGCTGCTGTTCGTCGACAACATCTACCGCTACACCCTGGCCGGTACCGAAGTGTCGGCACTGCTGGGTCGTATGCCCTCGGCGGTGGGTTACCAGCCGACCCTGGCCGAGGAAATGGGCGTCCTGCAGGAGCGCATCACCTCGACCAAGAATGGCTCGATCACCTCGATCCAGGCCGTGTACGTGCCCGCCGATGACTTGACCGATCCGTCGCCGGCCACCACGTTCGCCCATCTGGATTCGACCGTGACCCTGTCGCGTTCGATCGCCTCGCTGGGTATCTACCCGGCCGTGGATCCGCTGGATTCCACCAGCCGCCAGATGGACCCGCTGGTCATCGGCAACGAGCATTACGACACCGCCCAGCGCGTCCAGCAGACCTTGCAGAAGTACAAGGAACTGAAGGACATCATCGCGATCCTGGGCATGGACGAACTGTCCGAAGAAGACAAGCAGGCCGTGACCCGCGCCCGCAAGATCGAGCGCTTCTTCAGCCAGCCGTTCCACGTGGCCGAAGTGTTCACCGGCTCGCCGGGCAAGTACGTGTCGCTGAAGGACACCATCCGTGGCTTCAAGGCCATCGTCGATGGCGAATACGACCACCTGCCGGAACAGGCGTTCTACATGGTCGGCAGCATCGAAGAAGCGGTCGAGAAGGCCAAGAAGATGGCTGAAAAGGCCTGATGCGGCGGGGACGGGCGCCATGCCCGTCCCGACCCGTCACACGGGGTGGGCGCATGCCCACCGCTGAGGACATCCTGCGGTGGGCGCGAGCCCGCCCTAAAGCGAGAAGAGTTTCATGAGCACCATCCGTTGCGACATCGTCAGCGCCGAGCAGGAAATCTTCCGTGGTGAGGCGACCCTGGTCGTGGCCACCGGTGAGCTGGGTGAGCTGGGCATCGCGCCCAAGCACGCCCCGCTGATCACCCGCCTGAAGCCGGGCAAGGTGGTGGTGACCACGCCGAGCGGCGAGCAGATCGACTTCGCCATCTCCGGCGGCATTCTCGAAGTGCAGCCGCAGGTCGTGACCGTGCTGGCCGACACCGCGATCCGTGCCCAGGACATCGACGAAGCCTCGGTCCGCAAGGCCAAGGAAGAAGCCGAGCGCATCCTGGCCAACCGTGGTGAAGCAATGGAAGTGGCCGAAGCGCAGCAGCGCCTGGCGGAAGTGTCCGCCCAGCTGCAGGCGCTGGAGCGCCTGCGCAAGAACCTCAAGCACTGAGCGGAGTGGCGCGACGGCGCCATCCGCGAAGGGAAAACGCCGGCTTGCCGGCGTTTTTTTTTGCCTGCCTCCGGGGATGCCGGCTCAGCGGAAGATCAGCGTCCGCATCAGCAGGAACGACACTGCTGCGAGGCCACCTTCGACCAGGGGTTTGGCCAGCCACGCGTAGCGAAGCCCGAGATGCTCGGCCGCCAGCGTCACCAGCAGCGTACTGATCGCGGTCAGCACGCCCCACAGCAGCAGGAAGCGCACGAACCGTGGCCAGCCCAGCCGGTGTTCGCCATCGCGGGCAAAGGTGTAACGGCCATTGAGCCAGAAGCCGAGCAGCATGCCGCTCACGCGCCCCAGCAGATTGCCGGGTGCCGCAGGCATGCCCAGCGCGGTGGCAGCCACGAACACGGCCCAGTCCAGCGCGAGCTGGATCAGGCCGATGACGAGATAGCTGCTGCCTTGGCGGAGGAGACTCACGTGCGATCCGGGTGCGGGCAATCCCACATGTTAACGAGCGGCGCACTAGAATTCCCTTCTACGATTCCCGGAACGTGATCTGCCCATGACCCAGCCCCTGCACGTGATCATCCTGGCCGCCGGCGCCGGCAAGCGCATGAAGTCGGCCCTGCCGAAAGTGCTGCAGCCCATTGCCGGCCGCCCGATGCTCGCCCACGTCATCGACACCGCGCGCCAGCTGCAGCCCGAGGCGATCCACGTGGTTTATGGCCATGGCGGTGAGGCGGTGCGGCAGGCCTTCGCGGACCAGCCGGACCTGCACTGGGCAGAGCAGAGCCGGCAGCTGGGCACCGGGCATGCCGTGCTGCAGGCCATGCCCGAAGTACCGGATGCGGCAACCGTTCTGGTGTTGTACGGCGACGTGCCGTTGATCCGCGGCGAGACGCTGCGCCACCTGCTGTCGCAGCCGGGCCGCCTGGCCGTGCTGGTGGCCGAGGTCGCCGACCCGACCGGCTACGGCCGGATCGTGCGCAACGCCGAGGGCAAGGTCGGTGCGATCGTCGAACAGAAGGATGCCAGCGACGAACAGCGCAGCATCCGCACCATCAATACCGGCATCATCACCGCCGAATCGACCGCGCTGCGCCGTTGGTTGTCCCAGCTGTCCAATGCCAACGCGCAGGGCGAGTACTACCTGACCGACATCTTTGCCGCGGCAGCGAGTGACTACACCCCGGCCGAGATGGCCTTCGTGCAGGACCCGCAGGACGCCGAAGGCGCCAACGACCCGTGGCAGCTGGCCCAGCTCGAACGCGCCTGGCAGCTGCGCGAAGTGCGTGCACTGTGCGCGCAGGGCGCGCGCGTGCTGGATCCGGCGCGGCTGGATATCCGTGGCCCGGTCACCGTCGGCAGTGACGTGCAGATCGACGTCAACGTGATCCTGGAAGGGCGCGTGGTGCTGGGCGACGGCGTCAGCATCGGCGCGTTCACCCGGCTCAAGGACGTCACCCTGGCCGCGGGCACCGTGGTCAAGCCGCACTGCGACCTGGATGGCGTGATCAGCGAAGGCGCGGCGGAGATCGGTCCGTTCGCGCGCCTGCGCCCGGGTACCGTGCTGGCCGAGGGCTCGCACGTCGGCAATTTCGTGGAAACCAAGAAGGTCGTGCTCGGCGCCGGCAGCAAGGCCAACCACCTCACCTATCTGGGCGATGCGGTGATCGGCAGCAAGGTCAACATCGGCGCGGGCACCATCACCTGCAACTACGACGGCGTGAACAAGTCGCAGACCACCATTGGCGACCGGGCCTTCATCGGCTCCAACAGCTCGCTGGTCGCGCCGGTGGTGATCGGTGAAGGCGCGACTGTCGCCGCCGGCTCGGTGATCACCCGCGGCGCCCCGGCCGACAAGCTGACCGTCGCGCGCGCACGCCAGGAAACCATCGACGGCTGGAAGCGCCCCACGAAGAAGTAACGCCGGCCGCTGGCCGGCAAGCAGGCGATCCCGGGTCCACGACGGTGCCGGCCAGCGGCCGGCACTACCGGGCGTCGGCCGGCAGGAACACCGCGACGCACAGGCCGCCCTCGCGGCGGTTCTGCAGCGAAATGCGGCCGCCATGTGCCTCGACGATCTCGCGGGTAAGCGCCAGCCCCAGCCCGGTGCCGTTGCGCTTGGTCGAATAGAACGGCATCAACGCATTCTGCAGCACCGCCTCGTTCATGCCCTTGCCGCGATCCAGGACTTCCAGCCGCAACCACTGCGGCAGCCGGGTCAGGCGGACCTCGACATCGTCGTTGGGTGGTTCGGCTTCACTGCAGGCTTCATGCGCATTCTTGAGCAGGTTCAGCAGCGCCTGCCCCAGCTGGGCGATGTCCACGCGGCTGTGCAGGTCGTCGGGCACCTCGGCCATGCGGAACGGGATCTGGTGCTGCAGCCCGCCCAGGAACAGGTTCCACTGCACGGTCTGCAGCTGCGGCTGCGGCAGTTTGGCGAAGCGTGCGTAGCCGCGGATGAACCCTTCCAGGTGCCGCGCGCGCTCTTCGATCGTGCCGAACACTTCTTCCAGCCGCTCGGTCTTGCCGCGCCGGACCAGCTCGCCACCGGAGTGGGCGAGCGAGGCGATCGGGGCCAGCGAATTGTTCAACTCGTGGCTGATCACGCGGATCACCTTCTTCCAGGTCTGCACTTCCTGGCGGCGCAGTTCGGCGGTCAGCAGGCGGATCAGCAGCAGGTCGTGCGGGCGGCCGTTGAGGTGGAAGTTGCGCCGTGACAGATGGTAGATCTGCTCATCGTCTTCGTCGCGCTCATCGTCGCTGTCCTGGCCCTCGCCGCGGACCGCGAACAGGCTGTCGCCGCCACGGGCGATGGCGTCGCGCAGCTCGATCGGCATCGTCGCCATGACATCATGCATGCGCTGGCCTTCCAGCTTCCAGCCGCTGTGCAGCAGCTTGCGCGCGGCCAGGTTGGAGAACACCACGCGCTGCACGCCGTCGCCCCCGTGGGTGAGCAGGAGCATGGACACCGGCGTGTTCTGCACCATGGTGTCCAGCAGCAGTTCGCGCTGGACCAGGTCCTGGCGCTGTGCGCGCAGCACATCGCCGAGTTCGCGGTGGGCCTGGACCAGGTCGCCGAGTTCGTCGTTGGAGGGCCAGTAGATGCCGAAGTTGTATTCGCCATCGCGGTAGCTGCTGGTCGTGCCGGACAGCGCGCGCAGCAGCGAGCGGATCGGTGCGGTCGCGCGGCTCAGGCTCCACCACATCAGGCCCATCAGCACCACGGTCGAGATCGTGGTGACCGCCCAGCCATGGTCCAGCCAGTACGCCAGATACCACGGGAAGGCGGCCGCCAATGCCAGCACCGGCAGCAGGCGCAGGAACAGCCGGAAGGTGAACGAGCGCCGCTTCATTCGCGTGGAATGCCGTAGCGGTCCATGCGCCGGTACAGCGCCTGGCGGCTGAGCCCGAGTTCGGCAGCGGTCTGGGCGATGATGCCGTGGTTGTGGGCCAGCGCGGTTTCGATCCGGCTGCGGTCCGGGTCCACCGTCGGGCTCGCCGCGCGCGGGGCAGCCGCACGCGGCAGGTTGAGGTCACCGGCCTCGATGCGGGGGCCGCTGGCCAGCAGTTCGGCGCGCTGCAGCACGTTGCGCAGTTCGCGCACGTTGCCCGGCCAGGGATGCCGCTGCAGGGCGGTGGCGGCGGCGGTGGACAGCGGCTTGCCGCTGCCCAGGAAACGTTCGGCCAGGGGCAGGATGTCACCGGGGCGTTCGGCCAGTGGCGGCAGGGCCAGCTCGACGGTATTGAGGCGGTAGAACAGATCTTCGCGGAACTGGCCGTCGCGGATCATCGCCGGCAGGTCGGCATTGGTCGCACTGATCACGCGGACTTTGACCTGGCGCTCGCGGTTGGAGCCCAGCCGCTCGAATCGCCCGGTCTCGAGCACGCGCAGCAGTTTCATCTGCCCGCTGGAGGAAAGGTTGCCGATCTCGTCCAGGAACAGGGTGCCGCCGTCGGCGGCTTCAAATTTGCCTTCGCGTGCCTTGTTGGAGCCGGTGTAGGCGCCGGCCTCGGCACCGAACAGCTCGGCCTCGATCAGCTCGGCCGGAATCGCGCCGCAGTTGAGCGCGACGAACGGGCCCTTGGCGACCAGCGAATTGGCCTGGATGATCTCGGCGATCTTCTCCTTGCCCGCGCCGTTCGGGCCGGTGATCAGCACCGGCAGTGCCGAGCGCGCCACCTGGCAGGCCAGGCTGACCACGCGCTCGCTGGCCGGGTCGGCCACCACCGCACCGCGCAGATCGTACCGGGCCTCCAGCGCCGAGCGATCGCGCTGTTCGCGGTCGCGGCGGCGGTCGAGTTCGCGGCGGGTCTCGGACAGTTCCAGCAGGTTGTTGACCGTGACCAGCAGCTTGCGGTCGTCCCAGGGCTTGGCCAGGTAGTCCGCCGCGCCGGCCTTGACCAGATCCACCGCGCTGCTCAGGTGGGTCCAGGCGGTCAGCAGGATCACCGGCAGGTCCGGATGGCGTGCGCGGATCTGCTGGAACAGCGCCTCGCCTTCCTCGCCCGACGTGGTGTCTTCGGTGAAGTTCATGTCCTGGATCACCAGGTCCACCGGCTGCTGCTCCAGCAGGGCCAACCCCTGTTCGGGGGAAAGCGCGTGCAGGGTGTCGATGTCGTGCAGCGAGAACAGCACGTTCAGTGCGGTGCCGACGCTGGCGTTGTCGTCAATGATCAGGATCGAGGGCATGCGGCAACGAAGGACCGGAAGTGGGTTCAAGAGTACCGGAGCGCCGGGCCAACGGGCAGATGGCCCGGCGCGGCTGGCCTCAGCCGCCGGTGCCGGGCGCCTGCGGAATCGGCGGGGTCGGTACCGCCAGCACCTCGCTCCAGGCGGCGGTATCGACATCGACGGTCACCTGGTTGCCCTTGCGCAGCACGGTGACCGGAACCCGGGTGGCCTTGTTGCCGACCAGCGCATGGGTGAGGTCGGCCATGCGCCGTACGGGCTGGCCATCCACGCGCAGGATCCGATCGCCGCTGCGCACGCCGAAGTAGCTGCTCGGCTCGGTGGTCGTGACGCGCACGATGCCATCCTGGGCATCCACCACCAGATAGTGGCCGGCGTCACGCCACTCCAGGCGTGCGGTATCGGTCTGGGTGGCGGCCAGCGCAGGTGCGCTGGCCAGCAGGAGGGACAACAACAGGGTCGTGATGCTGGTCTTGGTCTTGGTCATGTGTTTGCTCTGGGGATGGGTCTGGTGCATTTCAGGCACTCCGGGTGGCAACGGCAGGGGGAACGGCCGCGGCGCGACGGGCCGGGCCGAAGACAGCGATCTGGCCGAGCAGCCACAGCAGCACCGCACCGATCGGCAGGTAACTGATGGGCATGCGCGGCAGCTCGTAGTTGTTCATCAGCCACAGGTTGATCGTGTAGGCCATCAACATGCCCAGCACGATGCCGACCGTGGCCAGCAGGAAGTTCTCGGTCTGGAAGTACCGCAGGATCTGGCTGCGGGTCGCGCCCAGCGCACGGCGGATGCCGATCTGCTTGGTGCGCTGCTGCACCCAGAAGCTGGCCAGGCCGACGATGCCCAGTGCGGTCACCACCAGCAGGGCCACACACACGGTGATCAGCAGGCCGACCATGGCGCGGTCATTGGCGAAGTACTTCCTGCGCTGCTCCTCGTAGGTGTACTTGCCGTGCACCAAGCGGCTTGAATCCACCCGCTCCAATGCCGCCACCGCGGACTTGAGCACTTCGTCGCGCCGGCTCGGATCGGTGACCCGGATCAGGTAGAAGCCCTCGTCATAGGTAGTGCGCAGTGGCAGGACCATCGAGAACTGTGAATCGCCTTCGCGAGCGGTCGGGCGGGCGAGTACCTTGACGATGCCGATGATGCGCAGCGGCATGGAGCCGCTATAGATCGTCTTGCCCAGTGCATCGCCGCCGGGGAACATCTTGTCCGCAATCGCCTGGGTAACGATGACGGCCGAGCCCTCGTCCGCGGCTGCTTCGTCATTCTTGACGACTTCCAGGTCCCGGTACTCATCGGGCTGGAAATCACGACCGGCGATCAGCTCCACGCCCAACGTATCCAGTGCGCCTTCGCGGCCGAAATACTGCGAAGCGCTGAGCGTCGGGCGCTCCTGGTCGGGAACCAGGCCCACGCTCGTATTCCAGGAACTGTTGCGGAACGGGATCTGGTTCAGGGTGACCGCACTCTTGACGCCCGGCAACGCCTGCAGCGCGGCAAGGTCCTCGCGGGTGCGCGCCACGGCGTTGACCTGTGGACCGATGCCGCCCAGGCGGACTTCGATCAGTTCGGTCTCGGCGATGCCGCTGGGCTGGTTGATCTTCTCGATGCGCTGCCCGATCAGGAACAGCGCATTGCAGACGATGGCGCAGGTCAGGGCGATCTCGAGCACGATCAGCGATGCGGCGGTTTTATGCCGGCGGAGCGTGGAGAGGATGGGACGGATATCCATGGTGTGCTCCGGATCCTTACTGCGATTTGAGTTGGATGGCGGGCGCGACCTGCATGGCGCGCAGCGCCGGCAGGAAACCGGCCAGCAGGCTGGCGACCAGGGTCAACGCGAAGGTCATCAGCAGCATCTGCCCATCCAGGGTGGCGAGCTTGGCGTAGTCCACCGGTTGCTGGCGCACCGCGTACAGCCCGAGCAGTGCCAGCAGCAGGCCCAGCAGGCCGCCGGCCAGACCGACGGTGCCGGCCTCGATCAGCGACTGCAGGAAGATCTGGCCGCGGCTGGCACCCAGCGCCCGGCGCACGCCGATCTCACCGCTGCGACGCAGGAACTTGGCCAGCAGCAGACCGACCGTATTGATCAGGCAGACCAGCAGGAAGCCCATTGCCAACCACAACTGCAGACGCACGTCGCCGGGGACGACCTTTTTGAAATCCAGCCATTCCATGACGTTGCGCAGCCGTACGTTGTTGGGGCGTTCGAAACGACCGGCGGCGCGCTGCTGGTCGGAGTAGTTCTCAAGATAGCGACGGTACTCCGCGGCCTGGCCGGGGTTTTCCAGCTCCACCCAGTACTGGATCCAGGTGCAGCTGGCGTTGGGACCGGTCGGGTCGGTCTCGTTGCGGCGCCCGAAGCAGTCGATGCTGCCGTTGCGGTCGAACTTCAGCTCGATCGCCGTGGAGAAGGGCAGGTAGACGTCTTCGCTGTCGCCGTAGCGGCCGGTATACAGGTCATAGAAGTGCGGGTTGGGATGCCAGTCACCCAGCACGCCCACGACGGTCATCGTGTTGCCGTTGAGGCGGACCGACTTGCCGACGCTGTTGGCGCCCTGGAACAGCTTCTGGTTGAGCGTGCTGGAAATCACCGCGACCCGACCGCGCCCGTCGTCATCGGTTTCCTTCCAGCCCTGGCCATAGAGGAACGGCGTGTCGAACATCGGGAAGAAATCGCTCGAGGTATACCGCGCATCGGTGTTGAACGGACGCAGCGTGCTGCCCTCGGGCTCGAGGGTCACACCGCCACCGGTCATCATCGCCTGCCGCTTGGCATGCTTCTCGCGCAGCAGTTTCTCAGCATCGAAGCGGGTCAACTGGTCGGCCGGTTCTTCGCCAGGCTGATAGCCCAGCGCTGACTGTGGATCGACCAGCACGCTGAACAGCCGGTCGCTCTTCTGCGGGATCGGATCACCGGACAGCACATGGAATACGGTCAGCGTGGTCATCGAGGCGCCGATGCCCAGCGCGATGGCGATCACCATCAGCGCGGTCAGCACCTTGTTGCGCCGGAAGCTGCGCAGGGCCAGTCGGAAGTAGTAAGCGATCATGGCCGGCCTCAGTCGTTGGCGATGGCAGCGGCAACCGCGGGGCGCGGCGTGGCGAGCACCGGGTCGCGCA
Organism: Stenotrophomonas bentonitica; assembly: GCF_002887735.1. GTDB lineage: Bacteria > Pseudomonadota > Gammaproteobacteria > Xanthomonadales > Xanthomonadaceae > Stenotrophomonas > Stenotrophomonas bentonitica_A. The sequence continues at coordinate 51,213 of NZ_PKQP01000009.1, forward strand.
GCAGGTCGGTGACCTGGCCATCGACGATGTGCACGTTGCGCTTGGCGCGGGCGGCCAGTTCCGGATCGTGGGTCACCATCACGATCGTGGTGCCCTTGGCATTGATTTCTTCCAGCAGCTCCATCACGCCGCGGGCCATCTGGCTGTCCAGGTTGCCGGTCGGTTCATCGGCCAGCAGCAGGCGCGGGCTGCCGGCCAGCGCACGCGCGATCGCGGCGCGCTGCTGCTGGCCGCCCGAGAGTTCGGCCGGGTAGTGCTTCATGCGCGAGCCCAGGCCGACCTGGGCCAGCGCGTGCTCGATGCGCTCCTTGCGCTCGGCCGCGGGCATGCCGCGGTAGCGCAGCGGCACATCGACGTTGTCGAACAGGTTGAGATCGGAGATCAGGTTGAAGCCCTGGAAGATGAAGCCGATCTTCTGGTTGCGCAGGCGGCTGCGCGCATCATCGCCGAGCTGGCTGACATCCTGGCCGTCGAGCAGGTAGGTGCCGCTGGTGAAGGTCTCCAGCAGGCCGGCGATGTTGAGGAAGGTGGTCTTGCCCGAACCGGACGGACCGGTCACGGCAACGAACTCGCCTTCGCGGACGTGCAGGTCCAGCGACCGCAGGGCATGGGTTTCCACCTGTTCGGTGCGGAAGACTTTGGCGACCGAGCGCATTTCAAGCATGGCTGTTTCCTTTGAGGGTCGAGAAGATCGAAAGGGACTGAATCAGTTGATGGAGACGCGCTCGGCATCGCCGAACAGATCGCTGCCGGACACCACGACGCGGTCGCCGGGCTGCAGGCCAGAGAGGATTTCCACTTCACCCAGGCTGCTCACGCCGAGCTTGACCGGGCGACGGACGGCATGGCTGCCATCCATGACATAGGCGTAGCCGTTGCCCTGTTCGACAAACGGGCCACGTTCGATCTTGAGTGCGTTGCGGCGGGTATCGAGCAGCACGCGCGCCTGCATCCGCTGGCTCTGACGCAGGCCCTGCGGCTGCTTGTCGGCGAAGCGGATGCGGGCATTGACCTCGCCGGCGACTACTTCCGGGGAGACGGCGGAAATCTCGCCGGCGAACTGGCCGCTGCCACCGGTCAGCTGCGCAGGCATGCCGATCGTCAGCTCGCGGGCGAAGCTCTCCGGCACCTTGATCTCGATCTCGAAGCGCGACAGATCGACCACGCCCAGGATCGGCGCATTGGCGACCACGTTGGTGTGCTGGGTCGCCTGCACCTGGCCGACCTGGCCATCGAAGGGCGCACGCAGCGTGAGCGCGTCGACCTGGCGCTCCACTTCGGTCACCACCGCGCGCTGGCGATCAGCCAGCAGGCGCTTGTTGCGCGCATCCAGATCGGCGCCCTGGGCCTTGAGCATGGCGTCCTTGCGGGCGTGCTCGAGCTGGATGTCGCTCTTCTTGACGGTGTCCTCGGCCTTGGCCACGTCCACCTGCGGCACCGCGCCACCATCGAAGCCGCGCTTGTAACGTTCCAGGTCACGCACCGCGGCCTGGCGTTCGATCACGGCCTGGTCGGTGTCCTTCTGCGCGGTGGCGCGCGCCAGGGTCGCATCCAGAGTCGCGCGGCTTGCCTCGGCCTGCAGGCCGGCCAGCGTGGCCTGTTCCTGGGCCAGCTTGCTGCGCAGTTCGGGGCTGTCGATCACGGCCAGTTCCTGGCCCTGCTTGACCACATCACCGGCCACGACCTTCAGGTTCACGTTGCCGGCGGAGATCGCATACAGCACCGGGTTGTTGGCGGCGATCACGCGGCCGTCGGCGGCGATGTCGCGCACCATGTCGCCTCGGGTGACCTCGGCGATGCGGACACGGGCGCTGTCGTAGGAGCGGCTGGCCCCCAGCCAGGCACGGGCGGCGAAGCCGATCGCCACCAGCACGACCAGCGCGGCGACCGCCGGCCACAGCAAGCGCTTCCACGGGGCGGGCGCGGCGTGCGAAGAAAGGGTCTGGTCCTGGGCGGAAGTGTCGCGGATCATCGGGCTCGTTCGCGGTTGGGTTGTGGAGTACCAAGCAGACTCCGTGCCAACTTTTAGCCCTTTGGAAACAACAGCTTGCAAAAAGCGGCCGGTGTCCATGTGTCCGCGGACACCTGACCGGACACTTTCGTTAAGCCGACAGCGCCCAAGCCGCCGGGGCCGCCACGCTAGAATGCGAGGCTTACCAGCAGGGATCTGAATCTATGTGCGGCATTGTGGGAGCGATCGCCCATCGCGACGTGGTACCGGTACTCATCGAAGGATTGAAGCGACTGGAATACCGGGGCTACGATTCCTCCGGCATCGCTGTGATCGATACCACCGCCGCCGAACCCGATGTCCGACGTGTGCGCCGTACCGGCCGGGTGGCGGAGATGGAGAAGGCTGCCGCGAGCGAAGGCTTCCAGTCGCTGCTCGGCATCGGCCACACCCGCTGGGCGACCCACGGGGGCGTGACCGAGGCCAATGCACACCCGCACATCAGTCACGGTGTGGCGCTGGTGCACAACGGCATCATCGAGAACCATGAAGAGCAGCGCGAGAAGCTGCGCGCGCTGGGCTACACCTTCGAGTCGCAGACCGACACCGAAGTGATCGCGCACCTGATGCACCATCACCTCAAGGAAGGCGACAGCCTGCTGTCGGCGCTGCAGCGCACGGTCAAGGAACTGACCGGCGCCTATGCGCTGGCGGTGATGAGCCGTGCCGAGCCGGACCATTTCGTCTGCGCCCGCATGGGGTGTCCGCTGCTGGTGGGCGTAGGCGAAGGCGAGAACTTCGTGGCCTCCGATGTCTCGGCGATCATCCAGGCCACCCGCAAGGTGATCTTCCTGGAAGAAGGCGACACGGCCGACATCCGCCGCGACAGCGTGCAGGTCTACGACGAGCACAACCAGCCGATCGTGCGCGATGTGCATCTGTCCGATGTGTCGCTGGCCTCGCTGGAACTGGGCCCGTACCGCCACTTCATGCAGAAGGAAATCCACGAGCAGCCGCGTGCGCTGGGTGACACCATCGAAGCGGCGATCGATGCCGGTGGCTTCCCGGCCACGCTGTTCGGCAAGAACGCCGAGGCCGTGCTGTCGGGCATCGAAGGCGTGCAGATCCTCGCCTGCGGTACCAGCTACTACGCCGGCCTGACCGCGCGTTACTGGATTGAATCCATTGCCGGCCTGCCGTGCAGCGTGGAGATCGCCAGCGAGTACCGTTACCGCGCTGCCTACGCAAACCCGAAGCACCTGATCGTCACCATCTCCCAGTCCGGCGAAACGCTGGATACGATGGAAGCACTCAAGTACGCCAAGTCGCTCGGCCACCTGCACACGCTCTCGATCTGCAACGTGCCCGAGAGCGCGATTCCGCGCGCCAGCGAACTGGTCTGCTACACCCGCGCCGGTGCCGAGATCGGCGTTGCCTCGACCAAGGCGTTCACCACCCAGCTGGCTGCCTTGTTCCAGCTCACCATGGTCCTGGGCAAGCTGCACGGCCGCATCGATGCCGCGCAGGAAGCGGACTACCTGGAACAGCTGCGTTTCCTGCCCGGCAGCGTGCAGCACGCGCTGAACCTGGAGCCGCAGATCGCGGCCTGGGCCGAGCGCTTCGCACGCAAGGCCAACGCCCTGTTCCTGGGCCGGGGCCTGCATTACCCGATCGCACTGGAAGGCGCGCTCAAGCTCAAGGAGATCTCGTACATCCACGCCGAGGCCTATCCGGCCGGCGAGCTGAAGCATGGCCCGCTGGCGCTGGTGGATGAGGACATGCCGGTGGTGGTGATCGCGCCGAACGACAGCCTGCTGGAGAAGGTCAAATCCAACATGCAGGAAGTGCGTGCACGCGGCGGTGAGCTGTTCGTGTTCGCCGACCAGGACAGCAACTTCGTCGCGTCCGAAGGCGTGCATGTGATCCGCACCCCGCGCCACGCCGGTGTGCTCAGCCCGATCGTGCACACCCTGCCGGTGCAGCTGCTGGCATACCACACCGCACTGGCTCGCGGGACAGACGTGGACAAGCCGCGCAACCTGGCCAAGAGCGTGACGGTGGAATAAACGCGCGCGTCGCGTTGTGGATGTGGAGAAGGGGGCCGCGCGGCCCCCTTTTTTGTGGGTGTCAGGTAACCGTGTTCGTCGGTTGCGCCGCGCGGTGGCTCTACCGGCGGCAGGGGGGCGTGGAACTTTAGTGGTGGGCCGCGGCGGCATTCAGCGACGGTTTTACTGGCGGTGCCATTCTCGGGGTCGTCCACTGCTTTCCACGACGAACCGTCCCAGATTTGCAAACTTTTGGCCCAGGGTGCGGTCGTAGAATCGAGTGACCGAGGACTGCGTGGCATCGCCACCGACCTCGCTGCAATCAGGCGCATCTCTCGACTTCAGTAACCTGTAACAGGAAACAAGAATGAACGTCCGCGAACTCCTGCAATCCAAGAAAGAAGCCATCGTCACCATCGATGTGGAAGACACCATCGGTGCCGCCGCGCACAAAATGAGCGCGCACAAGATCGCCGCCCTGGTGGTCATGAAGGACGATGCGCCGGTAAGGATCGTGTCCGAGAAGGACATCGTGCGCAGCCTTGCGGAAGATGGTCCCCAGGCCGGCCGACGCGTCATTTCCAGCCTGCCGTCGGCAGGGCTGGAAGGCATCGGCCCGGATGCGACGCTCAAGCAGGCGATGGCGCTGATGACGTATTCCCGCCATCGTCACCTGATGGTGACCGAGGGCGCCACGCTGGTCGGCATCCTGAGCCTGGGCGACATCGTCAAGAACCTGCTCAGTGAACTCGAGCTGGAAAAAGCGGTGCTGCAGGACATCTACATGGCAGCGCACTGACGCTGCCTGGTCCGTACTGACGGGCATTGCCGGCCGCTGGCTGGCAACCCCGGACGAGGTCAGCGTAGGCGTTTGACCTCGACAAGCTGCTGGAGGTCGCCCTTCAGCAGCTGATAGGCCCCATCGCGCGCTGCATCACCGGTTTGCCGCAACACCCACGACGGATGCACCGTCGCGAAGGCGCGCGTGCCGTCATCCAGTACGTGCCAGCGTCCGTGGTTCGCCATCAGGTTGAAGCCGGCACCGAACACCGCCGTCGCCGCGGTAGCACCGAGGCAGACGATCACCTGCGGTCGCACGTTTTCGATCTCCCCCATCAGCCACGGCCGGCAGGCGTTGACGTGGGTGATCTGCGGTTTGCTGTGGATGCGCCGCTTGCCGCGCCGTTCAAAGCGGAAGTGCTTGACCGCATTGGTCATGTACAGCGCGCTGCGCTCGATCCCCAGCTCGCGCAGCGCACGGTCGAGCAGCTGTCCTGCCGGGCCGACGAACGGGTGCCCGCTGAGGTCCTCGCTGTCGCCGGGTTGCTCACCCACCAGCATGATCGATGCGTCGGCCGGGCCCTCACCGAACACGGTCTGCGTGGCCGGTTCCCACAGGGGGCAGCGGCGACACGCCGACGCGGCGTCGCGCAGGGTATCGAGCGTGGCCGGTGCAGCCTTCGCGACGACCGGCAAGCCCGAGGCGGGTTGGGGGATGCGGCGACGCGGTGCCTGCGCTTCGCGGTCGTGCATCTCCTGCACGCGATCGCCGGCGTCCCGCACCAGCTGCGGCAGCAACGCGGCCTCCGGCAGGTGCTTCCAGTATTTGGCCGGCATCTCCTGCTGCATCATCCGGGTATTCAGCCGCGCCGGATTGAAGATGTTGGCGTAATAGGTGCGCCACAGTTCTTCGCGGGCATCATCGACAGGCGCATCGCTTTGGCGGCCGCCGGGACCGAACGACAGCGCCTGTCCATCCCAGTGTGCGCTGCGCCCCGGCGTGAGGATCGCCCAGCGCATCCCGGCGAAGCGGCGTGCGAAGAAGGGTGCCACGCGGTCGACGATATGGTGCTCGGGCTCGAACCAGGCGATGAACGCATCGTCTTCGCCCGGCACCTCGCGGAAGCGTACGAACGCCTTCATCTTGTGCGTGTCGCGGCGCACCGCCTGGCTCAGTGTCATGGCCCGCAGCACGTCCGCATCGGCCGGGTTGGAGAGCAGGCTGCGCTCGCCGTGGGTGATGCGCCAGAGCATGCGGTACAGCAGTGGCATCCGCTGTGGATCGCGATGGCACAGGCAGGTGGCGGCCAGCTCGATGAAGGCCTTGGACACGTGGATCGGTGCCTCGGCCGAGACCACGGAATCATCATCGAGCGCCGGCAATGACGGCGCATCCAGCAGCGAAATGTCCTCGCCCTGCAGCCAGTCCAGCTGATCCGGCGCAACGGCGTGGCGCAAGGCCAACCGCGCAGCCGTGCGCCACGCCTCCAGCGACCACACCGGGTCGACCCGCACGCTCCAGCGCGCCATCTCAGTGCGCGGCCGTGTCGGGGAACAGCGAGCCTTGCTGTGGCGGAGGGGCCAGCCGGGCACGCAACGCCGCCGGGTCGTCGAGTGCGCGGTGCGGGTGATGGTCGGCCAACTGCACGAACGGCAGCAGCTTGCTCATCGGTGCGCGCAGGCGCGCCACATCGGCCACGCGCAGCCGACCATGACGGCGTGCCATCAGCACCCGCTTGACGTTGCGCACGCCCAGCCCGGGTACGCGCAGCAGCAGCTCCTTGGGGGCGAGGTTGAGATCCACCGGGAAACGTTCGGGATGGCGGATCGCCCAGGCCATCTTCGGGTCGATATCCAGATCGAGCATCCCGCCCTGGGTGGTGCTGGTGATCTCGTCCACGCCGTAACCATAGAAGCGCAGCAGCCAGTCTGCCTGGTAGAGACGGTGCTCGCGGGCCAGCGGCGGCGCCTGGAGGGGCAGGGCCTTGCTGGCATCGGGGATGGGACTGAACGCGGAGTAGTAGACCCGGCGCATCCGGTAGTTGCCATACAGATTGTCGGCCGCGCCGAGGATCTGCTGGTCGCTGGCACCGTCCGCACCGACGATCATCTGCGTGCTATGGCCGGCCGGCGCGAAACGCGGCGCGCGCGCGCGGCGGCCGCGTGCCGAAGGCGCGGGCACGGGAGCCGATGCTGCGCCGGCCACTGGCTGGGCCTTGCCTGCTTCCTTGGCTTCTTCGATGCGCCAGCGCAGCTCACCCATCGCCCCGCGGATCGAGGGCAGTGATTTCTCCGGCGCGAAGCTGGCCAGCCCGGCCTCGGTCGGCAGCTCGATGTTGATCGAGAGCCGGTCCGCATGTCGCCCGGCGAGCGCGAGCAGTTCGGGCGAGGCTTCCGGAATCGTCTTGAGGTGGATGTAGCCGCTGAAGCGGCGTTCCTCGCGCAGTACGCGCGCGACCTCCACCATCTGCTCCATGGTGTAGTCGGCGTTGCGGATGATGCCGCTGGAGAGAAACAGCCCTTCGATGTAGTTGCGCTTGTAGAAATCCATCGTCAGCGCGACCACTTCCTCCACGCTGAAACGCGCACGCTGCACATTGCTCGAGACACGGTTGACGCAGTACGCGCAGTCGTAGATGCAGAAGTTGGTCAGCAGGATCTTCAGCAGCGACACGCACCGGCCGTCGGGCGTATAGCTGTGGCAGATCCCCATTCCCTCGGTGCTGCCGATGCCGCCCGAGGCACGCGAGTCGCGCTTGCCTGCACCGCTGGAGGCGCAGGACGCATCGTATTTCGCGGCATCGGCAAGGATGGCCAGTTTGCGGATCGTCTCCATGGAAAGACCGTAGCGGGGCACGATCTCATCCAGTGAGACGCTTCAATGCATCCCTGAAGAATTCAGCTTCCGGCTCAGCCTTGGAAGCTAACCTTCACCGAATCCGCGCTGTAGTCGGCCGGCCCATGGAACACCACTTCGATGTTGTTGCCATCCGGATCCAGGACGAAGGCGGCGTAATACCCCGGATGGTAGGGGCGTTCGCCGGGCGCGCCGTTGTCCTTGCCACCGTTGGCCAGCGCCGCGTGGTGGAAGGCCTCCACGGTGGCGCGGTCGCGGGCCTGGAAGGCAAGATGATGGCGGCCGGTCAGCTGGCCGAGGGCGGCCTCGCTGTCCGGTGTGGAAATGAACAGCTCATCGGCCCAGAAATACGTGTCGCCCTCGCCGGCGATCGGGATGCCGATCGCGTCGAACACGGCCTGGTAGAAGCGGCGGCTGGACGCCAGGTCCCTGACCACCAGTTGCAGGTGATCGATCAGGCGGCCGCGGTGAAGTTCCATCGTTTCCATACCTGCTCCACAGAGGGTGGGATGGGACGCAGATATACCACCGGACACAGCGTTGCGCAGGGCGGTGCCGGCGGCGGCCCTTCCGCCGGCCCGCGCAGTGACCTACGCTGCGTGCTGGCGCCATGAACGCGCAGGCGGAGGAGGCACGATGCTGTGGATGGTGATGATGGCCCAGGCGGTCGCCGGCGACGCGGGCTACCCACAGGTGCATGCCTGGGCGCAACGTGATGAGGGCAGCCTCGAACCGGCGGCGTACACGGCGATGGTGGACAGCATGAGCGCGGTTGGGGGTGCCGCCTTCACGCGCTGCATGCCGACTCCCGCGCCGCAGACGCTGGCCGCGTTCACCGTGGTGTTGCAGCTGGATGCGCAGGGCAGGGTGGTGCGCACGTGGCGCGAGGGCGAGGAGGCGGTCGCACGCTGCGTGGACGCAGGCTTCGCCGGGAAAACCCTGTTCGTGCCACCGAAGGCGCCGTTCTATGCGGCGTTCGAGTTCCAGGTCGAGCCGTAGCACCGGCAACGCACCGACCGGTGCCGGTGCGTTGCGCCGCCGCAGGGATCAGGCGATCGGCGTGTTGGAGATGATCTCCACCCAGTAGCCGTCCGGGTCCTTGATGAAGGCCAGGTGCTTCATGCGGCCGTCTTCCAGGCGCTTCTGGTAAGGCACCTGCAGCTCATCGAAGCGCTTGCAGGCGGCCTGGATGTCCGGCACGGACACGCAGATGTGGCCGAAGCCACGCGGGTCGGCATTGCCGTTGTGATAGACCGGGCCGTCCTGGTTTTCGGTGCCATGGTTGTGGGTCAGCTCGAGCACGCCGGGGATGCCGGCCATCCACACGCGGCGGGCATCGTCACCCTCGGGAATCTGCGTGCCGGCAGGCAGCAGGGCGAGGAAATACAGGCTGAATTCGGCCTCGGGGAAGTGGCGCAGGTCGATCAGGCGGAAGCCCAGCACGCGGGTGTAGAAATCCAGCGAGGCCGTGGCGTCCTTGACGCGCAGCATGGTGTGGTTGAACACGAACCCGGCGGTCTCGCCGGGCGTGGTGGCGGCAACGCCGGGAGAGTTCTGGAGGGCGGCAAGGCTCATGGGGATTCCTGGGGGGCAGGGCCGCATCAGCGCGGCGGACCCCTCATTTTACCGGTCCCGGCCGGGCCACGTGACAGGTAGAATGGTGTGTCTTCCTGACCAGCGTTCATCCATGTCCCAGCGTGAATGGGTGGCTGCGGCCATCCGCAAGATCGACGCCGATTTCAACCGTTCGGCCGATACCCACCTGATTCCGATGGACCTGCCCGGGTTCGAGGGCATCGACCTGTATTTCAAGGACGAGTCCAGCCACCCGACCGGCAGCCTCAAACATCGCCTGGCACGCTCGCTGTTCCTGTATGCACTGGCCAATGGCTGGCTGCGTGAGGGGCGCCCGGTGATCGAGGCCTCCAGCGGCTCCACGGCTGTGTCCGAGGCGTATTTCGCGCGGCTGCTGGGCCTGCCGTTCATTGCGGTGATGCCGGCCACCACCTCCCCGGAAAAAATCGCGGCGATCGAGTTCCACGGGGGCCGCTGCCATCTGGTGGAGCGCGCCTGCGACCTGAACGCCGATTCGGAAACGCTGGCCCGCGAAACCGGCGGCCATTTCATGGACCAGTTCACGTACGCCGAGCGCGCGACCGACTGGCGTGCCAACAACAACATCGCCGAATCAATCTTCAAGCAGATGGCCGAGGAGCCGCATCCGGTACCCGAGTGGATCGTGTGCAGCCCGGGCACCGGCGGCACGGCGGCCACGCTGGGCCGCTACGTGAGCTACCGCCGCCATGACACGCGCATCCTGTGCGCGGACCCGGAAATCTCCGTGTTCTATGATGGCTACTGCGCTGCGCTGGCAGGGCAGCCCTGGCGTGAGCTGACCTGCAGCGGCGGTTCGCGGGTGGAAGGCATCGGCCGGCCGCGGGTGGAATCGAGCTTCATTCCGACCAGCGTCGATGCGATGGTCAAAGTGCCCGATGCGCTGAGCCTGGCCGCGATGCGCCACGTCAGCCGCCAACTGGGGCGCCGTGTGGGCGGCTCCACCGGCACCAACTTCATCGGCGTGCTGCAGGCCGCGCAGCTGATGCGCGATGCGGGCCGCAGCGGCTCGATCGTGACCATCCTGTGTGACAGCGGTGACCGCTACGCACACAGCTACTACAACCCGGAGTGGTACCCGAAACAGGCCATCGACGTGGACGGCGCCGATGCGGTGCTTGCGGCCGCGGTGGCGGGCAAGGGGCTGCCGGTGCTGCCGTGCGTCTCGCTGGAAGCGCTGTACTGAGCGGGGCGCCCGGGCGGGCGTGAACCGGGCCCATCGGCGTACCCCGGGGGCTTGTGTGGGGTGGGGGGCAATGCCATATCGTGGGGCGATGCCGCTGCAGCGGCCCCGTTGTCTGGAGATGCCTGTGACCCCCACCAATCCTCTGCTCGATTTTTCCGGCCTGCCGCGTTTCGATGCGATCCAGCCCGAGCACATCGCCCCGGCAATCGATGCCCTGCTGGCCGACGCCGAAGCCGCGGTGAAAACCGCCGAAACGGTCTCCCCGGTCACCTGGGCGAGCTTCGCCGAGCCGCTGGATGACGCCACCGAGCGCCTGTGGCGCGCGTGGGGCCAGGTGGGCCACCTGCAGGCCGTGGTCAACACCCCGGCGCTGCGCGAGGCCTACAACGCCAACCTGCCCAAGGTGACGCGCTTCGGCAGCGCGCTGGGCCAGAACCTGGCGCTCTACCAGCAGTACCGTGCCCTGGCCGACGCGCCCGAAGCGGCGCAGTACGACGCGGCACGCCGCAAAGTGCTGGAGAACGCGCTGCGCGATTTCCGCCTGGGCGGTGCTGAACTCGATGACGCCGGCAAGGCGCGGTACAGCGCGATCCGCGAGGAGCTGTCCGCGCTGTCGGCGACGTTCTCGCAGAACGTGCTCGATGCGACCGATGCCTGGTCGCTGCACGTGCAGGACCCCGCCGAGCTCGCCGGCCTGCCGGACGATGTGATCGCCGCGGCCCGCGCTGCCGCGGAGAAGGAGGGCCTGGCCGGCTGGAAGCTGACCCTGCAGATGCCGTGCTACATCCCGGTGCAGACCTACGCCGAACATCGCCCGCTGCGCGAAGCGCTGTACCGCGCCAATGCGATCCGCGCGTCTGAATTCGGCGATGCCACGCTGGACAACAGCGGCAACATCGATCGCGTACTGGCGCTGCGCGCGGAGCTGGCCACGCTGCTGGGCTTTGCCAACTACGCCGAGTACTCGATCGCCACCAAGATGGCCGAGGATGCGCCGCAGGTACTGGGCTTCCTGCGTGATCTTGCCGCGCGTGCCAAGCCGTACGCGCAGCGCGACCGTGCCGAGCTGGAGGCCTTCGCGCGCGACGAGCTGGGCATGGCCGCGCTGGAGGCGTGGGACCTGGCGTTTGCCGCGGAGAAACTGAAACAGGCGCGTTACAGCTATTCCGAGCAGGACGTGAAGCAGTACTTCACCGAGCCGAAGGTGCTGGACGGCCTGTTCAGTGTGATCCGCAGCCTGTATGGCCTGGCGGTGCAGCCGGACAGCGCGCCGGTGTGGCATCCGGATGTGCGCTTCTTCCGCGTGGTCGATGCGCAGGGCGCGCTGGTCGGCCAGTTCTATCTGGATCTGTACGCGCGCGAAGGCAAGCGCGGTGGCGCGTGGATGGACGATTGCCGCAACCGCCGCGAGACCGCCGCCGGCGTGCAGACGCCGCTGGTGTACCTGGTCTGCAACTTCGGCAAGGGTGCACAAGGGCAGCCGGCCACCTTCAGCCACAGCGATGTGACCACGCTGTTCCATGAGATGGGGCACGGCCTGCATCAGTTGTTGACCCGCATCGGTGAGCTGGGCGTGGCCGGCATCAACGGCGTGGAGTGGGACGCGGTGGAACTGCCGAGCCAGTTCATGGAGAACTTCTGCTGGGAATGGGACCGCGTGCAGGCGATGACCGCACACGTGGCCACCGGTGAGCCGCTGCCGCGTGCGCTGTTCGACCGCATGCTGGCCGCACGCAATTTCCAGAGCGGCATGTTCACCGTGCGCCAGCTGGAATTCGCGCTGTTCGACATGCAGTTGCACAGCGAGTTCGATCCGACCCAGGACAGCGTGCAGGCGCTGTTGGAACGCGTCCGCGATGAAGTGGCCGTCAACCGGCCGCCGGCGTGGAATCGCTTCCCCAACCAGTTCAGCCACATTTTTGCCGGTGGCTATGCGGCCGGCTACTACAGCTACAAATGGGCCGAGGTGCTCAGCGCCGATGCCTACGCCGCGTTCGAGGAGGCCCCGGACAAAGTGACCGAGACCGGCCAGCGCTTCCGCGATGAAGTGCTCTCACGGGGCGGCAGCCGCAGTGCGGCCGAGAACTTCGCCGCCTTCCGTGGCCGCGCGCCGACAGTGGACGCGCTGCTGCGGCATAACGGGATGGTGTGACCCCGGCACTACCCGGCAGCGGGATCGTGTGTGCTACCGCGGCACGTTGATCACTCCGCGTAGATCATCTTCCGGCTCATGCCGCCGTCGACGATGTGGTCCTGGCCGGTGATGAAGCCGGCCAGGTCCGAGAGCAGGAAGACCGCCAACGCGCCGATGTCCGGCGGCTGGCCAACGCGGCCGACCGGGTGCTGCGCATGATCGCGACGGGACAGTTTGGGCGTGCGTCGCCGTGAGGGCGCCTGCCAGGCATCGGTGGTGATCCAGCCGGGGCTGATGCTGTTGACCCGCACGGCCGACCCTTCGCTCAACGCCAATGCATGGGTGAAGGCGACCAGCCCGCCCTTGGCCGCGGCGTAGGCTTCACTGTCCGGTTCGGACTGCCAGGCACGCGTGGAGGCGATGTTGATGATCGCCCCGGCATGCTCGCGCAGGGCGGGCAGGGCATGCTTGCTGCACAGGAAGGCGCCATGCAGGCTGGAGAGGCGGCGTTGCCACTCGGCCAGCGGCATCTGGGCCAGGGGCGTGCCATGCGCACTGGCGATGCCGGCATTGTTGACCAGGCCATCCATGCGCCCGAAGCGCTTCAGCGTCGCCTTCATCAGCGCCTGCACGCTGCGTTCGCTGGCCACGTCCGCGCGTTGGAACGCCGCGCGCTCCGGCAATGCCCATTCCTTCAGGCAGGCCTTGCCGGCATCGGCATCCAGGTCGGCGATCATCACGCTGCCGCCCGCGCCGAGCACCGATTGCGCGATGCCGCGCCCCACGCCCTGCGCACCCCCGGTGATCACCACCACGCGGTCGCGCAGCGGCTGTGCCGGCCAGTCGAGGAGGGTCGGGGTCAGTGACACGGCGGCATCTCGTTGCGGCCCAGCAGGCGCGTCCAGCCTTCGATGCCGAGTTTGTCCAGCGTCTCGATGTTGCGCTCCACGATCACGTCCGGATCCGGGAAGGCCGCGACCGCGCGCTCGACGCTGTCTTCGCGCAGCAGGTGCAGAGTCGGGTAGGGCGCGCGGTTGGTGTAATTGCTCACGTCATCCGGGGCCACGCCGGCGAACTGGTACTGCGGATGGAAGCTGGCCACCTGCAGGATGCCCTGCAGATCCAGTGCCTCGATCGCTGCATCGGCGTTGTCGAGGAAGTCGTTGTACTCCAGGAAATCGGTCAGCACGTCCGGGTGCACGATCAGGGTGGTGTCGATCTGCTCGGCGGGCGTGTCGCGCAGCAGGATCAGCTCTTCGGCCAGTTCCTCGACCAGCGCCTCCGGCGTGGTCGCATCGCTGAGCACGAACCGCACCTGGTCCTTGACGTACACCGCCTTGGCGAACGGGCACAGGTTCAGGCCGATCACGATCTGCTCCAGCCATTTCCGGGTCTCGGCAATGGGGTCGCGGGTGGCAGTGAGGAAGGCATCGTTCATGGCGGGCGGGGTCGCTGGCGGGGCCGTTGATTGTACGGCGCGGCGGTGAAGTGGACGCCCGATCGGCTCCACTGTCCATTAACTGGACACCGGTCATGCTGGAAATTCCTTATCCGGCAATCACTTGCAGTGATCCTTCCAGCGGCCAATAGGCAGTGGCCGGCTGCGGGTATCCAATGGCCGCGTACACGACGCAAGGAGTTCTCAGTGATGGCAACACATGCATTCCTGCCGACGGCCACGTGGTCCGGCAAGCTGTTCGATGGCCAGTGGGCCGCGGGTGCCGGCACCCAGCACGTGGTCGAGCCGGCGACCGGCGAGCGCCTGGGCGAGATCGCGATGGCCGACCCGGCACAGATCGCGCGCGCCGCCGCCACCGCCGCCAAGGCGCAGCGCGACTGGGCCAGCGCCCCGTATGACACCCGCGCGCAGGTGCTGCGCCGCGCGGCGCAGTTGGCCGAAGAACACAACGACGAGATCGTGCAGTGGCTGGTCCGCGAAAGCGGCTCCACCCAGCTCAAGGCCGGTTTCGAGGCCAAGGTGAACACCAAGGCGCTGCATGAGGCCGCGGCACTGCCCTCGCGCAGCATCGGCGAGGTGCTGCCGTCCGAACCGGGCCGTTTGAATCTGGCGCGCCGCCGCCCACTCGGCGTGGTCGGCGTGATCTCGCCGTTCAACTTCCCGCTGTACCTGGCCATGCGTGCGGTGGCCCCGGCGCTGGCGCTGGGCAACGCGGTGGTGCTCAAGCCCGATCCGCGCACCGCCGTGTGCGGTGGCTTCGTGATCGCGCGCCTGTTCGAACTGGCCGGGCTGCCGGCAGGCCTGCTGCACGTGCTGCCGGGCGATGGCGCCGCCGGTGCGGCGCTGACCAGTGACCCGAACATCGCGATGATCCAGTTCACCGGCTCCACCGGCGCGGGGCGCAAGGTCGGCGAAGCGGCCGGCAAGCACCTGAAGAAGGTATCGCTGGAACTGGGCGGCAAGAACTCGCTGATCGTGCTCGACGATGCCGACATGGACCTGGCCATCGCCAACACCGCGTGGGGCGTCTACCTGCACCAGGGCCAGATCTGCATGGCCACCGGCCGCGTGCTGGTCCAGCGCAGCATCCATGCGCGGTTCCTGGAAAAGCTGGTGGCCAAGGCCAAGTCGCTCAAGGTCGGCAATCCGGCCGATGGGGAGGTGGCGATCGGGCCGCTGATCAACGCCCAGCAGCGTGACCATGCCGCGCGCATCGTTGCCGAAGCGCAGGCGGCTGGTGCCACGCTCGCGACCGGCGGTGGGTACAAGGACCTGTTCTTCGAACCGACCGTGCTCAGCGATGTGGGCCGCGACAACCCGGCCTTCCACGAAGAGATCTTCGCACCGGTCGCGGTGGTCGTGCCCTTCGATACCGATGATGAGGCGGTGGAGCTGGCCAACGACAGCGAGTACGGCCTGTCGATGGCGATCGTGTCGAGCAATGTCGGCCGCGCACTGAAGCTGGGCGAACGGTTGCGCACCGGCCTGCTGCACATCAACGACCAGACCGTGAACGATGAGGTGATCAATCCGTTCGGTGGCGTCGGCGCCTCCGGCAATGGCACCAGCATCGGTGGCCCGTCCAACATCGACGAGTTCACCCAGTGGCAGTGGATGACCGTCAAGGGCGAAGCGCCCGCCTACCCGATCTGATCCAGGAGACCCTCATGACCGCAACAGCAGAACTGCGCGACATCACCGTGGCCGTGGTGCGCGAAAAAGAACAGCCTTTCACGATCGAGAAGGCGCGCATCCGTGGGCCGCAGGACGATGAAGTGCTGGTGCGCGTAGTCGCCACCGGCCTGTGCCATACCGACCTGATCGTGCGCGACCAGTACTATCCCGTGCCGCTGCCGGCGGTGCTCGGCCATGAAGGTGCGGGCATCGTTGAAGCACTCGGCCCGGGCGTGAAAGACCTCAAGGTCGGTGACCATGTCGTGCTGACCTACGGCGCCTGCGGCCACTGCAATCCCTGCAGCGGCGGCCACGGCGCGTACTGCAAGGATTTCTTCGGCCTGAACTTCGGCGGCGGTGCACGGGACGGTTCCACCGCCATCCAGGATCCGGACGGCAAGCCGCTGCACGATCATTTCTTCGCACAGTCTTCGTTCGCCACCTACGCACTGAGCCGCGAAAACAACGCGATCAAGGTGCCTGACGATGCGCCGATCGAACTGCTCGGCCCGCTCGGCTGCGGCATCCAGACCGGTGCCGGTGCCGTGATCAACTCGCTCAAGGTCACCGCCGGCAGCAGCTTCGCCAGCTTCGGTGCCGGCGCGGTCGGCCTGAGCGCGGTGATGGCCGCGCGCGTGGCCGGTGCGACCACGATCATCGCCATCGATGTGGTGCCGTCGCGCCTGGAACTGGCCAAGGAACTCGGCGCCACCCATGTGATAAACAGCCGCGAGGTCGACGTCGTCGACGCCGTGCGCGAGATCACCGGCGGCGGGGCGAACTTCGCCCTGGAATCCACCGGGCGCCCGGACGTGCTGGCCCAGGGCATCGAGGCGCTTGGGGGGCTGGGCGTGATCGGCGTGGTGGGTGCTCCGAAGCTGGGCACCAAGGCCGAGTTCGACGTCAACAACCTGCTGCTGGGCGGGCGCAGCATCCGCGGCATCGTTGAAGGCGACAGCGTGCCGAAGGTGTTCATCCCGCAGCTGGTGCAGCTGTACCAGCAGGGCCGCTTCCCGTTCGACAAACTGGTGAAGTTCTACCCGCTGGACCAGATCAACCAGGCCGCCGAGGACAGCACCCGCGGCGTGACCCTCAAGCCGATCCTGACCATCGGCGGGTGAAACGCTCCGTCGCAGGCATGCGTGCCTGCGACGACGCAGCAGTCAGCTTTGCCGGAGTAGCCTGTCGGTCCGAGGTGGAGATCGACCGATGGCCGCGATGGTTCTGGAACAGCAGCAGGTATTGGCCGCCGCCCGTCAGCGCTTTGCCGAGGGCGGCGCGCTGATGGACAGCGTGGTCAGCCCGCCGGTACTGCGCTCCTGGGAGCGTTCGCGCCAGGCCGGCGTACAGCCGCGGCAGGCGCCGTACTACGCGCCCCTTGCCGCGGGCGCCACCCGCCTGGACGACCCGGCCGACCGCCGCCTCGCACGCTGTGTGCGCGAGGACATGGACCATCTCTGGGCCGCCTTCGGTGGCCGCCAATGGACCCTGTTCTGCGTCAACGCCGACGGCCTGGTCGTCGCCCAGCGCGAACATGGCCTGGCCGACGTGCCGGTGCTGCGCCCGATCCAGATCGGCCGCCGCCTGCGCGAGATCGACATCGGCACCACGGCACCGGCCTGCAGCCTGGCCGAAGACGCGCCCGCGCTTGTACGCGGCAACGAACACTACCTGGATCGCTTCGCCACCGTGTTCTGCCTGAGCGTGCCGCTGCACGGGCTGGATGGCGAAGTGCTGGGGGCCCTGGACATCACCGGCACCGGCGAGCGCGATGCCGAGCTGCTGCACGGCTACTTCCGCCAGGCCGCCCTTTCCGCCGAAAACCGGCTGATGCAGGACCACCGTCCCTGTCATCTGCTGGCCGTCCAGCACGACGCCCGCTGGCTGCACTCCCCCCTGCAGGGACTGTTGGCCATCGAAGAAGACGGACGCGTCCGCGCCGCCAACCGCGTGGCCCGCCGCCTGTTCGGACTCCCGCGCCGCGGGCCCTTGCCGATCCTCACCCTGCACGGCCTGTTTGCCGGCGCCAGCGCCCATCAGCGCCGCCGCCTCCTGCAGACCGGCCCGGCCCACCGGGTCCGCCTGGACGAAGACACGGCCGTGCATGTCCAGTACCTGCGCGGACCACTCGCACCGCATGCCAGCCGCAAGCTCGCCGCACAGCCCGTCAACGCCGCCAACGCCTCGCTGCGTG
Source organism: Stenotrophomonas bentonitica (assembly GCF_002887735.1). GTDB lineage: Bacteria > Pseudomonadota > Gammaproteobacteria > Xanthomonadales > Xanthomonadaceae > Stenotrophomonas > Stenotrophomonas bentonitica_A. The sequence continues at coordinate 69,107 of NZ_PKQP01000009.1, forward strand.
CGCAGAACACACAGCACGTCCGCGACGCCGTGGCCGCCCACCAGGGCAACGTCAGCGCCGCCGCGCGCCAGCTCGGCATCTCACGCACCACCCTGTACAAGCTGATTCGCGCGTAGTGACCCGCGCCCGGCGGTACACACGCCGGAAGCCGCATCTTTTCGATCTGCGCAACGAGGTTGCCGGCCAGCGGCCGGCACTACCGATGGGATATCGCCTGGTCGCCGGAAGCGGCGGGCACGACCGCTTTGCCCGCCCATCCGGCGACGCAGCACACCAGCAATGAATCGCCAGCGCTCTTCGCTACAGCCCTTCGGCCAAAATCAATCGCGGAAATTATCGAACTGCAGCGGAACCTCGAAGGTCTCCTTCCGCAGCAGCGCCATCGCATCCTGCAGATCATCGCGCTTCTTGCCCGTCACCCGCAGCTTGTCGCCATTGATCTGGCTGTCCACCTTCAACTTGGCCTCCTTGATCTTCGCCGCGATCTTCTTGGCCACCTTCTGCTCGATGCCCTGCTTGACCGTGATCTTCTGCCGCGCACCGGCCAGATTCGTCTCGATATCCCCGAACTCCAGGCCCGCCGCATCGATCTTCCGCGCGATCAAGCGCTGGCGCAGGATGTCCGTCATCTGCTGCAACTGGAAATCGCTCGGCGCGGACTGGTTGATCACGCCGTCCTCCAGCACGAACTTGGCGTCCACCCCCTTGAAATCGAAGCGCGTGGACAACTCGCGGTTGGCCTGATCGACCGCGTTGGTCAGCTCGTGGGTGTCGACTTCGGAAACAACGTCAAAAGAGGGCATCGGAAAACTCCAGCGGGTGAATACCCCATTCTACCAACCCACCATGGACGGCCCGGCCAACCCGGCGATAATGGGTCATGAACACGCAACGCTCCCCCACCCGCGCCGTCGCCTGGATGCTCATGGCCGTGGCCTGCTTCTCGCTGATGGATGCCGGCATGAAGCAGCTGTCGGCCAGCTATCCCACCCTGCAGGTGACCTTCCTGCGCGGCGCGGCGTCGCTGCCGTTCGTGCTGGTCTGGGTGCTGGCCACGGCCGGCCCGCGCTCGCTGGTGCCCAGGCGCTGGGGCCTGCACCTGCTGCGCGGCGTGCTCGGCATGGCGATGATCGGCTGCTTCGTCTACGCGCTGCGCAGCCTGCCGCTGTCCACCGCCTACACCATCTACTTCGTCGCCCCGCTGCTGATCGCCGCGCTCTCGGTACCGCTGCTCGGCGAGCACGTCGGCCCGCGCCGCTGGATCGCCATCGGCATCGGCCTGATAGGCGTGCTGGTGGTGCTGCGCCCCGGCGTTGGCGGGATCATCTCCTTCCCCGGCCTGATGGTGCTGCTCGCGGCCACCGCCTATGCGCTGGCCGCGATCACGGTCAGCATGCTGACCCGGACCGATACCCCGCAGTCGATGGTGGTGTGGTTCCTGGTGATCATGGCCGTCGGCGCCGGCCTGCTCGCGATCCCGGACTGGCAGCCGCTGCAGTTGGGCCACGCGGCCCTGATCGCGGGCATGGGCCTGGCCGGGGCAGGGGGGCAGGTCGCCCTGACCCGGGCCTTCCAGCTGGGCGAAGCGTCGATGATCGCGCCGCTGGAATACACCGGGCTGGTCTGGGTGATCGGCTGGGACCTGTTGTTCTGGGGCGTGCTGCCCGACCAGGTGACCTGGCTGGGCGCAGCCATCATCGTGGCCTCGGGCCTGTACCTGCTTCACCGCGAGCGGGTCCGCCGGGTCGAGCCGCCCAGGCCGCTGGATCATCCCTGAGCCCGGCAGGCGCCCGCCAGGCCGACCGGATCACGTTCCCTTAGAACCAAACGGAATATCATTCCGCGCAACCGCACGGGCCAGGGCCGCCCCGCGCTGGTAGGCTGCACGCCCCCTCCCGTCGATGCCCCGGTTGACCGCGAAGTGATCGAGTTCCAGCGCCTGCACAAATCCTATGCCGTCGGCGGCCGCGCGATTGCCGCGCTGCAGCCGCTGGACCTGACCATCGAGGCCGGCGAAGTGTTCGGCATCATCGGCCATTCCGGCGCGGGCAAATCGACCCTGATCCGCCTGATCAACCGGCTGGAGGAACCCACCGGTGGCCGCCTGCTGATCAATGGCGAAGACGTCACCGCGCTCGACGCCGAGGGGTTGCGCGTGCTGCGCCGGAAGATCGGCATGATCTTCCAGCACTTCAACCTGCTGTCCTCGCGCACCGTGGCGGCCAATGTCGCCTTCCCGCTGGAGCTGGCCGGCACGCCGCGCGCGGAGATCGACGCACGCGTGGACGAACTGCTGCACACGGTCGGCCTGGAAGCGCACGCCAACAAGTACCCGGCGCAGCTTTCCGGCGGCCAGAAGCAGCGCGTCGGCATCGCCCGCGCGCTGGCCACCCGCCCGCAGATCCTGCTGTGCGATGAGGCCACCAGCGCGCTGGACCCGCAGACCACCGCCTCGGTGCTCAAGCTGCTGGGCAGGATCAACCGCGAGCTGGGCCTGACCATCGTGCTGATCACCCACGAGATGGACGTGATCCGCCGTGTCTGCGACCGCGTCGCCGTACTCGATGCCGGCCACCTGGTCGAAACCGGCCCGGTCACCGAGGTGTTCCTGCACCCGCAGCACCCGACCACCCGCCGCTTCGTCAGCGAGTCCGAACAGGTCGACGAGGGCGAGCTGCACAAGGATTTCGAGGCGGTGGCCGGTCGCATCGTGCGCCTGACCTTCCTCGGCGCCGATACCTATGAACCGCTGCTGGGGCGCATCGCGCGCGAGACCGGCGTGGACTACAACATCCTGTCCGGCCGTATCGACCGGATCAAGGACACCCCGTATGGGCAGCTGACCGTGTCGCTGGTCGGGGGCGACGTACAGGCCGCCCAGGCGGGCTTCGTTGCCGCCGGTGTCCATCTTGAGGAGCTGCGCCGATGATCCTGGCCACCGCAGGCGGGTTCTTCCGCCACCTCGACGCCGGCAAATGGGCCGATATCGGCCAGGCCACGCTGGATACCCTGCTGATGCTCGGCGGCTCGCTGCCGCTGACGCTGCTGATCGGCCTGCCGCTGGGCGTGCTGCTGTTCCTGACCGGCTCGCCGCAGCTGCACCGCAAGCCGGTGCTGTACGGTTCGCTCGCGCTGCTGGTGAACCTGCTGCGCTCGGTGCCCTTCATCATCCTGATGATCGTGCTGATCCCGCTCACGCTGTGGATGATGGGCACCTCGCTGGGCGTCCGTGGCGCGATCGTGCCGCTGGTGATCGGCGCAGCGCCGTTCTATGCACGTCTGGTCGAGACCGCGCTGCGTGAAGTGGACCGCGGCGTGATCGAGGCGACCCAGGCGATGGGCGCCACCACCTGGCAGCTGGTCACCCGGGTGCTGCTGCCCGAAGCGCGGCCGGGCCTGATCGCCGGTGCCACCGTCACGGTGATTGCGCTGATCGGCTTCACCGCGATGGGCGGTGCGATCGGCTCGGGCGGCCTGGGCGACCTGGCGTTCCGCGATGGCTACCAGCGCTCGCACACCGACGTGGCCCTGGTCACCGTGGTGCTGCTGCTGGTGCTGGTGCAGATTCTGCAGATGATCGGCGACCGGCTGGTCTCGCACTACAGCCGGAAGTAACCGGTAGGTACCGACCGTTGGTCGGTACGCCATGCCCAGCGGCGACCGGGCATGGCCTCAGGTCGTGCCGCCCAAGGGAGTGCCGGGGCGGCAGCACGCGCTGATTCGATTGATCAGGTGATCGACCAACGCACCATTGCGTGACGGGGAGCTGTGTTATATTCCGTTTGGCGTAATACGCTGTGCGGAATGATTCAGTCCTTCCGATGCCGCCACACGCTCGCGCTGTTTGCGGGGCGATGCCCGCGCCAATTCCGTGCGTTCCAGTCACTGGCCGAGCGCAAGCTGCAGATGCTGGATGCTGCACAGACCCTGCAGTTCCTGCGCAGCCCGCCCGCAAATCGGCTCGAAGCGCTGTGCGGTGATCGACGCGGGCAACACAGCATCCGCATCAACGCGCAGTGGCGGTTGTGTTTTGTCTGGACCGACAACGGTCCGCGTGATGTCGAGATCGTCGATTACCACTGAGGTGCCATCCATGAGCCGCCCCATCAACAACCTCAGGGCCGTCCATCCGGGCGAAATCCTGCGCGAGGAGTTTCTGCTGCCGTTGCAGCTGAGCATTACTGCGCTGGCACGGGCCTTGGATGTGCCGCCGACGCGATTGCACGCCATCGTGCATGAAACCCGTGGCGTAACGGCCGATACCGCAGTGCGCCTGGCGCGTCATTTCGGCGGGGACGCCGCGTCGTGGCTGGCCCTCCAGGCCGAGTACGATCTGAAGACGCTGCCGACCCGTCAGGAAATCGAGCGCAGGGTGCAGCCGCGCGAGGCGGCCTGAGCGCCGCCCTTACCGGACGTTCGGCACTTCAAAGCCCAGCCGGTCCACCTGCTCGGGGTGCTGCGGCACGCGCTTGAGCTTGTCGGTGTTGACCCCGTAATCGTCACGCAGGCGGGTGGCGAGCTCTTTGTAGAGCTCCTTGTCCATGTCCGGCTGGCGCGCGAAGATCCAGGCCATCTCGCGGCCCGGGTAACCCAGCATCGCCCACGAATAGTCCGGCGCGACTTCCAGCACGCGGGTGTGGGTCGGCACGATCTTGTAGAACCAGGTGCGCCAGTTGTGGTTGCCGCTCTTCTCGTCCACCGAGGCGCGGACGGTCAGTTCCTGCTGCGGTTCGGAGAAGCCGTCGCGGTAGCGGTATCTGATCGACACCTTCTGGTCTCCGCGCAGGCGGAACTCATTGACGCTGGCGACGTGGCCGCGCTCGATCGGGTTCGGCACGCGGCCGATCACGTACCAGGTGCCCATGAACCGCTGCAGGTCGATCGGCGCCGCGGCGCTGTCGACCGCGACCGGCGTCGGCGCGGGGTCCGGTTTGGTCTCATGACGGAACGCACAGGCTGACAGCAACGCCAGCGAGGAGACCAACAGGACAGCGCGAAGCGGGCGGTTCGAAGACATGCGGCGGGTGGCTCCAGTGGCTGGCAGGGGCATGGTGGGTGGGACAGCAGAGAACGTCAATGGCGGCGCGGCGGTTGCGTGACCGATTCATGCAGCCTCGGCGCCGGAGGTCCTTGCTGCCGCGGCCGACCGACAAGGTCGCAGCCGGTGAGATGGCCGCGCGGCAAGGTGACGCATCACTTTCGCACGGAGCTGTGTCATGACCCTGTCGTCTTCCCCGCGTTCGTCCGACCGTCCCGATCCGCGCGTGCTGCGCTGCGTCAGGCAGGCCGCCCTGGCCGGGGTCGCCCTGGTCCTGGTCTGGCCCGCCGCACGGGGCCACAGCGAGTGGGTCGGCTGGCTGCCGCTGTGGCTGGTCGGCATGCCCCTGGTGGCCTGGTGGAGCCTGCATCGCTTCCGCCTGCCGCTACCGGGCCTGCTCACCCGGACCGCCCGCCGCCGTCGTGGGCCGCAGGCGCGGCGCCGCGGTCGCCCGCTGCCGCGACCGGCCCGGCCTGACCTTCGACACGTGAGCCGCAGCCAGACGGTGTGATAGCGTCCCAAGGCTATGAATGCCTGGAGCTGCAATGTCACGATTCGCTTCCGCCTGCCTGGTGGCAGGTCTGATCTCCGCCAGCGCGGCGGGAACCGCCATGGCCGCTGACGCCCCCGCGGACAAGTACGCCTGGCTTGAAGATGTCACCGGCGACAAGCCGCTGGCCTGGGTCAAAGCGCAGAACGCCACGTCCGAAGGCCGCCTGGCCTCGACCCCGGCGTTCAAGCAGATGGAGACCAGCATCCGCGAGGTGCTCGATTCGGACGCCAAGATTCCCGGCGTACAGAAGATCGGCGATTACTACTACAACTTCTGGAAGGACAAGCAGCACGAGCGCGGCCTGTGGCGCCGCACCACGCTGGCCGAGTACCGCAAGGCCTCGCCGCAGTGGGAAACCGTGCTGGATCTGGATGCGCTGAACAAGGCCGAGGGCGAAAACTGGGTCTGGCACGGCGCCGACTGCCTGCGCCCGGACTATTCGCGCTGCCTGATCGCGCTCTCGCGCGGCGGCGCCGACGCCGACGTCACCCGCGAGTTCGACCTGGCCAACAAGGCCTGGATCAAGGACGGTTTCTTCCGCCCCGAGTCCAAAGGTGGCCTGAACTGGATCGACCGCGACACGGTCTTCGTCTACACCGATTTCGGCACCGGCACGATGACCACTTCCGGTTACCCGCGGGTGGCCAAGCTGTGGAAGCGTGGCACGCCGATGGCTTCGGCTTCGGTGGTCTATGAAGGCAAGCCCGATGACATGTACATCGCGGCCATGCACGACGATACCCCCGGTTACGAGCGCAACCTGGTCAGCCGAACGCTGGCCTTCTACAACAACGAGATCTTCCTGCGCGCCGACGACGGCACGCTGACCAGGATCGATGCGCCGAACTCGGCGGAGAAGGGCCTGCGCAAGCAGTGGCTTACCCTGGAGCTGCGCGAGCCGTGGACCGTGGGCGGCAAGACCTACGCCGCCGGCTCGCTGCTGGCCACCAGGCTGGACGATTACCTCGCCGGCAAGCGCGACTTCGACGTGCTGTTCGCACCGACCGACACCACCTCGCTGGCCGGCACCAGCTGGACGAAGAACCACCTGGTCCTGAACGTGCTGGACGACGTCAAGAGCCGCCTGAGCGTGCTGACCCCCACCGACAGTGGCTGGAAGACGAGTGCCTTCACCGGCGCGCCGTCGTTCGGCACCGTGGCTGTCAGCGCGGTGGATGCCGACGACAGCGATGCGGTGTGGATGACCGTCACCGATTACCTGACCCCGACCACCCTGGCCATCGCCGAGATCGGCAAGCAGCCTGAAGTGCTCAAGACCATGCCGGCGTTCTTCGATGCCGATGGCAAGGTGATCGAGCAGCACTTCGCCACCAGCAAGGACGGCACCCGCGTGCCGTACTTCGTGGTGCACCGCAAGGACATGAAGCTGGACGGTTCCAACCCGACCCTGCTGTACGGCTATGGCGGCTTTGAGATCTCGCTGACCCCGTCCTACTCCGGTGGCATGGGCCGCGCATGGCTGGAGAAGGGCGGCGTATACGTCGTGGCCAACATCCGTGGCGGTGGCGAGTACGGTCCGCGCTGGCACCAGGCAGCGCTCAAGCAGAACCGGCACAAGGCCTATGAAGACATGGCCGCGGTCGCCCGCGACCTGGCCAGCCGCAAGATCACCTCGGCCAAGCACCTGGGCGTGCAGGGCGGCAGCAACGGCGGCCTGCTCACCGGCAACATGCTGACCCAGTACCCGGAACTGTTCGGGGCGGTGGTGATCCAGGTGCCACTGCTGGACATGAAGCGCTACAGCCACCTGCTGGCCGGCGCCTCGTGGATGGCCGAATACGGCAATCCGGACACGGCCGATTGGGAGTTCATCAAGACCTTCTCGCCGTACCACCTGTTCGATGCGAAGAAGACGTACCCGCCGGTGCTGTTCACCACCTCCACGCGCGATGACCGCGTGCATCCGGCACACGCCCGCAAGATGGCGGCCATGATGATCGACGCCGGCAAGGACGTGACCTACTACGAGAACATCGAAGGTGGCCACGGCGGCGCAGCGAACAACGCGCAGGCCGCGCACATGTCGGCTTTGGCCTATAGCTTCCTGTGGGAGCAGCTCTCCAAGTAAGCTCGGGTTGCTCGACGGCCAGGGGCAGTCGAGCAGCCGGCAGGGAGTGAGCCTGCCGCAGACGTTGTAGCCCCCTGGAGCGGACTCCGGGTGGTGGGGCGTCAGGTTGGCTCCACCCCATTTTCAGCGCCACGCAGCGATGCGTGGCGTTTTTTTTCAGGGGTCGCTCAACGCACCCACGTCTCCAGCCCACGCGCGATCCGCCGCACCGCCTCTTCCAGGCGTGGCACTTCCTGCGTGTAGGCCAGCCGCACGTGCGCGTTGGCGCGGTGGTGCCCGAAGTCCAGGCCCGGGGTGAACGCGACATGCTCGGTTTCCAGGAAATGCGCACAGAAGGCCTGCGCATCCCCGGTGAACGCACTCACGTCGGCGTAGAGATAGAACGCGCCTTCCGGTTCCACTTCGATCCGGAAGCCGAGCGCCCGCAGCGCCGGCAGCAGGTAATCGCGGCGCTCGCGGAATGCCGCGCGGCGCTGCTCGAAAATCGCGATCGACTCCGGCTCGAAACATGCCAGCGCCGCATGCTGGGCGATGCTGGAGGCGCTGATGTACAGATTCTGCGCCAGCTTCTCCAGCTCCTTCACCGCCTGCGGCGGCGCGACCAGCCAGCCCAGTCGCCAGCCGGTCATCCCGTAATACTTGGAGAAGCTGTTGAGCACGAAGGCGTCATCGTCGACCTGCAGCACGCTGGCCGCGTCCATCCCGTAGGTGAGGCCGTGGTAGATCTCATCCACCACCAGGTGCCCGCCGCGCGACTTCAGTGACTGCGACAGCGCGTCCAGCTGCGCAGCGGAAAGCACGGTTCCGGTCGGGTTGGCCGGGGAGGCGACCAGGGCGCCGACACTCTCGGCGTTCCATTGCCGTGCCACCAGTTCCGGCGTGAGCTGGTACGCCGTTTCCGGGCCGACCGGTACCAGCTGCGCGGCCCCTTCCACCAGGCGCAGGAAGTGCCGGTTGCACGGGTAGCCCGGATCGGCCAGCAACCAGTGCTTGCCGGGATCGACCAGCAGGCTGCTGGCCAGCAGCAACGCGCCCGAGCCACCCGGGGTGACCAGGATCCGCTGGGGGTCGATCTGCACCTGGTAGCGGTCCTGGTAGAACCCGGCAATCGCCTCGCGCAGCGCGGGCAGCCCGCGGGCGGCGGTATAGCGCGTGTGCCCGGCCGCCAGTGCCGCCTGGCCGGCGCGCACGATCGGGGCGGCGGTGGTGAAGTCCGGCTCGCCGATCTCCAGGTGGATCACATCGTGGCCGGCCTGCTCCAGCGCCTGCGCGCGGGCCAGCAGCGACATCACGTGGAAGGGTTCGATTTCCTGGCTGCGGCGGCTGTAGCCGGTGCCGGTCGGGGGCGTGCGGGAAGTGTCCATGGCCTGATGATAGGCGCAGTGACCAACGACAGGCTTGCTGCTGGCCCACCCGGCGGCACAGACTGCACGGACACGGACGCCATTGCATTCCCCCGCCAGGAGCCTTATCTCGTGAAACCCGCCCTTTGTTTACTGGTTGCCAGCCTCATGACCTCCAACGTGCACGCCGCCCCCGCGCTGACCCCGCCCGACGCCGAGAAGCACCCGCACACGGTGAAGGCTCCCTTTGGCGCGACCCGCAGCGATGATTACTACTGGCTGCGTGACGACAAGCGCGAAGACAGGAAAATGCTGGCGTACCTGAACGCGGAGAATGCCTATACCGACCAGGTCGTGGCGCCGCTCAAGCCGCTGGAAGACACGCTGTACAAGGAGATCGTCGCCCGCATCAAGCAGGACGATGCCAGCGTGCCCTCGCGTGACCGCGGCTACTGGTATTACACCCGCTTTGAAACCGGCAAGGACTACCCGATCCAGGCACGCCGCAAGGGCAGCATGGAGGCGCCGGAAGAAATCCTGCTCGACATCAACACGATGGCCGAGGGCAAGGGCTACTTCAACGTGGGCGATGCCGATGTCAGCCAGGACAACCATCTGCTGGCCTGGGCCGAAGATGATGTGGGCCGCCGCCAGTACGTGATCCGCTTCAAGGACCTGCGCACCGGTGAAGTGCTGCCGGACCGTATCGAGAACGTCTCGCCCAACGTGGTCTGGGCCGATGACAACCGCACCCTGTTCTACGTCGAGAACGATCCGGAGACGCTGCTCACCGTGCGCGTGAAAAAACACGTGCTGGGCACCCCGGCGAGCAGTGACGTGCTGGTCTACGAAGAGAAGGACGACAGCTTCTACATGGGCGTCGGCCGCACCCGCGATGATCGTTTCCTGACCATCGAACTGCACAGCACGGTCAGCTCGGAAACGCGCTACGCCCCGGCCGCCGATCCGCAGGCATTCAAGGTGCTGGCACCGCGTGCACGCGACGTGGAATACGACGCCGACCACTTCAACGGCCGCTGGGTGATCCGCACCAACGATGCTGATGCGAAGAACTTCAAGATCGTCACCGCACCCAGTGATGCCACCACGCGCAGCCAGTGGAAAGACTGGGTCGCGCACGATGATGCGGTGCTGATCGAAGGCTTCGAGCTGTTCGATGGCTTCACCGCGATCGCCGAGCGCTCCAATGGGCTGGAGCGCGTGCGCCTGCTGTTCCCGGATGGCCGCCAGGACTACGTCAAGGCCGACGAGCCGGCCTATTCGATGGGGCTGGCCGCCAACAGCGAACACGATACGCCGTGGCTGCGGTACGCCTACACCTCGCTGACCACCCCGACCACCACCTACGAGCTCAACACCGTCACCGGTGAGCGTCGCCAGCTTAAGCAGCAGCCGGTGATCGGCTATGACCCGTCGCAGTACACCACCGAGCGTGTATGGGTGACGGCCCGCGATGGCGTCAAGGTGCCGGTGTCGCTGGTCTACCGCAACGGTTTCAAGAAGGACGGCACCGGCGCGCTGTACCAGTACGCCTACGGCAGCTACGGCATGTCGATGGATCCGGGCTTCAACCAGACCGTGGTCAGCCTGCTGGATCGCGGCGTGGTGTATGCCATCGCCCACATCCGCGGCGGCCAGGAAATGGGCCGTGCGTGGTATGAGGACGGCAAGCTGCTCAAGAAGCAGAACACCTTCAACGATTTCGTCGATGTCACCCGTGAGCTGGTCCGCCAGGGCTATGCGGCCAAGGACCGCGTCGCCGGCTCCGGTGGCAGCGCCGGTGGCCTGCTGATGGGCGCGGTCGCCAACCAGGCACCGCAGGATTACCGCGTGATGGTCGCCCAGGTGCCGTTCGTGGATGTGGTCACCACCATGCTCGATGCCAGCATCCCGCTGACGACCAACGAGTACGACGAGTGGGGCAACCCCGAGCAGCGCGAGTACTACGACTACATGCTGAAGTACTCGCCGTACGACAACGTCGCCAAGCAGGCCTATCCGGCCCTGTATGTCGGCACCGGGCTGTGGGATTCGCAGGTGCAGTACTGGGAGCCGGCCAAGTGGGTGGCCAAGCTGCGCGATGACAACACCGGTCACTTCCCGATCGTTTTCCGCACCAACATGGAAGCCGGCCACGGTGGAAAGTCCGGCCGCTTCCAGCGCTATCACGAGCTGGCCGAGTCGTATGCGTTCGTGCTCGACCAGCTGGGCGTGACCCGGACCCCGTAATGGCAGCCGCCGGCCGCCGGCCGCCGAGGGACGACGATGGCTGCTGCCCGGCCAAGGATCGTCAACCGCTCCGGTAGTGCCGGCTGCTGGCCGGCACCGCCTGGGCCCAGCAGGAGGCGGGGCTGCCGGCCAGCGCCGGCACTGCCGGGGGGCTTCCAGGGGCGCGATTTCTGCGCGGCCTGTTCATCCAGCCAGCACCCAAGCGCCCAAAGTGCGCGGCTATACTCAGGGCATGAAGACATCCCCCCGTACCCTCATCTCCCTGACGCTGGCTGCCTCGGCGCTGCTGGTGCTGTCGGCCTGTGGCAACAAGGGCCCGCTGGTCCTGCCGCAGAAGCCGGTCCCGGTCGAAGAACAACTGGTCGAACCGGCCGCCGACGACGCCACGCCGCCGGCCGCCGATGCCGATACCGATTCCCCGGTGGTTCCCGATCCCGTTGAAGCCCCGGCGCTGAAGGCCAATGACGGGAATGAGTAAGGCAAGCACGTCCGCGGCGCTGCGTTTCACCAAGATGCATGGCGCCGGCAATGATTTCGTGGTGTTGGACCTGCGCGATGGCAGCGTACCGCCGGATGCCGCACTGGCCGCGCGCCTGGCCGATCGCCATACCGGCGTGGGTTGCGACCAGATCCTGACCATCGAACCGCCCAAGGCCGAGGGCTCGGTGGCCTCCTACCGGATCTGGAATGCCGACGGCAGCCGTTCGGAGCAGTGTGGCAACGGCGCGCGCTGCGTCGCTGCCTGGCTGGTGCGCGATGGTGCGGCCACTGGCACCACGTTCGCGATCGACAGCCCGGTCACCACGCACGCGGTTGAGCGCCTGGGTGAAGACCAGTACGCGGTGGCCATGGGCGTGCCGCGTTTCGAGCCGGAGAACGTGCCGCTGATCGGCTTCGCCCGCGCCCGCGAGGAGTATCTCTTGCCGCTGCAGGGGGACACGGTGCGTTTCGGCGCGGTGTCGATGGGCAATCCGCACGCGGTCATCGAAGTGGGCCTGGTCGATGCCGCCCCGGTCGAACGCCTGGGTCCGTTGCTGCAGCAGCACGCCTCGTTCCCGAAGTCGGTCAACGTCGGCTTCGTGCAGGTGCTCGGCCCGCAGCATGCGCGCCTGCGCGTGTACGAGCGCGGTGCCGGCGAAACCCTGGCGTGCGGCAGCGGCGCGTGCGCCGCGGCCGTGGTGATGATGCAGCGCGGTCGCCTGCAGCGCGATGCCACGATGTCGCTTCCGGGTGGCGATCTGCGCATCCGCTGGCCGGCCGATGATGCACAGATCGTGATGTCCGGACCCGCAGCCTTCGTCTTTGATGGAGAGTGGAACGCATGAGCGACACCGCCGAGAAAATCGGATCGCACGAAGTAGCCGCCTGGCTGCGCCGGCATCCGACCTTCCTGAAACAGTTCCCGGACCTGGCCCTGACCCTGGTGGTGCCGCGTGATGACGGTCCCACCGCGTCGCTGGCCAGCTACCAGCTGGAAGTGCTGCGCGACAAGAACCGTGAGCTGTCGCGGCGGCTGGCCGATCTGGCCGCCAATGCGCAGATCAACGAGCGCTTGGCGGTCCGCACGCACCAGCTCACCCTGGCACTGATGAAACAGGACTCGGCGGCCGATACCCTGCGGGCGATGGCCGCCTCGCTGGAAGAAGATTTTGCTGGCGATCTGGTCCGGCTGATCGTGCTGCACCCGGTTGCGGGGCTGGAGCAGGCGCCGTGGCTGCAGGTGATCGAGGAGAGCAGCCCGTTGCTGGGGGTGTTCCGCGATTGCCTGAAAGACGGCGAGCCGATCTGTGGCCGCCTGCAGCCGGAAAAAAATACCGTGCTGTACGCGGGGCGTGCCGAGGAAGTGCAGTCCAGCGCGCTGCTGCCGCTGCCGGGCGTCGGCCTGATCGCGGTGGGCAGCCACGACGGCAACCGGTTCTACCCCGGCATGGGCACGTTGTTCCTGCGCATGATGGGCGAGTCGCTGGTCGTGGCCCTGCAGCGTTTCCCGTCGCCCTGACATTCCCTTGAGCGGAGCCGTCGTGAGTACCGCGCAGGACTTCCTGTCGCATCTGCAGGTGGAGCGCCGCATGTCGGCGCACACGCTGGATGCCTATCGTCGCGACCTGGACGCCCTGGCGGCGTGGTCGGACGGGCAGGGCGCCATCATCGACACGCTCGACAGCGCGCAGCTGCGCCAGTTCATCGCGGCCGAACACCGGCGTGGCCTGTCGCCCACCTCGCTGCAGCGCCGGCTCTCGGCGTGCCGCAGCTTCTACGCGTGGCTGCTCAAGCACCATCGCATCGCGGCCAACCCGGCCACCGGCCTGAAAGCCCCCAAGGCGCCGCGCAAGCTGCCGCAGGTGCTCGATGCCGATGAAGCCGTGCAACTGGTCGAACTGCCCACCGATGCACCGCTCGGCCTGCGCGATCGCGCGCTGCTGGAGCTGTTCTATTCCTCCGGGCTGCGCCTGAGCGAGCTGTGCGCGCTGATCTGGCGCGACCTGGATTTCGATACCGGCCTGGTCAACGTGCTGGGCAAGGGCAACCGCGAGCGCCGGGTGCCGTTCGGCTCGCATGCACGCACCGCGCTGCAGGGCTGGCGGGCCGAGAGCGGCGGCGCGGCGACCGCGCCGGTGTTCCCCGGGCGCAAGGGCGGGCCGATCACCCAGCGCGCCGTGCAGATCCGCATCCGCCAACTGGCCCAGCGCCAGGGCCTGTTCAAGCACGTGCACCCGCACATGCTGCGGCACAGCTTCGCCAGCCACATCCTGGAATCCTCCGGTGATCTGCGCGGCGTGCAGGAGCTGCTCGGTCACGCCGACATCGCCACCACGCAGATCTACACCCACCTGGATTTCCAGCACCTGGCCAAGGTCTACGATGCGGCCCACCCGCGCGCCAAGCGGCGCAAGAGCGGCAACGAAAGCTGAATCGATCCGCTGCGGCATCCGGGCGCAGGGCAGGGCGGGTTGAAGCGTCGGGCAGAGACCCCACCTCAGTCTTTGTCACCCCGGAGGCTCCATGGACCCCAGTCAGAACCCCAACGTATTTCATGCCACCACCATCATCTCGGTGCGCCGCAATGGGCATGTCGCCGTCGCCGGCGATGGCCAGGTCACGCTTGGCCACACGGTGATGAAGGGCAACGCCCGCAAGGTGCGCCGCCTGGGTCGCGAGGGCCAGGTGCTGGCCGGTTTCGCCGGTGCCGCCGCCGATGCCTTCACCCTGTTCGAGCTGTTCGAGGCCAAGCTGGAAAAGCATGGCCAGCTGCAGCGCGCTGCGGTGGAACTGGCCAAGGATTGGCGCACCGAGCGCCGCCTGGGCAAGCTTGAGGCATTGCTCGCCGTCGCCGACAAGGACACCTCGCTGATCATCAGCGGCACCGGTGATGTGATCGAGCCTGAAGACGGCATCATCGCGATCGGGTCCGGTGGCTCCTACGCCCTGTCGGCCGCCCGCGCGCTGATGGCGCACACCGAACTGGATGCCCGCACGATCGCCACCGAGTCGATCAACATCGCCGGCGACATCTGCATCTACACCAATCGCAACGTGGTGGTCGAGGAACTGTAAGCATAGTGCCGGCCGCTGGCCGGCAACCTCGAAAAACCCAATTCATCCGTGAGCACACCCATGCCGCACAAGATTGAAGTTTCTTCCGCCACCATGACCCCGCGCGAAATCGTGCAGGAACTGGACCGGCACATCGTCGGCCAGCACGACGCCAAGCGTGCGGTCGCCATCGCGCTGCGCAACCGCTGGCGCCGCATGCAGCTGCCGACCGAGCTGCGCAACGAAGTGATGCCCAAGAACATCCTGATGATCGGCCCGACCGGCGTCGGCAAGACCGAGATCGCGCGTCGCCTGGCCACGCTGGCCAATGCACCGTTCGTCAAGGTCGAAGCGACCCGCTTCACCGAGGTCGGCTATGTCGGCAAGGATGTGGAGCAGATCATCCGCGACCTGGCCGACACCGCGGTCAAGCTGTACCGCGAGCAGGCCAAGGTGCGCGTGCGCACGCAGGCCGAAGAACGCGCCGAAGACCGCATCCTGGATGCGCTGTTGCCGCGCCGCAGCACCGGCATCGGCTTCGACGCCGAAGCCGCGCGCAATGAGCCGTCCGCGCAGGACAACGAGACCCGCATCAAGTTCCGCCGCATGCTGCGCAACGGTGAGCTGGACGAGCGAGAGATCGAGCTGGAAGTGTCGGCCAACGTGAGCATGGACATCATGACCCCGCCGGGCATGGAGGAAATGGGCCAGCAGCTGCGCCAGATGTTCTCCAGCATGGGCGGCGCGAAGGCGCAGAAGCGCACGCTGTCGATCAAGGCGGCGCGCCCGCTGCTGGTCGAGGAGGAGGCCGGCAAGCTGGTCAACGAAGACGACATCCGCAGCGCGGCGATCGAGGCCTGCGAGCAGCACGGCATCGTGTTCATCGACGAGATCGACAAGGTCGCCAAGCGCGGTGACAACGTCGGTGGTGGCGATGTGTCGCGCGAGGGTGTGCAGCGCGATCTGCTGCCGCTGGTGGAAGGCTCCAACGTCTCCACCAAGTACGGCACGATCAAGACCGACCACATCCTGTTCATCGCCTCCGGTGCGTTCCACCTGGCCAAGCCCAGCGATCTGATCCCGGAGCTGCAGGGTCGTTTCCCGATCCGCGTGGAGCTGGGTGCGCTGAGCAAGCAGGACTTCGTGCGCATCCTCACCGAGCCCAAGGCTGCGCTGACCAAGCAGTATGAAGCGCTGCTGCAGACCGAGGGCGTCTCGATGAAGTTCACCGTCGATGCGGTCGACCGCCTGGCCGAGATCGCGTTCCAGGTCAACGAGCGCCAGGAAAACATCGGCGCGCGCCGCCTGCACACCGTGCTGGAGCGCCTGCTGGATACGCTGAGCTATGAAGCGCCGGATCGCGATGGCGAGACCATCAGCATCGACCAGGCCTATGTCGATGCGCATCTGGGCGAGCTGGTGCAGGATCCTGACCTGAGCCGCTACATCCTGTAACGGCACGCAACGATCGGGTGGTAGGAAGAACGGCGGCACTGCGGTGTCGCCGTTTTTTTGCTCAGGCGTCGTCGTCGGTTGGCAGGGCGGTGGGCGGGGCGCCCGGGGTGAATACACCTGGCTGCACGAATGCGCTGAGGATCGCATCCAGCGTCTGCGCGCCATCGCGCTGAATCTCGAACAGCTCCGGTTCCAGCATCGCGCTATACAGCACGCCGGTCAGGCTGGTGCTCACGATGCGCGCCACCGTGTCCACGTCTACCCCCTCGCGCAGCTGCCCCAACTCCCGCGCGCGCTGGAACGCGGCCGCGAAAATGCCCAGCTCCTCACGCGATGCCTCCAGCTGCAGCGCCTGCATCGCCTGGCTTTCCACCGACAGATCGTTGCGCAGCATGATTTCCATCATGTTGCGCAGGCGTTCGTCTTCGGCCAGTTCGCGGAAGGAGACCAGCAGCGCCGAGCGCAGGTCCAGGATCGGCGTGTTGCGCTTGGCCGAGGTGGTGCGGCGCATGCGCTCGATGAACGGCACGCGCTCGCGGTCGATCATCGCGGTCAGCACTTCGGCCTTGTTCTTGAAGTGCCAGTACACCGCGCCGCGGGTAAATCCGGCGCGCGCGCCGATCATCGCCAGGCTGGTGCCGGCGACCCCGTATTCATGGAAACAGACCTGGGCCGCATCGAGGATGCCCTCGCGGGTGGCCTGCGCCTCTTCTTTGGTTTTTCTGGCCATTGCGCTGTGCAGTTGCTGGATGAAACCGGCCTGAATTGTACCGCTTTACAAACAAACATGCATGTATGTATATTTGCGCCCCACTGATCCTCAGCGAGGACTGCCCGCGAATGCCGGCGGGTCTCGTTTCGGATATTTGCCGTCATTTGCTGCCTGTTTGTCGTCATTCTTCGCTTTTATCGGAAGTTGGGCTGCAGGCGCGCCCTTTTCCGTCTGCGAGCCCCTACCGCCATGTCCAGAACCCCGTACCGTCTTCTCGCGCTTTCCCTCGCGATCGCCCTGACCGTGTCCGCCTGTGGCGGTGGTGAGCAGGAGGGTCCACAGGGCGGGCCTGGCCAGGTCACCGTGGCCACCCTGAAAGCCGAGCAGGTCGGCCTGACGCGCGAACTGCCTGGCCGGACCAACGCGTTCCTGGTGGCCGAAGTGCGCCCGCAGGTCAACGGCATCGTGGCCAAGCGGCTGTTCACCGAAGGGGGCCTGGTCACCGCGGGGCAGCCGCTGTACCAGCTTGATGACGCCAGCTACCGGGCCCAGGCCAACAGCGCCCGCGCCCAGCTGGCGCGCGCCGAAGCCACCGCCAATGCCGCACGCCTGAGCGCCAGGCGCATCGGCGAGCTGGCCAAGGTCGAAGCGGTCAGCACCCAGGACAACGAGAACGCGATCGCCGCGCTCAAGCAGGCCGAGGCCGATGTCGGCGCTGCGCGTGCCGCGCTGGATGCGGCCAACGTGACGCTGGGCTATGCCCGCATCACCGCGCCGATCAGCGGCCGCATCGGCAAGTCCTCGGTCACCCAGGGCGCGCTGGTCAGCGCCGGCCAGGCCGAAGCGCTGGCCACCGTGCAGCAGTTGAACCCGATCTATGTCGATCTGACCCAGTCCGCCAGCGAGCTGCTGCAGCTGCGCCGCGAGCTGGCCAGCGGCCGCCTGCAGGACAACCAGACCCTGCCGGTGACGATCCTGCTCGACGACGGCACCGAGTTCGACCACAAGGGCACCCTGGAATTCTCCGAAGTCAGCGTGGACCCGACCACCGGCAGCTACGCGCTGCGGGTCAAGGTCGAGAACCCGGACCAGGTGCTGATGCCGGGCATGTACGTGCGTGCGCAGGTCGGCAGCGGCGTGCGCGAGAACGCGATCCTGGTGCCGATGCAGGGCATTGCCCGCGATCCCAAGGGCGATACCAGCGCCATGGTGGTCGGCAAGGACGACAAGGTCGAAGTGCGGCAGGTCAAGGTGAGCCGCTCGCTCGGCGACAAGTGGCTGGTGGAGGACGGGCTGAAGGCCGGTGACAAGGTCATCGTCGAAGGCCTGCAGAAGATCCAGCCGGGCATGCCCGTGCAGGCCACCGAAATGGGCGCGGCCCCGGCCAAGCCGGCCGCCGCGCCGGCGGCTCCCGCCGCCCAGCAGTAACCGGAGAATTCCATGGCACGTTTTTTCATTGATCGCCCCATCTTCGCGTGGGTGATTGCGATCATCATCATGCTCGCCGGTGGCCTGGCGGTGCTCAAGCTGCCGGTCTCGATGTACCCGGAAGTGGCACCGCCGGCCGTCGAGATCAGCGCCAGCTACCCGGGTGCATCGGCCAAGGTAGTCGAGGACTCGGTGACGCAGATCATCGAGCAGAACATGAAGGGCCTGGACGGCCTGATCTATTTCTCCTCCAACAGTTCCTCCAATGGCCAGGCCACGATCACGCTGACCTTCCAGAGCGGCACCGACCCGGACATCGCCCAGGTGCAGGTGCAGAACAAGCTGCAGCTGGCCATGCCGCTGCTGCCGCAGGAAGTGCAGCGCCAGGGCATCAACGTGGCCAAGTCGAGCAGCGGCTTCCTGCAGGTGCTCGGCTTCGTGTCTGAAGACGGCAGCATGGATGCCAACGACATCTCCGATTACGTCGGCTCCAACATCGTCGATCCGCTGAGCCGCGTGCCCGGCGTGGGCAACATCCAGGTGTTCGGTGGCAAGTACGCCATGCGCATCTGGCTGGACCCCAACAAGCTGCACACCTACAAGCTGTCCACCGCCGAAGTGATCGCGGCGATCACCGCGCAGAACGCGCAGGTCGCCATCGGCCAGCTTGGCGGTGCGCCGTCGATCAAGGGCCAGCAGCTCAACGCCACCATCAACGCGCAGGACCGCCTGCAGACCCCGGAGCAGTTCCGCAACATCATCGTGCGCAGCGCGCAGGACGGTGCCGAACTGCGCCTGGCCGACGTGGCCCGCGTGGAGCTGGGGGCCGAGTCGTACGACTTCGTGACCCGCTACAACGGCAAGCCGTCTTCAGGTATCGCGATCACCCTGGCCACCGGCGCCAACGCGCTGGCCACCGCCAACGGCGTGCGTGCCACCCTGGATGAAATGGCCCCGAACTTCCCGGCCGGCCTGAAGGCGGTGGTGCCGTATGACACCACCCCGTTCGTGCAGGTCTCGATCAAGGGCGTCATCAAGACCCTGATCGAAGCCATCGTGCTGGTGTTCCTGGTGATGTACCTGTTCCTGCAGAACTTCCGCGCGACCCTGATCCCGACGATCGCGGTGCCGGTGGTGCTGCTGGGCACGTTCGGCATCCTGGCCGCGCTGGGCTTCTCGGTGAACATGTTGACCATGTTCGCGATGGTGCTGGCGATCGGCCTGCTGGTCGATGACGCGATCGTGGTGGTGGAGAACGTCGAGCGGATCATGTCCGAGGAAGGCCTCTCGCCGCTGGAAGCCACGCGCAAATCGATGAGCCAGATCACCGGCGCGCTGGTCGGCATCGGCCTGGTGCTGTCGGCGGTGTTCGTGCCGATGGCCTTCATGAGCGGTGCCACCGGCGTCATCTACCGCCAGTTCTCGGCCACGATCGTCTCGGCGATGGCGCTGTCGGTGCTGGTCGCCATCGTGCTGACCCCGGCGCTGTGCGCCACCATGCTCAAGCCGCTCAAGAAGGGCGAGCACCACGTGACCCACAAGGGCTGGTCGGGCCGTTTCTTCAACGCGTTCAACCGCGGCTTCGACAACTCCAGCGCGAAGTATCAGCGTGGCGTGCGCGGCATCCTCGGCCGTCCGTGGCGTTTCATGGGCGTGTTCGCCGCGCTCGCGCTGGTGATGGGCCTGCTGTTCATGCGCCTGCCCAGTTCGTTCCTGCCCAATGAAGACCAGGGCATCCTGATGGCGCTGGTGCAGACCCCGGTCGGCGCCACCCAGGAACGTACCCTGGAATCGATCGACAAGCTTGAAAAGCACTTCATGGAGAACGAGGCCGACGCGATCGAGTCGATCTTCTCCGTACAGGGCTTCAGCTTCGCCGGCATGGGCCAGAACGCGGGCATGGCCTTCGTCAAGCTCAAGGACTGGAAGGACCGTGATGCCGACCAGGGTGCGATGCCGATCACCGGACGTGCCATGGCCGCGCTGGGCGGGATCAAGGACGCCTTCATCTTCGCCTTCCCGCCGCCGGCGATGCCGGAGCTGGGCATCGGCTCGGGCTATACCTTCTTCCTGAAGGACACCAGCGGTGCCGGTCACCAGGCTTTGCTGGATGCACGCAACCAGCTGCTCGGCATGGCCGGGCAGAGCAAGCTGCTGGCCAACGTGCGCCCGAACGGGCAGGAAGACACCCCGCAGCTGCGCATCGATATCGATGTCGGCAAGGCCAGCGCGCTGGGCCTGTCGCTGGAGGCGGTCAACACGACGCTGGCGGCGGCATGGGGCAGCAGCTACATCGATGACTTCATCGACCGTGGCCGGGTCAAGCGCGTGTACGTGCAGTCCGATGCGCCGTTCCGCATGAACCCGGAAGACTTCAACCTGTGGTCGGTGAAGAACACCGCCGGTGAGATGGTGCCGTTCTCGGCCTTCGCCAGCCAGCGTTGGGATTACGGCTCGCCGCGCCTGGAGCGCTACAACGGCGTCTCCGCGATGGAGATTCAGGGCGAGCCCGCTCCGGGCGTGGCCTCGGGCGATGCGATGAACGAAGTGGAGAAGCTCGCCAAGCAGCTGCCGGCCGGTTTCGACATCGAGTGGACCGCGCTGTCCTACCAGGAACGCCAGGCCGGTTCGCAGACGCCACTGCTGTACACGCTGTCGCTGCTGATCGTGTTCCTGTGCCTGGCCGCGCTGTATGAAAGCTGGAGCGTGCCGACCTCGGTGCTGCTGGTGGCGCCGCTGGGCATCCTCGGCGCGGTGCTGGCCAACACCTTCCGCGGCATGGAGCGCGACATCTACTTCCAGGTGGCGATGCTGACCACGGTGGGCCTGACCAGCAAGAACGCGATCCTGATCGTGGAGTTCGCCAAGGAGAACTTGGAGAAGGGCGCCGGCCTGATCGAAGCGACGATGCATGCCGTGCGCGACCGTCTGCGCCCGATCATCATGACCTCGCTGGCCTTCGGTCTGGGCGTGCTGCCGCTGGCTATCGCCTCCGGTGCCGGCTCTGGTGCGCAGCAGGCTATCGGCACCGGCGTGCTCGGCGGCATGGTGGTCGGCACCCTGCTGGGTGTGTTCTTCATCCCGCTGTTCTTCGTGGTGGTGCAGCGCGTGTTCAATCGCAAGAAGTACGGCAAGAACGCTGGAGGTTCCGATGCGTAAGCCCATGATGGCCAGCCTGGCGCTGGCCGTGAGCCTGGTGCTGTCCGGCTGCTCGACGCTGGAGCCGCGCAGCACCGAAGTCGCCCCGGCGATTCCCTCGCAGTGGCCGGCAACGGCTACCACGGGGGCAGTGACCGCTGCACCGATGGAAGTGGCCGACATCGGCTGGCGCGACTTCTTCGTCGACCCGCGCCTGCAGGCAGTGATCAGCCAGTCGCTGGAGAACAACCGCGACCTGCGCGTGGCCGTGCTCAACGTCGAGCGTGCCCGGGCGCAGTACCGCATCCAGCGCGCCGACCGCGTGCCGGCGATCGGCGTGCAGGGGCAGATGACCCGCAGCGGCGGTGATGCGCCGGTGACCGAGCAGTTCAGTGCCAACCTCGGCGTGGTGGAGTTCGAGCTGGATCTGTTCGGCCGCGTGCGCAACCTCAGCCAGGCCGCGCTGCAGCAGTACTTCGCCGAAGCGGCCAACCGTCGCAGCGCGCAGCTGTCGCTGGTGGCCGAGGTGGCCAACGCGTGGCTGACCCTGGGCGCGGACAGCGAACAGCTGCGGATCGCCCAGGCGACGCTGGCGACGTACGAAGATTCGCTGCGCCTGACCGAGGCACGCCGTCAGCTTGGCGGCGCCTCGGCGCTGGAACTCAGCCAGACCCGCACCCTGGTGGAAACCGCGCGCACGGATGTGGCGCGCTTTGCCGGCCAGGTCGCCCAGGACCGCAATGCACTGGTGCTGCTGGCCGGCGGGCCGGTCGATGCCGCCCTGCTGCCGCAGGCCGAGGTGACCGATGTGGCCAGTGTGCGGCCGCTGCCGGCCGGCATGCCGGGCGATGTGCTGCTGCGTCGGCCGGACGTGATGGCCGCCGAGCACGTGCTGCTCTCGGCCAACGCCAACATTGGTGCCGCGCGCGCGGCGTTCTTCCCGTCGATCAGCCTGACCGGCAACATCGGTTCGGCCTCCTCGGAGCTGTCGGGTCTGTTCGACAGCGGCACGCGCGTGTGGAGTTTCATTCCCAAGCTCAACCTGCCGATCTTCCAGGGCGGCAAGCTGCGCGCGAATCTGGGCATGGCCACCGCCGATCGCGATATCGCACTGGCGCAGTACGAGAAGGCGATCCAGTCCGGGTTCCGCGAGGCGGCCGATGCGCTGGCGCTCAACGAGAGCCTGGATGCGCAGTTGTCTTCGCAGCAGGCGCTGGTCGCCGCGGCGGAGCAGGCGCAGCGATTGTCCCAGGCGCGTTACGACGCCGGCCTGGACAGCTTCCTGACCTTGCTGGACGCACGGCGTACCGCCTACACCGCGCGGCAGTCGCTGGTCAGCACGCAGTTGGCGCAGCAGTCCAACCAGGTAGCATTGTACAAGGTGCTCGGTGGCGGCTGGCACGAGCGCGGGTAAGTCTGCGCGGGTGCGTCCGGCCGGCCGCACCCGCGCCCGTCATGGGTCGTCGGCGCGGCCATCGCCGTGGCAGCGCCGCGCGCGGTCCAGCGCATTGCCCGCCTCGCGTGCCATGCGTTCGTACTCGCGGCGGATCTCTTCCAGGCGCTCTTCGTCCAGCTCTTCCAGATCGAGCAGTTCGTTGTTGGCGCCCTTGGTGGCGCGGATCAGCCCATCAAGCTTGATCTGGATCGCGGCGGTATCCGCGTTCTGAGTGACCGCCGCCAGGAAGGTCCACGGCGTTCCCGCCGCACAGGACGCCTTCTTGGCGACCAGGATGAAGAGGCTGCGCAGTTTCATGAGGCACGGCAGACCGGGTCCGAGGTGCCTGCATCATTGGTGGGGCGCCGTGCAGGCGCTGTGCAGCCGGGGCGGGTCAGACCCGAGCATGCAACCGCGGACGCGAGGACAGGTCCTGGCGGCCGGCATGGTAGACGTGTTCCCAGCACTGGTCGACGAACTGGCGTGCCTGTTCTTCGGACAGGCGCGGCATGATCTGCAGCGCGTAGTGGGTCTGGAACATTTCATCGCGCTGCTCATCGCTGGCACGCGGTTGCGTGATCAGCGAGTCGCAGGCGAATTTGATCCACGGCACGTAATGGCCGAACGAGCCCGTCCCGAGGTTGCCGTCGGCATGACGCTGGCGCCAGTAGCTGACTTCGGCGTCGACATCGATGACGGCAGGGATGGAGATCTGGGCGGAGGACATGGTCACTTCAGTTTGGGAAGAAGGGAATCTGGATGATGGCGTAGAGCGCGGTGCAAGCGGTGTCATGGCGATGTGGAGCTGGTGTGGCGGCTTTCGCCACGTTGATCGCGCAGCAGATGAGCGTGGTGGACCACGCCGAGCCGCTCGGCCAGCGTCGCCAGCCGGTTGCAGACGGCGACACGTTGCTGGGGATGGGACCGCGTCAACTCATCCTGTATCGCCTGGTAGGCATCCCAGAAAGGCGCGGCGTTTTGGTGGCGTGCGTAGTGCACCTGCAGTCGTTCCCAGGCATCGGTCAGCTCGGGTTCGACGGAGGAGGTGCGGCGGGTTCGGGCATGCATGACGTCTCCTCGACGATGGTGCCCCCTGTGCAACCACCTTAAGCCGTTCATGCAGCGCGGTTGTTAGTGCGGCGTGTTCGCCGTGTCCGGCGACCGTCGTCGGTGCGTGAGGGCATCACGCGCAGACACCCACGGCACAGGGCCCTGCGGCCCGGCCTGCTCACTGAAGCATTCAGAACGTAGCCGTGCCCGCGCGCCACCGTTCGGCCCCGCGCGGGCATCTTCCACGCATATGCGCGCGGAAGCGGCGGCGCTTACTCGCCGATGTCTTCGTTCCAGACCTCGGGATGGGCGCTGATGAAGCCGCCGAGCAGGTCGATGCATGCCTGGCTCTGCATGTCGATCACCTTGACGCCGTTCTCGCGCAGCCACTCGATGCCACCCTGGAAGGTGACCGATTCGCCGACCACCACGGTGCCGATGTTGAACTGGCGCACCAGCCCGCTGCAGTACCAGCACGGGGCCAGGGTGGTCACCATGATGGTGTCCTGGTAGCGGCGCTGGCGGCCGGCCTTGCGGAAGGCGTCGGTCTCGCCGTGCACGGACGGGTCGCCTTCCTGCACGCGGCGGTTGTGGCCGCAGCCGAGCAGCCGGCCGTCGTTGTGGTACAGCGCGGCGCCGATCGGGATGCCGCCTTCGGCCAGGCCCTGGCGGGCTTCGGCGATGGCGGTTTCGAGCAGGGCGGCGTAGTCGGGGGTGGTGATCATGCGCAATCCAGGAACGTGAAGGCCCCCATGATAGTGGGCGGCCTGCCGCAACGGCGCCGGCGGTGCGATAATCGTCCCCATGAGCGAATCCCCCTACAAGACTGGCACCACCCATTTCGGCTTCCGCGATGTCGCTGCGAAGGACAAGCAGAAGCTGGTGGGCGAAGTGTTCACCTCGGTCGCGCGCAGCTACGACCTGATGAACGATCTGATGAGCCTGGGCATCCACCGGGCGTGGAAGCGCTACTACGTGGCCACCGCGCAGGTGAAGCCGGGCGACCGCGTGCTGGATCTGGCCGGCGGCACCGGCGATATCGCCGCGCTGATCAAGGAGCGGGTGGGTGATGAGGGTGAAGTGGTGCTGGGCGACATCAACGCCGGCATGCTCTCCGTCGGCCGTGACCGGCTGACCAACCGCGGCCTGGTCGCGGGCCTGAACTACGTGCAGTGCAACGCCGAGGCGCTGCCGTTCCCGGATGCGAGCTTCGATCTGGTCACGATCGCCTTCGGCCTGCGCAACGTCACCGACAAGGAAGCCGGCCTGCGCGAGATGCACCGCGTGCTCAAGGTGGGCGGCCAGGCGCGTGTGCTGGAGTTTTCCGAAGTCACCGCCGACTGGTTCAAGCCGATCTACGATTTCCACTCGTTCAAGATCCTGCCCAAGCTGGGCCAGCTGTTCGCGCGCGATGGCGACAGCTACCAGTACCTGGCCGAGAGCATCCGCAAGCATCCGCCGCAGGAACAGCTCAAGGCCATGATGACCGAAGCCGGTTTCGAGCGTTGCCACTACAAGAACCTGACCGGCGGCATCGTTTCGATTCACTCCGGCTACAAACTTTGAGACAGCGGTCCGGTTCCCGCTGAGGGGGCTCGGCCACACTGCAGGCAGGCTGTCGAAGAGGGCCTGCCATGCGCCTGTACCGCGGGCTTGCCCGCGTATTTCCCCGCTCATTCACCGCCAAGCTGATGGCGGTGGTGTTCCTCGGCCTGCACGTCCCGCTGCTGGTCCTGCTGCTGTGGATGGCTGCGACGGGCCACTACGCGCGCGGGGTGATGTGGACCGTGGTCGGCGTGGTGCTCCTGGCCACGCTGCTCGGCACCGCGATCGCGATGATGGCGCTGTACCGCCTGATGGCGCCGCTGCGGCAGGCGGCCGATGCGCTGGAGGCCTACTACGACGAGCAGCGCCTGCCGCACCTGCCCGACCTCGGCCATGACGAGATCGGCCGGCTGCTGCGCAGCATCAACCGCAACCTGCATGGGGTCGACGCCGGCCTGCGCGATCTGCGCCGCAGCGTGTTGCTCGATCCGCTGACCCAGGCCCTGAACCGGCGCGGCTGCGAACAGGCGCTGGCCGATTCGGCAGCGTGGGCGAGCGCACAGGCCCGCCCGCTGACCCTGTTCGTGGTCGACCTGGACAACCTCAAGCCGATCAACGACGCCCACGGCCACCTGGCCGGGGACCAGGTGCTGGTGCGGCTGGTGGAGACCGCGCGGCTGTGGCTGCGCGGCCCGGACTGGATCGGGCGCTGGGGCCGCGATGAGTTCCTGCTGGCGGTACACGCCGACAGCAACGAGGCCGGCGAGCGGGTCACCCGCTGGCTCGCACAGCTGGCGGCACCGGCGCGCGCTGGCGAGCCGCCGGTCAAAGCCAGTGCCGGCGCCGCCCGGTATCGCCCCGGTGATGACCTGCGCGAGGCCTACCGGCGCGCCGATGCGGCCATGTACCGGGCCAAGTACGCCGGGGGCGGGCGGCTGCTGCGCGCCGAGGACTGAATGCGCGAACCGCCACGCATGGCCTGCGCGGGCGCCGGAGACAGGGGGTAAACTGGTCGTTTCACCCTGATCGGTCCCGATTCATGCGATCTCCGTTCCTGTTGATTCCCCTGGCCGTCGCCCTGGCGTCCGGCTGCTCCAAAGAACCGGCGGCTCCGACCGTCGATCCCACTGCCAACGCCCCGGCGAGCACTGCCATGAAAGCCGACAGCCGCAGCCACGATGAAAGCTCCTACGCCGAGCCGGACAAGGTCGTCGTCAAGGACATCGCGCTGGACCTGAAGCTGGATTTCGACAGCAAGCAGATCGGCGGCACCGCGACCTACACGCTGGAGTGGAAGGACAAGGCGGCCAAGCAGCTGGTGCTGGACACCCGCGAGCTGACCGTGGAGAAGGTCGAGGCGATCGCCGCCGATGGCAAGACCGCGCCGCTGCCGTTCGTGCTGGCGCCGGCCGACAAGGTGTTCGGCAGCAAGCTGAGCATCGAGACGCCGGACCAGCCGGCCAAGGTCGTGATCACGTATCACACCGCGCCGACCGCCTCGGGCCTGCAGTGGCTGGAGCCGTCGATGACCGAGGGCAAGAAGCTGCCCTTCATGTTCAGCCAGTCGCAGGCGATCCACGCCCGTTCCTGGGTGCCGCTGCAGGACACCCCGAGCGTGCGCTTCACCTACAGCGCGCACGTGGCCTCGCGTCCGGACGTGATGGTGCTGATGAGCGCCGACAACGATCCCAAGGCTGCGCGTGACGGTGATTACACCTTCAAGATGCCGCAGCCTATCCCGTCCTACCTGCTGGCCATCGCCGCCGGCGACCTGGTGTTCGAGCCGATCTCCGGCCGCTCCGGCGTGTGGGCCGAACCGACCATGGTCGGCAAGGCCGCCAAGGAGTTCGAAGACACCGAGAAGATGATCGGCGCCGCCGAGAAGCTCTACGGTGAGTACCGCTGGGGCCGGTACGACATGCTGGTGCTGCCGCCGTCGTTCCCGTTCGGTGGCATGGAAAACCCGCGCCTGACCTTCGCCACCCCGACCGTGATCGTCGGCGACAAGTCGCTGGTTTCGCTGGTCGCCCATGAACTGGCACACAGCTGGTCGGGCAACCTGGTGACCAACGCCAGCTGGAAGGACATCTGGCTCAACGAAGGCTTCACCACCTACGTGCAGGGCCGCATCACCGAGGCGCTGTATGGCCAGGAGATGGCCGAGATGGAGCGCGAGATCGACCAGAACGATCTGCTCGCCGAAGTGAAGGACATGAGCCCGGCCGACCAGGCCCTGGCGCTGCCGCCGCTGAGCGAGCGTGACCCGGACGAGGCGTTGAGCCAGGTCGCCTACGTCAAGGGTGCGTGGTTCCTGCAGTTCCTGGAACAGCGCTTCGGCCGCGAGACCTTCGACCCGTTCCTGCGTGGCTGGTTCGATGACCACGCCTTCCAGAGCGCGAACACCGACCAGTTCATCGAATACCTGAAGAAAAACCTGCTGTCCAAGAAGCCCGGCGCCGTCACCGATGCCGAGCTGAAGGCGTGGCTGGACGAGCCGGGCATTCCGTCGTTCGCGACCAAGGCCCGCTCGCGCAACTTCTCCATCGTCGATACCGCCCGCATCGCCTGGCAGGGCAGCAACACGCTGCCCAACGCGCAGATCACCGGCGAGTGGGGCACCCAGGAATGGGTGCACTTCATTGACGGCCTGGGCAAGACCCTGCCGGTGGAGAAGCTGGCCGCGCTGGACAAGGCCTACCACTTCACCGGTACCGCCAACGGCGAGATCGCGATGCGCTGGTATCCGTTGACGATCCGCAGCGGCTACAGCGAAGCGAACGAAGCCGCCGGTGCGTTCATCGAGCGCGTCGGCCGTCGCAAGCTGATTATGCCGATCTACGCCGAACTGGTGAAGACACCGGAAGGCCTGGCCTTCGCCAAGGCCGCCTTCGCCAAGGCCAAGCCGGGCTACCACCCGATCACCACGGGCTCGGTGCAGGACATGCTGGAAAAGGCCGAGGCGGGCACGGCCAAGCCGTAATCGCCAGACGCATCGGTTGAACGAAAAACGGCGGGGAAACCCGCCGTTTTTTTATGCCTGGGCGCCGGCGCTCACACCGCGCGGACCGCCAGGAACATGTCCACGCAGTCGTGCATCACCTGCTGCTGCTGTGCCGGCGTGAGCGGTGGCTGCCCGAAGGTGATCTGCGGCCAGAACGCAAAGGCCTTGAGCATCGCCTGCAACTGGTGCGCGGCCTCGGCCGGCGGCATGTCCGTGCGCAGCCGGCCATCGGCCTGGGCCGCGCGGATCCAGCCGGTCAGGCCTTCTTCCTTCTCGGCCAGCTTGTCCATCATCGCGCGCGCGCGCTCGGGGGCATGGACCAGTTCGGCCATCGCGACCCGGGACAGATCGATGAAGCCGGGGTCGTCCAGCAGGTGCATCTTGCGCGCCGCGAACAGCAACAGTTGATCGCGCAGCGGCCGTGCCGGGTCGTAGGGCACGACAGCCAGCGCCTGGCTGGCCTCGAACAGCTGCCACAGGATGGCGGTGAACAACTCGTCCTTGCTGGCGAAGTGGTTGTACACGGTGCGCTTGGACACCTCGGCCGTGGCCGCGATGCGATCCATGCTGGTGCCGGCAAAGCCGAATTCGCGGAACTCGGCCACCGCGGCGCGGAGGATGGCCTCGCGTTTACGGTCGGTGAGGCGGCTGGGACGGTCGGGGGCGGTCATGCGGATTATTTTACACCGTTCAGTTTACTTTTCGGAAAAGGCAAGTAAACTCGCCGGTGTACTTTCCAGGGCAAGCCCCGCATGAAACGTCGCCTGCCTCGATTCCTCCTCCTTCTGACGGTGTTGATCGCCATGTCCATTGGCCTGTTGACCTGCGGTGCCCGCCCGGCTGCCGCCTATGACCAGTCGCCGCAATTCGGCGACGGGCACTTCCGCAATCCCGCAGGCAAGAGCGCGCTGGGCTTCGTCGGCACGCTGGGCGTGATGTGGAAAATGCTGTTTGAAAAGCCCGCCGACGCCACTCCGCTGGCCCCGATTCCGGTACAGGCGCTGAGCCGCCAGGCCCTGCTCGACGCGCCCGATGACAGCCTGTGGCGATTGGGTCACTCGACGATGCTGATGAAGCTGGACGGCCATTTCTGGCTGACCGACCCGGTCTTCGCCGAACGTGCCTCGCCGATGTCGTTCATGGGGCCCAAGCGGTTCCACGCACCGCCGTTGAGCATCGACGAACTGCCGCCGATCACCGGCGTGATCATCTCCCACGACCACTACGATCACCTCGACCACGATGCCATCCTCGCGCTCGCGCCCAAGGTGCAGCACTTCGTCACCGCGCTGGGCGTGGGCGACCGCTTGATCGGGTGGGGCGTGCCCGCCGCGAAGGTCGTGCAGCTGGACTGGTGGCAGGACACCCGCGTGGAGGGCCTGAAGATCGTCGCGACCCCGGCCCAGCACTTCTCCGGCCGCACCCTGGCCGACGGCAACCGCACGTTGTGGGCGTCGTGGGTGATCGACACCGGAAACACCCGGATCTTCTTCAGCGGCGACACCGGCTACTTCGACGGCTTTGCCCGCATCGGCGAGCGCTACGGCCCGTTCGACCTGACCATGATCGAGACCGGTGCCTACGATGCGCAGTGGCCGGATGTGCACATGCAGCCCGAACAGAGCCTGCAGGCGCATCTGGACGTGCGTGGCACGGTAATGATGCCGATCCACAACGGCACCTTCGACCTCGCGTTGCATCCGTGGACAGAACCGTTCGAACGCATCACCGCGCTGGCGCAGGAACAGGGCGTGGCGCTGACTGCGCCGCATATGGGCGAACGTCTGGATATCCGGGCACCGGCACCGTCCACCCATTGGTGGCGCGAAGGACAGCCGACCGCCAAGTAAGGCAGGCCGCCATCGCGGCGACGCCGGCATGCACCGCTTGGCGATAAAGTAGGCGCAGGCGCCTTGTGCGCCATCGACCAACACGGAGCACGCGATGAAACGACTGATCCTGGTAGCAGCCTGCGCCTTCGCGCTGGCCGCCTGCAGCAACCCCGAAGCCGAACGCCAGGCGCAGCAGGCCGCCGCGGCCGCCGCCAAGGCGCAGCAGGAAGAAAAGGCCGAAGGCGTGGCCAAGCAGTACGACATGGCCGTCGCCGCGCAGGATTGGGAGCGTGCCCGCATCCACGGTGGCTCGTTGCTGGACCAGTACAAGGACACCGATGTCGCCGCGCGGATCGAACCGGGCTACGCCGAGGTCAAGGCCAAGGCCGAGGCCGCGCGCGAAACGCGCCGCCTGCAGGCCCTGTGGCAGTACAACCAGATCCCGGTCGGTACCAAGGGCATCCAGTCCTCTGCGCAGATCTACAGCAAGGAACGCGTGGACGTGGATGGCAGCGGCGCCAAGCCGGTGCAGCTGGTATTCCGCGATCATCCCGAGTGGAAGCGGCATGCCTACCTGGTGCTGCAGGCCGGCGATTTCCGCTGCCCGAAATGCCAGGTCAAGGTGACCGTCGATGACGGCAAGCCGGTCTCGATGGCCGCCTGGCGCCCGGACACCGATGAGGCGATCGCGATGTTCATCACCGACCAGAAAGCGCTGTGGAACCTGGCGCGCAAGGCCAAGGTGATCAGCATCGAGTTCCCGGTCAAGGCCGGTGGCACGCGCACGGCCGTGTTCGAAACCGGTGGCTTGGATACGAGCAGGATGCCGCAGTGGTGGAAGTGAGCGGGCTTGCGGCGATCCGTCACTGGGTGTTCGACATGGACGGCACGCTGACCATCGCGGTGCATGATTTCCAGCGCATCAAACGCGAGCTCGCGATTCCAGCGGACGACGACATCCTGACCCACCTCGCCGCGTTGCCGCCGCAGGAGGCTGCGGCCAAGCATGCCTGGCTGCTCGCACACGAACGCGCGCTGGCCGGGCAGGCGCAGGCCGCCCCCGGCGCCGTCGCGCTGGTCCGCGCGCTGCACGCTGCGGGCTGCCGGCTGGGCATCCTCACCCGCAACGCGCGCGAACTCGCCGACGTGACCCTGCAGGCGATCGGTATCGGCGACGTCTTTGCCCGCGAGGACATCATCGGCCGCGACGAAGCCGAGCCCAAGCCGTCGCCGGTCGGGCTGCAGTACTTCGTTGAGCGCTGGCAGGCCGTTCCATCCCAGGTGGTGATGGTCGGCGACCATCGCTTCGACCTGGAATGCGGCCGCGCCGCCGGCACCCGCACCTTGCTGGTCAACACCCCGGACAACCCCTGGCCGGGCATGGCCTGCTGGCAGCTGGCCGACTGCGGGCAGGTGCTGGCGGCGTGGGAAGGGAAGCGGATGTCGGTCTGATCGCGTCGAAAGGGCCCGCGCGATCCACCGCCAGGACCCTGAAAAGCAGCCAGGCATGGCCTGGCTCTACCCTCATCACCCCTCAAGTCCCCTCTGGTGGAGAGCCCCCTTGGTGTTCAAGGGGGCGCGCCGATAGGCGGGGGGATGAGGTGGCGTGCAATTGGGACCCGCGATTCGCTAAGGCGAATCGTGGGCCGCGTTTGATCGCACTGCGATCAAACGCTAAGCGCGTAGCCGAATTGCTGCTTGAACTGCTCATTGAACTCATCGAACGTGAAGCGCTGGTTCTGGGTGCCCGGGTGCTCGACCTTCAGCGCGCCCATCAGGTTGCCCATGCGGCCGATGGTCAGCCAGTCATAGCCCTTCTCGATGCCGTAGATCAGCCCGGCGCGGAACGCATCGCCACAGCCGGTCGGGTCCACCACGCGGCGCTCGTGCGCCGGCGGGATGTCATAGGTCTTTTCCGGGGTGTGGATGACCGCGCCCTTCGGCCCGCGGGTGGTGATGTAGGCCTTGACCCGGCTCACGATCTCCTTTTCATCCCAGCCGGTGCGCTCCTGCAGCAGGTTGGACTCGTAGTCGTTGACCACGACATAGTCGGCCTGCTCGATGAAGGTGCGCAGCTCCGGGCCGTTGAACAGCGGCATGGCCTGGCCCGGGTCGAAGATGAACGGCACGCCGCCGTCGAAGAACTCCTGCGAATTCTGGATCATGCCCTCGCGCCCGTCCGGGCCGACCAGGCCCAGGGTCACGCCCGGCACATCCTTCACGTGGTTCTCGTAGGAGCGCATCATCGCGCCCGGGTGGAAGGCGGTGATCTGGTTGTTGTCGTGGTCGGTGGTGATGAACGCCTGCGGGGTGAACAGCTCATCGATCACCTTGACCCGGCTCAGGTCGATGCCCAGGCCCTGGAAGTACTCGCGGTACGGGCCGAAGTCCGAGCCCACGGTGCCCATCGGGATCGGTTCGCCGCCCAGCAGGTACAGGTTGTAGGCGATGTTGCCGGCGCACCCGCCGAATTCACGACGCATGCGCGGCACCAGGAACGACACATTCAGGATGTGCACCTTGTCCGGCAGGATGTGATTCTTGAACTGGTCCGGAAACACCATGATGGTGTCGAAGGCAAGAGAACCACAGATCAAAGCGGACATCGAGTAAGGCCTATGCGGAAGGGGGTTTGAGGCCCGTCGGGCGGGCAACGAAACGGCGCCCTGCGGCGCCCTGCGGCGCAAAGGTTAACGGGTGAGGCGGCTTTGGGCCAGAACCCGGGCTGTCCGGATTGGCCTGAATGGCCGTGAAGGCTGGCTTTCGGCCAGATTTGTCCTTGCTCGCGCACAGGGGGATTGCTAGGCTTGTCGGCCTCGAATTCTGCCCATTTTTTCGCCATCCCGCGTTGGGCGCGACACCCCTCAGGATCAACTCCCAGATGTTCAAGAAACTGCGTGGCATGTTCTCCAATGACCTGTCCATCGACCTGGGCACGGCCAACACCCTCATCTACGTGCGTGGGCAGGGGATCGTGCTGAACGAGCCGTCGGTCGTGGCCGTGCGCCAGGACCGGGCCATCGGTGGTACCCGTTCCGTGGCTGCCGTAGGCGCCGAAGCCAAGCAGATGCTCGGCCGTACCCCGGGCCATATCACCACCATCCGCCCGATGAAGGACGGCGTCATCGCCGACTTCACCTACACCGAGGCGATGCTCAAGCACTTCATCAAGAAGGTCCACAAGTCGCGCTTCCTGCGCCCGAGCCCGCGGGTGCTGGTCTGCGTGCCGGCCGGCTCGACCCAGGTCGAGCGCCGCGCCATCAAGGAATCGGCCGAGGAGGCCGGTGCGCGTGATGTGTTCCTGATCGAAGAGCCGATGGCCGCCGCGATCGGCGCCGGCATGCCGGTCACCGAGGCGCGTGGCTCGATGGTCATCGACATCGGCGGCGGCACCACCGAAGTGGCGGTCATCTCGCTCAACGGCATCGTCTACTCGGCCTCCGTGCGCATCGGTGGCGACCGCTTCGACGAGTCGATCACCAACTACGTGCGCCGCAACCACGGCATGCTGATCGGTGAAGCCACCGCCGAACGGATCAAGGTCGAGCTGGGCTGCGCCTACCCGCAGGCGGAAGTGATCGAGATGGAAATCTCCGGCCGCAACCTCGCCGAGGGCGTGCCGAAGATGATCAAGATCAACTCCAACGAGGTGCTGGAAGCCCTGCACGAGCCGCTGTCGGGCATCGTCAGCGCGGTCAAGCTGGCGCTGGAACAGACCCCGCCGGAACTGTGTGCCGACGTCGCCGAGCGCGGCATCGTGCTGACCGGTGGTGGCGCCCTGCTGCGCGACATGGACCGCCTGATCTCCGAAGAGACCGGCCTGCACGTGCAGGTGGCCGATGACCCGCTCACCTGCGTGGCCCGCGGTGGCGGTCGTGCGCTGGAGCTGGTGGACATGCACGGCAACGAGTTCTTTGCGCCGGAGTAAGCCGTACCGGCCGTGTATCGTGGACGCGCCTCTGCGGCGTGATGCCGGTGGGCCCCGCTCACCGGGCATCGCCTCGCCGGGGCGTTCTCGCATGCTGTTCCCGCTGCGCTGTGCTGCAACGCGCTTCACCCACACTTTTCCCAGTCGACGCCTGTGCCGCCTTACGCCGGTCCTCCCGTAGCCTCCCGCCAGGGCGATGCCGCCAGTCCGCTGCGCCTGCTCGCTTACCTGGCCCTGGCCATCACCCTGATCGTGCTCGATGACCAGGCCGGCTGGCTGTCGCGCCTGCGCGCGCAGGCCAACGTGCTGGTGCAGCCGGTGTGGGCGCTGGCCGGCCTGCCGGGCCGGCTCGGTACCCAGGTCAAGGACAATGCGGCCAGCCACGGCCAGCTGGTCAGCGAGAACCGCGAGCTGCGCAACCAGCTGCTCATCGCCAACGCGCGCCTGACCCGGCTGCAGACCGCCGCGCTGGACAACGCCCAGCTGCGCGAACTGCTCAACGTGGCCGAGCGCAGTGGCCTGGATGTGCAGCTCGCGCCGATCCTGGATATCGACCTGGACCCGGTGCGCCAGCGCCTGGTGTTGGCGGCCGGCACCCGCGATGGCGTGCATGTCGGCCAGGCGGTGATCGACGCCGGCGGCCTGATGGGCCAGGTGATCGCCACCACCGGCAACAGCGCGACCGTGCTGCTGCTCACCGACCCCGACCATGCCGTGCCGGTGACCGTGGCCCGCAACGGCGTGCGGCTGATCGTCTACGGCCGCGGCGACAAGCTGGAACTGCGTGACATCCCGCTCAGTGCCGGGGTGGAAGTCGGCGATGAGATCGTAACCTCCGGGCTGGGCGGTCGTTTCCCGGCCGGCTTCCCGGTCGGCAGCATCACCGCCCTGCGTCCGGATGACACCCATGCCTTCCTGGTCGGCGAACTGAAGCCGGCCGCCCAGCTGGACCGTGGCCGCGACGTGCTGCTGCTGCGCCCGGGTGAAGCAATCCACCTGCCGCCGAACCTGCGCCGCGACGCCGGGGAAGCCGGTGGCCCGGCCGCCGCGCCGTTGCAGGAGGGCACGCCGGCCGGCACCGCCGCGCCGGCCAGTACCACCCCGGCGGGTTCATCCCCGGCCACGACGGCACCTGCGGCGGCGCCCGCCAATGCACCACAGGCCAACCGGCCCGGTCCGGCCGCACCGGTACCGGTGACCGTTCCGCGCCGTGCCGCAGCCGAAGTGCCGAGCCATGCTCGGCAGGCCGAACCCGTGGAGAACCGGCCATGAGCCGCCTGCGCGACAAACCTTGGGTGCTGCCGGTCAGTCTGGTGGTAGCGCTGCTGCTCGGCCTGCTGCCGTTGCCGGCCCTGCTGCAGCCGCTGCGGCCATACTGGCTGGCGCTGGTGCTGGCCTACTGGGTGATTGAAACGCCGGACCGGGTCGGGCTGGGCATCGCCTTCGCCAGCGGCGTGATCGCCGATCTGCTGTATGGCGGCGTGCTGGGCGAGCAGGCGCTGCGGCTGGTGATCCTGACCTTCATCCTGCAGCGCTTCCGCGCGCGGATCCGCTTCTTCCCGATGTCCCAGCAGATCCTGGCGATCGGCGGGCTGCTGTTCAACGACCGCATCGTCAGCGCGGTGGTGCACATCGTGGTGGGCGAGCCGACCCTGCCGTGGTCGTACTGGTGGGCGCCGCTGCTGGGCATGGCGCTGTGGCCGCTGGTGTTCGTGCTGCTGGACGCGCTGCGCTTCGGGCGACGCGGGCGCTGACATGTACATGCGCCGCCAGGCCAAGAATCCGCATGCCGAGGCAGAACAGTTCCGGCGCCGCGCCGCGCTGGGCTTCCTCGGCGTACTGGTATGCCTGATCGGGCTGGGCGGCTGGTACTTCAAGCTGCAGGTGATGGACCACGACATCTACGCCACGCGCTCGGAGGCCAACCGGATCAAGCCGCGGCCGGTGGTGCCCGGGCGCGGGATGATCTACGACCGCAACGGTCGGCTGCTGGCCGAGAACGTGCCGGCGTTCCGCCTGGACATCACCCCGGACAAGGTCAAGGACATGGACGCCACCCTGGCCGGCCTGTCCAGGATCCTCGCGCTCAGCCCGGAAGACATCGAGACCTTCAACAAGTCGCGCAAGGCGCGCCGTAGTTTCCTGCCGGTCACGCTCAAGCTGCGTGTCACCGATGAGGAGATGGCGCGCTTTGCGGTGGACCGCTGGCGCTTCCCCGGCGTGGAGCTGGAGCCGTACCTGACCCGCCGCTATCCCTATGGCGATCTGTTCGCGCACATCATCGGCTACGTCGGCCGGGTGGATGACAAAGACCTGGAGATGCTGGGCGAGGGCAATGCCGCGCTGACCCACATCGGCAAGTCCGGGCTGGAGCGCTATTACGAGCAGCAGCTGCGCGGCAAGGTCGGTTACGAGCAGGTCGAGACCAACGTGCAGGGCCGCGCGATCCGCACCATCGGCCGGGTCGCGGCGCAGTCCGGCAGCGATCTGCGGCTGTCCATCGACGCCGATCTGCAGCGCGCGATGGTCGCCGCCTTCGGCGAGTTCGAAGGCGCAGCGGTGGCGATGGACCCGCGCACCGGCGAGGTGCTGGCGATGGTCAGCCTGCCCTCGTACGACCCCAACCTGTTCGTCAACGGCATCTCGCACGCCGATTTCAAGGCGCTCAACGACAACCCGTCGCGGCCGCAGTTCAACCGCCTGGTGCTGGGCGGCGTCGCGCCGGGCTCCACGATCAAGCCGTTGATCGGCCTGGCCGGGCTGGACAGTGGCGTGCGCCGGCCGGAGGACAAGATCCTCTCCACCGGCATGTTCTATCTGCCGGGCACCTCGCGCGGCTGGGGCGATGCCAACCGTGGCGGGCATGGCTGGACCGATCTGCGCAAGTCGATCACCCAGTCGGTCAACACGTACTACTACAAGCTCGCGCTGGATCTGGGCATCGAACGCTTTGACCACTACATGGGTTATTACGGGTTCGGTGCGCCGACCGGCATCGACCTGACCGGCGAGATCGGCGGCATCCTGCCTTCGCCGGCGGCCAAGTACAAATCGAGAAAAGAACGCTGGTATCCCGGCGACACGGTCAACGTCAGCATCGGCCAGGGCGACTGGAAGGTCACTCCGCTGCAGCTGGTGCATGGCGTGGCCGGGATCGCCGATGGCCACCTGCGCCAGCCGCACCTGGTGATGCAGCAGCGGGCCGGCTTCGACGCGGACTGGACCGCAACGCCGCCGGGTGAAAGCAAGCCGATCAGCCCCACGCCGAGCAATCTGCAGGCGGTGCGCGAGGGCATGATGGGCACCATGCAGCCGGGCGGCAGTGGCGCGCGTGCGGCTGCGGGCGCGCCGTACGTGATGGCCGGCAAGACCGGTACCGCGCAGGTGATCAGCCGCCGTGGCACGGCCGCGGTCAACCCGCGCAGCCTGCCGCTGCACCTGCGCCACCGCGCACTGTTCGTGGGCTTCGCGCCGGCCGACAACCCGGTCATCGCGGTGGCGATCGCGGTCGAGGGCGGTGGTTACGGCGGCTCGGCGGCGGCACCGATCGCACGCAAGATTTTCGATGCCTGGCTGCTCGGCAAGATGCCCGACGGCCTGGAACCGCTGGACAGCGAGCGCGGCACGACCGCGATCGGCATCACCGCCTTCGATGGTGGTGATGGCGCGGCCCGCGAGGCCGGCGATGCCGCCGTCGCTGCGCTGGAGCTGCTGCCGGTCGTGGTGGGCGTGCCGGCGCCTGCGCCTGTGCCGGAACCCGGCGCGCCCGTGCCCAGTGCCACCGCGCCCCCGACCGCACCGGAGCGGCCACGATGAAGGTCTTCCTGCGCTGGGCGGTCGATATGGCCGTCCGTTTCAGCAGCTCGCTGGACTGGGTGCTTTGCCTGGCATTGGGCGCGCTGATGCTGATCGGCCTGGCGGTGCTCAAGAGCGCCGGTGGCGACGGCTTGGTGTTCGCGCAGGGCGCGCGTTTCGCGGTCGGCCTGGCCGCGATGTGGGCGATTTCGCGGGTCTCGATCCTGCGCATCCGCTCGGCCACGCCCCTGATCTACGCGGTATCGATGATTCCGCTGCTGGCCGTGTTCGTGCTGGGCACCGGCAAGTACGGCCGGCAGTGGCTGGATCTGAAGCTGTTCTACCTGCAGCCGGCCGAGCTGCTCAAGGTCAGCCTGCCGATGATGGTGGCCTGGTACCTGCATCGCATGCCACTGCCGCCACGTTTCTCCACGGTGCTGACCAGTGCGGTGATCATCGGCGTGCCGACCGGGCTGGTGATGCTGCAGCCGGATTTCGGCACCGGCGTGCTGATCGCCGCCAGTGGCGCGTTCGTGCTGCTGCTGGCCGGGCTGCCGTGGTGGTGGGTGGGCGTGGCGGTCGGCGGGGTCGCCGCGGCCGCGCCGGTGGCCTGGTTCTGGCTGCTGCGCCCGTACCAGAAGGACCGCATCATGATGTTCATGGACCCGGAGAGCGATGCGCTCGGTGCGGGCTGGAACATCATCCAGTCCAAGATCGCGATCGGCTCGGGCGGCTTCGATGGCAAGGGCTGGGGCCAGGGCTCGCAGTCGCACCTGAACTTCATTCCCGAACAGACCACCGACTTCGCCTTCTCCGTGCTCAGTGAAGAGTTCGGCTGGATCGGCGTGGCCATCGTGCTCGCCCTGTACCTGGTGGTGATCGGGCGCTGCCTGTGGATCGCCTCGCAATCGCGCGATACCTATTCACGGCTGCTGGCCGGCGCGACCGGGCTGGCGTTCTTCGTCTATGTGCTGGTCAACGGCGGCATGATTTCCGGTTTGTTGCCGGTGGTGGGCGTGCCGATGCCCTTGATCAGTTACGGCGGCACCTCGGCGGTATCGCTGCTGGCCGGCTTCGGCCTGGTGATGGCCGTGCGTCGCCACAATCCGGTGCACGGCGGCTACGGCTGAGTGCGTGCGATGCGTACGCCGCGCACCGGCGGTACGTGTCGGCTAAGGATTGGGGTGCCCACGCGTGTTACGGTCCTGCGCTCGCGCCGGCCCGCATCGCGGGTCCGCTTTCTGTTCGCCGTGTCGCCTCCTGCTGTGCGTCGCGTCATCCACAGGAGTCGTCCGCATGGTCGAACTACTGCAGCGCGCACGCGCCGTGTTCCATTTCTTCTTCCGCACGCTGGATCTGCCGCTGCTGGGCGCCTTGTGCCTGCTGATGGTGGCCGGCCTGGCCGTGCTGCACAGCGTGGACGGGCCCGTGCATGCGCAGGCGATGCGCTACGGCGCCGGGCTTGCCGCCCTGTGGGGGCTGTCGCGGCTGCCGGTGGTGGAACTACGCGCGTGGTCGCCGTGGATCTACACCCTGTCCCTGCTGCCGCTGCTGGCGGTGTATGTGGTGGGCACCGGCAAATACGGCCAGCGCTGGTTGAACCTGGGCGTGTTCTACCTGCAGCCCTCCGAGCTGCTCAAGCTGAGCCTGCCGATGATGATGGCCTGGTACCTGCACAAGCAGCCGTTGCCGCCGCGGCCGCGTGCGGTGCTCACCGCCGCGGTGCTGATCGGTGGCCCCGCCGTGCTGATCCTGCTGCAGCCCAACCTCGGCACGGCCACGCTGGTGACCGCCAGCGGGGTGTTCGCGCTGCTGTTGGCGGGTCTGCGCTGGTGGTGGATGGCCGTGGCCCTGGGCGGGCTGTCGGTCGCTGCGCCGCTGGCCTGGTTCGGGCTGCTGCGCCAGTACCAGAAGGATCGCGTGCTGACCTTCCTGTACCCGGAGAACGATCCGCTGGGCACCGGCTGGAACATCATCCAGTCCAAGATCGCGATCGGCTCGGGCGGCATGCACGGCAAAGGCTGGGGGCAGGGGACCCAGGCCACGCTGGATTTCCTGCCCGAGTACACCACCGACTTCGCCTTCTCGGTGCTGGCCGAGGAGTTCGGCTCGGTCGGCGTGGTAGTGGTGCTCAGCCTGTTCCTGTTCGTTACCGCGCGCTGCCTGTGGATCGCCAGCCAATCGCGCTGTGGCTACTCGCGCCTGTTGGTGGGCACCACCGGCCTGGTGTTCTTCGTCTATGTGCTGGTCAACGGCGGCATGATCTCCGGCCTGCTGCCGGTGGTGGGCGTGCCGATGCCGCTGATCAGCTATGGCGGCACCTCGGCGGTCTCGCTGCTGGCCAGTTTCGGGCTGGTCATGGCCGCACGACAGCACCAGCCGGTGCATGCCACATGAGCGACGTTTGCGCAGCTGCTGCGCGGGCACCCATGGGGAAACGGTTTCAGGTGCACACGTTGTCAACGCGCGCGGGCAAAAGTGAGAAGTGGCGCACAGATATGAAGTGACTTGATCTCGATCAATGGACTTGTCGTAAACGGCCTGCACAATGGCGGCCCGCCAACAACGACGCGCTGAGCCAAGCATCGCGGAGGGGGAGTCTGGCGGGGAGTAGTTGACCTCACAGGCAGAGGGGCGAAGCGCGCGCTGGGGAGATGCGCGCCGCGCCGCTGCCGATCAGGTCCGGTTTGGCCGGTTGCGTCTGCGGGGATGGGGACGCAACCGGCGAACCTCTTGTGCCGTCCCTACCAACTTCCAAAAGTGAGACGTGCATTGCGTGGCCGCCCTTGCTGGGCTGCCCCGGCCGCTTGGTGGCGGGCCGTGCCGCACACCGGTACCGCCGCGATCATGGCGCCCCTGCAGCAATACATGAATGGGCGCCGGTCATGCGCCTGTCTACACACGGCCTTAACGGCAGTGGAGAAACTCGGGCAATCCGTTGAGATTCATGGTCTTAGGGGTTTTAATTCATCCATGACCTGCTAACCTGCCGCGATGATTCGACGCTCCCTGGCCTGCATGCTCACGCTCGGTTTGGTCGCTTGTGCGACCCAGCCGCAGACTCCTTCACCGACGCCGCAGGCCTCGGGTGTTCCCGTCACGCCGGCCCCCGGCAGCAAGGGTCCGGCCGAAGCTGCCCCGGAGGCAGCTGGGGCCAACGCCGCCCCGGTGGATCTGACCCCGGTGCCCTTCGAGGTGGCCCGCGCCAACTTCGTGCGCGATACCGCCGCCCGTTACGGCATTCCGGCCGCGCAGATCGAGGCGACACTTGCCCAGGCGCAGATCCGTGATCCGATCATCGCCGCGATGTCGCGCCCGGCCGAGCGGGTCAAACCGTGGAACGAGTACCGGCCGATGTTCATCAGACAGGCGCGGATCGAGGGCGGAAAGAAATTCCTCGCCCAGCACCGCGATGAGTTGATGCGCGTGCAGCAGCGCACCGGCGTCCCGGCCGAGGTGATCGTGGCGATCATCGGCGTGGAAACCAGCTACGGCGGCAATACCGGCAACTACCCCGTGCTCGATGCGCTGTACACACTGGCCTTCAAGTACCCGCGCAGCGGCGACCCGGCCAAGCTTGAACGTGAAGTGCGCCGCGAGCTGTTCTTCCGCGACGAGCTGTCGCGCCTGTTCGCGCTGACCCGCGATGAAAAGCTGGACATCACCGCGATCAAGGGCAGCTACGCCGGCGCGATGGGCATGGGCCAGTTCATGCCCTCCAGCTATCTGGACTATGCGGTGGACGGCAACGGCGATGGCCGCCGCGATCTGTTCAACAGCTACGACGACGTGTTCTCGTCGATCGCCAATTACTTCGTCAAGAAGGGCGGTTGGGTCCGGGGTGGCCCGGTGGCCGTGCCAGCCACGCTGCAGGCCGGTCGCGAGGAATTCAATCCGACCGAATGGGCGCCGACCTGGACGCTGCCGCAGCTGGCCCAGCGGGGGTACCAGCCCAGCGTGCCGGTCGCCGCGGGCCTGACCGCCACCCCGATCACGCTGGAAGGCAGCACCGGCAAGCAGTACTGGCTGGGCTTCCAGAACTACTACGCCATTACCCGTTACAACCTCTCGAAAATGTATGCGATGGCCGTGTACCAGCTGTCCCAGGCCATTGCTGGACAGGAGTTGCCGCCGGCATGAACACGATCGCACGCTCCAGATGGCTGATCCCGGGTCTGTTGATACTGGCACTGGCCGCCTGCAGCAGTGCGCCGAAGAAACCCGGTGCCAGCAGCGCCGGCAGCAGCAAGCCGTCCGCCGCGGTGGTGCAGGGCAAGGGCGGGCGCCCGGCGCATTGTCCGGAAGGCTCTCCCTACAAGGCGGCTGCTGAAGATCCCAGCACGCGCGGCGATTACCGCGCCGGCGGTCTGTACAAGCCGGGCGTGAATGACAGCACCCCCACCTACATCCCGAACGTGGCCTGCATTCCCGAGCCGGAAGTGGTCGATCTGCCGCGCTCGCCGATCGGCAACAAATCGCCGTACGTGGTGCTGGGCAAGCAGTACCAGGTGATGGACAAGACCCGCGGCTATGCCGAGAAGGGCACTGCTTCCTACTATGGCGCCAAGTTCCACGGCCGCCTGACCTCCAACCGCGAGGTGTACGACATGTACGCCTTCACCGCCGCGCACAAGACACTGCCGCTGCCGAGCTTTGCCCGGGTGACCAACCTGGACAACGGCGAATCGGTGATCGTGCGCGTCAACGATCGCGGCCCGTTCCACGATGGGCGCGTGGTCGATCTCAGTTATGCCGCCGCCGTGCGCCTGGGTATCACCCAGCGCGGCACTGGCAACGTGGAGGTGCGTGCGCTGGCACCGGGGGATGACAACCTGATGGTCGACAAGCCCAGCCGCCGCGAGCGCCGCGAGGTCGCCGCCGCTGCGGCTGCCGCCGCCTCCGCGCCCGCCGCTGCCGTGCGCAGTGCCAGCGAGATGGATGCGCTGGTCGGCAAGCTGCCGGCCGCCACGGCGACCGCCGCCGCCAAACCGGCCGGCGAGAAGTACCGCTACCGCGTGGCCGATTCGGCCAAGCCGGGCAACGCCGACAACTTTGATCACTGGATGCGCGACAACGGTGTGCGCGTTGCCACCGGCAAGCCCGCCACCACCCAGGCTGCCAGCGTCAACAGTGCGCCGGTGGCGGTGGCCGCAT
Organism: Stenotrophomonas bentonitica; assembly: GCF_002887735.1. GTDB lineage: Bacteria > Pseudomonadota > Gammaproteobacteria > Xanthomonadales > Xanthomonadaceae > Stenotrophomonas > Stenotrophomonas bentonitica_A. The sequence continues at coordinate 112,387 of NZ_PKQP01000009.1, forward strand.
TGCCCGCCGCCGCACCCGCGGCGCGTCCGGCACCGGCCCCCGGTGCAACGCTTTCCCAGCAGGTGCTCGGCAGCGTGCTGCTGCAGGTCGCCAGCTTCGCCAGCCGTGACAACGCCACCCGCGCGCTCGGCCAGCTGTCCTCGGCGGGCATCGCCGGGGCCAGCATCAGCGACATCGTCAGTGGCGGGCGCACCCTGTGGCGCCTGCGCGTGCCGGCCCCCGACCATGCCAGCGCCTCGGAACTTGCCGGCCGGATTGCCGGTCTGGGCTTCGGGGCGCCGCAGATCGTGAAGGACTGAGCCTTCCACTGCCCGCGGCACGCCAGCGCGTGCCGCCGCTCCTTGGGCCTACAATGCCCGTTATCCCTCATCCACCCCTTGGCGCCCTCCAGGAGCTTGCTGTCCGATGAAATTCCGCTTTGCCGCCGCTGCCATGGCCACGACCCTGTTCGTGGGCATGGTTTCCGCCCAGACCCCTGCGCCGACCCCGGCACCGGCGCCTGCTCCCGCCGCCGCCGCTCCGGCCACCGTGGCGACCCCGCCGGCCCCCAAGCCCAGCGTCTCCAAGGCCTGGATCCTGATGGATTACGCCACCGGGCAGGTCCTGGCCGGTGAAAACGTGCACGAACAACTGGCCCCGGCCAGCATCACCAAGGTGATGACGTCGTATGTCGTGGCCGCCGAGGTCAAGAACGGCAAGGTCCGCACCGATGACCAGGTGATGATGAGCGAGCGCGCCTGGCGCGAGGGCGGCGCCGGCACCGACGGCAGCTACAGCGGCTTCCCGGTCAACCAGACCGCACGCCTGGAAGACATGGAAAAGGGCATGGCGATCCAGTCCGGCAACGATGCCGCGATCGCCCTGGCCGAACACGTGGCCGGCAGCGAAGAGGCCTTCGCCTCGCTGATGAACAGCTACGCGGCCAAGATCGGCATGAAGGATTCCCACTTCGTCAACGCCCATGGCCTGAGCGCCCCGGGCCACCACACCACCGCGTACGACCTGGCCCTGCTGGGCCGCGCGATGGTGCGTGACTATCCGGAAACCTACGCCTACAACAAGGTGAAGGAATTCACCGTCGGCAACATCACCCAGCCCAACCGCAACCTGCTGCTGTGGCGCGACCAGAGCGTGGACGGCATCAAGACCGGCCATACCTCCGAAGCCGGCTACTGCCTGATGAGCTCGGCCCAGCGGGGTGACCAGCGCCTGGTCGCCGTGGTGCTCGGTGGCGGCTCGGAAAAGCAGCGCGCCGATGACAGCCTGGCGCTGCTCAACTGGGGCTTCCGCTTCTTCGAAACCCACCGCATGTACGAGCCGGGCAAGGTCGTGGCCGAGCACAAGGTGTGGAAGGGCAAGACCGACAAGCTGCAGCTGGGCGTGGCCCAGCCGATGCTGGTCAGCGTCCCGCGCGGCCGCTACAACGATCTCAAGCCGAGCATCGATGTGCCCAAGACCCTCGAAGCGCCGTTCACCGCCGGCCAGCAGGTCGGCACCCTGAAGGTGATGCTGGACAACCAGGTCGTCGCCCAGGCCCCGCTGGTGGCCGTGGCCGCCGTGGAAGAAGCCGGCTTCTTCAAGCGCCTGTGGGACAGCTTCTGGATGTGGTGGGAATCGGAGTAATCCGGTTCGACCGCACTGAAAAAAGACCGGCGAAAGCCGGTCTTTTTTTGGGGTGGGCGATGAGCCGACCAACGGTCGGCAGCTACCCGCTTCACGATCAGTCGCTCGCTTACAGCGACCGGCTGATCGTGAAGCTGCCGAACACCGGCGCCTCACGCTGCCCATCGAACTCGCGCGTGCTGTGGTAACGGGCCAGCGCGAACTTCCAGCGACCGCGCATCACCGCCAGCCCGTAACCGGCCGTCCCTACCACGTGGCGCTTGTCCACGCTGTGGCTGTTGCGGAAGGTATTGCCGTCCAGCGTGATATCGCGGATCACCCACGCCGCATCCGTGGTGGCGAACAGATGCCACGACCAGCCGCTCGGCTTGCCGCCGCGCGTCGGCGCAGTGTTCTCACCGGCCGGGCGCAGCGGCGTGCTGCCGAAATCGTCCGGCAACTTCCAACCAAAGCGCACCTCGCCACCGGCATTGAGGTGCGTGGCCAGATTGCCCACCGCGCCACCGTAGTGGCTGATCGCATCCCAGCCCCAGCCCCCCAGGTTCTCACTGGCGTCGGCTGGCCACCGGCGCATCCGCTCGTGCGTGAGCATGATCACCGGCTCGTTGTGCAGCTGGTTGTCCCAGCCCTGGAACTTCTCATCGCCCAGCAGCTCGTGCACCGCGTTCTGGACTTCCTCACCCTGGGCCCACGGCCCCACCACGCCCAACGCCAGCTGCGTGGTCTGCAACCGGTCGCCGCGACGCGCGTTGTAACCGAAGCTGCCGATCAGCACGCCCGCATACGGCCGGTCATCCTCGATCAGGTCCTTCCGGGTGAAATCGGTGGGAGTGAAGATGCCCTGGGCCAGGCTGAAGATCATGTTCTGCTGTTCGTACTCGCCCGGATGCAGCCGCTCCAGGTGGCTGTTGACCCAGCGCGCCAGGCGCGGCAGGCACGGGTCATCGGTGTAATCGACCAGATTCGGCGAGACGAAGGTGATCTGGGCCCCGTTGGTATAGCCCTGGTCCTGGTCTTTGCCACCGAAGAGGTCGTTGTCGACGCGGAAATTGACCTGCGGCGGGTGCTCGCGCATCGCATCGGGCCCGCATTGAGTGGCGGCGTGGGCGGCAGGCGCGGCCAGGGCCAGGACACCGGCGAGTGCGGCCGGCAGCGCAAAGGGCTTCAGAGACATGGGATACCAGACGGGGATTTATTCTTTCTTAAGCCGGTACAGCGTAATCAGAGCGTGATGTCGTGAACAGCACTGCGCACGCACTGCTGCGTATCAGTGGCGATACAGGCGTTTTCACGGGCCGTTCGGCGCCGCTGTGCGCACGATCAAGCAGCGCTTGGGTTCGGGCGCAGGCATCCCCATAATCCCGGTCATGGAGATCAAGTCTGACAACCCCGACCACGGCTTCCAGTTTCCCGGCCAGTTCGAACTCAGCGCCATGGGCGCAGCCGGCAAGGACCTGGAACGCGAACTGCCGCGCCTGCTCGAGCTGGCCGGCGTGGATGTGCTGAGCGAGCGCATCAGCTGGAAACACTCGTCCAACGGCAAGTATGTGTCGGTGCGGCTGGTGTTCAAGGCGGATAACCGCGACCAGTACGACGCCGCCCACAACGCCCTGCGCGACCACCCGGAAGTGAAGTGGACGCTGTAACCAGCTGCGCCACCGCTGCGGCCCCGGGTGACCGGGCGCCGCAACCGGCCATTGTGCGCGACCTCGGCCGCCAGCCCTATGCCCCGGTCTGGCACGCGATGCAGCGCTTCACCGATGCCCGCACCGAGGACACCCCCGACGAGCTGTGGGTGGTCGAGCACGACCAGGTGTTCACCCTGGGCCAGGCCGGCAAGGACGAGCACGTGCTCGCCCCCGGCGATATTCCCGTTCTGCATGTCGACCGCGGCGGCCAGGTGACCTACCACGGCCCCGGCCAGCTGGTGATCTACCCGCTGCTGCAGCTGCGTCGGCTGGGGATCGGCGTGCGCGACTACGTCTGCCGCATCGAGCAGGCCATCATCGACACCCTCGGCGACTGGAACATCGGCGCCGAGCGGCTGGAGGGCGCGCCCGGGGTCTACGTGGGCGGGGCGAAGGTCGCCGCCCTGGGCATCCGCGTCCGCCGTGGCTGCACCTTCCATGGCCTGTCCTTCAATGTGGCCATGGACCTGGAACCGTTCCGCCGGATCAACCCCTGTGGCTATCAAGGGCTGCAGGTGACCTCGGTGGTAGACTTGGGGGGACCGTCCGGCATGGCAGCCGTCACGCCGGTGCTGCTGGGCCATCTTGCCCGCCAGTTCGGCCTGGCCCTCGAGCCGGCCGCTGAATTACCCGATTTGACTGACGCGGCGTGAACGCCGCCGACCAAGGCCATGACTGAAACCACCGCTCGCCTCATTCCCCTGCAGGTTGTGCAGGGCGACACGCCGTCCGCCGCCCCGTTGCAGACGGGCGTCAAACAGATCGGCGGTGACAAGATCGGCCGCTCCCCGGTGCAGTTCGCCGACGTGCCGGTGCTGCGCAAGCCGTCGTGGATCCGCGTGCGGATTCCCTCCGGCAATGCCGTGCAGAACCTCAAGGCCAAGCTGCGCGAAAACCGCCTGGTCACGGTCTGCGAGGAAGCCAGCTGCCCCAACATCCACGAGTGCTTCAGCCACGGCACCGCGACCTTCATGATCCTCGGCGAGGTCTGCACCCGCCGCTGCTCGTTCTGCGACGTCGCCCACGGCCGGCCCAAGCCGCCGGATGCCAACGAGCCGGCCAGCCTGTCCCAGACGGTGGCGGACATGGGCCTGAAGTATGTCGTGGTGACCAGCGTGGACCGCGATGACCTGCGCGACGGCGGTGCCCAGCACTTCGCCGACTGCATCGGTGCCATCCGCGCCAGGTCGCCCAACACCAAGATCGAAGTGCTGACCCCGGATTTCCGTGGCAAGGGCCGCATGGAGCGCGCGCTGGAGATCCTGGCGACCAACCCGCCGGATGTGTTCAACCACAACATCGAAACCGTGCCGGACCTGTACCGCAATGTGCGCCCGGGCGCGGACTACCAGTGGTCGCTGACCCTGCTCAAGAAGTTCAAGGCCCAGCACCCGGAGATCGCCACCAAGTCCGGCATCATGCTCGGCCTCGGCGAGACCCTGGAGCAGGTCCAGGCCACGCTGCGCGACCTGCGCGAGCACGATGTGGACATGATCACGATCGGCCAGTACCTGCAGCCGACCGCGCATCACCACCCGGTGCTGCGTTACTGGACCCCCGAGGAGTACAAGGCGCTGGAGGAGTACGGCAATGCGCTGGGCTTCAGCCACGTCGCCTCCGGTCCGATGGTGCGCTCGTCCTACCATGCCGACCGCCAGGCGGCCGACGCCGGCGTCGCCGGTTGATCCAGCGGGCCCTTCGGGGCCCGTTCTGCCAATCCACTCCGTCTTTCCCCGGCCGCGGCCCTGAACCGCGGATGGCCGCAGGCCTGTGCCTGCCTGCCGATCCCGCCGGTATTCACAAATTTCTCCAACGGCCTCGGTAGGCTGAAGGCCCCGGTGACAAACGCGGCAACTTTCGGCACTGTCGTGGTGTCTGTAATGCACGCAGTCTCTCCCTTGGCAAGGTGCCACGAGCTAGTCCATGAAATTCAAAGCCCCCGCATTCCTGATGGCCCTGGCGCTCACCGCGCCGATGGCACTGGCCGCCTACGCCGATTCGCCCGCGCTGCCTTCGGCGGCAACACCCGACCAGGTGACCACCTCCAAGCTGGTCTACGGGCTGCTGTCGGACAGCCGATACGCCTACCGGCCGCGCGCACTGGATGCCGCGACCTCCAAGGACGTCTTCAAGCGCTATCTGGAATCGCTCGATAGCAGCAAGCAGTTCTTCACCCAGGCCGACATCACCCGCTTCGCCCCGTTCGAGGCCAACATCGCCACCGCCATCCGCGGCGGCGAGCTGGAGCCGGCGTTCCAGGTGTTCGCGGTCTACAAGCAGCGCGTGGGCGAGCGCGTCGGGTATGCGCGCAAGCTGCTCAAGCAGGACTTCGATTTCAGCACCGACGAAAAGTTCGAGTACGACCGCAAGGACGTGCCGTGGGCCGCGAGCAGCGCCGAACTGGACGATCTGTGGCGCAAGTCGGTCAAGAATGATTGGCTGCGCCTGAAGCTGGCCGGCAAGCAGCCGGCCGAGATCCGCAAGACGCTGGACAAGCGCTACGCGACGCTGGAAAAGTCGGTCAATGAGTTGAAGGGCGAGGACGTGTTCCAGTTCTTCCTCAACGCCTACACCAGCGCCGTGGACCCGCACACGGATTACTTCACCCCGCGCACCGCCGAGAACTTCAACCAGGCGATGTCGCTGTCGCTGGAAGGCATCGGCGCGCAGCTGCAGCGCCAGGACGACATGGTGGTGATCCGCGAGGTCATCGCCGGCGGTCCGGCCGCGGTCAATGGCACGCTCAAGCCGGGCGACCGCATCGTCGGCGTCGGCCAGGGCAAGTCCGGTCCGCTGGAAGACGTGATCGGCTGGCGCATCGATGACGTGGTGGCCAAGATCCGTGGCAAGAGCGATACCCAGGTCCGCCTGGAGTTCATCCCGGCCGAAGAAGGCGTGGACGGCAAGCACCACACCCTGGTGCTGACCCGCCAGAAGGTGCGTCTGGCCGAACAGGCCGCCAAGGGCGAGACCCTGACCATTCCGGCCAAGGATGGAGAGCCCGAGCGCAAGGTGGGCGTGATCAAGCTGCCCACCTTCTACCAGGACTTTGAAGGCCGCCGCCGCAATGCCGCGGACTACGCGTCGGCGACGCGCGACGTGGCCAAGCTGTTGGCCGGCTTCAAGGCCGACAAGCTCGACGGCGTGGTGCTGGACCTGCGCAACAACGGCGGTGGTTCGCTGGATGAAGCGATCGAACTGACCGGTCTGTTCATCGAACAGGGCCCGGTGGTCCAGGTCCGCGAATCCGGTGGCCGCGTCACCGTCAACAGCGACCGCAGCGAAGTGGTCGCGTGGGATGGCCCGCTGGCCGTGCTGATCAACCGCGGTTCGGCCTCGGCCTCGGAGATCTTCGCCGGCGCCATCCAGGATTACGGCCGTGGCCTGGTGATCGGTGAGACCACCTTCGGCAAGGGCACCGTGCAGAACATCGTCGATCTGGACCGGTGGCCGAGTGGCGAGACCCAGCGCTTCGGCCAGGTCAAGCTGACCATCGCCCAGTTCTTCCGCGTTAGCGGCAGCAGCACCCAGCACAAGGGCGTGGTGCCCGATCTGGCCTTCCCGGCCAGCGTGGACGCCAGCGAGTACGGCGAAAGCACCTACGACAACGCGCTGCCGTGGACCCGCATCGCCGCGGTGCCGCACACCCAGTACGGCAACTTCGGCCCGCTGCTGCCCAAGCTGGAAAGCCGCCACGACACGCGTATCGCCGCCGACAAGGAGTTCCAGTGGTGGAACGAGGATGTCGAGCAGTTCCGGGCGGAGAAGGCCAAGAAGTACATCTCGCTCAACGAGGCCGAGCGCCGCGCCGAGCGCGAGAAGCAGGACAAGCAGCGCACCGATCGCCAGGCGATCCGCAAGCAGCTGGGCCTGGATCTGGACCCGCTGGCCGACGACAGCAATGACGACGGCCTGACCGGCAACGAACGCGACATCGTCAAGGATGCCGCCCGCGAGAAGGCCGCCGAAAAGCGCCCGGATCCGCTGCTGCGCGAGTCGGCGGCGATCCTGGCCGATGCGGTGAACCTGCTCGAGGCCGACCGCCCGCTGTCGGCCCAGGTCCTGCCACAGTCGACTGCCGCGGGCCGCTGGGCGGACTGACCACCGGCCGCCACCAGCTGAACAGGTGACAACTCCACAGGCCGCCCTTCGGGGCGGCCTGTGCGTATCCACCTCCTGCCAACGCGCACGGGTCTATCCTTGGAGGCTGGATTTCCGCAGGAGCGGCCATGCGCTTTCGTCGTGTACGTTCGATCCCGCTGCTGGCGGTGTTCGCCGCCTTGACCGCCTGTGGCGGCCGCGCCGCCGACAGCACCCTGATCCGTGAGTCGTTCGACTCCGGCGATACCTATTCGCGCACGGTGCCCGGCCCGCCTGCCCAGGCCTGCGAGGCCGCCCGCCGCACCCTGCTCAGCCAGGGCTATGCGATCGCCCGCGCCGGCGATGATGCCGTGGAAGGCAACAAGAACTTCCAGCCCAGGGATGAAGAGCACGAGCAGCTGGTGCTGCGTATTTCGTGCGCGCCGCGCGGTGACCAGGCGCTGGTGTTCGTCAGCGCGGTGCAGGACCGCTACGCGTTGAAGAAAAGCCCGACCTCGGCCAGCGTCGGCGTCGGCGCGCTGGGCTCGGTCTCGCTGCCGTTCGGCAGCAATGACGACTCGCTGGTGAAAGTGGCCAGCAGTACCGTGCAGGACGCCACCTTCTATCGCCGCTTCTTCGAGCGCCTGCAGCAGTACCTGCCGGCAGCGGCCGTGCCCGAGCCCAGCCCGGCTGCCGCGCCGGCGACCGCCCCCGCTGCGGCGGTGGAGCCGACGCCAGCCACGGTGGTGAGCGATACCCCGGCCTCCCTGCGCTGAGCGGGCGGGGGTGCGGCGCGCCATGGCAGCAGGATCGCGGCGCTGGCGCCGCTGTGCGCTCGCGGTGCTGCTGGGGCTGATCCCGGCGGCCAGTGCGTGGAGCGCGGCGTCGTGCGCGCAGGGCGTGCTGGAAGCGCTGGGCTGGCAGTTCAGTGAGGCGGACGTCGCTGCGCCGGTGGTCCATGCCGGACCGGTGTGCGAGCGCGCCGACCTGCGCCAGGCGCAGGCCGCAGGTGACCTGCGCGTACGGCTGCCGCGGCAGTGGTCGGCGCAGCAGCGCCAGGCCTGGCTGCCGACCCTGTTCGATGACCCGGGCACGGTCTGTGCGTATGCATTCAAGCTGGGCGCGGCCACGCGCCGGGCCACCACCGCCCTGCAGAACAACGACGGCTTCCGCTTCTCGGCCTTGCAGCTGGGCTGGATCGGTTTCGGTGCAGGCGGCGCGCAGGCCAAGGGCTGGGAGCGCTTCCGCAGCTTCGGTCGCGGCTATCAGCCGGCCGAGGCCAACAGCGCGGCACTGCAGACCTTCTACGAGGGCCGCGTACGGGCCGAATGCGGGGTCGGCCGCCAGGTCGCGCAGTTGGCGACCCAGCGCGAGCTGTACGGCGATGCCGCGTTCGATCGCGAGTTCTCGGCCGATGAGCTCTCCATCGGCACCTTCCTGACCCTGCACGAGACCGACAGCATCCTGCTGGGCCGGCACGCCGGTGAGTTCCTGGCCGATGGCAAGGCGAAGCAGACCGCCCTGCGCGGGCGGCAGGCCTTCGTCGGCACGCCCGGTTTCATCGAGCACGTGTTCGAGCGGAAGTACCTGGACGACATCAACAACCAGGCCGAGAACTTCGTAGTGGTCGATGTCAGCGATGCCGCGGCGCGCGCGCTGCGCGAGCACGACGGCTTTGCCTACTACGACCAGATCAACCGGCGCATCTGGTCACTGGCCCAGCGCATGCCGGGCCCGGGGCCGCGCCGCTTCGAGCGGCTGCTGATCGAGCGGGATCCGATCTGGCGGCGCGAGGTACCGGCCGAGCAGCAACCGCTGCTGAAGGAACTGGATGCGTTGCTGGACGATCCGTTCTACCAGGGGTTCCTGATTTACGTGCATCCTCGCGGTATACGTCCTATCGGATATCACATCGCGCGCCTGCTCGATCGCAATCCGCGCACGCCGTTCGCGATCGAGCTGGGGCTGCACAATCTGCACACCACGTTGTACCGGCGCTGGGTCCAGGCGCAGCTGCGGCAATGCGCGGCAGCGACGGTACCTCCTGTTACACAACCGCATTCGCAAGCTGAGCAAAGGTGAGTCATGGATATTGCAATGATTGGGCTGGGCCGCATGGGCGCCAACATGGCCGAGCGCCTGCATCGCGGCGGGCACCACGTGATCGGTGTCGATCCCGGTGAGGCCGCGCGTACCGCGGCCGCCGAGCGCGGTTTCGAGGTCAGTGCCTCGATCGCCGAGACGCTTGCGGCGCTGCCGGTGCCGCACGTGGTGTGGCTGATGGTGCCGGCCGGCGTGGTTGACCAGACCCTGGCGTCGCTCTCGCCGCATCTGTCCGAAGGCGACGTGGTGATCGACGGCGGCAACTCGTATTACAAGGATTCCATGCGCCGCAGCGAGCAGCTGCAGGGCGAGGACGTGACCTACATCGACTGCGGCACCAGTGGAGGGGTGTGGGGCCTGCAGGAGGGCTACAGCCTGATGATCGGCGGCGACAAGGCCGCGGTCGAGCGGATCGGGGCGATCTTCCGCACGCTGGCACCGGCCGAGGACCGTGGTTGGGCGCACGTCGGCCCGAGCGGGGCAGGGCACTTCTGCAAGATGGTCCACAACGGCATCGAGTACGGGATGATGCAGGCCTATGCTGAAGGCTTCGCGCTGATGCAGCACAAGACCGACTTCAATCTCGATCTGGCGCAGGTGGCCAAGGGCTGGCAGCACGGCAGCGTGGTGCGCTCGTGGCTGCTCGACCTCAGTGCCGATGCACTGGGCCGCAACCCGCAGCTGGAGGGCATCGCGCCGTATGTCGAAGACTCCGGCGAGGGCCGCTGGACCGTGGCCGAGGCGATCGATCTGGACGTGCCGGCGCCGGTGATCACGCTGTCCCTGCTCGAACGCCTGCGCTCGCGCGAGAAGAATTCCTTCAGCGACCGCCTGCTGGCGGCGATGCGTAATGAGTTCGGTGGTCACGCGATCAAGACCACGTAAGCCGGACCAATGCGGGCCGGCGAAGGTGATCGTCCGGCCCGTGGCCGCCAGCGCTGGATCCCCCGGCCAGAGTGAGTGAGCCAGGGCGTTGCCTCAGAGCGTTATCCGTCGCCCGCTGCGCGCACTTTCCGCACCGGCCTCCAGCAGGCGCATCAGCTGCAGCGCCTGCGCGGTGCTGACCGGTGCCTCTGCCACGCCCAGCATCGCATCGCGGAACTGCGCATAGAACGCACGGTAATCACCGGGCACGTTGTCCACGGTGCTGCGCTGGGTGTGACCCTCGGCGTCGACCCGCACCAGATGCCCGTGCTGCGGGTCCAGGCCCCAGCCCGGCGCACCCGGTGCGATACCGCGGCGCAGCTGGTCTTCCTGCACGTCCAGCCCGTCTTTCAGATAGCTGCCGGCATCGCCATGCACGATGAAGCGCGGGCCGGAGGCGGCCACCAGCGAGCCGGCGTGCAGGATCGCGCGGTGCCGCGGGTAGTGCAGCACCGCGTGGAAATAGTCGTTGCCCAGCGCGTGCTCACGCTGCGCCATCAGGTCCACGCTGATCGCGCCGGGCCAGCCAAACAACTGCAGCATCTGATCCAGCAGATGGGGGCCCAGATCCATCCACAGGCCGCTGCCGGGCGCATCGCTTTCGCGCCAGCGCTCGCGCACCTGCGGGCGGAAGCGGTCGAAGTGGGAATGGCATTCGGCGACGCGACCGATCCGGCCCTCGTCGATCACCTGCTTGAGGGTGAGGAAGTCGGCGTCATGGCGGCGGTTCTGGAAGACGGTGACCACGCGTTCGGCCGCCTGCGCGGCCCGCACCACCGATTCGGCCTCCGCAACGGACAGCGCGAACGGCTTGTCGACCAGTACATGCTTGCCCGCCGCGAGTGCAGCGCGCGCCAGAGGGGCATGCGCATCGTTCGGCGTGGCGATCACCACCGCATCCACCGCCGGGTCGTCGAACAGCTGCTGCGGGTCCGCGCAGATGCGCACATCGGTGAAGCTGCGCAGCAACCGGTCGCGCTGCGAGCTGACGATGCTGTGCAACGCCAGGCCCGGCGTGTGCAGGATCAACGGCGCATGGAAGACGCTGCCGGCCAAGCCATAACCGATCAATCCCACCTGCAGTACGGCGGCCATGGTGCGCTCCAACATAACGGGGCAGGACAGCGTAACGGCTGGGCGTGCGCGGCGGAAATCTGAACGGTTCGGCAGGAAGCTGAGTGGTTCACGGCAGCGTTATGCGGCGCCCACGTCCCGTCCACGGCCCGGCACGGACACTGGCTGCACATCCGCAAAGGAATTCGAACATGACCAACACGACCCGTAATCTGCTTGCTGCTTCGCTGGCCCTGGGCATGGTGCTGGGCACCTCTTCCGCCATGGCCAAGGATCCGCCGAAAACCACCGATCATGCCGCGATGACCCACGCCGATACCCACGATTCGGCTGAGCCGGTCACCGACAGCTGGATCACCACCAAGGTCAAGACCGACCTGCTGACCAGCAAAAACGTCCCGGGTACCGAAGTGAAGGTGGAGACCGTCAATGGCGTGGTCACCCTCACCGGCACCGTTGCCAGCCAGGCCGAGCATGACAAGGCCGTCCGTGTAACCCAGCAGATCAAGGGCGTCAAGCGTGTCGACGCCGCTGGCCTGAAGGTCGCCGCGACCGCCGCCAAGCGCTGAGTCCTGCTGCACCGTTGAACAGAGCGCGCCTTCGGGCGCGCTTTTTTGTGCGCGCTTGCCGGGCCCGCGCGCTGTTCAGTCAGGTGAGCGAGCGCGTATTCACAAAGGGGTGGAGTATATTCAGCGCTTCGCCATCGCCGTGCGGTGCGCATGCCGGCTGTACGCGCATGGGCAGGACCGGGTGTGGCACCGAGCTGAAGAGGGACTATGGCGCTGGTGTTCAGTGATCAAATCTGGGACCGCTGGCGATTGCCGGCACTGGCCCTGGCGGCGGTAGCCATCATCGTGGTGCCGTGGCTCACCCTGCGCAAGCTGGCCGATGACAACATCGATGCGATGAACTGGGTCACCCACACCCAGGATGTCGGCGTGGCTGTATACCAATTGCAGGCCGACGTGCGCGATGTCGAATCGGCCGCGTTGACCATGTCCAAGGGCATCGATGCGCCTGGCCTGCGCGAACGCCTGGCCCAGGCCGACGATATCCCCGGGCGGCTGGCCCGGCTGGCCGAGCTGACCCGTGACAATCCGGATCAGCTGATCCGCATCGGTCGCATCCAGTCCATGCTCGAACGCCGCATGGAGCTGGCCAAGCAGCTGGCCCGCTCGGCGCCCGATGCCGACCAGCGGCAGCTGGTGGCCGACCTGACCACCCGCTATCCGATCCGCAACCTGGTCGAAGAACTGCAGGCCACCGAAGAGCAGCTGCTCGCCAAGCGCTCGGCGCTGTTCGCGGCCCAGCAGCGCCAGGGCGAGTTCATTTCCTGGTCGGCGCTGGTGGTGCAGCTGCTGCTGCTCGGCCTGGTGCTGTGGCTGCTGCAACGCCAGATCCGCCATCGTCTCAGCGCCGAACGCGCCTCGCTGCGCGCGGCCGGACGTGCCGCGTCGGTGCTGCACACGGTGCGCGAGCCGATCGTGCTGCTGGACCGCAGCCTGCGCGTGCAGATGCACAATCCCGCGTTCGCCGAACTGTACGGGCTGGACGAGGAAACCTCGGCCGAAGGGCTGCCGCTGGACAGCATCGGCGACGGGGCCTGGGCCGATGCGGTGGTCCGCCAGCGCCTGACCGACGTGCTGCTGCGCGGCCGCGAGCTGTGGGATTACGAACACGAACAGCGCACCGCCGATGACGTGGTGCGGATCATGCTGATCAACGCGCGGCGCATGCCGCTGCCGGACAAGGACGATGAAGTGGTGCTGATGACGGTCAGCGATGTCACCGTGCAGCGCGCCGTACAACTGCGGGTGGAGGAACTGAACCGCCAGCTGGAAGGCAAGGTCGAGCAGGTCTCGGAGGTGAATCGCGAACTGGAAGCCTTCAGTTACTCGGTCTCGCACGATCTGCGCGCGCCGTTGCGCCACGTGGCCGGCTTCTCCGACAAGCTCACCCGCCACCTGGGCGACGAGGCCGACGAGAAGTCCCTGCATTACCTGGGCGTGATTTCCAATTCCGCCCGGCGCATGGCCGCGCTGATCGACGATCTGCTGGTCTATTCGCGCCTGGGCCGGGCGGCGATGCGGCTGCAGGCGGTGGACATGCAGTCGCTGGTCGCCGATACCCGCGCCATGCTCGATGCCAACCAGCAGAGCGAGGCCGAGAGCACCGGCGTGCCGCACCATGTCGACTGGAAGATCGCGCCGCTGCCGATCATCGTTTCCGATGAAAACATGATGCGCCAGGTCTGGCTGAATCTGCTCGGCAACGCGATCAAGTATTCTTCCAACCGCGAGCCGGCCCGGATCGAGGTCGACTACAAGCTGCAGCCTGACGGCAGCCACCTGTTCACGGTGCGCGACAACGGCGCCGGGTTCGACATGGCCTATGCCGGCAAGCTGTTCGGGGTGTTCCAGCGGCTGCACAAGGCCAGCGACTACCCGGGCACGGGCATCGGCCTGGCCAGTGTCCGCCGGGTGCTGACCCGCCACGGCGGTCGCATCTGGGCCGAATCGGCGGTCGATCAAGGCGCCACGTTCCACTTCGTTCTTCCACCCGCGCTCGACGCAATCAACAAGGGCTCCGCCGCATGACCGCTCTCCGTACCATCCTCCTTGCCGAGGACAGCCCCGCCGACGCCGAGATGGCCATCGACGCCCTGAAGGAGGCCCGCCTGGCCAACCCGATCGTGCACGTCGAAGACGGCGTGGAAGCGATGGACTACCTGCTGCGCCGTGGCGCCTTCGCCAACCGCGACGAAGGCCTGCCGGCGGTGCTGCTGCTGGACATCAAGATGCCGCGCATGGACGGCCTGGAAGTGCTCAAGGAAATCCGCAACACCGAGGAGCTCAAGCGGCTGCCGGTGGTGATCCTGTCCTCCTCGCGCGAAGAAAGCGATCTGGCGCGCAGCTGGGACATGGGCGTGAACGCGTACGTGGTCAAGCCGGTGGACGTGGACCAGTTCTTCGGCGCCGTGCAGACCCTGGGCAAGTTCTGGGGCCTGATCAACCAGGCACCGGAGATCGAGTAAGCCCATGCCGCTGACCGGCCCTGCGTTGGGTGCCCTGCGGATCCTGCTGATCGAGGATTCGCCGGAAGACGCCGAACTGATGTGCGAACAGATGCTCGACGCTGGCCTGGAAGCCAGCTTCGAGCGGGTGGAGAGCGCGCAGGAACTGCGTGAGGCGCTCGAGCGCGCCGCGCCGGACATCGTGCTCTCCGACCTGAGCATGCCCGGCTTCTCCGGCAACGAGGCGCTGCAGATCGTGCGCGCTGCCTTGCCCGAGGTGCCCTTCATCTTCGTGTCCGGCACGATGGGTGAGGAAAACGCCGTGGCGGCCCTGCACCAGGGCGCCAACGACTACATCATCAAGCACCAGCCGGCGCGTCTGCCCTCGGCGGTGGCCCGTGCAGTGCGCGAAGCGCGCAGCGCGATCGACCGCCAGCGCGTGGAAGCCGAGCTGATGCGTGCCCAGCGGCTGGAAAGCCTGTCGCTGCTGGCGGCCGGGCTCAGCCACGACCTGCGCAACATCCTGCAGCCGCTGCTGATCATGCCCGACCTGATGAAGGCGCGGACCGAAGACCCGCAGCTGCACCACCTGGCCGACATCATCGCCGAGTGCGGCCGGCGTGGTCATGAGATGGCCGAGTCGATGCTGTCCTTCGTGCGCGGGTCGCGCAAGCCCAGCGAACACATCTGCCTGGTCCACCTGTTCGAAGGCGTGGAGCTGCTCCTGCGCAGCAACCTGCCGGCCAAGGTCACCCTGCACCTGGAGGTGGCCGACGGCCTGGCGGTGGATGCCAATTACACCGAGCTGCAGCAGGTACTGCTCAACCTGTCCCTGAATGCCATCCAGGCCATGCCCAATGGCGGCCGTCTGACCCTGCGTGCCGCCCCTGCGGCCGATACCCATGGCGACGACTGGCTGCGCATCTCGGTGACCGACGAGGGCATCGGCATGGATGCGGACACGCTGTCGCACCTGTTCAATCCCTTCTTCACCACCAAGGCGACCGGCACCGGCCTGGGCCTGATCTCGTGCAAGCGCATCATCGAGGGCGCGCACGGCAGCATCCACGTCGACAGCCAGCCCGGTGTGGGCACGCGCTTCGATCTGCTGCTGCCGATGCGCGAGATCACCGACACCGCCGACGCCGTGGATGGGCCGATCGCCGCTGGTGCCGGCCAGTCGATCCTGGTCGTGGATGGTGAGGCGACGCGCCTGTCGCTGCTGGGCAACGCGCTCTCCAGCCAGGGTTACCACCTGCAGCTGGCCTCCGATGGCGCGGCCGCGCTGCGCTGGATGCAGCAGGAAAGCATGCCCGCGCTGGTGATCGCCGATGCCGGTTCCAAGCTGCTCTCGGCCAGCCACCTGCTGGGCGAGATGGCCACGCTGGGCTATCGCGGTCCGGCGCTGGTGCTGGAAGAAGCCGATGTCACCGTGCCGCTGGCGGTGTTCCCGCCCGGCATCAACGTGCACGTACTGCGCAAGCCGCTGGAAATGCAGCAGGTATTCCGTTCGGTGGCCGAGGCGCTGGAAACCGCCTGATCAGCCTTCCCACGGAAAGCGTGGGAGGCTGGCCACGGCCTGTTCGAGTTTGTACGACCAGTTGCCGTGGATCTCGGCATACAGCGGGCTGTCGCCGGCCAGGCGCATGCGCTGGGTGATGCGCAGGTCATCCTTGCGGATCAGCACCAGATCCACCGGCAAGCCCACCGAGAGATTGGACCGGATCGTGGAGTCCAGCGAGACGATGGCGGTGCGCGCGGCATCTTCCAGGCGGGTCTGAGGGCGCAGGATCCTGTCCAAAATCGGCTTGCCGTACTTGGATTCGCCGATCTGCAGGAACGGGGTTTCCGGCGAGGCCGCGATGGCATTGCCGAGCGGATAGATCATGTACAGCCCGGGGTGCTCGCCGCCGATCTGGCCACCGAGGATCAGCGTCGCCTGGGTCACGATGCCGTCCTGGCCCGCCTCATGCGTGCTGGATTTGACCTGGCTGTCGAGCAGGACCCGGCCCACGTACTCGGCCACTTCGAACAGATGCCGGTAGGCGCGCAGGTTTTCCGGCCGCTGCTCTTCCACGTCACGGCGCAGCCGCGAGATCAGCAGCTGGGTGGTCGCCAGGTTGCCGGCGGCCATGATCACGAAGGCCGCCTCCCCGGGGAACTCGAACTCGTGCAGCTTGCGGTGCACGCGCACGTCGTCCAGCGACGCGTTGGTACGGGTATCGGCGGCGAAGACCAGGCCTTCGTCCACCTCGATGCCGACGCAATAGGTCATGTCGGTGTCCTATGATGTGCACCCCGATTCTATGCGCTGGCCCTGTTGGCCCGGTGTGGAATCGCCCCACGTACGCTGAATACCATGACCACTGCGCTCCTGAGCCTGGGCAGCAACCTGCAGCCGCAACAGCACCTTCACGCCGCGGTGGAGGCCCTGCGCGCGCGCTTCGGCACGATCGCGGTCTCGCCGGCCTACCGCACCGCCGCGGTGGGCTTCGATGGCCCGGATTTCCTCAACAATGCGGTGGCGATCGAGACCGACCTGCCATTGCAGACGCTGGATGATTGGCTGCATGCGCTGGAAGACGCCCACGGGCGCGACCGCAGCGGCCCGCGCTTCAGCGACCGCACCCTGGACATCGATGTGGTGTTCTACGGCGACCTGATCGTGGAGGGCCCCGGCCATCTGCGCATTCCGCGCCCCGAACTCAAGCATGCTTTCGTGCTCAAGCCGCTGGCCGATATCGCGCCGGCGTTCCGCGATCCGGTCAGCGGGTTGACCCTGGAGGCGCTGTGGCGTGCCCACCGGCAGTTCGGCGAGCCGTTCGACACGATGGACCTGTTGCCCGCGTAATCATGCACCGGGCAGTGCCGGCCGCTGGCCGGCACTGCGACAACACCTGATTCATGCGGAGCCGGCCAGCGGCCTGTACTGCGGCCACGTCGGGTTCACGAGGAGCCGGCCAGCGGCCGGCACTACCGGGGCGGTCCAACGGGTGTTCAGGACAACGTCCGCCCGCCATCCACGCGCAGGGTGTGCCCGGTCACGAACGCCGCATCCGTGGCCAGCCAGTACACCGCTTCGGCGATCTCCTCCACGGTGCCGGTGCGGGCCAGCGGGGTACGCGCCAGCAGCGCCTGCTGGGCGAAATCATCCTTGCCCTGTTCCGGCCACAGGATCGCCCCGGGCGCGACCGCGTTGACCCGTACCTTGGGCGCCAGTTCCAGCGCCAGCGAGCGGGTCACCATTTCCAGCGCCGCCTTGGCGGCCGCGTACACCGGGTGGTCGCGCATCGGCTGGGTGCCATGCAGATCGGTCAGGTTGACGATGCTGCCCTGCTGGCGGCGCAAGTGCGGCGCGGCGGCCTGGGCCAGCAGCAGCGGGGCACGCGCATTGACCGCGAACAGGTCATCCCACTGGGCGGCGGTGATCTGGCCAAGCAGGGTGGGGTAGAAGTTGGAGGCATTGTTGACCAGCGTGTCCAGCCGGCCGAACTGGGCCACGGTCTGGTCGATCAGATCGGGCAGGGCCTCGGCATCGCGCAAGTCGGCCTGCAGCGCCAGCACGCTGCCCGGGCGCAGCATGTCCATGTCGAAGGCCATCTGCTGCAGCTCGGTGGTGGAGGTGTGGGCGTGCAGCACCACCGACCAGCCACAGGCGTGGAACTGGCGGGCGATGGCCGCGCCGATCCGGCGCGCGCTGCCGGTGATCAGCGCCACGGGCGCGGTATCGGTCATCGGGGGTACTCCCTGCTCAGGCTATGCTGTGCATTGTCACCGCAATCGCCCGCGCCATGCATTCCCCACTGCCCCTCCCCGAATCCGACGCCCTGGCCCACAGCGACGAGCTGGCTGCGGCGCTGCGCGCTGAAATCCTTGCCAACGGCGGCGCGATGCCGTTCTCCCGCTTCATGGAGCTGAGCCTGTACGCGCCCGGTTGGGGCTACTACAGCGCCGGTGCCAGCAAGTTCGGGGCCGCCGGCGATTTCACCACCTCGCCGGAAATCGGCGCGCTGTTCGCCGCCACGCTGGCCAATGCGATCGCCCCGGTGATGCAGCAGCTCGGGCCGCAGGCGCGCTTCATGGAGGTCGGTGGCGGCAGCGGCGCGTTTGCCGAAGTGATGCTCAAGCGCATGCTGGAACTGGACGCGCTGCCCGAGCGCTACGCGATCCTGGAACCCAGCGCGGACCTGCGGCAGCGCCAGCGGGAGCGCCTGGAAAAGGCGTTGATTCCACCGGTGTTCGCCCTGGTGGAATGGCTGAACGGCCCGTTCGATGATGACTGGGATGGCATGGTCTTCGCCAACGAAGTGATCGACGCGCTGCCGACGCCGCGCTTCCTGGCGCGCGACGGCATGGTCTATGAAGAGACCGTCGAACTGGATGCCGACGGCGCCTTCGTGCGTGGCGCGCAGCCGGCCGATGCGATGCTCAGTGCCGCGGTCCGCCACGTCGAGCATTACCGCGAAAAGCCCTTCGCCGACGGCTACCGTTCCGAACTGCTGCCGCAACTGCCGTACTGGATCCAGGCCATTGCCGGCGGCTTGAAGCGCGGCGCGATGCTGTTCGTCGATTACGGCTACCCGCGCAACGAGTATTACCAGGACGACCGCGACGACGGCACCGTGCGCGCGTTCTACCGCCACCACGTGCACAACGACCTGTATCGCTGGCCGGGCCTTCAGGACCTCACCGCCTCGGTGGACTTCACCGCGCTGGCCGAAGCCGGCACGGGCGCCGGTTTCGAGCTGGCCGGTTACTGCACCCAGGCCAGTTTCCTGCTCGGCAACGGGCTGGATGCGCTGTTGCAAAAAGCCGATGCGCGCACCGACGAGATCGGCCGTGTGCGGCTGCGCGACCAGGTGAAAAAGCTGACGTTGCCGACCGGGATGGGCGAGCGCTTCCAGGTCATGGGCTTCCAGCGCGATGTCGATTTCGAACCGGCGTTCGCGCTCGGCGATCTGACCTGGCGCCTGTAACGTGGCCGCCACGAACCTGTTGAAGCCGCTGCGCTGGCCGCGGTTCTGGCTGGCGCTGTGGTGGGGGGCGGTGTTGGGCACGATCGTGGTCTGTCTGATCCCGCCGCCGCCGCTCACGTTGCCGGAGAACAGCGACAAGATCGAACACTTCCTCGCGTACTTCCTGCTGGCCTCGTCGGCAGTGCAGATCTACCAGCGACGCGCGGCCCTGATCTGGGCCGCGGTCGGCCTGGTCGCGCTGGGTATTGGCATCGAATTCGCGCAGGGCGCCTTGACCGTCAACCGCATGGCCGACCCGATGGATGCGCTCGCCAACAGCGTTGGCGTGCTGGCCGGCATGGCGATCGTGTTGACCCCGTTGCGCGATCTGCTGGTACGCCTGCGCGGGTAATGCGGCAGCGGTACTGCCGCCCGTACGACGCATGACGGGTAGTGCCGGCCGCTGGCCGGCAACCTGGCGATGCCGGATTCATGAAGTGCCGGCCAGCGGCCGGCACGACCGCCTGCGGCTGCGGCGTCACCGCGGCAGCAAGGTCATCTCATCCAGCACCCACATCGTCGGCCGGGTATCGCCAGTGAAGCGCACGCACAGGTTCTGCGTGCCCTTCAGCGACCGCGGCAATGCAGCCTCCAGGGTGATGAAGCCATCGGCGCCCGGGGCGGCCGGCAGCGTCACGCTGGCCAGCGGCTTGCCATCGCACTGCCCGCCGAGGATGTCCATCTCCCCGTGTGCGCTGCGCTTGGGCGCGAAGCGGCGGTTCGGCTCATCGTGGGCCAGCTGGAAGTAGTACGGAATCTGTCCGGCACGCACGCGCAGCTTGGCGATGCCGTCCACGTCCGCATCCTTCCACAGCCAGCACGGGTTGAAGATGTCCACGTTGAAGATCGCCCGCTTGCCCTCGGCCGGGCCGTCGTCTTCCAGGCGCAGCAGCAGCTGGCCTTCGCCCGGGCACTGCGCGAGCTGCTCGTCGGTGCGCGACAGCAGCGAGGTAGCGGTGATGTCGAAGCGGCTGGCCGCCTTGGCCAGTGCCTGGCCATTGAAGAACGTGGCCGCCTGCAGCGCCACCGGCAGCGGCTGCTGCAGCGGGGCGGTGTAGCGCGGTGAGCGGGCGGTGACCGCGCTGCCGTCCACGCTGTAGTGGATGTCGTAGCCGAGGGGGCTGCGCAGGGCCAGCGTCGCGGTGCCGGCGCTACGGTCATCGCGGTTGTCCAGCTCCACCTGGAACGGGGTCTGTGCGTACGCAATGCCCATGGCCTGGTATCGCTGCAGCTGCGCCGGCAGGCGCGCCAGGAAATCGGCGTAGTCGCGTCGTTCGCGCGGCGACCAGCCGGTCTCGGCCACGGCGGCCAGGCGCGGGAACAGGTTGTGCTGCAGGCGGGCGTAGCTGCGGGTGTGCTCGGTGAACATGTTGGCCTGCAGGCCGAGGATGTGGTGCTGCTTGTCCTTGGCCAGTGCATCGGGCACCGGCTCGAAACCGTACACGCGCGCCAGCGGAATCGTCGCCGGGCGGCCCGGCGGCTCGTTCGGCGAGTTGGTCTGCAGGTAATCCATGTACATGTCCGTCACCGGCGACATCACCACGTCATGGCCCTCGCTGGCCGCCTTGAGGCCGCCTTCGGTGCCGCGCCAGGACATCACCGTGGCCTCCGGCGGCAGGCCGCCCTCGAGGATCTCGTCCCAGCCGATCAGCCGCCTGTCGTGCTTTTCCAGGAAGATCTCCAGGCGTTTGATGATGTGGCTCTGCATTTCCATCTCATCACCGGCGCCCAGCTCGCGCATGCGCGCCTGCACCCGCGCGGAGGCTTCCCACTGGTCCTTAACCGCTTCGTCGCCGCCCACGTGTACGTACTTGGCCGGGAACAGCGCGATGACCTCTTCCAGCACGTTCTCGAGAAACGCGAAGGTGCTGTCTTCGGTGTTGAACAGGTTCGGGAACACGCCCCATTCGCTCAACGGCCTGAGCGGCGTGTCGAGGGTGCCAAGCTCGGGATAGGCCGCGATCGCCGCGGTCGCGTGGCCCGGGACGTCGATCTCCGGAATGACCTGGATGTGGCGTGCAGCCGCATACGCGATCACCTCGCGGATCTGGTCCTGCGTATAGAAGCCGCAGTACGGGCGCTCGGCGCCGGTGACCGGATCGCGGCCGCCATCGCCGGCCGGAATGCGGCAGCTGCCGACGCCGGTCAGTTTCGGGTAGCGCTTGATCTCCATGCGCCAGCCCTGGTCATCGGTGAGATGCCAATGGAAGGTGTTGAGCTTCTGCTCGGCCATCGCATCGAGGACCTGCTTGATCTCATCCAGGCTCTGGAAGTGGCGGGCCGAATCGAGCATCAGGCCGCGCCAGCTGAAACGGGGGGCATCGTCGATGCGCAGCGCCGGGAGTTGCCCCTGGCTGCCACCGGTGAGCAGCTGCGAGAGCGTGGCCGCACCGTAGAACAGTCCGGCTTCGGTTGCGGCCTGCACTGTTGCGCCGCGCGCGTCCGAACGCAGCTGGTAGCCCTCGGCGCCGGTCTTGAGCGTGGCGTCGAGTACGAAGCGGATGCCGTCCTTGCCGCGTCCTTCGCTGACCGTCACCGCCGGGCCACCGCTGTTGCGCAGCAGGGTGGCGAACTGGGCAGCAACGCGGCCGGCGGCCTGGCCCTGCGCATGCACCGGGGTGGCCGCGCTCACCGTATAGCCGGCGCCGTCGAGGCGGTCGACCCTGGCCGGTGCGGGAATCAGCATCAGCGAGCCGGGCAGGGCCTGCGGGCCGTTCGGTGCCTGTGCGTCGGTGGCCTGGGCCAGCGGGGCGAGGGAAAGTGCCAGTGCGAAGGACAGCAGCGACAGCGAGGTACGACGGGTGCGGGTGTGCATCGGGTCATTCCTTTGTAGCGAATCGGGTTCCACCTGCGAAACGGGCCCGGAAATCCGGGCCCGTTTCAGGTGTGCAGCGTGTTACCGCGGCGATCAGTACTTGAAGCGGAAGTTCAGATAGTACTGGCGGCCGTTGGAGTAGAACGAGGTCGGAATCAGCGCGCTCTGGTAGTACTTGTAGGTCGGGTTGTTGAGGTTCAGGCCATCCAGGCTGATGCTCAGCCAGTCCGTCGCCTTGTAGCTGAGCGACGCCGACAGCGTGCCGAAGTCATCCTGGTAGTACGGGTTGGTACCGGACAGGCTGATCAGGAACGAAGAGCGGCGGGTGTAGCTGACGCGGGCGCCGAAGCGCTCGTTCTCGAAGTAGGCACCCACGTTGTAGGTGTTCTTCGACGTGCCCAGCAGGTTGTTGCTGCCATCGGCCCAGGTGTGGTCGGTCTTGCCGTTGGCGTAGGTGTAGTTGGCATTGACGCCGAAGTACTCGCCGATCGGCTGCTCGTAAGCCACTTCCACGCCGGTGACCTGCCCGTCGGCATTGATCGGGGTGGAGATGTCGTAGGTTTCAAGCTGGTTGGTCAGTTCGCTGAACAGCTGGCGCTGGACCACGTCGAAGGCGATGTAGTCCTTCAGGCGCATATGGTACGCGCCCACCGACACCAGGCCGCGCGGCATGAAGTACCACTCCAGGTTGGCGTCCAGGTTGCTGGACAGGGTCGGCTTCAGGTCGGGGTTGCCGCCACCGCCGGTCTTGTTCAGATCCGAACCCCACGAGGACGCACCCAGTGCCGAGTAGTCCGGCAGCGTCTGGGTCTGCGATGCGGCCACGCGCAGCACGAGGTCGTCGTCCAGGTCGAACTTGATGTTGGCGCTCGGCAGCACGCGGTCGTGCTTGTTCTCGAAGGCCTGGCGCTGCCACATGCCGAACAGGCTGCGCACGTCGGCGCGGGCCGGGTCGCTGACGGCCAGGTAGGTATCGATGTCCTGCTTGATGTTGACGTAGCGCAGGCCGAGGTTGCCGCTCCACCAGTCACCGGCGAAGTTGGCCTGCACGTAACCGGCGAAGTTCTTTTCCTTCACCTTCCACTCGGCGCCGTAGTTGTGGCGGCCGTCGGGACCGTCATTGCCGGCCAGCCAGGTCGAGTTGTTGATGATGGCGTTCTTCAGCGCATCCGGGGTGTAGTACCAGATGTTGCGCGGGAAGGTGCCGCCCACGCCGCTGGCGAAGTTGCCCGGGTACTGCCCGGTGGCGCTGCCGCGCAGCGCCGACCAGATGTCGCCCGGGGAGGCGCCTTCCGGCGACAGGGCCTCACGTTCGTGGTCGGCGAAACGCAGGCCGAAGTCGATCGAGCTCAGCGCGCCGCCGTCGCTGAAGTACTGATTGAAATCCACCGACGCCCAGTCTTCCTTGTCTTCGGCCTTGACCAGCTGGTTGCCCCAGGTGCCGAAGCTGGTGACGCCTGCTTCGCTCAGGTCGCCGCCGATGTTCCAGTCGACCGGGGAGCCGGCGCCGTGGCTGGCGTAGGACGCGCCGCCACCCTGGCCGACGGTGACTTCGGCGATGAACTGGCGCGGGGTTTCGCCGGTGCCCTTGGTGGTGCCGGCCTGGAACTTTGCGTTCAGGTTGTCGTTGATCTGCCAGTCCGCGTCGAAGGTGACGTAGCTGCTCTTGGCGGTGGCCTCGCGGTAGATCATGTCGTACACGCCGTAGTTCGTACCGGGAACGCCGGTGTACGTCGCGTTGGTGATCACGCCATCGACCACGGTGTAACCCGGATCGGGGGCCTGGCTCCGGCCGAAGCCGCTGCCGAACATCATGAAGTTGCGGTTGTAGTTGTTCGCTTCCAGTTCGGAGGTGAAGCCGCTCAGGCCCAGGGTCAGCGTGTCGATCGGCTTCCACTGCAGGGTGACCATGCCACCCTTGCGCTTGCGGGTCTGCTCGAACAGGGTCGAACCCAGCAGGCCGGGAATGGACAGGCCTTCCAGGTCCGGGCGCGGCGCCTGCAGGAACTGGCCCGGATTGGCCGGGTCGGGGATGCCGGCCACGACCGGATCGGTTGCCTTGAGTGCGAAGAAGCCGCCGGGGATTTCCTGCGCTTCACGGCGCAGTTCGCGCTCCTGGTAGAAGCCCTGCACCAGCACACCGAACGTGTTGGCGTCATTCTTGTAGTTGAACAGCGCCGAGTACTGCGGATCGGTCGAGTCGGCCTGGTCCGAACGCACGGCGCCCACCGATGCCTCGGCCGTGAACTGCTTGGCGAACTGCAGCGGGGTACGGGTAATGATGTTGACGGTGCCGGTGGTACCGCCGTCCTGCAGCTTGGCCTGCGAGGACTTGTTTACTTCCACCGAGCTGACCAGCTCGGACGGCAGCAACGAATAGCTCACGCTGCGGCCGACGTTGTTGCCCTGGCTGAGCACGAACCAGTCGGCCGAGCCGACGCTGTGGCCGTTGATGAGGGTCTGGGTCAGGCTCGGGCTGGTGCCGCGCAGGCTGACACGGTCGGCTTCATCGAAGCCGCCTTCGTCGGCGCTGGACGAGCTGATGTTCACACCGGGCAGGCGCTGCAGGGTGTCGGCGACGTTGTGTGCGGGCAGCTTGCCCACGTCTTCGGCGGTGACCACTTCCAGGCGCGCATTGGCATCGCGCTTGGTATCCAGCGACTTTTCCATCGAGCCACGGATGCCGGTGACCTGCACGGTGTCCAGATCGGTGGCGGTGGGGGCGGCTTGCTGCGCGTGGGCGCTGAAGGCCAGGCAGCTGACGATGGCTGCGGAAAGCAGGGTCTTGCGGGTGTTCATGATGTCTCTCCTCATCACTCGATGGTCGCCGGCGACGGCGTCGGTTTGCTTGCGTCTGGTACGACTGTGCCGCGCGCCTGTTGTCCGGGTGCGCCTTGGGTGCTACGTACTGCGTGGTGCGGTGTCCGCAGCGCCGATTCCGGCGCCGTGGCAGGTCAGGTTTCCGAGCGGCCGAGGTACCAGCTGGCGGCGCCGATGACGCCCAGCTGCCCGTGCTCGACCACTTTCACGGGAATACGTTCCAGTGCCTCGCGCATCGGCCCCTTGTTGAGGTACCGCTCGACGAAGGTGCTGTTCAACAGGAAGTCGCGGATCTGCGGCAGGATGCCGCCGGCCAGGTAGACACCGCCGGTGACGCCGTACTGCAGCGCCATGTCGCCGATCGTGCTGCCGAGCAGGCCGCAGAACACATCCAGGCTCTGCCGTGCGAGCGGATCCTGGTCGGCCATCGCAGCAGCGGTGATCGCATCCGGGGTGGTCAGCGCGGGGGTCTGGCCGTTCAATGCGCACAGCGCGCGGTACAGGTTCATCAGGCCGGGGCCGGACAGCGCCTGCTCGACCGAGACGTGCGAGCGATCGCGCAGCATCTGCCGCACGATCGCCATCTCCAGTTCGGTGGTGGTGGCCAGGGTCGGCTGGCCGGCTTCGGTCGCCAGGACCACGGCGCCGTGGGCGGTCGGGATCCACACGGCCGCGCCGAGGCCGGTACCGGGGCCGACCACCAGGGTCGGGCCGCGCGGTGCGGTGGCCGGGCCGGTCAGCTGCAGCACGCCGCTGGCATCGACCTGCGCGGCGGCGTAGGCCACGGCCTCGAAGTCGTTGACGATATAGACCTGGTCCAGGCCGACATCACGTTCGATCTGACGTGCCGACAGTGGCCAGGGCAGGTTGGCGGTGATCACCGTGCCGTCTTCGCGGGCATAGCCGGCGGTGGCGACCACGCAATGGGACGGACGCGGGCCATCGGCCAGGAAGTCGGACAGGATCGCGCTGAGGCCGGCGTAATCGGCATTGCGGAATTTGCGGTAGTCCAGCAGCTGGACCGGATGGGCCGGATCGGCACTGGCCTGGACCCGGCCAACCCGCACATGCGTGCCGCCCACGTCGGCGGCCAGGAACGGTGGCATCGCGGCGGGCAGGGCATGGGCCGGAACAGCGTGGGCGGCGTTGGTCACACGGACTCCATCGGTTGGGCGTGGCCAGGGCTGACCCGGCGATTGAGGCGGAGTCTGTAATCGTTCTGACAACGATGTCAACGATAACCTCACACTTTCGATGCTGCGCCGCAACGCGGGTTTGCGCGGGAAAACGTTTTCATCACGCTGCCGTCATGTTTTCGCAAACTGCCGTGAATAGGGCCTCGGCTCCGGTAACGGCCAGCGCTGCCGCCAGATTGCGCAGGTGCAGCAGAAGAAAATGCGCGGTCCCGGCGTGAACCAGTTGTTGACAAACCCGGCGGCGGCAACGAATAAATGTGACAACGTTGTTCCCAGCCACTCTTCCGACGCCGCTCCGGTGCCGTCGATGCAGGAGCCTCCTTGATGTCTGCCGTGCCTGCTGCCTCCGCGCGTTCGAGCGTGCTTACCTCGATCCTGATCATCGGCGTGCTGTTCTTCCTGATCGGCTTTTTCACCTGGCTCAACGGGCCGTTGATCACCTTCGTCAAGCTGGCCTTCGAGCTGGACGAGGTCGGCGCCTTCTTGGTGCTGATGGTCTTCTACCTGTCGTACTTCTTCCTGGCGCTGCCGGCCTCGTGGATCCTCAAGCGCACCGGCATGAAGAAGGGCCTGAGCCTGAGCCTGCTGGTGATGGCGGCCGGCGCGGTGGTGTTCGCCCACTTCGCGCAGCAGCGCTGGTATCCAGGCGCACTCAGCGGCCTGTTCGTCATCGGCAGTGGCCTGGCCCTGCTGCAGACGGCGGTCAATCCGTACATCAGCATCCTTGGCCCGATCGAGACCGCGGCCCGGCGCATCGCGCTGATGGGTATCTGCAACAAGATCGCCGGCATGCTCGCGCCGGTGCTGATCGGTACGCTGGTGCTGCACGGCATCGGCGATCTGGATGCCCAGGTGAAGGTCGCCGACGCAGCGGCCAAGACCGTCCTGCTCAACGACTTCGCCGCCAAGATCCAGCTGCCGTACATGGCCATGGCCGGGCTGCTGGTGGTGCTGGCGGTGGGCGTGCTGTTCTCGCCGCTGCCCGAGTTGAAGACCTCCGAAGCCAACGCCACGCCGGCCCGCGCGCCGGGGGTGGCCGAGCGCACCAGCATCTTCCAGTTCCCGCACCTGTGGCTGGGCGTGCTGTGCCTGTTCGTCTATGTCGGCGTGGAAGTGATGGCCGGCGATGCGATCGGCACTTACGGCCATGGCTTCGACCTGCCGCTGGACCAGACCAAGATGTTCACCTCGATCACCCTGGGCGCGATGCTCATCGGTTATCTGGCCGGCCTGGCCTTGATCCCGCACCTGGTTTCGCAGTCGCGCTACCTGAGCATTTCCGCCGTACTCGGCGTGGTGTTCTGCATCGGCGCGCTGTTCACCCACGGCTACGTGTCGGTGGGCTTCGTGGCGGCCCTGGGCTTTGCCAACGCGATGATGTGGCCGGCGATCTTCCCGCTGGCGATCCGCGGCCTGGGCCGCTTCACCGAGACCGGCTCGGCCCTGCTGGTGATGGCCATCGCCGGTGGCGCGATCATTCCCCAGCTGTTTGCCGTGCTCAAGCAGCACTTCGATTTCCAGTGGGTGTTCGCCGGCCTGATGGTGCCCTGCTACCTGTACATCCTGTTCTATTCGGTGCGCGGCCACCGCGTCGGGTTGTCCCGCGACGGGCAGTGATCGGCGATCATGGACGCTCAACCGGTCAGCCAGGAAAAGACGATGCGTAGAGCGACCATCAAGGATGTCGCCGAACGGGCCAAGGTATCGCTGAAGACGGTCTCGCGGGTCATCAACAACGAGCCCTCGGTGATGCAGGCCACCCGTGCACGGGTGCTGCGTGCGATCGCCGAGCTGGACTACGAGCCCGATCCGGCCGCGCGCAACCTGCGCACCGGCACCACGCTGGTGGTCGGGCTGGTCTACGACAACCCCAACCCGTACCACATCATCGGCGTGCAGAACGGCGTGCTCGCCGCGTGCCGTGAAACCGGGTTCGGGCTGCAGATCCACCCCTGCGACTCCAGCTCGCCGATGCTGGCCGAAGAGCTGGCCGACTGGGTGCAGCGCTCGCGCCTTGCCGGGCTGGTGCTGACCGCGCCGATGTCCGAGCGCAAGGATCTGGTGGCTGCGCTCACCGCGCGCGGAATCAAGCTGGTGCGCATCATCGCCGCCACCGCCGATCCCGAAGATGGTGCCTGCGTGTTCGTTGACGACCGCGAGGCCGCCTATGAAATCACCGAGCACCTGATCCAGCTCGGTCACCAGCGCATCGGTTTCCTCTGGGGCGGCACTTCGCACCGCTCCAGTGGCGAGCGCTATGCCGGCTATGAAGCGGCGCTGCGCGATTACGGCATGACCATCGACAAGCACCTGGTGGTGCAGGGCGATTACACCTTCGATGACGGCTTCCGTGGGGCGCGCCGCCTGCTGGCGCTGCGCGAACCGCCCACCGCCATCTTCGGCTCCAACGATGAAATCGCCGCCGGCGTGCTGGCCGCCGCCAAGTCCACCGGCATGAACGTGCCCTACGACCTGTCCATCGCCGGCTTCGAGGACAGTCCGTTCTCGCGCCAGTCCTGGCCGCCGCTGACCACCGCCAAGCAGGCCACCGAAGACATCGCCCGGCATGCCGCGCGCCTGCTGATCGCGCAGTTGCGCAGCGATGCCTACGACGACGCGCCACTGCAGCTGCAGAACCAGGGCTTCGTGCCGCAGCTGGTGGTGCGCGGCTCCACCGCGCCGATGCGCCCGCAGGGTGCACGGCTTCCCTCTCCTGAAACGACCTGAGTCCCCATGTCCCT
Source organism: Stenotrophomonas bentonitica (assembly GCF_002887735.1). Lineage (GTDB taxonomy): Bacteria > Pseudomonadota > Gammaproteobacteria > Xanthomonadales > Xanthomonadaceae > Stenotrophomonas > Stenotrophomonas bentonitica_A. Next base: position 141,479 of record NZ_PKQP01000009.1, read on the forward strand.
GCCTGCTCCCCACGACACCCTGATGTACCGCGAAGCCGCCGAGGCTGCCGATGTGATCGCCGCGCAGTTCGCGCGCAACCAGGTGGCCGTGGAGACGCTGGCCGCCAGCCTGCGCGCGGCGCCGCCGCCGTTCGTGGTGACCTGCGCGCGGGGCAGCTCGGACCATGCCGCCACCTACGCCAAGTACCTGCTGGAAACGCGCCTCGGGCTGGTGACTGCCTCGGCGTCGCCGTCGGTCGGCTCGGTCTACGAAGCGCCATTGAAGCTGCGCGGCGCGCTGTACATCGTGATTTCGCAGTCGGGCAAGAGCCCGGACCTGCTGCGCAATGCCGAAGCCGCACGTGCGGCCGGCGCGCGCGTGGTGGCACTGGTCAATGTCGAAGATTCGCCGCTGGCGCAGCTGGCCGAGACGGTGATCCCGCTGGGCGCCGGTGCCGAGCGCAGCGTGGCAGCGACCAAGAGCTACCTGGCCTCGCTGTCGGCCATTCTGCAACTGGTCGCGTACTGGACCCAGGACGTGGGCCTGATCGCTTCGCTGCGTGCGCTGCCCGATGCCCTGCGCGAGGCCTGGAACAACGATTGGTCGTCGCTGACCGAGGGCCTGGTGCCGGCCCACAATCTGTTCGTGCTGGGGCGTGGCCTGGGCCTGGCCGCCGCGCAGGAAGCAGCGCTGAAGTTCAAGGAAACCTGCGGCCTGCACGCCGAGGCCTACAGCTCGGCCGAGGTCAAGCACGGGCCGATGGCACTGGTCGGCCCGGGCTTCCCAGTGCTGGCCTTTGCCCAGCCGGATGAAACCGGCGCCGGTACCCGCGCGGTGCTGAGCGAGTTCGCTGCGCGCGATGCACAGGTGTGGCTGGCCGATGTCGGCGGCGATCTGCCGCTGCCGGTCGCCCCGCACCCGGCGTGCGCGCCACTGTTGACCATCCAGAGCTTCTACCGCGCGATCAACGCGCTGGCGCTGCGCCGCGGCCACAACCCCGACCTGCCGCCGCATCTGAACAAGGTGACGGAAACCGTCTGATGAAAACTGTCCTGCGCAACGCGCGCATCCTGGCTGGCGACGACTTCCGCGACGACCTGGCGCTGGTGATCGAGAGTGGCCGGATCACCGCGCTGGTATCCGATGCCGCACCGATGCTCGGCCAGGCCGACGAGCAGGTGGACCTGGGCGGTGGCTGGCTGCTGCCAGGCTTCATCGATGCCCAGGTCAACGGTGGCGGCGGCGCGCTGTTCAACAACAGCCCCGATGTCGCCACGCTGCGCACGCTGGCCCAGGCGCACCGCCGTTTCGGCACCACCGGCCTGCTGCCGACGCTGATCAGCGACGATGTGCAGGTGATGCGTGCGGCGATCGCTGCGACCCGCCAGGCCATCAGCGAAGGCGTACCGGGCGTGCTCGGTATCCATCTGGAAGGCCCGTACATCGCGCCGGCGCGCAAGGGCACCCATGACGCCAACAAATTCCGCGTGCCCGACGCTGACGAGATCGCGATGGCGGCCTCGCTCGACAACGGCGTGACCCTGTTGACCCTGGCCCCCGAACGGGTGCCGCTGGAGAGCATCCGCGCGCTGGTCGAACGCGGCGTGATCGTGGCCGCCGGGCATACCGCCGCCAGTTACGAAGAAGCGCGCGCCGGTCTGGACGCCGGCATCCGCGGTTTCACCCATCTCTACAACGCGATGTCGCCGTTGACCGGGCGCGAGCCAGGTGCGGTGGGCGCGGCGCTGGAAGACCGCGACAGCTGGATCGGCATCATCGCCGACGGCGTGCACGTGCACCCGGCCAGCCTGCGCGTGGCGCTGGCGGCCAAGCCGCGCGGCAAGGTGATGCTGGTCACCGACGCGATGCCGCCGGTGGGTGCCGACAGCCCCAGCTATGAGCTGTATGGCGAAGTGATCACGGCCGTGGACGGCGTGGTGCGCAATGCCGCCGGTTCGCTGGCGGGCTCGGCGCTGGACATGGCCACGGCGGTGCGCAACGCGGTGCACCTGCTCGGCCTGCCGCTGGACGAGGCCGCACGCATGGCCTCGCGTTACCCGGCGCAGTTCCTCAACCTGGACGACCGCCTGGGCGAGATCGCCGAGGGCTACCAGGCCGACCTGGTGCTGCTCGACGACGCACTGCAGGTGCGCGCCACCTGGATTGCCGGCGAGCGCGAGGACGCATGACCGCCTCCCCATCGCCGCGCATGGGCTCGATCGATGCCCTGCGCGGGCTGACCGTGGCGGCGATGCTGCTGGTCAACAACCCCGGCGACTGGGGCCATGTGTATGCACCGCTGCTGCATGCGGACTGGCACGGCTTCACGCCCACCGACCTGATCTTCCCGCTGTTCCTGTTCATTGCCGGCGTGTCGATGGCCTTCAGCCTGTCGCCGCGCGCGGGCGAGCCTGCGTTGCGCCCGGCCCTGCGCAGTGGCCTGCTGCAGCGTGCGCTGCGCATCGCGGTGGCCGGCGCGGTGCTGCACCTGCTGGCGTGGTGGCTGATGGACCTGCCGGCCTACCGGCTGTGGGGCGTGCTGCAACGGATCGCGCTGTGCGTGGCGGTGGTCGGGCTGCTGGCGATCCAGACGCGCGCGCGCACGCAATGGGCGGTGCTGGTCGCGCTGCTGCTGGCGTACGCGGCGATCCTGCTGGGGGCCGGTTCGCTGGCACCGTGGGTCAACCCGGCCAGCCGCCTGGATACCGGGTTGTTCGCGCCGCTGCTCTACAAGTACGACCCGCTGACCGGGCTCGGCCACGACCCGGAAGGGCTGCTGAGCAGCCTGGGCGCGCTCGCCAGCACGCTGCTGGGGCTGCGTGCGGGCGCGTGGCTGCGGGTGGGGCAGGTGGGTGGGCTGGCGGCGCTGGCAACTGCATGCCTGCTCCTGGGCGGCGTGGCCGCGTTGTGGCTGCCCCTCAACAAGCAGCTGTGGACCCCCAGTTTCGTGCTGTGGACGGGCGGGATGTCGGTGGCGGCCTTGCTGCTGGCCCACCTGCTGGTGGATCGCTGGGGTGCGCCGGCGCTGGGCCGACGCTTTGGCGTCAACGCCATTGCCGCCTACCTCGGCTCGTCAGCGATGGCGCTGCTGCTGATGGCCAGCGGCGCGTGGGGATGGCTGTATCAAGCCCTATCGACGCTGCTGCCGACGGCCCCCGCACTGGCCTCGCTGCTGTGTGCGCTCGGCTTCGTGGCGGTGTGGTGGGGCGTGGTGTGGGCGCTGGACGCGCGGCGCATCTACCTCAAAATTTAGGATGGGCATCACGTACGTTTACCCCCCCATCACGGCACGGCGGTAAAAGTACTGACGCCGGTCTGCGTAGAAGCACTGGGCCGTTGCCGTACCCCCTCTTGTAGAACAGGAAAGGCGTATGCGCTCGATGCCCGTTTCGCCGGCACGCACCGTGCTGGCAGACCGTATTTCACATTGGCTGCGTCGGGGCTGCGGGGGCGCGCTGGGCACGGTCCTGCTGGCCGGTACCGCGCCGGCCTGGGCCGGCTGCGACAACCCCGCGCCCGGGCAGGACCAGACGGTGACCTGCTCGACCGCAGCGCCCAATCCGGATCCGGTGGCGATCGTCACCGCTGGTGTCGCGTCCAACACCACCATCAACGTGCTGGCCAACGCGCAGATCGGTATCGCCAGCGGCAACGCCATCACCGTGCAGGCCGGCACCGGGCATGTCATCAACAACGATGGCAGCATCATCGCCAACGCCGGCCGCGCGCTGCAGCTCAACGGGGCCACCTACCTGACCAACCGCGGCACCATTGCCGGCAGTACCGGCGGCGTCGTGTCAGGTGCCGGCAACGACCGCATCGACATGCTCGGCGGCAGCATCCAGGGCGGTGTGCTGCAGGGCGCGGGCAACGACACCCTGGTGATCCGCGACGGCGTAATCGACAGCGTCGACCAGGGCGATGGCGAGGACAGCCTGGAGATCAGTGGCGGCAGCGTGACCGGCACGGTGCAGCAGGGGTCGGGCATCGACACCTTCCTGATGACCGGCGGCAGCATCGGTGCCCTGCTGCAGGGCGATGCGCTGGACCGTTTCCGCATGACCGGCGGCCGCATCGTCGGCGCGTTCGACGATGGCGACTACGCCGAAATGACCGGCGGCGGCATCGGCCGGGTCAACATGAAGCTGGACGACAACACCTTCCTGATGTCCGGCGGCACCATCGATGGCAACCTGGTGACCGGCTTCGGCCGCGACACCATCGTGCTGTCCGACGGCTACATCGGCGGCAACATCAGCGTCAGTGGCGGCGATGACGCGGTGACCATCACCGGCGGCACCGTGCGCGGCGAAATCCGGCTGAGCTTCGGCAACGACAGCCTGACCTGGAACGGCGGTGGCGTGGTGCACGGCGCCATCGATTTCGGCGAAGGCGATGACGTCGCGCAGCTGACCAACCTCAATACCGCCCACCTGGGCGCGCTGCCGGTGTTCGACGGTGGGCTGGGCAACGACGTGCTCGGCTTCGACAACGTCAAGACCGGGGGCGTGGCGCGCTTTGCCAACTGGGAACAGGTGGCGCTGCGCGACGACACCCAGCTGGCCTTCGACGGCACCCTGGTGCTGGGCGACAGCGCCAGCGGCACCGGCCGCCTGGACATCGATGCCACCAGCGCGGTGTTCGGCGGTGGCAGCAACGGCGGCGTCGCCCCGTTCACGGCCGGGCAGCTGGCCACGCTCACCAACGCCGGTCGTATCGATCTGAGCAACGGCGGCGGCGCGGGCGACACCTTCACCGTGGTCGGCAATTACGTTGGCAATGGCGGCGCGCTGTATCTCAACACGGTGCTGGGCGACGACAGTTCGGCGTCGGACAAGCTGGTGATCTCCACCGGCAGCGCCAGCGGCACCACCGGCGTGGGCATCCTCAACGCTGGCGGTGCCGGTGCGTCCACCGTGGCCGACGGCATCCTGGTGGTGCAGGCGATCAACGGCGCCACCACCGCGCCCACCGCGTTCGCGTTGTACAACCCGGTCGCTGTTGGTGCCTACGAGTATTTCCTGTTCAAGGGCGGCGTCAGCGGCGGCACCAGCGAGAACTGGTATCTGCGCTCGACCCTGGTGGCCAGCGTGACCCCGGCGCCCACACCGCCGCCGGGTGGAGTCACCACGCCGCCGCCCCCGCCGCCGGAGGGCGCCGGGACCCCGCCGGCGGAGCTGCCACCGGCGCCGCCACCGCCGCCGGACGTCAATCCGCCGGATGATCCCAACCCGGCCGCGCCCGAGCCGGCGCCACCGCCGGAGCCGGCCGATCCCGCCGACGTGGCGCCGCCCACCATCGACACCCCGCCGCCGGTGCCCACCGACGTGGCGGCGGTGCCCGGGCCGCTGGCGGTGCCGCCCACGCCCGGTGCGCGCCCGGCGCAGGGTGACATTATTCCGCTGTACCGCTTCGAGACCGGCCTGTACTCGGTGGTGCCGCCGCTGCTGCGCGAAACCAGCCTGGCCAGCGTGGGCACCTTCCACGAACGCCAGGGCGAGCAGCGTCTGCTGGCCGGGCAGGGCGGCGTGCGTGCGGCCTGGGCGAGGCTGGTGGGGCAGAGCCACGAACAGCAGTGGGACGGCGACGCGCAGCCCGGCTTCGATGGCGATATCCAGGGCATCCAGGCCGGCCTGGACCTGTACGCCAACGCGGGCGATAGCCATCGCGACCAGTTCGGCGTGTTTGTCGGGCGCACCCGTGCGCAGGGTAACGTGACCGGTTTTGCGATCGGCTGGGAAAACGTTGCGGTGGGCCGCACGCGGCTGGATGACAAACACGTGGGCGTGTACTGGACCCGCGCCGGCAGCGCCGGTGGCTACCTGGACGCGGTGGTGATGCAGAGCCGCTACGACGGCGACGCAACCTCCTCGCGCGGGCTGGGCATCGACGTGCGTGGCGATGGCACTACCGCCTCGCTGGAAGTGGGCAAGCCGCTGCTGCGCTTCGGGCAGAGTGCGTGGTGGCTGGAGCCCCAGCTGCAGGTGATCTGGCAGCGCACGTCGGTGGATGATGCCGGCGACGCGGTGTCCGCGTTGCGCTTTGACAACGACAACGCCTGGACCGGACGCGTCGGCCTGCGCCTGGCTGCCGACTACGACATCGCCGGCAACGGCTGGCAGCCGTACATCAAGCTCAACTACTGGCAGACTCTGGACGGCGAAGACCGCATCGATTTCGATACCAACCGCATCCTCAACCAGCAGGATGCGCGTGCGCTGGAAGTGGGCATGGGCGTGGTGGCGCGTTTCAACAGCAACGTCAGTGCGTTTGCGGTGGCCGATTACACACATGACCTGGAAAGCAGCGCACGCAAGGAACGCAAGGTGATCGAAGGGAATATCGGGCTGCGGCTGGACTGGTAGGGCGACGGCAGGCAGGAATCCGCGGCGGCACGCCGGACGGAATCGGCGATGCCGGCTGCGTTGCAGTGTCACGCGTCGCTGGTGATGTGAACGGTGCACTGTGCCAATGACCGCGTGCAGCGCTAAGCTGCGGCCTCTTCACTACAGGGATGTAGCACGATGATCGCAGGACGTGGTTGGCTGTTGATGGTGGCGCTTGCAACGGCAAGTGGCGCTGCACATGCACAGGAGGTGCCCAGCGCCGAGGCACAGGCGCGGATCCTGGATCTGCTGCAGCAGCAGTCGCTGTATCGCGACCGCGTGGACTGGTCCAAGGCCCGCGCGGAGTTGGCGGCTGCGCGTGACCCGGCGCAGACGCGGCGGCTGCTGGACGATGTGATCCAGCGCAGCAGTGGCGGGCACGGGCGTTGGATATCGGCCAGCCAGTTGCGCACGGAGTCGAAACGCGCACCGGCCACGCAGGCAGCGATGGGCGCTGCGCCCCTTCAGACAGAGGACGCCAGCACGGGACCGACAGCGCGGCTGGGGTGGATCAACGTCGGCGCCTACATGGACGACCAGACCCAGCCCCAGGAAGTGCAGTACCAGGCCCGCAAGCAGGCGGCCATTGCGCTGCAGGCGCGCATCCAGGCGCAGGACGATGGCAACCGCTGTGGCTGGGTGGTCGACCTGCGCGGCAACAGTGGCGGCAATATGTGGCCCATGTTGCTGGGCCTGGGCCCGTTGCTGGGCGATGCCAAGGGAAGTGATCCGGTCGGCATGTCCCTTCGCGCGGACAAACAGCAGCCGTGGGCGTATCGCGATGGCGCGATCTGGTCGGACGGGAACGGGATGTTGGGATCGAGCAACACGCGGTACACGCTGCGCCACCCGGGCGCGCCGGTGGCCGTCCTGTTCGGGCCGCGCACTGCCAGTTCCGGCGAGGCATCGGTGCTGGCCTTCCGCGGCCGGGCAGCCTCGCGCAGCTTCGGCCAGCCCAGTGCCGGCTATTCCACCTCCAATACCCCGCAGCGTCTGCCCGATGGCAGCCTGCTGCTGTTGACCGGCAGCGTGATGGCCGACCGCAACGGCGTAGGCGATGGCAACCGCCTGCAGCCCGACGTGATTGTGGCCGAGGGGCAGGATGCAACGACGGCCGCGCAGGCGTGGCTGTTGGCGCAACCGGCCTGCAAGCTGCCCTGAAAGGTCGTCGCCCCGGTCTGGCGTGTTGCTATTGGTGGCATTACCCGCGGGGGGGAAGTACGCTTTCCCGATGCGAACCAAGCCCAATGCACAGCCCAACCAGAGCCTGATCGACGGCATCGCCACGCTGCAGGCGCTGGCCTCTTCCCCCGAGCCGGTCGGTTGCCGTGAACTGGCCCGGCAGCTGGACGCCAACCCGACCCGGGTCAACCGGCTGCTCAAGACCCTGGCCTACCTCGGCATTGCGCGGCAGACCGCCGATCGCAAGTACACCGCGGGCCCGGGCATGCACGTGCTTGCCGCGCAGAGCCTGTTTGCCTCCGGGTTGATCCGGCGCGCGCTGCCGGTGCTGGAACACCTGCGCCGGTTCGGCCACACGGTGGCGCTGGGGGTGCTCTGGAACGACAGCGTGAGCTACCTGTTCCATGCCCCGCCGGGCATCGAGGCGGCACGCGGGCTGGGTCGCATCGGGCTGCTGCCGGCCACCACCAGCGGCATCGGCATCGCGCTGTTGGCCCAGCTGGGCGACGAGGACGTGCGCGAGCTGTATGCCGACCGGCCGATTCCCATGTTCCCCGAGGGCATCGAGCAACTGCTGGGCACCCTGGCCATTACCCGTGCGCAGGGCTACGCGCGCGTGCATGTGGCCGACGAACGTGACCACCACATCGTGGCCATCGCGATGGGCGATCCGGTGCATGCCGGCATTGCCGTGTCCGGCTGGATCCCGGAAGCGGCCACCGAGGAACTGGTGGCGGCGCTGCGCGCGGCGGCGGCGGAAATCGGCTGAGCGATTGCCGCAGTGCGGTTTGACATGTTGCTACAATAGCAATACGTTGCAGCCTTCCGATGGGGAGGCATCAGCGATGTCCAAGCGTGCAGGCGCGTGAGCGGGACCGGGAAAACCAAGTGGGTGCTGCTGGCGCTGCTGTTCTTCTCGACCGTCATCAACTACCTGGACCGGCAGGCGCTGTCGATCCTGGCGACGACCATCCAGGCCGACCTGAAGATGACCGACCTGGAATATGCGCGCGTAGTGCAGGTGTTCCTGTTCGCCTACGCGGCCGCCTATGTCATGGCGGGGCGGGTCACCGACTGGCTTGGCGCGCGCGTGGCACTGCTGCTGTTCGTGGGCTGGTGGTCGCTGGCCAACATCGCCACCGGGTTCGTGCGCAGTGCGGTGGAGCTGGGCGCGGCCCGCTTCGCGCTGGGCCTGGGCGAGCCGGGCAACTACACGGTGGGCACCAAGGTGGTGTCCGAGCAGTTTCCCGCACCGCAACGCGGCCTGGCACTGGGGCTGTACACGGCTGGCGCGATGATCGGCGCCACGCTGGCGCCGCCGCTGATTGGCGGCATCGCCCTGACCTACGGCTGGCGCAGTGCGTTCTGGATCACCGGCGTGGCCGGACTGCTGTGGATGCTGGCGTGGTGGTGGGCCTATCCGCGCAAGGCGCAGGTGCCGGCTGCAACGCCGCAGACCGAGGCCGTCGCTGCAGCCGAGGCCAGCGCGACGCCGGCACTGGAAACGCCGGTGCCGGTTGCGCCGCCCACCTCGATGAAAGGCGTGTGGGGGCGGCTGGCGCGCGACCGTACCGTGTGGGCACTGGTGGCGTCGCGCGCGGTTGCCGATCCGGTCTGGTACTTCTACCTGTTCTGGTTCCCCAAATATCTGGGGGACGCACGCGGCATGAGCCTGGCGATGATCGCGTCGGTGGCGTGGATCGTGTACGTGGCCGCTGATATCGGCAGCGTGGGCGGCGGGCTGATTTCCGGCCGGCTGGTGAAGCGCGGCATGCACCCGGTGCGTGCGCGCCTGACCACCATGATGGGCGCGGCGTGCCTGGCACCGGTCGGGCTGTTCGTGGCGATGCATCCGCCGATTCCGCTGCTGCTGGCGCTGGCCTGCGTGGTGACCTTCGCCCACCTTACCTACCAGATCAACCTGACCACGATGACCGTGGACCTGTTCCCGTCGCGCTATATCGCCTCGGTCGCCGGCCTGGTCGGCTGCGGCAGCGCGCTGGGCGGCATGGTGTCGGCGCAGGTGGTGGGGCACCTGGTGGCCGACGGCAACTTCGATCGCGCCTTCGTGCTGATGGCCTTCCTGCATCCCATCGCGGTGCTGTTGGCGTGGACCGCGTTGAAGCAGGCGCGCCGCTCGAAGATGACCTTGATCGGCCCGCAGGCTGCGGCGGTTGCGGCCGGCTGAGAAACGCCGCGCGTCTCGCCAATGAACCGCGCGCGGATCATGCCGCGTCGCCACGCGACCAGCAAACGAAACGCCATCGCACGTAGCGCCGGGCTCTGCCCGGCTGCCTTCATCAGCCCATGCCAGAAAAAAGGTTCTTCGCGCATACGCGGGGCAAGCAGAAGCGTGCTTTGACGCTTTCCAGGTGCAGCCGTCGGTGGCTCGGGCGCTGGGCCCCCATGCCCTTTTCGGCGAATGTCCTCCGGCGTCGGCCTGCGGCCGCCCCCTCCCCCTTTATTTCGTCTCCAAGGGCATGGGGGCCCTCACGCTCGCGACCGCCCCGATCGGAGACGCCGGCCGATCCAAACGGCGCTTGCACATCCGGCCATCCGCGTAGCGTCGTGCGCACTCTGCGACGGCCGTTGGAACAATACGCTCCCCTCAAAGGGGCGAAGAACCAAAAAGGAGCGCCTGCGAACAGTAGCCGGGCAGAGCCCGGCGCTACGTGCAATGGCATCTTGTTTACTGGGCGCGTGGCGACGCGTTCGTCATCCGCTTGCCGTAGGGACACCGGGGCGCGGCAGAGCCCGGCACTACGCTACCGCTTCGGTGTGGTCCCAGAAACGGGCGTTCGGCACCGCGCCCAGGCCGGGGCCGCTGGGCAGGCGATAGCCGTCGTGCGCGTAGGCCATGTCGGTGTCCAGCATCTCCACCGAACGCGAGAAGATCGAGTGCTGCCACTCGTGCCGCCACAGCCCGTCGATCACCGCCGATGCATGCAGGCTGGCGGCCATGAAGATGCCGCCGCCAATGGTCGCGTGCGGTGCAACCTGCACGCCACGGCGCGCTGCCAGCCTGGCGATGCGCAGGAACTGGGTGATGCCGGTGTGGCCCATCTCCGGTTGCACGTACGCCAGCGTGCCGCCGTCCAGCCGCAGGCGTGCCACGTAGTCGGTGGGCCACTCTTCGCCTGCCGCCACCGGGATCGGACTGTCTGCCCCGAGGGCGATCAGACCCGCCACGTCCTCCGGCTTCAACGGCGCTTCGATGAAGGTCAGTCGACTGGGCAGAAGCTCGTGCGCCAGTGCGAGGGCCTGGGCATGGTCGAACTTCCAGTGCAGGTCGACCATCAGCTGCACCTGCTCGCCCAGCGCGGCACGCAGCGCGGCCATTTCCTCGGCGATGCCGTCGTGGCTGACCACGGCATGCACCTTGAACGCGTCATGCCCCTGTGCGGCAAACGTGCGGGCCATGGCCACCTTCTCGTCCACGGTGGCCGCCGGCAGGCCGGACACATAGCCGGCAATGCTGTCGCGTTGGCGCGTGCCGAGCAGCGCCCACAGCGGTTGCCCCGCCGCACGTGCGCGCAGGTCCCAGAGGGCGATGTCCAGCGCAGCCAGCGCGTCGGTATGGAAACCGCTGCCGCAGCCGCGCACGCGCATCAACCCGTACAGGTCATCCCAGATCGTTTCCACGTCCTGCGGATCGCGACCCACCAGTTCCGGGGCCAGCAGGTCATTGATGATCTCGCAGGTGGCACGCGGTGCGCAGATGCCATAGGTTTCGCCCCAGCCCACCGCGCCATCGGCGGTGGTGACCCGTACCAGCACCGAGCGGTCCACGGTGGGGTACAGCGTGCCGTTGCCGCGGCGTACCAGATAGCCCCGCGCGTTGACCCGTTCGCCCGCGCCGAGCGGACCCAGGTACGGCGTGGTGCGTGGCACGGTGAGGATGAAGGTCTCGACCTTGCTGACAACGCTCATGCGGAATGTCTCGTGGCCTGGCCGGGAACGGTATCCATCGGCAGCAGGTCGCCGATGCGGTCCAGCAGGATAGTCAGTTCCTGCTGGTCATGCCGGTCCAGCGACGGGCCCGGCGCGCGCACGTGGTCGCTGCCGATCAGGCCACGCCGCAGCAGGATCGCCTTGGTCAGGCGCCAGCGGAACACCGCCTGCATGCTCAGCAGGGGCAGGGTGCGTTCGAACAGGTCGCGCGCGCGGTCGCGGTCGCCGTCGGCCCAGGCGGCCAACATCGCCACATGCACTTCAGTGATCTCACAGGCCGGCATCGTGCCCACCGCGCCGCGTGCCAGTTCGTCCAGCACGTAGCGTGCTCCGGCACCGCCGAACACCGCTTGCACGCTGTCGCCGGCACGTTCGGACAATGCGGTGATGCGATGGCCCGACGGCATGGTTTCCTCCTTGACGTAGGCGATGGCCGGCACCTGCGCGGTCAGTGCCACCACCTCGTCCACGCCCAGCCCCACGCCCATCGGGGCGGGCGCGTTCTGCAACATCACCGCCACGCCCGACTCGCTGCCCAGCCGGGCAAAGAACGCCGCCATCGCCGCGGCATCGCCGGCCAGCGCATGCGGGGTCAACACCATCGCCGCCTCGGCCCCGGCCTCGCCACCGGCACGCGCCAGCCGTACCGCATCCTCCAGCGTCTTCGCGCTGGCGCCGACGATGAAGGGCACCCGGCCGCGGTTCCAGCGCCCGATGCACGCGGTCAGGTGCAACCGCTCCTCCAACGACAGCATGTCGTACTCGCTGGCCAGGCCCGGGAACACCACGCCGGCCGCACCCGCGGCCAGGATGTACTCGAATACCGCCTCGGTGCCGCGTTCATCGAGGGCGCCGTGCGCGTCGAAGATCGTGGGGAGGATGGGGAAGACACCTTGCAGAACGGCCATTGCGCCGGGTCCTTGTTGAACTGTGTGTGCCGTGGATAGCAACACTATGGAGGGGAGGTTCCCGCACATGCCGCAAAGGAACCATCAGTTTTCGCTGCATTGCAGCGTGCGCGGCCAAAACATATTGCTATATTAGCTACACGCTGCCAAGCCGCAGCGCAGCAGCAATGACGGAAAAGCGCTGGATCCAGCCGGCAGTCCGGTCTGGGTCCCTACCTTGGGAGAGGGTCCGATCCATGCATCGTTTTCGACGTTCCACCTTGTTCATCGCCCTGGGCACCTGCCTGCTGGCGCCCGTGCTGGCAACGGCGCAGGACGCCCCGGCCCCCCCAACCACCGAACAGCAGGCGCAGACCCTGGACGCGGTCAGCGTCGTGGGCATCCGCGGCAGCCTGGAAGCCTCGCGGGATCTCAAACGTGACTCGGCGCAGATCGTCGACGCGATTGTGGCCGACGACATCGGCAAACTGCCCGACACCAACGTGGCCGAGTCACTCGGGCGCGTGGCCGGCGTGCAGCTCGAGCGCGGCATGGGCGAGGGCAGCGACATCCTGGTGCGCGGCCTGAAAGAAAACGTGCTGCTCTACAACGGCCGCCAGATCGTCGACGCCACCGGGCGCGGCGGCAACGGCCTGGACCAGTTGGCCACCTCCACCTACGGCCTGCTCTCGCTGGTGCCTTCCGAGCTGATCTCGCGTCTGGAGGTGACCAAGCTGGCTGGCGCCGACCAGCTCTCCGGTGGGCTGGGCGGCATCGTGGACATCCACACCCGCCAGCCGTTGTCCGGCGACAGCGACCAGAACGTGGTGAGCCTGGCCGGCACCTACGATGAAATGTCCGACGCCTGGGGGCACAACGCGTTCGGGCTGATCTCACGGCGCAGCGACGACCGCCGCTTCGGTGCGCTGCTGTCGGCCACCTACGGTCGCCGCAACGTGGTGCAGCAGGGCCTGGACACCTTCTCCGGGTATGCGCGCTATACCGACCCCGCCGAACCTACCCGCACCCGCTTCGGCAGCACCGACATGCGTGCGCAGAACATCGACGATGACCGCACCAAGGTCGGCGTCAGCGCGGTGCTGCAATGGCGGCCGACCGACGGGGTGGAGCTCACCTGGGATACGTTCTATTCGCGCCAGAAGGCCGAGCGTGACCGCTACTGGATCGCCTTCAATCCCTCGGCGGGGTTGAGCAACGCGGTCTACTCCGACCACGACATCCTGCTGGCGGGGCGCTCCACCGGCACGGTGCTGCTCAATGCCGAATCGGCTGATATCGATTCGGACACGCTGTCCACCGCGCTGCGCGCGGGCTTCCGCGTCGGTGATCGCCTGGATGGCTCGGCCGAGCTGGACTGGGGCCGCTCCACCGCCAACTACAACCAGCGCTATATGCGCCTGGCGCCGATGGCCGGGCGCAGTTCGGTCACCGACTTCGACCTGCGTAGCGGCAGCTTCGGCAGCTTCAACGTCAGCGGCATCGACCTGACCGATCCATCGCAGTGGCGCATGACCATCATGTTCGACAACGACTGGCGCGCACAGACCGATTCGCGCGCGCTGCGCACCGACTGGAGCCTGGCCTTCGGCGATGGCCCGTTGCGCTCGCTGGACTTCGGTGCACGCTTCAGCCGCCTGGAAAGCCTGCAGGATCCGCGCCGCGCCGATATCCGGCCGGTTGGCGGGGTGCCGGTCACGCAGATGGCGCCGTACATCCGCGTGTACAGCAACAACGACTTCCTGCCGGGCGAGTTCAGTGGTCTGCCGCGTGCCTACCTCGGGCCGTTCCGCAGCACCTTCGGGGGCTGTGAAAGCTTCACCACGCTGCCGCAGATCTCACAGAACGCGCAGTGCCTGGACCCGCGCAACAACGCGCTGGCCTACGCGGCCACCTTCAGCGTCGACGAGGATTTCCTGGAGGCCTACACCAAGCTCAACTGGGACACCGACGTGGCCGGCATGCCGCTGGGCGGCAACCTGGGCGTGCGCTTCGTCGGCCGCGACCTGACCTCGCGCGGCAACCTGATCAGCGGCAGCGGCGCATTGAGCCCCTCGCGGTTCGAGCGCGACGATCGCGAGGTGCTGCCCTCGGCGGTGGCCAAGCTGCAGATCACTGACAGCCTGATACTGCGCGGCGGCGCGGCCAAGGTGGTGGCCTTCCCCAACACCGAAGACCTCAACAACGGCGTCACCCTCAACAACAACGCGGTGTTCGACAGCAACGGTGTGCAGACCTCGCCGGGCACCGGCAGCGGCGGCGCCCCGGACCTGGATCCGTTCAAGGCCACCCAGTACGACCTGTCGCTGGAGTGGTACTACGGCGGCCAGGGGCTGCTGTCGGCCGGCCTGTTCTACAAGGATGTCTCCACCTTCATTGTCCAGCGCCAGAGCGCGGAGACCTACAACAACGTCAACTACCTGGTGCTGCGCAAGATCAACGGCGACAAGGCCAAGGTAAAAGGCGTGGAGCTGTTGGCGCAGGTGCCCTTCAGCGGCATGTTCGACGGCTTCGGGGTGGTCGCCACTTACACGTGGATCGATTCGGAAACGCCGATCACCGACATCAACGGCAGCGCGTTGACCTTCCCGGGCCTGTCCAAGAACAACGCCAACCTGATCGGCTACTACGAGAACGGTCCGTTCGGCATCCGCGTGGCCTACAACTGGCGTGACGAATACCTGGTCGGCCTGTCGGCCGCGTCCACCGGCATCTACAACGACACCTACAAGGATCTGTCGGCATCGATGAGCTACGATTTCAGCGACCGCCTGTCCCTGAAGGTGGAAGGCAACAACCTGTTGGACAGCGAGCAGCGCACCTTCGATGGATATGCCGAAGGGCTGCGCACCAACGTGGTATTCGGCCGGTCCTACAAGGCCAGCCTGACCTACCGGTTCTGAGCATGGATCTTCTGGAAGGAAAGGGCAGGGCATGAGCGATACGGCAATGCACGGGCGCGTGGCGCTGGTGACCGGCGCGGCCAGTGGCATCGGCGCGGCGGTGGTGGCGCGGTTGCGTGCCGACGGCGCCACGGTGGCCACGCTGGACCAGGTTGCCAGCGACGGCGGGCAGGCCACCGCGATCGCCGACCTGCGGTCGGCCGAGGCGGTTACCGCCGCGATCGGGCAGCTGCGTGCTGCGGTGGGTCCGTTTGATGCCCTGGTACATTGCGCCGGCATCTGCCCGGCCGGTGGCACCCTGGCACACGACGATGCGGTGTGGCTGGATGTGTACTCGGTCAACGTGCTGGGCGCGCTGCGGGTGATCCGGCAGGTGGTGCCGGACATGCGCGGTCGCGATGGCAGCATCGTGCTGGTGTCGTCGATCAACGCCCGCTTCGCCACGCCCGGATTGGCGGCCTACGCGGCCTCCAAGGCCGCACTGGAGGAACTGGCGCGCACCGCCGCGCTGGAGTTTGCGGCCGATGGCATCCGGGTCAATACCATCGCCCCGGCGTCGGTGGATACGCCGATGTTGCAGGCCTCGTTCGCACGCGCCGCCGACCCGGCTGGCGCCCGCCACGCCAACGTGCAGCGACATCCGCTGGGGCGCCTGGGCACGCCGGCCGATGCGGCCGAGCTGGCGCTGTTCCTTGCGTCACCGCGCAGCAGCTGGATCACCGGCGCGGTGTTTCCCCTGGACGGTGGCGCAGGAGTGACCCGGCAATGAGTGAGGCAGCCACGCCGTACATCATCGGCATCAACTGGGGCAGCACCAATTTCCGCGCGTTCCGCATCGGCCACGACGGCCAGGTGACCGGCGCGATCGAACAGCCGCGCGGCATTGCGGGGCTGGAGCGGGCACAGATGCAGGCGCTGCTGGAGGATGTGGTGGCGCAGTGGCCGCAGGCCACGCGCATCTACGCCAGTGGCATGGTGGGCTCCAACATCGGCTGGAGCGATGCGGGCTATGTGGAATGTCCGGCCACGCTGGACGCGTTGGCCGGCCAACTGCACCCGGTCCAGATAGGGGCGCATGCCGTGGCGATCGTGCCCGGCCTGGCCTGTCGGCGGCCGGACGGCGCGCCGGACATCATGCGCGGCGAGGAAACCGAATTGCTCGGCCTGGTCGCCGCCGGTGCGGTGCCCGACACCGGCGTGGTCGCGCTGCCGGGCACGCACAGCAAATGGGTGCAGCTGGAGGGCGGCACGGTGGTGGCCTTCATGACCGCGATGTCCGGTGAAATATTCGATCGCCTCACCGCCGCCGGCCTGCTTGCCTCGGTGGTCGATGGGCCGGCGCACGACGGGGCGGCCTTCATCGATGGCCTGCATGCCGCGCACGACGGCGGCATGGGCTTGGGCACGTTGCTGTTTGGTGCGCGGGCGAAGGTGATCCGCGGCGACCTGCCACGGCGTGATGGCGCGGCCTATCTGCGCGGGCTGCTGATCGGCGCCGAGCTGTCCGATGTGCGCCGGCAGTGGCCGCAGGCCCTGCACGCCGTGCCGCTGGTGGGGGCCGCCCCGGTCTGCGCGCTGTATGCACGCGCATTGGTCGAACTGGGCGGCGGCAGCCGCTCCATTCCCTCGCAGGACGCCTCCACCCGCGGCTTCCTTGCATTGCATCAGGCAGCCGGAGCGTTGGCATGAATGACGAGCACGCAGAAACATTCGACGCCGCGCTGGCGCGTACCGGCATCATCGCGATCCTGCGCGGCCTGCCCGGTGACGAGGCGATCGCGGTGGTCGAGGCGCTGTACGCCGCCGGCGTGCGGCTGGCCGAAGTGCCGCTGAATTCACCGGACCCGCTGCGCACCATCCGCACCCTGGCGGCGCATTTCCAGGGGCGCATGCTGATCGGCGCGGGGACCGTGGTCAGCACCGCAGCGGTCGAGCAGTTGGCCGCCACCGGCTGCGCCTTCTGCGTGGCCCCCAACACCGATGCAGCGGTGATCGCCGCGTCGATCGCGCACGGCATGGTGCCGGTGCCGGGGTTTGCCACGGCCTCCGAAGCCTTCGCCGCAATCGCCGCCGGTGCGCGCCATCTGAAGGCGTTCCCGGCCAACGGTGCGCAGCCGCGCCTGCAGGCGTTGTCGGCGGTGTTGCCGGCCGGGGTTACCTTGATCGCCGTCGGCGGCGTCGCTCCCGCGCAGGTTGCTGAGTTCCGCGAGGCGGGGGTAAGCGCCTTCGGCGTGGGCACCGACCTGTACCGGCCCGGCCGCAGTGCCGAGGCGGTGGGGGAGCGTGCCTCCCGCTGGATGCACGCCGTGCAGGCGGCGGCACCGGCGCGCGCTACCCTGGTGTGCGACGCGCGCACCACCGTGGGCGAATCGCCCGTGTTCGGTGCCGACGGTGTCCTGCGCTGGGTCGATCCGACTGCGCCCTGCCTGTTGCGTTGGGACGGGACCCAGTGCGAACGGGTGCCGCTGCCCGAGCCGGTCTGGTCGCTGGCCATGGCCGACGGCACGCTGGTGGGCAACGGCGAAACGCACTTTGTCGCGTTTGCGCCCGACGGGCCGCTGCAGGCGGGCCCGGAAGTGGACGTCGGCGCAGGGTGCCGGCTCAATGATCTGGTCACCGACAGCCGCGGCGGGTTGTGGGGCGGGTCGATGCATCAAGGCCTGCTCACTGGACGCGGCGCACTATTCCATGCGCCGGCCGTGGATGCGCCGGCGCGGCGCGTGGCCGACGGCCTGGGCGTGGCCAACGGCATGGCGTTCTCGGCTGACGAAACCACCCTGTTCGTGATCGACACCTTGGCCCGCACCCTGCTCGCCTACCCGGCCGATGTGGTGGCAGGCACGTTGGGCGAGCCGAAGGTGGTCACCGATTTCCTGGGCGTGCCGGGCAAGCCCGACGGCATGGCGATGGCGCGCGATGGCCACCTGTGGGTGGCGATGTGGGGCGGCCATTCGGTGGTGGAGTTGGCCGCCAACGGCGCCGTCCTGCGCACGCTCGCGGTACCGGCGCCGCACGTGGGCAGCCTGTGCTTCGCGCCCGACGGACGGCTGTTCATCAGCACCGCGCGTGCACGACTGGGCGAGCAGGCGTTGGCACAGTGGCCCGGTTCCGGCGGATTGTTCGCGGTCCAGCCGTGAGTCGGCAGCGGCCTGCCGGGCGGGTCGGCGTGCTGCTCATTGCGCTTTTTGCGGTGGCGGCGACTCACGCAGCGCCGGCCCTGCTGGACGCGCCGTTCACCGACCACATGGTGGTGCAGCGCGACCGCCCGATTGCCGTATGGGGCGCGGCGGCACCGGGCGCACGGGTGGACCTGCAGCTGGCCGGGCATGCGCAACGCGTGCGCGCCGATCGCAGCGGCCGCTGGCAGGCGACCCTGCCCGCGTTGCCGGCCGGCGGCCCGCATGTGTTGAACGTGGCCTCGCAGGGGCGGCAACAGCGCGTGGATGACGTGCTCATCGGTGACGTGTGGCTGTGCAGTGGCCAATCCAACATGGCCCTGCCGGTAGAGCGCACGCTGGACGCTCGCGCCGAAGTGGCGGCAGCCACCCACGGTCGCATCCGCCTGCTGCAGATTCCCACCCAGGACAGCGCGGTGCCGAGGCAGCGCTTCGCGGATGTACCGCAGTGGCAGCCCGCCACGCCCGACACCGTGCGGGGGTTTTCGGCCACCTGTTACTACTTCGCGCGCGAACTGCAACGCGACGTGGATGTGCCGATGGGGCTGATCAATGCGTCGTGGAACGGGTCGCGCATCGAGGCCTGGACACGCGCCGATGCGCTGCGCCGGGTCGATGGGCAGGCGCCGGCCCTGGCCGTGCTGGACCAGTACGCGCAGGACCCGGCGGCGGCACTGGTGGCCTGGGGCGCGCAGTGGGAACAGGCCTGGCAGCGCGATAGTGCCGATATGCGCCAGCCATGGCGCGTTGACGATACCGGTCCCTGGCAGAGGGCGTCCCCCACGACGGCGTGGGTTGCGCCGGCACTGGCCGACCACCTTGGCATGGGCTGGTACCGCACCACGCTGCAGCTTGACGCCGCGCAGGCCGGGCAGCCCAGCGTGCTGGAGTTGGGGCGGATCGACGAACTGGACACCACCTGGATCAACGGTCGCATCGTGGGCAGCAGCTTCGGTGCCGGGCTGGCGCGACGCTATGTGCTGCCGGCCGGCACGCTGCACGCCGGTGCGAACACGCTGGTGGTCAACGTGCTCAACACGTATCGCGAAGGGGGCCTGCCGGTGGAGCCGCGCGCACTGGGGTTGGCTGACGGGTCACGCCTGCCGCTTGCCGGCCCGTGGGACTACCAGACAGTACCGGCAGCCCAGCGCATGCCACCGACCGCGCCATGGCTGTCGTCGTGGGGCATGGGCACCCTCCACAACGGCATGGTGGCGCCGCTGGCCGGGTATGGCCTGCGGGGCGCGCTGTGGTACCAGGGGGAATCCAATACTTTCGAGGCTGGGGCCTATGCCGCGAAATTGGCCGCCTATCGAACCAGCCTGCGCACCAGCTTCGGCAGCACGCTGCCGCTGCTGGTAGTGCAGTTGGCCGGCTTCGGCCCGGCGCCGTTGCAACCAGAGGCCAGCGACTGGGCGCAGCTACGGGAGGCGCAGCGCAGGGTTGTGGCGGCCGATCCGCACGCGGCGCTGGTGGTGGCGCTGGATATCGGCGAGCACGACGACCTGCACCCGGCCAACAAGCAGGCAGTGGGGCAACGCCTGGCGCGTGCCGCGCTTCATCTGGCCTACGCCGATCCTGCGCCAGCGTCCGGGCCGGTGCCGGTGCAGGCACGCCGCGGTGGCAACGGCGTGCGTGTTGCCTTTGCCGACATCGAGAGCGGACTGGTCGCTCACGGAGGACTGTCGCCGGTCGGTTTTGAACTCTGCGGGGATACCCAGGCCAGCTGCCGCTACGCGCAGGCGCATATAGACGGCAACGACGTGGTGCTTGAGGCTGACGGCGCAGGGCAGGTCACCCGGGTCCGGTATGGATGGGCGGGCAGCCCGGTCATTACGCTCTACGACCGCAACGGCTTGCCCGCCGGGCCGTTCGAGGTGCCCATCCGGTAGCGCCCGCGTTGCATATGGCCTTGAGAAGATAACCCTCTCTGATGTGCTCGAACGGTTTCTGCAGCCGCCGTGGCGTGTCGCCGCGGCCGGCTGATCCCATAGGTCAACGCACCGCCGCAATCGCCCGCGTACGCGCTTTGGCCAGCGCTTCACCCACAGCCGGTCCCTTCAGGTGGGTGAGGTCCAGGTCGCGCGCTTGGATCGCCAGCGCCGCCTGGTGCAGGCGCGTGAGCGTTTCGCCCTGCGGATAATCGCTGTCTTCAAACCCCAGCCGGCCACGCTTGTCGGCCTCGCAGCACAGCGCGATCTGCGCGATCCGCTCCGGGCGGCGGAAGCCGTCGCAGCGGGCCAGCAGTTCCAGCACGGTGGCATCGCGCAGTTCGTCGATGCGGTGCACGTTGAGATGATCGCGGCAGACCGCTTCGGCCAACTGGCGGTGATCGACCGGCACCTTCAAGCGCTCGGCCAGGGCACGCAGTGGGGCCACCCCGCGCTGCTCATGCATGATGTGGCGCGGCCATTCCTCTGGCGGGGTCAGGCCCTTCCCGAGGTCGTGGGTCAGCGCGGCGAAGCCGATCAGGTCATCGCCCGGTGCCAGCTGCGCGGCCAGGTCGCTGACCATTTCCTGGTGCACGCCGGTATCCACTTCGGGGTGGAACTCCGCGCGCTGCGGCACCCCATACAGTGCTTCCAGCTCGGGCAGGATCGGGCCCAGTGCATGGGCATCATGCAGCGTGCGCAGGAAGGCGGACGGCCGCGCGGAGGCGAGGGCGCGTCGCAGCTCCTGCCAGACACGTTCGGGCACCAGTGCCTCAAGCTCACCGCTGGCGGCGATCTGCTGCATAAGGGCCATCGTCTCCTCGGCCACGGTGAAGCCGAGCGGGGCGAAGCGCGCCATGAAGCGGGCCGCACGCAGCACGCGCAGCGGATCTTCGATGAAGGCCGGGCCGACGTGGCGCAGCACGCGTTGCTCGATATCCCGCACGCCGCCATAGGGATCCACCAACGTGCCGGTGGCCTCGTCGCAGGCGATGGCGTTGATGGTGAAGTCGCGGCGCTGCAGGTCTTCTTCCAGCGTCACCGACGGGTCCGCATCGACCACGAAACCGCGGTAGCCGCGTCCGGATTTGCGCTCGGTGCGGGCCAGCGCATATTCCTCGCCGCTGTCCGGATGCAGGAACACCGGGAAATCACGGCCCACGGCCTTGTAGCCCTGCGCTTCCATCTGCGCCTGGGTGGCCCCGACGACAACCCAGTCGCGGTCGCCGGGGGAACGCTGCAAGAGGCGGTCGCGCACGGCGCCGCCAACCAGATAGATTTTCATGTGCCCATGATGCCGCAGTGGACCAAGGCCACGCCAACCGGTTCGCATACCGGAGCCGGTCAGTCGCCACCCTTGTCGGCATTGGCCGCGCAGGCGAAGGTCTTGCGCTTGACCTGCAGACGGCCGTTCATGCGGTCGGTCACCGGCAGCGCATCGCCGTTCAAGCGCCAGTCGTAGATCACGCTGAAGGCCAGGATGCGCGCGACATACTCGCGGGTTTCCTTGTAGCTGATGGTCTCGATCCAGATGTCCGGATCGAACCCCGGGCGCTGCGACTGCCAGCGGGCGGTCGGGGTCGGGCCGGCGTTGTAGGCGGCGATGGTGACGTAGGGCAGGCCCTCGTATTTGTTCATCAGCTGGCGCAGGTAGGCGGTGCCGATGGCGATGTTGGTGTCCGGATCGTAGAGGCTGGCGGCACCCCCGTAGTTGGTCAGGCCGATCGACTTGGCCACGGCCGCGCCGGTCGCCGGCAGCACCTGCATCAGGCCCATCGCGTTGGCGGGCGAGCGCGCCTTCGGGTTGAAGATGCTTTCGGCGCGGATCTCCGCGGCCACCCAGGCCGGGTCGATCGCGTTGCGCGCCGATTCGCGGCGGATGCTGTCATCGTGGTGCAGCGGGAAGCGCAGCGAATACAGGCGCTGCTCGTCCGGGGTCTTGCCGAGCGAGAACACCGCACGGTCGAACCAGCCGTTGTCGCGCGCCACTTCCACGGCCAGGCGACGCTGCGTGTTGTCGTAGCGGCTCAGCGCGTCGTTCCACTCGGCCACGGCCCAGCCGGCACGCTCGATCTTGAACAGTTCCATGGCCCGCACGATCGCCGGGTCACGGGCGACTGCCGCCTGCGCCTGGGCACTGTCATTGGGTTCCCACGGGCACAGCGTGTAGTTCTGGCCGAGCTGGTCGGCCGCCAGGAAGCCATGGAAGGTGGCCGCGCGGGCTGCCTCACGGAAGGCGGCCTGCGCCTCGCTGCGCTTGCCGGTTTTGTCCAGCATGCGCGCTTCGAAATAACGCCAGCGCGAGTCGGCCCGCTGGGTGGGGCCCATCTTGCGGATGGCGGTCAGCGCCGCCGGCCAGTCGCCGCGCGACAGCGCCTCACGTGCGCGCCACTCGTGCAGGCGTTCGTCGTAGGCGGACTCGGGCACTGCATTGAGGCGGCGGGCGGATTCGGGACCGTAGGAAGCCACCGTCCACAGCGCGATCTGATACAGCACCTGCGCGCGCTGGGCGGCGCTCAGCTGCAGGGCGTCGGCGTACTGCGGCAGCTGCTGCTCGGTCGCACCCGGGTCGGCCTTGGCCAGCTTGGCCAGGCCGTCAGTGGCGATGCGGCGGCTGCGCTCGTTGCGCGGCCAGTTCAAGGCGCTGGCGTTGGGCCTGTCGACGAAGGCGGCATAGGTGTTGGCCAACGCCAGGTCGGCAGCGGGCAGGCCGCGCGCGGCGCTGCGCATCACCGCCGGCTGCTGCTCATCGGCAGCGGCATCGATGCGCGCCCAGCGCAGTTCGGCGTTCATGCCGCCCTTGGCGTCCAGCACCGCGAACACCGGATCGCAGGCATCGGGCAGCGATTTGCCGGTACTGCGCCAGATCGCCTGCGCCTCGCTGACCCACTGCGCATCGGCCTTGCCGGTAGCCTGGCGTGCGTTGAGCTGGGCGCAGCGCAGGCCGACGTTGGTCGTGTCGGTCCAGTTGGCGAGCAGCGTCGGCCAATCCTGGCGCCGCGCCACCGCGGGCAGCCATACGTTGCGGAAGCTGGTGGCCACCGCCTGGCCGTTGTAGCGCTTCAGGAAATCCTGCGCCTGCACGTTGCTGACGGTATCGATGTTGCGCCGCAGGTTGGCGAATTCGACCCAGCCATACAGCGGGTGCCTGCTCAGTGCCGCCGCCTGGGCAGGATCGAACTGGCCGCGCTCGGCATTGTCGATCACGGCCTTGAGCTGCGCGCGCTGGGCATCCAGGTTCTGGGCATCGGCCACCGGGCTGACCCCGGTGCAGGCCAGCAGGACGGTCGCGCTGAAGAAATACAGGGGAAGTCGAGTCATGCCGGAAAGCATAACGGCGCGGGGTGAAAGGGAGTGAGGGCAAGCCGACTCGAGGATGAACAGCTGCCGCTTAGGCGCGCCATTCGCATCACCGTTCCATCGCTCCACGGGTGACCACGGACGTGGGAAGCACGTGCCGATCGCGATCCCACCGCATCATGGGCGGTGTAGCACGTGGATGCCCGTGCGGGCGACGTTCAACGGCTGCGCACTGAAGCCGATTCCGACGCGCTGGATGGCGCAAATGCCAAGGTTCCGGTCGCCACCCGAATCCTGGCATCAAGCGGATGGCGTTCGCGCAGCAGCGGCACGACGCCCGCCTTGGATGCCTTCAACGACCCTTGAAAACAGCGACATTTGCGTTCCTACGCGTCGCACGGGAGATGCCTCCATAGCTGGACCCTGCGCAGTCGGTTTTGTCGAATTCCCGTGAAAGCGAGGCGCACGTCACTCCTTCACATTTACAGGTTGTTTACAAAGGAGACGCTGCCGCCATGCAGGGGGCGCGGCAGCCCAGCCCGACATTCCTTTGGAGAGAGAGCGAATGAACAACCCGCATCACCGCCCGCTGGCGGTTGCCGTATCGCTGTGCCTGCTGCTGGCTGCGCCGGCCTTGGCCAGCACGCAGGACGCGCCCCGCAGCACGACCGATCTGGACCGGGTGGAAGTGACCGGCAGCCGCATCAAGCGGGCCGAGGTGGAAGGGCAGGTGCCGATCCAGACCCTCACCCGCACCGAGATCGAACGTACCGGCCTGACCTCGATCGGCGATGTGCTGCAGCAGCTGACCGGCTCCGGTTCGGCGCTCAATGCGAAGTTCAATTCCTCGGGCAACTTCGGCTTCCCGCCGGATGGCAGCGGGGTGGGCGCGGGCTCGGCCCAGGTCGATCTGCGGCACCTGGGTGCCAAGCGCGTGCTGGTGCTGGTCGACGGCATCCGGTGGGTCAACGAATCCTCCGCCTCCGGCGTGGGCGCGGCGACAGACTTGAACACCATCCCGCTGGCCATCGTCGAGCGCATCGAAGTACTCGAAGACGGCGCGTCGTCGCTGTACGGCTCCGACGCCATCGCCGGTGTGGTCAACATCATCACCCGCCGAGAATTCGACGGCGCGCAGGTGACGATGAATTACGGCGAGTACACCAAGGGCGATGGCACCCAGAAGGGCGTGGACCTGGCCTGGGGCACCAGCGGTGACCGCTACACCCTGTTCCTGGGGGCGAGCTGGACCAAGCAGGACCCGGTGTATGCGCGCGATCGCGAGCAGTCGCGCTTCCCGATTCCCGGCACCGGGCTGGCCTTCGGCAGCGGTGGCATTCCGCAGGGACGCTTCTCTTTCGTCGACCCCAACACCGGTGCGAAGCAGGACATCGTGCCCAATACCGGCGTAAGCAGCCCGCGTTACGACGGCAGCGCCGGCTGCACCCGCAGCGATGACTACCACTGCTTCACCTCGGCCGACCGGTTCAACTTCGCCGAGTACAACATGGTGCTCACGCCGTCCGAGCGGAAGGGCATCTTCGGCCAGTTCCGCTTCGACCTCACCGATGACATCCAGTGGTACATCAAGGCACTGGGCAACCGTCGCGAGTCCACCAACCAGGCCGCACCGGAGCCGCTGTTCTTCGGGCCCGATGGCGCCACCGGTAATCCGCTGGCGGACAACATCGTCGTCTCCGGGCTCAATCCCTACAACCCGTTCGGCTTCGATCTGGTCGCCTCGGGCAACATGAGCCTGATCGGCCGTCGCCCGGTCGAAGGCGGCGCGCGCGTGTTCGAGCAGGAGGTCAATACCCAGTACTTCGCCACCGGCCTGGTCGGCCAGTTCCAGGCCGCCGACCGCAGCTGGTTCTGGGACCTCAACGGCATGTACAGCAAGAACAAGGCCGAGCAGACCAACTACGGCAGCTACGACATCTACAAGGTCAACATGGCGCTGGGTGATCCCGCGTTGTGTGCGGCCACGCCCGGCTGCGTACCGTTGAACATCTTCGGTGGCGTCGGCTCGATCACCCCGGAGATGCTGCGCTGGATCCAGCCGGTGGTGCGCGACCGCAGCCAGAACGAGTTGAGCCTGTTCACCGCCAACCTGAGCAGCGAACTGTTCACCCTGCCGGCCGGCCCGGTCTCCTTCGCCACCGGCTATGAATACCGCAAGTACGAGGGCCGCTACGATCCGGATCCGCTGACCGTGATCGGCCACTACAACGGCGTGCCGTCGTTGCCCACCTCCGGTTCCTACGATGTCAACGAGGCCTACCTGGAGCTGAGCGTGCCGATCTTCGCCAAGAGCGCGCTCGGCGAGAAGCTCGACCTGAGCCTGGCCGGTCGCTACTCGGACTACTCCACCTTTGGCGGCGAGTTCACCCCCAAGTACGGCCTGCGCTGGCAGGTGACCAATGACTTCGTGCTGCGCACCAGCTACGCCGAAGGCTTCCGCGCACCCTCCATCGGCGAGCTGTACGGCTCGGCCGCGCGCGCCGACCTGCAGCTGTTCGATCCCTGCTCGGTAGGGCTCGGCGGTACGCCGCCGCGCGGCAGTGCCGCCAACTGCGCCGCACTCGGCGTGCCGGACGGCTTCCAGCAGGCTAACTCGCAGATCTCGGTCACCACCGGCGGCAACGCAGAGCTGGATCCGGAGCGCTCGCGCAGCTTCAGCGCCGGCTTCGTGTGGAGCCCGTGGTTCGGCAGCAATGCGTCCTGGTCGGAGCGATTCGACGTGGAGGTGACGTTCTACCGCCACCACATCGAAGGTGCGATCCAGGCCATCAACGCGCAGACCCAGCTCGACCTGTGCGTGGATACGCTGGACCCGCTGTACTGCGACGGCATCACCCGTGCCGGCACCGGTGCGGTCAGCGGCTTCAACAACCGGCTGACCAACCTGGGGTCCATCAAGACCGATGGCTGGGACGTGGATCTGTTCTGGACCCTGCCGCAGACGGAGATCGGGCAGTTCAAGCTCGGTTGGCAGAACACCTTCGTCGGCCGCTATGAGGCATTGGGGGCAGCCGGCCAGAAGCAGCCGCAGGAGCCGGGTGTGGAAGTGGCCGACAGCTCGATCCCGGAGTGGACCAGCAATGCCACGCTGAGCTGGAACCTGTCCAACTGGAACGCCTCCTGGACGGTGCGCCACATCTCCAAGCTCACCGAGGAGTGCGGCGATGTGGCCGCCTTCCCGATCTGCAGCAACCAGGCCGAAGGCACCAATGAACTGTCGGCCACCACCTTCCACGACATGCAGGTGGGCTACAAGGTCGACTGGATGAAGGGTCTTCAACTCAGCGCCGGCCTGAACAACGTGTTCGACAAGGATCCGCCGATCTGCCTGTCGTGCTCGCTCAACGGCTATGACGCGTCCACCTACGACATTCCGCGCGGGCGCTACTGGTACGTGCGCGCGGACCTGCGGTTCTGATCGCGGGCTGATGCGAAGGTGACACACCGGGGCGCCATCAGGGCGCCCCGGTGCCGGCTTGCAGCAGTGCCGGTCAGGCCCCGCTGCGTGCAGGGACGGACAAATGCGTTGCGCACACCGGCCACCGCGCGTGCCTGGCATGCCGGTGCTGTCTGCGTGAGGCATCATGGGGAGCCGGCCAGCGGCCGGCACTACCTCTCCTGAACGGCATTGCCATGAACCTGCATACCTGGTGGATCTTCGCCGTCACCGTGTTCGTCCTGTGCGGCACGCCCGGCCCGAACATGCTGCACGTGATGACCCGCAGCGTGCGCGTGGGTTTCCGTCGCAGTATCGCCGCCATGGCCGGCTGCCTGACCGCGCTGGTACTGGCCCTGGCGATCTCCGCCGCCGGGCTGGGCGCGGTGCTCAAGGCCTCGCCGATGGTGTTCGACGTGCTGCGCTACGCGGGCGTGGCGTACCTGGTGTACCTGGGGATCAAGGCCTGGCGCGGCGGTGATGCGCCGATCGATGTGGGCAGCACCACGGCGCTGGTGCCCAGTTCACGTACCGTGCTGTTCCGCGATGGATTCATCATCGGCATCAGCAACCCCAAGTTGCTGCTGTTCGCCTCGGCGTTCCTGCCGCAGTTCGTTGATCTCACCCAGCCGCAGCTGCCGCAGTTCGTGATCCTGGTGGGCACCTTCGCGGTGATGGAGATGTTCTGGTACACGGTGTATGCCGCCGGTGGCCGCGGGCTGGCCGGGCATCTGGCCAAGCCGGGGCTGCGCAAGGTGTTCGACCGTGTGGTCGGCACGATCTTCATCGGGTTTGGACTGGCGCTGCTGCGCGCAAGGCCGTGATGATCTGGCGCTGCGCGCGCGGCGTTTATGGTAGTGCCGGCCGCTGGCCGGCAACCAGGCAGGACCGTCATCGTTCATGAAGCTGCCGGCCGCTGGCCGGCAACCAGGCAGGACTTTCATCGTTCATGAGGCTGCCGGCCAGCGGCCGGCACTACCGGGGCCCGGCGCTGGTGCTGCGCGCACGGCCTTGATGGTAGTGCCGGCCGCTGGCCGGCTCTCGACCCATCTGCCGGGTCCCCAAACACAGAGAGCCGGGCAATGCCCGGCTCTCCTTGGTGACGCGCTGCGATCAATGACCGATCAGAACGACCAGGTGAACGTCAGGCCGCCATTGCGACCATCACCGTACGCGCCGTACCCGTTAATCTGCGAGAAGTACGTCTTGTCCAGCAGATTGTTGAGGTTGGCCTGCACGCTGAACGCCGGCGAGATGCGGTAGCGCACGAACGCGCTGACCAGCGCATAGCCACCCTGCTCGATACGGCCATAGGCCGGCACCGGATAGTAGATGCCGTTCTGCCAGTTGGCACCGCCACCGACCGTCAGCGCGCTCAGCGACTGCGGGGTGTAGCTGGTGAACAGCTTGATGGTGGTCTGCGGCAGGTTGGTGTTGATGTCCGCATCGTTGATGTCCTTGGCCACGTAGCGCGAGGCACCGAAGGTCGCGTTCCAGCCCGGCGCGAGTTCGCCGTTGAGCTCGAACTCGAAACCGCGGCTCACCGTGCCGCGCGCGGCGATGTAGGCGAACTCATTAGGACTGCCTTGGACGGGCTCGGTGGTGGCCTGGCCGACGTTGTCCTGCTCGATGCGGAACACCGCCAGCGACGCGTTCAGGCGGTTGTCGAACCACGCGCCTTTGACGCCCACTTCGTAGCTCTTGCCGTCCACCGGATCCAAGTAGCTGCCCGCGCGGTTCTTCAGCGTCTGCGGCTGGAAGATCTCGGTGTAGCTGGCGTAAGTGGAGTAGGTGTCGTTGAGGTCGAAGACCAGGCCTGCGTACGGGGTGGTGACCTTGTGGCTAAAGCGACTGACGACTGCGCCCTCCAGACCGTCCAAGCTCCAGTCGGTATAGCGCGCACCAATGATCAGCTTCAGCGGATCGGCCAACGACAGGCGAGTCGCCGCGTAACCTGCCTTTTGAGTGATCGTGCCACGGCTCTGCAGCTTCATTGCACGCCATTCTGGTTCAGGGAAATTGCCGTTCCAGCCGAGATAGTTGGGCAGCGGTAGGTATGGCGCAATCGGATCACTGAAGAAATCCGGCTGGTAATCACCTTTGTTGGAGTACTCCCGCTTGTTGTAGCTCAAGCCGGCCATGAACTGATGCTCGCGGCCAAACAGCTGAAATGGACCGTCGACGAAGCCATCGACCGCGCTGACTTTGCGCTCCGTGTTGTAGAAGCCTGCAGAAGGCGTGATACCAGCGCCGGTTTCTTTGTCAAAGTAGGACGCGCCAGTCATCCAGTCGTTGTAGGCGGTGTAGAACAGCTTGTCATCGGCCTTGGTTTCGTCATGCGTAGCGCCGACTTTGAACTTCCAGCCGCTGGCAAACCCGTGTTCGAGAGTGGCGAAGGCCCGCTTGCTGGTAGTATCCCAATACGTCCAGCCGGGGTTCGGGTTGAACGATTCGTCGTAACCGGTGGAGGTGCCATCGGAGAACAGCATCGGGAAACCACCCCAGGTCGCGCCGTTGGCGCGCTTCTGCTGGTAGTCGTAGCCCACGCTCAGCTGCGTGTCCGGGGTCAGGTCGGCGTCGATCACCGCATAGCCCAGCGTCTTGTGCTGGTCGTAGCGGTCCATCTGTGATTCGGTATCCAGGTAGCTGCCGATCACGCGCGCGCGCACCGAGCCGCTGGCGTTCAGCGGGGTGGTCACATCCACCGTGCTGCGGGTGCGGCCCCAGCTGCCGACGTTCACCGACACGCTGCCGGTCAGTTCGGCACTGTCGGCATGCTTGCGGATCAGGTTCACCGAGGCGGACGGGTTGCCGGCACCGCTGAGCAGGCCGGTGGCGCCACGCACCACTTCCACGCGGTCATACAGGGCCAGGTCCAGGCCGGAATCGCCGTAGCTCCAGTTCTGCACCATCTGGGTCGGCAGGCCGTCGAACTGATAGCTGTCGATGTAAAACCCGCGCGCGTAGAACTCGGTGCGCTCGGTATCGGACTGGGTGCTGCTGATGCCGGTGGTGTTGCCCAGCACGTCGATGATGTCATCCAGGTTCTGATCCTCGATGCGCTGGTGGCTGATGATGCTCACCGACTGCGGGATCTCGCGCGGGGCCAGATCGAAGCGGGTACCGGCCGAGGTCTTGCGGACCGAATAGCCTTCGGCGCGCTCGCCCTTGACCACGATCTTGTCCAGGGTGGTGGCGTCGGGGGCGGCGTCCTGCGCGAATGCGGGGGCGGCGGCGAGGGTGCACAACGCCAGCATCAATGCCTGCGGCAGCGGGCGACGGAGCATCGACGGGCGGGACAGCACGTGGGCGGAGCGGGTCATCGGCGTTTCCAGAAGGGCGGCAACGGGCATGGCCGGCGTCCTGGGTGGCCTGCGGCGGAGCGGGGGTGGGGGCAGGAAGCGGCTGGCGGGGGCGGTGACCCGGCGCGGGCTCGATAACTGTTCACGGGTGCGCATCCCTTGCGCGACCCGGGTCACACTATCGTAATGGCAATCATTCGCATCATCAACCGCATCGGTCATCGGCACCGATGCGCAAGGCCGGCGACTCCAGGCGCTCTCGTATTCATACTTCCCGCTGCCGAGCCTCCGCGGGCGCAGGCGCGCCTCGTGCGTCGCCGTAGCTATCCGCGCGCTGGGTTAACAGCCCCGTCGCTACCCTGAGCCTGCGCTGGGTGGACAGCCTGAGCCTCCGCGCGATTCGGCGGCCCCGCGCAGGCCAGGCCGCCTTCCTCCGCTGCAGGAGATGCCCATGGTCAGCAAGAATACGATCTGCCTCTGGTTCGACGGTACCGCGCTGGACGCCGCCACCTTCTACGCCGCCACCTTCCCGGACAGCGCGGTGCACGCGGTGCATCACGCACCGGGCGACTTCCCCTCCGGCAAGCAGGGGGACGTACTCACCGTCGATTTCACCGTCGCCGGCATTCCCTGCCTCGGGCTCAACGGCGGACCGGCGTTCAAGCACAGCGAAGCCTTCTCCTTCCAGATCGCGACCGATGACCAGGCCGAGACCGACCGGCTCTGGAACGCGATCGTCGGCAACGGCGGCGAGGAAAGCGCCTGCGGCTGGTGCCGCGACAAGTGGGGCCTGTCCTGGCAGATCACCCCGCGGGTATTGACCGACGCGGTGACCAGCAAAGACCCCGCCGTGGCCCGGCGCGCGTTCGAGGCGATGATGACCATGCGCAGGATCGACGTGGCGGCCATCGAAGCGGCGGTGAGGGGCTGAGACAACAGGCGCGGCGCGTTGCAGCGGACAGCAAGAACGATCAAATGGCGCGGCGCGCGCTGGGTTACGCTGCGGTCCCGTTCATCGGCATGGATCTGGCGGTATGGGTGCGGCACGCAGGGCCCTGTGGTACATCGAAAGCCACTTCGCTGAAAACCCGTCGCTGGCCGATATCGCCGGCGTGGTGGGGCTGTCGCCGTTCCATCTCTCGCGGCTGTTCCAGCTCAGCACCGGGACCTCGGTGGTGCGCTATCTGCGAGGCCGCCGGCTGACCCACGCCGCGCACCAGCTGGCGGCCGGGGCCGATGGCATTCTCGAGGTGGCCATTGCTGCCGGCTACGCCTCACACGCGGCCTTTACCCGCGCATTTTCCGAGCAGTTCGGACGTTCGCCCGAGCAGGTGCGCGAGCAGGGGCTGGCCGGCATGGTGTTGGTCGAGGCATTGAAGCTGATCGATCCCTCGACACCCTGCAGGATCGAACCCCATCGCGCGCACCGCGGTGCCCTGCGCGTGGCCGGCATCGGTGCACGCCATACCGCCGCGACCGTCGCATCGATTCCTTCGCAATGGCAGCGCCTGGACGAGGCGCATGGGTTGGGCGCGCAGATCGCCTACGGCGTGTGCGGCAACAATGACGCTGACGGCGGCTTTGACTACATCGCCGGCGTGGAGATCCGTGCCTCCGCGCCCGTGCCCTCCGGCTGGCAGGCGATCTCGATCGCGCCTCGCGAGTATCTGGTGGCCTGGCATGCCGGGCACATTTCCGCGATCCGCTCCACCTGGTTCTGGCTGTTGAATGACTATCTGCCGGCGTCCGGCCTGACCCTGGCCGACGCACCGGACCTGGAGCGCTACGACGCGCGCTTCGATGACCGCAGCGGCCACGGCGGGGTGGAGATCTGGCTGCCGCTGGCCGACACGTTGCACCTCAAGGAGATTGACCCATGCGAATGACCGCCCGTTGTTGTGCCGCGCTGCTGGCGCTGTGCCTGCCCCTGTTTGCCGCTGGGGCCGTGCCGCCCGTTGGCGAGCGGCACGGCGTTGCACATACGCCCAGTGCGGCCGTGCGCGATGCCGACCACCGCGACAACGTGCGCTACACCGTGTGGTACCCGGCCCAGCCCGATGCGCAGGAAACCGCGCTGACGATCGGCCCGCCGGGGGCGCCCTTGTTCGAGGTCGGTACGGCGGCCGCCGATGCCGCCATCGCCAAAGGACGCTGGCCGGTCCTGCTGCTCTCGCACGGCAACGGGGGCAGTGCCCGGATGATGGGCTGGTTCGGCACCGCGATGGCGCGGGCCGGATACGTGGTGATCGCAGTTGATCATCCCGGCAACAACGGGGTGGACCCGATGACCGAGGCCGCCAGCATCCTGATGTGGAACCGCGTGGATGACCTGGCTGCCGCGCTGGCCGCGGTGCAGGCCGACCCGGCGCTGGCCGCGGAGATCGATGCCACCCGGTTGGGCATCGCGGGCTATTCGGCCGGCGGGTTCACTGCCCTGGTCGCCGCGGGCGTACGCCCGGACGTGAAGCGGCTGCTGGCGTTCTGCCGCGCATATCCCGCCGATGGGGTATGCGCCCCGCAGGCGGAGAACCCGGCGCTGATGCTTGCCCGCCGGATGGCGGCTGCAGACACACCGGAACTGGCCCCATGGGTGGCCAAGGCCGGTGAGGATCGCGCCATCCCAGGCGTGGACGCCGTGTTCCTGATTGCGCCGGCCATGGTGCAGGCCTTCGCCCCGGAGGAACTGGAGAAGGTCACGCCGCCGGTCTCGATCATCGTCGGTGCAGCCGACACCGTGGCCTCGCCGGCCACCAACAGCGACGTGGCCGCTTCGGCACTTCCGAAGGCGACGCTGACCACCTTGCCGGCGGTGGGACACTACGACTTCCTGTCCAGCTGCACCGCTTTGGGCCAGACGCGCGTCGGCGCACTCTGCCAGGTGGCGGCCGACAAGCAGGCCACACACGGGGCCGCGATCACGGAAGCGACGGCATTGTTCGATGCTGCGCTGTCGGCCACGCGCTGACGCAGGTAGCTCCGCCCGGGCAACGTTCAGCGCCTTCCGAGCGCCGCACATCGAGCCCGCCGTCAGGGCCAGCAGCAAGGCGGCGTCGGCAGGCGATCCGCAATATCCTGTGCGCATGTCGACCTCCCGCCTCTCTACGTTCTTTCCCGCCCTGGCCGTGCTGGGCTCGGTCACCTCGCTGGCCGTCGGCACCTCGTATGCCAAACAGCTGTTCCCGCTGATCGGTGCGCAGGGCACCAGCGCACTGCGCGTGGGTTTCTCGGCGCTGGTGCTGCTGATGGTGTTCCGGCCGTGGCGCTGGACCACCTCGCGCGCGGATGCGGGGGCGATCTTCCGCTATGGCATCACGCTGGGGGTGATGAACCTGCTGTTCTACATGGCGCTGCGCACGATCCCGTTCGGCATCGCGGTGGCGATCGAATTCTGCGGGCCGCTGGCGGTGGCGATGTGTTCCTCGCGGCGGCCGGTCGATTTCGTCTGGGTCGGCTGCGCGCTGGTCGGGCTGTTGCTGCTGCTGCCGCTGGGCCATGGCGAGCCGCTGGACCCGGTGGGGGTGATGTTCGCGCTGGGCGCGGCGGTGTGCTGGGCGCTGTACATCATCTTCGGCAAGCGCGCCGGGCATCTGCCGGCCGGGCATACGGTCTCGCTGGGGCTGTGCGCGGCCGCGCTGGTGGTGGTGCCGGTCGGCGTGGCGCACGCGGGCATGGCGCTGCTGGAGCCGAGGATCCTGCTGTTCGGCCTGGGAGTGGCGATCGTCTCCAGCGCGATCCCGATGTCGCTGGAAATGATGGCGCTCAAGCGGCTGCCGAAAGAGACCTTCGGCATCCTGATCAGCATGGAACCGGCGGTCGCCGCGCTGCTGGCGATGGGGCTGCTGGCCGAGCACCTGACCCCGCTGCAATGGGCGGCGATCGGTTGCACGGTGGTGGCGTCGGTGGGCAGTACGTTGACTGCGAAACGGGCGGTGGTGCCGTTGCCCGGTGCGCCGGCGTAATCGCGCGCGATGGTATCGGTAGTGCCGGCCGCTGGCCGGCTCCTCATGATCCAACGGTGCTGCGGAGCCGGCCAGCGGCCGGCACTACCAGGATTCGCGCGGAGCCGGCCAGCGGCCGGCACTACCAGGATGCGAGGAGCCGGCATTGCCGGGAATCGCGCACCGACCAACGGTCGGCGCTACCCATGGATCGCCGCGCCCTCAGCGCCGTGCCGGTGCGTCCCCGGCGACGTAATACGCCGCCGTGCTGCGCGGCAGCGGGGCACGCCCGCGGATCCGGTCGGCGATCTTCTCGGCGATCATGATCGTGGTGGCGTTGAGGTTGCCGGTGATGATGCGCGGCATGATCGAAGCATCCACCACGCGCAGGCTTTCCATGCCATGTACGCGGCCCTGGCCATCGACCACGCTCATCGCATCGGTGCCCATCGCGCACGAGCAGGAGGGGTGGTAGGCGGTTTCGGCATGCGCGCGCACGAACGCGTCGAGTTCCGCATCGGTCTGGCACGCGGCGCTCGGGCTGATCTCGCGGCCACGGTATTCGTCCAGCGCGGGCTGGGCGATGATCTCGCGGGTGATGCGGATCGCGTCGCGGAACTCCTGCCAGTCCTGGTCGGTGGACTGGTAGTTGAACAGGATGGAAGGGTGCTCGCGCGGGTCCAGCGACTTCGCATGCACGCGGCCGCGGCTGGGCGTGCGCATCGAACCCACGTGCGCCTGGAAACCGTGCTCCTTGACCGCGTTGGTGCCGTTGTAATTGATCGCCACCGGCAGGAAGTGGTACTGGATGTTCGGCCAGTCGAACTCCTCCCGGGTACGGATGAAGCCACCGGCTTCGAACTGGTTGCTGGCGCCGATCCCGGTGCCGGCGAACAGCCACTCCGCACCGATCGCCGGCTGGTTCCACCACTGCAGCGCCGGGTACAGCGAGACCGGCTTCTTGCAGGCGTACTGCATGTACACCTCCAGGTGGTCCTGCAGGTTCTCGCCGACGCCGGGCAGGTCGTGCACCAGTGGAACGCCGAGGGCGGCCAGCAATGCCGGCGCGCCCACGCCGGAGCGCTGCAGGATCTGCGGCGAGGCGATCGCACCGGCGCACAGCAGCACCTCGCGGCGTGCGGTGGCGTCGATCGGCTCGGCGCTGTTGCCGGCCAGGTAGCGCACGCCCACCGCGCGCTTGCCGGCGAACAGGATGCGGTCGGTGGTGGCGTGCACCACGATCTCCAGTCCCTCGCGGTCCTTGGCCATGTCCAGGTAACCGCGCGCGGTACTGGAGCGGCGCCCGCGCGGGGTCACCGTGCGGTCCATCGGGCCGAAGCCTTCCTGCTGGTAGCCGTTGAGGTCGTCGGTGCGCGGGTAGCCGGCCTGCACGCCGGCCTCGACCATCGCGTGGAACAGCACGTTGTTGCCGTTCTTCGGCGTGGCCACGCTGACCGGGCCGTCGCCGCCGTGATAATCGTTGGCGCCGATGTCGCGCGTTTCCGCCTTGCGGAAGTAGGGCAGCACGTCGTGGTAGCTCCAGTCCTCCAGGCCGTCGAAGCTGGCCCACTGGTCGAAGTCCATCGCGTTGCCGCGGATGTAGCACATGCCGTTGATCAGCGAGGAACCGCCCAGGCCCTTGCCGCGGCCGCACTCCATGCGCCGGTTGTCCATGTAGGGTTCCGGCTCGGTTTCATACGCCCAGTTGTAACGCCGGCCCTGCAGCGGATAGGCCAGTGCGGCCGGCATCTGGGTAGGGAAATCCATCCGGTAATCCGGCCCACCGGCTTCCAGCAGCAGCACGCTGACGCCGGCGTCTTCGGTCAGGCGCGCGGCCAGCGTGTTGCCGGCCGAACCGGCGCCGATGATGATGTAGTCGTACTCGCGCTTCATCGCGGTGTCTCCTGGTAAGGCCGGTTCAGAACACCGACGCGTAGCGGTCCAGTTCGATCTGGATGGACTTGGTGCGGGTATAGGCGCGCAGCGTGGCCAGGCCGTTTTCGCGGCCGACACCGGACTGCTTGTAACCGCCCACCGGCATCTGTGCCGGCGATTCGCCCCAGCTGTTGACCCAGCAGATGCCGGCCTCGAGCTGATGGATCAGGCGATGCGCGCGCGCCAGGTCCGGCGTCACCACACCGGCGGCGAGACCGTAATCGGTGTCGTTGGCGCGGCGCATGGCCTCGTCTTCGTCGTCGTACGCCAACAGGCTCATCACCGGTCCGAAAATCTCTTCGCGCACGATGCGCATGTCATCGCGGCAATCGCTGAAGATCGTCGGTGCCACATAGCAACCCTTGCCCAGCGCGCCGTCGGTCAGCCGTTCGCCGCCGCAGACCAGCCGTGCACCCTCGGCCTTGCCGCTGGCGATGTGCTCAAGCACGCGCTGCATGTGCGCGGCGCTGACCAGCGGGCCGAAGTTGGTGTCCTTGGCCAGCGGGTCGCCGATACGGATGCGCTTGACCCGTTCCAGCAGTTTGGCTTCGAACGCGGCCAGGATGCTGCGCGGCACGAACACGCGGGTGCCGTTGGTGCACACCTGGCCGGAGCTGTAGAAATTGGCCATCATCGCCACGTCGGCGGCCAGATCCAGATCGGCGTCGGCGCAGATGATCAGCGGCGACTTGCCCCCCAGCTCCATGGTGACGTCTTTGAGCGTGGAGCTGGAGGCACTGGCCATCACCTTGCGGCCGGTGGCGGTGCCGCCGGTGAAGGAGATCTTCTCGATCAGCGGGTGCTCGGTCAATGCCGAGCCGACGCCGGCGCCATCGCCAGGCAGCACGTTGAACACGCCATCGGGCAGGCCGGCCTCGGTGAAGATTTCCGCCAGCTTCAGCGCGGTCAGCGGCGTCACTTCGCTGGGCTTGAAGATCATCGCGTTGCCGGCGGCCAGCGCGGGGGCGGCCTTCCACAGCGCGATCTGGATCGGGTAGTTCCAGGCACCGATCGCGCCGACCACGCCAAGGGGCTCCTGCCGGGTGTAGAAGAAGCTGCTCTCACGCAGCGGCACCTGGCTACCTTCCAGCCCGTGCATGACGCCGGCGTAGTACTCCAGCACGTCTGCACCGGTGACCACGTCCACGCTGAGCGTTTCGCTCAGGGCCTTGCCGGTGTTGCGCGATTCCAGCTCGGCCAGTGCATCGTTGCGCTCGCGCAGCAGCGCGACCGCCCGCAGCAGGATGCGCGAGCGCTCCACGGTGGTCAGCGCGGCCCATGCTTTCTGGCCGGCTTGGGCGCTCTCCACGGCAGCGTCGAGATCGTCGCTGTTGGCGCTGTGGACGTTGGCGAGCAGCTCGCCGTTGGCCGGATTGATGACCTGGAAGGTCTGTCCGCCCTGGGAGGGAACGTAGCGGCCGCCGATGTAGAGCAGCTGGTCGGGGAGGGTAGGCATGTCGGTGACTCCTTTGCAGCGGGAGATCAGTGCGTCAACGCGTGAGATGCAGGAACTGCAGGTGACGCTCGTACTGATCGATGATGTCGTTGATGATCTGCTGGCGGCTGTAGCCGAACAGCTCGTAGTCCTGTCCACCTTCATAAAGATGCACTTCGGCGCGGTAGTAACGCTGGTTGCGGAAGCGCTGCGCGGCGAACGAAGGCGTGAGGTAGCCGCGCATGATCACCTGGTAGGTGAACACCTGCTGCTCGCCATGGTCCACCAGCAGTTCCATGTGGCCCGGCTCGAACTTCGTCTGCACGTCCAGGCCCTGTTCGAGCAGCTGCGCGGCAACTGCTTCGATCGCCGGCTTCACATCGGTATCCATGAACCGGTACACCTCGTCGCGTACCGGGAAATGCACTGCCTGGGTGATGCGCTGGCGCCAGCCGCGCTGATGCCGCGATTGCCCGATCAACGGGATCGGCGAGTACTGCGAGGCCTTCTTGCGCTGCGACTCTTCGCCCAGCGCACGGGTCAGCCCCCACAGCATCAGCAGCAGCACCACCGAGAACGGCAGCGAAGCCAGCACCACGGCGGATTTGAGTGCATCCATGCTGCCGGCCAGCAGCAGCCCGGCGGTGACCAGGCCGGTCATCACGCCCCAGAACACGCGCAGCCAGCGCGGGCCGTCGTCTTCGGGATTGCCGCCCTGCGAGGACAGCGTGGACAGCACGACCGTGCCGGAATCGGCCGAGGTGACGAAGAAGATGAAGCTGACGATCACCGTGACGGCGATGACGGCGCGGCTCCACGGGTAGCTTTCCAGCAGCGCGTACAGCACGGTCGGTGGGTTCTCCACCGCCATCTGCGCCAGGTGCACCTGGTCATGGTGCAGGATCTGGTCCAGCGCGCTGTTGCCGAAGATCGACAGCCAGGCCAGGGTGAACCCCAGCGGGATCAGCAGCACGCCGAGCACGAACTCACGGATGGTGCGGCCGCGCGAGATGCGCGCGATGAACAGGCCCACGAACGGCGCCCAGCCGATCCACCAAGCCCAGTAGAACACCGTCCAGTTGCCCAGCCAGTCCGGGCGCCCGCCGTAGGCGTACACATCGAAACTCTTGCCGACCACGTTGCCCAGGTAGTCGCCCATGTTCTGGATGAAGGCGTTGAGCAGGTACTGGGTGGGGCCGGCGAACAGCATGAACAGCAGCAGCGAGATCGCCAGTAGCATGTTGATGTTGGACATCCAGCGCACGCCTTTCTCCACCCCGGAGACGGCCACGGTGATCGCCGCGCCCATCATCAGCACGATCAGCCCGACCTGCACCCAGGCCGCATGCGGCACCGGGAACAAGGTGTTCAAGCCGGCGTTGAGATGCAGCACGCCAAAGCCCATGTCCGCGCCGAGGCCGAACACGGTGGCCACGATGCCCAAGGCATCCACGGTGTAGCCGATCGGCCCGTTGATGCGCTTGCCGATCAGCGGATACAGCGCCGAGCGCAGTGCCAGCGGCAGGTTGTGGCGGTAGGCGAAGTAGGCCAGCGCCATCGCCGCCAGCGCGAACACGCCCCAGCCATGCAGGCCCCAGTGCAGGAACAGCAGCTGCATCGCCTGGCGCGCGCTGGCCTCGCCACTGCCGGTGCCGCCCTGCGGCGGCAGCAGGTAATGGGTCAGCGGCTCGGAGACGCAGAAGAAGAACAGGGTGATGCTGATGCCGGCGGCGAACAGCATGCCGGCCCAGGACAGATAGCTGAACTCCGGTTCGTCATGGTCCGCGCCCAGCTTGACGCTGCCATAGCCTGACAACGCCACGCCGACCACGAACACCAGGTACACGGTCATCGCCAACAGGTAATACCAGCCGACATTGCGCGAGGCCCAGGTCTGGGCATCGAGCAGCATCACGCCGGCATCGATGGGAAACACGGTGACCAGAATGGCGAATGCCGCCACGATCGTGGCGGCAAGCAGGAACACGGGTCGAAGCGTGCGCACCTCGGACAGAGGCGGCTCCACGGTACTCATGGGGTGGGGGATACTCCCGGTGCCGGAGCGGCAGACGGCGGGATTTATCGCACAGGCGCTGTGGACAGCCTGTTTACACGCTCACGATGCCCGCCGCGCAAGGGCGGCGGGTGACCAGGGGGTCAGCGCAGCGCGCTGCTCGGTACATCGATCGACATCGCCAGCGCGAGGTGATCGGAGAACGCGGCCGGCACGGCTTCTGCACTGCGTTGCTGCAGGCCGTCGCTGAGCAGGATGTGGTCGATCGCCCGGTCCGGGCGCCAGCTGGGGAAGGTCGGCACCACGCAGCCCGGCGGCTGCAGCGTCGTCTTCTGGTACAGCACCTGCATTTCCGGCCGTTCGGCCAGGCAGTTGAAATCGCCCATCAGCACGGCGTTGGGGTGGTCGGAGAGCAGATCGGCAATGAAGGCCAATTGCGACATGCGCGAATTGGTCCCCAAGGACAGATGCGCCACCGCCACCGCCAGGCCCTGGCTGCCTTCACCGAACTTGGCCAGCAGCACGCCGCGCCCGCCGATCCGGCCGGGCAGGGCGTGGTCCTGGACCTCGAC
The DNA here is from genome assembly GCF_002887735.1 of Stenotrophomonas bentonitica. Classification (GTDB taxonomy): domain Bacteria; phylum Pseudomonadota; class Gammaproteobacteria; order Xanthomonadales; family Xanthomonadaceae; genus Stenotrophomonas; species Stenotrophomonas bentonitica_A. Next base: position 181,846 of record NZ_PKQP01000009.1, read on the forward strand.
CGGCTCGAGTTTGCTGAGCAGGCCGTTGGCGCTGGAGGCGACCCCACCCATCCGGCGGTTGGGCTGGTGGCTCCAGTAATTGAAGCCGGCACGCTCGGCCAGATAGTGGGTCTGGTTGGTGAAGCCCGAGCGCAGGCTGCCCGGGTCGGCCTCCTGCAGGCCGACGATGTCGTGTTCGCGGGCCATCTGCGCGATGGCATCCAGGCTGGTTCGCTTGCGCCCGGCCGGCAGTGCGTGCGACCAGCTGCGGGTCACGTAGTCACTGTAACGGCGGGTGCTCGAACCGGCCTGGATGTTGGCCGTCAGCAGGCGCAGGGTCCGCGTGTGGGGGGAGGTCACGACGGTTGGCTATCGCAGGATCAGTTGGCCTTGGCCGCGCGTTCGCGCGCGATCAGGTGATCGGCGATGCGCAGCATGTCCGGGAAGCCCTTGCCCTTGACCAGGTACTTGCCATTGACGATCACCGACGGGGTGCCGCTGATCTTGCTGCGCTGGGCGAACTGCTTGGCCGAGTTGGTCTTGGCGTTGATGGCGAAGCTGCCCATCATCGCGGCGAACTGCTTCGGGTCGGCGCCGTGCTTGCCGTAGAAGTTGGCGATATCTTCGACCGAATCACGGCCGCGCTCGCCCTTCAGGCTTTGCTCGGCGTGGATCGCCGCGTACATGGCTTCGTGGGTCTTTTCCTGCAGGCCCATGGCCTGCGCGGCATAGAACGCACGGCCGTAGTCATCCCAGGTACCGCCGAACATGGCCGGCACGTAGACGAAGCTGACGTCGCTCGGCAGGCCGGCCTTCCACGGTCCGATCAGCGGCTGGAACGCGGCGCAGGCCGGGCACACGTAACCGAAGATCTCGGCTACTTCGATCTTGCCGGTGGCCGGCTGGAACGGCTGGCCGTTTTCGATCACCACGTAGTCGGTGCCGGCGACCGGTTCCGGGCCGGTCGGGCGCGAGGAGGCGGGGGCGGGCGCCGGGGTGGTGGCTTCGGCAGCGGCGGTCTCGGCGGCGGCGGTTTCACCGCTGGCGGCCGGGGCCTGCTCGGTCGGCGTGGCCGTTTCGGTAGCCGGGGTGCTGCTCGGGGCGGCCGGTTCGGCCGGGGCGGTGGTGTTGGCGGTACCGTCCTGGGCCTTGCAGGCGGCCAGGATCGGCAGCAGGGCCATGAGCGTAATGGCGAAACGGGTCTTCATCGAAGCATCTCCAGCGGATGAGCATGTTGGGGCCGACGCTGGGAGCGTCGGCCAGGGAAGCATGATGACACGCGGAAACGAGCGTCCCGCGTGCACGGTGCGTGATGGTTCAGCGAGCGCTGTCAGAGCGCCTTGCCGCTGCGCGCGCGGGCGATCAGGGCATCTGCATTGCGCAACATGGACTCGAACGAGTCGCCTTTGACCAGGTACACGCCGTTGACGATCAGCGTCGGCGTACCCGGCACCTTGGTGCGCAGGGCGAAGGCGCGGGCGGCCTTGACCTTGGCATCCACCGCATCGCTCCTGAGCGCGGCGATGTACTGCGGCGGCGCCACGCCGAAGCCCTGGTAGAACGCGGCCAGTTCGTCCGGCGAGACGTTCTGCATCGGCAGCGAGCCCTTCTCATGCAGGGCATCGAACATCGCGCGGTGGCTGCGCTTGGCCACGCCCAGCTGATCGGCAGCGTAGTAGGCGCGGGCAAACGAATCCCACACACCGCCGAAGGCGGCCGGCACCGGGGTGAAACGGACGTCCTTGGGCAGCTTGGCGGCCCAGGCTTCCAACTTCGGCTCGAAATGCGCGCAGTGCGGGCAGGTGTAGCCGAACATCTCCACGACTTCGATCTTGCCGGCCAGCGGCGCGAACGGTCCGGCGTCGGCGATGCGGTCGTAATCCTTGCCCTCCACCAGCGGGGCCGGGGGGGCAGCGAGGGTGCTCAACGGGCTCAGGGCCAGCAGCAACAGCATCAGGCGGGGCATCAACGTCATCTACATCCATCTCCATACAGAAAAAACGACGCCGGCCCAGTCGCCGGCGTGGCAGTGAACATACCCCGCCAGCCAAGGCGGCCGCATCTGTCATCCGACCAAGGGGATGCGCTGCGGTGTGGGCGGTGGTCAGGGTGCCTGCGCGCCCCCCGCGACCGGCGTTGCCGCAGCCACGTCATCGGCGCGGTTGTGCAGGCCCTGCAGGTAACTGGCCAAGGCCTGGATTTCCTGCTCGGTCAACGACTTGGCGATCGTGGCCATGATCTGGAAGTGGGCCTTGTCGGTTTCCTGGGTGGTCCCGGCCTGGTACTCCTGCAGGCGACGCGCGACATAGGCCGCGTGCTGGCCACTGATATGCGGGTAGGCCGGGCCCGGGTTGCCGGCGCCGGTCGGGCCATGGCAGGCCATGCAGGCCGGGATGCCACGCTCGGCATCGCCGCCGCGATACAGCTGCTGGCCGATCTCATAGAACTTCTTGCCGGCATACGGGCCTTCGGTGACCGCGCCATCGTCGGCGATGCCGGCCGTGGCCTTCTGCGTGGCGAAATAGGCGCCGATGTCGCGCATGTCCTGCGGGGTAAGGTCCTGCACGAACGGCACCATCGCCGCCGAGGCGCCGGAGGTGCGCTGGCCATTGGCGATCAGGGCCATCTGCTGGGCGCTGTAGCGCTCGCTCTGGCCGGCGATGCTCGGGTACATCTCCACCGTGGAGTTGCCATCGGCCGAGTGGCAGGCTGCGCAGGCCGCGGCCTTGGTCTGCCCGGCCTTGGGATCGCCCCAGGTGGTTTTGCTGAAATCGACCTCCAGCGAGGCGGTCCTGATCGGCCCGTTGTCCGGCAACGGGGTGATCGAGGTCTGGGCAACGGCAACGGCGGCGAGCAGCGAGACAGCAAGTGCGGAAACGGCAAGAACGCGAGCATGGCGCATGCGGAAGCTCCGTGTGGACCGGCCTGGCGGTTGCGGGACCGCAACCACGGGGATCGCCCGATTATCAACGCCGTTTCACGCCACGGTCAACGCAGGGTGCAGCAAAACCGGGGGCGGACAGCGCGGAGGAGCCCCGGACATGCGATCCTATGCCCATGTCATTGCTCCTCGAACGCGCCCAATACCTGCTTTCGGCCCACAACACCCGGCAATTGCCGGAAGACGTGGGCGCGGAAGTCGCCTTTGCCGGTCGCTCCAACGCCGGCAAATCCAGTGCCCTCAACGCCCTCACCCGCCAGAACAGCCTGGCCCGGGTCTCCAAGACCCCCGGCCGCACCCAGCAGCTGGTGTTCTTCGAGGTCACCCCGGAGGCCAAGCTGGTCGATCTGCCCGGTTACGGCTACGCCAAGGTCCCGCTGGACCTGCAGGCGCACTGGCAGGCCTTCATCGACCAGTACTTCCGTACCCGCGAGGCCCTGCGTGGCCTGGTGGTGGTGATGGACATCCGTCACCCGCTGAAGGACTACGATCGCCAGATGCTGGCCTATGCCGTGCAGCGCGGCCTGCCCGCGCATGCGCTGCTGACCAAGGCCGACAAGCTTGGCCGTGGCCAGCAGGGCATCGCCCTGCAGAAGGTGCGCAAGGAACTGCATTCCTCGTTCGGCGATACCGTCAGCGTGCAGACCTTCTCCGGCCCCGCCCGCCAGGGCGTGGATGAAGCCCGCGGGATCATCGGCGGCTGGCTGGGCCTGAACAAGCCGGCGCCCGAAGCGGCCTGATCCGGGCGTTGCCGCGGTCCAACGGGCCGCGCGGCGCCGGGTAGTGCCGGCCGCTGGCCGGCTGCTCTTTCCATCAGATGTATCGGGAGCCGGCCAGCGGCTGGCACTACCCGAGTGCGCCTGACGCCCCGTGTACGGCGCGGTCGTGTCCCCTCATTTCGCCGGTAACGGCGCGAATTCGCCCGGCACCCAGGCGAACGCCTCTCCTTCACGCCGGACATGGCCCAGCCCTGGGAACGGCAAGTGTGCGCCGGCCACCCACCAGCCCTGATCCGCAGCCTGCGCCATCATCCGGCGCCGACTGGCGATCGCAGCCGTGCGGTCGCTGTCGGCTTCATAGGAGGCCTGCGGCTGGGCGAACTGCACGGCATGGAAATGCACGATGTCGCCCCACACCAGCAGCTGCTGGCCGGCGCCACCATCGATCCGATAAGACACATGCCCGACGGTGTGGCCGTGGCTGTCCAATGCGGTGATCCCGGTCGGCAACGTGTCGCCAGGGGCAAAGCGCTTCAATTTCCCGCTCGCTTCATACGGTGCCACCGCCTTGCGTGCCAATGCGAAGGCAAACCGGACGCCCTGCGGCGCGGTGGCTTCACTGGCCGGATCCAGCCAGAACGCCGCATCGGCGGCGGACAGCCACACCGTGGCATTCGGGTAGGCCAGCGTGTCCTGCGCATCCAGCAGGCCACACAGGTGGTCGGGGTGGGCGTGGGTCAGCACGACATCATCCACCTCGGCCGGGTCATAGCCGGCCTTGCGCAGGTTGCCCAGCACCTGGCCCAGCCCGGGGCCGAAGCACTGCGCGGTGCCGGTATCGACCAATGTCAGGTGATCGCCCTGCTGCACCAGGTAGGCGTTGACCGCGGTCTGCAGGCCTTTGCCATCCTCGGGCACGTAGCGGTGATCGAGCAGGCGGGTGACCGCGCCGGGAGCGATCCCGACGAGTTCCTGTCGGCCCAGTGCGACCGTGCCGTCGAACAGGGCAGTGACCTGCAACGTGCCGATCTGCTGGTGGTAGACGCCGGGCACCTGCCCGCGCGGGGTGTGTGTGGTGGTGGCCAGTGCCGGGCTGGCGGCAACGGCCAGCAGCAGCGCCGTGGCGAGCGTGCGAATGCGGGGAAACGACATGTCAGGATCCGAACGGAGCGGCAGTGCCGCGGTGTGTCCATGCTGCGCGTGCCGCCTGCTGCGTTCCGCTCAGAATGCCGCGCGATCCGCTCGCCTCAGCTGTTGCCGATCGCCGCCGGTTCCAACCCGTAACGTTCGGCGAAGCGCTTGTTGAAGCTGCCCAGCGAGCGGTAGCCCACGCGCGCGGCCACCGTTTTCAGCGGCAACCGGGTGGTGTAGAGCAGGCTCATGGCATGCGCCAGCCGCGCATCGGTGATCAGCTCGCGCACGCTGGACTGCTCGCTGGCCAAGCGCCGCCGCAGGGTCGCACCGCTGAGCCCGAGCTGCGCTTCGAAATCGCGTGACTGCCAGTCGCGCTCGGGCTGGGCCGCGATCAGATCGCGGATGCGATCAGCCACGCTGGGCTCGGGTGGAATCAGCAGGCTGCCGTGCCCGCGCCGGCAGAACGCCACGGCAAGCGATGCCAGGGCCAAGCGTGCTTCGGTGTATTGGCCGTGTTCCAGTGCCTGCCGCCACTGCAGCAGGGTCGCCCCATGCTCGACCAGTGGCAGCCTGGCCAGTGCATCACCGGCCTGCGGCAGCGGCTCGTTCCACAGCGCCCGGGCGGCAGTGAGCGCCTCGGCACACATCGGCACGATCGCACTGAGATAGAGGCCGCTATGCGGATCGGGAATGTTGACCACATCGATGCGGCAGCGCCGGGTGATGAGGAACAGATCGCCCGGTGCGAATTCCAGCGATTGCTGCGCGGTACGCACCTGCTTGCGCCCCTGCAGCAGGATCGCGAACTGCGGCTGCGGAATCTCCACGGAGGAGGCGCCATGCTCGCGGCGCGCGGTGATGCAGGCGTAGCCATCGGCGCGCTGGCAGTCAGCCAGGCTGGCCATTGTCGCCAGCAGCGAGGAGGTCGTATCGATCGACGCGGACACCGCTCAGCCCGCCACGTTGAACAGTCGGCCGACCAGCGCGGCCGCGGCCATCGCGATCGCACCCCAGAAGGTGACGCGCACCGCACCGCGCAGACGTGGGGCACCGCCGGCATGGGCGGCCAGGGTGCCGGTCAGGCACAGCCCTAGCAGCGTCACCACGGTGGTGGCCTGGCCGACGACAGCATGCGGCGCGAGCAGGGCGGTCAGCACCGGCAACGCGGCGCCACTGACGAAGGCGCCGGCGGAGGCCATGGCCGCCTGCATCGGGCGCGCCCGCAGCTCCTCGGTGATGCCCAGCTCATCGCGGGCATGTGCCCCCAGTGCGTCGTGCGCGGTGAGCTGGGTGGCCACCTCATGCGCCAGGTCGGGGCTCAGCCCGCGATGGCGGTAGATCGCGGCCAGCTCTTCCAGCTCGCTGTGCGGGTCTTCGTGCAGCTCGCGCTTTTCCACCGCCAGGTCGGCCAGCTCGGTATCGGCCTGCGACTGCACCGAAACATACTCGCCAGCCGCCATCGACATCGCACCGGCCACGGTCCCGGCGATGCCGGTGGCCAGGATCGTGGCGGCCGAGGCGCCGCTCGCCGCGATGCCGACCACCAGGCCGGCTACCGAGACAATGCCGTCATTGGCGCCGAGCACCGCGGCACGCAGCCAGCCGACACGGTCGGAGCGATGTACTTCCGGATGTCGGGATCGGCTCATCGAATCAGTGTAGGGGCTGGCGGCGGCCAACAGCGGAATGACTCGCAGCCGCGGCGGGGCCGGCGCAGCGTCAAGCCCATGCCAGTAGGACGCTGAAAACCGTCACGGTGACACGACGGCAGGGGACGCCACGATATAGTGCGCCCTTGCGATGCGGGGGCGTGAACCCCACATCCCCGCCCTGACCAGAATTCTGCGAGCCTCCCCTTGTCGAGCCCCAGCCACGTCGCCGAGACGCCGATCACCGACCGTAATGAACTGGTCGCCACGTTGGCCTCCGGCGAAAAGCCCCAGGCGCAGTGGCGCATCGGCACCGAGCACGAGAAGTTCGGCTTCCGCCTGGATGACCTGCGCCCGCCCACCTTCGACGGTGACCGCGGCATCGAAGCGCTGCTCAACGGCCTGACCCGCTTCGGCTGGGATCCGGTGCAGGAAGAGGGCCGCACGATAGCGCTGCTGCGCGACAACGCCTCGGTGACGCTGGAGCCGGCCGGCCAGCTGGAACTGTCCGGCGCGGCGGTGGAGACCATCCACCAGACCTGCGTGGAAACCGGCACCCATCTCAATGAAGTGGCGCAGGTCGCCGGCGAACTGCAGCTGGGCTTCCTTGGCATGGGCTTCCAGCCGAAGTGGACGCGCGATGAGATGCCGTGGATGCCCAAGGGGCGCTACAAGATCATGCGCGAGTACATGCCCAAGGTCGGCACGCTCGGCCTGGACATGATGACCCGCACCTGCACGGTGCAGGTCAACCTGGACTACGCCACCGAAGCGGACATGGTGAAGAAGTTCCGGGTGTCGCTGGCGCTGCAGCCGATCGCCACCGCGCTGTTCGCCGATTCGCCGTTCACCGAAGGCGCGCCGAACGGCTACCAGAGCTACCGCTCGCACATCTGGACCGACACCGACAACGATCGCACCGGCATGCTCGACTTCGTGTTCGAAGACGGCTTCGGTTACGAGCGTTACGTGGATTACCTGCTTGATGTGCCGATGTACTTCTCCTACCGCGATGGCAGGTACCACGATGCCAGCGGCCAGAGCTTCCGCGATTTCATGGTCGGCAAGCTGCCGGTGCTGCCGGGCCAGCTGCCCACGCTGCGCGACTGGTCGGACCACATGACCACCGCCTTCCCCGAGGTGCGGTTGAAGAAGTACCTGGAAATGCGCGGCGCCGATGCCGGCCCGTGGAGCCGCCTGTGCGCGCTGCCCGCGTTCTGGGTGGGCCTGCTGTACGACGACGCCGCGCTGGATGCCGCCTGGGACCTGGTGCGTGATTTCAGCCTGGTCGAACGCAACGTCCTGCGTGATGGCGTGCCGCGCCATGGGCTGAAGCTGCCGTTCCGCAACGGCACCGTGCTGGATCTGTCGCGCGAAGCGTTGAAGATCGCCGTGGCCGGCCTCAAGCGCCGCGCCGCGCGCAATGCCGATGGTCAGGACGAAAGCAAGTTCCTGGAAGTGCTGCAGGAGATCGTCGATTCCGGGTTGACCCCGGCCGATCGCAAGCTGGCGCTGTTCCATGGCGAGTGGGGCGGCAACATCGATCCGGTGTTCAAGGAATTCGCGTACTGAGTTCGCATTGATCAACAAAAAACCCCGGCATTGCCGGGGTTTTTTCATGCCTGTGCGGAAGGATCAGGCCGCCTTTTCCAGCGTGGCCATGTCGATCACGAAGCGGTAGCGCACATCGTTCCTGGCCATGCGCTCCCAGGCCTCGTTGACGGTCTTGATGTCGATCACTTCCACATCGCTGACGATGTTGTGCTCGGCACAGAAGTCCATCATTTCCTGCGTTTCGGCCATGCCGCCGATCGCCGAGCCGGTGATGTGCTTGCGGCCGAACATCACCGAAGCGCCCATCAGCGGCGGATCCAGCTCGGTCAGCACGCCGACCAGGCACATCGTGGCATCGCGCTTGAGCAGGGACATGTACGGGTTGGTGTCGTGGCTGACCGGGATGGTGTTGAGCAGGAAATCGAAGCTGCCCGCATGTGCCTTCATCTGCGCCGGATCGCGCGAGACCAGCACTTCATCGGCCCCCAGACGCTTGGCATCAGCGCCCTTTTCCGGGGTGGTGGTGATCATCACCACGGTGGCACCCATCGCCTTGGCGAACTTCACACCCATGTGGCCCAGGCCACCCAGGCCGATCACGCCGACCTTCTGGCCGGGGCCGACCTTCCAGTGGCGCAGCGGCGAATAGGTGGTGATGCCAGCGCACAGCAGCGGCGCGGCGGCCTTCAGGTCGAGGGTCTCGGACACCTTCACCACGAAGCGCTGCTCGACCACGATGTGGTCGGAGTAACCACCAAAGGTCGGCTGGCCGCTCTCGCGCTCGGTGCTGTTGTAGGTGAAGGTCGCGCCCTTCTCGCAGTACTGCTCCAGGTTTTCATCGCAGGCGGCGCAGTGGCGGCAGGAATCGACCATGCAGCCGACGCCGGCGAAGTCGCCGACCTTGAAGGCGGTGACGTTGGCGCCGACCTCGGTCACGCGGCCGATGATCTCGTGGCCCGGCACCATCGGGAACTTGGAACCACCCCAGTCGTCACGGGCCTGATGCAGATCGGAGTGGCAGATGCCACTGAAGAGAATCTCGATGCGCACGTCATCGGGACCGGCCGGGCGGCGTTCAAAGGAGAACGGCACCAGCGGCGCGGTCTGGTCGTGCACGGCATAACCATGGGCGAGGGACATGGGGAATCCTTGGCAGGTTTGTAGAAAGGCGCTTTACAATACGCCCCGATCCCGTGCACAAAAAGTCAGGATATCGGCATGATTCATCAAGTGAAACGGGATAATCATGGCCACTGACAACCTGACCCATCTGGCCGCCTTCGCCGCCGTGGCGCGCCACCGCAGCTTCCGCAAGGCGGGGGCCGAGCTGGCGCTGTCCACCTCGGCGGTCAGTTACGCGATCCGCGCGCTGGAAGAACGGCTGGGGGTGGGCCTGTTCCATCGCACCACCCGCAGCGTGGCCCTCACCGAAGCCGGCCAGCGCCTGCTCGAACGGCTGCAGCCGGCCCTGGATCAGGTGCATGACGCGCTGGAGGAAATGAATCACTTCCGCGCCGCCCCGGCCGGCCTGCTGCGCATCAACGCCACCCGCGCCGCCGTGCAGACCCAGCTCGGTCCGCGCCTGGCGCGGTTCCTGCAAGCCCACCCCGACGTGCGCATTGAACTGGCGCAGGACGATGGCCTGGTGGATATCGTCGCCAAGGGATTCGATGCCGGCGTGCGCCTGCACGAGTCGGTGCCCGAAGACATGGTGGCGGTGCCGCTGGGCCCGCCGCTGCGCGGCCTGATCGTGGGCGCGCCGTCCTACCTGCAGCGCCGCGGCATTCCAGCGCATCCGCACGAACTGGCGCAGCATGAGTGCGTGCGCTTCCGTTTCGCCAGCGGCCATCTGTACAAGTGGCAGTTCGAACGGGACGGCCAGGAACTGGACGTGGACGTGCCCGGCCGGCTCACCCTGGGCGATCAGCACACCATCCTGCAGGCCGTGGTCGACGGCCTTGGCCTGGCCTACGTGCTGGAAGACTCCGCGCGCCCGTACCTGGACGATGGCCGCCTGGTGGCGGTGCTGGAAGACTGGAGTGAGCCGTTCCCCGGCTTCGTCCTGTATTACCCGCGGCAACGGCAGATGTCGTCGGCGCTGCGCGCATTCGTGGATATGGTGCGGGCGACGGTTTGAAGTGCGAAGTGGTTGCCGCGGCTACACCGCCAGTGGCACGCTTGCCCGCCGCATCGGATGCACCCTGGCATGCCCATCGCAACGCCCCACGACATCGAACAGCAGCTCGGCCAGGCGTTTCCCGCGCTGTACCACCAACTGCAGGGTGATCGCATGCTGGACTGGGGCACGTTCTGCCACGGCTGGGTCACCAGCGTGTACCCGACGCTGCGTGCGCGCCCGCCGCTGCTGTTGTACGCGCGTGAGTTCGAGCTGATCGCGCCGGCCGATATCGTGGGCCACGCCGAACAGTTCACCGATGAAGACAGTCACGTGCGCCTGCGCGAGCGCCTGCAGCTGTTGCCATTCGGTAGTACCGGGGCGGGCGACTACTACTGCTTCTGGCAAGATCCGAGTGCACCGGGCGAGCCGCGCGTGGTGCTGCTCTGGCACGACGATGACCGCGTGGACCTGCTAGCGACCAACCTGCAGGACTTCATCTTCCGGATGATGGTCGATGCGGTGGCCGACCTTGACGACTGCTTGCTGGAAGAAGGCGATATCGCCGACAACCTGCAGCGTTGGCTGAGGTCGCATCGCCCCTATCTGCGCGCAGCGCAGGTGCAGGCGTTGGAAGAGCTGTATGCCGATCCTGCGATCCATGCCGGTGGCGTGGGCGAGGATGTCGCCACCGCGTTGATCCGTCGCGTGATCGGCTTCGAGGGCATCGATACCCACTTCAGCTACGTACCGGCATGACGGCTGCCATGCCGGCGTCTGCTGCACTCAGCGACGCGGACGTCCGCCAGCTGGCCGACCATCTGCTGGCGTTGGATGCCGGACGGTTGCCGGCGCCGTTGCCGCCGCACCTGCGCGCGCACCCGGTGGCTACCCTGGCCGCCACCGGGCAACTCGACGCGGCGGTGGTGGCTCTAATGGGCGATGTACCCAACCCCCCGGCCGGGCCTGCTGTTGCGATGACCCCGCAGGTCGGACGGTAGAGCCACCCCATGGGTGGCTGCACGCAGCGCAGACGTCGAAAATCCAGCCACGCATGGCGTGGCTCTTATCTCTTGCCGATCTGGC